>NZ_JBIORT010000001.1:1385000-3030000 GCF_051714385.1 Enterococcus sp. AZ141
TCAATTGAATAGTGTGGTGGCGATAGCAAGAAGGATACACCTGTAACCATGCCGAACACAGAAGTTAAGCTTCTTAGCGCCGATTGTAGTGAAGGGTTTCCCTTTGTGAGAGTAGGACGTCGCCACGCGTTTTTTTTACCTTATGGGGGTTTAGCTCAGCTGGGAGAGCATCTGCCTTACAAGCAGAGGGTCAGCGGTTCGATCCCGTTAACCCCCATATGAGTCGTTAGCTCAGTTGGTAGAGCATCTGACTTTTAATCAGAGGGTCACAGGTTCGAGCCCTGTACGACTCATAGTAATAACCTATGCGGGTGTGGCGGAATTGGCAGACGCACTAGATTTAGGATCTAGCGCCTTCGGGCGTGGGGGTTCAAGTCCCTTCACCCGCACTTCATTGCCGGCTTAGCTCAGTTGGTAGAGCATCTGATTTGTAATCAGAGGGTCGAGGGTTCAAGTCCTTTAGCCGGCATCAGGAATACGCGGAAATAGCTCAGTGGTAGAGCACCACCTTGCCAAGGTGGGGGTCGCGGGTTCGAACCCCGTTTTCCGCTTTGCCTTAGCAATTTTCAGCCGGGGTGGCGGAACTGGCAGACGCACAGGACTTAAAATCCTGCGGTGAGTGATCACCGTACCGGTTCGATTCCGGTCCTCGGCATTTCATAATATGCGCCCATAGCTCAATTGGATAGAGTGTTTGACTACGGATCAAAAGGTTAGGGGTTCGACTCCTCTTGGGCGCGCTTTAATAACGGGAAGTAGCTCAGCTTGGTAGAGCACTTGGTTTGGGACCAAGGGGTCGCAGGTTCGAATCCTGTCTTCCCGATACTTTTACAAAAGGGGCCTTAGCTCAGCTGGGAGAGCGCCTGCTTTGCACGCAGGAGGTCAGCGGTTCGATCCCGCTAGGCTCCATATCATTTGAATAAATGATTCTTTTTTACGCGGTGTAGCTCAGCTGGCTAGAGCGTCCGGTTCATACCCGGGAGGTCGGGGGTTCGATCCCCTCCGCCGCGATTTTTTAAGAGCCTGGACCTTTAGCTCAGTTGGTTAGAGCAGACGGCTCATAACCGTCCGGTCGTAGGTTCGAGTCCTACAAGGTCCATTGTGGCATTGTATCTGTTTTATTATGGAGGATTACCCAAGTCCGGCTGAAGGGAACGGTCTTGAAAACCGTCAGGCGGGTAAAACCGTGCAAGGGTTCGAATCCCTTATCCTCCTTAACTGTCTCTTTTGTTGCGAGCAAAAGAATTACAGTCTTTTAATTACTGAAAAGTAATTACTTATCGCGGGATGGAGCAGTCTGGTAGCTCGTCGGGCTCATAACCCGAAGGTCGTAGGTTCAAATCCTGCTCCCGCAATTGCTTTTGTTTTCAAAAGCGCAATAAAAGCTAAATATGGTTTGGTAGTTCAGTTGGTTAGAATGCCTGCCTGTCACGCAGGAGGTCGCGGGTTCGAGTCCCGTCCAGACCGCCATGCGGGTGTAGTTTAGTGGTAAAACCACAGCCTTCCAAGCTGTTGTCGCGAGTTCGATTCTCGTCACCCGCTTTAGCTTTTATTTTTTGGGGCCTATAGCTCAGCTGGTTAGAGCGCACGCCTGATAAGCGTGAGGTCGATGGTTCGAGTCCATTTAGGCCCATCAAAATGTAGTCATACATTTGGGGAAGTACTCAAGTGGCTGAAGAGGCGCCCCTGCTAAGGGTGTAGGTCGGGAAACCGGCGCGAGGGTTCAAATCCCTCCTTCTCCGTTTTTTTATTGGTCCGTTGGTCAAGTGGTTAAGACACCGCCCTTTCACGGCGGTAACACGGGTTCGAATCCCGTACGGATCATTTGTTACTTTTGGAGGATTACCCAAGTCCGGCTGAAGGGAACGGTCTTGAAAACCGTCAGGCGGGTAAAACCGTGCAAGGGTTCGAATCCCTTATCCTCCTTAACTGTCTCTTTTGTTGCGAGCAAAAGAATCACAGTCCTTTAATTACTGAAAAGTAATTACTTATCGCGGGATGGAGCAGTCTGGTAGCTCGTCGGGCTCATAACCCGAAGGTCGTAGGTTCAAATCCTGCTCCCGCAATCGCTTTGTTTAACGGCAAAGCAGCAATACAAAGCTTCTGGTTTGGTAGTTCAGTTGGTTAGAATGCCTGCCTGTCACGCAGGAGGTCGCGGGTTCGAGTCCCGTCCAGACCGTTGTTTTTGGCTCGGTAGCTCAGTTGGTAGAGCAATGGATTGAAGCTCCATGTGTCGGCAGTTCGATTCTGTCCCGCGCCATAGGAATGCGGGTGTAGTTTAGTGGTAAAACTACAGCCTTCCAAGCTGTTGTCGCGAGTTCGATTCTCGTCACCCGCTTTGCATTTTTTATTTGGGGCCTATAGCTCAGCTGGTTAGAGCGCACGCCTGATAAGCGTGAGGTCGATGGTTCGAGTCCATTTAGGCCCATTACATTTTCAAACTGGTCCGTTGGTCAAGCGGTTAAGACACCGCCCTTTCACGGCGGTAACACGGGTTCGAATCCCGTACGGATCATGCAAACACTCTTGAGAGTGTTTTTTTATTACCCAAAAATGATCTTTTTTATCATTTTTCAACTACGAAGGGTCAAAATTTGTTATAATCAGTCCGTTGCAAGTTCCCGAAAGGATTCGCAGCTGCGAAGATGCCTTGTAACCGAAACATATATTAGGGGGAATACAAAAATGACAGAGAAACACTTATTTACATCAGAGTCCGTTTCAGAAGGACACCCAGACAAAGTAGCCGACCAAATCAGTGATGCCATCTTAGATGCGTTGCTTGCCGAAGATCCAATGGCTCGGGTTGCTTGTGAAACGTCAGTTACCACCGGATTGGTTTTAGTTTTTGGAGAAATTTCTACTTCTGCTTACGTAGATATCCAAAAAGTCGTCCGTGAAACCATCAAAGAAATCGGCTATACACGAGCAAAATTCGGCTTTGACGGCGATACGGTTGCTGTTTTAGTAGCGATCGATGAGCAATCACCAGATATCGCTCAAGGCGTTGACGATGCTTTAGAAAGTCGCGGAGAAACGGATAAAGAAGATATCGGTGCCGGTGACCAAGGCTTGATGTTTGGTTTTGCCGTTGATGAAACACCTGAATTGATGCCTTTACCAATCGCATTGAGTCATCGGTTAGTCCGTCGTTTAGCAGAGTTGCGTAAAAACAATGAACTAAGCTACTTGCGTCCAGATGCAAAATCGCAAGTAACTGTTGAATATGATGATAACGATCAACCACAAAGAGTGGACACCGTCGTTATTAGTACCCAGCATGATGATGCGGCTGATAATGAAACGATCCACCGTGATGTCATTGAAAAAGTGATCAAAGAAGTGATCCCTGCCGATCTTTTAGACGAGCAGACAAAATATTATATTAATCCTACTGGTCGTTTTGTGATCGGCGGTCCTCAAGGGGATGCCGGTTTGACAGGCAGAAAAATCATCGTTGATACTTATGGCGGCTATGCTCGTCATGGTGGCGGTGCGTTTTCTGGAAAAGACGCAACCAAAGTTGACCGTTCAGCCAGCTATGCGGCTCGCTACATTGCCAAAAACATCGTAGCAGCAAAGCTAGCCAAAAAAGTGGAAGTCCAATTAGCCTATGCGATCGGTGTGGCACAACCCGTGTCGATCAGCATCAACACTTTTGGTACAGGAACCGTCAGTAACGATCGCTTGATTCAAGCGGTGCGGGAAAACTTTGATTTGCGACCAGCAGGAATTATTGAAATGTTAGATTTGCGCCGTCCGATTTATCGTCAGACTGCCGCTTACGGACATTTCGGTCGTACAGATATCGATTTGCCATGGGAACGCACCGACAAGGTGGCGGCACTTTTGGCAAGTGTGAAGGATTAAAAGAGGCGACCTCTATTGATGACTATCAATAGAGGTTCTTTTTTTTGGAGTAAAAGGAGGAGTTACATGCGAACCAATGTAAAATTAGTCACTATTGCAGTTTTTGTCGCAACGTTTATGACCGCGATCGAAGGAACGATCATTACGACAGCGATGCCTACCATCGTTAGTTCATTGAAAGGAATCGAGATCATGAACTGGGTCTTCTCGATCTATCTTTTGACCAGTGCGATGTTGACCCCGATTTACGGCAAGTTTGCCGATAATATCGGCCGCAAACCAGTCTTTCTATTTGGTACGCTGCTGTTTATTATCGGGTCGGCGTTTTGTGGGATGGCCAACACAATGTTGACGTTGATCATTGCCAGAGCGTTGCAAGGATTAGGCGCAGGGGCCATGATGCCCGTTGCCCTAACGATCATTGCGGACCTGTATCCTGTTGAAAAGCGGGCGAAAGCCTTAGGGCTCAATAGTACTGCTTGGGGGATCGCCAGTGTCGTTGGTCCCTTAGCCGGTGGATTGATCGTAGATACGATCGGGTGGCATTGGATCTTCTTTATCAACGTGCCCATCGGATTAGGGTTGATCGCCTTAATTTGGTTTTATTTTCATGAAGAAAAAAAGGCCTTTGCTGCAGTCAACATTGATTATGCAGGCAGTCTCTTGTTGATGTTGACGTTAGTAGGGCTCCTGCTAGGCTTCCAATTGCTAGGAGATTATGGTGTAAGTCTGCCTGTTATCGGTCTGTTCGTTTTTTCTGTCCTCACGTTTATCGGCTTCATTCGTGTGGAGAAAAAAGCAGCAGATCCGATTATTGATCTGAAGCTGTTCCACTCAAAACTATTTGTGGTGGTCAACATCGTAGCAGCTTTGGCTAGCGGCTTCCTGATGGGGATCGATGTTTATATCCCAATGTGGATGCAAGGGGTCTTAGGCATGAGTGCGGGGATTGGCGGGCTTGTGTTGGCACCGTTGTCGATTTTATGGATGATTGGTTCCTTCTTAGCCAGCCGTTGGTTGACACAACACAGTGTCAGTTGGGTCTTGACGGTTAGCTTAGTGATCACGGCTACCGGTGCCTTGTGGTTGTTTTTGACACCGGCACAGACATCATTCTGGTTGTTCTTGGTCATTTCTTCTATTACGGGCGTCGGATTAGGGGCAACGATGGTGGTTTGTACCGTTACTGCCCAAACCAGCGTTGCACCCACCCAAGTCGGCGTGGCGACTTCTTTTAATACCCTGCTGCGAACGATCGGGCAAACCATTATGGTGGCGGTCTTCGGTATCGTTTTAAACACCAGCAATAGCGTGGGCTTGGCACAGGCGCAAGTCACTGATAGCAGTGTCATGAATCAGCTGGTAGATCCAGCCGCCGCGCGTCAGCTGCCAACAGCCTTATTAGGGCAATTACGGGAGATTCTTTATAGCGGTCTACACTGGGTTTTTGGGATCGGTGTTTTGTTGATTGTTTTAGCGATTGGTTTGACCCGCACGATTTCGCGAGAATCTGGTACAATATAAAAAAAGGATCGCAGGTGATTGTATGGCTTTTTTACAAGCAAATATCTATTCAAATGTTCTTGAAATGGAGGTAATGATCGATGTGATCTTGCCTCAAAGTACCAAGAAAAAAATCGGCACCCAAAGCCAATCGACGGGCACAGATCTCCCGGTGCTTTATTTATTGCATGGGATGAACGGAAATCATAGTGTTTGGCAGCGACGGACGTCGATCGAGCGGTATGCCGCAGAGTATCAACTAGCGGTCATCATGCCGTCTACTGATCTGGGGTGGTATACCGATACGACCTATGAGATGAAGTATTGGACTTTTATCGCCGAAGAATTACCACAGATTTGCCATGAGCTGTTTCCTCAGCTGACGCAAAAACGAGAAAAAACTTTTGCGGCTGGGCTTTCGATGGGGGGCTATGGGGCAGTAAAACTCGGGCTGAGAAAGCCTGACCAGTTTGCGGCGGTAGCGTCTTTGTCTGGGGCATTAGCGCTGGCTGAAAGCATGGATTCCTTGCTGCAGCTGCGAAGCCAAGCTTATTGGGAAGGAATTTTTGGACCATTAGAGCAATTCAAAGGGTCAGAAAATGATTTGATCCATCTGATTGAGACCATCGATCCAAGCACAGCGCCGCGCTTTTTTATTAGCTGCGGAACCGAGGATCAGCTGTATCCGGCAAGTGAATATGCGGTGGATAAGCTGCAAAAACGCAAACTAGCCGTAACGTTTGAATCGGGAACTGGGGATCATGATTGGAATTTTTGGGATCAATGGATCCAACGAGTCCTGCAATGGCTTTTTAGTGAATAAAAAACCATCAGTCGATCGACACCTTAACGTGCCGAGGACTGATGGTTTTTTCGTTCGATACAAAATAAGATCGGCGGCTGGTTGCGCTGATTGATAAATTGATAGGAAAGGACATTGTATTCCTCTTGCGGCAGCTGCTGACAAAAGGAGTGGACTTCTTTCAGCTCTGCTTCGCCGCCAGCGTGTCCATAATAGCAGACGAGGATGATTCTACCTTTCGGGGCTAAACGTGTCAGTAAAGCTTCTAAAGCCGTTTTCGTTGTATCAGGCAGCGTGATGATCGCTTTGTCCCCTTTCGGCAAGTAGCCTAAATTGAAAATGGCGGCGTGAACCGGACCGCTCACAACATCTGCCAACGTCTCATGGCCTTGATGGATCAGCTGGACTTGCGCCAACAGCTCTTTTTCAGTCAAACGTTTTTTGGTGGCTTGGAGGGCTTGTTCTTGAATATCAAAAGCAAACACCTGACCAGTCGGCCCAACTAAGGAAGCCAGTAATTCCGTGTCAAAGCCGTTGCCCATCGTGGCATCAACAGCGGTATGTCCCGGTTGCACAACTTCTTTTAAAAGGGTGTGGCTATAGCGCATGGCGGTCGGCAGCATTGACAAGCTCCTTTCGCACGTTGAATTTCCCTTGATAGGAGTTGCGGCGTAGCATTTCTTGATCAATCTCATTCAAGACTTCCCATTTTTTCAAACTCCACATTGGACCTACCAGAGAATCCCATGGTGCATCGCCTGTCAAGCGATGAATGATGATCTCTGGGGGGATCATTTCTAACTGATCGCAGATCAATGACACATAGGTATCGCGCCGCATCAATTGCAAACGTCCCTCATGATAATCCCGCAGCATCCGAGTATTGCGCATCAAATGCAGCAGGTGCAGTTTGATGCCTTGGATATCAGAATCTTGAATGGTGCGTCGGACGTTTTCTTGCATCATCTCGATCGTCTCGCCTGGCAGACCATTGATCAAATGGGTACAGACACGAATATTGTGTTTGCGCAGGCTGGCGACGCCGTCTAAGTAGGTTTGATAATCATGGGCGCGGTTGATGGCATTGCTCGTGGTTTCAAAAGTCGTTTGCAGTCCTAATTCGACCCATAAATAAAAGCGTTGATTGAGCTCTGCCAGATAGTCAACGACATCTGCTGGTAAGCAGTCTGGTCGGGTCCCAATGGAGATCCCGACAACACCAGGTAGTGTCAGTACTTGCTCGAAGCGCTCGCGGATCACTGCCACCGGTGCGTGGGTGTTCGTAAAATTTTGAAAATAGACAATGTATTTGTCCACTTGCGGCCACTTTTTGTGCATCATGGCGATCTCTTTTTCAAACTGCTCTGGTAGCGGGGCTTCAGGTGCTACGATCATATCGCCAGAGCCGGACACACTGCAAAATGTACAGCCGCCTTTGGCAACGGTGCCGTCACGATTGGGGCAGTCGAAGCCCGCATCGATGGGAACTTTAAAGATTTTTTCGCCAAATTCTTGCCGCAAAGCAAAGTTCCACGAATGGTATCGTTTGTTTTTATCTTCTGCATAAGGAAATGGATTCATTTTTTTACCTTCTTTTATAATTGTTTACGCGTGAAGCGCCAGACAAAGCGTTTTTGCAAGTAGTACGGATAGGTCAACAGCAGCCAAGACAGGCCGACACAAAAACCGCCTAACACATCGCTGGGAAAATGCACACCAACATAAATACGGCTGATGCCGATGCAGCCCATCAAAAGGCCCAGCAAAAGGCGGATGCCCCATTGCCAAAAAGGTTGCTTGAAGAAAACTGGGACCAAGAAAAGCAAGGTTCCATAAAAAATCATACTGCCCGTCGAGTGTCCACTGGGGAAACTGAAACTTGATTCCGTGACTAAGTGTTCAAGAGTTGGGCGCTCCCGTAAAAAGACCAGTTTGATCAATGGATTAAAGAGCCCAGCAATCCCGATGGTACCAATACTGAGCCATAGAGCTTCAGCATAATACTTGTTGATCACTAGGACAGCTAAGACAGCGAGAAAGAGCAAGATGATCGTGGTAGGATTCGCAAATTTCGTGACCCATAGAAAAAACGGTGTCCAAAACGGGTAGCCGGTACGGATGATGCGAGTCAAGGTTTCGTCAAAGGAGACCAACCAAGTAGGATAAAATTTCACGAGATAGCCGAGAAAAACGAACAGCAGTAAAAAGCAACTGCCGGCAAATTGAAAATAAAGTTTTTTATGCATGGAAAAGCCTCGTTTCTAGAGAATTTCTGCCCCTTCAAGCAAAGAGACATCTAGAAGGTATTATAGCATTTATCGCAAGACGGAAAAAGCAGGGAACCATTCAGGGAGCATCCCACTGCCAAGGAATATTTTTCGTTGGGTTAAATACAAACTCTTCATTTCAATAAATGTTCGTTTGATTACAAAGAGTTTACAGTTTCTGAAATCGGCTCAAATACCTTTTATAAATTCTTAAGAAATTGTATACTAAACCTACGTTCACTATAAGGAAAAAACGGAGGAATAACGGACATGAACACGAGTCAATCAAGAAAAGTACATCGTCAAGCAGACCAATCGGGCGATAAGTATCGAGTGATCAAAAAAAGTGCAGTTGTTTTAGGAACGACACTGACTGCTTGCTCTGTTGTAGCTCCATTGGTGTCATCGGTTCAAGCAGAAGCCGTAGAGACCTCGATCGCCCAAGTTTCTACTAGCAATTTTGCCGCGCCGAATACTTCCGCATTTATTGCCGAAATCGCTACTTACGCTCAGCCCGTGGCACAAGCCAACGATTTATATGCTTCTGTGATGATCGCACAAGCCATTTTAGAAAGTGGTTGGGGCCGAAGCAGTTTATCAAAAGCACCGAATTATAATCTATTCGGGATCAAAGGCAGCTACAACGGTCAAACCGTTTATATGAGTACTTTGGAGTACTTGAACAATCAATGGTTGACTATGAATGAACCCTTTAAGCGCTACCCATCATACACGCAATCATTCGAAGATAACGCACGTACTTTACGCTCAACCTCTTTACAAAGCGGCGTTTCATATTATTCTGGCGCTTGGAAAAGCAATACGACTTCATATCTTGATGCAACCGCATGGCTAGCAGGCCGCTATGCGACTGCACCCAATTATGCTTCTTCCCTGAATGCAGTGATCCAACAATTTGGTTTGACGCAATACGACACACCTGCTTCTGGCAATGCCGGTGGTGGTGCCACAGCTAGCGCATCAACCAATACTACGACTACAACGGCGGCTGTCAGCACGAGCGGCAGTCAAACCTATACAGTCGCTTCGGGCGACTCTGTGTGGTCGATCGCTAACAAACATGGCATCTCCATGGACCAGTTGCGCAGCTTGAACAACATCAAAAATGATTTTGTTTATCCAGGGCAAACGTTGAAAGTTAACGGCAGCACCCAAAGCACTTCGGCAACTTCTACGGTATCGATCGTCAATCGTAATACTTCAGCAACTACATCAGGCAATACCTATACCGTAGTTTCTGGTGATTCAGTCTGGTCGATCGCCAATAAACATGGGATCTCCATGGATCAATTCCGCAGTTTGAACAATATCAAAAATGACTTTGTCTACCCAGGACAAAAAGTTGTCGTAAGCGGTGGTTCGTCTACGAATACCAGCAGTACCACGACCGTCAGCACTGCATCAACTGCTAGCCAAAGCAGTGGCGGTACCTATACAGTGGCAGCGGGTGATTCAGTCTGGTCGATCGCCAACAAACATGGAATCTCCATGGATCAATTTCGCAGTTTGAACAATATCAAAAATGATTTTGTCTACCCAGGACAAAAAGTTGTCGTCAGTGGTAGTTCCGCAACGAGTACAAGTACAACAACGAGCACGACCGTCAGCAGCCAAACCAGCAGCAGTGCTGCAGGCAACACCTATACGGTGGCAGCGGGTGATTCAGTCTGGTCAGTTGCCAATAAACACGGGATTTCGATGGACCAATTCCGTAACTGGAACAACATCAAAAATGATTTTATCTATCCAGGACAAAAGGTGGTCGTCAAGCAAGGCGGCACAACAGCTACTACCAGCACTTCAGCGACAAATGGTACTTACAAGGTCGCAGCGGGTGATTCCGTTTGGGGGATCGCAGATAAGTTTGGCATCACGACGGATCAATTTATTCAATGGAACAATATTCAAAATAACTTTATTTACCCAGGACAAACAGTTAGGGTAAAATAGATTGCTATTCCTAATGATTTTTGTTAGGATAAGTGCAAAGAAACTTTCACGTTTGAGAAGGAATAGTAGAAGTACGGTGGGACTTTTAGAGAGTGCATGGTTGGTGGAAATGCACAGCACACCTTTCGAACTCGTCTTCGAGTGATATCTGACTGAACCTGATTTGGCTAGGCAGATACGGCGATGGCCGTTAAAACATCGAGGTCTGCTTTTTTGAGGAGCAGATAAACTTAGGTGGTACCACGTTGATAACGTCCTATAAAAATCATAGCGATTTTTATAGGACTTTTTTTAAGTTTTGCTGGTTGATTTGACGAGCAAAACACCAATTTTTAGGAGGAGTCCATCGTGAATTACAATCACAAAGAAATCGAAAAAAAATGGCAAAAATATTGGGCAAAGAAAAATGAGTTCAACACCCATGATGAGCCGGACAAACCAAAATTTTATGCGCTAGATATGTTCCCATATCCATCCGGACAAGGATTACATGTCGGACATCCAGAAGGCTATACGGCAACGGATATCTTGAGCCGCTTCAAACGCAGCCAAGGGTACAATGTACTGCACCCAATGGGCTGGGATGCCTTTGGTCTGCCTGCCGAACAATATGCACTAGACACTGGAAATGATCCAGCGGAATTCACGAAGAAAAATATTGAGACCTTCCGCCGTCAAATCAATGCGCTAGGGTTCAGCTATGACTGGAATCGTGAAATCAATACGACAGATCCTGAATATTACAAGTGGACGCAATGGATCTTTACCAAGCTTTATGAAAAAGGGTTAGCTTATGAAGCCGAAGTTCCGGTAAATTGGGTACCAGAGCTTGGAACTGTGATCGCCAATGAAGAAGTCATTGACGGCAAGAGCGAACGGGGCGGCTATGATGTGATCCGCAAACCGATGCGCCAATGGATGCTAAAAATCACGGCATATGCTGATCGTTTGTTGGACGATTTAGAAGAAGTTGATTGGCCAGAAAGCATCAAAGAAATGCAACGCAATTGGATCGGACGTTCTGTCGGAGCCAACGTAACGTTTAAAGTGGCAGGGATGGAAAAAGACTTTACCGTCTTTACGACTCGCCCAGATACCTTGTTTGGTGCGACCTACGCTGTATTGGCACCAGAACATGAGCTAGTGGCTCAAATCACTACCCCAGAACAAAAAGCAGCCATTGATGCCTATGTAGAAGAAGCATCGAAAAAATCTGATTTGAACCGAACAGATTTGGCCAAAGAAAAAACCGGTGTCTTCACTGGTGCCTATGCCATCAATCCCGTGAATGGCAAAGAGATCCCGATTTGGATCGCCGATTACGTTTTGGCTTCTTATGGAACAGGTGCGATCATGGCGGTTCCTGCCCATGACGAACGTGACCACGAATTTGCCAAAACATTTGGCTTAGAGATCATTCCTGTATTGGCAGGGGGCAACGTGGAAGAATCTGCCTATACCGAAGATGGACTGCATATCAATTCAGACTTTTTGGATGGGCTAGACAAAGAGACAGCCATTGAAAAAATGGTCGCATGGTTGGAAGAAAACCATGTTGGGAAAAAAGAAGTCAGCTATCGTCTTCGCGATTGGTTGTTCTCTCGCCAACGGTATTGGGGTGAACCAATCCCAATCATCCATTGGGAAGATGGGACGACCACAGCGCTTGCTGAAGATCAGCTGCCATTGCGTTTGCCAAAAACCGACAATATCAAACCAAGCGGTACCGGGGAATCGCCATTAGCTAATGTCACGGATTGGGTCAATGTCACCGATCCAGAAACTGGGAAAAAAGGACGTCGCGAAACCAATACGATGCCACAATGGGCAGGAAGCTCATGGTATTTCTTACGCTTTATCGATCCTCATAATAAGTCTGTTTTGGCAGACTATGATAAATTGAAACGCTGGATGCCAGTCGATATTTATATTGGTGGGGCGGAACACGCTGTCTTGCATTTGCTTTATGCTCGCTTCTGGCATAAATTCTTGTATGATATCGGTGTCGTACCAACGAAAGAACCATTTGAAAAATTGTTCAACCAAGGGATGATCCTTGGGGAAAACAATGAAAAAATGTCGAAATCCCGCGGCAACGTCGTCAATCCAGATGATGTCATCAATCAATACGGTGCAGATACTTTGCGTCTATATGAAATGTTTATGGGACCATTGGATGCATCGATCGCCTGGAATGAGAATGGCCTTGAAGGCAGTCGCAAATTCTTGGATCGCGTGTGGCGCTTGATCGTCGATGAAAATGGCAAAATGCGCGACCGCATCACGACATTCAACGATGGAAAATTGTCGAAGGTGTATAACCAAACGGTTAAAAAAGTGACGGAAGATTATGAACAGCTGCATTTCAATACGGCGATTTCCCAATTGATGGTCTTCGTCAATGAAGCGTATAAAGCTGATGCCTTACCTTACGAGTATGTCGAAGGATTTGTGCAGCTATTGGCTCCAATCGCACCACATATCGGTGAAGAGCTCTGGTCGATCCTCGGAAATGACAATGGGATCTCTTATGTGCCTTGGCCAACCTATGACGAAAGTGCCCTAGTGGAAGATGAGATCGAAGTCGTCTTTCAAGTCAACGGCAAAGTTCGTGCCAAAGCAATGGTTCCAGCGGACGCAGAAAAAGCAGTGCTTGAACAATTGGCCCAAGAAAACGAACTTGTCCAAGAACAGCTCCAAGGAAAAACGATCCGCAAAGTGATCGTCGTACCCAATAAATTGGTCAATATCGTTGCAAACTAAACGCTAAAAAAGTAGCTGCCTAACAGGTCAATGGTCTGTTAGGCAGCTTTTTGGTAGCGACAAAGAAAAAAAGTGTTACTGAGTGGTTCTCAGCAACACTTTTTTGTTATTTTTTGCGAATGATCCCATAGAACAAAGCGGCTGTTGCGACCAATGGAATCAAGATCACTAGTAGAAAGCCGTTTGGATACGTAGCGCGAGTGAAAATTTCTGATGAAGCATCACTTCCGCCAAATAGATGATTGGAAATCATGAACTGAGCCATCATAGCAACGATTGCGACAAAACCAATTGCAGCACCAGTACCGACGAATAATTTTTTCTTTGCGTTGTTCATTACATTTGCCCCTTTTATAGTCTCTATGTATCATTATACAAAATTTGGATACGTGTTCAATCTGATTTTGTCAAATAATTGATTCGTAATACACTTGAAATGTTTCTGACATATTTAAGCGCTAAAAAAGCCAAATTTCCGCTTGTTAGCGATCATATTATTCGCTGATCCTCACAGACTCTCGTATAATAAAGAAAGAGAAAAGAAAGAGGGGACTTACATGGAGTATCAATCATTTGAAGGCCAAACGGCTTTTTTTGAAGATTATGCACGGATTGCCAAACCTGGCTATGAAGAAGAGGCAGTCACTGCCGATGTCTTGGAACAGTTGAATCAACAATTAACAGAAGAAGAGCTGTTTTACCGTTTAGCAGCCGAAGATGCCAAAGAAGGGCAAGTCTTTTTGTTTCCTTTCAGCAAACGAATGTTTACCGAAGACCTTGACGCTGCCATTTCAACAGAATTCCGTTATGATGGCGCACCCTATGTCTATGAGACTTACGAAGATGAACAACCTTAATCACACAGGAAAAAAGCTTTCAGATGATTTAATGGATCATCTGAAAGCTTTTTTTGTTGAGAAAACTTGTTGCTATTGGTGCTTGGCTTGCTGCTGCGCTAAGGTCAAGTCACCGATGTAAGGGACTTTTTTTCCAGCGACTTTCAAGTATTGTTCGGCGCCTTTGCCCGCAATAATCACGATATCACGACCGTCTGCTTCAGCGATCGCCAATTTGACGGCTTGAGCCCGATCCATCTCATGAATGATAGCAACTTCAGGATTGGTGATAGCATCTGCAATTTCTTTTGCGATCGCAGCTGCTTCTTCAAAATCAGGATCATCGCTGGTCAGGTAGACTTTGTCCGCATATTCTCCTAGCGCTCGTCCCATATCTGCTCGGCGAGATTGGGCTTTTCCGCCAGCACTGCCAGTGACAAAAAGCAGGCGGCCATCTGGGCGTAATTGACGGGCAAGTTCACTTAATGATTGGAAGCTCAGGTAATTGTGGGCATAGTCAACGATCATGACGGCGCCATTTTCTTTTTCTAAAACGATCATTCGTCCAGGGATGATCACTGTCGGCAGGACTTTCTGAGCGTCCTTACGAGAGGCACCCGCTAAGCAGGCAGCCAAAATCGCCGCTGCGGCATTCTCATGGTTGAAAGAACCTAAGATCCCCAGTTGATATTCACCAGAGACCTGCAAGACATCAGAAGCAGCTGTCAGGGCAAAACTCTTTAGGTCCATTCCTTCTTGGACGACATAATCGGCGTCTGAACGTCCGTAGGTGATATAAGGAACTTGATGGACTTCACAAGTTTCTCGCAGCAAGTGGTAGTGATCGCTTTGACGATTTAAAATCATTTGTTTGCTGTTGCGAATCAGTTCCCGTTTGCAGTAAAGATAATCATCATAAGTTGGATGTTCCACCGGTCCAATGTGATCAGGCGAAATATTCAAGAACGCGCCAATATCAAAGGTAATGCCGGCTACCCGTTTGGTTTTATACGCTTGAGAAGAAACTTCCATTACAAGATGGGTCATGCCGTTTGCAACAGCCTCAGCCATCATTTTATAAAGATCCAGTGTTTCGGGAGTCGTCAACACTGCTTCATTAAAGGTTTTTCCATCGACTGAGTTTTCCTCAGATGAAAAGAATGCTACTTTTTGACCCGTCGATTCTGCTAAAATCGCCCGAGCAAAATAGGCGCAGCTGGTTTTGCCTTTGGTGCCAGTGATGCCGATGGTCACCAGCTGTTCTTGCGGGTTGCCATAAAACGCTTGAGCGATCACTGCCATCGTTTCTCGAATGTCCGTAACAATGATCCCGTAGGTTGCGAAGTTGTCATAAGGTGTTTCTGAAATGTAGCACTGAATGCCTTGATCAATGGCGGCGGCTAGGTAGCTTTCTTTAAAAGAAGCCCCTTTACAGAAAAAAAGCGTTGCCGCATCGGCCGTTCGCGAGTCGTAACTTAAGGAGGTAAAGGCAATATCAGTCATTTCTTGCGGCACGGTATAAACCCAATCAGTGGGGGTGATGATTTCTTTTAATAGGTTTTCCTGCAATAAGAGTTTGCGGATCTGTGGCACGGTAATGAGTTCCTTTTGCATCGTTGTTCTCCTTCATTCCTCTAAAGATTTCTCTTATTATAGCATAACTCCTAAAAACCGCCGTTTAGGAGGGAAAAGTTTTCTTTTTTTTCTTCTTATTTTGAAGAAACTTTAAGATGTTGCAAAAATAGATTGCGACCAACTCTTTTTCGAATTAAAATGGAAGGGATATGTTTGTAGAAAGTTGGAGATAATGGCGATGGATAATCACATGCGTTCAGTGTCAAAAGAATTAACTACACAAGAAAAAATGGCTCAAGGATCTGCTTGGATGACAATGGGCAATATCGGTTCACGTTTGCTTGGCGCCATTTACATTTTACCTTGGTATTATTGGATGGGGGCAAATGCCGATAAAGCAAATGCGTTATTTGGGATGGGCTATAATGTTTACGCCTTATTTTTAATGATCTCAACTGCTGGGATCCCATCGGCAATTGCCAAGCAGATTTCTTTTTATAATTCTCGCCAAGAATACCGCACCAGCCAGAAGCTCTTTTTAAGGGCCTTCCAATTGATGGCAGGCTTTGGCGTGGTGACCGCCGGAATCATGTATTTGGCAGCCCCATGGTTGGCAACGGCTTCAGGTGGCGGGGAAGAATTGATTCCTGCAATGCGCTCATTGAGCATTGCACTATTGGTCTTTCCTTGTATGAGTGTTATGCGAGGATACTTCCAAGGAAACCAAGACATGAAACCTTTTGCGATCTCGCAAGTTGTCGAACAAATCGCCCGCGTCTGCTATATGCTTTTGGCGACCTTCATCATTATGCGGGTTATCGAAGGCGAATACACGGCGGCTGTGACGCAATCGACCTTTGCCGCCTTTATCGGTGTCTTAGCCAGTATTTTGGTTTTAGGCTATTACTTCCAAAAGCAACGGGTGCGGATGGACGTCTTAGTCGATATGAGCAAAGAAGAAACCGTGTTGCAAACCAAAGAATTGGTTTTAGCGACCATCAAAGAAGCGATCCCTTTTATTATCGTTGGTTCTGGGATCACGATTTTAAAATTGGTGGATCAATACACCTTTGTGCGGATCATGAGTAGTTTTACTGAATTTTCAAATGATCAGCTCTTAGAATTAATGGCGATCTTCGGTAGCAACCCTGATAAGTTGACGATGGTGGTTATCGGATTAGCTACTTCCATGGCTTCAACAGGCTTGCCTTTGATCAGTGAAGCAGTCGCCAAAAAAGACAAAAAGAACTTAGCTAAATTGATCAGCAACAACTTACAATTGTATTCCTTTGTAATGTTCCCAGCGACCTTTGGGATGATCGTGCTGTCTTATCCCTTATACACCTTGTTTTATCGTCCAGATGCGTTAGGAGCGAGCGTTTTAGTCGCTGCCTGTCTGTCTGGTCTGGTCTTGGGCTTGTTTATGCTTAGTTCTAGTATGCTACAAGGAATGTACCACAACAAAGAAGCCGTTGTTTTCTTCTTTGTAGGATTGCTGGTGAAGTTGATCCTGCAGTATCCAGCGATTCGGTTGTTCCAAGTTTATGGCCCATTAGTTTCCACGACGATTGCTTTAGGGATCGTCTGCTGGCTGAACATTCGCAAGATGATTCGCAAAGGCCATTTCAATGTAAACTTAACGTTGCGACGGACGTTATTGATTGGCGCGATGACGATCATTATGGTGATCGCAGCGTTGATCGCCCGCCAACTCTTTGGTCTCATCTTTAGCTCGGAAAGAAAAGTCCAAGCCTTTATCTTGAGCTTGCTAGTAGCAGGAGTCGGTGGCAGTGTGTACATCTACATTGCGCTGAAATTGCGTTTAGCTGAAAAACTACTCGGCTCATCAATGGTTCGTTTACGCCAGAAATTACACATCAAATAAAACTAGAAGCAGCCGCTGAGCCTCCTTTGCGAGACCTTGGCGGCTGTTTTATATGAAAGGAAGAAACCGATGCGTTTAGACAAGTTTTTAGCGGATATGGGTTATGGCTCCCGCAAAGAAGTGAAACAGTTGATCAAAAAAGGTCTCGTGACCGTCAATGGACAAGTCATCAAGAGTGACAAAGCGCAAGTACTAGAAACACAAGATACCGTTTGTTTTGAGGGGGAACCCATCGTCTATCAAAGCCAGTTTTATTATTTGCTGAATAAACCCGCTGGAGTGATTTCGGCAACCGTCGATTCCTATGAAGAGACGGTCTTAGATTTGTTTTCTGAAGAAGCGTTTCGCGAAGATTTGTTTCCAGTAGGACGGTTGGATAAAGACACCGAAGGCTTTTTGCTGATTACGAACGATGGCGGATTGGCGCATCAATTATTGTCGCCTAAGAAGCATGTGGAAAAAGAATATTATGCCCAAGTCGAGGGAATCATGACAGCGGAGGATCAAAAAACCTTTGCCAAAGGCATCAAATTAGACGGCGAGTGGACCTTGCCGGCTGAACTGCAGATCCTCAACGTCGATGAAGACGAAACGCGCAGCGAAATCAAACTGATCCTCCATGAAGGCAAGTTTCATCAAGTCAAACGGATGGTCCATGCAGTAGGAAAAGAAGTCGTTTATTTGAAACGGATTCGCATGGGAGGCCTGTCCCTGCCAGATGATTTGGCATTAGGCGAGTATCGGGAATTGACTCCTGAGGAATTGGCGAAGCTGCAAGAGCGAGGATAAGACGATCGGCGAGCTAAAGAAATTCTTATGAAAGTTGTTATTCGGCTGCAATATTTGTAAAAAAAGCCCGTTTTATAGGTGATTTACATGAAAGTTTGCAACAATAGACTTTAAACTGTTGGAAAAACCCTCTTTTTTTTCATGAATAAGCATGTTAAAGTAGCCAAGCTACTAAAAAAAGAAGGAGTTACCTAATTGAAGAAAAAGATTTTTTTATTGCTCGCCCTTACGTTGCCTCTTTTCCAGCCAGCTATCAGTTATGCTGCTGAAACCAAGAGCAGCGAGGAACTGACGGTTTTGACCACAGAACTAGCCTCTTATGAAGACGAAGTCACCACCAGCCAACAGAAAGTCACAGCGTTGGAAAGTCAATTAGCGGATTATCAGGAAGAATTAAGCCAATTGGCAGAAGAAAGCAAGGAAGTTCAAACGCAGATCACTGCACTGAATGATCAAAAAGCCCAGCACCAAGGAAGCCAAGCGCAAAGCAGTCTGGTAGTCGATGGACCGCAAGCCACGATCCAGCAACTACGCAAGTTTAGTGAACAACAAGCGGCTTTACGGGAAGTGAACCAACAATTGGCGGAAAAAGAAGCCGAACAACAACGAATCACTTCGTACCAAACCTTGACGCAAGCCCAATTAGTACATAGCGAAGAACAATTAGCAACAGCCAAAAAAGAATTGCAGTCCCAACAAGAGCAGCTGCAGCAGACGCAAGCCCAAGTGCAAGACCTACAAGAAAAAGTGGAGCAAGAAGCAAAAGCAGCTGAAGAAGCGAAACAAAAAGCCAAAGAAGCAGCGGAGAAAGCGGCAGCCAGTGAATTTTCACTGCCAATCACTGACTCCGTGTCGATCTCCAGCGGTTTTGGTACTCGAGCAGACCCGACTGGTTTTTCAGGGACGCAGCATGACGGGATCGACTTCACAGGTCAAGCGGGGGAGAAGATCGTCGCCGCTCGTGATGGACAGGTAGAAGATGCTGGCTATGGCCCAAGCACTGGAAATTACGTGATTTTGGCTCACGATAATGGCTTTTACTCGTATTATTTTCATTTAACAGCTGTCAGTGTCTCAAAGGGGGCGACCGTTGCAGTCGGCGACCAAGTCGGTACGATGGGGACGACTGGAAATTCGACAGGCGTCCATCTGCACTTTGGACTGAGTAAGACGTTGTGGTCAGATTTCGTTGATCCAGCAGCTTACTTACCGCTATAAACCAAAATACCAAGTAGAAGCATGGAGAAAATCATCTGAAACCAAAAAGCATGACTGACAAGAGGGATTCCTCAAGTCGTCATGCTTTTTGGTTGCTTACCACAAGCCCGGTTGAGCGATGATCACTAACTGTTCTTTGGTAAAAGGATGCTCTAGATGCAATTCGTAGCCATGCAGCAGCAAACGTGGCGCTGGTTTGTTTTGGTAAAGCGGGTCGCCAACGACTGGATGACCGATGCTGGCAAGGTGGACGCGAATTTGGTGGGTCCTACCAGTTTCTAACACACAATACACATTGGTTGTCTTTTGTTGGGCGTGGGCGATGGTTACATGGGTGACGGCTGACTGACCGTTGCGGGAGTCAATGATCCGCTTGCGACGATCGTGACGGTCACGACCGATTTTTTTGGCGATCGTTTGATCTTGCGTAAGTTTCCCCAAAACAGTGGCTTGATAGCGACGGAAAATCTGTTTGTTTTCCAGCATTCGGCCCAAGATCGGCAACACCAAAGGATTTTTTGCAAATAAAACCACACCGCTGGTTTCTTTGTCTAGACGATGGACCACATAAGGCTGCTGCTGTTTCGGCGCAAGGTAAGCAGCTGCATCATTCAACAGAGTATCGGCTTCTAATGGCTGATTTGGGTGCGTCTTGACCCCGGCAGGCTTGTTCAGCACCAATAAGTGTTCATCTTCAAAAAGTACGTCGACTTCGTCCGCTTGGCCTAACTGGATCGGCTGGTAGCTGTAATCACTGTCTTCAATGATCAAAGTGATTTGATCGCCGCCACGAACTTCTTGATGAAACATCGCGGGCTGCTGATTGACGGCCACATTTTTCCGTGTGCGCAGAAAATGGCGCACTTTTCGTGGAACGAGCCACTCCTGTTCCAACAAATCGCGAAGCGGCATGGGCGGGTGATTTTCGGGTAAAGTCATGGTGTATTCCATAATAACGTCCTTTCTTTGCTATTCGCTACCGACTATTATAGCATCTTTAAGCTTTTCTTATAAAAAAAACAATAAAAAACAGAGTATTCAATGCTAGAATAATAAAGCATTCTTTTCGAATGAAATTACGTCTAGAGCCGTATAACAAAGAAAGTCATTTATGCTACACTTAACCAAAGGAGCGTGAAGTAATGGATTGGAAACACATCCTTCACAAAATAAAGACCGGTTGGCTGACCTTTTGGCGCTGGTTAAAACCGTATTTGCAGCAATTTCATCAATGGCGCAAGC
This sequence comes from Enterococcus sp. AZ141, assembly GCF_051714385.1. Taxonomy (NCBI): domain Bacteria; kingdom Bacillati; phylum Bacillota; class Bacilli; order Lactobacillales; family Enterococcaceae; genus Enterococcus; species Enterococcus sp. AZ141. Next base: position 1,405,722 of record NZ_JBIORT010000001.1, read on the forward strand.
GGGTTTGGAAAAAATACCACGTAAATAAAATTTTTATTTTACTTAGTTTAGTTGCTATCTTAATCATGAGCGGGTATTTATTTTATATCGCCAAAAATACGAAAGTCAGTGAATTAGAGTCAGGTCTGAAAGAATCGACGGTGATTTTTGATGCCAATGGTGATGAAGCAGGGCAGTTGTACTCGCAAAAAGGCACGTACGTTTCTCTTGATGCCATCTCCAGTGATGTGGTCAACGCCTTGATCTCAACTGAAGACCGCAACTTCTATAATCACCACGGGTTTGATATCAAAGGGATCGCTCGGGCAGCCCTACGTATGCTGGTCAACCGCAGTGCCGAAGGCGGTGGGGGAAGTACCATCACCCAGCAGCTTGCTAAAAATGCCTATCTGTCCTTGGATCAAACCTTTAGTCGAAAAGCCAAGGAGCTTTTCTTAGCGATCGAGATCGAGAAGAAATATTCTAAAGATGAGATTTTAGAAATGTATTTGAACAGTTCCTATTTCGGTAACGGGGTTTGGGGCATTCAAGATGCCTCGCTAAAATATTTCGGTGTCAATGCTTCTGAACTAAGCGTGGGAGAAGCTGCGACGTTGGTGGGGATGCTCAAAGGTCCTTCGATCTATAACCCGATCGACAATCTGGAAAACGCCACGAACCGTCGCGACACCGTCTTGAGTTTGATGGTGGATAACGGCAAGTTGGACCAGTCCGTTGCTGACCAAGAATCACAAGTTGCCTTAGCCAATTTACTTTATGATGGATTTGGCAATTCAGAATCTGGCTATAAATATCCTTATTATTTCGATGCGGTCATCGACGAAGCCGAATCCTATGGGTTGGACGCCGATGATGTCATGAATCGCGGCTACAAGATCTATACAGCCCTGGATCAAAACTACCAAGCACAAATGGAAGCTGCCTATAAAAACGATGCCTTGTTCCCTGAAAATGCCGCTGATGGCACGATGGTGCAATCTGGCTCTGTCGCACTTGATCCGAATACCGGTGGGGTGCAAGCGGTGGTGGGTCGTCGTGGTGAGCACGTCTTTAGAGGATTTAATTTTGCCACGCAAATGAAACGTTCACCAGGTTCCACGATCAAACCGATCAGCGTCTTCGCCCCTGCCCTAGAAGCTGGGTTTGAACCGGACAGTGTCCTGAAAGACGAGCCCCTTGATTTTTATGATGCTCAAAACTTTGACGGGACCTATGCTGGCGAAGCAGTCATGTATCAAGCCCTCGCCCAAAGTTTGAATCTGCCAGCAGTTTGGCTGCTGCATGAGATCGGCTTAGATCGCGGGTATAGCAAAGCACAAGAATTCGGTCTTTCCTTGACCGAATCCGACAAATATTATGGCTTAGCATTAGGTGGTTTGGAAAAAGGGGAATCTCCAATGACGATGGCAGCAGCGTATGGCGTTTTCGCTAATGGCGGGTATTACTACAAACCGCATTTGATCACCAAAATCGTTGATTCAACTGGTGCCGTGATCGTTGACAATACGTCTGTGCAAGGCAAACGCGTGATTTCTAAAGAGACCGCTGATAAAATGACGAGCATGATGCTAGGAACCTTCTCTAACGGGACGGGGGTTAGTGCTAGTCCGTACGGCTTTACGATCGCCGGTAAGACGGGTACGACAGAGACCAACTTTGATGCTTCTAAGGTCAATGACCAATGGATCGTCGGCTATACTCCTGATATGGTTCTGTCAACCTGGCTAGGATTTGAACATGTGAGTGAAGATCATTACTTAACGGGAACTAGCGGACAAGTTGTTGGGAAAATATTTAAAGCAGAGGCCGAAAGCTTACTGCCTTATAGTCAAGGCACCCAATTCCAAGTTGCAGACGCTTATTGGACAGGCGGAAAATTAATGGCAGCCGATGAGGTACCAGATCCTGATAGCAGTACGTCACAAAATAGCAATGATTGGCAACAAACCATCGATGACTTTGCCGAAAGCGCCAAAGAAGGTATGAAGGAATTCGGCAGCAAGATCAAAGAAGGAACGAAAGAATTGTTTGGCGGCTTGTGGAATTCCATTAGTGGAAATTAAAGGAATTAGGCAACTGCTAGTCTAGAACCTGAGAAGAATGGTATACTAGAAAAAAAGAGGAGGCGTCAAAATGGCAAATATTTATGATACAGCAAACCAATTAGAACGTGAATTACGGGAGTCAGAACAATTTCAAGATCTGAAAGGTTCTTTCGACCGTTTGAAAGCAAATGAAGAAGCGTACGCGTTATTCAAAGAGTTTCAAGAGTTGCAACAAAGCCTGCAACAAAAAATGATGGCTGGCGAAGAAATGACGGAAGAAGAAGCGCAAAAAGCCCAAGAATTATCGCAAAAAATTCAACAAGACGGCATCGTTTCTGACTTGATGCAAAAAGAGCAAGCCTTCAGTTTAGTAGCCAATGACTTGAACCGCATCATCATGGGTCCTGTAAGAGATCTATACGAAGCGTAATCGCCAACAAACAAAGACCAAAGAAGCAAGTGAAACTTCAGAGCAACCGGCTGCAACTGCAAGAGTCGTTTCCAAAGAAGTTTCAAAAGCGCTTCTTTGGTTTTTTTTATGAAAAAGGCGAACAAATTTTCGTATTTTGCTGACGAAATGACTGATAAATGTTATGATAGAAGCATTAAGGAGGGAGAAAGAAATGCGATTTTTACATAGTGCAGACCTGCATATCGACCGGTCATTTGAAGGGGTCCATCTGTTATCTGAAAAAGTGAAGACCCAACTCCCTGCTATCAATCAAAAAATCATCCGTAATTTGGTGGATGTTGCTTTAGAAAAAGCGGTCGATTTTGTTTTGCTGGCTGGGGATACATTCCATCAAGCACGGCCGAGTCTAAAAGTGCAGCATGACTTTTTTGCCCAACTGCAACGACTGGGAGAAGCAGAGATCCCAGTCTATATGATTTTCGGCAACCATGATTATTATGATCCGCAACGGTATTGGTTTGCTTTTCCAGAAAACGTCATTCTCTTTTCATCGGAAGAAGTTCAAACGGTACAAGGAACAACGAAAAACGGTGAAACCTATGCAATCAGTGGATTTAGCTACCAACATCCTTGGATCGCTGAAAATAAAGTAACAGAATTTCCCGCAAGAGCAGCGGTGGATTACCATATTGGGCTTTACCACGGGGATCAAGCCGGTGAACGGTATGCCCCCTTTTCAATCAGTGGAATGAAGCAAAAAGGCTATGATTATTGGGGCTTGGGGCACATCCATGTACCTAAGACGCTCTCAGAGCAACCACCGATCCTCTATCCCGGTACGCCTCAAGGAAAGACCAAGAAAGAGCAGGCGACTGGGGTGATTTTGGCAGAATTATCGCCACAAGGACCAACAATCGAGCGCTTGGAGATTGCGGAAATCGCTTGGCAAAAGCAAGTGGTCTCCTTAGCGGATGTGACCGCCTCGAATGCCGTATTGCCAGCGATCATCGAGCGCTTAAAAAGTCCTCGTTCGCGCTTGCTGCATCTGGTGTTGACCGATGTGCAGCAGCTGCCGCCAGATTGGTTTCCAGCTGCGGAAAAAAATGAATGGCTGACCTACCTCAATGAACGGTTGGCACAAACAGAGCCGCTGCAAGTAATCTATGCCCTTGAAGTCGAGCAAGCCAATGAAGACAAGATCGCATTGGCGGTACCACAAGACTATATGCTGCAGTTTTTAGCGATGTATGAGTCACCAGAGATCTTTGCGGACCGACTGTCCGATCTATTGCAGCATCCGCTGATCCAGCGGGGGATCACCCATGAATCATTTCAAGAAGAAGTCTTGCAGCAAGCCAAGCAATTGTTGAAAGACGACTTTCAATGGGAGGAGCAGTCATGAGAATTTTAAAAGCAGAGATTACCGGTTTTGGGAAATACCATGAACAAAGCTTTGCCTTTCATCCGCAAAATCAGCTGCTCTTTGGGCACAACGAGATCGGAAAATCGACATTGTATCAATTTATTGCCGCCATCTTATTTGGCTTTCCGAAAAAGACAGCCAAGAAAAAAGACTATACCCCCAAAAACGGTGCAGCTTACGGTGGCAAGTTATGGTTGGCGCTGGAACCCTTCGGCGAAGTGATCGTGGAACGCTATCGGCATGTAGACCGCGGTCGTGCCAAAGTCCATGTCGCTGGTCAGACGGTCGATGAGCAATGGCTGGCACAACACCTGCAGCCCCTCAATCGAGCATTGTTCTTCGATGTCTTTACCTTTCAGCAAGAGCAATTGACCCAGATCGATAAGCTAGAAGAAAATGAGCTGCACCAAGCGTTGATTTCTCTGGGAATCAGCGGCAGTCAAAAAATGCTGCAGCAAGTGGCACAATATGAAACCATCAATCAGCAGCAATACAAGCCACGGGGGCAAAAGCTGCCTTTGAATCAGGCGTTAAAACAATTAGAAAAACTGCAAAAAACGATTGCGGAAAAAGAAAGCGAAGAAAGCCGCATCCAACAGCAGTATCAGCAGATCGCCCAGTTGCAAGAACAGATCCAAGACTTGCGACACCAGTTTCAAGCATTGAATGAAGCCTATCAGGAAAATCAGCAGCAGCTGAGTCATTGGGGTCTTTATGAAGAGTGGCAGCAAATGGCACCAGCAGATACGTTAGCCGATCCTCAGCAAGTCCAAGCCATCAAACAGTTTTATCAGCAGTATCAGCAGCTGACGGAAGAAATTCGCAAAAAAGAAGCTGAATTAGATCAGTTGGAGCAAGGAAAAGAATCAGATAAGTATTTCTTTTACCTTGATCACGAGCACCAAATCAATCACTTGCTGCAGCAGCAAGTGACGATGGCGCGTTTGGCAGATCGTGAAGCAGCGGCCAATCATCAAGAAGCCGTCGCCATCACGGAGCTGAATCGCTTGGTCGAAAAGCGCCAATGGAGCAGAGAATCGCCGCCGCTAGTAACGGCTTCGATCCATGAACAAACCACACGTTTACTACAAGAACGTGTGCAGTTAGAAGAGCTCGAAAAGCGTATGATGCGTTTAGAAGAAAAAGCGCAGCCTTTGCAAGCCACCGCAGCTCGCTTAGAACAGCAGCATCCTCAATTGATTGGCCGCAAGTCGGTTTCTCACCCGCTATGGCCGCTAGGGATCGTCGGTGGGCTGCTAGCAGTGATCGGTATCTTTTTGCCGAGTCCGTGGCGCTGGCTTGCTCTAGGTGTGGGGATCGCAGCGATCATTGGCAGTGTTTTGCCGTTGATGAAAGCAGCGCCAAACAAACAGCAAGGCATCAAACAGGAATGGCAGACGGTTCTCATGCAGCTGGATCTGCTGGGAGAAGAGTTGGCGCAGCTGGAAAATGAACAGCAGCAAAAGCAGCAGCAGATTGATCGTGCCCACCAAGCCTTAGCCCCCTTTTTTGGTGATTTGCCGGTGGAAAGCTGGCAGGCGTATCTATTGGCCTATGATGAAGATGTTGCTAGCTATCAAGCCTACTCACAGCAGCGCAAACAAGCCTATCAAGAACGGCAAGCCGTCGCAGAAGAACTGGCCCCCTTTGATGAGCAGTTCCGACCTTATGCTGAGTGGCTGCCGTTGCAAAACAAAACCTTGTTAGAAAAAGCAGCGATTTTGCAGAAATTTCATGAAGAGATGCAAACAATCAAGCTTTCACGACTGCAACAACCTAGCACGCTGCTGGCCCAACAGTTGACCCGCACCCGCAATGAACGCGACCAGCTGCTTTCCCAGGCCAGTGATCTCTTGCAGCAACAAGGCTTAGATCACCCTGCAGAAATCAGCCTCTGGTTGAAGCAATGGGAAGCGGCGCAACGCACGCAGCAGCGAGCAGAAGAATTGGCGGTGATGTTAACACCGATTTATCCTAAACCAGTGACGCAAGCAGAATTGCTGCAGCAAAAAGACCAGATCAAGCAGCAGCAAACACAGCTTCAGGCACAAATACAGCAGTTGACGGAGCAAAAACAGCGTTTGGAATTAGAAGCAGCAGCTAGTCAAAAAAATGGCACCTTGAATCAGCTTTATCAAGAAGAAAGTGAGCTAAAGGCGGTCATTGAAGAACTTGCTGTGGCATGGGGGAGTCGTCAGTTGGCGGCTTCGATTTTAACGGATGTCACGACCGAGTTGTCAGAACAGCAATTGCCGCAGCTATTGTCGGCTGCTTCAACCTATTTTGAACAGCTATCAAACGGACGTTATCAAAAGATTCTTTTGGAAAATGGCTTGTTGGTAGCGGCAAATGCCAGCGAGACGTTTTCGATCATCGACCTGTCCACAGGCACGAAGGATCAGTTAATCATGGCGTTACGCTTCGGTTATCTAGCACTGCAAAAAAATCACCCATTGTGTCCAATCATTATTGATGATGGTTGGCTGCATTATGATAGTGTTCGTAAGGAACGGTTTGCCGCACTGTTAAAAGAGTTTGGGCAAAGTTATCAAGTAATTTGTTTGTCTTCTGACCAAGAAATGGTAAGCTATTATCAGAAGTACCAGCAGCCTATCCAGGATCTGAGTAAAGGAAGTGAAAGATTTGGCTGATCGGCCAAATAAGCCCATGAAAAAAATTCGTGAATTAACTGTTGATGAAACGTTTCAACTTTTCTTGCTGATCAAGAATGCCGATGTGCGGATCGCGAAAAACGGCAAAAAATTTATTGCCTTCACCTTTCAAGATACATCCGGCACGATCGACGGAAAGTTCTGGGATGCATCAGATGAAGAAATCGCCCGTTTTGAACCCGGGAAAGTAGTACTGCTAGATGGAAAACGGGAGGTCTACCAAGGCAATCCGCAAGTCAAAATCATGCATTTGCGTTTAGCGAAACCGGAAGAGCCCCATGAACCAAGCCAATACATGGAAAAAGCACCCTTGCGAAAAGAAGAGATGGAAGAAGAAATCAGTCAAACCTTGTTTGAGATCACGAATCCTCACTGGAATCGAATCGTCCGTTTCTTACTGAACAAGTATAAAAAGGAATTCTTTGACTTTCCAGCTGCGAAGCGCAATCACCATGCCTTCGCCAGTGGATTGGCGTATCATACGACCACTATGCTGCGGTTAGGAAAAGCAATCGTCAAAGAGTACCCTGAATTGAATGCTTCACTACTGTATGCGGGTATCATTTTGCATGATTTAGGAAAAGTGATCGAGTTGACAGGTCCGATGACGACAGAGTATACCTTGGCGGGGAATCTAGTAGGGCATTTGGTCTTAGTGGATGAAGAAATCACGCAAGCCTGTATGGCTTTGAAATTTGATGACAAAGAAGAAGATATCGTTGTTTTGCGGCATATGGTTTTAGCCCACCATGGCTTATTAGAATATGGGTCACCTGTTCGCCCCCGCATAATGGAAGCGGAGATCCTCCATCAAATCGATAATTTGGATGCTTCCATGCAAATGATGCTGACGTCGATTCGTTTAACGGAACCTGGTCAATACACAGACCGAATTTTTGGCATGGACAATCGGAGTTTTTATGTACCGAAAGAAGTGTAGCGGTGACCTTGTAGCACGATCAACCAAAGTGAATGACGGAAAGAACAAAAACCACGCTAGGCTTGCTTAGCGTGGTTTTTCAGATGTTGGAAAAAGTAGCTGAATCGGCAATATTAACCTAATTAGCATAAAAAAAGAAGCGCCGCTACGACGGCACTTCTTTTTTCGTTTATTCAGCAGAAGAATCTGTAGCACTCTCACTCGTTGCAGTAGAATCATCGGTTGCATCAGTAGCAGAAGAATCTGCCGCTGAGCTGTCCGTTGCATCGGTAGCAGAAGAGTCAGCAGTCGAATCTTCTGTTTCGGCCGCTGTGATGTAATCAGAAAGCAAGTCTGCTAAGTCAGAGTCTTTCATTTTCACATTAGCTGCTTGCAATTCTTGACCGATCGTTGCTGCCATAAAGGTTGAATCATTCAACAAAGTGTTTTGAGCAATTTCAGTCAATTCATCTTTGTATTTATCCATATCATTGCCTTTGTCTTGGTTTTTCACCATTTTCACGATATAGTATTCCGTCGTGTAAGTTGACGTGTTGGTTGCAGAGATCACTTCAGAGATTTCACCATCTTTTAAATCAAAAGCGGCTGTTTTTACTTCACTTGGTACAGCTGATGAAGTAGAATCGAATTTGATCGTTCCGCCATCTTCTTTTGTTGCCGCATCCGTTGATTTTTCTTTAGCGATTTCGCCAAAGTCTGCATCATCTTTTTTCGCTTCTTCTAAGACGTCTTTGGCATCATCTTCACTTGCTACTTTGATGATTTGTGCTTCTACTTCAGGGTGGAAAGAATCCCAAGCAGTTTTCATGTCTTCATCAGTGATATCCATGTTGGCTTTTAAGCCTTCACGTAACGCAAGTTGTTGTTTCAATTCTGCACGGTAAGATTTCACCGTATAACCAGAGGCAGTCAATGTTGATTCAAAGGAATCACTGCCGCCATATTGTTCAGCCACATTATTGAATTGTTCGTCGATCATTTCTTCTGTTACGTCATCACCGTATTTTTCATCAAACACTTTTAAGACGATCATTTGACGCAACGCTTGTTGATTTTCTGAACTTGTTTTTGCTTGGTCATAAAAATCTTGAACAGTGATTTTACCGCCCTTCATTGTTGCGATTTCCTCACTTGAGTTACCACAAGCCGCTAATGCAAAAAGACTCATTGCACTGACTGCTACTAAAATTAATTTTTTCTTCATTCGTTTAAGCACTCCTAATTCTAAAAAGATTCATAATAATCACTGCACCTACTATACCACTTCTAGAAATGGTTGGAAAGAAAACAGCGGATGTTTCAAACAAAATTCATAAAAACTACAAATTTTCGATTTGTTTGTCATCCTCGGCGCTTTGGGCTTGAATCGTCGTGATGTGCTGATTCAATTGTTCCATTTGGGTTTTTATCCGAGCAAGGCGCGGTTGTGCTTGGAATTTGAAGGCTTCCAAATCTTTCGTGAAAGATTCGGTCACAACTGGGATCGTTTCGTCGATCGTTTTGCGGGTTACCATCACAGCATCTTTGAGCTGTTTGACACTGTCATTGAATTCTAAGGTCGCTTCTGTCGTGTCATCTAAATAGCGAATCAATTCTTCACGGGTTTCATTGCCGCTTTTTGGTGCAAAAAGCAAACCGCCTAAGCCGCCGGCGATGGAACCGAACAAAAGTCCTTTAAGAAAATTACCGATCATTTAGTTCACCTGCTTTCCAATTTTTTCGGCGATTGCCGCCAGCTCTTCCCCCGTGTAATTCTCTGCATGATTGCCAAAATGGATCTTGAAATCATCGTCTTTGCTGTAGCGAGGAATCAAATGGACATGGGAATGGAAGACGGATTGGTACGCCAATTCTTTATTGTTGTTGATGATATTTAAGCCTTCGATCTCAGGGAATGCTTTTTCGATCGCCCGAGCAATCTTAGGGATACGGGCAAAAACCGCTGCTGCCAACGTTTCATCGTACTCGAAAATATCCGTCACATGCGTTTTGGGAATGACCAATGTATGACCAGGGGTGACTTGGGAAATATCTAAAAAGGCATAGACTTGCTCATCCTCGTAGACTTTGTAGCTAGGAATCTCACGATTATTGATTTTACAAAAAATACAATTTTCCATTGTAAAAAACCTCCTTGATCTATTACCTCTACTTTACCATATTTTGCTTTTTTTCGTCTGGTTTCCTCTTTGAAAAAGTCGGAACAAGGCAACTGTTCCTTCAACAAAGGCGCTTTTTTAAAGAAATGCGAAAAGCAAGCGAGAAACGCTTGCATTTAGATTCCAACAACCCTAGACTTAATATCAGAAATCATTTGGAAAGAAGGAACCTATGAAACCGATCATTAAAGAAACCTTACAGAAAAAAACAACGACTTCAGCGAAGCTTCGCTACTTAGCCTATGCCTATAAAGAGTGGTTGATCGCGATCACGCTGTTTGTGGTGTTTGCTGGTTCAATCACTTATTCTCTGACACGTCCGCAAGAAGAAGTAGTCAATGCCGCCATTGTCACTGAAACAGCAATGGACCCTGCGGTGCAAAGTGAATTGGAAGCAGCCGTTGAAGCATGGGCAATAGATCAAGGGTATCAAAAAGAAGAGCTGCGGATCAGCCTGGTTTCTTATGCCGAACCAGCCGCTGTCCAAGCCTTTACCACCCGTCTTGCCGCTGGTGCCATCCAAATGGTCGTCTTTCCAGCCAGCGAAGCACAAACGTGGCAAGAGCGCTTTGGCAGCCAAGAACTAGCGCAAGAAATCATTACAGTGGGAGAAAATGAATTTATCCTGCAAGTCACGAATAAAGAAAAATAAACAACTGTTTTGCCAGCTGACTGAATTGAACAAAAAGAGCCTACGTTGACAAAGAGCCATAATCAGGCGAATCGGAGGGAAAAAATGACTTTACAAGTAGCAAACGTGACAGGCGGCTACAATCAGCTGCCAGTCTTAAAAAATATTGATTTTACGATCGGCGATGGGGAGCTCGTTGGCTTGATCGGCTTGAACGGGGCAGGGAAGAGTACGACGATCAAAGAAATCATCGGTTTACTGCAACCTCATAGCGGCACCATCACGATCGATGGCTTGACCCTTAAAGAAAACCCAGAGCAATACCGCAAACAAATCGGGTATATCCCCGAAACTCCTTCTTTATATGAAGAATTGACCTTAAGAGAGCACATTGAAGTGACGGCGATGGCCTACGATCTTCCACAAGAAGAAGCCATGAAGCGAGCAGAACGCCTGCTAAAAACCTTTCGCTTAGAAAACAAACTCGATTGGTTCCCGGCAAACTTTTCAAAAGGGATGAAACAAAAAGTTATGGTACTGTGTGCCTTTTTGATTGAGCCGAGTGTCTACATCATTGATGAACCCTTTCTAGGATTAGATCCTTTAGCGATCAATGCGTTATTGGAACTGATGAATGAGATGAAACAAACCGGGGCATCTATTTTGATGTCCACCCACATTTTAGCAACCGCAGAGAAGTATTGTGACAAATTCATCCTCTTGCATAACGGTGAGATCCGCGCACAAGGGACATTGGCGGAACTAAGAAGCCAATTTCAAGCACCAGAAGCCTCCCTTGATGATCTGTACCTCGCACTGACAAAGGAGAGTCAAGCATGAAGCAGTTTTTCTCGCAACGCTTACAGCGGCATCAAAAACAGATGACACGCTATTTGCGCTATGTCTTCAATGATCATTTTGCTTTGATCAGCACCTTCTTAGTCGGAGGTCTGGGGCTCTATTATTCTGAATTGCTAAAAACATTGCCGCGGCCGTTTCCATTAGGCGGCATCATCGTGGTCGCTGTTTGGCTCTTTGTTTTACCGCTGGGACGCTTAGCGACACTGACGAAACCGGCAGATTTGATTTTTCTGTTAGCCAAAGAAGGACAAATGACAAGTTATCTCAGCCAAGCGTTACGTTATTCCCTCTGGCTGCCCTTTGGGGTTTTATTTTTAACCGTAGGGGCAACGATGCCTTTGGTCGTGGTCACAGCAAACAGCACCTTTGCCTCATTCCCATACTTTTTAGGGATGATGTGGCTCTTAAAACTGGGGGATCTTTCACTACAACGGATTCGTTTGTATCAAGAAACTCAGCAGCAAGTCAAACAGCAGCGAGGCATCTGGTTCGCAAGTGCGTTAGCTGCCACACTTGCCAGTATTTATGTAGCACCTTGGCTAGGGTTGGGGATCAGCATCTTCCAAGCAATCTGGTTCCTCTTTGGACTGAAAGCCAATAGCCAGCTTTTGGATTGGGACTATATGATCCAAGCCGAACAGTCGCGCTTAATGCGTATCTATCGGTTTATCAACTTATTTACAGATGTTCCCCAAATCACGACGGAAGCCAAACGGCGCAAATACCTCGACTGGCTGCTGGCAAAGATCAAACCAGTGCACAGCAATACGTACCTCTATCTTTACTTGCGCCGAGTGATCCGTGGGGGGCAATATGGCGGGCTTTATGTCCGTTTGACTTTGATTGGTGGGTTCGTCTTATTCTTTGTCGATGAGCTTTGGATCAGTCTGCTGATCGGCTGCTTGTTTCTTTATCTGATCGGTTTCCAACTGATTCCTTTGATCAATGAGTTTCAATACATGGTTTTGACACATCTGTATCCCGTGCCAGAAAAACAAAAAGCCGCAGCGATCAAAAAAATTCTTGGGGCACTCTTACTGGTGACCGCAGTTCTTTTCGGCGTGATCTGTTGCTTGCGCTTGCCTTTTGTTTGGCAAGGCGGTATCGCGTTTCTTGGCTTCTTAGGGTTTGCGGGTCTTTTTTTAGGCATCTACTTGCCAGGGCGATTAAAGAAAATGCACGCCTGATCCACAAGTGGCCTCTCTTACAAAAAGCGAACGCATATGCGCTTGACGGCGACCCATTAGGAAGCTAGAATAAGAGGTACTGCGAAATAAGGAGAGAAGCTAGGATGGATATTCGCTTGGATCAAGATTGGCGTATGCGGCCAATCAAAGGCGACACCGGGAAAGCCTATATCGGGCTCAAGGACAACGACAAAGTCTTTATCAAACGAAATACGACCCCGATGCTTGCGGCACTCTCTAAAGAGGGCATTGCACCCAAACTCGTCTGGACGAAACGGACGGGAAATGGGGATACGCTCTCCGCACAAGAATGGCTGGATGGACGGGTCTTAGATCCCGATGAAATCGGCCAAAGAAATGATGTCATTGATGTGTTGTATCACTTGCATCATTCAAAAACGTTGGCACAGATGCTAAGCAAAATCGGCGGACAAGTCAGATCGCCTGAACAGATGCTGATGGATTATCAGGATCAGCTGCCTTCTGCGGTCGCCCAAAACCGTTTTATTCATTTGGTCACCGAGTATTTAAAAACCAATATTCCAGCTTTTGACGAGCAGAAAGCCGCGGTCGTCCATGGCGATGTCAATTATCGAAATTGGCTAGTTTGTCAAAACTATTTGTATTTAGTCGATTGGGATTCCGTGATGTTTGCAGATCCGGCAATCGATATCGGCACTATTTTAGGTCACTATGTGCCATTATCTGGCTGGTCTCATTGGCTCGTGCGCTATGGTATCCACAGCAGCAGCGAAGTGATCGAAAAGATTTATTGGTACGCATTGTTGAGTATGCTGCAAGAGGTCAAAAAATATTATCTGCGAGGCGATTACAAAGCCATGAATGCAGAGATTTTACAATTAAAACGAATTTATAGCGAATGAAGAGAAGATGGAGCGAGGCAATTTGGTTCCATCTTGTTTTTTCGGAAAGGAAGAAACATGAGAGTAAGAAAACGTGCAGGTGCAAAAGAGCTGATTGACGCTCATCCAGAATACGTTGTGGCAGAGCCTACTGAATGGAAAGGGCGTTGGCATGAACGCTTTGGCAATGATCACCCGCTGCATATCGAAATTGGAATGGGAAAAGGCCAATTTATTACGGAAATGGCGAAAGCTCATCCCGAGATCAATTATATTGGTGTGGAAATGCAGATTAGTGTCGTTTCGATCGCATTAGATAAAATGATCGAGCAGGAGATCCCGAACTTGCAACTGCTGCATGTCGATGGTTCCGCATTGACCAACTATTTTGCAGACAATGAAGTAGACCAGATCTATTTGAATTTTTCTGATCCATGGCCTAAGAAGAAGCATGAGAAGCGCCGTTTGACTTCCAAAGCCTTTTTAGCAGTCGACGAGCAGATTTTACGTCCCAACGGCGAGATCCATTTCAAAACGGATAACCAAGGATTGTTTGAGTATTCCTTAGCGAGCTTTTCTCAATACGGCATGATTATCAAACAAGTTTGGTTGGACTTGCATAACAGTTCCTTTGAGAACAATATCATGACTGAATATGAAGAAAAATTCTCAAGCCGCGGGCAGCGGATCTATCGGGTGGAAGCCCAATTTGTGGCAAAAGAACCACAGAAATAAACGAATGATGAAAGATGAAGCAAATTTGCTTCATCTTTTTTTTCTATTCTCAAAGCGTTTGCGTATTTCTTTTTAGGAGGGATAAGTCGTGGATATTCAAGCATTCTCAGACGAGTTGATTCATTATGGGAGACAAGAACACATGCAGGATCTGACCATTTTGCCTAGCGGTACACAGATGGAGGTGATTTTCAGTAAAAGCTATCTCAGAAAGACCTATCAAGTACTGACCAACGAAGAAGCTCAGCAGCTGATCACCCGCTTCAAATTTTTAGGAGGAATGGAGGTGGGAGAACGGCGCAAAGCTCAGTTAGGCGCAGTCAGCTATCTGTTAGGCGATCAGCTACAGCGGTTGCGCGTCTCAACGGTGGGTGATTATCAAGGGCGTGAAAGTCTCGTGATGCGGTTTCTTTATCCTTTGAACAAGGAGCATCTGCGCTATTTTTTTGCAGAAGACGTCCAGCAGATCCAACAGACAACCAAACAAAGAGGCCTATATTTATTTTCTGGTCCCACTGGCTCAGGAAAATCGACCCTCATGTATCAATTAGCACGGGCAACCAAGGGACAAGTCATTACCATCGAAGATCCTGTGGAGATTGAAGAGCCGCATTTTTTGCAGCTACAGACCAATTTGAAAATCGGACAAGACTATGATGAATTGATTCGCTTGTCTTTACGGCATCGTCCGGACCTGCTTTTGATTGGTGAGATCCGTAACAAAGAGACGGCGCAAGCCGCTGTACGAGCCGCTCTGACAGGTCATCGAGTATTTGCCACGATCCATGCACGAGGCGTAGCAGAAACCAAGACACGGCTGCTGGAATTGCTAGGGGCAGACGATCTTCTGGCGCACGCGTTGCAAGGGATCGTTTATCAGCGATTGTTGCCGAATGAAGTCAACGAACCCCATGGATTGCTGGCGTATCACTTTTATGAGGGGCAAGTGGAAAAACAGTGGCAGCACGTATTAAAACGAGTGAAAGAAAGTGGGTGGATCACCGATGAAGTTTATGAAAAAGAAGCCCCAGCTACCACGCCGTGCAACTGAAGCCCTCTTGGTCACCTTCACGGTGTTATTGGAGAGTGGCTTTTCCCTACAAGAAAGCCTCCAAGTGTTGCTGCGCAGTCGCCAGTTTTCTGAACCTGTGATCGAACAGCTGATTGCCCATCTTGCCCAAGGGCAAAGCTTGGCAGCAGCAGTAGCGCCGTTGTCTTTATCGGCTACCGAAAAAAATCAGCTTTATTTAGCAGAAAGTCATGGGAATCTCACGACGACCTTGCGGCGGATGGTCGACTACCACAAATTGGTCAACAAGCAAAAACAGCTGCTGTACAAAGTAGCGGCCTATCCGCTTTTGCTACTGGTCTTTTTAGTGGCGGCTCTCTTTGGCATGCATCGCTTTTTAATGCCTCAATTGTTAGCCTCTGGCATGATCGACGAAGGTCATTGGGGCATTCGCGCCATCAATTGGGCACCAGCAGTACTTATCCTCTTCTTGTTGGTAAGTGTGCTGCTTTTTGTGATCAGCCGCTGGGTGTTTGCCCGCCGCACTGCCTTGCAAAAAGCTGTATTCTTCAGCCACCTGCCATTGTTCGGAGCATTGTACACGAGTTATCACACGAGTTTTTTCGCATTGGAATGGGGCAAGTTGTTTCAGCAAGGGTTAGATATCCAACAGATCATTGAGTGTATGGAGCACACCAATAAAGCTACCTTGATCCAAGAATTAGCGCGAGAGTTGCGAGTGACCTTGACACTTGGCGGAGAACTCCCAGAAAAACTTCGTCATTTCTCGTTTCTCACACCAGAATTTTCTTTGATCGTCTTTCAAGGAGAAGTACGGGGAAAGTTAGGAGAAGAGCTTTTTTTATACAGTCAATTATTGATGGATCGCTTGTTTCAACGAATCGAAAAAGCTATTCACTGGGTTCAGCCTCTGATTTTTTTGTTGGTTGCTTTAATGATCGTTGGGATCTATGCCGCTATGTTTTTACCAATCTATGGAAATATCCAAGGAGTGATCGAATGATAGAAAAGAAAGTCGCATCTTCTCGCAAGCAGGGGATTTGGCGTGTCAAAAAAGGCTTTACATTGGTTGAAATGTTGGTTGTTTTATTAGTGATCAGTATTTTGGTTTTGTTGTTTGTCCCAAATCTTGCCAAGCAAAGAGGAATCATTGATGAGAAAGGAAATGCGGCCATCGTGAAAGTGGTGGAAACCCAGATCGAACTCTTTCGTCTGAATGAAAATCGGGAGCCCTCGAGAGAAGAATTGATCGCTGAAGGGTATGTATCTGAGGAGCAATATGCGATTTATGAGCAAGGGGACTAAGGGCTGTCGACGTTGCTCTTTTGCTGGTTTTACTTTAATAGAAAGCCTTTTGGTCCTCATGGTCAGTAGTATGTTTCTCTTTTTTCCCGTCGTGGCCATCGAGTACTATCAACGATCTGCTGAAGTCTTAGGCTTTTGTGCACGCTTAGAAAAAGGCCTCTATACCATACAGCAATCGGCCATCATCGATAACACACAAACCCGAGCCGTTTATCAAGCAGCGCCAACGCCAACTGTTTCATTTTATGGCGCTGCAACTGAGCCGGTCACCAAGATCGAAGTCCCTCCTCAACTAGCGATGCAGGCGTTTCCCGATATTCTTTTTAGTGGTCAGTCCGGCAACAATAGCAGTCTGCGAAGGATCGTTTTCTATTGGCAGGAGAAAAAGCAAACCATCAGCTATAAGTTTTTATTTGGGAGCGGACGCTATGAAAAAATCGTTGAATAGCGGGTTCATCTTAGCAGAAAGCCTGATTGGCTTTGGGGTGTTGGCAACCTGTGTGTTATTGTTTTTAGCGATGCAGACCGCTTCACTGACGCAAAGTGCGGCATTGCAGGAAAAAGCCCAAATGCTGCGGGTGCTGTATGAAGAAGTCCAGAACCACTCCTTTGATGCGTCAACCATTACCTACACGACGCAGCGTCAGACGGTCTATCAAGTTCGCTTTTGGCAAGCAGCGCAGCATCAACAGGCACGCATCCAAAGTGGCGAACAGCTCTGGGAGATTGTGTATGAAGAGTAAAGGCTTTACTTTGTTGGAGTGTCTGTTGTCTTTATGGGTATTGGCGATCTGCTTATTGATGATCAGCGGGATCGTCAAGCACCTCGCACCGGTCAATCAGCAGATCATGGCTCGCAAAGATCAAGAATGGCATGTTTTTTTGTTTCAGTTGGAACGGGAATTAAGTACCTGTGTCTATCTATCAGTCAGCGAGAACACGCTATATTTGCGAAGCAGTCAAAACAATTCGGTAACGATCGATCGCATCAACCGCGTGTTGCGGAAACGGGACAACAATGGCTATCAACCGTTGTTGACAGAAGTGGCAGATGTGTCTTTTGAGAAAATTGGCGCAGCGATCCGCTTTACCGTTTCCTTTGAGAATGGAGACCAGAAAATTGGACAATGGAAAATACACTCACAAGAGGCGGCATAAAGGCGGTATTTTACTCACAGCATTGTTGTTTGTGCAGCTGTTGAGTTTGATGTTATTGCTGGTGTTAGAAAACAGCCGCACAACAGCCCTTTTTTATACAAAAACCATTGAAACCTATGAAGCCCGTATTATGAGTGAACTTTTCCATGCGGAATTCTTGCAAAACGAGTTGGAAGATCGAGGGACACGGTTTTATAATGTAGGAAAGTTGACTTATGAACGGCAAGGACAGAGCTTACAGATCGAATGCTATGTCAAAAGTCGGCGATTTACTTTTACCTTTTTGTTGCCTGAAGAGCAGCCTGAAATAGACACAGATGACCAAGAAGAATAGTACAGGAAAAGGATGGTTGTTTCGACCATCCTTTTTCATACAGAAATAGAAAAAGAATGTTTACAGCTTCACAAATTATTCTAAACGAAAGCGATTGATTATTTTGGATGAATCGGCTAAAATTAAACAGGTATATATGTTGTTATAGTTTTGAAAAGAGGTGCAAGATGTCCGCAGAAAAAATGGAAACGTCTTTTCATTTGACCGTTGAAGCGATCCAACTGCTTCAAAACGCATTGGAAACGTCTTTTTTTGATGCTTACGTAGAGACGATCGAAAATTTTGTTGATCAATACCAAGTTCGCGTGATCGATGGGGTACCAGATGAAGCAACTGCTGCTCGTTTAGAAACCATCTATCAAGAAATTCGAGCAATGGAACTATCGGCAGAAGAAAAACGCAAGCTTGCGCAGTTGGTTTTGTTGAAAGGCAGCCAAACGGAGCGCCTGCAGGCCAATCACCAACTGACACCAGATAGTCTTGGGTTTTTATTCGTCTATTTGATCGAGCAGTTGAGTAGTGCCGATCAACCAGTGAAACTTCTTGATTTATCGGTAGGCATGGGGAATCTCTTATTGACAGTCTTGCTGAATCTGCAATTAGCCAAGCGTCCAGTAGAAGGAACCGGTGTGGATATTGACGAAACCTTGTTGGCGATCGCAGCTGCAACTGGCGAATGGACCAAAGCGCCCTTGCATTTGTTCCATCAAGATGGCTTGCAAGAGCTTTTGATCGAACCGATGGATCTGGCGATCAGCGATCTACCGGTGGGCTATTACCCACAAGATGACAAAGCCCGCAGCTTTATTACGGCGGCTCCAGAAGGACACAGTTACGCCCATCATTTGTTGATGGAACAAGCGATGAACTATGTCAAAGCTGGCGGTTACGGTTTGTTCTTACTACCAAGCAATTTCTTGGAAACGGAACAGAGTGAATTTTTGAAAAAATGGCTGAAAGAAAAGGTTTATTTGCAAGGAATGATTCAGCTTCCTGAAGAACTCTTTAAAAATGAACATTCACGTAAAAGTATATTGCTTTTACAAAACCACGGAGGGACAAGCAAACAAGCAGAAGAAGTCTTGCTGGTCAAGCTAGCCTCACTGAAAGAACCAAAGAACATCACAAAACTTTTTGAACAATTTGCGGCTTGGAAAGCAGCAAATCTGTAATATAATTCGGATAAGGAGATCATCATGTCAAAAACAATCGCAATCAATGCTGGAAGTTCAAGTTTAAAATGGCAATTATATCAAATGCCAGAGGAAACCGTTGTCGCTAAAGGAATCGTTGAACGAATCGGTTTGAAAGATTCTATCTTTACCATCAAATATGGGGAAGATCAAAAATTCGAACAAATCATCGATATCAACGATCACGAAGTAGCTGTAAAAATGTTATTGGATCAACTGATCGAATTAAACATTTTAGGTGCTTATGATGAAATCACTGGCGTCGGTCACCGCGTCGTTCACGGCGGAGAAGATTTCCCTGATTCAGTTGTGATCACAGACGAAGTGATGGAACGCATCCAAGCGTTGGCTGAATTTGCGCCATTACACAACCCAGCAAACTTGATGGGGATCACTGCTTTCAAAAAAATCTTGCCTGAAATCATCAGTGTCGCTGTTTTTGATACTTCTTTCCATGCAACGATGCCAAAACACAATTACCTATACAGCTTGCCATTAGAGTACTATAACGAGTTTAAAGTACGTAAATACGGCTTCCACGGTACAAGCCACCGTTATGTTTCTGAGCGTGCGGCAGAAATGTTAGGCAAACCAATCGAAGAATTAAAAATCATCACTTGCCATCTAGGGAACGGTGCGTCGATCACTGCAGTTGACGGCGGAAAATCAGTAGATACATCAATGGGCTTCACGCCATTAGCTGGTGTAACGATGGGAACACGTTCTGGTGACATCGATCCTGCTGTTTTGCCTTACTTAATGGAAAAATTAGATTTGAACATCGATGAAATGGTGGATGTTTTAAACAAAAAATCTGGTTTATTAGGCTTAACTGGTATTTCCAGCGACATGCGCGATCTAGAAGCAAACTACGACAAAGAAGAAGTCAAAGTTGCTTATGACGTCTTTACTGACCGCATCCGTAAATACATCGGTGGCTATGTAACGACCATGAACGGTGTCGATGCGATCGTCTTTACTGCTGGTATCGGTGAAAATGATGCCCACGTCCGCAGCGAAGTTATCAAAGGCATGACTTGGTTTGGTTGCGAATTAGATGCCGATCAAAATGCAAAACGCGGCGAAGAATTAGTGATCTCAACTGAAGAGTCAAAAGTCAAAGTACTTTTGATCCCAACAGATGAAGAATTAATGATCGCTCGTGATGTGGAACGTTTACGCGGCTAAGCGAAAACATTTCTTAGAATAGAAGCTGAAACACATGCAAGAGAAATGCTTGCATGTGTTTTTTTGTAGGAAAGTCCGCAAAACGGGACTAGAGAGAAAAATTGGTGAAGACCATTTTCTAATTTTTTAAACAGAAAATTTAATAATTATACATATGAAAATTGGCTCATACTGCACCTAGGTGGATGGCTTCTCATTTTGCTTTCATTTGAATTTAAATTTCCTTCCTTTTTTACAAGATGTTCTCAGGGAAATACCCTTGTAAAAGTTGCCAAATGGGAATAAACTGGCATTTGTGAATTTTCAGAAAAATTCCGCTATTTTATTTTCATTAATTTTTATAAGGGGCCATTACATATGGAAAAAGAAAAAACATTCTTAGGTCAGCCGCGAGGGCTGTCGACGTTATTCTTCACGGAAATGTGGGAACGATTCAGTTATTATGGTATGCGGGCGATTTTGGTGTACTTCATGTACGATGCAGTTGCCAACGGCGGCTTAGGGTTGCCAAAAGGAACGGCTGTGGCGATCATGTCGATTTACGGTTCCTTAGTGTATATGTCAAGTATTGTTGGCGGTTGGATCTCGGACCGTCTTTTAGGATCAAATAAATCCGTCTTTTATGGTGGGATCTTGATCATGTTAGGACACATCGTCTTGGCAACACCTTTAGGGATTCCAGCGTTGTTTGTGTCCATGATGCTGATCGTCATCGGAACCGGACTCTTGAAATCCAACGTGTCGGGTATGGTGGGGCATTTATACAGCAAAGACGATATCCGTCGGGATGCTGGTTTCTCAATTTTCTACATGGGGATCAATATCGGTGGCTTGTTAGCACCGATCATCGTCGGGATCTTAGGACAAGAGGTCAACTACCACTTAGGCTTTTCGATTGCTGCTATCGGGATGTTTATCGGTTTGGTGCAGTATTATGTGCAAGGAAAAACCACGTTGAAAAGTGTAGCGATCGCGCCAACGAATCCCTTATCGGCAGCCGAAAAGAAAACCTTCTTCCGAGCAGTCGTTCTGGTTCTTCTCGCATTGGCAGTGTTGTTTGGCGCAGCTGCTGCAACGGGCCATCTGACGGTTGATTTCTTCATCAACTTCATCAGTGTTCTAGGTATTTTCTTGCCGATCTACTACTTTACCAAAATGCTGCGTTCGAAAGATGTCACACCAGATGAAAAGAAAAAAGTGTTGGCCTACATTCCGCTGTTCTTGTCAGCGATCGTCTTTTGGTCCTTAGAAGAACAAGGCTCATCGATCTTGGCATTGTTTGCCGCTGACCGTACGCAATCAACGTTATTCGGCATCAATATTCCAGCAAGTTTGTATCAAACCTTAAATCCACTTTTTGTCGTCTTACTGACACCTGTCTTTGTCTGGTTGTGGACCAAACTAGGTTCTCGTCAACCCCGGACAGAAGTGAAGTTTGCCATTGGTTTGGTCTTAGCCGGTTTGTCCTTTCTATTGCTAATGCTGCCAAGCCTCTTGTTTGGAGTAGAAGAACGGGTCAGCCCATTATGGTTGGTATTGAGCTTCTTCATTATGATTGCGGGGGAAATGTGTCTTTCACCTGTGGGCTTGTCGGTGACGACCAAACTAGCGCCGAAAGCTTTCGAAGCACAAACCTTGGCGATTTGGTTGTTAGCAGACGCTTCTTCACAAGCCATCAATGCGCAAATCGCTCGGTTCTATACACCACAAACAGAAGGGATGTACTATGGCATCGTCGGCGGAGTAGCCGTTGTTGTCGGCATCATCTTGTATTTAGCTAGAAAACCGATCCGCAACTTGATCGGCAACATTCATTGATCAAAAAATAAAAACTTGATTTTCCGCCTATGCATGGATTGAACAACCCATGCTTACTGTAGGAAAATCAAGTTTTTTTGTTGCGAATCAATGTCTTAGTCAATCAATGGGCTTAGTGGCTGGCGTGTGATCTGCTGCTGTGCAATGACCAGGGCTTCTTGGAAGTGCTGCTGCAAAAAGTAGCGGTCATGGCTGACTGCCAGCAGGGTCCCTTGATAATCTTGCAGCATTTCTTCAATTTCTTCTCGGGCATAGCTGTCGAGGTGATTGGTTGGTTCATCCAAAATCAGGACGTTGATTTTTTCTAAAAAGAGTTTCAGTAACGCCAAACGGATTTTTTCACCACCAGATAAATCTTTGATTCGTTTGGCCACATCACTTTGATAAAACCCACTTTTGGCCAATTGCCGACGAGCAGCCTCTTCGTTTCCTGTCAACGTCTGTACGTAGGCCAACAAGCGGCTCTCAGGATCGGCAAACTGTAGCTGTTAGGGCAAATAGCCGATTTGTAAGCTGCTGCCGCGCTTGATAGTGCCGCCGCTAGGAAGCTCCTCACCGAGAAGTAATGTGAGTAAGGTTGATTTTCCGGTACCATTGTCGCCGATGATGGCTAGATGCTCCCCACGGTAGATTGCAAAACTGCTGTCTTTGAATAGGAGCTGATCGGCATATTGCTGGTGCAAGTCGCGAACGATGAACACCTCTTTACCTGATTTTCCGCCATTTGCCAAGCCTTGCAGCCGATTTTTCGGGGGCGCTGGCGGTTTGACCAGTGTAAGTTTCGCTAGGCGGCGTTCCAATTCTTTGGCTTTTTTGAAGAAGGATTCATTGTCTCCTTCATGGCCCCACTGACGAAATCGACGAATCATGACTTTCAGTCGCTGGACTTCTTTTTGCTGCAGTTCGTAATTTTTGGTCAGCTCCGCCAAGCGAGCTTCTTTCAAGACACGAAATCGGCTATAGTTCCCAGGATACTCAATCAGGGCGCCTTCTTCCAGTTCCCAGGTCTTGGTGGTGACTTGATCGAGAAAGTGTCGATCGTGAGAAACGACTAGAACCGCTTTTTTCGTATTCTGTAAATAATTTTCCAACCAGCGGATACTTGAAAGATCCAAGTGATTGGTTGGTTCATCCAGTAACAGCAAGTCAGCATCGGTGACTAACACTTTGGCTAAAGCGACTTTGACCCGTTCACCCCCGCTAAGGTCTGTTAACCGTGCGTCCTGCCGATGGGGAATTCCTAACCCTTGTAAGATCGCGGAAATTCGGTCTTCTAATCCATAACCGCCCAGCTCTTCAAAGCGCTGCTGCAGCTCGCCATAACGGATCAGACACTTCTCTAAATCAGTATCGGGTTCTGCCATCAAGGCTTCGTAATGGCTCATTTGCTGTTTGAGTTCTTGAATGTTAGCTGCAGAATGGAGCAGGTAGTGGGTAACGGTTGCTTCAGAAACTGTCAGCTCTTGCTCGACCGTCCCGATCCTCAAGCCTTTTTGGCGGCTGATAACGCCGCTATCGACACCTTCACTGCCAGTCAAGATTTGTAAAAAGGTTGATTTGCCCGTTCCGTTGATGCCGACTAGGGCAATTTTTTCCCCAGCTTCGATTTGGCAGGATAACTCCTCAAATAACGGATTCCCGCCGATATTTTTTTTTATAGCAATTGCTTGTATGATCATGATCTCTCTCCTTGAGACCACTCAAAAAGGCCATGGATATCCATGGCCAGTGTTATTTAAACTCAGATTCTCTTGAGAAAAATACCTTGAGATGGCCATTGATTTTACGTAAATTTAACTGTTTTGGACAGACTCGTCCCGTCAACAGCAACTGTAAAACCAATTGCATGGCTAAATGCGATATGGTATCGTTGGTAATTTTCATTACTTGTTATTTTAGTCATGCGCATCATGGTCGTTTTCCCTCCTTTGTGTCTTTGTCTTTTCAGTGTACCTGAAAGTATCAGAAAGTTCAACCAGGACTGGCGGTTTCTTAGCGTTCCTCGATGCGTAATTCTGTCAGAGAGCTTTCTTTCATCTGACCGATGACCAAAGGAACGGTCTCATGAACCACATCGCTGTATTCTAAGCCGAACCAGCGTTCAGGTGAAATAGTATGGCGTTTGATAAAAAGCTTCGTCTGCATGACTTGCTTCTGCCATTTGCTTAATGCAGTTGCATTCGACAGCTCTTCTTCGATCATCACGAATTGGAAATCACCCACATTGCGTCCAGGCGTTAAGGAATAGCGTTGCGGCTGCAGCGGCAAGCGACCATCTTTCATCAATTCTTGAATGATTTGGCGAATGTAGAGATTGACTTCTTGCGGCACCCGAAAGCCGAGATAAAGCTTTAGTTTAACGATAAAATCGGTATCTGCCATCGAAACTTCATATTTTTTCGTATAAGGTTCATCGGTGACTTCCACATTGACGAACCAATACACTTTGGCACGCTTCGGCCGTTTGTCTAAAATGGAATAGATGAACTGCTGACCGATCTGATCGTCTTGCAGTTTAGGAACCATGAAGACGACGTTCGTCTGAGATAATGGCAAAGAATCATCTTCCCGCAACTGTTTCAATTGAGGGATGTAGGTAGAAAGTGCAACTTCTTCGGCAGCATTTTCTTGAATACGATTGCCCCATTCCCAAATCAGCATCACACCGATGATCACGCTGGCTAATAAGATGGCAACGTAACCGCCATGGAAAAATTTCGTCGCACTAGAGATAAAGAAAATGCCTTCGATCGCTGCAAAAAAGAGCGTGATGAACGGTGCCAAGAAACGGGTCTTCTTGTTTTGGTGCAAGTAGAAATACAGCAAAATAGTGGTCATCAACATCGTTACCGTAATGGCCAATCCATAAGCGGCTTCCATCCGAGTAGAGGTCTGGAAGAATAAGACCACGCCGGAACAGGCGATCCACAGCAAGGTGTTCAAGGCAGGAATATACATTTGCCCGATAGACGCCCCCGGATAGATGATTTGCATCCGCGGCAATAGTTTCAACTTGATGGCTTCAGAAACCAAGGTAAAGGAGCCAGACAGCAGAGCTTGCGAAGCAATGATGGCAGCGAGTGTGGCGAAGCTGACACCAAAGACTGTCCACCCTTGCGGCAACGCTTGGAAAAATGGATTCAAGTTTTCGATTTCTTGATAAGTCGGGTTTTGATAGACTTGCAGCAGCCAAGCCGCTTGACCAAAGTAATTCAGCATCAAGCAGATTTTGATATAGGGCCAGCTAGCATAAATGTTTTTCTTACCCACATGACCTAAGTCCGAGTAGAGGGCTTCCGCACCAGTAGTCGCCAAAAAGATATTGCCGAGAATAAAGAGACCAGCGCTGTTATCGGGACTAAAGAGCAGATTGATCGCATACCGGGGATCAAGGGCCCGAATCACCGAAAGGTCACCGGCAAAGTTCATCACACCGACGATGCCCAAGAAGGTGAACCAGCCTAGCATGATCGGTCCGAAGGCTTTGCCGACAAACTCAGTCCCAAAGCGCTGCAGGGCAAAGAGGACCAATAAGATTGCTAAGGTGATGCCGACGATGATCGATTGGTCATTGCCGAAGCGATCAAAAAAGGCTGGAATTCCCCGTAATCCTTCGATGGCAGTGGTTACGGTCACGGCAGGCGTCAATACCCCATCTGCTAGCAGGGCTGCGCCCCCGATGATCGCTGGAATAATCAAGTAGCGGCTGTTTTTACGAACTAAGGTATAAAGGGAAAAAATCCCGCCTTCTCCATGGTTATCCGCGTTTAATGCGATCAAGACGTACTTGATCGTCGTTAACAAGGTCAGCGTCCAAAAGACGAGCGAGACGCTGCCTAAGATAAAGTCGGGCGTTAAGGTGCGTAGTCCGCCATTATCCTCCACCAGGGCTTTCATTACGTAAAGTGGGCTCGTACCGATATCACCGTAGACCACCCCCATGGCGACTAAAAGTCCGCCGGCGGTCACTTTTTTCATTTTACTTGAACTCATTGACTGTTTTCCCTCCATTTTAAACTGCAAAAAGACCTAAGCGGCCCCTTGCCACTTAGGTCTTGCAAGAAACATCTTAAACCAGCGGATTCCCGCTTGCTGTTGATCTAAGATCATGGAACGATCCATGTGCTACTCCCCTAAAGTGCTCTTATTATCTTTGTTTTTGCAGCTCCTGTCAATTGATTTGATAAAAATGGCAATAAACATTTTTCTTTTACTACGTTTCAGCGTAAGATAACAATAGGTATGGAATAAGGAGGCAGGAAAATGATTGAGATCAAGAATCTGACGAAACAGTATGGACCCAAAAAAGCATTGTCTGATCTTTCCCTGACGATTCGTCAAGGGGAGATCTTTGGCTTTCTGGGACACAACGGGGCAGGGAAGTCGACAACGATCAAAAGCTTAGTTAGTATTTTACAACCGACGAGTGGGGAAATCTTTTTTGACGGTCAATCCCTCGTGGAACATCGGGAAGCGATAAAAAAACAAATTGCCTATGTGCCGGACACGCCAGATTTGTTTTTACAGCTGACGGCTGGGGAATATTGGGACTTGATTGCAGCAGCGTATGAAGTACCAGCAGCGGAAAAGGCCGAGCGTTTGCAAAAATTAGGGCGCTTGTTTGATATGCTGTCTCATGAAGAAGAGACCATCGCTAGCTTTTCCCATGGAATGCGGCAAAAAACGCTGCTGATTGGGGCATTGATCCCCGATCCGGACATTTGGATCTTGGACGAACCATTGCAAGGCTTAGATCCCCAAGCAGCGTATGATTTAAAAGAAATGATGAAACAGCATGCTGCCAAGGGCAAGACCGTGATTTTTTCTACCCACGTCTTAGACACCGCCCAGCAGTTGTGTGATCAATTAGCGATTTTGAAAAAAGGTGAGCTGCTGTACAATGGCTCAGTGGCAGATTTGCTGGCACAGCATCCGTCGCTTTCTTTGGAAACAATCTATCTGCAAATGACTGGGAGAAGTCAAGAAGAAGCGATTCTTGCAGAAGCGGAGGAAGCGTAGATGCGAAAACAACAATTTCTGACGCTGACCTCCGTTAATTTGCGGTATGCCAATCCCCAACTAACAGACAAAGCCCGCAAAAAAGGCAAGGCTGGTTCGACCTTGACCAGTTATTTGTTGTTTCAATATGCGCTTTCTGGAGTGGTGTTTCTGCTAGTCTATGGTTTGACGATGATCACATTGGATTTTAGTCAGATGCCGGGCTTTTTTACCTATTATGTCGCTTTGTTCGGAATCTTAGGCTTTTCCCAAGGGATTTCGTCCATTTACAATGTCTTCTTCGAAAGTCAAGATCTGCCAGCGTATTTGCCGCTGCCCTTTCGACAGAGTGAAATTTTTCTGGCAAAGATCGTGGTGGTATTTCTTACCGTTGCGCCGTTTATTTTTCCTTTGTTGGTCTTATTTCTCCTGACAGGGATTCGGGCAAACGTCTTTTTCTTGCTGACGGTCTTATGGGCGTTCTTGCTATTCGGCTTGTTTTTAGTCCTGATCTTCAGCATTTGCAGCTTGATCGTCTTCAGCCTGACGCGCACCAAGTTTTTCTTGAAGCATAAAAAATTGGTCACTAGTTTATTGCTAGGCGTGACGATGCTGGTTGTTGTGATCGGGGTCTTAATGATGAATCAGGTGAATACCTACGAGGCAGACGTGGTAGACCGAGGAGCGATCAGCTTTTTATTGCCCTTTTATTATGTGATGGTGGCGCCGTTTCAAACAACTGGTTTGCTTAGCTTGCTAGGGATCATCGCCACAGCAGGCGTGTTGCTTTTTGCCCTCTATCGGTTGATCTTGCCGAAGTTTTATGAGCAAGTGGCAGCCGCGGCGCCTAACCAAGGGAGTGTTCGTCGGAAGCATAAACCCAATCAAGGTTTGGGCCAGCTGTTGTTTAATTACAATTCGCAGTTGATCCGTGATCCGAATTTGATCATGCAAGTCTTTTCTTCCTCGTTACTGATGCCCATCATTTTTTTAGTGTCCTTTGTGTTTACTGGGGCGGTTCAGTTAAGTGAATTGGATGAGCGATTTATCGGTGTTGTTTTCGTGGCGGGGATCGCCTTGGCGGCACTGATGGTCAACCCGACTTCTTTTATCAGTAATTTGATTTCATTGGATCAGGAGAATTTCTTGTTTGTCCGCTCCTTGCCGTTATCGATGAAGCGCTACTTGCGGGAAAAATTCCGCTTTGGCGTCGTTTTGCAGCTGAGCTTAACGGCAGTCATCGTGCTGGCAGCAGTGCTTTTATTCAAAATGCCGCTGATTTTGGCTATCTCTTTCCTAGTAGGAGCACTTTGGAGCAGTTTTCTTTTGTGCTTGAAATATTTTGCTCGTGATTATCGATTGCTGCTTTTGGATTGGACCAATATCAGTCAATTGTTTACGAGAGGGGCGGGGAGTCTTGGGTTAGCCATTGGAACAGTCGCAACGCTATTTCTTTCCGTCATTGTTATCATCCTTTATGGCTTTGCTGCGACTTCGATTGATTTTTGGTTATTGAATGGTCCGGTTTTCTTTGTGATCCTCTTGACCAGCGTCCTTTGGATAGCCCACTATGACCATAGATTTTGGCGTCGTTTTTCCTAAGGGAAGCGACGCTTTGCTTTTTTTTATTTAAGGATGGATAAATTAACTATTTATTCAGAAAATTCAGAAAAACTATTTACAATCAAAAGGAAACATGGTTAGATAGGAGTACCTATTACTTTGCTTTCATTTTTTGCTGTACAAGTTTGGATAACCGACTTGTCA
The DNA here is from genome assembly GCF_051714385.1 of Enterococcus sp. AZ141. Taxonomy (NCBI): domain Bacteria; kingdom Bacillati; phylum Bacillota; class Bacilli; order Lactobacillales; family Enterococcaceae; genus Enterococcus; species Enterococcus sp. AZ141. Next base: position 1,434,441 of record NZ_JBIORT010000001.1, read on the forward strand.
AAGAGCTGTGACCAAAGGCAAAAAGACCAATGAGACCTAAGTGCTCGTTGACTCTTTTGCTTTTGTCACGGTTTTTTTTGCACAAAAAAACCTGCCGTTCGTCGGCAGGTCGTCTAGCTATCAAGCTTTGGTGTGGTCTTTTTCTGGGATTTTGTTTTCTAGATCTGTCCGCACAACTAACACATCACAGCCAGCATGGCGAATGACATACTCAGACACGGAACCGATAAAGATTCGTTCCACGGCATTTAAACCAGTGGCACCGATCATAATCAAATCGATGTTGTGATCTTCGGGCAATTGTTTGGCAATGATTGGTTTTGGCGAGCCGTATTCAATCACTGTTTTGACTGCAGTTACTTGGTGTTTGCGGGCATAATCCTCATAGTCTTTCAAAGTTTGTTTGGCCATTTCGGTTGCTTGCTCAGCAAGCATGCCGTCAAAAGAAGAAACGGTTTGAAAGGCCCGAGTGTCGATCACATGTGCTAAAACTAATTCAGAATCATTCCGCTGTGCCACATTCACGGCTTTTTTGAAGGCTAATTCTGACTCGCTAGACCCATCGACGGCTACCATGATTCGTTGATATTGTTGTAACATAAGAAACACTCCCATCTGTTATCTTCTACTTTTATTGTAATGCTTTTTTCTGGAAAAAGAAAACCTAATCTTCCTTTTTTTTCATTTTTTGTGCCAGCAAGATGCTGAATGAAGCGGAAGAGAGCAGCAACAACGCCAAATAAAACAAGGCAATCAGCTCTCTATCGACAAAGCCCACAACCAATGCCACTACGCCTAAAAGGAAATGAATGAGGCTATAGGTTTTTAAGAAGACTTTATTCGCCTCAGTAGTAGGGATCAAAGTGAAAAAAATCGCTTGTTTGGCATAAAGCAAATAACTGGTGCCGAATAATACGAGTGCCACGATCGTAAATAATAGAAGAATCATAAACATACGCCATCCTATTCTAAGTTGATAGGTTTAGTATAGCGAACCCTAGAAAGAATAGCAAAAGCCACCCTTACTTTGATATCAGATGGAGGACGTTGCACGGTTTCTAACGGCTAGAAAACGCAAAAAAGCCATCTGTTAAAAACAGATGGCACATTCTAAAAAGAATGGGTAATATCCGTTGATGCCGTTCTTTTTCCCATAGTATTGATCCCGCAAATTCTAGCAGGTGGGTTCCACGGTCTAAGCTTCGAACTACCAAAGGAAAAGGCATGTTACCAGCATTGACACAAGACGGATCCCAAGATATCAATAAAAATGTTCGGTCAACACACAAAAGGGACAACTCGTACATCACAGAATTCCCACCCTTATAGTAGCATAGGAATGACGAAGGTGCAATAAAGTTGTTTGAAAACGATACCAAAAAGTCACTATTTTTTCTAAGCACCTAGTTTTTTTTCTTTCGTTGCTGCAATTGTTGGTACCGTTGGCCCAACGCTTGCTCGTATTTACCGGTGGCTTTCGGTTGATAATAGTGGGTACCTTTTAGCTTATCAGGTAAATATTGCTGATCGACCCATGCATCATCAAAATTATGTGGGTATTGATAGCCAACTCCTCGATTCAAGCTTTCGGCGCCTTTGTAATGACTGTCTCGTAAATGATCTGGGACATCGCCAGCTTTACCGCTACGAATATCTGCGATCGCTGCATCCACTGCCATGTAGGCCGAGTTGGATTTTGGTGACAAACATAGATCGACCACCGTATCGGCCAAAGGGATCCGCGCTTCCGGCAAGCCCAAACGTTCAGCGGCTAACACAGCATTGACGGTTCGAGCAGCGGCTGCTGGGTTAGCTAAACCGATGTCTTCATAACCGATGACCATCAAGCGCCGACAAATGATCGCCAAATCGCCTGCCTCTACTAAACGACCTAAGTAATGCAGCGCACCATCCACATCGCTGCCGCGAATCGATTTTTGAAAAGCAGAGATCACATCATAGTGCGCATCCCCATCTTTATCATGGGTCAATGCTTTGCGCTGTACGCACTCTTCGATGATCGCTAAGGTCAAATGAATAATGCCGTCTGGTCCTTTTGGTGTGGAACGGGCAGCGAGTTCTAAGCCATTGAGGGCGCTTCGTAAATCACCGTTGGTCGCTCGCGAAAGATGCAAGCGGGCATCATCGGTCAATACGATGGTTTCTGATCCAAGTCCGCGAGTTTCATCTGCTAAAGCTTGATCAATGGCGGTCAAAATATCTTCTTCTTGGAGCGGTTTGACTTCAAAAATCTGTGTCCGACTGCGAATCGCTGGATTGATCGTAATGTAGGGATTTTCCGTCGTGGCACCGATCATAATAATCTTGCCGCTTTCTAAATGGGGCAGTAAAAAGTCTTGTTTTGTCTTGTCTAGTCGATGGACTTCATCAAGCAATAAAATGACAGTACCGCTCATTTTGGCTTCCTCTGCCACGATTTGCAGGTCTTTTTTTGTATCTGTGGCGGCGTTCAGCATGCGAAACGCATAGCGTGTCGAGCCGGCGATCGCACTGGCAATGCTGGTTTTTCCGGTTCCCGGCGGTCCGTATAGAATCATCGAAGAAAGCATTTTGGCTTCGACCATTCGGCGAATGATTTTCCCCGGGCCAACCAAATGCTGCTGTCCGACGACTTCATCTAAGTTCCGTGGCCGCATTCGATAAGCAAGTGGCTGCTGCATAAAACGATCCTCTCCTTTTCCTGTAAGTATAACATAAGAACGTACATTCTCATAAACAAGCTGATTTGCGTCCTTACGAAAACAAAAGGGCGCGTATTTTCCACTCAGTCAGCAAAAAACAGGTTCGTTGAAAAGAAATCGTTGAGATCACCGCAACTCTGTAGTCAAAGATAGTAAGTTGACCGAGAATTGTGTAGAATAAAGAGGGTGATGAGAATGGATGAATTAATGGCACTATTTGCGACACAGCCGACAACGACCATCGCACGTGCCTTATTAGGAATGTATTTGGAACATGAGACCCCAGAAGGAACATTAGGTGGGTATATCGTGGATTGTGAAGCGTATCTAGGTCCCGATGATCTGGCGGCTCATAGTGTGGGCATGCGAAACACACCAAGGGTTCGGGCGATGTATCAGGAACCCGGCACGATTTATTTATATACGATGCATACGCATCGAATTGTCAACTTTATTACGCAACCAAAAGGCATCCCACAAGGAATCATGATTCGCGGGCTAGAACCGGTGGATGGGATTGACTTGATGGAACAACAGCGACAAAAAACGGGACCGGATGTAGCCAATGGCCCCGGGAAACTAGTACAGGCACTACAGATTCCAGCTGAGCTTTACGGCGAATCGATTTTTACGAGTCCGCTGCATTTGGTTCCTGAGCGCCGACGTACCCCAAAAGAAATTTTGGCATTGCCTCGAATTGGTATCCCGAACAAAGGGGAGTGGACTCAGATGCCGCTTCGATTTGCGGTAGCTGGTAATCCTTATTTAACAAATATACGAAAAGCCGCTGTTCAGCAAGATCATGGCTGGCTAGAAAGAAGGAATAGTGATGGCGAAAGAAACGATATTGACTTACTTAGATCAGCGATTAACGAAAAAAATCTCCGATTATGATGTGGCGATCGATTGGGATGCCAAAAATCATACCATCGAATTGGTGTTGCGCTTGTTTGCCGAAAATCCTCAACAAGTCCAAATCGACGATGCGCAAGGTGTGGCATCAGAGGAAGCGATCATTGAATTTGAAGATGGGATTTTGTTGTATGATCCACAAAAATCAACGTTTGATGAAGAAGATTATTTAGCGACGATTCCTTATGCAGGAAAAAAAGGGATCCAAAAAGCGTTGTTAGACGGATTGGTTGATTACATTCAAGAAATTTTAGAAGAAGGCCAAAGCGATCTGCTTGATTTCTTGAACGATGACAGTGAAGAAGCGATCTTTGAATTGCGATTCAACGAAGAAGCATTTGTGGAGAAAATGACGAACTATCAAGCCGGGGCTGGGGAAACCATGATCCCGTACCCTAGTTACTAAGGAGAACGAACATGAAATGGAATGAAGTAACCGTAGCGACAGCTAGCGAAGCAGTGGAAGCAGTCGCCAATATTTTAATGGAACACGGAGCAAGTGGGGTAGCGATCGAGGACGTTTTAGATGTCGAAAATTTTAAAAGCGATGCGTATGGCGAAATTTTGGATAAAGAAACCTATACGACCTTAGAAGAAGGTGCGCAAGTCAGTGCCTATTTCCCAGAGACGATTTTTTTGCCAGAAGTGCTGCCGACGATCAAAGCAGCCATCGACCGTCTGCCGGAGTATGGTTTGGCAATCGGCAAAAACACCATCACAACGAGCGAGGTCGTGGAAGAAGCATGGGCAACGGCCTGGAAAAAATATTACCATCCAGTCCGTATCTCCCGCTATCTGACGATCGTGCCGAGCTGGGAAAACTATCAACCGCTGCAAGAAGATGAAAAGATCATCACCCTTGATCCGGGAATGGCCTTTGGGACCGGCACGCATCCTACGACACGCTTGACATTACAAGCCCTAGAAGTCTACTTGCGGGGCGGTGAAACCGTCTTAGATGTCGGGACGGGCTCAGGGGTGTTAAGTATCGCCAGCAAATATTTAGGTGCCAAAGACGTGTTTGCTTATGATCTAGATGAAGTCGCTGTGAGGTCCGCCCAAGAAAATATGGCGATGAACCCCATTGCTCACGATGTGACCGTGCAAGCCAATGACCTTTTGCAAGGGGTGACGGTCCCTGCTGATCTTATCGTTGCCAATATTTTAGCGGATATCATTTTATTGATGATCCCTGATGCATGGCGTTTATTGAAGCAAGAGGGCACCTTGATCGTTTCTGGGATCATTGAGACGAAAAAACAATTAGTGATCGATGCCATGATCGCACAAGGCTTTGAGATCGATCAATTGTTCAATCAAAAAGACTGGTATGCGATCGCCTTTAAAAAACCAGAGGTAGAGTAAGATGCAGCGATATTTTTTACAGGAGCCTTATGAAGCAAAAGCGGTGTTTGCCGTTTCGGGAGAACCCTTCCACCATATGATCCGAGTGATGCGCATGACTCCCGGCACGAAAGTCGGTTTAGTTTTTGAGGATCATTTGGCGATCATCGCCAAGATCAAAGAGGCCGATGAAGAAACGGTTTACTTAGAGGAAGTCGAAAAAGAACAGCAGGACAAGGAATTGCCGCTGCAGGTCACGATCGCTAGCGGCTACCCGAAAGGCGACAAGCTGGACTTGATCGTTCAAAAAGGCACGGAACTTGGGGCGGCAGCCTTTATCGGTTTTCCTGCGCAAACTTCGGTCGTGAAATGGGATCAAAAGAAGTTACAGAAAAAGCAGCAGCGGCTGCAAAAAATCGCCCAAGAAGCGGCGGAGCAATCCCAACGGCAGATCGCACCAGCCATCACACTGCTGGATAACGCCAAAGCATTTTGGCAAAGCCTCAGTCAGTACGATGCGGTCCTAGTGGCTTATGAAGAATCAGCCAAGCAAGGAGAAGCAGCGATGCTGCTGCAAGTGATCACCGAATTGCCCGTTGGTAGCAAAGTTTTAGCGATCTTTGGCCCAGAAGGCGGTCTGACCCCCTCCGAAATCGAAGGAGCCCAGGAAAACAACGCTAAATTATGCGGGTTAGGCCCTCGGATTTTACGAACAGAAACAGCACCGTTTTATTTTTTAAGTGCTGTCAGTGTGCTAACGGAATTAAAGAGGATGTGAGTTGATGAATAAGAACCAAGAAGCAATCAGTGTCCGTTTGTTGACGGCCGATCTGACCGACTGGGTCTTGAAGGATTTTATCAATCAATATAAAACGGCTTTAAAGGAAGTCGTCGTTTTGCCTAGTGCCATTCGGCGGGCGAAAATCTTGGCACAAGGCTCTTCCTTACAAATCGGCGCAGTGATCGATTACCCCCTTGCCCAAGGAACACTGGCAAAGGTAGCGTTTGAAATCGGTCGGGCGTTTATGGAAGGTGCCGATTTTTTGGAAGTCTGGCTACCGGCTTCTTCCTTCATGGAAAATGATCGTGGCTTTGCGGAATTGACTGAAACGATTCGCTCCTTGACCTTGACAGGAGGGGAGATCCGCTTAGCTGTGCAAACCGAGATCATGAATGAATTGACGAAGATCCAAGTGGCACAACGCTTGAAAGAAGAAGCATGGCCAAAGATCGTGTTAGGACAAAAACAACCACTAGCAGAAGCATTGCACGACGTGAGCTTGTTTTCCTTAGATGGTGGCAGTCAACTGTCGATCCAGATCAATCCTGACACAATAGATGAACAAGCTATGCAATCACTACAGGCTGCCGGCGCCGAGAAAATCGGGCTCTCGTATCATGTTTTTGAAGAATTGCTTAAGGACAAGCCGGCACCCGATGTGCTTTGAACAACAGCGATTGAAAAATAGCTGAAAAATTTGTATAATAATACTACTAAATAAGAACTGCAGGTTAGACAGGAGTCCCATGCTTAGAACGTTTGTCCGCAAGGCTTTGGGTGCGTGACGAAACGTTAACAGCGACTTCTGTCTGCCTTTTTGATAGCACAAAAAAGAAGAGCAGGAGGCGGAATGAATGGCAAAAGAAGTTATATTGACCGGGCCCAATGTCATCAAATTGGTCGCTCATTATATGAGTGAAGAACACGTTGCCTTTGTCCAAAAAGCATTAGACTACGCGACAGAAGCCCACAAAGAACAATTCCGTAAATCCGGCGAGCCTTACATTATTCATCCAATCCAAGTTGCGGGGATCTTGGCAGAATTGCAGATGGACCCTCATACCGTTGCAACTGGTTTTTTGCATGATGTCGTCGAAGATACCGATGTGACGTTAGCCGATCTGAAAGAAGAATTCGGTGCCGATGTAGCGATGCTAGTGGATGGCGTGACCAAGCTGGGTAAGATCAAGTACAAATCTCATGAAGAACAATTAGCAGAAAATCATCGGAAAATGTTGATCGCCATGGCGCAAGATTTACGGGTCATCATGGTCAAACTGGCTGACCGTTTACATAATATGCGTACGTTGAAACATCTGCGGGAAGACAAACAACGCCGCATCGCCCAAGAAACGATGGAAATCTATGCCCCATTGGCTCATCGTTTAGGGATCAGCCGAATCAAATGGGAACTAGAAGATATTTCTTTGCGTTACTTGAATCCACAGCAATATTACCGAATCGTGCATTTGATGCAGACCAAACGAGAAGAACGGGAATCCTACGTTTCCGAAACCGTGGAAGAGATTCGGATCGCTACGGAGGAACTAGATATCTATGCTGAGATCTATGGTCGACCAAAGCATATTTACTCGATCTATCGCAAAATGAAAGACCAAAAGAAACAGTTCAATGAAATTTATGATTTGTTGGCGATCCGAGTGATCGTTGACTCCATCAAAGATTGTTACGCGGTTTTGGGAACGATCCATACAAAATGGAAACCAATGCCTGGGCGGTTCAAGGACTATATCGCTATGCCAAAAGCCAACATGTACCAATCGCTGCATACGACGGTCATTGGTCCCAAAGGCAATCCTGTCGAGATCCAAATTCGGACCCATGAAATGCATGAGATCGCTGAATTTGGGGTTGCTGCGCACTGGGCCTATAAAGAAGGCAAGACCGAAAAAGTCCGAGCCGACAAGATGACCCAACAAGTTGGCTGGTTCCGTGAAATCTTGGAACTGCAAGATGAAAGCTATGATGCTTCTGAATTTATGGAAGGTGTCAAAGGGGACATTTTCAGCGACAAAGTCTATGTATTTACGCCAAAAGGTGATGTGACGGAGTTGCCTCAAGGCTCCAGTCCACTGGATTTTGCCTATAGCATCCATACCGACATCGGCAACAAAACTACTGGTGCCAAGGTCAACGGCAAAATGGTCCAATTAGACTATAAGCTGAAAAATGGCGACATTATTGAGATTCTGACATCACCGAATTCCTTTGGGCCAAGCCGCGACTGGGTCAAACTAGTGGCTACCAGCAAAGCGAAGAACAAAATCAAACGATTTTTTAAAGCCCAAGATCGTGATGAGAATATCATCAAAGGACATGAGGCAGTGGTTCGTACCTTACAAGATATGGGCTTTGTGCCAAAAGAATTCTTGACGAAAAGCAAAATGGCGGAAGCTTGCGAACGATTCAATTATCAAACAGAAGATGACCTGTTTGCCTCTGTCGGCTATGGGGAAGTCAGTCCCACGACCTTAGCCAACCGTTTGACCGAAGAAGAACGGCGCGAGAAACAAATCGAGAAGCAAAAGCAGCAAGTCCAAGAGATGATCAATCAACCGGCGAAAAAAGAACCAGAAAAAATGAAGGTTCGTCACGAAGGCGGCATTGTCATTGAAGGGGTCGATAACTTGTTGATCCGCATCTCCCGCTGCTGCAATCCGGTTCCTGGGGATTCGATCGTCGGCTATATTACTAAAGGGCGGGGAATCTCGATCCACCGCAGCGATTGTCCCAATGTTCAAAACAAAGACGCCGCGAACCGTTTGATTGACGTTGAGTGGGAAGATGCCACCGACATCAACAAAGAATACGATGCCGATCTTGAGATCTACGGCTATGATCGTTCTGGGTTGCTCAACGATGTCTTACAGACAGTCAACACTGTCACCAAGCGTTTGGTAAGTGTCGAAGCCAAAACCAATAAAGACAAAATGGCAACGATCCGTATCACGGTGGCGATTCAGAATTTGACTCATTTGAAATCGATCGTTGATAAAATCAAGCAGATTCCAGATGTTTACAGCGTCAGACGTACGAAGGGGTGAGAAAGAATGCGGGCAGTGATCCAGCGAGTCAGTCAAGCAAGCGTGTCGATTGAGGACAATATCGTCGGTGCGATCCAACAAGGGTTCATGGTTTTGTTGGGGATCACCCATGAGGATACAGGCGACGATGTGGCTTATCTCGTAAGAAAAATCAAAAATCTGCGGGTTTATGAAGACGAAGAGGGCAAAATGAATCGGTCACTGGAAAGCATAAACGGCGCCGTCTTGAGTATTTCACAGTTCACCCTTTATGGGGAGACCAAGAAAGGCAATCGCCCTAGTTTCATTCAAGCGGCACCGCCAAGTATTGCGATCCCGCTTTACGAAGCCTTTAATGAAGGTTTACAAGCCGAAGGCATCACTGTTGCTACTGGAAAATTTGGCGCAGATATGCAAGTCGCCTTGGTCAATGATGGCCCGGTGACGATCGTGATCGATACGAAAGAAAAATAGGGAATACAAAACGAAGGATTTTCTCGCTGGAAAAGAGTGGGAGAATTCCTTCGTTTTTTTTATACTCTCGAAAGCGCTAAGCATTTTTGATGGAATCCAAGTGAAATCTAAGTTGAAATCGGGAAATCTTACAAAACTGTTAGCAAAAATTCCATTCTTTTATTTGTTATTTAACATCTTTTTCTTGTTCTTTTATAAGGGTTATTAAATGGAAATATCTTTTTCACCCGTTTTTTAATATTTTAAATTCGAAAAACGATCCTTTATTGCGATTGTTCTTGAGGGAGAAGTATGGAATAATTGTTAAAAAATAATGTCACTGGAGGAAATAACAATGAACTTTTGGCAGCGTGCATTAAAGAGTATCACCAGAAGAAAAGGGAAATCATTTATTTTATTTTTAGTTCTATTTATTTTAGGCAATGTGATCGCTGGTGCTGTAGCAATTCAACAATCCACTGCCAACGTGGAGCGAGAGACGAAACGCAAAATGGGGAACGTAGCTACGGTGGAAATGGATTGGGAAGGTTTTGAAAAAGACCATGCGGATGCTTCGGAGGAAGAGCAGTCACAAGAAGATTTTTATCCGAAACCACCAGCGCTGGATCTTTATGAGCAAATCGGTCAATTAAGCTATGTGAAATATTTTGATTACCAAAATCAAGCTTGGTTAGAAACAACAAAATTGAAAGCCTATACGCCGGAGGATGGATCGGTCGGCATGGGTGGCAACTACTTCTCTTTGAAGGGCGGAAATTTGGTTGAGCCATTAGACATGCAAGAAGGCTTGATTCGCTTGGAGGAAGGCGAGGGATTGACAGAAAAAGATGTCAGTGAATTGACGAACGCGGTATTGATCAGTAAAGAGATCGCAGAATTGAATAACCTGAGTGTCGGTGATCAATTGGTATGGGATACACGGGCAGAAGTCATGATGGAAGGTGGTTCAAGCGAGGGAGTAAGTGATGATAGTGAGGATGCGACGGACGAAACGGCTGAGAGTGGCAATCGTGTCGCGACCTTTGATTATCCCGTGACCATTGCAGGGATCTTTTCTGTAATTAAAAAGGATCAAAGCAATCAAAGTAGTTCATCAGATCAAAGTGATTCACAAAATAGTGATCAGGTATGGCAAGTGATGGAACAAATCAATACCTTTTATGCTAGCAATAATTTAGTGCAAGATTTTAACAAATTGCAGTCTGAAAAACTTTGGGGTCAAGAAGTGATCGAAGAAGAGTCAGACGCCTATTATCAACCGATCTTTGTCCTAAATTCAACGGATGACGTCGAAGCCTTTAAACAAGAAGCCGGTGCGTTATTGCCCCAATATTATCGTATCATTGCTAATACGGATCAATACGAGCAGATCGCCGGTGGCTTTACTCGGTTAGGGGTGATCGCAAATTACATCGTGATCATTGCGTCGATCGCAACCATCTTTATTATTTCCTTAGTGGTCTTGCTTTTCTTACGAGATCGGAAACAAGAATTGGGCATCTATCTCTCCTTAGGGGAAAGCCGTGGGAAAGTCATTGGACAGATCGTGATTGAAGTCTTGCTGGTTAGTTTAGCCGCACTGCTATTGTCCTTAGTGACCGGGAACTTATTAGGTGGTGCCGTTTCAAATACCTTGATGCAAAACGATTGGATGAGCAATCAAAATGATATGGGCGGTGTTTATTCTGGCGGTTTGATGGCAGCTGATATTGATTACATGGATATCAAGAATGCCTATCAAGTGTCCTTCTCAGCAGGCTACATCATTACGTATCTGCTGTTAGGTTTAGGAACCGTCTTGTTCTCAGCTATTTTACCGCTGTTGTATATTTTACGCTTGAATCCAAAGAAAATCATGATGTAGGAGGAACCAACGATGACTTTATTAGAAACCAAAGCAGTCGATTACTATTACCAAGACGGCGATCAGCGCCGCTATATACTGAAAGAGACCTCTGTTTCTTTTGAAAAAGGGACTTTCTATGCCATCTTAGGGCAATCTGGTTCGGGAAAAACGACGTTTTTATCCTTGATCAGTGCGTTGGATAGTCCGAAAAGCGGTCAAGTACTTTATGAAGGCACCGATATCGAAAAAATTGGGCATGAAAATTATCGCCGCGACGACATCAGTATCATTTTCCAAAGCTATAATCTGATTCCCTATTTAAGTGCAGTTGAAAATGTCTTAGTGCCGATGGCGATCACAAAAAATCAGCTGCCAGACAATCAGCGAGAAGTGGCATACAATTTACTGGATTATATAGGCATCACCAAAGAAAAAGCCGATCGGCTCGTCAATCAATTATCTGGTGGAGAACAACAGCGGGTAGCGATCGCCCGGGCGTTAGCCACCAATGTCGATATCATTTTAGCGGACGAACCAACCGGGAATTTGGATGAAGAAATGGAACAAGAGATCATCGATATCTTTAAGGAGCTGGCACACGTCCACAACAAATGTGTGATCGTCGTGACCCACGCTAACGAGATCGCTCAACAAGCGGATGAAGTCTTGTATTTACGTAAAGGTGTGTTGAGTAAACATGAGTGATTTTTTATCAAATTTTAGCCCGGACAACTATGATGGCAAAAAGAAATCCGCTGGCAATAGCGAGAAAAAAACTAGCGAACCTGTCGGAGATCAAAATGCAAGAGGCGCGGAGCAAGCGAGCAAACCAGCGGAGCCAACGACGGTTCACCAATCAGAAGAGCCGACAGCTAGTGAGCCGATGAGTCGCTCGGCAGCCCGTCAACAAACACAGACGACTGAAGCAAAAGCGGCGAGTTCTGCGACTGAGAAGGTAGCATCAAAGGAACCAGTCAGCCGTTTTGGTAAAGAAGAAACGGAATTTGATCCGACCTACAAAAAGCGTCAGCAGAAAAAAATCTTGCTGATTGCTTTACTGACCGCCTTGGCGGTTGCCGTGATCGGGATCGTCTATTATCAGATGACCCATGTGAAGGTGCCGGATTTCACTGCCCAAGATCTGTCAGAAGCGCGGACGTGGGGCATGGAAGAAGGCGTCGCTATCAAAGTGGAGCAAGAATATGACTTTGACAAAGACGTCAACCAAGTAATCGACCAAAGTGTCGACCCTGAGAAAAAAATCAAGAAGGGTGCCACACTGACACTGACGGCGAGTCTCGGGCCTGATCCTGAAGAACGCTTAGAGCTACCGGATTTTTCAGCGATGCAAGTGACCGAAGCAAAAGATTGGATCGCTAGCAATAAAGCCGAAAACCTCTCTTTGATCGAACAATTTGACGACAATGTAGCAGCAGAAGCTTTTATCAAACAAGAGGCGGCCAACAAAGAGCTTGATTTAGCCGAATACAAACGCAAAGACCGTTTGAGTGTCTACTATTCAAAGGGCAAAGAAGTCTTTGAAAAAAATATTGAAGTACCTGATTTTACAGGCAAAGCCAAAAGTGAAGCTTCTGAATGGGCGAAAAAGAATGACTTGAAATACAAAGAAGAAACCGTCTTTTCTGACAGTGTCGCCCTGGATCTGGTCGTTTCACAAGAACCAGTCAAAGGCAGCAAACTTGCGAAAAAAGAAGAATTTGTGGTGAAGGTCTCAAAAGGCCAAGCTTTGACCGTTCCAGATTTTTCACAATACACGATCGAAGAAGCCCAAGGACTAGAATCAAAAATCCCGCTGCAAGTCAGCACGGTCTATTCCGATCAAGTGGCGTATGGTAGTTTCTTGAGTCAGTCGGAGGAAGCGGGCAAAGAGTACAGCGAAAGCGATACTTTGCCAACTGTCAAAGTCGTCTACTCATTAGGTAGACCGTATTTGAAAGACATCCGTTTCCAAGCAACGGAAGGCGACTTGCCAAAACTATTCTTTGATGAATACAAATCAAAAGGCGCCAATGTCTATTACGAAATCTACTATGTCGATTCGGCGGAACCAAAAGGAACCGTCGTTGAAATGAGCCGCTACGGCGAGTTCATTCCCCTAGAAACGTGGATCACCATCGGTATCAGCCGCGGCAATCTGCAAGGCAGTACCCAAACACCGCCGGCAGAGGATGGCGGGGAGGCGGATGAACCGGTCAGTACCGCTAGTTCATCTGCTGCCGAATAATCTCGCAACCGACACTTTTTCACACAGCATCAAAAGGTAAGCACCCTTCCTTGGAAGGGTGTTTTTACTTACTAATTGTAAAAAAAAACACGAGCGAGCCGCTTGAAATCGCTGGATCGATAAAGTAAACTTGATGGTAACGAGAAAAAATGGCTCCGCAGTGCCATCTATAGAAGGGACGAAACAAATGATAAAAAAATTACTCGCGAATGTTGGCAGCTATAAGAAGGACAGCTTGCTGACCCCTGTGTATGTAGCAGGAGAGGTTGCCTTAGATGTCATTATGCCCCTGATCATGGCAATGATGATCGACCAAGGGATCGAAAAAGGAGACGCCGGTGTGATTCTAAGAGATGGCGGCTTGCTTTTTTTATGTTCCTTGATCGCGTTACTTTTAGGAACGCTTGGCGGACGAACGGCAGCGATCGCTTCGGCTGGTTTTGCCCGCAACCTGCGGCACAATCTATTTCGCCGAATCCAAGATTTTTCCTTTTCAAACATTGACCGCTTTTCTTCCTCCAGTTTGATCACCCGCTTGACCACTGACGTGACCAACGTCCAAAATGCTTATCAAATGATTATTCGTATTCTGGTCCGCAGTCCGTTAGTTCTGATTTTCTCACTTGCAATGGTTAGCACCATCAGCCCAGAGCTTATGACGATCTACTTAGTTGTTTTACCGATTTTAGCGATTGGCCTTGCTTTAGTGATTCGTTTTGCCCACCCGCTGTTTCTAAAAGTATTCCGCATTTATGACCGCTTGAATAATGTGGTGCAAGAGAATCTACAAGGGGTTCGCGTCGTGAAATCGTATGTCCGGGAAGAACAACAAGAAGAACTGTTTGGCGAAGTGTCCACCGATGTTTATCGGAATTTCACTCTTGCGCAACGAATCGTCTCTTTTAACATGCCATTGATGCAATTTGCAGTCTATACATGTATGTTGCTCTTGTCATGGTTTGGTGCCCAGTTGATCGTGGAACAAAGTAGCCTGACGACGGGTGAATTAGTCAGCATGTTCAACTACACGATGCAGATTTTGATGAGCTTGATGATGATGTCGATGGCTTTCGTGCAGATTTTGATCGCACGAACGTCGGCAGAACGGGTCGTGGAAGTATTAGATGAAGAAAGTGACTTGAAAAATCCCGCCGAGCCAATCAAAGAAATCAAAGACGGCTCCATCATTTTTGAAAATGTCGGCTTTAGTTACGCCAATGACAAAAACAAGTTGGCGCTGATTGATGCGAATCTACGCATCGAATCCGGTGAAGTCATTGGGATCATTGGTGGAACCGGGAGCGGGAAATCCACCCTCGTCCAGCTGATCCCCCGCTTATATGATGTGATTGAAGGGCGTGTCATCGTCGGCGGTCATGATGTTCGCGACTATGATTTAGAAGCATTGCGGGACCAAGTAAGTATGGTCTTGCAAAACAATGTACTCTTTAGCGGCACCATCAACGACAATTTACGTTGGGGCAATGAAGAGGCGTCGGATGAAGAGATCCAGCGCGTGGCGACGATCGCACAAGCCGATCCCTTCATTCAAGAGTTTCCTGATAAATATGAAACGCAGATCTCACAAGGAGGGAACAATGTTTCCGGTGGGCAAAAACAACGGTTGACGATTGCCCGTGCCTTATTAAAGAAACCGAAAATCTTGATTCTCGATGATTCTACTAGTGCCGTCGACACCAAAACCGATCGCAGTATCCGCGAAGGCTTGAAACGAGAAATTCCGGGAACGACGACGATCATTATTTCCCAACGGATCAATTCGATCGAAGACGCCGACCGGATCATCGTAATGGATGATGGCAAAATCAATGGCATCGGTACCCACGAAGAATTGTTGGCAAACAATGCCATCTATCAAGAAGTGTACCATTCGCAGCAGAAAGGATTTGGTGAAGGTGAAGAATAGACAAGCAGCAAATCCCAAGCGTACATTAAAACGTTTATTGCGAACGATGTTTGGCGACTACAAAGGACAACTCCTATTCGTCGTTGTTATGATCTTGTTAAGTGCTTTTGCCAACGTTCGTGGTTCGTTGTTTTTACAAGTCGTGATCGACGATCATATCACACCGCTTTTAGGGCAAGCCAATCCTGATTTTGGCGGCTTGTTTCGGGCGATCGTCCAAATGGCGATCATCTACCTGATTGGGATCTTGGCCGCACTGATCTATAACTTTATGATGGTCAAGATCAGTGAGGGCACGCAGAAAAAAATCCGTGACCAAATGTTTACACATATGCAGTCTCTACCAGTCGGCTACTTTGATGCCCGCTCAGATGGCGACATCATGAGTCACTTTACCAACGATACGGATACGTTGCGTCAAATGATCTCCCAAAGTATTCCAAACTTGATGATGGCGACGGTAACCTTTTGTTCTGTCTTTATCGCCATGTTCTCCATCAGTGTTCCATTGACTCTGTTCGTGATGCTGTCGGTTATTTTGATGCTGAATGTGATCCGCATCATTTCTCGCCGCAGCGGCCGCTTCTTTGGCGCACAGCAACGAGATTTAGGCGCTGTCAACGGGTATATCGAAGAAATGATGCACGGACAAAAAGTCGTCAAAATCTTCAATCATGAAAAAATCGTCATGGAAGAATTTGATGCCTTAAATGATCAACTGCAAGAAAGTGCCACTAAAGCCAATGTCAATGCCAAT
This sequence comes from Enterococcus sp. AZ141, assembly GCF_051714385.1. NCBI lineage: Bacteria > Bacillati > Bacillota > Bacilli > Lactobacillales > Enterococcaceae > Enterococcus > Enterococcus sp. AZ141. Next base: position 1,450,473 of record NZ_JBIORT010000001.1, read on the forward strand.
ACCTTGATGCCGATCATGATGAACTTACTAAATGTCCAATATGTCTTGATCGCCATCATTGGTGGCCTGTTTGCCATCAATGGTGTTTCTGGACTGACGGTCGGGATGATCGCTTCTTTCTTGCAACTGAGCCGTTCATTGAATGGCCCTATCAGCCAAGTATCACAACAAATCAACTTTGTGATCATGGCATTAGCCGGTGCTGAGCGAATTTTCAACCTATTAGATGAAACGTCAGAAATCGATCATGGCTACGTCACACTGGTCAATGCCAAATGGTCGCAAGGTCAACTAGTTGAAACCAAAGAACGAACAGGCACGTGGGCGTGGAAACATCCCCACGAGGATGGAACCATTACCTATACGGAAGTGACGGGAGACGTGCGGTTTGAAGATGTTGATTTCGGCTATGTCGATAATCAACTGGTCTTACATGAGATCAATCTGTATGCAGAGCCTGGGCAAAAAGTTGCCTTTGTTGGTGCAACAGGTGCTGGTAAGACAACGATTACCAATCTGATCAATCGGTTCTACAACATCCAAGACGGGAAGATTCGCTATGATGGTATCAATATTGAAAAAATCCATCTGGAATCCCTCCGTCGCTCATTAGGAATCGTTTTGCAAGACACCCATTTGTTTACTGGAACGATTCGCGAGAATATTCGCTTCGGAAAACTGGATGCTAGTGATGAAGAAGTGCTGGCAGCAGCGAAACTAGCCAATGCCGACATGTTTATCAACCATTTGCCAGAAAAATACGACACCGTGATCACGGGCGATGGCGAAGGGCTTTCCCAAGGTCAACGGCAGCTGTTGGCAATTGCTCGCGCAGCGATCGCTGATCCGCCAGTGATGATCTTAGACGAAGCCACCTCAAGCATCGATACCCGTACAGAGCGTATCGTCCAATCAGGGATGGATCGTTTGATGTCTGGACGGACCGTGTTTGTGATCGCCCATCGATTGTCTACAATCCAAAACTCCGATGCCATCATGGTGATGGATCATGGCCGTATCATTGAGCGGGGGACCCATGAAACGCTGTTGGCAGAAAAAGGCACCTATTATCAGCTATATACTGGGAAAATCGAATTGGATTGATTCTGCCATTGCTACGGCTTGAAGCTGCAGCGACTGGCGATCTGCCTATTTTCCCCTTGTTTGCAACGACCGATTGGCAGTAAGCCAGTCGGTTTTTTTGCGCAGCTCGAAAAAATGGTATACTGTCACTGAGACAGCCGTAGAACGGCGGCAGCACGTAAGCAGTTGTGCTGCGGAAAATGGATTCCACGAGGTGAAAATATGAAACTAGCATTGGCAAAGATCGTTTTAGACGAAGAATGGTATGAGGTGGTCCAATCGGAAAAAGGGCTAGTGTATTTTGGTCGGCAGCAGGATCATCATGAATTACTCAAATTCTTTCCATTGGCTGAAATCAGTAGTATAGCTGACCTTGATCCAGTAATTGAAACGCAGCTGCAAGCTTATTTTGCAGGGGAACCAGTGACGTTTACTTTTGCGTTTGATTTTGTAGGGACACCGTTTCAACAAACCGTTTGGCAAGCACTGACCCAAATTCCTTATGGTGAAACCACTACGTACAGTGACTTGGCGCTGCGCATTCAACGTCCGACCGCTGTCCGAGCTGTCGCCAACGCAGTGGGGCGTAACCCAATGATGATCGTGGTTCCTTGTCATCGGGTGTTAGGAAAAAACGGCCGCTTGACGGGGTATCGGGGCGGGTTAGCAACCAAACGCCGACTACTGCAACTGGAAGGGATTCCGTTTAAAGAATAAGGAAAGCAAACTATTTATAGTAAAAAATACTAAAAAGCAATTTCATTTCCTTTTTTCTCTGGTATAATAAAATTGATTCCGGTTACAAGAAGGGGTGGAGGAAATGAACATCGTTGATTTGCAAAATGGTTCTGATATTCGAGGGATTGCGATCGCAACAGAAAAAGAACAGGTGACGCTGACGGAGCAAGCGGTTCGGCAAGTTGCTTCGGGCTTGCGCAACTGGTTGGAAACAAAGGGCAGCGGACCTTTTCGCGTGGCAGTCGGTCGTGACAGTCGCTTGAGTGGCGAAGCACTGCAAGAAGTGTTGATGGCACAGCTGCAGCAAGAAGGCGTGGCAGTGATCGATTGTGGCTTGGCAACGACACCAGCCATGTTTATGAGCACACAGTTTGCGGATTTCGACTGTGATGCTGGTGTGATGCTGACAGCTAGTCATTTGCCTTATTACTTTAATGGAATAAAAATTTTCAGCCGCCAAGGCGGTGCCGAAAAAATGGATATCCACTATATTTTGACCCACACTACCGTTCATGAGGCAGCGGAAAAAGGAAGCTATCAGCAAAAAGACCTGCTGACGCCCTATGCCCAAGATCTACTGCAAAAAATTCGCCAAGGGATGGGAACCAATGAGGAAAAACCTTTGGCTGGATTAAAGATCATTGTTGATGCAGGCAATGGTGCCGGCGGCTTTTTTGCTGAAAAAGTGTTGCTGCCGCTAGGGGCAGATACGAATGGCTCGCAATTTTTAGAACCGGATGGGCATTTTCCCAATCATATCCCTAATCCAGACAATAAAGAGGCGATGGCAAGTATTCGTGAAGCCGTCTTACGAGAACAAGCCGATCTAGGCATTATTTTCGATACCGATGTCGACCGCTCGGCTGTCGTGACCAAAAGCGGTGAGCCCTTGAACCGCAACAATATGATTGCTGTATTAAGCAAGATCATCTTAGCGGAACACCCAGGCACGCGCATCGTCACCAATTCGCCAACCTCCAATCATTTAAAAACTTTTATCGAAGCACTGGGAGGACAGCAAGTACGCTATATTTCTGGCTACCGCAATGTGATCAACAAAGCGATTGAATTGAATGAAGCAGGACTGGACACACAGTTAGCCATCGAAACCAGCGGGCATGCCGCGTTTAAAGAAAATTTCTTTTTAGATGACGGGGCGTACGTGATCGCCAAGCTCTTGATGATGCTGCCACAATTGCAACAGCAAGGCACGACACTGGATGAGCTGATCGCGGCGTTGCAACAACCCGCCGAGACCCAAGAATTGCGCTTTGCGATCCAAAAAGCCGACTATCAAGACTATGGTCGCCAAGTGATCGCGGATTTAGCCGATCATTTGCTGCCAGGCTGGCAGATCGATCCAGAAAATGAGGAAGGCATTCGCATCAACTTGACAGCGCCCTATGGCCAAGGCTGGTTCTTGCTGCGAATGAGCTTGCACGAACCACTGCTGGTGCTGCAGATCGAAAATGATGAAGCGGGTCATCTACCGGCAGTCGTTCAAGCAATCGGTCGCTTCCTATCGCAGTATGAAGCCATCGATCAAAGCAAACTGACACAGTTTTTAGCACAGCAACCAAAAATTTGAAGAAAAGCAGGGAACTAAAATGGTGATCTTGATGCTGCTGATCATGGCAGTGACGTATGGTGTGAATTTTTTCTTGTTTCGTTATTTGAACAAACGACCAAAAATCGATGTCGTTGAACGGTTATCAATGCTATTAGGTGTCAACATGAGTGTGCTTTTTTTCGATGGGATTTTATTGTTTATCGGAAAACTACTAATTGAGACTGTTGAGATCATCGAGTAACCTAGTCGTCCGTTTTTTGTTTGCCTCTTCACTGATTCCTCAGGACAGTGAAGAGGTTTTTTAGGGTTTGCTAAAAACGGCGATTAATGTTCGCATTCGTTTTTGATATTTGATAAAGTAAAGAGGAGAAAATTACGCAAAGTGAGGGAATTCACGGATATGGCAAAAATAATGGTAGTAGAAGATGAAGCGGTGATTCGCCAACTGATTATCGAAGAACTAGAAAAATGGCAGTTTGAGACCTTTGGCACGACGGATTTCCATCAAGTGTTGACTGACTTTGAAGAACAAGAGCCCCAACTGATTTTACTGGATATTAATTTGCCGGTTTTTGATGGCTACTATTGGTGTCAAAAAATCCGCGAAGCTTCCAAAGTACCAATCATTTTTATTTCCAGTCGCAATACCAATATGGATATGATCATGGCCATGAATATGGGGGCGGACGATTTTGTGACAAAACCTTTTGAGATCGACGTTCTGATTGCAAAAATCAATGCCTTATTGCGCCGTTCCTACAACTATGTAGAAAGCAGCAGCGAGACGTTAGTGCATAACGGTTTGACCCTCAATATCGACAACAGCAGCATGTATATCAATGGCGAAAGCATCGATCTTAGCAAAAACGAATACCGCCTGCTGTATATTTTGATGAAAAATCACGGCAAGATTTTAAGTCGTGAAAAACTCTTGCGGGCCTTATGGGATGACGAGCGTTTTGTAGATGACAATACCTTGACGGTCAATATCAATCGTTTGCGACGAAAAATCGAACAAGCGGGGATGAATGGCTACATTGAAACCAAGGTTGGTCAAGGGTATATCGTACCATGACAAAGTGGCGGGTTTTGCGCAGTTTTTTGAAAGATCGTTGGCTGCTGTTTATTGGCTGGCTGGTCTTTTTCGTGTTGACGGTCTTAGTTTTTTGGCTGACTCCTCATTCCCCGATGGATTGGGGTACAGTCGGCTATCTCTTTTTGATGCAAAGTGTCTTGATGGTGTTCTTTTTGGCAATCAGCTACTTATCTAAGCGGCGTTTTTGGCAAAAAATCACCCCCAAGCCCGGAGACAGCTTGCTGCAAAACTACTTGCAAGGAGCACGCTCGGCGGAAGAAGAACGGATCGAATCTTACATCAATCAGTTGATCCGAGAGCACCAAGAATTGATGCAGCAAGTCGTCAGCAATCAAGAAGAACAAAAGGAATACATCGATTCGTGGGTCCATGAAATCAAAGTACCTTTAGCCGCATCACGATTGCTTTTGCATTCGATCGAATTTGATATTCCAGATGAAAAATTCATCTTACTAGAAAATGAATTGAACCGCATGAACGAATACGTCGAGCAAGTCTTGTACGTCGCCCGTTTGGACAGCTTTTCAAAAGATTATCTGGTCCAAGAAATTTCATTGAAAGCCGTCATCCAGCCGGTTTTACGCAGTCAGGCAAATTATTTTATCCAAAAGAACCTGCACTATGCCGTTGAAGGTGAGGATCAGCAAGTGTTGACCGATGAAAAATGGCTCGGCTTTATCTTTCGACAATTGGTCAGCAATGCCGTTAAGTACACACCACAAAATGGGCAGCTGACAATTCGGATCGAAAAAGATGCCCAAGGAACCTATCTCCACTTGCAAGATAGTGGGATCGGCATTCCTAAAGAAGACATGCGTCGCATCTTTGATAAAGGCTTTACGGGCGAAAATGGGCGCCAAACGGACACCCACTCGACGGGATTAGGGCTCTTTTTAGCGAAAAGTTTAGCGAAGGAATTAGGCATCGAGCTAACGGCTTCGTCGACAGTTGGAAAAGGAACCACCATGACGCTGTTCTTTCCCTTGTTGAGTTATTATGAGGAAAAACGCTAATCTGCTTTTTTTCGAGTATCTTTTTGTGTTTTTTGACAAAAATCACTTGTCCCTAGAACGTTTTCACTGATACACTAAAGCCTGTGTTTAAAATTGAATGGTAAGGATGAATGAAATGGAGATACTCGTTGCATTAGTACCAATGTTTGCGTGGGGCAGCATTGGTTTAGTAAGTGCCAAACTTGGCGGGGATGCGAACCAGCAAACGCTAGGAATGACGATTGGTGCCTTTTTCTTTTCTCTGGTCGTATATTTTGTGACGATGCCAGTGATTGATGGAAAGGTGATTTTGATCGGTCTTTTGTCTGGTCTCTTTTGGTCCGTCGGTCAAAACGGTCAATTCCATGGCATGAAATATTTAGGTGTGTCTGTTGGACTGCCGCTTTCAACCGGCATGCAGCTGATTTTAAATACGGTCGCCGGTGCATTGTTTTTTGCGGAATGGACCCAGACCCGCGATTATGCATTAGGTGTTAGCGCGTTGATCTTATTGGTGATCGGGGCTTATCTGACCGCTCGCCAAGATGGTGAAAGTCCGGTAGAAGCCGGCAGCAAGATGCTTGATTTTCCTAAAGGATTTCGGGCATTGATCTCATCCACTATTGGGTACGGCGCCTATACGATTTTGATTACTTGGGCAGGATTGGACCCATTGGCGATCATTTTGCCACAAAGTGTCGGGATGCTGATCGGTGCCAGCCTATTTGCTTTAAGAAAGACGAAGGTCGACCGTTTTGTAGGGAAAAATACCTTGTCAGGATTGTTATGGGGCATCGGCAATGTCTGCATGCTGATCACGGTTCAGCAAGTCGGACTAGCGGTGGGCTTCTCATTGTCGCAGATGGGAATCATCATTTCAACGCTAGGCGGGATTTTTATTCTCGGCGAAAAGAAAACCAAAAAAGAACTGCGGTATGTGGTGATTGGTTGTCTGCTGGTGATTATCGGCGGTGTTTTGCTGGGGTATATGAAAGCAACATAAACGTATATTTTTGAGGAGGAGTTATGGATTTATTTCGAAAAAAAGTCATACAACGGGAAAGTGTGACGAATTTAAAAAAAGAGTTGAAGTTAAAAGATTTGATTATGTTGGGGATCGGCGCCATTATCGGCACAGGTATCTTTGTTGTTACAGGGACTGCTTCTGCTGAGTATGCCGGACCGGCATTGATTCTTTCCTTTGTTGTAGCTGGTATCGTTGTTGTGTTATCAGGGCTTTCTTTTGCGGAATTTGCTTCTCGGATCCCCGTTTTAGGGGGCGCCTATTCGTATCTGTATGTCGTTTTTGGTGAATTTACCGCGTGGCTGGCAGGCTGGTTTTTGATTTGCGAGTTCTTATTGGCCGTTTCTTCGGTGGCATCTGGCTGGTCAGGCTATGTGCAAGGCTTTTTGGCCAGTGCGGATATCCATTTACCAACTGCGTTGACGGGCGGTTATGACCCAAGCAAGGGGACCTACATTGATTTGATCGCTGGTTTAGTCATTATTTTTGTAACCTTGTGGGTCAGCCAAGAAGCGAAAAAAGCGTTACGTTTGAACAATGCCATGGTATGGGTCAAATTCGGCGTGATCCTCTTGTTTATCGTCTTTGGTGCCTTTTTCGTGGAACCAGACAACTGGCAGCCCTTTATGCCCTTTGGTTTTTCAGGCGTTTTTAATGGTGCAGCGTTAGTTTTCTTTGCTTTTCTTGGCTTTGATGCCGTCGCAATGGCGGCGGAAGAAGTCGAAGATGCCAAGAAAAATGTCCCTCGAGGAATCATTGGTTCCATTGCGATCGCAACTGTCCTTTATATCATTGTCACACTGATCATGACGGGAATCGTTCCGTTTGCTGAATTAGGAGTCAATGATCCGGTAGCTTTTGCGATGCGTTATGTCGGTCATGGGGTTGTCGGATCAATCATTTCTGTGGGTGCGATCTTGACCTTATTAACAGTGACGATCGCTATGATGTACTCCTTGGCGCGTCTGTTATATGCCATCAGTAAAGATGGGTTATTGCCAAAAGCGATGCAAGCCATTGATCCAAAGCATCAAACACCAAAGAAAGCGACCTACATCGCGGGTGTTTTTGCTTTCTTCTTTGCGGCAGCTTTCCCATTGAATATCTTGGCAGAATTGACCAACATTGCGGCATTGTCGTATATGATCTTAATGTCCTTAGGAATCATCAAGCTGCGGAAGATGATGGGCCCACCTGCTAAAGGCGAATTCAAAGTACCACTGGTACCGTTATTGCCTTTGTTGTCCGTTGCCAGCTGTCTCTTCTTGATGACCCGTCTACAAACGGCGACCTGGATCGTTTTTGGGATCTCCTTAGTGATCGGAATCGCGATCTATTTTGTATATGGCTATCGTAACAGCGAATTAAATGAGAAAATTGACGAATAGGATTGTGAAAAGGCAAAGACCCGGATGCGGTTTTTGTCTTTTTTTATGTAAATATAGCCGAGCTTCCTATAAGCAGCGTTTTAGGAGGCTTTTTTTGTTATTCAAATAGTGGTCATTTCTGGTGCTGATCATTGCAATGACAGTCTTTCTTGATCAAAAGTCCTCTATGAATCTGCTTTTTTGAGAAATTTTCCAAATGACAGATTCGCTAAAGGTTCATCCAGTATGCTTTTGTTAGAGAAAAAAAGAGAGGATGTTGGCAATTGAATTATATGAAACGGGCATGGCTGAGTGTGACGAGAAAGCGAGGAAAATCTGCAATATTGTTTGCTGTTATTCTAATTTTAGGAAATGTGATCGCTGGCGCAATTGCGGTCAATCAGTCGACTCAAAATGTCGAAAAGCAGATCAAAAACCAATTAGGTTCCCTCGCAACGATCGATATCGACTATGAATCCTTGATGGCAAATAGTGAGGGCGGCGCAAGTATGGAGGAGATTCAGCCGCTGCCGGAGGAGCTGATCAAACAAATTGGCGAGCGCTCGGAAGTCAAACAGTATGACTATTTGCGAGAAGCATCGATTGCTGTTGAAAACTTCAAACCTTATCGTTTTAGTCGTCAAGAAGATGATGACAATGTCATGATCGTTGGGGGCATGCTTTCCTTGATCCATTTGGCAGGAACCAATCTCTTAAAGCCGCTAGACTTTGAAGAAGGTACGGTGAATTTAACACAGGGACGCTTCTTCACTGAAGAGGAACAGCGTACCGGAAAACGTGTGGGGTTGATTTCTGAAGAGTTGGCTCAGGAAAACGGCTTAGCCGTCGGTGACACCATGGTCTTAGATGGACAGTTTATCGACTATTCGTCTGGTGAAGAGACAGAGAAACAAAAAGGCAATGATTACCCAATTGAAATCGTCGGGATCTTTAAAAACACAAATTTAGAAAAAGCGAATGAAAAAAATGATAATTCGAGTTCGTCCTTTTTTGATGATAGTCCCTTCAATCGTATCTATATGCCAAATGATGCTGTGAAAACGATTGTTGAAGAGGAACGTGCGGGGCAACAAGCGGCATTTCCAGCGACAGATCCTGGTTCTGATAAGGATTTCTTTACCCCGCAATTTATTTTGAATCAACCAGAAGATGCAGAACAATTCAAACAAGAGGTGACACCACTCTTGCCAAATGGCTATAAGGTCAATGCTTCTACGGATGAGTATGACCGTGTGGGAACCAGTATGAATCGCTTATCACAAATTTCCTCGTATGTCGTAGTGATTGCGGTGATTGCTTCCTTGATTATTATCTCCTTGATCATTGTCTTGTTTACCCGAGATCGTAAATATGAGTTAGGTATCTACCTTTCGTTAGGGGAACGCCGGAAATACGTGTTTGCACAGATTGTGATCGAACTCCTGTTGATTGGTGTCAGTGCAATGCTGATCTCCTTGGTTACAGGGAATATGCTGGGCAAGATGGTTTCTGAATCTTTGTTAACCAGCAGTATGCTAGAGGCAAACCAGACAGGGATGGAACAATTCTTTGTGGGTGCACCGAAAATCGACCAAGCGACGATCAACGAGGCGTTTCGCGTTCAATATACCTTATCTTATGTGATCGCCTTTTTAGCGACTGGGATCGTGACGATCTTGCTTTCGGCAGTGGTGCCGCTGTTGTATATTTTACGGTTGAATCCGAAAAAAATCATGCTGTAAGGAGCGATGAACATGGCAATTTTAGAAACAAAAGACATGACGTATTACTACCAAGATGGCGAGAATCGCCGGAAAATTTTAGATAAAACCAATATCTCCTTTGAAAAAGGCAAATTTTACACGATCTTAGGAAAATCAGGCTCAGGAAAGACCACTTTTCTTTCCTTGATCAGTGCATTGGATCAGCCAACCGATGGGGAAGTGTTTTTTGAAGAAAAAAATATCAAAACGATCGGTTATGAAGAATATCGCCGCAACAAAATCAGTTTGATTTTTCAAAGTTACAACTTGATCCCTTATTTGACGGCTTTAGAAAACGTCCTTGTTTCGATGGCGATTTCAGACAACAAACTCCCGGATCAGCATGATCAAATTGCGTATCGTTTGCTGGACTATATCGGCATCAATTCCACGAAAGCCGATCGTTTCGTCAATCAGCTTTCCGGTGGGGAACAGCAGCGGGTCGCCATCGCTCGTGCTTTAGCGACCAACGTTGATATCATTTTAGCCGATGAACCTACCGGGAATTTGGATGAAGGCATGGAACAAGAAATCGTGGATATTTTTAAAGAACTAGCGGCGATCCACAACAAGTGCATCATCGTAGTGACCCATTCGACCGAGATCGCCAAGCAGTCAGATCAGACTTTTTACTTAAAAAAAGGTGCGTTGACGGCCTATGAGTGATTTTTTATCGAAGTTTGAAGAAGAACCGAAACAGCCAGACAAGGGATCAGCAGCAGCCGAAGTACCTTCTTCCCGTGCTTCCCGCAAAGAAAAAGGTTCAGCTTCTTTAGAAGAGGGGATCGAACATGATCCCTCCTTCAAAAAGAAGCGGCGAAAAAAACGACTGCTAGGGTTAGCTGCCTTGCTTGGACTCTTTATACTCAGCGGCTTTTTATTTTTCCAATTGGCGTATGTCCGGTTGGATAACTTTGTGGACAAAGAGATCTCAGAGGTCAGAGAATGGGCAGCGGAACATGATCTTGCGGTTGATGTCACACCAGCCTATGATGAAGCCCCAGCCAATCAAGTGATCGCCCAAGCAGAAGCCGCCAGAAGTCGAGTCAGAAAAAGAAGCACCCTGCATCTAACCGTGAGCCAAGGACCTGATCCAGAAGAGAAATTGGCATTGCCAGACTTTATGGAAATGACGAGGGACGAGGCAGCAGAGTGGATCGAAAAAAATCAAGCAAGCAATTTGACGATCGTCGATGAATACCACGATGAGATCGAGGAAAAAGCACCGATTCGAGTAGAATTTACCAATAAAGAAGTCTCACGAGAGAACTATCATCGTCGAGATGTCGGACGAGTCTTTTATTCCAAAGGCGAAGAAACCTTTGAAAAAGATATTGAAGTACCAGACTTTAGTGATAAAACCCGTGCAGAGGTAGAAACATGGGGGAAAGCCCATGAGCTGGAGCTTGAAGTCAAAGAACAGGCTTCGGATACTGTGGAAGAAGGCAAGGTCATTGAACAAAGCGTGGCACCAAAAGAAAAAATCGCGAAACGGGATGCGTTTCAAGTAACGATTTCCCTAGGGAAAGGGGTCACCGTACCAGACTTTTCACCGATTTTACCAGATGATGCCCAGGCCGCTGTTGAGGGTGTCACTGTGCGGATGCGGATGCAGTTTACTCAGAGTCTGCCCTATGGACAATTGATCTCGCAAAGTGAGACCGCCGGGACCGTCTTAACCAGCAAAGATGACCAAGGCATTGAAGTCGTCTATTCGGCAGGTCAACCTTATATCAAAGATTACCGTCGAAGCGAGATCCTTGAAGGGGATCTGCAAAAACTCTTCTTTGATGAATTCCGTTCAAAAGGGGCGAACATCAGCTATCAAGTCCGTTATGTCAATTCAGCAGAACCCTACGGGACAATCGTGGGGATGAGCAAGTTCAATCAGTTTTTACCGTTAGAAGATACGATTACCTTCGATATCAGCTTAGGCAATCAGACAGCCCCAGCGGCATCTGATTCTGAATAGTCGCTTTCTTTTTTAGTCAACCTGCAAAAGGAGGAAACCCATGCGTCATCAAGAGAATTTTCAAGACCTTAGGAAAAAGCTGTTTGTGTTTTTACTAAGCGGTATGGTAGCATTGTTGCTACACATGTGGATTCATCAAACAAGTGTACACATGCGGATCGTTTCAACAGAACCTTTTATTGGAGAACAATTGGAATGAGTCTATAGGAATGATTGTGCTTACTGAAAAGTGATTGAAAAAGAAATGATGAGTGTAAAAGGGGGACTGACCGATGCGGATCTTATTCGTAGAAGATGAGCCATCGATCGCAGAAGCGGTTGCCAGCTTATTGAAGAAACAACATTATTCCGTTGATTTGGCGTATGATGGCGAAACCGGATTAGATTATGCAGCGAGTGGTGTATATGACATTCTCGTTTTGGATATCATGCTGCCAAAAATCGATGGGATCACATTGCTAAAGACGTTACGCAAGCAAAATATTCGCACGCCGATCATTATGTTGACGGCCAAAAGCGAAGTCGATGACAAAGTACTCGGCTTGGATGCAGGGGCAGATGATTACTTGACGAAACCCTTTCAAATGAAAGAGTTGCTGGCACGGATTCGTTCGCTAGGCAGAAGAAAAGATTTGGATTATCAAGAAGACCAGTTAGCCTTTGGCAACGTGGGCTTAGATCGTAATGAGCTGCAGTTAGCCACGCCTAGCAATCAAGTGGTGCTGTCACCCAAAGAAATGAAACTGATGGAGCTATTTTTAGCCAGACCTAAAGTGATTTTATCAAAAGAAACCATCATCAATAAAATTTGGGGCTTTGATCCCGATGTGGAAGAAAACCGCGTTGAAATCTATGTGTCTTTGCTGCGGAAAAAACTGACGCTGCTTGAAGCGGATATCGGCATTCGCACGATCCGCAATGCGGGGTATATTTTGCAGAGCAAGGAGCCGCCATGTTAAAAAAATTGCGAAATAAAATGCTGTGGTTCAATATGGCGTTGATCTCAATCATTGTCTTAGGTGCCTTTACCTTTATCTATATTTTGAATGCCACCCAAATTGAAAACGAGATCCAATCATTGATCTCGCAAGAAGCAAACACCCTAGCTGCGGTACCTTTGGATGAGGAGGAAGTGCGGCAATCACTGACAGAGCCTGAGTATCCAATGATGTTGACCATCACGAATAGTACCAGTGAGCTCAGAGAGATCGCTCTACTTGACATTAGCCAAATGGATGTCGTGATTCAAAGTATTGATGAGAGCGTCGATCAAAACGAGCTTTATGAAGCCTTGGTCGATGCAGCGGCGAAACAAGGGGAGATTCCTAACGAAGTGAAGGTGAATGGTCGAAATTGGCGGTATGCGCTCTTTTTAGTGACTTCTTTCAATCAATACTCAATCGATTACGATGCAATAGGGGAATATTCCACCAGTATCAATAATTACGAGCCATTTTATCAAGTGCTGTTCTTTGACGTCACCGACTACAAAACCAGTCTAAGCAACTTAAGAAACACGCTTTTGCTCATCGGCGTTTTAGCTTTAGCCAGTATTTATATCGCTAGTTTTTATGTGGCCAATCGAGCCTTGCGACCGGTGGAACTGGCTTGGCGCAAACAAAAAGAGTTTGTTTCTAACGCTTCCCATGAGTTGAAAACACCACTGGCGATCATTCAAGTCAATGCTGAGGTATTAGCTGGCAGTCCAGAAGAAACCTTGGAAAGCCAAATGAAATGGCTGGAAAACATTCAGTTAGGTTCCGAACGGATGGATGAGCTAGTAAATAGCTTATTGCTGTTGACCAAATTTGAAAGTGCCGAGCAAGAAATGGTGCGTTCGGTGATCGATGCCAGTCAAGTCGTGCAAAGTGTTTATCAAAGCATGGAGGCGATTGCGCTGGAAAAAGGGATCCACTATCAGGAACAGATCGCTAAACAGGTGCGCCTTGAAAGCAATGAGCAAGCCTTGCGGCAATTGACCATGATATTGGTAGACAATGCCTTGAAATACACGCCCGCTGGAGAAACAGTCACAGTGGCCCTAATCGAACGGCAACGAAAGACAGTGCTGCAAGTCTCCAACGGTGGTTGTCCGATCCCCGAAGAAAAAATTCCCTATGTCTTTGACCGCTTCTACCGCGGGGATCCTTCTCGCAATCATCAAGAAGGCGGCTATGGGTTAGGTTTAGCCATCGCCAAAGCCATCACAGAAATGCTGCAGGCGCAAATCAGTTTGACGGTGGATCAAGACGGCGTCAATCATTTTGAAGTTTCATTTCATTGAGATTGGATCGCTGCCTTCACTTAAATAAAATTTTTCAAAAAAAGAGGACTCCATGAATGGAAGTCCTCTTTTGATAGGTGAAATTTACTTGTTGCTAGTTAAATCCAATAAGCGGTCTTTCAAGTCTTCTTCTAGATGACCCAATTCCACTTCGGCAGCACGACGTTTTTCTTTTCCTTCTTTTTGGATCCGTAATGTTTCTTGGATCGTTTCCACAAGGTCGTTTTGTGTTTTTTGCAATGTTTCGATGTCGACGATGCCGCGCTCGTTTTCTTTCGCTGTTTCAATAGCAGAAACTTTCAACATTTCTGAGTTTTTCTTCAATAGATCATTGGTGGTCTCAGAAACTTGGCGCTGTGCCGTAACTGCATCTTTTTGACGCAATAAAGTCAAGGCAATGACCACTTGGTTTTTCCATAGCGGGATCGCTGTATTGACAGAAGCTTGGATTTTTTCTGCTAACGCTTGGTTCGTGTTTTGGATCAGGCGAATTTGCGGTGCCTGTTGGATCGTGATTTGACGTGCCAAGCGCAAGTCATGGGTCCGTTTGTCTAAACGATCTAGGAATTGCGTGTAATCGTTGGCGATCTGTACGTCCATTTGATCATTCGTTTCTTCTGCTTTTTTCATGGCTTCAGGAATGATTTTGGTTTGCAATTCTTGCATCTTCAACTCGCCAGCGGCAATGTAGATGTTCAATGCATCGAAGTAATCTTTGTTCTTTTGATACAACTGTTCCAACATCAGGTTGTCTTTTAGCAAACCGTCTTTTTCTTTATCCAATTTGACGGCGATCTTGTCGATTTGGGCACCGATTTTTTGGTATTTAGCGGTGATTTCAAAAATGGATTGTTTTACTTTACCAAACATCCGCTTGAATAAGTTGCCTTCACCTGCACGCAGTTCATCTGGATTGGCTTCTTGCAAGCGATACATCAACTCAGTCAATGAGTCGCCCACAGGGCCGATATCAGCTGCTTGGACATGGTTCAACATAGATTGGGAAAACTCCCCAAGTTTGGTTTGGGCAGCTGCACCATAGGTGATGACTGCTTGCTGGTCAGTTGCATCGATCTTGCTGGCTAATTCTTGGGCCTGTGCTTGACGCTCTGGCGGTAATTTGTCAATCAAACGCGGTGCTGTTTGCTGTTCTTTCAGCTGACTGATCTCCGCTTGTTGAGTAGTGGTCAAAGTGTCGACAGGGGTTGAAAATGGGTTGTTCAATAAATCGTCAAGCGTATCCGTTACGGGTTTTACTTGATTTGGTGTGTCACTCATAATAACTCCTCCTAATAATTGTCTGCTTTCGAAAAAAATCTAGCCTGGGCTAGATTTTTTTTTAGATTCTTTTTTTGTTGCCAATCAGAATCTATCCCTATTCATTATCTCGTTTTATGCTTTGTTTGGCAATGGATAACTCAATATCCATGTCATCAAGATCGTCTGCTACAAATTGGGAGTAGTCTTTGGCGATCAAGGAAGCCATTTGCTCGATAATTTGTGTGCTTTCTTCGATTTTATCATAGGTCTCACGACTTTTGATCTCATGGCTATTGATTTCAATGAACTTATCGGTCAAATCGACCATATTGGGCAAGTGGGTATAAAGGAAATGACTTGCCAAAGGCAGTTTAGTTGGTTCTTTTACGAGTTCTTTGAAAAGAGCTTTTGAGGCACGCAAGGCATCGTGACGCAAGTCAATGGCTTTTAACTTGTTATTGCTAGTGATATTTTTTTGGTATTTATCGATTTGGTGTTTCGTCTGATTCATCGTTTCACGGAACAATTCGATCTCACGAGCAGTCATTCCGCTTTTCAAGTAATGGGCTTCTCGTTCTCTCGTTAAAGAAGGCAAAACTTGTGGATCCGCTGCCGGAACTTTACGTCCTCTGATACCGACGTAGACTAAAATCGCACCGACGATTAATAATAGGCTCGCAAATGAATCGCCTACTACGTTAAAAATAATACTGATGAGGACGATCGCACCAACGATCAGCCAGATGTTTTTTTTCATTTTTCCTCCTCCTAAAAATCTCTTGGACAAGTAGATTGGGTTATTCGACATCTTTATTTTAGCATGTTCACTAAAAGAAAAATATCAGACTTGGGGTGGATTTTCCGATTTTTAGTAAATTCATAAGCTTTCTTGCTATTTCTTAAGAAGATATTTTTTCTAAATTATGCTAAAGTGTTTGATAGATAAGACGTATGAGGAAAGTTAGGTGTCGATAGATGTTAGAATTTAAAGATTTTGAAGAAAAAACGATCCAACGGAATGAAATTTTCCATGGCAAAATCATTGATGTGGTGGTTGATGATGTCTCCTTGCCCAATGGTGGAACCAGTAAACGCGAACTAGTCTTCCACCCAGGTGGGGTGGCCGTGATCGCCTTGACGAGTGAGAACAAAATGCTGTTCGTTCGCCAATTCAGAAAGCCATTAGAGCGAGTGATTTTAGAGATACCAGCAGGCAAAATCGATCCAGGAGAAGGCGCACGTCCAGATTTGACTGGCGCCCGGGAATTGGAAGAAGAGACTGGCTATCGCGCAAAAACGCTAGAGCATGTTTCTTCTATGTACCTTTCACCAGGATTTGCGAATGAAATCTTGCACGTCTATTATGCGAAAGAGCTGGAAAAAGTGGCAAATCCCTTACCGCAAGACGAAGACGAAGTGCTGGAAGTCTATGAATTGAGCTTAGAGCAAGCACAAGCCGCTATCGCTGATGGAACGATCTGTGATGCGAAGACCGTGTTTGCGATCCAATTTTGGGAGTTGCTGGAATTGAAACGGAGGAACGGACTTGCCTAAAGAACCATTGATCACCCGCAGTGAACTTCGACGCCGACGCGAAGAAGAACAAGCGGCGTCTGAACGTAATCAGCAAATCGTAGAAAAGCAAAGCAAGAAAGAATGGAAACAAAAAGAAAAACAAATTGATAACCACTACCGAAAAGTGCGCAAGAAAAACAAAGAAATCACGAAGACCCGTGCCGGTGAGAACCAGAAATCTCGGGATCTGAACCGTTTTTTAATGAAAGCCATTGTGATCGTCACTTTATTGTTAGTCGTCGTCGGTTTGGCGATCTTTTTGTTGTGATTCATCTAGTACTAAGAAAAAGCCGCCCCTGCATCTTCTGCAAGTGCGGCTTTTTTGTTATTCGGTCGGCTTTTTCAAAATAGCTAAAAACATGGCCGCTGGCTGATTCATGAACAAATGATCCGCTTCATGAAAAACGGTAAAGGAAGGGTCGGTAAACCCAATCGCCTCTGTCAGTTGAGTCAATGCAGCAGGGTCAAACCCATTATGAACCAGCGGGTGAGACACGGCGGGATTTTTGAGGAAATCCACTAGGTAAAGGGTTCCTCCTGGCTGCAGCAAGGCGTATAGTTTTTCCATCATAGCGGCTGTGTCAGGAATATGCAGCAAGACGAGGGATAGCAGCACAGCGTCTGCTTTTGCTTGTAAGGATTCTTGCAGCAGATCGTGGACAGTTGCAGAAGCATTGGCCAGCTGCAGTTGGTTGATTTTTTTTTCAGAAACCTCGATCATGCCAGGGGCAGTATCCCAGATGGCTAAGTGCTGGACATAAGCTGCTAAGGGCAGACTTACTAGGCCGGTACCGCCGCCGATATCGATCAGAGTTTGGTGCTGGTTGTCTTTAAAATAAGGTTCAAGGGTTTGGGTGACTAATTGTGCTAACGCGATCCGTTCAGGGGTATCGTATTTTGCTGCCATGGCGTTGAAAATTTCAGACATAAGTGCCTCCTTTGATAATGACAAAAAACTGTTCGTTTCGTCAAAACTAGTTTATCATGAAAGGAGAAAAAACACGTCAGTAGATACGTGGGAATTTCTGTTGTTTTTCATTTTAAAGGATGAAAAATAAACGAGAAGCAGGAGGCAAACACATGAAAATTGGTATTATTGGTGCAATGGAGGAAGAAATCAAGACGTTGCGGGAACAGTTGATTTCACCGCTTTCTTGGGAACGCGGCGGCGCACTATTTATTTCAGGAAGTATCGGCAATCATGAAGTGATCGTCGTTCGTTCAGGTATTGGTAAAGTTCTGGCATCGATCACCACTAGTTTACTGATCCAACAATACGGGGTCAATATGGTGATCAATACTGGATCAGCTGGTGGGATCGGTGCCGGTTTACAAGTAGGGGATTTAGTGATCTCAGATAAAGTGGCCTATTTTGATGTCGATGTGACTGGCTTTGGTTATGAATATGGCCAGTTGCCTGGTGGGATGCCTTTGTATTATGAAGCCAGCCGCTATTTGATCAGTGAGATGACGAAAGCCGCAGAAGCGACCCATCATACCGTGAAAAAGGGACTGATCGTTACTGGTGACAGCTTTATTCATGACCCGCAAAAAGTACAGGAGATTTTAGGACATTTTCCAGATGCCTTGGCTTGTGAGATGGAAGGAGCCGCGATCGCACAGACTGCGCAGCAATTCAATATTCCTTTCTTAATCGTGCGCGCGATCAGCGACACCGCCGACCACGCAGCAACCGTCTCTTTTGATGAGTTTATCTTAGAAGCTGGCAAGCGTTCCGCTGAAATGGTCTTGGCATTCGTTGAAACATTAAAGTAACTTAAAAAACAGGAGAGCCGATCCGTAAGAGGAGGAAGGAAGCATGAGAGCATTACTATCCATTGATTATACGTTTGATTTTGTTGCAGATGAGGGACGATTGACGACGGGTGCTGCTGGGCAAGCGATTGAAGCTGCCTTAGTGGCTCGGACGCAAGCCTTTATCGAAGCCGGTGAGTATGTCGTTTTTGCCATTGATCGTCATGAGGAAACAGACAACTATCATCCTGAAAACCGCTTGTTCCCACCCCACAATCTTGCGGGCAGTGCGGGGCGACATCTTTATGGTCGTTTAGCCCCGCTTTATGAAACCTATCAGGAAGCGCCAAATGTCTATTGGATCGACAAGCGCCATTACTCAGCGTTTAGTGGTACCGACTTGGACATCCGACTCCGGGAAAGAGGGATCACGGAATTGTACCTGACCGGCGTTTGTACCGACATCTGTGTCTTGCATACAGCAGTGGATGCCTATAATTTAGGCTACCAACTGGTGATCGATGCAGATACCGTTGCCAGCTTTGACGCGGTCGGACATGAATGGGCACTACGCCATTTTGAAAATACCCTTGGTGCGAAAATCATTTCTGCGAAGGAGGAAGCATAAATGGGATGGATGGATCAATTAAAAGCAAATTTCAGTTTCAGTGAACTGACTAGCCTTTATCAAGCGTATCAAAAAGGGAATCTTGATGTGAAGGCGTTGTTGAACAATGACTTCTTACAAAAGTATACAGATTTTCAGAACTTGGATGAGTTTATGGCTAAACTAGGAATCCAGAATGAAAACCAAATCTTCGACTTTCTAAAAGACCGCCCCAATCGACAAAAAGCCGATCAAGTCGTCAATGAGCATTCTCAATTCGATTCTGTGATTAGTATGATGAAAAAAGCTTTACAGAAATAAACAATTGGCGAAGAAAAAGCGCAAGCAGAAAAATCTGCTTGCGCTTTTGTTTACCAGATCTGCACACGATCTTCTGGTGCACGATACATAGGGTCACCAGGTTTGATATCAAAGGTTGTATAAAATTCATCGATATTTTGGACTTGGATATTGGCCCGTAGTTTAGCTGGTCCGTGGACATCGATCGCCAGTAAGAGCTGTTGGTATTGTTCTTTGGCTTTTGTACGCCAAATCTTCGCCCAATTGGTGAAGAAGTCTGTTAAAGAAACATCGCTTTCTTTTTGCGCTGCTTCTAGCGCACAGCTTAGTCCGCCTGCATCGGCGATGTTTTCAGAAACAGTCAATGTTCCGTTGACGGTACCGCCGGCAAAGGGCAGGCCATCAAACTCGTCGATCATCGCTTGAGCTAAGCGTTCAAAGTGGGCCAGATCTTCTTCTGTCCACCAATTGTTTAAATTACCATATTCATCAAATTTTGCCCCGTTGTTGTCAAAGGCGTGGGAGATCTCATGAGCAATGACCGCGCCGATCCCCCCATAATTTGCGCTGGTGGATTGTTCCAAACTATAAAAGGGCGCTTGTAAGATTGCGGCTGGGAAAACGATCACGTTCTTAAATGGGTGATAGTAGGCATTCACGGTAGCGGCGGACATTTCCCATTCCTCGCGATCCACGGGCTGCTGCCATTTTTTGAAGCCATCTTCTCGGAACAAACGATTGAAATGCAGGGCATTTGCCAGCAGACTTTTCTCTTCATCGGTATGCAATTGATCATAAATAGCAGGAACTTGATCAGGGTACCCGACATGGATGCCTAAACGATTCAATTTGATGATCGCTTTTTGGCGGGTTTCTTCACTTAACCACGTGTTGTTGCGCAAACGATCTTGGTAGACAGCAATCATTGTTTCCACCATGTGTTTGACGTCTTTTTTCGCCATTTCCCCAAAGTACTTGCGTCCATAATAATCACCGATCACTTGACTAAAATGACCCATCGTTAAGTAATAAGCCGCTTTTTGTTGGGGAGCCGCTTCATCGATCCCTGATAAGTAGCGACTGTAGGTTCCGCCTAACTGACGCAATTCTTCACTCAGATAGCTAGTATAGCGCAAGCTTTGGTTGACGATCATCCAGCCTTTCAAGAGTTCAAAATGGCTATCAGAAACAATAATGTCAAAGGCTTCAAAGTAAGCGGGTTCCGTTACGATCAGCTCTTCTGGTGTACCTGGTAAAAGGGCTGTCAAGAGTTGTGTAAAATCGATCTTGCTAGCTTGCTTTGCAAATTCCTCCAAGGAGCGAGGATTGTAGTTTTTACTATAATCCGCACTTTCTTCCGCACTGCGGACGTGAGGGGCGATCAATTTATCAAATGCGATCGCTTGCTCTACCAACGATTCCGCTTCTGCTTGGTCTTTTCCGTAAGCAACTAAAACGTTGACGGCCATCTCAAAGTAGACTTGCAGCATTTCGCCTGCTTGGGGATTTTCTGTGTAATAGGTTTTATCCGGCAAAATAGTAGCAGGCGGATAGACCGACAAAGTATTCATTTGCGCATTTTTCATGTCTGCATCGACATCCAGTTGGAAAGGCAAGGCAATGCCATCTAAAACGAAACTTGCCAGTTGCTGATTCAATTCCTCATAAGAACGCAACGCTTCGATTTTTGCTAATAGTGCATTTGCTTCAGTAGCGCCAGCTGCCTCTCGTTGGGCAAAATCGCTGGCTAAGCGGTAAAAAGCCACAGCATCCTTCATGCGGCCTTTTGGCGTAGCATGGGGATCGTGTGCCATATTTTCAAATTCTGCGATCATTAAGGAATCGATTCCGTCAACGAGATCTTGGAATCCACCCGTAGCGGGTTTATCTGCTGGAATAACAGCGGTCTCCAGCCACTCGCCATTTACATAGTCATAAAAATCATCTTTTAACAAGGTTGTCATGTCTTTCGCTCCTCTCGCTTTCTACTATTATGAAACAAAATCTGTAAGGACGCAAAGAAAAGTTTTCTAGACGAAAAAGGGTTTTGATCCAAGTAGGAGGAGAATCTAAGGTATAATAAGAAAAAAGGCAGGTGAACGAGATGGAACAAGTAGAGTGGAAAGGGATCGCCGAAGAGCGGTTTCGTCCGTATAAGCAGTGGGTCACTCCTTCAGGGTATTTATGCGGCACCTATGCGGCAGCCGTCTTTTTGGCCTACTATCAAGATTACATCGATGAAACGATCATCCCGAAAGCGTTTCGTCGAAAAAAACAGCGGGATCTGACAGTAGTGACGGAAATGCTGCGTGTGCTGATTCAGCCTCATGGGTTGCCGACGATCGCTTGGCAAGTCAGTCATGGTTTGACTCGGTTTTTCGATCAATTCCAATTGCCTTACCGCGGACGTGCGACCGTTGTTGGCGGTTGGCATCGAGCGTGCAAACGAATCGACGAAGGCAAACCGGTGATCATCGGTATTTTGAAGCCTTTAGGCAGCACATATGGCAATCATTGGGTCGTGGCTTACGCCTACGCCGAAACCGCCAGCGGAGAACGCTATTTTAAAGTTCATGACAACTGGGGCAACTACAAAAAAGTAATTCCCGCCAGTTGGGTAAACGGTACCGTCACACTTCCTTGAACGAGACGGTTAAAAAAACAGTCACTTTGTGCTAGAATAGAAGAAAACAACCACATTCATTGGAGGCAATCATGGGCGAAAGTTATAAAGATAGTTCGTTGAAAATTTTTAGTTTAAATGGAAATTTACCATTAGCAGAAAACATTGCGAAAGTTTTCGGTACAGAACTAGGGAAGTCAAAAGTGACACAGTTTAGTGATGGAGAGATTGCCATCAATATTGAAGAAAGTGTGCGGGGCGACCATATTTATATCATTCAATCGACGAATGAACCCGTCAATGATCATTATTTAGAGTTGCTGATCATGATCGATGCGATGAAACGGGCTAGTGCGAAGACCATCAATGTCGTTTTGCCTTATTACGCATATGCGCGGCAAGACCGAACCGCCAACCCGCATGAGCCGATTACTGCAAAATTGATTGCCAATATGCTGGTGGAAGCAGGGGCTTCTCGGATCTTGACGCTTGATCTGCATGCCGTCCAAGTTCAAGGATTTTTCGACATCCCAGTGGATAATCTCTTTACGATCCCATTGTTTGCCCATTATTATCGCGAACAAAAAATGACTGGTGACGACTATGTCGTTGTTTCACCAAAAAACAGCGGTGTCCAACGGACCCGTAGTTTGGCAGAATACTTAGATACAGCGATCGCGATCGTCGATCAAGATGAAGCCGATGGCGGCTATGTGATTGGTGATGTCGTTGGGAAAAAATGTATTTTAGTTGATGACATTTTAAATACCGGCCATACATTGGCAAAAGCGGCAGACTTGTTGAAGGAAGCTGGTGCCAGCGAAGTGTATGCTTGTGTGTCTCACGCCTTACTTTCGCCGCCAGCTAAAGAAATTTTGGATCAATCAGCGATTGAAAGGATTTGTGTCACCGATTCTTGTTGGACCAGCGAAGAACGCCATCCAGAAAAACTGCACTACATTTCTTGTGCTGAATTGATGGGGGAAGCCGTTCGCCGCATTCACGAAAATACACCAATGAGTCCATTGTTCCGCCTGGAAAGCAAAGAGTATAAATAAAAATATGAAAAGCACCCGCTATCCCTAGGGACAGCGGGTGCTTTTGCGTGTGGGGGAAGTGGACCAGACACAGCGGATCAGTTCAACTGGTTGCGGTTCAAGACTGTTTCTCGTTTGATCAGCTTATGTGGTACGACCAGCTGTACGCCGTTTGAATCTTCATGATTCAATTGCGCCATCAGCCGTTCGGTAGCGATTTTTCCTAAGGACAACACGTTGATATCGATACTAGTCAAATACGGATGTGTCAAAGTAGCAAAGATCGAATTGTTGAAACTGATGATGGATAAATCGTCGGGGACTTTGTAGCCATACATCGTCGCTAATTGAATGATCCGCACAGCGAACAGATCATCGATCACGACGATGGCCGTTGCTTGGGATTCTTTGATCGTTTCTTCGAACGTGACGTAATCTTCCGCTTTTTCAAAGGTCAATGCTGGATAAAAGGGGAGATTTGCCAGCATCATGGCTTTTTGGTAGCCGAAAAAACGTTCGAAATACAGATTTTCATGGGTCGTATTAGTAGCAAATAAAATCTTCGTATGCCCTTGGGCGATCAGATGCTCGGTTGCTTGCTTGCCTAACAACTGGTTGTCATTATCGACAAAAACGATTTTGTCTTCATTGCTGTATGGCTGACCAATCAAGGTAAAGGGGACTTCTTTTTCGACCAGATAATCGATGATGGGGTCTTTTTCATCGGAATAGACCAAGATAAAGCCATCTACTTGTTTTTGCAGGTGCATCCGTTCCACGTTTTTTAGTAATGTAGCAAAGTCACGGGCGGAGGCAACGGCAACCGTCATTTGATGATGGCGGGCCTCTTCATTGATGGCTTCGATCGTTTCTAAATAAAAGGGGTTTCCTAGTCGTTCTTTCGAATCAAGAGGCGGCAAGATCACGCCGATGGCACTGGATATCTGTTTGCCGAGATTTCGAGCTGCAAGATTGGGGACATAGCCCATTTCTGCCATTACTTTGCGCACTTTCTTCTTGGTATCTTCAGAAATGCTGGGATGATCGTTTACGACACGAGAAACCGTGGATGTAGCGACGCCAGCCTTTTTGGCGACATCTTTGACCGTAATGCTCACTGATTTCCCTCCTTTTTTAGCTTATAGTATCACAAAGTGTCGGCACAAGGGTAGAGCCAATCAAAAGAAAGAAGAAATGCAGACATTTCTTCTTTCAGAAGGCTTGTTTAGTTGATCGCTGTACTGATTTCGTCTTCTAAAACATAGTCTTTGCCATAAACCTTGATTGGCAATGCCTCACCGCTGATTTTTTTCAAAGTCACCGTTGACTCATTGACGGAAACAAAGAGCAGACGTCCACGATAGTTGATGTGGAAGGCATAGCGGCTCCACGTTTTAGGTAAGAATGGCGCAAACCCTAAGTGGTCGTGATCGGTTTTCATTTGAGCAAAGCCTTGAACGATCGCTAACCAGCTGCCGGTCATAGAAGTGATGTGCAAGCCATCATCGGTATCATTGTTGTAATTGTCCAAATCAAGACGAGCAGTCCGCTCATACATTTCCAACGCTTTTTCTTCCATGCCTAATTCCGCTGCCAAAATCGCATGAATACTTGGGGAAAGGGAAGATTCATGCACTGTCATCGGCTCATAGAAATCAAAGTTCCGTTGTTTTTCTTCTTTGCTGAATTGATCACCGAAGAAGTAGATCCCTTGCAAAACATCGGCTTGCTTGATAAAGCAAGAGCGCAAGATATGATCCCACGACCAATTTTGGTTCAATGGTAAATGTTTTGGATCAAGATCGGAAACGGGCATCAAGTCTTTGTCTAAGAAGGTATCATGCTGGACGAAGACTCCAAGCTCTTGGTCTTCTGGGAAGTACATATTGTCGATGATGTCTTGCCATTTGGCTTGCTCTTCGTCAGAGATCGTGACAGCCGCTTCGTCTTTGAAGGCTTCATAGCTGGCTAAGGTATAAGCTAAGACCCAAGTAGCCATTTTATTGGTGTACCAGTTGTTATTGATGTTGTTTTCGTATTCGTTTGGTCCAGTGACGCCATGGATCATGTATTTTTGCTGACGTTTTGAATAGTGGACACGATCTGCCCAGAAACGTGAAATCGCGCTTAACACTTCTAATCCTTCTTTTTTCAGGTAACTTGTATCGCCAGTATAATTCGTATAGTTGTAGATGGCATAAGCGATGGCACCGTTTCGGTGAATTTCTTCGAAAGTGATCTCCCACTCATTGTGGCATTCGATCCCAGTGAAGGTCACCATTGGGTAAAGGGCACCTGCTAAGCCTTGTTTTTGCGCATTGATATGGGCTTGCGGCAATTGGTTGTGACGGTATTTCAACAAGTTGCGGGTCACTTCTGGTTTTGCTAATGCCAAATACAATGGGACTGCATAGGCTTCGGTATCCCAGTAAGTCGCACCGCCATATTTTTCACCAGTAAAGCCTTTCGGTCCGATGTTCAAGCGCTCGTCTTCGCCATAATAGGTTGAAAACAATTGGAACAGGTTGAAACGAATCCCTTGTTGCGCCGCAGCATCGCCTTCAATGATCACATCGGCTAAATCCCAGCGGGCTTTCCAAGCAGCGACTTGTTCTGCACGCAACGCATCATAATCTGCTTTGTATAAAGTGCCTAATTCGGTGACTTTTGCTGGATGATCATGAGCGGGAACATCACGACTCGTAATGATCAAGACTTCTTTGATCAATGAGAAGGTGTCACCGGCTGCCCCAGAAAAGGCAAAGGTATCAGCGACGCAAAGTTCGCTTTTCACGGAATCAGTCGGTGTTTGGCTATGACGCATAGCAGAAGTGACAGTGAAGCGTTCAATGTCAAAATTATTTTCTACAGTCCGAGTGGTCAAGTAATGGAAGGTTTCGGTTTGGCCATGAGCCAATTCTTCCCAGAAACGTTCGTCGTAGTTGCTGTCTTCGTTATGGACGTTGTTATCTAGTTTAGAAACG
This sequence comes from Enterococcus sp. AZ141, assembly GCF_051714385.1. Classification (NCBI taxonomy): domain Bacteria; kingdom Bacillati; phylum Bacillota; class Bacilli; order Lactobacillales; family Enterococcaceae; genus Enterococcus; species Enterococcus sp. AZ141. Next base: position 1,476,503 of record NZ_JBIORT010000001.1, read on the forward strand.
ACTTTAATCTCAGCGTCGCCTTCAATGATCTCAGCATCCATCTTAATGAGGGCAAGTTCACGTTTTACGATGCTCAAGAAGCGTTCAAAAGAGAATTTAACCGTTGCACCTGCCAAAGTGACAGTAAAGTTGCGGCGTAAAATCCCGGTTTCCATGTCTAGTTCTAAACGGAAATCACTTGGGCTGATTTTTGCTAAGTCGACTAATTGGTCATTGACAAATAGGTCCATTGCAATAAAGTTGACCGCATTGATCACTTTGCCAAAATAGTCAGGATAGCCGTTTTTCCACCAGCCAACACGGGTTTTGTCTGGGTACCAGACACCTGCGATATAGGTACCTAAGTGATGATCGCCGCTGTATTGTTCTTCAAAGTTGCCGCGCATTCCCATGTAGCCATTCCCGATGCTTGTTAGCGACTCTTGCAGTCGACGATTTTCTTTATCTAAGGTAGATGTCGCGATTTTCCATGGATCGATCTCGAACAATCGTTGGATTTTTTTCATGAAAGTCCCTCCAGAATCTTTTTGATATCTCTATCATAAGCGCAAACGATTGCATCGTCAAGTGAAAGTTGTTGCGTTTAAAGAATTTCCTATTAGGAAACATCGAGAAAGAAAGATTCAGTTATATAAAGGTGGAAAAGCGAATAGAATCCCTTTTGATATTTCTGGGTTTACAAAATCTTTTTTCTCCGTTAGAATGAAATTATTAAGAAACCGATTGCGTAAATCGATTCAGGGAAGGAAGAAGGAAGATGAAAAAATTATTGAGCTTCGAATTTTGGCAAAAATTCGGAAAAGCGCTAATGGTGGTTGTCGCTGTTATGCCAGCCGCTGGTTTGATGATCAGTATTGGGAAAACGATCCCAATGATTAATGCCGACTGGGCATTCTTGATCACCACAGGAGGCGTCATTGAAAACATTGGTTGGGCAATTATTGGTAACCTGCATTTATTATTTGCATTAGCTATTGGTGGTAGTTGGGCTAAAGAGCGAGCTGGTGGGGCATTTGCTGCCGGGATCGCCTTTATTTTGATCAACCGGATCACTGGTTCGATCTTTGGCGTGACGAGCGCGATGTTAACCGAAGAAGGCGCCTTTACCCATACGTTGTTTGGGACAAAGATCATGATCGACGGTTTCTTTACTAGTGTATTAGAAGCACCTGCTTTGAACATGGGTGTCTTTGTCGGGATCATCGCCGGTTTTGTGGGGGCAACAGCTTACAACAAATACTATAATTTCCGCAAATTACCGGATGCGCTTTCCTTCTTTAACGGCAAACGCTTCGTCCCTTTCGTGGTGATTGCCCGTTCAGTAGTCGTCGCATTAGTATTATCGATCGTTTGGCCTTACATTCAAGCCGGCATCAACAACTTCGGTTTATGGATCGCGCAATCACAAGAAAGTGCGCCCGTTTTAGCACCGTTCTTGTTTGGAACCTTGGAGCGGCTGCTCTTACCATTCGGGCTGCATCATATGTTGACGATCCCGATCAATTACACCGAATTAGGTGGAACCTACACGATTCTTTCTGGGGCACAAGCCGGCACCCAAGTCTTTGGACAAGACCCATTATGGCTTGCTTGGGCAACGGATCTAGTGAATATGCGCAATGCTGGCGATACGTCACAATATCAATTTTTATTGGAAAACTTTGTTCCTGCCCGCTTTAAAGTTGGACAAATGATTGGTTCATCTGGGATCTTGATGGGCTTGTCTTATGCCATGTACCGCAATGTCGATGCGGACAAACGGCACAAATATACCTCTATGTATTTATCAGCTGCCATCGCTGTCTTCTTGACAGGGGTAACAGAACCGTTGGAGTTCATGTTTATGTTTGCTGCCGTACCGCTTTACATCGTTTATGCAGTCGTACAAGGGGCGGCATTTGCGATGGCGGATATCGTCAACTTACGGGTCCATTCTTTTGGGAATATCGAGTTGTTGACCCGTACCCCAATGGCGATCAATGCCGGCTTAGGACAGGATTTGATCAACTTTGTGTTAGTGACCATCGTCTTTGGTGTCGGGATGTATTTCTTGGCAAACTTCTTGATCAAAAAATTCAACTTTGCAACACCAGGCAGAAACGGCAACTATGAAACAGAAGGGGCCAGCGATGCGCCAGCAACTGCTTCGGCGGATGGCAACTTGAACCCAGATTCGCAAGTCGTGAAAATCATTCATTTATTAGGGGGACGTGAAAATATCGCCGACGTTGATGCATGTATGACCCGTTTACGAGTTTCTGTGAAAAATCGAGAAGCGGTCGGCGATGAAAAAGCGTGGAAAGCCGCAGGGGCGTTAGGCTTGATCGTAAAAGACAATGGCGTGCAAGCAGTCTATGGACCGAAAGCAGATGTCTTAAAATCAGACATTCAAGATATCTTAGATTCTGGTGTCACGATTCCCGAACCGACTGCTAGTCAAGCACCCGTAGAAAGCACTACCCATCAAAGCCAAGGCGTGACAGCTGAACTAGCTGCCGTTGCCACTGGAGAAGTGATGCCGATCACCTCTGTCAAAGACCAAGTGTTTGCGGAAAAAATGATGGGTGACGGTTATGGTATACGTCCAGAGCAGACGACAGTTGTCGCACCAATCAGCGGGAAAGTCACCAACATCTTCCCAACGAAACATGCGATCGGCTTGCTTTCTGACGAAGGCATCGAAGTATTGGTTCACATGGGGTTAGATACCGTTGACTTAAACGGTGCCCCCTTTACGGTAGCTGTCACTGAAGGTCAACAAGTGGCGGTCGGTGACAAGTTAGCGGAGATGGATCTAGCTGCAGTAAGTGCTGCTGGCAAAGACATCACCATCGTTGTAGTGTTGACCAACAGCGATCAAATCGATTCCTTTGAATTGACCCAAATCGGCAAGCAACAAGCAGCCGCAGTTGTTGGAATCGTAAAACTATAATAAAATGACAAGCGGGTCGACTCTTTTGTTGACCCGCTCTCTTTTATTTTTAAAAGGAATCGTACAAGCAAATCGAGAGAAGGAGCCTTATTCATGAAGGTATTAACTTTGAACACCCATAGCTGGTTAGAAGAAAATCAGCTAGAAAAATGCAAAATGATCGCACAAGAAATTGCAACAGGCGACTATGACATCATCGCCTTGCAAGAAGTCAACCAAACGATTGCTGCTCAAACCATCGTTCCTGATGGGCTTTATTGCCCGACAGATACGCTGGTGGAAATCAAGGAGGACAATTTTGCTTTACGCCTAGTGGAAGAACTGCAACTGTTAGACTGTGACTACTATTGGTCATGGACATACAGTCACGTAGGATATGACATTTACCACGAAGGCAATGCCTTATTGTCCAAACAGCCCATCATTGCCAAAGAATATCTTGCTTCACAAGCCACGGATGTCTGGGATCATACCACGCGCAAAAACCTGAGCGGCGTGACTGAAGCCGATGGGCAGATCGTACAAGTCGTTAGCTGTCACTTTTCTTGGTGGCAAGACGGTAAATTTGCCTACGAGTGGCAACAGACAGAAGCATTTTTAGCAGAACGGGCAGATACCTTATTGATTCTAGGAGATTTCAACAACGATGCGGCCAGTTCTGGTCATCAACTCGTCCTTGACAGCTCCTTACAGCTGCAAGACAGCTTTTTAACGGCTACCGAAACGATTGGGGAAGCCTCTGTCGTTAAAGCCATTGATGGCTGGCAAGACAATCGAGAAGCGTTGCGGATCGATTATGTTTTTGCATCAAAAGACCTGCAAGCAACGGAATATGAAGTCGTTTTTGACGGAACGCGTACTCCAATCGTCAGCGATCACTTTGGAATCAAAGTGGTTTTTGCTTCAAAAACAGATCCAAACTAACATGAGCGACAGCAAAAAGCAGTGCCAACCGGCACTGCTTTTCTTTTTGGGGAAGTTAAATCGCTGATCGAACAAGGAGGAAAAAGAATAAACTCAATAAAAGAATGAATGCTAATGTCCCATAGGTAAAACTCTTTTCGCCCCAGGTTGCGTTTTCCTCCTGACTCGAAAGACTTCTTCTTGTAAAAAAGACGAGTCCTGCGCCGATGACATTCGCTGTCAGTAACTGCTGGAAGAAGATCAGGAATAAATACTGTCCCAAAAGGCCTTTTTTACTCATGGAAAACCGTTGAATAAAGTACAGGCAAGCCCCTTGCAGCAAAAGGAGACTACTTAACAAGACCCCTAAAGCGGCTAACGGTTGCGAGTTGAGGTACTGGGCAAAGGTCATCCCATGGTTGAAGGCAGTCAAGGAAAGATAAAGATAGTAAGCACCGGCGATCAAAAGCCAATAACTCAGTAAAATCAATGGAAACGCCCATTTTCGTTTAGTCATGGTTGCCCTCCTGTAAAGTGAATAGTCCGTAGGAACGGATCAAATAATCAATCAAGCAGCTCAGTCCGATCAAAGACTGGCTAGGGATTTTCTTGCGACCGATTTGAAAAAAATCGCAATAATAGGTCAGGTGAAACGTTGAATGGCGAGCAAAATAATTATCTCCTGGCGCACTCAATGTCAAAACGGGAATCTGACGAATCGCAAAAGTCGTCAGATTCTCTTTGACGTTTTCTGTTTCGCCGCTGAGTGAGGCGATGATCACACAATCTTCGGCAGTGATCATCGGCATGACCATATCAAATTCCGTTTTGTTCGGCAATACGATCACTCGTTTTTCCATAGAAAGCATCATTTTGGAAAACTCCTCCAGTGCTTTCTTTTGGGAAAACCCAGTTGGGTAGCAGTAGATGGTTTTGCTGCGGTCAAACAAGCGGTTGAGGACAGCTAAGTCTACCGTTTTTACATAGTTGAGGGTGGCGAAAATATCCTCTTGTTGTTTTTCAAAAATCGTTTTTTGCTGCGAAATCGTTGTTGCCTGTTCTTGCTGATGCCGTAGAAAATATTTGAACTCGGAATAGCCAGAAAAACCAAGTTTTTTCGTCAACCGTAAAATAGATGACTTTGAGACGTGAACCTGCTCGGATAGCTCGACGATCCCCATAGATAGAACGGTATCGCCGTGGGAAAGAATATAGTTCAGAATGCCACGATCAAGTTCACTTAACTCTGCTTGGTGCTGTTGAATCAAATACTGTAATTTCACAAAAACCCCTCCTTATTGATTAAGTATAGCTGAAAAGCCAGGAGGGGAGGCGAAGAACGCTGGCTAGTGTAATTCTGGCCAAAAGGCTTGATTTGCTTCGATCAATTCATCGAGTAATTCGTTGGCTACACGGGCATTTGGGACCACTTTTGAAAGAATCAGTGCTTGCCACAGCTTCTGGTAAGAACCCTCTGCCCAAGCTTCCACGACTAATTTTTCTACGGCGACTTGTTGTTCCATCAATCCTTTTTGGAAGCGAGGGATCTTGCCTTGTGTGATTGGTTCTGCCCCGTTACTGCCGACGATACAAGGCACTTCCACCATTGCCTGTTCATCAAAGTTGACGATCGCTCCTTCGTTAGGCACGATCAACAGCATTCGTTCTTGCGTGTTATAAGCAATCGCTCGTGCAAGGTCAACAATGTAGCTGGCGTGTTCATCCACTTCAAGCGTGGTGTCAGTCGCTGTCTGGTTTTCTACGATGCGTTGGCATTCACCAAAGACGTGTTTTTCGCGACCAGCCATGACTTCATTTGCCCGTGTAAAAGATGGGTTGGTGTGCGCCACTTCATCTTGAGGGAAAAAGTAATACTTCAAGTAGGTATTTGGCAAAGTGGATGGATCAACCTCGTACACTTCTTTTGCTTTGGCAAAGGTGTGCATCCAGCTGGCATCAGCATGTTGGCTCGCTTCGATTTCTTCTGGCAATGAATAGCCGTATTTTGCTACATGCGCTTGGATCTGCGGCAGCAAGTCATTGCCAGCTTTGTCTCGTATATCTGTCCACCAGCCAAAGTGATTCAAGCCATAATAGCGAACGACCAATTCTTTGCGAGAAGCTAAACCGATCGCTTGCGCCATCCGTTCTTCGATTCCCACTGGCATATCACAAATATTAATGATCTTAGCATCAGGGCGCAATTTACGAGTCGCTTCTGCGACGATCGCTGCAGGATTGGAATAATTCAACATCCACGCATCAGGGGAATATTTTTCCATATAATCGACTAACTCCAATACACCGCCGATAGAACGCATCCCATAAGCGATCCCGCCAGGACCACAAGTTTCTTGGCCGACCACACCATATTTCAAAGGGATTTTTTCATCCTTTTCGCGCATCGCATACAAGCCAACTCGGATATGCGCCATTACAAAATCGACATCCTGAAACGCGGTTTCGGGATCAGTAGTTGCTAAAAAGCTGATTTCGGGTGCGCGTTCTTTCAATAAAATCTCGCAAGCTTGTGCCACTTTTTCTTGTCGTTCTTCCAAATTGTCGTAAAACTTGATTTGGCGAATTGGGAAACGATCCAAGTGTTCTAAAAGCATCAAGACGATTCCTGGGGTAAAGGTACTGCCGCCTCCGGCGATCACGATTGAAAATTTTTTCATTTTTGTTTCCTCCTTAGTCTGATACAGCTAATAATTTTTCGAATTGTTCTCTCACTTGTGGCACATCCAGGCCAACGATCACTTGGAAGGCGTTGCCGTTGCGAACGACACCATGGGCACCAGCGCCTTTAAAGATGTCATCTGGCAGCACTTGGTCTTGATCTTTGACGGTGATTCTTAGGCGAGTGGCACAATTAGTGACTTTATCGATATTGTCGCGACCGCCAAACCCTTCTAAGTAGACTGCGGCTTGTTCGGTGTAGCGATTGGCACCGGCAATCACTGGAGTTCCAGTGTTGGCTTGTTTTTCTTTGTAATCTTTTTTGGTGTATAGTTTGACTTCGCTATTGTTTTCTTCCCGTCCTGGTGTGGCTAACTTAAATTTGAGGATCAAGAAGCGGAAAACAAGGAAATAAAGCGCAGTAAAGGCTAACCCAATCACCAACTGCGTGAAGATCATACTGCGATGATTTTGAAATAGCGGAATCCAGACCTTCGCTAACAGATCGATCAAGCCGCCCCCCATATCTCCAACGACCCCGAAGGCAAACATCGTTGCCGCCATGGTCGCTGCTAAAACAGCGTGCACCGCAAAGAGGGGTGGTGAGATAAAGAGGAAGGTGAATTCCAATGGCTCAGTGATACCAGCTAAAACGGCAGTTAAAGTGGCAGGGATCAAAATCGCTAAGACTTTCTTTTTATTCTCAGGCTTGGCTGTGAAATAAAAAGCAGCAGCGATCCCCGGTGCAGCAAAGATCTTAGAATTGCCATGTAAAGCAAAGCCCCCTTCAGGGAAAAGCTCTTTCAATGGTCTGGTGGATTGGGCAAATTCTTGTAAATGTGCCATCCAGTATTTGGAGATTCCTTCTTCGACGACAGCAGGACCAAAAACAAAGGGGGTATACACGAAATGATGAAGACCCGTGGGGATCAATATTCGCTCTAAGAAAGTATAGAGCCAGACCCCAAAGACCCCAGCACTTGCTAGAAACCCTTGCATGGACCCAATGCCAGCTTGGACTTTCGGCCAAATCAATGCAATCAAGAAAGCGACTGGCAACATCAAAAAGAATCCAAGGATCACGACAAAGGAAGAGCCTTGGAAGATTCCGAGAAAATCAGGCAGCTTCGTATCGAAAAACTTGTTGTGAAGATAGACGACGATCGCCGAAATAAAAATTGCTCCGATAATACCAGTATCTAATGTTTTGATGCCGGCGATCATTTTCAAGCCACTCTCACCGCCGGGATCAGCTGCAAAGTTGACACCGAAGAAGTGACCAAAGTACTCGATCATGCCAGAAATAAAATAATTACAAGTAATATAGACGACAAAGGCTTCCATTGCCGCTCGCGCATTGGCTTTTTTTGCGAGACCGATCGGTAATCCAATAACAAATAGTAATTCCATTTGGTTGAAGACCGTCCATGCACCGTTTTCAATGATCGTCCAAATGTTGAACCAAGTAGAGCCTTCAGTGGCGATGCTCCCCACAAGCATCGGATTTTTAAAGATAATACACAGCGCGACCATGATCCCCGAAAATGAAAACAAGAGGACCGGGGTAAACATCGCACCGCCAAACCGCTGAACTTTTTCCATCATAATTTCTTAACATCTCCTTTCAATTTTTACTACAACCTCAGTATAGAAAAGAAAGATAGCGGTTACAATAAAGTGAGGCGGCATAGGAACGTAGAAGCAAACAAAGAGAAAAGGTAGCAACTGCGGGGAAATTTCCCATAAAAAAACAAACCTGCGAAAAACAGGTTTGTTTGCTAAGTACGTGTATTTAAATTTCGACGTTGCCATAACGATTGGCAAGGGCGGTGCGGATCAAGCGCTCTGCCAAATGCTCATTTCTTGCGAGAAGCGGTCCGTGGAAGTAAGAGCCGAACACATTGCGGTAAACCACGCCTTCGGTTTGGTCTTCGCCATTGTTTCCTTGTCCTTGGATGACTTTCCCCAATGGTTTTTCCCCTTTACCTAAGAAAGTACGGCCATTATGGTTTTCAAAGCCATAATAGGTCTCATCGAATTCTTCATTGTGGATCACGATGTCACCGATGAAACGGTTGTTTTCTTGGCTTAAGGTGTAATGATCCAAGGCACCGATCCCCTTGATTTTCTCGCCGTTGGCACCGATGTAGTAATGACCCAGCAATTGATAGCCGCCGCAAATTGCCAGCATCACGCCATCATTTTCGATATAGCTGGTCAGGGCTTCTTTTTTTGATTGGATATCTTGTGAAACGATCACTTGTTCAAAATCTTGTCCGCCACCGAAGAAGACGAGATCATATTTTTCAGGATCGAAGGGCTCGTGAATGCTGACGACTTCTGCGTTGAAGGTCACGCCTAGTTTTTCGGCCACGTAGCGCAACATCAAGAGATTGCCGTTATCGCCGTAAGTATTCAAAAGATTTCCATACAAGTGGGCAACATTCAGTTGATACTTAGTCACGACTCATTCCTCCTTTGATATAGCCTTTTTCCGCAAGCTTTTTGCGTAGCTGCAGGACTGCAGTGTAAGTCGCTAAAATATAGACTTTTTCTGTTGGTAAGTCTGCAATTTGCTTGATGACGTCATCAAGTTCAGGGGTTTCAATGATTTTCTCTTCAGGGATCCCCGCAACTTTTAACCGCAACGCCATATCTTTGTGACGATCACCACCAGCGACCACTTGAGGAATCCCCATATCGGCAAACGCTTCATGGTCGCCATCCCAAATCCAGCTGACGTCGATCCCATCTGCGTAGTTGGCATTCAACAAGCTGACTAGTGAGAAAGGATAGGGCGACAGGCTGATCATATCGATGACTTGGTTCAAACCAACAGGGTTTTTAACTAAAACTAACGTACATTCTTTGTCCCCGATGCGGATCACTTCTTGGCGGCCAAAGACTTTTTCGTCATAGGCCAAACCAGATTTGATTTTTGCAGGTGCTACGCCATAATATTCCGCAACCGCAGTTGCCGCCAGCGCATTGTAGACATTGTACATCCCACCAACTTCGATGCGATAGTCATTGCCATCGATCACAAAATCAGCAGAGGTGTTGTCCATTGCAGTCATTTCCGTCAGTTTATAATCCAATTCTGGTCGATGGAAGCCGCAATTTGGGCAGTAGTATTTCCCAAGATTGGCATAGGTGATCATTTTATAATGCAAAATGTGATGACACTCAGGACACAACACGCCATCCGTATTGTAATGGGCCATCTGCTCTTCATCTGGCAAATGATCAAATCCATAGTATTTCCGCGGATTGACAGTTGCCACCGAATTGAACAGTGGCGAATCCCCATTGCAGAGGATCGTTGCTTCCGGTGAGTTTGCGGCACCTTCAACGATCATTTTATAGGTCGTATAGATCTCGCCATAACGGTCCATTTGATCGCGGAAAATATTGGTGAAAACGAACAATTCCGGTTTGATGTACTTCGTTACTTTGCTGAGACTGGCTTCATCGATTTCTAAAACCGCAAATTTTTTGCCTTTTTTAGGGCGTGCCGATAGAAAGGTTGAAACGATCCCTTGGACCATATTGGCGCCGGTGGGGTTCGTTAATACTTCATCAAATTCTTGGCGCAAAATATTGACAGTCAAGGCAGTCGTCAATGTTTTGCCGTTGGTGCCTGTGATCACGACGACTTGGTAATCTTTCGCCAAATGATCTAATATATGTGGATCAACTTTTAATGCTAATTTACCAGGCAGGCTTGAGCCACCTTTGAAAAAGTTCTTTAATACCCATTGAGAGGTCTTACCGACTGAAACAGCCAGATGACTTCGTATTCCCATAATGTAACCCTCCATTAGAGCGAATGCTTTCGTTGTGCAAATTCAATTTATCATACCATATACCAAGAAAAAGGTTAAATTGCTTTTGCGATTCTTTAAATTTCTACAAAGACCATTCTGATAAATGGCTCTTTTACTTGCGATGATCAAAGGCTTGAAAAGCAAAACAGCAAACCTTCTGCCAGGTTTGCTGCTGCTTTAACCGATAATGATTTTTTCCGTTGGGTACTCGTAGCCTAAGTCACGTGTTTCTTTTGGTACGAATAACATCAAGGTGTACAGCATACCGACACGGCCGATAAACATCAAAAGAGCAATCACGAGTTTGCCGATGGTTGATAAATCGCCCGTGATTCCTAAAGAAAGCCCTGTGGTTCCAAAGGCCGAGGAAACTTCAACAATGATGGCGATCAAAGGGATATCCTCGATGGCGGTCAAGAATAAGACACAAAAGAAGCACATGCCCATCGAAAGCATGAAGACCACCACTGATTTACGGACGTCATCTTGATCGATCCGGCGACCGAAGATATTGATATTGTCCTCACTTTTCAAGAAGGCATAGAGGTACAGCCCAATGATGGCAATGGTCGTCGTCCGAATCCCCCCACCAACAGAGCTGGGACTACAACCAATAAACATCAGCAAGGAGAAAACGATCAACGTCGTGGTTTGGAAGTTGCCTAAGTCATGGATCTGCAGGCCAGCATTCCGCGTTGTCATGGAATAAAACATGCTGTTCATCCACATACCACTAAAGCTGTAATCTTTGAATAAATAATCTTTCTCAAGGAAAAAGATCGCTAATGTACCGCCGACAAAGAGGATCACGAAAGCCAAAACAGCAATTTTTGTGAATAAAGAAAAGCGAAACGGCAAGCGGCGGCGTTGTTTTTTCATTTTAAAAAGGACCCATTCCCGAAAGTCCATGATCACTGGAAATCCGATCCCCCCGATAAAAATCAAAATCATGATACACGTCAGGAAGAAATAATCATGGGAAAACGGCAAGATGGAATTGCCCGTCACATCAAACCCTGAGTTGGTCACAGCAGAGATCGCTTGATAAAATCCATAAAAGATCGCGTCACGCCAATTGTCATAATACCCGTAAAGATGAAAATAAACAGCGAAGATCGTACCTGCTACCAACTGACAAACTAAAATGATGGTAAACGTCGTTCGAATCATCCGAACGATCCCGCTAAGCTTTGGCTGGTTCATATCTGTCATGATCAATTGGCGCTGCTTTAAACTGATTTTGCGCCGTGAAACGATCGCAAAAAAGGTCGAGATCATCATGATCCCTAAACCACCAACTTGAAAGAGGACTTCCAATAAAATGACCCCGCGGTCGTTAAATACGTCATTGATCGGGAAGGTAGTCAACCCTGTGACACTGACCGTGCTGACCGCCATAAAGAACAGATCGATAAACGCGACATGAGAGCCCGGTTCCCGAAAGAAGGGAAGTGAAAAAAGCCCCAAAGAGACCACCGTCATCACGATATAATAAAAAACAATCACTTGGATTGAAGATACATTCTGGGAAATAAACGTCTTGCTCCTGCGCTGCGTCAAGCGAGCAAAGCGGGTAAAGTTCATAACAAAAACCCCTCACTAATTAAACTATCCCCAGTATACCAAAGAACCAAGTAGATTTGAAAGAAAGCAGGATAGAATTTATGTGGGGCAGAAATTGCGCAAGGAAACGTTTCTGGAGTGATTCTTTTCATTCGGGCAAAGGAGCCGCCAATCAATCCTTGTGTTTGGCAGCGATGGTCTGCCTTTGAATGATCTTCAATCATTGTAAGGATTTTTGAAAAGGTAGGCACGATTGAATGGTGTAAAGCAGTAGTCTCTTTTTTGAGAGGCACTATCCCTTCAATCGATTTTTTAGCAAGAAAAAGGATGCGGAAGTTGTATATACATGTTAAAATAATAATGTGAGAAAAACGCTTTCTTTAATAAAGAAAGCCAGAATGGAGAGAAGTAGATGAATGCCAACCCTTATGATATCAAGTTAGTAGCTGTCGATATGGATGGAACCTTTATGCGCACGGATTATACGTATGATGTTCCCCGCTTCAAGGCCGTGTTGGCCCGCATGAAAGCAGTCGGCTGTCAGTTTGTCGTTGCCAGCGGCAATCAGTATTACCAGTTGCGGGCTCAATTTCCCGGCTATGATCACGAGCTGAGTTTTGTTGCAGAAAACGGAGCACTTGTCAAAGACAAAGAAACAGTGCTTTTTGCAGCGGACATTCCCCGAGAAACGGTTTTCGCAACCTTAGATTTATGTAAAAAATACCCCGAAGTTAAAAATGTAATGTGTGGGCTCAATAGTGCTTATTGTGAACGGGGAACGGTCAGTGATGCTTTTTTTGAATTAACAAATAAGTATTACCACAAATTGCAATGGGTCGATGACTTTGCCCAAGTAGAGGACACGATCCTGAAATTTGCCCCAACCGTTCCTGTCGAAAAAACGGCCTATTATTCGGAACTATTTCAAAAAGAACTAGCTGGTTTGCTAGTGCCAACAGGCAGTGGGCATGGTTCCGTGGATCTGATCGTGCCTAACTGCCACAAAGCATCAGGATTGGCACGCTTGGTAGAGCGATGGGGGATCACTCCTGAGCAATGTGTCGCTTTTGGCGATGGCGGCAATGATTTGGAAATGTTAGCCTATTGCCAGAGAGGCTATGCGATGGACAATGCGCCAGAAAACGTCAAAGCCGTTGCCACCGCCGTCTGTCCCTCAAATGATGAGGATGGAGTATTAGTCACATTGGATCAGCTGTTCCCGATGGTCTAGGCGTTCTTTAAGATTCTTAAAAATAGGTAAGTATTCCGATCAATTTTCACGATTTCAGAAGAAAACGCTGGCAATTTATGAGAAGATAAAAGAAATAAAAGATAACAGCGACGATCCGCACGGAACAATAGAGAGAAAAGCGCATCAATTTTTTTGAAAATCGAGACGGAAATGGGGAAGATCATGAAGAACGTGAAAATTATTTTTTTTGATGTTGATGGCACACTGATCGACATGAGCAAAAAGCAAATCTCTAAAAGAATGTTAGCCACATTAAAAGCCTTGAAGAAGCAAGGGATCCTGTTGTGCATTGCGACTGGCAGAAGTCCCATCGCGTTGCCGCAATTTGAAGGCGTGACCTTCGATGCGTTTTTGACCTTTAACGGATCGTATTGTTTTAATCAAGCCGAGGGGATCCACCAAAACCCCATTCCTAAAAAAGATGTTCAGCAAATCATAGAAAATGCGACGGCGCTCAAGCGTCCAGTAGCAATCGCAACGAAGGATCGTACCGTTGCCAATGGCAAAGATGCTGATTTAGTTGAGTATTTTTCCTTTGCTCATCAAGAAGTGATCGTGGCAGAAGATTTTGAAGAGTTGATCCAACAGCAAGACATTTTCCAAGTGATGTTAGGTTCAGGGAAAGAAGACTACGCCAAAGTGATGGCAAATACTACAGAGGCGAAAATCACCGCCTGGTGGGATCGGGCAGTCGATATTATTCCAGCCAGCAGCGGGAAAGGAAGCGGCATTGCCAAAATGCTGGCTTACTATGGCTTGGATAAATCCGAAGCCATTGCCTTTGGGGATGGCAACAATGACATTGAGATGCTGGAGGCAGTTGGTTGGGGTCTAGCAATGGCCAATGCTTCGGATGAGTTAAAAGCGATCGCTGACGAAGTGATTGGTCACGTAGCCGAGGAAGGTATTTATCAATACTGCTTAGAAAACGGGTTGCTGGGTGAAGCCGTGCAGTGATGGGCAATGCGTCAGTTGCTGTTGCCCGCTAAGAACATGCGCAGCCAGGATTGCTACTGCGTGTCAGTTTGATCAAATAAAAAAACTGTTTCCGAAATGCATTAGGGAAACAGTTTTTTATTGATATAAAGTTGTTTAGCAATTTGTACGGTTTACAGCGCCTCTACTGCTTCGATCGCCTGATAGACTTTTTCGGGTGTGATCGCAGGATCGATCAAAATAAAGGTTTCTTCTTCCTTGACAGCATAGGTCAGAACCGAGGCGAAGTAATCCCGATCAAGGCGCGTCACGTGGAGATCCTTCAGCTTCATCGGCAAGTGCAAAGCTTCGTAAAACGGCCGTAATTCTTCAATCACATCAAAATCATTGGTATAGGCAAGCTGGACCCAAATGCAGTAGGCGACTTTATTGCCGTGCAAGACACTATGGGTCTCATTCAAATAAGACAAGCCGTCATGCAGCGCATGCGCACCGGACGTGCGGCCAAACTCTACTGCAAAACCGCCAACTTCGCCTGCCAAAGCAATGATCGCGTCGGTGATGCGGGCAAAGGCGGGTGTCAGCTGCCCAGCTTCTAGGTCTTTGACAGCTTGGATCGCATCAGCAATCAGCAAGTTTTTGATCAAAAGAGCGCTTTGGAAACCTAGCCGTACTAAGGCAGTCTTGTCGTCTTCTGCCATGTTGCGGACGATGGCTTCCATTTCATAATATTTGGCTAAGGTATCAGCGATCCCTGCGATAAAGTAATCAACAGGTGTGGCTAGTAAAAAACGGGTGTCGACGATCGTCATGTAGGCACCTTTTTTGGCATAGTCGATTTTACAAATCGTATGATCGGGGTAATAGGCGACGATCACCGGGGTAAAGGGTGCACAGTTGGAAACCAATGTAGGGATCACGATCAACTCTGCGCCAAGGGTTTGGGCGGTGATTTTTGCTGTATCAGCGACCTTGCCGCCGCCGATTGCCACCACGGCATCTGCTTGCTGGATCGCTTCAGCTAAGGTTTGCGCATTTTCATAACTCGATGATCCATCGTAGCGGTAGATCGGGTAGTCAAATGAATGAGGGTAATAGTTCGAAAACACATCGAATGACTGCTCCCCAGTAATTACTGCTACCTCTTGGAACTCTCGTAAATACTCCGGCAAATCAGTTAAGACCCCATCGCCCGTAATATAACGGTTTGGACCTGGACGGACTTCATTAGCTAACATCAAACAAACACTCCTTTATAATCGTCAGAATTTTCTAATCAGTGTAGCGCGAAAATGCCCTGACTGTCAATTTCCTTTTTGGGAAAAAACAGAAAACAGCCGATCTGCTGACGAGGCAGATCGGCTGTTAGTGATGAATTGTAAGGAACGTTCCCCAAAATGTTAAGCCCAGTTTTGGCGAATAAAGCCGGCTCGACCGGAGCCTTCGCTATAAGCATTGTAATGGGCTGCATTTTTTTTGTAAAAATCTTGATGATAATCTTCTGCAGGATAAAAAGGTTCTGCTGGTTCGATCTTCGTTACGATCGGACGGTCAAAGCGGCCGCTAGCTTGCAACTGCGCCTTTGATTTTTCCGCAATCGCTTTTTGTTCTTCACTATTGTAAAAAATCACTGGACGATAGGAATCACCACGGTCGGCAAACTGACCAAACGCATCCGTGGGGTCTGTCTGCTGCCAATAGATGGCAACTAATTCTTCATAAGAGATGACTTCAGGATCAAAGGTGATTTCAACTGCTTCGGTGTGACCGGTGGTACCTGTCGTTACTTGTTGGTAGGTTGGGTTAGGGACATGGCCGCCAGTAAAGCCCGAAACCACTTTGAGGATGCCTGGCTGTGAATCAAAAGGCTTCACCATGCACCAAAAACAACCACCAGCAAAAATTGCCGTATCATTCATAGGTATTCCTCCTTTGCTTCTATGGTATGCTTCTAGTAGAGAAAAACAAGAGATATGCTTAGATAACTTACTAACGAAGAAAGGAACCGCCCATGGAAAGCATGTTAATTTTACTACGGGGGAATTCTGGCAGCGGAAAAACCACTATTGCCAAAGCTGTTCAGCACGTTTTTGGGGAAGAGGCAGTGCTGATTTCACAAGATGTTTTTCGGCGAGAAATTTTTTGTGTCAAAGATACCCCTAATAATTTAGCCAGCGGTTTGATGAAAGAAGCTGTTCTATATGCGAAGGGGAAAGTGCCGATGATACTTGTTGAGGGGATTTATTCTCGTGAAAAATACCAAGACTTTCTCGACTTTCTAATGAAACTCTTTCCCCAAAAAAAGCTAGTTTATTATTTTGATCTTTCTTTCGAGGAAACGGTCAAAAGACATCAGACCCGAATGCAGCGAGACTATTTTTCCGAGGAAGCGATGCGTAAATGGTGGCTTGAGCGAGACTTGCTTTTCCCAAAAGGATCTTCAGAGGAAAGACTGATCAAAGAAGGCCTAACGATAGCAGAAACGGTCGATCAGATCATCGCAGATTATCAAGAAACAAGAAGGAGTGATTGAATATGGCGCGAATCATTGAACAAGGAACAGACCAAGAATTGGCTGCGTTAGAAACAGCATTAACAGCATACACAAAGCATCAAAAACCATTTACACAAACAGAGACCTATCAGAACTTTAGCAGTGTAATCAAAAAAGAGGGTGTGGTGATTGCTGGCGGTATTGCCTACGCCTCAATGTATCATATCGGCTATCTTGACACCCTGTGGGTCAAAGCATCCGAGCGGGGAAAAGGGTATGGCAAGCAGATTCTTACGGATCTTGAACAGCAGTTGAAAGCATTTGGCTGTGAAAATTGCCAGACGGCGACTTTTGATTTCCAAGCACCAGATTTTTATCAGCGAGTGGGCTATGAAGAAATCGGGAGAATCGCCCATACGCAAAATCAGCTAACAGAAATTTTTCTAGTAAAGAAATTACGTGATTGAATCCCAAAGAAACCGTTGAACAAGGACGAAACCAAGGAAAGAGAGGCACAACCAATGTTAGATAAATCAATTCCATATGCAGAAATCTGGATGAAGCGAGCACACAAAAGCACACCGATCCAGCCCATTCAATCCGATAACTATTCGCTACGCAGCTACCAAGCAGGAGACGAAAGGCACTGGGCACGGATCGAAACATCCGTCGGAGAGTTTGACAATGAGGAAGAGGCATTGGCGTATTTTGAAAAAGAATTTATGCCCGAGCAAGCACAGCTAGGACAGCGAATGTTTTTTGCCCTTGATCAAACAGGTACACCGGTCGGCACGGCTACCGCTTGGAAAAAAGCCAAGCAAGACGGTACACCGGTTCCGCTAGTCCATTGGGTAGCAGTAATGCCGCAAGCTCAACGTCAAGGGATCGCTCGCGGCTTGGTCACGCAAGTCGTTTCTGTCTTAGAGGCAGCCAACGAGCCGATGTATCTTCATACGCAAACGTGGAGCCACGCAGCAATCAAGCTCTACCAGCAGCTCGGTTTTGTGATCATTGCAACGGATATCAATGGGAATGAAAATCCAGAATATCCACTGGCTTGTCAAGTATTGGCAGAAGTGGCCAGAAAAGCCAGAAATGATTAAGAAGTACCGGCAGCAAAAAATCCGTTAACTTTTCGTAAAACTCTTGCGTAAAAGGCGGCGTGTGTCGAATTTAAGTCTGTAAAAATTCTCCTTTTTCAAGTATAATACCAAAGGAGTATGAGGAAGGATGGGCGAGATGGCACAGCTTTTTTTTAAATATGGCGCAATGAATAGTGGGAAAACGATCGAGATACTGAAAGTTGCTCACAACTATGAAGAACAAGACAAACCAGTCGTGATCATGACAAGTGGATTGGACACGAGAAGCGGCGTGGGAAATGTTTCGAGTCGCATCGGCTTAGAGCGAGACGCGATCCCGATTTTTGATGAAACGGATCTATTTCATTTGATCAAAGACCTCGGTTATAAACCTTATTGTATTTTGATCGACGAAGCACAGTTCCTAAAGAAGCATCACGTGCTGGCTTTCACCAAAATCGTGGATGAGTTAGGTATTCCTGTAATGGCCTTTGGCTTGAAAAATGATTTCCGCAATGAATTATTTGAAGGCTCAAAATACTTGCTGCTTTACGCAGATAAAATCGAAGAGATGAAAACCATCTGCTGGTTCTGTCATAAAAAAGCAACCATGAACTTGCACTATATCGACGGAAAACCCGTTTACGAGGGCGATCAAGTACAAATCGGCGGCAATGAAGCGTATTATCCAGTTTGCCGCAAGCATTACTTTCACCCGGGAATGAAAAAAGAAGGAGAATAATCAATGTACGATCAGTTACAAGCAATCGAAGACCGTTACGAAGAATTAGGCGAATTACTAAGTGATCCAGCCGTGATCTCTGACACCAAACGCTTCATGCAGCTTTCAAAAGAAGAAGCCAATACACGGGAAACGGTGGAAGTCTACCGCCGTTACAAAGAAGTCGTTGAAGGAATCAAGGACACTGAAGAAATGCTTGGGGAAAACCTAGATGCAGAAATGGCTGAGATGGCCAAAGAAGAACTCTCTGACTTGAAAAAAGAAAAAGACGTTTTAGAAGAACGCATCAAGATTTTGTTGTTGCCAAAAGACCCGAATGATGACAAAAACATCATCATGGAGATCCGTGGTGCAGCAGGCGGCGACGAAGCAGCCTTATTTGCTGGCGATCTTTTCAATATGTATCAAAAATATGCGGAAAACCAAGGCTGGAAAGTCGAAGTCATGGATGCCAACGTCACTGGGATCGGCGGCTACAAAGAAGTCATCATGATGATCACTGGCGACAACGTCTTTTCAAAATTGAAATATGAGAGCGGCGCCCACCGAGTGCAAAGGGTACCGTCTACCGAATCACAAGGCCGAATCCATACGTCTACGGCAACGGTCGTGGTTATGCCTGAAGCAGAAGAAGTCGAAATCGATATCGCAGACAAAGATATTCGTACCGATATTTACCATGCCTCTGGTGCCGGTGGTCAGCACGTTAACAAAACAGCTTCTGCTGTTCGTTTGACTCACTTGCCAACTGGGATCGCTGTTGCGATGCAAGATGAGCGTTCACAGCTGAAAAACCGTGAGAAAGCGATGAAAGTCTTGCGGGCACGGGTCTATGACCAAATGCAGCAAGAAGCACAAAGCGAATACGATGCAAACCGTAAATCAGCAGTGGGTACCGGCGATCGTTCTGAACGGATCCGGACCTATAACTTCCCGCAAAACCGCGTAACAGATCACCGTATCGGGTTGACTATTCAAAAATTGGATCAAATTTTAGCTGGAAAACTCGATGAAATTGTTGATGCACTGATCGTTTACGATCAAACATCAAAATTAGATGAGATGCAAAATGGCTAAAACCTATCGAGAAGTCCTTTCACGGGCTTCTTCTTTTTTAGAAACGAAAGGACTGGACGGGTATGCGATCCAATACCTGTTTTTACAGCGAAAAAACTGGCAGCAACTCGATTGGCTGCTGCAGATGGACCAACCCATCCTAAGGGAAGATGAGGCACAGATCGCAGCAGATCTTGAACAGTTGCTACAGCATGAACCCCCGCAATATTTATTGGGGTATGAAGAATTTTATGGTCATCGCTTAAAAGTGACCCCTGCAACCTTGATCCCGCGTCCAGAAACCGAAGAGCTGGTGGAAAACTGTCTGGCAAAACTACCAGCAGATCAGCCGCTACGAGTCGTTGACATTGGCACGGGTACAGGAGCGATCGCCATTGCCTTAAAATTGGCACGTCCCCAGTGGTCGGTAAGTGCCGTGGATCTTTCAGCAGAGGCGTTAGCTGTTGCTAAAGAAAATGCGACAGCCTTAGGTGCGGAGATCCGCTTTTTCCAAGGAGATACCTTGGAGCCTGTGGCAGATCAGCAATGGGATCTGATCGTTTCCAACCCGCCGTATATCAGCGCTGAAGAGTGGCCGCTGATGGATATCAGCGTACGGGAAAAAGAACCTAAAATGGCGCTTTTTGCTCAAGAACAAGGATTGGCGATCTATAAGCAATTAGCACAGCAAGCACCGAAGTGTTTGGCACCAAGTGGGCAAATGGCGCTGGAAATCGGCTTCCAGCAAGGACAAGCTGTTCAACAGCTTTTTGCAGCCGCTTTTCCCAACAAAGAAGTTACCGTAGTAAAAGATCTTGCGGGTCAAGATCGGATGGTGTTTGTCAGTCATCCACAAGATGTGGATAAATAAATTTTTTTTGCTACAGAAAAAGTGCAAAAACCTTATGAAATGAACAATTTGGGAATAAATGGAGTTATAAACAAGGTTATCCACACTTGACAAACGACTTATCCACAAAATGTGGATAAGAAACGAGAAAATGTTGATAAGTGTGGAAACTTCTCAAAAAAGGATGTGGATAAATTGTGGAAACAAAAATTTTTGATCAATCAAAGTTAAACGAAGCAGCAGCTATCTTAGCTGAGGGGGGATTAGTGGCGTTCCCGACGGAAACTGTCTATGGACTAGGGGCTAGCGCGCTTTTGCCAAAGGCTGTTGCGCAAGTGTATCAAGTCAAAGGACGACCTAGTGACAACCCTTTGATCGTTCATATTGCCGAGCCAGAGCAGTTGGAACCGTTTGTGGATAACAAGCATCCTTTTGCTGATAAATTGATGGAAACTTTCTGGCCTGGGCCCCTAACCTTGATCTTTTCGATCAAAAAAGACAGCTTACCTAGCATCGTTACTGGCGGCTTATCCACAGCGGCGTTTCGGATGCCCAACAACACCAAGACGTTAGCGTTGATCAAACAAGCCCAACAGCCATTGGTTGGTCCTAGCGCAAATACATCTGGTAAACCAAGCCCAACATCAGCTGCGCATGTTCAGCATGATCTGGCAGGCAAAATCGCTGGCATCTTGGACGATGGGGTGACACAGATCGGTGTCGAATCAACGGTCTTAGATTTGAGTGACCCAACGGCACCGCCGATCATCTTACGCCCTGGTGCAATCTCTAAAGAACAGCTTGAAGCAGTCTTACAAACAAAAGTCCTCGTCGATCAGCATTTAGTAACAGAAAGTGAAGCACCCAAAGCGCCAGGCATGAAATACAAGCACTATGCACCGAATACCAACGTCATGATGGTCAATGACCAAGATTGGTCGGCAGCCATGGCTTGGGCGAGAGAACAGCAGCTTAAGGTAGGTGTTTTAGCTGGACCGACGATCGCCGAGCAGGTCCGCTTCGAAGCTGCAGCCATCTATTTATTTTTTGATGACAGTGTGGAAGCTGCGACAAAAGGGCTGTTTGCGGGGTTACGGGCGTTAGATGAATCGATTGCTGAGCTAGATGTCTTATTCTCACCCACGTTTCCAGAAAGCGGCTTAGGGGCTGCTTATATGAATCGGTTGAAAAAAGCTGCAAATCAAAGTTTCTTTCAAGAAAATTAGCAAAAAACCAGAATTCATTATAGGTAGCTTATGAAGAAATGTGATACAATGCTACCATTAAGGTAAAGGGGTGTTGTAAGCATGGATTATCAAACGTTTGATCCCGAATTGTGGCAAGCGATCGAAAAAGAAACGAATCGTCAACAAAACAATTTGGAATTGATTGCGTCTGAAAATATCGTTTCAGAAGGTGTAATGGCTGCGCAAGGTAGTATTTTGACAAATAAATACGCTGAAGGTTATCCAGGTCGTCGTTACTATGGCGGCTGTGAATTTGTTGATGTGGTAGAAAACTTAGCAATTGAACGGGCGAAAAGTATTTTCGGTGCGGCATATGCCAATGTTCAACCGCATTCTGGTTCTCAAGCCAACACAGCAGCTTATTTAGCGTTGATCGAAACAGGCGATACAGTATTAGGGATGGATCTTTCCGCAGGCGGTCATTTGACCCATGGCTCACCAGTGAATTTCAGCGGCAAGACCTATAATTTTGTTAGTTATGGTGTTGATCCTGCAACAGAAGTCATTGACTACAATGTCGTTCGTATTTTGGCGCGCAAGCATCAACCGAAACTGATCGTTGCCGGTGCCAGTGCTTACTCACGTACAATCGATTTTGCGAAGTTCCGTGAAATCGCCGATGAAGTTGGCGCAAAATTGATGGTGGATATGGCGCATATCGCTGGTTTAGTAGCGGCTGGTCTTCATCCAAACCCAGTTCCTTATGCGGACATCACGACTTCTACGACCCATAAAACATTACGCGGCCCTCGAGGCGGCTTGATTTTAACAAATGATGAAGATTTAGCGAAAAAAATCAATAGTGCCGTTTTCCCTGGTATTCAAGGCGGCCCATTAGAGCACGTGATTGCAGCGAAAGCTGTTGCTTTTAAAGAAGCACAAGATGCGTCGTTCAAAGAGTACTCTGAACAAGTCATTCGCAATGCGCAAGCAATGGCGAAAGTCTTCAACCAAGCACCACAAGCTCGCTTGGTCTCTGGTGCAACAGACAATCACCTATTATTGATCGATGTGCGTGGCTTTGATTTGAACGGAAAAGAAGCAGAAGCATTGCTGGATCAAGTCAATATCACCGTCAATAAAAACTCTATTCCTTTCGAATCATTAAGTCCTTTCAAAACGAGTGGGATTCGCGTGGGGACACCAGCGATCACTAGTCGTGGCTTTAAAGAAGAAGATTGTGTCGAAGTGGCGAAATTGATCGTCAAAGTTTTAGAAAAACCAAATGATGAAGCCGTCTTGGCAGAAGTAGCGACGCAAGTCAAAGAATTGACGGACAACTATCCACTTTACAAAAACAAATAAATTGGGACTGTGACAGAAGTTAAGGTCAGACAAGACGTCTCACGCGTTTTTCCTACGCTCCAGCTCCTTTGATCACCAAAAGTGAAAAAGGGGCTAGAATGAACGTAGAGGCGTGTTACATGCCGTCTTGTCTCCTTCCTTCTAACACAATCCTTTTTTTGAGGAAAAGCAGTATTGCCTGTGGCAGATGGTTGTAACAAGAGCCGATTTGCTTTAAAATAAGAGAAAAACCAAAGGAGATTTTTTTAAATGGGTAAATTTCAAGTAATCGATCACCCGCTGATCCAACACAAATTAACAATGATCCGCGACAAGAACTGTGGAACAAAGGTTTTCCGTGAAGTTGTTAATGAAATCGCAATGTTGATGGCGTATGAAGTGTCTCGCGACATGCCGCTTGAAGATCTAGTGATTGAAACACCAATTGAAGAATCAACACAAAAAACACTATCTGGTAAAAAGGTAGCGATCATTCCGATCCTGCGCGCAGGTCTAGGCATGGTTGATGGTATCCTTGAATTGATCCCAGCCGCAAAAGTTGGTCATATCGGGATGTACCGTGATGAAGAAACGCTAGAACCACACGAATACTTCGTAAAATTACCTGAAGATATCGATGAACGTCAATTATTTATCGTTGACCCAATGTTAGCTACGGGCGGTTCAGCGATCATGGCGATCGACGCACTGAAAAAACGCGGCGCTTCAAACATGAAATTCGTCTGCTTAGTTGCTGCACCAGAAGGCGTGAAAGCATTGCAAGATGCCCATCCAGATGTTGATATCTACACTGCAAATCTTGATGAACGCCTAAATGAACACGGCTATATCGTTCCTGGTTTGGGCGATGCCGGTGACCGTCTATTCGGTACAAAATAAATCAATACAAATAAGACAAAGGCAACTGCTTCAAGTTTTGCCTCGTCAATGATGCCATGGAAGAAGATCGACTGCCAAAACGGTTCGATCGGTTATCCATGGCTTTTTTTAGCTTTTCATAAAATCAGACAATGAAAAAAGGAGAAAATCAACTGATTTTCTCCTTGCATTAAACGGGTTATAGTTTGGTTAATTGTTTGTAATTGATGATCAATACACCATTACTTTGCGAAACTAATTTCTGGTTTTCTGGGGTTTCGTTCAGCTCGACCACCGCAGAGTTTTTCAACTGCTTTGTGATGGTACCAGTTTGTTTCTTCCCATGGAACGTGAACATGACAGGAGTAGCGACCTCAAACGTTGAACCTTCTTGTGACGGGACAATTGTTGTTTCGAATTTACCAAATGTTGCCATGTAAAAACCTCCTTGATACTTCTATTATATCACAATTTTCGGAAAATTTCAGTAAGTAGATTTTTTTCAGCAGACCTCTTTACAAAACAACCGTTTTTGCATATAATTTTCTTTGTGCCATACAACGCCAGCTTAGCTCAGTTGGTAGAGCAACGCACTCGTAACGCGTAGGTCACAGGTTCGAATCCTGCAGCTGGCATAAGAAATGAAAAACCATGAATCCTCTTTTAGAGGATTCATGGTTTTTCTTTTGCAGGTGATAAGTAATCTCAATTTTTCCTGATTTACCCGATAACTGTTCTTATTCGCCCATTAGCATTACATGGCATGTCCTATTTCGCACACGATTTTGATCGAAATCAACAAAATAGATATAGCCTACAGAGCCGATCTCTAGCTTGCCGTTACTTAAAATAAAACTTTCGCTTGCACCGAAAAAACTCGAGCGAATATGGGCATCGCCGTTTAAAATCGTTGCTGGATCTGTTGGGTAGTTTGGATCGTCCAGACTCATCAAAAATTCTAAATGCTTTGGTCCAGGATAACGATAATCGGTATTTTCTGATAGTTCACGAGGAATAATTTTATCGAGAATTCGGTTTAAATCAACTTGAAGAAATTCATCTCCGTTAAAGTCTGTATCATGCATGTATTCTTCAAAGATAACAGAACAGGTCGTATGGGGAGACTGTACGAGACAGATTCCATTTGAAATTCCGCTTTTTTCAACCATCGTTTTCACTTCTTCTGTGATGTTGTGGTAAGACACTCGATTCCCGTTAGAAGTTAACGTCAGTTGCTCTTTTAAAAATTTCACAGTGTTAATCCTCCTTTTTATGCTTCACCGCTTGTTTGATCATTTCTGTAAGGGTTTGAACGGGATCATCTGCTTGCACAATGCCGCTTGTCCCTCCGGTACCATCAGCACCTGACGACAAAGCTTTTTCAACATCGGCCGCACTAGATATACCAGCAGCCTGCAAAATCAGGATTTCTGGATCAATTTCCCGAACAACACGATTTGTTTCCGTCATGTATTGAAGATCACTGGTTTGTCCTGTCCCAATTAGTTCGGTTGGCTCGCAAACCATCACATCCGGTTTCAGGGAAGCCGCGGCTCTCGCTTCAGTCAATGAATTCGCACACACAATTGTTAAGAGACCCAATTCATTTGAGCGCTGAATCGCTTTAGTCAGTTCTTGCAATGTCATGGGGTGTTCAGCATGGTTTAAAAAGGTAGCTTCAGCTCCGGCTTCTGCCACTGCTTCGGGTAAAACATAGCCCATTCCACGACCAATTTCGATTCCGTCTAAATGTTGGACAGTGACGAATAAATGTGTTGTTGCCTGTTTAATTAAAGAAACGTCTGCATGCTGAACAGTAAATAGAATGTCGATGTCATACAAAGATGACAACTCATCAGCAACTTTTGCCAATGCCAATGCTTGGTTTCCATAAAGATAGGCTTTGGGATTGACGACAAAGAATGGCGTTCTTAAGGTTCTTTTTTTCATTTGTTTTCTCCTTCACGATAAGGTTTGGTATGAAAGACTGTAAAATAGTGCTCGAGTGTTTTGGCCATTCCATTGCTTGCTGAGTGAAGTAAATCGAAATAGTCATTTGGTTGATTTTTGTTAATTTCATTCATAGCAGCAGTGACAAAGTCAGTAAAAATGTTTATTTTACGGATACCTTCTAAGGCACATTTTTCAAGGTTTTCATCGCCAGAAGAGGACCCACCATGCAGAACAAGAGGAATACTGACGGCAAGGTGTATTTCCTTTAAAACGTCAAAATTTATTTTGGGAATCCCTTGATAATGTCCGTGAGAGGTGCCAATAGAAACTGCCAACGAATCAACCCCGGTTAATTTGGCAAATGCAACAGCCTCAGAAGGTTCTGTGTAAATAGATTGACTATTTCCGGCTGATTCCAGACTGTTTTCCGACCCGACGTGCCCGATTTCGGCTTCAACAACGACACCATTTTTATGAGCGTAATCGGCGATCTCCTTTGATCGGCGGACATTTTCTTCAAATGGCTCCTCAGAAGCATCGATCATTACGGAAGTAAAACCTAAATGAATGGCTTTTTTGATGACCTCTTCATCGGTACCATGATCTAGGTGCAGAGCGATAGGTGCAGTGCTTTTCTTTGCCAAAAATTTTCCAATCATGGCAGCCTCTTCTAAAGTCAACATGTTCATATGGGACTGAGCGAAGGCCAATATCAAAGGCTTGTTTAAACGTTCAGCAGTCTCCGCGTATGTTCTTGCACTAGTTAAGTCGAAAAAATTTGCTGCAGGTAATGCATAGTTGTGTTTTTCTGCATGTGCGAATAGTTCTTTTGTTGTGACCAACATAGGGCATTCTCCTTATTCTTTGATTTTCTTTTCGATTTCCGCGTACATTTCTTCTGTACCAATTCCTGTTAAGAGTGGCAGCCCCATAATTACGCGATCTTTGATTGAGTCTGGAACAACCGTTGTACTCACCACGATGTCATAGTCATCAATTTTATTCATCTCATCTGCCACTTTGGATTGATACAGTTTCACTTGATCAGTCATCCCTTTTTCTTTCAGCCATTCTTTTACCTTATTTGTTACAATTGTTGAAGTTGCAACACCTGTGCCGCACATAATCAATAGTTTTTTCATTATCATTTCCTCCTATTATTTTGATAGTTGTTTCTTGGGACGAATTTTATTTACATAAATCAATCCAAACAAAACAGAGACACCAATTATGGCTAAACCGCCCCAGCTTAATATTTTGGTTAAGCCGACATAAAGGAATGTGGTCCATAAACCACCTTCAGCCATAGCAGTGATCATAGAGTTTCCTTGTAGATCAAAGTTTGCGGATCGAGCAGCAGTAGTGACAAGCGGTGCTGCCCACGAAGTAATATAGAGAATGCTTACCATATAAATCGTTCCAGCAATTACCGTTCGAATGATGTTTCCTCCAAAAACAGCAGCCATCAAGCAAATCAGAAAGGGAATGGTTGCTAAATCACCAAAAGGCAAGGTCGTATTGCCAGGTAGAACTACGGCTAACAAAATAGTGATCGGAACTAGCAGCAATGAGGAAGAAAGGACAGCTGGATGACCAACCGATAATGCTGCATCCATACCGATGTAAAGCTCTCTTCCAGGAAACCGTTTTTTGACGAATTCATTTGCAGATTCAGAAATAGGTGTTAGTCCTTCCATCAGTAAAGCAACCATTTTAGGCATCAAAACCATCACAGCGCCTGTTTGGACGGCTAATTGGCCGACACCTGCTGTGTCATATCCGGCAAGTATTCCCATGATGAGACCAATCAAAAAGCCCATAACAGTAGAGTCACCAAAGACACCAAATTTTTTCTGAATGGTTTCTGGATCTGCTTTCCAATCTTTTAGTCCCGGAATACGATCAAAGAGCCAATTCATCGGTAGTGCAAAGATGAATCCGGGTGCGGCGGTACCATGAGGAAAAGTGATATTAGGAAATCCGTAGAACTTATTAATGATCGGACCTAAAATATCTCCCATTAAAAGAATCATCATCAAATAGATGACGGTGGCCGCGATCCCCATTGCAAAGTCTCCAGTGAGGGCATAAATCAGAGAAGAGATGAAGGCTGCGTGCCAAATATTCCAAATATCTACATTCAATACTTTAGTCAGCCCTAAAATGATGAGTAGAACATTTAGGACCACACCAATCGGAATCGCAAGACTTCCTAAAATCGTCCCATAAGAAATTGCCGCTGCGGCAGGCCATCCGACATCAATCGTTGTCAAATTTAATCCTAGACGTTCAACCATATGCTGGGCGGCAGGACCCAAGCTGCTGCTTAGAAGGTCAATCACCAAATTCAATCCAACAAACCCGACACCAACAGTTAAGGCTGAAGTAAAGGCTTTGCCAGGCTTGGTCCCCAAAATTATTCCAAAAATAAAAATTAAAATAGGCAAAACAACGATTGAACCTAGATCAACGAACCACTGTAATGCATTTAACATAATTGTTCCTCCTTTTTATTGCAGTCCATTTTTTTCAATAATCGAAAGATACGCTTCTTTAGTCGTTACTGCGGATAGGGCTTCCAAAACACCTGGTGTTTGAAACATAGAGATAAGATTTTGTAGCATACCCAATTGCTCATGTGGTTCCTTCAATGCAAGCATGAACAACAGAGATACATCGATTTTCTTTTCTTGCGAACCCATTTCAATAAATGAAAGGGGAGAGGCAAGTGACATAAAAGCGACTTGGGATCGTAAAACAAATTTGCTGTCCGTATGTGGGATCGCTACCCCAATGCCGTTAATTTTTAAACCTGTAGGAAAGGTTTCTTCTCGCTGTACGATATTTTGATAGAACTGATCATTTACACAATGAGTTTTGATGAGTTCGTCTGCTAATAGTCGAAAAGCTTCCTCTTTTGTTTTAAAATCTTTTTCAAGTAACACGATTTGGTGATCAAAAAACATGATCAATTTCCTCCTCTTAACAATCTTTGATACAGTTCTTCTTGCGTTTGACTATTAACGATCCATTGAATTTCTTCGGCTGAGTTAAACAATCCGTAAATCGAAGCGATCAACTCTTTTGCCTCGATCATGTTTTCTTCAGCAATCGCAAGCAAAACAATCAGTTGGATTTTTGTGTCTCCCCAAGTAATTGGCGCATCGAGGGTGAGAAAAGCAAGTTTTGTTTCTTTCACTGTATATGGATCAGCATGTGGAATGGCTACTCCTGTCTTTAAGCCCGTGCTTCCTAGTTCCTCTCGTTCAAATAGAGAATGCTTAAATTTCGTTGTAACAAGCTTTTTTTTCAGATAATCATCTGCTAAAAAATCCAGTACATCTTTTTTTGTTCGAAACTTTTTTTTGACAAAAAGGAAAGTAGGATCTAAATATTTTTGTAATAAAGTCGTTTTCTGGTATTTTTTTGAGTAAAAATTTTTCTCATTCTCATTAAGATTAGATATCTTTGCTGAGATTCTTCCTATTTCTTCGGTAGTAGGAAGCGGCGAAATATAAATAACTGGTAGTGCTGTAATGTCCAATGGAATAGTTGATATAATCAAATCAACAGTCTCAAGAGATGTACTGACCAGTTTACTCAAAGGAATGATCTCCAGTACGGTATCAGCAGCGATCGTCTGTTTGATACGGTTAAAAATCAACTCCGATGTAGCAAAACCAGATTGGCAAACAATTAGTATATGGTTAGTAATTTTTATCTTTTCAAAGGCTAGCTGAAAATGGATCGTCAGAAAAGAAACTTCGTCTTCTGTTAATAAGATTTGAAATCGCTCCTCTAAATCTCCAATTGCATATTTGGTCAATGTATACATTGTTGAGTATTGTTTTTTGATACTTTTTATCAGTGGGTTTTTCAATAAAATTCCTGTCTTTGATCGATGGATCATGGGAACGATATGAGCCAATAATGTTTGCAGCAATAATTTATCTTGTGTCAGATCTGCGTTTAACATATGTGACATTTTTTGAATAATTTGTTTCGTACAATTTGTGATAGTAGATTCGTGAGGCTCATCCATTTGACCAAAAGGTTCGATGCCGTGTGCTAATAACAAGGAACATACATATTGAATATCTGTATCACTAAATTGAACAGGTAGTTGCTGTTGGATCATTTCAGAAAAATCAACCGCGATCATATAGAATTTCATTCGTCTAAGTTCGTCAAATACTAGATGCTCTTGTTTTTCAATGTGTTTATCTATAAGAAGTCTTGAAAGAAAAATTCGCAATGAAAGCTTCAAGGATTCAATAGAATAATTATTGACTGGATGGCCGATTGTTTGAGTCATGTCTGAGACAAATTTCTTCGTTAAATCGAGAACCTTAGAGTCAAAGAGATTGTTGACCAAAAGATTTTCACTGGCTTTGGCGTCGGTATACTTCTCTAAAAAAGATTTGAATACGTTTTGAGCAGCAGATTCAACTGAGGTTAGCTTGAGTCCGCTAGTAGTCATTTTTGTTGATACTTGATGGAATCGACAGAAAGCAACGATTTCATCAACATCTTTCTTTATTGACTGGTTGCTAATATAAAAATATTCAGAGAATTCCTGATAATGCATTGGTTTTACTGAAAACAGATAGTTAGCGAAAATAAAGATTTTACGATAATTAGGTGAAAATAGTTCGAGTTTAGTCTCTTTTTTTGCTAACAATCGATAACCATTCTGTTTTGCTGATTCAGAACCAGATAAAAAGATTCCTTTTCTTGGTACTTTTTTGATAGCTAGTCCCGAATCTTTTAGTTTCTTTTCTAAAGTCGTTAAATTGTTATAAACCGTTTTTTGGGATACATTTAACTGCTTTTGAAAAAAAGAGGCAGGGCGAAACTCCGTTTGTTCTAATAGTAGTTGCAACAGTAGTTGTTCTCGATTATTTAAAATCATTGGTTCACCTCCGGAAGCGCTTCCTTAATTGTATTCTAGTGAAATTATGTGGTGGCGTAAATAACATTTCATTACCACATTAATGTGGTAAATAGGCTCGTCGTGCATCAATTTATATTCTGAGCAACTTAAGGGAAGTAGTCACAGGTTGCTATTTCTTTGAAACGAAAATAAGGTGGCAATTTTTGACTGATTTAAAGTTGCTTTGTTCGGTTACATTGAGTAAAGAATAATTAAAATAAAGAAGAATACTTAGAATAAGATATTTTATTAAGTAAGGAGAATAGACGAATTCAGCGAGTTTTCATTGAAAAGTATGTCGCTGAACTTCCTATCTAGTACATATACGATCGTTTTACTCTGATTGATCAGATATGAATCAGAATATAGCCCTTCTTTCATTGTAATTCTAAACAATTTCGGATTGTTTTTAACCCTCTTTTCCCGAAAATCATTAAAGTTTCTAAATTTTTTGTGAATGCTCGTGGACAATCCTTTCTTTTCTCCTCAAATATCACTATAATGGATAAAGATTCTACAGAAGAGAGTGTGGACATGGAAAATTCACGAATAAAAACGAACGATAATCGAATTGATTACGGTGTGATTCTACCCGTATTTTTATTATGTCTGATTGGTGTGGCGTCCTTGTATGTGGCGTTGACCCACGATCCAAATAACCCGAATATGTTGCGAACGTTAGGGTTTCAAGCTTTATGGTATGTGCTAGGTATTATTGCGGTGATTATTATCATGCAGATCAAATCAAAATGGCTTTGGAAATTGACTCCCTATATTTATGGAGCCGGATTAGCCGTCATGTTGGCGCTTTTGAAATTTTACGACCGGACAATGGCTGCCTCGACAGGGTCAAAAAACTGGTTCCGTTTTGGGGCCTTTACTCTCCAGCCGTCAGAGTTGATGAAGATCGCCTATATTATGATGTTGGCCTTAGTCGTCACACAGCACAATGTCAAGCATCGGGAACGAGATCTGAAAACAGATGGGTTGCTGATTGCGAAAATGTTGGCCGTCACGATTCCAGTACTGATCCTGATCACCTTGCAAAACGACTTTGGTACGATGTTGGTCTTTCTGGCGATTTTCGGTGGGGTCTTCTTGATGTCGGGGATCTCTTGGCGAATCGTTGTGCCAGTGATTGCGGCATTCGTGATTCTCGGCGGCGGAACGATTTTCTTAGTGACTACCGATGTTGGTCGTGAGTTGCTGTACAATACAGGGATCTTTAAAGAGTACCAGTTTGCCCGTATCGATTCGTGGCTAGATCCTTTTCATGATACCCAAGGGCAATCCTTCCAATTGGCGTATGCTCTGATGGCGATCGCTTCTGGCGGGATGTTCGGGAAAGGATTTAATGTCAGCGATGTGTATGTACCGGTCCGAGAATCCGATATGATCTTTTCGGTGATCGGTGAGAATTTTGGGTTTATTGGCAGCGCGTTTGTCATTTTATTGTATTTTATTTTGATCTACCGGATGATCCGGGTATGTTTCGATACCAACAATGAATTTTATGCCTACTTGGCAACTGGGATCATTATGATGATTCTCTTCCATGTGTTTGAAAACATTGGCGCAAACATCGGTCTCTTACCGTTGACGGGGATTCCACTGCCGTTTATCAGCCAAGGAGGATCTGCCCTATTAAGCAATATGATTGGGATCGGTTTGATTTTATCGATGCGCTATCAAGCTGAGACCGCACCAAAAACACTTTAAGGAGTTCACATGATTACATTTTATTGGTACCCAAAATGCAGTACATGCCGAAACGCGAAGCGTTGGTTAGAAGAGCACGAGATTCCCTTTGAAGCGATCGATATGGTGGCCACACCGCCTCAACCGGAACAATTGCTGGCTTGGATTCAATCAAGCGAAGCACCGTTAACCCGTTTCTTTAACACAAGCGGCATGAAATACCGTGAATTGCAATTAAAAGAAAAAGTGCCGACCATGACTGCCCAAGACGCAGCCGATGTGCTGGCAACCGATGGTATGTTGATCAAGCGCCCACTACTCGTTAGCGGCGACCGCTTTTTGATTAATGGATTTAAAGAAAATGAATATGAAGGAGTCTTACAAGAATCATGGAAAAGAAATGCTTAAGAAAAAAAGATAATTTGTGGGTTTTGTTTAACGGGAAAGAATATTGTGTCGGTTTAACAAAAGAAGCGCAAGAAGAACTTGGTGCGGTCACGTTTGCTTCGATTCAAAAAGCAGGAACTGCTTTAAAACAAGGAGAGACCCTTGTTGAGCTGGAAGCGGAAAAAGCAGTCAGTGAATTTCCAAGTCCATTGACGGGCGTGATTTCTTCCGTAAATGAAAAAATCGATCAATCCATTGATACCTTAAATGATGAAGACGAAATGAACGCTTGGCTTGTCAGCTTCAAAGAGGTTGACCCAAGTCAATTTGAAGCCTTGTAAGTCAAATCTGTAAAAACGACTATTTTTTCAAAAAGAATTGACAGTCGGATAAGACGTTGCTATAATTTGCTCAATAAATGAATGCTTTGAAAAGAAGAGTACATGTTCTTAACGTACACAGAGAGCCCTGTTTGGTGCAAATGGGCAACGGAGAGAGGATGGAAGATGGTCTTTGAGCATGATAGGTGAGTGGAAACAAGCCTATCACGGGAGGCACCCGTTACAGTGCAGCAGTATGCGAAGC
Source organism: Enterococcus sp. AZ141 (assembly GCF_051714385.1). Taxonomy (NCBI): domain Bacteria; kingdom Bacillati; phylum Bacillota; class Bacilli; order Lactobacillales; family Enterococcaceae; genus Enterococcus; species Enterococcus sp. AZ141. Next base: position 1,509,785 of record NZ_JBIORT010000001.1, read on the forward strand.
AATTCAAGTACTGAGCGAGGCTGTTGATGCGAATCGACAGTAAATCAAGGTGGTAACGCGGAAGTTGTGCTTTCGTCCTTTGTAACAGTATAATGTACAGAGGATGAGAGCTTTTTTTGTGTTTAACCAACCAAAGAGGAAAGATGGGAATAACATGGCATTAATCGAATTGTCGCATGTAAAAAAGTCATTCGGCAAAAAGCAAACGGCTGTCCACGCCGTCAATGATGTTTCACTGCAAGTGGAAAAAGGCGATATCTATGGAATCGTCGGCTACTCTGGTGCTGGGAAAAGTACATTAGTTCGTTTGTTGAACGGCTTAGAATTGCCGACAGCAGGAGATGTAGTCATTAACGGTCAAAATATTTTGGCATTGAAAAACAAAGAATTGAGAAACTTCCGCAAAAAAATCGGCATGATTTTTCAGCACTTTAATCTATTATGGTCTCGAACGGTGGCGGAGAACATCGAATTGCCATTGGAGTTGGCTGGCGTTGAAAAAGCAAAACGACGTCAACGAGCGCAAGAGCTGATTAAATTAGTTGGGTTGGAAGGACGGGAAACTGCCTATCCGGCACAATTGTCTGGCGGGCAAAAGCAAAGAGTCGGGATTGCTCGTGCATTAGCGAATGAACCAGAAATTTTGCTGTGTGATGAAGCAACGAGTGCGTTAGATCCACAAACAACAGAAGAAGTGTTGGATCTCTTACTTTCCATCAATAAAAAATTGCATTTGACGATCGTGCTGATTACCCATGAAATGAACGTCATTCGTAAAATCTGCAACAAGGTCGCGGTGATGGAGCATGGGCAGATCGTTGAAGAAGGATCAGTACAATCGGTTTTCCGTAACCCGCAGCAAGAAGTGACCAAACGTTTTGTTCAGCAAGATTTGGAACCAGAAGAAGATGTTGAAGAACTACGGCAAGCCTTCTTACGAGAAAATCCGCAAGGGCATTTAGTGACCTTGACATTCACACAAGACAACGCCAATGAACCAGTGATTTCACAAGCGATCCGCCGCTTTCAGATCGATGTCAATGTCGTTTACGGAAAGATCCAACAAACCAATGAAGGATCCTTCGGCGGCTTGACGGTCTTATTGACAGGTGAAGCAAGTGAGGTCGAAAAAGCGATCGCCTTTTTCAAAGAGCAGCAAGTGGGCGTGGAGGTGATTGAACGTGGATAAGTCATTTGTAGAAACCTATTTTAATTTTGAAAAAGTCGACTGGACCAACATGCAGCAAGCCACTCTGGACACTTTGTTTATGACTTTTTTCTCAATGGTTTTAGTGGTTGTGATCGGTTTGCTTCTAGGATTGGCGCTTTATTCACTAGGGCGTAAACAAACGGCGGGAGCCAACATTTTCTATAATGTGGTTTCCATCATCAGTAACGCCTTTCGCTCAACGCCATTCATGATTTTGATGGTCTTGATCATTCCGTTTACAACATTATTAGTCGGTTCGTTCCTAGGGGCAAAAGCAGCGATCCCAGCATTAGTTTTATCGGCTGCGCCGTTTTATGCTCGGATGGTGGAAATTGCTTTTCGTGAAGTCAATCCTGGTGTGATTGAAGCCGCCGAAGCGATGGGCGCCAGTTACTGGGAAATCATTTATAAGATCGTGATTCCAGAAAGTGTTCCGGCATTGATTTCAGGACTGACGGTCACAACGATCTCAATGATTGGTTATACCGCCATGGCAGGTGCGATTGGTGCCGGTGGGCTAGGCGCTTTGGCTTGGCAAGAAGGATTTCAACGTGGAAATTACACTGTTACGCTTGTTGCAACAGTGATTATTTTAATTATCGTTTTCATTATCCAAGGGGTCGGCGATTTCCTTGCGAAGGCCACCGATAAACGGTAAATGAAACGAAGAACAAAAAGTGGAAAATATGGGAGGAAATGGATATGAAAAAGATTTTTGGTATTGCAACAACCTTATTGTTAACTGCCGCTTTAGCTGCTTGTGGAACGGGCTCAAATTCAGGAAGCTCTGATTCATCTGCGGCTGAGGGAGAATCAACAAAATTAGTGATCGGTGCATCGGTTACGCCTCATGCGGAAATTTTAGAACAAGCCAAACCTTTACTAGCAGAAGAAGGCATTGATCTTGAAATCAAGACCTTCGATGATTATGTGTTGCCAAACAAAGCATTGGAAAATGGCGATATCGATGCCAATTACTTCCAACACATTCCTTACTTGAACAAACAAATCGCAGACAATGGCTATGACTTTGTTAATGCCGGTGCGATCCATATCGAGCCAATGGGTCTTTACTCAAAACGAATCTCTGATATTTCAGAACTAGAAGATGGTGCAACGGTTCTTACTTCCACTTCTGAATCTGACTGGGGTCGTATCCTAACGATTTTACAAGATGCTGACTTGATTACCTTAAAAGACGGCGTTGATACAGAAACGGCAACCTTTGATGATATTGCTGAAAATCCGAAAAACTTAGAATTTAAACATGACGTCGATCCATCTCTTTTGGCGACTGCTTATCAAAACGACGAAGCAGACCTAATTGCCATCAATGCGAACTTCGCATTCGGGATCGATTTGAACCCAGCGGATGATTCTGTTTTATTAGAAGCGGATAATTCTCCTTATGTCAACGTGATCGCTGTCCGCAGTGGTGACGAAGATAGCGACAAAATCAAGAAATTGATCGAAGTGCTTCATTCAGACGAAATCAAAGATTTTGTTGAAGAACAATGGCAAGGTTCAGTGAAAATCGTTGATGCTGACGCAAAATAATTCACTGATAGTAAAATGATTTTAAAAAGAGCGTACCGCTATTCAAGTGGGCGCTCTTTTTGTTGCGGAAAGGCAATGATGGGTTGGAAGAAAGAGACGTCTTGCCAAATGCATTCATAGAGTAAGGGCAACTCGGGATGCTTCTTTAAAAGTTTTTCGTAGTGGGGAAGCTGTGTCAAGAAAGCACGGACCAAGCGTTGTGAACGTTCAGATAAGCGAGGATTTAATGGCGGGTAGACAAATAAATTGCCCTCCAATAATGCCCCCAGCAGATGGGCTTGGAAAATTTTCGGCAAAAGAACCTCTAACGGCTGCTCGATTGGATACTGTCTCAAAACTGGGGTGATGATTTGGCATAAGAGGCCAGATTCTTCTGCAGGTACATAGAAAGGCTCCAGTGTTAGAAGCTGTTTCCATAAAAACAAATAGCTGCGTTCGCCGACTAAGTAGAAACTTGGAACAAAGTGTTTGGGAAAAACTTGTTGAGTAAACGTGATTGATGTGTTGGGATAAAAAGCAGTTTTCCGTAACTGATGGATTTGTGTCAGCTCCTGAAACGCTTGATTGGGGGAGATAAGCGCTGGGTTTGCTAGGAGGGTAAGGCGAAAAAGCACATAGCGCAGTTGTCGTTCGTTGCCAGTGATTAAAGGATAACTGCGGCGATCGATAGCTAGTTGATAAGGTGCTAAAAAGTTAGAAAAGGATGAAAAGCGCCGATGCAAACTGGATGGGCTGAGATAATAGCGTTTGTAGAGATCTGCAAAGGAAATAGTCGGCATTTTTAACAAGAGCAAGAGTAGCTGATAATTTGCACTTTTATTGAATAATGCAGCAATCATTTCCATATGGGGGAGGGTGCAACTGGCTGATTGCTGCAAATGACGGTCTGCACGAATGTGCCCTTGTTGTACATCATAGTGGAAGAATGGGTCCTCGTTTAAATAGCTTGACAGCAGCCGGCGGATCGTTTTGACAGAGATATTTTGGGCGGAAGCAGCTTTATTCAAAGGCAGGGGATTTTCGGTTAAAAGTGTTGTGGAGAGTCGCAGCATTTGCATAATATCTTTTTCAAGGATATTTTTCAACATCATGCACCTCTTTCAGCTAAATTTTGCAACTGTCCTTATTATAAGGGAACTTCATTCGTTATTTTCACTCGCAAAAAATAGTCAATAAAACGTAATAAAAAACGATGTTTTTGTCGAGTATTTATTTGAAATTGCTGCTAGACAGAATTAAATGAAAGGAGGTATGCAAAAAAAACCGCCTTCTAAAATAAAAAGGGTGGTTTTTTATATAGGTGTCGTTATAAAAAGAGAATGGCGAATGGGCGTTAACGAGTCTCGCTAGGCAATAAAATCGTTTGCCGTTGCCCATCGTCATATACATAGACTTTTTGGGGATACAGGTCGGAATACCGGTACGGTAGATCAACACCAAGTTCGATTTGACTTTGGGCTTGAGAAAAAAGCAGGGTGACACGACCATGATTGTTTTGGACTTCAAAGGTGAGCAGATTTGTCAACGGAATAAACCCTTTTAAATCAAGATCAATGATTAACCAGATACTATCGATCAGTTCGCTAGGTAGTGTTTGAACAATACCGCCAGAAGCGTAACGACTGCGGTGATCATCAAATGTTTCAAACATAATAAACCCCTCCTTCAAGTAGGCTTGCCATTAACATCAAATTTGTCTATTTATCATAATGAAGAACCGTCAAAAATGCAACTACTTCTGCTTTTCTTTTTGGTCAGCGACGCATTTTAACTATTTTCTTAAAAATTTGTTGGGTTGGCTGGACCAAGCTTTCCCAAAGACGTCTTTCAATGGGAAATAGTCAGTTGCAGCATACCAGCTCTTCGTAAGAATGAAAAGGACTCTTGAAGGGAAATCCCTTCAAGAGTCCTACATTTCTTAGAAGTGTCTGTTGATTGAAGACGTGGTCTTAAGAACGGTGTTCTATGATTACTCTTCGTCTTCACCGATAACTGCTGGTTCAGCAGCTTCGCCGGCTTCGTCATCTTCAGAGATTTCTTGTGGTTCAGTAACCGCAACGATTTGTTCTTCTGGATCGGTCACGATCGTGTACTCGTCGTTCTTAGGCAGATCAGCCACTGTTAATGAATCGCCGATCTCTAATGACGTCACATCGATCTCAACACGTTCAGGCAATTTGTCTGGTGTTGCTGATACAACGACTGTATACAAGTTTTGTGCTAGAACACCACCAGCTTTGACACCAGCAGATTCGCCAATTAAGGTTACTTCTGCTTCTACTTCTGTTTCTTCATTCATATCGACAGATAGGAATTCAACATGGGTTAAATTGCGTGTGAAGGTATCTGATTGATACTCTTTGATCAGTGTATTGACTTTTTTGCCTTCTAAACTGATCGTGATTACGGTATTCAATCCATTTTCACGCAAGATTTTTTCTAATTCTGCTGCATTGACAGCAATCGGTGTGCTTTCTACTTTGTACCCATTGACAATTGCAGGTACTTTTCCTTCGTGACGCAACTTGTTCCGTAAAGAACGTGGGCGAACTTCTCTTTTCGTAACTTCTAATGATACTGACATAACTCAATTCCTCCTAAAATTTTCTCGTTAGTAACGAGATTTTTTAAGCAAATTTTGTTAACTCTGCACATTAAGTGGTACGTGAGTGAAAACACGCAAAAGGGCAGTTGTGTACACAACTGCCCCAGAAAGTTTTGGTTCAACTTTTCTCCACCAGGTCATAACGCTGTGTATGAGAAACTATATTTACTTTACTCTTTAACCTTACGCAAAAAGACAAAGAAAGTCAAATCATTTGAAATCCTGGCAGTTTCCTTTCGCTAGATCCTAAGCTATAATAGCCACTATGGAGAAAAATTTATGCGTTTAGATAAAGTGATTGAGCAACAATTGAATACATCTCGGAAAGAGATGAAACGGTTGTTCCAGCAAGGAAAGGTCTTTGTGGATCATAGGATTGAGCGAAGGCCCGAGCGCAACGTCGATAGCAGCTTGCATCAAATCATGGTTGCGGGGCGGCAGTTGGAAACACAGGAACGCTATTATATCGTCAACAAGCCCAAGGGTGTCGTTACAGCCAATCTGGATCAACAGCACCAGACAGTGATCGCTTTGATTGCACCCGAAGATCAACATCCTGATCTTTATGCCGTCGGTCGATTGGATCGGGACACGGAAGGGTTGGTATTAGTTACGACGAATGGTCAGTTAGGCTATGACTTGCTGCATCCCACCAAAAAGGTGACCAAGCGATATGAAGTGGTGGTCAATGACTTGGTGACTCCTGAGGATGTGGCGGCATTTGCTGCAGGGATCACCTTTCATGGTGGTGTCACTTGCAAACCAGCTGCCCTAACGATCATCGATGCCCGAGCGGATCATTCCTTTGTTTCGTTAGAAATTGCTGAAGGCAAGTTCCATCAAGTGAAAAAGATGTTTTTATCCCGAGGGAAAAAAGTCATTCAGCTGAAACGAACAGCGATGGGTTCGCTGGTTCTACCAGATGATTTAGCAGTGGGCAGTTATCGCTCGCTGACGCAAGAAGAATTAAAAGGACTGGCGGCGCATTTCCGCTGAGAAAGAGGGAGAAAATGAAGTATAAAACATTATTATTTGATGTCGATGACACGATCCTCGACTTTCAAGATACCGAAGATCAAGCCTTAAAAGCACTGTTTGAAGCTCATGGCTTGGAAATGACTCCAGAGCGCAAACAAAGCTATCAAACGATCAATCATGATTTGTGGCAGCAGTTTGAGCAAGGGAAAATCACGAGAGACCAAGTCATCAATGAGCGTTTCGGCTTGTTTTTTGAAACGCAAGGCATTCAGGTCGATAGTCCAGCAGTTGAATTGGCGTACCGAGAATTTCTAAATGAAGGACATAAACTGTTAGACAACAGTGATGAGATCTTAGCGGAGTTGGCGCAGCATTTTGACCTATACGTGGTTACGAACGGGGTTTCTGAAACCCAGTACCGTCGCTTGGAAGATGCCAAATTGAAGCCCTATTTCCGTGATATTTTTGTTTCAGAAGACACGGGTTATCAAAAACCAATGAAAGAATATTTTGACTACGTGTTTGCCCGCATACCAAACGTTAAAAAACAAGAAACAGTCATTATTGGCGATTCACTGACTTCAGATATCTTAGGCGGACAATTGGCAGGGATCGACACGATTTGGTTTAATCCAAAGAAAAAAAACAGTGGTGAGATTCAGCCTACCTTTGAGATCGAACGCTTGCAGCAATTACTTCCTTTATTGCAGCACTGATTCTACAGAAACAGTAGTAATTTGCCGAATTTTCGCTATAATAGAACCAGTGTGAATTTTTTAAGATGAAAGAGGTTAATTGAATGACGAATGGCAAGCCCATTATTATTGGTGTGACAGGTGGATCAGGTAGTGGAAAAACAAGCGTGAGTCGGGCGATCTTTAATCATTTCCCCAACCATTCTATTATGATGCTTGAACAAGACTCCTACTATAAAGACCAAAGTGATCTGAGCTTTGAAGAACGGTTGAACACCAACTATGACCATCCTTTTGCATTTGATACTGATTTGTTGATCGATCACTTGCAGCAGCTGCTTGCATATCAAAAGATCGAAAAACCTGTCTATGATTATGTCGCTCATACCCGCAGCGAAGCAACGATCATTCAAGAACCCAAAGAAGTCATTATCTTGGAAGGGATCTTGATTTTAGAAGATGAACGTTTGCGTAATTTAATGGATATTAAACTTTATGTTGATACAGATGATGATATTCGCATCATTCGCCGGATCAAACGTGATATGGAAGAGCGTGGCCGGACGTTGGATTCTGTGATCGAACAATACTTGACGGTCGTAAAACCGATGTATCATCAATTTATCGAACCGACAAAACGGTATGCTGATGTCATCGTACCAGAAGGCGGCGAAAACCACGTAGCCATTGATTTGATTACGACCAAAGTGGCAACCTTCTTATCCTAAGGTTTCTTGAATCCATCGATTTGAACGTTTCTTTTGAGAAGAAACAACTGGTTCATGTAAAACTGCTGATAAGTGCTCTTTCTTGAAAGATGTTTATCCGCAGTTTTTGATTTTATAAAAAAAAACAGTAGTATTCCGACTAATTTTATGGTAAAGTAATCCTCATGCGACGAGTCGAGAAGGTCTAGCATTAGCTGACCAGATTGATAGCAGAGGCACACCGCGTAAGCAACCTACCGGATTTGTAGGGTGTCGGAATATTCCTTTTGTGGAGATAGGGTATTCTACTAGCAATAGTACTGTGAGTGAAAAAAGCTGTGAACAATTTTGTTCACAGCTTTTTTTTGTTTATTTACGTGAGAGAACAGCGATAGATGGTGGAAGACTCTCCCCAAGGGTGGTATCCAGTGCCGATCGGTTCGAAAGCAAACTGCTCATAAAAAGTAGAAAGATCCGTACATAGATACAGAGAATCAAAACCAGCTCCAGCAGCGCGCTGTTTAGCTGTTTCGATCAAAAGGCGGGCACCGCCTTGGCCACGCCACAAAGGGTCCACATACAAGGCGCAAAGCCAAGGCGTCAAATCCATCCGACTGATGAAGTCGTTGGGGATCAAGCCGCCGCAGCCGATGATTTGATAAGGTCCGTCGGATGCCATCTCATCATTGACCAGCAGTAGCCATTGCGGCAAAATGCTTGTTGAAAAACTATGGGTCAGGCTGTCTTCATAAACCATGAGGGAATCGGGGCCAGCCCACTGTTTTTGGAAGTAACGGATCGCTTCTGCTAAGTATTCAGGGTGTTCTTTAAGGGTGATGACCTGCATTTTTTTCTCCTTTATCCTTCTTTAGGTAAGCGAATCTGAAAAATAACCCCTCGTGGCTGCAGATCTTTGACCAGAATTTGTCCTTTGTGCTCTTCGACGATTTGCTTGGCGATCGCTAAGCCTAAACCATAGCCGCCGGTCTCCTTGGAGCGAGAACGATCCTCGCGGTAGAAGCGGTCAAAGATGCGAGCTTTCTCTTCATCGGAAATAGTTGGTCCCGTGTTTTTGACCTCGATCAGCCATTGCTTGTTAGAAATCTCCGATAAGAGCGTAATTTTATCACCACTGCTGGTATATTTTAAGGCATTATCTAGGAGAATCACGAGGACTTGATGAATTTTCTTTTGATCAAAGCAAGCGGTCGTTTTGGCAAAATTTTCGACAATAAAATGTTTTTGATCCAGTTCGGCAATTTCTTTGAAAGGTTTGACTAAGTCATCGATAAACGGAACTAATTCGACGGTTTCTTTCGTTAACAGCAGTTGATTGGAATCACTGCGGGCAATCGTTAGTAGATCAGCCGTTAATCCAGTTAGCCGTCGGGTTTCCGCTAACGCTTGTGCAATGCTTTCAGATTCTTCAATGATCGTATGATTGGGCTTGGTAAACAGGCGCTCCAGACTATTTTGAATGATCGTCAATGGTGTGCGCAGCTCGTGAGAAGCATTTTCGACAAATTCTTGTTGTTTCTTCCACGAGGCTAAAATTGGGCGCATGTTCAAGCTGGAAAGCAAGTAGCTGATCCCGATCGAGAGAATCCAGAAAAAAATCATCGATAAAATCAAGATGGTTTGGAAATTGTTCATGGCATTTTTGATTTGATTGGTGTTCGCTAAGACTTGGATATAGCCGACCCCGGCGTCATTGGTTGGGGCTTTGGTGGTGATTGAGCGAAACAAAAGTGTCTCTTCTTCCTCTGACAAGGACTGATCCACCACTGAAAAAGACGTGATACTGTCTAAATGGCTCGTATCTAAAGATAGACTTGCCAATTGTGAAAAACGGCCGCCTAAAGTCTGTTTGTTTAAAATCTCGCCGTCCTCAGACCAGAGGATCAACTGGGTGTTGAAGCGATTGGTACCAGGGATCTTCGGCATTGCACTATCTGGTGGCAATACCTCTAGATTGGATTGTGAAGCGCTGATCTCAGCTTGGATCAAGCGGGTATCTTTGACTGCTTGTTCCAAAGAAATATCGGTTTGACGATAAGCCGATTGGTTGAATAATTGGAGCACGATCGTTCCTAAAAGTAAGAAGACCAAAGCAAAGGCACTGACATTTAGGAGAAAGGAGTGCAGCCGTTGTCTCTTAGAGCGTTCTTTATTCATAGACTAGGCTCCTTGCATAATATAGCCGACATTTCGCAACGTACGGATCTCTTTGTCGATTCCTGTCTGGCGCAAGTGTTTTCGCAGATTGCTCATGTAGACTTCTACGACAGTCAAGGTCGTTTCTGAATCGAACCCCCAGATGCGATCAAAAATCTGTTCCTTGGTCAAAATAATGTTTCTATTTTGTAGAAAATAGAGCAGTAGCTCAAATTCTTTCCCTTGAATCGGTAAAAGCTCCCCTTGATAGCTGACCTCGTTGGTGCCAAGGTTACAGAGCAACCCATTATATTCCAGTGTATTTTCATTGAACAAACCTAAGGAGCGTTTTAGCAACGCTTTGATCCGCATCAATAATTCTTCCCGATAAAAAGGCTTGGTCAAATAATCATCAGCCCCTTTTTGAAAGCCGGTTACTTTGTCTTCTAAGCCGTCTTTGGCTGTTAAAATCAGGACGGGTGTTTGGAGTCCTTTTTTTCGTAATGCTGAAAGCACCTCATAGCCGTTCATCTCAGGCATCATCAAGTCAAGAATAATCAAGTCATAGATCCCCGTTTCCGCCTCGTACAAGCCTTCACTGCCATCATATGCTTGCGTGACTTCACCGATTTCGCTGACGATCTCTTTCATATTTTCAGATAATGTTTTGTCATCTTCGATTACTAATAATTTAATCATGTTCCCACCTCTTTAAGGATAAGAATAGCACGAATAGCATAAAAAATGCTTAAAAAAACTGTTTTGTCTTAAGCTGCATTTAAGATAGCTGCCGTAAATTCAGTGCATGGATTTCAAGGGAGGAACATTTTATGAAATTAAAAAAAGTCTTTCAAAGAAAAGAGACGAAATATCTATTGACTAAGGAGCAATTTCCAGCATTTCTTGGCGGGTTGCAGCAAAAAATGGCGATCGATGAATATGGGCAACACACGATTATGTCCTTGTATTATGATACCCAGGATTACCGCTTTATTCGTCATTCGATGGACAAACCGAAATACAAAGAAAAATTTCGGGTCCGCAGCTATGGGGTACCGACAGAGCAACAGTTGATTTTTTTAGAGATCAAGAAGAAAGTCAGTGGCGTGGTCTACAAACGCCGCGTTCCGATGCCCTATGCTGACTATTGCCGCTGGTTGCAAACGGGGGTCTTGCCGTCAATGGAGGAAGCCCCGCAAATCGCCGCGGAGATCCACTGGTTATTTAAGAAAAACCCGGACCTGCTACCAAAAGTCTTGATTGCCTATGATCGCCTGTCGCTGTTTGTTGATGATGATAGTGAATTTCGCGTGACGTTCGATCAAAACATTCGCTTTCGCACCTGCGATCTCATGTTAGGTTCCGGTAGTGACGGTGCACTAGTAGCACCGGAAGTCGGAGTGTTGATGGAAGTCAAAGCCCTCGGCTCTTATCCAATATGGTTTGTGGAACTGCTGAACAAATACAGTGTGCGCAAAGGCAGCTTTTCAAAATATGCCCAAACCTATCAACGGCATTTATTCAAGAAGGAGGAACGGTTACATGTTATCTAGTCTATTTTCTGGCGATACGAGCACCCTTGAATGGAGTAGCTTATTGATCTGTATCGCCGCCTCATTGCTTTTAGGATTATTAGTGGCAGCGATCCATATGATCCGCAATGTCTATACGAAAAACTTCGTCATTACCTTGGCAGTCTTACCGATTCTCGTTCAATCGGTGATCATGCTAGTCAACGGCAATCTTGGCACAGGGGTGGCGATCTTAGGTGCCTTCAGTTTGATTCGTTTCCGCTCGGTTCCCGGGGGTTCTAGAGAGATTACCAGCGTCTTTTGGTCGATGGGGATCGGTCTGGCAACTGGGATGGGGTATGTCGGCTATGTTGTCATTTTTTCCATTATCGTGGCGCTTTTCTTGACCCTTTTATATACGATGCCCTTTGGCGATCGACAAGCCACGAGTGAACGGGAACTGAAGGTCACGATTCCGGAAGATTTGGATTATCCACAATTATTCGATGATCTCTTTGAAAAATATACGCATTCTGCCAAACTGACATCGGTTCGAACGACGACGATGGGAAGCTTGTATGAATTGCGCTATCAGTTGCTGTTAAAAGACCAAGCGCAAGAAAAGCAAATCATTGATGAAGTTCGGGTTCGTAATGGCAATTTACCTGTTGTTTTAGGCAAGCTCACCGCTAACCGCGATGAGCTGTAGAAGGAGGAACCTTTTATGAAAAAACTCATTTATCCACTCTTGCTCTCATCGCTGCTCTTAGGCGCTTGCGGGCAAACCGATAGTACTAGCACGAGCAGCAGTTCCAGTTCCGCAGCAGCAGTTTCCGGTTCTGCCGCAGTGACCAACGTTTCAACGACCCTTGATGATTCTGTGGACTATTACGGTAGTTACGAAGAAGAAGATGTTGATGCTTCCTACGATGAGGCAACTGCTACGCAACTTGAATTGAATGGCAGCGACACGACGGCTGTTGATGGCGTTTCAGTGGAAGACCAAACCGTGACGATCACCCAAGCCGGCACCTATGTCGTCAGCGGGTCGTTAAGTAATGGCCAACTGGTTGTCAACGTCAACAAAGAAGAAAAAGTCCATCTGATCTTTGCTGGTGTCACGATCACCAATGAAGACGGGGCGGCCGTCGTCATCGAACAAGCAGAAAAAGTCATCACGACCTTAGCCAGTGATACGACGAATACTCTGACGGATGGCAGCAGCTACACCTTGGCTGAAGGCGAGACAGAACCAGATGCTGCCTTTTATAGTAAAGAAGATTTGTCCATCAACGGCGATGGGACGTTGGTGATCACAGGAAATTACAGCAACGGATTGCGCAGCAAAGATGATTTGGTTTTAGCAGGTGGTACGATTGAAATCACAGCGAAAAACAACGCCATCAAAGGAAAAGATTCCGTATCGATCTTGGCGGGGAACTACACACTGAACACCACTGAAGGAGATGGTATCCAAGCGAATAATACGGAAGATGCGGAAAAAGGCTACGTTGCGATCGATGGTGGTACCTTTACGATCCAAAGTGGTCGTGACGGGATCCAAGCAGAAACAAATTTAAGCATCCAATCAGCTGATATCACGATCAAAACGGCTGACGGAGCCCAAAGTCAGTCGCTAGTGACGGATGAAAGTTACAAAGGATTGAAAGCTGGCGGTGTGATGACCATCAGCAGCGGCACCTTTACGATCGATAGTGCGGATGATAGCTTGCATGCCAATGATACGATCAACATTGCAGGTGGCACGATCACTGCCAGCAGTGGCGATGATGGGATCCACGCCGACAATGAATTGACGATCTCCGACGGAACGATTTCTATCGAAGAATCCTATGAAGGATTAGAAGCAAGTGTAATCACGATTGCAGGTGGCACGACACACGTCGTGGCTAGCGATGATGGGATCAATGCCGGTGGTGGCAGTGATACGGATGAAACAACGGGACAATTTGGTCAAGACAGTTTTGGCGGCGGCCCTGGCGGCGGCGATACCGCGGATGACAGTAAACAGATCACGATCACTGGTGGAACGTTGGTCATTGATGCCGAAGGGGATGGCCTGGATAGTAATGGCAATGTCACCATGAGTGATGGCGTCGTCATCGTAAATGGTCCAACGACCGGTGGCAATGGTGCTTTGGACTATAACGGCACATTTGAACTCACCGGCGGCGTCTTGTTAGCGGCAGGCACGACCGATATGGCCATGAACGTTAGCGGTGGTAGTCAACAGTCGATCGGAATCAGTTTCGATCAAACCCAATCAGCCGAGACCCTAGTGACCTTAAAGGACAGTCAAGGTCAGACGATCTTGTCCTATGCCCCAAGCAAAAGCTACCAACACGTGGTTCTTTCCAGCCCAGATTTGACCGATAGCAGCTATACGTTGGTCAGTGGTGGGACGAATGATGCACAAGCAGTCTCCGGTTATTATGCTGGCGGAACCCTCAGTGATGGGACAGAGTTAGGAACATTGTCCGTCACGGATACTATCGCTAACTTGACCCAATCAGGTGCAACAGCGACAACCAATCAGATGGGCGGTGGTTTTGGTCGTTAGTTGAAGTTTCACCGATCATCACCAAATGGTTATCAATAAATCGAACAGATCGCAGGCAGTCGTTGCGGTCTGTTTCTATGATTCAAAAAATCAGGAGACGGTTTAAGGTCAATTTAAGCTAGGATCCTTATAGTCGAAAGACAATAAATAGCTATTCAGGAGGAACAAAGATGAATTTTTTGAAACGAGGTCTCCAAAGTTTATGGGCGAAAAAAGGCCGGAGCCTGTTGCTGATCGCCGTATTTTCTGCAATCTTGATTTTTGTATTGGCGGGTCTGACGATTCGCAGTGCGGCACTAGTAGCGACTGAAAATGCCCAGAAAAGTGTTGGCGCAACTGTGACGTTGCAAGCAAACCGCGAGCAGGCTTTTCAGCAAAGGAGCTCTTCTTCTGACAGCGATGACCAAAGCACCCGACCAGATCCAGGGAGTTTTCAATCGACACCAGTAGCGATTACTGATGCCCAAGCGATCGCCGATTTAGACGGGGTTGCCTCATATAGTTTTGAAGTCAGCACCTCTGCTGATGCCGTCAGCGGGATCGAACCGATCTCCAGCAGTGACTCATCGACAGAGTCAGAAGCAACCGATAGCAGCGAGACGGGGCAAATGGACGGTATGCCAGGAGGAATGCCTGGCGGTAATATGAGTACGGGTGATTTCCAAATCACTGGTGTATCAACTAGTGCGGCGTATACGACTTTTTCGGAAGGAACAGCGACGATCACGGATGGAGAAGGCATTACTTCTGAGGATGAAGGCACGAACCAAGTACTGATCGAATCCTCGTTGGCTGAAGCAAATGATTTGGCAGTCGGAGATACGTTTTCGATCACTGATGCAGAGGACAATGAAGTCGAAGTGACGATCAAGGGAATCTATGAAACGAGTGAAGTAGGCAACAGCATGAGCCAAATGTTCAACTTTCTCAATCCAGCCAACACGATCTTTGCTTCTTATACCCTTGCCAATACGTTGAGCGGCAATGAGGACACCATTGACTCGGCAACCTATACCTTGAGTGATCCGTCTGAGATGACAGCATTCGTGGAAGAAGCGGAAGGGTTGATCGATACAGAAACCTACAGCATTCAAACCAACGATCAAATGTATCAGTCGATGCTGACACCATTGAATAATGTCGCTAGCTTTGCAAAAAATATTATTGTGTTAGTTGCTGCTGCCGGTATCATTATTTTGACGTTGATCGTGATGATGTCGATTCGGGAACGTCGCTATGAGATTGGCGTATTGCTCTCTTTAGGCGAGTCACGGGCCAAAGTGATCCTACAATTTTTCACAGAGATTTTTGTCTGTATGGTGTTTGCTTTAGGGATCGCGGCCGCTAGCGGCAATCTTGTCGGTAATGCCGTCGGAGAGCAATTATTGGCACAACAAACAGAGACAACGACTGATCAAGCAGCCACTGAAAACGCTGGTCCTGGAGGCGGGGAGATGCCGCAAATGGGCGGAAATCGTGGGGGTTCTTTCCCATCCTTCACCCAATCAGCAGAAGTGGAGTCCTTAGAAATCACCGTTTCCCCTCAACAAATTGGTCTATTGGCATTACTCGGTCTAGGGATCAGTTTTGGCTCGATCTTACTCTCTTCCGCGGGCATTTTGCGGTTGAATCCGAAAAAAATCTTGGTTTCTTAGGAGGAACGACATGACATTACGAACAGAACAATTAGGATATTGGTATCAAAGCGAAGCAGAAGCGCTGTTTCGTGACGTTGATTTGACCTTTGAACCTGGCAAGATGTATGCGATCTTAGGTTCCAGCGGATCGGGGAAAACAACCTTCCTGTCGCTGATCACGGGCCTAGATACCCCGAAAGAAGGAAAGATCCTTTACAACGAAGAAACGTTAGCAAAAATCGGATTGCGAGAATACCGCCGCAAAGATGTTTCCATCGTGTTCCAAGCGTATAATCTATTGCCTTATATGTCGGCACTGGACAATGTGATCACAGCCATGGCGATCGCGAAGTCGCAGCAAGCCGATAAAAAGGCCTATGCTTTAGCTAACTTAGCCAAAGTTGGTATCACGGAAGAGCTGGCACTGAAAAAAGTGACCCAATTATCGGGTGGGCAACAGCAACGGGTCGCTATCGTTCGCGCGTTGTGCTGTGAACATGAGCTGATCGTAGCCGATGAACCGACTGGAAACTTGGATGAAACGACATCTAAAGAAATCGTCAAACTATTTCAAGAAATTGCCCATGAGCAAAAAAAATGTATCATCTTAGTGACCCATGAACAAGAAGTAGCAAAGGCTTGCGATGTCGTTTATGAGTTGAAGGAACGAGCATTTTCTAAAATTGAAAGGTGAGCTTTGCATATGGTAACTGCTAGTTAGTGAGACAAAGATCGTCATTCTTATTCCCTCATTGAGCAAGACTGAAATGAAAATACCGCAAAGTCTGCTTGCATCTTCTAGGTGCTCCTCTTACAATAGAAGTAATTGTAAAAGAAGGAACTTTTGAGAGGAGCAAGCAGATGCGGCTTTTTATTGACGGCGACGGTTCGCCGGTGAAAAATGAAGTGATTGAACTGGCTCAGCAGTATCAGCTGCCGGTAGTGATCGTGACCAGTGTCGATCATTATACGACCAAAGACTATCCCGCCCATGTCCACTTTGTCTATGTCGACAAAGGCTCGGATCGCGCGGATTATGAAATCGTGAAGGAGATAGAACCCGGCGATTTTCTCGTCACCCAAGATTATGGCTTAGCATCGTTAGTCTTGCCCAAAAAAGCACGAGTTTTTCACCATAACGGTACAGAGTATTTGCCAGAAACAATCGATTTTTTATTAGGTCAACGCTATTTAGGTGCGCAGATGCGTAAAGCAGGCAAGCGCACAAAAGGACCGAAGCCCTTTACGAAAGAGGATCGGGAAGCCTTCAAACGAATCTTTGAAAACGAATTGCGACAGACCCTTGCAAAATAAGCACCCTCAAGACCCAGCTTCTGCATGAAACACGGGAATTGAAGGTGCTTATTTATTTCTTACGAAAACGATCATAAAAGTATTTGCCGACTAAAGCTACGATCGCGAAAAATGCCAAGGTATATCCGAAGATCCCCATCTGATGGACGAAGGCTCCTTGTTGCGGGCTGGCGACCACCAATAAGGAAGAGCCAAGGATGACCGCAGCTAGAATAATACCGATTACCAGTCGATTGACCATCTGATCAAAGCGGTCCAATAGCTGTTTTTGTTCGCGGATCTCTAAATTTAACCGGTGTTTACCAGTGGCAAAAGTGTCTAAGACAGCCAAGGTCCGATCAGGAAGATGGCTAAGTGCCCGCAAGCTTTTTGCGGTTGCCAAGGCGCTTTTTTTCACCTCGTCTTCAATACTCAGCTGCTGTAAGAAATATTTTTGTGCAAAAGGCTGAGTGACTTCCATCATTGATAATTCGGGGTCTAAGGCTTTGATCACACCTTCCAAGGTGCCAAAAGCCTTAATCAGCAAGGTGATGTCTCGATGCATCTGCAGTTGGTTATCATGGCAGATCGTGATGACTTCCCCCATCACTTTTTGCAAGTCGATATCCTTTAGCGGCATATTATAGTAGTTTTCAACAAATTTTTGAAGATCCTGATAGAAGGCGACTTCATCAAAGGAACTGCCGCTGCTGTTGCACAAACGCAAGACAGCTTTGCCGACTTCTTGGGTGTCTTGGGTATACAAAGCAATCAATGCATCAGCTAAGCGACTGCGTAATGACTGATCCAAATGTCCCATCATCCCAAAATCTAAGAAAATCACTTGGTAAGGCGGCATAATCGCTTCTTCTTGCCACTTCAATGAATAATCAACACCGCCGAGGACACCGACGCGCTGTTTGACTTGGAATGGTTTTGGTCGGTTGGTTTGATCTGTGAAGACATGTAAAAAAAGATTGCCAGGATGCGGATCAGCGTGAAAGAAGCCATCTTCAAAGACTTGCTTCATAAAGTTTTCGACTAATAGCGTTCCCACTTGTTTTTTCACTGCTTTCACGGACTGATTGTCATAAACGATATCTTGATTGCTGCGGGTCAGCAAGCAGTTCAAACTTTCACCGGCCATGTAATCCATGACTAATACTTTTTGGGTGCACCATTCGGGATAAACTTTTGGCAATGCCAATTGCGGGTTTTGGTGATTGTTACGGTAGAATTCCTGCGCATTTTTCATCTCTTGTAAAAAATTTGTTTCATTGGCAAGGGATCGTCTGACTTCGCTTAACACGCTTTTTAAATCCACCACATTGGCTTCTGGAATTGCACGAACCAACGGTAGAGCCTTTTCAAAAAGATCGAGATCCACTTGAATCGCCGCAATGATTCCCGGATGCTGCACTTTGACGATCACTTCTTTGCCGCTGATCAAGTTTGCTCGGTGGGCTTGTCCGATGGAAGCTGAGGCGACTGGGATTTCATCAAAAGCGGAAAAAACTTTCGTTAGTGGCTGCTGTAGTTCTGCTTCCAGCAGTGCTTTGACCTTGGGAAATGGATCGCTTTTGACATTGTCTTGTAACTGCTTGAAGGCATCAACGAAAGTGCTGGAAAGTAGGTCATTGCGGACCGAAAGCATCTGCCCGATTTTGATAAATGTTGGTCCTAATTCTTCAAACGCTTGACGCACCATTTCGGGATGCTGCTGTTTGCTGATATTTTGAACGACTTTGTATTTCAAAAAGACTTGAAGGATTTGTTTTAATCGTCCTTTTCTAGAAGGAGCAGTTTGTTCTGTCATAGGTCCCACCTCTTTAAACGTGCCGTGATATATTCATAGTACTGACAAAATGAAAAACATTCAACTAACGACTGTGTAAGCTTAAAGAAATTTCTGCAAGATTTAATGCCGGTTGGTCGATTTTGTGCTAAAATGTGGAAGACTTAGTTTGGTAGAATCAATGAATACAGGAGGAAATTCTTTTGAAAATCATTTTATTATACGGGGGACGCAGTGCAGAGCATGAGGTATCACTGTTATCCGCTTTTTCAGTTGTTAATGCTGTATATTATAATTACTACCAAGTTCAATTAGTAATGATCACTAAAGAAGGACGCTGGTTAAAAGGCCCATTATTGTCTGAGGCGCCAACGTCACCAGATACTTTGGCATTGACCAACGAAGAGACCAAAGGGGAAGAAATTTCACCTGGGGCCATCTATGAAGAAGACGCGATCGTCTTTCCATTGCTCCATGGACCAAACGGCGAAGACGGCACGATCCAAGGGTTTTTAGAAACCATCGGAATGCCTTATGTCGGAGCCGGTGTCTTGACTAGTGCCTGCGGGATGGACAAAATCATGACCAAGTACATCTTGCAAGCTGCGGGAATTCCGCAAGTTCCCTATGTACCAGTCTTGAAAAATGCGTGGAAAGAAAATCCGAAAAAGATTTTCGATCAATGTGAAGGCAGTCTGCTTTATCCGATGTTTGTCAAACCTGCCAACATGGGCTCAAGTGTCGGTATCTCGAAAGCCGAGAACCGTGAAGAACTGCAAAATGCGCTACAAGAAGCGTATCGCTATGATACCCGAGCGATCGTTGAACAAGGAATCGAAGCCCGTGAGATCGAAGTCGCTGTTCTTGGAAACGAAGACGTGCGGACCACCATGCCGGGAGAAATCGTAAAAGATGTTGCGTTTTATGATTACAATTCCAAATACATTGACAACCGAATCGAGATGCAGATTCCTGCACAAATTCCCGAAGAAACACAAGCCAAAGCCCAAGAGTTTGCGAAAAAAGCCTATACGATGTTGGGCGGCAGTGGGTTGAGCCGTTGTGATTTCTTTTTGACCAATAAAAACGAGCTCTTTTTAAATGAGCTGAACACGATGCCGGGATTCACTGAATTCAGCATGTACCCATTGCTATGGGAAAAGACCGGATTGCCGTATGGTGATTTGATTGAAGAATTGATCCAATTAGGGATGAATCGTTTCAACCAAAGACGTTCTTTCTTGACGAATGTGGAAGAAGCAGAAGTTGAAGCAGAGAATGAAAAAGAAGCAGAATAAATAGCAGGAAGAAAGCCAGCTCAACTCAAGGAAAATACTTGAAGCGATCTTGTGCTTTCTTTTTTTGTAAAAAAGGAGCGAACCTGATGAATTTTACTGTAAAAGAAGCCGCTGCCGTATTTGGTCAGCCAATTGAAAATGAGACACCACTTGCCTCTGTGGAGTTTGACAGCCGTCTAATCAAAGAAAACAGTCTTTTTGTTCCCTTGGCGGGGACTCGGGATGGACATGAATTTGCCCAACAAGCCAAAGACAATGGTGCGATCGCGACATTGTGGAGTCATCCCAACATCCAACCACCGCAAGGCATCCTTGTGATCCCCGTCACGGATACTGTCAAAGCGTTCCAACAATTGGCACGAGCGTATAAAGAAAAGCTTGCACCGAAAATCATCGGTATTACTGGAAGTAATGGGAAAACAACCACAAAAGATATGGTAGACGCGGTTATGGCACAAAAATACCAGACCTACAAAACTCAAGGTAATCATAACAATGAACTAGGCGTGCCTTTGACTATCTTGCATGCACCAGAAGATACGCAAGTGTTGATTTTAGAAATGGGAATGGACCATGCAGGAGAGATCGAAGTCCTTTCGCGCTTAGCAGAACCTGATGCTGCTGCTATCACGTTGATTGGCGAAGCCCACATTGAAAACTTAGGGTCCAGAGAAGGGATCGCCAAAGCCAAAATGGAAATCACCGCAGGATTGAATAAAGACGGCTTCTTTATGATGCCGGCGGATGAACCATTGTTAGACCCCTTTGTTCCTAACTTGACGCAGACCATTGAAACTTTTGGCTTAACAGAGGGAGATCTGCAAGGAGACATCGTAGAGGAATCGCAAGACCAAACGATTTTTACGGTAGCAGGTACGACTTTTACCCTACCGGTATTAGGCGGCTATAATGTCAAAAATGCCTTGATCGCGATTGGGTTAGGACGTCATTTTGGTGTAGCAGATGAAGCCATCAAGGAAGGCTTGGCGCATTTTCAATTAACGAAAAATCGGACCCAATGGGTAACTGCCGGTAACGGAGCAGCGATTTTGAGCGATATATACAATGCCAATCCGACTGCCATGGGTCTTGTATTGGATAGTTTCCGCAAATTGCCGTTAGAAGGCCGACGGATCGCCGTATTGGCAGATATGCTTGAATTAGGACCAGATTCTGCACAAATGCACGAGCAGATGGCCGCACATTTAGATGACTCGTTCCAACTAGTTTTTCTTTATGGCAAAGAAATGCAAGCATTGCAAAAACGACTAGTTCAGTCACCACTGGCTGACAAGGTGCGCTATTTTGCGACAGATGAAAAACCGCAACTGATCGCCTCCTTAAAGGAAACTTTAGAACCTTCCGACAGCTTGGTAATCAAAGGGAGCAATGGCATGGGCTTGAGCGTAGTCGTTGATGCACTAAAAGGAATGTAAAGCGGAGTTGAAATCTTGCTGAAACTTTCAAAACGTGTTATACTTATCTAACGCCGAAAGATGAAGCACAGAATGATTACTGTAAAAAACATTGACGTTTTGAGATAAAATGATGGCTGAGACAAACAACACTTGTTTTAGCCTTTTATAATGCCTTCGTGAAGCGGTTTTTCGGTACCGAGAGAAAGATAAGAGTAAAGGGGACTACTCTTGTGTTTCTGAAGAACTAACCTACGCTTCGATGATAGAAAAACAGGCATCGAAAAGATGACCAGCCTAGGAGGATCCATTTGAAATTTAAAGATCTAGAATTATCCAACGAATTATTGACTTCTGTTGAGCGTGCCGGCTTTGAAGAAGCAACACCCATCCAAGAAGCAACGATTCCATTAGCCTTAGCAGGCAAAGACGTGATCGGTCAAGCACAGACCGGTACTGGTAAAACCGCCGCATTTGGTTTGCCAATGTTAGAAAAAATCGACCCAGCGAACCATCAACTACAAGGATTAGTGATTGCCCCAACCCGTGAATTAGCGATCCAAACCCAAGAAGAATTGTATCGTCTTGGTAAAGACAAAAAAATTCGCGTTCAAGCAGTTTACGGTGGAGCCGATATCGGCCGTCAAATCCGTCAATTAAAAGATCGTCCCCATATCGTAGTTGGTACGCCAGGACGTATGTTAGACCATATCAACCGCCACACCTTAAAATTAGGTACGGTTGAAACGCTTGTATTAGATGAAGCAGACGAAATGTTGAACATGGGCTTCTTGGAAGATATTGAAAAAATCATCAGCCAAGTGCCAGATGTTCGTCAAACGTTACTATTTTCAGCAACAATGCCGCCAGCAATCAAAAATATCGGCGTGAAATTCATGAAAGAGCCTGAACATGTTCAAATCAAAGCCAAAGAAATGACCGCTGATTTGATTGATCAATATTATGTTCGCTCAAAAGATTACGAAAAATTCGATGTCATGACTCGTTTGTTGGATGTGCAATCACCAGAATTGACGATCGTTTTCGGTCGTACGAAACGTCGCGTTGATGAATTGGCACGTGGTTTAGAAGCCCGTGGCTACAAAGCTGAAGGCATTCATGGGGACCTTTCTCAACAAAAACGGATGAGCGTTTTACGTTCATTTAAGAGTGGTCAATTAGATATCTTAGTTGCCACAGACGTAGCAGCTCGCGGATTAGATATTTCTGGTGTTACACACGTTTACAACTACGATATCCCTCAAGATCCTGAAAGCTATGTTCACCGGATCGGACGT
This sequence comes from Enterococcus sp. AZ141, assembly GCF_051714385.1. Lineage (NCBI taxonomy): Bacteria > Bacillati > Bacillota > Bacilli > Lactobacillales > Enterococcaceae > Enterococcus > Enterococcus sp. AZ141. Next base: position 1,532,519 of record NZ_JBIORT010000001.1, read on the forward strand.
ACAGGTCGTGCCGGAAAAGGCGGAATGTCAGTGACTTTCGTTACACCAAACGAAATGAGCTACTTGCATGTCATTGAAAACTTAACGAAAAAACGGATGACACCAATGCGCCCACCAACCGAAAAAGAAGCATTTAAAGGTCAATTAGGTGCCGCAATCGAATCTGTTGAAACAAAATTGGATGAAAATGGTTTGGATAAATACTTGCAAGCAGCCGACGATCTTTTGGAACGTTATTCTGCACAAGATTTAGCAGCACTGCTTCTAAAAACAATGGCGAAAGATCCAGCTGATTTAGAACCAGTCAAAATTACACCAGAACGCCCATTACCTCAAGGAAAAAAATCATTCAATAAAAACGGACGTCGCAGCAATAACAGCAATGGCGGCAATCGTAACCGCAAAGAAAACGGTGGGAACCGTGGCGGCAACGGCAATAAAGCCCGTGGTAACTATTCAAAAGATGGTGCCCGTAAAAACAATCGCCGTAGCAACGACAAAAAACGCGGTTTCGTTATCAGAAATAACCAAGACTAATTGAGTTTGTGGACCTTGTAAGGAAACTTGCAAGGTCTTTTTTATATAAAAAACAAATACGAGCAATTGAAAATCTTAATCTCCGTATAAACTCGTCAGATTTGAATGGTAATTCGCCATTTTTTTGGTAGAATGGTAACTAGCTAAACAAGGGCCAATTCCAATTTGGAAACCCCTATCTTAAGTAAAGGTAGCGAGAAGAATGATTAAAGGAATCGGGATCGATGCAGTCGAGCTGCCTCGAATGAAAGAATTAATTGAAAAAAAACCTCAGTTTATAACGCGTATTTTAACAGAGAAGGAAGCAAAATTATTTGCCCGTTTGCCCCTGAAACGTCAGGTAGAGTTCCTCGGGGGGCGCTATGCCTGCAAAGAAGCGTTCTCCAAAGCTTGGGGGACGGGGATCGGCAAAGTTTCTTTTCATGATATTGAAGTCTTGACCAATGAATTCGGTGCACCGATCGTTACCAAAGCACCGCACCCTTTAGAAAAAACGTTTGTCAGTATCACCCATACAAATGATACTGCCTTTGCACAAATTATCTTAGAAGTATCGGATAGTGAGTAACCTGAGTGGAAGTCGTCACTTGGTGAAAAAACGACGATACTTTATGGACGAACAGCCGACTACATAAAACCAACTTAATTTGTTTGTCTGATCAAGCATTAGTAGAAAGAAGGAACTGGAAATGGTGGTTGCTTACCATAGACCAACGAAAGCGATTATTGATACGACCGCGATTACCGAAAACATCAAAAATGAGATTGCTCACTTACCAAGCGAGACGTTTCTTTTTGCGGTGGTAAAAGCTAATGGGTACGGGCACGGAGCGGTACAAACTGCTCAAGCAGCCAAAGAAGGCGGTGCAGCCGGTTTTTGCGTTGCGACGATCGATGAGGCAATCGAATTGCGAGAAGCAGGAATCACTGACCCGCTGCTGATTTTAGGGGTTGTGAACGTGCAAGATATTCCCTTACTTGCAGAATACGATTTTTCTTTTCCAGTCGCTTCGATGGACTGGTTGGTAGAAGCCGGTACTTATTTGGAAGAGAATCCTATAAAGACACCGCTTAAAGTACATGTCAAAGTGGATACCGGCATGGGGAGAATCGGTTTTTTGACCCCAGAAGAAGTGCTTCAAGCCGTTCTTTGGTTGGAAACTCATCCCACATTTGATTGGGAAGGAATCTTTACCCATTTCTCCACAGCCGATCAAGCTGATACAACTTATTGGGAAACACAGCACCAGCGGTTTAAAGAAGTCTTAACTGTTTTGCCTTATTTGCCGACATATATACATACAGGCAATAGCGCGACCTCCTTGTGGCACAAAGAGGCCGTTGGGAATATGGTCCGTTTTGGGATCGCGATGTATGGATTGAATCCGTCAGGTCATGCATTGAAGGAACCATTTTCCTTAAAACCAGCCCTTTCACTTGTTTCTGAACTGATCCAAGTGAAATTACTTGAAAAAGGAGCGGGGATTGGCTATGGTGAGACATATATCACGCCCCATCAGGAATGGATCGGCACTGTGCCTATCGGTTATGCGGATGGCTGGTTACGAAAAATGCAAGGCTTCTCACTCTTAGTAGAAGGTGAACCTTGTGAAATCGTCGGTCGGGTGTGTATGGATCAACTAATGATTCGTTTGCCGCGAGCCTTTGCTGTCGGTACAACGGTCACGTTGATTGGTGAGAATCATGGGAAACGAATTACGATGCAGGATGTTGCAGACCAGTTAGAAACGATTCACTATGAAGTAGCGTGCACCCTCTCAGCAAGGGTTCCGCGAGAATATAAAAGTTAGGGTGGTCCTATGGTAAAAAGGGGAGATATTTATTTTGCCGATCTTTCACCAGTCGTTGGATCGGAGCAAGGCGGAATACGACCGGTCTTGATCATTCAAAATGACTTGGGCAATCACTTCAGTCCCACCGTGATCATTGCGGCGATCACGGCAAAAATGGCGAAGCCGAAATTACCAACCCACATTGGGATTTCCGCTTCTTGCACAGGGATTGGCAAAGACTCCGTCATTTTGATGGAACAGATCCGCACGATCGACAAAAGTCGGTTGAAAGAAAAAGTTTGTCATTTAGACGATAAAGTGATGTGTGAAGTCGATGCTGCTTTGATGATCAGTATTGGTGTGGAGCCGACCTTTGCTACATCAACGATCGAGGTGTAAAACAAGCAATGGGGTATGTAGTATTAATAGTAGTTGTCATTTTATTGATTCTCTTTACTTATAAACATATTCGCCGTTTTCTTTCAGAAACCAAAAAGCGCAACGAAACCATGGAACAAGGGTATTACCTTGTCAGTCATACATATGAAGAGAAACGGGAACAGACCCATTATTACGGCGTTTTTCAACAAGGAGACAAAGAACTGATATTAGAAATGTCACTCCAGCTTTATTTACAGCTACAGCCACCGCAACGGGGGATGTTGACCGCCAAAGAAGGCCGAGTCCTTTCTTTTGAAGGGTGATCATGTGAAGAAAGCAGTGCCCATGAGAGAGTATCTCTTCAAGGAAAAGCAAACAAGCAGGAAAGAGCTGCTCCATTTATTTCACAGGAGTTGGTTCATTCACTGCTTGTTTTTTATGACTAAAATGTTTGTGAGAGCTATTTCAAGTAAGATGGCGTGATGGATGGGAACATTGAGCATCGAAAAAATGATCAACCAGCGCAGTAGAGCAACGGTTTTGCTTTGACAAACAACCAAGGTACGGTTGCTTTTCACAAAGAATTCAGTTATAGTATGTAGCGACTAGTTTGAAAAGAGGGAAAAAAGTGAACCCATCGATTTATGGACTTACCAAATCAGATCTATCTTTGTGGATAACTGAACAAAACGAAAAGAAATTTCGAGCCAACCAAGTGTGGGAGTGGCTCTATGAAAAACGAGTAACCAGCTTTGAAGAAATGACCAATTTACCGAAACCTTTGATTGAGAAACTGACGGCAGCCTTTGTGATCAATCCCCTGAAGCAGATGGTGGTACAAGAAGCCAGTGATGGGACCGTCAAGTATTTATTTCAATTGCCCGACAATCACATGATTGAAACGGTCTTGATGCGTCAAGAGTATGGCATGTCGGTTTGTGTGACGACCCAAGTCGGTTGCAACATCGGTTGTACCTTTTGTGCCAGTGGGTTATTAAAGAAACAGCGGGATTTAACAGCAGGCGAGATCGTGGCTCAAATCATGTTAGTACAACACTATTTTGATGAACGCAACGAGGGAGAACGGGTCTCTCACGTAGTCGTCATGGGGATCGGCGAACCCTTTGATAACTATGACAATGTGATGCATTTCTTGCAGATCATTAACGACCCAAAAGGTTTAGCGATCGGTGCGCGGCATATTACCGTGTCAACCAGCGGCTTGGCGCATAAAATCAAAGAGTTTGCGGAGAACGGCTTGCAAGTGAACCTAGCGATTTCGCTGCATGCCCCAAATAATGAAGTCAGAACCTCCATGATGCGGATCAATCGGAGCTTCCCGATTGAAAAACTGATGGGAGCGGTCGATTATTATTTAGAAAAAACCAATCGTCGCATCACGTTTGAGTATATCATGCTGGATCATGTCAACGACCGACCGGAACATGCCCGTCAGTTGGCAGCATTATTGAAGGATAAAAAGAAATTGTCTTACGTCAACTTGATTCCTTATAACCCAGTGAGTGAGCATGACCAATATGCTCGAAGTAAAAAAGCCGATGTGTTAGCTTTTTATGACATTTTAAAGAAAAACGGCATCAACTGTGTGATTCGTAAAGAACATGGGACAGATATCGACGCAGCATGCGGACAGCTGCGAAGCAAACAAATGAAAAAAGAAGCTTCTGCTTCTTAAACAAAAAAAACCAAAAGAAGGACTGCACAAGCGCAGTTCTTCTTTTGGTTTTTTATTATCTAAGCAATTAAAAAACGCCTTAAAGAAAGCGTATTCCTGTAAAGAAAATTCAAAAAACATTGTTTTACAAGAAAAAAATAGATTATACTAAAAGCTGGTATTCATTAAAAATAACTTACTGTGAAAGGATGATTTGATGGAATGGATTAAATTAATTGGTATTCTAGTTATTTTAGTCGGCTTTTTGCTGAAGCTAGATACTATTGCTGTCGTAATCGTTGCTGGTTTTGTCACCGCGCTTGTATCGGGAATTTCTGTTGTTGATTTTTTAACAATGTTAGGAGAAGCGTTTGTCAATAATCGACTCGTGACACTGTTCTTGTTGACATTACCAATGGTCGGCTTGTCGGAACGTTTTGGCTTGAAACAGCAGGCCGTCATATTGATTGAAAAAATCAAAGGCTTGACACCAGGGAAGTTTTTGAGTTTGTACTTATTTATTCGGGAACTTGCTGGCTTTTTCTCTATTCGGATCCAAGGACATACGCAATTTATCCGCCCAATCGTTAACCCGATGGCGCAAGCTGCTGGGGAAAATAAATTTGGGGAACTGGATGAAAAAGATCAGGAAAAAATCAAAGCTCGGGCTGCCGCTAATGAAAATTTCGGGAATTTCTTTGCCCAAAATACCTTCGTGGCTGCTTCTGGTGTGCTGTTGATCGTAGGAACGTTGCAATCACTTGGATATGATGTGGCAGCTAGTTCGATCGCTCAAGCATCATTGCCGATCGCATTGATCGTCTTAGTTATTGCCACGTTATCGAACTTGCTCTTTGATCGCAAATTAGCAAAAAAATATGGCAAGAAGGAGGAGAAATAGATGGAAGGAATCGTTAACGGATTACTAGAATTCTTTTATATCTTGATTGGGCTGCTGTCGATCATGACGGCTGTCCGGGTTTTTCGTGAAGCAGACCATCCTACACGATTAGGCACCTCTGCCTTTTGGTTACTGCTAGGGGTCGTCTTTGCTTTCGGAAATTTTTTGCCGTATCTTGTGGACGGAATTTTGATCGTTTTGATGGGCTGTTTGACCTTCTTCAAACAAGTACAGATCGGTAAAATCGTCGACGTTGATGATGAAAAAGCCGAAGCGTCAGCAAAACGGATCGGTAGTACGATCTTCGTACCATGTATCAGCTTGGCATTGATCGCTGTGGTGATTTCTTATACACCATTAGGGGGCCAAGTGGGGATCGGGATCGCGTCGATCTTAGCACTCTTGTTGGCAGTCGTGCTAACTTCCGCTAAACCAAAAACAGTGTTAGACGATTCCGACCGGATGCTTCGCCAAGTCGGAACTGCCGGTATCTTGCCGCAGTTATTAGCAGCACTAGGTGTCATTTTTAACGCTGCTGGTGTTGGTGATGTGATTTCTCAAGGAATCTCTGGCGTCGTGCCAGAAGGCAATCGTTTTATCGGTGTCGTGGCTTACTGTTTAGGAATGATGATCTTTACTATGATCATGGGAAATGGCTTTGCAGCATTTACCGTTATAACTGCCGGTATTGGCGTACCTTTCGTAATGGCGCAAGGCGGCGATCCAGTTGTTGCTGGCGCTTTAGCAATGACCGCTGGTTTTTGCGGCACGTTGCTGACCCCGATGGCAGCCAATTTCAATGCACTGCCAGTGGCTTTGTTAGAGATGAAAGACCCTAATGGTGTCATTAAAGCACAAGCCCCAATTGCTTTATTATTGTTAGTGATCCACATCGCTTTAATGTACTTTTGGGCATTTTAGTGGTAAAACAGAGATGGAAGGATGATGGAAATGAAACTATTAATTACCGGATTTGATCCATTTGGCGGAGAAGCAATCAATCCTGCCTTAGAAGCAGTGAAATTACTGCCAGATACAATTCATGGTGCACAGATCGTGAAAGCAGAGATCCCCACTGTATTTGGGAAATCAGCGGCGATCGTCGAAGAGAAAATTGAAGAGGTCCACCCAGATGTCGTCTTAAACATCGGTCAAGCGGGCGGCCGGTTTGCCATCTCACCAGAACGAGTGGCAATCAATGTGGATGATGCTCGGATTCCTGATAATGAAGGCAATCAACCCGTCGATGAAGCGATCCAAACAGAAGGAAAGCCTGCCTACTTCACACAACTGCCAATCAAAGCAATGGTAGAAAATATGAAAAAAGCAGGAATACCTGCAGCCGTTTCTAATACTGCTGGAACCTTCGTCTGCAACCACATCATGTATCAAGTACAATACATGATCGATACAAAATACCCTGAAATGAAAGGCGGTTTTATTCACGTGCCATTTATTCCTCAGCAAGTCGTCGATAAAGCAGGACAGCCTGCAATGAGCATCGAAGACATCGCCAAAGGATTAACTGCAGCAGTGGAAGCTATCGTTGATTATGCCGACAAAGAAGATTTAAAAGCGATTGGCGGCGCGATCCATTAATCATTGAAGGACATCCTTTCGAGGACAAAACAAAAGTTCTTAAAATGAAAAGACCTGATCAGTAAGCATGCGATCAGGTCTTTTTTGTCTGAATTTGATAAGAAATCATCCTTGTTTTCTGCATGTTTGCTTTTCTATCAGACATTTCTCATTTTGATGACTGAAATGAAAAAAGCAGACAGAAAATGAATGTAAGTTACATTTAACCATGTTTTTTTATTATTTTTTTCGCTTTATTTCTTATAAATAAAGAAAGGAAAAATAGCATTTAACGAATGTTTGATGAGAGTAAGGTAAGTAAATACCAAGAAAACTTTCTTCCAAAGGTGTTTTTTATCGAAAAAGGGATTGCTTTTTTAATAATTATTAATTAAAATCTTATCTAACTTCAGAAATCGAATGATTATTCTGAAAATTAATTCAATTAAGGGGTAGGACAGGATGAAAAATAAATGGGCCTATGGTTTAGTAGCTGTGTGTGGCGTGGTGTTAGCCGGCTGTACAACAGGCGGAACAAATAGTTCAAGCAATGACACAGCAACTAGCGGCGATAGCAACGCAGAACAAGTATTTAACGTAGTGGTTTCACAAGAAATGCCAAGTGCGGATCTTTCATTAGCAACCGATACGATCAGCTTCAGTGCATTGAACAATGTATATGAAGGACTGTATCGTTTGGATGCTGACAGCACACCACAACCTGCTGGTGCAGCTGAAGCAGCTGAAGTCAGCGAGGATGGACTAACTTACAAGATCAAATTGCGTGAAGATGCGAAATGGTCAAATGGTGACCCTGTTACAGCAGCGGATTATGTTTATGGCTGGCAACGGACGGTCAAACCTGAAACTGCATCAGAATATGCGTATCTATTTTCACCAGTCAAAAATGCGGATGCCATCACAGCAGGCGATACGGATCCATCAGAGCTAGGCATCAAAGCAGTGGGGGATTATGAATTAGAAATCACCCTAGAAAAAGCAACACCTTACTTTGATTACTTATTAGCATTCCCATCATTCTTCCCGCAAAATCAAAAAGTAGTGGAAGAAAATGGCGATCAATATGCATCAACAAGCGACAATGCCGTTTATAATGGACCATTTGTCCTGACTGGTTTTGATGGGCCAGGAACGGATACAGAATGGGCTTATGAAAAGAACGATCAGTATTGGGACAAAGACACTGTTAAATTACAAACAATCAACGTAAGCGTCGTGAAAGAATCCTCAACTGCCTTGAATCTTTTCCAAGATGGTCAAGCAGATGATGTCATCCTAACAGGTGAACTGGCGCAACAGATGGCTAACGACGAAGCATTCGTTTCTCAACCAGAAGCAACGACTTCTTACTTAGAATTGAATCAACGTGATGAAGATTCACCTTTCCGTAACAAAAACTTGCGTAAAGCAATCTCTTATGCGATCGACCGTGATGCCTTAGTAACATCCATCTTAGGTGATGGTTCAATTGCTTCAAGTGGTTTGGTTCCGGAAGGCATGACTTTCAGTCCTGGCGATCATACAGACTTCACAGAAGCAGCTGGCAGCGTCATTAGCTACGATCAAGAGAAAGCAAAAGAATATTGGGAAAAAGCCAAAGAAGAATTAGGAATCGATTCATTAGAATTTGATATCTTAGCTTCTGATACAGACTCAACCAAGAAAATCATTGAGTACTTGCAAGACACGATCGAAAAAACATTGGACGGTGTGAAAGTCACGTTAAGTCCAGTTCCATTCTCTGTTCGTTTGGATCGTTCAAATGCGGGTGATTTTGATACAGTAATGGGCGGTTGGGGTGCTGACTATGCCGATGCAAGTAGCTTTACTGACTTGTTTACGACAGGTAACTCATACAACCGTGGTCAATGGAGCAGTGAAGAATACGATGCAGCTGTAAAAGCAGCAGGTACGACCAATGCCAATGACCCTGACAAACGTTGGGAAGATTTAGTCAATGCAGAAAAAATCATTATGAATGAACAAGGTGTCATTCCAGTTTATCAAAAAGCGGAAGCACATTTACGTGCAACAAAAGTCAAAGGTGTTGTTGCTCACGCAGCGGGCGCACAATACGACTACAAGTGGACATCAATCGAATAATCACGAGTAGTTGACTTGAAATGCCGAAGAAAAGGCTGGGACAATTTCTTGTCTCAGCCTTTTGCTTCTCATTTCAATGAGTAAAAATATAAGAGTGAAATTAACTAGTAGCAATCATTAAAAAGAGCAATGAAAGGAATAACAAGAAGACACCAGGCCATAACCAAAAGGCGTAACTCTGTTTGCCGACTTGGGATAATTTCAGATAATCTGTTTTATTTTTGGAAAAAGCTTTCTTCATGGAATATTGAAAATGGTCAAAGAAACCAGAAGCAAATACCCATAAAAAACCGCCAATGATCAAAAAGAACAGCGCCCACAAGAAAAGGGCATCTGAAAGAGCTGCTATGGAAAATTCATTTTTTATGGCTAACCATCCGCCAGAAATTGCGAGGCATAGGAGGGGTATGAGCCCACTACTTTTTTTTATTTTCATGATCTGACTCCTTTTTAATGATTCGTACTATGTTAATTTACATAATTATTGAATAGAAGTCAAAATACTTAAGGGGGAAACTGCGTGAACAGCTTTTTGAAATATTTATTGAAACGAGTGTTCTACATGGTCTTAACATTATGGCTGATTGCCACGATCACCTTTTTCTTGATGCAATTTTTGCCAGGAACACCATATACGAATGCTGAAAAATTAAGTCCAGAACAAATTGCCTTGCTAAATGAGCAAGCAGGATTGGACAAACCGATCATTACCCAATATTGGCTTTATTTGACCAATCTACTAAAAGGTGACTTTGGGATCTCTTTCCAATTTAAAAACCAGCCAGTAGCGAATTTATTATCAGGAAGAATCGGACCTTCACTGCAACTAGGACTACAAGCGATCATCTTTGGTACCTTCTTTGGGATCATTTTAGGAACGATCTCTGCAATGAAACAAAATACTTGGGTCGACACAACGTCTACCTTAGTGGCGATCTTAGGGCGTTCGATCCCTAACTTTGTCTTTGCCGTTTTGCTGCAATATATTTTTGCCATCAAACTAGGGATCTTGCCGATTGCCAAGTGGGAGACCTTTGCCAGCACGATCTTACCGACCGTCGCCTTAGCGATGTCGCCGTTAGCGGATTCCGCTAGGTTTATTCGAACCGAGATGGTGGAAGTGCTGCATAGTGATTATGTCGAGTTGGCACGAGCAAAAGGTTTGAGCCGCTGGGAAATCGCCTTCAAGCATGGTTTGCGGAATAGTTTGATTCCGTTATTGACGTTGTTAGGACCGCTAGCTGTCGGTTTGATGACTGGTTCCCTTGTCGTAGAAAATATTTTTGCGATCCCGGGTATCGGTGAACAGTTCGTAAAATCAATCATGACCAATGACTATCCAACGATCATGGCGGTAACGATCCTTTATTCCGCAATGTTGGTCTTTGTGATTCTTGTTGTTGATATTTTATATGGAATCGTTGATCCGCGGATCCGAGTTTCAGAAGGGAGTCGTGGCTAATGGCAGAGAAACCTTACACAGCAAATGATGTTGCTGCCATCGATGCAGCCAAATTTCAACCGTTACAAAAAAATACCAATGAAGAGCGTGAAGCGATCGCAACCCCCTCATTAACCTTTTTCCAAGATTCATGGCGTCGTTTGAAAAAGAACAAAGCCGCTGTTTTCTCAATCGTTTTGTTGCTGATCATTATTACGATCTCAATCATTACCATTTTTGTCTCGCCACATGATCCGACCGCGCAAAATGTGACCTTTACAAATCTGCCGCCGAAAATTCCCGGTATCAACATCAATGGCTTAAACGGCTATGCGATGGTGGGAGGCGAGCTAGTGGATAAGTATGCAGCTGCCAATGTACCTGACGGGACATATTTCCTTTTAGGAACGGATGGATTAGGTCGTGACTTATTGAGTCGTCTATTTGTAGGGACACGTATCTCCTTATTGATTGCGTTTATCGCAGCGATGCTAGATATCATCTTTGGTGTAACCTATGGTTTGATCTCTGGTCTTTTAGGTGGACGAATCGATAATGTGATGCAACGTTTCCTAGAAATCTTATCAGGTATTCCCAACTTAGTGGTAATGATCTTAATGCTGGTAGTTTTCGAACCTGGGATCTTCTCGATCGTGGCAGCAATGGCGATCACTAACTGGATTCCAATGGCGCGGATCGTACGGGCCCAAACAATGAAACTAAAAGATCAGGAATTCGTTTTAGCCGCAACAACGCTGGGGGAAAGCCGTCTCAAGATTGCGATGAAACACGTATTACCAAATATTTCCAGCGTGATCATCGTACAAATGATGTTCAGTATTCCCTCGGCGATTTTCTTCGAGGCCTTCCTAAGCTTTATTGGGCTAGGATTAAAACCACCTTCAGCATCTTTAGGGATGCTACTAAGCGATGGCTACAAAACCTTCTTGTTCCTGCCTTACCAAATGTGGGTACCGGCTGTGACCTTGTCTGTGATTATGATTGGGTTCAATTTGCTGGCAGACGGTTTGCGTGATGCCTTTGATCCGAAAATGAAAGAGTGATTGCTATGAAAAAAGTCTTAGAAGTGAAAAACTTAGAAATTTCTTTTGACACCTTTGCTGGGAAAGTCCAAGCGATCCGCGATGTCAGTTTCGATCTATACAAAGGAGAAACCTTGGCGATCGTGGGCGAATCCGGGAGCGGCAAGTCCGTGACAACCCGCAGTATCATGGGGTTGTTAGCCAGCAATGCCAATGTCGATAATGGCCAGATCCTCTTCAATGGGACGGACATTTTGAAAAAATCCGAAAAAGAACTGCAAAAAATCCGTGGCAAGGAAATCGCCATGATTTTCCAAGATCCAATGACTTCACTAGACCCAACGATGCCGATTGGCAAGCAAGTGGCAGAGTCATTGATGAAGCACAACAAAATCAGTAAAAAAGAGGGCTTGCGACAAGCGTTGGAATTACTGAACCTTGTCGGCATCCCGAATGCTGAGAAACGCTTGAAAAATTATCCGCATCAATTTTCGGGTGGTCAGCGGCAGCGGATCGTTATTGCGATCGCGCTGATCTGTTACCCACAGATCTTAATTGCAGATGAACCGACGACTGCATTGGATGTAACGATCCAAGCACAGATCTTAGAGTTATTAAAAGATATTCAGAAGAAAATCAATTCGTCCATCGTCTTTATCACCCATGACTTGGGTGTCGTTGCCAATGTGGCTGACCGAGTAGCCGTGATGTATGGTGGGAAAATCGTCGAAGTGGGCACCGCAGAAGAAATCTTCTACAACCCGCAACATCCATACACCTGGGGCTTGTTGGGTTCGATGCCAACGTTAGAAGGGACAGGCGATCGTTTGTACGCGATTCCTGGTTCACCGCCGGATCTGTTGGACCCGCCAACCGGGGACGCTTTTTATCCACGAAACGAATTTGCTTTGCAGATCGATGCAGAACAGCAACCGCCGTTCTTTGATGTTTCACCGACCCACAAAGCAGCAACTTGGCTGTTAGCGCCGCAAGCACCGAAGGTAACTCCGCCGGATGAGATCTTGATTCGCTGGAAAAAATTCCAAGAAAAAAATACTCAGGCATCTGTCTAAAGGAGGAGAAACGGTTGGAAAAAGTTTTACTTGAAGTAAAGAATCTCAAACAATATTTTAACGTTGGCCGCAAAGACGAAGTCAAAGCCGTCGATGATATCTCCTTCCAAATCTATGAAGGAGAAACCTTTGGTCTAGTAGGTGAATCCGGAAGCGGAAAATCGACCACTGGACGGACGGTGATTCGTTTGAATAATCCTACCGGAGGCGAAGTTCTTTTTGATGGACAAGATGTTATGAAAATCAAAGGCAAGAAACCGCTGGCTGATTTTCGTCGGGAAGTTCAAATGGTCTTCCAAGATCCTTATGCCTCCTTGAATCCACGGATGAAAGTTCGCGACATTATTGCCGAAGGGATCGATATCAACGGATTAGCTAAAAATGAAAAAGAACGCAATGATCGGGTGGATGAACTCTTGCGAACCGTCGGACTAAACCCAAGTCATGGAACCCGTTATCCTCATGAATTTTCAGGGGGACAACGTCAGCGGATCGGAATCGCCCGAGCATTAGCCGTCGATCCAAAATTCATCATTTGTGATGAACCGATCTCGGCATTGGATGTTTCGATCCAAGCCCAAGTTGTCAACTTGCTGCAAGATCTGCAAGAAGAACATAAATTGACGTACTTGTTTATCGCCCATGATTTATCGATGGTCAAACACATCAGCGATCGGATCGGCGTGATGCACAACGGCAAACTGCTAGAAGTAGGAACCAGTGATGAAATCTATCATTACGGGGTCCATCCGTATACTGAAAGTCTTTTATCAGCGATTCCGCTGCCAGATCCTGACCATGAGCGTCAACGCAAACGGATCAAATACGTCAGCGAACCAAACGATAACCAAGAACGAGCAATGGAAGAGATCGCACCAGGACATTTCGTTTATGCCACGAAACAAGAAGCCAAGATCTACCAAGAAAAGTTAGCACAAAAAAAGGGGAACTAGCGTCAAAGGTATAGGGAGTGTTAGGAGGAGATGAAACTGGGTGTTTTAAAAGCATACAAATTTCGGATCTATCCTAATGGACAGCAAAAACAGTTTTTCATCGAAACCTTCGGCTGTGTTCGGTTTACGTACAATCAACTGCTGGAGGCGAAGATGGAGGAGCTGGCCAACAATGAAGCAAAGCAAGGGTTGACGCCAGCCAAACTAAAAAAGGAGTATCCTTTTTTGAAGGAGACCGATAGTTTGGCATTGGCGAATGCACAAAGGAATCTGGACCGAGCGTTTCGAAATTACTTTCAAAAGCGGGCTGGCTTTCCAAAAATGAAAACCAAAAAAAGTATTTGGCAATCGTATACTACGAATAATCAGCAGCACACCATTTACTTTGAAGAGGATCAAATCAAGCTGCCAAAGCTCAAAACACTGGTTCCAGTAAAAAAGCATCGGGAGATCAAAGGGAAAATCAAATCGGCAACGATCTCAGCGAAAAACAATGAAGAGTTTTATATCTCGATTCTTTGTTTGGAAGAGATCACACCACTCCCGAAACAGCAAGCGTCTATCGCGGTTGTTTATGATCCGCAGCAGCTGATCAAAGCCAACCAATCGGTACCGGTCACTTGTGAGCATGCGATCCAAACAAAACAGAAGCTGACACGAGCAGAACGCAAACTTCAGGTGAAAGCTACGGCGGTCAAACGGAAAAAAATCCTTTTGACTCAGGCACGAAATTATCAGAAGCTAAAAGGAAAAGTCGCTCGCCTCTATCGTTTTCACTGCTGTCAAAAGCGGGAATTCATCGATCAAGTCAGTTATCATCTCGTAAAACAGTACGATACAATCTATTTGGAACAAATTGCTGAAGAAACGGTTCTAAAAGCCGGTCATTACAGCATCAGCGATTGGCATCAGTTTGTTCGCAAAATCCAGTACAAAGCGCAGTGGTACGGCAAAGAACTGCGTTTTGTCACGTTGGACACGCAGGACCAACAGAAGCTAGAGCGGCTCTCAGGCGAAATGAGCAGCTGATCTGCTTGAACTGGAAGGAACGCCAGGGATCGCCTAGGGTATAGAAAAAATCTTTATGATTTTTGTTTCTAGGAACCACGTTCACTAATTATGATTAACCAGCAACCCCCTGCCAAACTACGGTTTAGCAGGGGGTTGTATTTTTTTACATTTTATCACCTAAAAATGCGTCATTTAAGCGATAGATCTTTGAGGGACGCCCGATGCCAACGGGCTTTTCGCCGACCTCCGTAAAATATTGAAGCATGGATTTTTTAAAGTTGGAATGATCGATCATTTTGAAATCGATCCCCAAAAACTTGGCGAATACTTTGCGGGCTTCCGTGATCGTAAAATCTTTGCCTAATACAAGAAGCACTTGCGGCTCGTGTTCCATCTTGTTGGCAACCCGTTTGAAGGCTTTGAGAATGATCGCGCTGTGGTCAAAAGCCAGCGTATCTTTTCCAACAGAGGCACCAGTCACCAGGTCAAGAATGATCTCGATCTCACCGCTGGTCAAATAGATTTGATTGGCTTTTCTTTCCAGAGAAAACCAGCGTACCTGATTCGCATCGTCCCCAGCACTTAAGGGCTCTTCACCAATAAATGCCAAATAGCTGACGGTGATTACCCACCCACGTGGATCACGACCAGGGGTGCTGAAGGTGTGCAGCTGTTCGATGTTTTGTTTGGAGATAGTGACCCCGATCTCTTCTTGGGTCTCACGGATCACACTTTGGCCTGTCGATTCATTCGGATTGACGAAGCCCCCCGGCAATGCCCAAGAATTGCGGAAGGGATGGCCTTTTCTTTGGATCAGCGCAATTTTGAGTTGTTCTTCTTCTTTGTTGTAACACATCAACACCATATCGACGGTTACGGAGGGTTTCTCGTATTTCGGCTGATCTTGTGCCTGATACCACGTAAGAAAGTCTGCTTCAGAAGCTTCTTTCTCATAGTAGTGTTTTTCAGCTGATTTTGAGGTAAATTCTTTCATTGGTTTCTCCTGCCTTAGATAAAGTAAGTAACTGAGCGCGATGGTTTTCCTTAACGGAAAAAATAAGGAACGATCAAATTAATGAAAAACAGTGCGAGATAAAGCCAAGAAGACCGAGGGTGTTCTTTGAGTGCTAAATAGCCCCAAAGAGCGATCCATAGCAGAAAAGCTACTCGTAGGATTGCCAGCGCTGTCGCAAAAAGCGCCGCGTAATCATGGCTGTTGAAGTAAGCAAACAAAAAGGGGTAACCTGTGGTTGAAAAGAGCAAGTGCCCCACAGAAAGCGCGGTTAAAAGCAAAAAATGCTGTTTGTTTTTTCGAGTCATAGCGTTCCTTTCTATAAGAGAAGTCTTCCTCATTATAGCAAAAGAAGTACCTGTTAATCAAAGAGAGATAAAACACCTTTATTTCTTATGAGATTCGTTGTCAGGATCAGATTCTTCCCCTAGAACATTGAAGTGAACGGCTATCTGCGCTATGATAACTAGTAGAAAAGAAATACTCAAATCTGCTGGTTTATTTGCTGCGTTTTAAGGACGAAAACGATTCCTTTGCTTCTTTTAGAGCATGAAGAAAGGTCTTATTATGTCCGCTTTTTTGATTAAATTTATAGCATTTTTGGGTTGCGAACTGTATACTACCTAAGTATACACTTTACTAGTGAAAAGGAGGACTTGCGTCCATGGCTGAAAAAGAAACATTCTATATTACGACGCCAATTTATTATCCAAGCGGCAAGCTGCATATCGGGAATTCTTACACGACGATCGCTTGTGATGCGGTAGCACGATACAAACGATTGATGGGCTTTGATGTCTTTTATTTAACGGGTGTCGATGAGCACGGTCAAAAAATCGAGAAAAAAGCAGAAGAACTTGGCGTAGATCCGCAAGAATACGTCGACAAAATGGCAGCTGACGTCAAGAAATTATGGAACACACTAGACATCAGTTATGACAAATTTATCCGTACAACGGATGACTACCATAAAACAGCCGTTCAAAAAATCTTCCAGCAATTGCTTGATCAAGGAGATATCTATCTTGGTGAATATGAAGGCTGGTATTCTGTTTCTGATGAAGAATACTTTACTGAAACGCAATTAGCAGAAGTTTACCGAGATGAAGAGGGCAAAGTCATCGGCGGCAAAGCGCCAAGCGGTCATGAGGTAGAATTGGTGAAGGAATCTTCTTATTTCTTCCGCATGAGCAAATACGCCGATCGTTTGGTTCAATACTATGATGAACATCCAGAGTTCATTCAACCAGAATCACGCAAAAATGAAATGCTGAATAACTTCATCAAACCAGGTTTAGAAGACCTGGCTGTTTCCAGAACGACCTTTAAATGGGGCATTCCTGTCACGGCTAGTCCTGAACACGTGGTGTATGTTTGGATCGATGCGTTATCTAACTATATTACGGCATTAGGCTATGGCTCAGAGGACGATTCCTTGTTCCAAAAATACTGGCCAGCTGACGTGCATATGGTTGGGAAAGAAATCGTGCGTTTCCATACGATCTATTGGCCAATCATGCTGATGGCCTTAGACTTGCCCTTACCGAAAAAAATCTTTGGTCATGGCTGGTTGATGATGAAAGACGGCAAGATGTCGAAATCAAAAGGCAATGTCGTTTATCCAGAAATGTTAGTGGAGCGCTACAGCTTAGATGCGTTGCGTTACTATCTATTACGGGCGGTTCCTTTTGGTAGCGATGGTGTGTTTACACCAGAAGATTTCGTTTCTCGTTTGAACTACGATCTAGCCAACGACTTAGGCAACCTGCTGAATCGGACGATCGCCATGATCAATAAATATTGTGATGGCTTAGTGCCCGATTATGCCTCAAAAGTAACGCCTTTTGATAGCGAGCTGTCAACGACTGCGGCCAATGTGGTTGGTCGTTACCATGAAGCCATGGATAAAATGGAATTCAGTACGGCATTGTCAGAAGTTTGGACATTGATTTCCCGTGCCAACAAATACATTGACGAAACCCAACCATGGGTGTTAGCCAAAGAAGAAGAAAAGCGCGCGGAATTAAACAGTGTGATGGTTCATTTGGCGGAAAGCTTACGCATCGTTGCGATCTTATTGCAACCGGTGATGACAGAAACACCAGCCAACATTTTCCAACAATTAGGACTGGCTTCTGTTGCCATGGATCTGAAAGATTTACGCTTTGGTGAATTTCCAAGTGGCACGAAAGTCGTTGCCAAAGGCACACCGATTTTCCCTCGGTTGGAACTTGAAACAGAAGTAGCCTACATCCAAAAGAAAATGGCTGAAGGGACACAAAGTCCAGAAGAAACAGTCAAATGGAATCCAGAAGAAACCACATTGCAATCAGACAAAGCCGAGATCAAATACGAAGACTTCGACAAGATCGAATTAAAAGTGGCAGAAGTTGTTGATTGTCAAAAAGTCAAAGGGGCCGACAAGCTGCTACAATTCCGCTTAGCTGCGGGAGATGATCAAGATCGTCAAATTTTATCGGGGATTGCTGAATTTTATCCAGAACCACAAGATTTGATCGGCAAAAAAGTCGTGATCGTTGCCAACTTGAAACCACGGAAAATGCGGGGGCAAGTCAGCCAAGGAATGATCCTTTCTGCAGAAGACAATGATGGTCGTCTGCAAATCGTGGAAGCGCCAAAAGGCATGCCAAACGGCTCGGTCATCGCTTGATTTTTAAGAGAAATTCTTTGTTGAATTTCAGCGAAAATAAAATTGCCAGACCCGAAAAGTTTTTGTATAATGTAGGTTATTGATATGAACATGAGGGAGTAATTGGCGGATTTTATCTGCGGCAGTATCACCATCCTGAAAGAAATTTCTGGTGCTGTCTTAAACAGTGAGACTTATGTATGCTTAGACAGTGCATACATAAGTCTATTTTTTTTCATATCATGTACAATAAAGGAAGAGTAAGTATAAAAGGAGGAGAAACATGTCAGAAGAAAACAAAAAGGAGCAGCTATCGCAGGCGTTTTATGCGCAAGAAGCGCAGCATGTTCTGGAAGAAATGCAAACAGATGCCAATGGATTAACGAACGATGAAGCGCAAAAACGCTTATCTGAGTATGGTCCCAACGAATTAGAAGAAAGCAAAAAGAAATCGATGGCACAAAAATTCTTTGAGCAATTTAAAGATTTGATGATCATCGTTTTGCTAGCGGCGGCAATTATCTCAGCAGTCGTTTCCCATGAAGTCGTGGACTCAATTATTATTTTAGCAGTTGTCATTATCAACGCGATCATGGGTGTTGTTCAAGAGGCAAAGGCAGAGCAGGCCATCGAAGCACTAAGAGAAATGTCCACACCAAATGCCAATGTCCTGCGTAATGGTCATACCGTCACCATCAAGAGCGATGAATTGGTTCCGGGGGATATTGTCCTATTAGAAGCTGGCGATGTCGTACCGGCAGATTTACGCCTCTTAGAAGCAAGTTCGTTAAAAATTGAAGAAGCCGCTTTGACCGGTGAATCCGTACCAGTCGAAAAAGAATTGACTGTCATCGAAGGGACGGATGTCGGGATCGGCGATCGCGTCAATATGGCCTATTCAA
Organism: Enterococcus sp. AZ141; assembly: GCF_051714385.1. Classification (NCBI taxonomy): domain Bacteria; kingdom Bacillati; phylum Bacillota; class Bacilli; order Lactobacillales; family Enterococcaceae; genus Enterococcus; species Enterococcus sp. AZ141. Next base: position 1,551,593 of record NZ_JBIORT010000001.1, read on the forward strand.
ACAGTAATGTGACCTATGGCCGCGGAAAAGGGGTCGTGGTCAATACAGGGATGGGAACGGAAGTTGGGAAAATCGCTGGCATGCTAGCTAGCGCCCAAGAAACCGAAACACCATTGAAACGTAACTTAAATGAACTAGGAAAATTCCTGACGATCGCCATCATTATCATTGCAGTGATCATGTTCTTTGTTGGAACGATCTTTAACAATACGTCATGGGTCGACATGCTATTGACTTCGATCTCATTAGCAGTAGCGGCGATCCCAGAAGGGCTGCCAGCGATCGTAACGATCATCTTAGCCTTAGGTACGCAAGTAATGGCGAAACGAAATGCAGTGATCCGTAAATTACCAGCGGTTGAAACCCTTGGGGCAACGGATATTATCGCTTCTGATAAAACTGGTACTTTGACGTTGAATCAAATGACCGTGGAAAAATTGTATGTCAATAACAAACAACATGCTGCTTCAGAAGATATTCCGTTAGACAACATGGCATTAAAAGTCATGAACTTTGCCAATGATACAAAATTTGGTGAAGAAGGCAACTTGATCGGTGATCCGACCGAGACCGCATTGGTGCAATTCGGGATGGATCAAGGATTCCATGTGCGGGATCTCGTCAATCAAGAACCACGGATAGCGGATCTGCCCTTTGATTCTGACCGAAAACTTATGAGTACGATCCACCAACAAGAAGACGGCCGCTATTTAGTTGCTGTCAAAGGTGCACCGGATGTCTTACTAGGCAGAACCTCAAAAGTACTATTGGATGGCCAAGAGCTACCAATGACGAATGAAGAAAAAGAAAAAATCTTATTCAACAATACCGATATGGCAAAACAAGCGCTGCGGGTATTGGGAATGGCCTACAAATACGTAGATCAAGTGCCAGAAAACTTAGAATCAGAAATCGTCGAAAATGATTTGGTCTTTGCTGGCTTAGTCGGAATGATTGACCCAGAACGGGCAGAAGCAGCCGATGCGGTACGTTTAGCCAAAGAAGCTGGGATTCGTCCCATCATGATCACCGGAGACCACCGGGATACAGCTGAAGCCATTGCGGGACGTTTAGGGATCATCAAACCGGGCGATGATGATGCTGTCTTGACCGGCGCTGAACTCAATAAAATGAGCGAAGAAGAGTTTGCCCAAAAGGTAGCCCACTATTCAGTCTACGCGCGGGTATCGCCGGAACATAAAGTCCGCATCGTCAAAGCTTGGCAGCAAGAAGGCAAAGTCGTTGCCATGACCGGTGACGGGGTCAACGATGCACCATCACTGAAGCAAGCCGATATTGGTGTTGGCATGGGGATCACAGGTACCGAAGTTTCTAAAGGTGCTTCCGATATGGTCCTAGCAGATGACAACTTTGCTACGATCGTCGTAGCAGTGGAAGAAGGACGTAAAGTTTTCTCCAATATTCAAAAAGCGATTCAATACTTGCTAGCCGCTAACCTAGGGGAAGTTTTGACCTTGTTCTTAGCAACCTTGTGGGGTTGGGACTCGCTATTGCCGATCCACTTGCTTTGGATCAACCTAGTAACGGATACCTTCCCAGCAATTGCCTTAGGAATGGAGCCTGCTGAAAAAGATTTAATGAAACATGCACCGCGGGGACGCAGTTCCAACTTCTTCTCAGGTGGTGTGATGAGTAGTATCATCTACCAAGGGATCTTAGAAGCGGCAACCGTGCTGTTCGTTTATTGGTCAGCGATCCAATGGCCCGTCCACAATACGTATGATGCGATCCATGCCGATGCCTTAACGATGGCCTTTGCCACGTTAGGATTGATGCAATTGTTCCATGCCTTCAACGTCAAATCGATCCATCAGTCGCTCTTTAAAGTAGGAGCATTTAGAAACAAAGCCTTCAACTGGGCGATCCTGTTGTCCTTTGCGTTGATGCTAGTGATCTTCATTGTGCCAGGATTAAACGATATCTTCCGTGTCGCACACCTTGACTTGTATCAATGGGGCATCGTTTTAGGCGCCTCCTTTGCGATCATTCCAGTCGTTGAGATCGTCAAAGCGATCCAACGAGCAATGGGACGCAAATAAGCCAAAAATAAACAGAAAAACAACGAATGGTCTGCTGTCCTTCTCCATGGGCAGCAGGCCCTTTTTTGCTGGCTTATTTTCGATAAACCCTATGGCTGTTTCTTGACCTTTTCATTTGCAGCAAGAAACGGTAAAATAGAAGATAATAACAAAGAAAGTAGGGGACCCACTGTGCGACCAAACTTAGGTTTTTATGTACAAACAATCAACGATCTTGTCAAAGAAACAGAAGCAATCGGGGAGAAAATGAATCCCAATTATGAAGAGATCCGCAAAGCGATCGACGAGAAGAAAGAAGCAGAGGTAACACCTGAGCGGCTAGCTGAGATTACCAGAATTTTTAAAGAAGGCACGGACAAATACCGCTTGATGCTGGAAAAAATCAGCAAATTGCGTCCACCAGCGAATGTGATGGGGATCCATAAAAAATTCGAGCGAGCGTATATGAAATATGTTGCCGGCTGTGATGAGATGATTTTGAGTCTGGATAACAAAATCGACCAAGAAGCCTTTGATGCAGCTGAAGCTAAGCAAGATGAAGCAACGGACGAAATTTCTTTTGCTATCCAACGGATGACCGCTTTATTGTTAAAAAAATGATAAACATTCAAGTTAAACAAGAGTTATTTAATTTAACTGTTATGTTTTTCACATGTAAAGTTTTTTTATCGGAGGTATAATGAATTCACAACCAACAACCTTTTTATTTTTCATTTTACTCCTTTTGCCATCAGGACTAACCAACCTGATGGTTTTTTTGTTTTTTAATGAAGTGTTTCCATCAAAAGCGGGGATAGTTTGTGAACAAAATATAAAGTTGAAATAGCAAGGAATAGCAAGCTTGCGCTTTTTTGTCGATCAATGCTATACTTAGGGCACTATTAAACGAAATGAGGGATCCTCCATTGAAAAATTAACCAATTTGTTGAAAGCTGCATGAAACTGTTCCTCCAAGGGGATAGTCTGCAGATTTTCAGGATTGGTTGACTTTTTCAATGGGGGATCTTTTTGTGTACCTCTAAAAACTGATTCTGAAAATAGCTTTAGTCTACTCTATTCCGTGAATAGAGACGAGGTATATTTATGTCGAATATCAGTATTAATCATTTAACTTTTGGCTTTGATAGCCAGGAACGGTTGCTTTTTGAGGATGCCAACTTGAACCTTGATACTCAATGGAAATTAGGGTTGATTGGCAGAAATGGTCGCGGCAAAACGACCTTGCTGCGTTTGCTGCTCAATGAATTGCCGTATAGCGGCTCGATTACCCATGAGCAGCAATTCGTTTATTTTCCCTTAACCGTCGCTGACGATCAGCAACTGACGCTTTTTGTTTTACAAGAATCAGGTGAATTTGAGCAGTGGCGTTTGGAACGAGAATTGAACCTGCTGCAACTTGATCCAGAAGTTCTTTGGCGGCCCTTTGCCACTTTATCTGGCGGCGAGCAAACGAAAGTTCTATTGGCGCGTTTGTTCGTTGATGAAGAGAATTTTGCTTTGATCGATGAGCCAACCAACCATTTGGATGTGACCGCTCGCCAACATGTTGCCCGCTATTTGCAGCAAAAAACCGGGTTTATCGTTGTGAGCCATGATCGACAGTTTGTCGATGAAGTCGTCGATCATGTATTGGCGATCGAAAAAAGCCGCTTGGTGTTGTACAAAGGGAATTATTCAGTTTATGAACTGCAAAAGCAGCAAAAAGATGCCTATGAGCAAGAACAAAACAGCAAGTTGAAAAAAGAAATCGGTCGTTTGAAGCAGACGGCAGCCGAGAAAGCGGAGTGGTCCCGAGGACGCGAACGGGACAAATTAGGGTCGCCGACCAAAAAAGGCAGTGGGGCAATCTATGATACGGGGGCGATCGGTGCCCGAGCGGCACGGACCATGAAGCGCTCGAAAGCGATCGTTAAACGGATGGAAGATCAAATTCAAGACAAGTCTGCGTTGTTAAAAGACATTGAGTGGATCGATCCTCTGAAAATGACCCCGCTTGTTAGCCATCATGACGTGTTGCTGGAAGCAGAGCATTTTCAGCTCGGCTATGAGAAGCCTTTGTTTAAACCGCTGACGTTTGCGATCCGTCAAAAAGAGCGCTTGGGGATTCAAGGGGCCAACGGATCTGGCAAGTCCAGTTTGATTGCGAGTATTTTAGGTACTTTCGAAGGACAGCAGACAGGGACGATCAAAACAGCCCATGGGATCACCATCAGTTATGTTCGACAAAACTACGAGGACAATTGTGGGATGCTGACAGAGTTTGCCCAAGAACATGGCTTGAATTATCAAGATCTGCTAAATAATTTGAAAAAACTTGGCTTGGAAAGAGCTGTTTTTCAAACGCCGATCCAGCAAATGAGCATGGGGCAGCGTAAACGCGTGGAACTAGCCAAATCATTAGCAACACCAGCAGAATTGTTTATCTGGGATGAACCTCTGAATTATTTGGATGTCTTCAATCAGAAGCAATTAGAGGAAGTAATCCATTTGGTGGAGCCTTCTATGCTGATCATTGAACACGACCGTTATTTTCTTGAGCAAGTCTCAACGAAATTGCTGACGTTGACGATCGATGAAGTCGAATAACTGAAGGGGAAAAAGGACGATTGTTTTCTTTGGGAAAACCGTCCTTTTTTGTTATTTTAATCGGAGAGATACTGACGATTTTAGTAAGTATTTAATAAGGGTGCTTTTGATAAAAAAGCTGTGTAAAAATAGTGTTATTATACACAGGTATGTATATTTGATAAAATTCATTCATTTTTTCATGAAAATTTTCGAAAAATGACGAAATGTTCGGGATTAGCGGGTAGAATTCCCTTTGAATCACTCATCGTTTTCTCATTGTTTGGTAAATTAATTAAAAATTCTTTCATAATTCCCATTGGTTTTTACAAAACATTTACAATAATAGTATCGAATAAAAACATTCGTTTGTTATGATTAAAATCGAATTTCTTTGAGCGTTTGACCGAAACATCAAGAGTTCGTTTTTTTTGTGACTTGAAATGCCAGTCAACTATTCGGAGGAAAAAGAGAAAATGGAGGGGCAGTTTTGATAGAAGTAGTCGGGTTGAAGAAGGTTTTTGATAATAAGTTCGAAGCCTTGAAAGCAGTAGATTTTACAATAGAAAAAGGCGATTTGGTTTGTTTGTTGGGACCTAGTGGTTGCGGGAAATCGACGATATTGAATTTGATCGCGGGGTTGTTAAGTCCCACCGATGGTGATATCCGCTTTAATGGTACTTCCGTTGTTAAGACGGAGCCGAAAGACCGCAATATCGGGTTTGTTTTTCAGAACTATGCCCTTTATCCCCATATGACTGTGTTAGAAAATGTCATGTTTCCCTTGACAGTCGGAGAGAAAAAGATCAAGAAAAATGAAGCACAAAAAATTGCTGAAAAGTTCATGAAGCTGACCAATATTGAAGAATTAAGTCAGAAAAAACCAGGAACCCTTTCCGGTGGACAACAGCAACGGGTCGCCATTACTCGTGCTTTGGTGCAAAGTCCAGAAGTGTTACTGCTGGATGAACCATTGAGTAACTTAGATGCCCGTTTGCGCTTGAAGATCCGTGAAGAAATTCGTCGGTTAGTCAAAGAAGTAGGAATCACTACGATCTTCGTGACTCATGACCAAGAAGAAGCTCTTTCTATCAGTGATAAGATTATTTTGATGAATGAAGGGATCATTCAACAAAATGATGATCCGCAAAACCTTTACTTAGAACCAAACAATCTTTTCGTAGCGAAATTCATTGGTAATCCAATCATCAACATCTTGCCAGTAGAAGTCAAAGAGGGACAAATGATCCATCCAGCATTCACGATCCCAGTTGACCGCTTTACCGACATTCGCTTCAAGAAACCATTGACAGACGGCCAATATACGTTAGGTATTCGTCCAGAAGATGTGCTGACCACCTTACAAACGGGGTTGTTCCAAACAGAAATCAAGAGTGTGGAGCTGATCGGACGAGAACGAATCTTGAACTTTGATCTGGCTGCAAAACATATGAAATCGATCGTTAGTATTGAAGAGATCATTGAAGAAGGCGCGCAAGTGTCATTTGATTTTCATTACAAAAAAGCCTTTATCTTTGATGAAAAAGGAGAGCGGGTCTACTAATGTTCAAAAAAAATTATAACCCTGAGAATCAACCAAAGGCGTGGCTGTTTTTACTGCCTTCATTGGTCATTATTTTCTTATTCAGTGTGTATCCGCTGTTTCGTTCTTTCATCATGAGTTTCCAAAAAGGAACCTTGATTAACCAACAGTATGCTGGGCTTGAGAACTATCAAAGGGTTTTAACGGACCCCGTATTCTTTCGAGCACTGCAAAACACAGCACTGTTTGCTTTTGCGGTCGTGCCGATCTCACTGATTCTCTCATTAGCGATTGCTTGGATCATTTTTGAAAAAGTCAAATACAAAAGTTTTTTTGAAACGATCTTCTTTATGCCCTATGTCACAAGTACGATTGCGATCGGGATCGTGTTTCGTTACTTTTTCAATGGCTCTTACGGGATCATTAATTATCTGCTAGGTCTTGTCGGCATTGCGCCAGTCAACTGGCTAGATAACGTCAACATGAGTATGACGACCTTGATCATCTTCGGCGTTTGGACGAGCCTCGCCTTCAACATTATTATCTTGTTGGCAGGAATGCGCAACATCGACAAAGAACATTATAAAATCGCAAAAATGTTTGGCGCTACCGATGGCGAAATTTTTCGGAAAATCACCTTTCCGCAGTTGATCCCGACCTTTGCTTTCTTGTTGACGGTCAATCTGATCAGTGCCTTTAAAGTTTATACCCAAGTATATGCTTTGTTTGGCGGCCAGCCAGGGATCGCTCGTAGTGCCACGACAGCAGTCTTTTATATCTACGACAAATTCCATATCGCCGGACGTCCGGGGATTGCAATGGCGGCAACCGTGATCTTGTTTATCATTATTTTGCTCGTCACCTTTATCCAAAATAAACTTTTGAAGAAAGTGGGCGAATAAACGAATGAAAAAAATTGTCACGATTGTTTCGATGCTGTTTTTAGCAATTTTAGCAGTGATCACGCTATTTCCCTTTGTCTATATGATTTTAGCTGGTCTAATGACCTACAGTGAAGCAACCAGTATTCCACCGACGATCATGCCAGAGTCCTTCCAATGGAGCAACTACGGGGAAGTCTTTACCCGAGCACCGTTTTTACGCTACTTCTTCAATACGGTCTTTGTTTCAGCGGTCACTACCATAGCGACGCTGATCACGGCAATTTTAGCTGCTTTTGCATTAACGAGTCTTGAATTCAAATACAAGCGTCTCGTGATTGGTTTAATGATCTCCTTACTGATGGTTCCTTATGAATCCATCATCTTTACCAATTACAATACGATTGCTCGAATGGGCTTATTGAATACGTATAGTGCCTTGATCATTCCGTTTCTGACCAGTATTTTTTACATCTATTATTTAAACGGTTATTTACAAAGTATTTCTAATACCTTTTATAAGGCAGCCAAAATTGACGGTGCCAGCGACCTAGCTTATATCCGCCGAATTTTGATCCCCATGTCTAAACCAGCCTTGGTGACAGTCGGGATTCTGACGTTCATCTCTAGCTGGAATTCTTTCTTATGGCCGTTGTTAGTGACGAATGAGAAAAAATACCGTCTCTTAAATAATGGATTGGCTGCCTTTACCACAGAAAGCGGCAGTGACGTTCATTTACAAATGGCGGCAGCGACCTTGACCGTCATTCCAATTCTGATCATTTACTTGATCTTTAGAAAAGAAATTATCAAAGGAGTGGCTAAAGATGGCATCAAAGGATAAAACAACGATCACCTTCCATAGCGGAATTTTAACGATTGGAGGAACCGTCATCGAAGTTGCGTACAAAGATGCCCATATCTTTTTTGATTTCGGTTCGGAGTATCATCCAGAAACACCCTTACCAGATGAAGAATTACAAACGTTAGTTGCGCATCGCTGGATACCAGAACTGAAAAATGTCTACGATCCACGCTTAGACTACACGTACCAAGGAAGCGAAACGAAAGAATACCAAGAAACAGCAGTTTTTCTTTCCCACGCCCATCTGGATCATTCCAAGATGATCAACTTTTTAGACCCAAATATTCCTATGTACACCTTGAAGGAAACCAAAGCGATCCTCGAAGTGTTGAATCAAAAAGGGGACTTCTTGCTGCCCGTTCCTCATGAGGAAAAAAGCTTTGTCCGTGAATTGATCGGCTTAGAACCCCATGATGTGATTCGGATCGGGGAAATCGAAGTCGAGATCATTCCAGTCGATCATGATGCGTACGGTGCGGCGGCCTTGTTAATTCGCACGCCGGATCATTTTATCGCTTATACCGGTGATTTGCGTTTGCATGGCTATCATCCAGAGCGTACCAAAGAATTCTGTCAATTAGCCAAACACACGGATCTATTGATGATGGAAGGGGTCAGCATCAGCTTCCCAGAAAGAGAACCGGACCCCAAAGCGATCACGGTGGAAAGTGAAACAGAATTGATTGAGACCTTCGTGCGTTTGGTCAAAGAAAATCCCCAACGACAAATTACCTTCAATGGCTATCCAGCCAATGTTGAGCGCTTTATGGCGCTTGTTGAAGCCGCGCCGCGGACGGTTGTTTTAGAGGCGACGCAAGCTGCTTTGTTGAAAGAAATTTTCAATAAAGATGTACCGTTCTATACGATCGATGATCAAGTACCAGCGACTCTCGATCCAGCCTTCGCCATTTCTTATCAGGCATTATGTGCCGACACGAGCCAGTACCTTTGGCAAGCAGTCGCGCATTTTGAAAACTTGCAAACAGGTGGATTGTATATTCACAGTGATGCGCAGCCGTTAGGCGATTTTGATCCAGCTTATCAAGTCTTTTTGGATCAACTGGCAGCACTGGAGATCGAATTTGTCCGTTTGCCAAACTCGGGACATGCGAAACCAGCTGATTTAGATCAGATCATTGCATGGATCGAGCCCCAACGATTGGTTCCAATCCATACGCTGAAACCAGAAAATCTGGTGAATCCGTATGGTGAAAGAATATTGCCGCAACGCGGTGAAAAAATTATTTTAGAGTGATAGAGGAGAGGAAAAAATGAAAACAAAGAAACTTGCATTTGCAGCAGCTGCAGCCGCGACATTGGTATTAGGGGCTTGTGGAAACAACAACGATTCATCTGGTTCTACCGAAAGTGATGAAATCGTTACAGAACTAAGCGAAGATACGACTGTCACCTTTTGGCATGCAATGAATGGTGCGCAAGAAGAATCATTGACGAAATTGACCGAGCAATTCATGGACGAAAATCCAAACATCAAGATCGAATTGCAAAACCAATCCAGCTACTCTGATCTACAAGCAAAGGTGAATTCAACCTTGCCTTCACCAAAAGATCTACCAACTATCACCCAAGCATATCCTGGTTGGTTATGGAATGCTGCCCAAGATGACATGTTGGTTGACCTTGGCGAATACATCAACGATGATACTATCGGTTGGGGTGACCAAGAAGAGATCCGCAGTGCCCTTTTAGAAGGCGCGCAGATCGACGGCGTGCAATACGGGATTCCTTTCAACAAATCAACAGAAATGCTGTTCTACAATGCAGACATGTTAGACGAGTATGGTATTGACGTACCGACAAACCTTGAAGAATTAAAAGAAGCTTCTCAAGAAATCTATGAAAAATCAAACGGTGAAGTAGTAGGTGCTGGTTTTGACTCATTAAACAACTACTACGCCATCGCAATGAAAAACCAAGGTGTTGATTTTGACAAAGACTTGCAACTAGACAGCGATGAATCAAAAGAAGTCATCAACTACTACCTGGATGGTGTCAAAGAGGGCTACTTCCGAATCGCTGGTTCTGATCAATACTTGTCTGGACCATTTGCCAACGAGCAAGTCGCAATGTATGTCGGCTCAATCGCAGGGGAAGGTTTTGTTAAAAAAGATACCGAAGGCAAATTTGAATATGACGTAGCAGCTCGTCCAGAACCAATCAACTTGCAACAAGGAACTGACTTGTACATGTTCAACAGCGCAACACCAGAGCAACGTACTGCTGCTTTTGAATACATGAAATTCTTGACTTCTCCAGAAGCGCAAAAAACATGGGCAATCGATACCGGCTACATGCCAGTTGTTGAATCTGTTTTGGAAAGCGATGAATACAAAAACAATCCTGAAACAAAAGTGGCTGCCAAATTAGAAGATGCAACCAAAGAATTGTTCTCGATCCCAGTGATTGAAAATGCTGATCCTGCTTACAATGAAATGCGTTCAATCATGGAAAACATTTTGTCTAATACAGATCAAGATGTCGATCAATTGATTGAAAACGCAAAACCACAATTAGAAGATGCTTGGAACCAATAATTCTGAATTTCTTCGTCAAAATAGGGTATAATCAGGGAAACACCTGAGATGAAACACCAAAGGGTTTGTATCATAAGGTTTGAAGACGCAAGGAAGCAGAATTTGCTGGCTTTCGAGGGTTTTCGACTTATGCGCATGCCCTTTTGGTGTATTGAGGGGAAAAGGAGTCTTTTGAATGAAAATCACGTTTTTAGAAACGAGCGATATGCATGGCTATGTCTATCCAACCAATTTTGCCGATGACACGGAACAAGGATTCGGCGTGGCAAAAGTTGCCACCAAAATGAAAGAACTGCGCCAAGCAGCCACCGGATCGGTCGTAACGATCGAAAATGGCGACTTTATCCAAGGATCGCCCTTAAGCTATTACATTGCCAAAAGCCAGCACTCCGTTGCCGCATTGACCGCTGTCGTCAACCACCTAGACGTTGATGTTCATGTCTTAGGCAATCATGAGTTCAACTACGGTCTGCCTTATTTGCAAGAAGCGATCGCCAGCTACCAAACGCCGGTACTTGCAGCCAATATTTTAAATGAAGCGGGGGAACCATTCTTTGGGCAAGCTTACACCATCATTGAAAAAGAAGGGGTAAAGATCGCGATTTTAGGAATGGTGACGCCCTATATTCCTCATTGGGAACAACCTGCGACGATTCGCGGGATGCAATTTGTCAGTATTGTTGAGACGGCGAAAAACTATGTACCTTACTTACGAGAACAAGCCGATATCGTTGTCATCAGCTACCATGGCGGCTTCGAGCGTGATTTAGTCACTGGGGAACCGACCGAATTATTGACTGGCGAAAATGAGGGCTATCAATTACTGCAGGAAGTTTCAGGAATCGATGCCTTCTTCACAGGACACCAACATCGTGAGATCGCCACAAAAATCAATGGTGTCCCTGTTGTGCAGCCCGGTTATCGTGGAAGCTTTATCGGCGCCATCGAATTGACGGTTGAAAAAAATCAGACAGGGGTTCATGTCACAAACAGTACGGCTGCGTTGATCCCTGTTGCGGATGCTGTCCCAGATCAAGAGACGTTGGCTTTGTTAGCACCCATCGAAGAAGAGTTACAAACATGGCTAGATCAGCCGTTAGGCAAAGTCAGTGGGGACATGCGAATCAACGATCCGATGGGGGCACGCTTGAAAGAGCATCCTTATATTGAATTCATCAATCGTGTTCAGATGGCTGCCAGCGGTGCTAAAATTTCTGGCACTGCTCTTTTCAACAATGAAGGCAAAGGCTTTGGCGCAACCATCACGATGCGGGATGTGATCACCAATTATATTTACCCAAATACATTAGCTGTAGTCAAAATAACAGGTGCCGAATTAAAAGCTGCTTTAGAACAAACGGCGGATTATTTAGCCGTTGTTGACGGTCAGATCGTTTTCAATCCTGCTTTTATTGAACCAAAACCGCAATATTATAACTACGATATGTATGAAGGCATCGAGTATACGATCGATCTTAGTCAACCCGTTGGTCAACGAATCACCCGTTTGGACTTTGAAGAAAAAGCCATTGCGATGGACCAAGAATTAGAGATCGTCATCAACCAATACCGTGCCGTGGGCGGTGGCAACTACGCCATGTTTTCTGCCGAAAAAATCGTTCGTGAGATTCAAGTCGATATGACGGAACTGATTGCTGACTATTTGAAACAGCATCCTCAGATCGAAGCTACGACGAATCAAAACTTTCTAGTGACGTTATAATAGCAAAACAGCCTGCGATGAATGAATCATCGCAGGCTGTTTCTTAATTTTCTACATTACGTACATAGTCATCAAAGTATTTTACCAAATCCGCTTTGACTTGTTGATAGTCTTCTTCGGAATAGTCTTTGTCTTCTAGTTTTGCTTCGAAAAATGGCATGGCCAATTCTTCTCGTAAACGATCCAACACTTGTTCTTGGTTCATAACGTCACCTTTTTCACTTTTGATTTGATTTCATCATAACAAATGAAATGAGGCTGTCAATGCTTCGTAAGTGTCTTTCATTTTTTCTAAACGATTTTTTAAAGAAACAAAATCATCGTCATCATGAAAAAGGACTTGTTTTAATTCAAAATAATAGATCTCAAAAGCATCAAAGAAAGCAATGACTTCCGCTGTTTGCAGCTCTTTGGCAGTATCGCAGCGAATATAGGCTTTTTCAGCGATCGCATACGTTTCCGCAGTCGTTAATAGGACCAATGATTCATTGTATTTGCGGCTCGTCACTAGTTCAAAGGTTGATTGACATTTATTGTAGATATTAGAAAAATCTTTGAGCACGAGTTCCTTTGGTGTTTTATCAAACATGGGGGAATCCTCCAAAACTTTATTTTTTGAATAAGACGCAGACACATTCTGGTGCGTAGATGTCTTTTTCTAAGACAGTCAATTTGCCAGTGGCTTCATCGCGTTTGTATAACGTTAGGTTATCAGAATTTTGGTTGGCACAAACCAGATAATCGTTTGTCGGGTCCAAATCGAAATCGCGAGGGAAGTCGCCTTCTGTTGAGATTGATTGAACAAAAGCCAGGCCAGCGCCTTCATCGGTTACTTCAAAAACAGCGATTGAATTATGGCCGCGATTTGAGCTGTAAACAAAACGTCCATCGTTCGAGATCCGTACCGCAGCGCCACTGTTGAAATCCGTAAAGTCCGCAGGGATCGTTGGCACCTTTTGGATTTTCTCAAAACTGCCATCTGCTTGATTGTAGCGTAAAACAGTCAATGAGCTGTCTAATTCGCCCACTAAGTAAGCGTATTGGTTATTTGGATGGAAGACTAAGTGACGAGGACCAGTTCCGTCTTCTGCCACATAGACAGCTACTTCTGTCAGTTTGCCATCTTCTGAAATATCATAAGTATAGACCCGGTCCGTTCCAAGGTCACAAACTGCTAAACGTTGGTCTGGTGTTAAGTCAGTATAATGGACATGAGGTTTGTCTTGGTTTTCATGAGAGCCGACGGGTTCATCATGGTAGATGCTGTCCGTTGCTTCGATGCTGCCATCTTCTAGAATTTTATAAACATTCACTTCACCTTTGTGGTAGTTGGCACCATATAAAAGCTGACGGTTTTCATCAACTGCTACATAGCAAAGGGGTGCGCCTTCTTCCGTTGCGGTATTCAGCAAGGTAAAGTCTGGGGTATAAGCAGCGGCGCCGCCGTTGCCAGCTACTTCTGTGACGCTGTAAACTGCTTCTTTTTTACTGCGGACAAGATAAGTCGGACTTTTTTCTTCCGCACATAAGGTCAAATCGGTCAGTGTTCCTTTTTCCGTATCTAAAGCGATCGAATAGATCCCCTTACTTTCGCGACGAGTGTACGTACCTAAATAAATCGTTTGCAACATAAAAAAACCTCCTAATAGTTTCATTCCTCTTTAATTCTACCATAGAATGCGGTTTTGGGCGGGCAGAAAAACTCTTTATGTTATAATAAACGAGAAGATAGAAAGGGGAGTTTGTCATATGAAAAAAGGGACGATCAAAGAAATCGGTCCACAGGCGATCGATTCGCAAGAAAGAATGATCATCTTCTTTGGGGAAGAAGCGACCGATACATTGCGAGAATATTCAGTCATCCAAACGATTCCTGATTCGCAAGCGTTAGTCGTAAAGAAAGAGGATCAGATTACTTTTGGTGATCAGACCTATCAAGTCCAATATGTAGGAACGGTGGCTAACCAAATCCTGCAAACGATCCAGCATGTGACCTTTGTCTTTGACGAAGTGCCGGCTGAAGAACCGCTTTCAAGTGCGATTTATTTAACGCCAACTGTTTTGCCGAACCTAGAAGTCGGCATGCAAGTGACGTACAACTAGGAGGCAAAGAATGTCATGAAAGAAACGCAGAAAAAGCCGCATTCCTGGTTTTGGAAATGGTTTTTAAACAATCAAGCAGTGACCAGCTTGCTGGTCATTTTATTGATTCTCTTAATTTTGCTGCTCTTCACGAAAGTTTCATATTTGTTTGAGCCTGTCTGGCAATTTTTAGCCATCGTCGGATTGCCAATCATTTTGGCGGGGATCTTGTATTACTTGATGAATCCCACTGTTGACTATTTGGAGCGCAAAGGAATCAAACGAATTTACAGTATTTTTGGTCTTTTTGTTTTGGTGGTTGGTCTGATTGTCTGGGGGGTGGTGGTCATCATTCCTAAGATCCAAGAGCAATCCATGAGTTTTGCGGATAATCTGCCGGGGTATTTGACGATTATTGAGAATAAGGTGAATGAAATCTTGTCTGATCCAATCTTCTCGCAAGTCCAAGATCAGATCGAAGCTTCCAATGAGAAGTTGATTTCTTCTCTGACGGATATCGTCCAAAATCTTTCCCGCAGTACGATTCAAAATCTAGGTAGTTTCTTCGGGGCCGTTGCGACGATCGTTTTAGCGGTCATTACCATGCCGTTTATTTTGTTCTACCTACTGAAAGATGGCCGCAAACTAGCCCCTTATTTTGTCAAATTTTTACCAACCAAAATGCGCCAGCCGTCACTGATCGTTTTAAAAGAAATGAATGACCAGGTATCCTCCTATATTCGGGGACAGCTGACAGTGGCGTTTGCGGTCGCAGTGATGTTTATGATCGGCTTTAGTATTATTGGCTTAGATTATGCCATCACACTGGGGATTGCAGCGGGATTTCTAAATTTGATCCCTTATTTAGGCTCCTTTTTGGCCATGATCCCTGCGGTCTTTTTAGGAATCGTCGGCGGACCCGTGTTACTGATCCAAGTTCTGATCGTTTTTGTTATTGAGCAAACCATTGAAGGACGCTTGATTTCGCCATTAGTTCTAGGAAATGAGTTATCGATCCATCCTGTCACGATCCTGTTAGTCCTCTTGACTTCAGGAAAATTGTTTGGTCTTGTTGGGGTCATTTTAGGGATTCCTGTCTATGCGGCTGCCAAGGTGATCATTACCCATGTGTTTGAATGGTATACGCGGGTTTCCTCCTTGTATGAAGAGGAAGAACCAATCCTCGAAGCACCACCAGAGGACACCCCAGAAGTTTAGCAGCTTCGAGTGCAAAAGAGTCCATACGTATTATCAACGGTACAGCCTTTTTCTGTGGGCTGTACCTTTTTTGTGCGGATAAAAGAGCCAACAATCACTGGGAAGTAACGGAAGATTTACAACCTATGAACGATGATTTGGGAGAAACCGACAGCTCTTTATTCAATAGAAAGAGCGAGGGAGTAGTTGTCTTGGACCCGATTGACTTCGCAGGAACAAAAGAATATAATCGAGTTATATAAATCGTTTATATAATGTGACTTGTGCTTAAGGAGGGTCTTGGATGCCAAAACAACGAATAACAAAGGAAATGGTGGTTGATGCCGCTTTTGAGATTGCTCGAAAAGGCGGTATGGAGCAAGTGATTGTCAAAAATATTGCGGAAAAGTTAGGCTGTTCAGTCCAGCCCATTTATAGTTATTGCACCAATATGGAAGGACTGCGGACAGAAGTAGAGCAGAGAGCACGGCAATTTTTACAAGAGTTTTTAGAAGCCCATAGTGACTCCCAGGATCTGTTTCGCAGTACCGGACACGCATATTTGCAATTGGCGAAAGAAGAACCCCAAATTTTGAGAATTTTTGTCTTACAAAAAAGAGCGAATGTTTCGTCATTAGAAGAGCTGTATCAGTTGGAGACGAATCCTCAAGTAGCGAAAAGGATTGCCGCCGATTTGAACATCAGCATAGAAACCGCCAAACAGCTGCACTTGCATATGCTCATTTACACGATCGGAATCGGCACGATTTTCGCAGTAACGACACCAGGTATTCCACTAGGTGAAATCTATGCACAACAGGAAGAAGCTTACGAGATGTTTTTGAAACAGGCAATAGATGGCACAAAAAGTAGGTCGCAGTCCTAACTGCAGGGAGGAATTCCTCATGAAAAATGGCATTATTGTTTATCAATCGAAATACGGCGCTGTCAAAAAGTATGTCCACTGGCTTCAAGAAGCAACAGGTTTTCCCTGCCTAGAAACCCCAAAAGCCAAAATAGCTGAAGTAATGGATTATGACACAATTATCTTCTGTGGGGGAATCTATGCTTCGGGTATTGCTGGACTGTCCTTTTTAAAAAAGAATAGCAATCAGCTAAAAGGCAAAGAGATACTCATCTTTTGTGCGGGAGCTTCTGTTCCTGAAAAAGTGGTAGTGAAAAAACTCAGAGAACAGAATCTCACGGGTCCGCTAAAGGACATCCCCTTTTTTTACGGAAGAGGACAATGGCAGGAAAGCAAAATGAACTTTTTTGATCGAACCTTAGTGAAAATGTTAAGAAAAGCGGCCGCTAAAAAAGAGCCACACACCTATGACCCACAGACGAAGGTACTCATGGAAGCCAATGGACAAGATTGCGATTGGACGGATAAAAAATACTTGGTTCCGTTGGTGGATTATTTGGAGCAGGAATTGTATTGAACGAGCACAAGCGCTTTATTGAGGTTTTATGAATCAAATGAGCAATAAGTGACCAGAGTGTAAGAACAGAACAAAATTAGTTTACTGCGAATAGATTTTTTGTTGTGACACCAAGAGTCTGCAACTAAGTTCTTAAAATTGTTTGATCTATTCCTAAAATTCAATGAGTAAGTAGAATGCCGATCACGCATGAGAGGATGTCTTATGCGTGACGGTTTTTTTGTTTATAGCTTATCTTAATAGAAAAAACGGGAGTAGCTGATTCCTTTGTTTATAAAATTCTCAGACATTGTATCTAATAGTTCTATTTTTTAGCTTTGCATGATGAACATTTTTGTGAAGCTGAACGTTAAACCAGGTCTTTCAAGTGCTAAAAAAATAAGCAGAGAAGCTATCTCTGTATGTACAATGTATATTCTTTCTAAATGCAAGATATCTTTCGTTGCGGGCTTTTTTATGGCTTGGACGGATTTGACATATTGTTGCAAGAAATACATATGGTCGCTGAAAACATTGGTTGCGTATACTGAATGCAAGACAAAAGAAAACCTTGTGAGGTCAAGAAAATGTGGATTTTAGCAATTGATATTGGCGGTACTGCTATTAAATGTGGGTTAGTGAATAGTCAAGGGGAACGCAGACAATTGACTCAATTTCCTATGAACAAGGAATATTCCACAGTCACGCAACGTATATGTCGACAGATCGATGCATTCTATGCAGCAGCATTTGATGGCATCGCTATTAGCTCAACGGGACTGGTTGATCCCCGAAGCCAAGAAATCGGGATGACATCACCTTTATATGAAGGATTTGGTAAAAGACTGGTTAAGCATTTGCGCAGTACATACCAATGTCCAGTGGCTGCCGAAAATGATGGCAACTGTGCGTTATTGGCAGAAAAATGGTTGGGTCACGCTCAAAATTGTGCGTCCTTTGCGACAATTGTCCTAGGTACATCCGTTGGCGGTGGCTTGATGATCGATCATCAATTGATTCGCGGCAAACACTTACTAGCAGGAGAGTTTGGTTATCTGCTTTTTCCGACCGAAAGGAAGGATTGGGAACTTTGGAGCATTGCAGGGTCAACCAGAACATTAGTAGAGAAAACAGCAAAACGTATCGGAGACCCAACAATCAATGGCCAGCGTATTGATACACTGGTTCAAGAACAAGATCCGCGATGTCTGCCAGTAGTAGCTGATTTTGTCGATAAACTGGCGGCGGCTTGCTATAGCCTGCAATATATGATTGATCCGGAAATCATCTTGATTGGCGGTGGAATCAGTGCGAGCCGTTTCTTGATCCCACATGTAAACGCACGATTAGCTATGATTGCTGAGCAGATTCCTAGTACTGTTATCGTGCCAAACATTTGTGCCTGTCGTTTCGGCAATGAATCTAATTTATTGGGCGCTTGTTATAACTGGTTAAGAAAATACAAGCCTGATAGCTGACTTGTAAAAAAGCATTGTTTTTTATTAAAATAAAGCGTATTTTATTAGAGTATCATACATTCTTTTCTCCTAAATAAGTACCAATAAATGAAAGCGTTTTTTAGCTTTCGAAATAACAGAGAATAGGTGATGCAAATGGGAAAGTACACGGAACTGAATCGTCAAAAACTATTTAGGGGAATCATTCGTGCCATCAGCTCTTATTTAATCGTGTTTTTAGTGCCTTTTTTAGCCGTGTCATGGATTTGGTATGATACATCTGTCAAAAGTATCAATGAACAAGTGATGCTGACCGCTAGAAATCAATTGATTCAGTTGAAATATTCTTTAGAAAATACGTTTATTCAATTGAATTATCTGACGCAAAAAATGACCAATGATCATGTTGTCTCATTGAAATATTTGCAGCATCCTTACTTGACCAAAGAAGCAAGAGAGGCCATGCAAACGTACAAAATCACCAACGACTTAGTCGAAGAAGTCTATTTATATTATAAAGAGTCCCCAGCAACCTTGTATTCAACCGTAGGATCATTCTCTTTTGACACATTTTTGAAAAAAGTACTGCCGAAAAATGAAATGGGCCAGGAACAGTTAGCCGCACAATTGGATTCCTCAGCGCCTACATTGTTGACATTAGAAGGCGCCGGTGAGGAGCAGCGATATTCCCGTTTCTTTTATATCGTTCCCATTCAAAGTGAAGAGATGACTGTCTATGGCTCAGCGATCTATGAAATCAAAGAGAACAATTTGAAGAGAATTCTTGATCTCAGCAATAACGATGGGATCAGTAACACCTATATTATCAATGATGAGTACCAGTTATTAGCCAGTACCACCAATGATGAGTTAGCGCGCTTTTTAAATCATCCCGAACGCATGAAAAAAGGCATTCAAACAGGACGAATGCGGTTTGAACAATCAACGTATTTTGTTCAAGCGATTGCCAATAATGAATTGAATATTTCAGTGGTAGCCGTTGCTAATCCGAATCAAGCGCTGGCATCGGTCAACCGTGTACAAGAGCAGTTCGTCCTAGTATTTATCGCCATATTATTTACGGGTATCACTGCAGTCGTGATGCTTGGGTTACGTAGTTATCGCCCAATTCGCAAAATCGAAAATCTGGTTCAGGAGTTTCATCGGGACCCCAAAATGACCCTTCATTCGATGGATGATGTCCATAATACCTTGGAGGCATTTTTGGTTGAGCACCAAGAACTGCATCAGGAAGTCCGCCTGCAAACACCTCATGCCAGAGAGCAAGTGCTGCGCAAATTAATGAGCGGACGTTTTCGGTCCGAGCAAGAACTGGCTTTGCTTTTAGAAGCGGTTCATGTCTGCTTTCCTAAGTCAAATTACTTTGTGATCGCCATCGATACGAAAACTGTGGATTCCAAAGCCAAGCAAGGAGATAAAAAATTTCTGATCGATTATATCGAGGAAATCAAAGAGGCGGATTATACGGCATATGCGACGGAAATTTTATCCAAAGAAATGTTAGCCTTGACAGTAGGGTTTGTTGATGGCAAAGAACAACAAGAAATTGTGGATGCCATTGCGGAAAAAATTACCCATGCGATCTCCCTAACACCCACAATGGGTGTCGGTATGACGGTCGATCAACTAACCGCCATCAATGAATCCTATATCGAAGGGTTGGCAGCACTGGAAAATCAAGGGAGTCAAGGCAAGCAAATCAGCTACTATGCGGAGCTTTCCAAAGAGACCAATCATTTGCCAATCAATTATCCAGACAATCAAAAATTAAAATTGATCCAAGCCTTGAATCAAGGAAATATTGAGATTGCCAGTGAAACGATCCAGCGGTTGATCGAAGAAGGCGAGAGTAAACAGACTTCGCCTCGTGTCCAAAAAATGTATGGCTACTACTTGTTGAATACGATCGCGCAAGTCGGCGGTGAATTGGTGGGGGCAGAAGTACTGCATACCGCTTCTGAAAGTGCTGATTTCAACAGCTTGAATCAATTGCAGTCTGCCTTGTTAACGATTGCCCAGCAGATTTGCACGAAGGTGCAGAAACAGCCGCTGGATGATGAGTCGGAAATGAATGAGAAAATCTTCAGTTTTATCCAAGAAAATTACCATTCCTCACAGCTCTCCTTGGAATCGGTGGCAGAGGAGGTTGGTGTTTCTGTCTCTTATGTCAGCCGTTTTGTAAAAAAAGAAAGCGGCAAAACCTTCTCCAAATATATTCAAGAACTAAGACTGAAAAAAATCAAAGAGGAACTGATTGAAACAGATTTGCCAATCAAAGAAATTATTCGCAACAATGGGTATTATGATGTTTCCAATTATACGAGAAAGTTCCGAAAAATAGTGGGTGTGACACCAGGGCAATACCGTGAAATGAACCAAAAAATGAGAAATTATTGAAAGTATGGGGGAAAATGAGATGAACAAACAAGTTGATTTGACAAAAGTTCAGCAACGAGCAGCCGTCTTTTTTGAGGAAATAGGTTGGCAGTCGGCGAAAGATCCGTTACCGAAAATAGTGATCGATCCGCAGCTGGATGCTGATTTTCGATTTGAAAACCAAACAATCAGTGTGTCCTCGCCAGAACATGCCTTTTACGCGTTAACCAAATATGGCCGAGATCAGGCGACGGGTCAATTAGCACAGAAAAGCTATCTAGCAGCGCTTAAAGAACGCTGTCTGATGATCGATATCGGGCGCAAATTTTATTCGCTAGCTGATTTGAAAGCAATCGTCCGCAGCATGGCTTGCTTCCAATTCACGCATCTGCAACTTCATTTTTCGGAAAACGAAGGCTTTCGGATTGAATCCCAGCAATTTCCAGAAATTGTTTCGGAAGAATGTTTGACCAAGCAAGAAATTCGTGAATTGATTGCGTATGCTCAAAACCATGAAATTGCCATTATCCCTGATTTTGATTCTCCTGGTCATTTGCGTCAAGTCCTAGCACAAAAACCTCAATGGCAATTGCTGACAGCAGATGGCACTCGTGATGATCGAGCATTGAACATTTTGGATTCAGAAGCGGTAGCCTTTATTCAGGAAGTTTATCGGGAATATGCGCAACTGTTTGAAGACAGCACCTATTTTCACATCGGGGCCGATGAGTTTATTGATTTTGACCAGTTAGAAAACTTTCCACAAATGATCGAAGCTGCCCGCGAGCGCTATGGGGAAAAAGCCAGCGGAATCGAAGTCTTTATTGATTATGTCAATGAGCTGGCGGCCTTTGTTGAAAGTCTCGGCTTTGTTGTACGGGTCTGGAATGATGGGTTTTACCGCTTGAATCGCCAAGAGCAGACAACGTTGACGGAGAATTGTCAAATCTCCTATTGGACCCGTTGGAACCAGAATATGGCGCCGGCGGATGTCTTTTTTGAAAAGGGCTATACCATGATCAATCACAATGATAATTTTTTCTATTATGTCTTAGGAGAAGCAGCAGGGTATACCTACCCAACTTACGAAAAAATCAGCAATGAATTCCAGTTGACGACGTTTGCCAATGGACAACAAGTTGCACAGGAACAGCTTGCCCAAACACAGGCGATCGCTTTATCCGTCTGGGCGGATGTACCTGAGGCTCAGACTAGTCGTGAAGTGATCCAAGCGATTTTTTGGCTCCAAACGGCCATTAGCCAAAAAGTTTATAATGAGCCAAATCGACCAAAAGAAACATTTCGAAAGCTTTATGATGGGTGGGAAGCGACATTTAGCTGATTGTTAGAGGAATTGGGTGAAAGGGCACATCGCTGACAATCCCTGTTGTTTTCTTTATGATGAATAAGTTTAGCGACAAGTGAAACAAAAGCCAATAGTATTTTGATAAAATGAACGTAACTCCGAGTGAGGGGAGAAATGGAGCAATAAGTGATCATAGACATTCAACCGTTGAAGAAAAAAGATATCCTTGAAATGGATCAAATGTTTTTAAAGCAAGGGTGGCCTTCTCGCCAGCAGCTCTTGATGGAGTATTTAAACGAGCAAGAAGCGGGGGAGAGATACATTTTGCTTGCCAAAATAAACAACAAAACTGCCGGGTATTTGACATTGGTCCCTCTAGCAAAGCACGGACCATTTAAAGGCTTGTACCCAGAAATTGTGGATTTTAATGTTTTTGAATCTTATCAAAAACAAGGGGTAGGCAGTCAGCTTTTAAAAGCAGCCGAAGAAAAGGCACGAGAAATAGCTGCCGTGGTGACATTAGGGGTAGGTTTACACAATGGTTATGGATCGGCCCAGAGACTGTATGTAAAACAAGGCTATATTCCAGATGGATCTGGTGTTTGGTTCAATAATCAGAATTGTGCGATGAATGTGCCTTGTTGTAACAATGACGATCTTGTTCTTTATTTGTCTAAGGAACTTTGACCCTCCCGTGGTAAGTACCTTTAAAAAAGGATTAACCCCGCAGCTTGTTTGCATGTTCTCATCACCTGTTCAACAAGCTAGCTCGCTACTTTCGTATAAGCGAATTTGGGGAGTTTTTGAAAAAATAGCCATAAAAAATGACTAGAAACGATCAGTTTCTAGTCATTTTTTTGTAAAGAAAGTAAGGACAATGTTTTTGTATCAATAAAATATTCATTTAGGACAGTGCAATAGGCGCTTATATTTCTTTTAAAGTGATTTCGACCACTGGTACCAACACATCTGGGGGGCAGACGGGTAAGCTGAGAACAAGGTCCTCTTTGTTGATGATGGCTTCCGCTGACGTGAGAACTTCCTCGGGATCAAATCCTCGATAAAACAACTCGGAGCCATCATGTAAGAAACGGATATGCTTCACGCATCCTGCAAGTCCCGGAAGATGCAAGGATTTGTAGGGGTAGGAGAAGAGGTGCAAGTAAAGTTTATTCCCGTTTTGGGTGTAACGACTGTCAATAGGCGGTTGAAAAGTGCTGGCACCACAGCCGATAATCGCTTGCTGATGATAATGCATCCATGAACCGATGGCTTCTAAATGGCCGCGAGTTGGTAAGTTGATTTCTCCACGGGCATTCGGGCCGATATTTAAGAGAAAGTTCCCATCTTTTGCTACTGTGTCAATCAGCATTTTGGTCATCATTTCACTGGATTTCCAGTGCTGAGCATCACGATCATAGCCCCACGTTTCGTACATCGTTTGGCACGCTTCCCATATTAAAGGCAATCCATTCGCTTCTAATGGTTTGTCTGGTTGGAATTGCTCAGGGGTGGTAATCCCGCGGCCCAAATCCAAACGGTCATTCAGTAACATCTCCGGCTGTAGACTTCGGCAAATTTCTTCGATCCGCTTACTATCCCAATCGGCGGCACCCTTGCCTTTTGACCAGCCCCAATCTCGATGGCTATAAGGAAAATCAAACCACATATAATCGATGGTTCCATAATTGGTCAATAGTTCGGTGACTTGACCAGCCAAAAAATCTTGGTAACGGCGCATGTCCCGCTGGTCATTGGTTTGACGGGCTTGAATAGACTCTCGTTGCGGATGCAGGCCGTCGAGCGTGAAATCTGGATGATACCAATCGATCAGCGAATGATACAGTCCGACCTTAATGCCTACCTTGCGAAATGCCGGCAGCAGTTCTGCTAAGAGGTCTCGCTTGAATGGGGTGTTGGTTACTTTGTAGTCGCTGAGCGCGGTGTCCCAAAGGGCAAAGCCTTCATGATGTTTCGTTGTGAAGACCATGTATTGAAAACCGGCCTTCTTTGCGGTTTGAGCCCATTCCTCCGCGTTGAAAAGATCAGGATCAAACTGAGAAAAATAGTTCTCGCGATAGGTGGTGGGTCCAATTTTTTCTGTCGTCATAAACCATTCGTGTCGAGCGCCAATACTGAATAGGCCGAAATGGATGAATAAGCCAAACCGATCATGGAGGAACCAGTTTGGATCAGGGTAGTTGGCAGGCCAATTCTTATACGTTCTCATTAAAAATCACTCCTTTTTCACTCACTTAAAGAAATTCTGTATTCGTCATGACTGTTTCTTGAATTTTCCAGCCATCTGCTTCCTTAACGAAAGTATGGTAAGCCTCTGTGATGTGATCACGGTAGGAAGAATCTTTTGGGCTGATCGTTTTCTGCTGCGCCGCGACCAGCATGGATCCTGTCTCTTGTTTAACGACTTCAAAAGAAAGCAGCGTGTGCTGCAGCTGTTCTTCTGCAAAAAAATCAGCCAATTCTTGGCTCGTCTCTGCTCGCGCCGCTGCCACGAGCGTGGCGGCATAAGCTGTCGCATCTTGGTCAGAGGCTGCTTGTAAATTTTCTTTCAGCACTGCCAAACAAGCCTCCGCCGCTGCTTGATTTGTAATATTACCTGTCATCTCCAGTTTTTCTGAAGGTTGGGCATGAACTGGAGCAGAAGAATCGGTTGTTAGAAAATAGAGAAAGAATAGGCTAACAACAGCCAGCAAACTCACGATGATGGTTCGGCGCAGCAAGGATGTTTTCATAATTTCTCACTCCTTCTTTTAAACATCAGAAATTTTCCCCGCACTATAGATTCCATGAAATAAATTGCGACCCACAGAAGTGTTGCCGCTGAAAGGGGTCACCATTGGTAAGGACGGTTGAGTCAATTCTTCCAAAGTATCGAGCTCCCCGTCCAAGAAGGCAGTAAGCCGCCAGAGTGTCGTGTCACAGCGCATCAGCAGGGCCCCATAGCGCAGATCGATACTCTCAAAACCGAAAGGTCGATTCCAGTCAAACCAGACTTGACGATGGGCTTCATAAAGGGATTGCAAGGCGGATTTATAGACACTGAGCTCATCGACTGCTTGGCACAGTCCGGTGCGATCCTTGCTTTGATACGCACGGGTGATTTGGTGGGAAATGTTGGCCTTTTTAGCCAAAACGACTGCCATCTGTTGATAAAAGGCAAACATCGTTTGTGTGTCCCGTGTTGCTTTCACAGCGGCTAACTCTTGAGCCAATGTTTGATAGTGGGATGCTAAAGAAAGATCAGTTAAATTTTCTTGATACAAGCCATACAGCAAGTCTTGGTAGAGCAACAGCTTGCTGGGGTTTTCTCCGTGAGGATTGTTTTCTGGTACACCTGCAGTTTGATCAAAGCGATCAAGCAGTAAAAAATCTTTGGCTATTGATTGGTGAAAGAGCTGAAATTTTTTAGTTAAATTCTCTAACGAAAGGTCGTTTCCAAACTGCGCTTCACTGAAATATTGCAAACCTAATAGCGCAGCAATCAGCGGTGTTTCGGCTCCGTCGTCGCCCCAAAGTGTGGCATAAACTTCCTGAACATCGTTTTCTTTGGCGGCTTGCAAGGCATGACGCATGGTGGCGAAACTCTTGCCATAGTTCGGCGCCAAACCGTTCCAAGTCCAGATACCTCCAGCAAAGGCGATCGGCTGTTTTAATTCCCGATGTTTCGCAAACATTCGCTGATAAGAGGCATGATCATGGTGGTAATAATCCCAGTAAACCATTTTGACAGCAGGAAGGTCAGCAAACAATTCTGTGGGAAAACACACGTCTGGATCGTAATAATCACCAGTAGGTGCACCGATCCTAAAAAACATATCGCTCCACATCATCGGCTTAAAACCCACTTTTTGACAAAGCGCAGCTACCCGCTGCAGATGTTCGGCCATAATCGAGAAACGGTCTTTTAAACCGTGCAATACCAAATATC
Organism: Enterococcus sp. AZ141; assembly: GCF_051714385.1. NCBI lineage: Bacteria > Bacillati > Bacillota > Bacilli > Lactobacillales > Enterococcaceae > Enterococcus > Enterococcus sp. AZ141. Next base: position 1,577,594 of record NZ_JBIORT010000001.1, read on the forward strand.
TTCCTTTCCCCAATTGGTGTGCTTCATCCATGCCAATGTGTAGCTGATCCGTCGTAAAACACGAACGGATCGAACAGATCGCTGCTTCCAAAAAGGTATATGTTTCTTCTTCTCCCACCAGTAAAATATCTTCCGTGTCCCGAATGTTTTTAGCAAATCCCCATTTTAAGGGATTCGTTAAGTGTGCCAATGTTTGAATCGCCGGAATCAAAGTTACACCTATAGATTGCGCGTAGCTATCAAGCTTCTTTAACTCACCTTGTGTATAACGGCCTCGTAAATGACCAAAATAAGGATACTCTGGAATTTCATAAGTGTCTTCCATATAAAGCGTGAGACGATTAAGCCCCATCTTGCTTGTCAATAGAATAAAGCGTTGCAGTTTTTCAACGGTCATTACTGCATTGCGGGACAGATCGATCATTGGTCCAATTGCTTCAAAATGCGGCTGTTCTTCTAAGACATAGACTGGGCGGTCTTCATGCACCCATAAAGTTAATGCCCGAAATAAATGGGCCTTTTCTTGATAGTAAATGATTGTTGCTAGCGGACCGTGGCAAATTTTCAGAGAACCGGGCCGTTGAATCAGCTGTAATGGATGCCCTTGCGGTGATTCTCGCAACGCTAGTTCCGGTAGTATGTGACTAAAAAAATCATCAAGATTTTCATTACTTTGGATAAAAATGTCTTTCATTACGAACGTCCCTTCTTAAGTTTCTTTTATCAGCAATGATTCTGAACGTTGGATCGCTTGAAAAGAGAACCAACTATTTGGAAAAAGGAAAAAAGGAACAAAGCCGATGACTAATAAAATCGGTAAAAAAGTCAAAATGATTGTAGTTACTAAGATTCCCAAAATCATCGCAATCGTTTGGGGAATACTGATAACCATCAGTATTACTGCTTGCTTAAAATAGTGAAGAAGGGGCAAGTCATAACGCAAATACACTGGCAGCAGATACAAGCTGATCAAAAGGGCACTGATAAACAACAGCAGCAAAAAAAAGTGAATCAAGCTATTTTGGATAAAGGTACTAGAGATGCGCAATTCTAGCCATAAGAAAAGCAGCAAACCCGCTTGCATGGCTCCTAATTGATTGGCGCGACGGAAATTTTTTTTCACGACAGTTCTGAACCAAGGCTTCAAAGCCGCTGGGCGTTCCTTTTTTTGGAAACTGTTGAAAAAAGCTTGGATAATCGTAGTGGTGGCAGGGAAAATGCCTAAAAATATCCCATATCGAAATACCCAATAAAACCAAAGAAACTGCAATTTTAGGCAATGGAGGAGCCATTCACCGACTTGATAGGAAACATGATAAAGACCATTGGATTGTTTCATAAAATCCTCACTTTCTTACGGATAACCATTTTGTATCCGCTTTAATTGTTGTCCTTATCGTACCATTGATCCATGGATAATGGGCATGGATGAAAAAATCACACATCCCATACAGGAAAAACACAGCAAATATATTTGATCCGCTTTATTTCTCCTAACGCTTTTATGGAAGGAAGCTTTTTTCGTTACAAATTTTACAAACGCTCTTGCTTGGTTTAACACAGTAAAAAAAGTTACATATTGTTAGATGGACTTTTTTTCGCTTACATTTAGAACAAAGAAAGGAGTGCAAATGCATGACAAAAATTCGCGGTGATATTGAAGAAGCCAAGGAGAGAGAGCAAGCAGCGTGGGTCCCAGAAACAGAAATGCTCAAGCAGCGTCTGGAATGGTTTCAAGACTTGAAATTCGGAGTGATCTTCCATTATGGGCTGTATGCCGAAGCGGGGATCGTTGAATCATGGCAATTATCTGAAAAAGATGAATGGGCTAGAGAAAACCAGCCCTATCGAGAAACTATCGAAGCACTGCGTTTGGATTATTGGCAGTTGATTAATCAATTTGAGCCGAAGAAGCTGGATACCCGTAAATGGGCCAAGATCTGTAAGAAGGCGGGATTTAAGTACTGTTTATTCACAACAAAGCATCATGATGGGTTTTCGATGTTCAACACAATGGAGTCAGAGTTTAAAATCGGCGGGAAATTAAGTCCCTTTAAACGCGACATTTTACAAGAAGTGTTTACGGCGTTTCAAGAAGCAGGGATTGCAACAGGAGCCTACTATTCTAAAGCTGACTGGTATTCTCCTTTTTACTGGTTGGATGATGATACCGTCAAAGGCCGTCATGCCAGCTATGACACCCACCTTCACCCAGAAATCTGGGCGCGCTATGTGTCATTTGTGCATCGTCAGATTGTAGAGATTACTTCCAATTACGGAAAAGTCGATTTTCTTTGGCTAGATGCCGGTTGGTGCGGGCAAGGAAAAGAAGACCTACAAATGGATCGTTTAGCTGAGATTGCACGTGAGAAACAGCCGGAATTGATCATCGTTGATCGAATGATGGGTGGCCGTCATGAAAACTATGTGACACCAGAACGCAAAATTCCTGCATTAGCAGAAATTCCTAAAAAAGTTTGGGAAAGCAATATCCCGATTGGGAATGATTGGGGATATGTGCCAAATGATACCTTCAAGAGCAGCCAAGAACTGCTGGAAACCTTGATTGAGGTAGTCAGCAAAGGGGGAAATTTGATTTTAGGTGTCGGCCCAACACCTGATGGCGAATTTACATTCGAAGAGACCCAACGCTTAGAAGAAATCGGCAATTGGTTGGCGCTATATGGTGAAGGCATCTATGAAACGCGGGCGAAACCAATAGCTTGGCCAAATGAATGGCATTTGACCTATCAAAAAGAGGGCAAGGCTCATTTTGCATTTCGCAGTATCGCTGCAGGCGCTTGCGAACAGATTCCTTTAACAGAGATCGGCGCAACTGAAGAAGACGAGCTAATTGATCTAGCCACTAAAAAAGCGTTACCAGTCTATAAAAACGCTACCGAACCGTACCTCTTATGGTCGGATATCAGTCAGCCGAACGTTGGGGCAGTTGGGATTCGCGTTTCGACACATAGGGAAAAAAATACACATTGATTTGAAAGCGAATACAATTCATGATAAGGCTAACACCAAGCAAGGAGGAGGAAGAATGGAAACAGCGCCAATCAGACAAACCGTTTCAGTACCTAAAACAAAGAAACAAGATATAAAAATGAAGATCAAGAAAAATCGGCAATTGTACTTGTTTGTGTTGCCAGCATTTTTGATTATTTTGATTTTCTCTTATGGACCGATGTATGGAATCATTATTGCATTCAAGGATTATATGCCTTCATTAGGGATTTTGGGCAGTCCTTGGGTTGGATTTAAACATTTTCAACGTTTCTTCGATTCCTATTATTTTTGGGAACTCATCAAAAATACTTTAGGAATCAGTATCTATTCGTTGGTTGTCGGTTTTCCGCTGCCGATCATCCTGGCATTGGCTTTGAATGAGATCAAAGACGGCCCGTTTAAAAAGATTACCCAAACAGTCACTTATGCCCCAAACTTTATTGCTGTGGTGGTCATGGTTGGTATGGTCATTGCTTTCTTATCTCCCTCAACAGGGATCATCAATCACCTATTAGAATTTTTGGGTTTCGAGCGGATCAGCTTTATGACCAATCCTCGTTGGTTTAAAACGATTTATGTCCTGTCCGGAGTTTGGCAAGGAACGGGATGGGGGTCTGTGATTTATCTGGCAGCTCTATCTGGAGTCGATACGCAACTGCACGAAGCGGCAACGATCGATGGCGCTTCTCGTCTGCAACGCGTTTGGTATATCAATATTCCAACGATCATGCCCACGATGGTGATCTTATTGATCATGAGCTTCGGCAGCTTGATGTCAGTTGGGTTTGAAAAAATCATCTTGATGCAGAATCCTTTGAATATGCAATCCTCGAATGTGATTGCGACCTTTGTTTACCAGCAAGGGCTGTTAGATGCGCAGTACAGTTTTGCTGCGGCAGTCGGCCTATTTAACTCATTGATCAATTCAGTTTTGTTGATCGTAGTCAATCATATTGCCAAACGTTTAAGCAATTCTAGTCTATTGTAGGAGGGAGGATCAAAAGTGAAAACAACTTCTTTAATAAAAGATACCCGTGCTGATAAAATCTTTTTGATCTTTGTTTATGTGTTTTTAGCAATTTCATTGCTGATCGTTTTATATCCGCTGATCTATATCGTCAGCGCTTCGATCTCAAATCCGCATCTGGTAAACTCAGGTGAAATGTGGCTTTTACCAAAAGGAATCACCTTCGAAGGCTATCGAACATTATTGGGCAACAGCAGTATCTGGCGTGGCTATTTGAACACGATCTACTATACAGTGTTAGGAACATCGATCAATCTCTTGGTAACCTTGCCTTGTGCCTATGCGTTATCGCGAGAAGATTTTTATGGGCGACGGGCCTTCACCAATTTTATGCTGGTTACCATGTTCCTGTCTGGTGGCTTGATTCCCAGCTATTTGCTGATTCGCAGCTTAGGTATGCTGAATACCGTTTGGGCACTGGTGATTCCAGGGGCCGTCTCGGTTTACAATGTGGTTGTCACACGAACGTTTTTTCAATCCACAATTCCGCGAGAGATGGAAGAAGCAGCGATTGTGGATGGTTGTTCCGATTTTCGTCTATTCATGCAGATCGTTTTACCATTATCAACGCCGATCATTGCGGTAATGGCTTTGTTCTATGGCGTCGGACATTGGAACAGCTTCTTTAACGCATTGATCTATCTTTCTGATCGATCGATGTACCCGCTGCAGATGATTTTAAGAGAAATTTTGATTCTTCAAGATATGTCTTCAAATACCGTCAGCAATGTGACTTCAGAAATGGCGAATATGCTATACAGCAAACAGCAACTCGCTCAAGTCATCAAGTACGGTGTCATGATCGTTTCTTCGTTACCGGTAATCATCGTCTATCCGTTCTTACAAAAGTATTTTGTCAAGGGCATGATGGTCGGTTCAATTAAAGGATAAAAAAATCAAAGGAGGAAGAAAATGGGATTAAAAAAGAAACTTTTAGGAATGGCGGGTGTCGCTTTATGCAGTACCCTCGTCTTGGGTGCCTGCGGCAATTCTTCAGATGAGGGAACTGGAGAAAAAAAAGAGGTTGCTATCAATCATGACAGCCAATTTCCAATCATCAAAGAAGGCGAAGAGCTGACCTTGAATATCATGGCACCAGGTGTGGGAATGGCCGAGTGGGAAGACATGCCGACGCTACAGGATTACCAAGAAAAAACCGGTATCAAACTGACTTATACGACACCGCCATCGGCTGACTTTAGTACGAAACTGAACTTAGCCTTTGCTTCCGGCGACTTGCCGGATATCGTTTACGGTGCTGGTTCGCAAGCACTGACGGCTTCGATGGAGATCGATTACGGTTCACAAGGGATTTTACTTCCCTTAGAGGAGTATATCACGCCAGAAATCATGCCAAATCTTTATGCACTGACGCAAGAAGATCCTTCTATTTTAAAATCGATCACCACGCCAGATGGGCACATTTACTCCTTACCAATGATCTCTCGGAATGCGACTTCAATCTGGTGGCAAGGCCCGATGTGGTACAACGGCACGTGGCTAGATAATTTAGGCGTATCAGAACTGCCGAAAACCACAGAGGAACTGCAAGAATTGTTGACGCGTTTCAAAGACGAAGATCCTAACGGAAATGGTCAAGCAGACGAGATTCCATTGACGGATGTCGATATGAACTCGACACGTGTTTGGTTGATGGCCGCCTTTGGCTTACGGACTCGCGGGATTCAAGTGGACGATGATGTGGTCTCCTACACACCGACATCAGAAAACTACAAAGCATTCTTGGAATACATGAATACACTGTACGATGAAGGCTTGCTGGATAAAGAAGTTTATGGACAGTCCGATGAGCAGAAAAAAGCGAAGGGTGAAAACAATCAACTAGGGCTTTTTGCCGACTATTTCAGCTTCTTTACTACTGGTCGCAGTGAGGCAGAGGCGATGAACGATCCGATGTTCCAACCGTTGACCTCTGAATGGGCACCAGAAGCCAAGATTCCTGGCAGTCCACGAATCTCTCGGGGAACTTTTGCATTGACCAATGTCAATCCTTCCCCAGAAGCTTCCATGCGTTGGGTGGATTACTTCTATTCGGAAGAAGGCACAAAATATATTGAACAAGGGCCAGAAGGTGTTCTTTGGGAGTACCAAGAAAATGCGGATGGCGAAAAAGTCCGGGTTTATGTGGATGGCATTGATACAGACAACACGGAAGACGAACGCGGCAAAATCACGCCGGCGTATGGATTGACTACACCAAACATTGTCATTGATACAACAGGTGAATACCATATCCGCAAAACGGCTGATGAAGAACCAGATACTCGTTTTAGTGATTGGGTTGCACAAGAAACGGCAGAAAAGATGGAAGACATCGCTGAAGTACCATTCCCGCTACTGTATTTAACGATTGAAGAAAATGACAAAGTAGCAGCCACTGCCACTGATTTGACAACTTATGTAGAACAAATGGAAGCGAAGTTTATCACAGGTGTCGAGCCATTAGACAATTGGGACGATTATGTGAAAACGATCGAAGCAATGGGCATTGACGAATATGTCGAAGTCTATCAAACGGCCTATGACCGCTGGAAAGCAAACTAATATCATACGATAAGGGAAACGGGTCGAGACAATCAATCTCCACCCGTTTTTTTTCAAAAAATAGATAGAGGAGTCAAAAGAAAAATGAGAGTTATGCAGCCTTACGAGTTTGAACGCATCCGAAAAATTTTCTACAAATTAAAACAGTACCGTGTACGCTATCAACAGCCAATAGACCCGCTTTTTTTAAAACAAGAGGATTGGGTACCGTATGAACAAGGGAGTTATTTCGGAGAAAAAAACACCTATTATCAGTTGAAAGGCAGCTTTCAAGTTCCCGCTGACTGGGTAGGGAATCCTTGTGTCGTCTTACAAGTCTATTCAAGTCTCTCAGAGTGGGACAACACCACCAATCCCCAAATCAAAATTTATTTGGACGATACCTATGTCCAAGCTATCGATGTCAATCATCGAGAGGTCACTTTGGCTGAAGGATATCAACAAAAAGCAGTCAAACTGAAGATTGATCTGTTCTCGGGCCGTTCCGATAAACCATTCCCACTGCATATCAACTTATTGGCATTGGATCCTGTCGTCAATGAACTCTGGTTTGATTTTTATACGCTGTTTGATAGTTGGCGTGCCATTCGTGCGTTTGGCGGTGACGAAGCATTTTATCAACAAGTTCTTGGTCAAGTCGCCAATGTCTTGGATTTTCGTACGCCCTACTCAGCGGCATTCTATGAAAGTCTCGCAAAAGCCAAGCAACTGCTTGCGTCATGTTACTTACCAGCGCATACACCAAAACAAAAAGTGACGGCTGTCGGCCATACCCACATCGATCTGGCGTGGCTTTGGACGGCACAGCAAGCAATTGAAAAAGGTGAGCGCAGTTTCCAGACGGTCTTGAAATTGATGGAGGAGTATCCAGATTACACGTTTTTTCAAAGCCAACCACAACTGTATCTCTCCATGAAAACACATTATCCTGAACTTTACGCTGCAATCAAAGAAAAAGTTCGAGAAGGAAGATGGGAAGTTGACGGGGCGATGTGGGTGGAAGCCGATTGCAATTTGACTTCAGGGGAATCGCTGGTTCGTCAGATCCTTTATGGCAAACGGTTTATGAAAGAGGAATTTCAAGTCGATAGCCGCATCTTATGGCTACCGGATGTCTTTGGTTATTCAGCCGCCTTGCCGCAAATTTTACGCAAAACAAATACGCCCTACTTTATGACGACGAAGCTGTCATGGAACCAGTTCAATCAAATTCCTTATGATTCCTTCTATTGGCAAGGAATTGATGGCAGCCGCGTTTTGACGCATTTTATTACCACCATCAGTGAAGGATACAGTCCAAGAGATTATTATACGACGTATAATGGATTGCTAGATCCTTACACGATCAAAGGCAGTTTTGAACGTTATCAGCAAAAAGATCAGCACGACGAAATTTTGATTGCCTATGGGTACGGTGACGGTGGCGGAGGCCCAACGAAAGAGATGCTAGAAGTCCAGAAACGGCTGCAAAAGACACTGCCAGATATGCCGACGATTACTGGCAATCATGTGGGGGGCTTTTTTGATCGACTGGCAGATTCTTTTAAGGAAAAACCTGGCCCGGTCTGGTACGGCGAATTGTACTTTGAATACCATCGTGGAACACTGACTTCGATTGGCAAAAACAAGAAGGCCAATCGCCAAGGAGAATTTTTCTTACAGACGATTGAAAAACTTTATAGTATTTGTGCAATCAATCGTTATCCGCAAGCTGAATTAGAACAACTTTGGAAACAGCTGCTATTTAATCAATTCCATGACATTCTGCCGGGAAGCTCGATCAAAGAAGTTTATGATCAGACGGATCAAGAATATCAACAGCTCTTTGATAAAGGCTGCAAGCTGATCGAAGCTTTGATTCCAGCGGCGCAAGCAGCCGAAGCTACGTCATGGCATGTCTTTAATCCGCTGGGACAAGAGCGGACGGGTCTGGTCTATTTAGACGATCAGACAGGGATCAAAGAAGCTTACCTGATTCAGCGGACCCATGATGACCGGCTCTTAGTCAAAATTCTCGCCATGGCTGGATTGAGTAGCAAAAAATTGACCCCTGTCTCAGCTGTGCCTCAATCAAAGCAAGTGGCAATGCGGCTGGAGGAATCGTTTGAAACGGTTGATTTTAAAGTGATTTTTGACGAACACTTTGACATCATCTCTTTATTTGACAAACGGCAGCAGCGAGAGATCGTGCCAAAAGGAGAGCGGTTGAATCAGTTAGTGGCTTACGAAGATCTGCCAATGGATTATGATGCGTGGGACATTGATATTTATTACCAGAAGAAGCCTTATCCTGTGAAGCAAGTTCTCTCAGCTGAGGTTGTTGAGCAAGGGGAGATTCGCGATACCTTGAAGATCAAACGTCAGTTTGAAGATTCTTTTATTACGCAATGGCTGCATTTTTACCATGGCACGGGAAGAATCGATTTTGAAACAGCGGTTGATTGGCACCAGCATCAACTGCTGTTAAAGGCATTGATGCCGATTGATGTTAACACATTGGAAGCAACGTTTGATATTCAATTCGGGCAGGTAAAACGGCCTGTGCATCAAAACACGACATGGGACCAAGCGCGTTTTGAGAGCTGTGGACAAAAATGGGTAGATCTCTCAGAAGGGAATTATGGGGTTAGTATTTTGACGGATTCGAAATATGGGTTCAATACGGATTATCAAAAAATCGGGCTTTCTTTGATTAAATCGCCGATTGATCCGTATCCTGAAGCGGATCAAGGCCTTCATGAGTTTACCTATTCCTTGTACGCCCACGAAGGAACTTGGCAAGACGCGCAAACGATGGAAGAAGCTTTGGCATTGAATGTTCCCGTTCTAACCGTTCCAAGTGTGCCACAACTATCAGCAGAAGCTTTTCTAGCAGTCGATCAAAAGAATGTCTTGCTGGATACGGTGAAAAAAGCCGAAGATGAAGAGGCACTGATCGTGCGGTTGTATGAATATCACAATCAAACCACCGCCTGTCAATTGCGTTGCCAAAAAAGAATCAAAAAAGCATTTTTAACGAATCTTTTGGAAGACAGCGTCGCTGAACTGCCGGTCGAGCCGCTGGATGCCCAAAGCATCACAATCCATTTCCAGCCTTTTGAGATCCAGACCATCATGCTTTATTTAGAAGACTAAATAGAAATGGAGAAGCATATGATTGAGACCCTTTTACGGCAAATGACATTGAAAGAAAAAATCGGCCAGCTGAATCAGCGTCTGTATGGTTGGGAAGTTTACGAAAAAAACAATGGAAAAATTATGTTGACTGAAACCTTTAAAAAAGAAGTAGCTCGTTTTGGCAGTCTTGGCTGGATTTACGGCGTGTTTCGAGCTGATCCTTGGTCAAGTAGAAATCAGCAAACAGGCCTGACGACCACGGAGTCCTATGAGCTATCCCTTATGATTCAAACTTATTTGCAGGAGCACACTCGGCTGGGGATTCCGGCCCTTCTCAGTGAAGAGTGTCCTCACGGGCACCAAGGTTTAGAAGCGACGACGTTTCCGGTCAATTTTAGTGTTGGTTCTAGTTGGAATCCAGAGCTGTATCAAGCGGCCCAAACCATCACTGCTCAAGAGATTCGGGCAAAAGGAGCCCATGTTGGCTTGGTTTCCGCATTGGACATTGCTAGAGATCCGCGTTGGGGGCGAACTGAAGAATGTTTCAGTGAAGATCCGTTTTTAACCAGCAGCTTTACCAAAGCGGCCGTCAGAGGATTACAAGGATCAAAAACAACGATAGAAAAGCAGAACGTTTTAGCGGTATTGAAGCACTTTGCTGCCCAAGGTGCAGGAATGGGGGGACACAATGCAGGGCCAGTGGCAATCGGTGATCGGGAATTCCGCGAGATCCATCTGCCACCAATGAAAGCAGGGATTGCTGCTGGGGCCTTGGGGTGTATGGCTGCATACAATGATCTAGACGGTATCCCATGCCATGCCAATGCGTATTTGCTGCAAGATGTTTTACGAGAAGAAAGTGGCTTTACGGGAATTGTGATGGCCGATGGGTGTGGGCTGGATCGGATTGCTGACTGGCTGGGGAGCCACCCACAAGCGGCCGCCAAATCCTTGACCAGCGGTGTGGATGTTAGTTTATGGGATGAAGTTTTCCCAGTGTTAGAAGAAGCTGTCCTTGAGGGGCTACTTGCGGAAACGGCGATCGATGATGCAGTCCGTCGTGTGCTTCTTTTGAAAGAAAAACTTGGCTTGTTTAAAGAAGCAACGCCCCGTGTTTCATTGCCCCGTAAAGAAAAGGCGCAACAAGTTGCCTTGAAATTGGCGGAGGAATCGATTGTTTTACTAGAGAACAATGGTATTTTGCCTTTGAAGAAAACGCAACAAAAGATTGCCGTCATCGGTCCTCACGTTAAACAGCTCTATCATCAGCTGGGGGATTATACGCCATTCAAGGAAGAAACAACATGTACGACCCTTTGGGAAGGTTTGACCAGTTTAAGTACGCATCAAGCTGACTTCTTCTACGAGAAAGGCTGCGAAATCTCTAGTGGCACACTGGCTCAACGAAGGCAAGCCTGTCAGATTGCAGAAAAAGCGGATGTCGTCTTAGTGACGATCGGCGGCTCCAGTGCCCGTGATTTCACAACGGATTTTGACAAAAACGGTGCCGCCTTAAGGGGATCTCAGGAAATGACCAGTGGAGAAAACATCGACTTGGCTACCCTCGATTTGCCGCAATACCAGTTGGATTTACTGTTTGCGTTGAAGAAGAGTAAAAAGCCGCTGATTGGGATCGTGATTTCCGGTCGACCGCATTGCTTAGCTCCTTTGCAAGACTTGTTCGATGGGGTGCTTTACGTTGGCTATCCCGGCCAATATGGAGGGGAAGCGATTGCTCGGATTCTTTTTGGTGAAACGGTACCTAGTGGGAAATTAGCAGTTTCTATTCCTGATACAGTTGGACAACTGCCTGTCTGTTATAATTATCGCAACACAGCGTTTCAAAAAGACTACCTCGATCAAAAAGGCGCACCAGTATATTTTTTTGGTTATGGGCTTAGTTATGCCTCTTTTATTTGCAGCTCGGTTTCGGCTGAATATGCAGGGGAAGGCATTATCGTCAGTGGCACACTTGAAAATCATTCTACTGTGTCTGGTAAAGAAGTGGTCCAATGCTATCTAAAAGAGTATACAAAAGCATATGTGCCGAGGAAAAAAGTCTTATGCGGCTTTCAAAAAGTATGGGTGCCTAGTCAAGGACAAGCAACTTTTCAACTCGTGATCGGTGAAGCATCATTGCAGCAGCTGGCAATTTCCTTGGAAGAAACAACATCGTTTTGTCTGGAAGTCGAAACAGCAGGTCAGCAGTATCGATTTGTATTTCAACGGTCCAACCCTGACCGCACGTGGCAGGTAATTCAGAAAGGAGCAAAAGAATGATTCACTTTCCAAAAAACTTTTTATGGGGAGCGGCCGCGTCAGCACCGCAAACCGAGGGGGCCGCAGTGGTTGACGGCAAAAGTCCCTCTACATGGGACAAATGGTTTGAGTTGGAGCCGTCACGCTTTTACGATGGTGTCGGACCAAGCGACACCTCAAATACCTACTATCAATACCGGGAAGACGTAGCAAACATGAAGGCCATGAACTTGAATTCCTATCGGACATCGATTGCATGGACCCGCTTATTACCAGATGGAAAAACATTGAATCAGACGGCAGTCCGGTTTTATCGGGCATATTTTCAGGAAATGCTGGATCAAGGCATCGAACCAATCATTAATTTGTTTCATTTTGACATGCCTTGGTGGCTGATGGAAAAAGGAGGCTGGGAGGCGCGGGAATCCGTGGACCATTTTGCATTTTATGCAAAAACTGCTTTTGAACAATTTGGCGATTTAGTGAAAAAATGGTCGACCTTTAATGAACCATTGGTGCATATTGAATGTGGGTATTACGGAGATGCTCATTGGCCGCAAGTACGTGATTTCAAGCGGGCAATTCAAGTTGGTTATCATACCTTGTTAGCCCATGCGAAGGCAGTTGCTGAGTTTCGTAAAATCGCACTTCCTGATGGAGAAATCTGTATCATCTTGAATTTGTCACCTGTTTATCCAAAAAGTCAAGAAGCGGCTGATCGAGAAGCCGCTGAATGGGCAGATCTCTTGTATATTCGCAGTTTTTTGGACTGTGTCGTTTATGGACAATTTCCAGAAAAGCTAACGAGCTTATTCAAGGAGCATCACTTGTCCCCTGAATATGAAGCAACAGATGCGGAAATTTTTCGTGAAAATACCGTAGATTTTATTGGTTGCAATTATTATCAACCGTTGCGGATCCAAGCACCACTTCCGCAGAAGGCAGCATCCGGTCCCTTTGAGCCACGTCAGTTATTTCGTGGGTACGATTGGCCAGAGAAAAAAATCAATCCTCATCGCGGCTGGGAAATCTATCCAGAAGGGATTTACGATATCGCGATGCGTCTAAAGAATGACTATCAAAACATGCCATGGTTTGTTTCCGAAAATGGCATGGGGGTATCTGAGGAAGAACGGTTCATGGACGCCACGGGGCAGGTCAATGATAGGTATCGGATCGCCTTTGTTGAAGACCATTTGCGTCAGCTGCATCGCGCGATCGAAGATGGGTCACCTTGCTTCGGCTACCATATGTGGACCTTTATGGATTGCTGGAGCTGGTTGAACGCTTATAAAAACCGCTATGGGTTTTATCGAGTGGATTTGAAAAATGACTTCGAGCGTTATCCCAAAGCGTCCAGTTTTTGGTTGGCAGAAGTAGCTGCCAAGAATGCCCTTGATTGATCAAAGTGTCCTTAGAAGAAAAAATACCGCAGGAAAACTTTCCTGCGGACTTCTTTGGCTATGAATATTTTATAAATACTTCTCACGAAAATCGGCAATGGCTTGGCGTGAGGCATAGATATTGCGTGCCAGCTTTTCATTCTTACTTAAAAAGACATAGAAAAGGACATCGACCGCCAATAGGTGGGCGATAATCGAATTCGTAGCAGCACTACGTTGGTTGGCTTCTTTGGAACGGGACACTTGCAGGGGAACATCCGCCAACTTTGTTAACGGATTACTGCCAAATCGGGTGAGTGACAGAATCGGGACGCCAAGATTTTTAACGATTTCTGCTAAGTGAACCATCTCAGGCGTGTGTCCACTGTTGGAAATGACCCAGAGGAGACTTTTTTTCTCGTTTTTGACGAGTTGCGGCAACAAGAGATTGTAGTCATTTTCAAACACGACGATTTTGCCTAAACGGGTCCATTTTTGTTGGATATCTTGTGCGATCAATGAAGAAGCACCGATCCCGCAGACAAAGATTCGCTCACGAGTCGCGATCAGTTCAGCGGCAGCCAACATCAGCTGTTCTTCTAACAATTGGGCCGTCTCATTCATAGTCACCTGTGCATTGTGGCTTAATTTAGATGTGATGGCATGAAAGGGCTCATTTAATTCAACATCGGCATAGCCCAAGTTTTCATTGGCATTTTGGCGCAAGCCGGATTCCGCAGATAATTGTATTTTTAAATCTGTCAAACTAGCAAAGCCGGTTTTTTTCGCAAAGCGTACGACAGTCGGCGCACTGATCCCAGTGGCTTCTGCTAATTGACTCGCAGTCATCGACGGCACTTTTTCAGGATTGGCCTCCATGAATGCGAAGAGTTTCTTCTCAGAAAGCGATAATTCATTTTTCATGCTCTCGATTCGGGAAAGAACGCTCATCCTTACACTTCCTTTAGATAGAGTAGTATCCTAAGTATAACATAAGTTTTGGAGGAGCTTTCAAAAGAAACGAAAAGAATAGGTAGATAAACTTGCTTTTTTCCTTAGAATCAAGTAAAGTAATTACGTGTGAAAAGCACAGTACCTGTTACTTGGTTTAACGAATCACCAACGTTTTACTCAGTCGCAGGGGAAAAAGAAAAAGAGGTGAAAAACATGGCAATTTCAAAAGAACGCAAAAACGAAATCATCAACAAATTTGCACGTCATGAAGGAGATACTGGTTCTCCAGAAGTTCAAATCGCTGTTTTAACAGAAGAAATCAACCATTTGAACGAACATGCACGTATGCACAAAAAAGACCACCATTCATACCGTGGGTTGATGAAAAAAGTTGGACATCGTCGTAACTTATTAGCTTACCTACGTCAAAAAGACGTACAACGTTACCGCGAATTAATCCAAGCTTTAGGATTACGTCGTTAATCAAACAAAGAAAAGTGAGGTTCAACCCGAATCTCACTTTTTTGCTATGAATCACTGCGACTGAGCGGCGCAAGCCGCACAGAGCAGATGATGAATAGTACTAGGCGAGGGAAACGAGCGTAGTGACCAAGCAGCGGAATCACTGCGACTGAGCGGCGCAAGCCGCACAGAGCAGATGATGAAACCTACTAGGCGAGGAAAACGAGCGTAGTGACCAAGCAGCGGAATCACTGCGACTGCAGTGTCGGCTAAAACAGCTGATGCAGTCTGACAGGTGATCTCGAGCCATCTAAAAAGTGAAACACCGAAAGAGCGGCCTTTTGACTGGTGAATCAAAAAGCGCAGCTAAAAAGAATTTTGGGTCCTTGTAAGCAGCATCCTACTAACCAAATGAAAGCAGCGGAACGACATTCCGATTTTTTCATTTGTTTAGTAGTGACTTGCTGGGATCCGATGAAAAGGAGCAGAACATGACAGAAAAACAAGTATTCAAAACAACTTGGGGCGGCCGCCCATTAGAAGTAGAAGTTGGCCAATTAGCCAAACAAGCAAACGGAGCTGTATTGGTTCGTTATGGCGATACGGTTGTCCTAAGTGCAGCGGTTGCATCTAAGGAAGCAAAAGATACCGACTTTTTCCCATTGACAATCAATTACGAAGAAAAAATGTATGCCGTAGGGAAAGTACCTGGTGGCTTTATCAAACGGGAAGGACGTCCAAGTACGGAAGCAACCTTGACTGCCCGCTTGATTGACCGTCCGATCCGTCCAATGTTTGCGGAAGGTTTCCGTAACGAAGTACAAGTAACAAACATCGTAATGAGTGTTGAGCAAGATTGTACGCCAGCAATGGCGGCAATGTTAGGTTCTTCTTTAGCATTGTCTATTTCAGATATCCCGTTTGACGGACCGATCGCTGGTGTTGATGTTGGTCGGGTCAATGGCGAGTACGTCTTGAATCCAACAGTAGAACAAGCAGAACAAACTGATATCGAATTGACAGTAGCTGGAACGAAAAAAGCCATCAACATGGTTGAATCAGGCGCGAAAGAAGTTTCTGAAGAAGACATGTTAGGTGCGTTATTATTCGGTTTTGATGCTATCCAAGAATTGGTTGCCTTCCAAGAAGAAGTTGTCGCAGCTGTGGGCAAACCAAAAATGGAAGTCAAATTGTTACAAGTAGATGCTGACTTGAAAAAAGAAATTTTCGACGGCTACTACCAAACAATGAAAACTGCTGTTATGACTGAAGAAAAATTGGCTCGTGAAGACGAGATCGATAAAGTCAAAGACACAGTGAAAGAAGTGTATGCAGAAAAATTTGCTGGACATGAAGAGGAAGCACAATTCTTGAAAGAAGTGAAACAAATCGCGGAAGATCTTGAAAAAGATGTGGTTCGCGAATTGATTACTATCGACAAGATTCGTCCGGATGGTCGTCAATTAGACGAAATCCGTCCACTGGCATCAGAAGTTGGCCTATTGCCACGTGTTCATGGTTCTGGTCTATTTACTCGGGGACAAACCCAAGCATTGTCCGCCTGTACGTTAGCACCTTTAGGAGAACACCAAATCATTGATGGATTAGGGGTTGAAGAATCAAAACGATTCATCCACCATTACAACTTCCCTCAATTTTCTGTTGGTTCGACTGGTCGTGCCGGCTCACCAGGGCGTCGTGAAATCGGTCATGGTGCATTAGGCGAACGTGCCTTAGCACAAGTGATTCCTGATGAAACAGACTTCCCTTACACAATCCGTCTCGTTGCAGAAGTATTAGAATCAAATGGTTCTTCTTCTCAAGCAAGTATTTGTGCTGGAACTTTAGCATTGATGGATGCAGGGGTACCAATCAAAGCACCAGTTGCAGGTATCGCAATGGGACTTGTATCTGATGGTGAAAACTACACGATCTTAACTGATATTCAAGGCTTAGAAGATCACCTTGGCGATATGGACTTTAAAGTTGCTGGAACCAAAGATGGGATCACTGCGTTACAAATGGATATCAAGATTCAAGGAATCACTGAACAAATCTTGACAGAAGCATTAGATCAAGCGAAAAAAGCACGGATGGAAATCTTAAATGAATTGACATCAACATTGGCTGCTCCTCGTGAAGAGTTAAGCCAATATGCACCGAAGATCGAAATGATCCAAATCGATCCTGCGAAGATCAAAGATGTAATCGGTAAAGGCGGCGACACCATCAATGGCATCATTGATGAAACTGGCGTGAAAATCGATATCGATCAAGACGGAAAAGTTTCGATTGCTTCTGCTGATGCAGAAATGATCCAAAAAGCTATCAAGATTATTGAAGAATTGACGAAAGAAGTAAAAGTTGGCGAAGTGTACCTTGGGAAAGTTGTCCGTGTTGAAAAATTCGGTGCGTTTGTCAACTTGATCAAAGGCAAAGACGGCTTAGTTCACATTTCACAACTTGCGAACGAACGGGTCAACAAAGTAGAAGACGTTGTCAAAGAAGGCGACGAAATCTTAGTGAAGGTCACAGAAATCGACAAACAAGGCCGTGTGAACCTTTCAAGAAAAGCACTATTGAACGAAGATAAAGCAGAGCAAAAATAAGCTGTTACTTCTAAATCATAAGCAAAGTCTAGGAAACTGGACTTTGCTTTTTTTGTGTCTAAGTAGCAGCTCTTCAAAAGGGTCTTACTTGACAGGAGTTATTTTTTGCGTTACCGCGAAAAATAAGAGATAATTCAGAATATTGTCTTTGCCATGCAAGCAATAATTCTAAGATGTTAAACGCATCTTATTTAGGATAAGGAGTACGATATGAAACAAACATTTCCAACTAATTTTTTATGGGGAGCATCGATTTCCGCTCACCAAACCGAAGGGGCGTATCAAACCGACGGCAAGGGGCTGAGTGTCCAAGATACTCGTCCAAGAGACAACCACAAGATCGCGGATTTTACTGTGGCTGTTGACCATTACCACCAGTACAAAGAGGATATCGCCTTGTTAGCAGAAATGGGGATCAAAATTTTCCGTTTTTCGATCGCTTGGTCGCGAATTTTTCCAGAAGGGCGCGGTACTATTAATCAAAAAGGATTGGATCATTACAGCGATGTCATTGATGAATTGCTGAAACACGGCATTCAGCCCTTTGTAACGTTGAACCATTTTGACTTGCCGCAAGCATTGGAAGACGAAGGCGGCTGGACAAAACGCAGCACCGTTGAGGCATTTGCCGCATACGCCAAAACGCTGTTTACAGCCTATGGGGATCGAGTGACGCACTGGCTGACGATCAATGAACCAAATATCATGCTGTTGGTGGATCAAAAAATATTAGGGAAAAAGATTCCATTATCAGAAAAATACCAGCAATTTCATCACCTGATGATCGCTGAAAAATATGCTTTCGAAGCGTGTCATGAAATCGTACCGAATGGCAAAATCGGACCGGTGCCGAATATTTCGTTGGTCTATGCGGCGACTAGTCGACCAGAAGACAACCAAGCGGCGCTGTATTTCAACAGTGTCCGGAACTGGGCGTACCTTGATTTCGCCTGCTTCGGTCGTTACAATACGGTCTTTCAAGATTATTTGAACCAAAACGGCCTCACGATTGACTTTGGTCCGGAAGATGAGGTGTTGATGAAACGGGCTCTGCCTGACTTTGTCGCAATGAACTTCTACACCACGGTGACAGTGGAGCAGCCGACGGAAGCTGGGGACATGAAAAACGGCATCAGTGATCAGCAAAGTGAAGACATTATGGAGCGTGGTTTTTACAAAGGGTTCACCAATACGTTCTTGAAGAAAAATGCCTTCAATTGGACCATCGATCCCTTGGGACTGAAAACGACGTTGCAAACACTTTATGATCGTTACCACTTGCCGATCATCATTACTGAAAACGGCTTAGGGGCCGAAGACTATCTAGAAGCAGATGGCACGGTTCATGATCCGTACCGTATCGATTATTTGTCTCAGCATATCAGCCAATGCTTAGCCGCGATCAATGCTGGGGTGGATCTGATCGGATATAGCCCGTGGTCTGCCATTGATTTGATTAGTGTGCATGAAGGGATTCGAAAACGGTATGGTTTTATTTACGTAGATCGCAATGATGCAGAGGAAAAAGAACAAAAACGAGTGAGAAAAGACAGCTTTTATTGGTATCAAAAGCTGATTGAAGAAGGGGCGATCCCTTCGTTGGAGGAGTAACGATGACAAGTGTTTTTACCTTTTTAGAAACGCGTTTGATGCCGCCTTTGAATAAGTTGGCGAATTTACGCTTTATTCGCGCAATCATGCAAGCAGGGATCATTACGGTCCCTTTTACGATCGTCGGATCGATTTTTTTGATCATTAATAATTTACCACAAATCATTCCGCCACTGGCTAGCTTTTTCGAACAAACGATTTTACGATTTTCGCCGCTTTATAGTGTCGTAACTACCATGTCTGTCGGTTCGATTGCTGTTTTTTATTGTTTAGCAACAGGGTATTATTTAACTGAGATTTATCATAAAGAAGAGCATTTGATTATGAGCAGTTTTGTAGGAGCGTTATTAAGTTTGTTTGCCTTTTTAATGACGATCATTCAGGTCGATATCACAGATGGTACTGCACAATTGCTACAATCAGAAAGCGAAACCGCCATTGTTTACAATGGGGTCGCTTTAGGCGGTTGGATCACTCGCTTCAGTGGAGTAGGGATCTTCATCGGGATTATCACCGCAGTACTTGCTACGTCAGTCTATCGTTTTTGTGTAAAAAGAAAGATCACCATCCAGATGCCTGTAGGAGTTCCCGATGGAGTCAGCAAAGCATTTGCGTCATTGATCCCAGCGATTTTGATTGCCTTTTTGATGGTGGCGATCAATGGAGTACTGGCGGTTTTCCACACGGATCTTCACGGATTGCTATCCAAACCATTTGAATTCGTGAAGGAGTTGACGGGTTCTTGGTTAGGAATCATCGTGATTATGCTCCTTATCCACCTCTTATGGGCAGTGGGGGTTCATGGGACGGCAGTTATTAAAAATAGTTTCATCAATCCCATCCTATTGGTGGCTCTAACTGAAAATATCGATGGTGCCAATAATATTTTTGCTGGGGATTTTGTGAACATGTATATTTTTATGGGCGGAGCAGGAAGTACGCTTGGATTGGTTTTATTGATGCTGTTTGTGGCAAAATCACAACAGCTCAAAGTCTTAGGAAAAGCAGCGATCTTACCGGGGCTTTTTAACATCAATGAACCAGTGATCTTCGGGGCACCGATCGTCTACAATCCGTATTTGATCATCCCCTTTATCGTAACACCTTTGATCAACGTGACGATTGCTTACTTTGCTAGCTCGTTTGGCTTTGTCGATAAAGTCATTACGGGAATTCCCTGGATTTCACCGGTGGGCATAGGGGCGTTTTTAGGAACCGGCGGTGATTTCCGAGCCATCCTGATCGCTTTGATCAACTTAGGGGTTTCCATTCTCTGCTATTATCCATTCTTTAAGATGTACGATGGCAAACTCTACACGGAACAACTTGCCAATCAAGCATAAGTAGAAAAAACAGCAAAACGCCCGTTGATGGACTTCTAGTGAAGTGCCAACAATGGGCGTTTTTGCTAGTGCAAATAGTGGTCACGTATGCAAAGACTGTTGATACAAGACACAATCATCGCAATCTTTGCGGGTTGGTTTGGCTTGCTGGGGTGTTTCTTTGTGTAATGGCAAAAGCATACGCAACCCGTTTATGATAACTAAGATCGTGCTTCCTTCATGACCCACGACCCCTAGAGGTAGCGTGAGAAATTCAAGGAAGTTTGAAGCGATCAGCAACAAGATGACACTGATAGAAAAGACGATGTTTTGTTTGATGATCCGCTGTAATTTCTTAGCCAAACGGTGACTGTCGACCAAACGCAGCAAATCATTTTTCATCAAGACGATGTCCGCCACATCCATTGCGACATCTGTTCCTTCGCCCATCGCGATCCCTACACTTGCGGTCGCTAAGGCGGGGGCATCATTGATCCCATCACCGACCATCGCATTGATTTGGTAGGTTTCTTTCATTTCTTTGATACGAGTGGTTTTCTCATCAGGCAGGCAATCACTTTCATAGTCAGACAAGCCGATTTCTGCGGCGATCACTTTGGCAGTACCTAAATGATCACCCGTCAGCATCGTCGTGTGAATTCCTTGCTTATTGAAGTAGGCAAGACTCTCACGAGCTTCAGGACGGGGCTGATCCAATAGTGCTAAATACCCTGCTAATACACGGTCACGATTGATATAAATCAAGGTTTTTCCGGCTGCTTTCAATTCTTGGATGCGGGTTTGTTCACTGACAGCAACAGAGGTTAGATCGACTTCTTTTCCAATCGTCCAATGGGCAGCTTGGTAAGTGGTGGCTAGACCGACCCCCGCTTGTTCTTCCACTGCTAATTCCAATGGTCTTTCATCGTGGAAATACGCCAAGATCGCTTCAGCCAATGGGTGATTTGATTGTTTTTCCATCCCAACAATCAGTTGGGGGATAAACGGTTCATCCAGCAATAGATGAACATCAGTGACAGCAGGTTTGCCTCGAGTCAGCGTTCCGGTTTTGTCAAAAGCGATCGCTTTGACATTGGCAAAGGCATCCAAGGCTTGTCCGCCTTTGCATAAAACGCCCAAACGAGCAGCGTGAGAAATGGCTGCTAACGTCGCAGGAGTAGCAGAGGCGACTAAGGCACAAGGGGATGCCACTACTAGTAAGACCATGCCACGATAAAAACTTTCTTGGAACCCCCAATTCGTGAAAAACGTACACAAAACGATCATTAGTGGGACGGCGATCAGGACGATCGGCACATAGATCCGTTCGATTTTTTCGATCAGGGTCGCCGTTTGACTTGGCATTTGCTGCGCTTCTTCCACCAATTGAATGATTTTTGCAAAGCGGGTGTTTTCACTCGTTTGAGTAACTTCAATGTACAATGGCTGCCCAAGGTTGATGGTTCCCCCAAAGACTTCACTGCCTAAACGTTTCTCGACAGGAATGGATTCGCCACTGATGGCCGCCTCATCAACACTGCTGGTTCCTTGGATCACGATACCGTCGATCGGGATCGCACTGCCTTTTGCCACCATAATCGTATCTTTTAACTGAAGGGCTTCGACTGGTACTTCGACGAGCTCCCCAGATTCAATCATTTTTAAGGCAGTCGTTGGTTGCAGTGCCATTAATGAACTAATTTCTCGCGTACTTTTGTTGGTCGTATATTCCTCAAGGGCACCGCTCAAACAAAAGATAAAGGTCAGCATCGCCCCTTCAAACCAATGCCCAATGATACAGGCACCAATGGCGGCTAACGCCATCAGTAGATCGACGTTCAACCGTTTGTCGTGCACCAATTCTTGCGTGCCTTCCCAGGTTTGTTTCCAACCCCCGGCAAGAATCGCTAACAGATAAGGGACAAAGCTATAAGGAATGGAAAAAGATGCCATAAGAAAGCCAGTTGCCATCAATAGCAAACAAGCAATCGTTGAAAAAACAGCCGACGATTCGGATTTACTCATAAGAAACGCCTCCTTTTGAATGTAGTCTAGGAATGAAAAAACCGATCCTTTTCTCAAGAAACAATCGATTATTCCTCCCTCGACTTGAGCATAGCACATTCGAAAACAAGATGGTAAAAAAACAACGTACCTGATAATGAAAGTGATTATCAAGTAGCGATTAAATAACGCTACTATCCAAATGATAAATGGAAACTTACTATTATAGAAAAAAGAACACAAAAAAAGCAGCACAATAAAAAACGAATTGTACTGCTTTTACTTATTTGATGTGGTAGTCAGCGATTGGATCTCTCAACGCAAACTATACTTTGCTAAGGGAATTTGACGTGCTTCACACCACTCTTTGACAGCGCCAGAAAAAATCAGCTGAACCTTGGTGAGGTCTTTAGTGCTTGTCTGTCCTGCCATTGTGTAGAGCATCTGCAGCTGTTCCTTCCATGATTGTAAGGTGGCGATGGTTTCTTCTTTGCCTTTTGACAAAAGCAGCACGAGGATCGTGGCGGATAGTCCTACGCTATCCGCACCAAGGCAAAGTGCTTTGAAGATATCGTAAGCATCCCGAACGCCGCCTGAAGCGATGCGGGTAAAGGGCTGTTGGATCTCATTTGCTTCCAGCAAGGAAATCACGGTGGATTGGCCGAAGGTATCAAGATACGCCAATTCACGTTTTTTTCGACGAGCATTTTCGATTTGAGTAAAACTTGTGCCGCCGCTCCCAGCAACATCAATCGTTTGTACGCCGATCGCCAGTAACTGCTGGATCGTTTCACGGGACATCCCAAAGCCGACCTCTTTGACGACAACCGGAACGGCAACAGAAGCCATCGTTTTTTCCAATAAGGACAGCCATTGGCTAAATTGACGATCGCCTTCGGGCATCACTAATTCTTGCGGTGCATTAAGATGGATCTGCAAGGCATCGGCATCAAAGAGCTCCACTGCCCGCTGTGCATTTTCAACGGGACTGCCCGCGCCAATATTGGCTAATAAGAAGCCGTCAGGATTGGCTTTACGGACGATACGGAAAGAATCGGCGACACTTGGGTCTTTTAAGGCAGCCGAAACGGAGCCGGTTGCCATCATCAAATCACAGGCTTGCGCGATCTCTGCTAACTCTTGATTGATTTTTAAGGTTTTTTCACTGCCGCCTGTCATGGCATTGATGAAAAAAGGGCTGGAAAATGAGCGGTCAAAGACAGTCGTCGTAATTGACACATCAGCCACGTCAATTTGCGGAAAGGACTGGTGGACCAAGCGAACTGCATCAAAATCGTTGCTGTGTTCTTTATGGAACGCTTTTGCTAAGGAAACATGTTCATCTTTTCGATTCATGATAGGTCCTCCCGGTAATGGTAAACATGCAGCGGCAATGGGGTGATCTCGGCTTTTTCCCACGCACTCATCAATGGTAAAATACCGGTTTTTTGGTCAACGATCACGATACCGCAATCGCCGCCGCCGGCACCGGAAGATTTGGCTGCACCACAATAATTTTCTGCTAGATCACAAAGCTTTTTAAGTGCTGGAGTTTCAATCGGCACACCAGTCAGTGCGGACAACTCCCGCAGGAGCTTTCGATTTTCTGTGATCATTTTTTTGATCGTGCGACTGTCTTCATTTAAGAAGCCGTCGATCAATCGATTGACGCAGTCTTTGCTGGCTGCTAAAAAGGCGGCATAGGCGTTTTCTTTTTCTTCTTTGGATTGATAGACTTGATCCACTAAATCAGAAGTAGAGGCAGGAGAGCCTGTCCAACCAATCAATAGTCGAAGCGATTTCGGAACCGTCAAGGGACGGATCGATAATCCTGGCCAATCGAAAGCGATCAATTCTGTTAAGGTATGGTCCTTTTGTTTGGCTAAGACCCAGTCGTGATCGAAGGTTGAAAAAGCGATCCAGCCGCCATAACAAGAGGCTGCAATATCACCGCAAGACCCATTGCCTTGAACAGCGAGATGGGCAAGAGCCGCAATTTTGAATTGGGTCAACCGATCCATTTCCATTTGATAGTACAGATTCAATGCTTTGACCGTGGCAACAGTCACGGCGCCGCTGGAACCGAGGCCATATTTGCGACCGTTCGAGTTATCCAGTTCACTGGTCACTTTTAAATCGTAAAAGGAAAGGGGAATGCCTTTTTCTTGGGCATATTTTTCCGTCAGACGAATGGCTGCCAAAATATAGTGGAAAGGATTATCCCGATGGTCTAAGACTAATTCGCCTTTGCGACGCGTCCAGCGAATCGGCAGGTCGCTGTATTGGGCAGACTGGATGCTGCCGTTTTTACGGGCCTCTTCCACATTGACCGTAATAAATTGGTCAACGGCAACGATGATTGCAGGATGACCAGGTTCGACAACCGCGTATTCACCAGCAATAAATAGTTTTCCGGGAACAGATAGTTCAATCATTTCGACACTCCTAATCGATGGCTTCTTAGTTGATGGCAGAAGATTCTTCCACCGGTAAAAAGGCTAATCCTTTACCCGCGTGAGCAGTTACTAATTGTTCTGAGGCAAAGTGAGCACTTAATTCACGTAAAATCGTTTGTTCTTCTTGTTTTTGGCATAAAACTTTGACATTGGGACCAGCATCCATCGTGAAATAGCAAGCCAATCCTTTTTTTCGCAGCATTCGGACACATTCCATGGCTCGTAAAGATTCAGAAGACCAATAAGTAAAAGGTGGTTCGGCGGCTAAGGTCGTTCCATGCATTTTCAAGGCGTTGGCCTCGGTCGTTTCACCTAAAGCAGTAAAGTCTTTCTCGGCAATCGCTTGTTTCATTTTCACGAGATCAGTTGCGGTGGCAGTAAGCCAACCCGGATAAAAGCTTGAGGTTTCAACGGTTCGGCGCATCCCCTCACGACTGGAGACTTCTTTGGCTTGTGCGTTGATCAAAATAAAGATCATACTCAATTCTTCTTCCCAGCCATTCGACGGCACTTGCGTGGCAAAAGAAGTCTCATCGGTGCCTTGATGCCATTCAGCAAAGCCGCCGTAGATACTCCGACACGCCGAACCAGAACCGCGACGGGCCAAACGGGATAACTCTTGCTCCGACAAGTTTAAGTCCAGTGCTTCACTACAGGCACCCGCCAAGGCCGCTAATCCGCTGGCAGAAGAGGCAAGTCCAGCAGCGGTTGGGACGAAGTTTTGACTTTCCACCGTGGCATACCACGGGCAGTCCGCTTTTTTTCGTACCAGATCCAAAAAGTCCGCAACTTTTTTTGTGGCAGCGTCTGTTTGCACCACACCATCCAGCGTAAAGCAATCCTGTGGAAAATCAGGTGAAAAAGCCACCGTTGTTTCTGTGTAAAAAGCATCGAGGGTCAGGGACAAACTATTGTTCATCGGTAAAATGAAAGTTTCATCTTGTTTTCCCCAATACTTGATCAATGCGATATTCGTGTAGGCGCGAGCCTTTCCCTTATACATGTTCATAAACTCCTAATCCTTGTATCCATGCCGCACGAGCGCCATCGGACAATAAAATACGGCTGATATTCTCAGCCTGTTCCTTCGTTTTGGTTAGTGCGATCATACAGCCGCCCCGGCCCCCGCCGGTCAGCTTTGCCCCGTAAGCACCGTGTGCCAACGCTAAGGAAACCAACTGATCCAGTTGCTGATTGCTGACCCCTAGCTGCTGCAGGGCCTGATGGGCGTTGTTCATGCTTTCACCTAATACTTCTAATTGATTGGCTATGATGGCCTCTTTAGCTTTTTTGGTTTCGATCCCTAAACGCTGGATTGCTTGACTAGCCAGCTGCTTGCTGGTTTCAAAAAGATGGGCGACACTTTTGACTGCTTCTCTCGTTTGCCCTTTGATTCCAGTATCAGCGACGAGCAAATAACCGTCGATCGTGAGGGGAAACGAAGTGATGGGATGCCCTTTGATAAAGTAAATGGCATCTGTCCCACTGGCTGCCGCAGCATCGATCCCGCTAGGATTGCCATGAGCGATTTTTTCAGAAAAGTTGACATAGGTCATCAATTCTTCTTTTGTAAAGTCTTTTTTGATCCAATCAAAAAAAGCGCGAGTCAGTGCAACAGCGACCGCCGCGCTAGAACCCATTCCCCGTTCAGAAGGGATAGTGCTGACGATGGAGGTTGCAAAAGGACCCGTGTGGAAGTCTTGTTGCAGACGATGCAGCAAGTCTTTGACATTTTTTAAGTGGCTGGGGACTTCTTCAAGCAGACCGTGATAGTAACTTGAAATCAAGGTGTTTGTTTCATTTGCTGTAATCTCGACTTGTACTTTTGCTCCCGCAAAAGGGAAAGCAATTGCTGGTTCACCGTAAACAACTGAATGTTCACCCATTAAGATGATTTTTCCTGTAGCTATGCCAGTACCAATTGACATTATTTTCCTCATTTCTCTAGGGAGCTTACCCCACATGATTCATTTATCGTTTGTCAGTCAATTGTAACTATCTCCTGACAAAAACACAATTTAATTAAAGATCCTTTCCTATTTTACTAGAAGAAGGCTCTTTCGTTAAGCATTCCGTATGAGATTTCAAAAAAAAGCAAAAATCTTTAAACTTTTATTGAAAAAATTCTTGATCTGTGCTTCAAAAGTTTCAGTTGACGGCACAAGATATAGTGTTGTATAGTTGATATCGCAAATGCAACATACAATATTTAGTGATGAGTGAGTTGGGGGATATGAGCGTGATCGTATTAGCAGGAACGATTGGTGCCGGTAAATCAAGTTTGACCGCATTGATCGCCAATCATTTTGGCAGTCAAGCCTTTTATGAATCGATCGATGACAATGAAGTGTTACCATTATTTTATGCAGATCCAAATAAATATGCGTTTTTACTGCAAATCTATTTCTTAAATAAACGATTTGAAAGTATCAAGCAAGCCATGAAAGACGACAATAACGTCCTGGACCGTTCCATTTATGAGGATTCACTGTTGTTCCATTTAAATGCGGACCTTGGGCGAGCGACCGATACCGAGGTCAAAGTCTATGATGAATTGTTAGCCAATATGTTAGAAGAGCTGCCGTATGCAGCTCACAAAAAGCATCCAGATCTTTTGGTGCATATTCGCGTTTCTTTTGAAACGATGCTCGAGCGTATTGAAAAACGTGGGCGGGAATATGAGCAGTTGACCTTTGATCCTTCGTTATACGACTACTACAAAGAGTTGAACAAACGCTACGATCAATGGTACGAAGAGTACAATGAGAGTCCAAAGATCCAGATCGATGGCGATCAATTCAATTTTGTCGAAGACCCGCAAGCGGCACAGGCCGTTTTAACGATGGTGGAAGAGGCCTTGAAAGACGCCCGTAAATAAGTAATAGCTGATACAGCCAGGAAAGTCCTTTGATTGGGCTTCTGGCTGTTTTCTTTTATAATAGAAGAAAGCAAGAGTGGAGGATGGATTGTGGAAAACAAACATGTCTTTTATGACGGAAACTATGAATGGATTCAAGTCGACCAACAAGACGCAAAAAGCGTGATGGCACTGCAAAAACAATATCATTTGTCTGACGAGATGCTTACGTACTCTTTAGATAAAAACGAACGCGCGCGGGTCGAATATGATGCCGAAGAGGAAGCATTGCTGCTGGTTTTCAATGTACCTCAGCAAGAAAAGCGTGAAAATCATTTTGAGACCAGCCCGATGACGTTTATTTTAAAAAGGAAGCAACTCTTTACATTTGCATCCCACAATACCCGTTATGTGATTCCAATGATGGAGCGCTTGATCCTGCAAAACCCGCTGCAAACGCCCATTCATTTTTTGTTTCAAAGCTTGTTCTTGATTTCTGGCACGTTTTTTCCGTTAGTCGAAGAAGTCAATAGTGAGCGGATTCGCTTGAATCAGCGACTACGGGAAAAAACAACCAATAAAAACTTACTGCAAATGTCTGATTTGGAAGTTGGACTGGTTTTTTTAGTGTCTGCCACGAAACAAAATGCGGTCCTCTTGGAGCAAATCAAAGCATTATCCATTTATCGTTTGATGGATGATGATGAGCGGGAACAACTGGATGATGCCTTGATCGAAGCCAAACAGGCAGTGGAAATGACCCAACTGGCATTCCAAATTTTGGAACAATTGTCTGGTACCTACAATAATCTATTAAACAATAACTTGAATGATACTATGAAGTTTTTGACCGTTTGGTCCCTCTTATTGACTGTGCCTTCCATCGTCACCAGTTTCTTTGGCATGAATGTTCCGCTGCCTTTTACCAATAGTATTTTCGGTTGGGGTATTGCCTTGTTGATCAGTTTAGTGTTATCCGTCTGGATGTTGATTGCTTTATGGCGCAGAATTCGTTAGTCGATCACCAAACCTAGACCGGCGGCGATGACCAAGGCTTGTTCTTGATCGACTGTTAGTCCTCGCAAGTGTTCAAAGGACAACGCGACCTTTTGAAATTGATTGGTCCGAAAATCTAAAGTTGCTAATTTTGTGTGAAACCAGTTGCTATTGTTCAACTGGTTTTCTTGTAGCGTCAAGTGTTTCCAATCCATCTCATAAAACTCACTGTCGTTTAGTTGGCACTGACGAAACAGCATCGTCCGTAAATTGGTATTGCTAAAAGAAGCAAAGTTTGCCACGCAATCTTCAAAGGTACAGTCACGGAAATAGCTTTCCGCAAAATTCGTACCAGTCAATTTACACTGTTTAAAGTGAACGCGATGAAAGCTGGCACCAAAACATTCCAGATTAGAAAAATCGCAGTTCTCAAAGAGAACATTTTGACATTCCCATTGACTCAAGCGTGTTTTTTGCATCGTCACTTTCTTGAAATGACATTGCTTCAAGATAAGGTTTTTGCAAGTATCATAGCTATAATCATCGCCTTCGAACACCCCCCCTTCGAAAAGCAGTTCTTCTTCTAAATAAAAATCCTGTGGCTCTAATGCCGACAATAAGGGCGGTAGTGGCAATACGATTTTTTTCTTCATCAAGATCCCATCCTGTATGTTTTTCTCTCAGTATAACACGGCGAATCGATGCCGCGATAGTTACGAAAAAGCGGTGGGGCATTGTGAAATTTATTCAATCGGTTTGCAGAATGCTTTTATAACAAGGAAAACCTTTGATTTTGAATACATATTTTTTCACAATCTTTTTACTTGCAAGACAAAAATAATTTTGATATAGAAACTTAACCCGCTGAAAGTGACGTATATCAACGAAAAACTGTCACAAATTTTTAAAATCGCGAAAAAGTTGATAGTTTTCAAATTCACAAGCGAGCTATAATGACAATGTAAACAAAAGGAGGAAATTTTCCATGACAAAAACAGTTATTATCGGTGCAAACCACGCGGGGATTGCTGCTGCCAATACATTATTAGATAACTACAAAGACCAAGAGGTCGTAATGATCGACCGTAATACAAACTTAAGCTACCTAGGTTGTGGGACTGCTTTATGGGTTGGACGTCAAATCGATTCATACGAAGGCTTGTTCTATACAAAACGTGAAGATTTTGAAGCAAAAGGTGCAAAAATCCATATGGAAACAGTGGTTGACCATATCGATTTTGAGAAAAAAGAAGTACACGCTGTGACCAGTGAAGGTGAAACGATCGTTGAATCTTATGACAAAGTTGTCATCGCAACTGGATCTGTTCCGATCTCACCCAAAGTACCTGGACGTGACTTGAAAAACATCCATTTCTTGAAAAAATTCCAAGACGGACAAACGGTTGATCAAGAGTTAGCCTCAGAAGACGTGAAAAACGTTGCCGTTATCGGTGCTGGTTACATCGGTGTTGAAATTGCTGAAGCAGCAAAACGCCGTGGCAAAAATGTGTTGCTTTTTGATGCAGCGACACGGGCATTGCCAAACTACTACGACAAATGGTTCACAGAAGATATGGACAAAAACTTAGCTGACAATGGCATTGAATTGCATTTCGGTGAATTAGCGCGTGAATACAAAGGAACAGAGAAAGTAGAAGCAGTTGTAACAGACAACGGCGAATACCCAGTTGACCTAGTGATCAACGCGATCGGTTTCTTACCAAACAACGAGTTAGGCAAAGATCATTTGGAATTGTTTGCTAACGGCGCGTACTTAGTGGACCGCCATCAACGGACAAGCGATGCAGATGTTTACGCAGTCGGTGACTGTGCAACTGTGTACTCAAATGCTTTGCAACAAACCACTTATATCGCATTAGCAACGAATGCCGTACGTTCAGGGATCGTCGCTGCCCATAATATCGGCGGAACTTCTTTAGAATCAACGGGTGTTCAAGGATCAAACGGGATTTCGATCTTCGGCTACAACATGGTTTCAACGGGCTTGTCAGTAGAAGCTGCCGAACGTAATGGCATGAAAGTGAAATACTCTGATTACGAAGATACCCAAAAACCAGGCTTCATGAAAGAAAATGCGACAGTTAAGATCCGCATCGTCTATGAAGAAGAAACACGCCGCATCGTTGGTGCGCAAATGGCGTCACGTACATCTGAAATCGCAATGGGCATCCACATGTTCTCATTAGCGATCGAAGAAGGCGTAACGATCGACAAGATGAAGCTATTAGATATCTTCTTCTTGCCTCACTTTAACCAACCATACAACTACATCACGATGGCTGCGTTGAAAGCAGAATAAGAAACACAAAAGTCGGAGCGTATGCTCCGGCTTTTTTTTGAAACAATCATGAAAACTGTTGACAATAAGAGGGAAAAGCAGTATACTATAAAAGTTGAGAAATAAAAGCAGAAGCACCCGCTTCTCGCCTGAGTGAAGATATCGCTGGGCAGAATAGGATTCCTACCATTTATTTGTGTGGAGTACGTGCGGGTTCGTGAAGAACTCGTTTTTTTATTGTCTGATTTCGAATCGACAAGCTTTTCTTTCTCTCAAAAAACTCGGAGGTGAATGACCATAGCAAAGGATATGATGGTAAACGACGGCATTCGTGCACGTGAATTGCGTTTGATTGATCAAAACGGCGAACAACTTGGTGTAAAGAGTAAAGCTGAAGCATTGCAAATTGCAGAACGAGCAAACCTTGATGTGGTATTGGTGGCACCAAATGCTAAGCCACCAGTAGCAAGAATTATGGATTACGGGAAATTCCGCTTTGAGCAACAGAAAAAAGACCGTGAAGCTCGTAAGAAACAAAAAGTAATCAACATTAAAGAGGTTCGTTTAAGTCCAACGATCGACGTCAATGATTTCAACACAAAATTGCGTAATGCACGTAAATTCCTTGAAAAAGGGGACAAAGTGAAAGCTTCGATCCGTTTCAAAGGCCGTGCCATTACCCATAAAGAAATTGGTCAGAAAGTGTTAGATCGTTTGGCGGAAGAAACTGCTGATTTGGCAACTGTTGAGCAAAAGCCAAAAATGGATGGCCGCAGTATGTTCTTAGTATTAGCACCAAAAAACGATAAATAATGACTCACTGAGTTTCAGTTTAAAGTCAGATAACGAAAGATTTTGAGGAGGAAATTAGTTATGCCAAAACAAAAAACACACCGCGGATTAGCAAAACGCGTAAAACGCACTGGCGGCGGCGGATTGAAACGCTTCCGTGCCTTTACCAGTCACCGTTTCCACGGCAAAACAAAAAAACAACGTCGTCAATTGCGTAAAGCTTCAATGGTTTCAGCTGGCGATTACAAACGTATCCGTCAACAACTAGCACGCATGAAATAATTGCGTAACCCAAGCTTCACGTATACAAACAATTATCGATTTTCATATTAGGAGGAATTATACATGGCACGTGTTAAAGGTGGAACAGTAACTCGTAAACGTCGTAAAAAAGTGCTTAAATTAGCAAAAGGTTACTACGGTTCTAAACACACTCTATTTAAAACAGCAAAAGAACAAGTAATGAATTCATACAACTACGCATACCGCGATCGTCGTCAAAAGAAACGCGACTTCCGCAAATTGTGGATCGCTCGTATCAACGCAGCGGCTCGTATGAATGGTTTAAGCTACTCAAAATTGATGCACGGCTTGAAATTAGCTGAAATCGACATCAACCGCAAAATGTTAGCTGACTTGGCTGTAAACGATGCAACAGCATTTACTGCATTAGCTGACCAAGCAAAAGACGCTTTAAACAAATAATCAATCGTTGGCAACAACGTTAGCCCCGCTCTTTGAGCGGGGTTTTTTGGCTCTTTGTCAATAAGGACTGATGAGTTGTGCAAAATCAAATCTGGGTCAGAATGAACCACATTCTGGCTCAGATTTTTTGTTATCTTACATTGATTAATTGATTGATCAAAAAGATTCTAATTCTCATGTTCTCGAATGATTTAAATCCGTAGGATACTCGTTTCATTGTCTTTATGTGGGTATTCTTCGCTTCTATTTTTCCATTGGAATAAGGATAGATCATTGCGTTGGTGATGCCTTCTTCATAAGTCAGAAGGTTTTGAAGCTTCTCCCGAAAGCCGTCATCTAACGTTTCGGGAAGTTCTGCCAATATGCAGAAAAATAAGTCAGGGTCTTTGTCTCGAAAGGCTTCAACTAATTCATGAAAAAAGGGATACGCCTCCTTCAGGGGCGTAGAAAACTCAAGCAATCGATCAATCATCATTGCTTCAGTAAGAAATGGGTATTTTGGTGCTCGGAAACTTTTCCATGTTTTGTATTCATAATGGTTGATGTTTGCACGATTTTTTAGCAAAAAGCGCCAGTTCTTTTTCAGTTTTTCTGCCTGGCTTTTCTGTCCGGCTTTACGAAGTTCATTCATTTCACGGATACGCAACTCATTGAACGCTTGATTCATGTGTTTGACAATATGAAACCGATCAATCACTACTTTCGCATTTGGCAGAACACGTTTGGTGAGCTGGAAGTAGGCGGCGTTCATGTCTGTCACCAAGAATTCTACTTCTTCTGGATTGGTACAACCTAAGAAATAGCTTGTTAATCGAGGTAATTTACGCGTAGGCAAAACATCTATTAATTTTCCTGTTTCGCCATCTGCGCAAATAAAGCTCATTTTATCTTCTATGGAAGCATGCGAACGAAATTCATCAACCATCAATACTCTGGGGAGAATCTTCTTAGATTGCTTTGGTAAATAGCTTTTAAACTCTTTCAATGTACGAATAACGGTGGTCAAAGATACCTGACAGCTTTTCGCAATAAAAGATAAAGATACTTTTTCAGTCAGTAAAGAAGCAATTTTATATCTAACATGATTTGCGATTGAATGTCTGGGTTGGACAAAATAACTTTGAGCAGTCCAATGGGTTCGGCAGTTTTTACAGGTATAGCGCTGCTTTTTTAGGCGCATAACCAAAGGCATATGATTGTATTGTTCAAAACGGACAATCGTTTCCTTCTTCCCATTTTTCACTATAATTGCTTTCCCGTTTCCATCTACCACAGTAGAACCACAACTTCTACAAGCACGAGGAGTAGGCGAGAGAACAGCATCGACGACCAACGTCTTTTTCTTCTGAAGGGTCTCGTAAGAGACCTCTATAATCATCAAATCTTTCTCTATTATTCTCAGCATTTTTTTGATAGAATCATTCATATAGCATATCGTCCTCTCAGTTGTTTATTTTGTGGTGATTTAATCATACTAGAGAACGATATGTTTTTTAATACCTAAAATGAAAATGGGACTGAAGAATCAATTCTGATTCATCAGTCCCATAAATTATAGAGCCGGTTTTTTTGTTTTTCTCGATGACCGAGGAATGGTTTCTCACTATCTTTCATACGTTTCTTTCCATTAAGCGAAAAATAGATTATACTTTTTGAAAGCGGTTATTTTATTTATCTCACGACTTTTCCACGAACACTGCAGCAAAAGGAGCTTACGATGGCGATTGATTTATGGCGGCATTTTAAAAAAGGATTGACGGTATATATTGGGATTGGAATTGCGGTCTCATTTTTGAGTGCCGCGAATGTCTTTTATTTTCAAAAATTACTCGATTCATTTGGCAAGACATTTGATTGGTCAGTTATTTTTATCTATGGGTTAACGCTTGTACTGGTACCGCTTTTGTCCTATCTCGAGCAGAAACCCAAAACGAAATTGCACAACAGCATGTATTTCTATCTCAAAGAACAAGCTTTAGTGAAAATCAGTAAGATTGCCTATTCTGAATACTTGCAGATTGGCTCTGGAGCACTCTTACAGAAAACTGAAGCGGGAGCAGCGGCGGGTAGAAATATCCATTTGAATTTTTATGGACGCTTGTTTAAAGAATTGCTTCCCGAAACACTGTTTAACTTAGCTTTTATTGCTATGATCGATAAAAGGTTGATTCCAGCGATCCTTGTGGGCTATCTAATGGTGTTTATCGTGACCAATTTGCTTTTGAAAGTTTTACGCTCTCTCAAAGAACATGCGCTAGTTTCAGAAGAAGCCATGAACAGCACCTTTATCCGCGGATTAACGGAAATGGTCACGTTTCGGATCAATAAACGGTTTGAAAAAGAGATCGCACAATATAAAAATATGTCTGCTGATACAACAGAACGTTTGACGAAAATGACGATGATCCATGAGTTTTTCTTTGGTTTTTTTGCAGTTTTAGTCGCATTGATCAAAGTCGCAATTGTGGTATTGGCATTTACAAATCAGATTACGGTCAGCTTGGGTGGTTTAGCAGCATTGATTATTTATGTGGATCGAATCTACACGCCTGTTGCAATATTTAACGTGATTTTTGTTCAATACAGCTTAGATAAAGTTGCCTTTGCACGGTTAAATGAATTTTTCTATCTGCCAGAGGACAAAGCATTAACACAAGGAGATGCATTGTCTGAAACCATCAACTACATCACAGTTAAGGATCTATCCGTCATACTTCAAGAAAAGAAAATCTTAACCGATAGCACACTGGAGCTGAAGCGGGGAGCGATTTATGGGTTAGTAGGAGAAAGCGGCGCAGGAAAATCAACGCTGGTCAAAACGATTTTAGGCTTGTATCAGCCGACGACCGGTGCGGTCCTGATTAATCACAAAAATTTAGTTGCTTACAACTTAAATGATTACTATCAGCATGTCTTTTATCTATCGCAAGATGCGCCAATATTCCAAGGAACGCTGAAAGAAAATATCATTTTTGATAAGGAAATCGCAGACGAGGAAATCATAGCGGTATTAGAAAAATGTCAATTAGGCGCATTCTATCAGGCACTCAAGGGAGGACTGTCTACTGAAATTGGAGAAAAAGGAGCCAACCTTTCTGGTGGGGAAAAACAGCGGATCGCTTTTGCCCGATTGTTTTTCACAAACGCAGAAGTCATTGTCCTTGATGAAGCCACATCGGCTTTAGATGAAGCAACAGAAGAAAAGCTTTTTGCAGCGATCAAAGACCAATTAAAAAATAAACTAGTCATCATGATTACCCATCGTCCGAAAAACTTGGTTTATGCGGATGAGATCATTGAATTGAAAAAAACACAGGTTGAAGCGGCTTCATCATAAAAGCAGCTTCAACCTGTGTTTTGATCAGCGCATCAGTAAATGCGGCAGTGTACTAAGCCATGCGATGATGCCGACAATCAAGGCAAAGACCAAGACGATGACTGTTTTTGAGAGGAAATCTTTTTTGATGTCCCGCTTTTTCCTAATGGCATCGAGGTCTTGATTTTCCATGAAGGCAACGATCTCTTTATACGTTTTGATATTTTGGGTTTTCTTGATTTTTTCGATCTTCAATGCGGCATACATGGAGACGAGCCAAAAACATAGAGGCGGGGCAATCCACCAGTGTCCTGGTAAAAAGAGAGCAGGCCCAACAGATAATGCGGCCAACAATGTAAAGACCAACATTATTTTCGTGTAGCGATCCATTGCTGTTTTCTCAATCGTTTCTTTCATTTGTTCAACATCCCCTTTGACTAATTCATCTAAAGAAACATCAAATAGAACACTGAGCAATAATAAGTTGTGAACATCAGGATAACTTTTTTCATTCTCCCAATTTGAGATCGTTTGTCGGGAGACATAAAGTTTTTCTGCCAGCCCTTCCTGAGAGAGACTTAATCGTTCCCGATGTTTTTTTATTTGTTTGCTTAAGTTCATTTTATCCGCTCCTTCTACCATTAGTGTAGGCCAATGTCTGCTTTTTAACGATCAAATGTCTTTGACAATGCCTTGAAATCAAGTGTCAAAATGTTTTTACAGTTGGGTTTGGACTTTTTATAACAATATTATTTTTAAACTTAAGATAATAAGCAAAGGTATTTTTTTCTTCACTTTGTTTTTTATTTGTATCGATCTTTCTCTAGTAAAAAAAGAGAATTTGAACTATCTAGTATCATCTTATATACTCGATCTTTCTCTATTATTCATCAAATGAAGGGGGAAAGAAAGGAAAAGAGAATATTTATTTTCCTATCTTCTGTACTACGATTTTTAACATAAAGGAAGAAAAATGCTTTTTAACAGGAAAAGACCAATCTAGTAACCACGCTAGATTGGTCTTTTTGTAAGTTTAGCAAGATACTCGAATAAATAGGCGACTTCCTCAAT
This sequence comes from Enterococcus sp. AZ141, assembly GCF_051714385.1. Lineage (NCBI taxonomy): Bacteria > Bacillati > Bacillota > Bacilli > Lactobacillales > Enterococcaceae > Enterococcus > Enterococcus sp. AZ141. The sequence goes on from NZ_JBIORT010000001.1 coordinate 1,614,413, forward strand.
ATAACCCAAAACTAGCTAACCAAGCCAGAATCACTGCTAAGGGACCAGTGAGTAAGCGAGAGAACAAAACGGCAGGGACACCGACTTCTACGGTGTAAGGCTCAGCTTCGGCTAATGTGAGACCGACAGGGGTAAAATCTGCACCGGCTTGAGAATTGATTGCAAAAAGAGCGGGTAGTGCCATGGCGGGAGCGATCGTGCCTTTGCCAATCTCTACTCCTAACAATACGCCGACGACTTGAGCAATGACGGCACCTGGGCCTAGAACGGGTGAAAGAACTGGAATTGAACAAATAAGAGATAAGATCACGAGACCAACGATACTACCAGATAAGGGAGTGACACCGCTAGCAATGATGTCGCCAATGCCTGTATAATTGATGATCCCTACTAACATACTGACAAATGCCATGAAGGGAAGAATATTTTTGATTACGATTTCGATCGTATCACGACCCGCTTGGTAAAAGATTCCCACAATGTTGCCGACGGAACGACCAAGGCGATTGATGAAACCTAGAAGCCCTCCTTGTGATTCAGCGACTTTTGCTTTAGCAGCAGTGACCTGTTCTTTTTTAGTAGGTGTTGGTTCTTCCACTTTTTCGCTTGTTACCGAAGATTCTGTCATTGCTTCATCAGAGCTGTAAACGTCATCTATGGTGACGCCTGAGACAAAATTCTTTTCATTGATAAATTTCATTAACGGACCTGAAGGAGTAGTAGGATGGAGATTGACGGTCAAGACATTTAATTTGGGATAGACACCGCAACGGGCAGTCCCTCCACAATCAACAACCGCACAGATCATTTGACTTGGTTCCACTTTTTCTTTAAATCCGTCGATTGCTTCCACACCCAATTGTTCAGCAATTTTTTTCGCCACTGGATGGATACCTCCGCCTGTGATGGAAGCAACGACGTTTTTTTCAGTCGTGGGTTCTAGCGTTAGTGGACCACCCCAACCCTTCGTTCCATGTTTGACAATAACCGTTTTTGACATTGTTTTTCCTCCTCTTTCCAATGAACATCATTCAGTGGTTTCTTTCCACATCAGTTTCGTTAATAATTCTGTGACAACGCCTCGAATGGTGATAACAACAAGACCGACTAGAAAATAGCGGACAGCTAACGGCATGGTGGATAAGCCTAAAGTAGTTAAACCAGAAGAAATACCAGTCCAAACAAATAATTCACCGGCATTTGCATGGGGAAATAAGCCAGTGATGGGATGGACCAAAGAAACAGCTGAATCGTAGAAAGCCGGTTTTTGCTTTTCTTTCAAAAAACGCCCAAAGGAGTAACACATTGGGTTCGTAAGGAAAAAAACAGCGAGAAGCGGAAAAATACTATAGCGTAAAATGATATTTCGGGTACAGATTTGAGCGAACTTGGAAACGCGTTCCTCCCCAATCAATGCAATCAGTGCATTGACGAATGTGAGTAAAACAATCAAAGTTGGTAAGATACCAGTGATCAAACCCACTAAGTTTTCCCCACCAGCATCAAAAATACCAATAAAATTTTCAGCAATCATTACTAGGAAATCCATTTACACTACCTCCAGTCGATTTTTTTCAGATTGAATCAATTGAATTGCTTGTTCAAAAGCAGCTTTCCTTCTTTTATTAGCAAGTAATGGCATTGTTTCCGTTGTTTTCTTTCCGATAAATTCTTGATGTTCTTTAAACCGGGCAAAGATCGTGATGCCAGCCATTTCTTTATAAGTCACGATACAATCCTGTTCATCTGTAACGACTAGCAGGACGATGCCGCGACCTAGGTTAAATTTTGCCTTTGAGATTCCTACACCCAAAAAACCAGTATTTCGTTTTTTTAATTCGTTTATTTCCTTCCCATAGTTTTTGTGCTGCAAGTAGGACAAGAAAATCTGAATGAACCAACAACCGGCTAACAATAAAACAAGTTCCTTGTATTCCTCCATCAAGTAATCCCTCATTTCTCAATTTGTTTGGAAGCGCTTTATAAGAAAAGCTTAAATTGTGAATTTGTGAAAGTCAATATGAAATTCACATATTCTTCATGTTGGAACATATGTTAAGTTTGTGAAGAAAAGGGAACGTTAGGTAAAGATGCATCGTTCGCAGCTGAATTTTATTGGAAGCGTTGACAAGGGAATCTTGGCCTACTAGTATAAGGGTGTATCATATGTTACGTGAAATATATTTTGTTAAAGGAGAGCTGAGAATGACTATTTATCAACAATTATTGGAGAGAGAAGATCACGGAATGCCAATCAAAATTGGCGTAATCGGTGCAGGTCAAATGGGCTTTGGAATGATTGCACAGATCGCGACGATCCCGGGAATGGCTGTAACAGGGATCAGTGATATTCGGTTAAATTTTGCACAAAGTGCGGCGGAAGCTTACCGTGCTTCCTCCACAAGCCAACATGAAATTCTAACAGTTACTGATTTCAAAGAGGTGATCTACTCAGAAGACGTTGAAGTGATCGTCGATGCGACTGGGGTACCTGAAGTAGGTGCAAAAATTGCGATGGAGACGCTTTTAGCTAAAAAACACCTTGTTCTACTAAATGTTGAAATTGATATTACGATCGGTCCTTTGATGCATCGGCTTTATCGGACTGCCGGTTTAGTGTATACCGGATCAGATGGAGACGAGCCGGCAGCGACAACCGAACTTTTTGAATTTGCCAAGTCTATGGGGATGGAAGTTTTAGTAGCAGGGAAAGGGAAAAATAACAAACTTAACATTGCCGCTAATCCAGATACTTGCCAGGAAGAAGCAAAGACGAAAAAAATGGCTTCTCATATGCTTGCTGCTTTTAAAGACGGTACGAAGACGATGGCTGAAATGAATTTACTGTCAAATGCGATTGGCTTTGTCCCGGATAAAGTAGGGATGCACGGCGTTGCTGGTGATCAAGAGTCCGTTTTGAAGGATTTGAACCTGCAAGAAAAGGGTGGCATACTGAATAAATTTGGGGTTGTAGAATATGTCGATGGCTTGGCTCCAGGTGTTTTTGTAATCGTCAAAGGTCAAAATGAAGGAGTCAAACATGAACTGAATTATTTGATGCAAAAAGAAGGAGATCATCATCTCTTGTATAGACCCTTCCACTTAGCAAGCTTAGAAACACCAATCACCATTGCAAAAGCTGTCTTGCAAAAAGATCATGCGATCGTTCCATTAGGGGCACCAATTTCTGAAACAGTAGCTGTTGCGAAAAAGACAATTAAACCAGGAGAGCGTTTAGATGGGATCGGCGGATATTGTGTGCGTGGAGTTTTAGAAACCCATGCCGACATGACAACAGAAGGACATATCCCGATTGGTTTGATTTCAGGAGAAGTAGTAGCAAAACGCACCATCGAAGCAGGCACATTTTTGACAGAAGACGATGTGGAGTTAGACCAATCAACAACCGTCTGGAAGCTTAGAAAATTACAAGATAGCACATTTGCGTAATTCTTTTTTGAAAATCGCCGTTTTAAAACGTGTTAAAATCAATAGTAATAAAGTATTTATACTATTGGAGGAAAAATAAATGGGCTACTCGGATGATAAACGATTACTTGTAGAATTGGCATCAATGTATTACAACGAAGGAGCAAAACAAGAAGAAATCGCCAAAAAGTTTAGTATCAGCCGCTCACTGGTCTCTAAGTATTTAGCGAAAGCACGTAGTTTAGGATTAGTAGAAATCATCATCCATGATGAATTGCTGCACCCATTTCAACAACTTGAACAAAACATTCAGCGACAATATGGACTAAAAGAGGTCATTTGTGTTCCATCAACCGGAGAAGAATCTTTAAACAAACGATTAGGCATTGCGGCAGCAAAATACCTGACGCGCATCACTAAAGCAGATGCGACGATTGCGATTTCTGCTGGAACTACGATCCATGAAGCAGCCGTCAATTTTTCTGCAAAAAACCATTTACCAAATGTGCGCTTTATCCCCTTAGTAGGTGGACTAGGCAGAGAACACGCAACTTTACAAGCCAATGTTCTTTGTGAACTTTTCGCAAGTAAGTGTGGTGCAGTTGCAGTGGAATTACATGCGCCAATCACGGTGGATTCAGCAGAGGCTCGAGAGGTCTTCTTGAATCAATCCTTTATAAAAAATGTGTTTAAAAAAGCAAGAAATGCTGATATTTCTTTGGTGGGAATCGGTGGGACGCCCGTCTATTCGACCATGACAAAAGCTTATCTTGCGAAAGAAGAGGGCATGAAGCTTGAGTTTACCAATGGGACGATCGTCGGCGATATTTGTTATAACTTTATCGACGAAGTGGGCGCATTAGTGGATTGTGAATGGAACAAACGAGTATTGTCGCTGGAGGTGTCGGATCTAAAAAGGATTCCTTTAAAGATTGCTGCAGCGGGTGGAAAGGATAAAGTGAAGGGCATTAAAGCAGCCTTAACTGGTGACTGGGTTGATGTGCTGATTACGGATGAAGACACCGCAAAGGCTCTGTTGAATGGATAGAGTGAATCCTCGTGCTGCTTAGATGAACTTTTAGGCAAAACAAAAGGAGAAAACAAATGGAAAAAACGAAGTATTTTTCGATTGAGAATAGTGCAAATCTCTCAAATGAAACGTTTAAAGAGATTTTTTACAAAATGTGGGAAATTCGCTTTTTTGATGAAAAAGTAGATGAACTGTTTGCTCGAGGCTTGATCCATGGAACGACCCATTTGGCTGTAGGGCAAGAAGCGACTGCTGCAGGAAGCAGTGCCGTCTTAAAAAAGACCGATTGGATCACCTCGACCCATCGTGGGCACGGGCATACACTTGCCAAAGGAACCAATGTCAATGAAATGATGGCGGAATTGTTTGGGAGAACCACAGGGACGAATAAAGGCAAAGGCGGCTCAATGCATATCGCTGATTTGGATACTGGAAATTTGGGCGCAAACGGTATTGTTGGCGGTGGGTTTCCGATTGCTGTCGGCGCAGCTCTGACCTCGAAAATGAAAAAGACGAAACAAGTCGCTTTGTCATACGGGGGCGATGGGTCTACCAACGAAGGAAGTTTTCACGAAGCAGTCAATTTGGCTTCGATCTGGGATCTACCGGTAGTCTTTTTTATTGAAAATAATAAATATGGTATGAGCGGTTCCGTTGAAAAAATGACGAACATCCAACAGTTATCAGAGCGAGCAAAGGCCTACGGAATTGAAGGGATCACAATTGATGGAAACAATCTGATAGAAGTGATAGAGTCCACCTATCAAGCAGTTGAAAAAGCTCGGCGCGGCGAAGGACCGACATTGATCGAAGCTATGACCTATCGTTGGAAGGGACATTCGAAATCAGACGCGAAAAAATACCGGACGAAGCAAGAAGAAGAGCAGTGGCGCAAAGAAAAAGATCCCATCCAACAAGCCAAAACAACCTTGATCGCAGCGGGGATTTTTACTGAAGAAGAGGCAGAGGAAATTCGAAAAAAAGCCAAGCAAGCCATCAATGATGCAGTGACATTTGGTGAAAACAGTCCCGTCGTTGCCGTGGAAACGATGTTTGAAGATGTATATGCAGAGTAGGAGGACATCATGAGAGAAATTACTTATGCGGAAGCCGTGAGAGAAGCTCTTTCGGAAGCAATGCGAGAAGACGAAGCTGTGTTCATGTTAGGGGAAGATATCGGTGTTTATGGAGGCGCTTTCGGCGTTAGCCGAGGGATGGTGGAAGAATTTGGTGAGGAGCGGATTCGATCCACCCCAATTTCTGAATCAGCAATTGCAGGTGCGGCAGTTGGCTCAGCTATGACGGGCATGAGACCGATTTTTGAAATTCAATTTTCTGATTTCATTACGATCGCCCTCGATCAAATTGTAAACCAAGCAGCAAAAATTCGTTATATGTATGGTGGAAAAGCACGAATTCCTCTTGTAATGAGAACCCCCGGTGGTTCAGGAACTGGGGCAGCAGCGCAGCATTCCCAAAGTTTAGAAAACTGGACGGCTCATATCCCTGGCTTAAAGGTGATCCAGCCAGCAACAGCTTATGACGCAAAAGGCTTACTGCATGCGGCGATTGAGGATGATAATCCAGTAATGTTCTATGAACACAAACTATGTTATCGCACCTCGTCGGATGTGCCGCAGGAAAAATATACGATCCCTATTGGGGTTGCGGATATTAAAAAAGTAGGAACAGATATTACCGTCGTTGCTACAGGAATTATGGTGCATAAAGCATTAGCTGCAGCAGATATTTTACACGAGAAAAATATCAGTATTGAAATTGTCGACCCTCGAACATTGGTGCCTTTAGATAAACAAACCATCATCGATTCAGTGATGAAGACTGGGCGTGCGGTGGTCGTGACCGAAGCAGTAAAACGCAGTGGTTTCAGTGCTGAATTAGCAAGTGTGATCTCAGAAAGCGAATCTTTTGACTTTTTAGATGCGCCAATCGTTCGCTTAGCAGGTGCAGAGATTCCGATGCCGTATCATCCTGACTTAGAGAAAAAAGCAGTACCACAAGTTGAGGATATTGTTGAAGCATGTTGCAAACTGATGGCGGATAAATAGGAGGGAAAGTATGGCACATGAGGTTTTGATGCCTAAATTAAGCTCAACGATGACTGAGGGAACCATTACGACTTGGCTAAAAAATGAAGGCGACACCATTGCGATCGGTGATCCAATCTTTGAAGTAATGACAGATAAAATCGCCATTGAAGTAGAAGCCTATGAAGAGGGGATTCTCTTAAAGAAATACTTAGCTGATGGGGAGAGTGCGCCCGTTAATTCAATTATTGCTTATATAGGAGCAGCAAATGAAACGGTCCCACCTCAGATGCCTTCAAGTGAAGCAACGCAACCAGACCAAGCTAAGCAGAACCAAACAAATACAGAAACTGAAAAGACAGCACCTCGTACCAATGATCAAATGATGCGTACCATACGGGCAACTCCTTCGGCTAGACGTTTGGCAAGAGAGCGTGGGATCGATTTGACTACGGTTCAAGGAAGTGGACCGAAAGGCAGGATCCAAGCTTTGGATATTAAGGCCATCAATAAACAACCAACTGTCGAACCACAGGTTGAGGAAGTGGTATCTGAGAGTGCGCTCATTCCATGGAGTCCGTTACGAAAAGCAATTGCAGAAAAAATGGTAGCGAGCAAAACGACCATCCCCCATGTTACCATGACAGCGGAAGTCAACTTGACGAAAGTTATTGACCTACGAAATCAGCTGTTACCGATGATCGAACAAAGAACAGGTGAACGTCTTTCTTATCTGGAAATTTTTGCCAAAGCAACCATGATTGCCTTGAAGGATTTTCCGCTATTCAACGCCCACGCCACGGATGAGGGGATCAAACGATTTTCAGCGATTCATCTTGGAGTTGCCGTTGCTCTTTCAGAGGGATTAGTCGTTCCGGTCATTTCGACAGCTGATCAGCTCGGTCTAGCTGATTTGACCACGGCAATCAAAGAGAAAACGAGAAAAGCTCGTGAAGGAACATTGACGAATCCCGAAATGTCTGGTGGTACGTTTACGATCAGCTCATTAGGAAAAACAAAGGTCAAGCAGTTTACGCCGATTATCAACAAACCAGAAGTAGCGATCTTGGGCATTGGTGGGATTTATGAAAAAGCTATCTTCAATCAGACTGCTGTCGAAGTGAAAAATCAATCCTTTGTTGAACTGAATCTTTCATTTGATCATCGTGTCGTAGATGGGGCACCAGCAGCGGCATTTTTAACAAAAATCGTGACATTACTAGAAGATCCACTAGGCTTCTTATTGTAGAAAGTGGGGGAATTTATGGAATATAACACAGATACCTTGGTCATCGGATCAGGTCCTGGCGGGTATGTGGCAGCGATTCGGGCGGCGCAATTAGGTCAACAAGTCACGATCGTAGAAAGCAATGCTATCGGTGGGGTCTGTTTAAATGTGGGATGCATTCCTTCTAAGGCGCTGATCCATGCCGGACACGTCTATCAAGAATCAAAACATAGCCATTATCTTGGAATAACCAATCAGCAGACAACGTTAGATTTTCAGACACTCCAGAAATGGAAGGAAGAAACCGTTGTCCAAAAGCTCACTTCGGGCATTCGTGGACTGCTACTCAAAAATAAAGTTCAAATCGTTAAAGGTTATGCCCGGTTTCTTTCACCAAATCAAATAGAAATCAAAGGTAAGGGAGAAAAAAACATTCAGTTCAAGCAGGCGATCATCGCCACAGGAAGTCGTCCAATCGAGATTCCCGGCTTTGCATTCGGCGGCAGAATTTTGGACTCTACCGGGGCATTGTCTTTAAAAGAAGTGCCCAAAAAGTTGGTGATTATTGGTGGCGGTGTGATTGGCACTGAACTTGGAAGTGCCTATGCAGATTTAGGCGCAGATGTCACGATACTGGAAGGATCGGAGCAACTGCTTCCTTCTTACGAAAAAGACTTAGTGGCGGTGGTCGAAGCGTCCTTTGCTAAAAAAGGGATCAAAATAGTAACAGGTGTAATGGCAAAATCAGTAAAAAGCCATGATACAGGTGTGGAAGTAACGGTTCGTGCCGATCAAAATGAAACAATACTAACAGCTGATTACGTACTGGTCACAGTGGGACGCAAACCAAATACAGAAGATCTTGGTTTAGCTCAGGCGAAGATCGAGACAGGAACGAACGGATGGATACGTGTCAATCAAAAATACCAAACGTCACAAGCCCACATTTATGCCATCGGTGATGTTATTGAAGGACCAGCACTTGCTCATAAAGCGAGTTATGATGCGAAGATAGCTGCAGAAGTCATCAGCGGGAAAAACGTAGCAAAAGATTACCGAGCCATTCCTGCAATTTGTTTTACAGATCCAGAAATCGCTACTGTAGGCAAAACTTTAGCAGAAGCGAAGACTCAAGGACTGGCAGCTGATACTGCGAGCTTTCCATTTCAAGCAAATGGTCGTGCTTTGTCACTGAACACCTACGAAGGCTTTGTTCGCTTAGTCTTTGATAAAGACTCAGAAGTAGTCATTGGTGGACAAATCGTGGGACCTGGAGCTAGTGATTTGATCGCTGAAATCACGTTGGCAATTGAAGCAGGACTTACGTTAGAGGATATTGCGCTGACGATCCATGGACATCCAACACTTTCGGAAGCTATAATGGATACAACAGAATTGGCATTAGGTCTACCCATTCATCTATAACGAATAAGTGAAAAAAAGCATGAAGGAGGCATTCGATTGTATAAAAGTACGGTGAAAGAAATTGGTGAGTTGGTTGAAGCTTTTGAAGAGGAGATGTTGTTGATATTGTTTGGTCCAGCAGCAACGGAAGAGTTGAAATCAATCTGTGTGCTTCATGAAACAATTGAACAACAAGAAAATGTTCTTCAACCTGGAGTGAAGCTTCAATTAGGTGAGGCGACTTATACAATAAAGAAGGTTGGCAGTGCAGCCAACCAAAACTTTAATGAGCTAGGACATATCTCTATCTATTTTCGTGATGGAGAAAATGAAATTTTACCAGGAGCAATTCTAGTAGAACCGGGAGCTTACCCTAAGTTGACGGTGGGGGACATCATTAGAATAGGCAATTGATAAAAAATATTTACCAGAATCGTCTGCAAGTAAAGTCGCTTTTATCAGGGCATTACCTGCAGGCGATTTTTTGATGAACAATATTTGTTTACCAGTAAGCATATCTCCCCATAAAAACGTCTGCTTTGTGCTATACTGAGGCTTTGTAAAAATAAGTTTGTACAAGCAAGCAGCAACGGTTTTTTCATTGATTGCTTGCAAGAAGGAGCGTATACGCAGTGAAAAAACTAAAGGTTCAAGATTTAATTGCAGTGGGGATCTATACAGCGATCTATTTTCTTTTAATGAGCGTCTGTCTATTGATTTTGCGTTTTGTGATCCCAGGTTTTCATAATTTATTTATTCCAGCAGTCACCGCTTTGTTTTCTGGCATTATCTATCTGATTTTATTGAATAAAGTACCGAAATTTGGCGCAATCACCATTATGGGTACCGTGGTAGGGCTCTTTTTTTTGATTTCAGGACATTTTCCATTGGCCTTTTTGCCCAATATGATATGTGCCTTAGCAGCTGATTTGATTCAATACAAAACAAAGCTCAAAGAGAACGTTCGCGTACTGGCGAGTTATATCGTCTTTAGTTTTGGCTTGATGGGCCCGATCTTGCCCCTGTGGTTTATGAAAAATGCCTACATCGATTCATTAGTGGCTCGCGGAAAAGATGAAACCTACATTGCCGGCGTGTTTGCTCATACCTCCAATGTGATGTTGGGGCTTTGTGCATTGGCCGTTTTGATTGGTGCGGTGGCTGGTTTAGGCATTGGTAGCCGCTTGATGGAAAAACATTTTCAACCAACAATCCAATCGCATAAAGGGTGAGGAATGTGTCGAAAACAAGGTTTGATCCCCGCAGCAAATTAGCGGTGATTCTCTTTGCTAGTTTTACTATGATGGTGACCATCAGCTGGATCGATGAGTTTGCCTTTGTCACTTTCTTACTGCTACTATTTATAGTCAGCGGCTTTTGGAAAAAAGGCTTGCTGCTCTATGGCGTGTTTGTTTTGCTGACACTGGCAGATAGTTTTTTGTTTCGCCAAGGCAACCACGCATTGATCGTGTTGCTGGATTTCTTTTCCGTCGGTTATCGCCGCTTATTGCCAACGATCATGGCGGCGGCTTTTGCCATTAGCGGGACGAAAAACAGTGAGTGGATGGCTGCGCTGCAAAAAATGCACGTGCCCAACGTATTGTTAGTTCCTTTGGCAGTCTTATTTCGTTTTTTTCCCACATTGGTACAAGATTTCAAAAGTATTCGCCAAGCGATGCGCTTTCGCGGCATCTCGCTGTCGGCAGGATCGATCTTGCTTCATCCGCTGCAAAGTGCGGAGTATTTTTTGATCCCATTACTGATGTCGGCTGAAAAGACCGCAACCGAACTGTCGGCTACGGCGCTGGTTCGCGGGCTAGCATCAGAAACTCCCCATACCACCGTCCACGAACTGAAGCTGCGCTGGTGGGATGGCTTGGTCTTTTTAGCATTAGGCGGCTTTATCGTGAAAAGGATGTGGCTTGGATGATCACATTAGAACAAGTGTCAGTGAAACGAGAAAATCGAACCGTATTATCTGAGCTTTCTTTGACAGTCGCAGCTGGGGAAGTCATCGTTTTGTGCGGCGCTAGCGGCAGCGGCAAATCGACCCTGCTCAATGTTTTGAATGGCTTGATCCCTGAGCTGTATCCCGCCGAAGTGCAAGGGAAGATCCGTGTCGGAGAAACAGACTTGCCAGTTGCCGATTTCTCCCATTATGCCCAGACGATTGGCGTCGTCTTTCAAAACCCCAAGACGCAATTTTTCACCACGGATGTCTATTCGGAGTTGGCTTTTTCGATGGAAAATGCGGGCGTCGCACCAGAAAACATTCGGCAGCGAATCACCGAAGTAGCCCAGCAGTTTTCCCTGACCCCGTTGCTTGATGCTAGTGTCTTTGACCTATCTGGTGGGGAGAAGCAGCTGATTGCCCTCGCTGCAGCCACGATGTTGCCCCATGAGGTGTTCCTATTGGATGAGCCTTCCAGTAATTTGGATCAAGAAGCGATCCAAAAGTTGACTCAAGGATTGGCTTCTTTAAAACAACAAGGGAAAACCATTGTGATCGCCGAACATCGCTTGGCGTATTTGGCGCCACTGGCAGATCGCTTCTGCTTATTAGAAGCAGGACGATTGCGGGCGGCTTATCCAGCAGCTCAGCTTTTGTCACTATCAGAGGAGGCAATTCACGAGTTGGGATTGCGAAAAGTAGGCGAGGCGGCATTGGAAACTCAGCACTGCCGAGAATCTTTGCCAGAAAATTCTGGATTAAGGGCAACGCATTTGCAGATCAAGCAATCGAAACGCTCAGCAAACAGCAGAAATTGGGCGCTCAACTTGCCTGAACTACAATTGCCGACGAAGCAAGCTGTGGGGATCGTTGGACCAAATGGTGCGGGCAAAAGTACGTTGGTGCAAGTCCTGTCAGGATTGAAAAAATGCCCAGAAGCAGTATTTGCCATCAATGGACAAAAGCGGACCCAAAAGCAGCTGCTGCAGGAAAGCTTTCTTGTAATGCAGGATGTTAACTTGCAGCTGTTTTTTGAAACGGTGGAAAAAGAGCTGCTGATTAAAGCCCAAAACCCAGCTCGTTTTGAAGAAATTGTCTCATTGTTGCACTTAACACCACTCCTTGCCCGACATCCGCAAAGCTTGTCGGGTGGGGAAAAACAACGAGTTGCCATCGGCAGTGCCCTGCTTTCTGGTAAACGCTTGTTGTTTTTCGATGAACCAACGAGTGGGTTAGATTTGCAGCAAATGGAAGGAGTCGCAAAACTGTTGCGAACAGTCGCTAAGGAAGTTGATCTGTTAGCGGTGATCAGTCATGATCGCGAGTTTTTGGCTGAAACATGTCCTTACGTGCTTCAACTCCAACAAGGGGAACTCGTTGGCACGTATCAGCTAGCAAAAAATATGGAATAAATGAAAGACGGAGTGGACCTTGGTTCATGCCGTCTTTTTTTGGTCGAACATGAAAAAATCTTCATGTTTTTTTCTTTCAATCAGTTAGGAAGTTTTGAAAAAATCCGTTATGATAGAAGCAAAACCAGAGGAGGAGCGCATATGACTTTGAAGATCTTGCTAGTAGAAGACGAAGAAAGTTTAGCCAGTTTTATCCAGTCCGAATTGACTTTTGAGGGATATGGCACGGTCTGGGCCAAAGATGGGCAAGAGGCATTGACCTTGTTCAATCAGCAAGCAAATGCTTTTGATCTGATTTTATTGGATTGGATGCTGCCAATCTATGATGGCATCACAGTGGCGCGGCGGATACGCAAAGAAAGCGACATCCCGATTTTGATGATGACCGCCAGAAATCAAACCGCCGATGTGGTGACGGGGCTTGATGTTGGGTTAGATGATTATTTAACGAAACCTTTTGAAATCGAAGAACTGTTTGCCAGAATTCGCGTGATCGAGCGGCGGCTGCAAAGAGAAGCCAAACAACAAAAGAACCAGCAAAACCAATTAGTGGCGGGGGAGCTGATGATGGACATCGCCAAGCACTTGGTTCAGGTTGCCGGTGAAACCATTGAGTTGACGCCCAAAGAGTTTGGGATTTTATATGAATTGATGAAAGAGCCGGAAGTCGTCAAAACCAGAGATGACCTATTGAATGAGATTTGGGGTTATGAATACGACGGTCAAACGAATGTTGTAGATGTCTATATCCGTACACTGCGGAACAAGCTGGATGTTTGCGGCAAAGGCAAAATGATCGCAACCGTTCGAGGATTAGGCTATGTCTTGAGGACCGACCATGAAGAATAAGTCAGTCAACCAACGTAGAAAAACAGCCCAGTTTCAATTGACGAGCCGCTTTTCCTTGATACTCTTTGGTCTGCTGATTCTCTTCAATCTGCTGTTTATTTTATTATCCGTAGGTTATTTGTTTGAACATATCGAAAATCGTGCCAGCAACATTCTTGAAGCCATCGAAAAAGGCGAGGCATCAGGGGATACCTGGGACACTCTCGTCAATGCCTATGTTTCGGCAGATGAAGAAGACGCCCTGCAAGTGATCTTAGCCGATGGCAGTGTCGTTTCATCAGAAGATGCGGAAGAGATTTTTGCCGATATCAATCAAGGACGAGTGATGCCATTTCTCGAAGACATCGTTTTTACAGAGGATGGCATCTATTACACGAAAACCCAAGAAGTCGATGGGGATCAGGTGACGATCGCTATCAATGGGGAGGATAGTGTGGAATTAGCCTATGGTCTCTTTATGATCAGCAGTTTCTTGAATCTGATCGCTGTTGTGATTGGCAGCCTGCTGATTTATTGGAGTGTCGGGAAATGGAGTCAGAAACTTACCGGCATGGCGCAAGAAATTGCTGCCATTGAACAAAGCCGACAAGGAGAATTGTCAGTGTCTGAAGAACCCATCGAGATTCGTTCGGTGGCATTGGCTTTCAATAAATTATTGAAAGAACAGCGAGAGACGATTGAGCGGGAAAAACGGTTCGTTGCCGATGCTTCCCATGAGCTGCGAACACCTTTGGCTGCGATTCGCGGACATGTCCAATTGATCCAGCGGCGTGGAACCAAACATCCCGAAGTCATTCCTTCCTCAATGGCGTTTATCGACAAAGAGTCGAAGCGTTTGGAAACATTGAGCAATCAATTGCTGGACCTAGAAAAAAATCAATCCCAAGATGAAATGACCCTCGTTGATGTTTCTCAGATCGTCCGAGAAGAGTGTGAAAAACAAGCGACGATCGTTCCGCAATCGATTGAATATTTTGTGGAGAACCAGTGTATGAAGCGAGGACATAAACGTGACTTCCAGCAAATCATCCAAAACCTGTTAGAAAATGCCGCGAAGTATTCGCCTGTTGATCAGCCGATTCATGTGACCTCGACACAAGAGCAAAGGCAGTTGTCTTTAACCGTCGTCGATTTTGGCATTGGGATTCCCGATGATAAGAAAGCCTTGATTTTTGAACGGTTCTATCGGGTAGAAGATTCTCGTTCTAGCCAGATTGCCGGTTCAGGCATTGGGCTTTCACTGGTAAAACAGCTGGCAGACAAATATCATGCCAAAATCACCGTGACAGACAATCAACCGCAAGGCAGTATCTTTAAGCTGGCCTTTCCAAATGAAAGAGAAAGATGAAGATTTTTTTAGATTTTCTTCAAGCAATTTTGATTCTTTTTCTTTGGGAACTTGTTATTCTAAATATATAGAAAAAAGGAATACACAAACAATTGGAGGAATGAAACATGAAAAAAACAACTATTTTATTCGGAATTGCCGCATTAGGGTTATTGGCAGGATGTACACAAAACAACACGGGAAATTCAGAACCTGCGCAAAACAGCAGCTCAAGCACAGCAGTTGCCTCATCAAGTGAAACAACCTCATCACAAGCAGCGGACAGCTCTTCAAGCAGTGCAGCGATCGCCAATGGGGGCTTGCCTACCGTGACCGTAGAAGAAGCGATCCAAGTATTCCAAGACAAATACCCAGATGCAGCGATCACTTCGATTGATTTGGATACTTCTTTTGGCAATTACTTCTACCAAGTAGAAGGCGTGGATGACACGAATGAGTTTGAATTAAATATCGATGCAGAAACCAAAGAAACTTCTGAAGAAAGAACGGAAAAATTGGATGCCGATGAACAAAACGGTGTCAAAAAAGATGCCGATCAATTGGACCTAACCAACTTGCTTTCATTGGAAGAAATTTCTGATATCGCCGTGAAAGAAGCTGGCGGTGGTCAAGCAACAGATTGGTCCTTAGACAAAGAAATGAATGTAACCTATTGGGAAGTCAAAGTAGAAGATGGCAACAAACAAACAGATGTGAAAATCAATGCCCAAACAGGTGAAGTACTTGAAACAGAATTGGATGACTAATCCTTTTACGCAGTAAAAAAGATAAGCCGCTATCGTCTATGCGCAAAAGACGATAACGGCTTATTTCTTTACGTATGCTGTTTGACTTCAGTTAACGGTTTGACGCGACCACCAATTTTATCTGCAAATGCTTCGGACTGCTTCCGATCTTCAAAGACCCATAACTTGTCTGGAATTTTTTCACGAGTGCGACGACCATCTTTGCCAATGTAACCATGCAAAACTTTAATCACGTACATCGCCATCATCCTTCCCTGAAATTACTTTTGATTATACGAAAGCCGTTTCAAAAAGCAAGGATTTTGACTTAAATCAGTGATCAGAATTGATTATTCCCCTGACAGGGCAGCATAATCAGCAAATCGTTGATGGATTTCAGGAAAACTACGCTTCAACTGCACGATGCGATTGGTCTCTTTTGCTAAAAAACAATGCTTTGAAGTCCCCGTCGTAGCCAACTGACCATCACTAGTTTTGTAGATCTCATAGCGAAAATCCAAACGCGTGCCAGTATATTTGTCGACCAAAACATCGATTCGCACCTCATCTTCGTAACGAATCATCGTTTTGTATTGCGCACTGACTTCCAGCACGGGAACGATCAAGCCCGCTTCTTCGATGGTATGATACGGTAAATCCAAAAACGCGAGTAATTCCACGCGGGCCTCTTCAAACCAGCGGATATAATTGGCGTGATGGATGATCGCCATTTGATCGGTCTCATAGTAGTGTGGTTGACGGATATAGCCTGAATATAAAGACATAAAAACAGCTCCTTTCATAGAAACAAAACCTTCGTTATTCAGCATAACGCAAAAAGGAAGAAAAGCAAACAGAAGGAGAGCTTCTTTCTGTTGACCACTTGAGAAAATGCTACTAGAGAGCAGCGGAGTGAAAAAGACAGTGAAACACCTTGACTTTTTCATAGCTTTCTTGTAGTTTATAGATAATATCAAAAATCAGTGAAGGATCGAGTACTTTATTCTATTCCTTAAAAGAGAAAACTGCCCCGGCTGAAAGCAGTTTAGGACGTGTAAAGGAAAGACAATCTGGAGATGAACAGAAGAAAAGCTGTTCCGTGACCGAGCGTTAATCGAGAGGAGAAGAACATTTCTCGAATTTAGGTGGTACCGCGTGTAATCAAAACTCGCCCTTGTATAAAAAAACAAGGGCGAGTTTTTTGCTGTGAATCACTATGATTGGCTTGCGGAGCAAGACAGAATAGATGATGAACAGTACTAGGCGACCACAGGGAGCGTAGTAACCATACTAGGAATCACTGGGGTTGGCTTGCGGAGCAAGACAGAATAGATGATGAACAGTACTAGGCGACCCTAGGGAGCGTAATAACCGTACTAGGAATCACTGGGATTGTCTTTTGGAGCAAGACAGAATAGATGATGAACAATACTAGGCGACCTAGGGAGCGTAGTAACCATACTAGGAATCACTGGGGTTGGCTTGCGGAGCAAGACAGAATAGATGATGAACAGTACTAGGCGACCCTAGGGAGCGTAATAACCGTACTAGGAATCACTGGGATTGTCTTTTGGAGCAAGACAGAATAGATGATGACCAGCAGCAACCAACCACTAAAAGCGCAATAACCCAAAAGCCAAACACGAGAACAACCCACCCATATCAACGAGCAACAAGCAATAGGTGAATAAGCAAACAAGTAATGAAAGCAAAGAACATGGGCAACCATGAAACAAATAGGAGGATGCATACGATGAGTTACCAACGTCCAAAAGGAACCAACGATATTTTGCCAGGAGAATCCGAAAAATGGCAATTTGTGGAAGAAACAGCACGTTTAGTGTTTCGCGATTACCAATTCAACGAGATTCGGACACCGATTTTTGAGCACTTTGAAGTGATTGCCCGCAGTGTCGGTGACACAACGGATATCGTTTCAAAAGAAATGTATGATTTTTACGATAAAGGAGAGCGGCATGTGACGTTGCGTCCAGAAGGCACCGCACCGATCGCTCGTTCTTATGTCGAAAACAAACTATTCGGACCAGAACATACGAAGCCTTATAAAGTGTTTTACATGGGACCAATGTTCCGTTATGAACGTCCGCAAAAAGGCCGTTTGCGTCAATTCCACCAAATCGGTGTCGAAGTTTTCGGTTCAGCAAATCCAGCGACCGATGTTGAGACAATGGCGATGGCAATGGATTTTTATCGTCAATTAGGACTGAGTCAATTGCGCTTGGTCATCAATTCATTAGGTGACAAAGAGACACGCCAAAACTATCGTCAAGCGTTGATCGATTATCTAGCGCCCCATGAAGCGGAGCTTAGTGAGGATTCAAAACGCCGCTTGCATGAGAATCCTTTGCGGGTCCTTGACAGCAAAGACAAGCGAGACCAAAAATTTGTGGCAGATGCGCCATCAATTTTAGACTACTTAACGCCAGATGCCAAGGCACATTTTGAAACCGTAACGAGTATGCTGGATGCGTTGGAGATCCCTTATGAGGTCGATTCGAATATGGTGCGTGGTCTGGATTATTATACCCACACGATTTTTGAGATCATGAGTGATGCACCAAAAATGGGGGCGCAAGCCACCATCTGTGCCGGCGGTCGTTACAATCATTTAGTGGAAGAGCTAGGTGGACCAGAAACACCTGGTTTTGGTTTTGCTTTGGGGATCGAACGTTTATTGATCACTATGGAAGCCGAAGAAGTTGTGATTCCTGCTTTGAATGAGTTAGATGCGTATGTGGTTGGTCTGGGACAAGAAACCAATTTAGAAGCGCTGAAAGTCGTGCAAGCGATTCGTAATTTCGGCTTTTCTGCCGATCGTGATTTCATGGATCGTAAAGCCAAAGCCCAGTTTAAATCTGCTGATAAGCAAGGGGCACGGTTGGTTCTGACTCTAGGCGAAACAGAATTAGCAGAACAAGTGATCAATATCAAATCCATGGCAAGCCGTGAAGAAAAACAATTTCCGTTAGCGGATCTTTATGCCCGCTTCGATGAGATCTACGATGAAATGACAACCAAAATGTTTGAGTGAGGAGAAAAAGAATGACAAAACGTACAGTATATTGCGGGTTAGTAAATGAGACCCATTTAAACCAGACAGTGACACTAAAAGGCTGGGTGCAAAAGCGCCGTGACTTAGGTGGCGTGATTTTTATTGACTTGCGCGACCGGGAAGGGATCGTGCAAATCGTCTTCAATCCTGAGGTTTCGAAAGAAGCCTGGGAAATCGCGGACAAATGCCGCAGCGAATATGTATTAGAAGTAACAGGTCAAGTAATCAATCGTGCACCAGAAGCCATCAATCCGAAAATGGTGACAGGTGCCTATGAAGTGATGATCAGCGAAATCACGATTTTAAACACTGCAAAAACACCAGCCTTTTTGATTGAAGATGATCAAACCGTTGGCGACGAGATTCGCATGAAATACCGTTATTTAGACTTGCGTCGTCCAAAAATGACGAACAACATCGTGATGCGGGCGAAAACGACGCAAGCGATCCGCAATTTCTTAGACACGAACGACTTCTTAGATATCGAAACACCTTATCTAGGAAAATCAACACCAGAGGGCGCGCGGGATTATTTGGTTCCTTCACGGATCTATCCAGGTCATTTCTATGCGTTACCACAATCACCACAAATTTTTAAACAGTTATTGATGGGCGCCGGCTTCGATCGCTACTATCAAATCGTACGTTGCTTCCGTGACGAAGATTTGCGGGGCGACCGTCAACCAGAATTTACCCAAGTCGATATCGAAACCTCTTTCTTGACGGCAGAAGAAATCCAAACCTATACGGAAGAGCTATTGGCAAAAGTGATGCGAGAAGTCAAAGGCATCGAAGTTACCTTGCCATTCCCACGGATGACCTATGATGAGGCAATGGGACGCTACGGCAGTGACAAACCAGATACACGGTTTGACATGGAGCTTATCGACTTATCAGAAGTTGTGAAAGACGTTGATTTTAAAGTCTTCCAAATGGCTCTTGAAAAAGGCGGCGTTGTGAAAGTCTTGAACGCCAAAGGGGCTGCAGACAAATACTCAAGAAAAGACATGGACAATCTAGGCCATTACGCTGGCCAATTTGGTGCCAAAGGATTGGCATGGGTCAAAGTTGAAGAAGATGGATTGAAAGGACCGATCGCTAAATTCTTGACGGAAGCAACCGACGCGATTATTGCAGCAGCCAATGCGGAAGTTGGCGATATTCTGATGTTTGGTGCCGATTCCTTTGAGATCGTTTCAGCGACGTTAGGTGCGATCCGTAATAAATTAGGAAAAGAATTAGGCTTGATCGACGAGAGCAAATTCAACTTCCTATGGGTTACTGACTGGCCGCAATTTGAATACGATGAAGAAGCAGGTCGCTATGTTTCTGCTCACCATCCGTTCACATTGCCAAAAGAAAGCGATCTGCCGTTGTTAACGACAGACCCTTCAAAAGTCTATGCGCAAGCCTACGATATCGTGCTAAACGGTTACGAGCTAGGTGGCGGATCATTGCGTATCCATACACGGGAAGTGCAAGAGCAAATGTTTGAAGCGCTGGGCTTCTCACGTCGCGAGATGCAAAATCAATTTGGCTTCTTATTGGATGCTTTGGATTATGGTTTCCCACCACATGGTGGCATCGCCCTTGGGTTAGACCGGTTAGTGATGCTCTTGGCTGGTGAAGAAAACATTCGCGAAGTCATTGCCTTCCCTAAAAATGGGAAAGCGGCTGATCCAATGTCACAAGCGCCAAGTACCGTTTCGCCAATGCAATTGTTTGACTTGAGCATTGATGTAACAACGGTTGAAGAAAACGAATAAGCGTTAAACCCATGATGAAATGAGTGATGAAATAGAAATTGGTGAATGAATGAAAAAAGTTCATGAGAATTCACCCATTTCTTTCATTGCTCGTTTCTTTTTTTATGTGCTGAAGTATAATAAAGGCAAATCAAAAAAGTGAGGCTATGAAATGCAATGACTCCTCTGTTTAAATGGCTCCCTCATCCGGAATATGCCAACAAACTTTCATTCTCAATCGTGTACGCACTGCTGGCATCGATTGCGGTCAATTTTTTCTATCAGCCGGGCAATATTTATTCCAGCGGCATTACCGGTGTCGCTCAGATCATTACTACGATCTCAAGAGAATGGATCGGGTTTTATATCCCCTTATCTCTTGCGCTATTATTGTTGAATGTGCCATTATTTTTTCTTGGCTGGTTTAAGATCGGCCACAAATTTACGATCTTTACTGGAATCACTGTTTTATTGACATCCTTATTCGTGCAAATTTTGCCAGAAGAAACCGTCACGACGGACCCGATGATCTGTGCGATTTTCGGTGGTGCCATCAATGGAGTGGGGATCGGCTATGCCTTGAAGAATGGTCTTTCTTCCGGAGGGCTGGATTTTGTCAGCATTGCCATCCGCAAACGGACAGGGAAGACGATCGGCTCGATATCGATTTTCTTTAACATTGTTATTTTGTTCGCCGCCGGAATCTTGTTTGGCTGGCAATATGCGTTGTATAGTGCAATCGCGATTTTTGTCAGTGGAAAAGTGACGGATGCGGTCTTTACGAAGCAAAAGAAAATGCAGGTGACGATCATCACTCGCAACCCAGAAGAAGTCATTCAAACGATCCAAAAACATATGCGGCGAGGCATTACCATCATCAATGAAGCCGAAGGAGCCTACAAGCATGACAAACAAACGGTTTTGCTGACGGTAGTCACACGCTTTGAACTGCCGATGCTGCGCAGTGCTATGAAAGAAGCCGATCCAAAAGCCTTTGTTAGTATTGCGGAAAATGTCCAGATTTTGGGTCGGTTTTATGAAGAAGAACTGTAAAAAAGGAGTTGAAAAAAGTATTTCTTTATAGAAGTACTTTTTTTTCGCCAAAAATTAATTTTTTTGAAATATAGCAGATGTTGCTAGCTTTATATGGGGGATTTCTGGTAAATTATGAGAGTATGGAATCAATAGCGTTCATGCTGAAATTGTTTTTTTATGAAACAATTGGATCAATTAGAGAAAAGTGGTTGAAAAATGAATAAACGTTTAAGCACAAGCCGCTATATTACCGGGTTTGACGGCATTCGAACCTTGGCAGTCATCGGCGTTATTTTATATCATTTACTACCTACTCATATGCGAGGCGGGTATTTAGGAGTTCCAGTATTCTTTGTCGTATCAGGTTATTTAATCACTGACTTGCTGAGGCAAGAATGGGATCAAAACGGCAAAATCAAAGTCAAAGATTTTTATATTCGGCGGATGAAACGGCTCTATCCAGGAATGGTGGTGATGCTGCTTATCTCAGCAGCGTATATCACTTTGTTCCAGCGAAACCTGCTGAATAATTTGCGCGGGGTTTTTGTTAGCTCGCTGCTGTATTACAACAACTGGTGGCAGATCAATCATGGGTTATCCTATTTTGATCGGTTCGGCAATGAATCCCCCTTTACCCATCTGTGGTCACTGGCTGTGGAGGGACAGAACTATCTGATTTGGCCTTTAGTGTTTATTTTGTTGATGAAAATCGGCAAGCAGAGGCATCGCGCCTTTAAATTTACTGCCGCAGTCACGATTTTATCGGCAATTCTGTTAGCGGTCCTTTACACACCAGGCGCTGATCCGACACGGGTCTATTATGGAACAGATACGCGGCTCTTTTCGATCTGGATGGGGAGTGCCTTAGCATTCATTTGGCCAAGTACCCACTTGAAGAAAGAGATACCGCAAAAAGCCAAACGGGTCTTAAATATCTCTGGTTTTGCTTCCTTGGCTGGTCTGATCGCAGCGTTCTTTTTCTTAGATGATCATTTGACCTTTGTCTATTATGGCGGCATGTTCTTGATCAGTATCCTATGTACGATTCTTGTGGCAGTCACCGCTCATCCCGGAGCCAGTTTGAATCGTGTATTGAGTAATCCGATTTTCAGTTATATCGGCAAGCGCAGTTATGGGATCTATTTGTATCAATTTCCAGTGATGATTTTTTACGAAGCAAAAGTGGGAAATATCGGTGAGAACGTGCTGATGCACACGTTAGTGGAACTATTCTTGATCTTGTTTATCAGTGAATTGTCCTATCGGTTTATCGAAAACCCAATGCGTAAATTCCAGTACAAAGATACATTCAGAACGGTCCGCGGTTGGTTCAGTAAACCAATTTTTAGTTGGAAAAAACCGTGGTTAGTGCCCAGCTTACTCATTACCCTCGTTGCTTTGTTTGGCGTCGTGACTGCACCGACGAATTATGTCGATGCCCAGCAGCAGCAGTTGAAAGACAACATTGCTGCCAATAAAAAAGCGGCAGAGCAATCGCAAAAGAATGCGAATGCTGAAGGAAATGAAGCGGATGATGAGGCAAACACGAGTGAAGATGAAAAAAATATCATGGAAAAGTATGATTTAACAGCAGCCCAAGTGAAAAAAGCGGAATCTCTTGAAATCACGGCTTTTGGTGATTCTGTGATGCTGGATGCAACGGCTGACTTGAAAGAAGTCTTTACCCAAGCGGTAGTTGATGGGGATGTTGGGCGCCAGCTGTATGCGAGCCCTGAATTGATCAAAGACTTGAAAGAAAAAAATCTTTTGCGGGATACCGTCCTTGTGGGGCTAGGGACGAATGGTTCCTTTACAGAAGCCCAATTTGACAGTTTTATGAACGAGATCGGTGATCGCAAAGTCTACTGGATCAATGTACGGGTACCGACACAGCGTTGGCAAAATGAAGTCAATCGGATGTTGGAGCGCATGGCGGAAAAATACGACAATATGACCTTGATCGATTGGTATGATTTGAGTAATGATCAAGAGTCCTGGTTCTATGAAGATCGGGTCCATCCAAATCCAGATGGCATGGATCAATACGTGAAGCTAGTTGCCCAAACGATTTTACAAGAGGAATAAACAAGAAAAAGACAAACCTTATGCAATCATAAGGTTTGTCTTTTGTCTTAAACGGTATTTTGTAAGAGCATCGTTTTTTTAATCCTTTTCTATCACCGTTAACAAAGACTCAAATAAAATCGCACTAGAAGCCGATCCGGGATCGATATGACCGATGGCACGTTCACCAACATAAGAGGCACGGCCTTTTTTAGCCACTAGTTCTTTGGTATGCTCTTTCGCTGCTTCGATCGTGTCTTTGGTCAATTCACCTTTTTTCAAGGCTTCTGCGACAGGTTGCCACACATCGACCATCGTTTTGTCTTCAAACTCAGCTTTTCCCCGCATTTTGATACCGGTCAAGCCTTCTTCAACGATCGTACCTAATTGTTCAAAGGAGTCGATTGTTTCTAGTTCCTTCGTTGCTTTGGTCATATTCATAAACGCCGAACCATAAAGGGGACCCGAAGCGCCGCCGACTTTTGAGATCATTGCCATCGAGAAGACTTTAAAGGTATCGCTGATCGTCGTTGGCTGTTGTTTGGCATAAGCTTCTTGATAAGCGGCTACGCCGCGTGCCATATTGTTGCCATGGTCACCGTCGCCGATCGGTGTATCTAAATCGCTTAAATAGGCCTTGTTTGCTTCGATTTCTTTCGTGAAGGTATCTAACCATGCTTGCACCGTTTCTGTTGTCAATTGCATCTCTATTCGCTCCTTTACCAGGCTATTGTTGTGACGGTTTCATTTAACGCATCGGTGTGATCCGTTTCGCTGAAGTCGATCAAGGTCAGTGAAAGTCCCTGCATATCGATGGAAGTCATGAAATTGCCGACTTTATGGAAGGAGACAGGGATGTCTTTTTCTGCGAGTAATTTCGCGACATCATTGGCAAAAACGAATAACTCCATTTGCGGCGTACCACCCATACCGTTGATCAAGACACCGACTTTTTCTGGGGTCTTTTCATAATCCGCCAAGATTTTTTCCACCAACTCTTTTGCTAGTTCACGTGAGGGTTTCAGTTTTTCTCGACGGTAACCAGGTTCGCCGTGGATACCCACGCCATACTCGATCTCATCATCGGCTAAGTCAAAACCTGGTTTCCCAACTTCAGGAACTGTTGCCGCTTTTAATGCGACCCCAATGGTTTTGATCGATGCAACCAAGGCATCGCCCAGTGTTTTTAATTCACTTAAGCTGGCACCACTACGTGCAGCTGCGCCTAAAATCTTGTGGACTAAAACCGTACCGGCAACTCCTCGTTTCCCAGCAGTATAGGTGCTATTTTCAACAGCGATATCATCATCAACGACCACGATCTCCGTTGTGATCTCTTCCATTTCTGCCATATCTTTGGCCATCTCAAAGTTCAAGATATCGCCAGTATAGTTTTTGACGATCAACAAGACGCCTTGTCCTTGATCAGAATCTTGGATAGCCGTCAAAATCTGGTCGGGGGTCGGGGAGGTGAAGACATCGCCTAAAACGGCGGCGCTAAGCATCCCATCACCGACAAAGCCAGCATGGGCCGGCTCATGTCCGCTCCCACCGCCAGAAACAAGACCGACTTGTTCTTTTTGATTATTCTTAGCGATCACCCGTGAGTCGGCGACTTGATGGACCAGTTCAGGATAACTGCCTACGATACCAGCCAACATTTCTTCTACGATCATTGAGGGATCATTAATGATTTTTTTCATGCTTCATGCCATCCTTTCTCGGCTGCTTTTTTTGCTTCTGCAACGATTTGCGCCAAATCATCACTAAAACCAGCGGTGATTGCTGCAGCAAAGGCACCTTCCACCAGCGGCGCGTCGATCAGGTGATAGCGTTCTTGTTGCTGAGGTTCCAGCATGTCGTAAGCAAGTTCGGCATTCAAAACGGCACTGCCTAGATCGGCAAAGACTAAGATCAGTTCAGCATCTGCGGATTCGTTGACGGCATCCACGATTTTCGTGGCGTCAGAACCCAGCTCTCCTTCTGCTGTCCCGCCTAAAGAATAGATCGTGACTGACTCGCCATCAGCCATTTCTTCGATCATCTGTTTTAATCCTTCGGTGAGTTGCTGACTGTGAGAAACGAGTAAAATACTTTTTTTCATCCAATTTCACCAACACTTTCTGATTAAATTTGGCTGTTTGACAAGGGGGTTGCCTTTTCCAAAGAAACACCGTCCTTGTTGAAACCGCCTACAGGTTCAGTATACCAAATTTCTTTCTTCTTGTATGGTTGCACCTATGGAGAGGACAAAAAAACAGCATCGTCTTTCTGGACAAAGCAAGAAAGAGCGATGCTGCAAAATCAATTAGGATTGTTTAACGAGCACTTTGGCTGAAAAGCGCTTCGTTAGGAAAGAAAGCCCCACGTACAGGCAGATGTTCAATGCCATCATGCCAAGGAAGTAAGGTAATGTTACGGCGGTCAAGAAACCGACTTCCAGCAATCCGTGGAAAAGCATTGCTGCGACATAGATCCCCACGGTAGTGGTAATCGCTAAGAACAATCGCAATGGATTTAATGGCAAGCAAGCGCGAATCACAGCGATACAGCTGATCCCGATCAACAAATAGTACAACAAGGTCGTCGTATCAAATTGCGACCAACCGTAATCGGTTTGTAAAAAGCGGATCGCAAAGTAATTGACTAACACCAACAAGGCATTTGGCAACGCATTGAGCAAGACTGTCGGCAAGTAACGACCTTTGATCGGTGCTTTGTTTTCTTCAAAGGAAAGGAAGAAAGATGGATAACCTTCAATTGCTAAGTCGATCAATGTGATTTGGATCGGCAAGAACGGAAAGGCGCTGGATGTCAGGATACAAACCAATGAGAGCAAGAAGCTGTAAATCGTCTTGATAAAGAAGATTCCCGACGCTTTGGTCACGTTATTGACGACGCGGCGTCCTTCAAATAAAACATCTGGCAACGTAGTAAAGTCAGAATCCAATAAGACAAAGTTAGCGATTTGACGAGCCGCACTGTCGCCAGCAGCCATTGCAATGCTGACGTCGGCTTCCCGTAGTGCCAACACATCGTTGACGCCATCACCCGTCATGGCAACGGTCCGTTGATTGGCTTTTAATTCTTGAACGAGTAGTTTCTTTTGTTCAGGAGTCACACGACCAAAGACCGTATAGCGTGTCGCAGCTTCTCGGACTTCTGCTTCGGTCGTTAAGGTAGAAAGATCGATGGCTTGATCGGCATTCGCTAGGCCTGCACGATGGGCGATCGCTGCGACAGCTATTGGATTATCGCCAGAGATCACTTTTAGATCGATGCCTTGATCCGCTAAGTAAGCCAAGGTTTCTTCTGCGTTTTGGCGGATGATATCGGATAAAATCAAGACAGCCACCGCTTGTGCGTTGGTTGGGTCAAAGGATGTTGGCGTTTTTGGATCAGTTTCTACGGCTAAAATCAACACCCGTAGACCAGCTTCTTGCGCTTCTATGACTTGCGGCAAGGCAGCAGAGCCGGCGACTTTTTCAGGTGCACCAAGATAGACATTTCCTAGATGTTCAAAAGCCACAGCACCCCATTTGCGCTGTGAAGAAAAGGCAGCGACGTCGATCGGCTGATGATCCGTTAGCTCAGGACAGCCTTGACGCAATGCTTGCATCGTCAAATTGTTATCCGTACTGGCTGCCAAATAATTCCCTAAGAGCATGTTAGGGTCGCTGTCGGCTTGGAGAGGAACGATCGATTCGAGAACCATATGGCCTTCCGTCAACGTCCCCGTCTTATCCAGACAAAGGGTATCGACATGCGCTAAGGTTTCAACGGCATACATGTCTTGGACCAAAATCCGTTTTTTTGCCAATTTAATGACACCTGTCGTCAAGGCGATACTGATCAGCAGGACAAGTCCTTTTGGTAACATTCCTAATAAGGCAGCGGCAGAAACGACGACGGATTCCTTGATCCCAGCATCTCGCATCATAAAGGCTTGGAAGAACAAAATCACCCCTAAAGGAACGATCACATAGCTGGTGAATTTGGATACACTACGGATCGAAGCAAGCAGCTCAGAGCGGATCGGTTTGTGGACCTTCGCCTCATTGCTTAGTTTCGCTGCGTAGTTTTCTGCACCGACATGAAGGACTGTTCCTGTCATTTCACCGCTGACGATGAAACTCCCTGAGAGTAAGGAAGCACCTGCTTCTTTGACAACCAGATCGGCTTCACCAGTCAGCATCGCTTCATTGACTTCGACTAGTCCAGAAAGCACCGTCATATCAGCGGGGATTTGGTCCCCAGCACCAAGAATAACTACGTCCTCTAAGACCAATTCTTTGGCTGAAATCTCATGGATTTGGGCATCTCGAATCACTCGTACCGTTTGCGGTGAAACAAGTGAGAGTTTTTTTACTAAATTACGCGCGTGCAATTCTTGGCTGATCCCAATGGTGATATTCACAAAAATAATCGCTAAGTAGAACATGTTGGAATAGGCGCCTACGGCAAATAAAAAAACGCCAATCAATAGATTGAGAAAATTGAATAATGTCAGTAAATTGTCTTTGATGATCGCAGCAGTTGATTTACTGGTTTTTGTTTCATAATCATTGTGCAACCCCTCTTGGGTTTTCTTGGCGACTTCTGCTGCAGTCAAGCCGGTGGGTAATTGAGTCATAAGCATCTCCATTTCATTTGTTCATTTCTTTCTAATTCCTTTATCTAGTCTAGCATTCGAAAAAGGCAATGCAATCGTTGCGAGGAAAATAACGATAAAATTAATTAAAATCTTAAACAATCAACACGTGTTCTTTTAAAGAAAGAAAAAAACGGGGGGAACAAACCGCACCATCGACTTTTTTCAGGTGCTTACGTATAATAGGGGAAGAGAAAAAGCCGAGAAGCAGATGCTTAGCGGACAAAAGAGGGTAGCGTGCATGTCTTTAAAAGAAAAAATTATTGCAGAAAGCAAGCGGCTTGGCATTGACAAGATCGGGTTTGCTTCAGCGGAGCCGTTTTTGGCATTGGAGCCTTCCTTGCGGGAACAAAAAGCCAAAGGTCATACGTCTGGTTTTGAGCATCCCGTGATCGAAGAGCGTATCTATCCTGAACGGACATTTGAAAATCCGCAAACGATCATTGCGATCGCTTTAGCTTATCCGACAAAAATCAAAGAGAAAGTCCCGCGGGATGAAAAACGCGGCATGTTTGCCCGTGCCTCGTGGGGCATCGATTACCATGATATTTTGCGAGAACGATTGGATCGCTTGATCGCCTTTATCAAAGAACAAGCGCAAACGATGGAAGAACAAGTCGAATGGCGTTTCGCACCGCAAGTCGATACAGGGGAATTGGTGGATGTGGCGGCAGCGCAGCGGGCGGGTCTTGGCTTTATCGGTCGTAATGGCTTGCTGATTACGGAAGAATTTGGTTCGTTTGTTTATCTAGGGGAGATCGTCACTAATATCTCTCTTGAACCAGATGAAGAAGTCCCGTTTGGTTGTGGTGATTGCATGCGTTGTGTGACGGCTTGCCCCACCAAAGCGTTATTGGGCGATGGTCGAATGAATGCCCAGCGCTGTTTGTCCTATCAAACCCAGACGAAGGGTATGATGCCAGAAGAGTACCGCAAAAAGATGCATAACGTGATTTACGGCTGCGATATTTGTCAGCTGGTCTGCCCTTATAATCGGGGGAAAGACTTCCATTTTCATCAAGAGATGGAGCCTGAAGTCGATACCGTTTATCCAAAACTGCAACCGATGCTGTCTTTATCAAACAAAGCCTTCAAGGCACAATTTGGCCATCTATCTGGCTCTTGGCGGGGGAAAAAACCGTTGCAGCGTAATGCCATCATCGCCTTAGCCAATGTAGGGGATCGCAGTGCCTTGCCAGCGATTTGGCGCTGTGCGACAGAAGACGTGCGCCCAGTGATTCGAGGAACGGCTTATTGGGCCATTGGCCAGTTGGGCGTCAAAGAACCAGAAATGTGGTTAGAGCGACTGCAACGGTGTGCAGAGTTAGAACCCGAAGAAGAGGCGCTACAAGAATTGCAGCCTGCCATCGAACGATTGCAAGCAGTCATTACCAAAAAGCAGGAAAAAGAGCTATAAAAAAGCAAAACGAGCCCGGGGCCGTTTTGCTTTTTTGTTTAATCTAGTACGTCATCACTTTCGACGATTTCTTCTGAATCCAGTTCAAAATCAGGTGCTGGATGCACACGTTCAGGCAGTTCCATTTCTAACTCGCCGTCTTCTGTATACTGATTGTCGGTATCGGCAACGTCAATTAAAATTTCTTCAGGAAGCTCTTGTTCTAGACGATAGCCTTCTGCATGACGCGCATCGAGTAATTCCAAAAGATGTTGCCACTCGTCTTTCGAGATCACTACAACGTCAATGCCGTCTTTGTTTTGTACCTCCACAACAGAGGAAAGATCGGTGCCGACCGTTTTAATGATCGATTCCAACGACCATTTACTCGTTTCTAAGTCAATTTTTTGTGCCATAAGAATTACTCCTTTTTGTGAAAAATTTTGTCCTACCTTAATTGTAACGGGAAAGTTGCAGAAAACAAAATAGCTTGATTGGGAATCGTCGCTGATATGCGCAAGAACATTTGCACAGCGGCTTTAACCAAGGTAAGATAAGAGCAAGAAGGGAAGGAATAAAAATGACAGAAAAACAGACATTTCATGTGAATGGGTATTTAGCACTGGTTGTGCTAATCGGGTTATTAGTTGGCGGCGGTTATTTGTTTTATCATGGGTTCGTAAATGAGAGCGTTCTCGAAATCGTTCTCAGTATTCTTTTATGGATCGTTTCGTTTCTTTTCCTTAGTTCGTTAACGATCGTACAACCCAACCAAGCCAAAGCGATCCTCTTTTTTGGGCAATATTTAGGAACCATTAAAGACAACGGCTTGTTTGTGACAACCCCATTAACCCAAAAAATCAATGTTTCATTGAAAGTCCGCAACTTTAACAGTTCGCTGTTGAAGGTCAATGATTCAGACGGAAACCCGATCGAGATCTCGGCAGTGGTGGTATTTAAAGTTGTAGATACCGCTAAAGCATTGTTTGATGTCGATTATTACCAAGACTTCATTGAGATCCAAAGTGAAACAGCGATTCGTCATATTGCGACGCAATACCCTTATGACACGTTCAATGACGATGATCTGACGTTGCGAGGCAATACAAGTGAAGTCTCGGAGGAGCTGGCAAAAGAATTGCAGGAACGATTAGCTGTTGCTGGGGTCGAAGTCATAGAGACCCGCTTAAATCACCTCGCGTATGCGACTGAGATCGCTAGTGCGATGCTGCAGCGCCAACAAGCTAAAGCAATTTTATCAGCACGGCAAATCATTGTTGAAGGAGCCGTCTCCATGACACAAATGGCGTTAGAACAAATCGAAGACGGACAGGACATCAATTTCACAGATGACCGCAAAGTCCAACTGATCAATAATTTATTGGTGTCGATCATTACCGATAAAGGCACGCAGCCGGTGATCAATACGGGCGATGTCAAAGAGAAAGGAGTGTAGCATTTGAAGAAACTTTACATCAAACAGAAGGTTTTCAGCATCGGCGAAAAATTTACCGTGACCGATGACTTACAAAACCCTCGCTATTATGTCGAAGGCAGTTTTTTTAAGATCCCGAAAAGTTTTACGATCTTCAATGAGCAGCAGCGACCGATCGCGGAGATCACCAAAAAAGTGTTCAGTTTATTACCAAAATTTTTTGTGGAAGTCCACGGCCAAGAAGCGATCGTTTTAGAAAAACATTTCACATTTTTTAAAGCCCGCTATTCCATCAGTGCAGAAGGCATCGATGTGGACGGCAATTGGTGGGATATGGATTTTGTGGTCAACCGCAACGGCAAGCGGATCGCAGAGATCCACAAAAAATGGATCTCTTGGGGCGATACCTATGAAGTCGTGATCTATGAAGAAGATCTAGATGACCTGATCATTGCATTAGTGGTAGCCATCGATCGCGTCAAAGCAGATGATGCCGCAGCATCAAGTTCAGCAAGTAGTTAGAAAAAAAGGAGCGATGTGCATGTTATACGGTTCGATTGAAGCAGGCGGCACAAAATTTGTGTGTGCCATTGGCGATGAAGAAATGACGATCAAGGAAAGAGTGAGCTTTCCGACAACGACACCTGAGGAAACAATGCCTTTAGTCATTGATTTCTTCAAACAATACCAAGCAGATTTAGCAGGGATTGGGATTGGCTCATTTGGGCCTATCGATATCCATCACGATTCTGCCACTTATGGGTACATTAACTCGACCCCGAAATTGGCATGGCAAAATTTTGATTTCATCGGTACCATGAAAAAAGAATTTCCGATCCCGATTTCTTGGACAACAGATGTCAATGCGGCTGCCTATGGTGAGTATGTCTTCGGCAGTGGCAAAGGATTGAGTAGTGTCGTTTACTACACGATCGGTACAGGTGTTGGCGGCGGGGCCTTACAAGAAGGGCGCTTTATCGAAGGCTTTAGTCATCCAGAAATGGGGCATATGCTGGTCGTCCCTCATCCAAAAGATGACTTTGCTGGCAGCTGTCCATTTCATGGCAACTGTTTAGAAGGGATGGCCGCTGGACCCGCCATCGAAAAACGCTTAGGGAAAAAAGGACAAGAGGTTGCAGAAGATGATCCTTATTGGGAAATCGAAGCCTCCTATATTGCTCAATGTGCCTACAATACAACTTTGATGTTTTCTCCAGATGTGATCATTTTTGGCGGTGGTGTGATGAAACAACGCCATATGCTGCAAAACGTCCATGACGCATTTGCAAAATTGGTCAATGGGTATGTCGAAACACCTGAGTTAAGCAAATATATCGTGACCCCAGCATTGGAAGACAACGCTGGAACGCTCGGTTGTTTGGCATTGGCTCGAGAAGCGGTCTTACATTCATAAACGAAAAAACGGATCATACTCTTCGGGTATGATCTTTTTTTACAGCGTATCAGTGGCGCTTTTGGCGACTTTTTGTATACTTAAGCTGAGGTGGAAAAGAATGAAATTAGCTGTTCGAAAAAGAAAAATCGGGAATATTCCGGTCTTAGAAGTCGTACCAGAAGAAATGATTTATGAACCGCTGCCATTGATTATTTACTATCATGGTTGGCAGACGAGCAAAGAATTAGTGTTGACACAAGGCAGAAAGTTGGCTAGAGAAGGTTTTCGGGTGGTCTTGCCAGATGCAGCCAATCATGGGGAGCGCAAGACCCAGCTATCGGAGATTCCTTCTTTAACTTTTTGGCAAAGTATCCAAACCAATCTATTTGAGTTTTCTTACTTAGTCGATTTTTTTGAAAATCTTGGTTTGGTCAACGGTCAGATCGCAGTTGGCGGTGTCTCCATGGGAGGGATGACCACGTGTGGTTTGTTATGCCAGCATCCAGAAATCACAGCGGCAGCTTGTATCATGGGTTCTCCTTCCATGTTGAAATACCGTGACCGCATCCAAATGCACGCCGGCGCTGCTGGGTTCTTTGTACCCGAGGATTATGGTCAGCTTTTAAGCTGGATGGATGCTTACGATCTGTCTTCTCAACCAGAGAAATTAGGACAGCGTCCCCTTTTATTTTGGCATGGTACCCAAGACGAGAAAATTCCTTATGCTGATGTGGAAGCCTTTGTGGCAGAAAATCCAGAAGCAAATCTGCAGTTTATCTCGCGAGAAGAACGCCATCTGGTGCGTGGAGAAACGATGGATCAAGTCACAGCTTTTTTCGTGGCAGAGCTCAATAAAACCAATCCATGACACTGTTTGCTCAAAGAAAAAGATTGTGTGAAAAGGTACAAGCATAAAACTCGTTTTTTGTCACGCGATAACCTATACTGTAGGGTGCAAAAAAAGGAGGAATTGGTTTGACATACCGCGTTTTATTATTTTATAAATATACAACAATTGAAGATCCGGAAAGCTTCGCCAAGGAGCATTTAGCATTTGGAAAAGAAATTGGCATCAAGGGCCGTATTTTAGTAGCCAATGAAGGGATCAATGGCACGCTTTCTGGAACGGTTGAAGCAACAAATCGCTATATGGAAAAAATGGAAGCTGATCCCCGTTTTAAAGGGATTTTTTATAAAATCGATGAAGTAGAAGAACATGCGTTTAAAAAGCTATTCGTTCGTCCGCGCAAAGAATTGGTTTCATTGAACCTGGAAGATGACATCGATCCATTAGAAATGACTGGAAAATATTTAGATCCTAAAGCGTTCAAAGAAGCTTTGTTAGATGAAGATACCGTGGTGATCGATGCCCGTAACGATTATGAATATGACTTAGGCCATTTCCGGGGAGCCGTTCGTCCCGATATCCGCAGCTTCCGTGAGTTGCCGCAATGGATCATCGATAATAAAGAAAAATTTATGGATAAAAAAGTCGTTACTTATTGTACTGGTGGTATCCGTTGTGAAAAATTCTCAGGCTGGTTGCTGCGAGAAGGCTTTGATGATGTGGCCCAACTTCATGGTGGTATCTTTGCTTATGGGAATGACCCAGAAGTTCAAGGCGAGCTTTGGGATGGCAAAATGTACGTCTTTGATGAACGCATTAGTGTGGAAATCAATCATGTGGATAAAAAAGTTATCGGTCGCGACTGGTTTGATGG
The DNA here is from genome assembly GCF_051714385.1 of Enterococcus sp. AZ141. Taxonomy (NCBI): domain Bacteria; kingdom Bacillati; phylum Bacillota; class Bacilli; order Lactobacillales; family Enterococcaceae; genus Enterococcus; species Enterococcus sp. AZ141. The sequence goes on from NZ_JBIORT010000001.1 coordinate 1,648,353, forward strand.
CATACCTTGCGAGCGCTATGTAAACTGTGCCAACCCAGAATGCAATCGCCAATTTTTGACTTCTGAAGAAAATCAAGCTGCCCATTTAGGTGCCTGTAGCTATGATTGTGCCATCCACGAACACAACCGTTACGTGGAACAACATGGGATCACAGAAGCGGAAAAAGCTGAACGGCTAAAAAACTTTACAACAAACAATGAAACAGTCACTGCCTAAAACGACAACTGTTTCACAGGAAATAATTGAATAGAAGGGTCGCACGTGAGTCCGAAAACTGGTTTAGCTCAGTCAAGTTTTCAATCTTCCGTGCGACTTTTTTGAATGGACAAAATTGGAAACAACCGTTTTTTAATTATCTGAAAAATCTAACTATTCCAATTGTTCTTTTTTCTTTCCTATCGAGAAAAAACGCAAGGCTCTCGCATATTTCACGATTTTAGAGTAAACTATACCTAATTGTGGAAGAGGAAAGAGGAATTCAGATGAAAATTGTTATTGCTGGTGCAGGTGCTATGGGCAGCCGTTTTGCTATTATGCTAAAAAGAGGCGGAAATGACGTCACGTTGATCGACGGCTGGCCGGCGCATATCGAAGCGATCCGTGAACACGGATTACGAGCGAACTTAAACGGTGAAGAGATCGCAGTCCCTTTTTCGATCTATTCGCAAAATGAGATCCCAACGACTGTACAAGCAGACTTGATCCTGGTCTTTACTAAAGCGATGCAACTGGATCAAATGATGCAAACGATCAAACCGATGATCGGAGAGCAAACGAAAGTCTTATGCTTATTAAACGGGATCGGTCATGAGGACACGATTGAAAAATATGTCAGCACGGATAAAATCTTTTTAGGAAATACCATTTGGACGGCGGACTTGATTGGTCCTGGTAATGTTCGCTTGTTTGGGGATGGTTCTGTAGAACTGCAAAATATCGAACCGGGCAAAGAAGAAGATGCCCGTCAATTAGCGGCAGTCTTGGCTGATGCTGGGTTAAATGCGTCTTATTCTGAGAACATTCGCTACTCCATCTATCGCAAAGCCTGTGTCAACGGCACACTAAATGGTTTGTGTTCGATTTTAAATGTGAATATTGCCCAATTCGGACAAACCTCAACGGCGCGTGCGATGGTCCAAACGATTGTGGAAGAATTTGCGGCAGTTGCTACCCATGAATCTGTTCAACTGGATGTATCCGAAGTAGTCCACCATATTGAGGAAACCTATGATCCAGAAGGCATCGGAATGCACTATCCATCCATGTATCAAGATTTGATCAATAATCATCGCAAAACCGAGATCGATTATATCAATGGCGCAATCTCACGAAAAGGCCGCAAGTACCAAGTGCCAACGCCTTATTGTGACTTTTTGACTCAAATGATCCATGCCAAGGAAGATATTTTAGCAGCAGAGTAAACACTTCTGCGAAGGTAATAACTCTTAAAATCGCTAGCAGTCAGTAGCGATTTTAAGAGACTGCATCCAAATCATTCAGCAAAAAAGTCTTTTCGCTCGCTCATAGCAGAAACACTATGAGGGCGAAAAGACTTTTTTTATTGATTTCGAGTGAGTCTGCTTATTTTTTCTTGATGCGAATCGCATAAGAATCCAACAATATTCGAGCAATGACCGATAAGGGCAGTCGTGAGCGGACTTCATAATCAGGGAAAAAGGAAATTTCTGATTTGAAGCCAATCAAAGAAAGCTCGACTAATTCCAGCAAGCGGCTTTCTTTTGAGGCGGTGATCAAAAGCGATCCGATTTCTTTGTCGTAACAATTTTGAGCCGCGATGACTAATTCTTCGGTTTCCCCATTTAATGAAACAAAAATCACGGTATCTTCTTTGCGTAAACGCTTACTGATCGTAGTGATAATATTGGGATCAGTGTACAACTCACAATATTTATCCACCAGTTGAAATTTTGTCTTCATTTCTTCCCCAATCAATTCTGAAAAGCCCCGTGCAAAAATAACGATTCGTTTCGCGTTGTATATTTTTTGGATCGCATCTTCAATAGTGCCCGTATCCAGCATATTTAAGGTACGAATGACTTCTTGTTCATTTTTAATAATGGAGCGACGGATCTCTTCATCCACCATCTCCACGTTTGAAAAATTCAAGGTCATATTCGATTGCTCTTTTAAATGATGTTTAAAAGAGGTGTAGCCCTCATAGCCCTTTTTCTTCATGGTTCGGACGATCGTTGTCGTTGAAACATTTGCCAGTTCACTTAGTTTGATAATCGAAAGGCTCGGAATTTCTGAAAGGTTTTGCGTAATGTAATTCCATAAAAATAGTTCTGCTTCACTTAATTTGTTGTCCATCTTGCCACCTCTTATCGCTATTTTAGTGTGATTGTATCTGAAAATCAAATGGAATCAAACAAGATTGAAAATGTTTTCAACAGAATGGATCGTTTTAGAAAACATGTACATTCAGAAACAGTGCATACTTAAGGTACAGCAAGGAGGAACAATTATGGGAACGATTTACACATGCACGATGAATTTAGCGATTGACTTATTTATTGAAACAGAACAGCTTTTGCCTCAAGTTGTCAATCGTACACTAGATGATGATATCCAAGCCAATGGCAAAGGGGTGAACGTTTCTCTTATTTTGAAAATGCTAGGTATTCCCAGCACTGCTTTAGGATTTAGTGGTGGCTTTACAGGAAAATATATTGAAGATTTTTTAAGCGAAAAGCACATCAAGAACGATTTTGTAGCGGTTAATGGAATGACAAGGATCAATGTCTTTACACAAGTCAACGAAGAAAACAAAGAATATAAATTGGTCAATCAAGGACCAGCGATCAGTCCAGAAAATGTGGAACGATTGTTAGCAAAAATCAAGACTCTTGTTCCAGGTGATTTTCTCTGTGTTTCTGGGAGTTTGCCAAAAGGTGTTCAGCCGACGGTTTTGATTGAGATCAGTAAAATCTGTCAGGAACGAGAAGTCAAGCTGATTATTGATAGTAGTTATAAGGAAGTTCGGGAATGTTTGCAGTATCGTCCTTACTTAATCAAACCAAATGAAGAAGAGTTAGCGACACTATTTGATGTCGCCACGATCGCACCCGAAGATTATCAGAAATACGGTCAAATGTTAATTGCAGAAGGAGCGCAAAATGTGTTGCTGTCTTTAGGAAGTGAGGGGGGGATTTTTTTAAATGAAGCAACTTGTCTGATCGCTAATGCTCCAAAAGGCAAAGTGGTAAATACAGCCTGTGCGGGAGACAGCTTATTAGGGACCTTTATTGCTGGGATGGTTCGCAAGGAGAAGGTTTCTCATACATTGAAAAGAAGTATTGCAGCGGGAAGTTCAACTGCTTTTAAAAAGGGATTGACTGACTTTTTAGATATCCCTGAATTGGAAGCGCAAATACATGTTCATAGAAAGGAAGTCCATAAATGACAAAATTTCAGATAGTAGCTGCGACGGGATGTCCGACGGGGATCGCGCATACGTATATGGCACAAGAAGCATTAGAGCAAGCCGCTAAGAAGCGAGGCATTTCGATCAAAGTAGAGACTCATGGACAGATTGGGATAGAAAATGCATTGACTGCTAAAGAGATCGAAGCTGCCGACGCAGTCATTATCGCGGCTGATAAAGATGTTCAAGCCGAACGTTTTGCAGGCAAAAAAATCATTGATGTCCCGGTAGCTTCGGGCATTCGCAATGCGGATCAATTGATCGCTGATGCCTTAGAGGGTGCAGGGAAAATCAAACAGTCGAAGCAATCTGTTCCGACCGATAAAGAAGAAGTAGCCGTCAGTGGGATTGGACATACGATCTACAAAAACTTAATGAATGGTGTCTCTCATATGTTGCCGTTTGTGGTCAGTGGGGGAGTCTTGATTGCTATTTCATTTCTTTGGGGGATTTATTCGGCTGATCCAACTAACGCTCAGTACAACGAATTTGCTGCCCGACTCAATGGAATCGGTGGTTTTGCTATGAGTATGATGGTCCCGATCCTATCAGCATTTATTGCGGAGAGCATCGCGAAACGACCAGGACTAGTGGTTGGGTTTGTTGGGGGCTTGATCGCGGCAGACGGCGGCACTGGTTTCTTAGGTGGGATCGTTTCAGGTTTCTTAGCCGGTTATGTCGTGCTAGGTCTGATGAAGGCATTGATTCTTTTACCTAAATCATTAGATGGTTTGAAAGCAATTTTTCTTTATCCTGTTTTAGGAGTCTTGATTACAGGACTGATTATGGACTTTGTGTCAGGACCGATGGCAACAATCAACGAAGCAATGATGTCCTTCTTAGCTGGTTTCGAAAACTCTAGTCCCTTTGTATTAGGAATTATTGTTGGCTGTATGTGTGCATTCGATATGGGAGGACCAATCAATAAAGCAGCTTATGTAACAGGTACTGCTTTATTGGCACAAGGAAATACTAGTTTCATGGCAGGAGTTTCGGCAGCATGCATTGCCCCACCATTGATTACAGGTTTTGCCGTTTTATTCTTTGGGAAGTATTTTGATGCAAATGAAAAAAATGCTGGATTAGTCAATTTTATCTTAGGCTCAACACATATTACAGAAGGAGCGATTCCTTTTGCGGCAAAAGACCCGCTGAGAGTGTTACCGATCATGATGTTTGGTTCTTCGATTGCTGCTGTACTGACATATCTCTTCAAAGTGCAAGTGCCTGCACCTCATGGTGGCTTCCTGGTATTACCCGTTGTTACTCATGGTCTTTTATGGGTAAGTGCGATTTTGGCAGGATCGATCGCAGGTGGTTTGTTGCTAGGATTGGTTCAAAAAAGAAAAGTTGCCAAACAGAGAATGGACGTGAAAGCATGATTACGGAAGAATATATTTTTATCGATTCCCTCTTAAAGAATAAAGCAGAAGCTTTATCATTTCTAGCAAAAGAAAGTCGGAGACAAGGCGATGCTACGAATGCTTCAGAAGTGGAAGCAGCATTTATCCTTCGAGAAGAACAAGGCTCTACAGGCATGATGGATGGTTTTGCCATTCCTCATGCGAAGAGCAGTGTTATTAGACGACCATTTATTAGTGTAATCAAACTTAGAGAAGCAATCGATTGGGACAGTTTAGACGGACAAAAAATCCATACGATCATCGCTATGTTTATACCAGAGAATGAAGCTGGGAGTACCCACCTTACGATTTTATCTCAAGTGGCAAGGATGCTGATGAAAGAAGAGTTTAAAAAAGCGATCCAAACAACTACTTCTAAAACAGCTTTACTACAAGTAATGAATCAGTATCTAGAAGGGAATTGAAAAAATGACTACGACAATGAAGCAACCGATAGCAGTAACAAAACTTTGTAATTCAAAAGGAATCATCAGTGCCTTAGCGATCGATCAAAGAGGCGCATTAAAGAGGATGCTAAGTCAATATAAAAAAGAAGTGTCGGATGCAGCGATCGAGCAGTTTAAAACCATCGTCTCTGAAGAACTAACACCCTATGCATCGGCTATTTTATTAGATCCAGAATACGGACTTCCGGCAGCAAAAGAACGCGCTCAGCAAACTGGTCTATTGATGGCTTATGAAAAAACGGGGTATGACGCAACGACGCCTGGGAGACTCCCAGACTCGTTAAATTATTGGTCAGTCAAGAAGCTCAAAGAGGCAGGAGCAGATGCCTGTAAGTTTTTACTCTACTATGATGTAGACGAAAGCGATGCGATCAACGATCAGAAGAAAGCTTATATAGAACGAATCGGTTCTGAATGTCTGGCGGAAGGGCTGCCCTTTTTCTTAGAGCTAGTCTCCTATGATGCGACCATTTCGGATAACACATCGAAAGAATATGCAACGATCAAACCACATAAAGTCAATCAAATGATGAAGGTTTTTGCGGAGTCGCGCTATAACGTGGCTGTTTTGAAAGTAGAAGTTCCTGTCAATATGAAGTTTGTTGAAGGGTTCGGAAATGAAGTTGTCTATACACAAAAAGAGGCTGCAGCATTCTTTAAAGAACAAAGCCAAATGACTGCTTGTCCATTTATTTTTCTTAGCGGGGGCGTCAGTGCGGAGCTTTTTCAAGAAACCCTCCGTTTTGCCAAAGCAGCTGGTTCAACCTTCAATGGTGTATTATGCGGGCGAGCAACTTGGGCAGATGGTGTTAAGGTATTTGCCACTAAAGGAGAAGCTGCTGCAAGACAATGGATGCAAACAGACGGTAGAAAAAACATCGAAACATTGAATGAAGTGCTAATGGAAACAGCTTCTTCTTGTCAGGCAACAACTGAATGATTTCTTTCAATGGGAATATCTGAACTTGGGGAAATAAGGTGTCAACATATGCTGGCTTCCAGACGGTTAAACGGATATCTGAGATTGACTTTCGCCGAAGTCTTCATTTGAAAAAGTCAACGAGTTGGGTCATTCTTAAGGAGCGTACTAACCAATCTCCGCCTTTTTAATACACTCTAATTTCAATCGTTTCAATTAGCTTAGGGAATTTTCCTAAGCTTTTTTTGTGGAAGAAAAAGGTAGGAGTTTTTCTTTCTTTGACTGCTTGTTATTGGAGTAGCTTTGTTGTGGAAAAATCGAGAGCGATTAGTACACAAACCATCCTTTAAAAAAGAGTGGATGGCTCCATCTAAGGAGAAGATAGGATAGAATAGAAGTCGCTTCAACATGAATTCTTTCAGTTGCAAAATAAAATTACATTGTTTTTTTAGGCAAACGGTCTGAAGATTATTCAGTGAATTCGTACACTTTTTTTCCAGATCTTTGAAAAAATCCTGTCTTAATTATTATTGGTCAACGCTTATACTGAAAGCGTAATCAAATTGTAGGAGGGGACGTATGAAAGACTGGTTAAATATAGCTGGAAAAACCGTGATCGTAACAGGAGGTTCTTCAGGAATCGGAAAGAGGATTGTTGAAAGTTTATTAGAGCAAGGGGTGAATGTGGCAAATTTTGACCTTACAGAAGCTACCCAACAACATGACAATTTGTTGTTTGTTGAAACGGATATTTCAGTAAGGGAAGAGGTGGAGTCAGGTGTAGAAAAAGTCGTTGAGCGGTTTGGAACTGTCGATGGTTTAGTGAACAATGCAGGGATCAATATTCCACGTCTTTTAGTAGATAAGAAAGATCCTCATGGGAAATATGAATTATCAGATCCTATTTTTGACAAGATGAGTGCAATCAATCAAAAGGGCGTTTTCCTAATGACGCAAACAGTAGCCCGAGAATTGGTCAATAAAAAATCTGGAGTCATCATCAATATGTCATCAGAATCAGGGCTTGAAGGATCTGAAGGGCAAAGTGCATATGCTGCTACCAAAGCGGCACTCAATAGCTATACAAGATCATGGGCAAAAGAATTAGGAAAATCAAATGTTCGAGTGGTGGGTATTGCACCCGGCATCATGGAAGAAACAGGTTTGAGAACGCCTGCCTATGAGGAGGCATTGGCTTACACAAGAGGGACGACAGTTGAAAAACTGCGAGAAGGATACACAAAAACGAGTACAATTCCTCTAGGTCGGAGTGGCAAATTGACAGAAGTAGCTGACTTGGTCTGCTATTACCTGTCTGATCGATCCAGTTATATTACAGGAGTGACAACAAATGTAGCGGGAGGAAAAACTAGGGGATAGAAATAGGGGGGTAAAATGGCATTCGTAAATCGATGGTATCAAATCTTAGACTTGTTAATAACCCATAAGGATATTTCAATCATTGATTTACAGAAAAAGTTGAGCAGTAGTTCAAAAACAGTAAAGAGTAGTATTGATCTGCTTAATGAAGAACTAATTGGTATTGCGAAAATCGTGCAAAGGAAAAAGAGCTATTCGATTGAGGTAGAAGACGCTGAAGAATTTGAACTCATTTTGGCTGGAAAGTTAAAAAAAGAAACCGATTTTAACTCAGCAAGTAAACGGGTGGCATTTATCCTAAAACAATTGATCGAGGAAAAGTCATTTATTTTAATTGACGATCTGTCTGAAGCGCTAGGGATCAGTAGGAGTACTGTCTATAATGATTTTCGGATGCTAAAAAAGCTACTCAAACCTTTTGATACAGAAGTAATCGGAACGCCAAACAGAGGAATTCAGATTAAAGGAAGTGAATTTAATCTGCGTTTGCTTTACATCTATTATGTACAAGATTATTTTTATGAAAATTATTTAGAAAACGATACACAAGCAATGATCCAAAAAATCATTTCTCTCTCAGGGATTCCGCAGTATTATGGTCGTTTACTGTATAAAGTGATTTCTATTTCCATGAAAAGGATCATTGAAGGGAATTATTTAGAGACGATACCGAATTGTTATACAAATTTCATCAAAGAAGAAGAACAAATCGAGCAGTTGATCTATCATCTAGAGACCAAATACCGAGTGACTTTAAGTCAAACAGAACAGGACTTTCTCTGGTTCCCGTTAAATTTATCTGCAAATTCCTTAATTGAGCGTACGGTTGTCCCGACAGCAGTCGAACAGTACTTTAAAGCGATGCTAAAGCGAATCCATCGCACGCTCGTTTTGGATATCAATGAGAAAGTTTTGTTTTTAGAAATGAAAGAACACTTAAAGTATATGATCAACCGAATCGTGGTCCAAGCAAAATTAAGCGATTTGTTTTACGGCGAAATCGAGCGACAATATCCCTTTGCCTATGAATTAGCCAAAGTCGGTCTACAAGAGATTGAAGAAGTGGTTGGTCGAACCATACCCACAGTCGAAATCAGTTATCTAGCACTTTATTTTGAACTTGCTTTGAAAAGCCAACAAAACGAACCAGCCAAAAAGCAAATTGCTGTAGTTTGTCACAGTGGCAGAGGTACGGCGATGATCATTCGTCGTCAATTGGAACGAGTCTTAGGCAATGATATTCGCATCACCCATTTATCAGAGGAAGCCTATCAGCAGGAAAATCTGACCGATTACTTCGCCATTTTTACGACGATTCCATTAAAACATTTAGAGCAAGTGAAAAGTCCAATCATTAAATTGACCAACTTATTTGACGATCATTGGTTGCGCAATGAGTGGGAAAAAGCCGAACGCTTGCAGTCAGTAGGGAAGCAGTCGATCCTCTTACATTTTAACCACTTAGATCCTGACTTGACCTATCAAGAGAATGTCCAGTCAATGATCGCCGAATTAACAAAGGAGCATATAGTAGATGAGTGCTTTTTGGAACGAATCAGACAAAGAGAGGAAAAACATGCCACGATTTTTGATTCTGAGATTGGCTTTCCCCATGCGATCAATGATCAAACAGATAAAATCGTTCTGTCGATAGGTGTATTCAAAAGGAAATTGGTTACTCCTGAGGGCAATATCAAACTGATTTTTTTGTTAGGTATTCCAAGTGAATTGACAGGGAAAAACGAACAAGACTTGTTGCGCATTTATGATGAATTATTTGCGATTGCTGGCAACGCGGATTTCAGAGAAGAAATCAGTGCCCGAGAAAATCTATTGGCATTGAAAGAATGGCTTTATCAGAAGGAGTTGATTATATGAGTTTTGTTTATCTATTTGGTATTTTTGCCTTAGGCGCCTATTTGTTACAAATTCTTTTTGGGTTAAAACAGATCAAACACTTTAATCAAAACTATCAGCAACTGCGCAAAAAAGGCAAGGTAGCGATTGGACGCAGAGCTGGGAAAATAAAAGCAGGAACGATCGTTTTATTTGCGGTCGATCCAGCAGGAATCATTCTTGATGCCAGAAAGATGCAAGGGGTAACCGTGTTGGCGAAGTTTAAAGAGCTGCCGGTCTATCTAGGAGAAGATATTCATTATATCGATAAGTACCATCCCAATGTGCAAAAAGAAAACAAGTTGACGATTCAAGCGATGGAAAATGCCAGAGAAATCTATTTGCGCACAGAAGCCGGGAACTATACCGAAAGTCAAGGAGTGTCGCCTGTAACACTGTTGAAAATACAAATACAAACATGGAAAGAGAAAATATACATGAAAGAAAAAAGGAGTGCAAAATAATGGAGTATATTACAAAATTTGCTGAAGGTTTTATGAGCCTTTTTCAAACCGGAGCAGAAACCTTTATCTCATGGATGACAGGTATCGTTCCAGTGGTGCTAATGCTGATGGTCGCCATGAATACGCTGATTGCTTTCTTAGGAGAAGAACGCGTGACCAAAGTGGCACGTTTATCTTCAAAAAATCCTTTTACTCGCTATTTGCTTTTACCTTTCCTATCTGCCTTTATGTTAGGAAATCCAATGTCGTTTACTATGGCTCGCTTTTTACCTGAATACTATAAACCTAGCTATTATGCTTCACAAGCGCAATTTTGTCACACCAGTAATGGGGTATTTCCTCATATCAATCCGGGAGAACTCTTTGTATGGTTGGGTATTGCCCAAGGAATCACAACATTAGGCTTAAACTCGATGGAGCTGGCGATTCGTTATCTGTTGGTCGGTATGATCATGAACTTTATTGGTGGTTGGGTCACCGACTTTACGACTGCTTACGTGTGTAAGCAGCAAGGCATCACTTTGAGTAAAACGGTCAAACTAGTGGCAGAATAAGGAGGAATCAAGATGACGTATAAAAGTATACGAGTAGTCAAAGGCAGCGGTGGTTATGGCGGTCCCTTAGTGATCACGCCGACAGAAGAAAGACATAAATTTATTTACATTACTGGTGGTGGTGAGCGACCTGCAATCGTTGATAAAATTGTTGAATTAACGGGAATGGAAGCAGTCAATGGCTTTAAAACATCGATTCCCGATGATGAAATTGCATTGGCAATCATTGACTGTGGTGGCACACTACGTTGCGGTATTTATCCCAAAAAAGGGATTCCGACGATCAATGTCGTCGCAACGGGGAAAAGCGGGCCATTAGCACAATATATCAATGAACAGATCTATGTTTCGGCGGTTGGGGTCGAACAAATTTCATTAAGCGAAGAGCAAGAAGCAATCACTGTCACCAATGAAGCAACAGCTCCTAAGCGGGAATTTACCTACGATACTTCGAAAAAAATCACGGAGCAAAAAGCCGAGCAGCAAAATTTTATTGCCAAGATCGGGATGGGCGCCGGGAAAGTCGTTGCGACCTTTAACCAATCTGCACGAGATGGGGTTCAGACGATGATCAATACCGTCATTCCCTTCATGGCATTTGTTTCCCTGTTGATTGGGATCATTCAAGGGTCAGGCGTTGGAAATTTCTTTGCGAATGTAATGGCGCCATTGGCTGGCAATATTTGGGGATTGATGATCATTGGCTTTATTTGTTCCTTGCCATTTCTCTCCCCGTTACTTGGACCAGGGGCAGTGATCAGTCAAGTGATTGGAACTCTGATTGGGGTCGAGATCGGTAAAGGAACGATTCCACCTCAACTTGCTCTACCTGCATTATTTGCGATCAATACTCAAAATGCCTGTGATTTCATTCCAGTTGGGTTAGGATTAGAAGAGGCAGAAGCGGAAACGGTTGAGGTTGGGGTACCTTCTGTTCTTTATTCTCGTTTCTTAAATGGTGTACCACGGGTCTTCGTAGCATGGCTTGCAAGTTTTGGACTTTATAGTTAAATCAGTATAGGAGGAAGCAGAAATGGCAGTTTTTACTACGACAGTTCTTTCAATCGGTGTGGAGGCAGAATTATTTCGCGAAGAAAATATGATCATTCTTTTTGGCAAAGATGCACCGGCAGCATTAGCTGACTATTGTTACAATATTGAAGTACAGCCAATGAATGGCACGATTACATCTGAACAAAAATTATGGATCGATGATCAAAGCTATCAAATTACCTCGGTAGGTGATGTGGTATCAAGGAATTTGCAAGAGTTAGGACACATCACGATTAAATTTGATGGCAGTTCGACCTCTGAATTACCAGGCACACTTTATGTAGAAGAAAAAACGATCCCTGTGATTGAAAAAGGAACAAAAATCAGTATTAAGTAAGGAAACTGTCTAGTAAAACGTAAGATTGAAGGAGTGTAAACAATGGAATTCTTTTTGGATACAGTAAATCTTGAAGAAATCACCTACTATCAAAAGGTACTCCCGCTGGCAGGAGTAACCTCGAACCCCACGATTTTGAAAGCTGCGGGGAACATCGACTTTTTTACTCATTTGCAAGCAGTGAAAGAACGAATCGGAGAAGCGTCCTTACACGTTCAAGTGGTTGGGGAAACTGTCGATGAGATGATTCTAGATGCAGAAACGATTATCAATAAGCTGGGAAACGACGTCTATATCAAAATCCCTGTCAATGAAAATGGGTTAGAAGCCATCAAACGATTAAAAGAGCGTGAATTCAATTTAACAGCTACAGCCATTTATACCGAATTACAGGGGTTCTTAGCGATTGGTGCTGGAGTCGATTATTTGGCGCCATACTATAACCGTATGGAAAATATCAATGTTGATGCACCAACAGTCATTGAATCATTGGCACAAGCGATTCATACCACTCAAGCACAAAGTAAGATCCTTGCTGCAAGCTTTAAGAACACTGCGCAAATGAATCGCGCGATTCGTGCAGGGGCACATGCGCTCACTGCTGATCCAGACATCTATCGACAAGGATTAGCCATGCCTTCCATTCAAAAAGCAATAACGGACTTTCACAATGACTGGGTCGAGACATTTGAGTCGCCATCGATTCAGGGGTTATGCCAATGATGCCAACGGTAATTTTTGATATGGATGGGGTTATCGTAGATTCTGAGTATACGTTTTTAGAATCAAAAACAGCGATGCTTCATAGTGAAGGACACCTTGTAGATGAGCCGTATCACTATCAGTTCATGGGGACCACTGCAGAATTTATGTGGGAAAAAATGAAGGAAGAATTACAGTTACAAAAATCTGTTTCAGCGTACATTGAAGAAATGAATCTCAGAAGAAAAGCGTTGATCACACGTGATGGCGTCAAAGCGATTCCTCATGTGCAAACATTGATTCGGCAGTTAGCAGAAGCGAACTTTCAGCTTGGTGTTGCTTCCTCTTCTCCCAAAAAAGAGATTGAGGAGAACCTGGATCAATTGCAGTTGCGAAACTATTTTACTGAGATCGTCAGTAGTGAAGAGGTAGCACGCTCGAAACCTTTTCCCGACGTATTCTTGAAAGTAGCGTCTTTGTTGGGCACGAACCTTCAGCAATGTATCGTCATTGAAGATACGATCAATGGCTGTAAAGCTGCAAAAGCTGCGGGGATGTACTGTATTGGTTTTGCAAATCCAGCATTCCCTGCGCAAGATCTGCCAGCGGATCAAACGATCATTGATTTTCGTGACCTGAATGTGCAAGGATTGAAAACCATTAAATAATACGCACGTCTAAAATGACCAGCCAAGGAAAGGATGATTGCTAATGAAGCTGGAATCATCCTTTCCTTGGCTGGTCATTTTTAATTTTTTTGCATGATAGTCAAAGAATAAGCTTATTCTGTCGGCAGATCCGCCATAAACCGTTCACTACCTTGAAAGACCGCTAATTGATTGACACCAAAGGAACGCAGTAGTTCGCTCATCGCTGCAAAATCTAACCGATAGTCACTGGCTTTATGGGCATCAGAGCCGAGGGTGAACAATTTACCCCCGACACTTTGATACAGCGGGATAGCATATTGATAAAGGTGGGCATTTTGATAGGGGCCAAAACTCTTCGCGTTGATTTCCATCGCTAAGTCACGGGCAACGATTTTTTTGAAGATCGTCGTTAACTCTGTTTCAAAATGGGCGGCCAATTCCTCAGCTGTAAATTGGAAACGACGCAAGCCATAATCAAAGTGGGTCACGATATGCCCGTCTGGAAACGAGTCCAACACGTGGGCCATTTGGTCAAAGTATTGTTTGGCGACTGCAAATTTGTCCTTCGTCAACACGGCATCGTCCATATAATCAAAGGTACCGTTTTGATGGATACTGATCAATTTCAAGTCATAAGGATGGCTTTCAAGATAGCGCAAGATTTCTTGTTCTTGACCAGGCACGACACCAATCTCGATGCCTTTTAAGAGTTTCGTCGCTGTGGTCTCTTGCAGCTTCTGGTGGGTTTTTACTAGTAATTCATAGTCAGGAATATCATCACGGAATCCCGAATAGGGGTTCTTCAAATCGAAATGATCTGTCGCAACGAAGTAGGCAGGCTGGTAAGCTAGATAATTCTCAAACTGTTCATCTGAATCAAAAGACAAAAATGTATGCAGATGTTGATCATAATAATTCATAAACAAGACTCCTTTTCTTGAATACGATACCACAAAAAAGCAGAAGAAACTATGATTGGCTGAGAAAAGGTTTTCTCTTAGGCAATTTTTCGCTTATAATAAATAAGAATAGAGCGAAGGAGTCGGTCAGCCATGAGTATGTATCTTGAAATTCCTGAATTTGAAAGTGAATTTCGTTTTCGAACGTTTCTAAATGATGGTTTGACCATCGTTTATCCCCATGTCCATAAAGAAATCGAGATCATTTACGCTAAGCGTGGCACGGTCAATATTGGTGTTGACGATACGATCATTGAGTTGGAGGAAGGGGATCTGTATCTTTTTTCCAGCGGGCAACCCCACTATTTTCTAGCATCGCCTGAGAGTGAACGCTATGTCTATCAATTTGATATGCAGCTTTTTGAAGAGCCGTTGCTGCGAGAAAATGAAGTATCCTTGATGACACTCTTTGAAGAAGGGGAGCCCCACAGCAAAAATTGGCCAACGAGTTTTACGGAAAAAATAACAGGTCTCTTGATCGAGTTGTATCAGTTGGAAGAGGAGAATGTTGTTGGGAAGCGTTATTTGACTCTCGGGCTGCTTTACCAGTTGATTGGGGAGTGCTATCAAGGTTTGCCAAAGCGCAAACAAGCCGTCAATCCGCTAAAACGAACGGCCGCACAATACAAAGAAACCTTGCAGCGTCTGAATGATGTCTTTGAGTACATCGAATCTCATTACCAAGAAGTCTTGACGATGGAGGACACCGCAAGACATGTAGGGTTTAGTCCCCATTATTTCACGCGTTTCTTTAAAACCAATACTGGCAAGACCTTCATGCAGTTTTTGACGGAATACCGCATCAATCAAGCCAAATTTATCTTGGCCAATGAAAAGATCCCCATGGCAGAAGTCGCTGAAAAAGCAGGTTTTGCCAGTGTCAAAACATTTCACCATGTCTTTAAGGAAGCCGTTGGTCAATCACCGTTGCAGTACCAGAAACAACTGAATCAAAATTGATAGAAACAGCCGATGAGCCTTTGCTTGTCGACTGTTTTTTTGTCAATTTGGCACTATTTTTTTCTCGATAGTGTTTTTTTAAGCGCTTTGCATAAATTGTGGAGTGGTTCTTTTTGTTAAAGTTTCATAAGATAATTTTCGGGAATTTTTTCAATGGAAACTGGGAAGAACTGCTTTCGATGTTTCGCTATAATGAGGGGGTAGAAAATAATAAGCGTTTTCAGGAGGAAAGATATGACAGTTAAAGTTGGAATCATTGGGTGCGGTGGGATCGCAAACGGCAAGCACATGCCTGCCTTGTCTCAAGTAGAAGAAGTAGAAATGGTTGCCTTTTGTGATCTGCTGGTTGAACGTGCAGTTGAAGCGAAATCAGCATTTGGGACCGAAGATGCCCAAGTATTCAGCGATTATCAAGAAATGTTGGCACAAGCCGATCTAGATGTGATCCATGTGTGTACACCAAACGCCTCACATGCTGAGTTGACGATTGCCGCACTAGAAGCGGATTGTCATGTCATGTGTGAAAAACCAATGGCAAAAACAGCGGCAGAAGCCAAAGCAATGATCGAAGCAGCTAACCGAACAGGGAAAAAACTCACGATCGGCTACCAAAACCGTTTTAGAAAAGATTCTCGTTATCTTCATGAAGTGTGCGCCGAAGGACAGTTAGGAAACATTTATTTTGGGAAAGCTCATGCGATCCGTCGTCGGGCTGTGCCAACTTGGGGTGTTTTCCTTGATGAAGAAGCGCAAGGGGGCGGTCCGTTGATCGATATTGGTACCCACGCATTGGATCTGACCTTATGGATGATGAACAATTACAAACCAAAATTTGTTGTCGGAAAAGCGTATCATGAGTTGTCGCAAACAAAAAATGCTGCAAATGCTTGGGGCCCTTGGGATCCAGAGAAATTCTCAGTAGAAGATTCGGCCTTTGGTTTTGTGGTCATGGAAGATGGCGCAACGATTTTCTTAGAAGCTAGCTGGGCGCTCAACAGCTTGGATGTGAAAGAAGCCAAAACGACACTGATGGGCAGCAAAGCGGGTGCGGATATGAACAACGGTTTGACCATCAACGGAGAAGACCACAGCTTGCTGTATGAAAAAAATATCGAACTTGAAACAGGCGGCGTTGATTTTTATGAAGGAAACGGCGAGACGCCAGAAATTTTAGAAGCACAATCGTGGATCCATGCGATCATCAACGATACCGAACCAGTGGTCAAACCTGAAGAAGCAATGGTCGTGACGGAGATTTTAGAAGCGATCTACAAATCATCGCAAACCGGTGAGCCAGTCTATCTATAAGAACTGCTGGAAGAAAAGGAGCGAGCATAAATGACAAAACCGAAAATCGCTTTACAGCTTTGGAGTATTCAAGAGGACTGCAAGACAGATCTTTTTAAAGCGTTGAAAACAGTTAAACAAAACGGCTATGACGGTGTTGAATTTGCCGGTTATCATGGACACAGTGCTGCTCAGATCAAAGAAATGCTTGAGCAGTTGGATTTGGCGGTCGCGGCTTCCCATATCCCGTTTGAAGTATTGCGAGATCGTTTTGAAGAAACCGTCGCTTTTGAAAAAACGATTGGCAATCAACGGATCGTGATTCCGTATGCCAGTTTTGATTCTTTGGAAAAATGGCAAGCTTTTGCTGCGGAGCTGACCCAGATCACCAAAAAGTTGCAAGCAGAAGGGCTGACTTGCTACTACCACAACCATGCCCATGAATTTACTGAAGTTGCTGGAGAATCTATGATCGATGAACTGATCAAAGACAATCCGCAACTGCGTTTGGAAGCCGACCTTTACTGGTTAGCCTTTGCAAACGTGGCTGTTTTACCTTGGCTAAAGGAACGCGAAACGAAGGTCGGCTTGGTTCATATCAAAGATATGCAAGAGCAGCCGCAGGAAAGCACCGAGATCGGCAATGGGATTTTACCACTCAAGTCGTATGTAGAAGCAGCTAAAGCATTAGAACTACCATGGTTGATCGTCGAGCAGGAAGCGTTTCAAAAATTCGCTCCTTTAGAAGCCAGCGGGATTGATTATCTGCAATTAAAAAACATCGTAGAGGAGGTCTACCAATGATCCACGTTACGGTATGGAACGAGTTTCGTCATGAAAAAACGAATGAGACCGTCCAAAAAATGTATCCAGAAGGAATCCATGGTCAAATTGCCAAGTTTTTAGAAGAGGATGATTTCCAAGTGCGAACGGCGACCCTTGATGAACCAGAACACGGGTTGACGGAGCAAGTATTGGCTGACACGGATGTGTTGGTTTGGTGGGGTCATATGGCGCACGAAGAAGTCGATGATGCTATCGTTGCTCGTGTGCAGCAGCGTATATGGGAAGGAATGGGACTGATCGTCTTGCATTCTGGTCATTTTTCGAAAATCTTTAAAACCTTGATGGGAACGTCGTGCGATTTGAAATGGCGAGTAGACGATCAGCATGCGCGGATCTGGAATGTCAATCCAAGCCACCCAATTGTTGAAGGAGTCGGCGAATGGATCGAACTAGAGCAAGAGGAAATGTATGGCGAGCACTTTGATATTCCAGCGCCGGACGAATTGATCTTTGTCAGTTGGTTCCCTGGTGGTGAAGTTTTCCGCAGCGGCTGTACATTCCGCCGTGGGAATGGCAAGATTTTCTATTTCCAGCCTGGTCATGAGACATTCCCAAGCTATTACAATCCCAAAGTGCAAAAAGTGATCCAAAATGCGGCTCGCTGGTGTGCACCAACAGAAAATCGTTACCCAACATATGGGCATTTTCAAGCAATTGAGGAGGAAAGAAAATGAAATTAGGTGTTTTTACCCCGTTATTCAATCAACTTAGCTTCGAAGAAATGATCGATGAAGTAGCGAAAAAAGGGCTGCAAACCGTCGAGATCGGTACCGGTGGTTCTCCAGGCAATGCCCACTTAGACATTGACCGTTTACTAGCAAGTGAAGCAGAGCGAAAAGAATACTTAGCGAAATTAGCTGATAAAGGATTGGAAATCTCAGCTTTGAGCTGTCACAACAACCCAATCTCTCCATTAAAAGCAGAAGCGCAAGAAGCCGATGAACTTTTGCGCAAAACCATCAAATTAGCCAGCTTAATGAATGTACCTGTTGTGAACGGATTTTCAGGCGTTTCAGGCGGAAATGCAACAGATACACAAGTCAACTGGCCAGTATTGCCATGGCCAACGGAATACGATGACAATTATAATTATCAATGGGAACAAAAACTGATTCCTTATTGGAAAGGCATCAACACGGAAGCGGAAGCGGCTGGTGTTAAAATTGGGATCGAACTTCATGGTGGCTTTTTGGCACATACCCCTTATACGATGTTGAAACTGCGGGATGCTGCGGGTAAAGCCATCGGCTGCAACTTGGATCCAAGTCATTTATGGTGGCAAGGGATCGACCCAGTGGCAGCGGTCAAAATCTTAGGGGAAGCCGATGCGATCCATCACTTCCATGCCAAAGATACGTATTTGGATCAAGATAATATCAACATGCATGGCTTGACGGACATGCAGCCATATAGCAATGTCAAAACCCGAGCTTGGACCTTCCGTTCAGTCGGTTGCGGCCACAGCTTACAAGTCTGGTCAGATATTATTTCTGCGCTTAGAATTTATGGGTATGATTATGTCTTGAGTATTGAACATGAAGATCCAATCATGTCCATTGATGAAGGACTGACTCGTGCCATCAGCAACTTGAAGACGATTATGATCCGTGAAGAAGCTTCATCCATGTGGTGGGCATAAGAAGAAAACCGAGGAGTGTCAGACATGAGTGCAATCAATTTTGCAGTAATCGGATATGGCGGCATGGGTGCGTACCATGTCCACAATATCTTACCAAATGAAAACGAACGAATCCACATCGTAGGAACTTACGATATCAATGAAGAACGTCAAGCGATCTCACAAGAAAAAGGCCATAAGATCTTTAAAAGCTATGATGAAGTCTTAGCCGATGAGACGATCGAAGCAGTATTGATCGCCACACCTAATGACTTGCATAAAGAGTTATCGATCGCTGCATTGAGAGCAGGCAAACATGTTGTTTGCGAGAAGCCTGTTGCGCTGAATACTGCGGAACTAGATGAGATCGTGGCGGTTGCCCAAGAAACCGGCAATACCTTTATGGTTCACCAAAACCGCCGTTGGGATCCTGATTTTTTACTTGTACGCGAACTGTACCGTAATGGACAGATCGGCGATTTGTTCCAATTAGAATCACGGGTCCAAGGGGCAAACGGCATCCCAGGAGACTGGCGTCATGTGAAAAAACAAGGCGGGGGAATGCTCTTAGACTGGGGCGTTCACTTGCTAGATCAAATGCTATGGCTGATCGACAGCCCAGTGAAAGACGTCAAAGCGGATCTTAGCTTTGTGTTGGGGGAAGAAGTCGATGATGGGTTCTTCGCTTTGATTACCTTTGAAAATGGGGTCAAAGCAATCGTGGAAGTTGGAACCTCCAATTACACGCAATTGCCTCGCTGGTACATCAAAGGAACGGAAGGAACAGCCACCATCACCGATTGGGATCTAAATGGTGAAATGGTTCAGGCAACAGGTCGCGAAGACGTGGCCGCACCAAAACCAGTTCAAGCAGGCGTTGGCTTGACGAAAACGATGGCACCGCCATCGGAATTGGCCGCCAAAGAGATTCCTTTCCCGAAAGCCGAAGCGGATTTTGAACCTTTCTACAAGAATTTTTACAACGTTGTACGCAACGGTGCCGAACCTATCGTTAAAAACGAAGAAGTCCGAGCAGTGATGCAGTTGATTGAACGCATTTTTGCCACAGCGTAAGAGAATAGAAAAAAGCACTAGCTGAGGGAGTGATCTCTCTTCGCTACGTGCTTTTTTTGTGTAATGAAACGACAACAGTCATTCCGATACGTAAAAATTGAACAATAAATCTTGAGGATAATTTCCCCATCGATCGCCGAAAATGGTCAAACCACCAGCGTTTTCGGCAGTTGCAGGTGCAGCAATTTTAAAGGTGAAAAAGTCACTGTGGTCTAAGTCGATTTCATTCAGGTTGTGATCTGTTAATTTTTCTCCATCGAGGGAAGTATCATAGCGATTGATGCGTAAATGCTTAAGCAATCCATATTGACTGAACTCATCGATCCACCATTGCGGAGTCAGAGAACCTCTGACATCCGAAAAGTTTCCTGGTACGGTGTAACTACCGATGCAGTGATTGTTTAAGTAAAAGGAAAGATCACTGGGCCAATAGTTATTCGAAATTGGGAACTCTGAAGCAATCTCCATACTGATTTCCAGTAATTCGATTTTTTCACCATTTTTCAAAGGATTTGGGATTTTGTATTCTAAAAAACCGTTATTTAGCCAGATGATACTTGCATCAACACGTTCTTGATCCAGAAAAGATTTTGGATCATCTAAGGCGCCAATCAAGCGGTCTTTGGTCGCCATTCCACAAGAAGGCTCAGCTTTAAAATCGGTGAAGTGGCCGATTTTCACAGATTGGGAGGTTAGATTCATTTCTGGAAACACTTTTGCTGGGAAATTGATATTGATGAAATCAGTTTTTAGAGACAAATATTTTTTCTTCCAGTCTTGCCCCGATCCTTTTTCGGTTTTGATCAACTGAGCTTCTTCGAGTTTACGGATATGTTTGGTCATTAAAGCATTGCTGATTGCTAATTTTTGTCCAATTTCACTGATGCTTTTCTTCTTATCGCCTAATTCTCTTAAAATCGCTAAGCGAGTTTCATTTGCCAGTGCTTCGTAGATCGGTAAAGATGCGTTTGTTAAATCCAATTCCATAGCGATCACCTCGTTATACTAAAATGTTTAATGAAAAGATAGTTTAATTATAACATAACCTTGTGGATTTACAAAATAGTAAAATGATATAATTTTTGGTTATACCTTGTTAAAATAATGTTGACAGCGCTTTATATTTATAGTAACTTTACGGTGTAAACATTATTTGACGATAGTCTAACGATTATGTTTATTGATAATTGGATGTCATTTTACTTTTTAGTTAAATTAAAAGGAGTGTAAAAAATGAAAGTAAGTAAATCTATTGTTTTAGTAGGGACAAGCTTATTATGTACAGTGTTGTTAGCTGCTTGTGGCGGGAGTGGTAGCTCAAGTAATAATTCAGAAATTTTGCTTTGGTCGTCGACGACAGGACCAGACGGTGAAAAAATCAAAAAAACGATTGATCAATACAATGAAACAGACCCAGACTTTAAAGTGAAGTTAGTAAGCATGCAAGGTGACACCTTTACTTCAAAGTTGACGACTGCGGGGAAATCGGGGAAAGGTGTTCCTGATTTGGCTTTGATTGCCTCAGAAGCTTTGCCTACGTACAAACACCAAGAGATGCTTGAAACTTGGGATGACATGATCGATGGGACAGAATTGGCACGGGAAAACTACGTTGAAGCTGCTTGGGACACTGGTGTAGTGGATGATAGTCAATATGGGATTCCGGCAACCATGGGTTCGTGGGTGATGTATTACAACCAAGATTTGGTGGATAAATATGTTCCAGGAGCGTTGGATGATGGCGTAGTGACGTATGAAGAAATCAGACAAGCTGGGGAAAAAGCAAAAGCAGATGGTATCTATAGTTTTGGCTATACATGGGGCATGCAGAATTATTCGAATCTCTACCAACAAATGGGTGGGGAATGGCAAGATGCACAAGGAAACATCAATATCGATAATGAGTTTTCTTACAATGCCGTTCAAGAGTTTAAGGATCTGTACGATGCCGGCTACATGGTCCCAGATGGTGAAGATGCAAATAAACTTTTTGCAAACCAGCAACTGATTTTTCTTCCAGAAGGAACATGGATGCTAAGTAATATGGAAGAAATCAGTGACTTCACTTGGGGCCAAACATTTACTCCTCAATGGGATGCGGAACATATCATTCAAGGTTCAGGCGTCGATCAGTTTGCAATGTTCAAAACGAACGAGGAACGTTCCGATGAAAAGAAAAGTGGCATGGTCGACTTTCTGACTTGGTTACAAGCAAACCAATTAGAGTGGGTCAAATCAGGTGCAAATCCTACTTCCTTAGCTATGCTAGACAATGAAGAATATGTTGAGATGCCACAATCCTTCTTATTGAAGACAGAAAAAGGACAAGCGGCAATTTCTGTTAACGCAGTTGATGGCTTATCGTATATCTTTGGTGAATATGATAATCGCTCATGGGACATGATCACAGGAAAAGCAGATATTCAAACGACGTTTGGTGAGATCCAAAAAGTTGTAGAAGAAAAGATGAAATAATCTTCTCACATAGAGGCTGTGGCAGAAGGAAGAGCGACCATAAAAAGAATTCAGTCCATTTTTTGATAGGGGAGGAATTCTGATAGGCTTAAAGGGCTGTCACAGTTGTTTCTTGTTGAGAGCTGCACTAGAAATACAAGGAAGGATGGGTATTGATGAAAAAAAGGTTAAATGGCTGGCCAATCGTTTTTATTGGTCCGCATATGCTCCTTTTTCTTTTATTCTTTTTAGTTCCTGCAGTGATTGGGATCTATGTTTCTTTTACTGAATGGGATCTGTTCAGTACACCGATTTTTGTCGGGTTTGATAATTTTCAAACGATTTTGTTTGATCAAGACTCGTTGTATCATACGCAATTTTTTAATGGAATGAAAAATACGCTGTTTTTTGCGGCAATCTCCGTTCCGTTATGTATTGTAATTCCCTTGTTACTAGCGGTTGCATTATCTGCTAAACCAAAAATGATGCGTTTTTTTCAATCGATTCTCTACCTGCCAACACTGTTTGCAATCTCTGCCGTCATGATTATTTGGGGGTTCCTTTTGAGCAAATCTTTTGGGCCAATCAAAGAAGTATTCGGTATCGACATCAATTTTGTAGGCACGCAACCATGGGCATGGATCGCTATTTTGATCGTGACGATTTGGTGGACATTAGGTGGGAATCTAATTATTTATGTTGCTGCATTAAATGGCGTCTCTAAAGAGCAGTTAGAAGCAGCAGAATTAGATGGTGCAAATAGTATAACGAAATTTTTCCGTATTTCTTTGCCGAGTATTCGCAACCAGCTTGTTTTTACCACGGTCATGACGACCATCGCTCAGTTTAATATTTATGGTCAGCCACTAATGTTGACGGGTGGCGGACCCAACAATTCTACTCGCGTGTTGATGATGTACATCCAAGAAAATGCTTTTGGTAGTAGTACCTCGGTTGCAGGAATTTCTTCAGCGATGGCTATTTTACTAGGTTTTGTAATCATGGCAGTTTCGATTGTGCAATTTATGGTCATCAAAAAAATGGAAAGATAGGAGGGAAGAAGATGCGAGAAAACAAACTAGGGAAAAGAATTGCCTTTATTTTGCTAGCGATCGTCTGTGTGATTTGGCTCTTTCCTTTGATATGGGCAATTTTTACCTCGTTTAAATCGGAGGCAGAGATTCAAAAGGTTGGGTTCAGTTTGATTCCACAAGATTGGACGCTGACTAACTTTTTGGGCTTGTTACAAGGCAATGATTCTTCTCCTGTGTTCCGCTGGTTTGTGAATTCAATGATTATTTCAACTTCACATACGCTGTTGGTTATGGTGATCGTCTCGTTTGCAGCCTATGGCTATACACGACTCACCTTTAAGGGGAGAGATTTGATTTTTGCCCTATTGTTAGGAACGATGATGTTTCCCGGGGTGGTCAATTTGATCCCGAATTTTAAAATCGTTGATACGTTAGGTTGGACCAATACATTTCTGGCAGTCATCGTTCCTGGGGCTGCAGGTGTTTATAACATTTTCCTCGTTCGGCAGTTCATTTTAGGGATTCCTAAAGAATTGGATGAATCGGCTGTGATCGATGGGGCCAACGAGTTTCAAATCTTTTATCATATTATCTTACCACTGATCAAACCTGTATTGACGGTGGTTGCGTTATTTAGTTTTACTGGCTCATGGAATGACTTCTTGTGGCCATCGATCGTGATAAACGATATTGATAAATTACCGATTACACCAGGGCTGCAGTTGCTACAAGGGCAATACATGACCTATCCGGGAATTGGAACTGCCGGAGCAATCTTGGCTTTGATCCCTACCTTTTTATTGTATTTGGTGGCGCAAAAAAGCTTTATGGCGTCAATGTCGTTGCAAAGTGGCATAAAATAATTTGTTTTTGGAGGAAATATGAGTAGAGAAGAATACCCGAGACCGCAATTTGAGAGAGAGAATTGGTTAAGCATAAATGGTGAATGGCAATTTGCCTTTGATGACCAAAATCTTGGTTTAAAAGAAAAGTGGTACACAAATGAAGCAAACTATCCGTACAAGATCAATGTTCCCTTTGTCTATCAAAGTGCATTGAGCGGCATTGATCTTCGAGAAGTGCACGACGTTGTATGGTATTATCGGACCTTCAATGTGCAAGTCCCTGAAAAAAGTCGTGTCCTTTTGCATTTTGGGGCGGTGGACTATGAAGCAGATGTGTTTGTCAATGGCAATCATGTGAAAAATCATTGCGGAGGGCATACCTCTTTTGATATAGACATCACGGATGCCTTAGTATCTGGACAAGAGCAAATACTAAGTGTGCGAGCATTTGATCCACATTTTGATGAAAGCATTCCACGGGGGAAACAATTTTGGGAAGAAGAATCAGCAGGAATCTGGTACACAAACTCAACAGGGATCTGGCAGCCAGTCTGGCTTGAAGTAGTTGCCGAAACCCATCTGCAACAGGTGAAATTTACGAGTGATTTTGATGCTGGCGCCGTTAAGATCGATGTAGAACTGAATCAGTTACAGCCACAAGTAGTCTTAGAATATCAAATCTATTTTAAAGGTGCTTTAGTTACTAGCGGAAAGGCAGACTTTATCACTTCTAAGTTGAGTTTTGCGGTTGATATTTTCCAGCAAGAAATTTTTCGGACGAATTTTCACCACGAAGGCTGGTCTTGGACACCTGAAAAACCGCAATTATTTGATGTTGAATTGACTCTTAGGGAAGCGGGGAAGGCCATCGATCAGCTAAAAAGTTATTTTGGTATGCGTAAAATACATACAGAAAACGGTATGATCTACTTAAATAACAAGCCTTACTATCAGAAGCTGGTGCTCGATCAAGGCTATTGGCCGAACGGCTTGTTAACTGCACCAACAGATGAGGACTTTAAACAAGACATCTTATTGGCCAAAGAAATGGGATTTAATGGTTGCCGAAAACACCAAAAAACAGAAGACCCACGCTTTTTATACTGGGCAGATAAATTAGGATTTCTGGTTTGGGGAGAGTGTGCGGCGCCGGCAATCTATACCGATCGTTCTGTGATGCGTTTGATGCAAGAGTGGACAGAAATCATTACTCGGGATTATAGTCATCCTTCGATCGTTACTTGGGTCCCAATCAACGAGAGCTGGGGTGTGCCAAAAATCTCATTTGATCGTCAGCAACAGCATTTTTCTCAAGCGATGTATCACTTTATCCATTCGTTAGACCAGCAACGGTTGGTTATTTCAAATGATGGTTGGGCGATGACGGAGACCGATATTTGTGCGATTCATAATTATGCGCATGGGCAAGAATCTGAGCGGCAAAAATATCTATACTTTAAAGACAGTCTCAGCACGAGAGAAAAATTGGTGAGTCGAGTATCGACCCCCTGGCCGATTTTCGCTGGAGGATTTTCTTATCAGGATCAGCCTATTTTATTGACCGAGTTTGGTGGTATTGGCTTCGATGTTTCGGGGCAACCCGGTTGGGGCTATACCTCAGTGGAAAATCAACAAGATTTCTTGAAGGATTATCAGCGAATCATGGTGGCTGTTTATGACTCTGTCGGACTCTGGGGCTATTGCTACACTCAGTTGACAGATGTCGAACAAGAAATCAATGGGTTACTGACCTATGATCGCCAACCAAAAGTTGATTTGGCAGCAATTAAAGAGATCAATGAGCAGTTTCATCCACCGCAGGTAGAATAAAATGATTGGTAAGGAAAGGGGCGATGTCCGATGGGGAAATCAGCAGCTTGGCTCAGTGGAGTAAGTATCTTGATTGCTGCGCTTATGATAACCGGTTGTAGCGCTGGAACTGATCCAGGGGAAGAAGTGTCCGATTTTACTTCAATTATCGATAATGATGGGGCAGATCCTTGGATCTTGCAAACGGAAGCGTTCTTTTATTATACCAAAACGACTGGGAATAATTTAACGCTTTGGCGTGCTGAAAACCTCTCTCACGTTGCTGCTGGTGAAAAAAAGATCATCTGGGAAATGCCAGCAGAATTTGAAAGTATCTGGGCACCTGAGCTTCATTACTTAGATGATCGCTGGGTGATGTATTTCGCGGCTAATCGTCCTTCAGAAACGCATCGTATGTACGCATTAGTCAATCATCAAAAAGATCCTTACATGGGTGAGTGGCAATTGGAAGAGATCAAAGGGATGGATGATAAATTTGCGATTGATGGAACAGTCTTAGAGATCAATGACAAACGCTATTTCCTTTGGTCGGGCTGGGAAGGGTATGAAAATGTTGCGCAAAATCTTTATTTAGCGGAAATGGCCTCCCCTACGGAAGTGATCGGGGAGAAACGACTTATCTCAGAACCAGAATATGAATGGGAAATGCGGCAAACACCATTGATCAATGAAGCCCCTCAAGTGATGATCAAAGACGAAACAGTCAATTTGGTATACTCTGCCAGTGGAAGCTGGGACAATGATTACGCTCTTGGTCTTATGACCCTAGATGTGGCTGATGATCCGCTAGAAAGAGCGAACTGGCAAAAGGAACCAGCGCCGATTTTCCAACAGACAAACACTGTCTATGGACCTGGTCATAATGGATTTGCCAAATCAAAAGATGGTTCTGAAGACTGGCTGATTTATCATGCTGCTCGGTGGGATCATTCGGGCTGGAACCGTTCGATCCGCTTACAAAAGTTTGGTTGGGATCAAGAGGATAAAATTCTACTGGAAGCTCCTTTTGATGAGTGGCATGTTCAAGCGTTGCCAAAAGCTGAGCCCAATCGACTGCGATTAACTGCTAGCCGTGCTTTGCTGGAGGGCGATTTAGTGCTTGTCGAAGATGAGGCAGCACTCTCTAAGAAAGTCGTCCAAGGCTTTGAATCAACGACTGACAAAATTATCTTTGCTCCGCAGATTGAAGAAGCAGACGAATTTCTGGTGATTGCCTATGTCAAAACCACTGATTATCTCTCCTTGAATGACCCAATTCAGGTCAGGATTGAAACGAAACAAGCAAACCACATGGTGGATGTCTATCCTTCCGAATATTATCAACCGCTACAAGTCCGCATGAAGTTACCGAAAGGGGCGCAGGAAATCACCCTTTCGTCTGAGATTGGGGTGGATACGCTAAGTATTGATCGTTTAGAAATCGTCAAATTCAAATAAAAAATAGTGAGGAAGTTTTCCAATCCAAGCGATGGGTAATGATCGTTTGACTCCTGCTACTTTGTCTCTAGACAATGTGGCAGGAGTTTTTTTATCCTCGCAAATTCCCAACTCCTACCGCCATAGCCTAAAATTCCATGTATAATAAAGAAAACGACCGTTTTATTTGGCGGAGGGAAAAGAAAAAGCAAAAGAGGTGCAAACTATGAGGATGAATCAAGAAAAGCTGACTTCATCAAATGGGAAGGATCAGCTTTTTGTCAAAACGTGGCTGCCAGAAGAACAGCCAAAAGCAGTCGTGCAAATCGTCCACGGAATGATTGAGCACATTGAACGTTACCATGAGTTTGCGGAATGTTTAACTGCACAAGGCTATGCGGTGGTCGGTCATGATCACTTAGGGCATGGGCAATCCGTGAAGGACACACAGGCTTATGGGCATTTTGGTGAAAAAGAGGGCGCCAACTATTTAGTGGCAGATGCGGGAGTGGTCCATAAGTACGCAGCTGCTTGCTACCCAGACCGACCATATTTTATCTTAGGGCACAGTATGGGGTCGCTGGTTTTGCGGAATTATTTGTTTAGTCAGCCACATCCATTGACAGGAGCGATCATCATGGGCACCACGATGGAAAAAGCCGTGCTGATGCAAGGAGGCAAACTCGTTACGAACTTGTTGCGGCCGTTTGCCGCTCAGCAATGGCCTTATCACGTAATGGAACAGCTAGTTTTTGGCCAGCACAACCGGCGTTTTCGTCCCAATCGGACCGCCAAAGATTGGTTGACCAGTGATCCGCAGCAAGTGGATCGCTATTTGAAGGATCCTTACACCCAATTTCATTTTTCTTTAGCAGCTTACAAGGATCTCTTTACATTGACACAAGCTGCCAGTGATCCGGATCAACTGCGCAAGATTGATTCAGAATTGCCGCTGCTGCTGATTTCAGGTGGAGACGATCCTGTTGGGCACTATGGCAAAAGCGTCCGCCAATTGGCTCAGCAACTGAAGCAAAATGCTGACGTGACGATGTATTTGCTCGAACATGGCCGTCATGAGATTTTGAATGAGCGCAACCGCGAGATCGTTTACAATGAAATTTCTCGCTGGCTATTTGAAAAAATGCCGAAATGACGAACGTTAAGAAATTGGTAGTCTTTTCTGAAAATTCAAAATTATTTTCTCTTTTAAGGCTTTTTTCATTTTCGGCTATCTGTTATAATGATTTTCACATCTAACATAAAGGAGAGATTTTTTGTATGACAGTTTATAACTTTTCAGCTGGTCCTGCCGTATTGCCCCGTCCCGTATTGGAGAAAGCACAATCCGAACTTTTGAATTACCGCGGAAGTGGGATGTCCGTTATGGAGCTGAGTCATCGGTCCTCCTTGTTTGAAGCAATCATTAAAGATGCAGAAGCACTTTTACGAAAATTAATGGGAATTCCTGAAAACTATCAGGTACTGTTTTTACAAGGCGGCGCGAGTCTCCAATTCAGTATGATCCCTTTGAATCTTGCACAAAACAAAAAAGCCTTATACGTAAATACCGGTTCTTGGTCGAAGAAAGCTATTGAAGCAGCAAAAGCGCTTGGAAACGTGACGGTGGAAGTCATTGCCTCTAGTGAGGATCAAAACTTTACTTATATTCCAGAAATTTCAGAAGATGCGATCGATCAAGAAGCGGCTTATTTGCATATCACCACGAACAATACCATTGAAGGGACGGCCTTTCAAACGATTCCGCAGGCTGGCAATGTGCCGATCGTAGCAGACATGTCCTCAAATATTTTAGCCAATGACTATCGCGTAGAAGACTTCGGTGTGATTTATGCTGGGGCCCAAAAGAATATTGGTCCTGCAGGGTTGACGGTAGTGATCATCCGAGAAGATTTACTCAATGATGATGCTGTTTTCGCTCCAATGCTGGATTATCGTCTACAGGCTAAAAATGACTCATTGTACAATACACCACCAACGTATGCTATCTATATTGCTAAATTGGTGTTTGAATGGTTGGAAGAATTAGGCGGCATTCCTGCAATTTTAGAACAAGACCGCCAAAAAGCGGCGCTTTTATACGAAACGATCGAAGCCTCTGCTCTTTACAGTAGTCCTGTGGCTGTTGATAGCCGTTCACTAACGAATATTCCTTTTGTAACAGGGGATAAAGCATTAGATCAGCGCTTCAATGAAGAAGCTGTCAAAGCTGGTTTTGAGAACTTGAAAGGGCATCGTTCCGTTGGAGGAATGCGAGCAAGCTTGTACAATGCCTTTCCATTAGCTGGCGTTCAAGCGTTAGTCGACTTTATGAAATCATTTGAAGCGGAGGTCAAATAAATGTTCCAAATCAAAACATTCAATGCGATCGCACCAGAAGGATTACAGCGTTTAGAAAAAGAAAAGTATGCCATCAACGAGAGCGACCAACCGCAAGGGATTTTGCTGCGCAGCCAGAAATTGCACGATTACGCTTTTCCTGAAAGTGTCTTAGGTATTGCTCGTGCAGGGGCTGGGACCAACAACATTCCCGTCAAAGCATGTACTGAAAAAGGGATCGTCGTCTTTAATACACCCGGTGCCAATGCCAATGCGGTCAAAGAATTAGTGATTGCTAGTCTGCTCTTAAGTGTCCGCCCGATTTTACGAGGTGCCCAATGGGTCCAAACCTTGAACGGTGATAATGTGGAAGAACAAGCAGAAGCACAAAAAAGTCAATTTGCTGGAACAGAGTTAGAAGGTAAAAAGTTAGGAATCATCGGTCTTGGTTCTATTGGAGCGATGGTTGCCAACGATGCTTATCGTCTAGGGATGGAAGTAGTCGGTTATGATCCTTACGTGTCAGTGGATACTGCTTGGACGATCTCTCGTCGGGTCAAGCGTGCCAATGATATTGCGGAAGTCTTTTCAACCTGTGATTTTATTACGGTTCATGTGCCGCTAATGGAAAACACGCATCATCTCGTCGGGGAAGCCGAACTTGCGAAAATGAAACCAACAACGAAGCTATTCAACTTTTCCCGTAAAGAAATCGTCGATACAGATGCCGTTTTACGTGCATTAAAAGCCGACCGTTTAGCGGGCTATACGACTGATTTTGCAGATGAACAATTGCTGCACAATGAAAAAGTACTCGTCTTGCCGCATTTAGGTGCATCAACAGAAGAAGCTGAAGTCAACTGTGCCAAGATGGCAGCCCGAACATTGAAAAAATTCTTGGAATTCGGGACCATCAAGCGCTCGGTGAATTTTCCAACCGTTGAGATGGCTTTTCATTCGCCTTATCGTCTGACGATCATCAATCGCAATGTACCGAATATGTTAGGTCAGATTTCGTCGATCATTGCGGAATCTGGGATCAATATCGACAATATGCTGAATCGTGGACGGGAAGACTTTGCTTACACCCTAGCCGATGTCGCTTCTGAAGATGAAGCCTTATTGAATCAATTAGCCGATAAACTGCGGGAGAACGAAAATATCGTTCGTGTACGGGTCATCAAGAATCAGGAGGTTGGGTATTAATGGTTCAAGTATTTCCGTTTAAAGCCATTCGTCCAGAAGCCTCATTGGCAGAACAAGTGGCCGAGCTGCCTTATGACGTGGTCAATTCACAAGAAGCCGCAGCGTTTGCGCAAGGCAATCCTTACAGCTATTTCCACATCGACCGTTCGGAGATCGACTTGCCAGGAATCGATCCTTATGATCCACAGGTGTATCAAAAAGCGGCAGAAAATCTTGCATCTTTTCAAGAAGCAGACTGGTTGATCCAAGAAACGGCGCCCGCATATTATTTGTATGAATTGACGATGGCTGGCAGAAGTCAAACTGGGCTTGTCGCCTGTACCTCGATCGATGATTATGTCGCTGGGAAAATCAAGAAACACGAGTTTACCCGACCAGAAAAAGAAATCGATCGGATCAATCACATTCTGGCATGTGATGCCAATACAAGTCCGATTTTCTTGAGCTATCGCCAACCAGCAGCAGTCAAAGAAGCAATCGATGCGTGGCAAGCAGAGCATGCGCCGATCTATGATTTTGTCAGCTATCATGAGGTGCAGCATCGTGTTTGGCTGATCGATGATCCAGCGCTAGTCGCCTCTTTTGCCCAGCAGTTTCAGGCTGTAGATGCCCTCTATATTGCGGATGGACATCACCGTACAGAGTCAGCAGTTAAAGTTGGCTTGCAAAAGCGAGCCGATGGCCAAAGCAGCCAAGAAAGCGACCGCTTTTTAGCAATCTTATTCCCAGAAAATGAATTAGCGATTTGGGAATACAATCGGGTTTTGCGGGTACCAGTGCCAGAAACCTTTTTTGAGCAGGCAGCCCAGCATTTTACGATTCAAGAAACTACAACGAAGAAACCAGCGCAACGTGGTTCGATTCATCTGTACCTAAACCATGCGTGGTGGGAGTTGACCATCAAACCGGAAGCTGTGCCGCAAGATGCGGTAGGACAGCTGGATGTGTCGCTTTTACAACAATACGTGCTGGCTGATATTTTCGCGATCCAAGATGTGCGGACAGACAAACGCATTGATTTTGTCGGCGGGATTCGTGGTCCAGAAGAATTGGAGCGTTTGGTGGATAGCGGAGAATGGACATTGGCTTTTTCCATGTATCCAACGCAAATGGCCGATCTTTTGGCAGTCGCCGATGCGGGAGAAATCATGCCGCCAAAATCAACTTGGTTTGAACCAAAACTGTTGAGCGGTCTGTTTTTACATGATTTAGAAACGAATTAACCAAAAAAGCTTACGAGGCTACCTCGTAAGCTTTTTTCGATATTAGAAGTTGCCGAGTGTTTCGATGATCAAGCGGACATTCAAGACCGTCAGTGCAATGGCACAAATCCAGCCTAAGGTAGAGACCCATAGCGGATTCTTGAAGCGTTCCCCCATAATTTTTTTTGAGCTGGTAAAAAGAACCAGCGGAATCATCGAAACGGGTAAGGCGATGCTTAAAAAGACTTGCGAATAGATCAGCAGATCGTCCAGAGCTTGTTCGTTGCCGCCAAAGTAAATTGTACAAAGCAAGACGGGGATCACCGATAAGCCACGGGTGATCAGACGTCGCGCCCAAGTAGGGATCTTCATATGGATAAATCCTTCCATCACGACTTGGCCTGTCAGTGTCCCAGTGATCGTTGAATTTTGACCGGATGCCAAGAGCGCTACGGCAAACAGAACGCTCAAGACTGGACTGGCGACAGCGCCAGCAATGGAGGAATCTTGCAATGCATTGAACAGCGCGGAGAAGGTGCCGACTTCTTCGCTATGACCAAAGAACAAGGCGCTTCCTAAGATCAAAAGCAGGCAATTGACCAAAAACGCAGCGGATAATTGGATATTGGAATCCCAAGTAGCGAACCGCACGGCCGTTGCCACTTCTTGGGTATCGCTGCGATCGATTTTTCGTGACTGGGAGATCGAAGAATGCAGATAGAGATTATGGGGCATCACAGTCGCACCAACGATCCCCAATGCCATTGTCAGCTGCCCATGGTTCAAGACTTGTTTTTGCGGAATAAAACCTTGCAAGACAGCCGGTAGATCCGGTTGAGCAATAATGACTTCGTAACAAAAGACCAGCATAATGACCAAAATCAGTGTCATGACGATCGCTTCGATTTTACGGAAACCTAGTTTCATTAAAAAGAGCAGAAGCAATACATCGAAAATCGTTAAGATGACCCCAACTAATAACGGTAAGCCGAATAGTAGATTGAGAGCGATCGCTCCTCCGATCACTTCCGCGATATCCGTTGCCATGATAGCCAATTCGGTGACGATCCACAAGACAAAGCCTAAACCTTTGCTGGTGTGTTTACGAGTTGCTTGCGCAAGGTCCATCTGGGTCACGATCCCTAGCTTGGCTGCCATGTATTGCAGTAGCATAGCGATCAAACTGGAAATCAAGATCACAGAAAGTAAGAGATAGCCATATTCAGCACCGCCTCCGATCGAGGTGATCCAGTTTCCTGGGTCCATATAGCCCACGGCTACCAATGCCCCAGGACCAGAGAACGCTAAGAGATTGCGCCAAAAGCTGCCGTTTTTTGGGATGGCAACTGTATTATTTATTTCTTCCAAGCTAGGACCGTTGGCCGCTTGGATCAATTTTTTTTCTTCATTCATCGTTTCACACCCTATCTTTTTAGGTATACCTAAAAACAAATCTATTGTATTCCTCATTTATGGATTTTTCAAGAGAAACCTTTTGGAAGTCAGAAGGAAGGACAAAAAAACAGCAGCCAAGGGGATGGCTGCTGCCTGTTAGGTTTTCTTATAAAATTAGTCGGCGCGTAAAGCGATCGCTGCATCTTTTTTCGCTGCCATTCGAGCTGGAATGTGGCCGCCAATCATGGTTAGAACGGTGCTGACGGCAATCAAGATCAGGCCGTGGACCGGATTTAATTGAGCAACATTTTCGAGATCAGTCATACTATATAAGATCGCGTTGATCGGGAATGTAGCTAACCAAGCAATTAGGACACCTAAAGCCCCTGAAGCGATCCCTAAAATACAGGTTTCGGCATCGAAGACGCGGGTGATGTCTTTTTTACGAGCACCTAATGCTTTTAAGACCCCAATTTCTTTCGTGCGTTCTAGTACAGAGGTATAAGTGATGATACCGATCATGATCATGCTGGTTACCAAAGAGATTCCTGCAAAAGCGATCAAGACATAGGTGATCGCATCCATCAAGCCACCAGTCAATTGAGTCATCGTACCGGCTAAATCGGAATAAACGATTTGGTCTTCTTTGTCTTTGCCTTTGTTGAAGTCATCCAAGTAATCAAGGATTTTTTCTTTGGCACTGAAATCATTTGGATAGATCATAATGCTGTTTGGTAAATCACTGCCGCCGAGATAAGCGATCAATGAATCTTTGGCACTTTCGTCAACGGGTTCATTCGTCATCACGTTGGTGTCGCTATCTTTTTGTGCTTGGACGATCGCTGAGTCTTGGTTTTCTTTGATCACTTCTTGCGCGAGGGCATCACTGTAGGCAATGCCGGTTGACAGCAAGTTCATCGTAGAGTTTTGCTTGATACGTAAGATTCCGCTGATCGTTAATTCTTTGTTGTTGCTGTTATCGAAAACTTCATTTAAATCTTGGTTTGGAATGAAGTTTCCAGTCGGCAATTCGGTGTAAAAGGCATCATTAGACGCCAATGTGATTTTTGTTCCCACGATATCGTCGAAGGAAACCGTGTCACCATCTTCAATATCAAAACCGAGATTGATCAATGCATTGACATTCGTTACGTTATTTTCATCGACGATCAAAACGACATCTGTGCTGGCACTTGGGTAGCTGCCTTCTAAAAGGTCATAGTTGTCTTTTAAGAAATTGCCGTTATCTTCTGATAACTGCTCAGGGAAAGTCGAAACCCCAATACCGGTTGAGGCACTCATGGCAGACATCATGGCATTGGTCTGTTCATTGTCAGGCGACGCGTTGGAGAAGCTGACTTGTTCCACATTGTCATCGATCTTGCGGAAAAGATTCAATGAAGTTGAACGAGTGTAGCCGATATTGTTACTTAACTCAGGATCAATGTCGTTGATGTAATCGAGAAACTCTTGATCGATTTTGTTAATATGAGTTGCACGATCCGTATCACTTAATTTGGCAGTGACCTCTTTATCTGAAGGGAAATCTTCAGATTTATCCCGCGTACCCATCGCTGATGGATCTTGTTCAGTGGCCACTTGTGAGATCGTAATCGGAAAACGAGCTAATGTTTCTGACTGGGTATTGTCGATTTGTTTTTGGAATCCCGTTGATAGTGACAAAACAATGGCGATTCCGATGATTCCGATACTAGAAGCAAAGGCTGTCAAGAAGGTGCGCCCTTTTTTGGTTCGGATATTGTTAAACGACAAACGTAAGGCCGTCATAAAACTCATTTTTGTGTGCTTTAATTCGAATTGGTCTTTCTTTTGTCCTTCAACATGGGGGTTCGAATCTTTAATAATTCGTCCGTCTTTGAATTCAATGATCCGTCCAGCGTATTTGTGGGCCAATTCAGGATTATGAGTAACCATGATGACCAATTTTTCTTTTGATAGTTCTTGGATCAGTTCCATGATTTGGACACTTGTCTCTGAATCTAAGGCACCTGTAGGTTCATCACAAAGGAGGATATCAGGATCATTTGCTAAGGCACGGGCGATCGCTACCCGCTGCATTTGACCACCAGAAAGCTGATTTGGTTTTTTGTGCATATGTTCAGCCAAGCCCACACGCGTCAAAGCATCGGTTGCTTTGGCTCGTTTTTCTTCTTTTGACACACCGCTCAAGGTCATCCCAAGCTCGACGTTGTCGATGATGCCTAAATGACTGATCAAATTGTAGCTTTGGAAGACAAAGCCAATCGAATTGTTCCGATAGGCATCCCAGTCGCGGTCTTTAAAGGATTTGGTTGATTTTCCATTGATGATCATATCACCAGAGTCGTAATTATCTAAGCCGCCGATCACGTTCAACATGGTTGTTTTCCCAGAGCCGCTTGGCCCTAAAATGGCAACAAACTCTTGTTTACGAAAGGCGACGGTGACGCCGTCGAGGGCTTTCGTAGTACTGGAGCCAACTGTATAATACTTCTTGATATCTTTTAATTCTAACATGGGGTCACTCTTTTCTTGCCGTTTTCACGATTATTTTCATTATGTAACCACGCTATCATAATGGTTAACAAAAATCAACGATTATCATTGTTTAAACAAATAATTTATACTAAACTAAAGACAGAAAAGAGGGAGAGTATGGAAAAAGCGTTAGGAACATTCAATATGGCAGTGTTTGCGGAGATATTTTCGCTGATGGGAAACATATTGTTTGAAGAAATCGGTCTGGAAGATTTAAAATTGACCAAAATGGAAATCTTGGAACTCGTGGTGATCTCTAGTAATGAAGGAATTACGATGTCCGAGTTGGCCCAGCAAATCGGTACATCAAAAGTCCAAATCAGTCGTTCGATCTCGGGGTTGGAAAAGGCTGGCTTTGTGGTACGCAAAACCAACGGCGTCAATCGTCGCAACGTCAATGTTTATTTGGAAGAAGCTGGGAAGCAGTTGTTTGTCCAAAAGAAAAAACAAGTGGAAGACCGCTTGAATGCCAAAACCGCTCAAATGGCTGTGGAAGATATCCAGCAGTTGAGTCAGTCGTTGACGGAGGCAGTGGGGATCTTGCGGAAATATGACATTTTACGGACTGGCAATCAATGTGAGAAGAAGACACCGTTTGATTAAAAAAGGGTGAAGCAATCGTTTGCTTTTTAATTGCTGAATTAATTTCATATTGACCTGTATTATCGATTTATCAGATAAAGCAACCGATTGCGTTTTTCTCTTGTTTTGACTTCTGATTTGTGCGACAATGGGTATATCAAACAAGTCAAAGGAGTCTGCTATGAATACTACTGCCATCTATCATCGTCCCGAAAGTGAATTTGCGTATTTGTACGAGAAGGATAAAATGCATATCCGTTTGCGTACCGCCCGTCAAGACGTCCGCCATGTCCAGCTGCTTTGCGGTGATCCTTACACACTGTATAAAGAAGCGTGGTACCAACAAAGAATTGAAATGCAAAAAATTCTTTCCACGGACTTGCATGATTATTGGCAAGTATCGGTCGGAGCAGAATTCCGCCGTTTGTCTTACGGCTTTTCCATCGAAAGTTACGATGGGTTGCATGTCTTCTATGGGGATCACGGGGTCTACCCCTTTGAACAGCAATATTTAGAAATGAACAACAATTATTTTCGGATGCCTTACTTCCAAGAAGCCGATCGTTTCAAAATTCCCGAGTGGGCGAAAGAAACGGTTTGGTATCAAATTTTCCCTGAGCGCTTTGCAAATGGGGACCCATCAAATGATCCTGAAGGTGTGTTGCCATGGGGCTCAAAAAATCCCGATCGCCAAGACTTTTTCGGTGGGGATCTACAAGGAGTCATCGATCATTTGGATTACCTTGTCGATCTAGGAATCAATGGGATCTATTTCTGTCCGATTTTTGAGGCATATTCGAATCACAAGTATGATACCATCGATTATTTGGCCATCGATCCTGCTTTTGGTGATAACGATACCTTTAAACGATTAGTGGAGGAATGCCACAAACGCGGCATCAAAGTCATGCTAGATGCTGTTTTCAACCATATGGGGGATACTTCGCATCAATGGCTAGATGTCATCAAAAACGGCAAAGATTCGCCGTTTGCTGATTGGTTCCATATCAATGAGTTTCCTGTCAACTACAAAGAAGGGGAAAACTTTGAAGATGCTTATGACATTACCTATGATGTTTTTGCCTTTACGCCGCATATGCCGAAACTCAATACGGAAAATCCCGATGTGCAAGATTATTTGTTGAAGATCGCTCGTTATTGGATCGAAGAATTTGATATCGATGCTTGGCGCTTGGACGTGGCTAATGAAGTTAGTCACTTCTTCTGGAAAAAATTCCGCCAAGTGTGTGATGAGGCCAAAGATGATTTTTATATCCTTGGGGAAATTTGGCATTCTTCTCAACGCTGGTTACAAGGCGACGAGTTTCATGCAGTGATGAACTACGCCTTTACAGATGCAATTATTGAATATTTTGTCAAAGACGAGATCTCCATGACGAAAATGGTCTCGGAATTAAATAACCAGCTGATGTTGTATCGGGAGCAAACCAACCAAGTGCAGTTCAATATTTTGGATTCTCATGATACCCCGCGTTTGTTAACTTTGGCTCGGGGAGACAAAGACTTGATGCGCCAAGTGATGGCCTTTACGTATCTGCAACAAGGCGTTCCTTGCCTGTATTACGGCGATGAGATTGGTTTGACCGGTGATATGGATCCGGATTGTCGTAAATGTATGATTTGGGATGAGGAAAAGCAAGATCGTGATTTGCTGCATTTCACCCAGTCATTGATCAAACTACGCAAAGACAACCAAAAAGTCTTATCTGAAGGTTCCTTGAGTTGGAACTGGGTTTCGGAAGAAGATGGCCTGATCATTTTCGAACGAGAGTTGGGGGCACAGCGGATCATCGGTATTTTCAACACTGGCGAGGACCAACTTACACTCTCTCGTCCTGATTCAATTTTGATGGAACAGTTTGTCCAACTGGAAGATGAGACGATGATCATCGATAACAAAGGCTTTGCTATCGTGAAAGTAAATAACGAAGAATCGAATGAAGCATAAAAATGAGGCAAGAATTGCATATGCAATTCTTGCCTCATTCAATGTTTTGGGTATTTTTAATTTCCCCATGCACGTTGGAAAGAATCTTCCCCAAAATTCCTTCTGTCGGTATTATATCCTATAACACCTAAATGTGACAAATGATAACCCTTAAATATAGGTAGTTTTTTCCTGAAACGGGGAAAACGATTGAAAATTTAGATAGTTCTGCCTTCTTTTTGCGCTTCTTTCCACGAAAGGCCTTTTCTTTTTTACAAGATATGATAAACTAGTAAAAATGTATTTTTATTCGAGGAGTGATTTGATGAGTACAGGGTATCACATAGCAGTTGTCGGAGCTACCGGCGCAGTAGGAACAAAAATGATTGAGATGTTGGAGAAGACCACGTTGCCGATCAAAAAAATAACGTTGTTGGCATCCAAACGTTCTGCTGGGAAGACCCTTGTGTTCAAAAATGAGCCGCTCGTTATTCAAGAGCTGACCGCAGATTCCTTTGCGGGAGTCGATATTGCATTGTTCAGTGCCGGTGGTGGCATTTCAAAACAATTTGCTCCAGAAGCAGTCAAACACGGTGCAGTCGTAATCGACAATACCAGTCATTTTCGGATGGATCCGAATGTTCCTCTAGTCGTTCCTGAGGTGAATCCTCATGCATTAGCGCAACATAAAGGAATCATTGCCAATCCGAATTGTTCAAC
Organism: Enterococcus sp. AZ141; assembly: GCF_051714385.1. Lineage (NCBI taxonomy): Bacteria > Bacillati > Bacillota > Bacilli > Lactobacillales > Enterococcaceae > Enterococcus > Enterococcus sp. AZ141. Next base: position 1,687,875 of record NZ_JBIORT010000001.1, read on the forward strand.
GATTCAAATGATGGTGGCATTAGAACCGATTCGTCAAAAAGTCGGTTTATCGAGGGTCTTGGTTTCAACGTATCAAGCAGTTTCAGGTGCTGGCGCACAAGCCTTGGCTGAATTGACTCGTGAATCTCAAGAACTATTAGCCGGAAAAGCCGCTGATGAACTAAACCCTGAGATTTTACCAGCAGGCAGCGATAAAAAGCACTACCCAATCGCGTTTAACGCCTTGCCACAAATCGATGTCTTTGCTGAAGACGATTATACTTACGAAGAGTGGAAAATGATCAATGAAACGAAGAAGATCATGGAAGATGCGCAGATCAAAGTAGCAGCTACGTGTGTGCGAATCCCTGTGTTTAGCGGTCATTCGGAGTCGATTTATATCGAGACCAAAGACCATGCCAGTGTTGAGGAAGTTAGGCAGTGGATCAGCGAAGCCCCAGGAGCTGTCTTGCAAGATGATCCGAGTCAACAAGTGTACCCGCAAGCTTTGACCAGTGTGGACAAAACGGAAACCTTTGTTGGTCGGATTCGCAAAGATTTGGATGTCGAAAACGGCTTGCATTTATGGGTCGTTTCTGATAATTTGCTGAAAGGTGCGGCATGGAACTCTGTTCAAATCGCCGAAAGCCTGCATCAGCAAGGATTAGTTCATGTGTAAACCATAAGTTTTTCAGAAAAGTGTGGTGAATGCCACGCTTTTCTTTTTTTTGTTGTATAATAATAGGGACGGCTTATGCTTGGGAAATAATACAGTAGAAAAAAATTAAGAGGTGAATAAAAGTGGAAACGATAAAAATCATTCCTCTTGGCGGTGTACGCGAAAACGGAAAGAACATGTACATTGCTGAAGTTGGCGAGGATATATTTGTGCTGGATTGCGGTGTCCGTTATCCAGAAAATGAATTATTAGGGATCGATACAGTGATTCCAGACTTCACATATTTAGAAGAAAATGCCGACCGTGTGGCGGGTGTCTTCTTGACCCACGGGCATGCAGATGCGATTGGTGCATTGCCTTATTTCTTGGAGAATATCCAAGTACCGGTCTTTGGGACCGAGTTAACGATCGAACTAGCAAAATTGACCGTGAATAAAAATGAAGCTACCAAGCGCTTCAAAGATTTTCATGTGATCGATGAACATTCGGAGATCGACTTTGGCCATGCGACCATCAGCTTTTTCCGTACGACCCACTCTATCCCTGATTCTGTTGGAATCAGCGTAAAAACAGAAGCTGGCAATATCGTTTATACAGGAGATTTCAAGTTTGACCAAACAGCGATCCCTATGTATCAAACCGATTTTGGCCGCTTAGCGGAAATTGGAAAAGAAGGAGTCTTAGCATTGCTAAGTACGTCCTCAAATGCCGAAAATCCAACGCCGATTGCTTCTGAATTGACGATCCAAGATGAAGTTTATGACAATATCCGTTACTGGGAAGGTCGGATCATCGTCGCTAGCGTTGCTAGCAATTTGCAACGGGTGCAACAAGTATTAGATGCGGCGTTTCGTTCTGACCGCAAAGTCGTTTTGACTGGTCAAGATTTTGGTCGGATCATCAAAACGGCCATGAAGTTAGGGAAATTAAAATTACCTGCCGAAGACTTGCTGATCACCCAAAAAGAAATGAAAAAATACTCAGACGAACAGTTGTTGATTTTAGAAACAGGTCGTATGGGGGAACCAATCAAAGCGTTGCAAAAAATGGCCAACGGCTCTCACCGGACGCTGCGCATCAAAGAAGGAGATCTTGTTTACATCACAACGACGCCGACAACGGCAATGGAAACGGTGGTTGCGAAAACGGAAGATATCATCTATCGCGCTGGCGGTACCGTGAAACAGATCTCGGATAATTTCCGTGTTTCTGGTCATGCCAACCCGAATGATCTGCAGCTGATGTTGAATATGATGAAACCGAAGTACTTTATCCCTATTCAAGGCGAGTACCGCCAATTAGCCGCCCATGTGGACTTGGCGCAAGAAGTCGGGATTCCGATGAAAAATATCTTCATTACTGCGCGTGGGGATGTTTTAGAATACAAAAAAGGCGAAATGATCGCCGCAGGTGCGGTCCCAGCTGAAAACGTCATGATCGACGGGATCGGTGTCGGAGATATTGGGAATATCGTCCTGCGAGACCGCAAAGTCTTATCTGAAGATGGAATTTTCGTTGCAGTAGTGACGATCAATCGTCGCGAAAAGAAAATTATTTCTGCCCCTCAAATCACTTCTCGCGGGTTTGTCTACGTGAAAGCCAGCCGTGACCTGATACGTGAAAGTGGCGAGATCGTAGAAGAAATCGTAGAAAAACACCTTCATGATGAAGAGTTTGAATGGAGCAAATTGAAACAAGATATCCGTGATCGTTTGAGTCGTTTCTTGTTTGAACAAACCAAACGCCGTCCAGTCATCTTGCCGGTCATCATGGAATCAAGCCAAAGAAATCGCAACCGTAAATAATTCGTTTTGACCTACTGACAAAAGCTGGTGAAAGAATAGCCGTTTGACGGCCGATTTCTTTTCGCCGAAGCTTTTGTTTTTTTTTGTGCAAGAAACAGGCGGCGTTTTTTCAATAAATGCCCCTTATTTTGATCGTGAATGGGCAGATAAGGATTGACGGCGAATGGATTTCGATCAATAATACAAAGTTGTCCCCCTAAGACTAGAGGAACAAAATAAGCAAAGAGAGGATGGTCGATTTGTGAATAGTTATCAAGAAAACCCAGTAGTACAACAGAGAAAGTGGTGGATTCTCATTGCTGTTTCGATGTTTACCTTTATGTCAACACTGGATGGGAGTATCGTAAATATCGCATTGCCGACGATCTCGGCAGATATGGGTGTACCTATGAATCAAGCGGAATGGGTCGTGTCCGTTTACTTGATGATCGTTTGTGCCTGCCTTTTATTATTCGGTAAGGTAGGGGACAGTTGGGGCAAAATCAAAGTTTTCCGCTTGGGAATGCTAATTTTTATTATCGGTTCGCTGTTATGCGGGTTTAATCACTCCTTAGCATTTCTTTTATTTGCCCGAGTGGTGCAAGCGATCGGTGCTAGCATGACGATGGCGACGAATACCGGAATCATTACTGAAGTTTTTCCTATGAGTGAACGAGGACGCGCCTTAGGGATGATTGGTGCCTTTGTTTCGTTAGGCTCCATCGCCGGTCCTGGATTAGGCGGAGTGATTTTGGCGCATTTTTCTTGGCCGTTTATTTTTTGGATCAATGTTCCTGTCGGTATTCTGACGATGATTGCTGGAGAAAAGGTGTTACCAAAAGATATTACCATGAGTCATGATTCCATCGATAAAACCGGATTTGTGCTGTTTTCAATTGCAATTATCAGCTTCTTCGGCGGCATTTTTCTTGGACAAGAGCGTGGCTTTCTAACGTGGCTGCCGCTGCTGTTGGGTGGGATCGCTTTAGTGGCATTCATCGTCTTTTTGCGAGTAGAAGCGCGTGTGAGCAAACCGCTGATTACCTTTGGGATCTTTCGTAATAAAATTTTCACCATGAGCCTGATCACGGCGTTGCTGATCTTTTCTGCAAACTTTTTTGTCAATGTCGTGATTCCCTTTTACTTGCAAAGTGCCCGAGGCTTAACGCCGAGCGTGGCAGGAATGCTGATGATGGTCTTTCCTTTGATGATGGTCATTGGTTCACCACTTAGCGGCTATTTGACGGACCGTGTAGGACCGGAGATTTTGGTCTTAGCTGGCTTAGCGTTGCTGTCCATCACTCAGCTGATGTATATGTTTATGAATCAGGATACGCCGATTTGGTATTATATCGTTGCCACTGCCATCATGGGACTTGGCAATTCGTTGTTCCAATCCCCAAACAATACGATGGTAATGAGCAGTGTCACCAAAGAAAATCTTGGGGTGGCAGGTAGTCTAAATTCCTTTGCCCGCAATTTGGGCATGGTGTTAGGGATATCCTTAGCAACGACGATTCTCTATGCAGCAATGAGTCAAGCGTATGGAAAGCATGTGACGACCTATATCGCAGGTCGGGCAGATATTTTTGCCTATGGCATGAAAATCACCTTCTTTGGTGCGTTCCTTCTTTGCATCACAGCGTTATTCTTAACCGTCTGGCGCATCTATAAACAAGGCGGGCGTAAGAAAACGCTATGATCGCTTGAAGTCATCAGGTCGAACTGTTCTATTCCTTATTCAGAAAGGGTAGAACAGTTTTTTTATTTTTCTTGACAAGAACCAGAAAAAGGACGGATGTATTAAAGTTGCCAGAATTTGTGCTTTTGGATTTCTGGCGTTATCTGTTATAATGAAAAATATTAGACTGTATTACTTAGATGGAAAGGGGAATGTTGTATGAAACTCACGTATCACGGACACTCAGTGCTTGCTATCCAATTAGCGGATGGCCAAAAATTGTTGTTTGACCCTTTTATTACTGGAAATGCTCTGACTGATTTAGATGCAGAGACAGTGGAAACCGATTGGCTTTTGATCACGCATGGTCATAGTGATCATATTGGGGATATGGTGCCGATCGCCAAAAGAAATGAAGCGCCAGTGATCAGTGTCGTTGAAATTTGCCGCTATGCAGCCCACAAAGGCGTTGCTGAGACGCATGGCATGAATATGGGAGGTTCTTTTGAGTTTCCGTTTGGCAAAATCTCAATGGTGGAAGCAAAACACAGCTCTGGCCTTGAAGAAGACGGAACGATGATCTATATGGGCAATCCTGTTGGAATCATTTTAGAAGCAGAAGGCAAAACCATCTACCACGCTGGAGATACTGCACTCTTTAGCGATATGGCGATGATCGGTGAACGTTTCGACATCGATGTGGCATTTTTACCGATCGGGGATAATTTTACGATGGGCGTTCAAGATGCCGCAACAGCAGCGGCCCTTTTAAACGCGAGCAAAGTAGTACCGATCCATTACAATACGTTTCCAATGATCAAGCAAGATCCGCAAACCTTCGTGAATTTATTGCCGGCAGGTGTGGGCCAGATCCTTGCAGTCGGTGAGACATTAGAAGTTTAAGCAACAGGAAGATTCGTAGTAGGAATAGGGGATAATTATGGCGACAAAACACGACTTGATTTTAGCGCATATCGAGAATCTGCCTGTAGGCGATCGCATCTCGGTGCGGGGAATCGCAAAAGACTTGAATGTCAGTGAAGGAACAGCCTATCGGGCGATCAAAGATGCGGAAAATATCGGCTTGGTTTCAACGATCCAGCGTGTCGGAACCATCCGTATCGAACGAAAACTAAAAAAACACATTGAAAAACTAACTTTCGGCGAAGTCGTCCAAATCATTGAAGGTGATGTTTTGGGCGGCGCTGCCGGTTTGGACAAAGACTTGAACAAATTTGTTATCGGCGCCATGAAAGAATCAGCAATGGAACGCTACATCACGCCTGGCTCCTTAGTGATCGTCGGAAACCGCAACGAAGTCCACAAGTTGGCACTGGAGGATGGCGCAGCCGTCTTGATCACGGGAGGCTTTGAAACAACAGAGGAAATCTGTCGTTTAGCAGACGAATTGGAGTTGCCGATTTTACAAACGACCTATGACACCTTTACCGTGGCAACGATGATCAACCGTGCCTTAAGCGACCAGCTGATCAAAAAGGACATTATGCTGGTGAGTGACATTTATATGCCATTGGAAAAAACCAAGTATCTGCACACCTTTGATACGGTCAAGGATTACAAACTGCTTTCGGAGTCTACCAATCACTCCCGCTATCCAGTCGTCAACAAGAATATGCGGGTCGTTGGGATCATCACAGCCAAAGATGTCTTAGAAAAGCCTGATACGCAGATCATCGAACGAATCATGACCCGGGAACCACGGGTCGTAAAAAAAGAGATGAGTGTGGCCTCTGCCAGCCATCAGATGATTTGGGATGGCTTAGAAGTGATGCCCGTCGTAGCTGATGACCTTTCTTTGATTGGGATTGTCACACGCCAAGACATTATGAAAGCGATGCAGATGGTCCAACGACAAACGCAAATTTCAGATACGATTTCTGACCAAATCTCGGGACAGATGCAAGTTATCGAACAAGATTTTGAAGGGAACAAATTGCCGCAGCCGTATTTCAGCTTTGCGGTGACGCCCCAAATGGTTAATGAAGTCGGAACGATCTCTTTTGGTGTCTTGAGTGAAGTAATCGCTAATACGGCGAAACGTACGATGCAGTTGAATCAACGACGCAATAGCTGGATCGAGCAAGTCAATCTGCATTACTTCCGTTTGATCCAATTAGAAAGCGAGATCATCATTCAACCGAAGATTCTAGAACTGGGGCGACGTTCGGCGAAAATCGATATCGAAGTATCGATCGAAAATTCCTTAGTGGCAAAAGCGATCGTGGTATGCCAAGTAATGGAACGCCCATAAATCATCGAAAACGGCACTTATGGAAAAATTTTAGAGAGAAAGTTGAGACCATTCATGAAGGTACAAGAAGAAATACTTGCAACAATCAAAGCATTCGACCGGATCATTATCCATCGGCACCAGCGCCCTGATCCAGATGCATTAGGATCACAAGTGGGGTTGGCAGAAATTTTACGAGCTAGTTTTCCCAAAAAAGAAATCTATCAAGTTGGCGGACCCGTTGAAGGATTGGATTACTTGGCGCTGATGCAGACGATCCCTGATGATTTGTATAAAGGGGCGCTGGTGATCGTTACAGATACGGCCAATGCACCACGGATCAGTGACCAACGCTATGATCAAGGGGCGAAATTGATCAAAATCGATCATCACCCTAATGATGAACCTTACGGAGAGCTGGTTTGGGTCAATACGAAAGCCAGCAGCTGTAGTGAGATGATCGTTTCGTTTTGGCAAATGTTTCAAAACGAGCTGACCATGACGCAAGAAGCGGCTCGTCTGTTATATGCGGGCATTGTTGGTGATACTGGACGGTTTTTATATCCGGCAACGACAGCGACAACCCTGCGCTTAGCGGCTGAACTATTGGATTACGGCTTCGATGCTCCGAAGATCAATCGTCAATTGGATCAAGTCTCTCGCAGTGTTGCTCGCCTTTCAGGGTATGTCTACGAAAACATCGAGATTGATGAGATTGGTGCTGGCAAAGTGATCCTATCACAAGAATTGCAGCAGCGTTTTGGCGTAGTAGATTCGGAAACCTCAGCAGTCGTTTCCTTACCAGGGAAAATCGACGAAGTGATGGCTTGGGCGATCTTTGTCGAACAACCAGAAGGCTATTACCGGGTGCGGATGCGTTCGAAAGGTCCAGTGATCAATGAGATCGCCAAACGCCATCATGGTGGTGGACATCCGCTTGCCAGTGGAGCAAATGCAAAAGACCTTGAAGAAGTTGCAGTGATCTATCAAGAGATCCAAGCAGCGATCAAAGAATTTCAAGCAGAATAAACACTTTTACAAGCACATTTGCCAATAGAAAAAGGGCGTGCCAAAAGCTTTCGGCACGCCCTTTTTTAGACAAAACGCAGCGCAGGCTCATCACTGAACCGGCACTGCGTTTTTTTGTTGCGTATTTACGAGAAAATAAGAAGTTTACCCCCGTAGATCGTCTAAAAATTCGGTTTTGCTTTTCGTTTTCTCGTCTTTCATTTTGATGACTTTAGCTGGTGAGCCAGCAACGACTGCTCCAGCAGGGACATCTTCCGTCACCACAGAACCGGCAGCAACGACTGCACCTTCGCCGACACGGACGCCTTCAAGGACGACGGCATTTGCGCCGATCAAAACATTGTCTTCAATGATGACTGGGCTTGCTGAAGGTGGCTCAAGAACGCCAGCCAAGACAGCACCAGCGCCAATATGGGCTTTTTTCCCAACGGTTGCCCGGGCACCTAAAATCGCCCCCATATCGATCATGGTTTCTTCACCAACCACAGCACCAATGTTGATCACTGCCCCCATCATGATAACGGCATTTTTTTCAATGATGGCTTGGTCCCGGATAAAGGCACCTGGTTCGATACGGGCATCGACTTTCGTCAAGTCCAACAAAGGAATCGCTGAGTTGCGGCGATCATTTTCCAGATAGTGATCGGTGATTTTGTCTTGGTGCGCGGTTAAAAACTCAGCTACTTTTTCACTGTCACCAACCACGAAATAGAAGGTGCCGTTACCAAACAATTGGATGCCATCTGCTTGGACATCGCCAAGATCTCCATTGATATAGACTTTTACAGGTGTTTGTTTATTTGCTTCTTTGATATATTTTGCTAATTGATAAGGATCGGAAAATTGTAATTCTGTCATGAGAGACCACCTTTACTTGTCGATTAGATTTTGCATGGAATAAAAACCGGCTGGTTGATCGGCTAAAAATTCCGCTGCTTTTAGTGCACCATTGGCGAAGATTTCGCGGGAGAGCGCAGTGTGTTTTAATTCAATGATTTCATCCTGCCCAGCATAGATGACAATGTGTTCCCCAGGGATCGTTCCGCCGCGAACGGCATGGATGCCCATCTGCTTGCGGTCATTTACTAGATCACTGCCTTCACGCCCGTAGAGATACTCTTTTTTTGTTTCGCAGCTGTCATTGATACTATCTGCCAATAGCAAAGCTGTACCGCTTGGTGCATCAAGTTTTTGATTATGATGCTTTTCGATGATCTCAATGTCAAAGTCAGCTTCTAATGCGGGGGTGATACTTTGTAGTGCTTTGATCAGTACATTGATCCCCAACGACATATTGGCAGAATAGAAAACCGGAATCACTTTAGCAGCCAACGGCAGCATCATCTGCGTGTCTTCCGTCAAACCAGTTGTAGCAACCACGATTGGCAGCTGCTGTTCGACACAATAGTTCAACAAGGCAGGGACATTGCTATAATGAGAAAAATCAATCACCAAATCGATCGGCTGCGTGATTTTTTCTGGACGATCATAGATCGGAAACGGACCATCTAACTGCTCGGTACGATCCAAGCCGGCGGCCACTTCTAACTGAGGGTGCTTTGCGATCAGGATTTGCAACACTTTGCCCATGCGACCGTTTGCACCGCTTAATAAAATTTGTTTCACCAAAAACTCCTCCTTACAGCAATCCGTAATTGGTCATTTCTTCTTCTAAATGAACGAGAGTCGCATCTTCTGGGACACCCAAAGGCAAACGATAATGCAATTCACATTTGCCTAGCAAGGAGACCGCTGCTTTGATCGGCACAGGATTTACTTCACTGAAAATCGCATCGATCAACGGTTTTTGTCGCAACTGCTCTTTGATAGCTGCTTTTACATCACCATTTAAGAAATCAGCAACGAGTTGTGCCGTTTGTTTCGGAGCGATATTGCCGATCGTTGAAATCACGCCAGAGCCACCTAAAGCTAAAATTGGGGTTACTTGATCGTCATTTCCTGAATAGATCGCAAAGTCATCATCCGCAAGACGAGCGATTTCTGCGATTTGCGAAATGTCACCGCTGGCTTCTTTGATGCCTTTGATATTAGGGATTTTTTTCAGTTCTGCCACGGCTTCAGGTGTTAAATTTAAGCCGGTTCTTGAGCTGACGGAGTATAAGATCACTGGCAGCTCAACGCTTTGACAGATTGCTTCATAGTGAGCGACTAAACTTTTCTTGGTCGCTTTGTTGTAGTAGGGTGTTACAACCAATAATGCGTCAGCACCAACGCGCTGTGCTTCTTTTGAAAGATGGATCCCATGTTGGGTGTTGTTGGAGCCTGTTCCGCCGATGACGGGGATTCGACCAGCAACTTGTTTTACCACCGCTTCGATCACCGCGATATGTTCTTCATCGTCTAACGTGGATGCTTCACCGGTCGTACCGCATGCAATGATTGCATTCGTTCCTTGCTGCACATGCCACTCCGCTAACTCCTTCAGCTTATCGAAATCCACCGAACCATCTTGAAGCATAGGGGTGATCAACGCAACGCCAGAACCTTTGAATATTGTCAAACTACGACACATCCTTTCAACCAATTTATTTTTCGTAACTCTACGTATAAGTGTACCAAAACGAGGGGTAAATTTTTCAATAAAAATCGAAACATTTCGACAATTTATACTATAGATTATTCGAATTATATACTATAATATTAAACAATATCAATGAAAAACTGAATATTCGCTGGTTTTTATGGATATTTTTAAAAGGAATGTATAGAAAGGTGTTTTAACATGCAAGTATCGCAAGCAGTCAAAGAATTAACCGAAGACGTGGTTCGTTTTCGTCGTGAATTACATACAATCCCTGAATTAGGGTTAACTGAGTTCAAAACAAAGGAATACTTGCTGCGTCAGTTGCAATCCTTTGGGATCAAAGAAATCTATCCAGTGATTGAAACCGGCTTGATTGCTGTCTTTCGCAGCAATCGCCCAGGAAAGACGCTGGCCTTTCGAACGGATATCGATGCACTGCCGATCAAAGAAGAGACCGGTGTTTCCTTTGTTTCCAAACATGAAGGAAAAATGCACGCCTGCGGTCATGATGGCCATATGGCAACGATGCTAGGGTTTGCCAAATACTTAGCGACGCATCCTGAAGTGATTCGTGGAACGATCGTTTTGATTTTCCAACCAGCCGAGGAAAGCCCCGGTGGTGCTCAATTGATGATCGATGAAGGCATCTTACGAGATTTTGGCGTGGAAAAAATCGTGGGGCTGCACGTCTTCCCAGATTTTCCCGAAGGAGTCATTGCGAGTCGGAAAGGTCCGATGATGGCCCGTAACGGCGAGATCAATCTAACGATCAACGGCACGAGTGCCCATGGTGCCCAGCCTCATCAAGGACATGATGCCATTTTAGCTGCGGCTGCGATCATTCAAGGATTGCATTCGATCATTTCACGCAATATCAGCCCGCTTTCTGCTGGGGTCATCACTTTTGGGAAGATCCATGGGGGAGATGCGGAAAATATCATTCCCGGCAAGGTCGTTTTAAAAGGAACGATGCGGGCGTTTGAAGATGAAGTCTATGAAACGATGACGCGCAGAATCACCACTGTCGCACAAGAAATCGCCAAAGGATATGATTGCACGGCGGATGTTGAATTCGAACATCTTTATCGTGTCGTGGACAATGATCCTGAGATGGTGGAAGTGTTAGAAAAAGTGGTCGGGGAGAGCTACCGAGAAACACCGCCATATATGTTGGCAGAGGATTTTTCGATGTACCAAAAGGAGATCCCAGGCGTCTTTTTCTTTGTGGGTACCCGAAATGAAGAAAAAGGCTATGTCCACCCTTTACACAGCAGCAAAATGAATTTTGACGAAAAAAATCTATTGCAAGGCATCGAATGCTACGTTCGTTTGATCGAGGCGTTGAACGAGCCGACAGACAAGGAGTAAAGCGATGGCAAAAGAAATCAAGAACAATCACTTATACATTGACGGTTGCGATACCGTTGAGCTGGCAAAAACCTTTGGAACCCCCCTTTACGTGTATTCCGTTTCGGAGATTCGCGAAGAATGCCAAAAGATTCAGGCGCAGTTTTTGACGCGCTACAGCAAGACACGAGCAGCATATGCCGCCAAAGCTTTCTGTACTACAGCGATGCTGCAAGTGATCAAGTCAGAAGGACTTTCATTAGACGTGGTTAGCGGTGGGGAGCTGTATACAGCGATCCAAGCTGATTTTCCAGCAGAACACATCGAGTTTAACGGCAATAACAAATCCATTGAAGAATTAGCAGCCGCCCTTGATTATGGCGTGGGACGGATCATCGTTGATGGCATTCAAGAAGTCGGCTTGATCCGCGCGTTATGTCAAGAAAAGCAAGTCGTTGCTAAAATCTTGTTGCGCATCACACCCGAGGTTTCGGTCAGCACCCATCAATTTATCTCGACCGGACAAAAAGATTCAAAATTCGGGATTCCTTTAGATGAAGAAATCTTATTTCCGTTAGTGGAAGAAGTGATTCAAGCACCTGAATTGGATTTCTATGGCCTGCATTTTCATGTCGGCAGTCAATTGTCGGACAATCGCTCACATCTAGCGGCAGTTGATGCGGCTTTGGCCCTTGTCCAAACCATTCATGAACGTTTTGATTATTGGATCAAAGAACTAAATGTTGGCGGCGGCTTTGGCGTTCGATACACAGATGCAGATATTCGCCAACCCTACAGCTACTTTTTAGATCCTGTGATGGAAAAAATCGACGCCTTTTATGCGCAGCACCAGAGCGAACGTCCGACCATCGTTATTGAACCCGGTCGCAGTATCGTCGCAGAAGCAGGCATTAGTTTGCACACCATCGGCAGTATCAAGACATTGCCGGGAATCAGAACATACGCCAGCATTGACGGTGGCATGACAGACAATATTCGTCCTGGTCTTTATCAAGCAACTTATACTGGGATCTTAGCCAACCGCGCTTCCGAAGCAGCGACACAGAAGATCACCATTTCTGGTAAAGCTTGTGAGAGCACAGACATCTTAGTAAAAGATCTTGCATTACCGCCCGTTGAAACTGGGGATCTGTTTGCTACGTTCGCAACAGGAGCTTACGGCTATTCGATGGCCAGCAGCTACAATAATTTACAGATACCCGCAGTCGTCTTTGTGGAAAATGGCCAAGCGGAATTAGCCGTTAAACGCCAGTCCTACGAGCAAATGCTGCAAAATGAAGTGGTTCCTTCGTTTCTAAAAGAAGAAGCTTCCAGCAAGTAAAATTTTGAAAAGCAGGTGACAACATGACGATTCCTTATACAAAAATGCAAGGTGCGGGGAATGATTTTATCGTAATCGATAACCGCACATTGAAATTCTCCCATGAACAACTGTCGCAATTTGCTGCTCAAGTTTGCCATCGGAAATTTTCTGTCGGCGCGGATGCAGTCATGGCAGTGGATTTTCCCACAGGAACCGCTGATTTTCGGATGCGGTTTTACAATGCTGATGGGACCGAAGCAGAAATGTGCGGCAACGGCGCTCGCTGTATTGCCCGTTATGCCTTTGAGAAGGGAATTGCTGGCGAGCAGATGACCATCGAAACAGTTGCTGGCGATGTCCCCGCATGGCGCTTGTCGGCAAAACACTACAAAGTAACCTTGAATCCACCGACCGTGACTACATTTGATCAAGCGTACCCGAATCCAATGGTTTCTTTCGTGGACTATGTGGAATTGGGTGATCCAGGAATCCCTCATGCGGTGGTTCACTATCCTGGTCTGGCAGAAACTGAGTTGGAACAGCTAGCTGAACTTGCCAAAGAAATTCGCTATTGGGAAGTTTTCCCAAAAGGGGCCAATGTCAATTTCTATGAAGAAGACGAGAAAGGTGAGCTGATCGTTCGCACGTATGAACGAGGGGTGGAAGGTTTTACCTATGCGTGCGGCACAGGTTCTGGTGCCACTGCGTATGTCGTGACCAAACGTCACCAGCAAGCGGCAGCGAATGTCTTGCTGCACGTGTTAGGTGGCGAGTTAACGGTAGAAGTTGATGTTGATCAGGGCGCATTAGAATTGATCGGTGATGCGGTTATGGTCTCTGAAGGCTTGATTCTAGATGAGAATTTGACTCTGTAAACACTGTGAAAGTTATTGCAAAAAGATGATATTTTCGTGAAAAAAAGAATTGACATTCATTTGAGGCTATCGTATAGTTAAACACAAATTAAAAAACACGCGATGATAAGAAGAGTAAGTCAGTTTCGATTGGATCAGAGAGCTCGGATTGGTGAGAAAGAGCACAGCCGTTTGACTGAAGATGGCCTTGGAGCGTTTGGACGTGAGCAAAAGCAAGCGTGCAGCGGGATTGCCCGTTATAGCAAAGCAGTTGATAAACTGATAAGGTTGGCTGATTGTGCCAATGAATCAAAGGTGGTACCACGAACAAGGTTGTTTCGTCCTTTCTCTATGATGGAGAAAGGACGTTTTTTTATTATAAAAAGGGGGAACTAAAAAATGAAACAGTTGAAAAAGGGAGTCGTTGGATTAGTTGCTGCTGCTGTCTTACTTACATTGGCAGCTTGTGGCAATACTAGCAGCACAGGGGATACACAGTCCGGTGAAAACAGTGTAAATGCAGTGGAAGAAAAAGTCGTTGGAGTGGCGCCGGGACCATACGGGGACATGGTGACAGAGGTGATTTCTCCATTACTGGAAGAAAAAGGGTATCAACTTACGACCAAAGTGTTTAATGATTATATTCAGCCGAACAATGCCTTGGCGAATGGCCAAATCGATGCCAATTTGTTTCAGCATACGGCCTATCTAGAAAAATTTTCGGCAGATAACCAGTTATCTCTTACGGCATTACAAAAAGTGCCCACACTGGGAATGGGCATCTATTCGAAGCAACTGTCCAGCTTGGATGAGTTAGCAGACGGGGCGACTGTTTCGATTGCCAATGATGCCTCAAATTTAGCTCGGACCTTGCAACTGTTAGCTGCCAATGAGTTGATCACCATCGCAGACAATATCGACGAAACGAAGGCAACGGTGAATGATATCGAAGAAAATCCGAAGAATCTGACATTTAAAGAATTAGACGCAGCCCAATTGGCTCGTTCGTTAGATACAGTTGATTTAGCTTTAGTACCAGGAAACTTCGCTTGGGCGGCTTCTCTTGATCCTGCAGATGCTTTGGCGTTGGAGTCATTGAAAGAAGAATATAAAAATGTCTTTGTGGTGTCCTCCGAAGAAGAAGACAGTGATTTTGCTAAGGCAGTTACGGAAGTATTAGAAAGTGACGCATTTAAAGAAGCGATTGCCGAATCACCGTTCAGCAACTTTGATCAACCGAAATTTTGGACTGAGTAAGAAGAAGGGCATATCCTATGGCAAAAATAGAAGTAAAACAAGTATCAGTGACATTCACTCATAAAAAACAAATCAAAAAAGCAGTGGATTCCGTTGATTTTTCCGTTCAAGCTGGAGAAGTATATGGGATCGTCGGATTGAGCGGGGCGGGGAAAAGTACCTTGGTTCGTACGTTGAATCTACTGCAGGTGCCATCTAGCGGTCAAATTCTGATTGATGGTCAAGACATCACGCAAGCCAAAGGGAAACACTTGCGTGAAGTACGACAAAAAATCGGGATGATCTTTCAGCATTTCAATCTGATCCATAATCGAACCATCAAGGAAAATTTAGCCTTTGCTTTGCGCGCTGGGCATTATCCGCAAGATCAGCAAGAAGCGAGGATCAAGGAACTGTTGGAAATGGTGGATCTGCCTCACAAAATTCACGAGTATCCGAATAATTTGTCTGGGGGAGAAAAGCAACGGATCGGCATTGCACGAGCGATTGCCAACGAACCTGAGATTTTGTTGTGTGACGAAGCTACCAGTGCGTTAGATGTTGAAACGACCGAAGAAATTTTGAAATTGTTGATCCGAATCAAGGAACAGACAGGCATCACCATCGTCTTTATCACCCATGAATTGGATGTTGCCCGTAAGTTTTTTGATCGGGTGGCAGTGATGGAAAAGGGGCGCATCGTTGAAGAACAAACGACCTATGGCTTGTTCAGTCAGCCTAAACAGCCTATTACGAAAAAACTGGTAGGCCGCTACTTGGATCTGACGCTTCCCGAGGAAATTCTAGCATCCTTCACGGAAGGCGACTTGCTGGAATTGCGCTACCAAGGTGAGTATACGTTAGAACCGCTGATTTCGACTGTAGCCAAAGCCTATGATGTATCGATCAATATTATCCACGGAAAAATTGAGTATATCAAAAAAGATGTGATCGGTATTTTGTATATCTATTTGACCGGACCCGCCGAAGAAGCAGCAAAAGCCCGAGAACACCTAGCTGCGAACGTCTTTTCTCTAAGAAAGATAGGTGAGAAAAATGGCTGATACGCTTGAGATTTTAAAAACAAACCTGCCCCAAGCACTATGGGAAACATTCTTCATGGTGGGAACTTCAGCAATTATAGGAGTAGTTTTCGGCTTATTGATTGGATTAGTCCTGTTTTTAGTCGGCAGTAACCTTTTTCATAAAAATGTTTTCTTGCATCATCTGGCCGATTTTGTCGTCAATGCAATCCGTTCGCTACCATTTTTGATCTTATTGATTACGTTGATTCCGTTATCAGCGATGCTGATCGGTGATCCTTATACCCCCGCGGGCGGAGCGATTGCTTTATCGATTGCCGCGATTCCTTTTTACGCCCGAATCGCTGAATCCGCATTTGCCGAAATCGACTATGGCGTCCTTGAAGCTAGTGTCGCTTCCGGAGCATTGACGGGGCAAATTATTCGCGAAGTGATTTTACCAGAAAGTCTGCCAGCCTTGATTCGCGGATTTGTGTTAACTTTGATCAGTCTTTTAGGCTACTCGGCGATGGTGGGAACGATTGGCGCAGGCGGCATTGGCGATTTAGCGATTCAGTATGGTTATTATCGCTATGAAACGGCGATTTTGATTGTGGTGATTCTCTTGTTGATCCTTTTGGTACAACTCATCCAATGGATCGGCGATGCTTGTGCAAATTATTTCTCGAAATAAAAATGAATTCTGTGTAGTTCCTTTTCGGATACACGTGAATTATCGCTTCTGTTATTACTCTACAGAAGCGATTTTTTTGCTTATCGGTCACTGATTTTTGGTTGCGCCACTAGTGGTTTTTCGGTATGCTGATGGTGAGTTGTTTTTTTACAGCGAAAATTATATTTTAAAGGAGCAACACTATGACTCAAATTCCTAATTGTCCAAATTGCCAATCTGAATACGCTTATGAAGATCGCGGGCTGTTTGTTTGTCCTGAATGCGGAAACGAATGGCAAGAGCAACAAGCGGCGGAAGAAGCACCCGTATACAAAGATGCCAATGGCAATATTTTAGTAGATGGTGATACAGTAACGGTCATCAAAGACTTGAAAGTCAAAGGCGCATCTGGCGCCATCAAACAAGGAACGAAAGTGAAAAACATCAAATTAGTCGAAGGCGACCATAACATTGATTGCAAGATCGATGGCTTCGGCCCAATGAAACTAAAATCAGAATTTGTAAAAAAAGGTTAAAAACAAAATCTTCCAGTCATCTTCATAATTTTTTCACCACTTTAATGGTAAAATAAGGTCAAAGATTAAAAGGGGGAATTTTATCGTGTATGGTATGGGCGGATACGGGTTCGGCTTTTTTTATGACCCGACTTTCATTCTCGTAATTATCGGTATGGTGATTTCGCTAGCAGCGTCAGCGTATGTCAAAAGTACCTTTAACAAATATGCCAAAGTCAGAAGTAAAAATAATATTACCGGCACAAAAGCGGCACAGTACATCTTGCAGAGCCAAGGAATCAATAATGTTGGTGTGCAAGCGATCGCTGGTGATTTAACGGATAATTACAATTCTGGCAACAAAATGCTGAGTTTATCACAATCCACCGCACAATCAACTTCGGTAGCAGCAATCGGTGTTGCGGCCCATGAGTGTGGTCACGCAGTCCAAGATGCCAAAGGCTATTTTCCTTTGCGTTTGCGTCATGCGATCGTACCGATCGCCAATATCGGAACCAGCATCTCGATCCCGTTGATTTTGATCGGGGTACTGTTACGAGGCTCGTTTCTGATCAACTTAGGTTTGTTGGCTTTCTCATTAGCGTTTATTTTCCAATTAGTGACCTTGCCAGTCGAGTTCGATGCCTCAAAACGGGCGATCCGTATTTTGGCAGATGGTGGCTTGTTAACAGAAGAGGAAGTACCACAAGCGAGAAGAGTGCTCTTTGCCGCAGCGTTGACCTATGTCGCAGCTGCCGTAGCAACCTTATTGCAACTCTTACGTTTGATTATTTTATTTGGTAATAACAACCGTCGGAATTAATCGACAGTGTGACAGAAAAAAGACCAGCTCAGCATCCTGAACTGGTCTTTTTTCGTTATTCTACTATTAAGTAAATGTAATAGACGTTTTCAACGCTTTTTAAATTTTCTTCAGATAGATTGTTTTTCATTTCAGCATATAGTTTGACGTCACCGCCCTTGGCAATATAAAGCAACGGAATTTCTTGTTTTTTCTCAATGTTAAGCTCGTTATTGGGAATACTAGTACTAGCTCCAGTAGGAGATAAACTATCTTCTCCAAGGGACGTATAGTGGAATTTAGATAAGTCGGTCATTGTATTTGATGAGGAGCCATTTGAAAATAAATCAACGAAGAGTAGAGAATCGCTCTTAGTAATTCCTATGTTCAAATAGCCATTATAATCACTTCTTGGCTCTGTTGTCAGGGAAGCGACTATTTTGTGTTCTTTTATCTCCCCTTTTTGATAATAATCAAAGTAAACCGTCATGGACTCAGCCACTGTGTTAAATTTCAGTTGTGAGCCAAAATCCAACAATAAACTGGAAAGGTCCATAGGGTTCTTTAGCTGAACAAGGTGATTATTGGGAACGCCAGCTACTTTTTTACTAGGGAAAGGACTGTAATTATAGTAATAACAATAAAGCATGGTAGGTAGCCCTATCACGAGCAAGAATGCGAAAAAAATCTGTAAAGGATTTCGAGGCCGGATTAGTGTCTTGACAGTATCTGGTGCTTTTTGGTTTTTAGCAGTCATTGTCTTCTTCCTCCAAAATTGTGGCTTCTATAGAATCTCTTTTGGGAGACAACAGAATTTGATTGTTTCCTTATCGGTAAATGATTACCGGAAGATGCCATAAAAAAATAATTTAAATATATATCTATAATCTCAAAGATAATCAAAAAGCGCAATCAAATTTTGGTATTTATTGAGGGCACTCCTTATTGGGGAATAATCATTCAGAGCACATTACTTGGCAGACAAAAATAGCAGAATAGTTAGCTCTATCCTGCAAAAGAAAAATTATATTAGCGTAGAAGGCAGGAATCGAACCTGCACCTCGTCTTTGCCAAAAATAACCAGAAATACGTTCCGATCATTTTTACCAAAACGAGTAAAGCGCCAGACTTCATCTACACTTTGTATTATGCCAAAGAGAGTTCAACGATTTCGTAAGAAGCAATGAAAAAATTGCAAAAAGTTGTGCAGAAAACATGAAGGTTGTTTAAGAAAGAATAACCATAGAACTTAGTCGTGAAAAAGAAGAAACCAGCTGCAACGAAGCGTAAAGCGCTTCGTTTGGAAACCTCCGTTTTTTCTGAAAAAATCAGATAAAGTTTTCTTGACATTTGTGAGGTGAGAATGTATCATTCTGTTTGGGCACTCTTTACAAGAGTCAGAAAGTGATTTAGAATTTTCGCTCCCTATTCATTTATGGATAGGGAGCTTTTATTATTTTCTAAATGCTTTTCCTGTAAAATAGATTAAAGGAGTTTTTCAGTTTATGACAAAATATATTTTTGTAACCGGCGGTGTGGTTTCTTCTATTGGTAAAGGGATCGTAGCAGCATCATTAGGACGTTTGTTGAAAAATCGTGGCTTGAAAGTAACCATTCAAAAATTCGATCCGTACATCAACGTCGATCCAGGAACGATGAGCCCATATCAACATGGTGAAGTATTCGTAACCGATGATGGAGCAGAGACCGACTTAGACTTAGGTCACTATGAACGCTTTATCGATATCAATTTGAACAAATACTCAAATGTAACAACTGGAAAAATCTATTCAGAAGTTTTGCGGAAAGAGCGTAAAGGAGAATACTTAGGCGCGACTGTTCAAGTGATCCCGCACATCACCAACGAGATCAAAGAAAAAATCATGCGGGCAGCCAAAATGACTGATTCAGATGTGATCATCACAGAAGTCGGCGGAACAGTAGGGGATATTGAATCATTGCCGTTTCTAGAAGCTTTGCGTCAAATGAAGGCAGACGTAGGTGCGGACAACGTGATGTACATCCATACGACGCTGATTCCTTATTTGAAAGCAGCAGGCGAAATGAAAACAAAGCCGACCCAACATAGTGTGAAGGAACTGCGCGGCTTAGGGATTCAACCAAATATCTTGGTCGTTCGGACAGAACAACCTGTAGGACAATCAACAAAAAACAAATTGGCACAATTCTGTGACGTGGCACCAGAAGCCGTGATCGAATCTCGTGACGTTGAGACCCTGTATTCGATCCCATTGGCACTGCAAGCGCAAGGCATGGATCAAATCGTGTGTGATCATTTGAAACTGACTGCACCAGTTGCTGACATGACTGAATGGCAAGCATTGGAAGAAAAGGTGCTGAATTTGAAGAAAAAAGTACGCATCGCGTTAGTTGGAAAATATGTGGAATTGCCAGATGCTTATCTATCAGTTGTCGAAGCCTTGAAACATTCTGGTTTTGCCTTTGATGCAGACATCGAGATCGATTGGATCAAAGCCCAAGAAATCACACGAGAAAACGTGGATTCTTACTTAGGTGAAGTAGACGGTATTCTTGTTCCTGGTGGATTCGGTGATCGCGGGATTGAAGGAAAAATCGAAGCGATCCGATATGCTCGGGAAAACGATGTGCCATTCTTAGGGATTTGTCTAGGGATGCAAATGGCTTGTGTGGAATATGCCCGCAATGTCGTTGGCTTGGAAAATGCCAATTCCGCAGAAACAGATCCTGAAACAGCCAACAACATCATTGACTTGATGGCTGACCAAGAAAACATCGAAAACTTAGGTGGAACATTGCGTTTAGGCTTGTATCCATGTAAAGTGAAAAAAGGCACCAAAACAGCTGCAGCTTATGATGGGGAGGAAGTTGTTCAAGAACGTCACCGTCATCGTTATGAATTCAACAACAAATACCGTGAAATCTTTGAAGCAAACGGGATGGTTTTCTCAGGTGTGTCACCAGACAATCGTTTGGTTGAGATCGTTGAGATCCCAGAAAACAAATTCTTCGTGGGTTGCCAATTCCACCCAGAATTGATTTCTCGTCCAACTCGCCCACAACGCTTGATCAAAGCCTTTGTTGGAGCTTCATTAGACAACCGCCAAGCATAATAATCGCTAGCGGCAAAATCAAGCAATGAATGTGCGAAACTCCTCATCTCAAGATGGGGAGTTTTTTTGAGTTGTGCGATCCCAGTAATCCGTAAAAGGTTGAAACTTGCTTGAGCGTTGGTAGAAGCTATCCCTTTTTGCACACAAAAAAACTTCCGTCAAAGCGACCGGAAGTTTCTGACTGATGCATTATTTTTTTCGCTAACAGTTCGAATGAAATCCGCCAGCGGGAAACCCATGTTGATTTGCTGGTGCCTAGAGAGGATTATTCTTTTAGCTTATACCCTTGGTCTAAGAGCATTTCCTCTGTACGTTCCATGCTGATCCCATTTTCAGTGTTTCCTTCGAAACTAACCCCAGGCAATTGTTTCGCTGAATCATAATCCAACTCATCATAATTGATGGTCAAGGATTCAGTCGCTTCACTATCTGTATAGTCGAGGGAATAGTCCAACCCTTTGACTTGCTGATACTTCTTAGCGATCGGATCAAGCACGGTTTGTGCTTCTTCTTTAGTCGTTACCCCGATCGCTGAATACGGCATGACATTGTTCGCAGTCTGAGTTTTTACTTTATCGCCTTCATAAGTGAAGACCAGTTCCATCGAAACCCCATTTTGATCCATTGTGAATGTTTTGGTTTCTTCCTTGGCCCCCGAGCTACAGCTTGCCAAGAAAAGAACTCCGATGACTGCCAAAAATCCAATAAGCGCTTTTTTCATTTTATCCCTCCTTTTTTACATAATAATATAGCCGCTTTCACAAGGCTATTCTTATGCTCAAAAGAGAAGAGGAAAGGATTTGCTGGAAGATTATGATAAAATAACGAAAAAATATGTGAAATTTTTCTCGAATTTTCACATGCCGATTTGTTATCTAACGACCGTAGACAGAAGAGAAAAACCTTACAGAATCGTAGACTTTCAGAAAAGATGATGAAAATGCTGGATTTTTATATTTGTGCAATCTTTTTTTGAAAAGAGAAATTCCTCTTTTTAGTAGCAAATACCGCAAATCTTTGCTAAAATAGCATTGTCGGTTAAGCATTGCTTAACAAATAAAGTTTTTCAAAACTTAGGAGGAATTTTTTATGCCAGTAGTATCAGGAGCTGAATTCTTAAAAGCTGCTCGTCAAGGCGGATATGCAGTCGGCGGATTCAACACAAACAACTTAGAATGGACACAAGCGATTTTAAAAGCTGCTGAAGCGAAAAAAGCGCCAGTTCTAATCCAAACTTCAATGGGTGCTGCCAAATATATGGGCGGATACAAAGTTGCTAAAGACATCGTTACAAACTTGGTTGATTCAATGAACATCACTGTTCCAGTTGCAATCCACTTAGACCATGGTGATTACGATGCAGCAATGGAATGTATCGAAGTTGGTTACACTTCTGTTATGTTTGATGGCTCTCACTTACCATTTGAAGAAAACTTGAAATTGGCTAAAGAAGTTGTCGAAAAAGCACACGCAAAAGGCGTTTCTGTTGAGTGTGAAGTTGGTTCAATCGGCGGAGAAGAAGATGGAATCATCGGTTCTGGCGAATTAGCTGACATCGAAGAATGTAAACAAATGGTTGCAACTGGTATTGATTACCTAGCTTGCGGAATTGGTAACATTCACGGTCAATACCCTGAAAACTGGAAAGGCCTTGCTTTTGACCACTTACAAGCAATCGCTGATGCAGTAGGTTCTGATGTACCATTAGTATTACACGGTGGTTCTGGTATTCCTCAAGACCAAATCGAAAAAGCAATCTCAATGGGTGTTTCTAAAGTAAACGTAAATACTGAATTCCAATTATCATTTGCTAAAGCAACTCGTGAATACATCGAAGCTGGCAAAGATAAAGAAGGCAAAGGATTCGACCCTCGTAAATTATTAGCACCAGGTGTTGCTGCAATCGTTAAAGATGCAGAAGAACACATCGACTGGTTCGGTTCAGCTGGTAAAGCTTAATCTTAATCAAAGATCAAAACTCTTAGAATCACTGATTCTAAGAGTTTTTTTGTTTTCTAAGAAAATATTCTTGATGCGGGGATCAAAAATATACTGCATCTTTTTTCTTTGTGTAATCTGTGCTAAAATTGGAATGATACACATAAATTAAAAAAGAGTATAGGTGGAATTCAATGAAAAAAATTGTCATCAACGGCAATCGTCCCTTAAAAGGTGAAGTCACCATTAGCGGCGCAAAAAACAGTGCAGTCGCATTGATCCCGGCAGCGATCTTAGCTGATTCACCGGTCATTTTAGAAGGAGTGCCCGACATCCAAGATGTGCACTCATTAATTGAGATTATCGAAATCATGGGCGTGAAGACCCATTTTGAAAACAATACGCTAGAGATCGATCCAACCAATATCGTTTCGATCCCGATGCCTAACGGAAAAATCAATAGTCTACGGGCTTCGTATTATTTCATGGGGGCATTATTGGCGAAGTTTGGTGAAGGCGTCGTTGGGTTGCCTGGCGGCTGTTTCTTAGGCCCGCGACCAATCGATTTGCATATCAAAGGCTTCGAAGCACTTGGCGCAAAAGTCACCAACGAGCATGGCGCCATGTATTTGCGTACCGAAGAAGAAGGCTTGACTGGCGAACGGATTTTCTTAGATATGGTCTCCATCGGAGCAACAATCAATGTAATGCTGGCAGCAGTAAGAGCCAAAGGCAAAACGATCATTGAAAATGCTGCACGGGAACCTGAGATCATTGATGTCGCGACCCTTTTAAATAATATGGGAGCGAAAATCAGAGGTGCAGGTACCAATGAAATTCGTATCGAAGGTGTGGAAGAACTGCACGGTTGTCGTCATTCTATTATTCCAGACCGAATCGAAGCAGGAACCTATCTTTCTTTAGCCGCAGCAGCGGGTGAAGGCATTACAGTCAAAAATGTGATTTATGAGCATCTAGAAAGCTACATTGCGAAATTGGAAGAAATCGGTGTGCGAATGGATATCAGCGAAGATGAAATCTATGTGCATCCCTCAAAAGAGTTGAAACCAGCGACTGTGAAAACTTATCCTTATCCGGGATTTGCCACAGACCTGCAACAGCCGATCACACCATTATTGCTAAAAGCAAAGGGAACATCGGAGATTATGGACACGATTTACGCCAAACGGGTCAACCATATTCCTGAATTAGCACGGATGGGCGCACAAGCAACGACAGAAGGCAACATGATTTTTGTCAGCGGACCGAGCCAATTGCACGGAGCAGAAGTTGTCGCTTCTGATTTGCGGGCAGGGGCTTGTCTAGTTATTGCCGGATTGATGGCGACTGGCACGACTAGCGTCTTTAATGTCGAGTACATTTTGCGCGGCTATGATCATATCATCGAAAAACTAACGGCTCTTGGAGCTGATATTCAAATGATAGAGGAGTAATTATGAGCGATTATCTTACGATGGCAGAGTTGGAAAACAAAACCTTAAAAGAGATCTACACCTTTGCCAAAGAGTTTCGAATTCCTTATTACAGCCAAATGAATAAAAAAGAATTGTCATTGGCTGTGATACGGGCGCAGGCGGAAAAACAAGGCTTCTTTTATATGGAAGGAATCTTGGATATCGTAGGCCAAGAAGGCTATGGTTTTTTACGTCCAATCAACTATGGACCGAGTGCAGAAGATATCTACATTTCTTCTTCACAGATTCGTCGGTTTAGTTTGCGTAATGGCGATAAAGTCGCAGGTAAGGCGCGCCCGCCTAAGGAATCTGAACGCTATTATGGATTGATGCACGTTGAGTCTGTTAACGGCAAAGATCCAGAAGATGCCAAAGAGCGTCCGCATTTTCCAGCGCTGACGCCCCTTTATCCGAACCGTCATTTAAAATTAGAAACAACGTCAGGACGTCTTTCGACTCGGATGATCGATATGCTGGCGCCAGTGGGTTTTGGTCAACGGGGACTGATCGTTGCCCCGCCTAAAGCTGGGAAAACCAGTATATTGAAAGAAATTGCCAATGGGATTACGGACAACTATCCTGAGGTGGAATTGATCGTACTTTTGATCGACGAGCGTCCAGAAGAAGTAACTGATCTAGAACGTAGTGTCAAGGGTGACGTGGTTTCTTCAACCTTTGACCTACAGCCTAGCAATCATACCCGTGTTTCAGAATTGGTACTAGAACGGGCGATGCGCTTGGTGGAAGACAAGCGTGATGTCGTGATTTTGATGGATAGTATCACTCGTTTGGCGAGAGCTTATAACTTAGTCGTTCCTCCAAGCGGACGTACACTAAGCGGCGGGATCGATCCAGCTGCTTTGTACAAACCGAAGAAATTCTTTGGCGCTGCCCGCAATATTGAAGAAGGCGGTAGTTTGACGATCCTTGCCACAGCTTTGGTAGATACCGGCAGCCGCATGGATGATGTCATCTATGAAGAGTTTAAAGGAACCGGCAATATGGAGCTGCAGCTTTCTCGCAGCCTCGCAGAACGCCGGGTCTTCCCAGCGATCGACATCAAGAAATCTGGTACCCGTAAAGAAGAATTGCTGATGAGCAGTGAACAATTGGAAGAAACTTGGCGCTTACGCAACAACATGTTGGGGGATTCCTTGGAGTTCACAGAACAATTCATTCAATTCTTGCGCAAAACGAAAAAGAATGAAGAGTTTTTAGCGGCTTTTCATGATGTCCATTTCGGAGACAAGCGGCCAAAAAGAAATATAAAAAGATAATTGCATCTAAAATCCAAACATGGTAAGATAGTCATGTTGTAAAATCGACAAATCAACTCTGGTGAAGCAAATGAGCCAGGGCAAAGGAGAGAAGAAGAAATGAAACAAGATATCCATCCAGATTATCATCCAGTTGTATTCATGGACTCAACTACTGGTTTCAAATTCTTATCAGGTTCTACAAAGAATTCTCAAGAAACTGTTGAGTGGGAAGACGGCAACACGTATCCATTGATCCGTGTCGAAGTAACTTCTGATTCACATCCATTCTACACTGGACGTCAAAAATTCACACAAGCAGACGGACGTGTGGACCGTTTCAACAAAAAATACGGTCTCAAAGACGAAAACGCTGCGGAATAAGAAAAACATTGATAATTCAACGTTTAGCAGATTCTACTTTAGGTGGAATCTGCTTTTTTTGCGTTTTGACCATACTTTTGACCATACCAGAGTCAGAGTTAATTTGATTTTGTCTGAAGCTGTTCGGTGTCACTCATAAAGTTCGCGAAACGATTCGCAGTTTCTTCTGTTTGTCGCTTGCTTAGATGATTATAGATGTCCATAGTTGTCTTGATATCGGTATGCCCAAGACGAGCTTGAACTTCTTTGATAGACGCACCTGATTCAAATAGTAAGCTACAATGAGTATGCCTAAATCCATGTGGCGTGATGCGTTTCAAATTATGCTCCTTGATGATACGTTCAAGATTATGATTTACAAAATCAAGGTAATAGGGTTTGTTTTCAAAAGTAGCAAACAAGAGTTGTTCACCATTTTCCTTTGTTTTTAGTC
This sequence comes from Enterococcus sp. AZ141, assembly GCF_051714385.1. NCBI lineage: Bacteria > Bacillati > Bacillota > Bacilli > Lactobacillales > Enterococcaceae > Enterococcus > Enterococcus sp. AZ141. Next base: position 1,714,195 of record NZ_JBIORT010000001.1, read on the forward strand.
CATGTTCCAGAAAGAACGCTTTTTGTTTAATCATATGCTTTTTAATCACTTTTAACGTTTCATCATCAAGAGAAATTGTTCGCAAGCTTTTTTCGGTTTTTGGCACTTGGAATTCCAATTTCCAACCGTCAACTGTTGCAAGAGTTTGTTTAACAGACAATGTTTTGTTTTGAAAATCAATATCTTTATAACGTAAACCGAGTAATTCACCTTTTCGTAAGCCTGTAAAAGCAAGAATGCGAAACATAGGATAGATGGGTTCAGGAAAAGCTTTGACAATATCGAGAAATTCAAGCAATTCATCTTTGGCGTAGTAAGGTGCAACAAAGGCTTCTTCGTCAATTTTCTTCTTTCGTTTTGGTCGAATGATTCCGTTCATTGGATTACTTCGAACTAAACGCAGGCTAATAGCATATTTGAAAACGGATGAAGTCAATCCAATCAGATTTGAATACTTAGTGTAATAGGAATACCAATTATTTACCTGTTTCTGACAGAATGGAATCGTGATTTTGGAAATTTTCAATTCACCAAAAATTGGCAAAATGTGTTTTTCCATCGCAAGACGTTGCACAACATAGGTGCTTTCTTTAACTGTATTTTTGTATTGCTTCATCCATTCTTCCGCAAGTTCTGAAAATAATTTGTTGGAATCTGTGACAACATCATTTTCTTGCACTTTCACCATCAAACGTGAGTATGCCTGTTTTGCTTCTCGTTGCGTTTTGAAGCCACGTTTTGTTGTGTAGCGTTTCTTTCCTGTGACTGGGTCTATGCCTAAGTATGCTTTGAACATATAAGCGATAGTGCCATTTTTCTTTTTATATTTTTTAATCATCGTATTTCTCCTTACATACTCGCCAGCATATTCAGAGGATTTTTCCTTTCATACTAGCAATGATAATGACTGTGAAAGAATCAGTCAAGGCACTAGACCTTGAGCTGATTCACAAATCGTTTTAAATCCTCACGATCGAAACGGGTTTCTTTACCCAAGGGGATTGTTTTTAAACCTTGAGAAATCCACTGATTTAAGCGCTCATCTCCGATATGGAGGATTTCTTTTACTTGTTTACGTGTCGGATAGAGTGGCAATTCGTTTAATACAGGGTTGTTATCATTTTCTGCCTTTAATAGTGGTAAAACTAACGTCGCAACAGATTGAATGAATTCATCTGTTAGTTCGATAGGAATTTTGACATCCATAAAATTTTGCCTCCTTCATTTTCAAGTTCCTTATTGAGTATCTGAACATGGTATAATGAAGTAGCAAGTTTTTGGCTTGCTACTTATTGTGGTCTGTCACCTTTTTGCTTTTGCGGGCTTTGGTGACAGACTTCTTTTTATTCCATTGCATATTACGAATAGTTACTTTTGTCACTTTATCGAGTGCTTGGTTTTTGTAATATGTTCCATCAAAGCGAAAATAGTGAGATGGTGGCTTCATGATATAAGGAAACTGTGTTGATGCTGGTGGGGCTTTTTCAAATTTTGACAAATGAAATTTATCGTCTTCAATACTAATAAGTAAATCAATTCGACGAAAAAATTGTCCTAAGTCTTCGTGAAAGTTACTTTTGGCAATTGAGAAAAATTCTGATGGTGTTTTCGTGCTAGTGATAATAATCACTTTTGCTGAACCCATCTTATTGTGATAACGAGCAGAGATTGGACTAATCGTATAAGGGTCTAGGAGTTTCAACCAGTCAGACACACTTAAGCTGTCGCCACGAATATCATCAAGAAATAACACGTCTTGACCGTTGTATTCATCAAACGCATTGTTAGAAGCCGTTAGGCAATAATCCCAACGTTGTTCTGTTTGTTTTAATGCGACACTTTGTAAAATACTGATGATTTTCTTACTTAGAACAGTTTTTCCAGCGCCACTTTCAGCCATAATAAATAAAATCGTTTTCTTAAAATTTCCAGCATCTAAATCGGCAATTGTTTGGTAGCTTTTATTTTCGCCAGCGGTATCAAAGGCATCGTTGATTTTTCGCTTGTGTAACGCATAAACTTTATAAAATTCGTTTGTTAATAATACTTGACTTTTTGTAAGTTTTCCATCAAGAATTTCGGACACTAAATAATCTACGCTTAGATCAGTTGCCTTGGCTTCCTTTGTTGCTCTACCTCGTACCCACGTTTCCATACGTCTGTTATAAACACTTGTATATTCCTCGCCTGACACAGTGACAACTTCATCTGGGGAATACTGGTACTTGTCTTGGTCTTTTGCATGAACGAGATAAGATAGCAAGTTGTCATAGCCGTATCGCCCGCTTTTCGCTTTTTCTATATACTGTGGGTCAACACCAGCGGTAACAGATAAGTTATTTAAGGTATCTCCTTTAGCAAATTTAACCAAGATATGAGCGTGTTTTTCTTTTGGTTCAATAACGTTTTTCATTTGTTCCTGGTTCCATACTAAACGCTCATCTTTATCATGAATAATTCCGTAAAGCTCATTTACTTCATAACCTCTATTATGAAATCGTTTATTTAGTTCTTCCATTAAGGGCTGAATATTACCATTTTCAGCTTCCGTAATAATTGTGTCTTCCCATTGGAACCAGAATTCCTCTTTTAATTGCTGTACAATCATCACGCAAGTTAAACTCGCTTGTTTTTTCATGGAATAGTTTCACATCCTTAATTATTCAGTTAATTATTCTTTTGTTAAGCACATGTGTTTTTCACGTTTTTCGTGGTTTTACGGCACATCGACAAGCCCTGTGCCGTAGGCGTTGAATAGTTTATAGTAATTTTTTTGTTAAGTAATAAATAATCTCGTATCCTGACAGGCGGTTATAACCAGCTTCGCGATTATAACCACCTGTCAGACCAGACTGAGCTTTGAAACTTACAATTTTATTTTACTATCCGCTCCTGCTGGAATAACATCTGTACAAGAAAACCATAGAGTCCCATTAAATTGTCCAACATTCAAACCCTTGAGTTTAATAGGGATGGTTGTATTTGTTTTTAATGAATCTACTGATACGGTAGGCGACAGATTTTTAACCTTTACAGTTATCATTTCCATGAAAAAGGGGCTCTGAGTGTCTTGAATAGAAACATTTAATCTGTATGCGTTTAAGTAGCCAGTCTCTAAATCTTTGACTTCCGAGTAAGATTTGACTGCAAGAAATTGAGTTCCCAAAAGTGTCGCTGATAAAAAATCGTTAAGTTTTATTGTCATGTGTTTTTCCTCTTCTCATTATTTTTTATGTGATGTTTATAATTAAGGCTTCCTTCTTTTTTATTGATTATCCTCCTCTTTCCAAAACTTTACCGCATCTTTCCAAATTGGGAGAATAGACTCAAATACATTACTCTCGAATAAAGGTGCTTTAAATGGTTTTGGAGAATTACGTTCTTGTGCATATAAGCCTCTGCCAGTTCCAGATATTTTAGGTACATCAGTCGTGTCAAATAACATGAGAGAAGCTTGTTGAGTTGGATTACCAAAGAAAATAGCATTCGCATTGGTTAATTGCTCCCTAATATTACTAGCGATTGAATCTGCGCGTGGTTGCTGCATGATGAGGATAACACCAATTGATAATTGCCTGCCTTTTTGAGCAATTTGTGAAATTTTTTGTTCGAATTCCGACTTCTGTTTATTTACAGTCATCATGGCGATAAGGCTGGAATATTCCTCAATTACTAAAATGAAAGGTGGCATGCCTAATTCACTAGCATCAACTCCGAATTTCTTAGACATCAGATATTTTTTTTCTCGAAGATCCAGTTCATTAAGAACTTTGTCGATCAACCTAAAAGCATCAGATACAGAGCTACCATAAAACTCCTTGGGCATTCCTGATCTAATTGCTAGCTTCAGCAAATCAGATTGCTTATTATCGTGAATAAGCAAGCGTGCATGTTTTGTTTTTTCATATCCATGTTCTGTATAACGAATGGTTTGCGAAAGGTAACGAGTTAGATAAAAATACGTGAAATATGATTTTCCCGCTCCAGAGCTACCACTTACAATCGCACTCACTTGCTTAGCCAAATTAATAGAAAAACCTTTGTAGACTTTAATTTTTAGACTATAGTCAATGCTCGGAAAATCAAATGTATTTCGAATTACTATTTGCTTGGGTGGAGTTTTGTCAAAAGTATAACGAACTCTTTTTAGGTTGCTGTTAATTTCTTCAAGAGGATATTGTAGTATGCTTTCTAAACGTTCTCCTAGCTTGTCGGTGTCTTTTTGAAACTTATCTCCTTTTTTTAGAGCGTCGACATAGATGAATTTTCCATGATCTACATAATATAACGACAGCTGGTTGTTAACATGTCCATGTTCATCACATGTGTATAAATTGTTTGTAGTTAATAGATGAGCCAGTTCTTTTTCTATTGGCTTAGGCTTTAGATTTATCTTTGATAACCTATGATAAGTGGGTACAATATTGATAGTGACACCTAACATGATTAGCAGAAAGTTGATAAGAGAGAAATGTCGCGTTGTAACTATATTCATTGTAAATAAAAGAACGCAAATACTAAAAAAAATTAGGAAGATGATATTTATGATGCCCATTGTTTTAAAAAAAGAACACCATGAATAATTTTGTTTAGTGATGATGTTTATTGGATAGTATTTTCCAATTTGGTTTTGATTTTTGATATATCTGATTATTTTTTTCTTAATTTCGTACATTGTGAAACCTCCTAGTTTATTTTTTTGGTGCTATTATTTTTTTCATAGTGAGGAAGGGTCTCTACAGTTTGTTTTCATAATTACTCCTTTCATAAAGTGTTTTAGTAGGTATACTAAGATACATAATTTGTAAAAAAATTTAAGCCTTCTAGCTTAAATTTTTTCATCTGATTGATAGGCTCTCCAGCCAGCATACAGTATTAATTTGATGATATATGAAAGTCTTAAAATGCGTTTATTTTCTTCCCCCATAAGTTTGCGTTGATAATCTTCAATCCCACGCCAAATACTATCTTCTAGGTATAATTTTGGGGTATTACTAGCTTCGCTGGAAACAGTCTTATCTTTTTCCATCTGCTGTGCTAATTCTTCCCAATCGCTCGTGTCATAATTTTCCGTTAACCTATAACACATTTCGACAATACTAGAGAAACTCACTTTAAACACAATGTTTCTTGACACACCGTTTAGAGAAGGAAACTTTTTTAGCAAATACGTCTCAGATTGTTCTATTAAACCGTTCCGTATTTCTATGTCTAGTTCTTTTTGCTTTGCTTGTATCAACTCATTTGCCCAAATTGAAGTGACCCCAGCAAGTCGAACACTTTTATATATTCGCATTGATCTATTTCCTTTCGTCTGGTTGTATCTTGCAATAACCACTAATATATGAATAATGATAGCATTTTATTTTTTTTTTGCAATAGGTTAACGACAACTAGTATTTGGTATTTTCGAATTCACAAGTTTTATGTTTCGAAGGTGTTGAAACTGTGATATAATATCAAAGTTAACTTTATAATAAGGAGATAAGCAAACATGACAAATTCTGTAAGTTCCACAACTGCTAAAAAGCACACAGTAGCTGCTTTTTTTAGTGGTGTCGGTGGAATTGAGCTAGGTTTTGAACAAACTGGCAAGTTCAGAGTGGTGTATGCAAATGAGTTTGATAAAAACGCACAGATTACTTATGCGGAAAACTATCCTCAAACACCGCTAGACAAGAGAGACATTCACGAAGTAGATTCAAAAGAAGTTCCTGTTTCTGATTTAATAGTTGGAGGTTTTCCATGCCAAGCATTTAGTATTGCTGGTTATAGAAAAGGTTTTGAAGATGATCGTGGCGATTTGTTTTTTGAGTTATTACGAATTATTAAAGAAAATAAACCAAAAGTAATATTTATCGAGAATGTAAAAAACATGGTAACTCATGACCATGGAAATACATTTAAGATTATTCGAGAAGCATTAACGATGAATGGTTATTCTATCAAGTGGAAAGTTCTGAATGGCAAAGATTATGGCAATGTTCCACAAAATAGAGAGAGAATTTATGTAGTAGGATTTAGAAATCAGCAAGCATTTGATAATTTTCATTTCCCCTCTAAAGTTGAACTTACTACAAAATTAAGTGATGTGATAGATTTTGAAAATCCTAAAGATGACAAATATTACTATAAAAAGAACCGTCAACCATTTTATGAACAATTAGAAAAAAGCATTGTGGATGACAATACGGTCTATCAATGGAGAAGACAGTATGTTAGAGAAAATAAATCAGGTGTAGTACCTACACTCACAGCAAACATGGGAACAGGTGGTCATAACGTTCCGTTGATTAAAGGAAAAGATGGAATAAGAAAATTGACACCTCGAGAAACATTTAATGTTCAGGGGTATCCATCCACATTTAAATTGCCTGAAATAGCACATTCACAGTTATATAAACAAGCTGGGAATAGCGTTGTTGTTCCTGTAATCAAAAGAATTGCAGATAATATTTCAAAAGCTTTGAAATTTGAGGGCAATGATTATGACTCAAATGAAACAAGTGGAAAATTTTATATTATGCATACGCAGATGGATGGGAGATTTGAAGGAGAAAGTACGTTAGTTAAGGTTGTAAACACAGCTGAAGACCTTGAAAAGTTTAAAGAAGACAATCAAATTGATTTTATGACTGCAGATGAATATACAAAGAATGTTCAAAAAAACAAAAAGCTAGATTTCTATTCGTATGAATAGAGTCTAGCTTTTCTTATACCCTAGTATTTATTACTATTGGTTTGGTATAATCAAGGTATTAAAATAAAGGTGGGAACGATTGTGGCGAACATAATTTGGAAAAGTTTTAAAGCAGAAGAACAAAATGAATATATTCATTTTCTGAAAATATTCGGTGCTTTATCTGGCCTTTTTAAAGATAATCAAGAAGGAACAAATGCACAAAAGCCATACCTTTATTATCGGAATCATGAACAATTATATGCAAAAGTATTTGATGTGGAGGATTTAACAAGAAAAGATTCTGCTTTTGATGCGGTCGCAAAACTTAATGGAAAAAATGTAGGGGTCGGACTTAAAACATGGATTCATAGTAAAGATAAAACCTATCAGAAAGTGGCAGAGTTCAATAAGTTAGCTCCAGAAGAAATTAGACCACTTATTGACCATGGTTCACCAGAAGAAGTGATTAGAAAAGTTGCACAATTAAGAAATGATCGTATCTGGGTGGATAAACGATTGTATAATACAAACGAGGGTGATGATATATATCACTATATTACTCGTGATAATGAAGTGATGAATATCGTAGAAAACCCATATGACTTAGTTCAACTGGATTCATTAAAATTACTGTCTTCTAATGGAAAAACCTTTTCATTCACGGATGGATTGAATAACTATAAATTTTATGCTTCAAAATCAGTGTTGTTAGAAGAATTTGATGCATCTCCTAGTACAATCATTACATCAATTGGTATAAAACAGTTTGATAATCCTTTTGAGCTAATAAAAATGATTGAGTTACCACAAGAAGACGAAGCAAAGAGTACGCTTCCTGACCTCTATTTGCCACTGTATAGTGTACTAGGAAGTATAGCTCGAGGGGATAAACGAATTGATGTTCCTAATGGTGCTGGAATAAACAAATGGCATCGTGCTAGAGAAAATAATCGTCCTTGGGATGTTGAAATTCGAATTCCTAAATGGATACATGAACAATTCAATGGCTGGTTTTTTGGACATAATTTTATTGATACTGAAAAGAAAGTTGGAAGTCAACAAGCAGATTTTATTCGAGAAAATCCAGAAGCATATAGGGTTTCGAATAAAAATTCATTAAATTACGTTGATTTTACGCTAAGGATGCCTGATGGTAGTCGGATTGAAGCAAGTGTAAATGGTGCTAACGGAAAGAATTTACAGTCAAAACGTTCTAAAGACTTAGGTTATTGGATTTTACACACAGTGATTGGAATTCCTAGTTATGAGATGGAAAATAAGGACAATGATAAAGTTGTTACCATCCGAAAATTGAAGGAATTAGATATAGACAGTATTCGTTTGTCAATGATTGATGAGAAAAATCGAATTATTGGAATTGATGTGGCTGAATTTGGAGCGTTTGAAGCTTTTTCTGAACGATATGGACAGGCAGAATTGGTTTCTGAATTAGTACAGGATATTGAGTGAAGAATTGTCATTATAGCAAATAAAATATGTGATATTGCTGAGTTCAAATTGAGTTTGGATAGGTGAGGATATGAAAGTTAATCTATATAAGATAAAAGATGAAAAAATTTCTCTAACTGAGAAAGAATGTCAAAAATTTCAATTGTCACAAGAAAAAATAGAGACACTCAGAGATAAACGGTCTAAAAAAGTAAAGATGCATGCAATAGAAATTTTCTTATTAGAGTTGAAATTCAAAGGTTTTTCAGAAAGTGAGGAAATAAAAAAAGTCTTCAAAAGAAAAAAATTTACACTTCAATTTTTTTTGTGTGATGAGCAGAATAAAAATGAACCAGAGTGGAAATGGATTGCGAATAATTTTTCAAAATATGAAATTAAATATATTAGTAATCCAAAGGCAATATTACTTATTACGAATAATAACAATCATTATGTATACGCTTTTGGAACGTCATATATCTTAGCTGACAGATATTGTGATCGTGAAATGGCTTTTAATTTTGCTAGAAAAATTGAATACAAAGATATTAAAATGATTTCAAAAGTTGCTCCTTACAGTAAAAATAACAAAACTATAAATGCATTTACAAACAGTGAAGTGCTGATTTTTGATAGTGGTGAAGCACTTACAAAAATCAAAGGTAAGGCGAAGTTAGATAAAGATTTTAATGTGTATAAAGAGGATATTGAAATAGGAACATCAATTAAGTTTAGCTTATTCGAAAATAGTATCGATAATTTACTCAACATCATAGTTTTTATTCAAAAAGTTTTGATTAGTAATAAGGATAAAACATCAATTCCGTTATTAAAAAAAGTAACAACGAAAGAAAATGTATTACTTTCTAGACTTAATAAAAAGCTTATAGAAGCGATTAAGAAAGGTAATATAAATATTTCTATTTCAGAATTTGAAATTAAAGGAACTACTGAATTTTTTTATTCTAGCCCAGAAAGCTTTAAAATAAAAAGTGGAAATAGTCAGCTAATTTTAGACAATTTAAACGTGCTTGAAATAAAAAAATTCATTTCTAATAATAAAATTAAAGATGATAAGATATTAAATATAACTGTGCTGGTAAAGAAAGATGGGAATGAAGAATCGCTTGAACTAATAGAGCTTATTGATTATTCTGATGATGTTGAAAAATGCGTTTTGATTTCAGGGACGTGGTATAAATTTAATCAAGACTATCAGACTTATCTTGAAAATTCATTAAATGAAATAGAAGTTATTTACGATTCGCAGTTTAATTACAGCAAATCACAACATGACAAATATTTGAATGACATCTTAATTCAAGAAAAAAATTTACCTAAAAATCAGGATATTACAGAAGAAGAATTGAAAAAAATTGTGAAGCGTAAGTATTATCGGGAAAACTACTATAACGGCAATATTTCAGAAAAAGACAATCGCTACAAAAATCATGATAGAGACATTGATGATACTGGCATAGGGAAGATTGAAATTGCAGATTTGTATTTTGATGATAAAGATAATGAGACAATATACGCTGTTAAGATGGGAAGTGGCTCATCTGACCTAAGTTATGTTGTTAGTCAATCGGAAGCTGCGTTAGAAATATACAAAAGTGATATACTACAAGAAAAAACTCAATCATTACCAATCAAAAATGTTGGCATTTGGATAGTGTTGAAAAGAACTAAGAAATTATCAACATCAAATGGGAAGATAAATTTGAATGATTTGGATATGTTTATTTTAAAAAATCGTTTAGATGAATGGAAAAAGAAAGTAAGATTATTAGGATTAAATCCAATAGTTCGTTTGAATTATATTGTAGATTAACTCTAAAATAAACACACTGGCGAGTAAGATTTTTTGACCATACTTTTGACCATACTTTTGACCATACTTTGCAAAAAATACAGTACATTTTCTGGCGTGTTGAAAGGCTAAAAATCCTTGATACAAGTACCATTAAGCTACACTAAGAATCACTGAACCATCAATACGGTCTCAAAGACAACAACGCTGCAGAATAAGACAAATAAATGTAAATGTTGTTTCGATAACATTTCTGAGGTTTCCCTTTTACGAGGGAAACCTTTTTTGTTTTTATAGGTAATAGACACTCAACTGCTAAACCGAAAGAAACCATTCAGAATCTGTTACAAACAAAGTAAAAGGACTCAATAAATCTGTAGGCAAGAATGTGGAAATTAGCACTGTAACGAATCCTATCTAGTAATTTTCGAAATGGAGCAATGATCAAGAGTGGTTTGATTTAATCATCGATTATTATTGAATATTCAAACTTCAATTGACATTTATCTTGAATAAAATTATCATTAAATTAATAATATTCCGTTATAAGTTTCTTATTTTTGACTTATTTTATCGAGTTCACACGATTTTTATTGAGAAAAGTAGATAGTTCTCTCTTTAAGAACCAGTTTCTATTCTACATAATTAAAGACCACTCACTAGCTATGCTTTAACGAATCACATCCAAAACAATCAAGAAAGGAAGAGGCATGTTTTCATTTAAGAAAAAGAAGGAAGTCATTAATTTCCCAGAACTAAGCAACCATAATGAACGTACATACCCGAAAAAATTGAAAAAGATTGTGGCTCAATTAGAAACCTGTAAATCAGAGGATTTGAATTATATTGCTGAATGTATTTTACAAAAGATGGGATATACCGTCCAAAACATCGATGGTTACAAAGATGGTGGTATTGATGTGTATGCTTTTTCTAATAATAAAAAGGCAATAGCGGTCCAATGTAAAGCCTGGAATCCGCAAAAAACAACGGAGCGGATCAGTAAGCCACTCGTTGCCGCATTTAAAGGGATTTTTCCAGACAAAGGGTTTCCCAATGGGCTTTTCATCACTACACATTTTTTTACAGATCAAGCATTAGAAATAGCCGGTGATAATCTACTGTTGGTTGATAGAAAAAAACTGATTGAGCTTCTTGCACATTTTTATCCAGAGATGATCAGTGAGTTGTTTTATTATAAAACCTTGACGGAATTAGAAGAATGCAAGAGTTGTAAAAATGGGAAGAAGTTGAAACTCTACAATAAGAAGAAGCGCAATTATTACTATATCTGCGAAACGTGCGGTGAGTATAGCTCTTTTAATTATTCGTCATGAGAAAAAGAACAAGAGAATAAGCAATAAAAAACAGACATTCCATTAATGAATGTCTGTTTTTTATTAAGTGAAAACGCCAAAAAAAGGCGGGAACATAGTTTTATTCCTATTTTCTAAAGCTTTGTTTTTCACCCACCCAGTCACTCAATAAACGATCTGTTTCGGATTTGCATGGGCCAAAATAAATTCTTTGAAATTGCTGACTACAGGTGGTAAGTAAGTCTCTTTATTGTAGGCTAAATAAAAGTATCGCTCCCAACTGATGCCATTAAGTTTGATTCGCTTAAGGGGCAAAGAGTCAAGCATCGTCATATTGGGAATGATAGCAATCCCCAATCCTTGACTGACTAGTCCAGCGATCACTTGATCGATCTTGACTTCGTAGGCTACTTGATAGCTGACGTTGTTACGCTGATAAAGGTCATCGATGATTTCACGTAAGGCACTTTTTTTGCTGAAAATAATCTGGGGATATTCTGCTAAGTCGTCCAAAGAGACTTCATCAAATTGTGCGAGAGGATGATCCAACGCGGTGATCACGACAAGTTCTTGACTTGCAATCGGGACGAATTCAATGGTTGGTTCATTGGTGATGTAGGAACAAATACCGAGATCATAGCGCAAGGTTTTTAGTCCTTGGACTGTTTCGGTACTGACGCTATCTGAGTGAAATTCAAATTGAATCTTTTTTTCAGGATTTGCTTCAAGAAATTGTTTAGTGATTTTTGGTACGTAAGATGTACCGAGGACTTGCAAAAAAGCAAAGCTGATATGCCCAAAGCCTTTGCTGATTTTTGTTACTGTATCGATACCCGAATCTAAGTTTTCTAACGTTCGTATAACATGTTCATGGAAAATTTTTCCAGGCTTGGTTAGGATCACATTTCGTCCGTTTTTTTCAAAGAGTTGTACACCTAGCTCATCTTCTAAAAGTGAAATGGCATTACTGAGACTTGGTTGTGTGATGTTGAGCAATTTACTCGAACGTGTATAGTGTTCTTCTCTAGCAAGGATATCAAAATATTTTAAATGCTGAAGATTCATAGAAACCTCCTCTAAAATCCTTCTTTTTTTATCAGTATATCACAAGACTTATATCTTTTATCTATAGATCCATAAAGAAAAAACAATTAGAAGTACGGAGAGGGAAAAGCTATAATAACGGTAATAAACATTGTGAATAAAAACACAATTACTGCGGCCGCTTTTTAGTTCGTGTTTTTATTTCCAGCTGTAAACCAAGTAGTAGTTGTTTACAGACTTTTAAAGGGGGAAATAACATGAGAAACATTCCATTGACGATTAGCTCTTACACATTAGGGACAGAGATTAATTTTGAAGACAGAGTGAAGATCGCGAAAGAGGCAGGATACGACGGGATCGGTTTACGTGCGGAGACCTATATGCTTGCTGTGAAGCAAGGCTATTCTGATGAGCGGATGCTTGAAATTCTTGCAGAACATGACATGAAAGTAACCGAGGTCGAATATATCACCTTGTGGGCTGATCCAAATAAAACGATGGAAACACCGGAAACACTGCTGCAACAATTTAAAGAGCAAACGATCTATCATATGGCACGTTTGTTTGGTGTTGGGCACATCAATTGTGGCTTAATGGAAAAATACCCAGCAGAGGTTCATATCCAAGCCTTTAAAGAACTATGTACACGAGCAAAAGAATTAGTCATTGGGTTAGAATTCATGCCTTATAGCGGTGTTCCTGATCTAGCTAGTGCATGGAATATTGTCAAAGAGGCAGATTGTGAAAATGGGATGCTGATCCTAGATACATGGCACTGGGCGAGAGCCAACATGACAGCAGCTGACTTGGAAGGGGTCCCAGCGGAGAAAGTTGTTTCGATCCAAATTTGTGATGTTTTAGAAAGACGATATCCTGATACGATCTTACGGGATGAGTCGATGCACGATCGCTTATGTCCAGGAACAGGATGGGGTGATACCGAAGGCTTCTTACGGGCACTAAAAGCACACGGCATCAAGCCTCGTGTTGTAGGCACGGAAGTGATTTCTGATCCGATTTTAAGTCAAGGCTATCAAAAAGCAGCAGAGCAAAATTACAAAACGAGTATTGAAGTGATCCAAAACGCATGGCCAGAATTGCTTGCGTAAAAAAAAATCAAATAGAAAAGAGGAAATACGATGAGCGAAAAAATTTCGGGAAAAACGAAGCTCTTAGGATTGATCGGTACACCTGTTGGGCATTCTGGTTCGCCAGCCATGTATAATTATGGCTTTGACCAGCTTGATATCGATGCAGTTTATTTAGCTTTTGACATTAAAGAAGACCAAGTCGCCCAGGCGATCGAGGCATTTCGAACCTTCAAAATGAGTGGAAATGTCACGATGCCTTGCAAGACGACAGCGGCAGAATACATGGATGAATTGACCCCCGCTGCAAAAATGGTTGGTGCCATCAATACTATCGTCAATGATGAAGGCAAGCTCGTCGGCCATATTACCGATGGTGTCGGCTTTGTTGATAATCTGCAAGCACACGATGTAAAAATGAAAGATCAAAAATTTGTTGTGATCGGAGCTGGTGGAGCTGCCACCGCGATCCAAGTCCAATTGGCGATCGAAGGCGCAGCCTCCATTGCAATTTTCAACATCAAAGATGCATTTTATGAAAAAGGCAAAGAGACCGTTGCTCGCATTAAAGAATATTACCCTGATCTAGTAATTGATATTTATGATCTGACGGATCAAGCGTTACTTGCTGAAAAAATAAAAGGAGCCGATTGTTTAGTGAATGCAACGACTGTTGGAATGGGTGAAGGAAATACAGCGACACCGATTGCAGACGCAGAGGTACTGCATGCAGATTTGACGGTGGCTGATGCGATCTATAACCCACCAATGACCCAGTTATTGAAAGATGCCAGCGCAAAAGGGTGTAAGACCGTGGGTGGAAAAGGAATGCTGGTGGGACAAGGAAAAGCCGCCTTTAAACTGTTTACTGGCAAGGAACTGCCTGTCAGAGCAAACTAACTAGGGACCGAGTATCCCTTTCCTACGAAAATTTCCCTGTGGGTATTTCGTAGGAAAGCTGGATGTTCTTTTATAAGGAGCGTACAAATGAGAGCAAAAAAGTATATTTTGTCACTGGCAACTATCTATATGTGTTATTTCACTCATGGGATCCAAGCCATTATTTTAAGCCAAAATGCGACTTATTTTTCGGATAAATGGGGCTATACCGATGCTTCTGCAGGAGCCGCTGCGGTATCGTTGGCCATCACTGCGACCGGATTAGGAAAATTTTTGACCGTCTGGATCGGTGGAGAAATTTCGGATAAAGTGGGACGCAAAAAAATGGCGGTCATGGGGGCTGTTTTGTATACGCTATGCTTTTTAGGTCTGTTACTGACGACGAATATGGTGATCGCGTCTGTCTGTGCCTTTATCGCAGGGGTGGCGACTTCTGGTTTCTGGGATGCTGCATTGTATCCCGCTTCTCAAGAAGCAGCACCGAAATATGCGGCTTCAGCAATGATTGGGATCAAGTTTTTTGTTTCTTTGTCAGGGGTTATCTATCCCTTACTTGTGGTAAATTTCATCGGGTCTGGGAATCAGTCGATGGGGATTATTATTCCATTAGTCCTATCGATCGTCTGCACGATTTTAGCAGCTATCGCGCCATTCGCCTATGATGACATGATGAAAGAAAAAGCGGCAACCGTCGATGGAAAAGAAACAAATGCGGTTCAAGAAGAAATTGCGGCAATGAAGGCCAGAATGCTTGTTAAGCCGAATATGGTCGTTAACTTCTTCACAATGTTCTTTGGTTTCATCTGTATGTTCATCATGTACGGCGCCCAACAGTATACCAAAGCGTTTGGTTTGACGAATGCTGGTTTGACTGAGATGCAGTCAGCAGGGCTAACATCGATCTATACTTTTGGCTCAATGGTGGCTGTTTTGTTTTGGGCAGTAATGATGGGGAAATTGCGTTGGAATCCCTTAAAAGTCTTGTTTATTGATACGGTATTCATCGCTCTTGCGTTAGGGATGGTATTAGTGATCCAACATGTCGTAGTGATTTATATCAGTATCGCCTTCTTGGGTTTCTTTGCTGCCGGAGGGGCGTTGCAGACTGGGCTAGGGGTACGACAAATGTTTTGCCCTGGACCAAAAGGTCGAAATACCGGGATCTACTATACTTGGATGGGCTTAGCAAGTACCTTTTTACCTTACATCGTTGCTTCCATGACTCGGTCAGTAGGAGAAACGCAAGCGATTTTTATTATGATGGGCTTATTACTCGCAGCTGCGGTTTTAGCGATCGTCATGATGGTTTATTTGTTACTGCAACACAAAAGAGTATTTGGCTACAGCGCATTTGATAAATTAAAGGACTAAACGTCCTGGAGGATAGTGGCCAACCACTTCCTCCTTTTTCGCTTTTGTTAAACGGCGGCTTTCGCGTATTTGGCTGCAGGTTCAAACGGCGTAATTTGTATGGAGGAGAAGAAGAATGGATAGCTTGATTGGCTTATTACTAGTAGTGTCATTTGGTGGCATGGTTTTTTATTGTATCAAAGGATATAACCTGATGATTGGTTTTATCGTTATGGCAACATTATGGGTGTTGTTGCCGCTTATAGGGAATGTCATTTCACCCAATCCGGCATTTGAAAACCTCCCTTTTACCGAGATGCTGGCACAGGTCTATCAACAGGCGCCAGAACGCTGGGGGGCTTCACAAATGAATATTTTTGTAGGAGCATTCTTTGGTAGGATCTTGTTGGAAACGGGCATTGCGGCAACTATCATTCGTAAGAGTGTGGAACTAGGTGGGGATAGCCCAGCGATTATTCTAGTAATTGTCAATTTGATTACCGGCTTTATCTTTTCATCCATGTCAGGTGCCGGATCTGTCATCGCGATCGCCGTGATCGTATTGCCAATTTTATTTTCGATTGGTATTCCTAAAGTCGTGGCATTCTTTAGTTTTTCGGCTTCCGTTGCAGCAGGTGTTTTCTTAAATCCAATCAATTTCACACAGTATCAAGCCTTTTTTGGCAATGTGAATGGTGGGGTTGATTACACCTATAATGATTATTTTTCGTTTGGATTATTGGCTTTCTTTGTGATGATTCTGGTTTCTTCGATTTTTGCTATTGGGTATTTGAGAGTAGAAAGTTTGACCTATGCTTGGGCGGTTGGAGAAGAACCGAAAGTTCAAGACGTTCCTAGTTTGGCGTTACTTACCCCTTTTATACCGGTCGTAGGAGTCATCATCTTTCAATTTCCAGTGATCTTTTGTTTTATTGGTGCGAGTCTTTATGCCTTGTGGATTTGTGGTGTTTTAAAGGATGGGTTTAGAAAAGATTCTCAAATTTTGACACGTATTTTTGCAGATGGGGTCAAAGATACTGCGACCTTAGTTGCCTTTTGGATGACCCTTGCGATGTTCAATGCAGCTGCAACCTTCGCTGCACCTTATTTTGAATCATTGCTAGGAGGAATCATTCCGACGCATCCCTTAGCGCTTTGTTTGCTTTTTGGTTTTTTAGCTCCCTTGACCTGGTTTCGCGGGCCACTTTCTTTGATTGGTTGTGGGGCAGCGTTATTAGCAGTAATCAGCAATCAAACCAATTATCCTGTGACGTTTTTATATCCGTTGTTCATTTCTAATATGATCGGTATGGGTCATTTTGATTTGACCATTTCTTGGAATGCTTGGGGATTAGGCTTCAATAATATCAATACGAAAGATTACATGAAGGTTGCTTTTTTACCAGGAGTCGTCATTTCGCTGGTTCTTGAAATTGCGACGTTCCTGTTATATAGCCCGATTTAAAAAAGTAGGTGAAAAAAATGAGAAGAAGTGTCCGAATTGGCATTGATGTGGGTGGAACCCATACAAAAGCTGTCGCAATCAACAATGACACGCAAGAGGTGATTGGAAAGTCATCTGTAAAAACGACCCACAAAAGTGAGCAAGGGGTTGCAGAAGGTGTAGTGGCCTCTTTTATTAAGTGTTTAGCCGAAAATCAGATCCAGCCAGATGAAGTGGTCTTTGTCGCTCACAGCACAACCCAAGCCACCAATGCACTCTTAGAAGGAGATGTAGCGAAGGTCGGCATTATCAGTACAGCAAAGGGCGGCGTCGAAGGTTGGCTGGCAAAGTGGCAAACGGCATTAAAAGACATTGATTTAGGTACGGGAAGAAGTATTGAAGTCGTTGCTCGCTTTATTCCTAAAAAAGAGCTTTCAGAAGCAACAATCGAAGCGGCATTAGCAGAACTACAACAGGCACAAGCTCAGGTCATCGTGACTTCAGCAGCTTTTGGTGTAGATGATTTACAAACAGAAGAAAGAATCGCTGAAGTAGCCAAACGAAAGGGCATCGAAGTAACCTTGGCGTCGGAGATGACCAAACTATATGGGTTATCCCGGAGAACCCGTACCGCAGCAATCAATGCATCGATTTTGCCAACGATGCTGGAAACGGCAAATTCAACAGAAAATAGTGTTCGCCAAGCAGGTGTGGATGTACCACTGATGATCATGCGGGGCGATGGCGGGTTGATGGACATTGTTGAAATGAAAAAACGACCGGTGCTAACGATGCTTTCTGGTCCAGCAGCCAGCGTGATGGGAGCATTGATGTATCTGCGAACGTCGAACGGTATTTATTTTGAAGTAGGGGGAACTTCGACGAATCTTGGCGTTATCAAAAATGGTCGGCCAGTCATCGATTACTCAGAGATTGCAGGCCATAAGACGTATGTCAATTCATTAGATGTTCGCGTCCTAGGTGTGGCTGGCGGCAGTATGGTTCGAGTGAACAAAAAAGGCGTGATAGACGTCGGCCCAAGAAGTGCCCATATCGCTGGGGTAGAATATAGTACGTATCTGCCAGAAGAAGAGATCGTTGCACCAGAACTGGAGCTTTATGCGCCAAAAGAAGGTGACCCAGCAGATTATGTTGCAATCAAACTTGCTAACGGGAAACGAATTACGATCACGAATTCTTGTGCAGCGAATGTCTTAGGATATGTCACAAAGGATGATTTTTCCTATGGCAATGCCCATTCGGCCAGAAAAGCCATGCAGCCTTTAGCGAAGTACTTAGAAACGACGGTGGAGGATGTCGCACAGCAAATATTGGATCAAGCAGTCCAAAAAATAGCACCTGTGATTCAATCTTTTGCCCGCAAGTATCAATTAGAGCCTAACCAAATGACTTTAGTAGGTGTAGGAGGAGGCGTCTCTTCACTGATCAAACATGCAGCGAAACAATTGTCGTTGAATTATAAAATACCTGAAAATGCTGAAGTGATTTCATCGATCGGTGTGGCGTTATCCGTCGTTCAAGACGTGGTGGAACGAATTGTCCCGAATCCAACAAAAGCGGATATTGCAGCAATCAAGCAAGAAGCAGCTACTTTGGCGATCGAGAGTGGGGCAACGCCTGATAGTATTGAAGTCTATATTGAAATCGATCCTCAGACGCAAAAAATTACTGCGCGAGCCTCCGGTGCCACAGCTGCTCAAGCCGCTGAGCGTCAAAACCAAATTAACCGTGAAGAAGCGCAAGACATTGCCTATGCTGAGCTGCAAGTTGCTAAAGAAAACGTGGTTTCTTGTGCTACGAGTGAACATTTTTATATTTATGGCGCAGCGACAAAAAAAGGCGATCGTGTTTGTGTCATTGATCATCGAGGCTTTATTCGTGTGCAAAGAGACCATGCAGATGTCGTGAAAACGACGATCCAAAGTTATAGTGAACAAATCGCTCGTCTTTGGGAAAGTATGGCGAACTACCAAAGTGATCTAGTCATCCGGCCAGATTTTTATATTTGTGCTGGACCGCGTCTCTTTGATTTTAGTTCGACAGATTATACCCAATTGATGATGTTGATCGATATTGAATTAAGTCAGTTGATTGGTACAGAAGAGATTATTATTATTGCTGCGAACCGCTTGCAGTAGGCCAAGGAAGGAATGAGATCCGTGAAAGTAGAAGAATTTTGCCAACAATTTTTACACCTATGGTCTCGAGCAACCAATCCTCACCTGCAGCTGTTCAAACAAGACCCCCTTCACGCCAAAGTTGATCCTGCGCAGGCAGAGTCCTTTATTGAAACTGCTGAAAGCATAGGTAAGCAAGAAGCCCGCTGGTATCGAGAGCATCCTCAAGAATTGCAAGGAATCATTGATTCATTAAAGGTCAATGAACTGCCTGAAGCGCAAGCGCAACAGGAGCGCTATACCTTTGCTGTCTATAAAAAAACAGATCATATTATGATTGATCGCAATTTCTTGGCGCAAGCGCAGCATTTTATCGAAGCACAGCAATTAAGCCGATTACTTCCTGCGACGACACTTACGGAATTGGTTTTCATGCATGAAGTGTTTCATGTATTGGAATATCGTAAAAATCTCTGGACCATTCAAAGACAACTGCACTATCAGATAGGTTTTTTGAAAAAACAGGCACGTCTCTATTCCTTGAGTGAGATCGCTGCTGCATCTTTTGTACAGACGTTTTATCAGCTGGAAAATTCCCCTACATTGCTTGCTAGCTGCATAATCTATTGTAAAAATCCTGAGCTCGCTCAAGCGCTCGTTACGACTGCGTTAAAGGAACAAACCATTCACAGAAGCTATTGATCAATGGAAAAAAAGAATTAGTTTCTCTGCTCATATCAAGGTATATTGTTAGTGAAGAATATAACAATATTAGAGGTGGTATAAATGATGGAGCAATCTTGGTTGAATCTTAAGAATGAAGTCGTAGTTATTACTGGCGCTTTAGGTTGTATGGGGAAAAAAATCGCACAGGACTTTGCTGATCAAGGCGCACAACTTGCATTAGTTGATTTGCATGAGGAAAACCTTGCCAACTATGCTGTACAGCTAGCAGATCAATTCGGTGTGAAAGTAAACAGTTATGTCTGCAATTCGACGATCGAAGCGCAGGTAGATGCATTGGCAGAAAAGGTCAAAGAAGATTTTGGCCGCATTGATGTTTTGGTAAACACAGCGGCTATTTTGAAATTTTCATTGCTTGAAGATCTACCATTTGAAGAATGGAAACAAGTGATCGACGTCAACTTAAACGGCTACTTCTTGGTTTCTCAAAGAATCGGGCGAGTGATGATCGCACAAAAATCAGGGCGGATGGTGCATGTCTCAACGATCGCCTCAATCAGCCCTGAAACATATTCTGGTGCGTATAGCCCAAGTAAGGCTGGAGTTAATATGATGTCGAAACAAATGGCTGCAGAGTGGGGGCAGTACGGCCTTCGCAGCAATTGTGTCTTGCCATGCTTTGTGAAGACACCTTTATCCGCAAGCTTTTATGCAGACCCAGAAGTTGAAGAGGGGCGGAAACGTTTAACTGCCAATAAGCGAATCGGCGATGTGCAAGACATTGCTAATGCAGTCCTTTACTTAGCCAGCGAACGTTCCGATTATACGAACGGGCACGAATTACGTGTTGAAGGTGGTTTTGGGATCATGATGGGGGATCAAGTACCAAAACCTGGCGGGCGTAAACAGTATGCCATCAATTCTCGGCCGGAAAATCAAAAATAAATGGGGAAATGAAGTAAGTAATAACTGAATAGGGGAGACACTCATCTTTTCGACTTGTTCGAAAAAGATGGGTGTATTTCGTGATGCCTTAATACATGCGGTCTGACGAAGCAAGCTATTTGAAAGGAACTGATTTTTATGAAAAAAGAATTATTTGAACCGATCAAACTATCTTCTGGCGTTGAACTTAAAAATCGACTCGTTATGGCACCTATGACAACTCAATCTGCTTTTTACGATGGTGAAATAACGGAAGAGATCATTGAATACTATCGCTGTCGTGCCGGTGCAGCTGCGGCAGTGATCGTAGAAAGCTGCTTTATCGAAGAACATGGGCGTGGGTTTCCGGGAGCACTCGGGGTAGATACAGACAAGAAAATTGCTGGGCTCACTAGATTAGCAAAAACCATCAAAGAAAAAGGCTCGAAAGCGATCCTGCAAATTTATCATGCTGGACGAATGGCATGGCCTGAGTACAATGGTGGAGTACAACCGATTTGCGCAAGTCCCGTCGCAGCGTTACGACCAAACGCACCTGTTCCGAAAGAAATGAGTAATGATGAGATCCTAACGATGATTCAACGATTTGGAGACGCGACTAGGCGTGCGATCAAAGCTGGTTACGATGGTGTGGAGATACATGGTGCGAATACCTTTTTGATCCAACAATTTTTCTCGCCCCATTCAAATCACAGAAACGACCATTGGGGAGGCAGTCTGGAAAAAAGAGCGCACTTTCCATTAGCCGTATTAAAAGAAGTACAGCGGGTCCGTCAAGAAGAATCGGTTGAAGACTTTGTTATCGGTTATCGTTTTTCGCCAGAAGAAATGGAAAAGCCTGGGATTTGTTTTGAAGAAACGATGTACTTGTTGAATCAACTAGCGAAAAGCAAGCCAGAGTACCTTCATTTTTCAATGGGAACGTACCGACGAAGCTCTATTATTGATAACGAGAGCAGCGAGCCATTAATTGTGAAGTTTTTAACAATGCGTTCGCCTGAACTTTCGACTATTCCGATTATAGGAGTGGGCTCTATCTTGCAACGAGAAGACGCAGAAGCAGCACTGAAAATTGGCTACGATTTGCTTGCCATCGGGAAAGGATTTTTAGTCGAACCTAATTGGGTTCAGATGATCGCCGAGAAGAAAGTTGTTCGTCATTTTGCTCTTAGTCATGCGCAAAGTGAATTGAAAATCCCAACACCATTGTGGCAGTTTATGGAAGATATGGTCATTGATCCAGAAGAGGAGAAACAAAAGCATGAACGCTTGAAAGAACTCCAAAAGCGGAAAGTCGCTTACCAACCAGGGACATATCTTGTACAAGCCCAAGGACACAATAGTCCGATTGAAATGCAAGTGACTTTTTCAAAGGAAACGATTGAAAAGATTACGATTGATAAAGGCAATGAATCTGAAGGTTTATCTGATTTAGTCTTTACGAGAATTCCGGCTCAGATCATTGAAGGACAAACGCTGAATGTCGATGCTGTTTCTGGTGCTTCTGCTTCCAGTCAAGGGGTGATCGCAGGGGTGGAAGAAGCGGTAAAACTTGCAGGCGCCGATGTAGAGGTCCTCAAAGCACGGCCAAAGCCAGTCGTGGCTTGGTCAGAAGAAGTGGTTGAAGAAGCAGTTGATGTAGTGATCATTGGCTCAGGCGCTGCTGGGCTTGCTGCTGCATTGCGAGCGGATCAGTTAGAACGAAAGGTCATCTTACTGGAAAAATTAAGTTTTGTGGGTGGAGCGATCTCTATTAGTGGTGGAAACCAAATCGTGACTGGTTCGAAACTACAACAGATTGCTGGTGTAAAAGATGATACACCGACAGCAATGGTGGCTGATTTTCTGGAAAACGGGAATGGGCTGAACGATCGAAACCTTTTGACCCTTTTCGCTGAGAACGTAGGAGTAACCACAGATTGGGTCCATGAATACTTAGGTGTAGCCTACGATATGGAGCAAGGGCTGCACGTCCTACCAGAATATCAAAAAAATCGCGAACTTGCTTATCAAGGGGGCGGCGCTGGATTTGCCCAGACCGTCCGTAAAACACTACAGAATAGTGGGGTTCAGGTCTTGCTCCAAACGAAAGCCCAACAGCTACTAGTAGATGATCAAAATAATGTCATAGGCGTCAAAGCCGTCGAAGAATCAGGGAAAACTCATATGATCTATGCCCCAACGGTCATTATGACAACCGGTGGCTATGGGAATAATGCCTCCTTACTCAAGGAAAGATTCAAGCAAATTTTGTATTATGGACCAAAATCTGCCACCGGCGATGGTCTGTTGATGGCAACCATTCCTGCTTTAAAGGCACAAACGCGAGCGATGGATCAAGGAAAAATCTATCCCAATGGATTGGAAATTTCTCAAGGGGTGGCGAAATCAACGATTGGCGGCAATCTGATCGTGTTGAAAGAAAACGGTATTCTAGTGAATCAACTTGGAAAGCGGGTAGTCAACGAACGAGCTAGCAATAAGTTAGTATTAGAAGCATTAGTAAGACAACGCTCGCCAATGCTTTATTTATTGCTAGACGGCAAACATTTTGAGCATTTCAGCCAAGGCGTAGCAGAAGGCGGAATCACCAGTGAAGAGCTGGCTTGTTGGATTGCGCAAGAAGGAAAGGCCACGCCTCGCATCCTTAAAGCAGCCACATTAGAACAGTTAGCCATCAAAGCGCAGATGCCTGTAGAACAATTGATCGAATCAGTGGGTAAATTTAACTACTGGGTAGCGCAAGGAAGAGATGAAGAATTTCACCGTGCACCTGAATACTTGCAAGAACCGATTGGTGCAGGTCCCTATTATCTTATCGAACAAAAGCCTCGGTTTGCGACTACGCTTGGTGGGTTAGCGGTCAATCGTTCGTTGCAAGTTTTGAATCAGCAAAACCAGCCCATTAAAGGGCTCTATGCTGCAGGTGAAGTTGTGGGAGGCGTCATGGGATCAGACTCTCCATCTGGTGCCAATAATGCCTGGGCATTGACTTCTGGGAAATTAGCAGCAGAAGCTGTTTGTGAAGTGACGAAAGGACCGAAAAAAGCGTAGAATCCGCTTTTTCGCTTTATTGTTAAATCGAGAAAACAGCGTCGATGACGGATCAGCTAGGAGAATCCTTCTATAATTCTCTTTCAGAAATTTGGCTAGAATCAGAGCGATTTAGGTCGTTTCTCTAGATAATCAAATCAGCAAAAAAACCAGAACGATCCTTTCGGAGGTCCTGGTTTTTTCGTGTGATTTTAATAAACTTGTCGGTTACGACTGATTGGTCGCCTGTAGCCACTGTCAATCTACTTTGCAAAAAAACATAAGTGGTACATCGTTCTACCTCGGACTTGGAAGAGTGATCGGCGAACGCACGGCATCCACAAAGGTTGCTGCGAAGATGGGGACGATATCACCGACATCAAAGGTGCATATGTTGCTTTCGCTAGACTTGATAAAGAGCAAAAGAACAGCGATTTGTTTGAAGGTGGACACAAATTGTGTGTGTCTATTAGCTTCTAAATCGGGTGTAATGACTAAAACAGCCTCGTTTGTTTCGGTAGGTTCGTAGCCATCTCCCCGTGTTTTTGACAACTTAAAGTGTATTTGAATAGAAGAAAACGTAAGAAATGGCAATCAAGCAAACCAACAATAAACCAGAGAGTGACAGAAAAAGCAGCATGATTCGTTTCTTCTTCAATCCAAGTACAAGTATCACTACATTCAATAGAAAGAAAACAAGTAAAATCGCTAAATATTCCATAACTGGTCCTCTTTTACGTTTTTATTTATCTTACCAGAGATTGCTTGCTTTTCCTAGCCAGTTTTTGTCTTTAAGGGGATAAATATTTACAGTATATCAGTGACGTGATTGCTCAAATAAAAAGCGACTGAGCAATTTTACAATTATCGAAAAGAAAAAGAGCACCAATCATTAGAGGATGCGTCTTCAATGATTGATGTCTATAAGGGCTTCTTGCTTGTTCTACGAACCCGTAGAAATATAATTCTTCAAACCTACTCGCCAAAAGAAGAAGGCGGGAAAGGCAAAGAGCAGACAAACCAACGGTGATAAGATCCACCAAGGATTAGTTACCCGACCAATGACATACAAGAATGGATAATACTGAAACCAAGCCATCGGCACGACGTAGGTCAACAAACGCAAGACGTGTTTTCCGTAGATACTAAATGGGTAGCGACCAAATTCTCGGGCACCATCGGTAAAAATATTCATAAATTCAAGTCCTTGGATCGTAAAGAAGGAAATGGCGGCATACACTAAGAACAATAGGGCGAAAAAGAGGGCGCCGCAGACGATCATTAGAAAAAGAGTCAGGACATTTCCAAAATGCCAAGCAATTCCACTATTGGGAATCGCATACGCAAACAACAGCAAGGCTTGAATAAAACGACCGAGACGAGAGAACTCCATTTTGGAAGCTAAGACTTGAAAGATCAAGGATCGAGGACGCACGAGTGCCCGATCGAACTCGCCATTACTGATCATTTGTGGAAAAAGATCGAACCCGCGAAAGAAGCATTCCGCAATCGAAAAGGCAAACAAAACCGTCGCAAAGGAAAGCAGGACTTCCTCAAAGGTAAAGCCATCCACTTGATGAAACCGGGTAAACATAAACCAAATGCCTAAAAAAGCGGTAAAGGAACCTAAAAATTGTCCCAAAGCAGTTAACACAAAGGAAACCTTATACTGCATCTGACTTTTGAGATGAATACAAAAATAATGCCAATAAACCATATTCCTTAACCTCCTTGCACAACGACACGTTTGAGTGCCTGCTGCAGCCAAATTTTTCCGATCGCGATCAAAAGTACGAGCCAAAACGCTTGTAAGAGCAATGCTGAAACAAGCGCAAAGCCAGTCAGATCCCCGTTGTAAATTCGCAGCGGGACGTTTTGCATGGAAGCAAAAGGCAATAGTTCCACGAATTGGCGAAAAGGCTGTGGAAAGAAAGGCAGAGGAATGACCCCGCCAGCTAAAAATTCACCGATGGAGCTGATGACGATCCGCACCCCGATGGAGGATAATGTATAAAAAGTCGAGATATAGACCAGCTGCGACATAGCGATCACTACACCTAAACTCAGCGCCATAGACAAAAGAAACAAGAACAGGGCAACGATGTTTGCTGGCAGAATCAAGCGATAAGGTGCTGGCAGTAAAAAGGCAATCACAAAAATCGGTCCGCAACGCAAGACGGCTTTTGCTAAGCGATTGGCAGCCGATTGGCAAAACCAGCGATTGTATAGATCCATCGGCCGCACAAGTTCGTAGGCGATCGTCCCTGTGGTGATGGTATTGAAAATTTCTGCCTCAAAGAACCACAACATAAATAAAGACAAGAAGGCTTGCTGGAGCCAAACATAGGAGACGGTTTGTTGAAAGGTCATGGGAAAGGCACTAGGATCTGCTTGGTAAAAGGCGTGGAATGCCAGAATTTCCATCAAGCCCCAAGCTAGTTGCGTAGCCATCCCGGCAATTGCCGCCGAGCGGTATTGCAAGGTATTGATAAAGCGAATGCGGAAAAATGCCTGATACTTCCTCATATTTGATACTCCTGATACAGCTTAGCGACCATTTCTTCGGCGGTGATACTGGCAACGGCCAAATCGGTGATCTCGACTTGATTGCTGAGCAGACTGAGCAGCTGAGCGACCGACACTTCTTTGGGATCAAGTTTCAGAACAAGGCGACCAACGTCTTTTTGAAGCAGCTGGACGTTTTCTGGCAGATGAGGTTCATTCCCTTGATAGTCGATCTCCAGCGTTTTGACATCAGAAAAACGATGCTTTAGTTCATCGAGGCGACCATCCAGCAAAATTTGCCCTTTGCCGATCAACAGAATTCGCTGTGTCAGCGCCTCGATATCTTGCATATCGTGGGTCGTCAGGATGACTGTGGTGCCTTTTTCTTGGTTTCTTTTTTTAATAAACTGACGCACGGCAATCTTTGATACAGCATCTAAACCGATGGTGGGTTCATCAAGAAATAAGATTTTGGGGTCATGGAGTAAGGAGGCGGCGATCTCACAGCGCATACGCTGACCGAGACTCAAGGACCGAGCAGGGGTTTTTAAGATCTCACCTAAATCTAGTAAGGTGACTAATTCTTCTAGGTTGCGCTGATAACTAGCAGCGTCGACTTTGTAGATATCACGGATCAAATCAAAGCTGTCATTGACGGGGACATCCCACCAGAGTTGACTGCGCTGCCCGAAGACGACGCCGATGTCTTTGACATGTTGAATACGTTCTTGCCAAGGCGTACGACCATTGATGTGACAAATGCCTTGATCAGGGGTCAAAATCCCGCACATGATTTTTATGGTGGTACTTTTTCCAGCACCATTAGGCCCGATGTAGCCAACCATTTCGCCTTCATTGATGGTAAAGCTGATGTCTTGCAACGCATGGACGGTGGTGGTTTCACGAGAAAGAAATGCTTTGGCTGCTTGGCGAAAGCCGCTTTTTCGCTTGGACACTTGGAAGGTCTTGCTGAGGTGTTCTACTTGGATCATTTGGATTCACTCACTTTCTTTTGACAAACGCGACAAAAAGAGCATTCGAAATCGAATACTCGCAACGAGTTGGTCCAAACGAACATGGTTGGGGCAGCGGTTCGTCAGCCAAACAAAAGTAGGAACAGTGTAGCATAAGAGAGCGCTTTTTTCAAACACTACTTATATTTTTTTGAGGGCAGCGAAAGAAAAAACGTGGTTTGTTGGATAAAATACGCAAAATAACTGTTTTTATTTTTTATTTGTTGTAAATACTGAGGAAACTCAGTATCATTAGAAACAAGCCGATAGCGGCTAAGCAGTTTCTGGATATATGGGGAACCAAGTGATGGACTGTGTCATGATTTGTCGTAACCCAATCCTGCAAAATGCAATGAGCAAACAATGGAGGAGAGCATGAAAGCAGTAAAGAACTTATTTATTTTGATTGGCTTATTCTTACTAAGTCAAGTAGGGATGACCGTATTCAGTGTGGTAAAAATCTATTATTTGGAAGCAGGAGAGCCGAGGATTCCTGCGATGATGAGCTACGGGTTGATTGCCTTGCTTTTGGCAAACATTGGCCTACTGATGTATTTGGCTCGGAAGCTAGGACTTGCCACCTTTGACTTTGGGTGGTCAACGAAGCGCAACTGGCTATGGATCATCGGTGGTTTTGTTTTAGGTCGAGTCGTTGCTGTTGGTGGTACCATGTATCTGCAGCATATATCCGATCAAGAGGCGACCGCGAATGATGCATTGTTAGGGGAACTGTTTACAGGCGAAAATCCGCTTTTGATCTTCCTATTGATCGCTGTGGCGGCGCCAATCATGGAAGAAATCGTTTTCCGTGGTGGGTTTATCGGCCTTTTATTCAAGAAATACCCGATAGTCGGGATCATTTCAAGTGTAGCCGTTTTTAGTATCATCCATTCCGTCACCAATCTGGTCGAGTTTTTGATCTACGGTGCTATGGGGCTGATCATGGCGTTGATTTATGTAAAAACTAAGCGTCTAGAAACAGCCATCGCCATGCATTTTCTCAATAACGCCTTGGCGGCGATCGCAATGATCTTGCTAGGATAAGAAGTCAGCAAAAAACCACCGATCAAAACGATTCGGTGGTTTTTGTTTACTCTGGCAGTTGTCCTTGTTCAAAGGGTAATTGTTCCAGTTCTTCTGCAGTAAAGAGGAGATCGCCTTCGTCTTCGATAGAAAATGCGTCACCTGCTGCAGATTTTTGATAGGCGCGCGCTTTATTCATATTACGAAGATAAAGATCCTTGTTTGCATTTAATTCTGGTGCAGCTAAATTGTCTTCGCGATTGCTGCGAATGACGATTTTGCTTGTTTGCGTGCCAAAATGAAAACCGTGATAACCCGAAACCATTAATTGGCTGGCATTTTCGCTGCTGTATTCTTTATAACCCGACAGACGGCCCGTTTTTACCATTGGCCGATCGATCGTATAAGTGATCAAGTATTCCGTATCTTCAGGCAGCTGAATCACTTGTCCGGTTTCCTGATTCGTTATCTCAGTGGCAGGCAAGTGGTACTTTTTAATAGAAGTGATCGTTAGGTCTTCTTTTGTGAAAAAGACTGGATCGATCCAAAATCCTGCCAGCAAAATCGTACTTAAGCTAATACTGAGAACAGTCAAAAGGGCGATCAATACGAGGCCAATTCGTTTTCGGTGGGTGGTCAGATTGAGTTCTTGGACCATCTGTTTGTCTTCTTTTAATAAATAGTCCAAGGTCAATTCAAAATAGTTGCTCAGCTTGACTACTTGGTCTAGATCAGGATAGCTCTTGCCGTTTTCCCATTTTGAAATCAGTTGCCGAGTGACAAAAAATTCCTGCGCCAATTGTTCTTGTGTGAGATTTCGTTTGGTGCGTTCTTCTTTAATAATTTTCCCAATATCCATGTGTCTGTTTTGCCTCCATCATTCTTCTTATATTATAGCAAACTCTTTTCTATGCGAACGAGGATCTTTGAAATTAGCGATGCAACAAAGGGTAACATCCTTTATTTATCAATGTTTCTACTTGTTGCACTGTCTTTCTATCCTGGAAGCTTTCCGTGCTGGTCATAAAAAGAAAGGGCCAGTAGAGTGAAGTATGTTTGATCAAATTTGACGGAGAAAGGAGAAACGATCGAATGAAGACAAAACACCTTATGGTTCCAATTGGCTATATCCAATTCTTCGCTTCCTTACTGGTGATTCTCGTTCACTGTGGTCGACTGGCAGAAAACAACGGGCTTCATTTTTTGTTAAAGAGTCTCTTATGTCGTTTGGCGGTTCCTTTTTTTCTCCTGCTGAATGGCTATTTTTTTCAAAAGAGCACCTGTTCATGGCAGCAATGGTGCAAACGACAACTCAAGCTTTATTTGCGTTGGTCGATCGTGTATCTTCCCTTAGGTTGGTTTTATTTAGGACAGCAAAATCTTGCCGATCCATTACGGGTCATCGGTTTGGTTGTTGGCTTTTTTACTGTAGGGGTCTGGTACCATCTTTGGTATTTTCCAGCGTTGCTCTTTGGCATGTGGTTAGTAAGGAAAACCCGCTTTCTTGGCTATCGGTGGCAGTTTTTACTGGCGATCAGTTTGTATTTGATTGGCTGTCTTGAAACGTACAGCAGTTATTTAAGTGGACCTTTATTGGTATTTTATCAAAATTATCGGACTCTATTTTTTACAACGAGAAACGGTCTTTTTTATGGGTTTCTTTTTTTGCTGTGCGGGTTTTGTTTAGGTGAACACCAGAAACGTCCTTTTTTCACGAAGCATCTTGGCAGAAAATTCGCGGTCTCTCTTTGCTTATTAGGCATTGAAGGTCGACTCGTGTATCTCAATCAGGGGGACGATAAGAATTTCATGCTGTTCTTTGTGCCGACGACTCTTTTTTTCCTTGCTTGGCTGATCAAGCAGCAACCACAAAAGCGGACTTGGCAAGCAAAACAAGCAGCTGAGGCTAGTCGATTGATCTTTCTGAGTCACCCGCTGTTTCTGGAATCCGGGAAAGTCTTTTTTTTACTAGGAGGGTTTCCGTTGTTCTTTTATACGATAGTTTTAACGGGAGCCTTTCTCGGCTTGAGGAAAGTGGGCAGTCATTTCAAATCCTATGCTGTTGGGTTTGCTAAAAAAACAGTTGATGAAAAGAAAAGCGCCTAAAGCATTGCTGCACCAAGGATAAAACCAAGTTACACTTTTTTTAAATAGCAGCAGAGTTCTAAGTTTTTCTTCATTTCAGACCCTAGACGTAGGCTTTGCAAGAAAACCTATAGTACAATAACAGCAGTAAGAGGGAAAAATCCCTGAAAAAGAGATCAACACTTGGAGGATATAGTGATGAAAAAACAGACTCGAAAACCAGCGATGATTTTAGCGACTCTCTTGGTATCTAGCCAAGTTTTATTAGCAGCACCACAAGTTTTTGCTGACGAAACCAATTCAACGACGAGCAGTTCCACTGCAACAAGCAGTTCTACCGCAACGACAGCCACTACCGACAGTCAAACAAGTACCTCTGACAGCAGTTCAGATCGTTTGCAAGTCAATGCTGTGGCGATCGGAAATGCCTTGACGAAAGCACAAGAAGACTACACACTTGAGCGCTTAGGCATCCAAGGCGAAACACCGATTTATACGACAAACGGTAATGACTTGATGAAATACATTCCCGATGGCGGCTTTACTGCAGATTGGGCGGTCTATAGCTCGGTCAGAATGCAGACTTTAGAAAGCGGGGCAGGAATCACTGTCGATATCGCGACACCAGATAACATTACCCGCATCACTGCAGCCCAGTACCAAAATGCAGCGCTGACGGCAGGGATCACTGATGCGAAGCTAACGGTCGCTTCTGCCGTACCGATCGACGGTTCCGGAGCTTTAGCTGGGGTATACAAAATCGTTGAAGAATCAGGCGGTGTCATCAATCAGAATCGAGTAGCCGTAGCTCAAGATGAGATGGATGTGCTGTCTACGATCACCGAAGAGAATAAAGATAAAGAAGGCTATTCCGATGAAGCTTTGAATGCTGCGCAAGAACAAGCGAAAACCGATTTGGCTGCTCAAACCGCAGATGGTACGGAATTGACTCAAGCAGATATTCAAGAGACAGTAGAAAAAGCCTTGAAGGACAACGGACTGGAAGGAATCGTTACGGAAAATCAAATTTCTGAATTGACCTCTTTGATGAGCGACATGCGAGACAACAATATCTTCGATGACTTCATCAAAGAATTGGATCTGTCAGAAGCCCGCAAGCAAATCGAAGAAACCTCTAAGGGGCTTTGGGAAAATATCAAGAGCTTCTTTAGCGGCATCTGGTCTTCGATCACCGGTGTCTTCGGCAATGACTCAAATGAATCAAATAACAGCAGCGAATCAACGGTTGATTCTGGACAATAGGAATGAAAGCTTGAACCGTTGCTAATTAGAGCTGTGACGATAACATAGCCAGGAAAAAGGCCAAGCATCTGTTTTTTTGCTTGCACACGCCTCATTTAGGTAAAAAAAATTTCAACTTGCGTTTATGGTACAGTTTTTTAGACGAGAAGAAGGGAGGAAGCAAAATGAATTTTCTGGGCAATCTCATTTGGTTTATTTTTGGTGGATTGATTGGCGCAATCTCATGGTTTCTAGCAGGCTGCCTCTGGTGCATCACGATTATTGGGATTCCAATCGGTTTGCAGTGCTTTAAATTCGCCAGCTTGTCATTAGCACCTTTTGGCAAAGAAATCGTCTACCGAGGTGGTGGTACTTCCTTGATTCTCAATATATTATGGCTGATTTTTTCTGGTGTGCCACTGGCTTTAGGTCATTTAGCTAGTGCGGTCATTCTTGCCATCACTATCATTGGCATTCCATTTGCAGCACAATCCTTAAAGCTAGCCCAACTGGCATTGATGCCATTCGGGGCAGAAGTTGTCTCCAAAAGATGGTAAGAAATGGAGATTTCGAAAACACTTTCCGCTAAGATGGAAAGTGTTTTTTTTGTTGAAAATTGTGTCTGAGAATCTTTATAGATTGCACGAAGGTTTTCTCGTTTAGGTGGCTGATTAAACAATTTTTTGTACAAAAAAATGCCTTCCGCTACATTCTGGGAAGGCAATCATAGTTTAGGCAAATAAAACCATATAAAATTTTCATTCCTTCTTACGGATTAATTGCCGTATGTTCATTAAGCAAAAATATCCACAAGAGAACAACCTTTCTATTCTGTTAGGTTTCTTTTGCTGTTGAGATGGAACGTCTAATTTTTGCAATCGAGCGTTGGGCTTTCTCACGATTAAGAAACATCACGATCACATAGAGGGAGTCCAAGATACTTAACTGGGCAATCCGAGAAGAAAGTGCCTCTGACCGAAACTCGATTTCTTGTGAAATTGAAATTAAGACGACATCGCCAAGTTTTGCCAAAGGGGAAGCCGCATGACTGGTCACAACGATGATCTTGGCACCGTTGCTCTTAGCAACGTTGGCTAACTCAATCGTTTCTCGTGATTTTCCGGTATGGGAGATGAAAAAGGCGCAATCATCTGGTGTTAATACCGCCGCTTCCATCAATTGGATATGAAAATCTGCACTGTGGAAGACAGAGATCGAAGAGCGCAAAAATTTGTGATAAGCATCTGTGGCTACAATCTCAGAGCCACCCACCCCGAAGAAGAAAAGCCGATTGGATTCATTGATCATTGCTGCGGCCTTCTGAAGATCCTCTTCTTTTAATAACTTTCTAGTGTCCGTGAGCGTCGTCATGATCGAATCGAATACTTTTTGTGCGATCGTCAATTCATTGTCCGATTTCTCGATATTTTCATGGATTGAGAGGGCGGCAAGCTCGCTTTCTTGCATCAACATCGCCATTTTGAAGTCCTTAAACCCATTGTAACCGAGTTTTTTTGTGAATTGGAAAAACGTGGAATCAGCAATGCCCAAATCACTTGAGAGATCACTGATCGAACTGTGGCAGACCTTACTAGGGTTTTCTAACACATAGTCGGCAATTGCTTGTTCTTTAAGACTGAGATCTTTATAAAGCGTTTTTATTTGCAAGCGAATCGAGACAGTCAAAAGCTTCTACCTCCTTTTTAATAACAACATCTCTTTACCTCTAAAGTACCTCTTTTGCGAAAAAAATGCAAATAAAAATTATTTTTATTTTTTCTATTTACAAAAAAATATTTTTTTGTATAATAAAGGTGTGGAATGGAGGCGCTATCATAAAGGCGAGCTTATCGGTCTTGGAAAATGGAGAATGTGTCTCAAGCTCAAAGAGCAAAGCGACTTAGGGGAAGGGGCGACCTTGCAGGATCAGTGAAAGAAACTACGGTAAAAAAGGAATCGATCTAGTTTCAGCCAGCATTGAGTGAAGCACATCGATACCTGCCAAACGTAGACTTTAGCCGATGTTACCTACAGGAAAAGCGATCAGTCGAATCACGGTCAAGGGTTAGAGCCAGCTTGATTGAAAGGGGGATTCAAATAAGAAAGATTCTAACTACTGACTGCTCATTTTTTCGCTGATGAAATGAAATCGCTTTTCTGTCGGGCAACTTAGTTATCGGGGTGTGTTGATGGCAAAACAGTTAACTTGGTTACAAAATCAGGTGTTTTTGCAAGCTGTTCGCCAATGGCATCGAAGCAAGTGAGAGGCAATGAAGAAAGGGTCAATTGGGAAACCAACGTCGAACTGGATTTGATTTCGTACCAGTTGGCTTGAAATCTCGCTTTACTCATTACTGATTGCTAGAAACATTCGCATAATTTTTGAAATCCCATTGCTAACAAGGCACACTGATAAGATTGGTAATCCTAAGACAGCAAAATAGACTGAATAAATTGCGCTAGCGATCAATTTGGTGGTAGTTGCAGACGCCGTGAGTTTACTCATGATAAATATTTCACAAGAAAACGATTTCTGGAAAAAGATGTGTGGATAAAAAATGGATCTAGCGACCATGAGATGGTCATAAGAAGCTAAGAGAGGAGCGAATCAATGGGAAATTTCAAGATCGCTGTGGTGAATTCAAGCAGTTTTGGCAAAGTGTTTCCAGAGCATATCCAACGCTTGCAAGCGATTGGACCAGTGAACTACTTTTCCTTCGACAGTGAGATCGGTGGCAAAGAGTTGGCGAAAGCATTGGCGGGTTATAACATCATCATCGCTAGTGTGACCCCTTTTTTTACAAAAGAATTTTTTGAAAATAAGGATGAACTCTTACTAATCACACGGCATGGAATCGGGTATAACAACATTGATTTGGCAGCAGCGAAAGAACATCAAACGATTGTTTCAATCATCCCTGCTTTGGTGGAACGGGATGCGGTGGCTGAAAACAATGTAACGAATTTACTGGCACTCTTGCGTTGT
The DNA here is from genome assembly GCF_051714385.1 of Enterococcus sp. AZ141. Lineage (NCBI taxonomy): Bacteria > Bacillati > Bacillota > Bacilli > Lactobacillales > Enterococcaceae > Enterococcus > Enterococcus sp. AZ141. The sequence continues at coordinate 1,748,935 of NZ_JBIORT010000001.1, forward strand.
ACTGTGGAATCAATGACGCAAGTGCGCGCCGACCAATGGGAAAAACGAGCAGATTTTGTCGGCAGAGCATTGTTCAATAAAACAGTTGGCGTTATTGGGGTAGGCAATACAGGAAGTTGTGTAGTGGAGATTTTAAGAAATGGCTTCCGTTGTGATGTTTTGGCATATGATCCGTACAAATCAGCACTGCATATTCAGAGCTTTGGTGGCAAAAAAGTGGAATTAGATGAATTATTGGCCAAATCAGACATCATTTGTCTTTGTGCGAATTTAACAGAAGAAAACTACCATATGATTTCCTTTGCTGAAGTCGCGAAGATGAAGGATAAAGTCTATCTCTCGAATAGTGCACGGGGAGCATTATTAGATGAAGCTGCCATTGTAAGCGGGTTGAAAAGTGGGAAAATCGCTGGTTTAGCAACAGATGTTTTGGAAGAAGAACCAGGAAGCAAAGACCATCCTTATCTTGCCTTCGACAATGTCGTGATGACGCCACATACCTCTGCTTACACATTAGAGTGTTTAGAAGAAATGGGCAATAAATGTGTGACGGACATCGAGAGAATTACCAAAGGATTGTTACCAGATCGCGCTGTACAAGCACAAAGTAAATTTCTAGCAGTTTAAAGGAGTGTGAAAGAGATGTTAACAGATTTAAAGGTAAAGGTAGGTCCACAAGTGTATCGCTATCATGAAGGAGCAATTGATTTTGTGCCAACGGTGCTAGCCGAGTATCAAGTAAAACGATTGTTGATTGTTCATGGGACTGTTTCGTGGGAAAAAGCACAACCAAAAATGACGTTTTTGAAGTCACTGCCCATAGAAATTTTTTACCATCGTTATACTGGCGAATGCAGCTATTATGGGACTGAATTGATTGAAAACATTGCGCAAGAAAAAGAAATTGATTTTATTCTCGGCGTTGGTGGCGGGAAATTGGCGGATTTAGTCGGTTATGCTGCCCATAAAACCAATTTGCCATTCGGATTGATTCCCACATTAGCGAGCAACTGTGCTCCTTGGACACCGTTATCGGTAATGTACAAAGAGTCAGGAGAAGCAGAAGGGAAAACGGAGCACTATTTGAGACAGGCGGCTTTTTTGATCACTGACCCAACTTTAGTCATTGATGCACCGGTGGACTACTTTATCGCTGGGTTGGCTGATACCTTGGCGAAATGGATCGAATCCGAAGCGATCCTTGCTCAGCCACATCTCCAAGACGAACCATTCTTGCAGATGGCCGGCTATACGGCCAAATTATGTGAAACAGCGATTTTATCTCAATCGAAGCAAGCCATTACAGATATGGAACAGCAAGAAGTCACTGATGCCTTTTGTCATTTGTCTGAGATCATTATAGCTGTCGCTGGTATGGTCGGGGGCTTAGGTGACAAATACGCCCGGAATGCTGCGGCTCATGCGATGCATGATGCCATCAGTAAATATTTGCCTGAGAGTCACCGCTTTCTTCACGGAGAAAAGGTTGCTTATGGGATGTTCTATCAATTAGCTCTTGAAGAAAAATGGGCAGCGATTGATCAGCTGCTGCCATTCTATCAAGAGTTACATCTACCAATGAGCCTCCACCAAATGGAAATCTATCCTAAAGACGAGCAAGTGATCGATCAGTTGGTAGCTTTTATTGATTCGAAAGAAAAAGTTCATCTGATTCCGGTCGAAGTCAACAAAGAACGTTTGAAAGAAGCTATTTATGCGTTAGAAACTTATTTGAAAGATGTATAGGAGGAGCAAAAAATGGATACATTGAGCATTACACAAAGTTTACTGATTGCTTTATGGGTGGCAGCAGTCATGTCTCGTTGGCTCGGTGGAGGCGCAACGCTGACTTTACGATTTTCGCCATTAATGACCGGCTTGATCGTCGGTATAGTGATGGGGGATGTCAAACAAGCGATGATCGTTACTGCAGCGTTGCAAATGATCTATATGGGGGTTTTTGCTCCGGGCGGGTCAATGCCAGCAGAACCATCAGTTGCTGCAGCGATTGCTGTGCCCGTGGCTTTACTTGGGAATCTTCCTGCAGAAGCCGCGATTGCCGTAGCAGTGCCGGTTGGCTTGTTAGGAAGTTACCTATATCAGTTCCGGTTCTTTATCAATACCTTCTTAGGAAAATATACGGATAAAGCAGTAGAAGATCTTAATGCCAAAGCAATGAGCCGTTCCATTATTTTATACCCGACATTGGCTTCATTTGTTCTATATGTACCGCTGATTTTTATCTCGCTTTATTTTGGTGCCCCACTGATCGCTGATGTAATCAATGCATTAGAAGGAACTGTAGTTATTCATATTTTAGAAGTTGTTGGTGGTGGTTTAGCGGCAATTGGGATTGCGACAACGGTCTATGTCATTGGCCGTAAAGATTATATGGTCTTTTTCTTCCTAGCTTATTTCATGAGTGTGGTTTTAAGTTCACTGGAAATCACCATGGTAACTTATTCGATTTTTGGCATCTTGATTGCATTGATTTTTGTCCAGTCTCAAAAAGGAAAAATAGCGCCTGCTGCAGAAAAAGCGTCGTCAACTTTTGAAGAAGACGATGATTACGATGATGGTTTTTAACCGATAAGGAGGAGCAATAATGTCAGAAATGGTTCAAAATGCACAAGGTGCGCCCGAAGAAATTACCACAAAAGATGTGACTAAAGCCTATTTAAGATGGCATTTCGCAAATGAAATCCCTCACTCATTCGAACGTTATGTGGCACCTTCGCTTTTATATGCAATGATGCCGATTTTGCGCAAACTCTATAAAGACGATGATGCGTTAAAAGCTGCTTACAAACGACAACTGCTTTTCTTCAATACACAACTGAGTTGGGGTGGCGGAGTCATCACTGGATTGATGTCTTCGATGGAACAGCAGCGAGCTGAAGAAGAGTATGAGAAAAAAGAGATTTTGATGCAAGATGATTTGATGTACAACACCAAAGCCGGTTTGATGGGGGCTTTAGCAGGGATTGGTGATGCCATCGATTCAGGAACTGTGCAATACATTTTCATAGCGATTGCGGTGCCATGGGCACAACAAGGGAACCCATTAGGATCCCTCTTCCCATTCATTTGTTTTGCCCTGTATCAAGTTTCCATCGGCCTATTCTTTGCTCGTCAAGCCTTTTCAATGGGGCGCAATGCCACTGGACTGATGCAAAGTACAGGTGTTCAAACAGCCATTGAAACGCTATCTGTTTTAGGTTTATTCATGATGGGGGTATTGGCAGGAAATTATGTGAATGTGAGTTCTTCTCTAAAATTTGATATCTCAGGAAGAGAATTTATTATTCAAGATATTCTTGATCAGATCATACCAGGGATCTTGCCATTGGCTGTCGTAATGGGTGTCTACTGGTTCTATAACAAAAAGGGACTGAAAGTGACTCAAGCACTGCTATGGCTGACTTTGATCTTGATCATTTTAGCTGGTGTAGGGATTTTATAAAAAGGAGTGTCAAAAATGGGTGTAGTAAATTTAGCACGAGTAGACGAGCGATTGATCCATGGGCAGGTCATGATGACCTTGTCGCAAAAAAGCGGAGTCAATTCGATCTTTGTAGTAGATGAAGTAGTAGCTAAGGATAAGTTCATGCGGGAACTATACAAAAATGCCGGTAGCCGAACAGGGCAAAAAACGATCGTCGTTACACCAGAAAAAGCCAAGTTTTACTGGGATGAATACAACTTCAAAGATTACAACTGTATTTTGATCGCCAAAACCGTCAGCGTGATGTACGACTTAGTCAAACACGGCGTGCCGATGAAAGAATTGAACATAGGCGGTATTGCCCAAAAAGATCCCGAGAAGGATCTCTTGGTAACAAAATCTGTTTATTTAAATCAAGCTGATGCGCAAAAACTCAAAGAAATGAATGAAGAATATGGTGTGGAATCAATCTATTTTCAAGCAACGCCATCTGCACCGAAATCAACACTGAAGGATGTTTTGAAGCAGTTCAAGTTATAAGTAGCACACTAATTCATTTATCTCTAAGGAATATTGTGAGGGAAGCTGGGGGATCTCGCAAGGAAAAGAGGTCCTCCAGTGTCAGTAATTTGTGAATAGGAGAATCCGCCATGAATCAAACAGAAACATTTCGTGATTGGCTGTTTCGTTATCGGTATGTCTACCGAGCGCGATCAACGGATAAAAGCAAACAAAGATTTTTGAAGGCACTCATCGCGGATATCATTCCATTTCGCAAAGACCTTCAGGTGATCGAGTATGATCACACGAAAAAAAATGCCTCACGCAATTTGTATGTTGGTGATCTGACTAAAGCAAAACGGATCATCTGCACGTATTATGATACACCGCCAGAGCATTTCGGCGATTACCATTTTTTTGATCGGCAGGAGCAAGGCCGTAAAACAAATCAATTTATTCTGACTGCTTCAGCAGTGATGATTCTTTTAGGGCTGTTGGGAACTTGGCTTTATATCCACTTTGCTTCAGGGAGATTTCCCTTGTTGTCTTGGCAAACAGCACTTTTTGCTTTAGGGGTCGGTGTTTATTTTCTGCTATTAAATCGCGTAAGCCACGGGGCAGGATTTCAGCAAAATCTAACCCGCAATACCTCCTCTATCTTAGCGCTGCTGTCCTTAATCAGTCAAAACAGTCAAACAGCGACGGCCTTCGCATTTCTTGATGAAGGAAGTTACGGAGAACGCGGGTTGGAAGTGTTACGTGATTCAGTAAGGCCGAATGCGAAGATTTATTATTTAGATTCTATTGGTGCCGATGCTCCGATTCGAGCTATCGGCAAGCAATTCAATGAAGGGCAACTGCAGCAGTTGGCGATCGAACACAGTAGTGAAGCAATGGGCAGCATCAACTATCTGTTTTGTGCAGAAAAGCAGCAGGATCAGACGTATGTGCTGCCTAGAAAACAATTAAAGCAAAAAGAGCTGAATCTGAGGAATATGCAAAAAGTTCTTGCGTTATTTGGTTAGGAAGCGAAAAAGGAGGAATAACATTTGTTAGGAATCGTATTGGCAACTCACGGACAGCTGAGTACTGGTTTTAAAGATGCTGCAGAGGTGATCATGGGCAGTGTCGAAAATATTGCGGTCGTTAATTTGAACCACGGAGAGGATATTCAACTTCTGGGAAACAAAATCCATGAAGCGATTCATGAAACAGATCAAGGGGACGGTGTCTTGGTGTTTGCTGATCTATTGAGTGCCAGTCCCTACAATCAGTCGGTTGTTACGATCAATCAATTAGATGAACCACTTCAGGAAAAGACGTATGTGATCGGCGGAGTGAATCTACCGATGGTATTAGAAGCAATCAATCACCAATTTTTGGCGACACCGATTGAACAGGCGGTGGCAGCAGTGATCCAGCAAGGAGAAAACAGTGTAGCGCTTTGGCACAATTCTTCAGCAGGTGATAGTAGCGAAGAAACTGATGAGGACGATGATTTTTAAAAACGAAAGGATGACAGCAAATGCAATGGGGGTTTCGATGGTACGGGGAAGGGGATACGATCCCGTTAACGAATATTCGACAAATTCCAGGAATGCACGGCATTGTAGGAACACTTCTAAATAAAATGCCTGGAGATGTCTGGGAGATTTCCGAAATCAACGCACTAAAAGCATCAATTGAAAAAGAGCATCTTTCACTATTAGGGATTGAGAGTGTGGCGATCCACGATGCGATCAAAGCCGGAACAGAGGAACGGGATCACTACATCGATCAATATATTCAAACAATTCGGAATTTAGCAGCTTGTGATGTACATATGATCTGCTATAGCTTCAAACCGATCTTCGGCTGGGCAAAAACAAATCTATTTTATCAAAACGAGGATGGCAGCTTCTCTTTGCTCTATGATCAAGCCGTTGTGGATGATATGGAACCTAGTGAGATGTATACGCTGATCCATAGCCAATCAAAAGGCTTTAAATTGCCAGGCTGGGAAGAAGAACGACTGAAAAAGTTCCAGCGTTTGATGGCAACTTATGAAGGGGTCACTCAAGAGATCCTCTTTGATAACTTAAGCTATTTCTTAAAGCGGATCATTCCTGTGTGTGAAGAAGTAGATGTGAAAATGGCGATCCATCCGGACGATCCACCTTGGGAAATTTTTGGTTTGCCACGGATCACCAAAAATTTAGAGGACTTGAAAAAAATCATGGCCATCGTGGATTCGCCTTATAATGGGGTAACGTTGTGCACCGGTTCGTTAGGTGCCGATCCAGAAAACGACATGGTGGAGATCGTTCATGGCTTAAAAGGCCGCATCAACTTTGTTCATTTTCGCAATGTGTTGTTTATGGGGGAACGCAAATTTAAAGAATCTGCCCATCTTTCCACTGAAGGATCGTTAGATATGTATGCCATTATGAAAGCCTTGGTTGAGGTCGGTTTTGATGGTGTCATCCGTCCTGATCACGGGCGGACGATCTGGGGGGAAGTGGCGATGCCAGGCTATGGTCTGTATGATCGCGCGATTGGTATCAGTTATCTTCAAGGGCTTCATGAATCCGTCTTGAAAGAGCAAATGTAATCGAGGGGAACGAAGGGAGGAGAGAGCGTATGACACTCTATGAACAATTGGCAAAAACAAGGGTGTTGCCTCTTTACACTGCAACAGACCTTACCTATTTGCCAGTAGTAGAATCACTGCTGATTGAGCATGAACTGTATTTTATTGAAGTGACCTTCCGCAGTGACCTTGCTTTAGAAGCGATTGAAAAACTCTCTCAATCGGGCAAATTGATCGTAGGCGCAGGCACGGTCCGCACCTTAGAACAAGCGAAAGCAGCGGTTGAGAAAGGGGCGCGCTTTATTGTTTCCCCTGCTCTTGTACCTGATGTGGTGGAATTTTGTCTTGCCGAAAACATTCCAGTGTTTCCAGGGACAGCTACCCCCAATGACATTCAACGGGCAACGGATTATGGCTTATCAGTTGTGAAATTTTTCCCTGCGGATATCTACGGGGGCTTGTCGGCAATCAAAGCCCTCAGTGGTCCGTTTTACGATATTCGATTTGTCCCAACTGGCGGAATCACTCTCGAAAATGTTCAAGACTATTTATCTGATCCGCAAGTATTAGCGGTTGGCGGCTCCTTCATTCTGTCAGAAGCGCTAGTAAAAGAAGGGCGGGAAAAGGCTGACAGCCATTTGGCGCATGTAAAATCATTGCTAAGTTGAGCAGTCAGCTGTATATAAACAAGATGAAGCAATGGGTGCCAAAGGATTTTGGTACCATTGCTTTTTTATTCGCAGAAAAGCAAAGGAGGCCATAGGATGGAGAAGATAAAACTGGTGATTTTTGATATGGACGGTTTGATGTTTGAAACTGGTCGGTTAGCTTACCGCGCCTATTTAAGAGCCGCGGAGGAGTATGATTTTGAAGTTTGCCAAGATGTTTATTATTACCTGACTGGCAGAACGGAAGCAGATATTCGTAAAGGGATGCAGGAACTCTATGGCAGTACGGTACCAACGGATCGGTGGCGAGAAGCGATGAATCGTCAGAAAGAAGTGATTTTAGCTGAAGAAAAACGGGTGTTCAAAAAGCCCGGCCTTCTTGAACTATTGGAAGCATTAAAAAAACAAGATTGCTTGATAGCCGTGGCGTCCTCTTCGTCGAAAGAAAAAATCAAGGCGTATTTTGAAATGGAACAGATGCCAGATTGGTTTGATACGGTGGTTTCTGGGGATCAAGTGCGAAAGGGCAAACCTGATCCAGAAATCTTTCTGACAGCATGCCAACAATTAGGCGTAAAGCCTGAAGCAGCCTTGGTATTAGAAGATTCTCTAGCCGGCATAAGAGCCGCAAAACAAGCCAAGATCCCAGCTTTTCTGATTGCGGATGATTTGAGTATTTTGCCAGTCAAGAAAAATGGGAAGTATCCTTTGCTTAAACAGCCAAAACTTGAGCAAGAAGTAGCTGCACAGGTGAAAACTTTTTCTGATCTGACGGAAGTCAGAGACTGGCTAGTCGTGAATCATTTTTCTTGGGCTTGATCGTTATTCCAAGAAGCTTCGATAAAGCAAACGGCATTAAGCAAGAACATACGGTGCTATAAATCAGGCATAGCGTTGCGGAATCGGTAAAACAACAAAGGTTGATTTTGGCAATTGGTTTTTTCCTGCTCATGTCTCTATGAAGAAGGGGAGCGTTAGAACGTTTTTCACTACTTTCTGGGAACGTGGCAAAAGGCTGACTAGAAAAACGAGTAAGATTGTAGCAGCTCACTTTATAGGTAAGTGAAGCTGCTTTTTTGCGCTATTCCTTCAGCAACGAAAAATGAGCATTGTGTGTTAAGCGGTATTCTTTCGGAGTCAGTGAGGTCAAAGCTTTGAAATTTCGATTGAAGGTTCGCACATTTTGAAAGCCAGCCTGTTCTGCTACTTCCGTAATCGGCAAGAGACTATGAGTCAGCAAAAAAGAGGCATGGCGAATTCTTGCTTGATTCAAAAGCCGAGGAAAGGTGCTTTTCAATTTCTCAGTGATCATTCTGGAAACGTAGACGCTACTATAACCGATACTGCTGCTTAGTTTTTCGAGCGTCAGCTCTTCTTTGAAGTGTGACTCGATATAGGCAAGCAGCTGGATCAGGATATCCTCTTGGTTTTTGGCTGGTAGTAAAGTCGTTTGGTGCTCAAAAAGGTAAAGGACTTGATACAGTGCCGATTTTCGTAAATAGAGGGAATCCGTTTCAAATAAAGGATAATACAGCTGATTTGCGACAGACGGATCAATGGTGATAACGGGATCTGACAAAGCGAAATCTTTGGTTTTAGCATAAAAATCTGGAATAAACTCCGGCGAAAAAACCAGAATATGCAGTTGTGATTCCTTAGGGGTTTCGATGGCATGGGTCTGGTAAGGCATGACTAATAACACTTGGCCAGTTGTAAGGACATAGGGACTTTCTTCGATTTTGACAACCGCTTCGCCGTCACTACAAAAAAGCAATTCAAAGGAACGATGAAAATGTTCCATGTAATTAAGCGAGTAGGGATGGTAACTGGAAACGCCTAGGTATTCGCCAAAATGATATTCTTCTAAAATGGTCACGCAATCTTTCCTCCATTTTTTGTCTATCGATGTGTGGAAATCGTCCTGTGAATGATAGCGATTTCATTTTATAATTATGACAGTTCAGCTGAAGAAAGTAAATAGAACAATGATTAGTGAATATTTTTAAAATGGACTGCAGTAACAAGTTTCTTTTTTTAGTTAGGTATATTAGTAAAGAAAACTTACTAACTGAAAGATGCTCATTCCTATTGACTCTCAGTTGAATCACAAAATGCCAAAAAGGGAAAGAGGAGGAATTTTTTTTGATTACCAATCCAATACTAACAGGCTTTCATCCAGACCCGAGTATTTGTCGTGCAGGAGAAGATTATTACATTGCTACGTCGACCTTTGAATGGTTTCCAGGTGTGCGCATCTTCCATTCAAAGGATTTGAAGAACTGGCGCTTGATCAGTACACCAGTCAATCGTGTCAGTCAGTTGAATATGCTGGGAAATCCTGATTCTGGGGGCGTTTGGGCGCCAAACTTAAGTTACAGTGATGGTCGTTTTTGGTTGATTTATTCAGATGTCAAAACACAATCCAATAGCTGGAAAGATGTGAACAATTATTTGATCACCTGTGAAACCATTGATGGGGATTGGTCAGAACCAATCTATATGAACTCTTCTGGTTTCGATCCCTCTTTATTTCATGACGATGACGGCAAAAAATATTTTCTGAACATGGTCTGGGATTATCGCCCGACAAATCATTCCTTTTATGGGATCGTTCTCCAAGAGTTTGATTGGCAAGCCAAGAAATTGGTGGGGCAGCCCAAAATTATCTTCAAAGGAACAGAGCGTAAATTGACTGAAGCACCGGTCATGTATAAAGTGAACGGCTATTATTATTTATTAACGGCAGAAGGTGGCACCCAGTTTGAACATGCAAGTACCATCGCTCGTGGAACACACATTGAAGGCCCCTATGAAGTTCATCCTCAAAACCCTCTAATTAGTTCATGGGGACAGCCAGAGATCCCGCTACAAAAAGCCGGTCATGGTTCATTTGTGAAAACGCAGACCGATGAATGGTATTTTGTTCACTTAACAGGACGAGCGCTGAAGTATCCAGAAACACCCCTCTTAGAAAATCGCGGCTATTGCCCGCTCGGACGAGAAACAGCGATCCAGTCTGTTTACTGGGAAAATGATTGGCCGTATATCACAGGCGGAAACTTTCCAAAAGAGGAGGTCCCACAGCCACAGCTGCCCGAACATCCGTGGGAAACAGAATCAGGCTTTGATGATTTTGAAGATGCGTCGTTGGCACCAATGTTTCAAACCTTGCGGATTCCTTTTTCTGAGGAAATCGGTAGTTTGACCGCACGACCAGGGTATTTGCGCTTGTATGGGCGAGAGTCGTTCAATTCCTTGTTCCATCAAGCACTGGTGGCAAGAAGATGGAGCGATTTTCGTTTCGAAGCAACGACTGCCGTCGAATTTTCACCGACCTCGTTTCTACAGTTGGCAGGCATGACGAATTACTACAATACACAAAACTGGTCGGCGATCTACATCACTCATGATGAGACGAAAGGAAGAATCATCACTGTATTGGCAAGCGAAAAGGGCCAACTGAAGAGTCAAAAAGCACCAGAAGTTATGATACCAGCCGATGTACAAACGGTCTACTTCAAAACGATCGTCAATTATGCCCACTATCAATACGCGTACTCATTTGATCAAAAAGAGTGGCAGGTCATCGATCAGCTATTTGACAGCTTGCACTTGTCTGACGACTATGTGGCAGAACATTACGGTGGGTTCTTTACGGGGGCTTTTGTGGGGATGTTTGCGATCGATACGACTGGCAATCGTTTGGCGGCTGATTTTGATTCATTTGACTATCAAAAAATCGAGGAGGAAGAAAGATGAAAAATTGGAAACGGGTCTTACAAACAGCGTCAGTGGCAGGCTTAGCGGCTTTTATGCTTAGTGGCTGCGGGAATGGTTCAGGAAACAGCAGCTCGGATAACAGCGCAACGGGAAGCAGTGGCAAGGATGAACTCGTGGTTTGGACCTTTACTTCAGAATTATCAACGATGATCAATGATTACTATTTGCCGGCGCATGACGATTTGGCCTATGACATTCGGATCGTGGAGATTCCTTCTGACCAATTCGAGACCAAGCTCGATCCGATTCTCGGTTCCAAAGATGCACCAGATGTGATTGCTTTAGAATCTGCCTTTGTCAAAAAATATGTGGAATCAGGGATGATGGCAGACCTTGGTTCACTGGGACTTGATGAAGCCGCGGCAGATACGTATCAATATGTCAAAGACGTAGGAACTTCAAAAGACGGGGTTCTTCATGCCTTGGCTTGGCAAGCTGCTCCTGGCGGGTTTTATTACCGGGCGTCGATGGCAGAAGAGCTGCTAGGGATCGATGATCCAGCGGCTGCGCAAGCGGCCTTGTCAGACTACGACAAGTTCTATGAGGAAGCCAAAGCAGTCAAAGAAAAAAGTGGTGGAACCACCTATATGATCTCTAGTGTCCAAGATTTGGCGAAGCCTTTTTATGGTCAACGCGAACATGGCTGGGTTGAAGACGGTAAATTAGTGATCGACGACAGTTTGTATGATTTGTTGGATATATCACGAAAATTTGTAGAAGAAGGCCTGACACAAGATACAGAAGGACAATCAGAAGCTTGGTTTGCTGGAATGAATAGCGACAATGTATTCGGTTATAGTTTGCCGACATGGGGGCTGCACTATTGGTTAAAACCAAATGCGACAGCTGCCGATAACTCCAGCTCAACAGAAGGGGACTGGCGCATGATCCAAGGACCGTCGTCGTGGTTCTGGGGCGGCACATGGATCGGTGCTACGGCAAATTCTGAGATGCAAGAAGAAGCGGCGCAATTGGTGGCTTACTTGACCACAGATCAAGCATTTTTAAAACAATGGGCCGAAGATACCGGTGATTTTGTATCGAATGAGCGAGTCGTTGAAGAAATTAAAAGCGAATACCAAGAGGAATTTTTAGGCGGTCAAAACCACTATGCAGAATTTGCCGATATGGTTCAAGACATCAACGCGAAAATTCTGACCGAGTATGACCAAACGATTGAAACCCTCTTTACGGATAGTTGTTTGACACCATATTCAAAAGGTGAAGTGGATCAGGAAACGGCGATCCAAAACTTTAAAGATGCGGTCGTCAATGCTTATCCAGATGTTCAAGTAGATTAGGTGTTGTTGAAACCGGCACCGAAGACGGGGTCGGTTTCAACCTTTTCTAGGTACTACGCGCTGCTTAAATGGCTTGTCTTTACAGGCAGAAGTTGACAGTGGAAGAAAAAAATATCAGGGGGATTACGATGCAGAATAAGAGAAGATTTGAACAGTATCATCGCTATGGGCTATTATTTATCGCACCATTTTTTCTAGCATTCTTGGTTTTTCAGCTTTATCCAATTCTCTATACGATTTACCTGAGCTTTACAGATCTAAAAGGGTGGAATCCAGCTGCCAATCTTGTCGGACTGGATAACTATTTTGCGATTTTTCGCAACCCGTTATTTTTAAAATCGATCAGCAATACTTTTATTTTGTGGGGCGTAAACTTTGTCCCTCAAATTGGCTTGGCTTTGTTGTTGGCGGCATGGTTTACCAATATCAAGCTACGCTTGCGAGGGAAAGGCTTCTTCAAAGTCGCTTTTTACTTACCCAACATCATTACTGCGGCTTCAGTAGCAATCTTATTTTTTGTTTTGTTCAGTTTTCCGTTAGGTCCGATCAACCTAGTCTTGCAGCATTTCGGTGTTTTGGACCAGCCCTATGACTTTTTCCGTAGTGAAACGGGCACTCGGCTGATCGTTTCCTTTATCCAATTTTGGATGTGGTATGGTCAGACAACGATCGTTTTGGTTTCGGGCATTTTGAGCATTGATGATGCTCTTTTTGAATCAGCAATGGTCGATGGAGCCAATGATGGTCAAATTTTCCGCAAGATCACGCTGCCTTTGTTAAAACCAATCTTGCTTTATACATTGGTGACGTCCTTGATAGGCGGCTTGCAAATGTTCGACATTCCTTTTTTGCTGACAAATGGCAATCCCAACAATAGCGTCTTAACGATCACGATGTTTATCTACAACCAGGCCTTTACCGGGAGTCGGAATTTCAACGTTGCCGCAACCGCGTCGGTACTATTATTGGTACTTTCAATCGTATTAAGCACGTTATTGTTTCAATTTTTCAAAGAAAACAGCAAAGTGGGGCGAAAATAAATGGAAAATAGCTATCGAGCAAAACGATTGTTGATCTATGTCTTTTTGGTGTTGCTGACCATCCTAAGTATACTGCCGTTTTGGGTCGTCTTAGTCAATGCGACCCGTTCAGCGGAACAGATCCAGCAAGGGCTGTCCTTGTGGCCCGGCGGTAATCTCCAATACAACTGGTCCGTCTTAATGGGCAGAGGCTTCAATGTTTTCAATGGGTTTAAAAATAGTTTCCTGATTGCTGCTGGTGCTACCGTTCTCAATGTGTATTTTTCGGCGCTGACGGCTTATGGCGTGATCGCCTATGAATTTCGTGGCAAGAAAGTCCTGTTTGCTGTCATTCTTGGGCTGATCATGATTCCTCAGCAAATCAGCATGATCGGTTTTTATCAATTTATGAATCGCTTAGGACTCTTAAATAATTTTCTGCCATTGATTTTACCAGCGATTGTATCACCCGCTACCGTTTTTTTCTTAAAGCAATACTTAGAAACGATCTATCATCCTGATTTGGCAGATTCTGCTCGTTTAGACGGAGCCGGCGAAATCAAAATTTTCCATCGCATCATGTTGCCTTTGATGAAACCGGGCTTAGCTACCATGGCGATTTTCTCGTTCGTGACCTCGTGGAATAATTTCTTGATGCCCTTGATCTTGATCAACGATACGGAAAAGTATACGTTGCCGATGCTGGTCCAATTGTTGAAAACTGATGTTTACCGTACTGAATTTGGCAGTATGTATCTAGGGATCTCATTAAGTATTATTCCTTTACTGCTGATTTACCTGTTTCTATCGAAATACATCGTGGGCGGTGTGACGGCTGGCGGAATCAAAGGATAGCGAGACCCTTTTACCAAAAGAAAACGCTGGACTGAGTTTTCAGTCCAGCATTCATTTAACGGATCGCACGGGAGAGATCAAGTGCCGCAAAGCGCAAATCGTTGATATTTAAGAAATGTTTTGCCACTAAAACGTTGCCGCCAAATAACGGGGCTTGATCGCCTAATCGACTGTTTTTGATCTTCGTGTTTTTGGTGAACTGGCTGGTCAATTTTTGCTGCAGCGCCAGCAATAAATCAGGAATTTTGCGATAGATCGAGCTGTTGATATAGACTTCTTCGGGATCAGAAAAAGTGATGACATTATTCAGCCCAATACTAAGAAACTCAACATTTTGTTGCGCCAATTCGACTGCTGATTTTTCTCCGGCATGATAGGCTTGTGCAAAGGTATCCGAATTAACGAACGCAGTTTTTGTATAGTGACTGTAGGTGTCAAACAAGACTTTGTTCGACGCATATTGCTCTAAGCAGCCTCGATTGCCGCAAGGGCACAAGTTGCCGTGAGGAAAGAGCGTAGAATGACCAACTTCCCCCGCCATGCCGTGAGTACCGGTTTGCAGCTGCCCATCAACGATGATTCCGACACCGATCCCACTATGGACGCTGACGCTCAGTAAATTCGTGGAATCAGAAGAAAAACAGTACTCGCCTAAAGCCGTCAGATTGGCTTCGTTCTCTATATAGACCGCCGTATTGTATTTTTGGCTCAAAGGGGCGATCAAATCAAAGTGTTCCAAGTCGTAGTAGGGGGCAAAGGTGATCGTCTGATTGTGAACGATGCCGTGGATCGCCAAACAGATTCCTACTAATCCATGAGTGGTTTGCGGCATTTGCGGCCAAAATTCTTTCATCATGGAATCGATCGTCGCCAGTACATTTTCTTTGGTGATCAATTCATGGGAATGATCGGCGGAGGCGATCATCTCGCCATTGATATAAGAAAGCATTCCACGAACATAGTTATAGCCGATGTCAAAGGTAACAGCTAAGCTGCTGCGGTGATTGAATTGCAATTGAATCGGTTTGCGACCACCGATCGAAGTGGAATCCCCAATGCCGACTTCGCGAACGAAGTCCGTGTCGATCAGTTTTTTGGTTATTTGAGAAACAGACGCTTTATTGAGATGGGTCAAATTTGATACTTCCGCTCGTGACACATTTTCATTGTCAATGATCGTCTTCAATACAGCCGCTTCATTTTGTTCGCGTATGCCCATTTTATTGATAATCATGTGTTCTCCTCTTCATAGATGTGATTAGTGTTAGTTTACCGTGCAAATTAATATTGTGCAAGCTGAAGAATAAAGAAAAGAGGAAGAATGTAGGAGCAGCAGTTTGAGAACGAAAATCAAAGAAAGAATCGTTGAAAGCGCTTGACAGAAATACGAGAATCGTTTACTATCCAATTAGTTAGTTTTGAATGCTAATTAACCGATTGAGAGGCAATGGTTAACTGCTTCAAACAGAGGAAGGAGAGAAGAGATGGCTTATTTTTTAGGGTTGGATCTAGGAACAAGTGCGTTAAAAGGCTTAGTTTTTGATCAAACCGGGGAACTCCAAGGAACAGCAAGTGTTGACTATCCATTGTCATCCCCTAGACCGGGGTTCAGTGAGCAAGAGCCTGTGCATTGGCAAGAGGCGGCAGATAAGGTAATCAAAACCTTGATCCAGCAGCTTCCAACGTTGCAGAAAGAATTGATCGGCATCAGCTTTTCCGGGCAAATGCATAGTCTTGTTTTATTGGATGAAGAAAACCGAGTCATTCGTCCGGCAATATTATGGAATGACGTTCGAACCACCAAACAATGTCAAGCGATCATGGCATCCTTTGGAGAGGAAATAAAAGCAATCACCAAGAATATTGCTTTGGAAGGGTTCACCTTACCCAAAATTTTATGGGTCCAAGAACACGAGCCTGAACATTGGCAACAAGTTCGTCACATGATGTTGCCAAAAGACTACTTGGCTTTTTGGCTGACTGGTAACTATTCGATGGATTATTCTGATGCGGCGGGTACGTTACTGCTGGATATCGAAAAGAAGTGCTGGTCTGAAGCCATTCTAGAAAAATTCGCAATCGCATCGGATTTACTGCCGCCGCTTTTTGAATCAGCAGCGCCTGTAGGGAAAATGCGAAAAGAACTGCAAGAAGCCTTTGGCTTTGAACAAGAGGTGACGATCTATGCAGGTGGCGCAGACAATGCCTGTGCTGCATTAGGTTCAGGGATCATCGCCGAAGGTGTCGGCATGGTGTCGATTGGCACTAGCGGTGTGTTCTTATCCTTTGAAGAAGCGCAAGAGGTTGATTATCAAGGCGATCTACACCTTTTCCGTCATGCGATCAAAGACAAGTTGTATTCAATGGGGGTCACGTTAGCCGCTGGAAATTCCTTAAGCTGGTATCGTGATACGTTTGCCCCAAACCAATCGTTTCAGGAATTGCTTTCAGCGATCAGTGAGGTAAAACCGGGGGCAGAAGGCCTGCTGTTTACGCCTTATATCGTGGGCGAACGCACACCACATACCGACAGCCAAATCAGGGGAAGTTTTATTGGCATTGACACACGGCATCGCGAAAAGCATTTCAGTCGTGCCGTCTTAGAAGGGATCACCTTCTCTCTGAAAGATTCCCAAATGATCATGGAAGAACGAGCACAGCGGAAATTCACCCAGATCGTTTCTGTGGGGGGCGGTGCGAAAAATGCCGAATGGCTGCAAATGCAAGCCGATATTTTTAATGCAGAAATGCTGACTTTATCTACTGAACAAGGTCCAGGTATGGGCGCAGCAATGCTGGCAGCAATCGGCAGCGGCATTTATCCAGATGCGGCCGCTTGTGTTAACGCCTTTGTCAAATACAGCAAGGCCATTGCACCGATTCCTGAAAATGTCGCCAAATACCAAGAAATCTATGCGATCTACCGGACCGTCTACCAGCAAACCGCGCCTATCTGCCATGCGTTGGCGCAAATCGAATAGCATAATGGCAGCAGAAAATCTGCTTGATTAAAGCGAGGAATCGTTTTTGGTTCTAAATGATTGGAACCAAGTAAGTTAGTTTATTACACTAAAAAACATAAAATGGAGGCAACAACAATGACTTATTTCCCAGAAATCGAAAAAATCCGCTACGAAGGTCCTAAAACAGACAATATGTTTGCATTTCGCCACTACGATGCCGAAGAAGTTGTTTTAGGCAAGAAAATGAAAGATCATCTACGTTTTGCAATCGCCTATTGGCATACGATGACGCAAGACGGCTCTGATCCTTTCGGCGCACCCGTCAACAAACGGACGTGGATCGGTGACACCGAAATGGAAACAGCGAAAAATCGAGTAGAAGCCTTCTTCGAGATTTGTGAAAAACTAGGAGCAGAATTCTTCTGTTTCCATGATGTTGACGTGGCACCTGCGGGAGAAACGTTAGAAGAATTTTTCCAAAACTTAGACGAAATCACCGATTTGATCAAAGAAAAAATGGAACAAACGGGGATCAAACTATTATGGAATACAGCAAATATGTTCTCACATCCTCGTTTCAATAACGGCGCTGCTTCCACCAATAATGCGGAAGTTTACGCGTATGCAGCAGCCCAAGTTAAAAAAGGCTTAGATATCTCGAAAAAATTAGGCGGTGAAAACTATGTCTTCTGGGGCGGCCGTGAAGGCTATGAAACCTTGTTGAATACAGACATGAAATTTGAACAAGACAACATCGCCCGTCTATTCAAAATGGCGATCGCTTATGGCGAAAAAATCGGTCATAAACCGCAGTTCTTATTAGAGCCGAAACCAAAAGAACCATCAAAGCACCAATATGATTTTGATGCAGCGACAACGATGGCCTTCATTCAGCACTACGGCTTAGAAGGAGATTTCAAATTAAACCTAGAAGCCAATCATGCAACATTAGCTGGCCATACCTTTGAACATGAAATCGCCGTTGCCCGTAGCTATAACGCATTAGGCTCACTGGATGCCAACCAAGGAGATATGCTGTTAGGATGGGATACGGATGAATTTCCAACCAACGTTTTTGACTCGACACTCGCTTTATACGAAGTCTTAGAAAACGGCGGCATCGCACCGGGAGGAATCAACTTCGATTCTAAAGTCCGTCGTTCGTCATTTGAAATGGAAGATCTGTTGTTAGCCCACATCGCTGGTATGGATACGTATGCCCGAGCGTTAAAAGCAGCAGCGAAACTGAAAGAAGACCGCTTCTTAGACGAGTTGAAGGAAAAACGGTACGCCTCGTTCCAAGAAGGCATCGGAGCGAAGATCGTTGCTGATGAGGAAAACTTAGAAACACTGACAGATTACGCATTGGCGCATGATCAAATCGAATTAGAATCCAGCCACATTGAATATGTGAAATCTCGTTTGAATGATTACCTGTTTTAATAAGAAACGACTGTCGTTCTGAGGAGCGACAGTTTTTTCACCTAAAAAAAATCTTTTGGCAATTGTTACGAATCAACCAAATTATGATACGATAAAATGTAACCGATTTAACTCGGTTTAGGAATTGAAGGAGGCAACTTGATGTTTCACACAAACTTAGATCCTTTCCCAGAAAACTTCTTATGGGGGGCGGCTTCGGCGGCCTATCAAATTGAAGGTGCATGGGCAGAAGACGGCAAAGGTCCGTCGATTTGGGATACCTATGCCCAAATTCCCGGCAATACCTTTGAGGAAACCAACGGCAAAGTGGCGATCGATCACTACCATCGATACAAAGAAGATGTTGCCTTGATGAAGCAAATGGGCTTGAAAGCCTATCGCTTCAGCGTGGCGTGGTCGCGAATCGTGCCTGATGGCGAAGGTGCGGTCAATGAAGCTGGTGTGGCGTTTTACGAAAAGCTGGTGGACGAATTGCTTCGGCAAGGAGTAGAACCGATTTTGACGCTGTATCATTGGGATCTTCCTCAGGCTTTGCAAGACAAATACCAAGGATGGGAGGGACGAGAAACAGCAGCGGCATTTGAACGGTATTGCCGAATCCTTTTTGAACGCTTAGGAAAGAAAGTCACCTATTGGGTCACCATGAATGAACAAAATGTCTTCACTTCTCTTGGGTACCGTTGGGCGGCACATCCACCGGGCTTGAAGGACTTAAAACGGATGTATGCAGCCAATCATATCATCAACCTTGCCAATGCAAAGGCAATTAATTTGTTCCATGAGCTGGTTCCACAGGGCAAGATTGGTCCAAGTTTTGGCTATGGTCCGATGTATCCGTTTAGCTGTGACCCAGAAGATGTGCTGGCTGTAGAAAATGGCGAAGCCTTCAACAACGCGTGGTTTTTAGATGTCTATTGCAAAGGCGAATACCCGAAATTTGTCTACAAGCAATTAGCCAAAGTCGGTCTGGCTCCTGAAGTCACTCCAGAAGATCAAGCACTATTAAAACAGGCAAAACCTGACTTCTTAGGGATCAATTACTATCACGGTGGAACGGCCCAACAAAACAATTTGCAAAAGCAGTCAGCTGAAAAGAAAGAATTTTCTAAAGTCGATCCGTATTTGATGCAAGCGGCAGCTGGCGAGTTCTCACCAGAAGAAACCATGTTTGCGACGGCGGAAAATCCCCACTTGAAAAAAACAGATTGGGGCTGGGAGATCGATCCCGTTGGTTTCCGTGTAGCCTTGCGACGTATCCAAGCCAATTATGACTTGCCGATTTTTATTACTGAAAATGGGTTAGGCGCCATCGATCAATTGACAGAAGACAAACAGATCCATGATCCATACCGCATTACCTATTTGCAGGAACATCTGGTGGAACTGCAAAAGGCTATCACGGATGGGGTTGAGCTGATCGGCTATTGTGCTTGGTCCTTTACAGATCTACTAAGTTGGTTGAATGGATACCAAAAACGCTATGGGTTTGTTTATGTCGATCGCGACAATCAAAACGAACGTCAGTTGGCGCGCATCCCGAAGGATAGTTTTTATTGGTATCAAGAGGTGATTCGCACCAATGGGGCAAGTTTGACAAGTGAAACATGATGTAACGAAGGAGTAGCTGAAAATGGAGGTTGGAAAATGCGTAAAGTGTTGATCGTTGATGATGAAGCATCGATCCGAAATGGACTGCCTCTGATCATCGATTGGGAACGTCTGGGGTATCAAATCGTCGGGTCGGCGGAAAACGGCGAAGCTGGCTTGGCAATGATCCGCGAATTGAAGCCAGACGTTGTGATCGCTGATATCCGTATGCCGGGAAAAAATGGTCTTGAGATGGTGCAAGCAGCATCGGAGGAAGGGCTTTTGTTTTTTGCCATTATTTTGTCCGGCTACTCAGATTTTGACTATGCCAAGCAAGCGTTGCAACTGGGCGCTGTGACCTATTTGCTGAAACCAGTTGATGAAGAAGAGCTGATCGGTATTTTGACGAAAATCGATCAAAAAGCCAAGACCGATCAGCAGAAAAATCAGAAGAGTCAGTTGATGGAGAAATTGTTTGGCGGGGATCAAACGGGGATCAAAGACGCACAAGCCATCAAGCTATTGCGACTTTCCGAGGAGGCAGATGCCCAAAAGCTGGTTGAGAAATTGCAGGAGCAAGTGGCGCAAGTCATCACCTTGATCCATCGGCATCATCGGTATTTGGTTTTGTTAAACGAGGAACGCTTTCCCGACGAGGCGATCGATGCGTGGTGCCGCAAAAAAATGGCTCATCAAGAGATCTTGATCTCCCGCTGGTTTGCGGCGCAAGAGAACTTGAAGCCATTGATGATCGATATCCAGACATTAAGTAAATTGATTTTCTTATTTCCCAATCAAGTCATTTCTCACCATGTTTTGGATACGACCCAAGAAGCAGAAGAACGAAGCGATTTGCGTGAAGAATTAGTAAAAGCGATTTTGGCAAACGATCCGTTGGAACAGCCGTTATTCCGCTATTATCAAACCTTTTATCATTTATTGGCATTGGAAGAAGAGATCAAATGGCAAGTCAATGGCGACATCGAATGGCTGCAGCATCAAATCAGTGAAAAAGTAGCATTAGCGATCGAATGGTCGACAGACGAAGTGCATCAGCAGATTTTTCTCGCCCAAACGTTTCCGATGCTACAAGAGGTGATCACCGAAAAACTAGCAGACTTGCAAGCAACAGTCGCCAGCAGTTTGAACCAAATCGATATCATTGCAGAATTGATCCAATACACAAAAAAGCATTATCAAGAAGATTTGACCTTGAAAAAAATCGGGGAACGTTTCAATTACAATAGTGCCTATCTAGGCAAGAAGTTTCGCAAAGAAACCGGTAAAAATTATTTGGCGTTCTTGGATGAAGTACGAATGGAAAAAGCGGTGGAAATCTTACGTCATTCCAATCTAATGGTCTACGAAGTTGCTGAATTGGTGGGCTACAGCAATGTTGATTATTTCTATAAAAAGTTCAAACAATACCATCGGGTTTCACCGAATGAGTTTCGAAAAACATAAGAAAATTCGCTGATACATGAGCAGCTGTTTTTCAGGAAAACAGCCCATCGAATGGGCAATGAAAAGAGAAATTTGTTAAAAGAAAAAGCGGCATTACAGGTTCGCATGGCGGTAGCAAGAGACAACGCGTCTTTTTCTGTCGCCACTTTTTTGAATAATCTCGTCAGAAACCCATACAAGAAAATGCTTTAAAAAGCTATTGACGTCGTTTTCATTTTGAAGTATAGTAAGTGCATCGGATCGTTACTGATAATGCAGGCGTGACCACAGGTATGAGATTTTCTCCATTCGTTTGTTTTGGAAAAAGATCATAGCTAGTTGGTGACGTTATTTTTTTGTTTTATTTTAGGAGGTGTTGACCATGGAAATCGTCAAAGTATTTAATAATAATGCTTCATTAGTCCTGAACGACAATCACCAAGAAGAAGTTGTGATGGGGAGCGGCATCGGCTTTGGTTTGAAGCCAGGCGACACTGTCGATCAAAAGAAAATAGAAAAGCGATTCATCATTAACGACCAAAAAAGCATTGCAGATTTGGAACAGCTGCTTAAACGGATTGAATATCGTGATCTGCAACTGGCCAGCGATATTTTAAAATTGTTTGAGGAAGCGTTTCAATGCGAAAGCAATCCTGCACTGCTAGTGGCACTTGCAGACCATATCGGTTTTGCTCTGACGAGGGCAAGTGAAGGGATGAAAATTCAAACACCCCTAGAATGGGAATTAAAGCAGGTGTACCCGAAAGAATATGAAATTGGTCTTCAAGCGGTTGAGCTGATGCAAAAGCGAACACATCTGAATATTCCGCAAGATGAGGCTGCTTTTATTACGCTGCATTTCGTGAATTTTTTAGGCGATAACAACGGAATGGAAGAAACAATGCTGATTTCCAAAGTCATGAAAGATATTTTGACGATCATCAATTATCATTATGGCAAAGAATTCAGACAAGACTCTATTTATTTTTCCCGATTCATCACTCACATTCGCTATTTTGTTAAACGACAGATGAGCAATGAGCTACCAGCTCAACCAGCGTCTAGTTTATTAGATGTGATTCAATTGAAATATCCGTTGGATTATGAGTGTGCTATGAAAATCAAGCAATTTCTGGAAAATAGGTATCAGTGGGAAATCACTGAAGATGAAGTGTTGTATTTAACCTTACATTTAAATCGATTGGCATCTTAACGGATCGTTACTGGTAAAGCAGGCGTGACCTAGAGTGAGCACTCAAACGAGTCTTTTGTTTGAGGTGTCTTCTAGATCACGCTTTTTATTATACGCAAAAGGAGAATAACTATGAAATTTGAAAACGAAAGTGCCGCAATCATTCGCTTGATCGGTGGTGAAAAAAATATCGACAGCTTGGTTCATTGTGCAACGAGATTGCGTTTTGGCTTGAAGGATGACACCAAGGCCAATAAAGGGGAACTTCAAAAACTGCCCTATGTGATGTCCGTTGTACAAAGCGGAGGACAATATCAAGTCGTAATCGGCAGCAATGTATCAGATTACTATGCGACGATCTCAGCTATGGCTGGGTTATCAGATCAAGAAACAGGTTCTTCGAAAAAAACAAGTTTTAATTTGAACGCCGTATTTGAAATTATCTCAGGTGCTTTTTCTCCTTTAATTCCTGCTCTAGCAGGTTCGGGGATGCTAAAAGCACTGCTGACGGTTTTGACCCAATTTAATTGGTTATCAGCAGAATCTTCTACTTATGTCATTTTGAGTGCCGCGAGTAATGCAATATTTTATTTTTTACCGATTTTCTTAGGGATCACGTTGACGAAAAGATTAGGTGCCAACATGTACGTTGGCGGCGTGATTGGTGCAGCATTGTTGGAACCTCAGTTTACTGGGTTGATTGGCGTGGAAAATACAAATTTCTTGGGGTTACCAGTTCAAGCCGTGGACTATGCCACAACCCTATTTCCGATTTTCGCGGCTATCTTTATTTATCAATTTGTAGATAAATTTTTGAAAAAGATTATTTATAAAGACATTCAATTGTTTGCCGTACCAATGCTTAGTTTGATGATCATGATTCCATTGACTGTTATCCTTTTTGGTCCATTCGGCACCTTTTTCGGGGATCTTTTATCAGGAAGTGTAATGTGGTTATTTGAAAAAAGCCGGATCCTTTCAGGTATCGTTTTAGGGGGTGGGATGACCTTCATGGTTATGTTTGGTTTGCACTGGGGCTTTACACCTGTAACGTTAGATAATCTGACAAGATTAGGTGGAGACCCTATTGAAGGAATGGCATTGGCCGCTGTTTTTGCTCAAATCGGGATTGCAGTTGGCTTCTTCTTACGAGCGAAAAAACATTCGAAAATGCGGGCTTTGGCAGGCCCAGTTGCATTGACTGGCTTCTTTGCCGGCGTGACAGAGCCCATCGTCTATGGGATTATTCTTCGTTACAAAAGACTTTTGCCGATCGTAGCTATTTCCGGTGGTTTGGGCGGAGCGGTGTTAGGCGCTTTTGGTGTGACGATGAATGCGTATGTTTTCCATAATATTTTTTCCTTGCCTGTTTACAGTCCTTTGGTGGGCTATCTGATCGGAATCACCGTTTCATTGTTGTCGGGTGCTTTACTGGCTTACTTCTTCGGTGTGAAGGAAAGTGAATTAACAGAATTTGAAGCAGAGCCTGAATCAGTGGCAGAAAGTATCTTAACCAATTCAGCAACTCCGATTTATTCACCGGTAAAAGGACAAGTGATGCCATTAGCAGAAGTTGAAGACGATGTGTTCGCCAGCGGAATCGCTGGACAAGGAATTGCAGTCATCCCCGATGAAGGAATCATTCGGGCACCTTTTGCGGGCACTGTTGTTGCTGTTTTCCCTTCTAAGCATGCGATTGGTATCAAATCTGATCAAGGAGTTGAATTATTGATCCATGTCGGGTTGAATACCGTGAATCTAAATGGTGAGTTTTTTGATGTTAACGTCGAAAATGGTGCGACAATTGCCCGAGGAGATCGTTTGTTGACCTTTGACCGGCAGGCGATTCTGGACAAAGGCTATCAATTATCGACACCCGTGATCGTTACAAATTGTGGACCAGATACAGTAATCGAGTACGAAACAACAATCGGAACAATTAAAACAGAAGGGATTCTGTTTACCGTAAACAATGAAGGATAGGAGTTTGAAAATGAAAGAAAACTTTTTATGGGGCGGTGCGATCTCCGCTCATCAAGTGGAAGGTGCTTGGCAAGAAGGCGGGAAAGGGATCAGTATTGCCGATGTGATGACAGCAGGAACGAAAGATCGTCCTCGGAAAATTACCAACACAATCTTGCCTGAGGAATATTACCCGAATCATGAAGGCATTGATTTTTATCATCGTTATCCAGAAGATATCAAACTCTTTGCGGAAATGGGTTTTAAAGCTTTGCGAATCAGTATTGCATGGACACGAATTTTTCCTTTAGGAGATGAACAACTACCGAACGAAGAAGGGCTGCATTTTTACGATCAGGTCTTTGATGAGATGCAAAAATATGGAATAGAACCTGTTGTAACGTTGTCTCATTTCGAGATGCCCTATCATTTAGTTGAAACCTATGGGGCTTGGCGCAACAGAAAGATGATCGGATTTTTTGAACGTTTTGCGCAAACTGTTATGGAACGCTACAAAGAAAAAGTGCGGTATTGGCTAACATTTAACGAGATCAACAATCAGCGGATCATCGATAATCCAATTTACAGTTTTACCAATTCTGGTGTGATCTTTGACGAGGATGAGGAGAAACTAGCAGGCATGTACCAAGCCGCTCACTATCAGTTTGTTGCTTCTGCTCGTGTTGTCACAGCTGCGAAAAAAATTAATCCTGAGTTTCAAATTGGCTGCTGTTTAGCTGCCACGCCTAATTACCCGCTGACTTCTGATCCTCGTGATCAATTGTTAGCACAACAAGAAGATAATAATCAACTCTATTTCACAGATGTACACGTTCGCGGACACTACCCAAAAAGAATTCTCAATGAATGGCAGAAAAAAGGGTACACGATCGATGTGACAGAAGCCGATCTTGATGATTTGGCAAAGGGCACCGTTGATTATATCGGTATTACTTATTATTTAAGCAATACAGTATCTACCCGCTCAGATGCAAACTATCTACATGATCCTTTGTTGGGCAGCAGTGTGCTAACAACGAATCCTTATGCAACGATGACAGAATGGGGCTGGACGATTGACCACATTGGTTTGCGCTATATGCTGAATCTTTTGCAGGACCGTTATGAACTGCCGATTTTCATTGTGGAAAATGGCTTTGGTTTTAATGACCAAATGACAGAAACCGGCATTCATGATCCCGAACGGATTGACTATTTAGCAGAACACATCAAACAAATGATGCTTGCCATCGAGGAAGACGGCATTGATGTGATTGGGTATACAGCATGGGGCTGTATTGATCTCATCTCATTTACTACAGGTGAAATGCGAAAAAGATATGGGTTCATCTATGTAGACCGTGACAATGAAGGGAATGGTTCGTTTGATCGAATCAAGAAAGATTCTTTTGATTGGTATAAGGAAGTCATTGCTTCAAATGGAGCAATGCTGAAATAAAAAAGAAGTATCCTATTGCCTATCGGAGACAGAAAAAAGCTAATTTTTATAGTAAGAAAGTCTATTCTGAGAAGTAGGCTTTCTTTTTTTTCTTTTATATAATTTAAATGAAACTGTAAGCGCTTTTTGAACGGAGGAGGAGAAATGACAGATGTACGCCTGTGCTTTGATGTAGGCGGGACCTATATCAAATTCGGGGTTTTTACCGAGAAGAATCAATGGCTGGACCGAGGCAAAATCAAAACCCCGAGTAATACGCGGGATGAATTTTTTGCTGCCTTAGCTGCCAAAATACAAGAAGTCGAGCAAGCGCATGTTATCGAAGGGATCGGGCTGAGTTTTCCTGGTTTCATTGATTCAGTCAATGGCCGAGCGATCATGGCGGGGGCGTTGGCTCCTTTACACGGCTGTGCTGTCGTACAAGAGCTACAGCAGCGTTTAACCAAGCCCTATCCGATCTGGATCGAAAATGATGCGAAATGTGCTGCTTTAGCAGAACTTTCGACCGGAAATGCTGCTGACGTACAAGATTTTGTCATGATCACATTAGGCACCGGTATTGGTGGCGCGCTCGTTCATCAGCGCCAGTTGATTCACGGAAATGGGTTTCGGGCAGGAGAATTCGGAATGATGATCACTGATTTTCAAGCATCTTCTTTTGCGACCCTCCATGATCTAGCTTCAACGAGAGGGCTGATTGCTGCCTATCGACGAGCAAAAGCGATTCCTGAATCAGAGGAGATTTTAGGAGAAACCATCATGCAGCAGCGGTCGAGTGATCCTGAAACGCAGGAGATTCTGAAACAGTGGGCACATTATGTCGCACTTGCGATTTACAACCTAGCTGTCACGATGAATCCCGAAAGAATACTGATCGGCGGCGGCATCAGCCAAAACCCTGATCTATTAGCTATAATCAAACAAGCAATCAATGAGAACCCCCATTGGCCGGACTTCCAAGTGCCGATCGAGACTTGTCGTTACTATAATGATTCTGGTCTGTTAGGGGCGTTGACATTGATCCAACAAGGAGGAAAAAAATGAAATTTTCAGATGGCGGTTGGTTATTTCGTGAAGGATTTGATGTGAAATTTGCGGTGCATGTCTACGATGCCCGTAAAGAAGAAAACAAATTGGTCTTATATCTGCCTTATAGCTATGTCGGGCATAAAGGGGCAACACTGGATGGCGGATTGTTAACGATGGAAGTCACTACCCCTAGAACCAATATCATTGGGATCACCCTCTACAATTATAAAGGGGTCCAAGCCAAAGCCCCCAACTTTGAATTGATGACAGAAGAGATCACTCCTGATATTTCAGAGGATGAGCAATCATATGTTTTTCGCTCGGGAGACTTGCAAGTCGTGATCAGCAAAGAGGAAAATGTGACAGCTTCGTTTTATTACAAAGAACAGCTGATTACCCAAAGCAAACCTCGCAGCAAAGCCTTAGTGATTGATCCGCAAGCAAATACCCATATCAGCGAACAGTTGACCCTGGATGTGGGAGAAACGATCTATGGTTTAGGGGAACGCTTTACTAATTTCGTGAAAAATGGCCAAAGTGTTGATATTTGGAATGCCGACGGGGGCACTGGTACGGAGCAAGCTTACAAAAATATTCCGTTTTATGTAAGTAATAAAGGGTATGGCGTCTTTGTCAATTCACCCGACCGGGTGCAATTTGAAGTGGGGAGTGAAAAAGTTTCTCGTGTTCAATTCAGCAATCCAGGACAAACGCTGCAGTACTTTGTGATCGCCGGTGATGAGTTAAAACAAGTGATCCAGCGCTACACTGATTTGACGGGGAAACCGTCGCTGCCACCTGCGTGGTCCTTTGGGTTGTGGCTAAGTACCTCGTTCTTGACGGATTATGATGAACAAACCGTAACATCTTTTGTAGACGGTATGGCAGAACGTGAGATTCCCCTTGAGGTCTTTCATTTTGACTGCTTATGGATGAAGGAATACGAGTGGTGCAACTTCACGTGGGACGAACGAACTTTCCCAGAACCGGAAAAAATGCTGCAGCGCTTGAAAGCCAAAGGATTGAAAATCTGTGTCTGGATCAATCCGTACATTGGGCAAAAATCACCCTTGTTTGACGAAGGGATGGCCAATGGCTACTTTTTGAAACGCGCCAATGGAGATGTCTGGCAATGGGACAAATGGCAAGCAGGTTTGGCGATCGTCGACTTCACCAACCCTGAAGCGGTCGCTTGGTACAATAGCAAGCTGCGTGCCTTATTAGACATGGGTGTGGATTGCTTCAAAACGGATTTTGGTGAACGGATTCCCACCGATGCGGTGTACTATGACGGCTCTGATCCAGAAAAAATGCACAATTATTACGCCTACCTATACAATAAAGTCGTCTTTGACTTGCTGAAAGAAGTCAAGGGAGCAGAAGAAGCCATCGTTTTTGCGCGGGCAGCTTCGGTTGGTTCGCAACGCTTGCCTGTACACTGGGGTGGCGACAGTACCTCAGATTATCCATCAATGGCAGAGTCACTGCGGGCAGGTCTGTCCTTTGGGTTAGGCGGCTTTGGGTATTGGAGCCACGATATCTCAGGGTTTGAAGCTGGCTCAACCCCAGACCTTTACAAGCGCTGGACACAATTTGGTCTGCTGTCTTCCCATAGCCGTTACCATGGCAGCTGGGAATACAAAGTGCCTTGGGTTTATGACGACGAAGCCGTGGTGGTAGCCAAAGCCTTTACCAAGTTAAAATTGTCCTTGATGCCTTACTTGCAAGCTCAATCGGTGCTAACCGCCCAAACGGGGATTCCGATGATGCGGGCGATGGTCTTAGAGTTTCCTGAAGACGAGATGACCCATCATTTGGATCGCCAATACATGCTGGGGGAACACCTTTTAGTTGCGCCCATTTTTAATGATCAAGGAACGGTCTCCTTTTACGTACCGAAGACGAAGGGGCATTGGATCGACTATTTATCTGGCAAAGCTTACGAGGGCGGACGTTGGTACCAAGAAACCTATGATTATTTCCACTTGCCACTGTTAGTCCGACCAAATCAACTGATTATCGAAGGCCATGAACAAACCAAAGCAGTCTATGACTATGCCGAACATCCAACGATCCATCTCTTTGATCCGCAAGACAAGACCGCTGCGGCTATCTATGATCACCACGGTGAGTGGATTGGCGAGGTGGCTGTTGAAAGAGTCGATCAAGAACTGATCGTCAAGCTGACAGGGATCCAGCAAGCATCCTTGCAGATTCACACGACTGCTGGAAAAACGAGCCATAAGCTGACGGCTGACCAAACCACGATAAAGGAGTTCTAGATGCCGATGCGAACCATCACGAATCCAATTTTACCTGGATTTCATCCAGATCCCAGTATTTGCCGTGTCGGTGAAGACTTTTATCTGGTGACGAGTACTTTTGAATATTTTCCTGGATTACCAATTTATCACAGTAAAAACTTGGCAGACTGGCAGCTGATTGGTCATGGACTTTCGCGACCTGAGCAGCTGCAGTTATCGACGAAAAATCCCAATGCTTTTGGTCTGTATGCCCCAACCTTGCGTTTTATCAAGGACCGCTTTTACCTCGTTTGTACCAACGTTGGGGCAAACGAAGGAAGAGAAGGCAACTTTCTGATCTGGACAGATGACATCGCCGGTGAATGGTCTGACCCGATTTGGCTGGACACCCCTGGGATCGACCCGACGATTTTCGCAGATGACGATGGGCAGACCTATTACTTAGGCACCCATAAGGAGATCTATCTGCGGACGATCAATTTGGCTTCTGGAGAATTAGGTCCGCGCCAAAACATTTGGACAGGCAGCGGAGCGGCTGATCCAGAAGGCCCCCACTTGTATAAAAAAGACGGCTATTACTACCTGTTGATCTCCGAAGGTGGAACGTCCTATGGTCATATGCTGACCATGGCCCGCAGTCGTTCCTTGACGGGACCCTATGAAGCATGCCCCAACATTCCAGTGATGACCAATCGCAGCACGAATCTGCCGCTGCAAGCTACAGGGCATGCGGACCTCGTGCAAGATACCCAAGGCAACTGGTGGGCAGTTTGTCTGGCAGTACGCCCCATCAGCTATCCTTTGAGGCATTTGCTAGGTCGGGAAACATGCCTGCTACCGGTGGACTGGTCAAACCCATGGCCGGTGTTTGGCGAGGAAGGTCACTTGCCAGAAATCATTCAGGTAGACACAGCGGCGGCACCAAAGGAAACACAAAAGAAGAGCAGCAAGCCTGATTACGTGACTTTATTCGAATGGGACCCGACGTTGATTGAAGAAGAGCCGCATGGCTTCTTGCTGCATCCTAATCAGACGGGTCTATCTGATCAAGGCAAACTCGCCGCAGTGTTCCAACGGCAAACCGCCTTTGAGCAACAATTTCAGGCAACCTTTGATTGTCGGCAACTAACGGATGGACAAGCAGGATTGACGGTTTTCTTAAATGCCACCCATCACTATGAGGGATACCTAGAAAAAACGGCGTCCAGTCAGCAGCTAGTTTTCCGCCGACAAATCGGTTCCTTATGGAAAGTGGAAAAGAAACTGCCTTATGCAGCGGATACAGTCACCTTGCAGCTGAGCGCCGATAAAGAAACCTATCGTTTTTCTGTTCTTGATGAACAAGGACAAGCACAGCCTTTAGGCAGTGGAGAAACAAAATATCTGACCACTGAGGTCGGTGGTGTCTTTACTGGAATCATGGTGGGCTGTTACGCCAGTGCTTCTTCACCACAACAAACCGTTCGTGTGCGGGATTTCTAATCAATCAAAAGCCCCCCTTCGATTTCTGAAACAGGAATCGAAGGGGGGCTTTACTGTTTTAGCGAGGAGAAAATGAATCTTGGCTTAGATCGTGGATCCGCAAGGTAACTTGTGTGCCACTGCCCAGCACACTCTCGATCGTCAAGCCGTATTCAGGTCCATAAAACATTTTGACCCGATGATTGACATTGGCTAGCCCAATGTTCTTTTTGGCATGGGTGGAGGGCGTCTTGATTTTTTGCTGCAAGTGTTCGAGTTTTTCTGGCGGTATCCCGCTGCCGTTGTCTTGTACCACGATTACCAGATCATGGCCGTCTTTGGTGATCGTCAAACGGACAAACCCTGGATAGGTGATGCCTTCCAAGCCATGGGAGATGGCGTTTTCCACCAATGGTTGAATCAGGAGGGGCAATATTTGGACTTCTTTTTGGTCGATCTCATTGGAGACTGAATAGGAAAAGTTGACTCGATCGCCAAAGCGCATCCGCTGGATCTTGACATACACGTGAACCGCGTCTAAGGACTCTTCTAAGCTCGTTCGCTTGGTTCCGTGGGCTTCTAGCGTATAGCGCATCGATTTTGCAAGTAACTTGATGGCATAAACGACGTCAGAATTGCCAGAAGTCAGCGCCATCATACGAATCGTTTCTAATGTATTGAACAAGAAGTGGGGGTTGATCTGCCCCGCTAAGATATTAAATTCCATTTGCTGCTGCTGAGTCAATAGCTCTTGCTGCGCCAGACGCGAGCGGTAGATCTCTTCTTCTTTTTTCTTGATTCGTTGAATGATCTTATGGAAATCAAGAGAGATCTGAGAAATTTCGTCTTCGCCGCTAATATTTTGAAAGAAATCATAATCCTCGATCGAGGCAAAGTAGACCGCCTGCTGCAGTTGAGAAATTCGTTTGGTAAAGAATCGAGCAAACAGAAAGACGATGATGAAAGTAGTGATCAAAATCACCAAAACGATCGTGCTCCAACGGATCAGATTGGCGCGTAGATTGATATAGGCATTTGTATCCGCACTATAAATTGTGATGATGTCTTCTTTGTTACTCATGGGTAAGGTGCTTTTGGTGAGCATCACCTTGGTACCATCATCTTTTAAAAAGGCAGCACTCGTTTGCGGCTCAGAAAGAGTCGTAAGCTGTCCCGGTTCACCGACTTGATTGATTTTGTCGCTATAAAAGATGACATCATCATTTAACTGTAATTCCAATTCATAGGATGAATTACGAAGTCGGTTGCTGAGATAATTATAATCGACTTGGATCTCCAAAACGGCAGTTTCTTTTGATAAAGGCAAAGGCAACGTTTTATAAAGACTCAAACGATTTGCTTTGTAATCCTCTGGCATCGTCATCAAAAAAGCATCGGGTTGCTTGAGGGCTCGTTGGTACCAGGCGGTCGCTTGAATTGTGTCATCTGCCTGTTGAAAATATTTATAGTTCGGAATGGTTTGATTCGTCGTATAGATAGTTAATTTCGCAATCGAGGTTTGAAGATTTCTGATCTCATCTAGCTGATCATAGCTATTGATGTCCACGATCGCTTCTTGGTCGTCAAGGTAATT
This sequence comes from Enterococcus sp. AZ141, assembly GCF_051714385.1. Classification (NCBI taxonomy): domain Bacteria; kingdom Bacillati; phylum Bacillota; class Bacilli; order Lactobacillales; family Enterococcaceae; genus Enterococcus; species Enterococcus sp. AZ141. Next base: position 1,781,470 of record NZ_JBIORT010000001.1, read on the forward strand.
TGCAGTTAAAAGCTGACGTAGATGAGTATCGTTTGATAAGGAACTCGCCGTGTTGGTCAGCGTGTTTGTTGTATCAAAAAGAACAGATTTGACACGCTGAGCATTTAACTCAGCCAAGTGTTGGTAATTGCCTGTCAGCTGCTTGGTTGAATCGTAGACCAATAAGAGACCAATAGTCACTGTGGATAAAAAAACAACAGGCAGATAAAGAATGAATAATTGTCGCCGAATGGAAAACTGACTCAGACGACGAAAAAGTGAGAGATGACTGATTTTTTTCATGCTTGCTGATTACGAAAGATGGAAAGCAACAGGAACGAACTACAATAAATAACGAAAGAAAAACCAAAAATCAACAAGAGGAATTTAAACAACGGAAATAAAACAACAAAACAAAACGCAGCGATAGGAATAAGCGCGAGGGCTAACGAACGGATAGGGTCCGCGATCGGTAACAGAAACGCGTTTTTTAATGTTTGCCTAAAGCTGTTTTCATAACGTCCAATTAACGCAAGGCAATAGACTAATACAATAAACAGATAAATAGCTGTAACAATTAGAACGAAAGCAAAAATACTGGCAAGAATGGTTTTTGAGGAAAACCAAAACAAGCTACTATACAGTAGTGCTACCATGGGGAGCCCAAGAAGGAGAAAACTACCGGTGGCTTTCATAAAGTTTGCTCGTAGCGCTCGCACATAGCCTACAATCAATTCACCACGCTCCTCATCCGCATAACGAATCGTCACTTCATAAAGGGCAGCTGTCGCAGCACCAATCGTAATAATTGGCAAACAGCTAATGATATATAGTAAATTTAACAATGTGAATTGTGAAAAAACGGTGGTTATTTTGTACAGTTGGCCATCAGGATTGTACTTCATTTTTATCCCTCCAAAATTGATATATTCCTATAGTACTCGCAAAAAACAAATTTTGAAAGCCTTACCATATGGGCGTCTTTTATCTGAAACCTTGATGTATCAGCATTCTTTATAAATAAAAGAAAAATAAAGTCTAAAATGTACGGATTGACCTCTATTTTTAACAGGTGGCAAATGAGATTTCAGGTGCTAGTATTAAAAATGTAAAAGCGGTTACAAAAAAAGGGGGAGGAAAATGGAAAGTAAACTAAGCAGTGTCCCAAGAAAAAATAAGCGGGTGACACGAGAAGGGAAGATTTTGTTTTTATGTATCGTTCCCTTTCTGATTCTCGTGTTTTTGTTCTCTTATTTTCCTTTGCACGGATGGATTTATTCACTTTATGATTACAAACCAGCATTAGGTTTAGCGCGCAGCGAGTTTGTAGGCTTCAAATGGTTTCGACTTCTTGTCTCTAGTCCAACACAAGTGGATCAGATCGTACAAGTAATGAAAAACACCTTTGCCATGAGTTTTTTAGGGATCGCCACTTCGATCCTACCAGTAGGCTTCGCCATTTTATTGAACGAAATCAAGTGCAAATGGTTTAAAAACTTGGTCCAAACGCTGACCACGCTGCCGAATTTTATCAGTTGGGTTTTGGTGTATACGATCGCCTTTAGCTTGTTTTCTTCAACAGGGCTGGTAAACACGTTGCTGCAAGAATGGGGCTTCGTTACAGATCCAGTCAAATTTTTGGATAGCGGCAATCATACGTGGCTAATGATGTGTCTTTGGAATATTTGGAAAGGCTTGGGCTGGGGTGCCATCATGTATCTGGCAGGCATTTCAGGAATTGACCCCGAATTGTATGAATCGGCGCGAATCGATGGGGCGAATCGTTTCCACCTGATGCGTCATATCACACTACCTGCCTTGATGCCGACGTTTCTTGTGATGCTGATGCTGTCTATCGCCAACTTGTTGAACAACGGGATGGATCAGTACTTTGTTTTCCAAAATGCATTCAATCGAAATACGATCCAAGTCCTCGATTTGTATGTCTACAATTTAGGGATGGGTGGAAATAGTCTATCTCTGGCTACCGCGATCAGTATGCTAAAAAGTGTCATTTCTGTTGCCTTGTTAGCCATCGTCAATATTGCGTCGAAAAAAATTCGGGGGACTTCCATTATTTAGGAGAGGAGGATATCTATGGAACTATCGATTAGTGAAAAGAAAAAGGCGAAAAAAGTACCCAAACGTGAAAACCTGACGTTTAGTATCCTCAATTATACCTTTTTCTTTCTGATTACGTTGATTTGTGCGTATCCTTTTTATTACTTGATTATTAATTCAATCAGTAATAATGAGTTGAGTGCGTTAGGACAAATTCGCTTTTTTCCACAAGAGATCCATTTTGAAAACTACAGTCAAGTGTTACAACTAAAAGGGTTGCCATTAGCCGCAACCGTTTCGGTGGCTAGAACGGTGATTGGAACAGCAGCAACCGTCTTAGCTTCAGCCTTCTTAGGCTTTATGTTTACCCAAGAAAAAATGTGGAAACGAAAATTTTGGTATCGCTTTGTCGTGATTACAATGTATTTCAATGCAGGGCTGATTCCATTATTCATCACGATGAAGACATTAGGTTTAACGAATAATTTTTGGGTCTATATTTTGCCGGCTGTCGTTCAGCCTTTTAACATCATCTTAGTGAAAACCTATATTGAGTCAATCCCCAAATCGTTGCAAGAAGCAGCTGAAATGGATGGAGCTGGCATCATTCAAGTATTCTTTCGGGTAATTTTACCCAACTGTACGCCGATTTTAGCAACAGTCGCGATCTTCTCGGCAGTTGGTCAATGGAATTCTTTCCAAGATACACTGATTTACATTACGGATCAAAGTCTCTACTCCTTGCAATACCTTCTTTATACGTATATCAATCAAGCCAATTCGTTGGCACAAATGGTCAAAAATACATCGGGATCACTTTCCAGTATCGCTTCAGCTGCAACAACGCAGACACCGACTTCGATTCGCATGACCGTTTCAGTCATTGTTGTTTTACCAATCATGTTTATTTATCCGCTTTTCCAGAAATATTTTGTCAAAGGAATTATGTTGGGTGCGGTGAAAGGTTAATAAAAAGAAAGAGGGAAGAAAATGAAAAAAATGTCGAAATATGTAACAACAGGTTTGTTAGGCATGACATTGCTAGGTAGTTTAGCCGGCTGTGGAGGAGCGGCTGACTCTGACACAGACGCTGCTTCCAGCGAAAGTGGCTACGATGAAACGATCACGATCGATGTCTATAATGGGCTAGCCAACTATATGGGGATGCAAGAAGGTTGGTTTGCCAAAATCGTGCGGGATAAATTCAATATGGAATTGAACATCATCGCACCAAACGTTGCTGGCAACGGAGACACTCTTTATCAAACGAGGACGGCAGCAGGTGATTTGGGCGATTTGATCATTGTTGATAATGGCCAACAATACAACGAATTGGTTGAAGCTGGTTTGTTGACCGATGCGAGCGAGTATTATGAAACTATGGAAAATGTTCAGCGCTTCGATGCGGCTGTTCAAAATCTAAACAAAGATGCCGATGGTCTATATGGCTTTCCAACTTCCGTTTCTACATTAAAAGCCACCGATCCTTCAGAAGGATTAGATCCTACATTTGGTGCTTATGTGCGTTGGGATCTTTATGGGGAGCAAGGATATCCAGAAATCGGTACATTGGAAGACCTGCTTCCTGTGATTCAAAAAATGCAAGAAGACAATCCAACAACAGATTCTGGGAAAAAAGTTTATGGGTTTTCTCTATTCAGCGATTGGGACGGCAACATGATGAATGCAGGCAAACAGCTGGTCACCTACTATGGGTACGATGAATCAGGTTTTGTCTTGGCAAAAGCGGATGGTTCTGATTATCAAAGCATTCTCGATAGTGATTCTGAATATATTCGCGCACTTAAGTTTTATTTCCAAGCCAATCAAATGGGCTTAGTGGATCCAGAATCAACGACGCAAAATTACGATACACTTTTTGCCAAATTCCAAGAAGGACAAGTCTTATTCTCATGGTGGCCTTGGTTAGGTCAAGCGGCTTTTAATACGACTACGAACTTGAATGAAGGAAAAGGCTTTATGTTGGCACCGATTCAAGACCAAAAAATCTTCTCTTATGGTGCGGAAGTTTACGGTGGCAAACAATTTATCGGGATCGGTTCAAATGCCGAAGACCCAGAGCGAATCGCAGCCTTTATTGACTGGCTCTACTCTTCAGAAGGCGTGTTAGCAAATTCTTCTCAAACAAGCGGTAGTAGTGGCCCTGAAGGCTTAACTTGGGAAATGAAAGATGGCGAGCCTGTCTTAACTGAGTTTGGGAAACAAGCTTTGCTAGATGGCGATGGGGATGTGCCAGAAGAATATGGTGGCGGAAGTTACAAAGATGGTGTATCCGCGCTAAACGTCAATACGGTATTACCGATCGATATCAATCCTGATACCGGCTTCCCATATGCTTATACGATGTGGGAAAGCTATCAAAATGAAACAACCGATCCTGTAAAAGAAGATTGGTCAAAAAATATGGGTGGTGCAGAATCGACCATTGGCTATTTAGAGGAGAACGACCAATTGTTAGTTGCCCCTGGTGCCAGCTATGTAGCGCCAGAAGATAGTTCAGAGATCTCTACGTTGCGGAACCAAGCCAAAGCGACAATCATCGAGTACTCTTGGCGAATGGTTTTTGCCAAAGATGAAGCAGAATTTGACCAATTGCTAAAAGAAATGCAAGAAACAGCAGACGGATTAGGCTATCAAACAGTGCTAGAATTTGACATGAATAATGCGAAAGATCAAAACGAAAAACGGGTAGAAGTAGCGAAAGAATTTGGGGACTAATCAAAAACAAAGAATAATAAAAATGGTTGGTCAACGGTTCCTTGACAAAAGTGAGCAAACAGCGTTTGGTTAAGCAATCACTTAAGAAGATTGATCCAGCACCAGCGGATCAGTCTTCTTTCTTTAAGGAGGAAAACAATGATAGTGGATAAAAAAGATCGTCTGCTTTTTATGGGGGATTCGATCACAGATAGTAATCGAAATTATCAAGCGATACCTGCGGGATGGTCGTCATGGGGGGACGGCTATGTTCATCTGATCAACGCCTATACCACAGCATTACTCCCACAAATGGAATTAATGATCGTTAACCGAGGCATCAGTGGAGATACAGTCGTCGATTTGAAGAAGCGTTGGAAGGATGATGTATTGGCATTTCAACCAGATTGGGTAACGATCATGATCGGTGTAAATGATGTGTGGCGGCATTTTGATGGCACATTTGCTCAAACGGAACTGGTGGGGATTGAAAGATTTGAATCAGAGTTGCGTGATTTGATCGCTCAGACATTACCGAGTGTCAAAGGAATGATTCTCTTGACCCCGTTTATGGTTGAAGCCAACAAAGAAGATCCACTAAGAGAAATGCTTACCAACTACCAACACGTGCTTGCTAAAGTAGCGCAAGAGTATGGTATCCTTTTAGGAGATACGCAGGAAAAGTTTGATGATTTTTTGCTTTATCAGTCATCCTATGTCTTAAGCAGTGATCGTGTGCATCCGTCGACTGCAGGACATGTGTTGATTGCAAAAACATGGCTGGAAACAGTCGGTATTTTGGAGGAAAGACCATGATCACAGTAGAAACGATCCACCAAGTCGCGCATCAAGGCCCCTTTTTCCCAAATTGGCAGTCATTGGGCGCTTTTGTTCTACCAGAATGGTTCCCCAAAGCAAAATTCGGGGTCTTCATTCATTGGGGATTGTATAGTGTTCCTGCATTTAATAACGAGTGGTACTCCAGAAATATGTACATCAAAGACCATCCGGAATACGATCACCATATCAACACCTACGGTCCGCAAAAAAACTTCGGCTACAAAGACTTTATTCCCATATTTACTGCAGAAAAATTCGATGCAAATGAGTGGATTCGACTGATCAAACAAGCCGGTGCCAATTATCTTTTTCCCGTTGCAGAACATCACGATGGGTTTCAGATGTACAAAAGCGAGCTTTCTGAATGGAATGCGGCAGTTATGGGACCGAAAAAAGATATTCTTGCGGAATTAAAAGAAGCAGCTGAGGAACAAGGCCTGCATTTTTGCACCTCATCTCATCGTGCCGAACATTGGTTTTTCATGGGACATGGTAAGGAATTGGACAGCGACATCAAGGAACCGTTAGCAAAAGGCGACTTTTATTGGCCTGCTATGCCAGAACCTGATAATCAAGATTTGTATAGCGAGCCATATCCCTCAAAAGAGTTTTTAGATGATTGGCTACTGCGAACCTGTGAACTCGTCGACAACTATCAACCAGAGCTGCTGTATTTTGATTGGTGGATCCAACACGAAGCCTTCAAGGAGCACCTGCAAGTTTTCGCTGCTTACTATTACAATCGTGGGGCTGAATGGGGCAAAAAAGTTGGTATCTGCTACAAACACGATGCCATGATGTTTGGTAGTGGTATTGTGGAGATCGAACGGGGAAAATTTGCCGAACCACAACCTTTTTACTGGCAAACAGATACAGCGATCGCTCGCAATTCATGGTGTTATACCACAACGTTGGATTACAAAACAACGCGTGAGATTTTACAGGATTTGATCGAAGTCGTCAGTAAAAATGGCAATCTTCTTTTGAATATCGGGCCGAAAGGGAATGGTTCGATCCCAGAAAAAGATCAAACGATCTTAAAAGAAATCGGTGCGTGGCTGGATGTAAACGGTGAAGCCATTTATGAAGCGAAACCATGGCGCAAAGCCGGGGAAGGTCCCACGACCGTTGTCTCAGGCCAATTTCAAGAGGCACAGGCGACGACATACACGAGCCAGGATTTCCGCTTTACGGTTCAGGGGGATTCGTTGTATGCTATTGGCATGGCAAGTCCTGAGAATGGACACGCAAGGATCCAAGCACTGGCCCAGTCTAAAGATCAAAATTTGCCAGAATTTCACGGCATCATCCAAACCGTGACGATTCTAGGACACGAAGAACAGCCTATTGATTGGCAAGTGACCGATGAAGGCTTGCAACTAACTTTTGAACCAATTGAAACCGACCAACCAATCGTCTATAAAATTACAATGAAATGAGGCGCAATCCGTGATACATGAAAAAAGAACCGCACTTTTACCAGAAAGCCAAGCCAGTTTAACCACGTATGTCATGGAAAATTCTCCTGAAATGGAACCAGATCGTGTTCGACCAGCGGTCATCATCTGTCCTGGCGGCGGCTATGAAATGTTGTCTGATCGCGAAGCGGAACCCATCGCCATCAAAATGATGAGCTTTGGTTTCCAAGCCTTTGTGTTGCATTATAGTATCAAACCGGCTGTCTATCCGTTAGCCTTAAAGGAATTGGCGGCTGCCGTTCGTCTTGTGCGCACCAATCATGAGGTCTGGCACGTCGATCCTGAAAAAATCATTGTTGCCGGTTTTTCAGCTGGTGGTCACTTAGCTGCTAATCTGGGTGTGTCTTGGCAGCAACCTTTTCTAGCAGAGGCTTTACAAGGAGCCAATGAAGAATGGCGACCTAACGGGTTACTGTTGAGTTATCCGGTCTTATCTAGTGGTGAACTTGGGCACCAAGATTCCTTCCGTTCATTATTAGCAGATCGCTATGAAACAGAAAAAGCGGCTTTGTCTTTAGAGACTTTAGTCAATGAACAGACACCGCCGACGTTTCTTTGGCATACGTTAGAAGATGGATTAGTCTTGGCGGAAAACAGCCTCCTTTTTGCCGAACAGCTGCGCAAATTTAATATACCTTATGAGCTGCACATTTTCCCTCGCGGTGGTCATGGACTAAGTTTAGGAACACCGGAAACCGCCAACGGCAATCAACACGGGATCGAAGCATCGGTTGTCCGTTGGCCAGAATTGTTTGCTGATTGGGTGAAGTGGAACATCTAAGAGGAATGCAAAAAACAGTATAATCTTTAATCAATCATCTTTGTCGAATTCTCAAATCCGTTTTTTCAGCAGTATAAAAAGGATTTACTGAAAACATAAGATTGAGTGCTTGGTTCATTTACAAAATTAGGAAAGCGAAAGGGGTATTCAGTGAAAGTCAGATTAAAAGACATTGCAAAAGAAGTAGGTGTATCGATCGCAGCCGTTTCTCAAGTGTTAAATGACAAACCGATTCGGATCACAGAAGAAAAAAAACAGCAAATCAAGCGCTTGGCGGCAGAAAATAATTATACGCCGAATGCTGCGGCTAAAAGCCTGGTTTTGAAAAAAACCAATACGATCGGACTGATCATCCCAGATATCAACAATCCTTTTTTTGCCAACTTGGCCAAGGTCTTAGAAGATTTGCTGCGAAAACAGGGGTATCTGCTGATTTTGGTCAACTCAGATGATAAAGTTGACGTTGAGAAGGAATTGATTCAGCTCCTGATTGACCGCAACGTTGATGCGTTGATCATCGCCCTTTCAACCGAATCCTACGCGGATGAGGTACAAACCAAAGAACGATTGAAGAATCTTTCGGTTCCAATCGTTTTGGTTGATAGAGGAATAGATAACTTTGAGGTCGATCAAGTCTTTTATAATAATCGGCATGGGGGATATATTGCTACCAGTGAGCTAATAAAAAAAGGACACAAAAAGATCGGCACGATGATGAACCCTGATAAAAATATCAATTGTGTGTATCGATACCAAGGCTATTTAGATGCGCTGAAGGAATTCAATCTCCAACGAAAAGACAGTTGGCATGTGGTAACAAAGTTCCAATTTGAAGACGCCTATGAAAAAGCAGACATTCTCTTAAAAAACCGAGATGTAACCGGCATTGTTGCTGGCAACGACTTGATTGCATTGGGAATTATGAAGCGTGCCAAAGAACTAGGAATCAAGGTTCCAGAGGATGTTTCGATCGTAGGATACGACAATCTTGTTTTGAATGATCTTTTAGAAGTATCTCTAACGTCTGTGGAACAAGATGTAAATGATTTAGGTGAAAAAACGGTTCTTGCCTTGATGAATGCAATCAGCGGACAGAAGCCACGTTACGTCCAATTGACACCTAGATTGATAAAAAAGAACAGTGTGACTGAAAGAGTTTCCTAGCGAAACTCTTTTTTTACTATTGACAGCGCTTTAAAACGATGTTATTCTTTGTGTGAACATTAGATAAAACGCTTTATCAGATGTTCACTTTTTTTAGAAAAATGATAAAACGTTTTATCAAAGGTGAGAGGAGAATACGTATGTCAAAAAAAGAAGTCATTATTGATACGGATCCGGGGATCGATGATGCAGTTGCGTTGGGAATTGCTCTATTTAGTGAAGTCTTGGAGGTCAAGTTGATCACGACAGTGGCCGGAAATGTCGGTATTGAACATGTCACCAATAATTTACTGAAACTGCTTTCCTTTTGGAATTTGTCGATTCCAGCAGCACAAGGTGCATCTCAGCCACTAACGCGAGCAGTCAAAGATGCCAGCGATGTTCATGGGGTCACAGGAATGGCCGGCTATTCATTTCCAGAACCAGATCGTTCATTGCTGCTGGAAACTTCAGCTGTGGAAGCGATGTATCAAACGATCAAAAAGAATAAAGAAAAAATCACAATTGTCGCATTAGGTCCTCTAACGAATATTGCTCTTTTGCTTAAGATTTATCCAGAAGTCAAAGAAAAAATCGATGAGATCGTTTTAATGGGCGGAGCCTTAGGTAGAGGAAACTTTGGTGTATTGTCAGAGTTCAATATTGCGATTGACCCCGAGGCTGCAACGATTGTTTTTGAGAGCGGCTTACCACTTTCTGTAGCACCATTAGATGTGGGCGCCAAAGCGCTTGTTTACCCAGAAGACAGCGCAAAAATCAAAGAAATGAATCAAACCGGAGATATGATGGTTCAATTATTCAAAAAATATCGTGGTGGCAGTTTTGGCACGGGGCTGAAAATGTATGACAGTTGCGCGATCGCTTATCTTTTGTGTCCAGAGATGTTCACTGTTCAAGAGACTTTTGTTGCGATCGAAACACAAGGAGCCTACACAGCAGGTGCGACAATTGTCGATCTCAACAATCGTCTGAAGCAGAAAAACAATTGCCGTGTTTGTGTCGATATCGATGAAGCGCTCTTTAAAGAATGGTTTTTACAGGCAATCAGCAAGTGTAAATAGGAGGGGAAAGAAATGATAGAAGCGATTTTAGTACTCGTTGTTTTGGGGATCGTCGGATATTTTATTATTAAGAGTTATAATCCAGCATTGATTTTGATTATTGGGGCACTTGTCTTGCTTTGTGCATCCGTTGCTTTAGGAAATCCGCTTTACCCAGAAGGCGAAGGGACTGGCTTGGCCTTATTCGATATTTTTTTAAAGCTTAAAGATACGATCATCTCTCAAGTAAGTTCTGCTGGTCTAGTGATCATGATCTTATTCGGATATTCAGGTTATATGAATCTCATTGGTGCCAATCAAAAAGCTGTCAATATCCTGGTTCAGCCAATGACCAAAATCAAGTCTAAGGCATTATTTATTCCGATCGTTTTCTTATTAGGGAATTTGATGTCGTTAGTCGTCCCAAGTGCATCTAGTTTGGCAATAATTTTGATGGCAATCCTTTATCCACTGCTTCAAGGGATTGGTATCTCTTCCTTAACAGCAGCCGGTGTTATCGCAATGACTGCCACGATCATGCCGACGCCATTAGGTGCGGATAATGTGATTGCGGCTCAGACATTGAATTACAACATCTTAACTTATGTTCTGTACCATGCGAAAATTTCCATCCCAACATTGCTGATCATGGCCATTGTTCATTACTTTTGGCAAACGTATTGTGATAAAAAAGAAGGCAAAGATGCCTTTGTAGAACTAAAAGAAATTGAAAGTAAGTCAGAAGAAACGGCTGTTCCTGGATTTTATGCAATTTTACCACTCCTTCCTTTGGTGTTGATCATTATCGTTGGTATAATCGGTATATTCAAAGAAGGTGTAACAATGGATATTTTCGTCCTAACGATGATTTCCTTTTTTGTCGCATTACTGATTGAATGTTTGAGAAAGAAATCTTTCAAAATCGCGCAAGAAAGTGCAGTGGAACTATTCAAAGGAATGGGACAAGGGTTTAGTCAAGTAGTCATGTTGGTTGTGGGTGGATCATTATTTACCACAGCTATCCAAAGCTTAGGAGTGATTGATTCACTAATGAGTGCGGTAGAAAATTCTCAATCTGCTGGCGTGTTAACGGCATTGATATTCAGCGGCGCAACCGCATTGTTCGGTATTTTGAGTGGCGGAGGATTGGCGATGTTTTACGCTGTGATTGAACTGATTCCCGATATTGCCGCTAAAGCGGGAATTGACGGGATTTTGATCGCCTTGCCAATGCAGATGATCGCCAATCTTGGCAGAACGATCTCACCAGTTGCCGCTGTAATTATGATTGTGTCTTCTTCAATCGACGTCAGCCCTGTTCGGTTACTGAAACGAACCAGCGTTCCAACGATCGTTGGGATTATAGCAGTGGTCATTTTGTCGTTGGTATTGCTCCCTTACTAGAGTCATGAATGAACTACAAAGGGCGTCACGGCAAGAATTAGCAGAGATTTTTCAACTGTTCATCGAAGCAAAGCAGCAGATGAATAGAAGGAAAATCTACCAGTGGACTGATACTTATCCCTCCCTAGAAATCTTAGCGAAGGATATCGAGAAAAAGGAACTGTTGGTGTTGAAGGATGAAAATAAAAACATTGTAAGTGTCGGTGTTTTGTCAGTTGACTCATTGTCAAATTGTAGCAAAGAATATCATGGGATAAGAACGATTCAGCGACTCGTTGCGAGACCATCTCAAGCGGGGCAAGGCTTTGGCCGCCAGTGGATCAGAAGCTGTTTGGAACAACAGTGTGATGAAGGGGAAACACTTCTTTCAATCACAAATCATACCAATCTGCCCATGCAGCGATTATTTGTAAAAACAGGGTTTTTAAAGGTTGGTGAAACGACCATTGAGGGTCGGGAAGCCTTTGGTCCTTTTTATATATTCAAGAGAAATAGGTGATTTTTTGAGTAAGATAACGATTTTAGGTAGTGTGAACATGGATATCGTGATCACGACAACACGAATGCCGAGGATCGGCGAAACGATCATTGGGGAGCAAATTGATTATTTTGTCGGGGGCAAAGGAGCAAATCAAGCAGTGGCAGCTTCTCGTTACGGTGCATCAACAAAATTTTTAGGGAAAATCGGGGAAGATACTTTTGGGGAAAAGGTTCTTCAGCACCTCAGCAGAGAAGCTCTCGATTTATCGGCTGTTTCCCGTGAAAAAAATATGTTCACAGGAATTGCGAGTATTTTTAAATTAGCAGAGGATAATTGTATCACTGTCGTCCCCGGTGCGAATGGACTGATCGATGAAGCCTACGTTCAGCAAACAATCAGTGAACTTTCACAAGGGGATATCTTACTTACTCAACTGGAAATTCCTGTGGAAACAATCAAACAAGCATTGATTCTTGCCAAGAAAAAAGGAGTTCTAACGATTTTGAATCCTGCTCCTTACAATGAAATCGTACCGGAACTCCTGCCGTATATTGATATTTTGACACCAAATGAAACGGAATTTGCCGCTTTGATCGGTAAAGAGGCCATTTTGGAAGACGAAATTGAGCAGGTCATTGCTGATTGGCAAAAAAAATATGCCACGCGAATCGTTGTCACACGAGGAAGCAAAGGGGTAACATTTGTAGAAAAGTCACAAGTTGTGACGATTCCATCGAACAAAGTTTCAGTTGTAGACACTACCGGTGCGGGGGATACCTTTAATGGCATCTTGGCAGCAGCTTTAGGGGAAGAAGCCGATTTTTATGAAGCCGTTTCTATGGCGAATAATGGAGCTAGTCTGTCCGTTCAAAAGCTGGGGGCTCAAACAGGAATGCCACTAAAAAGTGAAATAGAAGAGTTTATGAAGCAGCAGGTTGATTCATTTACCTGAAAGACTATGTACAATTAGCAAACGACTATTCCTGAAAAAAGGCATCTGCGCCTCTAAAAAGAAGCGCAGATGCCTTTTATATAGGTAAGATTTATGCGGTGAAAACAACTGTTCCGTGATAAAAGCTTTTGCTGACGAAGCCTTTACGGGCAACGAATTCTGCCGTACAAGTAGCTGGTGTCAGTAAGAAATCAGCCGAATCACCAACCTTAGGCCATTGCTGCGCACCGTTTTTATCCAATGGGACTTTGCCATCCGTGACTAAACCTAATGCTTGCGTCAAGTCTTCCTGACTTTTGACGGCAAAAATCTCTAAATAGCGGGCCAGTTTTTCTTGTAAAGAACCATCTCCTAGAGAAGACCAAGAATCATAGACGTTGTCGCAACCAATATGAACAGCAACGCCATAGCTTTGCAATTCCTTAAGCGGTGGAATCGTGCCAGGGCTGATGGGAATACTTGAAATGATGTGGATCTCTAAATCTGCTAAGGCTTGAAAGACTTCTTTGCGTTCTGTGCCTTCAAAGTCATTTAGACCAAAGGCGTGACTGATCGCCACATTTCCTTGCATATTGAATTCCTTCGTCAAACGAATCATTTCTTTGACGGTCGCTCTGCCAGCTTCTTGCCGATCGTGAAGATGGAGGTCAATCCCGACATGTCCTTTTTGAGCAAGTTCAAAAGTTGTCCGTAAGGAAGCCTGGTAATCTTGATCGAGTGTATAAGGATCAACACCGCCAATAAAAGATGCTTTGCCCGTTGCTAAGGCTTCTTCAATCAAAGAAGCAGCATTTGAGCGCAATAAGCCATGTTGTGGGAATAAGACCAACTCCGAGCCAAAAGGTTGTTCGGCAACTAATTCGGTAATCGCATCAAAATAACGCAGCTGAGTCATTGGTTCAATATCAATATGTGAGCGGAACATCACCGCACCATGAGGCAGTTCTAAATCGATCAGCGCTTGTCCGCGTTCTTTGATCGATAACGGCAAGGCATCTAATTGGGGAATCTCAGTTTCAAATCGTTCCACCAAGCTAGCTGCCGGCGTTACTGGACGCCAAGGAGTACCTAATTTACTTTTGTCCAAATGACAATGTTTTTCGATCAATCCTGGCAACAATAACTGATTTCCCCCATCAATGATCGTCGCTTCGCTTGATGCCTGCCATTCGGTCATCGGCACGATCTCCGCTATTTTTCCATCATTGATCCCGATTGCTGTATTTTCTGTTTTGGTTCCATAAGACCAATCGCCTTCTTTTAAATAACTCGTCTCAAGTTGTACATTTGTAAGCCATAAATCCAAGAAATCGCCTTCTTTCGTATTTGCTTCATGGTATCACAAGTAAAGCTGGTTCCCAACCAAATCGCTTGCAAAAAAACAGACAATCTAAAACGTTTTAGTATTCACGCGATTTTCCATTAGGAAATCGGAAAAAATAAACATTATTTTTTTATGAAAACGCTTGAATAGAGAAAAGATGTCTGGTAATATGTGGATGTAACGAAAAGGTTTTCGAAAAGAGGGGGACAAATATGCTGTTACTAAGATTGCTAGCATTTTTGATTGATTGCATGATCATTTTTTTACCAAGTACCATGCTTAGCTATCTCCTAATGGTACCTGCTGGAGTAACGATTGTCTTGCCACAACTTCTCTTTGTGGTCTACAACATGATTTGTTTGAGTAGTTTTGAGGGGAAAACGATTGGCAAACATTTTGCGAAACTCGTTGTTTTTACGAATCAACGTAATTTATTAACTGTAGGAATGAGGGAAGTAGCAAAATTGCTCTACTTTTTACCAATGATCGGTTGGTTGTTTTTCACTGGTTCTTTCTTCCTCTATCTAGGTACGAAAAAAACGTTACACGACATTTTAGGACAAAGTGTAGTGGGGTTCAATAAGAAACAGGGGAATGATCAGTATGAACGAAACCTCCTTCGATGAGTTGTTAACAGGGAATCCTTTATTGGAGATCAATACACAAGCGCTACTTTTGTTAGTTATTTTTGCTTGGGCTAGTGCTAGTCTTATTGCTTGGAAGTGGCGAAACGAATACCAAGCCGCAAAAATAATTAGAGATTATGCTTACTATGCGCCACTCCACTTGATCGTAGGATGGGTGTTTCTTAACGCAGCAATTGTCCTAGTAATTGGTAGTTATTTCATGGGCTTGATTGTACTTTTGTTTCGGTCCAATAACTATTTTTATAAATAAAAAATTTTTGAAAGAAACTAAAACGTTTTCTGAAGAAATAGGAGGAAAAAATGGAGACAGCGATGCAGTATTTAAAAGAAGACCCTTGGAAAATTACGGAAAAGACCTTTGATACAAAATGGTTAGGCAAAGCAGAAGCCATCATGTGTTTGGGTAACGGGTATCTGGGGATGCGCTCTGTGACAGAAGAGAAATATGTTGGCGAAACGCGTAATCTTTTTGTTGCAGGAACCTTTAATAAATTCGACGAAAATGAAGTGACTGAGCTTCCTAATGTGCCGGATATGATTGGAATGGAGCTCCTTTTTGATGGCGAACGATTAGATTTATCAAAAGGCAAATATTCAAACTATTCACGTGTCTTAAATTTGAGAACTGGGGAACTCACGCGCTCCTTTCAATGGAAACATGGTCAGATTAATGTCGAACTGACCTTTAAGCGATGTGTTTCCTTTGCCCAAAAGCATGTGTTTGCGCAACAAGTGCTGGTCGAAAATTTAGGAAAAGAAGTCACGTTGGAAATTATTTCTGGTATTGACGGACAAAAGACAAATAGCGGCTCACAGCATTTTACTGAAGGTGACAAATCATTAACAGAAAATCGTTTCTTACAAATGATGCCAAAGACCACTCAATCTAAGATCGCCTTTGTTCTTTCGACAGCACATAATCTAGAAAAAACAGAAGATTGCTATGATGGAACCAAGAAGCGGATCGAGATGGGAAGACGGAAAATCTACAATCGTTACTGGCAAACCTTGGCACCTAATGAGACGTTGAAGCTTGAGAAGTTTTCTTCTGTTTATACCACGATCGATAAAGAGCATTTAGGAAAGGCACCACAAGATTTGAAGAAGATTGCCCTTGAAGAGCTGAAAGAGATTCGCAAAAACGGCTATCAGGAATTAGCAAAAGCTTCAGCAGCGGCATGGGACAAAGAAGTCTGGTCCGTCTTTCCAATCAAAATCAAGACAGAGAACACACTAGATCAATTAGCGATTCATTTTGCAAAATATCATCTACATGTGATGACACCAGCCCATGACGAACGCATGAACATAGGTGCCAAAGGCCTATCTGGGGAAGGGTACAAAGGACATACCTTTTGGGATACAGAGATTTTCATGCTGCCATATTTTACCTTCACACACCCAGAAATCGCCAAAAAATTAGTGACTTATCGCTATTTAGGTTTGGCTGGTGCCCATAAAAAAGCTACTGAGAACGGCTATCAAGGCGCCCAATTTCCGTGGGAAGCTGCTTGGCCTGAAGATGGTGAGACTACGCCAGTTTGGGGCGCTGCGGATATCCTTACGGGCTTACCAACGAAAATTTGGTCAGGATTTATTGAACAGCATATTACCAGTGATGTCACCTACGGCATCAAACAATTTATTGATGTAACGAATGATCAACAATTTGCATGGGAAAAAGGTTATGAAGTGATTTTTGATACGGCGATCTTCTGGGCGAGTCGTTTAGAGTGGTCCGAAGAAAACCAGCGTTTTGAAATTTTAGACGTAGTCGGACCAGATGAATATAAGGAGCATGTCGATAACAATGCTTTCACGAATCATACTGCGCACTGGAACATTCAATTAGCCATTTCATTGTATGAAGAGTTGAAAAAGAACCAGCCAGAACAATTTGCGAAACTAGCTGAAAAATTACCATTAAATGAAGCTTATCAAGAATGGCAAGCAAAAGTAGCTGCTATTTATTTACCGCAACCGAATGAAGCGGGAATCATCCCGCAAGATGATACCTATTTGACGAAAAAAGAGATCGATCTCACGAAATATAAAAATGATTCGCAAGTAGGCACACTGTTCCATGAGTATAACTTAGAACAAGTCAACGAGATGCAAGTTTCGAAACAAGCGGATGTTCTTTTGCTCTTGTTCTTATTTGAGAACCTTTTTCCAAAAGAAGAGAAACGGTTGAATTGGGATTACTATGAGCCGAAAACGTTGCATGATTCTTCCTTATCCTTATCGACACATGCCATCCTCGCTGCTGATTTAGGGGAAGTAGCACTTTCTTATGATTTGTTTCAACAAGCAATCAACATTGATATGGGAGAAAATATGCTGTCTTCCAATGAAGGGATTCATGCAGCATCACTCGGCGGTATTTGGCAAATGACGGTCTTCGGCTATGGTGGTATCCGTTGTTTAGACGGCCAGTTAAGAATCGAACCACATTTACCAAAGGCTTGGGAAGCACTTGAATTTGGTATTATGTGGCACCAACAGCCATTAAAGATTGAGGTCACACAGGAAGGTTTTACGGTCACCAACCATGGGGAGCAAGCGATTGAGTTTATCGCTTTTGATAAGGTTTATCTGCTTGAAGAACAAATCAAAATCACTTTTTAGGGGGAAATAAAATGACTGGATGGAAAAAAGTAGTAGGAACAGGGCTTCTATTGTCTGGAGCAGTGGTGCTGGCAGCTTGTGGGGGAAACGAAGACACCAGTAGTTCGACAGATCAGACGGATTTCACGGGGGATTCGTTAACGATCGGTGTTTGGGGTGGCAACGAGGCAGAAGAAAAATCGTTGGATGAGATGATCCAATCTTTTGAAGAAGCAACGGGTGCAACAGTTGAAAAGAAAGTATATACCGATTATAATACCCAAATTCAAGCTGACATGGCTGGTAGAACGGCACCAGATGTCTTTTACGTGGATGCCTATATGTTCCCATGGTTCTCAGAGAATGGCACACTTGCAGAGCTGGATCCGGCTAATTTTGAAAGTGAGCAGTTTTATGATAGCTTGATCGATGCTTTTACGACTTCGGATGGACAACTGCAGGCTGTTCCCAAAGATATGTCAACTTTAGCACTCTATTTCAATACAGCGATTTTTGAAGAAGCGGGTGTGTCGATCGATGAAGTGCCAGACACACTTGAAGCGTATGTTGAGTGGCTGCCGTCGTTCCAAGAAAAAATCAATGAGGCGTATGGTGACGGAAATGTTTTTGCCATGAGCTATAACCAAGATATGGCTCGCAACTATCATCTTGCAACGCGGGAAAATGCTCAACCAATCAATGAAGATGGGACGGCTAATTTGGCTGATCCAGCAGTAGTTGATAATCTTTCGATTTTAAAAGAGTTGGTCGATACGAAAGCAGCTGTTACACCGCAAGATATCGGAACAGGTTGGAACGGCGAAGCTTTTGGTTCTGGAAAAATTGCGATCATGGATGAAGGAAACTGGGTGTATGAGACACTTAAGACAGAATTTCCTGATATTCCTTTTGTTGTAAAAGAAATGCCAACGTATAAAGGAACGGAAGGGTCAATGATGTTTTCTGTCGGTTGGGGAAAATATGTTGGGACCGAAAAAAGTGCCTTGGCAGATAAATGGATTCAACACGCTACTGGTCAAAGCGGTATGCAAGCATGGGTTGAAGGAACCGGGACATTACCTAGTCGTCAAGATGTAGCAGATGCGGCCAAAATCACAGAAAACAGTGACTTGAATGTTCACCTAGAGGCTTGGGATTATGCAACGATTTGGCAAAAGGGCACCACTTTAGATACGATCAACAAAGCCTATCAAAACTTTTTACCAAATGCTTTAAATGGAAACATGACCTTTGAAGAAGCAATGGAAGCTGCTGATGAACAAGCGAACGCAGATATTACAGCAAATTAGTCTGAATTTGAACGAGGGAGAGGAACTCCTCTCTCTTTTCTTTTGGGAAAGGTGACAACATGATGGAACGAAAAAAAACTAACTATACAAAAAGCCAATGGCAAGAAATCCGACAAGCTTGGCTCTTTCTGGCTCCAGCAATCATTGTCGTAGGAATCTTTTTCGTCTTAGCTGTTCTCTTTGCTTTTTATCTATCTTTCAACGACGTCAATTTGTTTACCAATACATTTTCTTTTAAAGGGATAGAAAACTATTTACGTATCTTCACCGATCAAAAAGCGCGAATCGCTCTTAGAAATACGGCCACGTTTGCCTTGGTCGTCGTTCCGTTACAAACGATTTTTGCTTTGATTATCGCGTATATTTTAAGCAGCAAAGGAATCAAGGGGAAGAAACTGTTTCGGATGGTTTATTTTTTGCCAACTTTAACTTCTAGTTCAGCATTGACGATCATCTTTATGTTTATTTTTAATATTTACGGTCCAGTCAATGACTTATTTATGAATTTAGGATTTTACTCAGAACCAATCAATTTTTTACAAGAACCGGCCTATGCGTTGAAAGTGATTATGGTAATGAATATCTGGTCGACCGTGCCTTATTATATGACGATCTATTTGGCTTCTTTAGTTGATCTGCCTCATTCTTTGTACGAAGCAGCAGAGATCGATGGTGCGACAACCGTGGATAAATTACGGTATATCACGATTCCTTATCTACGCCCAATCACTACCTATGTACTGCTGACGGGGATCATTGGTACCTTTCAGATGTTTGACCAGGCGTATATCTTCTCGAACGGATCAGGGGGACCCAACAATTCGACTCTGACCTTGTCACTAATGATTTACCAATACGCCTTTGGACAAATGAACACGATGGGGTATGCGGCAGCATTAGCGATCGTTTTAGCAATTCTTATCTTTATCACGTCACTTTTAGCAGAAAAATTGAACAAAGAAAGAGGGTAACGTCCGTGAGAGGAAAAGAGAAAACAAAAATTTTAAAGATCTTGCTTTATACGATCTTGATTCTTTATGCAGTACTGACCTTTTATCCTTTTGTCTGGGCAATTGCTGCATCTTTCAAACCCTATAGAGAAATTGTTTCTGGGGATATGAGTTTGATCCCCAATGAGTTTACTTTAGACAATTTTCGATATGTCTTGGGGCGCTCTTCTTTGTTTATGCGCTGGTTTCTAAACTCCGTGATTATATCCGTTATTGGAACGACCATCAATATTTTATTAAATACGATGGCAGGTTATGCCTTAGCAAGATTAAATTTTCCGGGGCGTGAACGAATTTACTATGGGTTTTTGGCATTGATGATGGTGCCAGCTCAGGTTTTGTTGATTCCAAATTACTTAATCTTGATGAATCTAGGAATGTTAGATAGTTTTTCAGCATTGATTTTACCAGCTGCGATCAACATCGGGAATATCTTTATGATGCGTCAATTCTTTTTATCTTTTCCAAAAGATGTGGAAGAAGCTGCGGCAATCGATGGTCTCGGCAGATTTCAAACATTCTTTCGTATCGTGATGCCATTAGCAAAACCATCCATCGCAACACAAGCTGTCTTTATTTTTATGGGCTTTTGGAATGAATTCATGAAACCAATGCTCTATTTGACCACGCCAAGTAAATATACTTTGACTCTAGGGTTGCAGACTTTCCAAAGTCGAAATGGTGGTGTACGATGGGATCAGACGATGGCGGCAAGTGTGATCACGATCATTCCCATTGTGATCATTTACTTGCTGTTCAACAAATATTTCTTACAAGGAGTGCGAATGGATGGCGAAAAATGATTCATTTAAAGTAAGAGCACAGGAACTTTCTCATCAAACCCCTGAATACTTAGAAACATTGTTTGCAGTTGGCAATGGTCAAATTGGCGTGCGTGCAGGTCACCCCTTAAAAGTCAATGAGCTTTACGAGGGAAACCCAGGCTCCTTTGTTAATGGTTTTTTTGATAGTGAGACGATCCAATATGGTGAATGGGCATACGGCTATGCCAAAGAGCATCAGACGATCATCAAGCTGCCGAATCTAAGAGGCGTACGTTTACAGATTGGTGACGAGGACTCTAGTGCTTCAGAATGGCAAGTAAAGCCTATACAAATGACTTTGGATTTGGAAAAAGGCGTGTTGGATGAATCCTATAAAGTAGTAACGCCACTAGGTAAAACTTTTGAATTGGTGATGCAGTCGTTTGCCTCTGTGACACGAAGTGAACTTTACGTCTGTCAGTATCAAATTAAGAACACCAATTTCTCAGAGCCAATTTCCATAACACATCCGTTAGAACAAAAAGCAGCAATTGTTCAAACAGATGATCCTCGGGTTGCTAGTAAAGCACATCACTTACGAAAAGCTGATTATCAGGATTATGCGATTTGGACTGCTGAAAATAGTCAACGAAGTATAGCAATTCGAGTGATCAATGGCGAAAAGCAAGTACAAGCAGAGGAAACGCTTACGACGGTTTTCCAAATGAAACTACTTGAAGATAATCAAAATCACGAAACACCTTTTAACCAAGAGTTAGCCGATTTTGAAGTTCTCTTGCAAGAGCAGCAACAAAGTTATCAGCAATTTTGGGCGGCAAGTGATATCCAAATCGAAGGAGATCCAGTTCTTCAAAAAGGCATTCGGTTCAATTTGTTTCATTTGAATCAAGGTGCGGGGCGAGACGGCAGAACAAATTTCGCAGCCAAAGGATTGACTGGCGAGGGATATGAAGGGCATTACTTCTGGGATACGGAAATGTATCTGTTGCCATTTTTTATTTTCACGAACCCTGAAATAGCCAAGGCATTGCTTTCCTATCGCGGGAAGATCTTGCCGCAAGCCAAACAACGGGCGCAGGAGCTAAGCCAAGAGGGTGCTTTGTTTGCTTGGCGAACAATTGATGGAAATGAGACGAGTGCTTATTATCCAGCGGGAACTGCCCAAGTCCATATCAATGCGGATATCGTTTATGCATTCCAATTGTATGAACGAGTGACTGGCGACCAGGCATTCATCGAAACGGTTGGCAGTGAAGTTGTTTTTGAAACGGCGAAATTCTGGTTGAGCTATGGCGATCTAGTAGAAAAAGAGGGCAAACTTGCCTTTTGCATCAATGGAGTGACTGGACCTGATGAGTACAGTGCCCTTGTTAATAATAATTTTTATACGAATAAAATGGTTCAAAATAATCTATATTATGCCATTGAGTTAGCACAGCGGTATGGTAAATACCAAGAAACAATTAGTGCTTGGCAGCAAGCAGCCGACTTAATGTACTTTGGTTACGATGAACAGCGAGGGATTACGAAGCAAGACGATGGATTCTTAGAACAAGCAGTCTGGCCATTTGAGACTACACCTGCTGAAAAGTATCCTCTCCTGCTGCATTATCATCCAATGGTCATCTACAAACATCAAGTCTGTAAGCAAGCCGATACGGTTTTAGCCCAAATGCTCTATACAGGAGACTTCAGTCTTGAGCAATTAAAAAAAGATTATGACTATTACGAACAAGTGACGACGCATGATTCCTCCTTGTCTCGTTCTATTTTTAGCGTGATGGCGAGTCGAATTGGGGATTCTGAAAAAGCCTATCGTTATTTTATGGATACGGCTTTGATGGATTTAACGGATCTCCAAAAAAATGTTGTCGATGGCATTCACGCAGCAAATATGGGGGGAAGTTGGCTGAGCTTGATTTACGGTTTTGCAGGGTTGTATTACGATCAAGGCCTGCGATTAGCGAATCATTTGCCACAGAAAATAAAAGAACTAAAATTTACGCTCTTTTATCAAGGAGAACCTGTTAAAATCAGTTTAAAGGATCGCGATATTGACTGTCAGTTAGCGGAGACAACCCAATTGCTCGCTACGAAGACTGATGGTGGTATTTGGATAAAGGAGAGATAGCAAATGCGAACAACGATTCGCGATGTGGCAAAGGCAGCCGGTGTATCAATAGCGACTGTATCCAAAGTTTTTAACGGGTATAGTGATATCAACCAACAAACCAAGCAAGAAATTTTAAAAATAGCGAAAGAATTAGACTATTCCCCAAACATGGCAGCAAGGACACTGTCTTCGAAGAAACAACAAACCATCGCCTTGATTTTAAATGAGTTGAATTTCAACCGAAAATCAACGATGCCTTTAGAAGTGTTGAATGGGGTCTATCGTTATACGGATCAGTCAGATTTTGAGTTTGTCTTTTATGGGACAAGTACTGAGAAACAAAAGCAAAAGACGTTTAGTCAGTTCTGCAATGAGCACAATATCACTGGTGTAGTGATCCAAGGGTTAAAAACCACCGATCCTTACTACCAGGAAGTACAGCAAACCTCTTTGCCGACAGTTCTGATTGATATGGAAATCGACAATCCTAAGATCGGCTTGGTTTCGATTGACAATGAAAAAGCGGCGCAAGAAGCTGTGGATTTTTTGATTGCCAATAATCATCGACAAATTGGCATGATCAACGGGAGTCGTGATGCCAATGTCAGTGAACTTAGAGAAAAAGGCTACCGCGCTTCTTTGGCAGCGCATGGCTTGTTAGTGAATGAGTCGTATATCCAGTACGCCAACTATGAAGAAGAAATTGCCTATTTGATTTGTAAAAATCTGTTAGAAAACAATCAAGAAATCACTGCACTGTTCTGTGCTAGTGATATTATGGCAATCGGAGCGATACGAGGAATCAAAGACATGGGCTTGCGGGTTCCTGAAGATATTTCGGTCATCGGGTTCGATGATATTATTTTGGCTAGCTACGTAACGCCTGAATTAACAACCGTTGCCCAAGATATGGAACGAATCGGTTATGAAGCAGCTGAATTACTAGCAGACATCATCACCAATCAAGCAGAAACGAGCCATCGAAAAATTAGTCCCCATCAATTAAAAGTGCGACAGTCGGTAGAGAAAATCAGCGAGGTTCGCTAAATAAAAAAGACATGACCTTCATTGAGTGAAGATCATGTCTTTTTTTGTGGAGAAGAAAACTCAAACAAATTGGTCGGTCATATGTGGCAACAACAAAGTGAAAGTCACGACCATTCGTTTTTTTGATAAGAAGCAAAGCACAAGGCAAGCAACTTCTTGTAGAAATTTCCCTTAATGAAAGGGAAGATATACCTATGGAGGTTGCTTGGGTTTGACTCTAAACTAGTAAGCGAGGGAGAGAGAGATGGAAAAATTAAGCCTATTGTTGTTAAGAACACTTTCGGAGCATGACGGTTTTATGACGAGTAAAGCGGCTGCTGCCGAGTTGGGTGTTAGCAGAAAAACCGTTCGCCGTTATGCAGAAGAAATCAACCAGCATCAAGAACGATACGGTTGTATGATTCAAGCGAAAAAAGGGAGTGGGTTGTATTTACAAATAACGAACGAAGAAGCTTTTCAGCGAAGGAAAGAACAAGCGTCCCACAATGACGACTTTGTTTCTAGAATTATTGAATTCTTTATTCAAGAAGAAACGTATATTAAATCCGAAATGCTTTGCGAACGCTTATTCATTTCTCAGAGTAAGCTATCTCAAGAATTGAAAAAGCTGCGACGGATACTAAGCCATTACCAGCTCTCCATTCAAACGAAGCCGTATTACGGAATGAAACTTAGCGGTAGCGAATTTGACTTGAGACGGTTTATGGCTAGTAATTATTTGCAAAGAACCCATATCAAGCAGTTAGAAGAGGGCACAATCAGCGAAGATACACCGTCGCTTCTTCACCAGCAGATAAAAGCGATCGTTTCGACGGAGTTTTCGCAAAAAGCCTACCCCATGTCGGAGGCTATTTTGAACAATCTGGTGAATCATTTAGCGATCGCTGTCTTACGCATGCAAAGCGGCCGCTACTTAGATCGAAACCTACCGATCAGCGGCAGGACCAATGATGAGCAGACATTACTAGGAGAGCGAATCATCGCCAGAATTGAAAAAGAGTGTGCTGTACATTTTACCGAATACGAGCGAAATTATGTTTTAGGGCAAATCGTTGGCAAACGAGTAGTCCCTAGAAATGAAAAGATGACTGTTTCAGATGAAGCAGCAGAATTGGTCAGCAAAATTTTAAAAGCGATCAAGGAAAGCCGCCAAATCGATTTCAGCAAAGACTTGGATCTGCAAACGATGTTGATGTTGCACTTTGCTCCGCTGATCGATCGGATCGAATTGGGGATCGAGCTGAAAAATCCTTTGTTGAATGAGGTGAAGGTACACTGTAATGTCGCTTATGATTTAGCCATCATTGCCGGTCAAGTCATTGCAAAGCAATTTGAAAAGACCATCAGTGATCATGAACTCAGCTATTTGGCGATGCACTTTGATGTGGCTTTAAATAAGAAAAATTCGCAAACACAGCGCAAGTATATTTTAGTGGTCAATGACCTAGGCCGAGCGGCCAATACCTTCCTTAAAGAGAAATTTGAGTTTTATTTTCGCAATTATATCAAGAAAGTCACGGTATGCAATCAATATGAATTTTTGCAAATGATCGAAGAGCAGGAGTTCGATTTTATCTTTTCTTCGATTCCACTTCCTTACGAAGGAACGATTCCTGTTATGAGTGTTGATTATTTTATGCAACCGGATATGATCAAAAAGATCGAAGCCGCATTGGCCGCTGTCTTCACAGAAGAAGTGCTTTTGAACTACTTTAAGGAATCGTTATTCATCTGTGAACAAGAATTTGAAACAAAAGAAGCGGTGTTGCATTTTTTATGCCAACAAATCAAAGAACAGTATTCAATGCCTGAGAATTTTGAAACGTTGGTTTTTGAACGAGAAGCCTTTTTTGGAACCGATTTCTTACCGTCAGTCGCTTTCCCTCATCCCAATGCGCTGATTGGTGCAGAAACGGTGATTGCCGTTGCAAACTTGAAAAAGCCAGTGTTCTGGTACAAACAGACGGTTCGTCTCGTTTTCTTATTAGTGATTGCTGAACAAGATCACTTAAAAGTGAAACCGCTGAATGATCATTTGATCAAACAATGTTCTTCGTTGGATAAAGTAAACAAACTAGCTGCGACAACGGACTTTATGACGTTCATTAATTATTTAAAGGAGTAGTGTATGACAAATGAAAAAGTAACCTTAGAAGGTGCGTATAATTTTCGCGATTTTGGCGGCTATCGGACCAAAGAGGGCAAATACGTAGTGACTGGAAAACTATACCGCTCAGACGAATTGAGCAAATTGACAGAAGCTGATCAGAAAAAATTAGCAGCTCTGGGAATTGAGAAAATTATTGACTACCGCAATGCCCAAGAAAGAGCAGACAATGAAGACAAACCCATTGGGAATGCTCAGATACTTTATTTGACGCCAATTGCTGATATTGCTGCTTTAGCTTCTTCAGAAGAAGGGGAGCCAATGGCGCTTTCTGCAGAAAAAATCACCGCCGAAGTTGCAAAAGAATTGATGATTCGGCAAAATTATGAATTTGTTGAAAACAGTCAATGCAAGACCGTTTTTAAAGAAGTATTGGCCATTCATTTGGAAGCTGAAGGTGCAGTGGTTCAGCACTGTCGTGGTGGCAAAGACCGCACCGGGTATGGGGTTGCCCTGATTCAGTTACTGCTGGGTGTCAGTTATGAAGAGGTCATGGAAGATTACCTGCTGACCAACGAGTACAAAAGGGAGAAAAATACCAAGAGTCTCAAGCAGATACAAGAAGAAACGAACAACCCCGATTTTGTGGCAGCAATGCGATACTTCAAAGAAGCTGATCGGTGTTTTTTACAAACCGCTTTGGATTTGATTGAGGCTCATGGGGGGATTGAAACGTATGTAAAAGAAGAACAGGGTTTTTCACAGCAGAAAATCCAGCTACTTAAAGATAAATACTTGCGGGATTAAGTGAAGGAGGACCTTATGAATACACTGAAAGATAAAATACTAGCTGCAGCCGTTCAAGTACAAAACAATATTTATATGAAAGCCATTGCCAATGCAATGATGGGCTTAATGCCCGTCATGATGATCAGTTCCATTGCCTCCTTGATCAATGCGATCGACATTGGGGCAACGCAACAGATAATGGAACAAATTGGTTTGAAAGCATTATTAACCCAAGTCAACGCGATGACGATCGATGTCGTTTCCGTTTATGTCGCCTTTCTAGTTGGCTATAAATTAGCCGAGCATTTAAATGCGGATCAACTAAATGCCGGTATCATGAGTTTGGTATCATTTTTGATCTTGAGTCCGATTTCGACTTTAGAAGAAACCCGTACGATGGAGTTGTCGACCCTTGGCTCCGGTGGGATGTTTGTCGCCATGTTTGGCGGATTGTTGGGTGCCAGAATTTACATTTTATGTGTACAGAAGAATTTGATGATCAAAATGCCGGATTCGGTACCGCCGATCGTCAACAAATCCTTTGCAGCGATCGTGCCAGCAATTATTGTTTCAGCCATTATGGGCATCATTTACGTGGGTATGGCGGCAACTCCTTACGGCACACTGACAGATATGATCTATACTTGGGTACAAGCTCCATTGACCTTATTAGGAGCGAATATTTTTGCTTGTATGATCATTGTGGCGTTTATCGAATTTCTTTGGTTCTTTGGCATTCACGGAGTGTTGGCTGTTTATCCGATCTTGATGTTGGTCTTTTACCAACCAGGGCTTGATAATCTGGCGGCGTACAGTGCCGGCCAAGCATTACCACATCTGTTTACGATTGGGTTTATTTTGAACAATCGCGGGGCTCGTTCATTTGCAGTCGCTTTACTGGCTATTTTTGGCTGCAAATCAGAGCAACTAAAAGCTGTTGGTAAAATTGGATTGATCCCTTCCATGTTTGGTATTTCTGAGCCAATCAAATTTGGGATTCCTCAGGTGATGAATATCAGAATGCTGCTTCCCTTGATGTTAACACCGGCTGTTTCCGTGTTGTCAGCATATCTCTTAACAATTGTCGGCTTTTTGCCTTACCACAATGGAGTCAATATCCCAACTGGATTTCCGATTATTTTCGGTGGCTTCTTAGTGAATGGCTGGCAAGGGATCATTGCACAATTGATCCAATTTGTCTTATGTATCATCATCTACATCCCTTTTATGCGTCTGCAAGACAAAGCAGCACTAGCTGAAGAAAAGAATCTGCAAACCCAAGCGGCAGTCGTTGAGTAACAAATAACGAGAAAATGGAGGAAAAATGATGAAAAAAATAGTGTTAGTTTGCGCTGGCGGCATGTCTACTGGCGTCTTAGTAAATAATATGAAGAAAGCAGCGCAAGAAAAAGGAGAAGCGGTGGCGATCGATGCGTTCTCCATTGAATCGGTCACGACTGCAGCAAAAGATGCTGATTGCGTACTGTTAGGACCGCAAGTTTCTTACCGATTAAATGAAGTCCAAGGCTTAGTTGCTTGTCCAGCAGCCAGTATCGACATGCGCACCTATGGCATGATGGATGGAAAAAAAGCATTGGAACAAGCACTTGAACTAATAGGAGAGTAGAATGGAAGAAAAAGAACAAATTTGTTTTCAGATTATCTCGCAAGCGGGTATGGCAAGAAGTTGCTTTTTTGAAAGTATTCAAAAAGGAAGAGAAGCCCAGAATCTGGCTGCACTGCAAGCAATCGAAAAAGGAAAAGAACACTATCATGAAGCCCATTTGGCACATCGGAAGTTAGTTCAACAAGAAGCTCAAGGGGACAAAGTTTGGATGTCCTTACTATTAAGTCATGCGGAAGATCTTTTGATGAGCGCAGACATCATGAGTGAGCTTGCAAAAGAGTTTCAAGGGTTGTATGAAGAAATTCAGGCAATTAAGCAAACGATTCAGTCTACTGGCTTCTAGCCGAAAATCGCAATAAGAAAAAGAAACGAAGTGTCAGTCTTTTGACAATACACTTGGTTTCTTTTTGCTTAAATTTGGCACGCAAGTTGACAGGATTGCTTGAAAGTGTAGGATAGAAGAAAGATGGAACTTTAAATCAAGGCAAGGAGTCGGACGATGAAAGTTTTAAAATCCCATACCGCACTTTTGATCATCAGCAATACGATCACGATCATCCCGTATCTTTATTTCTTATCTTTGAGCAAAGAGCAGTCGCTAAGTGCAGCATTAGCCTTTGCGCTCTTTTATACCTTTCGCATGACAGGGGTCTTTTTCTTACAGACGCTTACGGCGCTTTTTGCACCATCATTGTTAGCAGCCAGTGTCTTGATCGGCGGCGCCGGCGCATTGGTAGGTATCTTGAGCACTTGGTGGAGCGCTGCACTCTTGCCAGCTGCTGGTTTGTTGGGGATCAGTGCTTCTTGGTTGCCGCCAGCTGACCTGATGGTACGCCAAAAAGCCAAGCTCACTGAACAGCCGCTGAAAAATGATTGGAAGGAGGCGCTGTTCTTTCTTTTCGTTTTATTGTTTGCCTTACGGTTGCCTGATGACCTTCAAGGCATTGGTCTATTTGGCAGTTATCTTGCACTCTTTATGCTGGCGGCTAAGAGTAGTCAAACCTTCAAAAACCTCCCAAAAAGACCGCTGATGCAGCGCAACCAGTTATTCAATAAGCAATTTTTGTTGTATTTCTTTTTCTTTCTCTTACTGTTTGGCTTGCGAGCCGCCAGGCTGATCAAGTCGAATGCCCTCTTTGAGTGGGCGATCACTGGTTTCTTGTTTCTCTTTGCTTTGCTACTGATCACTTTAACGAAACGCAGTAAGTCGTGGAGACAGCCGCTTCACTTGAACATCCTCACCTTTATTCGGGGAGTGATCGGTAACTTTCTTTTTCTTTTCGGCTCGGTCTATGTTACCGGTCGATTTGGGGCACAAGCGCTAAGCACGCACGTTTACTTACCATATGCACTGGGCCTTTTTGGTGCCATGTTTCTCGGAGGAAAACTCGCTCATCGTTTAGAAAAACAGCTGGTACCAACATATTTACTTGGGCTGATGGCAGGTGTTCTTCTGTTCAGCAGCGACACACTGATTCCAATAAGTTTATTTGTCATTAGCTTCTTTAATGCGGGATTGAATCAATGGCTCACGAAACAGTATTTGGCGGCAAAACCGGAAGCAATTGAACAGCAGAGTTTAGCCAAGTATGCCACACAAAGCAAAGGGAGTCTGGTACATCAATTTCTTTTGATGACACTCCTGTTTGTCATTCTTCGTTTTGAACATCAGCCGTTGGCTTTCTTGTTTCAGCTATCAGGAACGACGGCAACGAATCAGACCTCAAGGATCCAAAGCTTTTTAGAGCCAGCAAAATGGGGCTCGATTGCAGGATTACTGTGTTTGCTAGTAGGTGGATTGGTGGTATTTCGCCGACAATCAAAGAAAACAAAAGAATAAGCGTCTTTAGCAGTCACTATCTTGATTCAAGACAGTGGCTGCTTTTTTTGAAACCGCATAAAAACCGAACGTTCAGCGTTTTATCTTCCTTTATGATAGTGAATTTTATTGCACTATTTTCGAATAGCGTTAAAATAAGAACATCGTGTTAGTGAAAAAGGAACATTAAATGAACGGCTTTTTCCTGACAATGTCTTAGAGAACGGGGGAAATCAAACAAATGGCAACCATTCGCTATTTTAAAGGAGATGTTTTCCATACGCCAACTGATGGAAAACTAGAATATATAGAAGATGCATTGATTCAAGTCGATGATGCAGGGATCATCACGAAAGTCACTGCCAAAACAGATCAAGGGTATGAGGCAGAGCTGGCAAAAGCATCAGAGAATCTTCAGGCTTTATCTGAAGGCCAGTGCTTTTTACCAGGGTTTGTCGATCTGCATGTCCATGCACCGCAATGGCCGCAAGCAGGGATCGCGTTAGATGAACCGTTAAATGTCTGGTTAGATGAATGCACGTTTCCGCTGGAGGCAAAATATGCCGATCCAGCATTTGCCAAAGCTGTCTATCAAGATTTGGTGGCACAGCTATTGGCAAGAGGAACGACAACGGTTCTTTATTTTGCAACGATCCATCTAGAAGCGAGCCTTCAATTGGCGAAGACTTGTGCCGCTCTTGGTCAACGGGGATTAGTCGGAAAAGTCGTTATGGACGATCCCCAAGCCAATCCTGTTTTTTATCGGGATGCGTCAACAGAAGAGGCATTAGCGGATACAGAACGTTTTATTCAAGAAGTACAAGCAATCGCAAAGACCGCACCTCAAGGCGTTTATCCTGTGGTCACTCCGCGATTTGTCCCCAGCTGTACCGATGAAGGCTTGGCAGGCTTAGGCGCATTGGCTCAAAAATATGATGTCCATGTTCAGACCCACTGCAGTGAAGGGCAATGGGAACATGACTTTGTTCAAGAACGATTTGGCAAAACGGATACCGAAGTGCTGCAAGATTTCGGCTTGTTGCGTGACAAAGCAGTGATGGCTCATGGCAATTTCATCAGCCCAGCTGACGGCGCCCGTTTTGTCGAAACCGGCGCCGCAGTTGCGCACTGTCCCATCTCAAATGCCTACTTTGCCAATGGCGTGATCCCAATCAAGCGCTTGAAAGAACAAGGAGTCACGATTGGTTTAGGAACGGATATCTCCGGCGGTTTTTCACCGAGTTTGTATGACAACATCAAACAAGCTGTGATGTCTTCGAGAATGTTAGAAGATGGCGTAGATGTCACGCTTCCCCAAAATACACGAGGAGTAGCAGATTCTCGTATATCCGTGATCGATGCGTTCTCATTAGCGACAAAAGGCGGCGGTGAGGCACTGAAATTACCTGTAGGTGTCATCAAAGAAGGCTATGCGTTTGATGTACAAGTGATCGATACGCGACAAAAAGAAAATCCTTTGCCTGACTTCGGTGTGTTCACCTCACCCGAAGCAAGATTACAAAAAATCCTGTACTTAGCAACGATGCAAAATATTCGCCAAGTCTGGGTCCAAGGAAAAAAAGTACACGAAAAACGAGGAGAATGAGACAGTGGAATCAACGAAAAATAAACATTTAACGATCGGAATGAATGAAGACATTCCCTTTGGTCAAGCAGTACTTTTAGGGTTGCAGCATGTGTTGGCAATGGACGTGTATGTGCCGCCATTTATTATCGCAACGGCGGTGGCGATGTCCTCTTCAGATGCATCAGGTTTGATCCAATCAACCTTTTTAGGAGCAGGGATCGCTTCTTTGATCCAAGTCCTCTTTTTCTTGAAATTACCCGTATGTCAAGGGCCATCCTTTGTCCCCGTTGGAGCGATCATCGGTATTTATTTTGGTGCCAACGGCATGGACACGGTGTTAGGAGCCAGCATCGTAGGTGCCACAGCAGTCATTTTACTAGGTTTTACGGGCATTTATAAGTATATCGTTCGTCATTTTATTCCTACGATCGTCAGTGGAACGATCATTATGATCGTTGGGTTGACATTGCTGCCAACGGCCTTTACCAGCAATATCTATCCTGCCACTGAAACACTAAGTGCCAATCAAAACATGTTGTTGGCTGCGATTACTGCGGCGATTTTGATTTTGTTTTCCATGTTAGGCGATTATTTTCCGGGAATGGGAAAATACTTCCGAATCAGTTCGGTCATTATTGCTTTGGTTATCGGTACCGTGATTGCTTCCTTTATGGGGGGCGTTGATTTTCAGTCGGTGGCGGATGCTTCTTTCTTTAGTCTGCCAAAACTGGTATTTCTAAACTATGGCCTGCACTTTGATGTTTCAGCGATCTTAACGATGCTAGTGATCTATATGGTGCTCCTAGCAGAAACAACAGGTACTTGGTATGCGGTCAGTTCCGTGACAGAAGAACCTGTTACGGATGAACAGATCAATAAAGGCGTGATCGGCGAAGGATTAGGCTGCTTGGTTGCCGCCTTAGTAGGAACGACCCCTGTGACTGGTTATTCTACCAATGCAGGGATCATTTCGATCACCGGGGTTGCTAGTAAAAAAGTCTTTGTGATGGCATCCGTCTGGTTTATCCTATTGTCCTTCATGGGGAAACTTTCAGCCTTGATTCACGCAGTACCTTCTGCTGTCATCGGCGGCGTGTTCGCGGTCGTCTGTGTCATTATTTTGTTGAGCGGCTTTCGGGTCATTAAGAATGAAGAGTTTTCCGAGCGTGAGTTGTATATTATCGGGGTACCATTGATTATTGCCATCGGCTTGTTGTTTATGCCAGCAGAAATCAAAGAATCTGCGCCTCAATTCTTACAATATTTATTAGATTCACCGATTGCTTTAAGCGCTATTGCGGCGATCGTCATGAATAAATTGATCCCAGTGAAGAAAAAATAGGAAGTAAATGGGGAATGAGACCTTGTCTCGTTCCTTCTTTTGTTACAAGTCTGTGTAAAAAGAGGGTTTTTTGTAATATAGGAAAGGTTTTCTAAGGTTAACTGGTTTACCTGAAAACAAAATAACTGTAATGTTAAAAATTACAGCAGAGAAAAGCTTGATATGATAGTCTTTTTCAATTCTTACGAAACGTAAGGCAACTGTCGTTTTCGTAATCATCTGTAATGATTTCTTTACCTATGAAATATTCTTCGGTGTTAGACTTGTTTATGCGCTTGAGTCATCTCAAATGACGCAAAATGAGTTTCAAAGAAGGAGATTTAATTATATGAAGTCTTTAAAAACTGTTTTACTTAGTACAGCTGTCCTTGCCGGTTTCGGCCTTTTCTTAGGTGGGAAAGACGCCTTTGCAGACGAACAATACACTGTTCAATCTGGTGATACATTATCAACAATCGCTACTAACTTTTACGGTTATAGCTCTGATGATACGATCAGTGCGATCGTTGAAGCAAACGAGATTGCTGATAAAAACTTGATTTTTGTTGGGGAAGCATTGATCATCCCTACAGATGGCACTGCCACTTATACAGAATCTGCAAACACGACTGCTGCAGCAAGTGTACAACAACCAAGTGAACCAGCAGCTTCACAATCAAGCAACACACAATCTGCTGCTGCAAGCACACAAAGCAGCTCAAGCTACAGCTCTTCAGCTAGCGGCTCAGAAGCTTCAGCAAAAGAATGGATCGCAAACAAAGAATCTGGTGGTTCTTACACAGCGACAAACGGACAATACTACGGCCGTTACCAATTAACCAACTCTTACTTAAATGGTGACTATTCAGCTGCTAACCAAGAAAAGGTTGCCGATGAATATGTTGCATCACGTTATGGTTCTTGGTCTGCTGCCAAAGCATTCTGGGAAGCAAATGGTTGGTACTAAGATTCTAAAATGAATCTTGTCCATGACATCTAGTAATCAATTGCCCTTATTGGCGAGTACATCTTACTCGCTGATAAGGGTTTTTTTGTATCTTCTGAGAGAGATGAATGAATGTAACGCCGCATGCAACTCTCAAGAGTCATTTTCAGGCAACATGCCATTGATAAAAAATCCCTTTTTACACGGCAACCATGTATAATAGTAGGAAATAGAGCAGAAAGCGATTCAATCTGTCAAAATTGAGACAGAAAATGACGGTTTTGATAGTAGAAAGTGAGGGAAACACAATGAGTACATCGATTGAAGAAAAAATTGCACAAAAAATGCAGCGATTTCAAGCATTTGGGGAAGGCTTGCCGGGAGCCAAAGTCTATTACCGCGAAGATTGGGATGCAATCTACTTTGATTTAGTAGGAAAACAGTTTGGGATCATGAGTCCGCAAGCAGAAGAAACAGCATTTTTGACTTTGAAAAATCTGCCCGAGGTCAACGAAACGCTGCGAGAGCAATTTCCTGACGTCATCATTCCGGGGTATTATGCCAATAAGACCCATTGGAATACCATCAAGTTGGCATCTGATGCCTTGATGGAAGAAAACATCGAACAAATGATTTTGGTTTCCTACGATCTAGTCAAACAAAAACTGACAAAAAAACAAAAAAGTGAGCTGGAAAACAGCGAATCGTAAGTCAAAGATTTAGCGCCAGAAAATAAGGAAGACCCTCTTGAGGATCATCATAATCCCTTTATTATTCGTTATTTTCGCCAACATTTATGCAATATTTTCAAAGAGCTTTCATGAAAGCTCTTTTTGTTTTATTTGTTCGCTTGTTTCTAGTCGTGATCCATGGTAAATTGTTGTGCAACCGAAATTTTTTGGCAGTCTTTTCTGCTAAACACAAAGGAGTGGTACGTATATGGATCTGGTCTTACGCCATGTCAAAAAGTACAAAGCGGCAACCAGCATTGCCTTATTATCGGTCATTTTAATGGTCGTTGCTGCATTATGGCAGCCAAAGCTCTTGCAGCAAGTGCTAGAATCAATTATTACCGAAAACAATGATGAAATGAAAAAAATTGGTGTGCAGTTGATTGGGCTAGCATTGCTAGGACTTGTTGCAGGGATCATCAACACGGTTTTTTCTGCGAAAGTGGCGCAAGGCGTTAGTGCCGATATTCGAGAAGAAATGTTTCGGAAAATCCAGACTTTCTCATTTGGTAATATCGAAACCTTCTCGGCAGGAAACTTAGTGGTGCGTTTGACCAATGACATCACGCAAATTCAAAACTTAGTGATGATCTCACTACAATCGTTGTTTCGCATCCCGTTCTTATTTATCGGTGCCTTCATTTTGGCGATGACAACCATGCCGCAACTGTGGTGGATCATCGTCTTACTGATTATCGCTGTTCTAGTGATTACGGCACTCTCCTTTACACGGATGGGGAAACACTTTATGATTATCCAAAACTTGATCGACAAAATCAACGGGATCGCCAAAGAAAATTTGATGGGGATTCGTGTGGTGAAATCCTTTGTCCAAGAAGACAACCAACTGCAAGGCTTTTCCAAAGTCAGTGAAACGTTAACGAAGCATAATATTATTGTAGGAACCCTGTTCTCTGTAATGATCCCCTCCTTTATGCTGGCGGCCAACTTAGCAGTGGTCGGCGCGATTTTCTTTGTCAGTGATCTAGCGAAAGATGACCCAACCTTGATTGGGGGAATTGCCTCATTCATGAATTATTTGATGCAAATTATGATGGCGATCATTATCGGCGGCATGATGATGATGATGACTTCACGGGCTGCAGTTTCGCTAAAACGGATCAAAGAGATTCTAGATACCGAACCGGATCTGCAATACCAAGATGTCCCAGAACAAGAATTGTCTGGAAGTGTCGCTTTTGAAAACGTCAGCTTCCGTTACCCTGGGGATGAAAAAAATGCCCTAACGGCTATCAGTTTTACCATCAAACCTGGCGAAATGATTGGGATCGTAGGAGCGACTGGTGCCGGCAAATCAACACTGGCGCAGCTGATTCCCCGTTTGTTTGACCCAACGGAAGGTGTCGTGCGGGTTGGCGGCGTTGACCTAAAAGAAGTCAATGAACAAAGCTTGCGTAAAACGGTCGCCTTTGTCTTGCAAAAAGCGATCCTCTTTTCAGGAACGATTGCCCAAAACTTGCGGCAAGGGAAAAAAGATGCTTCAGAGTCTGAGATGTCTCGGGCAACAGAAATCGCCCAAGCCAGTGAATTTATTCAAAAATTGACAGCGGGTTTTGAAGCGCCGGTCTCCGAGCGCAGCAGCAATTTTTCTGGAGGACAAAAGCAACGCTTATCGATTTCTCGAGGCGTGATCGGTGAACCGAAAATTTTGATTTTGGATGATAGTACGAGTGCATTAGATGCGCGTTCGGAGAAATTGGTTCGCGAAGCGTTTGAAAAACAATTAAAAGACACGACAACAATCATTATCGCGCAAAAGATTGCCTCTGTTGTGAAAGCCGACCGTATCTTCGTTTTAGATAATGGACGTCTGGTTGGTGAAGGAAGCCATGAATTTTTAGCCAATAACAATGCCATCTATCAAGAAATCTTCGCAACACAGAAAGGAGAGGAGTAACCATGACAGATTTGTTCAAAGCGAGTAAATTTTTCTACCATTACTTAAAACAATACAAGTGGTCGTTTCTATTCATTTTTGTAACGGTGATTCTGGCAACGTATCTGCAAGTACAAGCGCCAGTCTTTATCGGAGAAGCGTTCCAGGAATTGGCGAATTATGTTGGCGGTTTGATGCAAGGGGTCGATGATAAATCGGCTTTTCTATCGATCATTTGGAAACTGTTGATTTTTTATGTCTTAGCCAGTGCAGCTAATTTTGTCTATAGTATCTTGTTCACGCAAGTGGTGGGGAAATCAACCAACAGAATGCGGATCGGTTTATTTAATAAACTGGAAAAATTGACGATCAAATTCTTTGATTCTCATCAAGACGGTGATATTTTGAGCCGTTTCACCAGTGACTTGGATAACATCCAAAACAGTCTGAACCAAGCATTGTTGCAAGTGCTGACCAATGTAGTCTTAATGGTGGGGATCTTGATCATGATGTTCCGTCAAAACGTTGAATTGGCATGGGCAACGATTGCTTCTACCCCGATTGCGGTGTTGATCGCGGTGATCGTGATCCAAAAAGCCCGCAAATATGTCGATCTGCAGCAAGATGAAGTCGGAAAATTAAACGGCTATATCGATGAAAAAATCAGTGGTCAACGAATCATCATCACCAATGGACTGCAAGAAGAAACCATCGATGGTTTTCTGGTCCACAACCAACAAGTCCGGGAAGCTACCTACAAAGGGCAAGTCTACTCTGGGCTGCTTTTCCCATTGATGCAAGGGATGTCCTTGTTGAACACGGCAATCGTGATTTTCTTTGGTGGCTGGTTAGCATTAAACGGTGACTTAGAACGTTCCGTTGCTTTAGGATTAGTTGTGACCTTTGTCCAGTATTCGCAGCAGTATTACCAACCATTGATGCAGATCTCTTCTGGTTACAGCATGATTCAATTGGCGATCACCGGTGCGCGCAGAATCAATGAAATGTTTGATGAACCCGATGAGGTCAATCCAAAAGACGGGATCAAAGTGAAGGGCATCAAAGAGGCGGTTGCTTTGAATCATGTGGACTTTGGGTATGACAGTCAAAAATTGGTCCTAAAAGATGTGTCGATCACAGTCAACAAAGGCGAAATGGTCGCATTAGTCGGACCGACGGGTTCAGGAAAAACGACCATCATGAACCTATTGAATCGCTTCTATGATGTGAATGGTGGTTCTGTGACCTTTGACGGCATCGACATCCGGGAGCTAGACTTGGATCTGCTGCGTTCTCAAGTGGGAATTGTTTTGCAAGAATCCGTGTTGTTCTCAGGGACGATTCGCGAAAACATTGCTTTTGGGAAACCAGAAGCGACTGAAGCCGAAGTCATTGCAGCAGCGAAACAAGCCAATATCCATGAGTTCGTTATGACGTTGGAAAAAGGCTATGACACGGAGATCACCGAAGAGAATAATCTTTTCAGTACTGGTCAAAAACAATTGATGAGTATTGCCCGAACGATTTTGACCAATCCAGAATTGTTGATTTTGGATGAAGCCACCAGTAACGTTGATACCGTGACCGAAGCGAAAATTCAACGAGCAATGGATGAAGCGATCAAAGGTCGAACCAGTTTTGTGATCGCCCATCGCTTGAAGACGATTTTGAATGCCGACCGCATCGTAGTCTTGAAGGATGGCAAAGTCATTGAAGAAGGCAATCACCATCAATTGGTGGCTGCCGACGGCTTTTATGCGGAACTGTATCACAATCAATTCGTTTTTGAATAAGCGCAAACCAACGTAAAATCATCAAGAAGACACTAGCAGGACAGCCCGCAATTTCGTCAACCAATCGACGAAACAGCGGGCTGTTTTTTTAGGTTAAAGCAAGCGCTTCTTATGACGACAATGTTTATGAGCAGTTAGTGGTATAAGGGGTCCGTTGTTCTGATAAACAAAAAAGACCAGCCTGAAGCATAGTCTTCTTTGGTTTTTTAGTGATACGCAGCGGTTTGAACCAACCACTCAATAAAATGGTCTGGCTGTTGCGTATCCTGTGCCACGATATTCCACTGCTGGTTTTTGCAGCGGGTGCATTCATGCAGCAGCTGATAGCCTTTTTTGGAATGTTGGCGATAATCGATGGGTCGCATCAGGCCATGGCAAGTATTTTGACGATCACCTGGGCGAATATCCACGTGTAACGAGTAGAGACACTGGGGACAATGGTTGCGGTAAGAACCATTGGTCAAGGGTGCCACAGGCGTACTGCAGTTTTTACAAACAAAGGTCGTATTTTCACCTTTTCTCATTTTGCTTTCCTCCAAAAGAATGATTTCTTTTGAGAGAAAAGGGTTCCGTTCGTTCTTCATCAGGCTTCTTTGGCTAGGGACACATTCACCGTCCGTAACGATTACTTCTGCTTCCAGCTTCATGCGATTTCGCAATCCGTACCACGCTTAGTTTTTTCGTTTTGTGCTAAGCACTGTGTTGCGGCAGCCCACAACCCAGCAGTAAGTGTAGTCCAAAGTCACTGTCATTGGCGTCGTCCCCTAGAAAGCAATTGAGGAATGCTTTTTCATAGAGTCCCTCCTATGTGTTTATGAGGGGATTATAGCAGAAATAGAGTTGGAATTCTATGACAGAGAAAACCTGATCGTAATTTATCTCCTTTTTTATCTTTAAAAACAACAAAATGTAGATTCTAATGCTATTTTATGACAAAATGTTCGTATGTAGGTTTCGCTCAATTTTATTTTGGTCACTGAAGAAGAGACACGGAATCACAAAATGGAGGAAGGATGACCTAACGAAAGGAGAACAAAAATGTTTGGCACGAACAAGAAATCTGAAAATTCGAATGGCACACAAGGCAAGAAACGAAAAAAGCGTTTGACTGTAGAAGACCTGATCAACCAGTATATTGTAGAAAAAGAGGTTCATGAATTGAGTGAGGAACTGTCTGTTCAGATCTTTAATGACTTATCTGCACACCGAATACATTTCATGGAGATCCCCAACCTTAGTTACAAAAATCTCGGAGCAGCTATCCAAATCGACCAAAACTGGATTAAAATCAAGCAACAAGATACGATCATCAAACAACAGGCACAGATCATTCAGCTTTTGAAAGAAACACGATAGAAGAAAAGTATTTTTTTCTATTGAAAAACCGAAGAACGAGCTGAGCGTTTTTCCTTGAATAGGAGGGCCGTTAGCTGGTTCTTCGGTTCTTTGTTGACGATGAAAGATTAATAATACTCCCCGTGGCGATAGTCCCATGAGTTGAAGTGATCAGAAAGGTACATTTGGATTTTTTCAACATCGAGTCCTTTACGGATCAAGACAGGTGCGGGAGTGATGGAGCGTTGGTCTCCTTGCTCTGGAATCAAGTTACCGTCTTTATCAACGAAAGAAACCATGACTCCTTGTTCGTAGCGGGTTTCCAGCGTTTTGTCTGGTTGGATCGATGCAACATAGTCGTTGCCTTCAATGATTAGATCGGCTTCTTGCGCGATTTGTTCGCCGATCCCTTCAACAAGTCCGCGGTTTCCTTTGCCTGAAGGGTTCGCTGAGCTGGCGAAAAGCAATTTCTTTTTTTGATCCCAAAGTTCTTTTGAGATCTGCTCACCAGGGACACCGAATTTGATCACGAAACAGCTGGTTCCCCGAACGTCCGTCATCAATTCTTCTGAACCATCTTTTGGGATATAGGCTTTTCCTGATTCTTTCCAAGGCAAAATCGCACCGAATAACACGTCATTGTTCCAACACGTTTCATAAACGGCGGCGGTTTCCGCATTTAATTCGGCTAATTCATGTAGCTGCTCCAATGAGCTGCAAAGAACGACACCTGGTTTGTTACGCTTGCGATTCTTTGCTGAAAACTTGCGTTCCAGCCCTTTTTTATCAGAGACGGCAATGATATAGCCGACTTTGGTTGGGCAGACGATCACTTTGCCTTCTTCATTCAAATAGTTGATCGCTCGTTGGTTTGGTTCTCCTGTCCATGGGACTTGTTTTGCTTCATTCACTCTCTTCATCCTCCCTGTCTTCCAATGAATCGCCGTTATGAAAAATATAACGGAATATTCTGAAAATTCTGATTGAATATGGTTACCCTTGATGATAAGGGAATCAATCCGCGTAGTCAAGGGGATTTACACCAGAATGTAAAAAGAGTGGAATAGAAAGATCGAATATGCATCACTAGAGAATAGAGTGAATGATTGACAGCAATACTATTTTTTTCCGCTTTGTATGAAAAAATTGACTGTTTTTTATGTTATTTATATGGGAAGATAGGCTTATAGATAGAAGAATGCAATCAAATTGATAGTTTTTTTGAAAAAAAGAAAGAGGAGTATCATGAGTGAAAAGAAAAAAATACGCAAACTTTTGCTGGCATCGATTGTCGCTGGGAGTATCTATGGCGGCGGTGCCTTGCTTTTTGGGTTACTGGTCAGTTATAACGTCCTCTTGTTAGATGGTGTTTATACATTGATTGGTGCAGTGATGTCACTGATTGCTTTGTATGTGGCAAAATATATCCAAGCCCAAGACTTTGAACGTTTCCCATTCGGCAAAGAAGCGTTGATGCCGTTGGTTGTTTTTATTCAATATAGTATCATCTTGCTGATCTCAATTTATGGAATCATTGAATCTGCTTTTAGTTTATTACACGTCAGTGATGGCATGATTGATCCAATCGGTTTGTATTTCTCGCTGATTGGTACGATCTACTGTTTCTCTTTTTACTTGTACTTAAAAAAGAAACCACTGACTCATCCCTTTTACTGGGTAGAACTAGAACAATGGCGTTTCGGCTTTTTCTTTAGTCTGGGTGTCGTCGGTTCATTTCTTGTGTCATGGCTGATTCAAGCCAGTCCCTATGGAAATTTCGCGATGTATGTCGACCCAATCATCTCCATCGGGATCACCTTGTTCTTTATTCAGCTTTCGATTAAAGAGTTGAAAGCGGCCATTCTGGAATTGACTTCTTCAACTCCGAAAGAAGAACTACGAGAGTCCATCATGACGATCGTTGAAAAAGAAATGCGCGCAGAAGAAGTGGTGGACTTTGTGTTACGTACCGCCAAAGTCGGCAATCAAGTCATTGTGGAATTAGATGTGGTGATTTTACCTGCAACACCTCTCGATACAGTTGGGCGGCAAGATCCCTTGCGAGAACGATTGAATCAAGCAATCAGCCAACAGATTTCCGGTTATTCCCTCTGGCTAAACATAAATTTTGTCGGTGACATCAAATGGGCGTATAGTGAGGAGTAAGAATGGCTGCAAAGCGGCTTGAATAAACCGTGAAAATGACAGAGAAAAGAGGAAACAAATGACAATTCTGAAAACCTATGGAAAAATCACCGCAGCACTTTTCTTGTTAGCGGCAAGCATCAATTTATTTTTAGGCCCGCATCATGTGGCAGCTGGCGGTGTCAGCGGAATCGGTATTTTATTAGAGTCAGCCCTCGGTTGGGATCGAGCGGCTGTGATCATGGTCTTGAATATTCTCATGCTTATTCTTGCCTATGCCTTTTTAGGGAAGGGGCCTTTTTTGAAAGTCCTCTATGGTAGTTTTGCTTTTCCAGTAGCAATTGCTTTAGTCCCAGAATATATGGTGGCTGAAGATCGGCTGCTTTCCGTGATATTTGGCAGTGCGATTTTTGCTTTAGGAGTAGCGATTTTGTACAAAAATCAATCTTCCAGCGGCGGTACAACGATTCCACCGCTGATTTTCAAGAAATACTTTAATTTGAATCCAGCGATTGGCCTGCTGGCGACCGATGCGATCGTGGTCTCCATGAACTTGTTCGTTTTCGGGTTTGAAGAGTTCTTGTTTGCGATATTATCGATCGTGATCACCTCTGGTGTGATGACCTATATTGAAACGGGCTTTAACCGGAAGAAATCCATCATGATCTTAAGTGAGAACCACGTGAACGAGATTCGAGAAGCAGTCTTTGATAAAACAGCTCGTGGTGCCACACTATTGGCTGCCCAAGGCGGCTACCAGCAAGCAGACAAACAAGTACTGTTGATCGTGGCCAGCGACCAAGAATTTATGCAGATCAGACAAATCATTGAGACCATTGACCCAAAAGCGTTTGTGATCGTCAATAATGTCTCAGAAGTACTGGGCCAAGGCTTTAGTTATCACCCAATCGAATGAGCGTATTCTCGCTTGTTCAGCGTATGAAACCACCCTCGTCAAGTAGGCAATCTACTCGACGAGGGTGGTTTTTAAGGTCCATGATTTTCAAATAGCTTTACTCCGTAAAGTAATCGGGAAAGGCCTTTTCCACAAAAATCAAATCGTTATCAATGACATCAATGTGTTGTCCGACCAAGGGAGCAATTTTGGCTTGGTCTTTTTCTTTTAAAGTGGCTAAGATTTCTTCGTGATCCCGCAAAATAATTTCCCAAGACAATTCCTCCACCTCTAAACGTAAGAAGCGGAAGCGATTTAAAGGCAGATTGATCGTTTGTAGCCAATTCCAGACATTTTCTTTGTCGGCGATTTTATAAATCAACTGATGGAAGGCCTCGTCGAGTTGGAAAAACTCGATTTCATCCTTCAATTGGGCATAGGTCCGCTGCAAAATAACGAGTTTTTCTAGTTCTTTCAGCTGCTCTTCTGTAATGGCTTGGCAGGCCGCTACGAATACTTCTTTTTCAAGCGTCTCTCTGACAAAACGAGCTTCTTCAATTTGTTTGATACTGATTTTAGAAATATAGGTGCCGCTTTGGGGAACGACATGGATCAGTGCTTCACGGCGCAGACGAATAATTGCTTCACGGATCGGCGTCCTGCCAATGGTTAGCCGTTGCTCCAATTCCTTTTCAGATATTTTTTGACCGGGAATCAGTTTGGCGGTTAAAATCAACTCTTTGATTGATTCATAAGCTTGTGATTGAAAATTTGTAGGGTTCAAC
Source organism: Enterococcus sp. AZ141 (assembly GCF_051714385.1). Classification (NCBI taxonomy): domain Bacteria; kingdom Bacillati; phylum Bacillota; class Bacilli; order Lactobacillales; family Enterococcaceae; genus Enterococcus; species Enterococcus sp. AZ141. The sequence continues at coordinate 1,824,989 of NZ_JBIORT010000001.1, forward strand.
ATAAACGCTTCTTTCTGTATCAGGCATTCAATTACCTTCTAAAGAAAAACTCTGAAGGAAGGTGCCTAGGGATAGTTTTGAGTAATAAAACTAGTATATAAGTTGAATAACCTTTTGTAAAGGCTTGCAATTCAGTATAGAATGAACTAGAATACTAATATATCAGTTTTAAGAAAAAGGAGGAAGTAGGATGTTTGATTTTGCTGCCTTGAAGCAGGCAGGAGTTACGATGCCGATCGTTCCCAAAGAAGTGACGGATCAATCAGATACTCAGTTTCAATGGTTACACTTTGGTGGGGGAAATTTGTATCGGGCATTTCACGCAGAAGTAGCCCAAACGTTGATCGATCAACAAGCGCTGACAAAAGGAATCGTAGTTTGTGAAACCTTTGATGAACAGGTGATTGATCAAGTATATGCCCCTTACGAGAATGATATTTTAGAAGTGGTCATGCATGAAGGGGGACGGTTGGAGAAAAAATTGCTCCAGTCAACGGCGGCTAGTTATTATTGCCATCCTTCCCGTGCTGCGAGTTATGAGCAAATACGCAAAGTATTTCAGGAGCCGTCACTACAGTTGGTTACCGTAACGATCACAGAAAAAGGCTATGGCTTAAAAGACAGTCAGGGGAAATTTTTACCTGTCGTACAAGCGGATCTCGCTGCGGGTCCCCATCAGGTCAACCATACAATGAGCATTTTGGCTAGCTTTTTATGGGATCGTTTTCAATCAGGGGCACTTCCGATCGCCATGGTCTCCACCGATAATTTTTCGCAAAATGGGCTCCGTTTCCAAATGGCGATTGTCACCATCGCAAAAGAATGGCAAAAGCTGGGGCATGTTTCAGAAGCGTTTGTCCGATACTTAGAAAACAACGCGCAGGTGACGTTTCCGTGGTCAATGATCGATCGGATCACGCCAAATCCTTCGACAGCAGTTGCAGAGGAATTAGCAGCAGCTGGCATTCAGCAGTTGCCAGTTACCCATACCGATAAAGGAACGAATATCGCTCCGTTTGCTAACACAGAGGCGACCCATTACTTGGTGATTGAAGATGATTTTCCAAATGGTCGCCCGAATTTGGATAAAGCGGGGGTGATCTTGACGAGTCGAGAGATCGTCGACAGAACCGACAGTATGAAAGTCACAACTTGCTTGAATCCACTGCATACCGCAATGAGTTTGTTCGGCTGTTTACTCGGTTATACATCCATTGCTGCGGAAATGACCGATCCAGATATTGTTGCTTTGATCAAAGGAATCGGCTATCGTGAAGGCTTACCGGTAGTGGAAGATCCTGAGATTATTCAGCCAGAGAAATTTATCGATGAGGTGGTCGGTCTTCGTTTACCGAATCCCCTGATTCCTGACACCCCACAGCGGATCGCCGCAGACACCTCACAGAAAATCGCCATCCGTTTTGGCGAAACCATCAAAAAGTATGTGGAGAAAGAAGGCTCGGCTTCTGAGCTGACTTTCATTCCCTTAGCGATTGCAGGCTGGTTGCGTTATCTATTAGCGATCGATGATGAAGGCCATCCATTTGGTCCAAGTCCTGATCCCCTCTTAGCAGAATTACAAGAGATTTTACGTGAGTGTCAGTTAGGGACAGCCGCCGATGTTCAAGGGATCATTCGACCAATCCTAGCAAATCCGCAGATTTTTGGTTTGGATCTCTATCAAGCAGGAATCACTGAAAAGGTGGGTCACTTGTTCGCTAAGATGCTGGCAGGAACCGGCGCAGTCCGTAAAACATTACATGAAACAGTAGAAGGGATCGAATAAAAAATGGAAATGACATTTCGTTGGTATGGAAAAGACTACGATAAAATCAAGTTAGCAGATATCCGTCAAATTCCTGGAATGAAAGGCATCGTCGGCACACTCTTTGATTTGCCTGCTGGGGCAGTTTGGCCGAAAGAACGGATCAAGGCGCTCGTGGAAGAAGTCGAAGCAGTTGGCCTTTCCCTGAAGGTGATCGAAAGCGTCAATATTCATGATGACATCAAGATTGGCTTGCCTTCGAGAGACCTGTATATCGAAAACTACAAAAAAACGATTCGTAATTTGGCAGCATATGGGATCGAAGTGATCTGCTATAATTTTATGCCGATTTTCGATTGGATCAAAACGGATCTCGATTATCGCTTAGCCGACGGTTCTTCTACGATGGCATTTGAAAAAGCAGGGATTGACAAAGACCCAGAAGAGATCGTCAAAGAAGTTGAGGAGTCAAGCTCTGGCTATACCTTGCCAGGCTGGGAACCAGAACGTTTGGCACATGTCAAAGAATTGTTTGCTGCGTATAAGGATGTCGATGATGACAAATTAAGAGAAAACTTTGCTTACTTCCTAAAAGCCATTATTCCCACCTGTGAAGAGGTCGGCATCAAGATGGCTGTTCATCCAGATGATCCTCCCTATTCGATTTTTGGTCTGCCTCGTATCGTTAAAAACCGCGATGATTTGGATTGGGTCTGCAACGTGGTCGACAGTCCGTCAAATGGTATCACACTTTGTACTGGCAGTATCGCCGAAGACCCAGCCAATAATGTCTATGAGATTTTGGCTGAGTTTTGTCGCCGGGACCGGATTCCTTTTGCTCATGTTCGTAACATTCAATACTTGGGCAATGACAAAGACTTTTATGAAGCACCGCATCTCTCCTCTGAAGGCTCGTTAGACATGTATCAGATCCTAGAAGCGATGTACAAAAATGGCTTTGACGGCTATATTCGACCAGATCATGGGCGAATGATCTGGGGAGAGAAGGGACGTCCAGGCTATGGCTTATATGATCGGGCGATCGGCGCTTCCTACTTATTAGGGTTGTGGGAAGCCATCGACAAGAGCGTGGGGCGTTAAGAAAAGGAGCGAAGAAATGTTTTTAACTGACGATTTTATTTTGAAAAACAGCTTTGCCAAACAGTTATACCATGAGTATGCAAAAAAGCAGCCGATCATTGATTACCATTGTCATTTAGATCCGAAAGAGATTTTCGAAGACCAAAACTTCACCAATCTGACCCAAGCGTGGCTGGCGGGGGACCATTACAAATGGCGCTTAATGCGAGCCAATGGTGTTGCAGAATCTTTGATCACTGGCGATGCTGATGACTACGAAAAATTCTGTGCTTGGGCGCAGACCTTGGAGGCTTGCATTGGCAATCCCTTATATGTCTGGACCAATTTGGAATTGAAGCGAATCTTTGGTATTGATGAGCGGTTGACACTAGCCAATGCAGCAAGCATTTGGGAAAAAGCCAATCAACAGCTGCAAACGAAGGAATTTTCACCACGAGGGCTGATCAAAAAGATGGCTGTTGAGGTGATCTGTACGACGGATGATCCCATTGATTCGTTGACGTATCATCAAAAGCTGGCAGAAGAATCCTTTGCTGTGTATCCTACCTTTCGTCCTGACAAAGCAATCAATCTGCAGAATTCAGAATTTCCAGCATACCTTAAGCAATTGGCTGCAGCTGCGAGCAAAGAAATCACTAGCTATCAAACGCTGGTTGAAGCATTGACCGTGCGTATTTCCTACTTCCAGCAACGGGGCTGTCGTTTAGCAGATCACAGTCTATCACGTCTTGGAGAAGAAGCCTACGATACCGCTGCACTTGAAGCGATTTTTCAGAAGCGTTTGACCACTGGAACACTGACTAATGAAGAAATCAGACAGTTTCAAACCGGCTTGCTGATTGACTTGATGCGCCAATACGCAAAGCAAGGCTGGACCGCGCAATTGCATCTGATGGCGACTCGCAACAACAATCAAAAACTTTTCCAACAACGAGGACCTGATAGCGGCGGTGATGCGATGGGGGACGACCGTCTAGCGAACGGCTTAAGTCGGACATTGGCGCAGCTTCAGGCGGAAAGCTTACTGCCGAAGACAATTTTGTATTCACTGAATCCCAAAGATTATCCGGTGTTGACTGCGCTGATGGGGGCGTTCCAAGAAGAAAGCAAAGGTAAGCTGCAATTAGGCTCTGCTTGGTGGTTCAATGATACGTATTCTGGCATGCGGCATCAGTTGACGACCCTAGCAGAAGGCGGGATTCTCGGAAACTTCGTCGGCATGCTGACGGATTCTCGCAGCTTTTTGTCTTACCCACGCCACGAGTATTTCCGGCGGATTTTGTGTCAGGTGATCAGTGAATGGGTGGAAGACGGACAACTGCCAGCAGATGAAATGTATTTAGGGCAGATCGTCGCAGACATCTCCTATCACAATGCGAAAACCTACTTTGATTTTCCAAACTAATGACTACTCGATTCGTTCTTGGCTTGCTAGAGAAGGAATCGAGTGTTTGGATGGCTATTGCTAAAGTTGCGTCTGGTCATTTACTATTGGCAGGGAATCCATTACTATGATAGAAAGAATCAAAGAAGGAGCGAGTAGTATGAATCCATTCTATGAAGAAGTCTATGCGCTGGCGCGGCAGATCCCTTTTGGTAAAGTCGTCTCCTATAGTCAGATTGCGTGGAAATTGGGACAAATCAACGGCGCACGGGCAGTCGGTCGAGCGATGCGCTTGAGCCCTCAGGATGTCCCTGCTCATCGAGTCGTGCGGGCAGATGGCGTCTTAGTTGGTCCCTCCGCCAATGTGCGAAAAGCAGCACTCGTCGATGAAGGGGTGGTCTTCAAAGCCAGTGGTCGTATCGATATGAAGACTTGCAGTTGGTCCATGAGCGAGATCGCTCCCGCTCAAATAAAGGAGCCATTATGAAAAAACGTGAATTTATCGTGCAAGATCTGTTGAGTAAAATCTATCAGGAAGAATTTTCTGCCGGCAAACTACCCAACCAAAGAACCCTTGCGCAAACCTATGGCGTTTCTCGGTTTACGATCCAGCAAGCAATCAAAAACCTTGAAGAGATCGGGATCGTCAAAGTGGTTCAAGGTTCAGGGATTTTTATCCATGAAAAATGGGTCAAAAACCCAATGATCTTTAATTCCTTGACCCGCACCCCTTATGACCGCATCCATTCCAAAATGATTTCATTGAGTAAAGCGGCAGCAACGTTGGATGAACAGCAGATTTTCCAAATAGGCCCAGAAGAGGAAGTCTGGACCTTTGAACGAGTGCGGATCGTTAATTACAAAATCGAACAGCTGGAAACCTCTAAATTGCCCGTCAGCCTATTTCCCGAATTGACACAAGAAATCGTGGAGCACTCGATCCAACGCTATGTCGAAAGCTGCGGGTACCGCATTTCCCACTACATCACCAGCTATACCCCCATCACCACATCGACTGCGCAGTCGGGCATTTTATTGTGCAAGCGGGGGACGCCGGCAATGCAGATCAGCAATCGGGCGATTTTAGAAGACGGCCGCGTGTATGAGTTCAGTAATATCGTTGCCATTGATTATGCCGTGACCTACATCCGTCCCTTTGACCGTGAGATCCATCGCTCACGCATCGATTGATTTGGAAAAGCAAATTTGCCAGTTGCGTCTTTTTTATCCAGAAAGAACAAAAGACATCCCCCGTCGGTTGGACAGGGGATGTCTTTTGTTGTGTTTAAGGAGTGATCAATGTGCCGTCTGGTGTACGGCTCTGGGTCCATTCATGAGGACGGTAAACCACGGGAAATTCCGCAGCTGCTGCTTCATCGAACGTGATTCCGATCCCGCTTTTCTCGATCGGATAAAAATAGCCGTTTTCAGGTTGCGGACTGCCACCAAAGACCGACTGGGTATTTGCTGGGATCGCAATCGTTTCTTGGATCGCGGCATTGTGCAGATGGATATTTAGATGGGTGTTGACGGCTAAGCCGACAGGGCTGATATCAGACGGCGTGTGCCAAGCGATCCGAATGCCCATCGCATCGCAGAAGTGAGCCAATTTCAATGCTGGCGTGATCCCACCGATTTGTGAGACATGGGCACGCATAAAGTCAATCTGTTGATTTTTGACTAGCTCTTGCCATTCCATCGGATTATTGAACAATTCGCCGGTCGCGATCGGGGTCGCCGACTGGCTGCGGAGTTGCTGCAACCACTTGTTTTGATCCGGCGGCAAAATATCTTCTAGGAAAAAGAGATTAAAAGGTTCAGCGGCTTTTGCAAATTGAATCGCTTGGTTTGGATGCAGCCGTTCATGCACGTCATGCAGCATTTGAAATTGATTGCCGTATCGTTCTTGGATCGCAGCAAACATTTTCAGTGTTGTGTCCATGTAGTCTGTTTGATCAAAATAGGAACCAGCGATGGGCTGATCGGGTGTTTGCAGTTGGCTAGGATTTCCACCATAAAAGCCTAATTGACAACGGATATAGCGATACCCCTCAGCCAAGAAGCGATCGATTTCTTGATAAAGATCTTCGAGATTATCTGCCACGGCATGAGTATAGGCGGGAATCGCCGTACGCGCTTTTCCACCTAACAGTTGATACAATGGCATATCGGCTAATTGTCCCTTGATGTCCCACAAAGCCATGTCAACTCCTGAGATGGCATTGTTGGTGATTGGACCATTCCGCCAGTAAGAATTGACATTCATCACTTGCCAAAGATCTTCGATTTGATTGGCATCGCGGCCAAGTAAGAGGGGGCGTAAATACTCGTCAACGACGGTTTTTACGGCTAGTGGGCGAAACTGGAAGGTTGCGCAGCCTAACCCAGATACGCCTTTGTTCGTTTCTACTTTAACGACAACAAGGTTATGGCGATCAGGTTTGATCGCAAAGGCTTTGACGTCGGTGATGATCGTTGGTGTCATTTCATTCACTCCAATTTTTGTCTCTAGTTGCTATAGCCATTGAAACATGCTTGGCAACCGCTGTCAATTTGGTCTAATAAAAACTAGATATACACCATAAAACTAGTCCAATTTTTTACTGTTTTACAATAAAACGTTGATATATAGCGTTTTTATTCTGTTTTTATCAAAAAAGGACTGGTTTTACAAGTATGTGTGAGCATGCTACTATGTGTGTGAAAACGGAAACACCTGAAAGGGCGCCCGTCAAAAGGATCAGGACCGTTAGCAAACAACAGGGGGAAAAAAAGATGACCAAAGAAGACATCGTAAAACAGATTATTAAAGATGTTGGCGGATCAGAAAATATCAACAATGCATGGCACTGTATGACTCGCTTGCGTTTTGATTTAAAGGATGAGAAAAAAGTCGACTATGCGGCGTTAGAAAAAACACCCAAAGTCGTAGGAACAAAATATCAAAGCAATCAGCTGCAAGTAGTGATAGGAACGGATGTTGCTGATTATTATGCACCTTTAGCCAAAGAATTAGGTCTTGATGAAGCGAACCAAGGGGAAACATCAGAGAAAAAAGGAGCCGTTTCCTTATTTATGGATACCGTTTCTGGCGTTTTTGGTCCGATCGTTCCAGCTATCGCTGGCGCAGGAATGATCAAAGGATTAATGGCTGGATTGGTGGCTTTGAATGTCATCTCTAATCAAACAGACACCTATTTAGTGATCGACATGATCGCGAGCGGCGTATTTACATTCTTGCCATTTTTTGTTGCTGCCTCAGCCGCTCGGATTTTTAAAACCAATCAATATTTAGCGATCGCAATCGCGGCAACGCTGCAATTTCCAACGATGACCAATGCGGTAGCCGAAGGAAGCATTTCCGCCTTTCGTTTGTTCGGCGTACTGCCAGTACCCGTCTTTAACTATGCAGGGACAGTGATTCCCATTATCTTTGCCGTGCTAGCGCTTAGCTATATTTACCGTTGGGTCGATAAACTCTTACCACAAGTGCTGCGTACCGTGTTTACACCGACGATTTCGTTGTTTGTCGCTGGTATCTTGACATTAACGGTCATTGGCCCAATCAGTATCCATCTAGGAAACTTACTGGCTGCTGGCGTGGCTGGGTTATTCACTATCTCGCCTGTCTTAGCAGGAATTGTGGTAGGGGCGATTCGTCCAATCGCAATCTTCACGGGTCTGCATCATGCCATGACCCCGATCGCTTTGCAAAACTTCGCCAATCAAGGGTATGACATGTTGATGCCAATGATGTTTATGGCAAATATGGCAATCACCGGCGCAACAGCAGCTATTTATTTCAAAGTCAAAACCAAAGAAGAAAAATCGATCATTCTATCTTCGGCTGTTTCGGGCTTGTTAGGGATCACAGAACCTGCGTTATTCGGGATTTTGTCGAAGTATAAAAAAGCCTTCATCGCAGCAACAGTTGGTAGTTCTGTGGCGTCTGCCTTCATCAGTTTCTTCGGTGTTCGGATTTATGGGTACATTCTTTCAAGTATCTTTAGTTTGCCAGCCTATATTGGGGAATACTTTATCTATGCTGTTTTAGGGATCATCTTGGCAATCGGCTTATCCTTTGCAATGAGCTGGTTCTTGGTACCAAATCAAGCAGCCGAAGGCGATCGTTACACCAACGAAGTGGATCTGCATGCCGTGACCCATGGAGAATATGTCCCATTAGAAGATGTACCAGATGAAGTTTTTTCAACGAAAATGATGGGAGAAGGCTATGCCATCGAGTCACAAGATGGGCAAATCTTTGCACCGGTCAGTGGCGAAGTCACCACTGTGTTCCCTTCAAAACATGCCGTCGGGATCAAAACCCAAAACGGCGTTGAAGTTCTTGTGCATATGGGGATCGATACAGTTTCACTTGGCGGACAAGGCTTTGATGTCTTTGTCAAAGCTGGGGAGCAAGTCACTCCGCAAACCAAACTGGCACAAATGGATCTACCTTATATCAAGCAGCAAGGCAAAGAAACCATGGTGATCGTTTTGATCACCAACATGGATCGCGTGCAGCAATTTTCTGGAAGTACTGATTTAGAAGGCAGACACCAAGCCGGTGCATTGCTGGAAAAAGTCGTTTTGAATGCCTAATAAAAGAAAAAAGATGAGCTTCGTTAACGAAGTTCATCTTTTTTTTATTGCAATTAACTACGCAGCCCGCGGCCTTTTTGGATCAAGTACCAGCATACGCTGTATAAGACAACAATGAACAAGACCAAAATACCGATGGATAGGAAAATTGGGACATCGATGGTGCCTAAAAAGCCGTAGCGGAAACCAGAGATCATATACACGATCGGGTTGACTTTGGAGATCGTTTGCCAAATCGGCGGCAGCATGCTGATGGAGTAAAAGACGCCTCCAAGATAGGTCAATGGTTGTAAAACAAAGGTTGGCACGATGGAAACATCGTCAAAGGATTGGGCGAAGATCCCATTTAGCAACCCTGCTAATGAAAATAAGATGGCGGTCATGACTAGGGTTAGGACAACGATGACCCAAGAATACACATGTAATGGCACGAAGAAAAGGGAAATGATGGTCACCAATGTGCCCACCAAGATACTACGGCCAAGTCCGCCAAAGACAAAGCCCCAAATGATGACGTGAGTAGGAACCGGCGCCACTAAGAGTTCCTCAATGTTTTTTTGAAACTTCTGTGAAAAGAAGGAAGAAGACACATTGGAGTAAGAGCTGGTGATCGTCGACATCATGATCAGCCCAGGAACGATAAATTCCATATAAGAAAAGCCGCCCATTTCGCCGATGCGGCTGCCAATCATTTTCCCAAAGATAATGAAGTATAAGGAAGTAGTGATGACGGGTGGGACGAGGGTCTGCACCCAAATCCTTAAATAGCGGTTGGTCTCTTTGACCGCTAAACTTTTTAAGGCTGTAAAATAAAGACTAAACATGGTTTTCCTCCGCTTCGTGTGCTTCTTCGGTGATTTTCAAAAATAGTTCTTCCAAGCGATTGGATTTGTTGCGCATGGAGAGGACATTGATCCCTTGCTGGCTGAATTGAGCAAAAAGATCGTTGACGCCTTGGTCTCGAGCGACTTCAACGGCGATGGTCTGTTCATCTTCCATTTGGATCGGATATCCAGTGATCGTTGGTGCTTGTTTGATCGGTGCGATATCAAAAAGAAAGGTTTCAAATTGCAGTTTTGCCAACAAAGATTTCATGCTGGTGTTTTCGATCAGTTCACCAGATTGAATGATCCCGATATTGCGGCAAAGCATTTCCGCCTCTTCTAAATAATGGGTCGTCAAAATGATCGTTGTGCCATTTTGGTTCAGCTCCCGCAAAAAGCTCCACATTTCCCGACGCAATTCGATATCGACACCTGCCGTCGGTTCATCCAAAATCAATAGCCGTGGTTCATGCATCAGGGCACGAGCGATCATCAAACGGCGTTTCATCCCGCCCGACAGCATCCGCGCACGAACATTGCGTTTTTCCCACAAATTCGACTGCTTCAAGTATTTTTCGCTGCGCTTGATGGCTTCGTTGCGGGGGACACCATAATACCCGGCTTGATTGACCACGATCTGCTGGACCGTTTCAAAGGGATTGAAATTGAATTCTTGGGGAACTAGACCAATCTGTTGTTTGACTTGGACCAATTCTTTGTCTAAATCGTAGCCGAAGACTTTGACGCTTCCGGAAGATTTATTGACAAGAGAGGTGATAATGCCGATGGTGGTGGATTTTCCAGCGCCGTTTGGGCCTAACAAGGCATAAAAGTCGCCTTCTTCTACCGTCAAATTTATGCCCCGCAACGCTTCAACGCCGGTAGCATAGACTTTGCGTAAATCGGTTAGTTCTAGTGCATAGGTCATGTTTATTTGAACTCCTTCTATGTATGATGGTTTATTCTATCATTTTTTTTCAAGAAGAACCGCATGTTTTGATTTTTTCATTCGATTAGATAACGATTGTTGCTAATTGATTAAAAGTGGGAAAGAGACAAAAGAAAAAACGACCATTTGATCGTTTTTTCGATAAAGTCGATTGTTAGCATAAATACCGTTCTGGTCGTTCTGTCTGTCCTAGTAAGTAATCGACAGAAACATTATAAAGGGAAGCTGCGTGTAGCAGCGTCAATACATCGGGTAAGCGATCGCCTGCTTCGTATAAGGTGTAATCGGGGTAAGACACATCGAGATGCTGGCATACTTCTTTTGGGCTCAATCCGCGTTCTTCTCTTAAAAACTTGAAGCGGCAACGCAAGGTGTCTAATAAAAAAGCTTCTTCTAATGTCACTTTGCGGTCCTCCTTAAAAAATTGCGCTTCCTTTCGCACTGTTCTCTTTTTATTGTACCAACAAAAGCAAAATATGCGAAGTAATTCACATGAAGGTCGAACGGTTTTTGTTAAAAAGTGAAACAAATGACTTGCTCTGAGACGCGTTTCATACAGTATGCTTGATTTATAAAAAGGAAGGCGGGATGAAAAAATGAATACATACATGAAGAAAAATGGTGCGGAATGTTGTTATGTAACGTTGGCTTTTGATGGACAACAACTGGTATTGACGAAGCCAAAAGGGTTCTTTCAAGAACGATTAGTAGAAATTCCTGTGGATGAGATCAGTCACTTGACGTGTGATGAACACTTCGGGTCTCAGCGGATCGGATTTATTCATCACAATGATTACTATGAATTTTATACATGTGGGTTAAGTGTGATAGACTATATGAAAGAACAATTATTCGTTTAAGGAGCAGTGAGTCATGGCAAACATTCGGGATATTGCACGCTTGACCGGTTATTCGGTCTCCACAGTTTCACGAGTCATTAACAACAATCCGTATGTCAGTGAAGAAAAGCGTCGCAAGATTCTGGCTGTCATGAAAGAGGTCAACTATATTCCAAATTACACCGCGCGGGCATTGAGTGTTGGCAAAACCAAAAATATTGGTGTGATTCTGCCATTTGTCAATCATCCGTACTTCGATCGCTTGTTGAGCGGCATCACAACAGCAGCGTTTGCTCGGGGCTATAAGGTTACGCTTTTAGCCACGAACTATGATCCGCAAGTAGAGGAAGCGTATTTGCAAGAATTTGCGGCGAAAAGCTTTGATGCCTTGATCATTGCCTCGCGGGCGAATCCGATCGAAACCTTATTGCCTTATCGTTCTTACGGTCGCATCGTCTTTTGTGAGAATATCTCGTATTTGACTGACGGTTGCACCTATATTGATCGAGAGGAATCGATCAAAGAAGTCTTTACGTATTTTAAGGAACAAGGTATCCAGAAAATCGGCGTGACATTGGGACGTAGCCGCAAGCTCAGCAGCAATTCAAAAATCACGGTCCGTTTGGCTCATGACTATTTTTCGACTTTTTCCGAAGACTTGATCTTTTGGGATTGTTTGACGGAAGAAGATGGCAAAGAAGCAGCTGCTTATTTTGCAGATAAAGGGGTCGAAGCGATTTTCACCAATGGGGATCATGTTGCTGCTGGGATCCAGTCGCAGGCGCCGGGAGAATGGCTCGTGATTGGACGGGACAATTTATACATCAGCGAGCTGCTACAGCTTTCAACGATCGATCATCACTTGCAAGCTTGCGGGGAGACTGCCGTCCAATTGGCGATAATGGAAAAAAGCGGCAACTATCGCATGCCCTATGAGTTCATCAAACGATAGCATAGACGAAACGATGCGCAAACAAAGCCCCTGAGTGGGCAGTGCTTGCGCATCGTTTTTTTAAAGGGATTCGGTGTAATGGTCAATGATCTCTTTCAACAGCTGGGCGCTACCGACGCCCGCTTTTTGATCGTAATAGGCGGTAAAACGCTCGTCTTGAACGTAGATTTCCCCTAAAGATCGGTGATATTCTACTGAGTAAAAGGGCGCTGCTTGTTTAAGCCATGCTTGATGCGCAGCAAAAGCCATTTGGGCTTTGTCAGAAGGGATTCGTTTCCCTTCCTTTTCAATCAATAGCTCTTTTAACAGCTGCAATAAGCGGTTTTCGTTGTCGGTCAGTGCTTGATAATCGACTTGGGTCATCTGCTGCCACTTTTGGTTGCTTTTTTCGATGATCTCCTCACCGTAGGTTTCTCGTAACTCGGCACCGTAGTTTGCTTCGTTTTCACGAATTTTTTGTTTCTTAAAATAACTGAATTTCTCTTGATCGGTCATCGTCTTTTCTCCTTCATAATAATCAATTGTTTGCGCTAAGGTGGTCAAAAGACTGTCCAGGGCTGCTCGCTCTTGTAAAAGCTGTTGGTAATGCTGCAACAAGACCGTTTGGATCGATGCTTGCGGCTCATCCAAGATCCCGCGGATCGTTTCTAATGACAGCCCAAAAGACTTAAAATACAAAATCTGCTGTAGGCGATCGACTTCCTGTCTCCCGTAGATACGGTAACCAGCTGAGTTGGTGCGTTGCGGTTGTAACAACTTGATCTGATCATAATACCGCAGGGTACGGCTGCTGACTCCTGACAGTTTGGCTAAGGCACTGATCGTATATTCCATCGGCTTTTCCCTCCTTACACCTGTATCCTAAAGGTTGACGTAACGACAAAGTCAAGAAAATTTTTTTGCGTTTTTTAAAATGTGCTATAATTATAACAAAGAAAGGAAGATAAGATGCAAATAGTTTTTTCTGATATTGATGGGACGTTTCAAGAAATGGGGCACCCGATTCATGAGATCAATAAAGAAGCCATCCGTTGTTTGCAAGCCCAAGGGGATCACTTTGTGTTTGTCACAGGGCGAGGATTTGAGCTTGTTCAAGATATGATGGCGGAAGAAGGCCTTTCCTGCGATGTGATTTTCGGAAACGGCGCCGGTCTGATGATAAAAGGAGAAGCGCCTGTTTTGACGCATACCTTACCCTATAAGACATTGGCACAAGTGATTGGTATCTTAGAGACAGAAGCGGTTTTTTATTTCTTACATACTGACCATGGCATCATTTCCCCACAAGCGCATTTGTATGAAGCGCAATTTCAAGAAAGCCGTAAGCAGTTACTCGCGGAGTTAGGGGAGCGAGGGCAAATCATCGCTGACTACAAATACGAGTTCTTCTACAACGAATGCCTTCATAAAGACGACGTGTTGCAGTTTATGAAGGAACATCCAGAGATAAAGGTCATCAAAATCGAACTGATGGAAGCGTCAGACGAAAAAAGAGAACGGCTGCGGGCGATGATCCAGTCAGAAACGGCAGCGATTTTTCAATCCTTTGTCCAAACACTGGAAATCGTTGATCCATTGGCGACCAAAGGTGCGGCGATCCGTAGCTTTTTAGAAGCTTTTCCCGCTGCCAAAAGCTACGGGATCGGTGATGGTGAAAATGACCTTGCGATGTTTGAAGCGGTGGATGTTTCTTTGGCTGTAGCAAATGCCAGCCCAGCGATCAAAGCAGTTTGTGATCGAACCATTGAGCGCGCGGAAGACGGCGGTGTTGGCCGCTTTATTTTAACAGAATTAGTTTCGAGAGAGGATGTTGTGCATGAAGTTGATTGAAACCCCAGTAAACCAAAATCTAAATATGGAAACTTTTTACCCGAACATCTCCAAGTATCTATTCGACAAAATAGCGATCAAATACTATAAATTGTATTCGCTTGATCGGACGCAGATTCTCTATGTGGATAGTTTTGATACGATTTCTTTAGTATTGATCAACAATAAAAAGAAAATCAGTCGGGAAGAAGTCGATACAGCGATTCATCGTTTGCTGAAGGTCGATCGCAAAGACGTGACCGTCAATATCAATATTCGTAAAGAAATGGAAGCAAGAGGCATCACCTTTTCTAAACCGAGAAAAGATGTCATTCTTGTTCAATTGCCTGTGAAAGAACACTAGTTGAAAGAAGTTGGGACATGCACGTTGCAAGAGCAATCAAACGTTGAACAAAGGGGCGACCTTATACGAGCGCGCAAATAATGCGCAATAAGTAGGAGGCTGACCCATGCTTTGGAGCAATTTGTTCTCAGATGGATTGCCTTGTACTGGCAAAAGCCCAACTTTTTTTTGAAAAAACAAGTTTTTCTGTCTTTTGTGTTTTTTTTGCTATAATGAGAAGAAGTAAGCTAGAGGGAGTAAGAACATGCAGAAATTATTTAAAGATGACAGCTTGACGCTGCACACCGATCTCTACCAAATCAACATGATGCAAACCTATTGGGAGTTAGGCAGAGCCGACCGTAATGCGGTGTTTGAATGCTATTTCCGTGACATGCCTTTTGAAAATGGCTATGCGATCTTTGCCGGTCTGGAACGTTTGATCGATTATTTGAACGATTTATCCTTTTCAGAAACGGATATTGCCTACTTGCGAGAAATCGGCGGCTACCCAGAAGCCTTTTTAGAGTATCTAAAGGAGTTCAAGTTTGCTTGTACCGTTCGTTCAGCGTTAGAAGGCGATTTAGTCTTCAACAATGAACCAATCATTCAAGTAGAAGGGCCGTTAGCACAAGCGCAGCTGATCGAAACAGCGCTACTGAATATGGTCAATTTCCAAACCTTGATCGCCACGAAAGCGGCCCGCATCAAATCCGTGATCGGCACGGATCCCTTGTTGGAATTTGGTTCACGTCGGGCACAAGAATTGGATGCAGCCATTTGGGGGACCCGAGCGGCTTATATTGGCGGAGCGGATGCGACGAGTAATGTGCGGGCAGGGAAGATTTTTGGCATCCCAGCCAGCGGAACCCACGCCCATTCCCTCGTGCAATCCTACGGCAATGACTATGATGCATTTATGGCGTATGCCCAAACCCACAAAGATTGCGTATTCTTAGTCGATACCTATGATACCTTGCGTTTAGGTGTGCCAAATGCGATTCGTGTGGCCAAAGAGATGGGGGATAAGATCAATTTCTTAGGTGTGCGGATCGACAGCGGCGATATGGCCTATATCTCGAAAAAAGTCCGTGAACAGTTGGATGAAGCGGGATTCACGGAAGCCAAAGTCTATGCTTCCAATGATCTAGACGAAAATACGATTCTAAGCTTGAAAATGCAAAAGGCGAAAATCGATGTATGGGGTGTCGGCACCAAGCTGATCACCGCTTACGATCAACCGGCATTAGGTGCGGTTTATAAACTGGTTGCCATCGAAAATGAGCAGGGAGAAATGATCGACACCATCAAATTATCCAGCAATGCCGAAAAGGTTTCGACCCCTGGGAAAAAACAAGTCTGGCGGATCACCCGTAAATCGGACGGCAAGTCAGAAGGCGATTATGTCACGCTATGGGAAGAAAATCCGCAAGCAGCAGACGAACTGTTCATGTTCCATCCTGTTCACACTTTTATCAACAAAACAGTGACGAACTTTGATGCGCGACCATTGTTGCAAGATATCTTTGTAGATGGCCAGCAAGTGTATCAAGTACCTGACTTAGAACACGTCAAAGCCTATGCGACGAATTGCTTGGATTCCCTTTGGGATGAGTACAAACGTGATTTGAATCCACAGAAGTACCCAGTTGATCTCTCGCAAGAATGTTGGGATCATAAAATGCGGACGATTGAAAAAGTACGCAAACAAACCAATGGCGCGATTTTGTAATCCGCAACTGCGCTGGTCCTAGGATCAGTCAGCTGCTTCAAAAAATAAGAGGAGGCGTTTCTATGACCATGCAACAAGAAATTATCAAAGAATTAGGAGTCTTACCGACCATCGACCCGAAAGAAGAAGTTCGTAAGAGTATTGATTTTTTAAAGGCGTATCTGCAAAAGAATTCGTTCTTGCATACGTTTGTCTTGGGGATCAGTGGTGGGCAAGATTCGACATTAGCTGGCCGGATCGCGCAATTGACGATGGAGGAAATGCGCAGTGAAACCGGGAATCCCAACTATCAGTTCATAGGGGTACGCTTACCTTATGGGGAACAAGCAGATGAAGAAGATGCAAAAAAAGCCATTGAATTTATCAAACCAGATATTGAGCTGCGGGTAAACATCAAAGCCGCCGTCGATGCCCAAGTGCAAGCGGTGGAAGAAGCAGGCTTAGCGGTTTCTGACTTTAATAAAGGCAATATCAAAGCCCGTCAACGGATGATTACGCAATATGCCATTGCGGGTGAAAAAGCAGGAGCTGTTCTGGGTACGGATCACGCTGCTGAAAATATCACCGGCTTCTTTACGAAATACGGCGATGGCGGTGCCGATATCTTACCACTGTTTCGTTTAAACAAACGCCAAGGCCGCCAACTCTTGCAATACTTAGGCGCACCAGAAGCATTGTATACCAAAGTCCCAACTGCGGACTTGGAAGACGGCAAACCTTTAGTGGCAGATGAAGCAGCTTTAGGAGTGACCTACAACGACATCGATGACTATTTAGAAGGCAAGGAAATTGCGGCTGAAGCCCAACAAACCATTGAAAACTGGTGGAACAAAACGCAACATAAACGCCACTTGCCAGTCACGATTTTTGATGATTTTTGGAAATAAACGAAACCAGTGATTCCGTTCCATTCAGATAGAAAGAAGAGTCTAGGGGGCAAGAAACCTTAGACTCTTTTTTTATGAGGGTTGCTTTCTTTAAAAATAACAAAAGCTTCTTGCCCTGGCTTTACTTTCTTGTCTTGAAAGCATAAAATACGAGGGTACCTAGAACGTGTAGAAAAGGAGGAATGTTCCTTCGTGAAAATAAATAGCCATCCTTATCTGAAGATCGCATTAAAAGGCATCGCCATCGTCCTGTTGATCATTTTCAGTAATTTATATTTGCAATGGTGTCAAAACAATCTTTCCGTTGAATTAGCCTTGAAATTTGCCTTTTCGTGGCATACAGCAAAGTTTTTCTTGGCTTGTGGGGTGCTACTGCTGGTGTATGGGGTGTTTGCCAGCTTGGCAGGTTCGGTACTGATCGGGGGCATCTTTTATAGTGTCGTCATCGGAATCTTAGGGTATGCCAACCACACGAAGATGGTCTATCGCCAAGAACCAATCTATCCCGATGATTTAAAGATGGTCACTCAATTCGACCTTCTACGAACTATGATCGGCAATGGCGCCTTTTTCTTAGCCATCCTCTTCGCTCTGGTGGCGATCGGAGCGATCGGCTGGAGTATCTATCGCAGCCGCAAATTAAACCGGCGTTTGCAAGTGATGCGAGGAGCGGTGCTGATCGTATGCTCGCTGGGCTTAGTCTATGTTTCTCACTTCAATGACAGCAACAACCTTTTACGCAAAGCCTACAATCAGACGGCGCTCTGGATTCCGTATTCACAAAAAATGAACTACTACAATACGGGATTTATCGGTGGTTTTTTGTACAACCTGCGGGTAGATGCCATGACGAAGCCTGAGGGGTATTCAAAAGAAGCGATCCAAGCGATTGCGGACACCTACAATGCACAGGCTGCGGAGAAAAATCAAGACCGTGAAAGTGAAGCACCAAATATCGTCTATGTGATGAGCGAGAGTTTTTCCGACCCGAGCCATTTAAATGGCTTATCGATCACCGGCGATCCGTTGAAAGACTATTACCACGTCGCCGATCAAACCATCAGTGGAAAAATGCTTTCGCAAAATTATGGAGGCGGTACGGCAAACATCGAGTTTGAAGCGTTGACTGGTTTTGCCATGGGCCTATTGAATCCACAGATGACAACGCCTTACACGATGCTAGTGCCGAAATTGACGCAACTGCCATCCTTGGTTTCTTTCTTGGAACAATCAGGGTATACGGCAACGGCGATCCATCCTTACGATACATCGATGTACAAACGCAAGGATGTCTATGGGGTGATGGGGTTTGAACAGTTTATCGATCAAGATACGATGACCTATACCGACAAAATCGAAAATAATCCTTATATCTCTGATGAGGCGGCCTACAAAGAAGTGCTGGCTTTGTTGGAAAACGATCAGCAACCGCAATTTGTCCATTTAGTGACGATGCAGACCCATATGCCTTATGCTGGCAAATACGATATGTTGAATTACCAAGCGAGCGGTCCTGGCAATATGGCTTCTTTGGAAAACTACCTACAGGATATCTCTTATAGCAGTACAGCGTTGAAAAACTTTGTGGCTGAATTAGAGCAGCTGGATCGGCGAACGCTGGTCGTCTTTTGGGGAGATCATTTACCAGGCATTTATGCCGATGAGATCAAGAATCAAAATGAAACGGCTGCCCTGCATGAAACCGAATTTTTGATGGTTGATTCGCAAGGGAATTTTGCGCCAGAAGATGTACCAGTAACAAGTCCTTTTTATTTTGCGCCGAACCTATTAGAAGCCAGTGATCAACCAACCAGCGGGTTTTACCAGTTGTTGTTGGCCTTGCAAGATGAGTTGCCGGCTTTTGAACTGGGTCAATATTATCAAGAGGGACAATGGCAGACGACTCTTGCGTTGGATCAAGAAGCCCAAGAAATCTATGATGCCTACAATTTGATCCAATATGATGTGCTACAAGGAGAGCAATACAGTTTAACGACTGGTTTGTTTGACTAAATGAAACATAAAATAGCGCCTTATCCTGTGACTGACACTGGGATAAGGCGCTTTTGTTTGTGTGAAGTTATAATTCCTGCCATTTACGATTTTTATCAAAATCATTGGCGGCGGCGTAGGCGTCTTGAACGATCGTTTCAGGGTAGCCCATGACTTTTAAGAGGGCGATCGCGTTGCGGCTCAAGGCAGGACCGGATTTGACCTTATAATCAAAGGAGATGCCGTCATCTTCCGTGACTTGTTCAGAAAAATGAATGTTGCGGCAATCATTTTTCAAAATTTCAGTCAGCTCAATATCATGGGTAGCGACAAAGGCCAATGATGGGTAGGCTCGCAACCAATGGATGATGCTGGCAGAAGAAGCGATTCGTTCCACCGTATTGGTTCCTTTTAAAATCTCATCAACAAAACAGTAGCAGCGCTGTTTCGTGGCAACGGTATCTAGCAGGCGTTTGATGGATTTGATCTCCGCCACGAAATAGCTGTCGCCTTCAAATAGATCATCTTCGACAGCCATCGAGGTAATGACGTGACCAGGAACCATCGTAAAGGTTTCAGCTACTGCTGTCTGGATCGTTTGTGCCAAAATACAGTTGATGGCGACACTTTTGACATATGTCGATTTGCCTGAGGCATTGGAGCCAGTTACAAGGGTATTGTGGGTCCAAGTGACATCATTCATGACTGCTTCACTCAGAAGGGGATGATACGTACCCGTTGCTTCTACACCTCCGCTTGTTTGGAAGGTCGGTAGGCAAGTGATGGGCATATACGTGCGAAAATTTAAAATGGCGGCTGCGACTTCCAATTTTCCCAGCAAATTCCACAGATCGATGGCTGCTTGTTGGTGTTTGGCCAGAGTAGTGGTGACCGTTTGATAGGAAATAAACGGCAGCATAAAAATGATATTGATGTATTCAAACAACATGTCTCCTTCGCTGCCGTTTTTGGCACGAAACGAGAAAGCGAAACGAGTGATCTTCTTTAATGGTGCCAAGGATTGTTTGATCTCATCTTGGAGGGGCGTGTTGATTTTAGCGATCTGACTGCCAGAGGCAATCGTTTGAACCAAATAGCGCATGCTGTTCAGTTCTGTTTCCAGCTTGGCTTTTTTGATAGAGTAATAGATCGTATTGAAAACGACACTAATCAACGTCAACAGGAGGCCTTGGACAATCCCCAGCAGGAGCAGCAAGATGCCGACTAATGGCAGCACACCTAAAAAGACAAAGAACGGCAGAGAACCGATCGATTGCGCCGCTTCATTGGCCAAGTAGGCTTTCGAAAAATTATCATCTTGTTTTCCTAAACGAGCAAACGTATATTGGGATTGTTCGCGTGCGGCACTGTCAGCAGCAAAAAAGTCGATCAATTTGGTCAGCTGTTTGTCCGGCTTGAAGTGGAAATTGCGTAATTGCTGGTACAACGCTTCTGAACCAACACTGGAAAACGTCAGATTAATGGACTCAAACAATGAAAAGCCATCCAAGTCATACCAAGTGATGTCATCGACCTCGCTATCAAAATCGTGAAACTTCTTCTCAGTCAGCCAAGCTTTTTTCAAACTCGCTTCTTTATCAAAGCGGGGCTGACGGGGAAGTTTTCCCCAAGCAAGCCGAACGTAACGGCGTACTTTGTATCGATTCCAGATATCTAGTGCGGTCAAGATGAGAATGCTGGCGAGTATGATCAAAATGACCATCGTTTGTGGTTCCATATGCAAAAGTCCTCCTAATGGCTAATGAATGCTGGCTAAAGCTAAGTGTTGCTGTGGGCAGGATCGATTTCTTTTAAACAAGCATAGATCCGTTCAATATCTTGTGTCGTGCCTCGCAGCTCGAAATCCGCTAAGAACGGGATCGAAAATTGTTCCGCATATTGCTTTGCGGTCAAGCAATATTGATAATTAAAGTTTTTGTTGCCGCTGCCGATCACGCCTAAGCAAAGAGCGGCGTTGTTTTCATAGTCAATGTATTCCCGCATGGTTTCTGTAAGGATCTCCTGATCGCCGTTATCGACGCCGTTTCCACCTTCTAAATAGGTAGGGACAAAAACCACATAAGGTTCGTCTTCTTGTTCAAAGACACTATTGTCATGAATTTCTTTGGCTTCCCAAGTGCTCGGTGTGTCTTGCTGATCTGCATAGGCCAACAAGCGGTTGACGAATGCACGGGTATTTCCAGAGATTGAAATATAAAGTAGTTTCATTTTTTCATCACCTTCCGCTTTCTAGTATAACAGAAACCATTTATGAAAAGAGGAGAACTTCGGCAGTCTTTTCTAGTAAAATGCAGCCAAAGGCTTTAAACTGAGAGAGGAGTCCAATACAAAGGAGTGGCAATAATGTTTTCAAAAATGCATCATGTGGCGATCATCGCTAGTAATTACCAACAGACCAAAGAGTTTTATGTAGAAAAATTAGGCTTTGAAGTGATTCGTGAACATGCGCGCCCAGAAAAGAAAGATGTAAAAATCGACTTGCGCTTTGGGGAATCAGAAATAGAACTGTTTGTGGTGGAAAACCCACCAGCAAGACCAAGTTTTCCCGAAGCAGCCGGCTTGCGACATTTGGCCTTTGCGGTGGAAAATATTGAAGCAGTCGTAGCGGAGTTAGCCACTAAAGGGATTGTGTGCGAACCGATTCGTTTTGATACCTTCACCAATAAGAAGATGACCTTTTTCCAAGATCCAGACGGCTTGCCGTTGGAATTACATGAATAAACAAGGAAGACTTTGTGTTGATCCTTTGTCGATTCAACTTGGTTTTTCTTGAGAGAATTGTTATTCTATGTATAGAAGCAAGGAGGAAAAAACGTGATAAGATTTGCAAAAGAAGAAGATCGTTTTGTCATGGCTGAACTCGTTTTAGTCATTTTAAAGGACATGGAATTGCCGTTTGTCAAAGAGATCGGAGAAGCCAAGACCTTAGAGATCTTGGCAGATGCCATGCTAGAACCCGATTATCGTTACGGCTTTCGCCGTGCGCTAGTCAATGAGATCGACGGAGAAGTTGCTGGCGTCGCCTTTGGATATCCAGACAAAGAAGAGGCGACGATCGATCAGCCTCTAGATAAAGTGCTGGAACAGTACGGTTTGAGTAAAGACATGAAGCTGTTTATCGATGAAGAGACTTTACCAAATGAATGGTACTTAGATACCATCTGTGTGGCTGAGAAATTTCGGGGCAAAGGCGTCGGCTCAGCCTTGTTAGAAGCATTGCCGAAAATTGCTTCTAGAGATGGTTATGAGGTGATCGGCTTGAGTGTTGACCGAGCAAATCCCCATGCGAAGCGGCTCTATGAAAAGCACGGATTTGAAGTCGTGGCCCAAAGAGAGATCAGTGGCCATCTTTACGACCATATGCAAAAAAGAACCAGCTGATTTTTCAGCTGGTTCCATTTGTTAGTCGAAGCTCAAGAGGATGGTCTTTTTTGCGGTGCCGATTGTACAGCCAGTAATCCATGACGGCCGCAATACAGATGCAGACCGGCGCATCCCGGTCATCGACAACATCCAGTACATAATAATCCCCCGTCAACAAGGTCGCTTTGTCCATCTCCATAATCTTTTTATTGAAATGATGGATCCCATAGCGATGATTATAGATATCGCCGTGGACCGCCCAGTGAAGCTGCTGGATATAGTAGAAATCACCTGGCCAGTTAAAAATTTTTTGCAGTGTACCGACTTTCTCAAAGTCTTTGTAGATCTCAAAGCGTGTACCAAAAGTAAAACTGATTTGTTTGATACTAGCGACCATTTGCCCATTTAAACGGTAAAGGGAGAGGGCATCGCCCTTTGTTCCCCAACGTCCCACCATCAAAAATAGTGATTTGCCTGTTTCATCTTTGACAATGGTTCGTGTGACTCTGCTAAGTTGCCTATCTTGGATGAAAAATTCTGACATACTTACGCCTCCTCATGTATCCCCAAAAAGCTGCGTGGTTTAAAGATTTTCATCAATTGCCCGAACGATTGCTTTGCCGACACCAGCCTCAATATTGGTGTCCGTCAAATACTTCGCGACTTCTTTTACCTCTAACTCGCCATTTCCCATTGCAAAACTAACGCCTGCCAGTTGCAGCATACTTACATCATTTAAGTTGTCACCGATCGTCATCACTTCCGCCAGTGAGATCATCCGATCTTTGGCGACATGTGCCACTGCGATTCCTTTTTGCGCGTTTCGGTGGTTGATCTCAATATTGTTTTGTCCAGAAGAAGTCACCACTAGATCGCCGTACCCATCGATGATTTTCGTGATAGGACCCAATACCCGGGCACCGTCTTGGTGGAAGCAGATCACTTTCAAAAATTCTAATTCTTCGATCGAAAACAACTCACTGAAATCATCGACATAATTGATCGGTAAAAATTCTAAACGGGCTGCTGTCATAGCAATCGCCATCTTATGGGTTAAATGGGGCATTGCTTCTGCCGTATGGATCGCAAAATTTTCGATCCGACGTGTCTGACTTTCCGAATAGATCCCATTGCTCGTTGAGATCTCAAAATAGATGTCGTTTTCTTTTAGTAGGTCGATCAACGAACGAGTTTGTTCATGGCTGATCGGCACAGTAAATAATGAATTACCCGTTTCGTCATAGACTTGGGCCCCATTCAAGGTGATCATTGCACAGTCGATTCCGGCTTCTTGCAGCGGTGGCAATGCCTCTTTACGGTTACGGCCAGTTGCGACCATAAATTCGATTCCTTTGGATTGGGCATATTTGATTGCTTGGATATTTTCTTCTGAAATCTGCATACTGGCATTTAAAAGCGTACCATCCATATCAGAAGCAATTAATTTGATCATTGTCAGCGTCCTTTCTTAATCGTTTCTACAAATAGTGTACCATAAATCACGGATTTTTTTTCTTTCGAAGAGTAATTCTTGTTTCTAATAGGCGGGATTTGTTATCCTAGAAGAAAACAAAGGAGATTCGCCATGAAACGACTATTGGACAATGATTGGCAAGAGCAATTGCAAGAATCATTTGAGCAACCCTATTACCAACAACTACGGGCTTTCTTGAAACAAGAATATGCCCAGCAAAAGATCCATCCAGCGATGGACCATATTTATGAAGCACTTAAACTGACACCATACCATGACGTAAAAGTTGTCATCTTAGGTCAAGATCCTTATCATGGCCCTCACCAAGCCCACGGACTGTCGTTTTCCGTGCAGCCGGGGGTCAAAATACCGCCTTCCTTACGCAATATTTACAAGGAATTAGCCGATGACTTAGGGATTGCACCTGTGTCCCATGGCTATCTTGTGCCATGGGCGCAGCAAGGGGTCTTATTGTTGAATACCGTATTGACGGTACGTGAGGGACAAGCTTATTCACATCACGGGCATGGCTGGGAGCAGCTGACAGATACGATTATCGAAAAATTGAATCAACGAGAAAAACCGGTCATTTTTGTGCTTTGGGGCAAACCCGCTCAAAAGAAAGCCGCTTTACTAGATACCAGCAAACATATTATTATAACAGCGCCTCATCCAAGTCCGTTGTCGGCACATCGAGGATTCTTTGGTTCAAAGCCTTTTTCTAAGATCAATCAAGCGTTGCTGGCATTAGGGGAAGAACCGATTTCTTGGGCGTTACCGGAAAAAATAACACAGTTGTAAAACTGTGTTATTTAGAACTGATGATTTTGTGAAAAAGGTAACGATATTTAAAATAATCGACTAATACAGGATTTTTATCTGTTCTTTTTTTCGCAGTTATTGTACAATGGAAGGGTATAAAAAAACTGGAGGTCTTTACCCGTGGAATTATTCGAAAGTTTAAAATTTAAAATCGTGCGTCGTCATATCAAAATCGTTTTTCCAGAAGCAACAGATCCTCGTATCTTAGGTGCTGCTAGCCGTCTACGTTCAGAAGAATTGATTGAACCCGTTTTGATCGGTAACCCGGTTGAAATCGAAAAAGCAGCAGAAGCTCGCGGAATCAACGTATCAAACTTTGAAATTTTAGATCCTGAAAATTATGATCGTTGGGATGAAATGGTTGAAGCTTTTGTGGAACGCCGCAACGGCAAAGCAACGAAAGAACAAGCAGAAGAAATCTTAAAAGATGTCAACTATTTCGGTACAATGTTGACTTACATGGGCATTACTGAAGGAATGGTTTCCGGAGCGATCCATTCTACGGGTGATACAGTAAGACCCGCTTTACAAATCATCAAAACAAAACCAGGTGTGAGCCGTACAAGTGGTGCTTTCTTAATGGTTCGTGGTCGTGACCAAGAAAAATACTTGTTCTCAGACTGTGCCATCAATGTAAACCCAAATGCACAAGAACTAGCAGAAATCGCTGTTGACTCAGCGAAAACCGCTGAATTATTTGAAATCGATCCAAAAGTTGCTATGTTAAGCTTCTCAACGAAAGGTTCTGCGAAAGCACCGGAAGTAGATAAAGTCGTTGAAGCAACAAAAATCGCCAAAGAATTGGCACCAGAATATCAAATCGATGGAGAATTGCAATTCGATGCTGCGTATATCTCAGCAGTTGCGCAATTGAAAGCTCCTGAATCTGAAGTAGCAGGTAAAGCAACCGTCTTTGTTTTCCCCGATTTACAATCAGGAAACATTGGCTACAAGATCGCCCAACGTTTCGGTAACTTTGAAGCGATTGGACCAATCTTACAAGGGTT
Organism: Enterococcus sp. AZ141; assembly: GCF_051714385.1. NCBI lineage: Bacteria > Bacillati > Bacillota > Bacilli > Lactobacillales > Enterococcaceae > Enterococcus > Enterococcus sp. AZ141. Next base: position 1,850,858 of record NZ_JBIORT010000001.1, read on the forward strand.
GAACAAACCAATCTCTGATTTGTCCCGTGGTTCAAATGAAGAAGATGTCTACAAATTATCAATCATTACTGCTGCACAAACATTAATGGAGAAATAAGCAGCCAATCGCTGCACTTATGAAAAACTGATCCGTTGAGGGTCAGTTTTTTGTTTTGCTTTTGGAAAGTTGAGGGCAACAAAGCAGGGGGCGTCCATATGAATCAACGATCCAGTGGTCGTCGGGAAATTTTCCTTAAGCTCCTTCTTTACAATTCCTTGAAAAACAAGCTATACTAGCAACTAGTAAATTAGATTGATCAAAGGATGGGGACTATGTTTACCATTAACGACTTAGAAGCAACCGCAGCATTTGCAAAAATCATTGGAGAAGTAGCCGAGCCAGGGGATAATCTGGTATTGACGGGCGACTTGGGTGCTGGCAAAACAACATTGACGAAAGGCATCGCCTTGGGGTTAGGGATCGAGCAACTGATCAAAAGTCCGACCTATACGATCATTCGTGAATATACCAATGGGCGGATGCCCCTGTACCATATGGATGTCTATCGGGTGGAATACGGTGCAGAAGATTTAGGACTGGATGATTATTTCGAAGGGGATGGCTTGTGTGTGATCGAGTGGGGCAATCTCTTAGAAGCCTCCCTGCCAGAGGATTATTTAGAACTGATTTTGGAAAAAGATGATACAGATGAACAAAAACGTCTTGTGAAATGTCATGCATATGGCTCCAAAGCAACCGCCTTTTTGCAACGGATCACAACCAAATGGCAGGCAGCCCATGAGTGAGATCCAATTACAGATCAAAGAAGCCACGGGTGCTGATGCGAAAGCCGTGTTAGCAGTCAGTCAACAGCTAGGAGAAGAAACGGATTTTCTCTTAATGGACGAAAGCGGCTTGGCGTTGCCAGAAGCCCTATTGGCAGAACAGTTGGATGCTATCTATGAACGGGAGGACTATTTGCTGTTGTTGGCATTTGATCAAGAACAATTGATCGCCATGGCATCAGTCAAAGGCAACGAAGAGTGGCAATTAGCCCATGTCGGGGAGATCGGTATCTCGATTTTAAAAGACTATTGGGGCTTGGGTTTAGGTTCGCTCCTGATTGAAGAATTACTGGACTGGGTAGTAGAAGTTGGCGAATTGACCCGCATCGAGTTGACCGTCCAAGCGAGAAATCTACGAGCGATCCATCTGTATCAAAAATTTGGTTTTTTAACAGAAGGCTGCATGAAAGAAGCAGTGCAAACCCGCGAGGGGCAAAAAGTTGACGTCTTGATGATGGCACGTCTTTTTGAATCATAAAAAAGGAGTGAAGGAAATGGAGTTTCGGGAACCGACGATCGCAGACTGCGATCAAATCGAAGCGTATCGGCAAGCGTTTGAGAAGAATCAAGAAGTCATCCACGGTGGGGCAGGACTTGTAGAAAGTCCGACAGCCAAAGACTGGCTAGAGGGATTGGCGGATTTTAAAACAGCAGAAACGGTACCAGAAGGATTCGTCCCCGCCCGTACCTATCTGGCTATCCAAGATCAAAAAGTGGTCGGTCTCTTGAATCTGCGTCTGACACTTAATGCGTATTTGCGCCAAATTGGCGGACACATCGGGTATTCGGTGCACCCAGACCATCGAAAGCAAGGCATCGGCTCGGCAATGCTGGCACAGTCATTGGTAAAGGCCAAACAATTTGGCTTGAAAAACGTGTTAGTAACCTGTGAAGAAGCCAATCGTGCTTCCGCCAAAGTCATTGAAAATAACGGAGGTAAACTAACCGAAGAAGCCATTGATCCTGAAGATGGCGCTGTAATCTGTCATTATTGGATCGATCTAACTTAAAATGATTCCTTCCTTAAATGAAAACGTGCGTCCTAAAGTCTAGCGCAATGCTGACTTTAGGACGCACGTTCTTATTTATTTGACTAAAACCATTTTTTTTAATGGATCGATGCCAAATTCTTCTTCTTGACGCAATAAGATTTGGGCACATGCCCGGCTATCTTCCAAGGCATCATGGTGGTTTAGTAAAGGAATCTGCAATTGCTCACAAACCGTATTTAATTTGTGGTTCGTAAATTCTGGATACAGTTTGCGGCTTGTTCGTACCGTGCACAAGGAAAGATAGTTTGGTTGTGACAACCCATAATAGTCAAGACACCCCGCCAAAACGCCGGTATCAAAACCAGCATTATGCGCAACAATCAGACTGTTTAATTGATAATATTGTTGGATTTGTTTCCATACGTCAGGAAACTTAGGCGCTTCTTGCACATCTTCTGGACGAATGCCATGAATTTGAATGTTTTTCCAAAAAAATTCCGTTTCCGGTTGGATCAATGTGTAATATTCGCCCACGATTTTGCTATCTTGTACCATGACTAGTGCAAGGGAACAGGCACTATGCTTTTGATAATTTGCTGTTTCAAAGTCCATTGCGATAAAATTCATCAGACTCACCTCATTGCCATTCTAGCACAAAATCAAAGAATGAAAAGCGAACAAACGTTAAGAAAAACTGAAGTTTTCTTACGGTTATTTGAGATCCAGTTCCACCGGGCAATGGTCACTGCCGATGATATCTGTATGGATCTTGGCATCTAGCAAGCGCTCATTTAAGTCATCCGAAACGACAAAGTAATCGATGCGCCAGCCGGCATTGTTTTTGCGAGCGTTGAAACGGTAGCTCCACCAAGAATAAATGCCTTCTGCATCTGGATAGAAATAACGGAACGTATCGGTAAAGCCAGCAGCCAAAAGAGTCGAAAACTTTTCCCGTTCTTCAGGTGTAAACCCAGCATTTTTTTGATTGGTTTTCCAGTTTTTGATATCGATATTCTTATGGGCAACATTCAAATCACCACAGAGAATCACTGGCTTTTGTTGTTTCAATTCAGTCAAGTAAGCCAAAAAGGCATCTTCCCAAGTCATGCGATAATCCAAGCGGCGCAATTCATTTTGAGAATTCGGTGTGTAGCAAGTAATCAAGAAAAATTCAGGATACTCTAGTGTGATGACGCGACCTTCCGTATCATGTTCTTCGATCCCTAATCCATAACGGACAGATAGCGCAGGTTCTTTTGCGAAAATCGCCGTGCCAGAATAGCCTTTCTTCTCCGCATAATTCCAGTATTGATGATAGCCTGGTAAATCCAATTCAATCTGACCTTCTTGCAGCTTTGTTTCTTGTAAACAAAAGAAATCAGCATCGAGGGCTTCAAACACTTCAGAAAAATTTTTTTTAACGATGGCCCGTAAACCATTGACATTCCAAGAAATAAATTTCATTGAGACTCCTCCTTATTTTCCACTACGCCTCCCATTTTACCTAAAAAAGCCAGAAGCGCAAAGCAAGTGAGCGGAATAAGGAAAACAAGGAGGAAGAATGAGGATTAAATTTGGATGCTAGAGAAAATTCGTTTGTGGTACGAAAAAGGATTAATAAATCCTTACTTTTCCTTACGTTTTATGTTACAATCGTTTTGAAAAGGGGGCAGTTCACATGACGATCAAAGCGCAAGTTTCAGCGAAAATGACTTCGAAAAATCAAATAACTATTCCAAAAAGTGTGCGGCAAAAGTTAGGCTTAAAAGAGAATCAGCGGGTAATTTTTGAATTTACTCCAGAAGGCGAGATCAAGGTAACAGGCGAAAAAGCAGCACCTTCCTTTGAAGATTTTTGGAAACAAGAATTAGCGATCGTAGAAGAAACGGGGAAATTTGATACAGGTGAGATGTTTTTTGGAGAAGATTTTGGTGAGGAGAATATTGAATGGTAAGACAAGGAGATATTCTTTTTATTGACTTAAATCCCACCAAAGGAAATGAAATGGCAAAAAAAAGACCGTGTGTGGTGGTTAGTAATGATTATTATAACAAGAGTTTCAATACCGTCTTAGTGATGCCAATCAGTAGCTCAAAAAAATATGTAGAAGAAAAATTCGCTCGATCGAATGCGTTTCAAACAGTTACCGAAACACAAAAGAGTAAAGTTCAAGGGACGATTCTTTGTCAGCATATTCGCAGTGTGGACCTCTTGCATCACAGCAACTTAGAAGTAGTCGATAAAGTCACTACGGAGATGAAAGAACGATTATCTGAAATAACAAAACACTTTTTTTGAAGCTTACTCTTTATTAATCAGGTCATTCGATTATTAAGCTTTTCTTTGATTCACCAGAGGTAGCAACTTTTCCTTGAACATGCTAAAATAAGTGAGATGTTTATTGTGAAAGGAAACCTTCTCGTGAATAAAGACTTGATGATTGCGCAATTCCCTGAAATTGCCTTATTAAAAGATGAACCCTTATTGAACTATACGTATACAAAAACTGGTGGACCGGCAGACATTTTGGCTTTTCCCAAAACAGCAGAAGAGGCTAAACAGCTGCTTGATTATTGCCGAGAACAAGCGATTCCTTGGATCGTCTTAGGAAACGCCAGCAACTTGATCGTCCGTGATGGTGGTATTCGCGGCGTGGTGATCATGCTGTCGGAAATGAACCAAATCGTGGTAGACGGCACTTCTTTGATCGTCGATGCTGGAGCAAAGTTGATCGATACCACCTATGTCGCTTTGCATGAATCCTTGACTGGTTTTGAATTTGCCTGCGGGATTCCCGGCAGTGTCGGCGGTGCCGTCTTTATGAATGCAGGCGCTTATGATGGCGAGATCCAAGATGTCTTTGCGTCCTGCGACGTTTTGCTGGCTGATGGTCAAATCGTGACATATACCAAGGAAGAAATGGAATTTGCTTATCGTCATAGCAAATTGCAAGAGCAAAAGATGATCATTTTGAGCAGTCGCTTTGATCTAGCAAAAGGAGATCAAGAGCAAATCAAAAAGCGGATGGATGAACTGACAGAATTGCGGCAATTGAAGCAACCGCTAGAATACCCCTCTTGTGGGAGTGTCTTCAAACGCCCAGTCGGTCATTTTACCGGCAAGCTGATCCAAGATGCAGGCTTACAAGGATTGAAATGGGGCGGTGCCCAAATTTCGGAAAAACATGCGGGCTTTATCGTGAATGTCGATCAAGCAACAGCCACGGATTACGTTGAACTGATCGCTCATATCCAACAAGTCATCAAAGAAACCTTTGATGTCACCTTAGAAACAGAAGTCCGAATCATCGGCGAAGAATAGATTAGCGAAAAGATTGTCCCGCGGGGCAATCTTTTTTTCATGAGAGCTGATAAAAAAGAGCTTAGGATTGTAAGCTTTCGCAGTCTTCGGTACAATAAACGAAAAGGAGTGAGCAGGATGAAAAAGTGGGGAAGCGTCATTTTGTTTGTTGGGTTCGCCTTTCTTTTCGGCGGTTGTACGAAATTACCGCAAGAACAGTTTGCCGAACAGTTGACGAATCAGCAAGCAACGAATGCTGGTGAATTCCAAGCGACGATCGATACCTTTGAGATAGGCAACAGCAGCGAATACGGTCAAGAAGCCGATAGGTATGCCTCTATGTTGATGTCACAGTTAGTCGGCTCGTCATTTAAAGGGGACTTCGTCCAAGACAAGGAAACCAAAGCGATTTTACTCAATCTGGCAGTCGCTTATGGGGGGCAGGAGCTGCCGATCAAGCTGATCGTCGATCCTGAAAAACAAGAAGCGTATGTGTCAGCTGAAATCTATGAAACACTGCAAGGGTATATCAGCGCATTTGGTGATGACAGTTATGGAACAACACCAGACGCTGGGGAATATGAGGGCAAGTACCTGCGCATCGATCAAGAAACCTTAGATTCTTACTTTGGCGAAGGAACTTTTGCAGAGGACGACGAGGAGACAACCGAAGCAGAAAAAGCGCCTGAAAACCTCTTTACCATGAACAGTCTTTTTCATAATGAGACGTTTGCAGACTATTTGAAAACCTTCGAACCGGATGCTTTCAAAAGAGATGGAGATACGATCAGCCATACGTTTACCAAAGAAGAATTGGCAGATTATGCAACCTATGCCCAAGAACACGGTGCCGATCAAAAGCAAGTCGCCGAATTAGAAACGATGCTGGAAGAAGTCGAGCAGTTTGACTTAGCTATGACCGTCAATACGAAAACAAATCAGCAGAAAATGGCTTTTCACTTCGTGCAAGCGGATGAGCTGCAAACGACTATCGGAGCTACGGTGACTTTTACAGGAAAGAAAAGTGATACTGCCGTTGCGATCCCCACAGCGGAAGAATTGATTGACCCAGAAGAATTGTTTTCTCCCTATGATTATGGCTGGGATGACAGCTATGACGATGGGTATGAGAATGATTATGATGATGAGTACTGGGATAGCTATGATGAAGCCGATGATTGGTCTTCTTATATGCTGACGGATGAGGAGTTCGAGGAACTGCTACTGCAAATCAAGCAAGAGCTGCCTTATTTGACCCAAGCAGATATCGATGATTATCTGACATTTTATGAAGAGTATTTGACCCAAGAGCAGTATCAAGAGCTTGTCGAAGCACTCCAGATGACACAAAGTTTATGAGTCACTCAAAAGGGAAGCGACCGCCTAAGTTAGCCAAAAAGCTAACTTTAGGCGGTCGCTATTTTTTTAGATACGATTTTTTTTGCGGTTCATGACTAAGCGCAAAAGGACGGTTCCAACTGCCATCGTGGCGATTCCCGCTACAATGGCTTCAGGTACACCTTGGGCGAAGATCACACCCAAAATCGCTGCATAAACAGCATTGCCAGCTTTCCCCACAACCACCGCATATTCTTGCTGGAACAAGAAGTAGATCAAGTTCATTACCAGAATCGTATTCGTCAAACCTCCGGCAACACCAGCAATTAGTAGCGAAAGACTTTGCTGTTTGTTTTTCCAGATTTTTTGACAGCCCTTATAAACAAAGTAAGGAACGACACCAATCAAAATACGGGGAATCAGCGCTACGAGGATCGCTTTCCAACTTCCTTGATCACTCCCATAAATCGGTACGAAAGGAGAGAAGACAAAAGAAAGCGGGGTGATGATCCAGGTCGAACGTACCATACTGATGATCCCAAAGGCACCGCCTAAAAAGCCGCCGATCCGAGGGCCCAATACAATGGAAGCAATGATGACAGGAATGTGCATCGTTGTCGCATTGATTGGTCCTAAGGGAATAAATCCAAGAAAGGGTACCGATGCTAAAAGAATCAAGATTCCTAAAAAGAAAGCTGTTAAGACAAGTTCAAAAGTTGATATTTTTTTCATTGTTAGACACTCCGTACTTCCAAAGCAGTCAATGCTTTTTCGAGAATCGTTTCTGTTGCTGCTAATGCGCCTCTGCCGAAATCACCGCAAGCCAGTAACGCTTCACGGGGTTCAATCTCTTGGAAGCCGACTTCTTTCAAAATCCCCAAATTTCTTTGAACAATCGGGTTTTCGTACATGACGGTATTCATGGCTGGTGCAATCAAGCGGGGCACGGATAACGGTAACGCTAAGGCAACTGTTGAGATCAAATCATCGGCTAACCCATGCGCCAGCTTGCCAATACTGTTAGCACTGGCTGGGGCGAGCAAGAAAAGATCGGCTTGTTTGGCTAGTTCAATATGATTGATCCGATCTGGTTGGCGCTCTTGCATAACATCCACATGGATCGGGCGTTTGGATAATGACTGTAACGTCAAAGGCGTAATAAATTGTGTGCTATTTTGAGTCATTAAGACATCCACTGCATAGCCCTTTTTGGTTAATTCATTGGTCAGGTCGGCTGCTTTGTATGCAGAGATACTGCCGCTGACGCCAAGCAGAACGTGTTTTTGTTTCATGATTCTTTCTCCTTTTCTAAAAAAACATCTAGCTAAGCACGCAGGTCATTGCGTAATGTGTCAACGATCAAGGTTGCGATCTCAGCTTTTGTGCGACCAGTCCCGATTTGTCCTTCTTGTGTCAAAAGGTGGCCAACATGCTGGTTTCCTGAAATTTGCGTCAAGTCGTTGGCCAACACATAATCCGCTTGGCTAGCCAGCAAACTTTTTCGTGCGACCGCAAACAACTCGTCTTCCGCTACGTCTACTAATAATTTGAATCCGACTAATAAGGTTGTCGGCTGTAATGCTTTGATGGTTTGGATCACTTTCGGGGTTTTCTTCAACACTAAAAACAAATGATCCGTATTAGAAGAAACTTTGCCTGCCGTTGCCTCAGATTGTGCGAGCACGTGTGCCATCAATGCCGGAGTGACCTGGTTGTCATAAGTCGGTAGGGCATCGTTGATTGCTTCATAAAAGGCTGCTTCTGAAAAATGAGCAGCAGGGGTAAAATCACTAACTGCCATACTGTGGATCACGGCAGCATACGAATGGGTCGTCAATAAATCGGTCAATTGCGCCAACAAGTCCGTGGTCCCTTCAATGAAATGACAGGTAACTCGTGGATCGGTAGGCGGTTGCTTGGCAGTTTTCGTCGTAACGTAATCGATGGTCACCTCAGGGTACCGCAGCCATTCATTGGCAATCGCTTGACCAAGTGAACCCGTGGAATGATTCGTGATTGCACGGACATCATCGATTTTTTCGGAAGTACCGCCAGCCGTAATCAAAATTCTCATTTCCCTTGTGACACCTCAACGATCGTCCGTCCTTGGTGCGTGCCAGCTAATAAAGCTGCCAACGTTTCTGGTAAGTCTTCCAAAGTGATGGCTTTCGTGTAAAGCTGATCGATCACATTCCACTCACCCGCTAATTTCTCCCATAATGCCGTGCGGATTTCATGGGAAACATTGACTGAATCGATCCCAATTACGCGAATCCCACGCAAAATAAAGGGTAAGACAGTCGTTTCGATTTTGATCCCACCAGCATTGCCGCATAAGAAGGCACCGCCCCCATAAGCGATTTGCGGAAGCACGGCCGCAAGCAATGGACCACCAACCGTATCGATGACCGCTGCAAACGATTGTTTTGCTAATGGTTTGACCTTTTCGGGTACCACTTCATCCGGACGGATGATTTTCGCTGCGCCTAGGTCTAACAACCACTGCGCATCGGTTTTCCGAGATAGCGCCACTATATTTGTATAGCCCAGTTTTTTCAATAAGGCAATGCTGACACTGCCAACGCCACCGCTCGCACCTGTCACCAAAATCGCAGCGTCTTTTGCTAAGTGCAGCTGCTCTAATTCTTGCACCGCTAAAGCTGCTGTGAACCCAGCCGTGCCATAGGTCATACTGTCTTTTGCTGAAAAACCAGCAGAACGTTTCACGAGCCACTCGGCTGGGACCCGTTGAAATTGACTGTAACCGCCTGGGTGAGAAACCCCTAAGCCATAACCTGTCACTAAAACTTGATCGCCTGGGGCAAAATCAGCAGACTGACTGTCCACGACTTCCCCTGCTAAATCGATTCCCGGCGTCATCGGATACGTGCGAATCACACCGCCATTTTCATTTGCTGCCAAAGCATCTTTGTAATTAACATCTGAGTAATCAACACGGACAAGCACATCGCCTGCTGGCAGCTCGTCAAGGGTTGCAGTTGTGAGTGAAGCAGTAAAATTTGGTTCATTCATGACACGAAAGGTAGAGAAATTCGTCATTTCAGACACTCCTTTGATGGTTTGTACTCATAATACCATAAGTTTTATTTTTTTAACCAGTGAAGCAAGAAAAGGCAGGGCTTCTTATCAAAAAATCAGTAAAAACAGATCATTATTAAATCTACCTTTTCTTCGTTAAAATAGAAGATGTTCTTTTAAACCTGTGAAAAGCGAAAATGACGGGACCGCCAATCGTTTCCTTTATAGCACAAGCATTTAGCATCACTCCTTTTTTTGATTAGGAAGAAAAGAATTCAAAGAAATGAAGAAAAAAGGCTTGTGTTTTCTGCAATAATTTGTATACTAGAAAAAGTGAAATTAAACATGAAGTTTACTTATAGCAAACTTTTTATACTTGCAGTTGTGTCAATAAAAGGGGGAATGAACATGGAGATTGGCGAGAAGCTGCGCAATTTGCGCGTTCAAAAGAATTTGACCCAAGAAGAATTAGGTGAGCGGACCGATTTGACGAAAGGCTATATCTCACAGTTGGAACGTGATTTGAGTTCGCCTTCTATGGAAACTTTTTTTACGATCTTAGAAGTTTTAGGCGTGACACCAGAGGAATTTTTCCGAGAAGAAAATGCGCAGCATCAAGTGGTTTATCGCGAAGAAGATAGCACGCTTTATTATGATGAAGAAAATGGCTATGAATTGAAGTGGCTGATTCCCGATTCCAATGAAAAAGAAATGGAGCCAGTCTTGCTGACTTTTGATAAAGCCGGCGAATACAAGACCTTTGAACCATCGTTAGCAGAAACATTTATCTATGTCTTAGAGGGCAGTGTGGCGTTGTCGTTAGGAGAAACGCAGTACAAGGCTCGTAAAGGCCAATCGATCTATTATCAGGCGACTGAGCCGCATCAATTAAAAAATATCGCCGGCAAAAAAAGCCGTGTGCTCGTAGTCGTGACGGATTCTTATTTATAGTACAGGAGGAAAGAGTGTGGGAAAAACAATAATTTCATTCAACAATGTGGTGAAACGATTTGATGATGATGAAACAGTTTTGAAAAAAGTGAGTTTTGATATTGAAGAAGGTCGCTTTTATACATTGTTAGGTCCTTCAGGTTGTGGAAAAACAACTATTTTACGCATCATTGCGGGTTTTTCGGACGCAACAGAAGGCGACGTTTATTTTGATGGACAAAGAATTAATGACGTTCCTGCCAATCAACGGCAAGTGAATACTGTCTTTCAAGATTATGCCTTATTCCCACATATGAACGTTTTTGAAAATGTGGCATTTGGTCTGCGAATCAAAAAATTACCAAAAGATGAAGTGAATAAAAAAGTCTTAGAAGCGTTACGGTTAGTACAACTTCCTGGTTATGAGAATCGTGAAATCAGCGAAATGTCAGGAGGTCAACGCCAACGGGTCGCAATCGCACGAGCGATCGTCAATGAACCCAAAGTATTGCTTCTTGATGAACCATTGTCCGCATTGGACTTGAAATTGCGAACTGACATGCAATACGAGCTGCGGGAATTGCAGCAGCGACTAGGCATCACCTTTATTTTTGTCACCCATGACCAAGAAGAAGCGTTGGCCATGAGTGATGAGATTTTCGTCATGAACAAAGGGAAGATCGTCCAAAGCGGAACACCAGTGGATATCTACGATGAACCAATCAACCATTTCGTGGCGGATTTTGTCGGTGAAAGCAACATCGTCACAGGCACGATGATCGAAGACAACTTAGTGGAGTTTGTCGGCAAGCAATTTGAATGTGTCGATGGCGGGATGCGGCCGAATGAAGCCGTTGAGATCGTGATCCGTCCGGAAGATTTGAATTTGACGACGGCGGAAAAAGGCAAGCTGGTCGTTGAAGTAGACACGCAATTGTTCCGAGGCGTGCATTACGAAATCATTTGTTACGACGAACAAGGCAACGAATGGATGGTTCACTCTACAAGAAAAGCCACTGAAGGAAGCAAGATCGGGCTTTCCTTTGAACCAGAAGACATCCACGTCATGCGTTTCAATGAGTCCGAAGAAGATTTTGATGCTCGTTTAGAGAGCTACGAAGATTAGGAGGGAAAGCAAATGACGAAAATGCGTCGTTTTTATGCGATACCCTATGTCTTTTGGTTATTGCTATTTGTTATTGCACCAGTCTTATTGATCATCTACCAATCCTTTTTTGATATGAACGGCAACTTTTCGCTGGTCAATTATCAAAGCTACTTAGGTTCTGGCAAATATTTGATCATGACCTTAAACTCGGTTTGGTATGCCTTTTTGATCACCTTGATTACCTTAGTGATCAGCTACCCGACAGCCTATTTCTTAACTAAGCTGCGTCACAAAGATTTGTGGCTGCTGTTGATCATCTTACCAACGTGGGTCAACTTATTGTTAAAAGCCTACGCGTTTATTGGCATCTTCGGCATTCACGGTAGTGTCAACAATTTTCTAGAAATCATGGGTGTTGGACCAAAGCAGATTTTGTTTACCGACTTTAGCTTTTTGACGGTTGCCGTCTATATCGAACTGCCCTTTATGATCATGCCGATTTTTAATGCCTTAGAAGAAATGAATCCCTCTTTGATCAGTGCCAGTCGCGATTTAGGGGCAAACAGCTATGATACGTTTCGACGAGTGATTTTCCCTCTGTCGTTAAACGGGGTAAAAAGCGGCGTCCAAGCCGTCTTCATTCCATCGCTCTCCCTCTTCATGTTGACCCGTTTGATTGGGGGCAATCGCGTGATCACGCTTGGTACGGCAATCGAGCAGCACTTTCTCGTTACCCAAAATTGGGGCATGGGTTCGACCATCGGCGTCATTTTGATCATCGCCATGTTCCTCGTGATGTTGTTTACGGGAGAAAAGAAAAAAGGAGGGCAACGTAAATGAAAAAATTTCGCTGGTCGAATCTTTATCTGATCGTCGTCTTTATTCTTTTGTACGTGCCGATCTTTTATTTGATTTTCTATTCCTTCAATGAAGGAGGCACCATGAATGCTTTTACGGGTTTCACTTTTGAACATTACCAATCCGTCTTTCAAGATACCCGCTTGATGATCATCGTGTTGAACACCTTTATGCTAGCATTTTTATCAGCATTACTGGCAACGATCATTGGCACATTTGGTGCGATGGGCATCTACTATACCCGCAAGCGCCGAACGAGAACGGCCTTGTTGAGTTTAAATAATATTTTGCTGGTTTCACCAGATGTCATCATTGGTGCCAGCTTCTTGATTTTCTTTACGATGATCGGCAACTTGTTCCGTGGGTTTAGCTTAGGCTTTTTCAGCGTATTGCTTTCGCATATCGCCTTTAGTATCCCGATCGTGGTATTGATGGTCTTGCCGAAATTGCAAGAGATGAACGATTCAATGATCGATGCTGCCCGTGATTTAGGCGCGAATAATTTTCAAGTCATCAAAAATATCATTTTGCCTTTCTTGACACCGGGCATCATCGCCGGCTATTTCATGGCCTTTACTTATTCACTTGATGATTTTGCCGTGACATTCTTTGTGACGGGCAATGGCTTTAGTACCTTATCAGTAGAGATCTATTCTAGAGCACGTCAAGGAATCAGTTTAGAAATCAATGCATTAAGCACACTTGTCTTCTTATTCTCCATGATTCTGGTGGTAGGCTATTACTTTATCAGTAAAGAAAACGGCGCGAAGAAATTACGTAAAAACCGCCGTGTGGAGGTGGCAAATCTGCGATGAAACGACTACAATCTCTGATTATCGGTATTGTTGCGATCGTCCTGATCTTGCTCTTTGGTGTCCGTGAATTGGAACGCACCTCTGGTATGGCAGGTGCTGAGGTCGTCAACATCTACAACTGGGGCGACTACATCGACCCTGATTTGATCAGTAAGTTTGAAGAAGAGACTGGCTACAAAGTCAATTATGAAACCTTTGACTCAAATGAAGCGATGTTCACGAAGATCCAACAAGGCGGTACGTCCTATGACATCGCCATACCGAGTGAATACATGATTGAGAAAATGATGGAACAAAATCTTTTAAAACCATTGGATCACAGCAAAATCAAAGGGCTAGACAATATCGACCCTCGCTTTTTAGACCTGAGTTTTGATCCGGGCAATCAATATTCGATCCCTTATTTCTGGGGAACACTAGGGATCGTCTATAACGATAAATTCTTTGATGAAGGTGAGATCACCCAATGGGACGATCTTTGGAAACCCGAATTAGCAAACAGCATCATGCTGATCGATGGCGCGCGTGAAGTAATGGGATTAGGTTTGGACAGCTTAGGCTATTCTCTAAACAGCAAAGACGATGATCAGTTGCAAGAGGCATTCAATAAGCTTCGGACCATGACCCCAAACATCAAAGCCATCGTCGCAGATGAAATCAAGATGTACATGGCCAATGAAGAAGCATCGGTTGCGGTCACATTTTCTGGGGAAGCAGCCGACATGATGTACGAAAATGAACACATTCATTATGTGATCCCTTCGGAAGGCTCCAACTTGTGGTTTGATAATATGGTCATTCCTAAGACCTCACAAAACGAAGCCGGCGCTTATGCCTTCTTGAACTTTATGCTGGAACCCGAGAATGCTGCACAAAACGCAGAGTACATCGGCTATTCCACACCTAACCAAGAAGCCATGGCCTTACTGCCTGACGAGATCACCGAAGACGAACAGTTCTATCCATCCGATGAATTGATGGAACACCTCGAAGTCTATGAAAACTTAGGTGCTGAGTATCTTGGCATCTATAATGATTTGTTCTTGGAATTGAAGATGTATCGGAAATAAGCAAACTGCCATTAAGCAGGGAATGAATCCTGTTTAATGGCAGTTTTTTAGTAATGAATAGTCTATTTCAGCACTATACGAATATAATCATCAAAAAATTAAGTGTCTATTGATCCAAATCATTGGTAAAATATCTTCATTCAAGTTCTATTCCGCAATACTGCTTCCTCCTCCCAAGTTGCCGGATTCAATGGATCGTTAGAAGCTGTTTTCTGGTTGATGAGCTCTTGATAGGTATTGCTTTTCTTTTCTAAATAAGCGACTCGTTTTTGCGCTTCTGTAAGTTTAACGAGCGCTTTTTCTTTTTGCGATTGAATGATGTCGGCTCTTTCTTTGATCGTCGAATCGCCAAGGAGGCAAAGCGAAATATAATGCTTAATGGCTTCTAAAGACATGCCTGTTTCGCGCAAATTCTTGATACCAGTTAACCAATTGATGGAAGTCTGATTAAAAACCCGTCTGTTGTTTTTGTCCCTGATCAAACTAGGAACCAAACCCATATCGGTATAATAGCGAATCGTGTGTTCAGACAATTCAGTGATCGTGGCTGCTTCTTTGATAGAGTAAATGTTGGTCACGCCTTTCATAATTTGCTGAAGTCAAGCAAGTCGTTTGAACGTATTAGTAAAAACTGTTGTAGATCATTTTCTTTTTATATCGCGTATTATAGCACAGATAATTTTGTGGAGAAAAGTAGCTTCCTATTTGAGAGCCTCAAAAAGAAAAAAGGTGGAAGAAAAATGATTGTTAGAAACTCCTTGACTTCGAGTGACTCGAAGATGCTAAAGTTTAGCTAGCTTAGCGAGCACACAAAGTATCGATGGAGGAGGGAATTATAATATGAAGAATAGAAAAATCAGAAGTTTAGCAGTTTCGCCAATCGGAATGGGGTGTATGGGGTTTTCTCACGGATATGGAAAGGTGCCAGAAGAAAAAGAGAGTATTGCATCTATTCGCAAAGCTTACGAATTTGGCTGTACATTTTTTGATACAGCAGAAGCTTATGGAAAAGAAATGTTTTATTCTGGACATAATGAGGAGTTGGTGGGTAAAGCACTGTCGCCTTTTCGAAACAAAGTTGTTCTTGCCACCAAGTATCATCTCGACGAAAAAGAAGTGAATGAAAGCACAACTCTTTACACAGCCATCCGTAACCATTTGGTTGCTTCAATGGAAAAACTGCGCACCGATTATATTGATCTCTATTATCTTCATCGAATCAATGAACAGATTTCTATAGAAGAAATAGCTGAGGTGATGGGACGATTGATCAAAGAAGGTATGATCAGAGAATGGGGACTCTCACAAGTTTCCGTGGAGACACTTGCTAAAGCACATGGGATTACCCCCGTTGGTGCTGTGCAAAATCTCTATTCAATGGTTGAGCGTGATTGTGAGCGAGAGATTTTCCCCTATTGTCTTGAGAACGAGATCGCCGTCGTTCCTTTTTCACCAATCGCTAGTGGGTTTTTATCTGGAAAAGTCACACCAGATACATCCTTTGAAGGGGATGATGTTCGCAAATTCGTCCCTCAGCTGGCTAAAGAAAACCTCGTAGCCAATCAACCGATTTTAAATATGCTAGCAGAAGTCGCTCAAGCAAAGCAGGCGACAAATGCCCAAATTTCATTGGCGTGGATGCTTCACAAGTACCCGAATGCAGTGCCGATTCCTGGATCAAAAAATCGAGGCAGGATTTTGGAAAATCTAGCTGCTTGGGATGTACAGCTTACAGATACCGAGTTTCAAGTAATTGAAAACCAATTGAATCAAATACCTGTATATGGCCATCGAGGACATGTCGAATCACAACAACAATCTTTCGGAAAACAGTGGGACAAACACTAAATTAAGAAAAAGTTGGAAAAGCAGACTGCATGACAAATGTAGTCTGTTTTTTTGCGTATAGTTCATTAACAGAAATTTTTGCCATCTTACTTCTCGCAATAAATGATTCTTGTTTCACCCACTAAAAAAGCTGATCAAAATATTGCGCGATGCTTAAAAAAGAATTATGATGTGCTTATCTATTATATCTATCAAGATCCTTTTATTGCTTGGAATTATACGAAGCAACGTGAAAAAATAGAAGGACGCTTTGTTCCTAAAGAACATTTTATAAATGCTTTTTTTCAATCAAGATATAACTTGATTAAAATGAAGGAATTGTATAAAGAAAATGTGACCGTTAATATTTTTATAAAAGATTTTCAAAATCGCCATTCTCATACGTTGATGGCAGTTGACAATGTATCGTTCGCTTTGCCATTAACATACACAAAGGAAGAATTGGAGGAGAAGCTCAATGACTGAGAAAGAAAAAGTAGAAACAATCATGATAAAATATCATCGAAACTTCTCGATCTTACAGAAAAAGGCAACGCCTAGCGAATTGAAAACAGTTTTAAACTTTATTGCAGAAGAATCGAACCGTAAACAGCGAGTGCTTGTTGGCTTAGAGAAAGAAGAATAAGTGGTCAATGAAAAAATTTAGGTTTCTTAAGAATGACCATTGAACAAGTAAAATCCGAGATAAGAAGCAAGCGCTTCTTATCTTTTTTTTGTATCATTATGGCGGGCATGCAGTAAAGATAGGATCAAAATAGAATAAATTCACAAAAAGTGCTTGACCTAAAGTGAACTCTAGGTGGTATCTTTTTAGATAGAAGAAATGAGCAGCGATTGTTGAAACTCAAAAAAATCACGATTTCCCTTTAGGATAACTTGCTATTTCTTGGTTTGACAGGAATTTTAAAAAGAGCGTCTAGCTCTTATGGCCACGTTTTTCATTCTAGAGAACGATCCACTCATTTCGATTTCGTGTCTTTTTCCTTGTGAGCAAACACACGAATCATTCAAACATTACTACAGGAGGTACGTACATGTTATTAGAAAAAATCAAAAGCCCCAAAGCGTTAAAAGAATTGACCAGTGGGCAACTTCAAGAACTGGTAGTAGAAGCACGAACTGCCTTATTGGAAAAAATCAGTCACCATGGGGGGCACAATGGCCCCAATCTGGGGATGGTTGAGATGACGATTGCGTTGCATAAAGTCTTTGATTCCCCCACAGATAAGCTGATTTTTGATGTGTCCCATCAGACCTATATCCATAAAATGTTGACGGGACGCGCCCATGCCTTTCTTGATGCTGCGCAGTATGGTGCGGTTTCTGGTTACACGAATCCGAAAGAAAGCGAGCACGATCTCTTTACGGTCGGACATACCTCCACGTCAGTTTCGCTGGCAAATGGTGTGGCGAAAGCCCGTGAACTAAAAAATGAAACGTATAACGTCGTTGCCGTGATTGGTGATGGTTCTCTATCAGGCGGGTTAGCGTTTGAAGGCTTGAACAATATCGTGGAATTAGGCACCAATACCATCGTGGTCCTCAACGACAATGACCAATCGATCGCAGAAAACCATGGGGGGATGTATCAGAATTTGCGAGTATTGCGAGAAACAAAGGGGCAAGCAGCAGACAATCTGTTCAAAGCGATTGGTTTTGAGTACCACTATTTGGATGAAGGAAATGACCTCGCTGCATTGATTGCTTTATTTGAAAAAGTGAAAGATGTTGATCATCCTGTTTTATTACACATTCATACGATCAAAGGCAAAGGCTTCAAGTTTGCGGAAGAAAATCGTGAAAAGTTTCATGCAGGCGGTCCCTTTCATTTAGAAACCGGCGAATATATTTCTACTGGCGGCAATCAAGTAACGTACAATAGCTTAACGACGGATTATTTATTAGAAAAAATGGCGTCAGATCCTAAAGTCGTGGCAGTAAACGCTGGTACACCGATGCTGCTTTTTTCTCCGGAACAAAGAGAAAAAGCAGGCAAACAATTTGTAGATGTAGGTATTGCAGAAGAACATGCGGTATCGATGGTTGCTGGGTTAGCAAAAAATGGAGCAAAACCTGTCTGGGCCGTTTTTTCTACCTTTATGCAACGTAGTTTTGATCAAATTTCCCATGATTTGGCCTTAAATCATCTGCCTGGAACGATTCTGGTATATGGTGCATCGATTCACGGCATGAATGACGAGAGCCATTTGGGAATTTTTGATATTCCATTTTTGGCACATATTCCCAACCTTATTTATCTTGCGCCAACCTCTAAAGAAGAATATCTGGCAATGTTGGATTGGTCGCTGGAACAAACCAACGCACCAGTTGCGATCCGGGTACCGGTTGGACCTGTCAACGAAATGGCAGTGACAGTCTCTACTGACTACAGTGATCAAAAAAATGAAGTGACTCAAGCTGGCACGCAGGTAGCCATCGTCGGTGTTGGGAACTTTTATGCGCTAGCGGAAGAGATCGCAGAACAATTGAAAATGCAACATGGAATTACGCCAACGGTGATCAATCCTAAGTTTATTTCAGGGGTCGACAAAGAGTTGTTGGATGCTGTGGCACGATCGCACAAACTCGTTGTCACGTTGGAAGATGGCATACGAGAGGGTGGCTATGGACAAATGATTGCCAGCTACCTGGGTGATCGTGAGATTGTCGTCAAAAACTATGGCTTAGAAAAGAAATTTTATGATAATTACCGGGCAGCGGACGTTTTATCTGAACTTGGTATCACCGTTGAGACAATTACGAAAGACGTTATGGAACAGTTACAGCAATCAATTCACTAAAGCATTCTGAGTAGTTACAGTCGATTTATGAAAAGAAGGAAACCTTGCAGAAAACATACTGCAAGGTTTCTTTTTTTTAGACAAACATAAATGAGTTCCAGCAATCGCCATAGAAACCTAGTAAAATACAGAAGACCAATGCTTTTCAAGCATAAAGCCCAAGCGCGTTAAGCATTGGTCAACGAGGACAATCTAGCGAATAATAAGGTAGTGAAAGGATCACTTTGTCATCTTGGACTATTGGGTTCAGAGACAAGGAAGAAAAGGTGTTTTTAAGGAAAGGGGTATTTATGAAATTTTTTTCTATGAAGTTGTTGGCACTGCTGTCGGTGGCAATGGTTGTCTATTCGGCACCGGCGATTTCTGCCAATGTCCCAGCGATTGCGGCAAGCTTCCCAGAAGTTGATGCGGTCTACATTGGGTTACTGACCACGATTCCATCATTGTTTCTTTTACTGGGAATTTTTACTACCAGCATGATCGAAAAAAGGATCGGCAAAAAATACACGATGGTCACCGGCTTGGTCATTGTGGCGGTTTTTGGCACGCTGCCGGCATGGTATCAGGGGAGCTTTCCCGTCTTGTTTCTTTCTCGAGGGATTCTTGGCTTCGGGATCGGCTTATTCAATCGTTTGGCGATTCAAATGATTAGTTTGCTGTTTCAAAATGAGCCGCAAAAGAAAGCCAAAGCTCTTGGATTAGAAAGTGCCGTCGGTGGTTTAGGTGGTATCTTTATGACTTTGCTGGTTGGGCAGCTAGTGAAAATCAGTTGGGAAATGTCCTTCTTGGTTTATGGCTTTGCCCTGATCAGTCTCTTCTTTGTCCAGCTGTTTATTCCAAACGAAACACAGGCTGTGACTAATGAGACGTTATTGGCGAACGTCACGGTTTCAAAAGAACGGAAACAGCGATCATTCGTTCTGGGTGTGCTCTTGTTTCTAATCGTTGTCTTATTTATTAATTACAATTTACAGATCACACCATTGTTATTGGAAAAAGGAATCGGGGACGCCACTGAAGGCAGTAACATGATTGCCGCCATTGCGACGGGAGCATTTATCGCCGGCAATGCCTTTGGCTTGATATACAGTCGCCTACATCGCTGGTTGCTGCCCATTGCGGCATTGCTTGCAGGAAGCAGCATCTATTTGACTTATCCATTGCAGACAGTGGGGCTACTCTTGGGTTGTTCTTTATTATTAGGCTTTGCCTTTCGCAGCATCATGCCTTTTTTCACCCACTTGCTGACGACTGGTGGTGAAGCAGAAGCTAAGTTTGGCACGATCGTCTCGATCGTTGCTTACAATTTAGGGGTCACGCTCGCACCCTATGCATCACGCTTGCTGATACTAGTCAGCGGCAATGAAACAGCAGGGATGCAGATGATCTTATCAGGGGGCACGCTATGTCTGATTGGTATGATCGCCCTTTTGGGAAATAAATTCTTTTTGTATTTTGAACGAGGGTAGGCATACGCTGGCGTGCTCCACGCTTTTCTGTCTTCAATTCATCACTTTCAGTGCTTTTAGATAGAAAGAAACGTGAATGAATGGGACGTGTAAAACTAACAGCAGCAATCAGAAGGGAGAACCAGATGTATCTTTTTCAAAAAATTGAAGAAGCAGCGTTTAAACAAAATGATGCAAGAAGGACGATCGGTGATTTTTTACTAGGCAATCGGGAAAAAGTCAGTGAGTATACTATGGAAGAAATCGCAAAACTGACCCATACCTCAAAGCCGACGTTAGTCCGTTTTGCAAAATATTTTGGCTTTTCCGGTTGGAAAGAATTTGTGTATGCCTTCGTGCATGAACTGGCACACTTTGATGATGGCTCAGCAACGATCGATGTGAATATCCCTTTTGGTGAGGCGGCAGACACATTAGAAATCATTGAAAACTTGGCGAACTTGCGCATGCAGACGATTAAAGAAACAGCGGCACTTATGACGGTAAAAGACCTGAATCAAGCCGCTCGACTCATCAATGGCGCTCAAAACGTTGTCATCTATGGGCGTAGTCCAAATTCGTATTTCGGGCAGCTGTTTAAACGCAACTTAAACACGATTCATAAAAAAGCCTTTGTTGCGGATACGGACGAAGCGGGCTTGATTTCCCAAACGCTGACCCCGCAGGATTGTGCCATTCTTATCTCTTATTCTGGCAATAATTCAGAGACCTATCCTATGAAAAATGTGAAAACATTGCTGAAAAATGGTGTGCCAATTATCAGTCTTACGAGTGGTGGGGACAACTATTTGCGGGACTATTCGACGATCGTCTTGACGATTGCTAGCCGAGAAAAACTATATTCTAAAATCGGAAATTTTTCCACAGAAGAATCGATTCAATTCCTTTTGACGGTTTTGTTTGCTCAGATTTTTTCCCTCGATTATCAGGAGAATATCCAAATGAAAATCAGCAACGCTCGTTATTTAGAAACGAGTCGAAGAACGACGTTTAAAGAGATGGCAGAAGAATAAAAGGACCACACCAAAAATGGTGTGGTCCTTTTTCCCTATTCTAAATTGTTGGAAGTGGTTGATTTCAATTCGATCGGCTCACCGGCAGCAACTAGACGAATCCGTTTCGGATTGACGATCCGATCGTACAAAGCTTCAGGGTCCCCATTAAAAGCATCGATATGCGGAGCATCCACTGTTCCCCAATGGGAGAGGATCAATTCAGCATGAGGATAGGTATTTGCCAGTTTCACGGCGTTCTCAAAGCCGATATGCCAAGCGTTGTCGTTAAAGTCAAATAAGATCGCATCTGGTTGAGGCATCTCTAATTGTTCTGGTAAAAGACGAGAATCGCCAGGAATCCACAAGGAACCATCCGGAGTATCGATCCAAAAGCCGCAATAGTCCTCAATTTGGAAGACACGGTCAAATTTTGTCGTCTCATTTTGCCAAAGGTGATACGCCTTTGTTAAAGAAATCTCCAAATTTTTAACGGTGAATGAATCATAGATTTCGTGACCTTGGGCAGCAACTTGAAAGTGCTCTTGCATAAGTTCGGCAACATATTTGGGTCCATGGAAGCTATCGGTAATCGGGACTAATTTTTCAATCGTCGGAATGCCGTAGTGATCATTATCTGAATGGGTGATCAATACCGCATCTAAGTGAGGGACTGCCGTCGGTTTGATTGGCAGATCGATCAGTAACGGCAGGTCAAATCCTTCTAAGACCGGATCGACCATGATACATGTACCACGGCTGTTTAGAAGAATACCGGAGTTTCCTAACCAGCGAATGATCGTTTGATCTGTTTTTTGAAAAGCTTCTTCATGAAAGAAAATCGTTTTTGGGGGTATTGCTTGTTTCGCGTTTGTCATGTTTCTTCGTTCCCTTCGCCTGTTTTTTATAAATCCAACCCAGAATAGCCGTTCATAACAGACTAGACCAAATCGTTGATTCAGTAAGGATTGCTTCAATGGTTGGGGGAAGAAGCAGTGGTTTGATCCGTTGTTGCGGGATCATCGGGGCGCTCTTTTTCGGTTGGTGGGTCCATTACGTTGAAAAAGCCTATTATGATCGCGATAAATCAAAAGTAACACAATCATCTAGTAAATTATATCATTGTTTCTAGTGGCTTCGTCAAGGCGATGTTTGGTCTTTTAATGGAATGGATTTCGAAAAAAGAGCGGTTTTTAATGAAAAGATGAAATCCATTTCGTCTTTAGGAAAATATATTGGAAACGCTCTCTATAAATGGTACATTGCTGGCAGAAAGAACAGTATGTTATACCGGTAAGCACATACAACATAGATTTTCTTTGAAATTTATTTAGGGGTGGAATGTATGAGTGAAAATTATCAATCATTAGCAAAAAAAATCGTCCAGTATCTGGGGGGACAAGAAAATATCACGGATGCCTATCACTGTCAAACCCGATTGCGCTTTAAAGTCAATGAAGAAAAGCGTATAGATCAAGGAGAACTAGAGGCGCTCGATGGGGTTGCCAAATACATCAATAACGCAGGGGTACATCAAGTCGTGATCGGAACACATGTCAAAGATGTCTATGAAGAAGTCACAAAATTGGTTTCGCTTCAATCATCAGGGGCGTCGGAACCTGGGGAGAAAAAAGGACCAGCAGCTGCAGTGATCGATTTTGTGGCAGGAACGTTTCAACCAATTATTCCCGCACTGTCCGGTGCCGGAATGGTTAAGGCAGTTTTGGCTTTATTGATCGTTTTTGATGTGATCACGGCTGATTCGCAAACCTATTACATGCTGAATCTTTTTGCAGATGGTGTTTTCTTCTTCTTACCAATGATCCTGGCCTTCACTGTGGCACAAAAATTGCGATGCAATCCGATTTTAGCGGCTTCAGTGGCTGCTATGATGATGCATCCTAATTGGGGTGCCTTGGTCACAGCAGGCGAACCCGTTCACTTTTTTGGGGTTATTCCTTTTACATTAGCAAATTATACGGGATCAGTCATTCCGATCCTGATCGTGATTTTTTTCCAATCGTATGTCGAAAAGTTTTTGAACAAAGTGATTCCAAAATCAGTGGAGCTGGTTTTTGTTCCGATGCTAACATTCTTGATAATGGGTACATTAGCCTTCTCGCTATTTGGACCGATCGGTAGTATCTTGGGTGGTTATTTGGCAACTTTCTTTACCTTCTTAAGTGTCCATGCTAGCTGGGTTCCAGCGGTTTTGATTGGGGGCTTTTTGCCAATCATGGTGATGTTTGGATTGCACAATGGGATTGCTCCTTTAGGGGTGATGCAAATGGCAGAACTTGGGTATGACAGTATTTTTGGTCCAGGGGCATTGGTCTCAAACATTGCTCAAGCAACCGCAGTAGCAGTTGTCGCATTGCGTACGAAAGAGAAAAAAACTAAGCAGTTGGCGGTATCAGGGGCAATCACTGCCTACATGGGGATTACCGAACCCGCTTTATATGGCATCAATTTGCCCAAAAAATATCCGTTGGTTGCGGCAATGATTGGTGGGGCTTCTGGTGGTTTGTATGCTGGCTTGACCAATACGCATCGCTTTGCGACCGGTTCGTCTGGTCTCCCAGCAATCTTACTATATATCGGTGATGATACGATGCGCTATTTTTGGAACATCATTATCGCATTGGTGATTGCAGCTGTGGTGAGTGGGGCCGTTACCTATGTCTTAAGTTTCAAATATGAAACAAAAGTGACAATTGATTTTCCGGAGATGAAAGCAGTAGTACTAGAAGATACCGGCTTGATCAATCCTGTACCGGGAATCGTGATTCCGTTGAATCAAGTCAAAGATGACGCATTTGCTTCTGAAGCACTCGGAAAAGGATTTGCGGTCGATGAACCCATCGGTGAAGTCATTGCGCCTTTTGATGGAAAAGTCGCTGCTGTTTTTCCTACCAAACACGCGATTGGCTTGGTTTCAGACACCGGAATCGAATTGTTGATCCATGTCGGTTTAGACACAGTGGAACTAAATGGTCAGTATTTTGATGCTTTAGTAGAAGCAGAGCAAAAAGTTACAAAAGGGCAGCGATTGCTGACGTTTGATGTACCGCAGATAAAAGCTGCAGGATATGTCACACAAGTACCGATCATCGTTACCAATACACCACAATATACCGCAGTCGAACGTGTGAAAGAAGGTTTGGTAGCTAAAGAAGAGGAAGTACTTGTAGTCAAAGTTTAGGAGGAAATAACATGGGATTATCAGATGATTTTTTATGGGGCGGTGCAACGGCTGCCAATCAAGCAGAAGGTGGTGTATTAGCAGGAGGACGTGGCTTATCAAATGTCGACCTCTTACCAACTGGTCCTGATCGCGCAAGAGTCGCTGCTGGTGAGTTGAAGATGTTAGAATGGCAGGAAGATTCTTTTTATCCAGCCCAAACGGCCATTGATATGTATCACCATTATATGGAAGATATTACCCTTTTTGCCGAAATGGGTTTTAACGTGTATCGGATGTCACTTTCTTGGTCAAGGATTTTTCCAAATGGCAATGACGAAGAGCCCAACGAAGAAGGACTGCTTTTTTATGAGAAAATCTTCAAAGAATTGAGAAAACATCAAATCGAGCCATTGGTCACGATTGCCCACTTCGATGTTCCGCTGCATTTGATCAAGGAATTTGGGGGCTGGAAAAATCGTCGGCTCATTGATTTCTATGTGACCTATGCGGAAACCGTCTTCCAGCGCTATCGCGGGTTGGTCAAATATTGGCTGACGATCAATGAAATCAATATTTTGCTGCATCAGCCCTTTGTAGGTGGCGGGATCGTCTTTAAAGAAGGGGACAATCGTCAAGAAATCAAATACCAAGCAGCGCATCATCAGTTAGTCGCCAGTGCCTTAGCAACCAAAAAAGCTCATGAGATCGATCCGACCAATAAAGTCGGCTGTATGCTGGCTGGCGGCAGTCATTATCCTTATACTTGCCGACCTGAAGATTACCAAGAAGCAATCAATCGTGATCGCGAAGGCTATTTCTTTATCGATGTGCAAGCCCGAGGCAAATACCCCAATTATGCCTTGAAAAAATTTGAGCGAGAAGGCTTAACGATCAAAATGACACCTGAAGACGAGGCGATTTTAGCGGCTTCTCCTGTTGATTTTGTCAGTTTTTCTTATTACTGTTCGCGAACGGTCAGTGCCCATCCAGAAGACTATGCGCAAGCGACCGGGAATCTCTTTCCATCAATTAAAAATGAACATCTACCATCGACTGAGTGGGGGTGGCAGATTGATCCGTTAGGACTGAGAAATTCATTGAATCAATTGTATGATCGCTATCAAAAACCGTTGTTTATCGTAGAAAATGGGTTAGGGGCGATCGATACCCCTGATGAGAACGGGTTTGTCGCAGACGATTATCGGATCAACTATTTAAAAAAACATATTCAAGCCTTCAAAGATGCGGTGATGATCGATGGCGTGGAACTACTTGGTTATACTACTTGGGGTTGTATTGATCTTGTAGCAGCCAGTACCGGTCAAATGAGTAAACGCTATGGCTTTATCTATGTGGATCGAGATGATCAAGGCAACGGCACCTTGAAACGAACCAAGAAAAAATCCTTTGAGTGGTATAAAAAAGTGATCGCTTCAAATGGGGAAGTTTTATAGCATACAAAAAGAATGACACATTTCCTCGTGTCATTCTTTTTGTATTGTGTCATCTAACATCAGGAAAGGGAAGCAGCAACTCTTTTTTCACGAGCCAATGATTGGCGCTTTGCAACGGCGTGCTATTTTTTCCCTGCAAAATGCGTAAAACGGACAAACTGATTTTGGGCTTCTTCTTGTAAAAATTCTTTTGGTGTCAGCTGAAATTCTTGTTTAAAGCAGCGTAAAAAATGGGTATAGGAGTTGAAGCCGCAAGCTTCGAACGTGGCGGTGGCGCTTCTGGTTTTACGTAAAATTTCTTTGCTCTTTAAGAGTCGTTTCTTTACCACATAGGCATGAAAGGCGACGCCAGTTTCTTTTTTGAAGGTCCTTGAAAGCGAGTATGGGCTCATGAAAAGGGCTTTGGCGACGGTCTCTAAGGAGAGATCAGCGGTCAAATGCTGATTGATATAGGTAATAGCAGCCAAAATGTCTTTATTTTTATAGAGTGAGTCGGATAAAAATAGCGGTTCTTTTTCCTGATAGGCAATCGTATTGATGGAAATCAAAAACGCAATCAAATGATTTTGATAAAGTAAGTCGGTGCCATAATTGCTATCCGTTTTTTTGCGTAAAGGACGCAATAGCTGGTCTAGTTGGTCGGCATCGATCGATAAAATACGACTGTTGATGCCGCCGTTGCTACGAAAACAGGCAGTGAGATCTGTTTGGGTAGTGGAGAGGGCAGCGAGATAACTAGGATTGATATACAGGTAGGTTCGCTCGAAAAAATCAGAAGTTTGATGAACGATTCGATGCAAGACGTTTGGAGGAATCAAGATGATCGTACCAGGTTCTAGAGGGAATTCTCCGCCATCGATAAAGAAGACCGCTGATCCTTTTAAGGTACAGTGAATCTCATAAAAACTATGGTAATGATAAAGGGT
Source organism: Enterococcus sp. AZ141 (assembly GCF_051714385.1). Lineage (NCBI taxonomy): Bacteria > Bacillati > Bacillota > Bacilli > Lactobacillales > Enterococcaceae > Enterococcus > Enterococcus sp. AZ141. The sequence continues at coordinate 1,877,807 of NZ_JBIORT010000001.1, forward strand.
ATTGTTTTCTTCTACGATGTCTTTGATATGAAAGGCCTCAAAACGATCGTTGATCATCGTATCCGCACTTTGCTTCTCCATGATTGGCTCCTTTCGTACTCGTTTGTTTTTATCATACAAGAATAGATAGTAAAGTGTCAATAACTGCTATTTTTGTGTAAATGTAAGCGTGTTACGATCAATCTATCAAAGAGAAATGAGAGGATGAACCCAATGGTGATTTTAGAACAGTTATTTGTGGAAAAACGTGTTGTAGAAGAAAAAATTGATCGCATGATCGAAAATTTAACGACGATCAAGGATGATAATGGCGAATTTCTATTAGAATTTGACGGCTTGATCGTTGATGATAAAAGCTGGGGGATTTGGAACTGGCCGCAAGGGGTGGGACTATACGGCATTTATAAAAACTACCAAATCACCAAAAATCCCAAAGCGCTCCAAGTTGTGGAAGAATGGTTTGAGCAGCGGATGTTAGAAGGCGCGCCGCCTAAAAATGTCAACACGATGGCGCCGCTTTTGGCAATGGCGTATCTTTATGAAGACACCAAAGATTCTCGTTACTTGCCGTACCTTGAACAATGGGCGGAATGGGTCATGCATGATATGCCGCGAACCGATGAAAATGGTCTGCAGCATGCGACCTATGGACCAGAAAATCGCAACCAGCTTTGGGACGATACCTTGATGATGACCGCTTTGCCTTTGGCGAAAATTGGCATGTTGCTGAATCGTCCGGCCTATATCGAAGAAGCAAAACAACAATTTATGATCCATATCAAATACTTAGTTGATAAAAAAACTGGTCTTTGGTTCCACGGCTGGACCTTTGAAGAACGCCACAATTATGCGCAAGCGCTTTGGGCAAGAGGCAACTGCTGGATCACCATTGCGATTCCTGAGATCATTGACATTCTCGACTTGCAAGAAGGAGATGCGTTACGAGGCTTCTTGATCAATACCCTCTTAGACCAACTAGCTGCCTTGCAAGAAATGCAAGATGAAAGTGGTTTGTGGCACACCTTGTTAGATGATCCTAGCTCGTATGTGGAGGCTTCTGCGACGGCTGGTTTTGCCTATGGGATTTTAAAAGCCGTTCATAAGCGTTACATTGACAAAGCTTGGGAAGATGTTGCCTATAAAGCGTTAGCCGGTTTGATCGAACAAGTCGCAGAAGATGGAGAAGTCCAAAATGTTTCCATCGGTACTGGAATGGGAGAAGACTTGGCGTACTACAAAAACATCGCGATTACAGCAATGCCTTACGGGCAATCACTGACAGTTTTAGCATTTACTGAACTATTGGTTTCATTTTGTTAAGCAGAACACCTTACGTAATAAAGAGAGGAGCAGACAAAGATGATCAAAAAAGCGATTCGGATGAAGCTACATCCTGGTTATGAAGCAGAATATGAAAAACGGCATCGCGAACTATGGCCAGAACTAAAAGAGCAGCTCATAGCACACGGGGCGAAAAGCTACCAGATTTTCTTAGATCCAGAAAGCCTTGCGTTGTTTGGCTACCTTGAGATTGAAGATGAAACCCGCTGGCAGCAGTTAGCGGCAACCGAGATCAACCAAAAATGGTGGCAGTACATGGCAGAACTTATGGAAACAAATCCGGATGATTCGCCAGTGACACAGGAGTTAAAGGAAGTCTTTACGCTGTAAGCTAGACAAAAATGTTTATTTCTTAAAACGAACACGGTCGCATCAATTGTTTGACATCAATTACTGGTTAGTCAAAGAGGTAGTTCGCTCACGAATGTGAGCGGACTACCTCTTTTGTTGAAATAGCAACACAGTCATTTCGGATAGAAGAAACGTTAAGAGAGAAGTGCTTTTTCTTGCTGCTTCAAAAATTTCTTTGGTGTCATACCGGTAATCTTTTTAAACGTTTGAACAAAATATTCGGGGGCATTACTAAAGCCCGTCATCGCTGCCACTTCGTAGACTTTGTAGTTTTTCTTCAGCAGTTCTTGTGCTTTTTGGATGCGGTATTCGGCTAATTTTTGATTGAAGCGAATCCCGGTTTCTTTGTAATAGGTTTTTCCTAAGTATTCAGGATTTAAGTACAAAAGATGGGCGGCGATCCATTTCAATGACAATGCTTCATGGTCATAATATTCTTCGATGATCAGGTTGACTTTTTGGGACAGCTGCATGTTCTCGCTATCGTCTAAGCTGCCCCGCATCAAATCGATACAGTGAAGCAGCATAAACTGGAGTTCGTGCCAATTATTCAAGAGCATGATCTTTGGGGAATAGTCATCAAAGTAGATGTCTTTTTTGATGCGATGGTTTTCAAAAATTGCCGATAACAAATCGTTGACCTGCAGCCGCAATAGTTGGACAGGGTAAAGCTCCATGCGACAGGTAGAAAAAAAGTTTTCCGTAAGAACTTGGGCTAAAGTCAGTTCGCCTTTGTCGATCAATGCCAAAAGTTTTTCACGGTATTCCATATAGAGACTATTTTCATAGACATTTTCTTGTGAGATTTGGGCTTCTTGGATGACTTCAAAGGTATCAAAATAAAACTCCTTATCCAAGTTCCGCTTGCCTAAATGATAACTGAGTAAAAATTTTTCGGGGGTTTCGACCCAGCAATTGATGGCGATCCCTTTTCCTAGATGCGCAGCCTGTACCTTCGTTTTAAAAAAGAGATTAAAGGTATTTTCCGTACTGAAGTTCAGGATATAGCCAACTTTGTTTTGATGACCGATCACCAACTCGTGATGGTTCTCATAGCTTTCGATCCGCTTGGCGATGGCGTGATAGAATTTCGAATCAAATAAGTACATACAAAATGGAAAAACGAACGATTCAGGCAGCGGTTCTTCTCCGCAGCTATTGATGTATTGTTCAATTTGTTGTTTTAAATAGAGGGTAGATTCCATTTGACGACGTTCAGAACGTTCGATCGTCTCAGCCAACGCTTCTGAAAGCTTGCTCGGAAAAACAGGTTTTTCAAGGAAAAATTTGACCCCTAAAGCCATCGCTTCTTTGGCAAAGGAGAAGCTGCCAAAGCCTGTCAAAATAATGATTTGAATCGCAGGATTGATGGCTTTTAATTTTTTGATCAAGGCAAGTCCATTGACTTTAGGCATATTGATGTCGGTAATCACGATGTCGATGGTGTTTTGCTGACAAAATGCCAAGGCTTCTTCACTGTCTGTGTAAATTCCTTTGACCACTAATGGGAAATCAAAAGAAGCAACGAGGTTAGCCACACCATTTGCTATCAAGGGTTCATCGTCAACAACGAGGATATTTTTCATGTTTCACTCACTCCTTTTAAGGGGATCACAAAGCGCACCGTCGTCTTTTTGAAGGGAATCGAGGAGACGATGGCTAAGGACGCTTGATCACCATAATGCAGTTGCAATCGTTTTTGAATATTGGTCAATCCGATGCCGCCTTCTTTTTCAATCGAGAAGTTGGCTTTAAAACCAGGGCCATTGTCAGAGACACTGACTTGGAGAAAGGTTGCTTGTTGTTCAATCGTAAGGACGAGGCGACATGTCTCCTTCATATCATTGACGGCGTATTTAAAGACATTTTCAATCAATGGTTGAATCAGTAACTTAGGAATCTTAAAGGACAAGTCATTCACCAAAATTACTTCGATATACTCGATCCGTTTCCCGAAGCGAACGTTTTGAATATTGATATAGGCGTGCACGATATCTAATTCATCTTGTAGCGTTGTGAAGTCAGACTTGGTATCGATTTTTTTTCGAAACAAATAGGCAAGGGAGGTGACCATCTCTGAGATCTGCCACTGCTGATTTTCAATGGCGATCCAGTTGATCGAGTCTAACGTATTGTATAGAAAATGTGGATCTAATTGCGCTTGCAATCCTTTAAATTCGATTTCTTGGGACAATATACGCATTTCATAATTGTCCTTGATCAAGGCATTTAATTCATCGATCATCGTATTGTAGCTTTCATAAAGGACCATGATCTCTTCTTGACTATTTTCTGGGACAGCGAGGGTCTTTAAAGAGGCCAGTTTTTTCGTTTTCCGCAGAACGGCCATTTGCGAAGCCAAGTCAGCTAAAGGGCGGGTCAGCTGATTGCTTATTTTCCGAATCACAACAATAATCAAACATAAAAAAGGCAAACTCACAGCGATGGAAAGGCCTTGTAGTTTATAAAGATCAGCTAAGACTTGATTTTCAGGCAGTAAATAAATGAAGGTCATATTCGGCATCGTCTTCCGATCCATTGCGTAGTAGTACTGGCGATTATCAAACGTCATGGAGCCGATCGATCGCTGGAAGGTTTCCATTTTTTGCTGCAAGGTATTTTGATACGCAGCTACGGTTTGCTCGTCATTTGCGGTACTATAAAATTGGTTCTGATACGCCATGAAAAATTGGTTTTGTTCGGAGACAATGGGAAGACTTTCGATCTCGTTACGAAAGAAGGACGTATTCACTAGAAATATCACCGTACCAATATAGGTTAAAGAAAGATCGGCTGTTGAATAGATTTTTCGCAGGTAGACACCTTGAGAAAGGTCCTTTGCAAAAAACCAACTCCCTTTGGCAGGCTTATCGGGCAAAGTCTCGATCATATCTTTGATGGTTTGGCCATTAAAGATATGGTCGGTCTCGGCTAGAAAGTTGATCATGTTTTCGTTCGTTGGGGTAAAGAGATAGACGTTTTGAATCGTTGATTCATTGCGTACGAGGGCGTTGATTTCTGCACTTAAGGCATTCTTTTGGTCGATCGCCTCTAAGGATTGCAAGGAATCTTGTGCCAAGATCCTTTGTAGGCCATTTTGGATCGGTGCACTATCGATAATGCGAAAAGAGAGGGTTTCGACGGCAGTTAAACGCTTGGCGATATTTGTTGAAATGATCGAGACATCTTTATACGCGGCTTCTTTCAGCTGCGCCATGTAGACTTGTCGCCAAACTAAGGTCAGGAGAACAGCCAATGAGACGATAATTGCCACCGTCGCAAAAAAGACAAAATGTAACTGTCGCTCAAAAGGCTGCTTTTTAAAGTGATTGATCAGCTTCTGGGACTTCATGGACACTGCCTCGCTTTGCTTGCAATTGTTTGGTTTTTTCAATCATCTGACCATGAAAAAATTCAGCGAAGAACAAGAAAATCACCAGTCCAAAGACGAGTAACAAAGAGGTTTTGGCAGTCAATAAGAGAAACAATAAATACCAGGTAAACAACAAGGCAAGGCCTTGCAGTGGGTAGCGAAAGACTAGAAAGATACTGACGTACAAGGTCTGTTTCCAAGCGTGTTGTTCGGCTTTGGCATAGGTCATAAAGCTGATGAATGCAGTGTAAAGGAGGAGAATCGTTAAAAGTAAATAGACAGGACGCAGCCAAGCCATTTCAGTCGGGAAAAAATGAGTAATCCGTAAGTTAAACAACAACAGGAGTACTGTACTTAATAGTCCAATGCCAAAAAGGGAAAAGGTGCGAAAGGCTTGCTTGTAGGCTTGCCAGAAGGCAACAGCTGAATAGTCATGACCAGTTTTACGAAAATCATGTAAACATTTGATCGTGACAGCGGTGGCAGGACCGAAGCCAAAAATCCCCAACCCTAAAAGGGTAAAGAAAAGCCATAAAAGGTTTAATTTAGCAAAATAAGCTGTTACCGTAAAAAGACGAAACAGTCCGGTTTGTATTTTTTTCATTGTTTCCACCTACCTTGTTTTTTGAAAAGTAAGCCTTTTCAACGCTAGTATAGCATAGTATATTGGAAAAAATAGAGCATGTCTGTTTTTTTACATTTTTCATCTGTTTTTCTATTTTTTTCTAGCTATTGCCCGTGAAGGCTTAGCCTTCAGCAAAAACGACAGTCTAGTTTTTCACATATTTGCTCTTGTTTTTTCATTTTTATTAACGAGGATTTCCATTACAATCACCTTGTAAGCGCAAACAAAAAGGAGTGTAGAAGAATGAAGAAAACTTTTTTAAAAGCAGCGAGCTTGTTGTTTCTTGGTGCGACCTTAGCAGCTTGTGGCAATAACGGCAATAGTAGCGGAAGCTCAGAAGCTGATGCAGATGGGAAAACGACGATTTCCTTTACCTGGTGGGGCTCAGAAGTCAGACACGAGAAGTATATCGAATCGATCAAAGAATTTGAGAAACAAAATCCTGACATCAAAGTTGAATATGAATATGGTTCTTGGGATGACCATTGGAAAAAACTAGCGACAAAAGCGGCTTCTGGAGAATTACCTGATGTGATCCAGATGGATGTGCAGTACATTGCGCAATATGGAACGAAAAATCAATTAGCAGATATGTCGGAATTTATCGGCAATGAGATTCAAACCGATGATATCAAAGAATCGATTTTAGCAACAGGCGAGTTAGATGGAAACGTTTTCGGCATACCAACTTCTGTCAATACTATGGCGATGCTCTACAATCCATCATTGGTAGAACAAGGGGGCACTGGGATTGACTTTAGCAATTATACCTTCGATGACCTTGTAGAAAGTACGGCAGCGATCGCTGAAGCAACAGGTGATTACGGTTGGAACGATAACAATGACAACAGTACGATTTTGCAATACTTTTTACGTACTAAAGGCGAAGATCTATACCAATACGATGCAGACGGCAAACCAGAGATCGGTTTTACCAAAGAAAACTGGGTTGAATTTATGGGGGCTATCGCAGATCTTACGGAAGCCAAAGCAATGCCAACCGCAGAAGTGACTAGCAATGCCAACAGTATGGATCAATATCCGTTTTCACAAGGAAAAGCAGCTTATATGATGACTTGGTCCAATCAATACTTGACCTATAAAGCCTCCGCCGCAGAAGATGTCGAAATCAATTTGGCTCGTCCTTTTGACTCAGAAAACGGGGCGATGGCGTATCGACCAGGGTTCTTTTATTCGATCGCGAATGCTTCTGAATCAAAAGAAGCAGCTGCGAAGTTTGTTGACTTTTTAGTGAATAGTGAAGAAGCCAATAAGATCATCGGTACTGAGCGGGGAATTCCTTCCAATGATGCCATCAAAGAATTGCTTTATGCCGACATGACACCAGAAGAACAAGAGTCCTCTGATTTCTTAGATGATATTGCAGACATCGTCGGTGATCCATCCCCAATCCCACCAATTGGGTTTGCTGAAATCAACACGTACTTTAAAGAGCTGTACGCAGAGATCACTTATGGCACGATGACACCAGAAGAAACTTATGATGCCTTTACGCAACGCTGCGAAGAAATTTTTGCAGAAAACTATCAATAAGCATAGATGCGGCGCCTTTACTGACTTTTTCAGTAAAGGCGTTTTTTTAGGAGAAGCACTGGAGGAAAAAAATATAGGTCCTCTAGTTTTTCACATTTCTGTGCTTTTTTTTCTATTCATTCTTAAGAAGTACTTCGTTAAAATCAACTTGTAAGCGTAATCAACTATAGGAGGTAGGAAGTGAAAATTATGGAACTACAATCAAAATCACCCACGGCCAAAGAACCTGGGAAACTCAAAAGCTGGTTTAATCGATTACCAGAATCAAAACAGAATATGGTTACAGGCTACTTATTTATCTCACCCTTCATCATTGGCTTTTTTGCTTTTATAATCGTCCCGATGGGGATTTCTCTTTTTATGTCTTTTCATGACTATGATCTATTGACAGAGGCGCAATTTGTTGGCTGGAATAACTTTATAACGATTTTTACGAATGATCCCAAGTTTGTTCAGTCACTGACTGTTACGCTGAAATATGTTGTGTTGGCAGTCCCTTTACGGCTGATCGTCGCATTAGCAGTGGCGATGCTGATCAACCGCCCATCGAAATTAAGCGGCGCTTATCGGGTATTATTTTATATCCCTTCGATTTTAGGTGGGAGCGTGGCGGTATCGATCATGTGGCGGAATCTTTTTGGCGATTCAGGGTTGATCAATGGCGTGCTAGCGGCGATCGGCTTAGACCCGATCTACTTCTTTAAAAGTCCTGGCTTAGCGTTGATGACCTTGATTTTATTAGCAGCGTGGCAATTTGGCTCGTCGATGTTGATTTTCTTATCCGGTTTGAAAAATATTCCGAAAGATTATTACGAAGCGGCGGAAATTGATGGGGCAGGAAAAATCAGACAGTTTTTCAATATCACGGTCCCAGTCCTGACGCCAATCATCTTTTTCAATCTGATCTATCAAACGATCATGGCCTTTTTGACCTTTACACCTGCGTTTATCATTTCGAATGGGACGGGTTCACCCCGTAACGGCACGTTAGTCTATTCCTTGTACATGTATCAACGAGCCTTTACCGATTTCAAAATGGGCTATGCTTCAGCCTTAGCGTGGATTTTACTGGTCATCGTTGGGTTGATTACGATTCTGTTGTTCGCAACATCGAAATTTTGGGTGTTTAAAGAAAACGAGGAGGTTTGATTGATGCGTGAACAAAAACAAAATTTTTTCTTTGATGCCGTGATCTTAGTTGCTGCATTACTGATGCTTTATCCGATTTTCTGGCTGCTGTTTAGTGCCTTTAAACCTAGTAGTGACATTTTTCGAACGGCAACGGAGTTGATCCCCCGCAGCTGGACGTTAGAAAACTTTACCAAGGGGTTTGAAGGGATCGCAGGGATTCCCTTCATTCGCTATATTTTCAACTCATTGCAAATCGCGTTGATTTCAATGGTAGGGGCGGTCTGTTCTTCGGCTGTCATTTCTTATGGATTTGGTCGGATTCCTTTCAAAGGAAAAGGCTTTTGGTTTGCTTGTATCTTGGTCACGATGATGCTACCGCAAGAGATCATCATGGTGCCTCAGTATCTTTGGTTTAATCAATTAGGCTGGCTTAACTCGATTCGTCCAGTGACCGTTCCTTCATACTTCGGACAAGCCTTCTTTATTTTCATGATGGTCCAATTCGTCTCTGCGATCCCGACAGATTTAGATGAAGCAGCAAAAATGGACGGCTGTGGACGGGTCGGTATTTTCTTCCGCGTGATTCTACCGTTGATGAAGCCTTCCTTGGCAAACGCTGCGATCTTCTCTTTCTATTGGAAATGGGAAGAACTGATCGGACCGATGCTGTACCTCACACGTCCGCAAAACTACACGGTATCGATTGCCTTGAAGCAGTTCCTGGATGCTAGCAGCACCTCCAATTGGGGAGCCATGTTCGCGATGTCTGTGGTCTCCTTGCTGCCTGTGTTGATCATTTTCTTTATTTTCCAAAAATACATTGTTGAAGGCATCAGCACGACTGGTCTTAAATAAGTATGGAAAAAGATATTCGCTGTTTTGGAATATCTTTTTTCTATTGAATGAATTCGTTGAAGAAAGGACAAACCGATGGAACCATTTCAAGTAATTGATTTTCATGTCGTACCAAGCACGATCGGCGCTCATCAAGCGACCCTTATTTGGGAGAAGCCGCTGCACGCTCAAGCTATTTTTGGTTATCAATTGTTTTTAGACAACGATTTGATCCAAACCAGACCAACAAACAAGACGCATTGGACGTTGACAAACTTATCTGCCGATCAAACGTATCAAGTAACGATCATCTGCCTCGATCTTCAGGGATGTCTGCTTACAAATACCGCAGTCACGACGACCTTTCGTACAAAGAAAAAAAGTGTTGTGTTAGATGTTACGCAAGCACCATACCATGCTGATAGCGAAGGCAAAGAAGATAGTACCGCCATTCTCCAGCAAGCGATCAACGATTGTCCTAGCAACGGCACAGTCTGGATCCCAACAGGGGCGGTGATCCTTTCCGGTGCGTTGGAGCTAAAAAGCAATATGATTTTTCAGGTAGATGGCACATTGCAAGCAAGCCTCGACATAGAAACGTATCGGGTTGCCCCTCACGATTATTTAGGAAGCGTGAATCAAGAGGGGTTGCCATTAAGCCGTTATGAAGGCTGGGAATTGTTTTGTTTTCGTTCATTGATCAACATTGGGTATATCGATCGGGGCGATCGAGGGCGTATCGTTTGTGAAAATGTCCGTCTTTGTGGCAAAGGAACGATCATTGGTGGCGGGAATCCATTAGGACTAGCGATGCGAAACCCTTATGTAGACCGTGAACAGTATCCAGAATATGTTTCTGATGGAAAACCTGGAAGACGAGTAAGGGGACGTTTGATCTGTATGATGCAGGCCAAAAACATCCATTTGACAGAGCTGACGTTGAGTGATCCACCATGCTGGACTGTTCATATGATTTACTGTGACACCGTTGTGACCCATGGGGTGACTATTCAGTCCAAAGGCATCGACAATGGCGATGGTTGGGACCCAGATTCTTCGCAAAATTTGCTGATTTTTGACACCGTTTTTGATACGGGCGATGATTGTATCGCAATCAAATCTGGCAAAAATCCAGAAGGAAATCAGATCAATAGACCAGCGAAAAATATTCGGCTGTTTGATTTGGCTATTCGAGGGGGACATGGCATCGCGATTGGTAGTGAGCAATCTGGTGGTGTTGAAAATATCGCTTTTCGAGATTGTCAACTGACCAATACGCTTTATGGACTAGAATTGAAAGCGCAGAATGATCGTGGTGGCTATATTCGTCAAGTGACGATCACCGATTGCCTGTTGGATCGTTTCATGGCTCATCCTGTTGCTTACAATGCCGATGGTCAGGCAGCACAACAGTTACCGATCATTTCGGATATTTTGGTCAAGAATACCCGTATCGTAGGGCAGAACCCTTTGGTCGAGCTAAAAGGGTTTGTCGATGAACAAACACAGCAGGTTTCACCGATCCAACGCGTTACTTTTGAGTCAGTTGCCTTTGAATCAGCTAAAGGGCAAAAGAAAATGATTTTTGAACAGTGTCAGGAGGTCAGCTTTAAAGAGGCAGCGATCATTGATCGAGCGGCCATAAGTGACGCAATAAGTTGCCAAGAAACAGTCGAACTATCCATGGTGGGGCAAAAGAAACGCACGTAGAACAAGCTTTTGGAAATGATCTGCGTTGGTTTTCCCAATGAGAAACAGTTAGTTAAGCACCTTATTTCCTTCCTTGACAGGTTGCGCCTTTTTGCTTTTGTAGACAAAAAGGCGCATTTTTCTAACAAGAAAGGACGTTACAAAAAAAGACGATCCTCAGAAATCAAAAAGGACTTTCTTTTGCCACTAAGGGGACTATAGTAAAGAATGTAGGAAAAAAGGACGCCAGAAAGCACATGGGAAAAGACAACGAGATGTGCCAAGAGGAACGCTTTACTTGATGGACAGCGCCAGTAAGAAGCACTTAGTTCTATCCAAATAAATGATAGATGAAAAAAGGTTGGCGATGCGCAAATTTTTAAAAGTCATGGATATCGATAAACCTATTTGTAGCGTAAAACAAAAGCGTAGGAGGTAAGCAAGAATGGAAGACATCACGCAATTATTGCAACGAGAAATTGACCAAGCATCAACTGTGCAGGGAACAGTGATTACACCACCCGGCGCCTATCAAATCGGCGCACTGTTTTTAAAAAGCAATGTGCACTTGATTGTCTCAGAGGATACGATTCTGTATGGTAGTCAAGAACTGACCGATTATCCCGAAGTAAATAATCGGGTCGCAGGGATCAATATGAAGTGGCCTGCAGCGATGATCAATGTTTTTCACGCAGAAAATGTCATGATCTCGGGAAAAGGAAAACTTGATGGTCGTGGAGAAACATGGTGGCAAACGTTTTGGGGAACAGATGAAGCCAGCGGGATGATGGCGGATTACGCAAAGAGAGGCTTACGCTGGGCAGCAGATTATGATTGCAAGCGTCCACGGAATATCCTTGTTTATGAAAGTCAGCAAGTAACCATCAAAGATATTTCGTCGGTACAGTCGGGTTTTTGGAATACCCAAATCACGTATTCTCACCACATATTGATCGACGGCATCACGATAGACAATGGGAAAGGGCCTAGTACCGATGGCATCGATATTGATTCCTGTGAAGAAGTCACCATTCAAAATGCTCACATTTCCTGCAACGATGACAATATCTCGATCAAGGCGGGACGTGGGGCAGAAGCCTTAGCCCAGCAAAGAAGCTGTCGGAAAATCACGATCAAAGACTGTCAGTTAGGGTACGGTTCAGGAATTGCCATTGGCAGTGAAACTTCAGGTGGGATCGAAGAGATCAAAATCCAAAAAGTCGTCTTTGAGCAAACTGGCGCAGGGTTTCGGATCAAATCCGCCAACAATCGAGGTGGATTTATACGCAAGGTCACTGCTTCGGATTTAACGATGAAGGATGTTGGCTTTCCTTTTCTCTTACAAACAAATTGGTACCCAGATTATAGTTATCCAGAACTGCCAGCTGATTATGCGGAAGAGATTCCCGACTATTGGCACAAATTGATGGCACAACCAGCTATTCCAGTAGGTCCAGCAAAGGTCTGCGACATTACTATTGAAAACGTGCAAGCTACCAAAACAGGACAACAAAGCGTGCGTGCTTTTTTCATCGAGGCCAGCCCAGCAGAACCGATCCGCAATCTAACATTGAAAAATCTTTCCATCCATGCCGATGAGTTCGGCAAGATTGCAGGGGTTGAGAACTTAAAGATGGTGGAAACGATCGTCACTGCGTTAGCGCCAACCTTGGATCAAAATGATGTGTATGAGCGGTAGTACTCTTTCTGTCAAATATGAATAAGTGGTGATCCGCTTAGTACTAAAAAACTGATGAATTATCAAAAAAGACCAATGAGTTGGTCTTTTTTTCATGATAAGGTGTTTCCAAATCTCTCACGAATAAGAACATCAGTACTTAGGCTACCCTTTCTACAACGAGAATTTAAGAATGATAGGAATCAGAAAAACTGCGATAATTAAATTGATTGAGCGAACTAAGAACATGAAGAACTATTTATTCTTTTTTCCTATAATTTACGATACCTGCAAATGTAGAGCAAAACTCCCTACCCAGCCATATATCAACGATTAGCAAAAAATGTCAATTGCTGGAAATCCTGCTTTTCGTTATGCTTTTGATATTGAAAGCGGTTTATTTAATCGGGCTCAACAACAAAATCTAAGGAGGAAAAGTAGTGAAAAAATTAAGTACGATTCTTGGTTTGGGGTTACTATCAGTCGCCTTTTTGTCGGCATGTGGGAAGGAGGAAGCAGGTTCCACAACAGATTATGATACGATTTCGATTTTATCGCCGTACATTGAAACTGAACCACCTGCAAGTGACAACGAGATTTTGAAACAATTAGAAGCTTACACTGGCAAAAACATTGATATTACCTGGGCACCCAATACATCCTATGAGGATAAAATGAATATTACGTTAGCTTCAGATGATATTCCAGAAGTGATGGTCATTCAAGGAAAATCAGGAGGATTTATCAAGTCAGCAGAAAATGGGGCTTTTTGGGATTTGACCGACTATTTAGCTGATTATCCTAATCTCTCTCAGTCTAACGAGGATGTTTTGCGTAATTCTTCTGTGAATGGCAAAGTGTATGGAATTTATCGGAAACGTGATGCGATGCGGACGGCGGTGATCATCCGAAAAGATTGGTTAGAAAACTTAAACTTAGAGGTACCAGAAACGATCGATGATCTTTATGAGATTGCCAAAGCATTTACTGAGAACGATCCCGATGGGAATGGTGAAAATGATACGTTTGGTTTGATTATTCCCCAATGGCCTGGCTCGATCAATTCAAATAGTCCTTACGATGTGTTAGCTACTTGGTTTGGGGCAGGAAATGCTTGGAAAGAAATAGACGGCACTTTAGAGCCATCCTTTATGCAACCAGAATACCTAGAATCAATGCAATTTGTTAAAGATATGGTGGAACAAGGCTATGTCAATCGTGATTTTGCAACTATGGCAGCAGATAAATGGGATGAGCCGTTTATCAATGGACGTGGTGGGAGCATTATTGATACGTATTCACGAGCAGCACAAATCAGTAATAAATTATTGCAAGCTGGAGAAGAAGACCTCGTCGTCTTTACAGGGAATTTAAAAGATAATAACGGTACGATGAACGCGTTACCGACAGATGGCTATTCTGGCTTCTTGGCGATTCCTAAGTCGAGTGTCCAGACAGAGGAACATCTAAAAGAGGTGTTGACGTTCCTTGATAAATTAAATGATAAAGAAGCACAGGTATTGCTGAACAACGGAATCGAAGGAATCAATTTTGAAGTAGTGGACGGAATGTCCGTCGCACTAGAAGGAACAGAAGCTGAAGCGCTAGCCAATGCGGTCAAAGGCTATTCACAAATTGGGATGAATGTAACGGAAGATACCCTTTACTATATTGCTAAACCTGATACAGAAGCGGCTACTGAAAGCTATGAAAAACGATTGTCATTGATGGAAGCTGATTTAGAGCACGCTGTCTTTAACCCAGCAGCCTCCTATAATACAGATACGTATGTAACAAAAGGGGCACAGCTTGATCAGATCATTAGTGATGCGCGGGTTCAATTTATTGCAGGACAAATCGATGAAGTGGGTTGGGAAGCTGCGATCGAACTTTGGAAGAATCAAGGAGGCACGCAGCTGATGGAAGAAACGAATGCCCTTCATCAAGCACAATAACGACAGTCGAAGAAGGTTGAGTGGATCTTGCTCTCAACCTTTTTCTTTTTCAATGATTTTTTTCAGCTAATAAATTGGAGTACTATTCAGGTGAGACGAGACAGGTAGTAAGAAATCAGAAAAGAAAAAATGGAAAAAACAAGTGAAAACCCTAATCTAACGCTTGATATCAAGGAATTCAAAAAAAGTCAATTGTTAGAAATGTAGGTCAAGTTTACTATGAAAAGAGAGAAGCAGCTCATATACGCATAAAAGGAGAAGAAGAAATGGTAGCGAAATTGATCTATGAAAATCCGCTGAATCAAGCAGCAGATATTCAACACTTTATTGCTGAAGGAGAGCCCAAAATTACTTTCCAAGACGGGATGATTCTGGCGAATACGTATTCTGAAGAATCAAACAAACAACCACATTTTGTTTTATGGCTGCCTCAACAATTTCCAGCGGACCTACGAATCACCTGGCAGTTTCAACCACTGGCTGAACCAGGCTTATGTATGCTCTTTTTTGCAGCAGCCAATCGCAAGGGTGGCTCGATCTTCGATTCTGGAGTACCCAAACGAACCGGGGCATATCCCGAGTATCATTCTGGAGGGATCGATGCTTACCACCTTTCTTATTTTCGAAGAAAGTATGAGGAGGAACGGGCGTTTGAAACGTGTAATTTGCGCAAAAGCCATGGGTTTCATCTGGTCGCCCAAGGCGCAGATCCACTTCCGAGTGTAGCAGATGCCCGAGGGTTTTATCACCTAAGAATCGATAAGGTAGGTGCAACGATCTCCTTTTGGATCAACGACTTATTGGTGTTAAGGTACCTTGATGAGGAACAGTTTGGTCCCATATTAACCAAAGGAGCGATCGGATTTCGGCAAATGGCGCCAATGAAGGCCCGCTATAAAGACTTAAAGGTATATTCCTTAGAGGAGGAACGGTGATGAATTGGCAGAAAGTATATCAAGCAGCAGATTTTGTCTTTTATTGTTTGCTGATAAATGTAACCGTTATTATAGGTGCGCTAGTAGGTGGGATCATCTTTGGACTGGCGCCTAGCGTACAAGCAGGATTCCACGTAGCAAAGAAAACCCTTAAACAGGAATCGCCGCCTTTTTTTCAAACGTTCTTTCGGTATTACCGCAGGAACTTTTGGCGATCGAATCGCTTGGGCTTACCGATCATTCTCTTTTATTTGTGCCCCATGGTAGTGATCCAGCAAGGATTTTTAGCGGCATTGACTCAAACAGGCTTGATCCTATTGATCGTTAGCCAATGCGTCGCGATCGCTGTGATTAATACATTGCTTAGCATGTACGAATATTATGTGCTCCCAACGAAGAAGTACCTAGGCGCTTCACTACGCTTTCTTTTCTTTCAACCTATTGGCACCTTTTTAGGCGTCCTTTGGTTTGGGATTTGTAGTACGATCAGTTTTTTTCTCCCCGGTCTCCTGCCATTTTTAAGTATTGGGATGTGGATCATTGGCACAATGGGGATTTACTTGAAATTATTTGATGAAAATGAACGAAAGCTAAAGCAACAAAAAGATGCAGGTCAACCTGCAGAGAGGGAAGAGGAGGAAATCGAACATGGCATTGAAATGGCTCAAAAATAAACCTAAGGGAAAACGTGGGCTGAGTTTTGGGTATCCATGGGAAAAAGGAGCTTTACAACCTGAGGCTCTAAGTGAGGAAATTTTTTTGCTGGGTGAGGAGCCGCTACAAACGAAAGTACTGGCTTACTGGCCAGATGGCAGTGTGAAATGGACAGGACACAGTGGTCTGGTGGCAGAAACGACGCAGTTACTTTTTCAAAGAAAACAGCGTGTCCAGAAGAAACAGGCGATTGCTAGGAAAGCTTACAACGGTATTTATTTTGACAACGGTACGATCAAAGGCTTCTTCCCGAAACATGGGGAAGGGAAAAATGTATTGGACTGGGTAGCGGTCAATGGGCAGAAAAAATTGCAAGATCTTCACGCAATCCTGCAATACCAAAACAAAAAGGTGCAGTCCAAAGTAACGGACTTGATGTTGGAAGAAAATGGTTCCGAGAAAGCCGTTATCAAAGTATCAGGCATCATTGAGATCGATCAAGAAGTGGTGCAAGAGTTTATTTTACGGTTCCGCATCTTTCGCGAAATCAGCAAATTGGAAATCATTCATACGGTCATTATCATCAAACCACTTGCTTATGAAGGCATGGGGATAGCATTTGATTATGCGTTGACAGGTGAAAATTGGAATCGACAAGTCAAATTTATTGCAGATGCTGTGTATCATGAAGCGGCGCAATTGTTACTTTCACGGCGACACTATCAACAAAACATTCCCTATCAAGAACAAGCCAGTGGACAGCTCGTTTCATTGACCCCAGCGGACGAGCCGATGCTGTCTCATGCAGTGGAAAATGCTATTTGGGACAATTTTCGGGTCAATCAAATCAATCATCGGTCATTTGAATTAGAAAAACAGACCGAAGCTGGGTACTGTTGGTTGCCCATTGGGGATGGCGAGCATTATTCAGGTACCTTTTACGCTGGGGGAGAAACCGGCGGCGTTGCTTGCAGCATGGAGAAATTTTGGGAAAAAGCACCATCTGCGATCGAGGTGGCAGGCATCACCCAAAAAGCAACCCAAATCACGATGTGGCAGTGGTCACCGAATGCCAAGCCAATGGATTTTCAGCACTATTCCAAACGGGATCATATGCTTAGCGGATACGAAGGAATGGAAGAGATTCGTTCGACGGCAGTTGGTGTAGCAAATACGACGCGTTGTTGGTTGGATCTTTATGAAGAAGCCCCGTCAGAAGAAGTGTTGCTGGGCTTAGCTCAAGAAAACCAAGAACCTGCCCAGCTCGTTTCATTGCCAGAGCGTTATCAAGAGACGAGGGTTTTTGGCAGGATCAGTTTACCAGACGAATCAACGAAAACGAAACAATTGCTGGAGCAACAATTGGCTGAGATGCGGCAATTCTATTTAGCAGAAGTCCAACAAAGAGGTTGGTATGGCTATTGGAACTATGGTGATGTCATGCATACCTATGATCAGTTTCGACACCAATGGCGCTACGATCTTGGTGGGTACGCTTGGCAAAACACTGAATTGGTGCCTAACATGTGGCTTTGGTTAGATTTTTTACGGACTGGTGATCCAAGCGTCTACTATCTGGCTGAAAGCATGACGAGACATACTTCAGAAGTCGATCAGTATCATGCTGGGGAATACAAAGGATTAGGGTCACGGCATAATGTCGTTCATTGGGGTTGCCAAGCCAAAGAAGTTCGAATTTCAATGGCGGGTCTCCATCGCTACTACTACTATTTGACAGCGGATGAACGCATTGGAGAGATTATGGAACAAGTCAAAGACAATGAAACCTATGCTTTTGATGCGTTACCACCGATGCGCGAGTTTTATGAACGAGAAACGAAGCGGATACCGATTCGCATCGGACCAGATTGGGCTGCGCTAGTCTCGAACTGGTTTACCCAGTGGGAACGGACGAATGATCCTGTTTACCTTGAAAAAATTCGCACGGGCATCACCTGCATCAAAGCCATGCCCCAGCGCCTATTGTCTGGTCCCACAGTGTTATTTGATCCACAAGACAAAACCTTATCTTATATGGGAACAGGGAATTTTGGCGGCTATCACATGGTCATCTCCTTTGGGGCGCCGCAAGTTTGGTTAGAACTTGCTCAAGTGCTGGAAGACCCCGAGTGGACAGAGATGTTAGGGGAGTTTGGCTGGTTTTATAGCTTGAGTCCTGAAATAAAAGCAGAAGAGTCAAACGAGGTACTGACGGAACCTCATTTTGCCTGGCCAATGTTTGCGTCGACGATGATGGCCTTTGCTGGGCGAGTGCGTAAGGATCAAGCAATCAGTCAAAGGGCTTGGCAGTTATTGCTTGATAATGACAAATCGGGTGTTCCATTGCCGATCGAAGCGACCATTGAAGCAGCGACAACGTGGAAAAAAATAAAAGAAATGCCGTGGGTATCGACCAATGTGTTGTCACAGTGGGGTCTAAATACGATTTGTTGTTTAGCACTGATCGGAGCGGAGTTAGAGGAGGAGAATGAATGGAAACAACAATAAAAAAAGTGCCGAAAACGAAAGAGCAATGGGGGAGTTTTCTCAACCATTTTAAACAAAATAAATGGCTCTATATTTTGACGATTCCCGGGATCATCTATTTTGCAGTATTTCGTTATGCGCCGATGTATGGGTTGATCATTGCTTTCAAAGATTATGTGCCCTTTTTAGGAATCGCAGATAGCCCATGGGTAGGAACACAAAATTTTATGGATTTCTTCAATAATCCTGATTTCTTTCGAATCTTGTGGAACACGTTGATGATTGCCTTTTTAAACATTTTCTTTTCGTTTCCAGCACCAATCTTTTTGGCACTGTTACTGAATGAATTACGCAACAAGCTGTTTCAGCGGACCATTCAAACCTTCGTCTATGTACCGCATTTTCTTTCATGGACGATCGTCGTTAGTCTTTGGCATATTTTATTCAACATCGATCATGGAGCGATCACTCAATTTATCGCTTCGTTGACAGGCGTGGAAATCGATTTTCTCTCAGACCCGCAATGGTTCCGCCCCATGATCGTGATGCAATCGATTTGGAAAGAGATCGGTTGGGGGACTATTATTTATTTAGCTGCCTTATCAGGTGTGGATCAGGAACAATACGAAGCCGCGATCATGGATGGTGCAGGACGTTTCCGTCGTGTGTGGCACATTACTTTGCCTGCGATTCGTTCGACGATCATCATTATGCTGATTATGCGGATCGGGTCAATTTTGTCTACTGGGTTTGATCAGATTTTCTTGATGACCAATCAATTGAACCGGACAGTAGCAGATGTTTTTGACACGTATGTGTATATGATGGGGATCACCAATGGCGCTTACAGTTACTCAACAGCCGTCGGATTATTTAAATCGATCGTTGGGATCATCCTCGTACTTTGTACCAATAAATTAGCGAAACGTTTTGGCGAAAGCGGCTTATACTAAGGAGGAAAAAGATGGCTACTTTACACAATACGAAAGCAGGGAAAATATTTGACATTTTTAATGCACTATTTTTGGCATTGATTGGGTTATTCATGGTGATTCCTTTTATTTATGTGATCGCCGGTTCATTTGCTACGGAGTTAGAATTGACCACACGTTCGTTTTTCTTATGGCCAAATGAGATCAGTCTCGACTCCTATCGCTTTATTTTTTCAACCAACACCTTTATCCGTAGTTTGCTTGTAACGGTCGGCGTTACCATCGTTGGCACGCTGGTGCAGCTTTTCTGTACCTTCACCTTTGCCTATCCTTTATCACGCAAGCACCTAAAAGGACGGAACACCTTGTTGAATCTCGTGATTTTTGCAATGCTCTTTTCAGGTGGGATGATCCCAACGTTTATCGTGGTGAAAAATTTAGGACTGATCAATTCTTATTGGGCATTGATTTTGCCAATCGCGATCAATCCGTTCAACTTAATGATCATCAAAAACTTTTTCCAAGAAATGCCGATCGAGTTGGAAGAATCCGCCAAGATGGACGGCTGTACGGAACTAGGGATCTTATGGAAAATCATTTTGCCTTTATCAAAACCAGTGATCGCGACCTTCACCCTTTTTTACGCCGTTGGTATCTGGAACGACTTCATGAGTGGATTGCTCTATATCAACGATTCAGCAAAATGGCCGATTCAGTTATTGTTAAGACAGATCACGATGGCCTCCAGTGGTGCCAATGCGTTAGCAAGTATGGACCCAAACTATGTGCCGCCTGAACAAGGAATCAAATTTGCAGTCATCATTGTGGCGACTTTACCAATTTTGATCTTCTATCCGTTTTTGCAAAAACATTTTGCCAAAGGAATGCTGATTGGATCCGTCAAAGGATGATACACTTCAATAGTTGTGGATAGGTTGTCATGCGTTTTTTCGCATGACAATTTGTTACATAAAATCTATTACAAGGGTGTTTGGGAATGAAGTACTTTAAAACAGGCGGTTTTCATCGAAAACTGCAGCTAGCCAGTCTATGGATCGTCGTGCCGCTATTAGCCGTTGCAATCTTTTTGCATGCCTATTTGATCGGACCATTACAACGATCGTATCAAGAACTAAACAATCGCCAAGTCGAAGGAATCGTTAGTAACATCAACCAACAGTTCTCGCAGCTGGAAGTGACTTTAAGCGTTTGGGGGCAATCGTTTCAAAGGCGCTACCAAGAAGATTTATTGGAAACGACGAATTATCAGACGTTGATCCAGCTGTCGGAAGAATTGTTTTACTTAACCAATAGCTCCAATTATGTCAATCGAATCGGTATTTATTCGCTCGGAGAGGCGCCCTTTGGGATTGAAAGTGGCGGCACGTATGAATTAACGCTCGAGCAAACCAAAACAGCATTTGAACGCTATCGGATCGATAATGGTAGGCAGTATCAGTGGAAGATCATTGAAGAAGAGGATGAATTGATTTTTGTACAAAACATTGATAGCCAAGGCGAAGATCAGCCTAAAATTTTTTTAGTTGCAACGATCGACGAGCAATCATTGTTAAAGTATTTTTATGATACTCAAATTGAAAATGGACTCGCAGCGATTTCCTTTAATCATGAGAGTTTTCGTTTTATTGGCGATCAGAACTTAGCGAATGTTATCCAACCGCTGAGTGAGGAGCATCAAGGAACCTGGGTCGAATCGATCAATGGCAATGATTATAGCATGATCGCCGTAAACAGTACGCGACTCAACCAAATATGGACGTTTTATACCGTCGTTCCCTTAGCATTGATTACCGAGCCAGTCACTCATTTGGCTAGAGTGCTGATCGTCGTAAGCATTCTTTTTATTGCTTGTGTGGCAGTCATGAGTCTCTTTTTGGCAAAAAAACAATACCAACCTTTTGAAAAAACGATGGATCAGCTCTTTGGTAATACCCAATGGAAAAAAGAAAACGATCTGGAGTTTTTGGTGGACCGTTGGCAACAATTAAGTCGGGAAAAAGGATTGTTGCAAAATCAGGCGGAACGCTTTCAAGATTCGCTGAAGCGACAAGTGATCCAACATTTGATGGAAGGGTATTAT
The DNA here is from genome assembly GCF_051714385.1 of Enterococcus sp. AZ141. Taxonomy (NCBI): domain Bacteria; kingdom Bacillati; phylum Bacillota; class Bacilli; order Lactobacillales; family Enterococcaceae; genus Enterococcus; species Enterococcus sp. AZ141. The sequence goes on from NZ_JBIORT010000001.1 coordinate 1,899,447, forward strand.
GGCTATTTATCGGAGGAAGAATCGCAACAATTACTGCAGCAAAAAAACTGGTGCTTAAGTGACCAAGGGTATCGCCTGTTTTATTTCCAACTCAATGATCTATTAAGCAATCAAGCAAATTCACAAGATGAAACCCACATTTTGTTTGCCTTAGAAAACATTATAGCGGATGTCACAGCCATGTTTTTCCCTGAATCAACCATTGTTTCTTCAAATGAAGGACGGATTTTGGTTTTTGTGGTCAATCAAGAGCAGCTACTGACAGATTACTTCACGATGATCACCAAGCAAATCAATTTGATCGTCTGCCGTTATGTCACCATCGTTAGTTCGCAACAAGAAACAGAGATTCGCAAGTTGCCTGAAGTTGCCCAACGTCTCAAAAAGCAAATCCATCTGCAACGGTTGATTCCCGAAAATCAAGTGCTTCAAGGAGAGAAAATGCGCCCGCTGCCGAAGTATTCTCTTTCGCAAGAAAATTTGATTTTAACAGCGCTGAAAAGTGGCTATCATGAAGAATTGCAACGAAGTGTCCAGCGGTTTTTAGAACAGGTCGTGGCAGAAAACAATCAACAGGCTGCGGTGATCTATGTGGTCAATCGACTGTACGATCAAGTCGATTACCTTTTAAATGAAAATGGGGTCTCACGAACGGATTATGTATCGAAAACGGTTGTGTTAGAGCGAATCGAACGACTTTTAGCCATCAATCAGATCCAAGCCTTTTTGTACCATCATTTCTTAAAACCCGTCTCCATCCTCTGGCAAGAAAATGTCGCTAATTCTTATAGTGAAATGATCCAAAAAGTAGCGGAGTACATCCAATCTGATTTTCGCAATGAACAAATTTCGTTAGAATACGTTGCGGATCGTTTCGAAGTAGACCCAATCTTTTTGAGTAAGGAGTTCAAGCGTGCCAAGCAGGTCAACTTTATTGATTATTTAACCAATGTTCGCATCGTAGAAGCAAAACGGCAGTTGCTCGAAACTGATCACCAAATCAATGAAATTGCAGAAAACCTTGGGTATAATCCCAGTTACTTCAATCGTTTATTTAAAAAGTGCACGGGAATGACCCCAGGACAATATCGAAAAGGTCAGAGCTGATCACTGTTGGTTGCTGCGGAAAAGCTCGTATTTTCGCAGCTTTTGCTCTGATTTTTCCATGTTTTCGTCAGCAAATGTTTTGTATAATAGAAAAGAAAGCGATTTTCAATGCAGCTTATGTTCAGCAAGAAAACCAGTGGACTTGTCGAAGCTGTTGGAAATCTGATAGTAAATAGATGGAGGAAGAAAAGAAATGAAAATCGTTCTAGGCGGAGATTCAACCGTGGCGGATTATCCCATTGATCAACAGCCAATGATGGGCTGGGGACAAGCTTTACCAAGCTATCTGTCCCCAGAAGTAGACGTACGCAATTTTGCGAAAAACGGCAGTACGACTCGTTCCTTTATCGAAGAAGGGTTGTTTGAGCAACTCCTGCAAGAAGTCGAACCGAATACAGTCGTCCTACTGCAATTTGGACATAATGACCAAAAAGAGAAAAATCATGTCACGATGGAGGCGTACATTGCTCATTTGACAGAGATGATCCGTCAAATCAAAGAAAAAGCAGGAATCCCGATCCTGTGTACACCTGTTGAACGGCGTGTAGGAGAAGAGGGACGACTGGCGCATACGTTGTCAGCGTTTTTATCGGTCTTAAGAGAACTTAGTCGAACGGAAGAAGTGGATTTGTTTGATTTAAATCGCTATACCTATCATTATTATGACACACTAGGACTAGAAGCTTCCAAAGCGCTCTTTGTTTGGTTAGCACCAGATGAGCACCCCAATTATCCTGCAGGTCTCGCAGATGATACTCACTTTTCAAAGGTCGGGGCGCATATGATCGCTCGCTATGTAGCGATTCGTTTACAGGCGTTTTTCCATGAGCAACCACTGTTTCCTGATATTTATTACGGCGCCTGCATGTATCCAGAAGTCTGGTCGGAAGAAATCATGCAAAGTGATAGTCAAACGATGAAAACGTTGGGCATGAATTTTGCTAGAATTGGGGAATTCATGTGGCGTGACTTGGAGCCTCAACCTGGAGAATATGATTTTTCGTTGTTGGAACGTGCGCTAGAACAGTACCAAGCAAATGGCATCGATGTTTGCTTATGTATTCCAACGCCGACCCCACCCCGCTGGTTTACAAAACAGTACCCAGAAGCATTAATCACTAATCAAGATGGAACGAAGATGCATCACGGCTCAAGACAGCATGTCTGTACAAACAACGAGGACTTTCGCCGTTATGCCTATCGGTTGACGAGAAAAATCGCTGAGATTGCCGAAAAACATGAAAATGTCGTTATGTTGCAATTGGACAATGAGTTTAAATGTCATGTCGATCTATGTTACTGTACGACATGCCAAACGCGTTGGCATACGTATTTAAAAGACAGCTATCAATCCGTGACCAACCTCAACGAGTGTTGGGGCACGAAGGTATGGAGTGAGCGGTATGACGCATTTGAGGATGTCGTCTTGCCACTAACGACCCCGTTTTTGCATAATTCTTCCCTGATGAATGCCTTTCGTCGCTTTACCACTGATACGTTGAATGAGTTTGCGCATGATCTTTGTCATTTTATCCGAATGGAGACCGCGTTACCCATTACCCATAACTCCGCTTTTGGGTTTAACTTGCAAAATGATGAGCTATTTGCTGATTTAGATATTGCCGGTTTTGATACGTATGCACCGGCAGACAACTATCCAGCGTATACCATGAACTTGGATCGTTGGCGGAATGTCAAACCGCGCAACAAGGAAATGTTATTGTTAGAAACTTGTACCGCCAATGCCGGTCATATTGAAAACTATGCGGCACCTCGTCCTCATGGGTTTGTCACAAGTGAAGCGTTCATTGGCTATGCTGGTCATTTGAAATCCTTCTGTTTTTGGCATTTTCGTGGACATCGCTATGGTGTGGAGCAACCCCATAGCGCCGTGTTAACTGCTTGGGGAGAGCCAGATCGTGGGTATGAAGAGGTAGTTCGGATTGGCGAACTAAGACAACAGATCGCACCACTTTTAGCGGAAACGAAGTATGTATCTGCAAAAATAGCCATCATCTACTCGGACTACTCGAAACGCTTTTACACGATCGATCATGGGGGTATTTATGATTATCGCAGCCTGTTTACCGAATTTTACGGCAGTCTGATTCGCCAAGGGATTCGTGTAGAAATCATTCAAGAAAATAGTCCGTTAGAAGAGTATGATGTTGTTCTTGCCCCATTTGTTCGTTGGATCAGTCCTACCTTGCTGAAAAAATTTGCCGCCTTTACTGAAGCAGGAGGCAAGCTGATTTTAGGCCCGATGACGGGGGATCGGACAAAAGAGCTAGCGTGGCCAGCGACGAATGGCTTAGATCGTTTAGGAGAATGGCTCGGGTTTGACCAAATCCAGCAGTTTACGGTGAAAGGACTGACTTATCAGCTAACCTATGACGGCCTAAAAGAACCTTTGGATCATTTGGTCACAGTTTTTCATTGCCCAGAAGATTGGGAAACGATCGGACGAGGGAATGACCAAACGCTACTAGCTAAGAAACAACTGGCTCAAGGAGAGATCATCTATTTAGGTGCGCTACCTAGCAATTTACCAGACAGTTTGATATGGCAGTCGTTTTGTCACAAAGAACTTTTCCCTTATGAATCAGAGCGCCTGTTGATCAAATGTTCGGAAGGTGTGATGAAGTATCGCCGAGAGTCAGCGACCCATGTCCAACTCTGGATCAGTAACTTAGGGATGACGACAGCTGACTTTACCTTACATCTCCCCGGTTTCGAACGCTTATCAGGTGAAGCGCTGGCGCGGGGTAACCATAGGCTAGAACCTTATGAAAATTTGATTATTGAATGGGAAAAAACAGTAGAAAGCGAGGAGTCAGATGATTCATTTAGCCATCCGAGGGCATGACCTCTCAGGAGAATATACACCCAAGCAGCTAGCACAAGCGGTAGGAGCAAAGAAAATAAGAAACGTTCAGTTTGCCTTGAATGCGTCTTTTCCAGACCTAAGTGCTCCTGAAAAAATGAGTCCAGGTATGGGGACCTTCTTCAAGAATGAATTCCAAGAACAAGGCGTTCAAATCGCTTTGTTAAGTTGTTATAGTAACTTGATTCATCCCGAACCAGAGGAACGAGAGAAAATCTTACAGAAATTTGAGCGCTACTTATTCCATGCCCGTTATTTTGGTGCCAGCATGGTGGCTTCAGAAACAGGCTCAGTCATTGCCGCGCTGGGATATAGCGAAGAGAATTTTTCGGATGAGGTTTTTGAAGACTTGATCCATGTGATCCAGCGACTCGTTCGAGTAGGAGAAAAACATAAAACCATGGTAGGGATCGAAGCAGGAATGAATCATCCGTTGTATTCGAATCAGCGCATCGCCGAGCTGATTGAACGTGTTCCTTCTGATTATCTAGGGATCATTTACGATCCAACGAATTTGATCACCGCAAAAACGGCTGCTGATCAAGTTGCATTGGTAGAAGAAGCGTTTACTCTTTTTGGCGAGAAAATCGTCTGCTTGCACCTAAAGGATTTTCAACTCTCGAGAGAAGAAGTGATCCCTGTCCCGTTAGGTGAAGGACAAATACGGTATCCAGAAATTTTACAGCTTCTGATCAAACACAAGCCATACTGTTACGTGGTGTTAGAAGAAACAAAAGACGCTGGGATCGATCGTGCGGTGGCGTTGATTGAAGGCTTAGATTTAAAAAATTAGCTGGGTGCTTTTGTAAATGATTGTTTAAGAGAACACGGGAGTGATTTTCTTGTTTTCTTCAAAGACGCTGACATTAATGCAAACTTTTATCGAGCATAGAAAAGTTGTTTATGGTGAGATTTCATCTAAACAGCTTTTTTATTTTCATAAAAACAGAAAATATGATGCAAGGTTTGTTATTATAGAATAAAAAGAAAGCATTTTAGAGTGTTGCATTCGGATAATAGATCAAATGGAAAAGGATTTAACAATTACGAGACATGAAAAAGAGAGAAAGGAGGGACCAATGGCAAACATGCAAGATGTGGCAAAACTTGCCAATGTATCCGTGACTACCGTCTCACGAGTGATCAACAATAAAAAATACGTGAATGAAGAAACAAAGCGGGTTGTGCTAGAAGCAATTCAAGCACTTGATTATGTACCAAATGAATTAGCACGGTCCTTTTATTACAATTCTTCAAAGATGATCGGCTTGCTGATCTATGATTTGAAAAATGATTTTTATAATCAATTTATTACCCGAATCGAGTCGCAACTGATTGAGAAAGGCTATAGTTTGATGATTGGTACCACACAAGGAAATCCTGAAAGAGAAGCCTATTTTTTGAACTTGTTTCTCGCAAATAATATTGATGGGTTGATCTTATGTACCAACCTTTGTACGCAAGGTCCGTTGTTGCAAAAGGTTCTCAAATTACCTCTAGTGAGTGTGGGTAGAGTCCTTAGCGATGAAGTATCCTCCGTTTCTGCGGATAATACCTCAGGTGGACAGTTGGCAGCACAGATCTTAATCCAAAATCGTTGTCGCGAGATCCTCTTCGTTAATGGACCAAAGACATTACATTCCGTTCAAGAAAAATCAGCTGGTTTTTATCAAGTGATGGACCAATACCCAGAGATCCATGTTCACGAGGTCATACTCGATTTTGTAAATGTCACGCAAACTTCCTTTGATCAACTTTTTCGTCAATGGCCTTCTATCGATGGCATTTTTGCGGCAAGTGATTTTTTGGCAGCCTGCGCTTTACGTTCCCTTCATTCACTGGATAAAAAGATTGGTGAAGCGATTCAGGTGATTGGTTATGAAAACACCAATGTTTGTCTTTGTACTAACCCTTTGCTTTCGTCCATCGCACGACCTTTAGAGGAGATGGTGGATTGGACGACCCAGCTACTTTTTCAAGAGGTACAAGGAGACAAAACCGCACCAAGACACGTCCTCTTGAAAAATTCATTTGTCCCAAGAGAAACGACTCAATGGAAGTGATGGGAAAAGAAGCAACCGCTTGCAGCTTTCTTTTGATTGTCTTGGGATAGCCGCAATTCTATAATGAAATGGACTGGAATAAATCCAGACTGATGAAGTTGCTAAGTGATAGGTGTTGATAGCTAGTACTATTTTTTCGAAAAAATGGTTCCGTTTACAAAAGATTCTGTAAAATAGCGAACGGTTTGAAGGATAACGCCTCAAGAAGAGTGTACCTAAAATGCGATCACAAAAACAAATTAACCTAAATGTAATAAGAAGGAGTGAATAACCATGTGGAAAGCAAACTATCATACCCACACAACTCGATGCAAACATGCACGGGATTCTGATGAAGACTATGTGATCAAAGCCATCCAAGCTGGCTTTAAGGAAATCGGCTTCGCTGATCATTGTCCCTGGCCCTTTGAGGATGGGTATGTCTCGCCCATGCGGATGGATGTTGCGCAATTGGAAGATTACGTTTCATCGGTGAAAAGCTTACGGGAAAAATATCAAGGACAAATCGATGTGAAATTAGGATTAGAGTGTGAATATTTTGAAACAATGATTCCTTGGCTAGTTGCAGAGAAAGAAAGGCTGTCGATCGACTATTTGATTTTTGGCAATCACTTTCCTGAAATCGAAAGCAATCACTATTACGACCATACACCCGGGGATTCGGTAAAAGCGATCAAAGATTATCTCCGTGTTTCTTTACAAGGGATCGAATCAGAAATTTTTGCTTATATGGCACACCCAGATGTGTTTATGCGGGGCTATAAAACCTTCGATTCCCATTGCGAAGAAGTTGCTTACCGTTTATGCGAAAAAGCCAAAGAGTATCAGCTGCCATTGGAGTATAATTTGGCGGGCTATACGAATGGTGGCTATCCGCATCCTGAATTTTGGAAGATCGCTAAGGAAGTCGGCTGCTCTTGTATTATTGGGATCGATGCCCACGAGAGTGCGGCTTTCACAAATACAGAAATTTACGAAAGAGCTCTTTTAGAAATCGATGCCTTAGGATTAACAAGGATCGATCGGCTCTTCTTTGCGTGAAGGAAAGAAAGTTGATTGTTTTGGAAATAAACATGGACGCCAGTGGGGATCACTAGCGTCCATGTTTATTAGAATTGCCATTCTTGAATTTTTTTCAAGAGTACCGCTTTGTCGGCAGCTTCCGCAAAGGAATGCTGAGCGGCAGTTTCGTTTATGAAGCGCATCTCTGATTCGGACATGTCGCAATGATGAGCCATTTGCAGGTATTCATTGGTCAATGTCGTATTTGAGACCGTTCGGTTATCTGTGTTCAAACAAAAAGGGACCTTGGCTTCCAGCCATTCTCTTAATGGGTATGCCGAGTATGTGGGAATCGCACGAGTATGAACATTGCTGGTAGGACAGCCTTCGATACAGCGCTTTTGTTCTCGAACAAACGCTTGAGCAGTGTGATCTCCTTTTAAGGCGATGCCGTGGCCAATCCGCTGCGCACCGCTTTCGATGGCTTGATAAATGTTTTGCACACAGCCGCATTCGCCTGCATGTAAGGTCAGCTGGACACTTTGGTTCTTGAGGAACACTTGATAGCTGGCAGCTAAATCAGGGACGTACCCGTCTTCTTCTGGACCTGCTAGATCAATACCGACTACTTTTTCATCGGTAAGAGCGATCGCTTCATCAAAAATCTCCGTAATAGCTGGTAGGTCTTCTTGACGCATCCCAATGACCAAAACATTGCCTTTGATTGGGTAGCGTTTTTCTGCTCGTGCGATGCCTTCGATCACGGCTTGGATGGTCTGGCTGCAAGTGAGTCCTTTGTCCATCGATAAGCTGGGGGCAAAGCGGATCTCAATATAAGCGACCCCATCTTGAGCGGCTTGTTCCATCACGTCATAGGCAGCAGCTGCTAACGCTTCTTGTGTTTGCAGATACGGCCGAACGAAATCAAAGCAGCGAAGATAATCCCTCAGGTCATGACAATCTTTGGGGGCTTGCATCTGTGCTTTCACAGCTTCGATGTCTTGAGCGATGGGAAGCTCTTGCTGATTGGCGATGGCGATCAATGTTTCTGGACGAATGGAACCGTCGAGATGGCAATGAAGTTCTACTTTGGGAAATGCTTGGATTTGTTGTTGAGTAAGCACAGTGTTCCTCCTGTCTAGGTCGAATTTTTTTTAAGTATGAATATAGCATACTTCCAAAGCCCATGCTACCCAAAAAAGGAAATTCTCATAGAAAGCAAACCAGCAGCCGCGAATTACTTGTGTGGCTGCTGGTTTTATTGTGGGAGAGTGGCTCAAATCAACTCCGATAGATCGGTAAAAGGCAATGACAGATCATGAGCGGCTTCTTTTGAAGTAAATGCGCCCTCATAGGCGATGACCCCTTTGGCAAGGGCCTCGTTTTCTCGCAACGCTGCTAAAGGGTCTTTCGCTAGCTGCTGGGCATACGGTAATGTGGCAATGCTCAATGCGATGGTTGCCGTTTGCGGCACAGCACCCGGCATATTCGCCACTGCATAGTGAATGACTTCTTCCCGGATATAGGTTGGCTCGTCGTGGGTGGTGACTTTGTCTTCGGTCTCGAAAATTCCGCCTTGGTCAATGGCAATATCGACGATCACCGATTTTTCAGGCATCTGTTTCACCATGTCGCGGGTCACTAAGCACGGGGCTTTTTGTCCTGGCAATAAAACGGCTCCTACCACCAAGTCTGCGGATTGGATCGTTCGCTCGATATTCAAACGATTGGAATACAAAGTTTGGACTTGACCAGAAAATTGTCGATCCAGCTCTTGTAAGCGTGGGATTGAAACGTCTAAAATTGTCACTTGTGCGCCTAGACCTACGGCGACTCTCGCGGCATTCTCGCCGGCAACGCCACCACCAATGATCGTTACCCGACCTTGACGGACGCCGGGAACACCCGAAAGCAGGATCCCTTTTCCGCCATAAATTTTTTCGAGAAATTGCGCGCCAATTTGAACAGACATTCTTCCAGCGATCTCACTCATGGGAGACAGTAAAGGCAGGGTGCCGTTCGCCAGCTGGACGTTCTCATAAGCAACAGCGATCACTTTGCTGTCGATCAACGCTTGAGCAAGCTGTTGATTGGCGGCTACGTGGAAATAGGTGAATAAAACCAGTCCCTCATGCAAAAAGGGGTATTCTTCTGGTAAAGGTTCTTTGACTTTCATAACCAATTCAGAGGCCCAAACCTCTTCAACGGTAGCAATCGTAGCGCCGACTTCCTGATACGCTTGATCAGAAAAGGTTGATCCTGCACCAGCGCCTTGTTCAACGAAGACTTCGTGTCCGTCTTGGACTAACTCATAGACTCCGGAGGGCGGCAATGCCACACGATTTTCATTGTTCTTGATTTCTTTGGGGATACCGATTTTCATAGACTTCACACCTTTCTTTCTTCCATTATAATAGAAAGCGGATTCCCAAGGGGAGAAAAAAGGGTTTTTTTATTAAAAAAGTAAGATCCAGTTGCTGCTTTCGGGACGACAAAGAAAAAAGCCCCCAATGGGACTTTTTTCGAACAATCAGCTGAAGGTCCAAAAGCGCAAGCTTTGATCAGCGATTTCATCTAGTGTGTAGTAAGTAGCGTAGTGGGATTTTTCCGGATCATCATTGGGATCTAAGACAAACACTTGATCGCCCATCATTCCACCTAAGACCATGATATGGCCGCCATCTGTAAATTCCCCTGGGGTCATAGAAACGATGACGGGATGATTTTGTTGCAAGTAGGCTTCAACGCTAGCTAGGTCAGTACTAAGATCATAATAGTTGTAGCCGTTTGCATCGGCAAAGTCAGAAAAAATCCGCCAGTCCGTTCCTTGGCCGTCAACGTAATAATGATCTCCTGCCCAATCAAGGACTTCCGGTGGCGTAATGTGATAGCCTTCAAGATAGGATTGAACCATCGCAAGAGAAGCGATCGCACAGCCGTTTTCTGCTAAGGTTTGGCTGCCGTCATTGCCATAGGATCTATCGGCCCATTCTTCGTTCGTCTGCAGGAAAATCGGTGTTGTGATGTCCATTTCCCCTAAGTAAGCATTGATATCTTCACTAAAAATAGCTTGAGAGTAAATATATTCGTCGTCATAACTCTCATCATAGGCAACGACGGTGTGCACGTGTTCGGACAACTCTCCGTACAACACGTGATGAGAGATTCGATTGAACCCTATCCAAATCAACACCAATCCTGCTAAAACAATCATTGGCCGACGCTTTCGATAAACATCTGTCTGTTTTTGCATTTTTCCCTCCTTGTTTTACGAATCGTACGTATTCATCCTGTTCTTTTAAGTAAAACAAAGGAGGGGGCGCTTGTCATCGGCCTACAGACCGATTCCACGATCAACTTTCAAATGCCTCTAGTTCTAAGCTAGTATTTTCCCATGCTTCTAATAGGGCTTCTTGTTCAGTGCGGGCTTGTTCTAACGCTTGATTCAACGCGGTCAATTTTACATGATCATTCAACGCTTCTGGTGCGGTCATGTCTTGTTCCAGTTGCTGGATCGTTTCTTCTATCGTGGCAAGCTCTTCTTCGATTTGGGCGACTTTTCGCTGTAAGGTTCTAACGGCTTTTTGCTGTTCTTTGCTTTGGACAAAGTTTTGCTTGCCCGCTGAGATGGTGGTTTCGGTTGTTTTTGCTTCCAACATTGCTGCGATCTCAGCTTCTTCTTGTTTCTTTTCTAAATAATAATCGTAATCGCCTAGATAGAGCTTGCTGCCGTTTTCAGACAGTTCCACGACCTTGGTGGCGATTCGATTGATAAAGTAGCGGTCATGAGATACGAAGAACAACGTGCCTTCATAATCGATCAGGGCATTTTCTAAGACTTCTTTGCTGTCGATGTCTAAGTGATTGGTTGGTTCATCCAAAATCAAGAAATTGTCATGATCCATGGCTAATTTTGCCAAAGCGACACGGGCTTTTTCGCCACCGCTTAACAGCGTGATCGGCTTTTCAACATCTTCTCCCGAAAATAAGAAGCTGCCTAATATATTGCGAATATCGACTTCAGGTGTGGTACTGTGGTCATCCCAAAGCTCATGGAGGATCGTTTTGGTTGAGTGCAGATCGGATTGAGTTTGGTCATAGTACCCGATTGAGACATTGGCGCCAAAATGCACCTTTCCTTGAATAAAGGGGATTTTATGAATCAGCGATTTCAGTAAGGTTGACTTGCCGATCCCATTCGGCCCCACTAAAGCGATCGCATCTTTGCGACGAACATCTAAGTCGATGGGCGCCGATAAGACTTCTTCTTCAGAATAACCGATAGCGGCATTTTCTACTTGCATTACAACATTTCCTGAAGGTTTTTCAATGGAAAAAAGGAAGTGGGCGGATTTTTCATCTCCTTGCGGGCGATCCAACCGGTCCATTTTCTCCAATTGCTTACGGCGACTTTGCGCGCGTTTGGTGGTAGAGGCACGGACAAGGTTGCGGGCAACAAAGTCTTCCAGTTTATTGATTTCTTCTTGCTGCTTTTCAAAGGCTTTCCATTCGCTTTGCAGCTGTTCAGCTTTCAGGGTCAAATAGCGGCTGTAATTGCCTTTGTAGTGGCGCATTTTTTGCCGACTCAGTTCGTAGACTTCGTTGACAACTTTGTCTAAGAAGTAACGGTCATGGGAAACGATCAGCAACGCACCGGCATATCCTTGTAGATAGTTTTCCAACCAAGATAACGTTTCGATGTCTAAATGGTTGGTCGGCTCATCGAGGATCAAGATATCAGGTTTTTGCAGCAGCATTTTTGCTAATGCCAAGCGGGTTTTTTGACCACCGGAAAGGGTATCGATCGGCTGTGTGTAAAAAGAAGGATCAAACTGAAAACCGTGCAAGACGGAGCGAATCTCATTTTCATAGCCATAACCGTTTTTTTCTGCAAATTCATGCTGCAACTGGTCGTATTCTTTCAGGAGATTGCCAGAGTCAGCAGCAGGATCTGCTTCGGAGATGGCGATCTCTAAGGTACGCATGCGCTGCTCCATCTGTCGAACCGTTGCAAAAGCTCCTAGCATTTCTTCCCAAACGGTGGCCTGACTATCAAGTCCGGTATCTTGAGCTAAGTAGCCCATCGTAGCGGTCTTGTTTTTAGCGATCGTTCCTTTATCAGGACTTTCGAGTCCAGCAATAATTTTCAGTAGCGTTGATTTACCAGCACCGTTGCGCCCAACAAGCGCGATTCGGGAATTGCTGGCAATCTCTAATTGGATATTTTCAAATAAAACCTCGGCTCCGAAAAGACGGGCGATTTGGTTGGCTTGTAATAAAATCATGTGTATGTCATTCCTATCTTTAAGAAACTTGTCTGTATCAAGGTTGCAATACTACAAGTCTATCATATTTTATGAAAAACAGCGATTGGGAAAAAGTTTGATTTTACCATTATAAAATTTATATTTCAAATTATGAGCATTCAAATTGATTTTTGAACAATGTATTTGTTATGATAGCTTCATCACAAGTGAATTTTTCACAATGGGGGAGTATTCTTTGAAAGATCATCAAATTCCAAAGGCAACAGCGAAGCGATTGCCTTTATATTATCGTTACTTGCGTATTTTGCACCAAGCTGGCAAATTAAAAGTTTCTTCGACCGAACTAAGTGAAGCTGTTCAAGTTGATAGTGCGACGATCCGCCGCGACTTTTCCTACTTTGGTGAATTAGGAAAACGCGGCTATGGCTATGACGTTGAAAGCTTGATGCAGTTCTTTGCGAAGACATTGAACGAAGACCACATGACGAATGTAGCTTTAGTCGGTGTCGGAAACTTGGGGAGCGCCTTGTTGAAATACAAATTTCACCAAAGCAACAGCATTCGGATCAGTGCTGCATTTGATGTCAATGAAGATCTAGTTGGTCGAATCGTAGATGGTGTGCCGGTCTATCCAATGGATGACATGAAGGAACAAGTGAAGATCCAGCAGATCGATGTGGCTATTTTGACGGTTCCCGCACAACATTCACAAGATTTAGTGAACGAGCTTGTGAAAGCTGGCATTAAAGGAATCTTGAACTTTACACCTGCACGGATCACTGCACCAAAAGGCGTGCTGATTCAAAACGTTGACTTAACCAATGAATTGCAAACATTGATTTATTTCTTGCATTCAGGCAACGTCTTGTCCCATGAAGAACCAGTAGAAGAACCATCACTAAGCGAATAATCGCATCACATAAATAGGAACCAGCAAAACAGCTGCCAGATCGTAGTATATACAAGGATCTGACAGCTGTTTTTTGCTTTCATTCACTGAACTTACTCGTCTAACTGGTCAAAAAGTGATTCGTAGGAATCTTGCTCTTCAACGCTTGTGAGTGCTTCTTGATACCGCAAGATTTGTTGAGTCAAACGTGTGAAATCGATGATGCGGGCTTCGCGATGCACTTCTTTCCCATTTGCGAACAAGAGGACGACGGGAACCGTCAAGACCGAAAATAAACTGGCTGCTTCTGGCTCTGTCAGCGTGTTGATGGTAAATAGTGGGAGTTGTTGGGTTTGTGCCAGTTTTTGGATGCGTGGTTTGTCTGCAATACAAATACTGCAATTCGGTTGAGAGAGATAGAGTAGTGCCAACGGTTGTTGGGCGAGCTGCTCTTGGATCGGTTGATTTTTTTGCATAAGTCATTCCTCCATGGAAAATGTACGCTGTTCTTGAGGAAAAGTCAAAATATCTGCTAGCAGCTGATCGCTTAGGTGAGTAAGAAGGATTCAAAGATAAGGGAAATCTAAAGCAACGATTAAAAAAATAGGCTGCTTTAAAAAAAACGTTGTATAAAAAAAGGAAAAAACGTATAGTAATTCCAGCGTTTCGAATTTATTGATAAAGAAGGTTAAAGTTATGTTTCAGGCATTACCGAATTCTGTCCTGCAAATGAGTGTTATTTTTTTATCTATCGTCATTGAAGCCTTGCCCTTTGTCCTATTGGGCTGCTTGATATCAGGTGCTTTACAAGTCTTCTTGACGCCAGAAAGAGTCACGAGACTCTTACCAAAAAACAAATTGGCATCGATCACTGTTGGTTGTGGCCTGGGGGTCTTTTTTCCTTCCTGCGAGTGTGGGATCGTACCGATCGTTAATCAGTTCGTAAAAAAAGAAGTGCCAGTGTATACGGCGTTTGCCTTTATGCTGACTGCACCGATCATCAATCCTATCGTGATTTTTTCGACATTCATTGCCTTTGGAAATTCCGCGAAATTCGCCTTTTTGCGTGTACTGGGCAGCTTATTGGTCGCAATGGTCGTGGGGATCTGGCTGGCGTATTTTAACAAACAAGAGGTCTTAAAAACACGGCTTGCCAATCAATTAAGTGGCGGGAATGAGCAAGTAGCTCACCCACACCATCATGGGCATGATCACGCCCACCATCAAACAGAAAAGACCAGTCATCCGCTTCTTCGGCAGATTCGTCATTTGCTACAGCATAGTTTGGATGAGTTTTTCGATACTGGGCGTTATTTGATCATTGGTGCGTTGATCGCCTCAGCGATGCAGACCTATCTGCCAACTGGCTTGATGCTGACATTAGGCTCCACGAAGCTGTTAGCGGTTTTCGTCATGCTGCTGTTGGCACTGACATTATCCCTATGTTCCGAAGCAGATGCCTTTATCGGCTCTTCGTTGTTGAGTTTATTCGGCACTGGACCAGTCGTCGGTTTCCTGGTTTTTGGTCCAATGGTAGATATTAAAAACCTGTTGATGATGAAGCGGTACTTTTCGGGGCGTTTTATCGCTTCTCTGGTTGGTTTAGTCGCAATCGTCGTTTCAATTTATGCATGGGTGGTGTAAAGAATGATTCGTTTTTTGATCTTATCAGGCTATTTTGAATTAATGATGTATTTGCAAGTGACGGGCAAACTCAATCAGTTTATCAACATTCATTATCGCTATCTCGCTATTTTATCTATGATCATTTCTTTATTGTTGGCTTTGGTCCAGCTGTACTTTTGGGTCAAACAAGAGCCCGAGCATCATCATGACGACGAGCACCAGCATGGATTAGAGAAAAAATACCAACGAGTGATTGCGTATTTTCTATTAGCCTTACCGATCATCGTGGGTCTCTTTTTTCCCACCGTTAGCTTGGATACGACGATCGTTGAAGCAAAAGGGTTTAATTTCCCCCTAAGTGAAGAATCTGTGGGGGATCCAGAAATGACGACCCAATATCTGAAACCCGATACAAGTCTTTATTTTAACAAAGAAGATTATGACACTCAGATGGATGCAGCATTGGCACGTTACGCCAAAGATGAGACGATTGCGATAACGGAAGAAAATTACTTGGAAGTCATGGAGTTGATCTATACGTACCCGAGCGAATTTATTGGCAAGAAAATCACCTATGATGGATTTGTGTACCATGCAGATCAAGATGATGCCAATGAAATCTTTTTGTTTCGTTTTGGCATTATCCATTGTGTGGCTGATTCAGGCGTTTTTGGCTTGCGAGTGGAATTACCACAACAAACAACGGCAGAAAATAACCAGTGGCTCCACGTGGAAGGGACGATCCAATCGAAGTACTATCAACCCTTCAAACGGGACTTGCCGATGGTGGTAGCAGACCAAGAGAAGACGATTGAAGCACCAGAAAACCAGTATGTCTATCGCGCTTTCTAGCTTTTTTTAAGAAAGTTCATAAAAACATCATAAACCTTTGTTATAATGGAGAAAATCTTAGCATATGTTTGTAGTTTTATCAAACGTTTAGTACAATATAGTAGGAACATATGCTAAAATCTATACAAAAGAGAGGTGTCGTGAAATGGGTTTTACAGATGAAACAGTTCGCTTTGATTTTGATGATAGCCGTAAAAAAGAAGTCAGCGAAACATTAGCTATCGTCTACCGAGCATTAGAGGAAAAAGGATACAATCCGATCAATCAAATCGTCGGTTATCTCCTTTCTGGCGACCCGGCTTACATTCCTCGTTATCGGGATGCCCGGAATTTGATTCGTCGTCACGAACGGGATGAGATCATGGAAGTTCTGATCCGTTATTATTTAGGCAATCACGGGATCAACCTATAATGAGAATCATGGGATTGGATGTTGGTTCGCGGACAGTCGGCGTGGCGGTCAGTGACCCAATGGGCTGGACAGCACAAGGGATCGAGATCATTCGCATCAATGAAGATGAAGGCAATTTCGGTTATGATCGACTTGCTGAATTGGTGAAAGAATATGAAGTCTCACGTTTTGTGGTAGGACTACCTAAAAATATGAATAATACGATCGGACCTAGAGCGGAAGCTTCTATGGCTTACGGCGCAGCGATCGAACAGCAGTTCGGTTTGCCGGTCGTTTACCAAGACGAACGTCTGACGACCGTTCAAGCAGAACGAATGCTGGTAGAACAGGCGAATACATCGCGTGCCAAACGAAAAAAAGTGATTGATAAATTAGCAGCAGTCATGATTTTGCAGAATTATTTAGATGGTGCTGGGAAACAGCTGTTTTAATTTACAGAAAAGAGGAAAATAAATGTCAGAACATACACACGATCATAACCACGATCACGATCATGAAGGACATGAACACATTACTTTAATCGATGATCAAGGAAATGAAACATTATACGAAATTCTATTAACGGTTGACGGTACGGAAGAATTCGGCCGCAACTACGTCTTGCTTTATCCAGCAGGCGTACCAGAAGAAGAAGACGTTGAATTACAAGCATACGCTTATATTGAAAACGAAGACGGTTCTGAAGGTGAATTAGAACAGATCGAAACAGAAGCAGAATGGGATATGATTGAAGAAGTCTTCAACACATTCATGGCGGAAGAAGAAGAGTAATAAGTTGCAAGTGCTGACCCTTTCCATAAGGGATCAGCACTTTTTTTGATTTAACGACTGTTTATTTTAGAAACATGTCTGCTTTTTTGAAAGGAATGAGAAAAATGAGTAACGTAACGATATTCGATCTTGAAAAGATCGCAGAAGAGCAGCTAGTTTTTGCCGTGATCATCAGCAAGTACCAAGAAAAGTTCGTCTATGTCAAACACAAAGAACGAGACACCTTGGAGATCCCTGGAGGCAAGCGAGAACTAGGAGAAAGCATCACAGAGTGTGCTGCCCGTGAATTAAAAGAAGAAACAGGCGCCAAGCACTTTACTCTAGAGCCGTTATTTATCTATGGGGTAGAAAAAGACGGGGAGACCGATTACGGCTTGGTGTTCGAAGCCCAGATCACGGAGTTGGAGGATGAGTTGACCTCAGAGATCGAAGCAATCTATGTAAGGGTAAAGCCGCCTGTCAGTTGGACATATCCAACGATTCAGCCGTTGTTATTGGCAGAATATGTTAAACGAACAAAACAATAATTCAGCTAGTTCAAATGGAGGGCTGTCTTGAGTGGAAAAGTAAAGTAAGCCTATTTGACAGGAGTGAGCGAATGAGTTGCGTGATCCTGCAATCAGGGGTAGGATGAAAATGTAAACGTTATCTTATCGGAGAGTAGGGAAAGGCATGGAAAAAATTTATCAAGCAAGTACCGCAGAAGGAGCAATCGATTTTATCAATATGCGCGATTTGGAGATCGCGGCAGAGGAAGTGATTCCTAAAGGTGGGTATGGCTATATCAGCAGTGGTGCGGGGGATATTTTTACCTATCAAGAAAATGAACGCGCCTTCAATCACAAATTGATCATTCCTCATGTCTTAAAGGACATTGAATTACCGGACACAACGTTGTCCTTTGGCGGTGACACGTTGTCAGCGCCAATCATTATGGCACCTGTGGCTGCCCACGGCTTAGCAAATGTTGCGGCAGAACAAGCGTCAGCCAAAGGTGTGTCACGTTTTGGCACGATCTATACGGCGAGTTCGTATGCCTCTTGTACGTTGGAAGAAATCCGAGCGGCTGGAGGTCAAGAAGCGCCGCAGTGGTTCCAGTTTTATATGAGTAAAGACGATGGTATTAACAAAGACATCTTGGCGATGGCAAAACGCAATGGCGCCAAAGCGATCGTTTTGACCGCAGATGCAACCGTGGGGGGCAATCGAGAAACGGATCGCCGCAATGGCTTCACCTTTCCGTTGGCAATGCCGATCGTTCAGGCTTATCAATCAGGGATCGGACAAACGATGGATGCCGTTTACGGCTCCTCAAAACAAAAATTAAGTCCCCAGGACGTCGCTTTTATCGCCAAAGAATCTGACTTGCCAGTTTATGTCAAAGGGGTGCAATCAGAAGAAGATGTGGAACGAGCTTTAGGGGCAGGTGCACAAGGGATTTGGGTCTCAAATCACGGGGGACGCCAATTGGATGGTGGTCCAGCTTCCTTTGATTCCTTGCAGATCGTGGCTGAAGCAGTGGCAGGTCGGGCGCCGATCGTCTTCGATAGCGGGGTACGGCGAGGACAGCATGTCTTTAAAGCGATTGCTTGCGGAGCAGATCTAGTGGCGATCGGTCGACCAGTGATCTATGGGTTGGCTCTAGGTGGTGCCACTGGTGTTCAACAAGTCTTTGATTTCTTCAAAAAAGAATTGGAGATGGTCATGCAGCTTGCGGGGACGCAAACGGTGGCAGATATCAAAAAAGCCGTCTTACGGGACAATCATTATTTATAAGCAATCCCTCAAAAAGCACTCGAGTCGTTGACTCAGGTGCTTTTTTCAATGATCCTTTCTGATCCTGAAGAGCAGAGCCAACAGTTCTTTTCGCCGTAAAAAGTGTATATGATTTTGAAACAATTGCAAAATCCGCTACACTTAAAAGAGACCAATAAACTAAAGGAGAGAGATTGATGATTCCAAAAATTATTCATTATTGCTGGTTTGGCGGCAATCCATTAGGTGAACAAGAAAAGAAATACATGGATACCTGGAAAAAATATTGTCCGGATTATGAGATCAAACGTTGGGATGAATCAACGATCGACCTTTCAAAATTCGGTCCTTATCTAAAAGAGGCCTATGACCAAGAAGAATGGGCATTTGTGTCAGATGTGGTTCGTTTGTATGCGTTAGTGACAGAAGGCGGTATTTATATGGATACTGATATCGAGGTGGTCAAACCTTTAGATGAGCTCTTGACACTGGAGGCATTTATGGGCTTTGAGATCGAAACCAAGATTTCTACTGGGATCATTGGAGCGGTTCCGCACCATCCCTTTATGGAAGAATGGTACCACGATTACGATGACCGAAAATTTGTCCGGGCAGAAAAAACGGAAGATGTCGTCACCAATGTGATCCGAGTGACGGAACTGCTGCAAAACCACGGATTAGAATTGAATAATCAACGACAAACCGTTAAGGGCGTAGAGATCTTCCCGCAAATGACGTTTTCACCAAAAAGCTATATCACGGGTGAGGTCGAGGAAGATCCGAGTACGATGGTGATCCATCAGTTTTCTGGCTCTTGGTTATAAAAGAGTAAGTCTATGAAAGGACGGACAGTGGGGAAAGCTGTCCGCCCTTTTTGCTTTTGCAAGGGATAATGGAGATGTGATAGAATAGCTTGATAAAAAAGGAGGCGTTTTGATGGCTATCAAACGATGTACTTTGGCAGATTTAGAAGAATTGGGAGAAATCAGCGTATCCACCTATTACGATACATTTGCTCCTTTCAATACGGAGGAAAATACCCGCATCTATCTAGAAGAAGCCTACAATCTGCCGAAACTGACCCGAGAGTTAGAAAATCCGCAATCGGTGTTTTATTTTTTGCAAGAAAATGATCAAACCGTAGGGTATATCAAACTTAACTGGGGGGAGGCACAGACGGAAGCGATCGCCCCAGAGGGGTTGGAAATTGAACGGATCTATATCAAAAAAGAACATAAGCGGATGGGCTATGGCAAAACACTGCTGCTTTTTGCCCAAGAGACCGCCAAAGAGCTGCAGAAAAAGTCGATCTGGTTAGGCGTTTGGGAATTTAACGACAATGCGTTGGCTTTTTATCATACGATGGGCTTTGAAAGAGTTGGCAGTCATTCCTTTTTTATGGGGGATGATGAGCAGACGGATTTCTTGATGCTGAAAGAGCTTTGAGTGCCGCCTTGTATGAGGAATTAGAAATTACTTTCCATTTTTTTGGCAATCAAGTATAGTTAAAGGGATTGATGAAAAAAGAACGATTGGTGAAAACCATCGCTAAGGAGAGCAATTGTAAATGGAAAAACAGAGAAACGAAAGTATTTTGTCACGTTTTCTTAAAGGCGTGGTGATTGCCTTGGGCTTTATCTTGCCTGGTGTTTCAGGTGGCGTATTGGCAGCCATCTTAGGCATTTATGAGCGGATGCTGCGCTTTATGGCACATCTGACGAAGAATTTTAAAGAGAATTTCCTCTTTTTCCTACCAGTAGGGATCGGGGGAATCGTAGGGATCGGTCTTTTATCGAAGCCATTAGAGTGGTTGCTGCAAAATTATCAAATCATCGTTTTGTGGGGCTTTGCGGGGGCAATTATTGGGACATTACCGGCACTTGCCAAAGAATCTACTTTAAAAAGCAAACGAACAACCGGTGATTTGATTTGGTTCTTCGGCAGTATGGTCATCGGCTTCTTGTTCCTCTATTTTATGGGCGATATCTTAGGAACGATCCCTGCCAATTTCATAGGTTTTGTGATCGCCGGCGGTCTGATCGCGTTAGGTGTTTTGGTTCCCGGCTTGAGTCCTTCAAACCTTTTGCTCGTTCTGGGCCTTTATGATCCGATGTTGAAAGGCTTTAAGAGCTTTGACATCATGGGTGTCTTTCTACCGATCGCCATTGGCGGCTTGGCAGTGATGCTGTTGTTTTCGAAATTGATGGAGTGGCTATTGACGCATTATCATTCAAAAGTCTATCACTTCATTTTAGGGATCGTTATTGCCTCAACGGGTTTGATCGTGATTCCTCCGGTGGCAAACTATAGCGGCTTTACTTGGGTAACGGCCGTCATCGGAATTATCTTGTTTGTCTTGGGGGCTTGGTTAGGTCTTTGGATGAGCAAGCTGGAAGAAAAATACAAGTAAATCAAAACGGCACATCGTTTGGCGATGTGCCGTTTTTGTTAGGTTATGATTCGGGCAGCTAAGAGAAAGCGTTGGTGGACAGCCAGTAGTAAAAAGATTGGAACGTTTGATAACGATGTGATACAGGTTTAAAAACTGTTCTATTTTTGTTGAAAGATTTCCTAGTGTTTGGTATATTGTAGTCTATATAAAGAAGAATTTTTCATGTGTTACAGTTTAGATAATTGTTTGAGGTTATTGAGAAAAAGGAGGGACAAGCATGCAAGATGCGACCTATTGGGCGGAACAATTGCGGCAAGGACAAATCAGCTTTGCAGAGCGGGTGGCGATGATCGAAGAAAAAGTCAATCAACAAAATTCGCTTTTGAATGCGCTTGTAACATTTGATCCGCAAGCAGCGATCCAGCATTACGAGCAGCATCTTCAAAAAACGGTTTTTGGTGGACAACCCATGCCGTTAAAAATACTCGGCCAAACCAAAGCAGGGTGGCCAGCAACGTCAGGAGCCAAACTGTTTGCAAAAGCACGAGCCAGCCGCACGGCTCATTTTGTCTCTCGTTTAGAAGAGGCGGGCTTTGTGCCGTTAGGGCAAACCAATGCACCAGAATTTGGATTCAAAAATATCACTGATCCAACATTGTATGGGCCTACACGTAATCCGTGGAATCCTGCCTATTCAGCTGGTGGTTCCAGTGGTGGTGCGGCAGCGGCAGTGGCTTCGGGGATGTTTCCGATTGCAGGTGCCAGTGATGGCGGCGGATCGATCCGCATTCCAGCTTCCTTTAGCGGATTGATCGGTTTGAAGCCAACCCGTGGCACGATGCCAGTGGGTCCTAGTGAATGGCGCAGCTGGCAAGGCGCTTCCATCAACTTTGCGTTGACGCTTTCTATGCGTGATACGGAACAGTTGTTTTATGCGTTGCGGACGTCACAGCCGGCAGCCCCTTATCAGGCACCGCAAGTAGAATGGCATCATCAGCAAGCGAGTCAAAAACCGCGGTTGAAGGTTGCTTTTACTACCGCATCGCCGACCGGTGGACAAGTGTCTGAAACTGCCATCCAAGCAGTCCGAAGTGCAGCCGCATTTTTAGAAAAGCAGGGGCACGAAGTCATTGAAGTGGGCTATCCAGTGGATGGTCAGCAAATGATGACCACTTATTACGCCATGAATGGTGGCGAAACAGCTGCGATGTTTGCTGAGATCGATGCTGCTCGTCAAGAACCGGTCAAACGGGAAGAAATGGAATTGATGACCTGGGCACTTTACCAATATGGCAAAAAACTGCCGGCCGCCGATTACGTTCTTGCCTTGCAGTGGTGGGATCAGCTGGCAGAAAAAATGGAAGAAGTCTTTTCGACCTATGATCTCTTTTTAACACCGACGACGGCTTTTCCAGCCCCTTTGATCGAGGAAGACTTACAAAGCGATAGCATTCGCCAAAGACTGCATGAGATCGAATCGCTTGGAAAAAGAGCTGCGGGTGAGTTGATCGAAGAAATGTTTGCCAAGAGCTATGCTCTGACACCTTACACTCAATTAGCCAATTTAACGGGGCAGCCAGCCATCAGCTTGCCAACTGCTCTTAGCGAGGAAGGGTTGCCGCTAGGGATCCAATTTATGGCGTCTAAAGGCAGAGAAGATCTGCTTTTCCAAGTCGGCTATTTATTTGAAACACAGCAACGATTTCTGTTGCCAAAACAAGGAAACTAAGAGGAGGATATTATGAAACAAGTTAGAAAAGGGAAAATCGTTGCAATGGTTGGCTTTTTAGGTTTATTTACGGGGGTCCTGTTAAGTGCCTGCAGCAAACCAACGGAAGAAGACTCAAGTCTAAGCAAGGTGGAAGAAGCCAAAACATTGGTTGTTGCTACTTCGGGAACCTTGTATCCATCGTCTTACTATAACGATAAAAATGAATTAGTGGGCTATGATGTCGATGTGGCAAAAGAAGTCGCCAAACGATTAGGCGTAGAGATCACATTTAAAGAGTACAATGTCGATGGACAAGTTTCTTCTTTAACACGTGGAGAAGCCGATTTTGCTGCCAACGATTTTGGTTTGACGGATGAACGGGCGGAAAAATTCAGTCTCTCAACGCCTATCAAATACTCGTTCGATAGTATGATCGTGCGTAAAAGTGATGACTCAGGGATTGCTTCTTTAGAAGATTTGGATGGCAAAAAAGCTGCTGGTGAACCGAATACCAGCTACATGCGCTTAGCCGAATCTTATGGGGCAGAATTAGTGACTTACGACAACGCAACGAATGATCAGTATTTGACAGATGTTGCGAATGGTCGAACGGATGTGATCTTGAATGATTACTATTTGCAAAAAATGGCGGTTGCTGCTTTGCCAGATATCCCTGTAAAAATTTTAGAAGATGTCTACTTTAATCCGAATGAAACGGGCTTCTTATTTGTGAAGGATCATAAAGCATTGCAGGAAAAAGTGGATGCTGTTTTAGCAGAAATGAAAGAAGACGGCCGTTTAAAAGAACTTGCAGAAACGTATTTTCAAACCGATATTTCAGTAAAATCTGATCAAGCGATCCAAACGGTTGAAACAGACTAATGTATATTCCAACCCTTGATTTGCCGTTGATGTGGGACTCATTGCCCTATTTGCTGTCGGGCTTGTCCTATACGGTCGGCATTGCTGTCGTTTCTTTTCTAGGTGGCAACCTCTTAGGGATCATGCTCACCTTCTTAGGGATGCTGGAAAACCCCATCATTAGAGGGTTCGTGCGGGGCTATCTCTCATTTCTAAGAGGCGTCCCAGCGTTGGTCTTGTTGTTCCTACTGTATTTTGGCTTGCCCTATCAATTGTCGGCGCTTAGTGCTGCGATCATCTGTTTTACATTGACCAGCAGCGCATTTATCGGGGAAATCTACCGAGGATCAATTGCTGGAGTGGATCGTGGGCAATTTGATGCTGCCTATGCGTTAGGGTTATCATTTACGAAAACGATGCGTCTGATTATTTTGCCGCAAGCTTTTCGTATATCTGTACCGGCATTGAGTAATGTGGCAATGGATTTGTTGAAAGGAACCTCCTTGGCAGCAATGATCACGATTCCTGATATTTTTCAAAAAGCCAAGATCGTTGGCGGACGAACTTTTGATTACATGTCCATGTACGTGCTAGTTGCCATCATCTATTGGCTGTTGTGCATTTTGATTGAAGCCGGGCAAAAGCGATTAGAACAACATTTTTCAAAACGCTTTGCTGCTAATGAGGCTGTAAGACAATAAAAAAAGAGCTGAGGCTCGATCACTGCAGAAATCACTCTCTTCTTGAATTGATTTCTGCAGTTTTTGTATTTGAAAAGATAGAAGAAAGGAGATTGCCATAGTAAAACAATGAGCGAAGGCAAGGAAGATAGAGAAATTTCTGTAATGTCAAACTAGTTTCAGTATGAAAATGGTGCTGACCAAGTTATTTTCCTTCACTTAAACAGTCTATATTTCATTCGTTCGGCTCAAGTGATTCATGGTAAAATAAAGAAAAGCAAATCGAGGAGGGTCTTTTATGAAGTATGAATGGCGCAAACTAGAAAAAGAGCTTTATCTTCCCAAAAAACCAACAGTGATCGAGGTGCCAACGTATCAATTTATTAGTTTGAGCAGCAGCGGCAATCCGAATCGTCCTGAATTTAGCGAAGAGATCGCCGCTTTATATACGATTTCTTATTCACTCAGGATGGGATTGAAAAAAGGGGCTTTTGGCAATGAACCCTTTGAATACACGGTCTTTCCTTTGGAAGGCGTGTGGACCTCTCTGACAAAGCCAGAGGGTGCCATCAACAAAGAAGAATTGATCTACAAAATCATGATTCGCCAACCAGAACCAGTCACGGAAACACTGTTTCAAGAACAGCTCTTGGCCGTCAAAGAGAAGAAAGACAATCCAAATCTAGAAAAGCTCATCTTTGAGCGCTATGAAGAAGGATTGTGTCTGCAAGCGATGCATACAGGTTCTTTTGACACTGAAGCGGAAACATTTGCGAAAATGAAAGAGCTGTTAAAACAAGAGCAGTTAGTGATCCGTCCAACGATGGACACGTTCCAGCATCGAGAAATCTATTTGTCTGATCCGCGAAAAGTTTCACCAGATAAAGCCAAAACCGTCCTGCGATGGGCAGTAGAAGCAGAGGGTGGGATTCAGTGAATAAAAACTATTTAAGCATCGACATCGGCGGCACGAAAATCAAATCGGCTGTCATTGATCGCTCGGGGAATATTCTGGCACGAGGCCGGATGGATACGCCGAAAAATCTTACGGAATTTCTGACAGGGATTGAAACGATCATTGAAGACGTTCATGGGAGCATTCGGGGCATTGCTGTTAGTACTCCAGGAAAAGTCAACCCAGAGACAGGGACAATCTCGTTTGGCGGGGCATTGCCTTTTTTAGATGGGGTCTCCTTAAAACAGCTGCTGGCAAAGTATCAAATGCCGCTTGCTGTGACCAACGATGGCAAAGCAGCCGCATTAGCTGAATGGTGGCTAGGAAACCTTAAAGGGATTCAAAACGGAGCTGCCATAACATTAGGTACTGGTTTGGGCGGTGGCGTAATCGTTGAGGGAAAACTGATCCAAGGTGCACATTTTCAAGCCGGGGAATTAAGTTTTCTACTAAATGCCACTAAGAGAAGTGACACTCAAGAAAACGCTGAGCAACCAGTCAATCAGGGATTGACCCTGCAGCAATTGGCAGGTTTTAGCGGTTCATCGGTCGCCATGATTCGTCGCAGCGCCCAACTGCTAGGCTTAGCTGATCTTGCGGATGGTGAAGCAGTTTTTGACGCCATCAATCAGAAACAACCACAGGTCTGGGCGCTGTTTACAGCGTATTGCCGAGAAATCGCGTGTGTCATGCTCAATGTTCAAGCCGTGATCGACTTAGAGCGCTTCGTGATTGGCGGGGGCATCAGTGCCCAAGCGATCGTGGTGGAAGAAATCGACCGTCAGTATCAGCAACTGCTAGCTAGTTTACAGATTTTGCAGCAGACTTTGACGAAGCCGGAAATCCAAGCCTGCAAATTTCAAAATGACGCCAATTTATTAGGGGCGCTCTATCATTTCTTTTTGGAACATGAGATGAAATAAAATAGAAAAAAACTGCCGCGAACCAACGATCGCGGCAGTTTTTTAGGCTTTTTTCTTGGTGTCTTTGTCTTCGTCACCTAGGTAATCTTTGCTAGTGAAGGCACTGTGGAAGTATTTGCCCTCTTGACCGTAATAGCGGTTATAGCGCTGCTTGAATTTGCGGAACACGTAAACGACAAGAACTTTTAGCAGACAATAAATTGGGATCCCGAAAATCACCCCAACGATCCCCATCAAATCACCCATCACTAATAAAACAACCAGAATCGTAATAGGATGAATTTTCAATCGGTCACCCATCACACGGGGCACGACTAAATCCCCATGAAGCAACTGTACAGCAAACCAAGCAATCAAAAATTTAATCAACATCCCGGTGGAGTCTTGTGCGGCAATGAAAAGTCCCGGAAAAAAGACGATAAAAGGACCAATATAGGGGATGATGCAAAGCAGACCAGCGGCGATCGCCAGAATACTGGCATACTCTAAGCCAATCAATAGGAAAACGACCCAATAGATCGCCCCTAAAATCAAGGAAGAAATGATTTGTCCTTTCAAAAAGGCACCGACTTGTATGTCAGAGATCTTGACGATTTCATTAAAGTCTTTGCGAAAACGTGGTGGCACTAACGAGAGAACTGAAAAATAAAACTTGTTGGGGTTGCGCAATAAGAAAAAGGCAATGATCGGTCCCGTAAACAAAGCGATGAACAAGGTCGAAATCGTTGAAAACAAGCTGCTGAGCCCAGCAGCACCAGTTTCCCAATAGTCCCCAATAAAACTCATGATGTTGTTGGTGATATTTTGCAATGTGTCTGTAATTTGTGCCATCTCATCTTGAAACGGGGTATTTTCTAAAAAGGCGGTCGCGTTTTTCTCAAAGTCACTGACCAAACTTGGTAAGCTGTTGATCAGATCGGTGGTTTGCTGCTCCAAAATCGGGTAAAGCTGGAAACCAGCAAAGACGATCAACAAAAGAATCAAAAGATAGATCCCAGCAATCGAAACACTGCGGGGAATTTTTTTCGATTTCAATTTATCGACCACCGGGTTAAACAGATAGTAAAGGATCAGCCCAAATAAAAAGGGTGGGATAATAGCTGTAAGTATGGCTGAAAAGGGTGTAAATAAAAAAGAAATCTGATTTAGCAAAAAGACAGCAACTGCCGACAAGATAATCAGTCCTAAGACATAATAGCTTGTTTTGCCGCCTAAAAAGTGGATCAATCGGTTATTTTTCATAATAAGCCTCGCTTTCTTAGCTACATTATAACGAAAGACCCCTATTCTGTAAAAAAACAACGTACCTTTTGAAAAAACTACGCTCATATTCTCAATATCTTTATAATGAAAGAATATCTTTGATAAGGGGTTAACTGATGGCATCTTTCTTCAAAGCAGGCCAAAAATGCTCCCGTGTTTACAACACAGGAGCGAAAAGAATTATTTGCGCACTGTCGTCAAGGTACAGCGACCAACGGCTGTTTTTAACCCGCTAGCTAACCAAATAGTGGCTTGCCAAGTTTGGATACGAGCGCCGATACGATCAGGACTAGCTTCTACGATCAGGGTTCCTTCTTGAGCGGCGGCTAGATGGTTGACTTGTAGGTCAACGCCGGCGGCGAAGGCTTCTTCTTGAGCCAAAGCTTGATTGGCGCCGATGCTGCAGGCAGTCTCGATCAAAACGCCGTTAATGCCACCGTGAACGAGACCAAAAGGCTGTTTGTGCTGTTCTTTG
Source organism: Enterococcus sp. AZ141 (assembly GCF_051714385.1). Classification (NCBI taxonomy): domain Bacteria; kingdom Bacillati; phylum Bacillota; class Bacilli; order Lactobacillales; family Enterococcaceae; genus Enterococcus; species Enterococcus sp. AZ141. The sequence continues at coordinate 1,927,335 of NZ_JBIORT010000001.1, forward strand.
ATTGGCATCCGTAAACGAACAAAATCGGCTGTTGCTGCTTCTACTTCGATTTCTAAAGCTTCTAGTAAGTTCATTTTTAGCTCCTTTTTCTAAGAAAGTTACCATGATTATAGCACGAGTTTTGTTAGAAATAGCCGAAGTTCTCAGAAAGTCGGCAACAGGGGGAGAAGTCTTAAGAAATTCCCTTAACCAAAGCAATTTCTAACGAAAAGCGACTAGATATGTGTATAATAGAGCTATGTGAATTGAGGAGGAACAAGTAATGAGAGAATGGAAAACCTTAAAAGAATATGATGAAATTTTATTTGAACAACATGGAAAAGTGGCGAAGATCACGATCAACCGCCCAGAAGTCCACAATGCGTTTACACCAAAAACGGTGTTTGAAATGATTGATGCGTTTTCAATCAGTCGCGATGAACCAGGCATCGGCGTGATTATTTTGACAGGCGCCGGCGACAAAGCCTTTTGTTCAGGCGGAGACCAAAAAGTCCGTGGTCACGGTGGCTATGTTGGGGAAGATCAGGTTCCTCGCTTAAACGTATTGGATCTGCAACGCTTGATCCGCACGTTGCCAAAACCGGTGATCGCCATGGTCAAAGGCTGGTCGATCGGCGGCGGAAATGTTTTACAATTGGTTTGTGATTTAACGATTGCCGCTGACAACGCTAAATTTGGTCAAACAGGACCAAATGTCGGTAGTTTTGATGGTGGCTATGGTTCGGGGTATCTTGCACGGACGATTGGACATAAAAAAGCCAAGGAAGTTTGGTTCATGACAAAACAATATACTGCCGAAGAAGCATTGGCAATGAACTGGATCAATACGGTCGTTCCTCTTGATCGAGTAGAAGATGAAACGATGGAATGGGCCGAAACGATGCTGCAAAAGAGCCCGTTGGCGTTACGCATGATCAAAGCATCAATGAATGCCGATACAGACGGATTAGCTGGCATTCAGCAATTGGCCGGCGATGCGACCTTATTGTATTACACGATGGATGAAGCCAAAGAAGGTCGTGACGCGTTTAAAGAAAAACGTCAACCAGACTTCGACCAATTCCCTAAATTCCCATAATGACTGGGAGTTGGCTGCAAAGGCAAGCACAACTTCATCCAGAACGACCAGCTTTTTATTGGCATGAAAAAAGCTGGTCGTTTGCTGCCTTGCAAAAAGAGGTTTATGCTTATGCTGCTTATTATCAAGCCCAATTCGTTGTTCTGCCAAACCGGGTAGCCCTTTTTAGCAATAACTCCCCTGAAATGGTCTTTACGATCCTTGCTTTGTGGGAGTTGGGGATCGAAGTCCAGCTGTTGAATACGCGATTGACAGCCGCTGAAATCACCTTCCAATTGCAAGATGCCCACTGCGACTGGGTGATCACGGCGGATCAGGCAGCGGTCCCGGGTGTTCGCAGCCTGACCTTTGGACAAGCGATGGAACAGGCGAAGGCTCTTGCCAGTTCTTTTGATCCTTCGTTTGTTCCTAATAAAGCAATCTATCAAGCAGAACAAGTAGCTTCGATTATGTATACATCCGGTACGACGGGCAATCCCAAGGGTGTGCCGCAAACCTTTAGGAATCATCTAGCAAGTGCCGAAGCGACTCAAAAGAACTTAACGATCACTAGTGAGGATTGTTGGCTTTGTGCAGTTCCGCTGTATCATATCAGTGGATTATCAATTCTCTTGCGTTCCTTGCGACTTGGAATGAGTGTTCGTTTGTATGAGCGCTTTGATGCTGGAGAAATGGCGAAAGATCTTGAGGCAGGAAAAGGGACGATCGTTTCTTTGGTGGCGAAAATGTTGACAGATTTGCTGCCATTGGTGCCCCAACAAGGCTTTGATTCGTTGCGTTATGTACTGCTAGGCGGCGGGCCCATTGCCAAAAGTATATTGGAAAAATGCCAGCAAAAACAGCTTTCTGTGATCCAATCCTATGGGATGACAGAAACCTGTTCACAAGTGGTGGCATTGCCGCCAGAAAAAGCTTCAGAAAAAATCGGCTCCTCAGGGGTTCCCCTGCAAGGTGTCCATCTACGAATTGCGGTTGATGCGAAAATGGCAGATCATCGGACTGCTGAAAGTACCCAGTCGATCGGAGAGATCCAACTGCAAGGACCGGCGATCACGACCCGTTACTTAAACGATCGCAGTCCACAGCAGTGGGACCAAGAGGGCTGGTTTGCCACAGGAGATCTAGGGTATCTTGATCAAGAGGGCTTTTTGTATGTAGTCAGTCGTGCAAGCGAACTGATCATATCTGGTGGAGAAAACATCTATCCTGCAGAAGTGGAGCAAGCCTTGTTGCAGCATCCAGCGGTCAAAGAGGCAGCTGTGGTGGGGGAACCAGACGAGGAGTGGGGACAATCTGTCGCGGCTTATTTAACGTTAAATGAGTCCGTCCGACTCCAAGCCTTGTTGGATACATTAGAAGGGCAGATCGCCCATTATAAATTTCCGCGCCGTTTTTATCACGTGCGAGAAATGCCGCGCACAGCAAGCGGCAAACTTTTAAAACGGCTATTGCTGAGTGAAGAAAGAGTGAACTACATTGAACAGCAAATCATCAAGTAATTATGAAGCAGCGATCGCTGCCGGGAAAACCTATTTGAGTGAGTATCAGCCTTTAAAAAGGTGTGACTTACTGGCTCTTTATGCAGCGGCACAAGAATATCAAGGGGAACGCTATTTCTGGCGTACCCCTGATGAAACGACTAGTCTGGTAGGGTTGGGTTGGTTAGCCACTTTTTCGCAACCCAAACTTGCAGACTTTTCAGAAGTCCGCTCTCTCTTAAAGCAAGCCCATTATCAACCAGAGGCACCTTTGCAGGCGCAGTTGGTTGGTGGTTTTGCTTTTGATGAACAGGCAGAAGTCAGTCAGGATTGGGCTGAGCTAGGTGCCGGTCTCTTTGCGTTGCCAGAAATACTGGTCCGCAAAACTGATGATCAGTGTGGCGTCGTTTATACAGTAGCCGCTTCTTCCGAGGAACAACGACAACAAAAAGTCGCTGCCTTACAGGAAAAAGTCGCAAGCTGGTTGAATGCCAACCCGGACAAGAGTCTTGTAGCAGAAACGCCTGCTTTTCAGGCACAAGAGGAACTAGAGGTGCCCCAATGGCTGCAAGCGGTCGAAGAGACAGTGGCAGCCATTCGCTCGACTGAAACACCGTTGAAAAAAGTGGTTCTGGCCAGGAGAATGAAGATAGAAACGAAGCAGTCGATCATTAGTGCTGGGGTGTTGCAACGGTTGGCGCAACAGCAGCCGAATACCTATCTTTTTGCCATCGAACATGGGGGCCATGTTTTTGCTGGTGCGACGCCAGAACGCTTGCTAAAAGCAACTGTCGATCAGTTTGAAACGGTAAGTATCGCAGGTTCCGCGCCAAGAGGCAAAACCAAAGAAGAAGATGAGGCACTGGCACAATCCCTCTTAGCGGACGCAAAAAATACCCATGAACATCAAGTAGTTGTCGATCGCTTGGAAACGGCATTGGCTACTTTGTTAGCTGACGGTTTTCAATCAGAAGCCCGCTCCGTCATCAAAAATCGTGACATTCAGCATTTGTTTGTTCCTTTAGCAGGGCAAAGAAAAGCAGGAGTCAACTTTCTGAGCGCCGTGCAAAAACTACACCCGACCCCAGCATTGGGGGGAGAACCGAAAGAAGCAGCCGTCTCTTGGATTCGTACCCATGAACCAGCCAGCAGAGGGATGTACGGTGGACCGATCGGTTGGTTGGGAATTCAAGAAGATATTGGCGAGTTTGCAGTGGCCATCCGCTCAGGATTCTTTAGCGGCAATCAAGCAACGCTGTATGCAGGCTGTGGGATCGTTGCCGATTCAGATGCGGAATCCGAACGTCAAGAAACACGGTTAAAATTTCAACCGATGAGGAGAGGGATCTTAGGAGATGAATAACCAGACAGTCATGACAGACTATTTATTAGCGGCAATCCAAGGACTAAAAGCAGCGGGTGCGAAGCGAGCGGTTATTAGTCCCGGTTCACGCTCAACGCCATTGGCGCTACTATTGCATCGTGATCCTGAGATCACCTGTATGGTGGCTGTCGATGAACGTTCGGCTGCTTTTTTTGCTTTAGGGATGTCCAAAGTTGATCTCCAACCGACGATCTTACTGTGTACCTCTGGAACTGCAGCAGCCAATTATTATCCAGCAATTTGTGAAGCAGAGGCCACCAACTTGCCATTGATCGTCTTAACGGCTGATCGCCCGCCAGAACTGCGGGGCGTTGGGGCGCCACAAGCAATGGACCAACAGAATTTGTATGCCTCTCACGTCAAAAAGATGGTAGAGATGACGGTGCCAGAAAACGATCCTGCTTTGTTGCGTTATAGTTTTTGGCAAGCTACAACTTGCACGATCGAAGCGCAAAAACAGCCGAAAGGCCCGGTCCAAATCAACTTTCCATTACGGGAGCCGCTGTTGCCTGACTTTAGTCGCCAATGCAGTATTCAGCAAGACGTGAGCTATCTGGCACCACAACAAGAGCTGTCAGCAGAGATGATCACCCAGCTAGCCCCTTACTTTGATAAAAAAGGTATTCTGATTGCTGGAGAAAGCCTTACGATCGAAGAAGCGCAGCAGTTGCTGGCTTTTTCAGAGAAATTAGGCTGGCCGATTGTCGGCGATCCATTGACCAATCTGGCGACAGCCGGTACCAAAGTAGGAACATTTATCAGTCAAGCCGATCTTGTTTTCCCGCAATTGACTTCTGCCTTCCAACCAGAAGTGGTCGTGCGTTTTGGTCGCTTACCAGTCACTAAAAATGTCCTATTATGGTTGAACAAAGCAGCGGATACGACGACGTGGCTCTTTGTTGATCCATCGGGGCAGTGGCAAGATCAGCTGCATCGGGCAAACTATTTGATCGAAGCAGCGATCAGCACTTTCGTGGTGGCCATCACCCAGTTGCCGATCGTCAAACATACGGCGTGGCAACAACAATGGCAAGCACTTCAAGCGCGGGCAGATCAGGTGATTGCTGCAAGTCCGCAGTTGAAACAATGGGATGAGAGCAGCGCTGTGCGCATGCTCCAACAATGTCTACCTGAAGAAGCGCAAATTCTTTTGGCAAACAGCAATGCGATCCGTTTCTTTGATCGCTACGGCAGCAAAACTTCCTCCACTTATCGAGTGTATGGAAATCGGGGCGTCAATGGGATCGACGGCCTTGTCTCGACCGTAGCTGGGATTGCTTCAGCCAGTCAAAGGCCTACCTACTTGTTGATTGGTGATTTAGCGTTATACCATGATATGAACGGCCTACAACTACTGCGTCAGTATCAATTGCCAGTAACGATCATTTTACTGAATAATAACGGTGGTGGGATCTTTTCCTTTTTGTCACAAAACACCTTAGAACCAAACGACTTTGTCCCGCTCTTTGGCACGCCGTTAGACCTTGATTTTCAAAAAGTGGCGGCCTTATATGAGGCAGATTGGCACACACCGACCTCTTTGCTAGAGTTTCAAACGATTTTAACGGAAACAAGCCAACGGCCGTGCTTTCAAATAATCGAAGTGAAAGGTGAGCAAAAAGATCCGGTCAATACTTGGCAAGCACTGCAACAGCAGTTTAGCGAGGCGGGAGCGCAGCCATGAAGGACACGATAAATGGCGTCAGTTATTTTTATCAGTGGCTGCAGCCGTATCGACCAGCCTTACCAACCCTTGTGGCATTGCATGGCTTCACGGGTTCTTCGGAAAGTTTTCGACCGGTTTTTGCAGAGGAAGGTTCTTATAATGTATTGGCAGTCGACTTGATTGGACATGGACGGTCATCGATTTATGTCCATCCCATGCGTTATGAACTTCCTTTACTGGTAGAGGATCTTGCACAGCTTTTAGCGAAGCTAGGGATTGAACGTTATGGCCTTTATGGCTACTCGATGGGGGGACGAATCGCACTTGTCTGGGCAGTCAAGGAACCAGCTGCAGTGACCCATCTTTTGCTTGAGAGTGGTTCCCCCGGGTTGGCTGATCCAGCAGAACGACTCGCTCGTCAGCGGCACGATCGCCGCTTAGGATTGCGCTTACTAAGGGAGCCTTTGGTCGATTTTGTCGATTACTGGCAAGAACTGCCGTTGTTTGCTAGTCAAAAGGAGCTGCCCTTAGAGCAGCAGGCTGCTGTACGGCAAGGACGCTTGCAGCAAAATAAATTTGGCTTGGCAGTAAGCTTGGTTTACGGTGGTACTGGCAAACAGCCAAGCTGTTGGTCGGCACTTCCGCAGCTAGCTTGTGAAATTCTTTATTTAGCGGGGGAAAAAGATTTAAAGTTTCGGAAAATCGCCCACCAAATGAAGCAGCTGCAACCAGAGATGACCATCAAAGTCGTTGCTAATGCTGGACATTGTATCCATTTAGAACAGCCGACACAGGTTCGTCATGAAATCGATCAATGGTTTGTAAAAGGATCGAGGCCACAGTCAGCTGATTGACAAGGAGAGAACGCAATGAAGATTGAGAAAATTGAACGCATCGCCTGTCGCTTGCCCCTCAAACAATCCTTTGTGACAAGTTACGGACAATTAACAGAAAAAGCCTTTGATCTTTATTTGGTGACGGCAGAGGATGGAATGGTTGGCATCGGTGAATTGGTCGCTTTTGAGCAGCCAGATTACATTGAAGAAACCCTCTTTTCTGCTCGAAAAGTGATTGAAACAGCACTGATCCCATTATTGATTGACCAGGAGATCGAGCATCCGCAAGAAGTTTGGCAGCTGTTTCAAACGGTCCAAGGAAATTACATGGCAAAATCGGCTTTGGAAACAGCAATTTGGGATCTATATGGCAAGCAAACGCATCAAAGTGTGAAAGAGCTGTATACCGCAACCCGACCGAGTGTCGCTGTTGGCGTTAGTATCGGCATACAAGACTCTGTCGAAAAACTAATGGCTCTTGTTGCCGCTTATGTCGCCCAAGGGTATCAACGAATCAAATTAAAAATCAAGCCGGGGCAAGATGTGGCACCTTTGCGAGCGATTCGACAAGCCTTTCCAGAATTGCTTTTGATGGCAGATGCAAACGGAGCCTATCAGAGTGAGCCAGAACGCATTTTGGCACTGGATGACTTAGGCTTGGTGATGATCGAGCAACCCCTTAAGGTACGAGATCTGTTGGGGCACAGTCAGCTGCAGCGGCAGATGAAGACGCCTCTATGTTTAGATGAAGATATTCGAACGGCAGAAGACGTCGATACAGTCGCAGCACTGGACAGCTGCCGTGCGATCAACCTGAAAATCCCCCGTGTCGGTGGGATCACCGAAGCTTTGCGAATCCTTGATCGATGTCAAACCCATGGACTGCTTGTTTGGTTAGGCGGCATGTTTGAGTCTGGTGTAGGACGAGCCATGAATTTGCAATTTGCGAGTCAAGATATTTTCCATTTTCCCGGGGACCTTTCCGCTTCTGACCGTTACTTTTATGATGATGTCATTACACAGCCTGCAACTTTGCATAAAGGAAAGCTGCTGGTACCTGATGGAGAGGGCTTTGGTATCACGTTAGCTGAAACAAAGCTAAGTCAATATGGGCAACCTAAAGAACGTATCTACTCAAGAAAAGGGTCAGCGAAAGAATAACATCAGCCAAAGAAAAACAGCGAAAGCAAAAGAAACGGCCAGCAGGGAAATCTGCTGGCCGTTTCTTTTGTTTTATTCTGCGTTTTTGAATTCTTTTTCAATTTGTAGTCGTTGGACTTTCATGGTTGCTGTTCGTGGGATATCTTCGTAGTCGCGTAAAATTGGCTGATTGAGGTGAGGGAGATCTTCCACCATTTTCCACCAAGCATCCCAATCCATTTCACGATTTGGCGCTAAAGCAATGATAGGTTGTGGTGAGTTCTCTTTGTCGCGAACGATCACAACTTCGGCAAGGAAGTCTAAATGATCCAGCAAAAGGTCTTCCAAAGCAAGATTGCTTTCAATATTTTTGATCAAGTCCACTTGACGGTCTTTTAAGTAAAGATGTCCCTGATCATCCATCATGCCGTAGTCTCCACTGTCCCACCAAGCGCCATAGACATTGTCAGCAAAACGCTGATCTTCTTTATAATAGGTCAACGCGCGTCCTTTTGAAAGGAAATGGATGTGCCCATCGGTATTGGCTGGCAGCTCGTTGCCCTCTGCATCGGCGATCCGTGCTCTCGTTAAGTCCTCGAGACCCACACCCATATCACGGGCATCGTTGGTAGCGATGCTTTCTAAGGTATGTGCTTTTAGGATCATTGGCCCGCATTCACTTTGACCATAGACTTGCAAAAAGATTGCTTCTTTTGTTGCTGAAGTATTTAAAAAAGTGGCCATTGTTTGGTTGTTGATGGCATCAAAGGTTGAATGGTAATAGCGAATATTGGCGAAAGCATCTGGTTGTTCTTTTGCCACAAAGCTCCATTGGACAAAATTGTTTGGATGAGTTTCCAAAGCGATTGGTGGATATTCTTTTAGCATGCTTACGACATGAGCGCCGTTGGCATTGGCTAATGGCATCATCGGAAAGCCCATCGCCATCAAGGATGAGATGCCAATATTGAAGCGGGAGTGCACCGGTGAAATATGGAACGCCACTAAATCAGAGTCTGCCTTGGTGCGATCAATCTTGGTGAAGATCGTTTTTTGCCATTTTGTCCGCCAGCCCATGGAGTTTGCCGAATGACAAATCAATTTTGGAATACCCGTTGTTCCAGAAGTGTGGGTCATATAGGAAATTTGATCCGCCGGTAACTCAGTTTGTGCCACGGGTTCCGCTGGTTGTTGCAGCAGATGACGAACAGCAATCTGTTTGTCAGTACTGCTATTTTTCACTTGTGCGACGCGGCCTTCGGTTTCTTCATCAAATAAGATGAATGGATCTTCTAAGCGATCCACAAACACTTCGATGGTTTCAGCAGGGAAATGATAAGAGATCATAGCAGGCACTGCGCCAAGGTAAGAAGCAGCCGTTGCTAATAAATAGGTATCGAATTTTGAAGATTTATAAAGAATGATTTTATCGCCGGCTTGCACGCCTAGTGCAGCAAGTTGGTAAGCACGTTTTAAAATCATTTCATGACTCGAACGGTAGGTACTACGATAGCCAAGTTCAGGAAATGCTGGTAGCACTTCATCGTGGATGATGGTTGTGTCAGGAAATGCCTCGGCAGCTTCGCGGTAATTGGTGTAAAGATTTAATGGACGATAGTCTAAAATGGTCAAATAGAACACTCCTTTAAAAGTTCGTGAAAAACTTCATTTGATTTCTCCATTTTAGCACAGGAATTTCTCGATACAATAGATTTTCAGTGTTTTTTATTTATTTCTAAAAAATCCTTCCCTCAAAGACTTTCGAAGAATGAATGACTGTGATGTGTTATCATTCATTCCTCATACTAAGCGGAAAAAGCGCATAATCAACGGGTGTATTTTACTATAAAATCTTCGATTGGGAGCCGGAAATCCAGATAGCGTGCTTCTAATTCTGCACGACTCCAATTCCACCAAGCGATTTCTTGTAAAGCAGTGATCGTTTCTGGATCAAAGCGGTATTTGATCACTTTTGCTGGAACCCCGCCGACGATCGCATAAGGCGGCACATCTTTGGTTACGACTGCGTTTGAGGCGATCACGGCACCATCACCGACGGTCAAACCAGATTGGATCACGGCACCGTGGCCGATCCAGACATCATTGCCAATGACGGTCGTTTTTGCTTTGCGTTTTTCTAAGAAGGACTCGTCCTTTGGCGCAAATCCATAGCCTTCGCCATTATAGGCAAAAAGATGCTGACTAGGGCGTTCATAGGGATGATTGGTGGGGCCGATGCGGACCATCGCTGCGATACTGATAAAACGTCCTAATTGACTGTTCTGAATAAAGCAATATTGCCCCGTATAGGTATAATTGCCGATGGAAGAATGATCAATGTGATTGGCTTCGCCAATTTCGACATAGTCTCCTAAAGTTGTGTCTTGAAGCTGCGAGTCTTTGCCAACGATCGGCTGTTCATCTGGAAAATTTGTGATCGATAGGTGCATAGTAATCATCCTCTCTTGCGTATTGCTATCATTTTACCGCACTTTTTTGTACTATTTGACTAATACGCACTAAAGACAAAAGGAGGTCTGCTTTATGGAGACGATTTATCAGTTAGATAAGATGACCGAAACGATAGGTAAGCGAGCAATCAAAAAAGGATACTCGTTAAAAAATCAAGCGGCCCCAGAGGCGCTGTTTGTACGCAGTTCAACGGTTCCTAACGAATTGATCACACCAGAATTAGCTGTGATCGCTCGCTCAGGAACAGGCACCAATACGATCGATTTGGCACGGTGTACTCAAAATGGCACAGTAGTCTTCAATAGTCCCGGTGTCAATGCCAATGCAGTCAAAGAATTGGTGCTCTCCAATTTGTTTCTCAGCGTTCGCCCCTTATTCAAAGCCATCCAGACGGTAGCCGATTTGCAAGAAGAGCTAACGTCAGGTCAAATTGAAGCAGAAGATGTGTTGAAGGTAGCTGAAGAACGGCGAAAAGAAGTGATCGGCGAAGAATTAGCTGGAAAAACCATCGGTATTTTAGGCTTAGGAGAGATCGGTGAACGGGTGGCAAAAGCCTGTCATCAGCTAGGGATGGAAGTCCTCGGCTATGCCCGTACGAAAAAAGCGGCCCACGATTACGAACAAGTCAGTGACTTGCACGTACTGTTGGCCGAATCAGATTTTGTAGTGGTTTTGCTCCCTTTAAGTCAGGAAACCAAAGGCATGCTGAATCGACAAACGATTCAGCAGATGAAAAAAAATGCAGTGTTGATGAATTTTGGGCGCGGGGAGATCGTGGAAGAAGCAGCCGTCTTAGAAGCACTAGCCAAAAATCAGCTCAAACAATACATCACCGACTTTCCTAGTGCCGGCTTGATCGGACAACAGAAAGTGTTGTGTTATCCGCATATCGGCGGCAGTACTACCAATGCCTTGGAAAAGGGGGATCACGTAGTTTTTGATCGCATGCATGCCTATTTGCGCGCTGGGACGATTCAAGAATCGGTCAATTTTCCTCATGCAGAGTTGCCTTTTTTGGCACCGTATCGCTTGGCGCTGTTTTATCACGACAAGCCTGGTGCTTTTGCCCCGCTATTGCGGATCATTTCTGAAGCAGGCGTAGATATCGATAATTTGGCGAGTGAGAGAAAAGCCGGAGTCGCCTATACCTTGATTGATCTTGATGAGACAAATGAAATACTGCTGCAAGATCTACAGAAGCAGATACAGCAAGAAACAGCGGTCATCCGTGCCCGCTTGATCAAAAATTCGCGAACCAGTGAATAGTTGCCACCAACAATGTTTCTTGTTATGATGAAAAAAAAGTAAAGGAAGTTCATCATGACGAATAAGTTTCAAGATAAAAAGAAGGTCGCTTTGCCTCGTTATCAGCAGATTGCCGTGGCGATCGCGGAACGAATCGTTGAAAATCGCTACCAAGTTGGGCAAAAGATCCATGCGCGCTCAACGTTAGCCAGCAATTTCAATGTCTCTCCTGAAACAGCCCGCAAAGCGATCAATGTATTAGTTGATTTAGAAATCATGGATGTCCGTCATGGCAGCGGCGCCTATATTGCTTCAAAGGAAAAAGCACAGGCCTTTGTTGAACAATACCAAGATGTGCAGTCGATCCAAGAAATCAGACAAGACATTTTAGACAGTGTGGAGCGGCAGCAGCAAGAGCTGGATAATTTTTCTGACTTGTTGAACACGTTAGTGCAGCAGACCAAAAAGGTACACCATATGAGTCCGTTTGTGCCCTTTGAACTTCAGTTGACGGAACAAGCGCAGCATTTGGAAAAAAGTATCAATGAATTGAATATTTGGCAAGCCACAGGGGCGACGATCATCGCAATCCAAACAACCGAAGAATTGTTGTTGTCACCAGGACCTTATGCGAAATTTAGTGCAGGCAATACGATTTATTTTGTCGGAAATGAACTGGCGTTGCAGCGCATGACCAATTTCTTCTATCCAACGGACCATTCAGCGTAATTCTTTTTCCTGATTCCCATGCTTTTTTTGCAAAAGAAAAAGCATTGGGAAATTTTTTTTGACAAAGTGACCACATCTTGTTAAGATAGTATGGTCACTTTCGTGAAATTTTTCAGAAAAAGGAGTATTAATCATTTGAGTAAAGTTAAAGTGGAACACTTAACCAAAATCTTCGGTAAGAAAAAGCAGCAAGCTCTTGCCATGGTCAAAGAACAACGCAGCAAAAACGAGATTTTAGAAAAAACGGGTGCCACCGTCGGGGTCTATGATGTGAACTTTGAAGTCAACGAAGGCGAGATTTTCGTCATCATGGGCCTTTCTGGAAGCGGGAAGTCAACATTGATTCGACTATTGAATCGATTGATCGAGCCGTCTGGCGGAGATATTTACATAGATGGCGTGGATGTTGCCAAAATGAGTAAAGAGGAACTACGAGAAGTTCGCCGTCACAAAATCAACATGGTTTTCCAAAGCTTTGGCCTTTTCCCTCATCGGACAATTTTAGAGAACACAGAATACGGACTAGAAGTCCGTGGGGTCTCGAAAGAAGAACGAACAGCGAAAGCGGAAAAAGCGTTAGAAAACTCAGGATTGCTTTCTTTTAAAGACCAATACCCTGACCAGCTGTCTGGAGGGATGCAACAGCGTGTGGGACTTGCCCGTGCGTTAGCCAATGATCCAGAGATCCTCTTGATGGATGAGGCCTTTTCAGCATTAGATCCGCTGATTCGCCGTGAAATGCAAGATGAACTTTTAGAATTGCAAGCCAATGTTCAAAAAACGATTATCTTTATCACCCATGATTTGAACGAGGCCTTGCGGATCGGTGACCGGATCGCTTTAATGAAAGATGGTCAGATCATGCAGATCGGTACAGGAGAAGATATTTTGACGAATCCTGCCAACCAATACGTGCGTGATTTCGTGGAAGATGTCGATCGTTCCAAAGTCTTGACTGCGCAAAATATCATGGTTCCAGCATTGACGACGAACATCGAGATCGATGGACCAAGCGTAGCATTGAACCGGATGCGGAAAGAAGAAGTCAGCATGCTGTTAGCCGTCGACAAACGTCGTCACCTAAAAGGAAGCCTGACAGCCGAGTCTGCTCGTGAGGCACGGAAAAACAATCTGACCTTGAAGGAAGTTATTGATAAAAATGTTAAAAAGATCGATAAAGATATGCTGGTAACGGATATCTTCAATTTGATCTATGATTCGCCTACACCTTTAGCCGTGGTAGAAAACGATCGTTTGATCGGAGTCGTGATCCGCGGAAGTGTGATTGAAGCATTGGCTGAGACTGATTCAGCCGCTCAAGCAGAGGAAGGGGTAGTGACAAATGGATAATTTCTTACAACATACGATTCCGGTGGCTGATTGGGTCGAAAACTTTACTGATTGGCTAACAGGAACTTTCAGTGGATTGTTTTCAGCCTTACAGTCTTTCGGACAATTTATCATGGACGCTATTACAAATGTATTACTGTTTGTACCACCGTTATTAATGATCGTCTTATTGACGGCTGCTGCCTTTTTCGTTTCACGCAAAAAATTCGGCTTGCCAGCTTTTACTTTTGTCGGGTTGCTGTTCATCTATAACCAAGGGTTATGGACAGACTTGATGAACACCGTGACGTTGGTCTTATTGTCGAGTTTGGTTTCGATCATCATTGGGATTCCACTAGGAATCTTAATGGCGAAAAGCGAAAAAGCGCAAAGTATCGTGACGCCGATCTTAGACTTTATGCAAACGATGCCTGGTTTCGTTTATTTGATTCCTGCGGTTGCTTTCTTTGGGATCGGGATGGTTCCTGGGGTCTTCGCCTCAGTGATCTTTGCTCTACCACCAACCGTTCGGATGACGAACTTAGGGATTCGCCAAATTTCTCGTGAATTGGTGGAAGCCTCTGATTCCTTCGGTGGGACTGGCTGGCAAAAACTGATCAAATTAGAATTGCCACTAGCCAAAAGCACTATTTTGGCTGGGGTCAACCAAACCACGATGCTGGCATTATCAATGGTCGTGATCGCGTCAATGATCGGTGCTCCTGGGTTAGGGCGCGGCGTCTTGTCTGCCTTGCAACGAGCACAAGTCGGTAACGGATTTGTCAGTGGGGTATCCTTAGTTATTTTGGCGATCATCATGGATCGCTTTACCCAGAATTTGAACCGTTCGGCACATCAAAAAGCAGCGAGCAAGACGAGTCGCAAACAAAAACGTCTTTTTGGCGGGATTGCTGCAGCGGCAGTCGTTGCTTTGATTGGCGCATCGTTTGCCTTTGGAAATGTTTCTGACAGCAAAGGCACGGTGAACTTGGCGTATGTCGAATGGGATACGGAAGTCGCATCTACCCATGTGGTGGCAGAAGTCTTGTCGCAAATGGGCTACGAAGTCAACACGACGCCTTTGGATAATGCCATCATGTGGGAATCGGTGGCAAAAGGGGAAGTTGACGGGATGGTTGCTGCTTGGCTGCCATCTACGCATCAATCCCAGTATGAACAGTACCAAGACCAAGTCGAGAACTTAGGTCCTAACTTAGAAGGGGCAAAACTGGGGATCGTTGTCCCAAGCTATATGGATGTAGATTCCATCGCAGACCTTTCTGACGAAGCTGGAAAAACCATCACTGGTATCGAACCAGGCGCTGGTGTCGTGAATGCAGCGGAGAATACGGTTGCGACGTATGACAACCTTTCCGATTGGAATGTCGCTACCTCTTCTTCTGGAGCGATGACAGTGGCATTGGGCCAAGCCATCAAGAACCAAGATGAGATCGTTATTACTGGTTGGTCTCCACACTGGATGTTTGCGAAATATGATCTGAAATATCTGGATGATCCAGAAGGAACAATGGGTGAAGCAGAAAGCATCAACACTGTTGTACGCCAAGGATTAGCAGATGACATGCCAGAAGTTTACGAAGTACTTGATCGTTTCAACTGGACACAAGAAGATATGGAAGAAGTCATGTTAGCAATCAATGACGGAACATCAGCCGAAGATGCAGCCAAAGATTGGGTAGCCAATCACCCAGAAGAAGTTGCTGCATGGACGAACTAATGTCTAAAAAAAGAACGACCGCAGATTGAAGCGGTCGTTCTTTTTGTTGTTTAAAATACTTAGGTTCATAACGAAAGACGAGGGGATGATTTTTGCAAAAGACGGAGCTTTTGTGCAGGTTAAGCAAAACGATGAAAAATCGGCTGCATCTGTTCAAACGCACAGAGTTCAGTAAATCCTAATGATCGTAAAAGATCTTGTCCCTCTTTGATTTGAAACCCGAGCTGCTCTGGTTTATGACTGTCGCTGCCGATGGTTAGCACGCTTCCCCCCAAGTCACGATAAAGCTTGAGGATCTCGATCGATGGCGTATACCCATTGATTCCGTAACGGTGGGAAGAGGTATTCAGTTCGATGCCTTTGCCATCTTTGATCACGACTTTCAAGATCTCTGCGATTTGTTCTTTCGTTTGTTCAAAAGCGTCCTTCTCTTTATCTAAATAACGACGAATCAAATCCATATGGGCTAAGACGGAATACTCTTTATATGTCGTGACCAGCTGATACATTTCATCATAATAGCGCTCGTAGCATTCCTGTTGGCTGCGTCCTTTTTGAAATTCTCCGGTCCAAAATTCTTGATCGTCTACCTGATGAACGGAAAGTAAAATGAAGTCAAAGGGATGCGAATGATAAAGACGGGTAAATTGTGGGATCGTGTGCATTTGCATCCCAAATTCCAGCCCAGTTTTTAGCTTGATTTGGTCACTGTATGTTTCCTTTAAGCGTGCCAGTTCGTTAAAATACAAGTCGTAGTAGACATTTTTTACGACTTTATTGGCTCCAACGAGGTACGTATCCGTGGCTTGCCAGTCTTCTTTGACCCCATAATCCACATGATCGGTAAAGCAGATTTCGGCTAAGCCTAGTCTAATAGCGTCTTTGACTACATCTTCCATCAAATACCAAGAATCATCGCTGTAATCACTATGAACGTGATAGTCTGTAAAAATCATGGCGTCTCCTTTTGTTTCGTTATTTTTGCTGCTTCTGCCAGTCTGCTCGTTTTTGATGATAAAGCTGGGCGGCCGTTTCCCAATGCTCTTTGTCAGTCGGCTGAATCTCACGGATAAGACGGGCTGGATTGCCACCGACGATCGTATTCGGCGGCACATCTTTTGTGACGACGGAACCAGCAGCGACGATGGCATGTTTGCCGATCGTGACACCTGGTAAAATCGTACTGTTGCCCCCGATCCAAACGTAATCTTCGACGGTGATCGGTAGGCCAAATTCCAAATCTTGACTGCGGATCACAGAATCGATCGGATGGCCGGCTGTATAGAAGCTGACCCGTGGTCCCACCATCACATGATCACCAATCAGAATCTTATTGACATCTAAAAAAATGCAATCCATATTGGCATAAAAGTGATCACCAATCTCAACATGGCGACCATAGTCGACAAAAAGGGGTGGTTGGATAAAGCAATGCTGCCCAAATTTGCCAAAGAGTGCTTTTTCTTTGGCGATGATTCCTTCTCGGTCATCGACTGGTAAAAGGTTGATTTCCTGGGCACGTTTTTTCCCCTCCACTGAGCCATTCTCAGGGAGAATACCGGCAGCTTGATACAGTTGACCAGCCAACATCGCTTGATAATCAAAATCTTCTTTCATTGCAAAATCCTTTCTAAGACGGTAAATCGTCGGTGGTTAATTCAATCAAATTGCCTTCGGGGTCTTGGACAACTGCTTCATAATAGCCATCGCCTGTCGTACGAGGACCATTTAAAAGAGGGTAGCCATCTTCAACAAACCGTTGAGCGTATCGATCAACGTCAGCTTGATCACCTACTGCAATCGCAAGGTGAGTGTAGCCTAAGCTCTCACTGACACGAGGGCTTAAAAATTTCTTGGTCGTTAATTCTAACCGACTTCCAGAATCAAAGGTCAAAAAATAGGACTGAAAGCCTGTTTTCGGATTATGATATTTTTGGTTGCTGACCGCCTGAAAGTAGGTTTCATAAAATGTTCTCATTTTTTCTAAATCATTGACATATAGTGCGATGTGTTCAATTTTCATTATCGACAACTCCTTTAATAAGCAACATAGATCGTTTTTTTTTGAACTTAGTAAACTTTGTTTAATAAGTTGCTTCTATTATACCTTTGTTAACAAAATTTATAAAGGTATATTCCCAGCTTTTTATCTGTTAAAATAGGAGCGTTGAGGGGGAGAAAAATGAAAGCTTATCAGCCAACGACCATTAAATTACATAATCAGGCAGTATTGCTGGATTTGCTAAAACAGCAGCAAGCGCCTATGACCAAGCGCCAACTGGCAGATGCCTCTCAATTAAGCGTGGTAACGATCAACAAGCTGCTTCCTGAATTGATAGAAAAGCAGTTGCTTTTGACGACGGATCAACCGCAACGAACGGGAGGACGTCAAGCTGCGGCTTACCAGTACAATGCGCAACGGACACTGTTGTTGATCATTCAGTTTATCGAAGAAGACCAGCAGATCGTGATTCGTTTTTCAGTCGTCGATCTCGTCGGGAACATTTTGCATCATGAGCAGTCAGCAGAGGGCCGATTGCCGCAGTTCTTGCAAGTGATTCGTCAGATAAAACAGGAATACCCGAAAATCAGCTTGGCAGTCGTGGGAATTCCTGGTGTGGAAATTGCTGGAAGACTGAAGATCATGGATGCTCCAGCATTTAAGGACATGGCGCTAGGGGAATTGATTGAAAAGGAGATCGCGGTAAAAACGCTTATTGAGAATGACGTGAATGCAGCGGTATTCCATTTCAAAGAAGAGAAAAAAATCGTGGCTGGCATTTATTTTCCAAAAAATTATCCACCAGGTGCGGGACTGGTCATCGACCAACAGCTCTTTAAAGGAGCCAACCATTTAAGTGGCGAAATCAAGCATTTGCCGCATCTTTACAAAGTTTCTTACCCTTTGGCAACAGAGGCGATCCAAGAGCAAGTGACTGCCACTCTTCAAGCGATCGTGGCAGTCACGGACCCGCATCAAGTCATTTTGTTTTTGCCCTCTGAGTGGCAGGCGCTTGTGCCGCGCTCTTTTTTGGAAAAGCAGCTGGCAGCAGTGTTTCATTATGGCGTCTTACCAAAGTTACACTTTTCAGATCGGTTTTCAGAAAACTATTTGGCTGGGTTGATCACGATGGGAATCGAAGCAGCGGGCTTAGGGCTTTGATTCGCAGCATTTAACTGGTACTGAGGACAAAAACTGCCGCTGCTTCCTTTATCAGAAGCAATGGCAGTTTTTTTGAAAATACGAGAACTCACAGTTTAGCGAGTTTCTGTGCTTTTTCGGTATTCGCAAAATGCAGTTTGGCATATTTGCCCAATAGTGCTATGCCACCTTGCTGCAGTAATTTTGCGGCAACTTGGTCAGCAGCTGCGTGGGCGCCAGAAGGCAAGCGCATACCGACTTCTTTGGAGGCTGCCTCTAATTCATCCAAAAAGACTGTACGACATAAAATAGAGGCTGCCGCTACTGCTAGATGATATTGTTCACCTTTCGTCGCAAAATAGAGCTTTTCGGTAACCGCTGCTTGTTCCGATTTTAAATAAGTGCGATAATTTTTTTCGCTTGTGAACTGATCGATCAAAATGGCATCTGGTGTCTCAGGAGCAATCTTTTGCAAAAGCAAACGAATGGCTTGATTATGCAAAGCAACTTTCATTCGGACCGTGTTGTATTTTGGTTGGATCTCGTTGTATTTGCTGGGTGTAACAGTGAGCAATTGGTAAGGAACCAATTCTTTGATTTTCGGCGCCATCTTACGGATCTCTGGATCTGTCAGCATTTTTGAGTCCTTGACACCTAAGGCTTTCAGCTGTGGCAATTGCTCTTTTTTGGCATAGACGGCACAGACCACCAAAGGACCGAAATAACTGCCGTTGCCGACCTCGTCACTGCCGACGACGCTTTTTTCGCTAAATCCTGCTGGCAACGCAGTGGTTGAAACAGTCGCTTTTTTCTTATCCGGTACAGCACTTGCCGTATCGCCCCATAAGGAAGCTTCTTTTTCAGCAGTCGCTCCTTGAAACATGACTTTTCCAGACGTATAAGCAGTGATCGTCGTTGGCCCTTTTTTGGCGACAAACGCTGTATAAGGAACTTTCTTAGCCAGCAGTTCTCGTTGGTAAAATTGCTGCATCTTTTTGATAGTTGAAGTTGGTACTTTGATAACGATCGTACTCATTTGATTCCTCCTGTTTTTTTGTCTTTTCTTAGGTAGACAAAAGGATACTTTAAGATTTTACCATACTTCTTATTCTTTTTTACTAAGACGATCAGCAAACAAACGATTGGCATGGAAATTCATAAGAAAATCACGTATAATAGTTAAGAGTTTGCGACACATGTTCAATAAGTGATAGAATAGAGCAGAATGTAAGCAATGGGAGGAAATATTCCTATGACGGAGCAAAAGAAACGCTATAAAGCAGTTATCGCGAATCAAAGTTACACGATTATTGGACGCGAAAGCAAAGAACACATGGATATGGTGACAAGATTGGTCAATGACCAACTGCTTGAGATCATGCAATTATCGCCACAAACCGATCAAGAACAAGCGTCGATCTTATTAGCGATCAACGCTGTTTCCGACCAGCTGAAAAAACAAGAACAGCTTTTGGTCTTACAAAAAAAAGTGGACGAGTTGCGGGGACAAGCCATTAAAGCAACGGAGCTTGAGAATCGCATCAAGCGGATCGAAGCAATCGAATCCGAAGCACGGAAAGTTCTCGATGAGACAGGTCGCAGTGATGTGGAGATCCATAATCATGTGGAAGCACAACAGATCTTAAATGAACAAAGGAAACGAAAAATTCAAGAAAAGACAGCCCATGGGTAGTGCGGCGTAGAAAGGATTCCTAAATGATTGGATTATTTGTCTTGGTTTTGTTGTTGGCAGCCTTTTACGGCGGCGCGCGGCGCGGAACCAGTTTACAATTGGTCTCAGTTTTGGGCTATTTGATCTCTTTTTTCTTTGCAGTTGCGAATTACCAAGAAATTGCGAAAAAAATTGAGCTCTATGTTCCTTATATGTCAGTAACGGCGGATTCAAAGTTAAAATACTACGATATGGAACTGGCTTTAGATTTAGACAAAGCCTATTATGCGGCTATCGCTTTTGTGATGGTACTCTTTGCTGGTTGGCTGATCACAAAACTATTAGTGATTTTTGCAGACAGTTTGCGTTACAAACGCCTACGTTTTTTAGGTGGCTATGACTGGGCAGTTGCGGGTGTTTTGAATGTCATCTTGATGTATATCAATTTATATATGTTTTTTATGATTCTCTCAATGATCCCGTTTGCCACGATTCAAAATCTGTTTGAAACGAGCGGAACTGCGAATTTCATCGTTGATCGGTCACCGATTCTCTCAGATTATTTCTATCGATTGTGGATCACAGATGTGATTGGGTAAAAAGCAGGCAGATGGTTGCAGAGCCATTCTGCCTTTTTCTTAGGAACAAAAAGTTAAAACAAAGCAGGTGAGAAAAGAATGAATACTAAGATCCTTGATGTTTTAGGATTTGAACAAGTAAAGAGTCAAATCGGTCAGTATATCGTAACAGCCCAAGGAAAAGAAGCCTTAGCAAAGCTTGTGCCATCAAGTGATGCGCAAGTCATTTCCTCTTGGCTAGCAGAAACAGAAGACGCGATCAAGATCCAGCGTTTAAGAGGCGGAATCCCTGTACCAAAAATTGAGAATATTCGTCCCCAAATGAAACGGATCGAAATCGGCGCAGATTTAAACGGCGTTGAATTGGCACAAGTTGCCCGCGTCTTATCAACTACGCAGGAATTGAAACGCTTTTTTGCTGATTTGTCTGAAAGTGAGATTGAATTTTCCCGCTTGTATCACTGGGAAGAACAGTTGGTTTCTTTACCAACCTTGAATCGTCGCTTGAAAGAAGCTATCGATGAGGATGGCCGAGTCACAGACGATGCCTCTCCAGCACTTCGGGGAATTCGTCAATCGATCCGACGAGCAGAACGGACGATCCGTGAGACATTGGATGGCATCGTCCGAGGTGGCAATGCAAAGTATCTAAGTGATACGATCGTAACCATGCGAAATGAGCGTTATGTGATTCCAGTCAAACAAGAATACCGAGGTGTTTTCGGCGGCGTGGTTCACGACCAAAGTTCATCTGGTCAAACCTTGTTTATCGAACCGAAACAAGTAGTGGAACAAAATAACCGCTTGCGTCAGCATCAAATTGCGGAACGGGACGAAATCACTCGTATTTTGGCGGAATTATCAGCAGAGTTAGCTCCGTACCAAAGAGAGATCCTCCATAATGCATATGTGATCGGAATCATGGATTTCATGAATGCCAAGGCTCGTTTTGGGAAAGAGATGAAGGCAATCGTACCAGCGATCAATCAAGATAACCATGTCTTTTTTAAACAAGCACGTCATCCATTGATCGATCAAGAAAAAGTCGTTCCTAACGATATTACGATTGGAAAAGACTATCAAGCTGTTGTCATTACTGGGCCGAATACCGGCGGGAAAACCATCACCTTAAAAACATTAGGGCTATTGCAGATCATGGGCCAAGCCGGCTTACCAATCTTGGCAGAAGAAGAAAGCCAAATGGGGATCTTCAATGAAATTTTTGCGGACATTGGTGATGAACAATCCATTGAGCAAAGTCTATCGACCTTTTCTTCACATATGACAACGATCGTTGATGTGTTGAAAAAAGTCGACGAAACAAGTCTGGTGCTTTTTGATGAACTAGGTGCTGGGACCGATCCCCAAGAAGGGGCAGCACTAGCAATTGCGATTTTGGACGAACTTGGGGCTAAGTCGGCTTATGTCATGGCGACGACCCATTATCCAGAATTGAAAGTTTATGGCTATAACCGATCCAATACGATCAACGCCTCTATGGAGTTTGATGTCGATACCTTAAGTCCGACCTATCGCTTGTTGATCGGGGTTCCGGGACGAAGCAATGCGTTTGAGATTTCGAAAAGACTTGGCTTGCCAGAGACGATCATTGATCAAGCCAAAGAGATCATGGACGGAGAAAGCCAAGACCTGAATGAAATGATCGCTGATTTAGAAAATCGAAGAAAAATGACGGAAACCGAGTATCTGGAAGTTCGTCATCATGTAAAAGAAGCAGCCCGCTTGCACCAAGAATTGGAAGCAGCTTACAGTTATTTCTTTGAAGAACGCGAAAAAGAATTGGCAAAAGCCCGTCAAAAAGCCAATCAAATCGTAGAAGAAGCCAAAGAGGAATCTGAAAAAATCATTGCCGATATTCGTAAAATGCAGTTAGCTGGCGGTCAAACGAAGGTCAAAGAACACGAACTGATCGATGCGCGCACCAAGCTATCAGGACTGCAGCAAGAAGAACATCTGCAAAAAAACAAAGTTCTGCAAAAAGCCAAAGCAGCCAAGACGCTGAAAGAAGGAGACGAAGTGCTTGTAACATCTTATGGGCAGCGCGGGGTCTTATTGAAAAAAGCAGGCAAAAATCAATGGCAAGTCCAAATCGGTATTTTGAAAATGAATTTGCCAGAAACAGATCTCCAACCAGCAGCGCCAGTGAAGGAGCCTACACAGCGTATCGTCAATACGATTCGTTCTGCTGACAGCAGTCCAGTGGTCAATCAGTTGGATTTACGCGGCAAGCGGTACGAAGAAGCCCTCAATGAAGTGGATCAGTATTTAGATGCAGCGATTTTGGCAGGCTATCCGCAAGTGACAATCGTCCACGGAAAAGGAACCGGCGCATTGCGTCAAGGGATCACTGACTACCTAAAAAATCATCGCTCGGTGAAAAGTTTTGAATTTGCGCCAGCAAATCAAGGGGGCAATGGGGCGACCATTGTGAAGTTTAACTAACCTTTAAGAACCCTTACCTTTTGTAAGCAGACGATTTTAAAAAACTTCCGATACGTGGTATACTTTTTTTAGTTTTAAAAATGGAGGGGAAGTACGATGGCAAAAGAAATTACCGATAAAAATTTTTCAGAAGAAACCGATAAAGGCTTAGTCCTTATTGATTTTTGGGCAACTTGGTGTGGCCCTTGTCGTATGCAAGCACCGATCTTGGAACAATTAGCGAATGAATATGAGGAAGACGAATTGAAGATCGTGAAAATGGATGTGGATGAAAATCCTGAAACACCTGCTTCATTCGGGATCATGTCTATTCCTACTTTGTTGTTGAAAAAAGACGGACAAGTCGTTGATAAAGCAATTGGGGTGCATACAAAAGATCAATTGAAAGCTTTAGTTGCGGAACATATGTAATAGAAGAAGTGTTTTTGAAGCAATAGCCGAAAGAGGCTATTGCTTTTTTTATTTTGGGGACAAAGTCTTTGAAGAATGCCTTTGACGTTTCTAACTTCTACTCTTTGTTCCATGCACTGCTGTTGGGGTTCACTCAATTGCTAACGAGAAAAGTGAGAATGAACATTAAGAAAGCAGTCATTCTCCAGCAATGTTAGCAGATCAGAAAAAAAAGATTGACGCTGGCTATATCATTCGATAATATATCATTAAGTGATATAGTTAGTGGGATGGAGGAATCAAATGGATGAGGCATTGACAGATTCAACCTATTTGATTTTATTAGCGCTTTTAAAGCCAAAACATGGGTATGTCATTATGAAACAAATCCATGAGCTAAGCCAAGGAACATTTGAGATTGGCCCCGCGACGATGTATACGATTTTGAAAAAGCTGACGAAAAAGGGGTGGATCGATTTAGAAGAAAGCGTCGATCGAAAAAAAATCTATCAGATTACACCAGAAGGAAGACAGGTTCTGGAGAAAGATATTCAGCGACGCAAACTATTTTATCAAATCGGAGAACAGGTCTTCGAAGCGTTAGGAGGGGAACAAGATGGGCATCAATAAGAAATATCTTCTTTCTCTTGGAGTCGCCTATTATCCGGAAAAGGAAATGGTTCGTTTACAAAAACAAGCGTCAATGGGCTGGCATTTTGTGAAGATGAATCGGTTAGGGTTTTTGAAGTTTATCAAAGGAAAATCGGAAACGACCAAATATGCAGTGGACTTTTTCGAAGGAGATCCTTCTGAGATCGTTGATTACCTAGCGATGTATCAAGCTGGGGGCTGGACCTATATCAGCAATTATAAAGATCGGTATTTTTATTTTAAAGCATCTCCGGATACACCAGCGATTTTCAGCGATCAAGAAAGCTATCAAGAACGAATCGATAATGAGACGCGCTATTTGATGAAAAAATCGATTCTGTTTTCAGTGGTCAGTTTAGCAATTTTAGCAGTGATTTATTTTTCCATTCGTTATTTCAATATTCGTACAAATCCCTTTTGGTCCTTTGGGCTAGGATTGATTACTGGGCTAGTATTTATTCCGATAGGGGTAGGATTGACCACGATTTTGATGAAATTTTTATACAAAAATCGAGCAAGTTATTACAATGAACCAGAGAAACTGGCGAAACGCCAACGGGTGATCCGCGACTCTATCATCTTGATGGTTGCAGGAGCAATCGTTGGTGCCATTATCGGTTTTTTCTTTAGTGACATATTTTATTAGACAGGGAAGGTGAGCATGTGTTAGAAGCAAAACAGCTAGTAAAAACATTTGGGGATTATACAGCAGTCGATCAATTGTCTTTTACCATCAATGATGGTCAGATTATGGGATTAATTGGTCAAAACGGAGCAGGAAAAACGACGACATTCCGATTGATCTTGGATTTTTTGAAAGCCGATCAAGGAGAAGTATTATGGGATGGTCACAAAATTAGTGAAAAAGAATACAATCTTATTGGCTATCTGCCAGAAGAACGCGGCTTGTATCCAAAAGTCACGATTGAAGATCAATTGATCTACTTCGCGCGTTTACGTGGCAAAAAGAAAGAAGACATCGTACCCAAAATCGACTATTGGATGGACAAGTTTAAAGTCAAAGGCAAGAAAACTGATAAAGTCAAATCTTTATCAAAAGGAAATCAGCAAAAAGTTCAGCTAATTTCAACGTTGATCCATGAACCAAAATTAGTGATTCTAGATGAACCGTTTAGTGGCTTAGATCCAGTCAACGCGGAACTGTTGAAAAACGGGATCATTGAACTGAAAAAAAATGGCTCTTGTGTCATCTTCTCCAGTCATAATATGGATAACGTAGAAAAAATCTGTGACCACTTGATTATGCTAAGGGATGGTCAAACTGTCTTAAACGGAAAGGTCCATGAAATTCGTGAATCCTTTGGACGAACGAAAGTTTATTTGGAGTCTAATTTGACGAAAGAACAGCTTTTGGCAGTGGCAGGTGTTGAGGAAGTCATTGCCAGAGAAGACGGCAGCTATGATATTACGATCGCTGATCCTGCAGTAGGAAAAACCTTATTTGATTTAGCGACGGCGGATGGTTATATCCCTATGTTCAATCAACAACCGCCAACGTTAGAAGAAATCTTTAAGCGGAAGGCAGGAAAAACAAATGAATAAGTTTTGGGTAATCGCATTAGATGTTTATAAGAAAAATATCAAATCAATTTCGTTTTTGATTATGATATTGGTTCCATTCATTGCAATGGGCGGATTTTATCTGATTAGTTACTTTGCCGATGGTATGAGCAGTGTGGATAAAATTGTCGTTTATGCGAATGAACCAGCCATTGCGCAGACCTTTGTGGAGCAAAGTAGCGATGATTATGAATTTGAAGTTGTGGAAAGCGAAGAACAAGGACAACAACAGTTGGCTGACAAAGATGCTGATGCCTTGTTAGTTATTACTGCTTCAGGGGATACGCTGCAAGGGGAATTATTAAGCGAGTCCTCGATGGGGCAAGCTTTAGAGCTGACGATCCAACAATTATTGACGGGCTTGCAGTCATCCTTTCGAGCTAGCGAGCTTGGTTTGACTGCTGAGCAAGTGGCAGTTCTTAGTGAAGTTGCACCACTTGACCGGCAAAAAGTTTCCTTCAGTGAAGGTGGCGAAATGACCTATGGAGAAGATAATACCGCGATGCAAGCAGCAGTTAGTACCATCGCAACAATCGTTCTCTTTTTCTTTATCATCACTTACGCACAAATCATTGCGCAAGAAATTGCTTCTGAAAAAGGAACGCGCATTATGGAAGTCATTTTGTCTAGTACGCGAGCACAAACCCATTACTACGCCAAATTAACTGGGGTGATCATGGTTGCAGCGACCCAGCTAGTTGCGTATGTTGCGATTTTTGGCGGGAGTTATTTCTGGATCAAGGACAACTCCATGGTAAAAGACTTATTGGCAAGTTTTTCATCAGATGGCATTTTTGGTCCTTTCCTCGTGTTTGCGATCGTTTTCGTCTTCTTAGGAATCTTGATCTATTCTGTCTTGTCAGCCCTTTGCGGGTCGTTAGTGAACAAAGCAGAAGATACGGCGAAAGCCATTATTCCAGTGACGTATCTTTCGTTGGGCGGGTATATGCTAGGAATCGTACTAGGCGGTATGGATCCGCATAACGTTGTTTTACGAGTAACTTCTTATATCCCATTCTTGTCCTCGTATATTATGCCAGTACGGCTTGCTAATGATACAGTGGGGATTGGCGGAGCGTTGATTTCAGTAGGGATCCTTGCTGTTACCACGATCGTCCTGATGCTGGTTTCTGCAAAAATGTACAAATCAAATGTCTTGATCTATAACGACAATGGCATCTTGGCAACGTTGAAACAATCACTGGTGTTAATGAAAAATGAGAAATAAACAAAACGCCCGATCCTTTTTGTGATCGGGCGTTTTTTATTGGCTAGCATCTAGAAAACAAGGTGCAGGCCTTTAGAATTCCTGCACAAAAAAGTCGAAGATCGATTGCTCAGAAGGCAGCTTGTGAGCGGCTAGCTCAGGATGCCACTGAATGCCTAAGATCGGTGCGCCATAGGCGGTGGATTCAATGGCTTCAACAACACCATCAGGAGCGGTGGCGGTCACATTGAAATCATCTGCAACTGTTTTGACTGCTTGGTGATGAAAAGAATTGACTTGATAGGTTGTGCCTAAAAGAGCAGCCAAACGACTGTCTGCCTTGATTTCCACCCGATGTGTAGGGAATTGAAAGAACGTTGGTAATTGCACGTGTTTGATCGTTGGGTGATCGATCAAAGAGAGATCTTGGTACAAACTCCCACCAAATGCGACATTTAGTAACTGCATGCCGCGGCAGATTCCAAAGATGGGTTTGTTTTGAGCCACTGCTTCTTTGATCAATGCCAATTCAAAGACATCACGATCAGGATGAATGCCTTGAATCAAAGGATGAGGATCTTCGCCATAATGATCAGGGGAGACATCATGACCACCGGCTAACAAGAGTTTATCGATTTTGCTGATGTAAGTCGCAGCATCTTCCACGACACCCATTGGTAATATTAGGGGAATGCCTTGGGCTTGTTGGATATGGGTGACAAAATTTTTGGGTGTATAGGACAACCAATGTTCTGCTTCTTCAATCATTGGCCGTTCATTAGCAGCGATGCCGATAATGGGTTTCATTTGATCAAACCTTTCTATAAGTAAATGGAACGAAAAGAAAAAAGGACACGAGGTCCTTTTTTCGAGCATCTTCGCTTTATTTTTCGCGAATAACTTCGATTTTATAACCATCAGGATCTTTCACAAAATAGTAAGATGGAGAAGTCCCTGGTAGTCCTTTCAAGTCAGTGACGTCAAATCCGGCAGCTTGGTGCTTCTCATGAAGCGCTTCTAGATCATCGGTACTGATGGCGATGTGGCCATAGCCGTCGCCTAACTCATAGCCAGGATGGTCATAGTTATATGTCAACTCTAGCTCGTAGTCATCTCCAGGCAATGTTAAGTAAACCAAAGTAAATTGATGTTCAGGAAAATCACGACGGCGAGATTCTTCAAAACCAAAGGCAGTTTGATAAAAATCTAGAGAAGCCGTTAAGTCTTTGACGCGGACACAAGTGTGAGCCATTTTCATGGGTAAATCATCCTTTCGATCTTGATAGTTGTATGATAACATATTTTATCATTTTATAACGAATAAAAGACAACAGAGCGTTATTTCCAGCTTGTCCAGACTATTGGCATAGGGTAAAATGGAAAGAAAGTGTTGGTGGAGGGAATCATGCCAGAAAAGGAAATTGTGTTCGGGGAAAAAGAAGCGGGGAAACCATACAAATCAAGATATGGCGCGTATGTCGTTCTTCCAAATGAAAAAAATGAAGTGATCTTGGTACAAGCACCCAATGGCGCCTATTTTTTACCAGGCGGTGAAATTGAACCAAATGAGACCAAAGAAGAAGCGATCCAGCGAGAATTAATAGAAGAACTTGGATTTGAAGGGGAGATCGCTGCCTATTTAGGGGAGGCAGTTGAATACTTCTATTCACGCCATCGCGATACATTTTACCATCATCCCGGCTATTTCTATTTAATGACCAAATGGAAAAAAGTCTGTGAACCGACAGAAGAAAACAATCAGTTGTCATGGCATACGCCAGAAGAAGCGATTCAGCGATTGAAACGCGGCAGCCATAAATGGGCAGTTGAACAATGGTTGGCAAAATAAAAAAGGCAGGCTTCCGATAAAAAGGAAACCTGCCTTTTACACTTAGTTATTTGCTAAAACATACTTGTTGATTACTTCTGCCACACCATCTTCTTCGTTTGATGCAGTTAGGACATCTGCGGCATTTTTCACGTTTTCAGTGGCATTGGCCATCGCCACACCGATACCAGCGTATTCCACCATGGTTAAATCATTTTCGTTATCGCCGATCGCCATGACTTCTTCTTGTTTGATGCCTAAGTGCTCCGCCAATTTTTTGACAGCAGCCCCTTTATGGGCTTGTTTATTTAGAACTTCCAAGAAGTAAGGAGCACTTTTGACCACATTGTAATTGTCCGTCAAACTGCTCGGCAATTGTGGGATGATCTGATTAAGTTTTTCGGGATCATCGATCATCATCATTTTGATGATATTCAAGTCAGCAGTCATTTCTTCTGGTGTCCGATATTTCAATGGCATGTTGACTAAGAAGGCTTCATAAATCGTATAAGGACTGATATCGCGGTTAGCGGTATACATGGTATCTTCGGTTTCTACATGAAGATGAACCCCTAATTTTCTCGCAGTCATCTCAACAAAGAGATAGTCATCTTGGGACAAGCCGAATTCAGAGATGATCTCTTGGTTTTTGGTTTTTTGAACCAAAGAGCCATTATAAGTAATAACGAAATCATTGTCCGTAAATAAGTCTAGTTCCTTTAATAAATCTTGGACACCAGTTAAAGGGCGTCCCGTACACAAAACGATGCGTACACCTTGCTTTTCAGCGTCTTTCAATGCCTTGTAAGCGGCTGGGGTGATCTTGCGGTCGTTGTTCAACAGGGTACCATCGATATCGATGGCGATCAATTTGATACTCATAAGTTCCTCCTAGTGGCTTGGTTTGATCAAAGCACCATTGCGAATGTGCTTGGCAAACTCTTGATACGTCTCTCCAAATAAATCATAGTGATTTTGGATGTTGGGGTCAATCATTTCTTTTGGAAAATAAAAGCGTTGGTCACCTTGGGTTTGTCCCGCTAAAGCTGCAACTAGCTGACTGGCTTGGGATAATTCCACAAGGGAACCATCTTTTTCCTGTAATTCGATTTGTGTCCGATGTTTGCCTGAAGTCGGCCGATAAAAATCATAAGGCAGATCGAAGCTTGAATTGATGGCAGTATAATAGCGGGGATTGAAGCCGACTTTTTCCACCAGTCCCTGCATTTCTTCAATCATCGGCAACTGCGTCTCATCGTCAAAGCGGGCGGATTTCAACGGTTTACGATTTAAGAACCGCTTGGCCAAATCGCTGAGGATCGGATCATTTTCTTCCGTCCATTGGGTAAAGTAGGTATTCAGAACGCCATCGTCGAGTTTCAAGTATTCATCTAAGGTGAATTCTTGTTTTAAAAATGGGAGAAGCAGCTGCGAATGGCCTTGAAACAATTCTGAATCCACTTGATACAGTTCTGCAGCTCGATCCAGCAAATGGGCTAAGATCACTTCCATCCCTCGAGAACTCGCATGGAAATAAACTTGCACATACATCTGGTAACGACTGACGATGTAGTCCTCCACAGCGTGCATGCCATTCATAGAAAAAGCAATACCGCCTTCGTACGGACGAATCACTCGTAAAATTCGGGTCAGATCAAACGTGCCGTATTCAGTGCCGGTAAAATAAGCATCGCGCAGCAAGTAGTCCATCCGATCAGCATCGATTTGACTAGAAATCATTTGAACGACTTGAGGATTTGGATAAGTTTTAGTGATAACACTTGCGACTTTCTCAGGAAATCCAGCTTCCACTCGGTTCAATATCTGATGAACTTCCGTTTCAGGAGAAGTAATGATCGCCACTGTGATGGCTTCATGGTCTGTATGGAAAATGTGCTCAAAGGTGTGGGAGTATGGTCCGTGGCCCACATCATGAAGCAATGCTGCACACAAGGTCACTAAACGCTCTTTATCATCCCAGCCGTTTGGTCCGACTTTTTCAAGGGAATAATTGCGTTGGAAAATATCGCAAATGCGACGGCTGATTTCATAAACGCCCAAGGAGTGAGAAAAGCGGCTATGTTCTGCTCCGTGAAAGGTAAAGGAAGCAGTTCCCAGCTGTTTGATGCGCCGCAAACGCTGCACTTCTTTGGAATTGATCAAATCTAAAATCACTTGGTGCTGTACATGGACATAGTTATGAACAGGATCACGAAATACTTTTTCTATCGCTAAGGTTTGATATTTATATGGTAGGCTCATCGCTAAACTCCTTTATTGGTTGGTTTCGCTTTTCCATGCCAGCTAAGCGTTGCTGCATTTGTTCGCTAAGGTTATTTTCTGTCAGCCATTGATCCAGTGATTCAAGCGGATATAGGGATTGGTCTGTGATCAAGGAAAGCAGGGCTTTTTGCAAGCGGTCAGTCACCTCGTGTGTGGTAAACTTACGGCCGAGGGCCGCTTCTAAAGTGGTCATGCTCGCAGGATTGACGACTGGATAGCCATCTGTACCAAAGCGCTCTTTCAAACCTGCTTGGTAAAAACGACGAACGAGAGAGCCGCGGGCTGGTTGGTCGCCGTTGACACTCAGATACATCATGACAGCCACGCCGTCTTTGATTCGTCGTTGTGCTGTACCAGCAATTTTTTTCCCATCAATACTCAGGTCATAGGTGCCTGGGCAATACGAGTCAGCAATTTCATAAGCCAAAATTGTCCGCTCAGGAAAGGCGGTTTGCAGCAATGTCGCCATCATTTCATAGGCTGCATCTGTGGTGGCAGCCAAATGTTTAGGGAAGATGAGGGAGACATTCAAAATACCGGCATCATTAATTACACCAAGCCCCCCTGAGTTGCGGATGATCGAGGCATAGCCAGCTTCTTTCAAAACCTGCAGACCATCTGTCAAAAAAGGCAGCCGGGTATCTTTCATTCCTAAAATCATCGTATCGGACAACTGCCAAAAATGACAATAAACTTGTTCCTTTTTGCCAGCAACTTCGGTGGCAACATCGGTGAAGGCAAACGGCTCATAAGGATTGTGGATACGTGGTAAGGTTTGATCCATTACATAGATAGTCAAATCGGTTAAACTCCTTTAAAATACCTGTTATCCTTATTATATACGATTCTTGGAAAATTACTTGGAGAAAAGAATGAAAACTTGCTTTTGTTTTCGTTTTTTATTTTCAATGAAGAAATAGACCAAGGAGAATCAACTGAAATGATTGACAAACGAATGAAAAAAAGCAAGAATGAAACTGAAATCTTCAAAGGAGGCACTCGTACATGCAAGAATTATCAAAAGGAATCCCAATCTCGATTCATTTAACAACCAATGTACGTCAAGCAGGGGAAACAGAGAACTTTCTGTTTGATCTGCAAGGACAAGCAGTCAAGATCGGTGATACCTTATATCTCCGTTACAAAGAGATCCAGCCAGACGGCACCGACATTCCTGTTACGATGAAAATTATGCCAGACGGATTGATTCAATTGATTCGCTCAGGGGAAATGCGCATGCGCTTGAAATTTTCTTATAAGGAACGTTTAGAGACGAGTTATCAAACCCCGTATGGCTTGATGATGTTCCACACCTTCACCAATCACTTGCACGTTAGCTTGAAAGACCGTCCATACTCGGGAAAGATCGATATCGATTATGACTTGTTCATGGCTGCTGACAAAGTCGGCGAATACAAACTGTCTTTAGAATTTACCGCTTAATCAAAGGGAAATTGAAAGAAAAAATTGCAATTTGAGACGTAATTTTGTATGATTAGGAGTAGACTGTGAAAGGACGTGTCCCGTTTGGAAATTAATGTATTTGAAGGTGTAAATAAAAACGAATTGTCGATGATTGAAGTTGCCCATGCGATTTTAGAGCAGCGCGGTGACGTGATGGATTTTTCTGATTTGGTCAACCAAATTCAAAACTATCTTGAAACTTCAGACAGCGAGATTCGTGATTCATTGGCGCAGTTTTATACAGACTTGAATATCGACGGTAGTTTTATTTCTTTAGGCGACAATCGTTGGGGCTTACGTTCATGGTACGCCATTGATTCGATCGATGAAGAAGTCAACCATGGCATCGAAGACGAGGATGAAGATACACCACGTCGTCGCAAACGTAAAAAAGTCAATGCCTTTATCAACGATGATGAAGATGCAATCGATTATAACGATGATGATCCTGAGGATACTGATTTGTCAGATGACGAAGAAGATGATCTCTTTGATGATGATGATGACGAGGATGAAGAAATCTCGGCATACAATTCAGACTTGCAAGAAATCGGCGCCGACAATAGCACCGATGATGAAGAAGAATTACCTGACAGCATTGAGGAAGATCTAACCATTATCGATGACGATGATGAAGATGATTTTGCGGATGAAGAGGAAGAAGAGGAGTAATCCTCTTCTTTTTTTCGCCTTATGGCTGTAAGCAGCTTTTAATCGTTGAAGGACGAGTTCGCCTTCTTACATAGATACAAATAAAAAAGGAACCGCATCAGCGGTCCCTAAGTGCTTTTGAATTATTGATTTGAATCGAGTATACTTGTAACGAAAAGAAAAAACGCGCCTTGAGGGAATCGAACCCCCGTCTCAAGAACCGGAATCTTACGTGATATCCACTACACTAAAGGCGCGAAGCACAAATATTAGTTTAACCAATTTCAGTGAAAAAAACAAGAGGTAGAATGATGAAATTTCAACAGCAATTTTCACAACAACAAAAACAGACGCAAAAGCTTGCTATGACGCAGAAATTACAGCAATCGATCCAAGTGCTGCAATTTTCCGCAGACGAATTATTGTCCTTCATAGATAACCAGGCATTAGAAAATCCGTTGATTGATCTGGGGGAATATGATTCGCCCATCACACTAAGCAAGAGCAGCGGCTCGTCAGAACAAATAATGGATTACTTAAGCCAGATCCCTGATCAGCACACGTCTTTATTCGAACACCTCATTGATCAAGTCCATTTAAATTACCGCGACACCTTTTTGCGGACGATCGTTTTATTTTTAGTCGAGTACATTGATTTAAACGGCTTTTTGACGATTGATTTGGAAGAAGCTGGGAAGCTTGTCGGGGGGACGCCAATCCAAATGCTTGATGCTTTAACCTTGATCCAGCAACTGGATCCGGCAGGAGTCGGTGCTCGTGATCTAAGAGAGTGTTTGATGCTGCAAACGGAAAGAGATGACTATGCGCCGCCAATGGCTTATCTCATTTTAGAAGAATTCTTCACGGAAATGGCAGAGCGCAAGTGGGACAAAATCAGCAAAGCGCTGCAGATTCCATTAACTGAGATTCAAAAGGTCTTTGATTATGTTCAAACATTGACCCCCACACCAGGGGCGGCGTTTGGGTCGACCGATGGGCTTTACATCGTTCCTGACCTGCGAGTGACGGTTGAAAAAGGACAACCGATCGTGAAATCAAACAAACGCGCCTTACCAGAGGTTCGCTTTCAGCAGCAGTACTTTGACCAATTGAAGCAAAGCGGTGATCCAGAAGTCTTAAGTTATTTAGACAATAAAGCCCAAGAGTTCGAGTGGTTAAAGAAGACCTTGCTGCAACGAGGGGATACCATCTATCGTGTCGGGGTGCAGATCGTTGCGCGGCAAAAGGAGTTTTTCACTCAACCAGATCGACCATTAAAGCCATTGGTTTTAAGAGAAGTTGCCGAAGAATTAGGAATTCATGAATCAACGGTCAGCCGGGCAGTCAATGGGAAATACTTGGAGACCTCCTTTGGGGTGTTTGAATTAAAACTATTCTTTGGACAGAAAGTTTCGACGCAAGAAAGCGGTGATGAGCTGACAACGGCATCGATCAAACAGCAGCTAAAAGCACTGATCGATGAAGAAAATAAAAACAAACCATTGTCAGACCAAAAGTTGACAGATGCCCTCAAAGCCCAAGGCATCGATATTTCTAGACGAACGGTGGCAAAGTATCGTGAAGCCATGAATATCCCTGGTTCTTCCAAGCGGAAACGATTCGAGTAAAGCAAAACTTACTATTAACGATGAGTAGGGAAGGCAGCAAAGCCTTTCCTTTTTTTATCGATCCTTTCCTCTTTTTCAAATTATGACGATTTTATGAAAAGCAAGATTTTGTGACTGAAATAGTTGCGTATCAAGGCGATAAGTGCTACTATTATTGGTGTAGGAAACAGATTTAAATTTTTTTTGCAATCGATGGGTCATTTTAAGTCATTGTAGGACGAAAATTGTCCAACGGGAGGATATAAAATGCTCGATGAATTAAAATTGATTGAGGCAATCACCCCGGATATTCTCGCTGTACTCCAGGAACGTTACCGTATCTTAAGAAATATTTATTGGATGCAGCCCGTTGGCCGCCGGACACTTTCGGAAAGTTTATCAATGACGGAACGCGTGTTGAGGACGGAAACAGATATCCTTAAAAAGCTGAAACTGATCGACTCTTCAAAAAGCGGCATGCAATTGACCGCCTACGGAGAAGAAGTGTACACGAAGATTGGTGCACTGATGGATCAGCTGTTCGGAATGCACCAAATCGAGAAACGATTATCAGAGACCTTTGGCATCGAACGTTGTTTGATTGCGAGCGGCGATGGTGATCGACAACCGAAAGTTATTGCTGAATTTGGCCAGTTGCTGAATGAATCGTTGGATCTCTTATTGCCAGAAGGCAAAAACACCATCGCAGTAATGGGAGGGACGACAATGGCGAAAGTTGCCGAGGAATTGGGTAATTTGGAAACCGCCAAACGTCATAACTTGTTTGTTCCAGCCCGTGGTGGTATCGGAGAATCAGTCAACGTGCAAGCAAACTCTGTCAGCTCAGTGATGGCAATGCAGACAAATGGCGATTATCGCTCCTTGTTTGTACCAGAACAATTAAGCATGAACACCTACGAGTTCCTCTTGAAAGAACCCGCCATCGTTGATGTCTTAAACTTGATAAGTCAAGCAAATTGTGTTATTCATAGTATTGGACGGGCGTTGCATATGGCGGCTCGAAGAAAAATGTCAGAACAAGAAATTCTGATGTTGAAACAAAAAAATGCAGTTGCAGAATCCTTTGGGTATTTCTTTAACGAAGCAGGCGAGGTCGTTTACAAAGTTCCTCGAATCGGACTTCAATTAAAAGATTTACAAAAAGTCCCAATCATTTTTGCGGTCGCTGGCGGACAATCAAAAGCCAAAGCGGTCAATGCATACATGAAAAATGCACCAAAACAAACCTGGCTCATCACCGATGAAGCTTGCGCAAATGAGATTTTAAAAGGGGCAACCCTTTAAAATAAATATTTTTATGATTTTCATAAGGAGGAAATCTTAAATGACAGTTAAAGTAGGTATTAATGGATTTGGACGTATCGGACGCTTAGCATTTCGTCGTATCCAAGAAGTAGAAGGAATCGAAGTTGTGGCTATCAATGACTTAACAGACGCTAAAATGTTAGCTCACTTGTTAAAATATGATACAACACAAGGACGTTTCAACGGTACAGTTGAAGTTCACGAAGGTTCATTCAATGTGAACGGAAACGAAATCAAAGTTTTAGCTAACCGCAACCCTGAAGAATTGCCTTGGGGCGAACTAGGTGTTGAAATCGTGTTAGAATGTACTGGATTCTTCACTTCTAAAGCAGCTGCTGAAAAACATTTAACAGCTGGTGCAAAACGTGTAGTTATCTCAGCTCCTGGTGGAAACGATGTTCCAACAATCGTTTACAACACAAACCATGAAACTTTAACAGGTGAAGAAACAGTTATCTCTGGTGCTTCATGTACAACAAACTGTTTAGCTCCTATGGCGAAAACATTGAACGACAAATTTGGTGTGATTGAAGGATTAATGACTACAATCCACGCTTACACAGGTGACCAAATGACTCTAGACGGACCACACCCTAAAGGTGACTTCCGCCGTGCCCGTGCTGCTGCTGCAAACATCGTGCCTAACTCAACTGGTGCTGCTAAAGCGATCGGCTTAGTAATCCCAGAATTGAACGGCAAATTAGATGGTGCTGCTCAACGTGTTCCTGTTGCAACTGGTTCATTAACTGAATTAGTTACTGTTCTTGACAAAGAAGTAACTGTTGATGAAATCAATGCAGCAATGAAAGAAGCTTCAAACGAATCTTACGGTTACAACACAGACGAAATCGTTTCTTCTGATATCGTTGGTATGACTTTCGGTTCATTATTTGATGCAACTCAAACAAAAGTTATGACTGTTGGCGACAAACAATTAGTTAAAACTGTTGCTTGGTACGACAATGAAATGTCATACACTGCACAATTAGTACGTACTTTAGAATACTTCGCTAACCTATAAGAGTTGCGAACGACTTTAATTTAAACCATCGCAAGAGAAAGCGGGGAAGCATCGCGCTTCTCCGCTTTTTTTAACAATTATGCTAGGAGGAATCTGTTCATGGCTAAAATGACAGTTCAAGATATCGATTTAAAAGATAAAAAAGTTCTTGTACGTGTGGACTTCAACGTTCCATTGAAAGATGGAGTGATCGGAGATGATACACGGATCAAAGCAGCATTACCAACAATCAATTATGTGATCGAAAACGGCGGAAAAGCAATTCTTTTCTCACACTTAGGTCGTGTGAAAGAAGAAGCAGATAAAGCTGGAAAATCTTTAGCGCCAGTTGCGAAACGTCTTGGCGAATTATTAGGCAAAGAAGTAACTTTCATTGATGAAACCCGCGGCGAAAAATTAGAAACAGCGATCAACAACATGCAAGATGGCGATGTCGTTGTTTTTGAAAACACTCGTTTCGAAGACATCGATGGCAAAAAAGAAAGCAAAAACGATCCTGAACTAGGCAAATACTGGGCTTCTTTAGGCGATGTTTTTGTAAATGATGCCTTTGGTACCGCACACCGCGCACACGCTTCAAACGTAGGGATCGCTTCAACAGGTATCCCAACAGTTGCTGGTTTCTTAATGGAAAAAGAAATCAAATTCATCGGGGAAGCAGTCGAAGAACCAAAACGTCCAATGATCGCGATTCTTGGTGGAGCAAAAGTATCTGATAAAATCGGCGTAATCGAAAACTTGATTCCTAAAGCAGACAAAATCTTGATCGGCGGCGGAATGACGTATACGTTCTACAAAGCAAAAGGCATGGAAATCGGTAATTCTCTTGTGGAAGCAGATAAAGTAGAATTAGCAAAAGAATTGATCGAAAAAGCTGGCGATAAATTAGTATTACCAGTTGATTCAATCACTGCTGCTGAATTTTCAAATGATGTCCCAACAGAAGAACATACTGGTGATGTTCCTGAAGGACAAATGGGCTTAGATATCGGACCTGAAACCATCGCTTTGTTTGCTGAAACATTAAAAGGCGCAAAAACAGTCGTTTGGAACGGACCTATGGGTGTGTTTGAAATGTCTAACTTCGCAAACGGTACGATTGGTGTTTGTGAAGCAATTGCCAACCTTGAAGATGCAACAACGATCATCGGTGGCGGTGACTCTGCAGCTGCAGCAGAACAATTAGGGTTTGCTGACAAATTTACCCACATCTCAACAGGTGGCGGTGCCAGCCTTGAATTGCTAGAAGGAAAAACACTTCCTGGCCTAGCTGCGATCAACGATAAATAATCAATGACAAGCCGTGCAAAGAATCTCCTTTGCACGCTTGATAACGAAAAGGAGTGCCAGAACATGCGCAAACCAATTATTGCCGGAAACTGGAAAATGAACAAAACTGCGAAAGAAGCAAAAGAATTTGCTGAAGCAGTCAAAACAAAAATTCCTAGCAACGAGACAGTTGACTCTGTGATCGGTTCGCCAGCTTTATTCTTAGAAACATTAGTGAATGCTGCTGAAGGAACAGAATTAAAAATTGCTGCTCAAAACAGCTACTGGGAAAATGAAGGTGCCTTTACTGGCGAAACTTCACCAGCAGCTTTAGCAGATCTAGGTGTTGACTATGTCATCATCGGCCATTCAGAACGTCGTGAATACTTCCATGAGACAGATGAAGACATCAACAAAAAAGCCAAAGCAATCTTTGCAAACGGCATGATTCCAATCCTATGCTGTGGTGAATCTTTAGAAACCTATGAAGCTGGCAAAACAGCGGAGTGGATCGAAGGACAAATCACTGCTGGCTTAGACGGTTTAACAGACGGTCAAGTAAGTAATCTTGTGATTGCTTACGAACCAATCTGGGCAATCGGTACTGGTAAATCAGCGGATGCAAACATCGCAGACGAAATTTGTGGCGTTGTCCGCAAAACCGTTGAAAAATTATACGGCAAAGAAGTTTCAGATAGCGTGCGTATCCAATACGGCGGTTCTGTAAAACCTGAAAACATTGCTGAATACATGGCAAAAGAAAATGTTGACGGAGCATTAGTTGGCGGCGCAAGCTTGCAAGCTGATTCATTCCTAGCATTATTAGATGCTGTAAAATAATTTCATTTTCATGAAAATAACATTTGCAGAATCGTGATTTTTTCACTACAATTAAGTTGTTCGCAAGGGGTATTCCCCTTAAGATAAAACAAACTCAAAGGAGAGACAAAACATGTCAATTATTACTGATGTTTACGCACGCGAAGTCTTAGACTCACGTGGTAACCCAACTATCGAAGTAGAAGTCTACACAGAATCAGGTGCTTTCGGCCGCGGAATGGTTCCTTCAGGAGCTTCAACAGGTGAACACGAAGCAGTTGAATTACGTGATGGCGACAAAGCTCGTTATGGCGGTAAAGGTGTAACGAAAGCAGTTGACAATGTAAATAACATCATTGCAGAAGCTATCATCGGCTACGATGTCCGTGACCAAATGGCTATCGATAAAGCAATGATCGCTTTAGACGGAACTCCTAACAAAGGCAAATTAGGCGCAAACGCGATTCTTGGTGTTTCTATCGCTGTTGCTCGTGCAGCTGCTGATTACCTAGAAGTACCTTTATACCACTACTTAGGCGGATTCAATACAAAAGTATTGCCAACTCCTATGATGAACATCATCAACGGTGGTTCTCACTCAGACGCACCAATCGCTTTCCAAGAATTCATGATCTTGCCTGTAGGCGCACCTACATTCAAAGAAGGCTTACGTTGGGGTACTGAAGTATTCCACGCTTTGAAATCAATCTTGTCTAAACGTGGTTTAGAAACTTCAGTAGGTGACGAAGGTGGTTTCGCTCCTCGTTTTGAAGGAACTGAAGACGGTGTTGAAACAATCTTAGAAGCAATCAAAGCTGCTGGTTTAGAACCAGGTAAAGATGTATACCTAGGATTTGACTGTGCATCATCAGAATTCTACGAAAACGGTGTTTACGACTACTCTAAATTTGAAGGCGAAAACGGCGTAAAACGTACTGCTGCTGAACAAGTTGACTACTTAGAAGAATTAGTTAACAAATACCCAATCATCACTATCGAAGACGGTATGGATGAAAACGATTGGGATGGTTGGAAACTATTAACTGAACGCTTAGGCGACAAAGTTCAATTAGTAGGGGATGACTTGTTTGTTACAAATACTGAAATCCTTGAAAAAGGAATCAAAAACGGTATCGGTAACTCAATCCTTATCAAAGTTAACCAAATCGGTACATTGACTGAAACATTCAATGCTATCGAAATGGCGAAAGAAGCTGGTTACACTGCAGTAGTTTCTCACCGTTCAGGTGAAACAGAAGATTCAACAATCTCTGATATCGCTGTTGCAACAAACGCTGGCCAAATCAAAACTGGTTCTCTTTCACGTACTGACCGTATTGCAAAATACAACCAATTACTACGTATCGAAGACCAACTTGGTGAAGTTGCTGAATACAAAGGCTTGCAAGCTTTCTACAACTTAAAAAATAAATAATCTTTCGATTATTGCTTTGCTCTGAAAGAGCAGCGGTTGATTTAACAGTCAGCTGCTGCGATTTCAGAGCTTTTTTGTTGTCTCGATTCATTCAGTGCAGACAATGACCAATCATTTAAGATAACAGAAGGTAGTCATTTCTTCTTTATTTTCTTTTTCAAAAAAAAGAAATTATAGTTCTGACTTATCAAAATCCTATAATAGAAGAAAATAGTTTTTAGGAGAAAAAAATGGCTTATGATTATTTGATCGTTGGTACAGGTCTTTTTGGCTCAGTTTTTGCTCATGAAGCAGCGAAACGGGGACATACAGTCAAAATGTTGGAAAAACGGACACATATTGGCGGTAATTGTTATACAGAAAAACAAGCAGGAATCGACGTGCATAAATATGGTGCGCATATTTTTCATACATCGAGTAAAAAAATTTGGGACTATATCAATCAGTTTACTGAATTCTATCCCTACATTCATGCTCCTATTGCAAACTATCAAGGCGAGCTATATAATCTTCCTTTTAATATGAACACATTTTACCAACTATGGGGAACCAAAAATCCTGCTGAAGCTCGTACCAAAATAATGACTCAAATTGAAAAGACAAGAATAAAAAGACCACGAAATTTAGAAGAACAGGCTCTTTCTTTAGTCGGACCAGACATCTATCATAAGCTGATCAAAGGCTACACTGAAAAACAGTGGGGACGAGAATGTGATCTTCTTCCTTCTTTTATTATCAAAAGGCTGCCGATCCGGTATACCTTTAACAACAATTATTTTACGGATATTTTTCAAGGAATACCTAAATTGGGTTATACACAAATGATTCAAAAAATGCTTACACATCCACTGATTGATGTTTCTTTAGAGACTGATTTTTTTGCAGATCGCACACGACATGAAGCCTCTTCTAAGAACATTGTTTATACTGGAATGATTGATCAATATTTCGATTATTGTTATGGCGAGTTGGCCTATCGGTCTTTACATTTTGAAACTGAAGTCTATAACACGGATAATTACCAAGGAACAGCCGTCATGAACTTTACAGACAGTCAAACGCCCTATACGCGAATCATTGAGCATAAACATTTTTGTCCAGTGGTGTCAAAAAGAACAGTTATCACTAAAGAATACCCGAAAGAGTGGAAGAAAGGAGATATTCCTTACTACCCAATTAACGATCAAAGCAATAATGCATTGTATCGCAAATATGAAAAATTAGCGCAACAGCAAAAAAATTGTTTGTTTGGTGGGCGCCTAGCCAGCTATCGCTATTATGATATGGACGATACGATCGCAGCTGCTTTAAAGCTTGTCCAACAGGAATTTCAAGTGGAGTAACCTCTTCTATTGGAGAGGTTGCTTTTTTTTGTCCCGATTCTGGGACAAAACGTAACTTTTTTACTAGCTATGAAATAATTAGTTATCCTATCTTCTAAATAAATAGGACTTGGGGAAGTTTATAAAACATTTTTACGAAAGGGGAGAAAAATAAACGTAATGAGTAAAAAGAATAATTATCGAAAGTTGTTACGCTCCAATAAAAGTGAACGCTACAAGATGTATAAAAGCGGAAAACATTGGGTCTATGCAACGATCACTTCTTTTACTGGCATTGCTGGATTGAGTATCGCGCCAATCGTGGCACATGCTTCAGAAATCACACCGCCATTAGATGCAAGTAAAGAAGCAAATGCCGAGAATGTCTTGGCAAATAAAACGACGACCAAAATACCGGCTTCATCGACACAAGAAAGTGAAGCTACTTCTCAATCTGAAAGCACACAGCCATCGGATAGTTTTTCTGAATCCGAAAGTATTACCCAGTCACAAAGTGCAACAGAGTCAACTAGTTTAACCGAATCACAGAGTGTGAGTGATTCAGAAATTGAAAACAATGTTACCACTATTGAAGAATCCCAAAGCACTTCTGAATCAATGAGCCTTTCCGAGGAGGAGAGTGTGTCTGAATCAGAGAGTTTGAGTATCTCAGAAAGTACCTCGATTTCAGAAAGTGGTTCGTTGTCGTCAAGTGCATCAGAATCGACTAGTCTATCGATGTCACGATCTACCAGCGTCTCTCATTCAACGTCAGTAAGTCAAAAGAACCCACCAAAACAAACAGTCTCCGAAAAAAATAAAGTAGAATCGCAAAAAGCACAAGATCTCTTTGATCAATTAGTGCCGAAGAAAGTACAAGCGTCGGTTGACACTACAACGAATTCATTAGAGATAGTAGTCAAAGATGGCAATTCACCAAGTACATCTTTGATACGGGCAGCGCAACAATATGCTAGTGCCAATAATTTGATTGCAAGTTTTGCAATTACCACCCAATCGGGGCAGATCATTAAAATCAATGTTTCTGCAGATCCGGATATGGGTCGAGAAGAATTTGAGCAGGCAATCAATGATGGAAATAAAACCAATTCACCTTCTGGGGTAACAGTTGATGTGCCAGACCAAGTGAAGAATAAAGATTTATATAAGCAAACCGCTATTGCTAATGGCACTTATGCCGCAGTTACTGACTGGGCTACCTTAAAAGCAGCATATGGAAATTCTTCGATTACCTATATCGAGGTAACCGCCAATATTACAGCGGCTACCAATGTGGCAACTCGTGATTTGGGTTGGCGCGAAACGAGTGTGATTATTGACGGGAATGGTTTTACAGTCAATATGGCAGGAGCAGCGTTTAATGTAGGGGCAAGTTCTACGGTTCGCGGTTCTATTTTTACGATCACAAATATTAACTTGATTCATTGGCAGTCAGGCACCAACTCAGGAGACAGTGGGACAGGTACAGCGGACGCTGTGATCGATTCAAGGTCGGCAACAGGTGGTTATGGATACTGGTACTTCAATATCGATAATGTCACTCTCGAAGGACGAGATGGTGTTAGCGGAACAGATACTGCTTATCAACCACGACGACTACTGGATGCTGAGGATAGTCAAGTGACTTTATCAGGCAAAATCGTTGCCAATGTAAAACAAGAATTGATGCAAATTGGGGAAGTAGCTATCGCTAACGGATCCCATGTAGAGTTGAATCGAACAGCTGGTACCACTGGTTATTCCATGTTTTACTATATGGCCATCCGAGGGAACAATGCGAGTGATACAGGATTCAACCATACCTTTAAAGTAGGTGATGGAGCGACAATTATTGGGAACGAACTTAGTACCTATAATAGTAACAACTATCCCCTTGTCTATTATGGATTTAACTCAATCACTGTTGGAGATGACGTAACCTGGAAACAAGACGGCTTCCAAATGCTCCTTGATTTTTCTCGTTATTCAGGAAGTCAATCAAATGACCGAACTGCAACTTTTGGACAAAATTTACAAATGACGGCTACGCGTACAGTAGGTTCTAACTCGCTGAATGTCACAAATAGAGCGGTTGTTACATTTAATGCAGGAACGGTACTTGATTTGCAACAATGGAATGCCAATACTGTTGTAAACGTTGATTCTGGCGCAACCATTCGCTTTATTTCACCGCGAGCATTGCACTTAGCACGTTTAACTTCTTCAGGAGCTGTTTCGGCTGGCCGATTGATTACAGGTTCGGGAACATTTGTCATGAATAATTCTCAGATTAGTACATGGCAGGGCAGCAGTAGCCAAACCGCTGCTCCAGAAGGAAACCGTAACTTAAAATTCGTAGAGATGACTATTTCAGGTACGACAACCACCATTAAAGATACGGCTGGAAATGTTACTACATCTAATATTGTAGATACTTCTACCCGTGAATTAGCAACTGTTGCTATTGCACCAGGAACTGTAACTGTAAACTATGTTGATCAGTATGGCAATATTATCAAAACTGTTGATATGCCAATTGATCCAGACGTTAATTACATTGGTGAGTATCTTGATTTGCAAACGTTGGAGTATGCCAATGATCTAATGCCTGATAATTATATGTGGGCAATTGGTACTCAAGTCGCTAGTTCTGCGAAAAACGATGGCCAAAGTGGCGGAGATAGTACGACTAATGCCGATAATGGGGATAGTTATGGACAAGCGACAGTTGCGATCGTTCCGATGGAAAACACCAATTATACCTATAATATTTATGTATACGGTGTTGCTAATAATTCGGTTCAGTACCAATATGTTGACGTTAAGACAGGTCAAGTGATTTCTTCTGAGTACATGAATGCTGGTACCGAAGCTTCAGGAACAGATAGAGTTCCTGCAAACTACGGGAATGTTATTGATTGGACCAATAGTT
Organism: Enterococcus sp. AZ141; assembly: GCF_051714385.1. Classification (NCBI taxonomy): domain Bacteria; kingdom Bacillati; phylum Bacillota; class Bacilli; order Lactobacillales; family Enterococcaceae; genus Enterococcus; species Enterococcus sp. AZ141. The sequence continues at coordinate 1,972,071 of NZ_JBIORT010000001.1, forward strand.
ACTATACTTCGACGAATTTACCTCCTGGTTACTATTATGCAACAGGTGCAGTATTAAATGGCAATGTACAGCCTGGATCTACTACAGTAGGAACAAGTGCGAGTCTAACCACTATTTACGTTGTAGCAGATACACAAACAGTCAATGTAACATTTGTTAATTCAGATGGTCGTCCATTACAAAACCAAACTGGCACAGTTGCCATCAATGGGACGACCGGCCAAGAAATAAGTTATGAGGATTTAATTGCGGATTACCTCACTCAAACCGGTTATTATGCAGATCAAACAGGGACATTTGTTTTTGATAATACTAGCAATAATGGTAGTACGACAGATAGTGATCAACAGTTTATTACGATCACTCTCTATCCGTCTTATCAAGAAGTCGGTGTCGTTGGAAATAATCAACCGGAATCAGATCCTGCTACAGGGGAAGCATTTGAGCAAATCCCGGGAACAGTCACTGTTGGAAAATATGGTACTTCTGGCGTTTCAAACGAAAGTATCACTCTTGGTGTAACAGATGCAGATTTAGAGAGAAATGGATATATTTATACGGTTACAGGACCAGATGGAGTAGTCTACAATACATTAGCGGAAGCTATGGCTGCCAATCAAACTTTTGATACCACCAGCAATGGAGCATCTCAAATGGATTCTTCACCTCAGATGTTCACGGTCAATTATGAACAAGATCCGGTATCTTTGTCTACTTCAGAGTCTGTTTCGGGAAGTGAATCATTATCAGAATCCATTATTACTTCTACTTCAGAATCAGAAAGTGTTTCTCTTTCTCAATCGATTTCAGAAAGTGACTCTTTATCAGAATCGATCTCTGTTAGTGATTCAGAATCAATGTCTACATCAATGAGTGAGTCTGTTTCAGTTTCAGAATCAGAGAGTGACTCATTGTCATCGTCTATTTCAGAAAGTGAATCTGATATGAATGATTCGACATCTGAATCATTATCAACATCAATCTCTACTTCAACTTCTTTAAGTGATTCAGAATCGGTTTCGATCTCATTGAGTGACTCAGAATCAGCGTCTCTTTCAACAAGTGAATCTATTTCAGTGTCGGACTCAGAGAGTGACTCGTCATCGACCTCTATCTCAGAAAGTGAATCAATGTCTCTTTCAATTTCGCTTAGTGATTCAGAATCTTTATCAGAATCCCTGTCTGAAAGTATTTCAACATCGATTTCATTGTCGGATAGTGATTCAATGTCAGAAAGCCTTTCAGCATCAGAATCGTTATCCATATCAGCTAGTGTTTCTGAGTCAGATTCAGAAAGTGATAGTTCTAGCTTTAGTGCCTCTGTTTCTGGATCATTGAGTAACAGTACAAGTGATTCTGAAAGTTTATCTTTATCTGAGTCAGTATCAGTTTCACTCTCGCAATCACTCAGTGAATCCACTTCACTGTCATTGTCAGAGAGTGATTCAGTATCAGAAAGTATTTCAGCATCAGAATCATTATCGGTCGCAATTAGTGAATCTGATTCTTCTTCGCTTAGTGAGAGCATTAGTTTCAGCGAATCTATTTCTGATTCATTGAGTGCCAGCATGAGTTTATCAGAAAGTTTATCGGAATCAGACTCGATCTCAAATTCAATTAGTACGTCGATGTCATTGAGCATTAGTGAAAGCAATAGTGAGTCTACTAGCGAATCAGCAAGTTTCAGTGGCAGCACAAGTGTAAGTAACAGTGATTCCACAAGTGTAAGTACGTCAGCTAGTGCATCAACATCTGTAAGTATTAGCGAGTCAATCAGTACCAGCACATCAGTTAGCGATTCATTATCATTAAGTAACAGTGAGTCAATGAGTTTGAGTACCTCGCTTAGTGATTCATCCTCATTGAGTGCCAGCATTTCGACATCATTAAGTGCAAGTGACTCTGCAAGTTATAGCGGCAGTACGAGCGTAAGTAATAGCGATTCGGCAAGCGAAAGTATATCTGCAAGTAATTCACTTTCAGTAAGTATTAGTGAGTCAACAAGCCTGAGCACCTCGATTAGTGATTCATCATCATTGAGCACAAGTGTTTCGACATCCCTAAGTGCGAGTGATTCAGCAAGTTATAGCGGCAGTACGAGTGTAAGTAATAGCGATTCGGCAAGCGAAAGTATATCTGCAAGTAATTCACTTTCAGTAAGTATTAGTGAGTCAACAAGTGAAAGTACGTCAATCAGCGATTCTGCATCATTGAGTACAAGCATTTCGACATCCCTAAGTGCGAGTGATTCAGCAAGCTTTAGCGGTAGCACAAGTGTAAGCAACAGTGATTCCACAAGCGCAAGTACCTCAAGTAGTGAATCAACATCTACAAGTATTAGTGAGTCGACAAGCACCAGCACATCGATCAGCGATTCGTTATCAGTAAGTACAAGTATCAGTAACAGTGATTCGGCAAGTGCAAGTACGTCAGTGAGTGAATCAACATCTGTAAGTATTAGTGAATCCACAAGCACAAGCACCTCGATCAGCGACTCATTATCATTGAGTACAAGTGTTTCATCTTCCCTAAGTGCGAGTGAATCAGCAAGCTTTAGCGGTAGCACAAGTGTAAGTAACAGTGAGTCGACAAGTGCAAGTACGTCAAGTAGTGAATCAACATCTACAAGTATCAGTGAGTCGACAAGCTTGAGCACCTCGATCAGCGATTCATTATCATTGAGTACAAGTGTTTCATCTTCCCTAAGTGCGAGTGAATCAGCAAGCTTTAGCGGTAGCACAAGTGTAAGTAACAGTGATTCGACAAGCGCAAGTACGTCAAGCAGTGAATCAACATCTGCAAGCATTAGTGAGTCAACAAGCACCAGCACATCGATCAGCGATTCGTTATCAGTAAGTACAAGTATCAGTAACAGCGAATCAACAAGTGAAAGTACGTCAATCAGCGATTCTGCATCATTGAGTACAAGCATTTCGACATCCCTAAGTGCGAGTGATTCTGCAAGCTTTAGCGGCAGTACAAGTGTAAGTAACAGTGATTCCACAAGCGCAAGTACGTCATCGAGCGAATCAACATCTACAAGCATTAGTGAGTCAACAAGCCTAAGCACATCGATCAGTGATTCATCATCATTGAGTACAAGTGTTTCTTCTTCCCTAAGTGCGAGTGATTCAGCAAGCTTTAGCGGTAGCACAAGTGTAAGTAACAGTGATTCGACAAGTGCAAGTACGTCAAGTAGTGAATCAACATCTACAAGTATTAGTGAGTCGACAAGCACCAGCACATCGATCAGCGATTCGTTATCAGTAAGTACAAGTATCAGTAACAGCGAATCAGCAAGTGAAAGTACGTCAATCAGCGATTCTGCATCATTGAGTACAAGCATTTCGACATCCCTAAGTGCGAGTGATTCTGCAAGCTTTAGCGGCAGTACAAGTGTAAGTAACAGTGATTCCACAAGCGCAAGTACGTCATCGAGCGAATCAACATCTACAAGCATTAGTGAGTCAACAAGCCTAAGCACATCGATCAGTGATTCATCATCATTGAGTACAAGCATTTCGACATCCCTAAGTGCGAGTGATTCAGCAAGCTTTAGCGGTAGCACAAGTGTAAGTAACAGTGATTCGACAAGTGCAAGTACGTCAAGTAGTGAATCAACATCTACAAGTATTAGTGAGTCGACAAGCACCAGCACATCGATCAGCGATTCGTTATCAGTAAGTACAAGTATCAGTAACAGCGAATCAGCAAGTGAAAGTACGTCAATCAGCGATTCTGCATCATTGAGTACAAGCATTTCGGCATCATTAAGTGCGAGTGATTCAGCAAGCTTTAGCGGTAGCACAAGTGTAAGTAACAGTGATTCGACAAGTGCAAGTACGTCAAGTAGTGAATCAACATCTACAAGTATTAGTGAGTCGACAAGCACCAGCACATCGATCAGCGATTCATTATCAGTAAGTACAAGCATCAGTAACAGTGAATCAGCAAGCCTGAGCACATCAGTCAGTGATTCATCATCATTGAGCACAAGTATTTCGACATCTCTAAGTGCGAGTGATTCAGCAAGCTATAGTGGTAGCACAAGTGTAAGTAATAGTGATTCCACAAGTACGAGCACGTCGATTAGCGATTCATTATCAGTAAGTACAAGCATCAGTAACAGCGAATCAGCAAGTGAAAGTACGTCAATCAGCGATTCTGCATCATTGAGTACAAGCATTTCGGCATCATTAAGTGCGAGTGATTCAGCAAGCTTTAGCGGCAGCACAAGTGTAAGCAACAGTGAGTCCACAAGTACGAGCACGTCGATCAGCGATTCATTATCAGTAAGTACAAGCATCAGTAACAGTGAATCAGCAAGCCTGAGCACATCAGTCAGTGATTCATCATCATTGAGCACAAGCATTTCGACATCTCTAAGTGCGAGTGATTCAGCAAGCTTTAGTGGCAGCACAAGTGTAAGTAATAGTGAGTCCACAAGTACGAGCACGTCGATTAGCGATTCATTATCAGTAAGTACAAGCATCAGTAACAGCGAATCAGCAAGCTTTAGTGGCAGCACAAGTGTAAGTAATAGTGAGTCGACAAGCACCAGCACGTCGATTAGCGATTCAATGTCTGTAAGTACAAGTATCAGTAACAGTGAATCAGCAAGTGAAAGTACGTCAATCAGTGATTCATCATCGTTGAGCACAAGCATTTCGACATCCCTAAGTGCGAGTGAATCAGCAAGCTTTAGTGGTAGCACAAGCGTAAGCAACAGTGAGTCGACAAGCGCAAGTACGTCAGTGAGCGAATCAACATCTACAAGCGTTAGTGAGTCAACAAGCTTGAGCACATCAATCAGTGATTCATTATCATTGAGTACAAGTGTTTCGACATCTCTAAGTGCTAGTGATTCAGCAAGCTTTAGTGGTAGCACAAGTGTAAGTAATAGTGAATCAACAAGTACAAGTACGTCGATCAGTGATTCACTATCATTGAGTACAAGTATTTCAGCATCCCTAAGTGCGAGTGATTCAGCAAGTTACAGTGGCAGCACAAGCGTAAGCAACAGTGAGTCGACAAGCTCAAGTACGTCAGTGAGCGAATCATCATCTACAAGCGTTAGTGAGTCGACAAGCTTGAGCACATCGATCAGTGACTCATCATCACAAAGTGCAAGCATTTCGACATCATTAAGTGCGAGCGATTCTACAAGCTTTAGTGGCAGCACAAGTCTAAGCAACAGTGATTCCACAAGTACGAGCACGTCGATCAGCGATTCATTATCTGTAAGTACAAGCATTAGTAACAGTGAATCAACAAGCCTGAGCACATCAATCAGTGATTCATTGTCATTGAGTACAAGTGTTTCGACATCTCTAAGTGCGAGTGATTCAGCAAGCTTTAGCGGAAGCACAAGTGTTAGCAGTAGCGAGTCCACAAGTGTAAGTACGTCATTAAGTGATTCATCATCGCTAAGTACAAGTGTAAGCAACAGTGACTCGACAAGTACGAGCACGTCGATCAGCGATTCATTGTCTGTAAGTACAAGCATCAGTAACAGTGAATCAGCAAGTACGAGCACATCAATCAGTGATTCATCATCATTGAGCACAAGTATTTCAGCATCCCTAAGTGCGAGTGATTCTACAAGCTTTAGTGGTAGCACAAGCGTAAGTACTAGTGAATCGACAAGTGCAAGTACGTCAGTGAGCGAATCAACATCTACAAGTATTAGTGAGTCAACAAGCACTAGCACGTCGATCAGCGATTCATTGTCTGTAAGTACAAGCATCAGTAACAGTGAATCAGCAAGTACAAGCACATCAATCAGTGATTCATCATCATTGAGTACAAGTGTTTCGACATCTCTAAGTGCGAGTGATTCTGCAAGCTTTAGCGGAAGCACAAGTGTTAGCAGTAGCGATTCCACAAGTGTAAGTACGTCATTAAGTGATTCATCATCGCTAAGTACAAGTGTAAGCAACAGTGACTCGACAAGTACAAGCACGTCGATCAGCGATTCGTTATCAGTAAGTACAAGTATCAGTAACAGTGAATCAGCAAGTACAAGCACATCAATCAGTGATTCATCATCGCTAAGTACAAGTGTAAGCAACAGTGACTCGACAAGTGCAAGTACGTCGATCAGTGACTCGTTATCTCTAAGCACAAGTACTTCGTTGTCATTAAGTGCGAGCGATTCTACAAGCTTTAGTGGCAGCACAAGTGTAAGCAACAGTGAGTCAACAAGTACGAGTACGTCATTGAGTGACTCATTATCAGTAAGTACAAGTATTAGTAACAGTGAGTCAGCAAGTATTAGTACTTCACTAAGTGATTCATCATCATTGAGTACTAGTGGTTTAATGTCACAAAGTGCAAGCGACTCTGCAAGCTACAGCGGTAGCACAAGTACAAGTAATAGTGAATCAACAAGCATTAGTACGTCTGTGAGCGATTCACGGACTAGTGAAAGTCAAAGCTATAGCAGCAGTACTTCAGCCAGCTTGAGCATGAGTACTAGTGTCAGTACTTCGGTTAGTGACTCTGCTTCAATTAGTACAAGTAGCAGTAATAGTGAATCGAATAGTTTGAGTACGTCAATTAGTGATTCACGTTCAAGTATGAGTGAAAGCTTTAGCAGCAGTACCTCAGCAAGTATTAGTCTAAGTACTAGTGACAGTACTAGCTACAGTAGCAGCACCTCAGCAAGCATAAGTACAAGTACTAGCGATAGTACAAGTATTAGTAATAGTGCTTCTGAAAGTATGAGTGAAAGCTTGAGTATCAGTACATCAATGAGCGACTCATCGTCAATCAGTGCTAGCTTGAGCAATAGCGATAGTCTTTCAGAAAGCAGATCACTAGCAAGTGAAAGTCAAAGCTACAGTAGTAGTACTTCTGCGAGTCTAAGTCTCAGCACAAGTACTAGCAGTTCATTAAGTGATTCATCGTCAACTAGTGCGAGCGACAGCTACAGTTTGAGTAATAGTTTGAGCCAATTGACAAGTGACTCACTTTCCGAAGGTATTAGTTTAAGTAATAGCCTAAGTAATAGTTTCAGTCAAAGTACTTCAGCTAGCACGAGTTTGAGTTCAAGTACAAGTCTAAGTGAACAATTATCTCAATCAGTCAGTGCCAGCGAGTCACGGAGTGATAGCCTAAGCTATAGTAGCAGCACATCAATTAGTACGAGTGAAAGTAGCAGTACTAGCTTGAGCGAATTACTATCTCGTTCAACCAGTGCCAGTGAATCACGGAGCAATAGCTTGAGCCAAAGCACAAGTACTTCGTTGAGTGGCAGCAACAGCTCTAGCTTAAGTTTAAGTGAAATGAACTCTCAATCTAGCAGTGCGAGCGAATCACGGAGTGATAGTGTAAGCAATAGCATGAGCACATCAACTAGTGACAGCTTAAGTTCTAGTACGAGTGTAAGTGATTTACTTTCTAGATCAGAGAGTGCAAGTGAATCTAGAAGTGATAGCCTAAGCTATAGCGGTAGCACGAGCGTAAGTAACAGCTTAAGTTTAAGCGCAAGTCTAAGTGATTTACTATCTAGATCTGAAAGTGCCAGCGAATCACGTAGTTTCAGTACGAGTGATAGTGCAAGCACATCACTCAGCAATAGCGATAGTGCAAGTGATAGCTTAAGCGATCTATATTCAAGATCGAACAGTTCTAGCCTTTCAACCAGTGACAGTACAAGTACAAATGATTCTGTCTCAGCAAGTGCTAGTGAGAGCACCAGCATTTCACAATCTACTAGTACAAGTCTAAGCGAATCGGCATCAATCAGCACATCGCTTAGCGAAAAACAAGAAGTGATTGAATCTCAAAGTGTGAGTGCTTCGACAAGTGATTCACAAAGCTCTAGCACCAGTGAATCAGTTAGCGTCAGCATCAGTACTAGCGAAAGCGAGCGGAATAGTACGGAAGTTACACCTAGCGAATCAACCTCCATTAGCGAAAGCATTAGTACAAGTGAAAGTGTCCGAGATTCCGAATCGGTTAGTTCAAGTGACAGTACAAGTTTGAGTCAATCTATGAGTACGAGCGATCAAGCCTCCGCTTCTGAAAGTACAAGCAACAGTTCTAGCATTCGTGATTCTGAGTCTGAAAGCGCAAGTATTTCTACGGAAGAAAGCCGCAGCTTCAGTACAAGTGAGTCGATTTTTGCAAGTGAGAGCACATCAATCAGTCAAAGTGACAGTACAAGTATGAGCGAATCAGCTAGTGAAAGTACTAGCATTAGTGACAGTGAACGTGGTTCAATGTCTGATAGTGCAAGTGTAAGTGATTCGACTTCAACCAGTGACAGTACAAGTGTGAGTGAATCTGTTAGCGAAAGTACCAGCATTAGTGACAGTGAACGTGGTTCAATGTCTGATAGTGCAAGTGTAAGTGCTTCGACTTCAACAAGCGAAAGCCTAAGTGTGAGTGAATCTGTTAGCGAAAGCACCAGCATCAGCGATAGTGAACGTGATTCAATGTCTGATAGTGCAAGTGTAAGTGATTCGACTTCAGCAAGCGAAAGCCTAAGTGTGAGTGAATCAGCAAGCGAAAACACCAGCATCAGCGATAGTGAACGTGATTCAATGTCAAATAGTGCAAGTGTAAGTGATTCGACTTCTATCAGTGACAGTACAAGCGTAAGTGAATCCGCAAGCGAAAGCACCAGCATCAGTGATAGTGAACGTGATTCAGTATCACTTAGCGCCGAATCAAGTGATTCAGGGTCAACAAGCGACAGTCTGAGCGCTAGCAACTCGGCTAGTCAGAGTGAAAGCTTTAGTGCCTCTGATCGAGATTCAGTCTCCATGAGCGCTAGTGAATCAATCAGCGATAGTACCAGCGTGAGTGACTCTGCTTCGCTAAGCACAAGTACAAGTGATATCAACTCTGATATCGTCAGTGAATATCACAGTAATAGCTTGTCTGAGAGTCTATCAGAGCTGCAATCACAATCAACTAGCCAAGATCATTCACTTTCGGCAAGTGAGTCTAACAGCGGCTCTACTTCAACACCATCAAGTTCTGATCAGAACAATGGAGTAAATGGAAATACAATAACGCCAATTGGCAACACAGAAGTAGGGAGTCATACGACCGGTGCAACTGGTTCTACTCTTCCTAAGACTGGCGAATCTGATGCAAGTGGTATTCAAATGTCTCTTGCTGGAATTGCCACGCTGTTAGCTGCTATTGCTTTAATGAAAAAGAAAAAAGATGAAGCAAAGCGTGAAACAGAGTAACTCGTTAGTTTTGTTTTGTGAAGAGCTAGGATAAATTTCCTAGCTCTTCTAAAATGATAAAAGTACTTCTATTAAATAAAAAAGCATCACAGTTAGGCAAACTAACTGTGATGCTTTTTTATTGGCTATGGAAATTCAACATCGAATGAACCATCTTCTGTTTTTACCAACTCGGATAATAATAAATTTCTGACTGCTTCTAGATAAATGGCTTCACGCATTTCAGTAAAAGAACGATGTGCTTCTACTTGAAATTCATAGATGGGGCGATGTTGTCCCCAGTTTCGCCCATTGATGACTGTTTTCAATTGTTGCAGGTTGTCTGATTGTTCGATCCAAAGAGTATCTAAGGCTTTTAAAAGAATGATTCGCTTGAAAAACAGCTGTTGGAAACTATCTGGCATAAATTGTTGAATGTGAATCAAACGCTCTGAAATCAGATCCAATAAAAATTTTTTGACCGTTCGCTTATTAAATTTATCTAGTTTCTCGATTTCAAAAACATCAAAATTATAGTCCAAATTATTAAAGATAAAATCAAGGATCGCTTGTTGATTTAGGTTCTCTTTTTTAGTGGTGAATTGATTGATTGTTTCTTCTATGCATTGATTAATGATGTTTTCTAACTCGACAGGGGTACCTTTCATAATGCTGTTTCTCATGCTGTACATTTTGTCTCTTTGAATGGTAATAATTGAGTCAAATTCTAGCGTCGTTTGACGTCCGGCAATTTCTTGATTTTTGCGATTGCTTTGAGACTGATTGATTAGTTTATTGTATTTTTTCTTTTTTAAGGGCGTGAGATCACTGGATAATTCTTCTTGTTCAGTTAATAATTCTCGTTCGTCGGCGGCCCATTTGGGTGCACTTTCAACCACGATTTTGTCTTCCATAGATACATAGAAAATACTGTCACCCGGATCTCCTTGACGTCCAGAGCGGCCCCGAAGCTGATTGTCAATTCGGTCACTGGTCATCCGCTCAGTTCCTACTACTAATAGACCACCATTTTCCCGTGCGTCTTCTTCCAGTTTAATATCTGTACCACGCCCAGCCATTGAAGTAGCCACAGTTACGGCACCTTTTTTACCAGCTTCTGAGATGATCCAGGATTCCTTGGTCGCTGTTGTAGCGTTTAAAAGATTATGAGGGATTCGATGCTTTAAGAGAATCAGGGAGTATAACGTCGACATTGAGACTGATCCTGTCTCAATCAATACGGGGCGTTCTTGCGTCAAAGCATTTCTTACTGCTTCTAAAGAAGCCATGATTTTCGACTGATTGGTCACATAGACCAGATCCTGATGATCTTTTCGGCGAATGGGTTTATTTGTCGGGATTTCGATTACGTCAATATCATACGTTTCTCGAAATTCGTCGGCGTCTGTTTTGGCAGTACCAGTCATTCCGGACAAAATTTTAAATTTTCGGAATAGGTTTTGGTAGGTAATGGAGCCCATGGATCGGCTCTCTGTAGTAATCTCTACGCCTTCTTTCGCTTCGATTGCTTGATGAAGGCCAGCTTGTAGTTTTGTTCCAATCAGCTTACGTCCATTTGCTTCATCAAGCAAAAGAATCTCGTTGTCCTCCACAACATAGTCTTTGTTTAAGTGTAAGAGATAATTGGCCCGTAAGGCAATGACTAAATGACGGTAAAGACTTTTCCATTTTTCTGAAAGAATAGTTTCAATACCTAAGTAGTCTTCGGCTTTTTTTATGCCTGCTTCTGTAAACCAAGCGTGACGTTTGTTTTCACTCCTCATAAAGTCTTTACCTTCAATCAAGCTTTTCACAAACCAATCAGATAGCGTAAAAAAATTTGACTGAACTTTGGGTGCTCCTGAAATGATCAATGGCGTTTGCGCCATATCAAGTAATATTGCATCGATTTCATCTATCAGTACATAATTGAAGTGGGTGACATATTGTTCGTCTGGAGAAACAGCCAAGTTGTCAAATAAATAGTCAAAGCCCAGTGCGCTATGCGTCGTATAGACGATGTCTGCTGCATAGACCACCTCTTTATCGATTTCTTCTCCTTCATCTTCATGTTCAGGAACACCTGCAGCCACGGTTAGTCCTAGAAAACGATAGACTTTTCCCGTTTCTTCAATATCTCGCAAGGCTAAATACGTATTAGAAGTAATCAAGAAATTGCCTTTGCCTCCCAGACCATGTAAATACATCGGCATGGTTGCGGTCAATGTTTTTCCTTCTCCGGTTTTCATTTCAGCAACATTGCCGTAAAAAAGAGCAATTGCGCCAAGAATTTGAACAAAATAAGGCTCCATTCCCAAGACACGACGGTCTGCTTCGACAACGACAGCATAGGCTTGCGGGAGTAAACTCTCCAGTTTTTTGCCCTGTTCGAGTTGTTGTCGAAAATGAATGGTTTGCATTTGCAATTCTTGATCTGATAATTGCCGATAGTTTTCTGCTAGACTTTGAACTTTTCTCGCCAACCGAATATACTTGCGAAACTTTTTATCTTTCATTTTTTTGTTCCTCCTTTCAAAAACTTATATTGCTTGTGGCTTAAGCTTAATCAGCAATGCTTTCTAATTTAGCACGAATCATGACGTCGTCTAGGTCAAAAAGATATTCCCTCATCAAATCATTGGCTTCTAAAAAAAAGACGATCTTTCCCTTCTGAGTAACTAGTTTCATCTTTCTTGATGCAATAAGTGGTTCTTCGTTTTGATCCAGCAGCGCTTCACCAGAACTTGTTACGAAGTGAAGTGAAAACGTATAGGTTTTGGTGCTATCCATATTATAGTAGGGAAATTCACCGTGATAGATGGACTCTTGATCAACTGCTTCCAAAGAGTCATCAGTCCGCAAAACGACAGCTTTTAGGTTTAACTTAGGCGTCGTTTCATTGTCAGGGACCCTAGATTCTGTAGTCGGTGTTTCGTTGACTGTTAAATTTTCTTTCAAAAAAAAGATACCTCCTAAGAGCAAAACGAGAGGTATGATGACTTCAATTAGTTTTTTCATAGTAAAGACCTTCTTTTGGGGGCTATTTCTCAGGAAATTCTCCCTTTTTTTCTTTTCCAATCCTTGTATTTCTCTGATGACCATTTAAAGTGAGTAGTTTTTACTTATTTGAATTTAAAACGATGATACCACAATGACCAACCTCACCTTTTCCTTTTTTTTTTTTATTTCAACAAAAAACAAGTACAAAAGGCAATTTTAAACCTGTTACTATTTTGTTAAACCTTGCAGATTAAAAAAAAGTAAGAAAATTGGAGATGAAAATGAAGAATCAAAAAGAACTCATTCGAAGAATAATCGCGAGCTTTTTCCTTTTGTTCATTGTTGAGATAGGTAAGCATATCCAGGTTCCTTTTTTTATTTCAGAAAAGATACCAGAGGAATCAACTAGTTTGATTCTGAAATTTTTAGCGACATCAACCGGTGGGAATTTTACTGTTCCAACGCTTTTTTCTTTAGGGATGGGCCCGTATATGACTGCCCTGATCATCTGGACAACGATCAGCATGATTGATACAGAAAGTATCGGAAATCTTTCCACCAAACGAATTGGGTATATTCAACGCAGTTTGACTCTTTTATTTGCTATCCTTCAAAGTTGCGCACTGGTTTTAAAATTTCGTTCCTCAATGATTGATCAAAAAGCAATTGGAGGCTCTATTGTCCTGTTGTTTTTAGGAGCAGTTCTTCTTTTGACGGCTGGGGGATTGTTCGTTGCATGGCTAGCTGATATCAACATTGATAAAGGAATTGGAGGTCAAAGTCTGTTTATTGTTCCAGGTTTACTGATGAATATCCCAGCTATGTTAATTTCGGGACAAACAGAATCCGTTCATTTAAGTCAAAACTTTATTATCGGGTTAGTTATGGTGACCTTAGTTTTTATTTATCTCACACTCTTCCTGTACAATGCAGAATACCGTATCAATATTGAACGGACAGGTATCGACAGTCGCTTTAACAATTCATATATTCCTATTCGACTTTTACCTGCCGGGGCAATGCCTTTCATGTTTGCAGTAACCGTCTTTTCAATGCCACAGCTTTTACTATTGAACGAAAAGTGGGGAGACACAGGCTTTTCAAATTTTATTACGACTTACTTTTCCTTTAATAATGTGCGGGGTATTTTCACTTATGGTCTGATTCTCTATGTTTTAGGTTACGGATTTAGTTTTATAAATGTTCGACCATACGATATAGCCAAAAATCTAAAAGAGACGGGAGATTACATTTTAAATGTTGCTCCTGGCAAACAGACAGAGCGATATATATTGAAGCGTTTATCAACCGTTGCATTACTTGGCAACAGTTATCTTGTGATCGTTTCAATGATTCCCTTGTTGATTGGATTGCAAAATCAAATCATTTCCAACTTAGCTTTTTATTTCGGAAGTATTTTTATGTTGATCATCATTTTAGAAACTATCACAAATGAAATACGGTTCCTCTTTTCCAGACATACTTACCGGATTTTTTAGAGGATGTTAGGAGGCAATTTTTTGAATTATTTTATCCCTGATTGGACGACCAGTAGTGGCAATTTAGAAAGTGATTATATGATGAATATCATTCAGCTTTTCAAGAACAATCGAGAACCGTATCACTTATTGTTATTGGAGCATATACCGTTTTTACGTTATCAGATGCATGCATATGAATTAGAAGTAGCGCAAATGACTTCGCTTTATGATCGCTTGCAAGACATTCAAAAAACCAATGGATTTCCCTTAGATGTCGATGACTTGCCTCTTGCTCAGAATGTTGAGAAGGTCTATACACCTTTTGGAATCACGCTGATTAAGGAAAATCAACCATTTGGTGAAATTCGGTTCAATTCATTTGGTTTTGCAGAACAGATGTCTATAATGACGGAACCTTATCGACAAATCCTCTTTTTCGATGATCGGGGATTTATTTCTGCAAAATCGTTCCAGAATGACAAAGGGGAACAAGTAAAGAAGATTTATTATAACGAATCGGGAATGGAAAAATGTGTGGAATACTTTGGAGAAAATCCACAGATTGAGCTGATAAATCCTCAAAGAATTGGGCTAAAGAAAAGTCAGTATCAAAGCATGGATGAACTTCTTTTAGAGATGATGAATCAATTTCAACTGAATCTTGAGCCAGAAGATCAAACAATTTGTTTGACAAATGAGCGGAGTCTACGATTGGTCAAAACGAACGAGGAACGAAAAAGAGTGATCCAGATCGTTTCTGATGCCCACAGACTTTCAACTTGTGCATCAGATGAAAAAGCAGCATTATGGGCTGGCGAAAATAAAATCATTACGGATTCGACTAGTAATCAAACAGCGCTTTTCTCTTTAATGAAACAGTCCGGTGTCAATGACCTATCTCGGATACAGCGCATACCTATTTACACAACTTCTTTTCAGCTGGGCAATAGCAACTCCATTCCCCAGCTGGTTCTTTATTGGAACGCCGGTGAGCTTAACGAAGACGTTCGGAGAATCCATCATCTATTACTGCAAAAAGTTATTCAGAATGATCGTTATGACTTAATTATCGAAACGACGACATTCCAAAGCGAAGTCGTTTTACGAGAAGCACAAAAAGAACTGGTTGATACTCACTTCGGTGTCGATAGTGAATCTGAGGAGTATCAAAAGGTATTAAAGTATTTCGAAGCAAAAAAGGCGAAAAAGTTATTTAAAACGGATGAAGAGGCGATTGAAGAGATCCGAGAAAGCAAAAATTGGCGAAATCTAGTAGAGGCAGTTGATGTCAATTTTAGGATTCACTTTCGTTTGGATTCTCATCTCACCACGATTCGTCAGGATTTCAATGAGACACGATTGTATATTGATTTGTCTGCTGAAGTTGATGTCCAGAAACAAGCACTAGCTGTTAGTGCAGGGATTCCTCAGCTTGTTAGGAAGAAAACCGATTATGTGGATGACCAAAAGAATGGGCAAATCATTGGTCAAATTAGAGAATTAGATGCAGCAATCGCTTTTTACCTGGACGATTTAAATAATTGGAACCAAGCATTGGTGGAAAATATTAGTTATATTGAGCGTTTTAGTGAGGAAAATATTATTAAACAATGGAGGGAGTTGCTAGAGGGTGTCGTCTAAACAGATTCAGGTATTTCATGTTGCAGCTGTTTCTTCTGAGGGGCAAAAGCAGCTTTCTCCTTTGTTTGCCTATCAGTGGCTTCCGTTGGCCTATGATTTCAGAAAAGATGAGCAGGAGCTACAGCTGTTTAAGAAAGACAAATATAATACCAAATACCATCGGGCAATTTTTCTTCTAGAGGAAAATGCCGCGATTCTTGAAAATTTGGAATTTTTAAAACAATTGCCAGCCTACCAAATATTTTACGAAGAAAATGGGCAGCTATCTCCAGAAGTTCAAGCGCTATTCACATTAAAAGCAGCGAATCCTTTTGATAAAAAGCAGCTAGAAAATGTTTTTCGTACGATCAATGAGCAATTCTCAGCAAAGCAACAAGGATATAAGCTATCTATGGATCACATGAAATTTAATAAAACTGTCCCGTTGCAGATCGTTAAAGAAGGACATGCAGCCTGTCAGGTAAAGGCACAACTGACATCAGACGATCAGCAAATAACTACTTGGAAAATGACTAACCTGATACCTAAAAACGAACGCACCTGTTTTTATCCGGAGATCGCAGATGTTCAAGGAGAAGTGACATTAAAAATCAAACTCTTTTTCATTAAAGAAAACACGAATCAAGTCATCCAAGTGATTGAGGTCCTTCACGATCAAATCATAAATGGGGAGCCGGTTTACTTCAAATTAGATCAAAATTCATACATCAATGTTTCATTGTATGCCAAAGGAAATCGAGGGCAATTTACGATCGGGCAGATGCACCTGCGAAGAGCAATGGCAGATGAAAGTGTCATGATTCCAGGAGGCGGACGGATTCGGGATGAAGAGAATCTGGGGGGCGAAGTGATCTATTACTTTAATCCGGGAGATTTAAAACCTCCATTAGCGGTTTATTTTTCTGGCTATCGTTCAGCGGAAGGATTTGAAGGCCGTGGGATGATGGGAAGTATGGGCTGTCCGTTTCTGCTGATTGGTGACCCTCGTTTAGAAGGTGGGAATTTCTATCTAGGCAGCCAGAAATTCGAACAAGAAATCGTAGCGATCATCTTAGGGAAACTAGCACTGCTAGGATTTGATAAGTCAGACCTCATTTTATCCGGATTATCGATGGGCACGTTTGGGGCGCTGTATTTTGCTAGCGATTTAAGCCCAAACAGTGTCATTGTGGGAAAACCGTTGACGAATCTTGGTTCCATTGCTCTAAATGAACGCATCAATCGACCAACTGGATTTCCAACCTCATTGGATATGCTGCTTTACAATATTGGGGTTGTTTCAAAAGAAGCGAGCAGTCAATTGAATGAACGGTTCTGGAGCAAATTCAAAAGTGGCGATTATCGGGAGACAACCTTTGCGATCGCCTATATGAAACAAGACGATTACGACATGGAGGCATTTCCAATGTTGTTTGAATTTTTAAAAAATAATTTCCCCATGACTCGTGTTCTGTATAAAGGCATGATCGGCCGACATAACGATAATAGTCCTGCCATCAATAATTGGTTTTTGAAACAATACAAAAATATTCTCGTGCATACATTTCACCGCGATATCAAGAAAATATTATAGGGAATGAGGGAGTCGATGAATAGTTTATATCGTATCAAGTGGGGGATCGACTTTAATGACAATTATAATTATGGCGCAAAAATAGCTTATATGCCCTCTGGGGATGTCTTGTACTCTTCTCCTTTGATGCCTCCAGGCGTCAGTATTAAATCTTGGTATTCGAAAACAGAATTTCATATTAGTCGGAAATCACCAATGCTACCAATGTTACTGCCTGGATACAAGTACGAGTTAACACTTCATGCTGCATTCGATCGTAAGGAAGCAGTACAGCTATTGGTGGAATTTTTTGATAAGGATGGGTTTCTCCTTGAAAAACTAGTCTTCGAAACAAACCAAGAATGTTTTCTCTTTCCGCAAGGTGCCACTGATTATCAGATTCATATGGTAAACAAAAAGCATCAAGAGATTCATTTTAAGGAATTGGTTTTATCCACTAAGGAGAATCAAGCATTTGAAGTGGTTCCTATAAATGCAACCACTGGAGCAAACCAAGGCTCAAACATAGCAACCAGCGTTGTTGCGGTTACACCGTTGGTTGAGAAACATGCTGCATTATCGGTCGTATTTGAAAAACAGAACAGCTATGTCAAAGAATATTCACTTTCAGATTTTGAAGCAGGATTGTTTGTTGAACCGGATACTAAGGCTGCATCATCGTATTTGGAAGTATTGCTTGAACAAATCTATCAGCGAAGCGATAGTCCCGAAAAAATCAACCTTAAAATGGGACAAAATTTTTCTTTGCTGGAGTCTTGTTACCACGAAGATTTTTCTGTATTAGCTTTATTATTTGCAAAGCCAAATAAAGAAGCCGAAGCACCCGAGCTTATGGATCGTCTGCAAAAAAAGATCGCACTTAATCAAAGGGCACTAAAAGTTTTAGAGAATGTAAAAGAAAACAGGAAAAAATCAACCTAATAAAGAGGGGGACATCATGAATTTTTTTGTAAATAAAGCAATGGGGATTGGTAATTCTGGTGTGGAACATGCACAGTTCTATCGTGCTGCTTGTTTTGATAGAAAAAATATTCCCTATAAGTATATTTTTATGGAGCTAGTGAAGAATCTCCATGAAGCCATGGCGGCTTGGAAAATACCAGATGATAAAGTCATCTCCATGTGGGAATATTTTGCACTAGAAGGTGATTATTTAAGGCAAGGGGCTAAAGCAGTTTTTACTGCACAACAAGATCTCTTAGTAGATGCTACGAACACACATAGAATCAAAGAAACCATCACGTCATCAGGATTAAAAATCGTTGAGCATATGGAAAAATCTCCTAGTCCAAAAAAGGAAGGCTTACTGCTAGTTTCGGATTATCGGGTAGAGATTTTTGACTATCGAACGAATCAAAGAAAAATCATGTACAGTTATCGAAATGATTCGCATCGAGGAAGAGTAATGACGAATATTCATTTGTTTGCTTTCAAAGGCAAACATCGTTTCTTTAGAAATGAAGTCTTATTGCAGCGATTTTTCTTTAAACAACTGATAGAAGAATTCCCAGAAACCAAAAGTATCATCATTGATCGGGGGGAGGAAAGCGAGGCTGCTTTATATGATCATTGTCCTCCGGAAATCAAATTGATTGAGATCGTTCATGCCGATCATTTATCTGATCGTGACGTAGCTAGCGCACCTCTTTGGAACAATTACTATGAATTTGCTTTGACGCATTTGGAACAAGTCGCTCATATCGTTGTTGCGACAGAATTGCAAAGGCAAGATTTGTTGATCGATTTCCCAAACGAGTCCAAAAAAATTGTGACGATCCCGGTGGGAGGGATTCGCGATGTGACAGAAGATTCATTTGAATTAGGCAAACAACAGGCAGAAAAGTTTGTGACAGTCTCTCGTTTGGCATCCGAAAAGCACATTGATCTTGTGATGCGGGCAATTGCTGCAGCAAAAAAAGAACATCCAACGATCTCTTTAGACATCTATGGTCAAGGGGGAGAAGAAGGTAAGTTAAAAGCAGTGATCAAGGAGTTGAATGCAGAAGAGTACATTCGGTTAAAAGGGCATTCTCATGCAATCAATGAAGTATATCCTGATTATGATGCATTTATCTCTGGTTCTTTTTCAGAAGGTTTCGGATTGACTTATATTGAAGCTTTAAATGCAGGATTGCCAATTGTAACCTTCAAGGCTCGTTTTGGGGCCATGGAGTTGATCAAAGAAGGAGTCAATGGTTATTTGAAAGATTTTTCTAGAACTGATGAAGCTTATACTATTCAGCAACTAACAGAGGGCATTCGTCAGTTGACTGCTTCTGATCTGAACCAACTTAAAGCCAATACCCGCAAGTCTGTACGAATGTTTCAAGACGCGATAATTGCAGAGAAATGGAGTGAGTTGATCGATGCATTATGAATTAGTCACCGTGATCCGACCAAATGACCGAATTTGGATGGCACAAAAATCACGAATCAAAGAAGGAAGTCAAGTGTTGTCCATCTCACCGAGTCCAAATTTTCAAGCGATACTCCAAAAAGAAGCCTTGCAGGGAATAAATATTTTAGATCAAGTGACACAGCGCAGTCACGATCCAGAAGCCTTTCTGTTTTTTAACCAAGTACCAACAGCTTACTCTACAGAAGTTTATATGAACGAGGACCGGACCATTTCCTTGATCACTGATGGAGATGAAGTAGGTAAAGTGAGCTTGTATCCTATGACTAGAAGACATGTCAAAGAAGTTCGCTACTTTTATCCTGATGGCACGACAGATTTCATTGAAGAATATGCCGCAGATGGGAAATTATTCTCAACTATTTATTACTGCAATGACCAGGTTCAAGAGATTGCTTTTTTCAATGATCAGCAACAAAGTATTCTGAATTACTATTTTTATCAAGGCACCATCAATTTAGTCACGATTCGTGATACAGAAACATTCAAGGTAACTCAAAAATTTAACACAACACTTGATTTCATTCGTGATCAGTTAGCTTTTCGGTTAACAGAAAATGATACAGTTGGCATTTCATATATGGGGTTAGAATTATTTTCTCTAGCAAAATCCAACTCGACAAATACACTTTATCTGGAAGAATCGCCGCTTGATGGCAAAGGGAATATCAAAGGGAACTTAATGAGTATTTTAGATGACCGCGTTCCTTATATTCATAAGGTAGAAGTCGATCAAAAGAATTATCAGTTGTTGGCAAACAAAAATGTATGCATGGACAAAGTTGTGTTGAAAGGATGAAGACAAAATGAAAAAAATGAAAACCACTGAATTGTATGAGCAAATTATGTTGTTAATAAAAGAGAACAGCGGGTCCATGCTCACTTTTGAGAAGGAACAAGAGGAAGCAAAGAAACTTTTTGCTCATCAAAACGCATTGATTGATCAGCTGATTCAAATCAATCAAGAAATGAAAGCAATGATGAACAAGTCAGAAAACGATATCGATCTAAATGTGATCCAAACATTAAAAAAACAATTCAATGCATCTTTTGAGCAGCAACAGGAGGAGCAAAATAAATTACAAATGATTTATGAGAAGCTCTTTTCTGCTTATGAGGTTGAAAAGCAAATGCTTCGAACCTATTTTTTGAATGAAACCGAGCAGATCATTGATCGGTTAACCTCAACCGTCGAAAGACAAGATAACGATGTGAATCAATTGAGTCAAGAGCTGATTGATGAGCTTCGGGCAGTGGAAATAGCAGAGGTAGTGAATGAGATAGCTACAAACGAAAATGAACCAGTAGAAAATGTTTCAGAACTGAGTGAATCACTACAACTGGCAGACGATCAGAACCAGTAGATAAACCAGTTTTCTTCATAGTTGTTTGCCGAAAATAAACTGGGAAGAGGTGATTTCGTTGGCGAATAATCAGCTAGAAAAAACGATTCAAGCGGGATTTCAAGAAGAACGAGAAAACGTAAGAAATCACTCAGAAGAAAAGAAAAAGGGCAAAGCGATCACCATCGTGCTTTCCTTAGTTATGTCGATCGTGATCCTTGGATCGTTGGTTTATTCTTTATTGGAAGCATTACAGAAGTAAGAATAAAAATAGGTCCTGCATTTTAGAAAAAAGGATTTGAAAAATATGGAAACTAGATTACTAAGCGTTTGTCGATTAATTAGCACGATCAACCCAGACTTAAAGATACCTGATACATCAGTCGTTGCTGTCAATATTGATCGCGAGAAATTAGAAGAGATACGCAAATGTAAAGGACTATCTGTGAAATCTTTTGAAAGAAAGATTGGGTTATCTCGCTCACGGTACTATAGATGGGTACAATATGAGATCGACTTGCCCTTCGAATTGGTTGTTGGCATCAAGAAAATGTTGAGCATATCTGATACCGAATTGTTAGACATGTTTGCAATGTCAACAGATGAACAACTTCATCTATTAAGTGTATTGATTTATAGCTCTTTATCAACGAAAGAGGACATGTTTGTTACCTTTATGAAAGTCAGAAAAGAGTTAGAAAAATTTCGCTCCTCTACTGAGGATAATACGATGTTTAAACTTATGTTGGCCTATTCTGACCTCGTATTTGGTTGTATGAACCAGAAAGTTCCGGATGCAAGTTTAGAAATGCTTGAAACATTTTTTCTGGGAACTGATTTTTATACATTATTTGACAGCCTTTTATATTTAGCTACATTACGCATCAAACAGCGCTATGGCTTGCACGCTTCATCTTTAGAAAAACAAATTTTTTTGTTAGAGAGCTGCCTTTTAAAGAAAATAAATTCGACTGATTTTACGGAACTGCGGCCAGTCTTGGTAGGCGCCGTATTAGATTTATCAGAATGTTTGGTAGACATCCAACGCTGTGATGATGCGGTTCAATTACTTCAACATGCAAGTCGTTTAATGGAGGAACATTGGCATATTGATGTCTATAATCAGACAGTTCTAAAACTAGTCAAATATTTGCTGCTTACAAGGAATACTGCACAAGAAGATCCTGCTGTACAACTGTTTTCTAAAAATTTGAAGGGTGCAGAATGGTGCTTACCGAAAGATGAAGTGATGTTTGTGCGGGCAATGATGGAAAAGGAGATGGGACAAGCGTGAATCGGTGGGTGACGACGATCATTGAATCGAATGCAGCAGATTCAGTCAAAAAAGCGAAAGTAGATGTTTTTCACATTGCCAATGGGATGGATTATCAACCTTTATATATTTATCGTTATATCGATGAGAATGAAGATGATTATGCACTTATGTCAAGGATTGATGGCATTACAGCTGGTGTCGCTTATGAAGATATCGTGGTCTATCAATATCCAAGTTATAACGGAGCCCATTTTGACCGAATGTTCTTACAAAGAATGAAACAAAGAGGGATTTACACGAGTTTATTCATCCATGACGCTGAGATGTTACGTGGGAAAGTCGATTTTGATGAATCTGCTCTTTTCAATGAAGCAACAGTATTGATCGTTCATAGCCAAGCTATGCAGACAGCCTTAGTCGAAAGAGGCGTGACACGGAGAATGATCCAAAAACCATTTTTCGACTATCAGCATCAAGATGTTAGTGTCAGTCATGAAAGACCAGAAAAACGAGTTGTCTTTGCAGGAAATTTGGCAAAAACCCGTTTTCTACAGCAGTGGCCCAATCGCACGGAAATTCTTGTATACGGCGATAAAAACGACAGTCATTTTGGTCCGAATGTTCATTATTGTGGTGTTTTTGAGCAAGAAGAATTGGTTCGTAGGATGGAGAAAAATGGTTTCGGACTTGCGTGGGATGATAAGTTGCCTGATGGTGGTGACTACCAACAATATACGAAGTATAATGCACCGCACAAAATCTCGTTGTATCTCTCGTTAGGAATCCCTGTCATTGTATGGAAAGAAGCAGCTATAGCAGAGATGGTACAGAAACTGGAACTTGGCATTACTATCAACGCAATTGAAGACATTGATCATCAATTAAGTGAGTTAACAGATGAAGAGCTGCTGCGGATAAAAAATAATGTTCTTTCATTTAGTTGTTTACTGCAATCAGGAATATTTACTAGAACGGCACTGATGGATTCAGAAGTGAAAATACTCCTAGGCAAAGGAGCAAGTCAAGCATGAAACAATCGATGAGTACAAAGAAGTTATCCGCAATCATTCAAATCAGCGAACTAGATCAGATGTTGACTGATTTGAAACAAGCGATCGAACAACGGGATAGTAAAATTGCGCGATTACAACAAATGATTTTAGAAAAACGACAGTCAGCCATTGGTTATCGCGATTTTATTGTCTTAAAGAATAGCCAAGAAGAATTGAGAGAGTTATGCAAAAAAATTGACTTGCAGCTGGTCAAAACCAATGAGCTTTTACGGCATATACGTAATACAAAAGTAATTTTCAGCGACTTGTTGCTTTTAGAAGCAGAAGTCAACGAACAAATGAGTAAAATTCAGGAACTGTCCAATGCATTCTTTATCCAAGAAGAGGCAGGAAAATAGAGGATGAAATAGCAATAGTGTTATTAGGGAAGCTGTAAGTCATGATAAATAGGGAAGTTAGGGGGATTAGTGTGAACAAAATCATTGCATTAGACATTGATGAATTTCGAGTAGGCGTTGTTGGCTACGGTTATCAAGATGTCAGAAGTTCTGTTTATTCAGAAGTCAAAAAAAATAATCTACAATATCTTTTAGGAAAGAATAATGAACCGATCTACCTAAAAAACAAAGTAGGGAAACGAATACTTCTCGGGGGCAGCGAGAAAGAAATCACTTGGGGGCTCGACAAGTTGTATAGTCGACGATCAGAAGCCTATCAAACATTTGGCAATCCGTTGGCAATCCTGGGAGACCAAAAATTTAAGACATATATCAAAACGATACTCTCTTATTTAGTAGCGAAAAGACCCTCACTTTTTACTGAAATTGCAGAGGATTACTTTAGCTGTTCATTATGCCTTGGCGTAGCAACAGAAAGTTTTGACCGGCTTGCTGACATTGAGAGACAACTGGCAGATGAATTCGAGACAGTTGTTGATGGCACTCACTATCAGATCCGCATCGAGCGAGTAAAGCTGATCCCGAAATCTCTGGGCGCAATTTTTGAAAGCAAACGAAATGATATTCATTTGATGTTAGGCGTGGAAGAAATTCTTGCTGGGTTGACCTATGTGATTGAAATCAATGATCATTCTCTCACTTGTGATAGCTACGAAAATGGGGAACTGATCAAAAGTTCAAAAGTCACAGACGGCTTGTTTGAATTGGCAGGCAACGTGGTACAAGATTATCAAGAAAATGAGGGGGATCATCCCGCACCTATCTTTGCGCTAGATCATGGCGTCGTTTACGATATGCTTGTCACAGCTAAGAAAAACAATCCATTTGTCGTGACGATCAATGGAGGTCAGACAATAGATTTAACTGAGATCGTTAAAAAAGAGACGACTGCTTTGACAGATCAATTGATTGATTATGTAAACAGTGATCAAGATATTCAATATGCTGATACAATTCTAATCAGAGATATTCCTTCAGAAACGATCAACGAAAACACAGTAAATCAGGCACTCAACAAGATGGGGTTATCTTGTAAAGTGTTTAACAATAAAAATGCTCTTGGCGTGTATCTCTTCGGAGAGTTGTTTTGGAAAAGTCAACTGAATGCTTCGATAGATCACTTTGAGGATAACAGTCCATTTCCAATGAAGCCAGACGGTTTAGAGTCGAAAGTGAATGCAGAACCTTTACCAGTCGAGAAGTCCCTCGAATCTTCAACTAACCAAATTGATTCTGAGTTACCAGAAGCTACCAAGCAAAAGAGTCATCATAGAAGCTTATCAGTAGAAGCAATCTTTGCGGAACAGTCGGAATTGCTTGATTTCTTGATCAGCAACGACAAAGAGTAGTCGATTTGGAGAAGGAAACGTGAATTTCGAGCGGATTGCAATAACCATTCCTTTTTTTTCCATGGTTAGTCTTTTGTACTAGATCAGAACATCGGACTTTGCAATAAAGTCTTGTCGTCAATAAGGATTGATATGTTGTACAAAAAACACACTTGGGACTGAAGAATCAATTATGATTCATCAGTCCCAAAAACGATAAAGACGTTTCTTTGTACAGTAAAAGTTAAGAGAACTTATAAATAAAGGGAAAATAACAGTAAGATTTTAAAGAATCTGCTAAAATTTTTGTAACCGAAAATGAAAATAATATGATTGTTTATGAAAATTTCATTTTCAGTTTACAATTATTTTTTTTTGACAAGTGAAATTTTAGCGAGTAGCCAATCACTCCTGATGTTTCAGCGTTTTTAAGGAAAGAACTTTTATCACAAACAAAAGATTCTTTCTGGATTTTGAGTATTTATCATGAAAAAAATATTCTGTTGTTTTTCAAACAAAAGAAATCCTATTTCATTTTCACAAATTCCCTTGAGAGAAGGACCCATTTTTTGGCTTTTGCTCTCATTTTTCTCACAGAATCAAAATTTGGGTCATTTTGCATTTTCTCTTTTTTCCGATTAGGATAATCACCTGAGTAAAATTTGTTGTTTGGAGGAAGAGAAATGCGTACTTATGTGAAAAAAATAGCTTACCCAATGTTCATGCTGTCCTTACTTATTTTATCCTATTTGGCGCCTTTATTATCAGTCATCACAGCCAATGCGGACACCGAGGAGAATCCCAAAACAATCCTATTTCAAAACGAAAAGGGCATAGCGCAAGTGACATCATTACCAGATCCTACCACAGGGGAGATCACTTGGACGATCCAAGTAGAAAAGAATCAACAAGCAGCAAATCAACTGGCATTCAGCTTGAGTGAAGGGGAACAAACGGTTCTGCCGAACTCGATTCAAAGCAGCGGCACGCCATTTACATATGATCCGCAAAGACAGCAGCTGATGGAAGAAACCGCTAGCAGTTCTTTTAGCCAAATGACGCTAACGTTTCAAACAAAAAGTCTTCAAACATTGACAATCAAATCCGCCTTTCTTCAAACAGATGAAAAAAATGGACAAGTGAAAGAAGACATCATCAACACAACAGATGTAGCAGTTGTTCTACCTGAAAATGAATCCACAGAAGCAACGAGTACAGAAGCCGTACTTTCTGATACTCAGGATCAAACAGAGGCTTCTGAAAAAAAGGTTGTATCAACAAGCAGCGAGTCACAACAACAAACGGCGTCAAATACTGCATCAAAAACCATAGAATCAACGCCTGATACCCAAGCAAGTGCGCCAGCAGCTTCACAACTTTCAAGTGGGGGCATTTTTAAAAATGATGTTCCTGAAGTTGATGACGCACTTCTAGGAGAAGCGCAATATTTTCATATTTTTGCTAACCATGCGACGCTAAATACACACACGAACGGAAATTTGGCCGTTGGTGAATTAAACGGAAATGTCAATTTTGGGACCAGTATTCAGGATGGTTCTTTGCCAACAGAAATCAATTATATTCAAAAGGTCAATTCCATCGCAAACTCTTCTTTTGTATCAGGAAGTGATAGTAGAAAAAACAAAGTTGTTTTTGGCCCATCAGTCACAGTAGATTTAGCAGATCAAAATCAGCAACCTGCCGTTTTTGTAAATGGTCAGAGAATGGATCACTTGAAGACTTCCGAAGTTTTTCAAGATCAATCCGTGAGTGAGCCTTATATAGACTTTGAACAAGCATTTTCAACGTTACAGGCGACGTCAGAAAGACTGGGAGCTTATCCGCAGGCACCCGGTGTAACCAAGGATTTCACTGATAATAATCAGCGGGTCATCAATACAGCCGATGCCGAAGATGAGACACAAGCGGTTGTTTTGACCTTGACAGACGAACAAGGAAATCCACTTGATGATGGTGTTTACGAACTTCAAAACAACAAGACGCATAAGGAAGTCGATGAAGAAGTCACAAATGATGATGGGCAGGTGATCGAAGCTGGTCTTCCAGAGGGAGAATATTCCTTTGTGGAAACGGAAGCGCCAGACGGCTATCTGATTGATAAAAAACCCATTTCTTTTTCAGAAGATACAATTGCGAAAGAAGATCAAAAGGTTGTTGTTTCTCTTTCAAAAACGGAATTAGAAAAAGATACGCCAATCACCATTAAAGGGCTAACAAGAGGAAATACGCCTGTGATCATCAATGTGGACACTGAGGGAGCCAGCACCGTTAATGTTAAGTCCCAAATCAAACTAGAATATACGGATGGTACGTCTCGTAATAGCCATGAAACAGAAGAGTTTGATGATGCTGTTATCTTATGGAATTTTGTTGACCAATCAGAGGGCCAAACGATTTCGATTAATAGTCCATTCCAAGGAACCATCTTGGCTGTTGGTGATACAGTCGATGTCCATCAAAATGTTGACGGCAGTATCATTGCTGATACAGTGCTGGTCAACGCAGAAACCCATCGCTGGGATCTGCAAGCAAATGAAACAATCGTGCCGACTATTAAACTAGCTGCCATGAATCAATTGCTTTCTTTTGAAACAACGACAATCAGCGGGACCAAAACGTGGGATGATTATGACAACAAATTCAATACCCGTCCGACAAGCATTATGGTTCAATTATTGCAAAACGGTGAAGTATTCCAAACAAAAACGGTTACCCAAAGTAAAGAGGGGGACTGGCATTATGAATTTACTGATCTACCGAAAACTGACGAATCTGGTCAGACCTATGAATACACAATCCAAGAAACACCTGTTGAAGGGTATTCTACTAAAGTAAACGGTTATGACCTGGTCAACACGTACCGCAATACTGAAACGACAGAAGTAGCCGGAACAAAGACATGGAATGACTACGATAACAAATTCGAAACAAGACCAGAAAGCATCACTGTCAAGCTGATGCAAAATGATAAAGAAATCGACAAGCAAGTCGTAAAAGCTGATAAAGAAAACAACTGGAGTTATCACTTTGAGAATCTGTCTAAGTATGATGAAAAAGGTCAAGCTTACACCTACACGATCCAAGAAGAAAAAGTGCCAGGTTACACCACTGAAATCAATGGTTATGACCTAGTCAACACCTATCGCAACACCGAAACAACGGTAGTATCGGGAACGAAGACGTGGAATGACTATGGCAACAAGTTCCACACCCGTCCAGAGAGTATCAATGTGAAGCTGATGCAAAATGATAAAAAAATTGACAAACAAACCGTAAAAGCAGATAACCAAGGGAACTGGACCTATCGCTTTGAAAATTTGCCTAAGTATGATGAAAAAGGTCAAGCATACACGTACACGATCCAAGAAGAAAAAGTGCCAGGTTACACTATTAAAGTCAACGGCTATGACCTGGTCAACACCTATCACAATACCGAAACAACGGTAGTATCGGGAACGAAGACGTGGAATGACTATGGCAACAAGTTCAATACCCGCCCTGAAAGCATCACTGTCGAATTAATGCAAAACGGTAAAGAAATCGACAAGCAAACCGTAAAAGCAGATAAAGAAGGCAACTGGACCTATCGTTTTGAAGATCTGCCAAAATATGATGAGAAAGGTCAAGCGTACACCTATAGCATTCAAGAAGTGGCTGTCAAAGGATACAAGTCAGAAGTCCATGACTATGATTTGATCAATACTTATGTCGAACCAAAAACGCCTGAGACACCGAATGATCCTAGCGGTCCCAAAGTACCAACACCTTCTGACAAGTCTGATAAACCGAAAAAAATAGCCGGAAACGCCGAGCAAAAGCTGGATGACAAAAAGAACCAGACAGAGTCATCACAGACAGATAATGAAAAACGATTGCCAAAGACAAATGAGGAATCCTCTTATGAACTAAGTGTTCTTGGAAGTATTTTACTCACCATGATCGCCTTCCTATTCTATAAACAGAAACATATTTAACCAAACAAATCTTTGTACTGCTCCTTCGCTAGAAGTCAGTACAAAGATTTTTTCTTAAAAA
Source organism: Enterococcus sp. AZ141 (assembly GCF_051714385.1). Classification (NCBI taxonomy): domain Bacteria; kingdom Bacillati; phylum Bacillota; class Bacilli; order Lactobacillales; family Enterococcaceae; genus Enterococcus; species Enterococcus sp. AZ141. The sequence continues at coordinate 2,000,841 of NZ_JBIORT010000001.1, forward strand.
AGTATAGGACTTATTTAAGACTTGCGACAAAACTTTGGCTGAAAACCGGTGTAAATGGTAAACTAAAATGAAGGGGGGATCCTATGGTTTGGCTATTGCTACTACTGCTAATTTTTATTTTTTTGGTGTACTATGTATATCGCACGTCTGTGATGAAAAAGGGCGTACGCTATTTTGTTTCGGCAATTATTATGCGTAACAATGAATGGTATGAAAAAGAAGGCAGAAAGAAACTGGGGATTCCATACAAAGAGCGGATCGCGAAAAGCAGTTCGGCTTTTTGGTCACAAGGTTCGGAATGTACGGTAACGACCACCGATGATCTGATCCTGAGAGCAGAAGTCTTTGATCAGTGTGCTAAAACGTGGGTGATCTGCTTGCATGGGTATCGCAGTGATGGGCAAGCAGACTGTCAAGATGCGGCCGAGAAATTCTGGGCTGCGGGTTACAATGTTTTAGTTCCTGATTTGCGTGGACATGGCCGTAGTGAAGGCAAAGAGATCGGCTTAGGGTGGCTAGATCGGATGGATCTGCTTTTGTGGATCGATAAGATTTTGGAAAAAGACCCACAAACCCAAATCTTCCTCTATGGTTTAGGGATGGGAGCGGCGACTTTGCTGCTGGCCAGTGGAGAAGTCATGCCGGTGCAAGTTGCGGGTTTGATCTCAGACAGCAGTTATACGTCCGTTTATAGTGCCATTCGGGCAAGTCTACCACAATTTTCTCGGTTACCCGTCAAGCGCTTTTTGCGATTAGCCAATCGTTACAGTAAACACTTAGTCGGCTACCCCTTCCTACAAATCTCAGTGACCCGACAAGTCGGCAGCAACCATTTACCTGTGCTGTTTTTACAAGGAGAAAAGGATACGTTTCTTTCTGAAAAAGAAATCAATACTTTAATGGAAGCAACGGCTGGTCCGAAACAAAAAGTCCTTTTTCCAAATATGGGACATTTACAGGCAGTTAAAGATGTCCCAGAATATTGGCCAACCGTTTTGCAATTTATTGAGAATATCAAACAAAAAACAGACATTGTCTGATAGAAAGGGCGAAAACAATGGAAATAAAAGAAGAAAACAAGCGTTTTGCTTTATATGATGGAGAAACAGAAATTGGTGAGATTACATGGCAAGAAACACCAGATGATGTACTTGAAGTTGATCACACCTTCGTCAACCCTGATTATCGTGGACAGCAATTGGCGCAAAAATTGCTCAAAGCAGTTGTTGAAAAAGCACGACGGGAAGAGAAAAAAATTATGCCTGTCTGCTCCTTTGCGGTCAAAGAGTTCAAAGAAAAACCAGAATATGATGACGTACTCGTTCGCTGATTTGAACGAAAGCGATCTATGAGAAAAAGGCTGTCAGAAAGGACAGTCTTTTTTTTAAACCGTCACGCAACGAGCAATGACAAAAAGGGAGTAGTAATTTCTAGCGGAAAATGCTAAAATAGAAAGGACGACTTTAGCAAGCAAGGAGGAGCTAACGTGTATAATATCTTATTAACTGCTGTAATTGTTATTTCGATTTTAATGGTCATTACGATCATGATGCAGCCTAGCAAGCAAAATAGTGCAGCTAGTGCCTTTACTGGCGGTGCGGATCAATTGTTTGGTAAGCAAAAAGCCCGTGGATTTGAAGCAGTGATGCAGCGCTCAACGGCCATTTTAGGGTTTGTTTGGATGGTCTTGCTCTTTATTTTGGCTTTTCTTTCATCAAACTAATCATTTTGCTAGCGAACCTCTCGTAAAGAGAGGTTTTTTTCTTTTTAAGGGGAAGATTTTGATCGCATTTGTCGAAGTATTCTTCTTAACTATGGTAGAATTGGACGTGAGGTGAAAGGAAACATGAAAACATTTAATCAACCAAAACCGGTTTTTGCTGAACACGGCAAGCGAGCAGTCATTTTGTTCCATGCCTATTCAGGTAGTCCTAACGATGTGCGTATGCTTTGTCGTTCGTTAGAACAAAAAGACTACACGGTTTATACGCCGATGTTTACTGGACATGGTACGCCCAATCCAGATGATATCTTAAATCAAGGGATGGCTGTTTGGCAGCAGGATGCTGCAGATGCAGTTACTTATGTAAGAGAAAAAGGCTATGAAGAAGTTGCCGTTCTTGGACTTTCGATGGGCGGGATTTTAGCGATGGATCGTTTGACACAAGATCCAACATTGATGGGGGGCGGACTGTTTTGTTCGCCATTATTTGAAACCAAGAATGAAGTGCCAGTCAATTTTGAAAAGTATGCTGAAATGGTCATACCCTATGCTGATTTAGACGAGGCGACCCAAAAAGAAATATTGGCAGAAGTCCCTCGTAAGGTCAGAGAGCAACTGCAAGGAATCGAAACAGTCGGACAAACCACAGCTGGGCATTTAGGGAAAATCGAGCGCCCAGTCTTTCTAGCACAAGCAGGAAAGGATCAAATGATCGATCCACAGACGGTTTTCAAAACAGCAGGGGCACTGTCCCATGTTCCCTATACGCTTCAATGGTATCCCGAAAGCGGTCATGTGGTGACCGTTGGACCAGAACGGAAAAAATTAGAGCAGGATGTGTTTGCTTTCTTAGAAACACTTGCTTGGAAAGAGTGAGTTATGACAGAAACGATTAAAACAAAAATTATTCAGTTTCTCGAAGAAAGCCGCAAAAAAAGTTTTTCAATGGAAGAAATTGCTGAAGGTCTAGGACTTCAAAAAAGTACAGACTTTAAGAATCTTGTCCAGACAGTAGCGGCGATGGAACGAGAAGGCAGCGTGATTTTTAACAAAAAAGGCAAAGTGAAATTACCCATGAAACGAGTGTTTGTGGAAGGAACCTTCCGTGCCAACGAGCGGGGCTTCGGCTTTGTCACGTTGGATGAAGAAGAAGACGATATTTATATCCCTAAAGAAGCAACAGGCTATGCCATGGACGGCGATACCGTTGCTGTGGACATCGTGCACGTTGCGGATCCTTTCTCAGATCGTGGTGCAGAGGGGAAAGTCGTTGAGATCAAACAACGGGCCATCAGTCAGTTGGTCGGCGAGTTTACATTATTTGATGAAAAAGAGATCGAAGAGTCGGATCTATATGGCGTTGTTCAGCCTAAAGATAAAAAACTAAGTGAATTAAAGGTGTTTATTGGTGCTCAAGGGATTCGACCTGTAGATGGGAGCATTGTGATCGTTGAAATCAGCCATTACCCAGAAAAAGGTTATTCGAAAAGCTTAGAGGGGTTGATCACGAAAGTTGTAGGACATAAAAACGATCCTGGAATGGATATATTATCGATCGTCGTGGCGAACGGGATTCCAACAAAATTCGAGGAAGAAACCTTAGCAGCGGCAGATGCAGTACCAGATACGATCGATCCTGCCGACTTTCCGGAACGGCGGGATTTACGAGATCAACAGATTGTAACAATCGATGGAGCGGATGCCAAAGATTTGGATGATGCGGTGACCGTAAAAGCATTGCCTGACGGTAGCTTCTATTTGGGCGTGCATATCGCCGATGTTTCTTATTATGTGACCGAAAACAGCGCATTGGATAAAGAAGCGTTTGATCGGGGAACGAGTGTCTATCTTACGGATCGTGTGATTCCGATGATCCCACAGCGTTTATCAAACGGGATCTGTTCGTTGAATCCGAATGTCCCAAGGTTGACTATGAGCTGTGAAATGTGGATCAACCAAGAGGGGATCGTCACAGATTACAATATTTTCCAAAGTATTATTCAAACAAGTGCCCGTATGACCTATCAGGCAGTCAATCAAATCATTGAAGACAATGATCCAGAAACCACCAAAGAATATGCGGAATTAGTACCGATGTTCCATGATATGGCCGCCTTGCATCACGTGTTAGAAGCGATGCGCATCAAACGTGGGGCAGTTTCTTTTGAAGACCGAGAAGCAAAAGTCTTGGTCGATGGAGAAGGACACCCGCAAGAAATCGTTCTACGAGCACGGGGCGTCGGCGAACGATTGATCGAATCATTCATGTTGGCAGCCAATGAAACCGTGGCGCGTCATTTCAATCAGAAGCATTTACCATTTATTTACCGGATCCATGAGGAACCAAAAGAAGAGAAAATGCGCCGCTTCTTTGATTTTGCATCTGCTTTAGGGATCGTAGTCAAGCAGACCAATGGCTCGATCTCACCAAAACAATTGCAAAAAGTGGTTGAAGATGTCGCAGATAAGCCAGAGGCAATGGTTGTCAATACAATGCTGCTAAGAAGTATGCAACAAGCGAAGTATTCTGAAGAAAACGTCGGTCACTATGGTTTGGCAGCGGAAGATTATACCCACTTCACGTCACCGATCCGTCGTTATCCCGACTTGATCGTGCATCGTTTGATTCGATCTTACAGTGAAGATGTCTCAGAAGCCAACCAAAACAAATGGGCGGAAATCTTGCCGGACATCGCGCTGCACAGCTCCCAAATGGAACGACGAGCAGTCGATGCAGAAAGAGAAGTCGATGCGCTTAAAAAAGCTGAGTATATGGCCGATAAAGTAGGAGAAGAGTTTGACGGTATCATCAGTTCCGTCGTTAAGTTTGGCTTGTTTATTGAACTGCCTAACACGATTGAAGGGTTGATCCATATCAATAATCTGAAGCAAGATTACTTCCATTATTTGGAAAACCATCTGGCACTTGTGGGTGAACGGACAGGCCTGACCTTTAAAATTGGTCAGAAAGTTCGCATCAAAGTCGTAAAGGCTGATCCAGAAACAAGAGAGATCGATTTCGAACTGGTAGCAGCAGAAGAAGTTGAAAAACTGCAAGCACCAAAAGCCAACAAACGTAACAACAATCAAAAAAATGAAGCTAGCCGCCGTGGAAAAAAACAACGAAACCCTGAAAAAAACCAAGGGAAACGCTTTGAGCAATCAGGTAAAGGCAAGCCGAAAAAAGCTGGCAAAGTGAAAAAGAAAAAACCTTTTTACAAAGGAATCAAGAAAAAATAATTGGAGGGATGGCCCGTGCCTAAAGGAGAAGGGAAATTAATCGCCCAAAACAAAAAGGCCCGCCATGATTACACGATCCTCGATACGATCGAAGCGGGGATCGTCTTACAGGGAACAGAGATCAAAGCGATCCGTAACAGCCGGATCAATTTGAAAGACGGCTTTGTACGCATTCGTAACGGTGAGGCATTCTTAGTCAATGTGCATATCAGTCCTTACGAGCAAGGAAACATTTTTAATCACGATCCATTGCGGACGAGAAAACTGTTGCTACACAAAAAGCAGATCGCTCGTCTAATTGGCGAAACAAAAAATACCGGTATGACGATTGTGCCATTAAAGGTGTATATCAAGGATGGTTATGCCAAAGTTTTGATTGGTTTAGCGAAAGGAAAACGCGAATATGACAAGCGGGAATCCTTGAAACGCAAAGATCAAGAAAGACAAATTGACCGAGTTCTTAGAAATTTCTAATTTTCTAAGAACTTCTTTTAGAATCCGATAGAGGTTATTGCTTTGAAAATCACGCTAAATTTGGTAGCATTTAAGGGAAAGCTGTTGATATAACAGGCTTTTTCTTCCACATAGCGACACGAGGATTTTTCAATTAATTTAGGATTTTTGGCATTGTGAGTTTTTTGTCTAATTTTCTTGAAAATGCTTTGAAATTTTCCATTCGTGGTGGTATGATACCGATTGTTATGAGAGGAAACGCATTGTAACACCAGATTTTTTCTGGAGATGACAGGAAAAGAGGTGAGAAAGATTGGAAGATAAATCGCTTATGTTTCATATCGGTCCTATATGGTTTGATGGAACTGTAGCTATGATGACAATCATTTCTTGTATTATTGTTTTTTTGGTGGTCTTTATTTGTACACGTAACCTGCAAATGAAACCGAAAGGGAAGCAGAACTTCATTGAATGGGTCATTGACTTTGTTCGTGGCATCGTGGCGGACAATCTACCAGGATCTCAAGTGAACAACTTTCATTTGCTCGGTGTAACAATGTTTCTTTTTGTGTTTGTGGCAAATGAGATCGGCTTAGTCACAAAAATCGTGACGACAGATGACATTACCTTATGGAAAAGTCCGACAGCAGACCCGTTTGTTACATTGACACTTGCACTTATGGTTATTTCCTTGACACATTTCTTTGGGATCAAGTCGTTGGGCTTCAAAAATTACTTGATCAATTCGTATCTGAAACCGGTGGGCTTTTTATTGCCGCTAAAAATCATCGAAGAATTTACGAATGTCATCACGTTAGGCTTGCGTTTATATGGAAATATATTCGCTGGTGAAGTGTTATTAGGATTGATTGCCAACATGTTTATTAGTCTTGGTTGGTGGTCATTGCCGATCGTGATGCCGCTAGAAATGATCTGGATTGGCTTCTCGCTCTTTATTGGAGCGATCCAAGCTTATGTATTTGTTACATTGACCATGGTATTTATGAGCCACAAAATCGTGGCAGAACATTAATCGAATCGACATACAATTAGGAGGAAAAAAGAATGAACTTTATTGGAGCAGGATTAGCAATTATCGGAGCAGCAATTGGTGCAGGGTATGGTAACGGACAAGTAATCGCAAAAACGATCGAATCAATGGCACGCCAACCTGAAATGTCAGGTCAACTACGTTCAACAATGTTTATCGGGGTAGCGTTAGTCGAAGCTGTACCGATTCTAGGGGTAGTTATCGCGCTGTTATTAGTCTTCCGATAAGACGAGCACGAAAAGGCAGAAACGAACAATTGCACTCGTTTTTGCTTTTTTCTAATGAAACAATGACTTTCAGAAAGGAAGAATCGTTATGCTAAATCAGTTGGTTATAGCGGAAGTTCAAAATCCAATGCTTGGCAATATTATCGTTGTCAGCGGGTCAATTCTTCTTTTGCTATTCTTATTGAAACATTTTGCATGGGATGCCATCAGCAGCATGATGCAAAAACGGGAAGATAAAATCGCCAATGATTTGGATTCAGCGGAACAATCACGCTTGAATGCAGCAAAATTAGAAAAAGAACGCCAAGAAAAATTGGCACGTTCTCATTCTGAAGCTGCGGAGATCATCAAGAGCGCCAAAGATAGCGGGGAATTGAGTCGGCAAAATATTTTGAGCGAGACCAAAGAAGAAGTGGCTCGTTTGAAAGAAAAAGCAAACTCAGATATCACCCTTGAAAAAGAAACTGCGTTAAAAGAAGTGAAAGATGATGTTGCAGAACTTTCGCTTCAAATCGCAGAAAAAATCTTAGGCCGCGAATTGACTCCCGAAAATCATGAATCCCTAATCAATCAATATATCGAAGGATTGGGTTCAGTTAATGAAACTCGATAAATTCACAGTGGGAAAACGTTATGGAAAAGCGTTGTTCGAATTGGCGATGGAAGAACAGCGCTTGACAGAAGTTTACCAAGAATTATTGACCTTGCGTCAGATTTATCAGGAAATTCCAACATTCGGCCAAATCGTGACCGATAACCGTTTGGATCTTCATGAGAAAAGACAATTAGTCGATCAATTGCTGAAGGGCTTTGAAGGTTTAGTCAGAAATTTCTTGGAGATCGTTTACGAATATGATCGCATGGATGATTTATTGCTGATCATTGATGAATACGAACGTCGTTACGATGAATATCAAGGTCTTGTTCTCGGAACGATCACAACGGCTGTTGCTTTGTCAGCAGAACAAAAAAGCAAAATCGAAAAGCAAATCGCCGATAAGCTTGGGTACAAGCAGGCACAATTGAAAGAAACGATCGATCCAACGATTTTAGGCGGTGTCATCGTTGAAGCAAATCATCAAGTGATCGACGGTAGTATTAAGAGCCAACTGGATTATCTGCGACAAAAAATCGGCAGATAAACAAGAGATAAGAGGTGAATCGGATGGCCATCAAAGCAGAAGAAATTAGTGCCTTGATCAAAGAGCAAATTAAAAATTATCAGAACGAACTTTCTGTAGAAGAAATCGGTACTGTCACATATGTTGGGGACGGGATCGCCCGCGCCCACGGTTTAGAAAATGCCATGAGTGGAGAACTGCTTGAGTTTTCAAACGGTTCTTATGGGATGGCACAAAACTTAGAGTCAAACGATGTCGGAATCATCATCCTAGGTGATTTTGAAACCATTCGTGAAGGGGACAAAGTAAAACGAACTGGTAAAATCATGGAAGTTCCTGTCGGCGATGCATTAATTGGCCGGGTAGTAAATCCATTAGGGCAACCAATCGATGGTTTAGGTCCGATCGAAACAGATAAATCACGCCCAGTCGAAGCAGCTGCACCAGGTGTTATGCAACGGAAATCCGTTTCGGAACCAATGCAAACAGGGTTGAAAGCTATTGATGCTTTAGTACCAATCGGTCGTGGCCAACGGGAATTAGTCATCGGTGACCGGAAAACCGGAAAAACAACGATCGCTATTGATGCGATCATCAACCAAAAAGGGCAAGACATGATCTGTATTTATGTCGCAATTGGCCAAAAAGATTCAACTGTTCGTGCACAAGTGGAAACATTGCGTCGTTACGGTGCGCTTGATTACACGATCGTGGTCTCAGCAGGTGCTTCACAACCAGCACCACTGCTTTATATCGCACCTTATGCGGGGGCTGCGATGGGGGAAGAATTCATGTATAACGGCAAACATGTTTTGATCGTCTTTGATGACTTATCAAAACAAGCGGTCGCTTATCGTGAACTTTCTCTACTTCTACGTCGTCCGCCAGGTCGTGAAGCATACCCAGGGGATGTCTTCTACTTGCATTCTCGTTTATTGGAACGTGCAGCGAAATTAAGTGATGAACTAGGTGGTGGATCGATGACGGCATTGCCGTTTGTTGAAACACAAGCAGGGGATATTTCAGCCTATATCCCAACCAACGTGATTTCTATCACAGATGGACAAATTTTCTTAGAAAACGACCTTTTCTATTCTGGTGTTCGTCCTGCCGTAGCGGCTGGATTATCCGTTTCACGGGTTGGGGGGTCTGCGCAGATCAAAGCAATGAAAAAAGTTGCCGGTACCTTGCGTTTGGACTTGGCTAGCTATCGCGAACTAGAGGCCTTTACGCAGTTTGGGTCTGATCTAGATGCTGCAACACAAGCCAAATTAAACCGCGGTCGTCGAACCGTTGAAATCTTGAAGCAAAAACTGCATGAACCACTGGCAGTAGAAAAACAAGTCGTGATTCTTTATGCCTTGACGCATGGATTCATTGATAGTGTACCAGTCAATAAACTATTGGACTTTGAAGCAGAATTATTTGAATATATCGAAGCAAATGCAGCGACGATTTTTGAAACCATTCGGACAACGAAAGACTTGCCAGAAGAAAGCTTGTTAGATGACACCATTAAAGCATTCAAAGATATTTTCATGGCATCCAACGGTTCTCGGGTGACACCCCAAGATAAAATATCGACAATGCAAAACGCATAAAAAGAGGTGAGAGAAAATGGCTGCTTCATTAAATGAAATCAAGCAACGAATTGCCTCAACAAAAAAAACCAGCCAAATCACAAAGGCCATGCAAATGGTTTCAGCTGCAAAATTAACAAAATCTGAAGCTCATTCGAAACAGTTTCAAGTGTATGCCAACAAAGTACGTGAAATCGTTACGCATTTAACTGCGCAGCAGCTTTCCGATCTTGCAGGTTCTGGTCCAAAAGATGGTGTGAACTATAACAGTATGTTGGTTAGTCGTCCGGTCAAACGCACAGGCTACATCGTCATCACTTCTGATGGCGGTCTAGTGGGCGGCTACAATAGTTCCATCTTGAAGCAAATGATGACCATGCTGGATGAAGACCATGCAAAAGAAGAAGAGTATGTCATGATTGCCATTGGTGCAACTGGCGCTGACTTTTTCAAAGCACGGGGCATCAATTTGGCGTACGAGCTAAGAAACCTTTCGGATCAACCAAGCTTTGACGAGGTGCGTAAAATCGTAACATTGGCGACAACGATGTACCAAAACGAAGTCTTCGATGAATTATATGTGTGTTATAACCATCACATCAACTCATTGACTAGCCAATTTCGTGTGGAGAAAATGTTGCCGATTTCCGATCTAGATCCTGAAGAAGCCGAAAGTTATGAACAAGAATACTTGTTTGAACCTTCCAGAGAAGCAATTTTGAATCAATTACTGCCTCAATACGCTGAAAGCTTGATTTATGGTGCGATTGTTGACGCAAAAACAGCCGAGCATGCTGCCGGAATGACAGCGATGAAAACAGCAACAGATAATGCCAAAAATATTATTGGGGACTTGACGATCTCTTATAACCGAGCGCGCCAAGGAGCGATCACCCAAGAAATTACTGAAATTGTGGCGGGGGCATCCGCGTTAGAATAGTTTCAAGAACGAATGGAGGAATACGAATGAGTTCAGGCAAGATTGTTCAAGTCATTGGTCCCGTTGTTGACGTGGAATTCTCTCTAGACCAATCATTACCAGATATCAACAATGCGTTGATTGTTTACAAAAAAGATGAGCAGAAAACAAAAGTTGTGTTAGAAGCTGCCTTAGAACTTGGCGACGGCGTTATCCGTACGATTGCCATGGAATCAACAGATGGCTTACAACGAGGAATGGAAGTAATCGATACAGGCGCCTCCATTTCTGTTCCAGTTGGGACAGAAACCTTAGGACGGGTGTTTAATGTCTTAGGGGACACCATCGATTTAGAAGCACCGTTTCCTGAAGAAGCACCCCGCAGTGGGATCCACAAAAAAGCTCCTGACTTTGATGAATTGTCAACAAGTACCGAGATCCTTGAGACTGGGATCAAAGTTATCGACTTATTAGCCCCTTATTTAAAAGGGGGGAAAGTTGGTCTTTTCGGTGGTGCCGGTGTTGGTAAAACTGTCTTGATCCAAGAACTGATCCACAACATTGCCCAAGAGCATGGGGGGATCTCTGTCTTCACAGGTGTTGGTGAACGGACACGTGAAGGAAACGACCTTTATAATGAAATGAAAGAATCTGGCGTTATCGAAAAAACAGCTATGGTGTTTGGACAAATGAACGAACCACCAGGTGCCCGGATGCGGGTTGCCTTGACTGGGTTGACCTTAGCGGAGTACTTCCGCGATGTAGAAGGACAAGACGTGCTCTTGTTTATCGATAATATCTTCCGATTTACTCAAGCTGGTTCTGAAGTATCTGCCTTACTAGGTCGGATGCCTTCTGCCGTTGGATATCAACCGACACTAGCAACCGAAATGGGACAATTGCAAGAACGGATCACTTCAACAAAAAAAGGATCGGTTACTTCTATTCAAGCAATCTATGTTCCTGCCGATGACTACACGGACCCGGCACCAGCGACTGCTTTTGCCCATTTGGATGCAACAACCAACTTGGAACGTAAATTGACTGAACAAGGGATCTATCCAGCTGTTGATCCGCTAGCTTCTTCTTCTAGTGCGTTAGCACCTGAAATCGTTGGTGAAAAACACTATGAAGTAGCGACTGAAGTACAGCATGCGTTGCAACGTTATCGCGAACTACAAGACATCATCGCTATCTTAGGGATGGATGAGTTGTCTGATGAAGAAAAAACGTTAGTGGCTCGTGCGCGTCGGATCCAATTCTTCTTGTCGCAAAACTTCCACGTAGCGGAACAGTTTACTGGACAACCTGGTTCTTATGTACCAGTTGAAGAAACGATCAAAGGCTTTGCTGAGATTCTTGAAGGAAAATATGATGATCTTCCAGAAGAAGCCTTCCGTAGTGTAGGACGAATTGAAGACGTCATTGAAAAAGCGAAAAAAATTGGCTATTAATTAACCAGCCTTGAAGAAAGAGGGGAACCTCATGGATCAATTTTTAACAGTCAATGTGGTGACACCTGCTGGTTTGGTTTACGATCATCACGCGAAAATCGTGGTTGCACGTACGACAGATGGTGAGATCGGTATTTTGCCGCATCATGCCCCAATCATCGTTCCTTTGACGATTGATGAAGTCCGGGTCAAACGGATCGATTCAGATACTCACGTCGACTGGGTCGCCGTCAATGGCGGTATCCTTGAAGTGCGGGACAATGTTGTCTCCATCGTAGCCGATAGTGCGGAGCGTGATCGTGATATCGACGTTTCACGGGCAGAAAGAGCAAAACAACGTGCAGAACGTCAAATCGAAGAGGCCAAACAAGTCGAAGATATCGACCAGCTTCGTCGCGCAACAGTTGCTTTGCACCGCGCCATTAATCGAATCAACGTGTCAAAACATTCCTAAAAAAACAAGGGCATCTTGCCTTTGTTTTTTTTTATTCGAGAAAACGTTTTAAAAACTTTTTAAAGTCTTTTCATGAAGGTTTCAAGAAAGATTATTTTTTATCTTGACATCTTTGTGGTATGATAGGAATGTTCAATTATGAAAAAGGAGCAGGAAGTATGCAAGTGTATGGAATTGATGCAATCATTCGAATCGTGAGTCATTTAGCGTTCATCTATTTAGCATTTTGGGCATTGCAATCTGTGCGGATCGATGCTTTTTTTAAAGCCTTACGAACGACTCAGATACGAATGGTCATGGTGTTTCTTGCGATTGCATTAGGCTACACCGCCAGTACTTTTTTCCTTGAGTTGATTGCGTTATGTCGTAATTTATTTTTAACAGGTTTTTAAGAATTTCATTAATATATGCAAAAACACCGAATATTATGCTATAATTGGCAAGATTTGTGTGAGTCACTGCATTATTTGGAGGGAACATAAATGGAAGAGATGATCGTTCAAGGTGGTAATCGATTAACTGGAACAGTGAAGATCGAAGGGGCAAAAAATGCTGTTCTACCTATCTTAGCGGCAAGCTTATTAGCGGAAGAAGGAACAACGACATTAACAAATGTACCGATCCTTTCCGATGTATTAACAATGAAAGAAGTGATTCGGCATTTAAATGTCGCAATCGATTTTGAAGAAGAAAACAATACGATGACGATCGATGCATCACAAGAGTTAGCGATCGAAGCACCTTATGAGTATGTAAGCCAAATGCGCGCTTCAATCGTAGTCATGGGGCCTTTGTTAGCCCGTAATGGTCATGCCAAAGTGGCAATGCCTGGCGGCTGTGCAATCGGCAAACGACCAATTGATTTGCATTTGAAGGGATTTCAAGCACTAGGCGCTCAAATCATCCAAAAAGATGGATACATAGAAGCGATCGCCGATGAGTTAAAAGGCAATAGCATTTACTTGGATTTCCCAAGTGTCGGCGCAACGCAAAATATCATGATGGCTGCGGTAAAAGCTAAAGGTATCACCATCATTGAAAACGTCGCTCGTGAACCTGAAATCGTCGATTTAGCAAACATTTTAAACAAAATGGGTGCCAAAGTCTTTGGTGCAGGAACCGAAACGATGCGTATCGAAGGGGTCGATCACCTTCATGCGGTGGAACATTCGATCGTCCAAGACCGTATCGAAGCAGGAACCTTTATGGTTGCAGCAGCGATGACCCGAGGAGACGTCATTATTAAAGATGCGATCTCAGAACACAATCGTCCATTGATCTCAAAATTGATCGAAATGGGCGCAGAAGTGACTGAAGTAGCTGAAGGGATTCGTGTCGTTGGACCTGAACAATTGAAGGCAACAGATGTGAAAACAATGCCTCATCCAGGTTTTCCTACGGACATGCAAGCGCAAATGTCTGCTATTCAACTTTTAGCAGCTGGAACGAGTGTTGTGAACGAAACTGTATTTGAGAACCGTTTCCAACATTTAGAAGAAATGCGTCGGATGAATGCTCATGTCAAAATAGACGGCAACGTAGCAGTGATCGAAGGCGGCCATGAATTGCAAGGTGCGCTGGTCTATGCAACGGATTTACGTGCAGCAGCAGCGTTAATTTTATTAGGTCTACGTTCAACTGGTCGGACACGTGTCCGCAATCTAAAATATTTGGATCGTGGCTATTACAAATTCCATGAAAAATTGCAGCAATTAGGTGCTTCTGTGGAACGAGTTTCTGAAGCAGTTGAAGAAACCGTACCAGTAAACGCATAGTAGGAGTAGGAGAGAATAAAGTGAAGTTGAACCGTTACATTCTAACTAGCTTGATAAAAATTCTAATCGTCATATTATTAGCTATTTTATTGTTCTTAGCCGGAACGATGATTGGCTATGGGGTGATTGGCGACGGTAGTCCTTTTAAAGTCTTCTCTCCAAGTCTTTGGAATCATATCTTTGAGTTTATGAAGTAACCCCAAACTAGGACTTATGCCTCGTGCTGAGTCCTAGTTTTTTCTATCTGTCTTCACTGAATCGTGATCATAAAAAGAAAGGTTGGCAAGAAATGAGTAAACTTTTGATTGGCTTTGTTCGTTTCTATCAACGTTTTATTTCCCCATTATTTCCTCCGAGCTGTCGTTATTATCCGACTTGCTCAGGATACATGATCCAAGCGATCCAAGTCCATGGCGCAGCCAAAGGAGGTTTGATGGGGGTAGCTCGTATCTTACGCTGCCATCCCTTTGTAAAAGGCGGTATAGATTACGTACCCCAGACGTTTACTTTAAAACGAAATACGCAAGACAAAGTCAAACCAACGTACCGTTATCGGAAAAGTTAAAAGGAATCAACAAAAATGTAAAAAAGGAGCCAAAAAGCCATGATTCGTCCAATCGACTCTAATGAAGCGTATCCTTGGGCGTTGCTGCTGGATGCAGATCCTGAAAAAGCAGTCGTAGAAAGCTATCTATATAATAGCCAAACACTTGTTTATGAAGAAGCTGGAGAAATGATTGGTGTGCTAGTTTATCAAAATCAAGGCAACAATTGGGAGATTATGAATGTGGCCGTTTCTCCAGAAAAGCAAGGAATGGGCATTGGTCGTCAATTGCTGCAAGCTGCCGAAGAAGCGATCCTCAGTCAACACCTTGGGGCAAAACGGCCGATTGTAGTGATCAAAACTGGTAGTCTGCCCTCTGCAGCCCTGACTTTGTACCAAACGCAAGGCTATGTTGAAAAAGACCGGATGGAAAATTATTTCACCACTCACTATGCTGAACCGATTTTCGAAAATGGGCAGCAGTTGATCGATCAAGTTATTTTGGAAAAGCAGCTCTAATCCCATAGAGACAGTCTATGGCGATTTTAGGCTGTTTTTTTTATTGTTCTCGGAAATCGCTTTCTTCAAGTGGGGACTTACGGTAAAATAGATAGTATCAGAATAATAAAGGATTGAGGGAAAAAAATGGCGATTTTAGTCTTTGATATGGGTGGTTCAGCAGTAAAATATGGCGTCTGGGCACAGGATTCTTTGGTGAGTAAAGGCAAATTTACTACACCAAGCACGTGGCAAGAAATGAAAGCCCAGTTGCAGCAAGTAAGAGCAAGCGTAAACGAAGAGATCGAAGGGGTCGGGATCAGTGCTCCAGGTGCAGTCAATGCCCAAGAACGTCGAATCGACGGTATCAGTGCGATTCCTTATATCCATGGGTTTGACATCTACTCTGAACTCGAAGGAGTGTTTGGGGTACCAGTAACCATCGAAAATGATGCTAATTGCGCTGGGATGGCTGAATTCTATCAAGGAGCGGGCAAAGAGTATCAGCAAGCAGCTTTCGTTGTGATCGGAACAGGCGTTGGCGGTACCCTGTTTCAAAATGGTGAGCTAGTCCGTGGGGCACATTTATACGGCGGTGAATTTGGGTTGATGATTTTGGATCAAGGCAAAACATTTTCGCAACTAGGGACAGCGGTTCAGATGGCTTGGCGTTATTGTGATCGAATTGGTGTAGATCGAACCACAATTACCGGCGAAGAGGTCTTTCAACGTGCAGAAGATGGGGATGCCATTGCGATCGAGGAAGTCAATAAATTTTACCGCTATTTAGCGCAAGGACTATTCAGTATTCAATTTGCTTTTGATCCTGAAGTGATCATTATCGGTGGCGGTGTCAGTGCCAAAAATGGCTTGTTAGAAGAAGTGAATCAACGGTTGAAAAAAATGTTGGCAGATCAAGCTTTAAATGATTTTGTCCCACTGATCAAGCTATGTGACTATCGCAACGATGCCAATCTAGTTGGGGCGGCAGCCAATTTTCAAGCATTGTATCCACGAAATAGCCGCTAACATCTTGATGTAATGTTTTCAAACGTCCTTTTGACAAAAAATGAAGCAATTCGAAACGATCAAAAAGTAAGCAAAGGAAAAAAAACTTTGCTTGCTTTTCTTTTTGTTCAAAAAAATGAAAAGCGATTCCATTATTGATGGAACAGTGTTTTAAAAACACCATTTTTTCCTAGTAAAAAAAATAAATTCTGAATAGGTGAAATATTCTGATAATTCGTTGACATTTTCCAGATTTTTCAGTATATTGGATAACATATTCAGGGGAAGTGAAGGAGAGGAAAATTATGAAAAAGAAATTTGCGTTTTTGTTTGCGAGTTTGTTTTTGTTGACAGCATGTAGCGCTGGACCAACAGGTGGATCAACGGATGGCAGCGGGGCTGCTGAAGGTGGCAATAAACAAGAGGGAGATACCATCAAGATCGGAACCAACTTAGAGTTGTCAGGAGCCGTAGCTGCTTATGGGACGGCTGAAAAAGAAGGAATCGACTTAGCAGTAGAAGAAATCAATGCTGCCGGCGGTATTCTTGGAAAACAAATTGAAATTATTTCGAAAGATAACAAATCAGATAACAATGAAGCTGCAACGGTAGCAGCCAACTTAGCTACAAATGATAAAGTTGTAGCCATCATTGGTCCAGCAACTTCTGGTGCTACGAAAGCGGCTTTGCCTAACGTGACCAGAGCACAAGTACCAATGGTTACACCTTCAGGTACTGACGATGCGATTACTTATACTAGTGGGAAAGTGCAAGAATTTGCCTTCCGTTCTTGTTTCCAAGATAGCTTCCAAGGAACGATCTTAGCGAAATATGCGGCTGAAAATTTGGATGCATCAAAAGCCGTGATCTTGGGAGACAACTCAAGTGATTACGCAATTGGATTGACGGAAGCATTTAAAGAAAGTTACCCAGGCGAAATTGTCTTAGAAGATAACTTTACTGAAGGCGACAAAGATTTCCAAGCAGTTCTTACAAGAATCAAAGATGTCGACTTCGATGTCTTGTTCATTCCAGGCTACTACACAGAAGCTGGTTTGATCATCAAGCAAGCGCGAGAATTAGGAATTGATCAAGCAATCATTGGTGCCGATGGATTCGGTGATGAAAAAATGGTTCAAACAGCTGGTGCAGAAAATGTCAGCAATGTTTACTATACCGGTCACTTCTCTACCAAAGCACCAGCAAACGACAAAGTTGAGCCGTTTGTGGCAGCTTTCAATGAAAAGTATGGCAAAGAACCTTCTGCTTTTAATGCGTTAGCCTATGATGCAGTTTACATGATCAAACAAGCAATCGAAGATCAAAACTCAGCAGATTCATTGGCAATTGCAGCTGGTTTGTCTGAACTGAAAGACTTTGTCGGCGTGACAGGTGAAATCACAATGGATGAAAATCATAACCCTGAGAAATCAGCAGTTGTTTTAGGATTGACTGACGGGAAGGAAACCTCCGCAGACACTGTGGAACCTTAAAAACCTGTAGTTGTTTGGCAGTGAAAACTGGGACAGACCTGATGTGTTTGTCTCAGTTTCTTTTCTCTAATGAGAAGAACCATAATAAATGATATTGGAAGTGAGTATATGGAAATGATGATCCAACAATTGATCAACGGCTTGTTTCTAGGCAGTATCTACGCCTTGTTAGCGTTGGGTTATACGATGGTGTATGGCATCATCAAGCTGATCAACTTCGCCCACGGAGAAGTTTATATGATTGGTAGTTTTATCGGTTACTTTTTGATCAATCAATGGCAATTGGGCTTTTTCCCAGCGTTATTCATTTCGATGATCGCCAGTGCAGCACTTGGGGTAACGATTGAATTTTTAGCCTATCGTCCTTTGAGAAATTCCACGCGAATTTCGGCATTGATTACGGCAATCGGGGTTTCTTATTTTTTGCAAAATGTCATGATCTTTTTCTTTTCTGCCAATGTGCGCCCGTTTCCGCAAGCAATCGAACGAAAAACCTATTCCATCGGGTTTGTTCAAGTAAGTAATGTCCAGTTATTGATTTTGGCTGTTTCGGTTACCTTAATGATTCTCTTGCAATTGATCGTGAAAAAGACCCGTATGGGAAAAGCGATGCGTGCAGTAAGTGTTGATGCAGATGCAGCGCGTTTGATGGGGATCAATGTTAATCGAACGATTTCCTTTACCTTTGCCTTAGGCTCGGCTTTAGCTGCAGCTGGCGGGATGCTGATCGGTTTGTATTATAATTCCATTGATCCATCAATGGGGGTCGTTCCTGGTCTGAAGTCTTTTGTTGCGGCGGTTCTCGGCGGGATCGGGATCATTCCTGGTGCAGCTTTAGGCGGCTTTGTGATCGGTTTAGTGGAGACAGCAGCGACAGCGCTTGGTTTTTCTGATTACAAGGATGCTTTAGTGTATGTCATTTTAATAATTATATTGTTGGTTCGTCCAGCTGGGATCCTCGGCAAAAATATCAAAGAGAAAGTGTAGGTGGCAGAAATGAAAAAGAATTTACGTTACAACTTAATCTGGCTCGCTCTGGCAGCTATTCTTTATTTTGGATTATTTGCAGCCTACAATGGCGGAATGATTAATTTGTTCTCTGATGCGATCATCGTCAATATCGGAATCAATATCATCTTGGCAGTCAGTTTGAATCTAATCATCGGCTTTTCAGGGCAATTCTCCTTAGGACATGCTGGGTTTATGGCAATCGGTGCTTATGCTGGCGCGATCCTGTCGGCAAGCAATCCAACCTTTGGCGGCTTTTTAACTGGTTTACTAGTGGGGATGCTGGTTTCAGGTGCAGTCGCATTAGTGGTTGGGATTCCGACCCTCCGTTTAAAAGGCGACTATCTAGCGATCGCTACCCTAGGTGTGGCAGAGATCATTCGGATCTTGTTGGTGAACCTACGAGGCTTGACCAATGGTCCTGCTGGAATTTTCGGATTGCCCCAATTCAGTAATTGGCAGATCGTCTTTCTCTTTGCCGTTCTATCGATTCTTGTCGTTTCAAACTTTATCCATAGCGGACCAGGCAGAGCGACTTTAGCGATTCGGGAAGATGAGATCGCTGCAGAATCGATGGGGGTCAACACAACGAAATACAAGGTAATTGCGTTTGTGATGGGGGCAGTGATGGCAAGCATTGCTGGTACCCTTTATGCCAGCTATCAGCAGTCGGTTTTTCCACGAGATTACGGTTTTATGAAATCGATCGATGTGTTGATCATCGTCGTTTTTGGAGGGCTTGGGAGTACCACAGGAGCGGTTGTTTCGGCAGTAGTGCTAGGAATCTTAAACATGTACTTGCAAGGCTTCTCTGATTTGCGCATGATCATTTATGCATTGGCTTTGATCATCATCATGATCTTTAAACCAAGCGGACTTTTAGGGACCTGGGAATTCTCCGTAAAAGGACTGTTGGACAAATTTAGAAAAAAGGGGGATGACAACGATGCCTCTATTAGAAGTTAAAAGCTTAACGAAAAACTTCGGTGGTTTAGCTGCTGTTTCTCATGTAGACCTCCATCTAGATACCAATGAGCTGGTCGGGTTGATTGGACCAAACGGTGCCGGCAAGACAACGCTCTTTAACCTCCTGACAGGTGTTTATGAGCCTAGTGAAGGCGAAGTGCTTTTTGAGACCCAAGGTAAGCCAAAACGTTTAAATGGCGTGAAGCCTTATAAAATCGCGGATTTAGGCCTTTCAAGAACCTTCCAAAATATTCGCTTGTTTAAAAACTTGACCGTAATGGATAACGTCTTGATCGCTATGAACAGTAAGCATAAAGAAGGACTACTGACGAGCATCTTGCGTTTGCCAAAGTATTACAAAAACGAAGAATCCATGAAGAAAAAAGCCTTAGAGCTGTTACGGATCTTTGATATGGATGGCAAAAGCCAAACGTTAGCGAAAAATTTGCCTTATGGCGAGCAACGCCGTTTAGAGATCGTACGCGCATTGGCTACAGAGCCAAAAATTTTGTTTCTTGACGAGCCGGCAGCGGGGATGAATCCTCAGGAAACAACAGAACTGACAAAGCTGATCTATAAGATCCAAAAAGATTTTCAATTGACGATCCTCTTGATCGAGCATGATATGAGTTTGGTCATGGAAGTGTGCGAACGGATCTATGTACTGGAATACGGGCAAGTCATCGCCCACGGTGAACCAGAAGAGATCAAAAACAATCCACGGGTAATCGAAGCCTATCTAGGAGGGGAAATCTGATGCTGGAAATTCAAAATTTAAGTGTTCACTACGGCATGATCCAAGCAGTTCATGATGTTTCCTTCCACGTCAATCAAGGAGAGATCGTTTCGCTGATTGGTGCCAATGGTGCCGGAAAAACCACGATTTTACGGACGATTTCTGGATTGATCCGTCCTTCAAAAGGCTCCGTCACTTTTGAAGGAAAGCAAATTGAGAAAGAAGCACCGCAAAAAATCGTCGCAAACGGCTTGTCGCAGGTGCCAGAAGGGCGGCACGTCTTTTCCGGTTTGACGGTTCAAGAAAACTTAGAGATGGGCGCCTTCTTGCGTAAAGACAGTGGTGTCAAAGAAGACTATGAACAAGTTTACCGCAAGTTTCCTGTATTGAAAGAACGCCTCTCGCAAGATGCGTCGACATTATCTGGCGGTGAGCAGCAGATGTTGGCAATGGGGCGGGCATTGATGTCAAAACCGCGCTTGCTTTTGCTGGATGAGCCATCGATGGGCTTGGCGCCAATTTTTATCAAAGAAATTTTTTCCATCATTCAAGAAATCAAGCAGCAAGGAACGACTGTGCTGCTGATCGAACAAAATGCGAAAATGGCTTTATCGATTGCTGATCGCGGCTATGTATTAGAAACCGGGAAAATCGTTTTAGAAGGTACCGGAGAAGAATTACTAGCAAGCGATGAAGTAAGAAAAGCGTATCTAGGAGGTTAAATAATGAGCGTAAGTGATTTTATGACGAAGACGGTCATCACCGTCGATTCACAAACACCGATCTTTGATGCAATAGATGTGATGAAGCAGCACGATATCCATCGTCTACCTGTCGTTGATGATGGCAAATTAGTAGGGTTGATCACGGAAGGAACGATCGCTGAAGCAACCCCCTCAAAAGCGACAAGTTTAAGTGTTTATGAAATGAACTATCTCTTAAATAAAACGACAGTCGCTGATATCATGTTGAAAAAAGTGACTACGATTGAACCAGATGCACTATTAGAGGACGCCATTTCCGTCATGCGTAGTGAGAACGTGGGGGTTTTACCAGTCATGGATGATGATGACCTAGTGGGAATCATTACCAACAATGATATTTTCGATGCCTTTTTGAAAATCACTGGCTACCACGATGGCGGAACCCGAGTATCGATCGAGATCACGGATGATCATGTGGGGGTTTTAGCAGACGTGACGAAACTCCTTGCCGATCATCAAATGAGTATTTTGACGATTGTGGTAAATCGGATGGCACTAAAAACAGTTGTTGAGATCCAAGTAGAATCACGGCAAGTCGCAGCAATCGAGAAAATTTTAAGTGATGCAGGCTATACCGTGACGAGTGCTGTCTTGACGAACCAGAAGTGATCTAAGGAAAAGTAGCTGATCGTAAAGATTGGCTACTTTTTTTACTTCTAGAAGAGATTTTCTTTTTCTTTTGCTGCTTTTCTGTTAAAATAGGAAGGTGCTGTAAAGAAAGAGGTGCAACCATGTCTAAGAAAAATAAAGATATCGAAGTACGTATTGAAGAAACAACAAAAGCCATTCATGGCAAAGACTATACCGTCAATGAATTATTCATCGGAAAAAAACGCATTGGTGAGATTTTAACAACTGGACCAAAAGAATTTCAAAGCTTTTTAGGGGATGAAGATCTAGGTTCGAGCAGAAGCTTAGAAGCTGCCATCGAGATGATTATTCGTCAATGGAATTTACATGAATAATTTCTAGAAAAATTTACTTTTTGCTCTTGCAATTTGTTATCTTTTTCGGTATTATAACTATTGTCAGGTTTGAGAAAAACCTTTTGGAGGAGTAGCGAAGTGGCTAAACGCGACGGACTGTAAATCCGTTCCTTAGGGTTCAGTGGTTCGAATCCACTCTCCTCCACCATTATTGGGGTATAGCCAAGCGGTAAGGCAACGGACTTTGACTCCGTCATGCGTTGGTTCGAATCCAGCTACCCCAGTCAAAGAGATACGTAGAAAAAAACAGCAAGCACTCTTGCTGTTTTTTTGTTATTTAAAAAGAATCGTGTTTTTTATAAGTACTTAAAGAAACAGGAGACTGATATGGAAGAAGCCACTTTCAACAAGCTAGTTTCTACGAAATTGAAAAAAGCAATGGTTGCTTTGGGGCATTTCTATGAAACAGGCATGGAGTGGAACGGAAAATCACAGTCGATTCTTTCACAGAAATTTCTTTCAGAGAATTTAAAATATTTGGGCATTTTTGGTTCTGTTTGGTATACTTAGGCAAATCAGCTCCTTTGAGAGAACCATTTTATAGCATGAGAAACGAGCGATGACAGGAATATTGCTGATTTTCGGAAGTGATAACTTTACTAGATGGGGGCTTAACGAAGATGGGAAATGAAACGACTTGGGAGAACACAGACCGCCTTTATCTGTTGTGTCAACCAATCATGCAGGTAAAATCGCTAAGTCAGCAAGAGGTGAATGGCTATGAAGTCTTGCTACGTAGCGAGAAGAACAACCGATTTCCACAGCAAGAATTCAGCACAATGATTCAAACTGAAAGTGGCAATCAGCAATTGATGAGATGGTATGCCAAGGAATTGCGGCGTTTATGCAAAAAAAAGCCGGAAACCCGCTTTAGTGTCAATATACATCCACAACAGCTGCTGTGGCAGTCTACGTGGTCCTTTTTTGAAACGATGGCTGTTTATAAGGCGCAGTTGCAGATTGAATTGACGGAACACCCCGTACGCATACAGCAAGAGTCATTTGATTTGTCTGTAGCCATTGCAAAAATTAAAGCTTATGGTTATGTGATTGCGGTCGATGATATCGGTTGCGGACAAAATACCCTCTCGTTGGTCTTTGCCAATCTTGCCAGCGTTGATTGTTTGAAATTTTCGTTGTTACCGTTTATTCAGCTTGATGAGGAGATTGGCTTCAGCTTTTTGGCTTGTTGGTTGAAGGTTGCCCAAAAATATCAGCTTGAGCTGATCGTTGAAGGGATCGAGAACCGCGAAAAAATGGTCCAGTTGCTTGAGATGGGGGTGCATTTGCAACAAGGATATTTATGGTCTAAAGGAGAGCGATTGTGATGGAATGTTAGAACGAGGCGTGCTTTTGGCGTTTGGTTTGCCGCTGATGATTGCCAGTTTACTGGTGACCGCAGATGTTTTTGTACGAAGTGTGCAAAAAATATCGGTTTCTCGTCCATTTAAGTATTTTATTATTGGTATTCTGACGTTTACGCATTTGTATTTTATTCTTTCTTTTTCAATGAATTCAGTTGGGTTTATCTGTTATCAATACACAACTGCTTTTATTGCGAGTCATTTTTTCTATGGTGATCGTGGCAAGATCTTGATTTTGATAACGCCGTGTATGGTCGTTTTCTATTTACTGTTTGTCGGTTTTTCTGACATTGGCAAAGCCTTTTATTTACCGCTATTAGGTGTCGGTGTCTTTGTCCTTGATTTTCTCTTATCAAAAATCAAGTCGCTGCGTCCGCAACAGCAATTTTATATGATGTATTTTTTGACCTGCCTGCTCTCACCGCGTTTTTCGATGCTAGTCCATCATACGACGACCTATGACTGGGAAGCGATGCTGGCAGTATTTGTTGGTTCTTTCGTGCTGCTAGGAAGTTTCATGTGGTTGCATCGATTGATTGAGGGGCAAGAATACCAAGTACTGGCAGAGTTGGCGAATAGTAAGATCGATGCGTTGACCGGCTGCTTCAACTATGGGACCTATAACCACGATCTGCTTCAAGCCGTTTCACAGAAAAAGACTGTGACGATCGCCATGATCGATCTCGATCATTTCAAAAAGGTCAACGACCGTTATGGTCATATCGCTGGAAATGAGCTGTTGAGAACCTTTGCCACACGGACGACTACTTTTTTAGAGGCGCATTTTGCCGAGACCTATTCCTTTTATCGTTATGGCGGCGAAGAGTTCTGTGTCGTGATCGAAGGGGATGTCAAAGAACAGACCGTAGCTGCGATGACGACGCTGTGTCAAACCATTTCCAGCAGTATGTTTCCTGTCGCCAATTTTGAAAAAGGGACGATGTCTTTGTCTTGCGGCGTTGAAGCGAGCACCGTTTGTCATGGGGATATCTTGGCAGCCGTTGAAAGAGCCGATCAAGCACTCTATCTCGCAAAACAAAGTGGTCGAAACCGGGTGTGCACCTTGCCTGAGACGTAAAAAAATAATGGAAAAATAATTTACACAAATTCACAAAGAATTAAATGTTTATGCACAAAAAGTTAGTAATAATAAAGAAATAATGTTATTTATTTACAAAATATACATTTTGATTATTTTATTTATCTTGAGAATCTTCGCATATCAACAAAAAGATTGAAACTATGTATAATTTCTGGTAAATTATTCTAAATCAAGAGTGATAAAAACTGTCAATAATAAATAGTGATCCTTACTTGATGCTTTGTCCGCTTTTCCAATGAAATGTCTCTGGAATTGTCCCGTCGAATCAGCAAGTAAGGGTTCTTTTTTTTAGAAAGGAAGCACAGGAAATGGCAAATACGCTGGTTGTCAATACACTCGCAAATTTAGGCGCAATTATCATCAATATTTATTTGTTATTCAAAATCAGTGATGGCTTCGTAGGTCAAGGGACATTCAAAGCGAAACAGATCGCAGCGGCGATTGCTTGTGAAACCGTGGTGGGGATGCTGATGATGAATTTCTCTTACGTCGTATACGAAACGCGATTTGACCTGCGCTTTTTACTTTACGCTTTTTCCATGAAATATCTGGGGTGGAAGGTGACCGTACCGACGATGGTCAATCTAGCGTTAGGGCGTTTCTTGTTTGAAGTATCAAAATCTTCTTGGCTGAACTTATATCTTACGTTTTTTTTGATGGTGACACTGACATTTCTGCATGCCTGGGCCAAACGGCGATTTACTGACAAACAAGAGTTGTTCCTATCAATAACCTACTTGATCGCTATCTCCTTTCTTTTTGGTTTTTATTTGACGGGTGATATTCAAAAAACGACCCTAATTTATATAGTTTATGGCATTCTCGCCTATACGTTGGCGTTTTTCCTTTACTCGATAGTAAATGATATGCAGCGCATTTTGGCATTGGTCAAAATCGATGATCTTACGCAGTTGAATAACTTCCGTAAGTTTCAAGATGACCGCCAACGCCTAGATACGACCGAGGTGGACTTATCGATCGCTTTGATCGATATCGATCATTTCAAAAATTACAATGACCGTTACGGACACCGTGCCGGGGATGTGATTTTGCAAGAAATCGCTCGTATTTTTTCGACCTACTGTACGGCGAGCAATCCGGTCTATCGCATCGGTGGGGAAGAGTTTGCGATCTTGATCCAAGGAGACGCACAGGCTGCTGCTTATCTCCTTGAAAAAATTCAAAAGCGCATCCGTTACCAAGAAATCATCTTGGATGCCGGTGATTCGGTCAGCATCACGTTGTCGATTGGGATCGCACAACGGCAAAGGGGTGAGTTGCTACAGCAAACGCAAGAACGTGCCGATCAAGCATTGTATCGAGCCAAGCGCAGCGGTCGCGACCAACTCTGTCTTTACTGATGGGGTTGGCTTCTTTTCTTTTTTTATTTTCAAAAATACTACCTTAAATGAGGGGCGCATATGGAAAATAGTTTAATCATGATTCCTTCGCTAGAACCGGACCACAAACTGCTGGCTCTGGTGGAGAAAATTCGTTTGCATAACCAGCACTTGCCGATTTTGGTCGTGGATGATGGTAGTGGGGCAGCTTATCAGCCTGTCTTTTCAGCATTGGCACAGCAGTTTGGCTGTCAGGTTTTGACCCATCCAAAGAATCTTGGAAAAGGCGCAGCCATCAAAACCGCCCTCACCGAAGTGCTGACAAACCAGCCAGCTGTTGAATTTATGGTGACCATTGATTCGGATGGGCAGCATGAGTATACCGATATGATGGCTTGCTTAGCAAAGGCCCAAGCCCATCCCGACAGTATTATTTTAGGGACCCGATCCTTTGGCAAAGAAGTGCCTTTGCGGAGTAAGTTCGGCAACATTTTGACCCGAAATATCCTACGTTTAGCGACTGGTCTTGCCATCGAGGATTCGCAGACGGGCTTAAGGGTTTTCCCTCGGAAATTCATGACAGATTTGTTGGCGATCTCAGGTGAGCGCTTTGAATATGAAACGCGGATGCTGATCGAAGCCCAGAAACGGGGGTGGCCGATTCTCTCGCAACCGATCGCCACCATCTATATTGAAGAAAATGCCTCTTCCCATTTTCGGGTCTTGGCAGATTCCGTCGCTATCTATAGCGTCTTTTTGAAGTATTTGTTTTCATCTGTGGTCTCCTTTTTTGTCGATGTGATCGCCTATGCGTTATTGATCCATTTCTTGTCTGTCATCGATCTGTCCTCCATCGTGATCGCTTCGTTGGGTGCCCGCTTGATTTCGGCGATCGTCAATTACTACATCAATCGCGAGCTTGTTTTTGGTCAACGGACAAAGAACAGTATGCTGCAGTATTTTTTATTGGTGATCGTACAGATTTTGCTGTCCTCTTTCCTCGTCTACCTGATCTATTTGATCCTGCCGATCGGGGATTCTGTGTTGTTAAAAATAGGCGTCGATTGCCTGCTCTTTTTCTTTAGTTACCATGTGCAAAAAAATGTCATCTTTAAGGAGTGATTGAGGTGGAACAAAAACGTTTGCCTTGGGCGAAAAAAGTCGTTTACTTTCTAGCGTTTGTCTTTTCGCTGATCTATTTATCATGGCGGGGGCTGTATACATTGCCATGGCACGAGTCTTGGTTTGCCTTGCTGTTTGGTTTGCTGCTTTGGGGCAGTGAGATCGTATCGAACTTTACGGGCTTGCTGTTGATTTGGAACAAAAACAAAGCAAAGCCCTTTGAAAAACCGGTCGTGCCAGAAGCCGACTATCCGGCGATCGATGTGTTGATTGCTACTCATAATGAAGAAGTGCCGCTTTTATTAAAAACGGTCAATGCAGCAGTTCATATGAAATACCCCGATCCAAAAAAAGTTCACATCTATTTGTCAGATGACACCAACCGTCCAGAGGTCAAAGCACTGGCAGATAAATTTGGCATCGGCTATATCGGATTGATCGGCAATCAGCATGCCAAGTCAGGCAATCTCAATCATGCATTATCAAAAACCAATTCGCCGCTAGTGGCGACCTTTGATGCAGATATGATTCCTTACTCAGATTTTTTACTGGAAACAGTGCCATATTTTGTGGCAAATCAGCAGGAACGCCGCAATGACCAGACCATCAAACCGTTGGGCTTTGTTCAAACACCGCAAAGTTTTTACAATGCGGATCTTTTTCAGTACAATCTTTTTTCAGAAGCGGCGATCCCTAACGAGCAGGACTTCTTTTCCAGAGAAGTCAATGTTTTGAACAACGCCCATGATACCGCTATTTATACAGGTTCCAATACGGTGATTGCACGAGAAGCGATCGAAGCCGCTGGCGGATTTCCGACGGACACGATCACGGAAGATTTTGAATTAGGCGCCTTGATCAATTGCCAAGGTTATCGCAGTTTATCAACACTGCAGCCAATGGCCAGCGGTCTGTCTCCAATTGATATCCCAAGTGCCTTAAAGCAGCGGATTCGCTGGGGAAGAGGAGTGGTCCAAAGTGTCCACAATCTCCATCTTTTTAAGAATAAGACGTTGTCTTTGGCGCAAAAAATGGTTTTCTTAAACAGCTATTTGTATTGGTGGTCGTTTCTACGACGGCTACTATTTATTTTCGCGCCGATTTTGTACACCGTCTTTAATGTAAGGGTCGTAGAGACAAACTTTTGGGTCTTGCTGCTGTTTTGGCTGCCAAGCTATACGTTCTTGCATTTGGCGATGCAGGATTTGAGCAGTGATATTCGAACGCAGCGTTGGGGTGAGATCCAGGAAACGATTTTTGCACCTTACCTAGTGATTCCTGTCTTTTTGCAAGCCATTGGCATCAAAGAGACCCGCTTCAAGGTGACTAATAAAGCAGCAACTCAGTCTAAAAAAGACTTGTTGTTTGTGGTGCCGCATTTGTTGCTGTTGATTTTGACGATTATCGGCTTAGTGAAGTTTAATTACGGCAAATTCGGCTCAGAGATTTTCTACGGCAGTGTGTTGACCTTTTGGCTGCTGACCCATTTCTTTAACTTAACCTTTGCGGTCTTATTTTATCTCGGTCGCCCGATTTATCGAACGACGGAACGGTTCAGAGCCCATTATCCTGTTGAAGTTTCCGACCAAGACGCCAGCTATTCTTTGATGACAGAAAATATCTCAGAAAATGGCTTGTCCTTCGTTTCTGACGTTCCTCTTTATTTTCCGCCAGATGCGCCGCTGACTTTTAAAATCACCCGTAATGGCTACCAAGCAGAGATGACTGGAAATATTGTCCGCGTCTTTTCTGGAAAAGATCGCTGGGTCTATGGCGTTGCTTTAAACCAGTTGACAGAAAAAGATTACTTAGCCTATCTGCAGATCATTTATGATGGCTTCAATCAAAGCCTGCCGGTTCTGCGGGATCCGTGGATGACCTTCTTTGACAGTCTTTTTGAAAATCTCGGTAAGCATCTGCTGCAAGCCAAACAAAAGCCATTGCCGCCTCAACGAGTGCCCATACTGACCATTGATCAAAAATGGCACTTTGATGAAGGAACCTATGCGGTCACAACATTTGGTTTTGATCAGTTCACGTTGGCAAAAGCAGAAGAGGTCGAGATGCCGGTCCATCTAAACTTACCGATCAGTAATCTTGTGCTTCACGCTGAAAAAGCGACGCTTCAGCCAAAAGAAAATCAAGTGATATATCAAGTAAGCAATCTTTCAGAGCTGCGTTCCACAGTAGCCCTCCAAGAATGGGTAGACAGCTTGCTGAGAAAGGAGGCAGACGATGATCGAGATCCTGCTGCGATTTAGTCTATTTGGTTTATCATTAGCTGGCTATGCCTATCTTTTTGTACGAGTTTGTCATTTTACCAAATACATTAGCTGGATCGCTGCCTGCTGTTTGCCGATCCTCGTTCTTTCCTTTGTCGCATATGGTCCCAAAGGATGGTTGATCTGGGGGGCCTGGTTTTTATTTGGTCTTGGCTTACTATTATGCGTTTGGCGTTTTTGGCAGGAGTGCCATCAGGTGCGGTGGGGTTTACAAGAGCCCATCATGCTGTGGTTTTATGGCTATTTTGCTTTGTTCGTTTTAACATTGCTTCACAGTCATTTGACCCACTATGACAACTTCTCTCATTGGGCGACGATCGTTAAATTCCTTTATACGCAGGGACAATTGCCAACGGCAACCGATGCCATCATCAGTTTTACTTCCTATCCTTTAGGTAGCTCATTGTTTGTTACTTATACAGCAATCATCGTTGGCTATCATGAGAATATCTTGCTGATTGGTCAATTGATTTTGATTTTCTGTAGTCTGTATAGTTTTTTTGCGATTATTCGTGATCCGAAAAGAAAGCTGGCTTTTGTCTTGGTCTTCACCAGCATGGCCGTATTCAATTATTTTAATATTGCGATTCGAATGAATAATTTGCTGGTAGACTTCATTCTTCCCGTTTTAACTTTGGCAGGCATCTCCGGGTTATTTTCTTTAAAAGGCAAAGTGCTGCCTTCAATCAGCTACTTTCTTTTGATTGGCGCCTCTCTTGATTTGGTCAAAAATAGTGCTGTCTTTTTTCTGCTGATTTTAGGCGGCTATTTACTAGTCTGCTTATGGCAAGCTTCGATTCGTTGGCGACAACGACTAGGATTGATGATTGTAGGGTTAGCTACCATTGGGCTATCTGTCCTGCCGGCGATTCTTTGGAACTTGCATGTCAAAGCGAATTTTCCAAAATCGAAGCATGAAGTCAGCGTGACCGCTTATAAACAGATTTTTGGTGAAAAGGATTCGCAGATACTGCAGCAGATTACGGATGTTTTTGTCAAAACCATCACGGATATTGCGACGATCTCCACGCAAGGGATTCTCTTGATCCAGGTCATCCTGTTGGGCAGTTGGCTATTTGTCCGATTTATCATGAAAAAACGCAATCCATTTTTAAAAGAACTGCTGTTGATCGATGGTATCATTGTGGGATATTATTTAGGAATCTATGCCATGTTCTTGTTCTCGATGCCCACTGATGAAGCACTGTCTTTGGCAGGGTTCGATCGCTATGCCTCAAGCATCGTGATTTTAGCACTTGGCTTAATGACCTTTTTCATGGTCCGAGGCATTGATCATTTGTATCATGAACAAGCGATCGATCGGCGAAACTACCGTAGCTTTGCCAGTTTGACCACAAAAAAAATCTATCAATACAGCACCTTGATTCTGCTATTTTTTGCGACATTGCTGATCCTTTCAGAAAATAATGGCATGCGTTATACCAACCGTGAATATGCTGATTCGATTCCAGCACAGGTTTCAGCCGTTACTGGCGATCACTTTGACCTGAACCAGAAAAAATATTTGGTGGTCAGTACCAACAAAGAAGCAGTAGACAGCTACTTAGTTGGCTATGTCGGCAAATATTACTTGTTTTCACCCAATGTCGATGGCCGAGAGAATTTCCTCTTACCAGATGCAGATTTTCGCACGCTATTAAAGCAATACGATGAAGTCGTCATCTTAGAAGAACACTACACCTTTAATGCCATGACGAAGAAGCTAACAGGCAAGACCTTTGCCCCTGGTGTTTATTCGGTGGCGGAGGTGTTGGGGCAATAAATGAAGGAATTTCTCAAGCGCGTCTCCTTATTAGAGAATCAATAGTAAAAATACCAATGAAACAGACGTATCGTTTGTTCATTGGTATTTTTTTTCTGTTCCCACTGAGTAATATCCTCTATACTATGAAAATACCAAAGGATATGTAAATAATCTGGATTAAACGAAAGGGTACACATGAATAAAAAAACGGCGCAATATTTTCAGTGCCTATGATTTACTGTAATCAATGCAGTAAAAGTAAGTGTTTTCATTTTTTTGAGAAACAGCTACCATTAGAAATGTAGACGAGGTGAAAGTTTCATGATCAGTGAACGGGAAAAAGCAATTATTCGATATCTCTTAGAGAATGGACCAACAACGGTTGCTAAAATTGGGTTGCATATGTCGCTTTCGCAAAAGACAGTTTCGCAATCGCTAAAGAGAATTGATGAATTTTTGCAGGAAACAGCAATAAGGCTTGTTCGCAAACCTAGAGTAGGTGTATTTCTTGATGGCGATTCAGCTGAAATTCTAAAGTATCTTGATGGGAACGAGGAATCAAACTTACCGACGAGCAAAAAAGATCGTATTCAGTTTCTTTGCTTTGAAATACTGAAACAAAAAACGTATTTTACGCGTCAACAACTGCAAGATGCACTCTACATCAGTAAATCAACTTTAGAAAATGACATGGGGCAGGTAAGCGAGATCTTTCGTCATTTTAACGTTACGATTGAAGTTTTACCGGGGAAGGGTTCCTTTTTGAATTTATCAGAACAAGAAAAACGTCGTTTAGCATTTGATTTGATCTACTATTTCTGGGGTGGAAATTGGAAAATAACACAAGAGCAGCAACGCTATTTGCATTCGATTCAAGGAATTCCTCAGTTTGTTAATGATTTTATTGACCTGACAAAAATTTCTTTAGTTGATACGCTCTTACAAGAGTATTTGAAAAAAGAACAAATTACGCTTAATGATGCTGCCTATCACTCACTATTGCTTCATCTAATCATCATGATTGATCGGGTCAAAGAGAAGAATTATCTGACTTTCGAAGAAAGAAGCCATCCTTTGATGGAGAATAGAGCTTTTTATCGATTTATCGCATCAATAGAAGAAACGTTTTCTCTGTCGTTGCCAGTTTCGGAAGTTCATTATATTTCGCTTCATATCTATGGGGATTCGTTGATGAAGAAGAATGACTCCGATGATTTGCTTGATGAAACGATACGAAAATTGATTCATGAGACGATCTCCCTACGCAATGAAAGTCTTTTGTTAGGATTGGTATCACATATCAAAGAAGCTATTTATCGCATTCAAAAAGGATTAGTCATTCATAACCCGTTTCTAAATGATGTGAAGAAGAATTTCCCTTTGTCTTTTGAGGAAGCGCTTCGATTAGCTCATGCCTTAAATTGGCAGTTTTCGATTTCGATCCCCGAAGATGAGGTTGCTTTTCTGGCCGTACACATCCAAGTGATGAAAGAACAGCGAGAAGAAAAACAACCGCAGAAAGTGAGTGTCTTATTAGTTTGTAGCAGTGGGAAAGGCACTTCACAGCTATTAGCTGCTCGCATTCGGAGAAATTATGAGCAAATCGATATTTCCAGAATTCTTTCTATTCAAGAGTTGATTCAGACCAATATTTATGAGGACTTGATTTTATCGACAGTGGATTTAAAAATCGATTCGATTCCAACAATCCATGTTTCTCCTGTACTGAATAAAGATGAGCAGCGAAAAATAGAAACCTTTTTAAAAAATGTCGAAGAAAAGCAAAATGGTTCTTTCAGTCAGTTTGCGAAACTGATTCACGAGGACTTGATTTTTTTAGATCATCATTTTGAAAATTATCAAGAGGTGATTACATTTATTGGAGAGCAGTTGGTTACTCGTGGGTATGTGATCGAGGAAATGATTGATTCTTCCCTAAAAAGGGAACAGCTTTCCTTTACTTCTTTTGGACGATTCGCAACGCCTCATGGGACGCCAGAATACGTGAAAAAATCAGCGATTGTATTTTTACGTCTTAATAATGAGATCCACTGGGGAGAAACAAAGGTGAAATATGTCTTTTTCATCTGTATCAAGGATGAAACTGTACAAGACCTTGAGGAAATCTATGACACGATGCTTAATGTGATGGAATCAGATGAACGAACCTTCCTCCTTAAAGGGACGAAAGATGAATTAAAAAAGTATTTACAAGGGGGAACATAAAATGAATATAGAAACACTACTACCTTTTGAACATATTGTTCTTGGTCTAGAGGCAACCACTAAAGAAGAAGTGGTCCGTCAATTAGCAAAAATATTAGTAATTGAAGGAATCGTTCAATCCGAAAATGAGTATGTTCAATCAGTCATGGAAAGAGAAGATCACTCGACCACAGGAATAGGCAATAATATAGCTATCCCTCATGGAAAAAGTCGTGCAGTTTCTGAACCCGCAATCGTTTTTGCTCGGTTAAAGGCACCATTAGAATGGCAATCTTTAGATGATGAACCGGTATCGGTTGTGATTATGCTTGCTATTCCTGAAGAACATCAAGGAGACACCCATTTACGGATTTTATCAGAAATTGCCATGAAATTGATGGATGAAGACATCACAGAAGCGCTGAAAAGCGAAACAGATAAAGAGATTATCGCGAAATTATTAAGCGAATAAAATGGAGAAAAGGGGAAAGACGAATGAAGAGAAAAATTATTGCAGTAACGGCGTGTGCCACAGGAGTTGCTCATACCTTTATGGCGGCACAGGCGCTAAAAAAAGCAGCAGCGAAACGTGGCGATTTAATCAAGGTTGAGACACAAGGAGCAACAGGTATCGAAAATGAATTGAACGAGCGGGATTGTCAAATTGGGGAAGTCGTGATTTTTGCCGTTGATACGAAAGTGAGAAATGAGGAGCGTTTCAATGGCAAAATGATTCTCAAAGTCCCGGTAGCAGCCCCTATAAAAAACGCAGAAAAAGTAATTGAAGATGCATTAAAGCTGATTGATCAATAAAGAGGAGGAAAATCAGATGAAAAAGTTGGCAAGTGAAATGAAAAATCATGTTTTAACAGGAATATCTTATATGATTCCTCTAGTGATTGCCGGAGCAGTTATCATGGCGATTTCTCGAGTAGGTGGATCAATATTTGGGATTGTTGATATTTGGGACGCCTCTCATGGAGAAAGTGCGAATACGATTATCCGATTACTCCATAGTTTAGATGGATTCGGTGGCATTGCGTTAGGACTGATGTTTCCCGTAATATCGGCATTTATTGCTTATTCGATTTCCGATAAGCTAGGGATTGCCCCTGGTCTTGTTGGAGGTATGTTAGTAAAAGACATTAACGCAGGCTTCTTAGGCGCAATTGTTTCAGGGTTGATCGCTGGGTACATCTGCTTGTGGATCAAAAACCATATCAAACTGCCAAAATCGATGGCATCGGTAGTTCCAGTGTTCTTAGTTCCTGTTTTAGGTACTTTAGTCACTGTCCTACTTGTGAACTATGTGATCGGTACACCATTTGCAGCTATCAATGTGGGCTTAGAGTCATGGTTGAACGGATTGAGTGGCGGAAATGCGGTCGTGATGGCGGCAGTTGTAGGGGCAATGGTTGGATTTGATCTTGGAGGGCCAGTAAATAAGGCAGCTGTGACAACCGCGATGGCTTTATTGACAAGTAACGTTTATGCACCAAACACTGCAGCACAAGTGGCGATTATCATTCCGCCAATTGGTTTAGGATTAGCGACTGTTTTTGCAAAGAATAAATACAATAACGAACTAAAAGAAGCAGGAAAATCGTCGATCATTATGGGACTAGTAGGTATTTCAGAAGGAGCGATCCCATTTGCGGTGGAAAATCCACTAAAAGTGATCCCAGTGAATATGATTGGTTCAGCGGTTGGTTCTGCAATGGCTGTAGGTCTAGGAGCTGTCAATACAGTGCCAATCTCTGGTTTTTATGGTTGGTTCACCGTAGAAAAATGGCCACTGTATGTTTTATCGATTGCTACTGGCTCATTATTCATTGCGATTTGTACAAGCTTGCTACGTTCAAAAGATGCGGGGAAAGAAACAGATGCCACGATGGAAGAGTTTGACGAAGCGGCTTGGGAAGAGCAGTGGGAAGCATAGCTATGACAAATGTACACATAGTAAACCACACCCATTGGGATCGTGAATGGTATTTTACTTCGATGGACTGTGTCGTTTTGAGTGACCAATTATTTAGTGATGTACTAAAAGAACTAAAGAGGCAACCGACTGCATCTTTCGTGCTAGATGGACAACTGTCTATTCTGGACGATTATTTAGAACTCTATCCTGAGCGCTTGACTGAGGTCAAAGAGTTGATCGCCAATGGTCAATTGTTCATCGGGCCTTGGTACACCCAAACAGATGCCTTTTTCGCTTCTGGTGAGTCCATCATTCGAAATGCCATGATTGGTATATTTGATAGCAAAAAATATGGCAGCTATATGCCGATCGGTTATTTGCCAGATACATTTGGTTTTAATGCTCAAATGCCAACCATATTGAACGAAGTTGGACTTGATAACATTATCTTTTGGCGAGGCATCGATTTAGGGGAACAGGTCAAATCCCCTTACTTTAAATGGACGAGTTTAAGTGGGCGAGGTTCACTGTATGCGGTGAATTTTCCTCAAGGATATGGTGCACAGCAGCAATTGGAGCCAACGAGCAGTTATGTAGATGGCAGACTCGATAGAGGTGTTGATTTTATTAAGAGCTACGCGAATGAACCTGAAATTTTGATTCCAACTGGAAATGATCAGTTAGGCATTGTTTCTGCCATAGAAGAAAAACTAACGAAAATCAATCAGCTTGGAAAATACAAGTATCAATTGAGCACCTATCCAGCATTTATGGAGATCGTCCGTCAAAAAGAACTGGAAGTTTATCAAGGAGAGTTTCGTGCACCGGTTTTTGCACGGGTTCACAAAACGATTGGTTCTGTACGAATGGATCTGAAACGTGAGATTTTTCGATTAGAAAACAAATTAGTTTTAGAAATTGAACCAATGTTAGTTATTGCGAAAGATTTAGGGATCGAATTAAGCAATCGCTTGCTAATGAAAGCTTGGAAAAAGTTATTTGAATGTCAAGCCCATGATAGTTTGGCAGGCTGTGTATCAGATAGTGTTGCACAAGATATCAGTCATCGGGTAAAAGAAATCAGTGAGATTTGTGAGAGCATTGAAAATTTGATTTTAAAAAGAATCAGTGAAGGACTCGCTTTACAAGCCAACCAATTTCTGATTCTTCATCCAACACCAGTGCCATTTCAAGGAGAGAAATTCGTTAAGATCGTATCCAGAACCAACAATATCAAGGTTATTGGAGCTGATTCATCTGTACTTGAAGCAGTGTATATCCCAAGCAGGAAAAATATTATGGAAGAAACTCCGGCTGGCAACCGTTTTATTGAAGAAGAGGGGTATTATCTGTTAACCGTTCAAGTGACCTGTGCCTTTTCAGGCCTTGGTTATCAAGTCCTTACATTTGAAGAGCAAGAGACAACTCCCGAATCGTCTTTAGATCAAAACACATGGATTAGAAATGGAAAATACATGCTTTCCTTTGAAGACGGCCACCTGATTTATTCAGATGGAAAACAACAGATCGTGGATTTCTTGTCGATCATCGATGATAGTAATGCCGGTGATACGTATGACTATTCGCCTATTTTGAATGATCAACCGATCACGCTTCGTTTTGCCAGCTGCAATGGGAAGCAAGAAACATTGGCTTTGGAAGGAAGTTTACAGCTACCGTATACGATCGAAGAACGGATGAAAGGAATCGCCACCAAAACATTCGATTATACATTGACCCTCCAACTGACAAAAAATGGTGAGGTAAACGCAAAGCTACGTTTTAAAAATACGCTTTTAAATCATCGGATTCGAGTGAAAGCTCGATTAAACAAGCCGATAGAAAGAGCGGTTGCGGCCATTCAATTTGGCTATCTTGAAAAAAGAAATCAAACACTGGAAAATTGGCAAGAAAAATATGCAGAAAAACCTGTCAATATTGAACCATTTGAAAAACAAGTGGTTGTTTATGATCAAGAGAACGCCCTCGTTTTCTATAGCGAGCAGAGCAAAGAGTATGAATATATCGATGACTCCTTATATGTAACGGTAGTAGCTACAACCGACTCTCTAGGAAA
The DNA here is from genome assembly GCF_051714385.1 of Enterococcus sp. AZ141. Classification (NCBI taxonomy): domain Bacteria; kingdom Bacillati; phylum Bacillota; class Bacilli; order Lactobacillales; family Enterococcaceae; genus Enterococcus; species Enterococcus sp. AZ141. Next base: position 2,038,019 of record NZ_JBIORT010000001.1, read on the forward strand.
ACCAGATTTGTTGTATCGACCAGGTCGTGCTTCTGGCGATACAACCAAAAAGGGACATATTATGATGGAAACACCTCTTGCTCAAATGGAAAACTATGAGATGGTCTTCGATTTTTCCCTAAGGGTCGCATCAACAGCTATTTCTGAAGAGTTGTTGGCTACTTGGAAAACTGTTAAAGAACAGCCATCGATTTCTTATCAATTGCAAGATTTGAATTACTTTATTTATCGTATAGACAATAAAATTCAAAAGCGCATTGATCCATTATCTCTGACCGACATGTCTCTTTCTTTGTTGTCTTGCAGCTTAGAACCAGGTGTGGGAGTCAGTGCGCTCCATAATGCGTATTACTCTGAGGGAATCGTTGTCCGTTTCGTCAATCCAACGAACAAAGAACGTCCTCTTGAGCCCAAAAAATTATTTAATGGGTACGAATATCAGCGAATCAATGCCTTAGAAGAACCGCTTGAAGCGGATCATATCATCCACGCTTATGGAGTAGCAACCTATTTATTAACTAAAAACTAGGAATAAAGAACACAAAATTTGTCGAGAAGGAATTGCTTCTGTAACGTTTTCCTCTACAAGATTTTGTGTTCTCGCTTTTTTACAATACTTAGAAGGAGTTTTTATGTCCGTACAACTTTTATTGCTTGCCTCACTGCCTGCACTAGGATGGGGCTTAATGCCAATCGTCGCTAAATTGATGGGAGGAAAATCAGAGGAACAACTGCTAGGAACAACAATCGCAGCCTTGATTTTCGGTAGTGTATTTGGTTTCTTGAATCAAGTGAGTTATGCCATGGTGCCATTTTTCATCAGTTTATTATCTGGGGTTTTTTGGGCTTGCGGACAATACTTCCAATTTCTCGCTTTGGAGAAAGCGGAGGTTTCTAAAGTAATGCCCGTCTCCGTCGGGACCCAATTATTATTTGTTACATTAGCATCTGGCTTCTTTCTCAAAGAATGGACAGATTTAACGACTGTAATTTTCTCAATCATGGCATTAGGAGTCATTCTAACAGGTGTTTTCCTTGTAACTAAGACAACTCATCAGCAAACAGGCTTAACACAGCAAGTACTTCTTTATCTATGTTGTTCTTCAGCTTTTTTGATGCTATATGTGACAGTCACTGGTCTGTTTCAGATAAGTGGCGCACAGATTTTCTTGCCTCAGGCAGTAGGGATGTTTCTCGGGGGAAGCGTAATTTCCTTGAAAAGTAAGCAACAGTTGCGTTTCCGCAAAATAATCCACAATTTAGGTACTGGTAGCACATGGGTTATCGCGAATACTTCGTTATTCGCTGTATCGTCTTCTTTAGGTGTAGGCGTAACCTATTCATTTTCTCAAATGAGCTTACTTGTTGCTACTTATGGAAGTATTGTCCTCTTAAAGGAACAAAAAGTTGGCAGAGAAAAGCAATTTGTAGCTCTTGGTAGCTTGCTCTATATTGTTGGTGTATTAGGGATGAGTTGGTTGAAATAACTTTGCACCTGAGCAATTTTAGTTAGTGATCAATAAAGTAGCAGATAACAGTTTAACCAATAAAGAACTTATCTTAAAAATCAAAGAGTGGGTAACCACTCTTTTTTTTGTTTAGAACATGAATATTTAACTTATGCCACATTTTTTTATTTAAGCAAGTAGCGACATAGAATCATTTTTTCTTTTTTGGCGTATGCCCATAATACAGTTTGTATTTTTTATAGAAAAAAGTGATATTGGTGAAACCTGCTTCAGCCGCACATTGGGTGATTGGTTTGGTGGAGGAAGCAATTAAGTTGTGGGCGAGATTCAATTTCTTTTCGATAATCAATTCGGTCAAATTTTTACTAGTTTCTCGTTTGATCAATGCACTTAAATAGGAAGGAGAATAGTTAAAAAGGGTGGCGAGTTTTGGCAAAGTAACCGTTTGGAAGTTCTCTTCGATATAGGTCAAGATCGCTAGAATGTGCTGTTTTTTTGCCGCTTCTTGCTTGTTGGTCTGATAGTCGAACTCACGTACGAGAAAAGTGAAAAGAATGGCTATTAGATTGCTGATGATTCGTTTACTACCAATGGCTTTTTCATAAGTTTCTTTCAGCATTTCTTGAATCACAGCATGGATCCGATCATCTTTATTGTTCTTAAAGACAATATATTGGTCATGCGCGTGCTTGTCTGACAATGCAGTCAGAACAAAATCAAGCACGACCCCTTCATTAAACTGTTCTCGACTAATCAATTGAGCGAAATAATCCCGCTTGATCAAAAGATTGATCAAAACATCGTCTTCACCAGTCATTTCAATCGAATGGGGAATTCCGGTATCAATCAGACAAATTTGTCCTTTTGTCAGCGTAACTTTCTGATCATCGATCAATTGGGTGCATGTTCCTGAGTAGATATAATTTAATTCGATAAAACTGTGGTTATGATAAGGAACTGGACTGAAGCGGCTTTGCTTTAACAGAGTAAAGTTTTCTTGTTCTTCCATCAGATTATCGAATAAGTAAACTTGTCGGCCATTGATCATCACTTTTTCCAGCTGTTGATAATAGTCAGAAAGGTGGTTTGGATGGTCTCTGTGATAGCATTCCCGCTCAGATAACTGAAAAAGCTTTTTTTCCATTTCTTCGGTTGTCATTACAATCCCCTCCTTTCGTAAATCTAAAAATATGATAATTATCTGCAAAGAAGATGACATTGTTTCAATCTGCAGAATTGCTTATGATACATTTGAAAGCGTATTTATTATGATTTTAAATGAAGTTGAATGAGAAAGAAAGAGGAATTTGTATGAAAAAGATAACGAATTTATTGAACGAAAAATATGATAATCATATTTTTCCGTTTTTATGGATGCATGGAGAAGAGAAGGAGACGATTCAAACTTACATCAATAAAATTTACGAAGCCGGCATCCGATCTGTCTGCATCGAATCACGCCCTCATGAAGAATTTTTGAAAGCGCAATGGTGGGACGAGTTGGCGATCATCATTGAAGAGTGTGAAAAAAGACAAATGACACTTTGGATTTTGGATGACAAGCACTTTCCAACAGGCTACGCCGCAGGAGAAATTGAGAAGAATCATCGACATTTGCAGAAAGAATTTTTGAATTTTCGACAATTTGATTTTGTAGGCCCAAAAAAGAATGCTGGAATTATGTTGGATTGGTGTTCCAATGCAGAGCGACCGAATATTTTGAATTCCGAAGGGGAAACGGTTAACGAGAGTGGCAAATCATTTTTTTCTGCTAAAATCATCAGCGCCGTTGCGGTCCAAAAAACTGGATTTAAGCAGATCAGCGAGGAGAAGTGGATCGACCTTACAGACTCAATGATTGATGAGACATTGTATTGGTCTATTCCTGAAGGTGAGTGGAGTATCTTTATCTTTTACACGACACAAGAAGGCGGGGAAGCTTCGACACAAGGGTACTTGAATCCTTTGGTACCAGAAGCAACGGATGTTTTGCTGGAAACGGTTTATCAAAGTCATTATCAACACTTTGGAGAGAAATTTGGCACAACGATCCAAGGATTTTTCTCAGATGAACCGCGGTTTGGGAATATCAAGGGTCCTGATGCAGTCCTTGGAAAAGTAGATATGCCATTGCCGTGGCGGTATGATTTGTTGACTTTGTTAGCAAACCAGCTAGCCATATCTGAAACTGAGCTGCGAGGGCTGTTGCCGGCTCTCTATCGTGGTGAATCAAAACAGACGGCTAAGATTCGTTACAATTATATGTCGTTGGTTTCTGAGCTATATAGTCAACACTTTTCTCAGCGGATCGGACGCTGGTGTCGGGAACATAAGGTCGACTATATCGGACATGTAATTGAGGATAACAATGCCCATGCACGTTTAGGCTATGGGGCAGGTCACTTCTTTCAATCGATGAAAGGACAATCGATGGCAGGGATCGATGTCGTTTTGCATCAATTGATGCCGAAACAAAATGACGGATACTTTGAAGCCATGACATCTACTGGCTGGGATGGCGAATTTTTCCATTACGCATTAGGGAAAATGGGGGCATCTTTAGGAAACTTAGACCCTGTGAAACAAGGTCGAACGATGTGCGAAGTTTTCGGTGCATATGGTTGGTCAGAAGGAACCAAACTGATGAAATGGCTAACCGATCACATGCTGGTGCGAGGGGTCAATCATTTTGTCCCTCATGCTTTTTCAATGAATGACTTTCCTGATGCCGATTGCCCGCCACACTTTTATGCGCAAGGCCATAATCCACAATTTGAGGGCTTCAAACAGCTGATGACGTATATGAATCGTTTGAGTTATCTATTTAGCGACGGGAAACATCAAGCGGATATTGCTGTGCTTTACCATGCTGAAGCGGAGTGGGCAGGCGCTTATATGCCGATTCAAAAAGTTGTTCGTGAACTGATGGAACATCAATACGAATTTGAAATCGTTTCGGTTGAGATGATGCTTGATGCGCAATTTACGGATCAAACGTTTGTCATCAATGAGTATGCCTTTCAAACACTAGTCATTCCATATACTGAGCGAATGTCTGGTCCATTGATCAAAAAGCTGACAGCTCTCGCAGAATCTGGAATTCAAATTATTTTTGTTGAGGAAATGGTGAAAGAAGCCCTTGAACAAACTCTGCTTACTCATGAACTGCGGCTTCTCGCTCGCCTTACGGAAGTAACACCGCTCACAGCACTTACTGATAACGTTGGCTTGAAGGTACGGGATCGTTTAGAAACATCAAAAGCTCTGCCGTATTTGCGCTACTATCATTATCAGCAGCAGACAGATGAAATATTCATGCTTTTCAATGAAAATGACAGTGAATCGCTGCAGTTTCAGGCTGTTTTTCCTGCTAAGAAGCCTTTAGTTCAATATGATCCAGTAGAAAATAAACTGAAACCTGTGTCATATAAAAATGGCAGCTATGAGATTCGTTTAGCACCAGCAGAGAGTATGATTCTTTTTGAAGCTACCTCGGAACAACCATTGCGTATTGATAGAAGCAAACCAGTGAAAGAAGTTCATCTAAACGATCAGCCATGGCAAGTCACTTTCGAAGGAATCGGGAAAGAGCAAGCGGTAGTTGCCTGTCAAAAACAATATTCGTCATTGCCTTTACTGGGAGTCGGTGATGACTTCAGTCGGTTTAGCGGGAAAATCACTTATACCGTGGACTTCCCTAAAGCAGCAGGAGAGGTTTTATTAAGTATTGAAGATGCTTCAGAAGTTGTGACTGTTTCAGTGAACGGTCATTGTGTAGGCACAAGAATCAGTACACCGTATACATTTGAGTTGACGGACCTGCTTCAAGAAACGAATAATTCCATCCAGATTGAAGTGATCAATAATTTAGGTCGCAGTATGCGGGATTATCTTTCACAGTTTGTCCTGTTCGAGCCTTTGGGGATCACTGGCGAAATCAAACTTTTTATTGAGGAGGAGCAAAAATGAACAACCAGCAGTTGGCAACAGAGGTTTTAAAGGAGATTGGTGGAAAAGCCAATATCGAATCGGTGACCCATTGCGTCACACGTCTGCGTTTTGTATTGCATGATACAGATACCCCAAGTAAGGAGACCATTGCTAGTCTTGACGGAGTGATTTCAGTCGTTGAACAGGGCGGACAGTACCAGATCGTTTTAGGAAATCGTGTAAACGATGTCTATGAAGCGGTCCTGCAACAAGTCGGCGAATTAATAGAAGACAATACCCATGAAAAAACAAAAAAATCTCTTTTTGATCAGTTTACCTCCACGATTTCAGGGATTTTCACGCCAGCTTTAGGCGCTATGGCTGCGTCAGGAACGATCAAAGGGATCTTGACGATTTTATCAGTAGCAGGTATTTTGTCAGAAACTTCGGGAACCTATATCGTTTTGTATGCATTGTCTAATGCTTTCTTTTACTTCATGCCAATCTTATTAGGTGCTTCGGCGGCAAATTATTTTAAATTAAACAGCTATGTCGGAATGTTGATTGGGGCATCATTGATCTATCCTACTTTGCTGCCGTATGCGACAGAAGGTAGTTTGACCTTTTTGTCGATTCCCGTGAATATGATGGACTATACTTCTTCCGTTTTTCCGGCAATCATTGCTGTCTGGGTGGCAGCCAAAATCAATGGCTTCGTTCAGAATTGGCCGTTGAAAGATTTGCGATTCATGGTACAGCCTCTTATCGTGTTACTAGTTTCTGTCCCTCTTGCCTTGCTGGTCGTTGGTCCAATTATATCCAACTTATCAAGTCTACTGGCAACGCTTGTTAATAATGTTTATCACTTCAGTCCGGTTTTGGGCGGGCTGGTGATTGGGGGACCATGGATCTTGATGCTCATGTTCGGATTGCATTGGGCATTCATTCCAATTTTTCTTAACAACATGGCGATGCAAGGATTCGATCCTGTGATGGGTCTGCTCTTAGCGAACCAAATGGCAATGGCTGGAGCTGTCGTGGCGGTTGGTCTACGAACGAAAAACGATAAAACGAAAGCACTCGCATACTCAACAGGTCTGACAACCCTGATTGGTGTCAGTGAACCAGCATTGTACGGAGTATTACTTCCTTATAAACGTCCGTTGATCGCTGCTGTCATCAGTGGAAGTTTAGGTGGTGTTATTGCAGGATTTATGCAGACAGTGCAGTATTCTTTTGGTGGTTCAGGATTGTTGGGTATTCCTTTGATTATCAATCCAGCAGGAATCGATGGTGGATTTTATGGTGGGATTGCTTCGCAGGTAGTAGGGCTTGTTGCGGCATTTCTAATCACCTATTTTTGGGGAATTGTAGAACCTGAAAAAAGGAAAGCAGTCAATTCAAAAGAGCCAGTGAATACAAAAATCAATTTTCAAGAAGTCGTTCAAGGAGAAGTCGTTCCCTTAACAGAGGTTCCTGACAAAGTTTTTTCAGAAGGCTTGATGGGGCAAGGGAAAGCAATCAAACCACAATCAAACACCTTTTATGCCCCTTTTGATGGCGTGGTCACTGCTTTATTTCCAACAAAGCATGCGATCGGCTTGACCAGTGATCAAGGCGTTGAACTTTTGATCCATATCGGTGTTGACACAGTAGAGCTAGAGGGAAGGCACTTTACGACCCTTATTGAAGCAAATCAAGCAATCAAAAAGGGCCAGCCGCTGATAAAAGCCGATCTCGCAGCTATCCAAGCAGAGGGATATGCGACCATTACGCCAGTTGTGGTAACGAATGCGTCAGCATTTGAGAAGATCATGAATGAAAAAGAGTCACTTATTGTTGCCAACTAAAACCTTAGATTCAATGAAAAGAAACATGAAATCAGTGAATGATTTCATGTTTCTTTTTACCGTCCATTCTCCGTTTGTCGATAATCACTAGGTGAAATGCCGACTTTTTTCTTGAATAAACGGCTGAAATAGGCGGTGTTTTCGATGCCGATCGCCAATGAGATCTCTTTGATGGAAAGACGAGAATAGCGCAAAAGGTCTTTCGAGTAAGAGATGCGTTTGCTGATCTGGTACTCGATGGGGGGCAAGCCCATGTATTTGGAAAACTCCTTGACGATTTGATACTTATTGATATGGTACCTTTCCTCCAAAGATTCCAAGGTGATCCCTTGACGGAAATCCTCTTCTAGCTGGTCACGAATCTGCAAAATATAAGGCGGGATCTCACTATCCGAAAAATCGAGATGATATTTTTGCAGGAGCAGTTCATTGAGTAGCTGATGGATCAAAACAGAGCTTTGGAAGGCAGTTTTCGCATTTGGTTCTGGCTGTAACATCAATAAATCTTGTAAGACCAAATGGATCGGATTTTGGCGGCTGCTGGCAGGATTTGTGTGAAAAACTGGACTGCCATTTTTGAGAAATTCATCATAAAACGCTGCGACGTTGGCGCCATATAGATGGATCCAGTCCATTTCCCAGGGCTCTTGACTAACGGTGCGGTAGTACTGATAGTCTAGGCAGTCGATAAAAAACACATCACCTGCTTTTAATTGATAGCTTTTTCCTTTGTAGCGCAATTCACCGCAACCGGACAATGTATATTTGATCAAATAAGAAGGCAAGTTCTCTCGTTCTGTAAAGTAAGGTTTGCTGGCTTTGAAATAGCCGATTTCTTGAATGTAATAGAAAAGTTCACGCTGCTTTTGGGTTGAAGTGTTGATGTAACGCAGTGAATCGGTTGACCACGAGTGGTTGGCTTTTTCCCAGTAATCCATCGGATCCTCCTTTTTACCAAGATTGTGCAAGTCTTTATCAAAATTGTGTGATGAAACTCGTTGATTGTCAAGCTAAAATTGAGGCAACAAGAATGAATCAGTAAATTGTAATCGATTTATTTTTAACCAAGATAATGAAAGGTGGAGACCAGTGAACACATTTATCGCAATCGATATCGGCGCATCAAGCGGTCGTCTGATGTTGAGCCGTTGGGAAAATGAGCAGATCACTTTAGAAGAGATCCATCGCTTTAAAAACGGCTTTCGTCCCCTTGAAGGCTTTGACCGCTGGGCGATCGATTATTTGATCCAAGAGATTTTAGTAGGACTGCAAAAAGTGAAACAAGCCGGTATCAATGACTGCTTCGTCGGAATCGACACCTGGGCAGTGGACTACTGTTTGATCGATCAAGCAGGCGAACGTTTAGGCGACCCAGTCGCTTATCGAGATAGTCGCACCAATGATGCGATCGCGGCTTTTGGCCAGCGCTATTCTTTGCAAAAACTGTATGAGAAAACAGGCATTCAGCTGCAGCCCTTCAACACGATTTTTCAATTAGCTACAGAAGAAGCGCAACTGTTGCAAAAAGCCGACAAACTGCTGTTGATTCCAGATTATTTGGGCTACGTTTTTACCGGCAAGATGGTCACGGAAAAAACCAATGCCTCGACGATGCAGCTTCTAAATGCCAATACCCAAACATGGGATGCAGAATTATTAGCTGAGATTGGCGTAACAGAAGGACTGTTCCCACCATTGGTTGATGCTGGGACGGTTTTAGGCACACTGCAAACTCAGAAGTTTCCAGCCTATGATTTGCCACAAGCGACCTTTGTCACTGTCGCTAGTCATGATACGGCGTCGGCGATCATCGGTACACCCGGAGAAGGGTCAGAGTGGGGCTACATCAGCAGCGGGACATGGTCATTGCTGGGGATCGAAACCAAAGTACCCAACGTTTCCCTTGCCGCCTTCGATGAAAATTATACGAACGAATGGGGTGCCCACAACACGATTCGCTTTTTAAAAAATATCATGGGCATGTGGCTGATCCAAGAAGTGGCTCGGCAGCAAGATTATCAATATTCCTATGCAGAATTGGCGGAATTGGCGCAAGCAACGCCTGCTTTTCAACAGTTTGTCGATGTCAATGATCCTCGTTTTTTGAATCCAGAAAATATGATTACTGAACTGCAAGCGTATTGTCGAGAAACCCAGCAGAAAGTTCCAGAAACCGCAGGGGAACTGGCTCGCTGTGTTTATGATAACTTAGCGCTTTGTTATGCCAGCGAATTGCAAAAGCTGGAACAGCTGACAGGTACGACGAACAAGCTGCAAAAACTGCATATCGTGGGGGGCGGTTCCAACAATCGCTTTTTAAATCAACTGACGGCTGATGCTGCGCAGCTGACGATCGAAGCTGGCCCAAGTGAAGCAACGGCGATCGGCAATCTTTTAATGCAGATGATGAGTGCTGGCATCTTCACGTCGCTGGTTGAAGCACGCCGCGCGGTCAAACACTCATTTCCTTGCAGTGTTCATGAACCACAGCCTTTTGATCACAAGATTTTAAGCAACTATAAACGTTTTATAGAAGGAGAAGGAAAAAATGACAACGATTCAACAGCGTTATGAAGAAGCTAAGACAGCATATGCCAAATTAGGCGTCGACACGGATGCGGTTTTGAAAAAATTAGCCGATGTGAAAATCTCGATGCATGTTTGGCAAGGGGACGATGTCCAAGGATTTTTGAGTGATGAAGCATTATCTGGTGGGATCTCTGTAACGGGGAATTATCCTGGTGCTGCCCATACCCCAGAGGAGTTGCGCCAAGATTTAGAAAAAGCCTACTCTTTGATTCCTGGAAAACACAAATTGAACCTTCACGCCATCTATTTAGACACCGAGGAAGCAGTGGATCTAAATGAATTGGAGCCGAAGCATTTTGAAAAATGGGTCGCTTGGGCGAAAGAACAAGGCTTAGGTTTAGACTTCAATCCAACCTTTTTCTCACATCCCATGTTCAAAGATGGCTTTACCCTTGCTTCACCAGATGAAGAAGTTCGTCAGTTCTGGATCGAACACGGCAAACGTTCTCGTCAAATCGCTGCCTATATGGGGAAAGAAACTGGGCAAGTCTGTGTCAATAATTTCTGGGTGCCAGATGGCTACAAAGACAACCCGATCGATCGTTTTACACCACGGGAACGCTTGATGACAGCGTTAGATGAGATTTTTGCTGAAGAATTGCCAGCGGAATACACGGTAGATGCCGTGGAAAGCAAGTTGTTTGGTCTTGGTGCCGAAGCCTACACCGTCGGCTCTCATGAATTTTATATGGGCTATGGCTTGACGCGCGATAAATTGATTTGTTTGGATGCTGGACATTTCCATCCAACCGAGGTGATCTCCAATAAATTGTCTTCATTGGCACTATTTAGCAAAGGCATTTTGCTGCATGTCAGCCGTCCTGTACGCTGGGATAGTGATCATGTCGTGATCATGGATGATGAACTGCAAGAGATTGGCCGCGAATTGGTTCGCAATGACTTATTGCCAAAAACCAACATTGGGTTAGATTTCTTTGATGCGACGATCAATCGGGTCGCTGCGTGGGTGATCGGGACGCGCAATACTCAAAAAGCGTTGCTAAAAGCGATGCTAGAACCGATCGAAGAACTAAAAGCAATCGAATTGTCAGGTGATTTCACCACTCGTTTAGCCATGACGGAAGAATTAAAAGACTATCCGTATGCAGATGTTTGGAATTACTTCTGTGAAAGCCAAGGGGTACCAGCAGGTCTGGATTGGCTATCAGAAGTGAAAGCCTATGAAGAAACCGTCTTAAAAGCCAGAAAGTAGGAGAACGATGAAAAAGATTGATATTTTACAAGCGAATTTTGTACAAGAAATGATGGAAACAACAGCAAATCTTTACCGTTTAGGGTGGGATGAGCGCAACGGTGGCAATATTTCTTACTTATTAACAGAAGAAGAGATCTTGCCTTTCATCGATCCGCAAAGCGTCTTGCGGGAAATTCCCATGATTTTTGATGCTACGGCACTAGCCGGCAAGTACTTTATTGTGACAGGTTCAGGAAAATACTTTAAAAATGTAGCCGCACATCCAGCGGAAAACCTTGGTGTGATTCGGGTCAAAGAAGATGGGCAAACATTGGAATTGCTTTGGGGCTTGGAAAATGGTGCGGTGCCAACGAGTGAATTGCCAAGTCATTTCATGAGTCATATCGCTCGCTTGTCGGTCGATCCAGAAAACCGAATCATCATGCATAACCACGCATCGCATCTTTTGGCCATGAGTTTTACCCATGAGTTGGATGAACGCAGTTTCACGCGGACCTTGTGGCAAATGTGTACGGAGTGTTTGGTTGTCTTCCCAGAAGGCGTTTCCATCATTCCTTGGATGGTCCCAGGAACGAATGAAATCGGCGAAGCAACGGCTGCTAAAATGAAAGAAACCCGTTTGGTTCTTTGGCCACAACATGGGATCTATGGCGCTGGCAAAGATATGGACGAAGTCTTTGGCTTGATTGAAACGGCAGAGAAAGCTGCGGAAGTGTACACCTATGTCAAAGCGCAAGGCCCAATTTTACAAACCATTACAGATGAAAATCTGAAAAAATTGGCTGACGCTTTCAAAGTCACTCCCCGAGCAGGCTATCTTGAGGTATAATCAATGGTAGAAGAATAGAAAAGGCTTTCAGTTTTTTCTATTTAAACTATATTGTGAATAAACAAACAAATGGAGGTAGGAAGAATGGCGAATAGAATGATTTTGAATGAAACATCGTATTTTGGAAAAGGAGCGATCGAGAACGTACCGACAGAATTCAAGGCACGAGGGTTCAAAAAAGCGGCAGTGATCACCGACAAAGATTTGGTGAAATTTGAAGTAGCAACCAAAGTGACGAAATTATTGGATGAAGCAGGTGTCGACTATGCGTTATATGATGGGATCGTGCCCAACCCAACGATTCAAAATGTCAAAGACGGCTTAGCGTTTGTCAAAGAAGCCCAAGCTGATTGTATCATTGCGATTGGCGGTGGTTCACCGATCGATACGGCAAAAGCGATTGCGATTATTGCTACGAATCCTGAATTTTCCGATGTGATTAGTTTGGAAGGCGTGGCAGACACGAAACATCCATGCTTGCCGATTTTAGCGGTACCGACAACTTCTGGGACTGCAGCCGAGGTAACGATCAACTATGTGATTACAGATGAAGAAAATCATCGGAAATTCGTTTGTGTAGATCCTCACGATATTCCTCTAGTAGCCTTTGTGGACAGCGATATGATGATGGGGATGCCGAAGAGCTTGGCAGCCGCAACGGGAATGGATGCCATGACCCACGCCATCGAAGGCTTCATCACCAAAGGCGCTTGGGAAATGACTGACATGCTGCACATCAAAGCAATCGAGATCATCGGGCGATCATTGAGAGATTCCGTGAATGGCGATCAAGCAGGACGAGAAGCGATGGCACTAGGGCAATACATTGCCGGTATGGGCTTTTCAAATGTCGGCTTGGGCTTAGTCCACGGCATGGCACATCCATTGTCCGCTTGGTACAACATTCCTCACGGAGTAGCGTGCGCGTCTTTGTTGCCAACCATCATGAAATACAACAAAGACTTTACGGGTGAAAAATACCGTGAGATCGCGATCGTTTTAGGCATTGAAGGGGCAGAAACGATGTCACTTGAAGACGTCCGAGATGCTGCTTGCCAAGCAATCGATCAGTTAAGCAAAGATGTGGGCATTCCAGCGACCATTTCTGAATTAGGCGTCAAAGAAGAAGATATCCCAGCCATCGCCAAAGATGCCTTGAACGATGTCTGCACACCAGGCAACCCGCGGGAAACGACTTTAGAAGAGATTATTGAGCTTTATCGTTCGTTGATGTAAAAGCTCAAATCGTTCCTTTCAATGAGCGTGCTTATTTCGCTTGCTGTATAGGCGCTCAAACCTGGATTGCTCCTTAACGACGGTTGAAGGGTTTCGATAAACGGCGTTTTCCTTCTCGTTTCATGGGAACTAGCAGCTTTTCTTATTCCAACAGTTGAATAATGAACATTGATGATAACACTGACTTTGTTACAGCCATTTTGAAAAATGGCTGTTTTTTTTGTCCTTAACGTTGTATTGTAATTCTTATTATTGATCATCTTTGTCCCATGAAGGGGACAAAGAATGATAGAACGCTTACATTTCCTAGTGCTATGATAAGTGTGTAGAAAGGAGAACGGTTACATGACTGTTATGGAACAACGAAAGAGAAAAATCATCCATATTCTTTCCAATACGAGAGAATTTGTCACGGCCGATGAACTATCCGCAGCGCTTCGACTTTCTACAAAGTCGATTTATCGCATCGTAAAAGCGATCAATGAGGATGCCGCGATTGACTATGTGATTCTCTCAGAAAAAGGGAAAGGCTACCGCTTAAGTTTCCATCATCAAGAAAAGCCCCAGAGTCAGAAAGCGGAAATGCCAAATGCGCTGACACCAGTGGAACGCCGGAACAAAGTGATGGAGGAGCTATTGCTTATTTCTCCAAAAAGAAAGAATATTTTTTCCCTGTATCAGCCTTTTTATGTGAGTGAAACGGTTATCAACAGTGATGAGAAATTAATTTCTGAAGCTTTGCAGCGTTTTGAGCTGACGGTTTCCCGCAAAAATAAAATGATCGGGGTGAACGGTGCAGAAAAAAATATCCGTCGTGCATTGCAGGAGTATATCCAGCAAACCCGCAATATCCGCTTGGATGATCTGCATGTGACGAATGAGGCGTTCAACCGTTATGATGCGGAGTTTGTTTTGCGACAGCTGAATTTGATTGAAAATCACCTAGGCTTAGTAATTCCTCACCCATACAACATCAATATTTTTTCTCACCTGTATATCTTATTGCGGCGGTTTCGCAAAGTAGGGAATTCGTTTAACGAGGATATTTTAGATGAGAAAGAGAAACAGCAAATGCAAGAAAACCCAGAGTTAGCCACCATCGCCAAAGAGATCATTGGCAATAGCGAACAGTACTTGCATACGAAATTACCAGAAAACGAAAGCTATTATATGTATCAGTACCTCGTCTCCTCACGGATGCAAAAGGCCACGGATGAACTAGAGGATCTGTCAGAACAAGTAAAACTGATTTCCAATGCATTTATAGAAAAAATGAGCACTCAGCTGCAGCGCTCATTTGAAGACGAGGAGTTATTCGGTAAATTGGCTCGCCATATCAAACCAATGATCAATCGATTGCGACATGGGATCGAAGTCAAAAACAATCTTTTGGAGCAAATCAAATTAGAATACACAGATTTGTTTTTTGCTACCGAAGAGACTGCAAGAGAAATCTGTCAAGTGTATGATTTGCCAGTGCTCACAGAAGATGAAATCGGCTTTGTCACCCTTTACTTTGCTCAAGCGATCGAAGAACATCCCCAACAACTCAAGGTCATGATCGTCTGTACTACGGGAATCGGGACCTCCGAATTATTAAAAGTAAAAGTGCATAAGAAGTTTCGTGAGTTGGCAATCACGGCTGTCCTACCTTCTCGTGATGTGGAAGCGGCTTTAAAGCAGCACCCGGATACGGAGATGATCATCTCAACCGTTCAATTAACGATCGATAGTCCGATTCCGGTCGTGATCGTGAGTGCCATGCTGACGATGGAAGACCAAAAACGCCTTGAAGCGATGATTGGGAGGGTGAGAAATGACTAAATTCCCTTTGTCCCTTACTTTAGTTTCAACAGAAGCTGGAGAGACGAAAGTCGATGTTTTAAGGAAGATTGCAGCAGTTAGCCAAACAATCGGGCTGACGGAGAGCAAAACCTTGCTATTTGAAGCTCTGCAAGCCCGAGAAGCGAGCGGCAATACGATGATTGCTGAAGATTTTGCGCTACCGCACATTGAAAGTGCTGTGGTGAAAAAAAGCGGAATCGTCCTCGTCAGAGGTGAAGAAGTCCTTTGGCAGGGAACGCTGCAAGCAAAAACGATTTTTGCGATCCTGATGAAGACTAACGAAACAACCGCGGTGAAACAAGCAGTCATCCGTTTAATGAAATGTTTCGCCTATGAAGAAAATCTGCACTTCATTGCAGAAAAATCAAAAGAAGAAATCGAAGCCTTCCTTCTCAACCAACGTGGCTGATAGGAATGAATGGTCAATTCAGTAAGGTAAAAGGTAATCAACTAGAGGAGGAAAACGAATGGATATTTCAACAGTGATTGATCCAAAAATAATCAAAACCAACATGGAGGCAGCTTCTAAAGAAGAAGCCCTGCAGCAATTGAGTCAGCTTTTATATACCAATGAGTACTTGACGGATCAGGCAGCATTTTTAAAAGATGTCTATGAGCGGGAAGCAGTCGGTCAAACAGGGATTGGCAATTACATTGCCATTCCCCATGGAAAAAGTGCTCATGTGAAGGAGATCGGCGTAGCAATCGGGGTTTTAAAAGAAGAGATCCCTTGGGAAACGTTGGATGGCAAGGGAGTGAAAGGAATTATCTTATTTGCCGTCGGTGATGACACGGAAGGGGCGCAAAAGCATTTGAAACTACTCTCTTTGTTCGCTCGGAAATTAGGAAATGACGAGGTGACGGCTGCCTTGTTGAAAGCAAAAGAGCCGCAGCAAGTGATTGAAGCATTTCAAGGATAACAGAAAATTTAAGGAGGAATTATTATGAAAATTGTCGGAGTATGTGCATGTACAGTAGGGATCGCTCACACTTATATTGCGCAAGAAAAGTTAGAAAATGCGGCTAAAAAGGCAGGTTACGAGATCCATGTGGAAACACAAGGAACGATCGGCCGTGAAAATGAATTGTCACCTGAAGCGATTGCGGCTGCAGATGTCGTGATTTTAGCAGTTGACGTCAAAGTAGCAGGACGTGAACGATTTGAAGGGAAACGGATCATTCAAGTGCCGACCGAAGTTGCCATCAAGTCCCCAAGCAAATTGTTGGAAAAAGCCAAAGAGGTCGTCCAACAGCAGGCGGTCTAAGCAAACCGAAGGAGGAAGGAAACTATGGAAAAAATCAAAGCATTGAATTTAAAAGGACATTTATTGACAGCCATCTCCTATTTGATTCCGATCGTCTGCGGTGCCGGATTCTTGATTGCCATTGGCATGGCTTTCGGCGGCACCAGTCAGGGACAACTGGTGCCAGGTGAATTTACGATTTGGGATGCTTTAGCTACGATGGGAGGTGCAGGACTCGGGTTGCTTCCGGTGGTCATTGCGACAGGAATTTCTTATGCGATTGCCGAAAAACCGGGGATCGCGCCAGGGTTTATTATTGGTTTGACAGCCAATGCCATTGGTGCAGGTTTTATTGGGGGAATCTTGGGCGGCTACTTAGCTGGATATCTAGTAATTGCTATTTTACGATATATTAAAGTACCAAATTGGGCGAAAGGCTTGATGCCGACATTGATCATTCCCTTTTTGACCTCTTTGATCGGTGGTCTGATCATGGTCTATATTATCGGTACACCGATCACTGCCTTTACGAACTTACTAACGAACGCATTAAATAGCTTAGGCTCCTCTTCATTATTGGTTTTTGGTGCGGTCATCGGCTTGTTGAGTGGCGTTGATTATGGCGGACCAATCAATAAAACGGTCTTTGCTTTTGTTCTGACGATGCAAGCAGAAGGGATCAATGGACCGATCACTGCGTTGCAATTAGTCAATACTGCAACACCAATCGGTTTTGGTTTAGCATTCTTTATTGCAAAATTGTTCGGCAAAAACATCTATACGCCTGTAGAAGTGGAAACGTTAAAATCTGCCGTACCAATGGGTGTGATCAATATCGTTGAAGGGGTGATCCCAATCGTTATGAACGATATCGTCCGAGGGCTGATCGCAACAGCTATCGGTGGCGCTGCTGGAGGTGCTGTTTCAATGGTCTTAGGGGCAGATGCAACGGTACCGTTTGGTGGTGTGCTGATGCTGCCGACTATGACTCGTCCATGGGCTGGGGCAGTAGCTTTGTTGGTAAATATAGTAGTGACTGGGATCACCTTGGCTTTGATCAAGAAAAATGTCACTGAAGAACAAGTAGCCGCGCAAGCAGAAGTGGAAGAAGAAGAAATCGATTTAGATGATATTCAAATTTTCTAAGAAAAGCGATTCAATTGAAAGAAGAATCGTTCCTCTCAGTACAAGACTGATCGAGGAGAAAGGATAAGTCTATGAACAAAGTTGAATTTTCACCGTCACTGATGACGATGGATCTAGATAAATTTAAAGAGCAAATCACTTTTTTGAATGACCAAGTGGACTCCTATCATATTGATATTATGGATGGTCATTACGTACCCAATATTTCCCTATCCCCATGGTTTATTCAAGAGGTCCGCAAAATCAGTACTTTGCCTTTGTCCGCTCATTTGATGGTCACTGAACCTGCCTTTTGGGTGCAGCAGCTGATCGATATCAACTGTGAATGGATTTGCATGCACGCTGAAGTTTTGGATGGGTTAGCATTTCGTCTGATCGATCAAATCCATGATGCCGGATTAAAAGCCGGGATCGTCTTAAATCCTGAAACGCCAGTATCGGTCATTTTGCCTTATATCGATCGTTTGGATAAAGTCACGATCATGACGGTTGATCCAGGGTTTGCTGGCCAACGCTTTATTGAAGGGGCGTTAGATAAAATTGTTGAACTGCGGGAATTACGGGAAGAATACGACTATCACTATGTCATTGAAATGGATGGTTCCTCCAATCGGAAATCCTTCAAACGGATCGATGAAGCCAATCCAGACATCTATATTGTCGGACGCAGTGGATTGTTTGGTTTAGATGATGACATTGCCAAAGCATGGTCGATCATGGTCGCAGATTATCAAGAAATGACTGGAAAAGTTTTGAGTAGCTAAGCAAAGCCGAAAGCAAAATAACCGGACGACTCAAGTTGCGGACTGTTAAAAAGAGGAGCATTAGATGCCTCCTAGCCTGTAAACTTTGGGTGTCTGGTTCTTTTCTATTGTGAAAAGGCAGTGAATAGAAACATGCTGGCTGAAGAAAGTGAAGGAGGCAATTTAATTGAAAAAATTATTTGATAAAATCGATCAATTAGGAGTGAACACCCTTCGTACATTAAGTATCGAAGCCGTACAAAAAGCCAATTCAGGACATCCAGGATTACCGATGGGGGCAGCACCCATGGCCTATGCCTTGTGGACCAAACACTTGAAAGTCAATCCAACGACTTCTCGCAACTGGGTGGATCGTGACCGCTTTGTTTTGTCTGCTGGACACGGTTCGGCGCTATTGTACAGCTTGTTGCATGTGTCTAGTTACGATGTGACCATTGAGGATCTAAAAAACTTCCGTCAATGGGATAGCCGCACGCCAGGACATCCAGAAGTCGATCACACAGACGGCGTGGAAGCAACCACTGGACCTTTAGGACAAGGGATCGCTATGGCAGTCGGTATGGCAATGGCCGAAGCCCACTTGGCTGCAACCTACAATCGCGACAAGTATCAAGTCATCGATCACTATACCTACGCTTTATGTGGCGATGGGGACTTGATGGAAGGTGTTTCGCAAGAAGCTGCATCCATGGCGGGTCACATGAAATTAGACAAACTGATCGTCTTGTACGATTCAAATGACATCTCCCTAGATGGTCCGACCTCAAAAGCTTTTACAGAAAATGTCGGTGCGCGTTTTGAGGCGTATGGCTGGCAACACATTCTCGTTGAAGACGGCAATGATTTAGAAGCAATCTCAAAAGCGATCGACGAAGCAAAAGCTGAAAGCGACAAACCAACCTTGATCGAAATCAAGACTGTGATCGGATACGGTGCGCCAAATCAAGGCACCTCTGCCGTTCATGGTGCGCCGATCGGTGCCGAAGGCATTTCTGCAGCTAAAGCGATTTATGGTTGGGAATACCCAGAATTTACCGTACCTGAAGAAGTTGCCGCGCGCTTCAAAGAAACCATGATCGATGAAGGGCAAAAAGCTGAAGTCGCTTGGAACGAAACCTTCCGTGCCTATGAAGCAGCCTACCCAGAACTTGCGGCGCAATTCAAACAAGCCTTTGCGGGTGAATTGCCAGCAGATTGGGATGCAACATTACCAAGCTACGAAGTTGGCAGCTCACAAGCTAGTCGGGTTTCCAGCAAAGAGATGATCCAAGCCTTATCCCAAGCCGTCCCTAGTCTCTGGGGTGGATCGGCTGACCTTTCTGGCTCCAACAACACGATGGTGGCAGCAGAAAAAGACTTTGAACCTGGTCAATACGAAGGCCGCAACATTTGGTTTGGTGTGCGAGAATTTGCGATGGCGGCAGCGATGAACGGAATCCAATTGCATGGCGGTACACGAATCTATGGCGGGACATTCTTCGTCTTCGTTGATTACTTGCGTCCAGCGGTGCGCTTGTCTGCGATCCAGCATGCACCTGTGATCTATGTCTTGACGCATGACTCCGTGGCGGTGGGAGAAGATGGACCGACGCATGAGCCAATCGAGCAATTAGCCAGCGTCCGTTGCATGCCAAATGTCCAAGTGATTCGTCCAGCAGACGGCAATGAAACCCGTGCTGCCTGGAAATTGGCCATGACAACAACGGATAAACCAACGGTCTTAGTCTTAAGCCGACAAAACCTACCAGTGATCGAAGGCACGCAAACTGGTGCGGATGAAAATGTCGCAAAAGGTGGCTATGTGATTTCAAAACAATCCGGTGAAACACCAGCGGGGATTTTGATCGCCACAGGTTCTGAAGTGAATCTTGCGGTTCAAGCACAAGCTAAATTGGCAGAAGAAGGCATCGATGTATCGGTGGTCTCCTTACCAAGCTGTGATCTGTTTGAATCACAAAGCTCAGAATACAAAGAAAGCGTCTTGCCAAAAGCAGTGAAGAAACGCGTAGCGATCGAAGCGGCTTCCCCATTTGGTTGGGAACGTTACACTGGCTGTCATGGAAAAGTGATCGCGATCGATCACTTCGGTGCATCAGCACCTGGCGACAAAGTCTTAGCGGAATTCGGCTTCAGTGTTGAGAATGTCGTGAATAACTTCAACTCACTATAATCAAAAAACAGGCGATCTTTAGAGGGAACATTCCTTTGAAGATCGCCTGTTTTTATTTATTAAGGAAACGCGGATAAGTTTACGCTCATTGTTTCTCTATTATTAAAAGGAGCCATGAAATCATCTGTCGATAGCAGTCATCAGCGACAGTGTTTGGTGTCCGATCAAAGTCATGCTGATCTAAATCGAGCCAAAGTGTTTTGGCACGGGGGACTTGTGCTGCGAAAGCTTCGGAGGCGCTGAAGGGAACGTCTGGATCTTTTTTGCAATGAACGACAAAGCAAGGAGGAAAGTCTTTGTAAGCGGCAGCAGGAATCGCCAAGGCTGCCAGCTGTTCCCGATTGCCTAAATAACGCTGCCAGTTGCCATATTGACGGGCGGAAAGGTACAAAGGGAATCGTTTTTCTAACGTGCCGTGGGTGATTGGTTGGCTTTCGATCATAGCTTCGGCGTCGAGTGGCGGGACTTTCGGAAATTGCGTGTAAAAGCGTGCCGGCTGCAAAAATTCTTTATAAAACAACTCTTGGTATCCGTAAAATCGGATCAAGCCTTTTTGCTCCGGATGCTTTGTGCGTGCGGTCAGTAAGGTCGCTAAAAAACCGCCGGCGGAGCGACCGAATAGAATGTACTCATTTGCACCAACGCCGCTGAAGTGCCAGCCCTCTGTCAAAAACCATTCCACTGCCTTTTTTGTATGAAGGTAAATGTCGTTCAGCGCTACTTCGGGAGCCAGTGGATAATCAAAGAGATAAAGGCTAACACCGGCAGCCAGCAATTGGTGGACATAATCCTGCGGAAGGTCTTCTCGCTGACCATAGAGGAAGCCACCACCATGAAAATACAAAAGGCTGATCCGAGGCTGCGCTGCTTTTAGGATCGTCACTTCTAACGGCAAAGTGCCGTAGGTGTCAAATTGGATTTTTTCTGTTTGCGCAAAGGCATTTTTAGGATAAACCATTGTTTTCTTCCTTTCTCTTCTTCGATAGTATAAGGAAGAGTATAGGAGAAGGAAGCGGTTTAGAAAACAGCGTTATGACTAAAAATAGAAACGGTTTTGTCGAAAGTGAACAATGATGTCCTTCAGTAACACGCTTACAATAACCGTATAAATCAAAGGAGGCAGAACAATGGAGTTGAAAAAAGAAGTAGCGGCAATGATCGATGCATTATCTCAGATTGGGAGTGATCCAACTGGAGGAATGACTAGACTGCTTTATACCGATTCATGGAAAGAAGCGCAATCATTTGTAGAAAAACAATTAAAAGAAACTGGCTTAACGACGTCCTATGATGCAGTCGGCAATCTCTTCGGCAGAATGGAAGGCAGCCAGTATCCAGAAGAAACGATTCTTTCAGGGTCACATATCGATACCGTCGTCAACGGTGGCACATTAGACGGTCAATACGGGGTCGTTGCTGCTGCTTTAGCGATCAAGTATTTAAAAGAGACCTATGGGCAACCTTTACGCTCCTTGGAAGTCATCTCAATGGCAGAAGAAGAAGGCAGTCGTTTTCCAACCGTTTTTTGGGGAAGTAAAAACTTTGTCGGAGAGGCCAAAAAAGCCGATGTTGAAGCGATCGCAGATTTTGAAGGCAATAGCTTCGTGGCAGAGATGCAACGCCAAGGCTTTGATTTTCGCGACCCACAAGAACCGGTTCGATCAGACATCAAAGCCTTCGTGGAAATCCATATCGAACAAGGCAGTGTTTTAGAAAAAGAAAACTTGCAGATCGGAGTCGTCAATAGTATCGCTGGTCAAAAGCGCTACACCTTTGTCTTAAAAGGACAAGCCAATCATGCAGGCACCACACCGATGGGCTATCGTCAAGATGCTGTGTATGGTTTTGCCAAAATGTGTGCCGCAGTGATCGACCGTGGCTTAGATCTTGGGGATCCATTAGTTGTGACATTCGGTAAAGTTGAGCCAAAGCCGAATACGGTTAACGTGGTTCCTGGTGAAGTGTTGTTTACGATGGATTGTCGCCATACTGATGGGCAGCTATTGGATGCCTTTACTGCTGAAGCAGAACAGATCATTCAAGCGATCGCCAAAGAGCACGACCTGACAGTGGAGATGGACCTATGGATGGATGAACGCCCAGTGCCGATGGACGATACGATCGTTGCCACGGTGGAACAAGCGGTGAAGCAAACCGGCAAACGCTACAAAGTGATGCATAGTGGGGCGGGTCATGATTCCCAAATCATTGCACCACATTTTCCAACGGCGATGCTGTTTGTACCAAGTATTGATGGGATTAGCCACAACCCAGCCGAAGCAACAACTATCGAAGATTTAACAGCTGGGGTAGAAGTTTTAGCAGCTTCCCTTTACGAGCTAGCATACAAAGAATAGAAAGCAGGGACACACATGGGATACAAAAATAATAATACGGGCTATTTAGATGGATTGCTGCAATCACGTGCAGTCATTAGAAAAAATAATTTTGCGATCTTGCCGCATGACGGGTTAGTGAATAATGTCATTCCAGGATTCGAAAACTGTGAATGTTCGATACTCGGCACACCAAAATTAGGGGCGTCTTTTGTCGATTACATCATTTCATTCAAAAAAGAGGGCGCCAACCAATTGGGCTTCGGCGGTCCAGAGATCGAGAGTTTCTTGTATGTCATCTCGGGCAAACTGGAAGTAAGTGATGGCAAAGAAACCCATACATTGACGGACGGAGGCTATATCTATCTGCCTGCTGGAGAAAAACTGTATATGAAAAATCTCCAAGAAGAAGCGACAGAAGTGTTCTTGTATAAGAAGCGTTACCAACAGTTAGAAAATCACCAATCCTACAAAGTAGTGGGGAATCTTTCAGAGTTGACACCGATCCAATACGAAGGGATGGCAGACGTCTTGCTTTGGGATTTCTTACCGAAAGAGTTGGGCTTTGACATGAATATTCATATCCTTTCCTTTGAACCAGGGGCAAGTCATGGCTACATTGAGACCCACTATCAAGAACACGGGGCGTACTTACTGTCAGGTAAAGGGATGTATAACTTAGACAATGAGTGGTTCCCGGTGGAAAAAGGCGACTACATTTTCATGAGTGCCTATGTACAGCAAGCGGCCTATGGTGTTGGTCGTGACGAACCATTGACCTATATTTATTCCAAAGATTGCAACCGCGATCCGGAAATTTAAAGGAGTTTAGAAAATGGAAGAGACGGTTATTGTACAGTCACAAGAGTTACAGCAATTGATCCAAAAAAAATTAGCGGCTGCTGGTTTGTCTGAAGCGCACGCAGCAATCGTTGCAGAGCATTTGGTCTTTGCCGATGCCAGCGGGATCCACTCTCATGGGGCTGTACGGGTAGACTATTACGCAGAGCGGATCGCTAAAGGTGGAATGAATCGCACTCCACAGATCACGTTTGAAGAGACTGGGCCGAGCTGCGGGATCGTTCACGGTCAAAATGGCGCAGGGCAGGTCGTTGTATTAGAAGCGACAAAGCATGCCATTGAGATGGCTAAACGTTCTGGGATCGCGGCAGTTGGTGTACGGAAAACGAGTCATAGTGGGGCGCTATCCTATTATGTCAAAAAAGCTGCAGAAGCTGACTTGATTGCATTATCTATGTGCCAATCAGATTCAATGGTGGTTCCTTTTGGCGGCAAAGAAAATTATTTTGGTACCAATCCAATCGCATTTGCCGCACCACGAAAACAGGGGGCACCGGTGGTCTTTGATATGGCAACGACGGTCCAAGCGTGGGGCAAAATATTAGACGCTCGCTCCAAAAATAAAGAGATTCCTGCAACATGGGCCGTTGATGCCCATGGCAAGCCAACAACGAATCCGCATCATGTTCATGGGTTATTGCCAATCTCAGGACCAAAAGGCTTTGGGTTGATGATGATGGTGGATATCTTGTCTGGAATGCTCCTAGGGCTGCCTTTTGGCAAGCATGTTTCCTCTATGTACAACGATCTGACGAAAGGTCGCGACTTAGGGCAGTTTATTTTGCTGATCGATCCGCAACGCTTCACAGATTTAGACACATTTAAAGAGTCGGTGGAAACGATGATCGAAGAGCTGCACGCCATACCGGCTGCTGAACAGTTCCAGCAAGTCTATTATCCAGGCGAGATCAATCAACTAACCTATGAAAAATATATGGCAGAAGGCATTCCCATCGAGAAGAACATTTATCGCTATCTCATTAGCGACACGGTTCATTTTGACCAGTATTCTGGGTCAGATGCCTTTGCACAGACAGGAACAGGAGAGTGAGGAGACCCATGTTACACACTATTATTCAAAAAAACAATTACCAAGATTCCATTGTTTTAATGCTTTTGACCAATCGTCTACTGACGATCGAAGGGATCAACAACGCTTCGGTCATGATGGGCACACCTGCCAATAAGGACATTTTCAAGACGGGTGGTCTTTATACCGAGGAGATGAGCAATGCGACATCCAACGATATGGTGCTCGTTTTAGACATCGAAGAGGAAGAAATCATCGAAACAGTCCTGTCAGAAATCGATGCCTTCTTATCGGACCAAAGCAATAGCGCAGGAGAGGAAACCCAAAGCGTCAAAACTTGGGAAAAAGCCTTAGATCTTGGAAAAGATGCGAAGGTCGCTGTCTTATCGATTCCCGGTACTATGGCAGCACCAGAAATTGAAACCGCATTAGCAGCGGGCAAACATGTATTTTGTTTCAGTGATAACGTTTCATTGGAAGAGGAAGTTCGGCTAAAGAAACTGGCGCATGAAAAAGGACTTCTTTTAATGGGACCAGATTGTGGCACAGGGATTCTCAATGGGATACCAGTAGCCTTCACCAATGCCGTCCGTAAAGGGAAAATCGGTGTTGTCGGCGCTTCGGGTACTGGTATCCAAGAAGTCACCACTATTATTCATAAATTGGGTGCCGGTGTGACACAAGCCATCGGAACCG
Organism: Enterococcus sp. AZ141; assembly: GCF_051714385.1. Lineage (NCBI taxonomy): Bacteria > Bacillati > Bacillota > Bacilli > Lactobacillales > Enterococcaceae > Enterococcus > Enterococcus sp. AZ141. The sequence continues at coordinate 2,063,230 of NZ_JBIORT010000001.1, forward strand.
GTGGACGAGATCTCAAAGAAGCCGTCGGTGGGATAACCATGAAAGATAGCATTCTTGCCTTGGAACACGATCCTGATACGGAGGTGATCGTGGTGATCTCCAAACCACCTGCACCACGTGTCCGAGATGAAGTGTTGGCACTTTTAAGAAGAGGAACAAAACCTGCAGTCACGATTTTTCTTGGGGAAGAGCCAACGGACCACGAAGAAAATCTTTACCGAGCCTACACGCTGGAAGAAGCGGCTCAATTAGCCGTGCAGCTGCTACGTCAAGAACAGATTGGACTAGAGCCAGTGAAAGAGGAAACAGCAGCTGCCACTTTTGGACCTGAACAACAAAAAATCAAAGCTTACTATTCTGGCGGAACATTGGCGTACGAAGCAGCGATGCTTGTTAAAGCAGGATTAAATCTGGAACAAGAAGATACCCATCAGGAAGGGTACATCTTAAAAGCAGCTGGCCATGAGATCATCGATTTAGGTGATGACATTTATACTCAAGGCAAGCCCCATCCGATGATCGACCCAACAAAGCGGATCGAACTGTTGAAACAAGCGGGGGAAGATCCTGAAACGGCAGTGATTTTGTTAGATATCGTTTTAGGGTACGGCTCTCATCAAGATATGGCGAGTGAATTGGCACCGACCATCAAATCATTGAAGGAAGAAGCACAAGCAGCTGGTCGGGAGTTAGCGGTGATCGCTACGATCGTTGGAACTGATTTAGACCCCCAAGATAGCAACGAGCAAGCAGAGATTTTAACCGCAGCTGGCGTGATTTTGTGTCAAAGCAATGCCCAAGCAGTCAAAAAAGCTTTAGCAATGCTCGGCCATCCCTTTTCCCCAATTAGTCGTAAGCTGTTGCCAAAAGCAGTGACAACTGCCGATGGGTTGCCAGAGCCATCTGAAAAGAGCCGCGAATTGTTGTCGAATGACGCGTTCATCAATGTAGGGTTGCGTAGCTTTGCAGAAGCGATCCAGACACATCACGGTCAAGTCGTTCAATACGACTGGCAGCCAATTGCTGGTGGGAACGTAACGTTACAAAAAGCCTTACGTTTCTTAGCACAAGTGTCACTATCAGAGTAGGAGGAAGTTATCGTGTACGAAACTATTGAAGAAGCAAACCAAGCCGTTATTGCCAAGATCGTTGCCGGTTCGCCTTTTTTGTTGGATGTCGTTCCAGCAGTCAGTGTCATTCCAGAATTAGGTGAAGGAAAAGTCCTATTGCACGCAGGACCACCGATCCGCTACGACCAGATGATCGATCCGATTCAAGGCGCTTGTGTTGGAGCGGGACTTTTTGAAGGCTGGGGCGAAACGGAAGAAGAGGTACGTCATTTATTAGCATCTGGGGAAGTTCAACTGATTCCTTGTCACCACGTGCAAGCGGTTGGCCCAATGGGGGGCATCACCTCTGCCAATATGCCGGTTCTCGTGGTGGAAAACAAAACAGACGGCAACCGAGCGTACTGTACGATGAACGAAGGGATTGGGGCAGTTTTACGTTTTGGCGCCTATTCTCAAGAAGTCATTGATCGCTTGCATTGGATGAAAAATACGTTAGCACCAGTTTTAAGTGCTGCACTACAAACAAAACCCGATGGCTTGAACATCAATGTCTTAGTCGCAAAAGCAATCGCCATGGGGGATGAGTTCCATCAACGGAATATCGCTGCTTCGTTGGCGTTCTTAAAAGAAGTAGCACCAGCGATCGTTACCCTTGAAGGATTTGAAAAAGAAAAACCAGAAGTCATTCAGTTTCTAGCAGACACGGATCAGTTTTTCTTGAATATCATGATGGCTTCTTCAAAAGCGGTGCTTGATGGCGCCCGGACGATTGAAGAAGGAACGGTTGTGACAGCAATGTGTCGCAACGGGCATGAATTCGGTATCCGTATTTCTGGTATGGGGGACGAGTGGTTTACCGGTCCTGTCAATACACCAAAAGGGTTGTATTTCTCAGGATTCAGTGAAGAAGATGCCTCTCCAGATATGGGCGACAGTGCCATTACGGAAACCTTTGGTGTTGGGGGAATGGCGATGATTGCTGCCCCAGCTGTGACACGCTTCGTTGGTTCCGGCGGATTTCACGATGCGTTGAAAACCAGCAATGAGATGTTAGAGATCTCCATTGATACCAATCCGAATTTTCCCGTTCCTACATGGGACTTCAAAGGGATCTGTTTAGGGATCGATGCTCGGAAAGTCGTGGAAACAGGGATCTTACCGGTGATCAATACAGGGATCGCCAACAAACAAGCTGGACGGGGACAAATTGGGGCCGGGACAGTGACACCACCAATGGATTGCTTTGAAAAAGCTGTCTTGGCTTATGCAAAAAAATTAGGATTTGAAGAATAACTCAGGGTCTGAAAACGTGAAAAGGAGCAACCTAGCGATGATACAGGCAAAATGGATCGACCAAGCTTTATTTGAACCCGCATTTATCAATGGCACCTGGCTCGTTCACAGTGTGTTTCAGCATAGTTTCAATCTGCAAGATCCTCGTCAGGATCAGCTGATCTGTGTCTCTAAACAAGCGGCTCGCGTGCCCAAAGGGATGATTTTAGCTGCCGACGATTATGCAGCGTTGGCGACCGACTTGCTTGCTGGTACCACTCTTTTGGTTCAGCAACGAGTGATCCATTTTCCGCATCATCGTCTGTCTTTTCAAAAGGCAGCCATGTTTACAACCACCTTCCCAGCTGGCACAGCCCCATTTGATCGAGAACTGTTTTGGTCAACCCTCCAACATGTCACGGAAAAGACGGGGATTCAAGAAGCTGTTTCACAAACCATCAGCAGCAATCATCCGTTTTATGACGCAATCGATCAGCTATGCACGCCTTCATTTAAAGAACAACGGCAAGCAGTCGCTTATTTAGTCGGACGGGGTGTCGGATTGACCCCCACAGGCGATGATATGCTAGTTGGTCATTTGCTGGCTCGCCGAGTGATGGGGCAAGAAGATACCCGCTTGGTGGCTTATCTACAAAGAAGGCTGTTGACAGTCAATGATTTGACGACTGACGTCAGTAAACATTATCTTCTGCATGCGTTGACAGGCGCATTCAATCAATCGGCGTTATCCTTGACCAGGTGTACCGATTCAGCGGCTTTTTACCAAGTAATCAAAGAGATACTAGCGATCGGTCATACCTCGGGGGCTGACTTTTTGGCAGGGTTTGCTCGCAGTATCAATCAATTTCAAAACAATAGAAATGAGGAATTCATATGGCAAAACGAGTGGTCATCGCTCTAGGGGGCAATGCAATTTTAAAACCGAATCAACCAGCGACCGTAGAGACACAGCTTGCAAATATCCAGTTAAGTGCAGAACAGATCGCTAAAATCGAGAAACTTGACCATCAAATCGTTGTGACGCATGGCAATGGGCCGCAAGTCGGCAATATTTTACGACAAAATGAAGAAGCCAAAGAAGTCGTGCCGCCTTTTCCACTGGATGTCTGCAATGCAGAGTCACAAGGCTTTATCGGTTATTTGATGGAGCAAAGCATCAAAAATAAAATCGATCAAGAAGAACTGACCAGCAATGTCGTGACCTTATTGACTCAAGTGGAAGTGGCAGCGGATGATCCCGCGTTTGAAAAGCCAACGAAGCCGATCGGCTTGTTCTACTCAGAAGAAGAAGCAAAAACAATGGCTGAGGAAAAACATTGGGTTATGGAAGAAGATGCTGGACGTGGGTACCGTCGCGTCGTGCCATCCCCACAACCTGTGACGATCCACGGCGTGGAATCAATGGTTCATTTATTGAATCAAAATACCATCGTGATCGCTGGTGGCGGCGGTGGGATTCCAGTCGTAAAACAAGCGGAAGGCTTGAAAGGGATCGAAGCAGTCATCGATAAAGACCGAACTGGGAAAAAATTGGCAGAACAAGTGGATGCCGATGTATTTATGATGCTGACCGACGTCAGCAACGTTTATATCAATTACGGAACACCGGAGCAAGAAAAATTAACGGGGTTATCCGTAAGTGAAGCGCAAGCATATTTTGATGCGGGGCATTTTGCAGAAGGCAGTATGGGGCCGAAAATGGAAGCAGCGATTGCGTTTGCCAAGCAAGGAAAGACGGCAATCATCTGCTCATTGGAAGAAGCAGACTTAGCATTGTTAGGTGAAGCAGGCACAAGGATCGCTGGGTAACACCAGCGATCCAACTGCTTGATTCGCCTATTAGTCGCCTTCTTCGGACAGCTCAAGGGCTAAGCGCAGATCCAGGCTAATGCTAGGATCATGCACGTTTTTTCCTAGTAGCTTTTGGCACTGTTCGATGCGGTATTTGATCGTATTGCGATGAACGAACAAGGCTTTGGCGGTGCGGGTGATCTCACATTGATAATCCAAGTAAGCCCGTAAGGTTTTGCGCAATTCGATGGTGGCATCTTCTTGCGGAAACGCCAATTCTTTGAGGATCGTGCGGCAGAAATAATGGATATCTTCAGGGCTCATTTTTTCAAATAGACTCCGCATTCCCCGTTGATGGTAGAAAGAGACGATGGGAGAATCATGTTGGCCTCTTCGTTCTTCATAAGCAGTCTTTGCTTCAATGTAGGAGCTGGCTAAATCATTGATGCTTTCACAGACACTCCCTACACCAAAGGCCATTCGAAAAGGCAACCGATTGGTCAAAGCATTGGCGGTCTCAATCAAATGGTCTTCTAAGGCATCACACTTATGCTGCACGAAAATCGCAAAGTGATTGCTGCCCTTTAAGCGAAAGAGACAAACATCTTTGATGCGATAAGGCAGTTGTTCACTAAACCACTGATAGACCAAGTCACTTTCTTCTTTTAGGTATTTGTCTTTGCCTTTGGTTTCTTTGGTTGGTTCGCAGGCACCATAGATGACACGATAATGGCGGGCTTTGACCAACCCATAAGTTTTTCCGAGATCTAACCAATCCTTTTGTTCCTGTTTGGAAGATTGCTGGTATTCGATCATTCGTGTTAAAAAGTCACTTTTTAAATCTTCAAAAGATTCTTGCACTTTTTGGTTTTTGTAGAGCATAAACGACAAGACCAATGCTGCTTGTTCCAGCGCAAAATCCGAGACAGGATAAGGAATCGCCTCTGGATTCAAAATGACTAAATAATGGGGGAAATAAGTGGAGGTTTCAATGGCATAATAAGAAATTTGTGACGTTTTTTCATGAAGATCTTTGATAGGGATTGCCCCGCTTTTTTCACCAGTAAAAACCCCTTTCGTTTGTCCTAATTGATGGATGTAATACTCCGCGGGTTTTGACATGCGGGTGAAATGCTTGGAGTGGGCAATCACTTGTTTAAAAGGATTCAACAAAATGATCGGTGTATTGACCATTTGGCCAAAATCAGCGATAAAGCGAGCGATGCTGACATCCTTCATCAAGGAAGCAGAGAACCGTTTTTGAATGTCTAATGCATAACTCAGCTGCTCGGTTTTGGTGTTCCATAGCAAATTCAAAAGCTGGTGCATCAAACGCCCCAGCGGCATCGTGGCAGGTACTTCTACGATGGGGAAACCCAAGCTATCGGCGTAGGCGATGACTTCAGGATCGATGACATCCAAAAAACGACCAATCTTGATGCCTAATCCAGCGGCATTTTTGGCTACGAGAGAATCGATCAGCTCTAGAAGCGCTCCTTGATTATCTTTATAAACCATCGCCGTGCTTAAGATAAAGGTATGCTCAGGAATATAGTGGGCGATATCGGGGGTCTCGGTGATTTCGATACTGTCGACGGGAATTTCCGCAGTCAGGGGATCTGTCAATAAACGCAAATTGGAAAAGCGTGGTATAGCAAGCAATTCAGCAACTAACTTCATAGAGAAACTCCTTTTGGAATTGAACAAAACAAACAAAAACATGTCCTTTTTTAGCTTTATTGTACAACAAACTTGGAAACGTTGACAAGGCGTTGGACAGTGAAATCAAAAAGAGAAATGAGGGAAAAAGATGTATAAAGAGTTAACGATCGCACAACGTACGATCATGACACCTGGGCCTGTAGAAGCCCATCCAGCTGTTCTACAAGCAATGACCAATCGCATTTTGGGGCAGTTTGATCCGAATTTTTTGGCGATCATGGATGAGGTCAAAGAAATGATCAAACAACCGTTTGGAACCAAAAATAAAGAGGCATTTGCCATTGATGGGACTTCCCGAGCTGGTTTAGAAGCGGCGCTGATCGCTTTGATCGAACCAGGGGACAAAGTCTTGATCCCCGCCTATGGGCGCTTTGCTTTCTTACTTGGAGAAATCTGTGAACGTGCCCAAGCGCAAGTCAAATATGTAGAAAAAGAATGGACGGCTCCTTTTGCACCCGCAGAGGTCATCAAAGAAATCGACGCATTTCAACCCAAGATCGTGGCGATGGTCCACGGGGAAACTGCCAATGGGCAAATGCAGCCGTTAGCAGAAATCGGGCAGTATTGTCGCGCAAAAGATATTTTCTTTGTCGTTGACATGGTGGCGACTTATGGTGGCGTGGCCCTGTCAGTCGATGATTGGTGTGTCGATTTGGCAATTGCCGGTACACAGAAGTGTTTAAGTGTGCCGTCTGGTCTTTCATTAGTGACCTACAACGATCGAGTCGAAGCCGTCCTTAATGCCCGTTACCAAAAAGAATTAGGCTTGAGCAAAACGGATCGAAACAAGCGGTACATTATGAGTAATTACTTGGATTTGAGTCAATTGCAACGCTACTGGAACAAAGAGCGAATCAACCATCACACAGAAGCGACGAGTATGATCTATGCGCTTCATGAAGGATTACGGATGTTGCTAAACGAAGGCCTCGATGCAGCCTATCAACGTCATTTGACGAATGAAGGGGCGTTGGTCGCTGGACTGGAGGCAATGGGGCTTTCGATTTATGGCGAAAAAGCAACCAAAATGCCGACAGTTACCCCCATCTTTATTCCAGAAGGTGTTGATGGCGAAGCTGTCCGAGAAGAGATGCTTCACTCCTTTGGTGTAGAGATCGCTAGTTCATTTGGTGATCTAAAAGGAAAAATCTGGCGGATTGGAAATATGGGCTACAGCAGCCGCAAAGAAAATATTTTACATGTCCTAGCCGCGTTAGAAGGGGCACTATTGTACCAGCAAGCACCAATTTCTGCCGGCAAAGCGCTCATCGCTGCGTTAAATTACTACCAAAAAACGACTTAAAATTTTAGCACAAATGCACAACGACTGAAAGCGCTTTGTGAAAAATGACAAATGCAATAGTCGGCAAAAAAACGTACACTAAGACTATCTTAAAGCGCTTTCGTTGGCGTGCTTCACAAACTTTACTTGTGTAACTGATGGAGGGAAAAAAATGGAAATCAATAAAGAACGTGGTGGGCTTGCCTACTGGAAACAAATTATTATCTTAATGTGTTCAGGCTGGGTCACTATCTGGATTTATCGCGCTGCGTTATCACCGGTCTATCCGCAAATCAATGAGTCACTTGGCGGCAATATTTCTGATACAGCATTAGGATCGATCGCCAGCTTTTACTTTTTCGGCTATGTGATCATGCAGATCCCTGCCGGCTTTTTAGTGGATAAGATTGGGAAGAAAACAGTTCTGCTCCCGGGATTTGTGGTATTTGCACTGGCAGCTTTACTTATTTCACAAGCCTCTTCAATCTCCATGATCTATACCGGTAGCTTTTTAGCAGGGATCGGCTGTGGATCATTTTATGGTTCCGCGTATTCTTTGACCTCACAGAACATTCCGAAAGAAAAGAAGAGCTTCTCAACAGCGATCGTCAATAGTGGTTCTGCCGTTGGTTCAGGGTTTGGGATGATCTTATCAAGCTTTATCGTTATTCAGATGAATATGCCTTGGCAAACAATGATGTATTTATCCGCTTTCTTGATCGTTTGTATGACGATCGCTTTCGCATTGGTTATCCGCAGCAACAAAGAAGACGTAGCTTTCTTGGAGAGTCAAGCAGCAGCTGAAGAAGAAACAACGGATCAGCCGAAAGAAAAAGTTTCCCTTTCGACCTTGTTCTCCCTGCGGATGCTCTTTACGTATGTGTTATATTTTGCGACGTGTTATGCCTACTATATGACGGTTACTTGGCTACCAAACTTCTTAGGAACAGAACGAGGCTTCCAAGGAGTCGCAATCGGCTTCTCTTCTTCATTGGTGGCATTTGCTTCGATTCCTGGGGCCTTGTTCTTTAGCCGCTTGGCAGACAAATACATGCATAAAAAAGTTACCTTTATCGTTATTTTAGAAGTATTATCGGCGTTGATGTTATTAGTAACGGTGCAAGCAACAAATTCGACTTTCTTAATGATCGCGTTGATCTTGTACGGGTTCCTTGGAAAACTAGCGGTTGAACCAATCATCATTTCTTGGCTAGGGGAAAATGCACCAAAAGTTGGGGTCGGTACGACATTAGGGGTCTTCAACTTTTTCGGCATGATGTCTTCCGTTATCGCACCAACATTGACCGGATCGATCTCGGATGCAACAGGGTCAAAAGTAATGGGCTTTTATATCGCAATTATTTTGTTGATCGGTGGTACATTCTTATTCTTGACTGTAAACTCTAAGAAAACAGCAAAGTAGAAAAGTGAGGAACAACAGATGAAAAAACGATCCTTAAAAATCAGTTTGACCAACCAAATCATGATTGCAACGGTATTGGGGATTTTTTGGGGCGTTTCCTTTCCCGGTTTAGGTGATCAAATGCAGCTAGTCGGGGACTTCTTCTTGCGACTGATTCAAATGTCTGTGGTCGTGTTGGTCATGGGCTCGGTGATTGAAGCGGTGGGGGGACTTGATCCAAAAGAATTAGGTGGGATCGGCGGGAAAGTCTTCCTCTGGTTTACCGGTTCGACCCTCGTCGCCGCTATTTTCGGTCTCTTGTTCGCCTTGATCCTCAAGCCCGGCGCAGGCCTTGACCAGTCGCTGCTGCAAAGTACAGAAACTGCATTAAGTACCAGCAGCATAGAAGAAGTCATCTTGAACTTTGTTCCACTGAACATTATTCAAGCCATGGTGGAGCAGAATATGATCCAAGTGATTATTTTTTCGCTCTTCTTTGGCCTTGCCTTGAGCTTAATCAAGCATGAAAAAAAGAATCAGCTGTTTCTAGATATGATCAGTAGTTTTAATCATATTTTGTTAAAAATGGTCAGCATGATCATGAAGTTGGCGCCGATCGGGATTTTCGGCCTTGTTGCTTCCTTGGTAGAAGATACCGGCATTCGTGTGTTGGGAATGTTAGCCAGTTTTTTATTGACGTTAGCAGCGGCATCTTTGCTCTTTTTGTTTCTTTGGTTTCTCTTGACGTCGCTCTATTGCAAAGTTTCCTTGTTTCGTTTGATAAAGAATATGTGGCGTCTATCGGTGATTTCCTTTACGACCACCTCTTCTGCTGTTTCATTGCCGTTTCAAATCGAAGATGGCAAAGAACGATTTGGGATCAGTGATCGAATCAATAAGCTCGTGATGCCTCTAGGCATGACCTTAAATAGCAATGGGCTCTCCTTATTTTTAGCCCTGGCAATCGTAACCGTTGCTCAGGCGTACCAGATCCAATTGAGCTGGGGGGATCTTTTGCAAGTGGTCTTGTTGTCCTCGTTGGCATGCTTGGGAACGATCGTCGTTCCAGGCGGCGGATTAGTCACACTGGCTACGGTTTTACCTATGTTAGGACTGCCTAATGAAAGCATCGCCTTACTGGCAGGGATCGATTGGTTTTCTGGGATGTTTCGGACCCTCTTGAATGTTGACCCTGACGTCACGGTGGCGTTGATCGTTGCTCATGATGAAGGAGAACTGGATCGTGCAATCTTCAATGGTGAAAAAGCCCAGGTCAAATTAGCAGAAAAAATCACCGATGGCGTATAAGACCAATCATTCTTGTGATGAAACTTTACTCTTTTTTGGAAACGTGCTACGATTGATTCGTTGATAGACTAAAGAAGCTTCCTGAAATACCGTAAACGGTAAACAGTAGCGGCTGATTTTCCGCTTGTCATTCAACAGACAACTACGACAAAAAGAGGAGGAAAAAACATGACAGCATCGATGAAATTGTGGATTGACCTTTTGAATAGCTAATTTAAATCTATTTCAAAAGTCTAGGCAATCGTGATTTCAAGGGATGAGTGTCCTCTTTTTTCCAATTTCTTATTAAAATCAGGGTATAGCGGTAGGCTATGCCCTTTTTTTGTGCTTGCGTTTTCCTAGACGGGAAGGACAGACTGATGGAACAATTAAGTGTAAAAATAAACAATCTAATCAAAAATTATGGGGCCAAAGAAGTACTGAACATTGAAGAACTGAGTGCCTATCAAACGGATCGTATCGGGATCGTGGGCGCAAACGGGCAAGGCAAGTCTACCTTGCTGAAGTTGATTGCGGGAGTGGTCGATCCTGATTCAGGAACGATCCAAAAAGAAAATTCGTTTCACTATTTCCCGCAAATCGCTGAGGTGACTGAAAAGACGGAGGCCCTTGACTGGGCGCTGTTCGGTCGTTTTTCGATCCCAACAAATGAATTGGCGACACTAAGCGGCGGGGAGGAGACCAAATACCGGTTGGCACAAACGTTATCTTCCTATCAGTTAGGACTTTTGCTCGATGAGCCAACGACCCACTTGGACCAGCAAGGAATTCAAGTCTTGATTGATGAACTGCAGTATTATTATGGCACCCTGATCGTGGTCAGTCATGATCGGTATCTATTGAATCAGCTGGCAACGAAAATCTGGGAAGTCGATCAAGGCAAAGTCACCGAGTATTCTGGCAATTATGACAGTTACCGACAGCAAAAAGAGCAAGCGGCACAGCGTGTTGCCTGGGAGGCTGCGCAGTATCAGCAACAAAAACAGCAGTTGACCCAAGCGATCCAAAAGAAAAAAGAACAAGCGATCAAGAGCAGTCGCATTTCTGAAAAAAAGCGGCAGCAGAACATCCGACCAGACCGTTTGTCGTCATCAAAACAAAAAGACACGGTGCAAAAGTCATTGCAAAAAACAGTCAAAGCCATGGAAAGCCGCTTGGATCAGTTGGAAGAAGTGAAGGGTGTTGCCCGGCAGCAGGTGATTCGTTTTCCGGTAGTCCCTGCAGTGGAGCTGCATAATAAACGACCGATTCGTGGGGAGCAAGTAACCATTCAAAGAGGGGCGAAACGTTTGCTAGACAGCAGCAGTTTCCAGTTTGCTGCCGGGAAGAAAATCGCTATCGTGGGTCCGAACGGTTCGGGAAAGTCGACTTTACTAAAAGAAATCATCGCAGGCGGAGAGGGAATCTATGTATCACCGAAAATCGTCTTTGCGGTCTACGAGCAAATGGGCTATCGAAAAAACAGAACCACACCGCTTTTGACGGAATTGATGGCTCAAACAGACTATCAGGAACCACTGGTCCGCAGTATTTTACACAATCTGGGATTTAGCCAGATTGACGTGATGAAGCCAGTCAATGTGCTAAGCGGCGGGGAAGCGACACGGGTCGAGCTCGCACGCATCTTTACTCAATCTGCCAATGTCTTGATACTTGATGAACCGACGAACTTTATTGATCTGCCGACAATCACCGTCTTGGAACAATTGATTCGCAGCTATCGAGGCATCGTTTTGTTCACATCTCACGATCAAGCGTTTATCGATGCCGTCGCGGATGACGTGTATCTAATCGATCATGGGAAATTAACATTGGTTTCTAGTAACTAGCAGCATAGTCGCTTTTATACCTGTATAGAGAAAAACAGCGCGGGAAAGGAAGCGACCGCCCAACGTTCGATCAACAATCGGCCGTTGAGCGGTCACTACAAAACCCGCGCTGTTTTTTTCGCAATCATCGGTATCGCCTAGCTGTTGCTACATCGCTTAATAAATCTTTTTCGTAAAGTATTTTAAGATCAGGGGAGAGATCAAGGTACTCAACAAGACAACGATCACCAAAGGGGAATACAATGCGGACGAAATCAATTGGTTTTGTTGACCAATCTGTAAAATGATCAATGCCATTTCACCTCGGGAAATCATTCCAGCTCCCACCATCCAAGCACTGTTGTTTGAGAATTTCGCGATTTTCGCCCCGACATAGCCGCCGACCAATTTGGTCATGATCGCGACCACGGTAAAGGCAAGAATAAAGAATAATTGCTCATTTAAGCGGGAAAAATCAACTTCTAAGCCAACGCTGACAAAGAACACCGGAATGAAGACGGCGTAACCTAATGCTTCGACACTGTGTTCCACTTCCTCACGAACCTTCGTTTGACTGACAGCGATCCCTGCGAAGAAGGCACCAATGACCGAGCTTAACCCAACGAGGTCAGCAAGATACGCCATTCCTAAGCAGATGATCAGTGACATGATGATCACCGCGGAATTTGCAAATAGCTTTTCTGCAAGTGCCAATAAGAACGGAGCAATCCATTTCACTAATAGAAAAATCAACACAAAATAAATCAACTCTACCAATAAGGTGACCGGCAGTGGTGTTGCTTGGCTGCTTTCGCCTCCTAAAAAGGAAAGGCTAAGACTCAAAACCAACACGACCAAAATATCATCCACGACGGAAGCACCAAGAATCGTCGACCCTTCTTTCGTATTCACCACATTCAACTCTTTCAATACTTCGACAGAAATACTAACTGAGGTGGCAGCTAATACGATCCCGAAAAAGAACGCTTCTGTGGGACTGCTTTGAAAACCGACCCCCGTGGCATACCCGAAGAGCATAGGGAACACGATCCCAAAAAGGGCAACGAGCATCCCTGGACGAAAATAGCGTTTTAATAAAGAAATATCACTTTCCAATCCCGCTAAAAACATCAGCAAAATAACACCAATTTCTGAAAAATCATGAACCAGAATATCTGGATGGACCCAATTGAGTCCTGCGCCTCCTAATAAAACCCCCGCTAACAACTGCCCGATAACAGCAGGAACGCCCATCCGTCTCGCCAGATGCGAGAAGAGGGTCGTCGTGATTAGGATCAAACACAAAATCCCGACAAAATGCATAAAACCTCATCCTTCTTTCCTATAACATACTCCCCTTTAGTATAGCATTCTCTCTTGAATTGAGCCTGTATCAAGCCTTTTTTTATTAAAAGAGTTTCATTAAACCACACGTTTTTTGAGATAAGGAGGAAGCGAAGGCAATCAGAGTTTTTCTGTGCACTCGTCGAAATAAAAAAACATTATTTTCACTTTACTTGTATCAAATTATTGTTTGAGCCAACGGGCGAGCTGCTGAAACACCATTTGGACTTGCGGCTCCTCGACGTTTTTCAAAAAGTCGTGGGGCAAATCATAGACAGGGACAAATTTGCTTTTAGGCACTTTCTTCAAGCCTTTGCTGTAACGAAAAGGAACTTCCTCATCGGTACTGCTGGCACTGCTGAAAATTGGAGGAAATTGAGCAAGCAGCTCAGGATCAATGGCATAGTCAGAAAGAGCTTCAGCTGTTAGACCATAGATCGTGGTGAGTTCTTGCTGTTGAACCCAATAAACATAAGGCAAATAGCGCTGAAACTGCGGATCATCCCAAACGATCTCGGTTTGATTCAAAGAAGGGACTTGCTCTTTGCTTAAGAGCGGCTGCTGCAAGACTCGTTTGTTTTCAATAAAAGAAAGATCGGTATACCCATAAAAATTGACCAGTTTTTCAGGCAATCTCTGTTGTTCCTTCAGTAATTGCTGAGTCAGCGCCAGCATCAAATAACCGCCAGCTGAGCGTCCGCAGAAACAAAACGGGTTATCTTTAAGCACAGTTGCTTGCAATTCTTGAAAATTTTGCCAGTTCAGCGCCAAAATCTCCGCTAACGAGGAATTGGGCGCCAGTAAATAATCGACTGTGAGGACGCTGTATTGCTGCGCTTGAAATAGTGCGATCAGTGATGCGGGAATGTCTTGACGGGTTCCATAAACAAAACCGCCGCCGTGAAAGTAAATCAGGTATTTCTCCGAAGCAGGATAAAGGGACACCGAAGCACCGGTGGTCAATTGCCATTCTTTTTTCATTTTGCTTGACTCCTTTTCTGAAGCTCTAATAAATAGGTGCCGATCTCGTAATTGACTAATTGGATCGGACTTGTCAGATCGATCTCTAGTAGCTGTTCGATTTTGCTTAGCCGATAACGAATCGTTTTGGCATGAAGAAACAAGGTCTCAGCCGTATTTTTGTAATTGCGATTCGTGATAAAAAAGGTATACAGCGTTTTGAACAGCTCTTCATTTTCTTCCGAGAGTTGATACAGCTTCGGGGGAATGCTTTGCTGCAGCTTTTCCAGTTGGTTCTCCTTGATAAAGGAACTAAAGATACCTAAGTCGCTATAGGCAATGATCGGCGCCAAATAAAACTGCCGATTGAAGCGGATCGCATCCAAACACTCTGGCAGGATCTCTTTGATCTGTTCCTTGCGCAAGACTTCGCTGACCACCAAGCAGCCATGTTCATCGGCTAACAGGGCATCATCAAAATGTGTCTGCAGCATCTGTTTCGTCACCTGATGGGCGATCGATTGGAAATTATAGAGGATCACCAAATAATTGTGGTGTTCAAAAAAGACGTGGGGTGTTTTCAACGCCCGTAGCTTGTGCAAAACGACGGACTTACGCTCCTTATCTTTAAAGCTGTTGGAAGCAAAGGCAATGCCTTGGTAGAAATCGTAGCGATCCAGTTGCGCTTCTTCTAACAAAAGATCCAGCTCAGCCAAATTACTAGGAGTGTTTTGTAAGATCGCATCGGCAAGATTGTTCATGCGATTGTAGCGCTCTTTCTTCAACAAATACGCCATTTGGAGGCGTTCATAAATGACGTCGATCACATTTTCAATGATCATGACTTTTGCCTCAGGGATCTGCGAATCTTTCTGATAAACGATCAAGGTACACAGATCATTGTAAGGATTGATGATCTCTACTTTGATGGCAGTCACATATTGATTGTTCTCATGAGAAAATAATTCCAAATATTCGTAGTGGTTCTTGGTAAACTCGATGGTTTTCATGGGTTCTTGTTTGGTCACCACGAAATTCTTAAAGGATTGACCGACGGACACATGCACATCTAAATGGGGGATGCGCAACGAACAAGGCTTTTCGATCAATTGATAGAACTCCTGCATGATCTGATCGAAAGAAGAGTGGTTGCGCTCAACTTTCATGAAGCGCTGGCGAACTTCGTAATAGGTACGCAGCAGCTGGGTTTGGTGATTCAGCAATGGTTCGTAAACCGCTAGCATGATGGCTTCATAGCTGACTTCTTGCTGCACTTTGATCAAAGGGATCTGATAAGCAAAGCTAAGTTCGATCACCCAATCTGGGATCATAGGGATCAAGCGATCCACTTTGATAACTAAACCGCTGACACCGATTTGCTGCATTTTTTCAAAAAAAACACGCAGTTCCTCAGGGGATTGGTCTTTGAAGGCATAAAAAGAAGTCAAAATCAATTGATGGGCTTTGCTCCATTTCTCGATGTCCATCGCTTCCAGCACCATGACGGAACCGACGGAATTTGTTAAACCAATGGAGCCAGTCAGGACTTTACTTTTTTCAAAAAGCGGCAGTTCAACCAATTCTTTTAATTTCATAAAACGCTCCTTTTTTCTCTTTTGGATAAAAAGTATAGCATTTTTTTAGAACTTTATCCAATGAAAACGCAAACAAGGCTCGTTAGAATGAGAGTATAAGAAAAGGAGGAGAACAAATGCTGCACACAGTAATCTTAAAGAATAACTACCAAGATTCCATTAACTTAATGCTGCTGACGAATACGATCAATGATCTAGGCGATGTCGAAATGAGTCAAATCATGATGGGGACGGATGCAAACAAAGACATATTAAATAACACTGGCTTGCTTTCTGAAGAGGCAGAAGGTGCTTCACCTAACGATATGATGATCGTGGTCGATAGCCAAAACGAACAGATCATGGACCAAGTAATGCCAGCAATCGATTCATTTTTAGCTGATCTTTCAGCAAAAGATCAAGGCAAAGAAACGCCAGCGGCGGCTTCATGGCAAGAAGCCTTGAGCGCAATGCCAGATGCCAATGTTGCATTATTTAGTATTCCTGGGGAATATGGCGCAGCCGAGATGGAAAAAGCGTTAAAAAATGACTTGCATGTTTTCTCGTTTACGGACAATGTTGCTATCGAAGATGAAGTGCGTTTGAAAAAGCTGGCTCATGAAAAAGGTTTATTGATGATGGGGCCTGACTGTGGGACCGGTATTATTTCCAGCATTCCGATTGCCTTCACGAATGTCGTGGCACCAGGAAACATCGGCGTCGTTGGTGCCTCTGGTACGGGGATTCAAGAAGTGACGACGATCATTGACCGATTAGGCGGTGGTGTCGTACATGCCATTGGGACCGGCGGACGTGACTTAAGCGACAAAGTTGGGGCGATCACTGTCAAAGATGCCATCGTTGCTTTAGAAAATCATGAACCGACAGATGTGATTTGCGTGATCTCGAAACCACCTGCAAAAGAAGTGCGGGATGAAGTCGTTCAATTGCTGCAAAGTATCAGCAAACCTGTAGTAGCGATTTTCTTAGGAGAAAAACCAGAAGCCCATGAAGGAAAAGTCTATTTGGCACATACTCTGGAAGAAACAGCGCGCATTGCTGTTGATCTTGCCAATGAAGAACCAGTCAAGGCGAACTATTTTGAACGCGGGGCAACCCCAGATGTGCCAAAACTCGCTGAAGACAAAGTGGTCAAAGGTCTTTATTCTGGCGGTACATTAGCTGCCGAAGCAGGAATGCTGATCTCCGAAGCCTTGAATCTAGAAGGCCTTGTAAAACAAGAAGGCTATATCTTGCATTCCCACGGCTATGATGTGATCGACCTTGGTGATGATATCTATACCCAAGGCAAACCGCACCCAATGATCGATCCTGAAGTGCGCATCAAAAAAATCGAAGACTATGCGCAAGATGAGCAAACCGGGGTCATTTTATTTGATGTGGTGTTAGGTTACGGCGCACATGCAGATATGGTAGGTGCACTGTTACCAGCCATCGAAGCTGCACAGCAAACAGCCCAAGCAGCTGATCGCGCGCTATACTTTGTTGCTACCGTCTGCGGAACTGAAAAAGATCCGCAAAACTATCAAGAAGCAGTCAACCGTTTGAAAGCAGCTGGCGTCTATGTGGCACCAAGCAATGCTCAAGCAGTGCAATTAGCCCTCGCCTTAAAAGGGGCGACTCTTTCTGAAGCAGACAAAACAGTCAATGACTATACTGGTAGCAAAGTTGAGGTGCCGACAGTTAGCGAGAAAGTAATGGAGCTGTTGACCACCAAACCACGGATCATCAATGTTGGCTTACAAAGCTTCAATGAATCGATCCTGCAATATGGCGGGAAAACAGAACAATTCAACTGGCGTCCTCGTGCTAACGGCAACAAGAAAATGATCCGTATTTTAGACGCGTTAGAAGAATTTGACGAAAAAATCACAGCTGAAAACCAAGCAGTGACGGATAAAATCAAAAATGCCCAACCATTCTTGATCGATGTCGTTCCAGCTAAATCAGTGATCGCTGAATTAAACGAAAGCCAGAAAACCTTGCTGCATGCAGGACCACCGATCCAATGGTCGGAAATGACGGGACCGATGCAAGGATCTTGTATCGGCGCTGCCTTGTTTGAACGCTGGGCGAAGGATGAAGACGAAGCCCGCCGCCTACTCGAAAGTGGGGAAGTCCGCTTTATGCCATGTCACCATGTCCAGGCAGTCGGTCCAATGGGCGGGATCACTTCAGGGAATATGCCTGTCTTTGTGGTTGAAAACCGCCTTGTCGGCAACAAAGCCTACTGTATTTTGAACGAAGGGATCGGTAAAGTCTTGCGATTCGGTGCTTATTCACAAGAAGTCATCGATCGTTTGGATTGGATCAAAGACGTCTTAGGACCAACCATTGCCAAGGCATTAAAACTAACTGAAGAAGGCATCAATTTGAATGTATTGATTGCCCGGTCGATCACAATGGGGGATGAATTCCATCAACGAAATATTGCAGCATCATTGAACTTCTTGAAAGAGATCGCGCCGTTGATCATCCAAACAGAAATCGATGAAAAGCAAAAATATGAAGTGATCAAGTTCTTAGCAGATACCGATCAGTTCTTCTTGAATATCATGATGGCAACCGGCAAAGCCATCGTTGACGGTGCCCGTGTCGATGCCAAAGGAACGATCGTGACCACCATGACGAGAAACGGCGTCAATTTTGGGGTTCGTGTCGCCCAAACAGAAGACCAATGGCATACTGCACCAGTCAATACGCCGAAAGGTTTGTACTTTACTGGGTTTACCGAAGCAGATGGCAATCCTGATATTGGGGACAGTGCCATTACTGAAACCGTCGGTGTCGGAGCAATGGCGATGGTAGCCGCACCAGGTGTAACACGCTTTGTCGGCGCTGGTGGCTTTGAAGATGCGCTAGAAACTTCCAATGAAATGGCAAAAATCTGTTTCGGTCATAATCCGACCTTCTCGATCCCAACATGGGACTTCCAGGGGACTTGTTTGGGGATCGACATCCGGAAAGTCGTTGAAACAGGCATCACCCCAATCATCAATACTGGGATCGCCCATAAAGAAGCAGGTGTCGGTCAAGTCGGTGCAGGGACGGTGCGTGCACCGTTAGGCTGTTTTGAAAATGCCTTGACGGCTTATGCGAAGGATCTGGGGATCGATGTTGACTGAGAAAATCAAAATCAGTGATTATCTAGACCCATTGCAACGATTCGGTCGTACCGGTCGGGTGCATAGCGTGTTTGATCGTTCATTCAATGTGATGATCGGGCAGCAGCTGGTCAATATCAACAACTATCGCAACTATTTGACTGGCTTCGGAGTCTTTTTACCAGATGCATTGTTTGAGCAAGTCCTGCCTTTGATCGAGGTCGGCAATCGCGTGCAAGTCCGAGAGCATGGTCTGACCTTTTACAGCACAAAAGGAACATTTTCTCTTTCATTAGAGGAAAAAGAATTGGTTTCGCTGCAGGTGAAGGAGCTATCCTTCACCTCTGCGGAATTGCAGCTTTTGAAAGAAATCCTGCTTCAACAAAAACTAGAAACCAAGATTGGGTTGCCCGAAGATGAGAAAACCCAAGCAGTGTTTGCGGCATTGCGGCAGCCTGTCTCAGATTGGGAACCAATCATTGCTCACCTGATTGGCCGCGGCAAAGGATTGACACCTAGCGGCGATGATCTTTTAGTTGCCTATCAAGCGATGCTCTATGCCTTGCAGCAGCCGGAAGCTGACGCGTTAGCGCAAGCATTGGCAAAACCGCTGTCTACGACGGATGTCAGCCTTGCTTATATTCAAAGTGCCAGTCAAGGGTATGTCAATTCTCTGATGCTGCAATTATTCAAAGACTTAAAAAAGCAAAACCCACAAGTGATTGAAAAAGATGTGCAGCAGTTGATGTCCGTTGGTCATTCGTCAGGCAAAGATCTTAGTTTTGGGTTGTTGTTAGCGTTGGAGTCATTGTCACTTGAGGAAAAAGAATAGAAATGGGGAGAAATCATGGAAATCAGTAACCAGAAAGATGCGGTCAAAGTAAGCAATTCTTACTGGAAAAAAGTCGTTGCTATTTTCTTTGTCGGCTGGATTTTAATGTACGCCACACGGACGATCTTCAATCCAATCATGGGTGTGATCGGAGAAGAATTCAATTTAAGCAACACACAACTAGGACTTGCCAATAGTATTTTCTTTTTGACATATGCCGTTGCGCAAATTCCTTTTGGCATCATCGGCGACAAAATCGGTCGCAAATTGGTGATCGCCCTAGGTTTTGTTTTATTGGCGGTGACTACTTACTTCAGTGGGCTAGCCACAAGCTTCGTTTTGTTCTTAGTGATTCGTGCCATTGCAGGGATTGGTCAAGGTGCCTATTACGGTCCGCAATACGCATTGTCTACCGAAGCGATTCCCGACAACAAACGGACCGTCGGAAATGCCATTATCAACAGTGGGATGGCGTTTGGAACGTCTGGCGGGTACTTGCTTTCTAGTAAATTGGTCTTGGATAACGGGGGCCATTGGAGCCAACCCTTCTTCCTAATGGCGTTTCCGACCTTGATTGTCGGTGTCTTGTTCTATTTTGTTTTGAAAGAAAAAGTGATTCGTCCAGAAGATGAAGGACAAGAAATAAAAGAAGAGGGGCCAAAAGAAAAGATTTCCTTGAAGCAGATTTTTTCAAACCGCAATCTCGTGGCAGCCTTTGTTCTATGCTTTACCAGCATTTATGCAAACTTTGTGATTATAACTTGGCTGCCGCAATTCTTGATTGCCGAGCGTGGCTTTGAAGGGGCGAGTGTCGGCTTTATTGCTTCCTTAGTCCCATGGGCATCGATTCCAGGTGCGTTGATTTTTGCTCGATTGAATGATAAAACTGGCGCGACGAAAAAATTAGTCTATTTATTGGTCCCATTGGCGACCCTTTCCGTATTTGCCATTGCCTTTGTAACGGATCGTACCTTATTGATCACTGTTTTGATTTTGTATGGATTGACTGGCAAGCTGGCGCTTGATCCAATCGTCGTGACCTTTGTGACGAAAAACGCACCAAAAGGCGCCTTAGGAACGACCTTGAGTGCCTATAACTTTATCGGGATGTCGGGGTCGATCTTAGCACCTTATGTTACTGGCTTTTTAGCCGATTCTTTAGGATCGATGCAGGTTGGGTTTTACCTGTCTTGTCTATTACTGCTGATCGGATTAGGTGTTTTTGCCGTATTAGCAAAGGAAAATCAGAAGGAGAGCATAAAATGAGTTTGAATGTGATCGCGTTAGGCGGCAATGCTATTTTAGATAAAGACCCCAGTGATGAAGGACAAAAAGCAGTTGTTGCGCAAGCAGCACGTTATATTGCCGATTTTGTCGAAAAAGGGGAAAAAGTCATTGTTTGTCACGGCAATGGACCACAAGTCGGCAACTTACTGTTGCAGCAAAAAGCAGGGGAAAGTGAAAAAAATCCCCAATTGAAATTAGACAGCTGCGTGGCAATGACCCAAGGAAGTATCGGTTATTGGCTGCAAAATGCCTTGATCAATGAGTTTGCCACACGACAAGCACATCCATCGGTGATCTCATTAGTCACCCAAGTTCGTGTCGATCCAGCAGATCCATCCTTTGAGAAACCTTCCAAACCAGTCGGACCTTTTTATAGTGAAGAGGAAGCCAATGCTGCGATGGCAGCCAATGGCGGGGTATATCAAGAAGATGCTGGGCGTGGTTACCGGAAAGTGGTTCCATCCCCGAAACCGCAAGAAATCGTTGAAAAAGAAGCCATCAAAACATTGGTCGATGCAGGTGTGATCACGATTTGTGCCGGTGGCGGTGGCGTACCTGTCGTTCGCAACGATAATGGGTTTACTGGCGTGGAAGCCGTCAACGACAAAGACTTTACCGCCAGTGTCTTAGCAAAAGATGTGCAGGCCGATCGCCTGATTATTTTGACCGGTGTCGACAATATCTACATCAATTACAACCAGCCGAATCAGCAAGCCTTAGGAGAAATCAGTGTGGCACAAGCCAAGGGCTACATCGAGGAAGGCCATTTTGCAGCGGGCAGTATGTTGCCAAAAATAGAAGCTGCGATTGATTTTGTTGAAGAAGATGCAGCCAGAACCGCGATTATTACCTCAATCGAAAAGTTAGCTGAACTGGATCAGCATACAGGAACCATACTTCGAAAATAAAGAGGGGATCAAAGTGAAAGCAAAAAAACTACCGATGGTGACGCAGATCGTTATTGCCGTTCTTCTAGGGATTCTTTGCGGTTTGTTCTTTGGGCAAGCCGCTTCATTCCTAAAAATCTTGGGCGATCTTTTCTTGCGTCTGATGCAAATGGCGATCCCGTTATTGATCGTTGGACAAATCATTCAAGCAGTTGGGGGGATTGCCCCGAAAGAACTCACTCGTTTGGGTGGAAAAACGATCGCTGTCTTTGGGATTTCCTCCTTATTCGCTGCTGCATGGGGCGTGCTGATGGCGCTCTTCTTTGCTCCAGGCAAAGGGATCGACTTTTCACAAGCTGCCGGCGAACCTCTGCAAGCACAAGAAATTTCTATATCAGAGACAGTGATCAACTTTATTCCCACGAATATTTTCGATGCGTTGAGTAAAGGGTCAATTATTCAAATCATCGTTTTTGGGTTGTTCTTTGGTGTTGCCCTCAATCGCTTTATGCAAAAGAAACCTGAGTCAGCTCTTTATGGGCTGATCGTGGATCTGAATGAGGCCGTCATTGCCATCATTCGTTACGTGATGATCGTGGCACCAATCGGTATTTTTGCTTTGATCGCTTCAACGATCAGCTCCCTGGGCTTGCAGATCATTTTGCCATTAGGCAGCTATTTGCTTGTCTACGGTCTAGCCACCGTCACGTTCCTTGGGCTGTGGCTAGTCTTGTTGACCGTGTATTGTCGGATCAATCCGTTACGATTGATCAAAAATATGAAAAATATGTCGGTCATGGCATTGGCGACAACCTCCTCTGCCATCACGCTGCCGATCGCTATGGAAGAATCCCAGAATAAATTAGGACTCAGTAGCCGCATCACCAATTTGGTATTGCCGTTAGGGATGTCTTTGAACAGCAATGGATCAGCGATGCATATGGCGATTACCGTCATGACAATCGCCCAAATGTATCAAATCAACTTTGACGGGATCCAAATGGTGACGGTAGCTGTAACTGCGACTTTCGTTTCTTTAGCCAATGCAGTTGTTCCCGGAGCGGGGTTAGTTTCCTTGGCAATCATCGTTCCCCAGCTTGGTTTACCAATCGAAAGCATTGCGCTATTTGCTGGTGTCGAATGGTTTGTTGGCATGCTGCGGACAATTTTGAACGTGAACTCAGACGTCTATTCAGCGCTGCTGATCGCTAAGTCAGCCGATGAACTGGATTATCGCGTGTTTAATCAATAAGAGAAGCCGTTGCCAAGCGTGCTTCTCTTTTTCTAAGGAGGAGAAAAGATGGAAGAAATGAGCAGACGTTCTCTGCTGGAATTAGAAGCATTGATGAAAAAGAAACTATTGGCTGCTGGTTTGCCAGAAGCCGCTGCCAGTGAAACAGCGGCGCATTTGACCTTTGCGGATGCTTGCGGGATCCATTCTCATGGTGCCGTGCGGATGGACTACTATGCCGAGCGTTTAGTAAAAGGTGGCATCACGCTGGAACCAAACATGTCTTTTGAAAAAACAGGCGCCGCTACCGGAATTTTCCACGGAGATAACGGCATGGGGCATTATATGTGCAATGAAGCGATGGCGATCGCCATTCATCTGGCAAAAGAAGCCGGGATCGCTGCAGTAGGAATCGAGCAGACCAGCCATAGCGGGACGATGGCGTATTACGTCAAACAGGCTGCTGAAGCCGACTTAGTAGCGATCGCCATGTGTCAATCGGATCCGATGGCGGTGCCTTTTGGTGGAACCGAAAACTATTTTGGCACCAATCCAATCGCGTTTGCTGCACCACGAGCCAATCATCCACCGGTGGTTTTTGATATGGCGACGACGGTTCAAGCGTGGGGCAAAATTTTGGATGCTCGCTCGAAGAAGCAGCAGATCCCCGATACTTGGGCAGTAGACGAGCATGGCTTGCCTACCACCGATCCCTATGCTGTCCAAGGATTATTGCCAATCGCTGGTGCTAAAGGATATGGCTTGATGATGATGGTGGATATTTTAGCTGGCTCGATGCTAGGCTTGGCTTTTGGTAAACAGGTCACCTCCATGTATGCGGACTTGACAGAAAAACGCCGCTTAGGACAATTCCTTCTTGTGATCGATCCATCTCGTTTTACCAACACCGAAACCTTCAAGCAAAGCATCGATCAGATGGTGACTGAGCTGCATGCAATCCCGCCAGTAGAAGGGCAATCACAAGTCTACTATCCTGGAGAGATCAGCCAAATACACTTTGAAAAAGCCCAGCAAGAAGGGGTCATGATCCCCAAAGCGATCATCGACTATCTCGAAAGCGAAACCCTCCATTTTGATCGCTATGGTAGTCAAGATTCCTTTGCTAAATAAAAATCCGCAAAAGGCAGTTGGTTCAGAGGGGGATTGAACCAACTGTTTTTTTGCTGTCTGGAGCAAAGAGAAGTTTTCAGTCAGAAAATCGCACATTATTGGCAGGATCAGACGAATTCTTTGAGTTGGTTCATTTTGTTCAAAGCATTTCTTAAGCCATTCGACCTTTGATTGCTTGTTTTTTGGAATGTGGTAGAATAGGTCGCATAAGTTAAGATCACTCAAGAAATGAGAGAAAAGCGAGGATGCAACGTGGCAATGAATAAAGTGGTTCTTACTGGGAAAATCGCAGAGATGCCTAGTAAAGAAGCGTTTGATGCGGCGGACGATCAGGGCGTACGTTTTGATCTTGTCATTGTGTCTCAATGGCAAAACAGTGAAGAAGTGCACCATGAATGGTTTGCTTGCGTCATTCATGGAAAGCAGGCAGAGACCTTTTTACGGTATACTCAAAAAGGGGCAAGTATCAAAATCAATGGACACTTGCAAGGCTGTCCTTATGAAACACCAGAAGGTCAGAGACTTTGTGCGGCAGAAGTGGTGGTGGATAGCTTCCAAATCTTAGAGTTGGCAGAAGAACCAGCGGCGCCTTTTCCTAAAAAGCGGCCATCGACACTTGATGAAACAACGCAAACAAAGTCGATCCGTAATGAAAAAGATCCCCTAAAAACACAGATGCTGGAGTTTTTAAAAGACAATCGATTATTTTAATGACGAAACATGCGGAAAGCAACGGCTTCTCGCATGTTTTTTTACGTAGAGAAAGTATTGGTAAAATTCAACTATATCTGACTAGCGGTGTTCTTTATTGCTTATCAAAGAGGGGGTTAAATAGGATGGTGATTGTAATAAATGATCGCGAAAGTGAAAATAGTGTTTCACAAAAAGTGCGGATTGGTTTAGAATAGTTGAAACATATCTTGAGAAAAAGTGCGGCGCTTGCCTTGTTCAACTGCTAGATACCGCTTTTTTCTGAAAAAATCGTTAATCAGGGAGGGATGTCGATGGGCAAATCAATTATAGGGATCGCTGCGAATGAAGTGCAAGATGCTGGCGATGTGCTGCATCATTTGCCGATCGCCTACACACCATTAGGGTATGTGCGAGCGATCCAGCAAGCGGGCGGACTGCCATTGCTCGTGCCAATCAGTGAGCCAGCTGCAGCCAAGGACTATGTTTCACAGATCGATAAACTGGTATTAGCTGGTGGACAAGATGTTTCACCCAAGTTTTATGGGCAGGAGACCCATCAGGCAACTGGAAGCGGCTTGTTGGCACGGGATGAGTTTGAACTAGCGCTGATCGATGAAGCGCTGCTGCAAAAGAAACCAATTTTTGCGGTTTGTCGGGGAATGCAGCTGGTCAACGTGGCATTCGGTGGCACGCTGCAGCAAGACATCAGTACCTTCAGTGAGATCATTCATATGCAGGCGCCGATTCCGAAAGAAGTGCCGACCCATGCCATCGTGACGGCTGAAAAAAGCATGTTGGCTCGTGTTTACGGTCAAAAAACAAAGGTTAATTCCTTTCATCATCAAGCGGTGGATCGATTGGCTCGTCCATTGCAAAAGACAGCTTGGAGTCCTGATGGCATCATTGAAGGCATTGAACACGTGGGTCAGCGCTTGTTGGCGGTTCAATGGCATCCTGATTTTGCCTATGATGCGCTTATACAAGAACAAGCGGTTTTCAAGTATGTCGTTGACGTATTGTAAGAAAGAGGATCACGCAAGGAGGAGAAAAATGAAAAAGAAAATGATGGGTATCACTGCTTTCACAGTATTGGTTTTAAGTGCCTGCAGTACCACGAGCCCCACGACGGATTCTGGACAGCAAGAGGAGCAAGGAGCCGTTGCGCAAGAAATTCAAGTGTCAACCGCTGGCGCCTTATCAACCCTTGATAGCGGACAATACACGGATGTCAATAGTTCCGATATGATCGGACAAGTGGCAGAAGGGTTATACCGTCTGGATCAAGAGGGGGATCCTGAGCTTGCGATGTCCGCTGAAGAGCCTACGGTATCAGAAGACGGACTGGTTTATACCTTCACCATTCGTGATGCAAAATGGAGCAATGGCGATCCTGTTACTGCGGATGATTTTGTCTACGCCTTTCAATATGTTGCTAATCCAGAGAATGGTTCTAGTAGCAGTAATCAAATGGATGTGTTGAAAAATGGCAGTCAAGTGCGTCAAGGGGACGCTGAGGTGAGTGAGTTAGGTGCAAAAGCATTGGACCAGCAGACGTTAGAGCTGACATTGGCAAGTCCAATCTCGTATCTGGATCAAATTTTGGTCGGGACACCTTTTATGCCAAAAAACCAAGCGTTTGCTGAAGAAAAAGGTGCCGATTATGGGTTATCAGCGGAAAATTTTGTCGGCAATGGCCCATTCTTGATCGAAGGGTGGAACGGGACCAACGAATCATGGACGTTAACGAAAAATCCTGATTATTGGGATGCTGAGAATGTCCAATTGACCAAGATCGACGTGCAAGTAGTGAAGGAAACGGCGACTGGTGTCAGCCTTTTTGAAACAGGAGAACTGGACTACACCACCTTAACGGATACTTACGCGCAGCAATACCAAAACTCAGCTCAAGCCAACTATGTGCCAAAGGCGCTGGTGGGGTATTTAAGTGCCAACCAAAAACGAGAAGTCACAGGCAATGTCAAGGTACGTCAAGCAATTTTACAAGCCATCGACAAAGAGGCATTTGCCGAAAATATCTTAGGTGATGGGTCCACTGCATTGAACGGCTTTGTGCCAAGCAACTTTGCCAAAGATCCTGAAACAGACCAAGATTTTCGTGAAGAAAATGGCGATTTACTGCCGTACGATTTAACAGCCGCACAAGAGCTTTGGGCACAAGCCAAAGAAGAGTTGGGACAAGAGGAAATCACTTTGGAACTGTTGTCAGCAGATACAGCAGCAGCCAAGAAAACCATCGAGTTTGTCCAAGGGCAGTTAGAAACCAATTTGCCGGGATTAACCATCGATGCCAAGTCGATTCCTTTACAAAACCGTTTGGACTTGCAATCCCAAGGTGAATTTGATCTCGTCTTTGGGACTTGGACACCAGATTACGCGGACCCGATCAACTTCTTAGAATTTTATGATTCAACAGGTGGCTTGAATACGTCTGGGTATGCTAGTGAAAGTTACGATCAAGGGTTAGCAGAAGCACGGACGACTTTAGCAAACGACCCAGCTGCCCGTTGGGACTTATTGAAAGAACTGGAAAAACAATTGATCGTTGAAGATACAGCCGTTTTGCCGTTATATCAAGGGGCGGTGGCGTATTTGAAAACAGATCGTTTGCAAGGGGTGCAAGTGTTTCCTTTTGGACGAACAGTATCCTATCGCCTAGCATCTGTCACAGAATAAACAGGTAGTAAGAAAACAGAGGAACTTTTTTTCAACCAAGTGTGCTGATCAAACAGCGTTTGTTGAAGAGAAGGGCATCTGTTTTTTTATTTTAGCCAAAATCGTTGCAACTCTTGGGGTAAAACAGGAATTCGTTTTCAAAAAAAGGTTGTTAAAAAGGGCTGTTTTCACATCTGTGTTTTTAGAAAAGTCAATCTTTTTTAAAGAAAATTAATAAAAGTTGTTGCATTCTCAGAAACTTATCTGTAAAGTGTTAGGTGTAGTCAGCAAAATAAAAAGAGAAGGAGGGATTACGATGCAAAAAGTATTTGATAAAAAAACAACCAAATTGAATAAAGTGAATCCCTCATTCGGTAACCATTAGTGTACAGATAATGTCTATAATAACGACGTTTATGCTCTGTCCTTTTTCCGAAGGGACAGAGCTTTTTTGTGTACTTTTTTAGAATGTGAGGGATAAAACATGAAGTATGTATTAAAACAATTAACAACGTATTTTAAAGAACATAAGGTGCGCTATACCTTCGTATTCGTCTTTATGGTGATTGCTAGTGCGATGTATGTCGCACCAATCTATATCTTGCGCTTATTCATTGATGCGCTGATCCAAGATAATTTTGATTATTCGGTACTGGTCCAATACGTGACCCTCTTTGCCGGAGCTATCTTGTTAGGATATCTGGCCGAATTTGTTTGGACGTTTAATTTATTTATTGGTTCCTACGATTTGCAAAAACAATTACGGGAACAATTGATGAGCCACTTTCTTAAAATGGGGGCGCCGTTTTACCATCGTTTCCGAACAGGCGATTTAATGACTCGTTCCAGTGACGATGTCCAAGTGATGGGGATGACCGTTGGGTATGGACTGATGGTTTTCTTAAATACTAGTTTGTATCTAAGTTTTATCGTGGCGATGATGGCTGGGACGGTTTCTTGGCTATTGACCTTGATTGCCTTGATTCCAATGCCGCTTTTAGCCTATTACATTTTCAAATGGGGCTCACAAGTCGATAAGGCGTTTACGGAAGCGCAGAATTCTGTTTCTGAGATGAATAGTGAAGTGTTGGAGATCATTGATGGCATTCGGGTCGTCCGAGCTTATGGACTAGAAGGAGCTACCACTGAACAGTTTCAAAAGAAAACACTGGAAACAAGAGCAAAAAACAATATCGTTTCTGAGATCGATTCCCGTTTCGGGCCGCTGATTACCATCATCTTAGCGATCAGTTTTGTGATGAGCTTTGGTGTCGGGGCGTTTCTTGTTGCCAACCAAACAATCACCATCGGTGCGATGGTCTCTTTCCAAGTGTACTTGACAATGGTCGTTTGGCCGATGATCTCAGCAGGAGATCTTGTGAATGTGATGCAACAAGGTGCCGCATCCTGGCGTCGGATCAATGAAGTGCTGCAGACGGGTGATGAATTAGAAACTCCTGGTGAAGCCGACCTGCAAGCCATCAATACGATCCGTTTTGAAGCATACCATTTCCAATACCCACAAGCAGCTCGTTATGTGTTAGAAGGACTGGATTTGACGATCACTCGTGGAGAAGTCTTAGGGATCGTTGGGAAGACCGGTAGCGGAAAAACGACGCTGCTAAGACAATTCGGTCACCGCTATCCATACTCTGATCAAGTACCCTTGATTAACGAGCAGCCGTTGACGACCTATCAAACAACAGCAGTGCGCAACCACTTTGCAGAAGTGCCGCAAGAACATACCTTGTTTTCACGAACAATTCGCGAGAACTTGCTATTCGGACAGCCAGATGCTTCCGAAGAAGTGTTGTGGGAAGCACTGGAAGCCGCTTGCTTTAGTGAAGACATCAAGCGGATGCCAGAAGGGCTCGAAACGGTCGTCGGTGAGAAAGGCGTTTCCCTGTCTGGTGGACAAAAACAACGCTTGTCCTTAGCACGGGCGTTTTTACGAAACAGTGAAGTCCTCTTACTGGATGATGCCCTTTCGGCAGTTGATGCCAAAACGGAACAAGCCATCATCACGAATTTGAAAACGATGAAGCAGGCACCGACCTCCATCATCGTGACCCATCGATTGTCCGCCATCACCGAAGCGGATCAAATCATCGTCTTAGAAGACGGACGGATCACACAGCGTGGTACCCATCAGGAGTTGATCGAAACGCCAGGCTGGTACCAAGAACAGTATTACCATCAACAGTTAAAGGAGGACGATACAAGTGTTCTCAACGATTAAGCGTTTGCTCACGTATTTGAGCTATTATAAAAAACAATTTACCGTGGGCGCAATCTTGCTGTTGTTGGCAGCAGCGCTCGAACTGACTTCACCACTGATTGCCAAACAGCTGATCGACCGAGTGATGACACCGGCGGTTGACAGCAGAAACCTAAACACGATGCTTTTGATCCAATTACTCGCTGGGTATTTGCTGGTCAATTTGATTGGTTCTCTCTTTCGTTATATCAGCTTGCTGCAATTGCGAAAAATGTCCAACAGTATTGTCAAAAAAATGCGGGATCAGCTTTTTGACCATATGCACAAATTACCGGTTTCTTACTTTGACCAGATTCCAGCCGGCAAGGTCGTCGCACGGATCACGAATGACACCGAAGTCTTGCGGTCTAATTTCTACGTGATCGTGATCAGTAATTTGTTAAGCAACATTATCCAAATCATTGGTGCGTTTATTGCATTATTTCTTTTGAACCGCACCTTAGGAGCAGCGATGCTGATCCTGATCCCGATTTTAGGAATCTGGCAGCATTTTTACACCAAATATGCCTCTCGTTACAATTTAGCAATGCGGGAATACATCTCACAAATCAGTGGGCAGTTAAATGAATTTGTCCAAGGAATGGCGATAATCCAAGCCTTCCAACGAGAAAAGCAGTTGCAGAAAGAATTTAATGAAACAGTAGAGAAATGGTTCAAAACTGGACGTAAATACCTCTTACTCGATTCAAGTATCGCTTGGGGATTAGGCAATTTGTTGCGAAACTCAACGATCTTGCTTTTGATCACGACCTTGGCCGCCTTTTTCCTTGATGGCCGCTTGGCGATCTCAGCAGGCTTGCTGTATGCCTTTATTGATTACATCAACCGCCTGTATGATCCCATCGAAGGGCTTGTCCAAACCATCACCAATGTGCAGCAATCATTGGCTGCCGGACAGCGGGTCTTTGAGTTTGCTGATCAGCCGGTTGAAAAACAACAAAGTGAGCAGCTGACTGTCACGAATGGCGATGTTTCTTTCCAACAGGTGACCTTTGGCTACGATCCTGAGCAAGCGATCTTGCACGATATCAACTTTGACGTTGCCGCAGGAGAGACCATTGCTCTAGTCGGTCATACTGGTTCTGGAAAATCGAGTATTTTGAACCTGTTGTTCCGTTTTTATGATCCGCAGCACGGAAAAATCGTTGTGGATGGACAAGTGATCGCTGATTTTGATCGTCATAGTTTAAGAGATTCAATGGCGATCGTCATGCAAGATCCCTATCTATTTACTGGAACGATCGCCAGCAACATCGGAATGAACGATCCAACGATCACCGAAGCGATGATTATCGATGCCTTGAAACAAGTCGGCGCTGACTACCTTTTGAGCCGCTACGAAAAAGGCATCCATCATCCAGTCGTTGAAAAAGGCAATGAGTTTTCTAGTGGAGAACGCCAGCTGATCAGTTTTGCCCGTGCATTAGTGTTTGATCCGAAAATCTTGATTCTGGATGAAGCGACGAGCCATGTGGACACTGAAACAGAATCCATCATTCAAAAGGCGATGACCATCTTGCAAAAAGGACGGACGACCTTTATGATCGCTCACCGTTTGTCAACGATCAAACAAGCAGATCAAATCTTGGTCTTGGATCAAGGGAAGATCGTGGAACGGGGAACCCATTCGAGTCTTGTCCAAGGGCAAGGAATCTATCAGCAAATGTATCAAATGCAGGCAGAGCAGCTGTAATCAGCGGTGATTGCCGACAATGTTAACCGCAAAAGAAAATCCTTGAGCCTCCTGCATGGGAAGTGGCTCAAGGATTTTTTATATAATGCGAAGGAGCAGCCAATCATCTATGGGGAGTTGGAAGAGGAGGCCTTCGCTTATATATCACTAGGAAAAGCTGTAAGATGATGCCGTAATTTTGCTAAGAAACGCTCGCCGATCACTGATAACGGGCGATCGTTCTTTTTAATGAGGATGATCTCACCCTCGGACGCGTCGATCAAAGGAAGAAAAGCCAAGCCTTGGCGTTCTGGTTGGGCAACGATCCCCGAGCCGGTTCCATAAAGATCCGTCTGTTGTAATAGCTGGACCATCGTGCCTCGATCGCTGACATGCACCACTTGAGGGCTTTGAGCGAAGTCGATCAAATCTTCTGAGAAGAACGAATAGCGTTCATCTTCTTGCAAAAAGCGTACTTGTGGATAAGGGGCGAGATCTCTTAAGGAAAGCTGCCTTTTTTCTGTCAAGGGATGAGCTGCTCGCAAAAAGACATGGGGGCGAAACCGTCCCAACGCCTCGAAGGACAATTGGGCGCCTTGCAGCAGTCGTTCCAATCCTGCTTGGTTTTGCTCATTCAAATAAAGGATCCCAAATTCACTTCGATATTGTTGCACGTCCGTGATCACCTTTAAGGTCGTGGTTTCTAATAAGCGAAACTGGCGGCAGTCGGGAAATTCCTGCAGCAGCTCACTGAAAATTCCAGCCGTGAAATCATAGTGCTGGCTTGCGATAGCGAAGGTTTGACTCGCTGCTTGCTTGCTGGAAAAACGCGTTTGCAGCTGCGCCACTTGACTCAAGATCGGCTGGGCATGGTCTAGAAATTCCGAGCCTTCGGCAGTCAAGCGGGCGCCTTGATTCGTACGCTCGAAAAGCTGGACCTCCAATTCTGTTTCCAAGTCTTTCACGGCTTGGGAAAGACTTGGCTGCGAAAGATACAGCCGTTTGGCTGCTTCACGAAAACTTCCATGGTCAGCGATCGCTTGCACGATGCGCATTTGTTGAATATTCAATTTTTGACCTCCTTTACAAAGATTCAGACGGGGAATGGTCCACTAATCAATAGTAGTCATGTCTTTTCCTTCTATAGTAATAGAAGCTTCTTTAAAAAATACGACGACAGTTGCTGCCTATTGCTACTTGTGAAGCGGTCATTGCAATTCTTCAGGAATAAACCAATAACCCGTTTGATTTTCTTCTGCCAGCAGTTCTTTAAAGGCTTCAGAATGATAAGCTGCCACCACTGCCTGTGCCCAGTCACTATCTTTGTTGGCTTTTTTTACCGTTGCCACCAGTTCATACTCTTGCAAAATGTCTTCACTTAATAAGCTTTCCTCTGCAGCGATTCCAGCACTGTAAACGATGCTGCCGGGAATCACAGCATAGTCTAAATCTGCTAAGCTGCGGGGGATTTGCGCAGAATCCATCTCAACGATATCCAAGTCATAAGGATTGTCAGTAATGGTTCTTAACGTCGCGTCAATGGGCGCCACTTCCGGGTCAAGTTCGATCCAGCCGGCTTTTTGCAGCAGCAACAGGGCACGGGCACTATTTGACGGATCATTGGGGATCCCGATGGTATCGTTTGCTTCAATCGCTGCTAAATTGTCCTTTCTGCCAGGATACAAGCCGGCTGGAACGGTAGGAATCGGTGTGATACCGACCAAATCGGCACCCGTGTTTTCATTAAAGTTCTCTAAATAGGCGGTATGCTGATCCACGTTTAAGTCGATTTCGCCATCGTTCAATGCAATGTCCGCTTCCAAGACCCCAGTAAAGCCAATATCCGTCACAGTATAGCCAGCTTCTTCTAAAATCGGTTTGATTCCTTTGAGAAACAGTTCGCTGTAAGGCCCTGGTGTCGTCCCCAATCTGATTTCTGTCTGCTGTTCCTCGGCATTTCCCGTTACTTCTTCTTGATTGCCGCAGCCGGTAAATAAGACCAAGGACAACAGACCAATGCCCACACCCAATTGAATCCTTCGTTTCATAACTCTTCCTCCTTTTTTTATAAAAAAAACCTCCCCAAAGACAATTCTTTGGGAAGGACGATCATTTCGCGGTACCACCTTCGTTTGTTTTTTGCTGAAACAAAAAACCTCAGTCAGTTCATCAAATAAACTGC
The DNA here is from genome assembly GCF_051714385.1 of Enterococcus sp. AZ141. Taxonomy (NCBI): domain Bacteria; kingdom Bacillati; phylum Bacillota; class Bacilli; order Lactobacillales; family Enterococcaceae; genus Enterococcus; species Enterococcus sp. AZ141. The sequence continues at coordinate 2,096,775 of NZ_JBIORT010000001.1, forward strand.
ATTGCGCTATCGGGCTTTCTCCGTCGGGGATTGTTCGTCCACGAATGCTCAAAGGTCATTTTCGGATCGTCTTCCTTACTCGTTTCCACCAGTTCCGAGTTCTCTTGAAAGAAAGGGGGGATCGTACTCTTCTTCTCACTGCATGTGTATGAAATTAGTAGTATCTTAGAACAAGATGAGAAAGTTGTCAATTGCTTTCGTGATAGGTGATTCCAATCACTACGCAGGTAGTAGGGGAACAAATGGACAAGGGCAAGAATAGACCTAAAAAGCAGGAAAAGCAGATGAATGGTCGAAATCGCTTGGTTGGGTTAGAATCGAAACACAAAACAAAAAAAGAGGCGAGCAAATGAAATTACTTTTGATTGGTCATACCGGCACACTTGGGCAGCTTTTAGTTGAAGGCTTTCAGCAGCTACCAGAGGTGGAGCTGATCACGGCTAGCCGTAGCAGCGGCGATCATCAAGTCGAAATTGCGGATGCAGACAGTGTCAGCCAGCTATTTGCAGCTACTGGGAAAGTGGATGCCATTGTTTCCGCTGCGGGAAGCACAGTGTTTAAACCCTTTGAGGAATTGACGCCAGCAGATATTCAACAGTCGGTGGCTTCGAAGCTGCAAGGACAAGTCAACCTTGCGTTGATTGGCCAGCATTTTCTCAATGAAGGTGGCAGTATCACGCTGACTTCTGGAATTATCAAAGACGAATTTATCCCTATGGGCACGCCTTCAGCACTGGTCAACGGCGGTTTAGAAGCCTTCGTGGCATCGGCAGCTTTTGAGATCGGTCAGGGGATACGAATCAATGCAGTCAGTCCCAATGCGCTTGTGGGCTCTTGGGAAACCTTCGCCGATTCTTTCAAAGGCTTTATTCCCGTTGGTGACGCACCCGTTTTTGCAGCGTATCAAAAAGCAGTCTTTGGAATCATGACTGGCAAGACCTTCACCGTTTATTAAGAAAAAGCAGAAGTAGAAAAAAACCGCCAAATCAAAGCTGACTTGGCGGTTTTTGTTCTGCTGAAAAAGAAGTAGCAAGCAGTTAAGAAGAGAGCAATTGGGTTTTCAGCTTGGGCATTTCTGCTTTGAGTTGTTGGCGAGCAAAAGCCAAGTCATTGATCCAAGAAGCAATCGCTTCTTTTTCTAAGAACAGAGGCATTCGATCATGGACTGGTTCAACAGAATCGTTCGCGGCAGTCGTTAGAATGATTGATTCGGTTTCGATCTGATCCTCTTTTTGAAGGATGCGATAAAAACCAGCAGCATAAATCACGTGATCTTGCGAAAAGAGGAACTTTTCCTTTTCATGATTCCATTCATAGAAACCAGACATCGGAAAGACACAGCGATGCTCTTGGAAAGGCTGGCGAAAAGTCGGTTTTTCTTCAACAGTCTCAGAACGCGCATTGATCATCAAATGCCCTTTTTTAAAGCCGGTAAAGCCCCATCTTGTCACACCGGCTACAACTTGTTGTTGTTGATTTGCACCGATGGTTACGACGTGATTGGAGGGGAAAACATCATTGATAGCGACAGTCTGTTGGCGCTTGCGGGCTTTCGCCGCGGCTTCTTGATAATATTCTGACAATTCGCCAGTTGATGGATCAAATAAGTATCGGCCGCACATGGACGGGTCACTCCTTTTTTTGGATTGGCTGCTGCCTTTGTTTCAGTATAAAGATTCAAGGCGTCAAAACCAACTAACTTGCTTCACAGCGTGATTCGACAAGGAAAGGATAGGGACGGTTATGTAAAAAGTTAGTACCGCGAAAAGAGTTGAAAGAAATCAGATAACAAAAAAAGGCAGTCACCTACTGAGGTTGACAGCCTTTTTTATTCTAGTTGGTTAGCCAATTTTTTTAACTCTCCCGCCGATTTTATTTGCGAAACGTTCAGCATCTTCTCTGCAAGTATAGGTCAATGCAATTGTTTTGTCCCGTGTTCTTTTTCCTTCGGCGGTTAGATAACCATGAAAGATTTTAATCGCATACAATCGATAAACACCTCCTTATCCTTCGTAATAATAACAAATTTACCGCTTACATTCAAGAGATATAGTAAAACTTTATTTTTTGTTAGTTATTTTATTAAGAAATTGTTCAAACGCTTAAGAAAAGATTGAGGGGTAAAGGGAGGTGTGGAATAGACCAATGCGCATTTGAAAGGAAAGACGAAGGAACCTAGATGTATAAATTTACTGCTACTTGCTTTCCAGCATAGAAGGACAAAAAATGAAAGCGATTTTGTTTTGAAATTTAAACAAATAGACCAATCGAGGAATAGCTAAGATAGGTGTCAAAAGTAGAGAAGAGAATCTATTTTCGATTTTGCGTGTTATTGAGACATTTTCCCCTCAAAAAATGGTTTGTAGAAAGAAACGATGATTCAAGCGCTGCATAAGCACGAAGATTGTTGTTTATTGTGCCGACAAGTTGCTGGTTTGGGGATTAAAAAAATAAAAGTTGTTCTTAAAACACCAGTCTGACAAAAATATCTTTTGTGAGAAGCTCAACGGGGGCTTAACGATCGTGCGAAAAAATTTAAGGAAGCGATTGACAAGTTTTTTTTGAAGTGCTATGATACCGATGTAATTAGATAACGGTTACAGAAGTGCTGTGACCAAGAGGCGTGTTACTGTAAGAAGGCAAACCTCATATTCCACCAAGGGTGGAGTATGAGGTTTTTTAGTGTTTTTAAGGTGGAGGAAATCATGAAAATAAAGAAGTTTTTAAATAATAATGTTGTCTTACTAATGAAAGGCAGCAATGAAATTATCGGATTTTCTACAGGCATCAGCTTCAATAAGAAGGTAGGAGATGATGTAGAAGAACAAGATTTTGAAAAGATTTTTGTATTGGATACTCACGCAATGTTGGAACATTTTAGCTATCAATTAGGAAAGTGCGATCCGAAATACGTAGCGATCGTTGCTAAAATCGTGGCTTATGCCAAACAGAATTATCGCTTAGCAGTCAGCGACTATATTTATTTGACTTTGCTGGATCATATTGATTTCACTGTTCATCGTATCAAGCAGCAAATGACTTTTCATAGTCCTTTGCAATGGGATATTCGGCGATTTTATCCCGATGAATATGCCATTGGGGTGTATGCTGTCCAACTTATGGAGCAAGAACTAACGATCGATGTACCAACAGAAGAAGCGATCTCCATCGCATTGCATTTTGTAAATGTCCAATCACAAAAGAAGGATATGGCGGTTACCAATCAAATCGCGAAATTTATAGAAGACGTACTGACGATCGTAAAGTATGAGTACAAACAAAATTTTGATGAGAATAGTTTTCATTATTCTCGCTTTGTCACGCATCTGCACTATTTTGCACAAAATGTGATCAATCATACACTTCCCAGCTATGAAGCGTCGACGCTCTATGCACAAATTGAGAAGATGTATCCGCAAGCGTTTCACTGTGTGGAAAAAATCAAGGTTTATATCAAAAATACGTATGATATCAACATCTCAGAAAATGAAGAAATTTATCTATCACTCCATATCCAGAAATTGACGGAACAAGGAGAAAGGGAGAAAAACAATGGACTATAAACAACTAGCCAATGAAATTTATGAAAATGTCGGCGGTGGTAAAAATATCCAGCACGTGACCCACTGTGCAACAAGACTGCGTTTCACGCTGGCCGACGACAAAAAAGCTGACAGTGAAGCAATCAAACAGTTAAAAGGAGTGACTGGACTCGTTCAGGGAAATGGTCAATACCAAGTGATTATTGGGCCAGATGTATCGAGTGTATACGCTCAACTACCGACGACAGAAACGACGGCTGATCAAAGCAGTAGCGATCAATCGATCATCTCACGACTCCTTGACTTTATCGCAGGCTGTTTTACACCGATGATTGCAATCATAGCAGCTGGAGGAATGCTGCAAGTGGTCCTTTCACTATTGGAGTTATCAGGAATTTTAGCTGCAACTGACGATACGTATCTCGTATTGTATCAAGTATCGCAAGCAGCCTTCTTTTTCATTCCCGTTTATTTAGGAAATTCTGTGGCCAAACGATTGAAAATTGATCCTTTCTTAGGAAGCTACGTCGGAGCGATTTTTGTGATGCCAGGATTGACGGCCCTTCTTAGCCAAGAAGGAGGAATCACATTGTTTGGATTGCTCGTACCGAATGTGAGCTACAATGCCTCCGTTTTGCCAGTCTTATTAAGTGTCTGGGTTATGTCTTATGTCTATCGGTTCGCCGATCGGATTTTACCGAACAGTGTCAAATTTATTCTACGTCCATTGATCGCCATCATCGTGATCACACCGCTGGCTCTATTGCTAATCGGACCATTAGGTGTGACGATCGGCAACTATGTGTCACAGTTTTTGAACTACTTAACAAACAATTTTGGTCCGTTAGCCGTCTTGTTTATGGGTGCCTTTGCTCAATTGCTAGTAATGACGGGCATGCACACGACGCTGACCCCTATTTTATTAACTTCTTTGGCAACGTACGGGTATGATGATTTGATCGTCCCTGGTATGCTGCTTGGATTGGCTGCCGAAGCAGCGATTTGTTTAGCGGCTGGAATCAAAGCTAAGGATACGGAATTTAAACAAGTGAGTTTTTCATCGGCAATTACTGCCTTGATGGGTGTGTCTGAACCTGCTTTGTACGGAGTAACATTACGTCTGAAAAAACCGATTGTCGGAATGATCCTTGGGGGTGCTGCTGGGGGACTTTATTTTGGTTTGATGAAAATCAATACGCCAGTAGTCATTGCTTCATTTGTGGCGCTTCCATCATACAGCAGTGTGTTTCATGCGCTGATCGGCTCGTTGATTACTTTTGCGATTGCCTTTGCTTACACCTGGGTCATGGTCAAAGATGCAGATTTTCCTAATAATAATCAGCCGCAAGCAGTCAAATCTGGAGCGCAAGATGTGACAGCCAAAGCAACTGATGTTTCTTCTGAAACGAAGAAAGAACAATCAGCGATTGAAAAAATTGTATTATCACCTTTAAAAGGAACTGCCGTTCCATTGACAGAAACCAATGATCAGGCGTTTGCTTCATTGGCATTAGGTAAAGGAATTGCTGTTAAGCCACAAGATCAACAGGTGATTGCCCCATTTACGGGACAGGTTTCTGCCGTTTTTCCAGGAAATCATGCGATTGGACTTACCAGTACCGAGGGGATTGAACTACTGATCCACATCGGTATTGATACGGTGAATATGCAAGGAAGTGCCTTTGAACGACTAGTCAATGAAGGTGATCAAATCACTATGGGAGAAACATTATTGCACTTTGATGCAGAAAAAATCGCTCAGGCAGGGTATGAAGATACCGTTATGATCACTGTTACCAATACGGCAGACTTCTTAGATGTTGTGGCACTTGCCCAACAGCAAGAAATTAAAGCTGGCGATCAGTTATTAGCCATTTTTTAACCATTAGAAAGAAGAAAGGATGACAGCAATGAGTTTCCCAAAACATTTTTTATGGGGCGGCGCTTCGGCGGCAAACCAATATGAAGGCGGCTATAATGAGGGCGGAAAAGGGCTCGCTTGTGCTGACTTGATCAGCGGTGGCAGCCATACGACTTCTCGGAAAATCACAGCAAAAATTGAAGAAGAGTTGTTGTATCCAAGCCACGAAGCAACTGATTTTTATCATCATTATCAAGAAGATATTGCATTGTTTGCAGAAGCTGGATTTAAAGCTTTCCGCATGTCTATCAACTGGACCCGGATTTTTCCCAAGGGCAACGACGCTGAACCGAATGAAGAAGGCCTGGCCTTTTATGATCGCGTGTTTGACGAGTGTCGGAAGTACGGGATTGAACCAATTGTAACCATTGCTCATTTTGATGTTCCCGCATATTTGAGCCAAGAATACAATGGTTGGGCGAGTCGTGACGTGATCGACTTTTATGCGAGATATGCGGCGGTGTTGTTTGAACGCTATCACGAAAAAGTAAACTATTGGATCACTTTTAATGAAATCAACACGGCCACCTTAAGTATCGGAAACTTTTTATCACTGGGACTGCAAGTTGGTGAATCTGAATTTATCAATCAGCCGGATAATCTACAGCAACGCTACCAAGCCCTACATCATCAATTTGTTGCCAGTGCAAAGGTTGTCGCTTACGGACATGAACACTATCCAGATTTGAAAATCGGCTGTATGATTTCTTATATGCCACGCTATCCTTATACTAGCCATCCAAATGATGTACTACTAGCCAAACAAGAAGAAAATATGCACTCGAAATTTTGTGGCGATGTGCAGGTCGCAGGAAAATATCCTTATTATGCAAAGAAATATTTTGCTGATCATGGCTTTGCAATCGAGTTTGCACCAGAAGATCAAGCGATCCTAGCTAAGGGAACAGTGGATTACTACACGTTTAGTTACTATCTAACACTTTGTGTCTCTGCAGATGAGAAAGTTACCAAAAATGGACACAGTATGATTGGCGGCTCTGGCGTAAATAATCCTTATCTAGAGCAGACGGAATGGAATGCGATGATTGATCCAGTAGGATTGAGAATTGCGTTGAATGATATTTATGATCGCTACCAGCTGCCATTGATGATCGTGGAAAATGGGATCGGGGTTTCAGAAACTGTTGCTGAAGATGGACAGATTCATGATGATTACCGTATCGATTATTTAGAAAAGCATATTGCTGAAATGGAGAAAGCCATCGATGATGGTGTCGATTTGATTGGTTACACGATTTGGAGTGCCGTTGATATTGTCAGTGCTTCTACAGGAGAAATGAAAAAACGGTATGGCATCATTTTTGTGGATAAATATGACGACGGGACAGGGACTTTAGATAGAAAGAAAAAAGACAGTTTCTATTGGTATCAAAAAGTGATTGAACGAAACTGCTTATGATTAAATACTTCAGTACTTGCGGTGTACAAGTGCTGGAGTTTTTTTGCGTATCAATTTCAGCGCGTACAAAACAAAAACCACGCGTAAAACACGCGTGGTCCATATCAGGGGTTCATGTTAGTTGCCCCAATAAACAAATCGTCCATCAAATACGGTGGCTTCAACGGTCGTTTGAAGCAATTCTTCGGCAGTTAAAGGCAAGATGTTTTGTGACAAAATACAAAGATCGGCTAAACAGCCAACTTCTAATTGACCGATATCTTGCCGACTCAAGGCTTTGGCGGCGCCTGCGGTGTGGGCATAGAGGGCATCGGCGATGGTGATTTTTTCCTGTGGCATCAATCCGCCTGCTGGCTGGCCATTTTTTTCTTGCCGAGCAACCGCATAATACAGCGAGTCTAAAGGGGTCACGTCGATCACGACCGGCGTATCAGTCCCAAAAGCCAAGGTGGCACCTTGCTCTAGAAAGGATTGAAAAGGAAACATTTGACTGGCACGCTGAGGTCCTACTTCTTCATCGAGGGTCTCATAACCGACTAATAGATGGCTAGGCTGTACGGAGAGTACTAGTTGTTCTTGGCGAACTAGTGGCAAATCGGCGGCATCCATCACTTCCAAGTGTTCCAAGGTATTGGCTTTGCCTTTAGAAAGCGGGTGAGCAGCAGCACTTTCTTGATAAAAGAGGAGTGCTTGTCGAATCGCTTCATCACCGATGGTATGGATGCGCATCGGCCAGTCTTGCTGGTTAGCTTGTAATATAAAGCGGCGCATCCGTTGAACATCGATCAACGGCATCCCGACATCACCGGCAAAATACGGTGTTTCATATTCCGCTTTTAAAAAAGCCGTGTGCGTACTCGTCACGCCGTCAAAAAATTGTTTGACGCCGCCCATCTGTACTTTTTCGGAGCGATACGTACGGTAAGTTTCTTTTAGTTGCGTGATGTCTTCTCGCATGGCTGGATAAAAGACAGCGCGCAGGGTCGCTTCTGCTTCCGTTTGTCGATAAAGAGTGGGATAGACTAGATCGTCCCAGCTTTCTCCTGTCAAGGCAACATCGCCGATCGTCGTGATGCCGTATTGATTGAGCTGTTTCATATAGGTCAGAAAAGCAGCAGGGCTTTGCGCTTGGAATGACTGTAAGACCTTTGCTAAATAATGTATGGCGATCGCTTCTAAAAAGCAGCCGCTTAATTGTCCGCTGTTTTCGTCAAGCAATGCCTCCCCGCTGATCCCCGTTGGCAAGTTCTCAGGTGTGATCCCTAAAGCAGCGATCCCTTGGCTATTCAACCAAATGCTGTGGGCATCACCGGAAATCAGCATGACAGGCGTGTCGGCACAATAGTTGTCGATCGAATCTTTCGTCGGGTAGACTTGCTGACCGAAATCACTGCTGAACCAGCCGATGCCGATTTTCCATCCATGGGTGATGGGCAGCGCGGGCACTTGCTGGGCAACGGCTTCTTCTGTCACTCCCGTAAGATGGGTCAGTGCCCCTTGATGGAGTAATGCGGAAAGATAAAAATGAACATGAGCATCAATAAAGCCCGGGATGATCATTTGTTCTTTGAGATCAATGACCTGGGTGTCTTCAGCAAGTGTTGGCAGCGCTGAAAGAGGACCCACAGCCGTGATTTTCTGGTCTTCTATCAGGAGAAAGCCCGCAAAAGTCGTTTTCGTTTTGGTATCAAAGATGTGTTCAGATTTTAGTAATAGTGACAATTATAATCCCAACTTCCATTCAAGGAAAAGGTCGTTGTAAAGCTCAACCGCTTCTTTTCCTAAGTATTCATAATGTTCCATTTGTTCCATCGCACTTGGCTCAGGGTAGAAAGCTTTGTCAGCAGTCAGTTCAGCCGGCAGCATGGCTTTGGCCGTTTCACTCGGCGTGGCATAGCCTACGTATTCGGCATTTTGTGCGGCATTTTCTGGGCGGAGCATAAAATTGATGAAGGCGTAGGCTCCTTCAAGATTACCAACGGTTTTCGGAATCGCAAAATTGTCCGTCCAAATCGCACCGCCGTCATTGGGAACGATATAGGTGACGGCAGGATTTTCCGCCATCACATAAGCGGCATCGCCCGAATACCCGATTCCTAAAGGGGCATCGTTGTTGATCATCAAGGTTTTGATCTCGTCGGTCAAAACTGCTTTGACATTGGGACGGATACTTTCAAGCTTCTTCAAGGCTTTGGCGACTTTGGTCGGGTCTTTTTCATTTTGGGAAAGACCGAGCGGCTGTAACGCGATTCCTAAGGTTTCACGAGCACCATCCACCATCAATACATCATTTTTAAATGCAGGGTTCCATAAATCCCCCCAGCCATGGATCGAAGAAACATCGACTTCTTCAGTATTTGCCATGATCCCGATCGTGCCCCAAAAATAGGGGATCGAGTAGGTATTGTCCGGATCAAAGGTTTGGTCCATCAAAAAAGGCGACAGATCTTCCGTTCCCGTCAATTTCTGATGATCTAAAGGCACTAACAGTCCTTCTTCGATCATTTTCGGAATGATCGATTCGCTAGGGAAAACCAAATCATAGCGTGAGCCGCCTTGTTTGATTTTTGTTTCCATCGCTTCGTTGGAGTCAAATGTATTATAAATCACTGAGTAACCAGTCTCAGTTTCGAATGTTTTGATCAATTCGGGGTCAATATATTCGCCCCAATTGTAAATAATCACTGTATTTTTGTCGGACGACGTTGCTGCCCCCGATTCTTTCGTTAACACCGAAGCACCGAAAAACAGCAATGCGGTGATGCCGATCACACCGCCAAAAAATACCCACAACCTTTTCAATTCATCAATTCCTTCTTTCTTTACAATTTCGTATTTCTTGAGTAGCGTAATTGATTTTTAAAGAAAAGGCAATAAAAAAATGAAGAAAAAATAAACCCGTTTCTTTCAAGGCTTAGCAGGAGGAATGGCCAGGTGGCTGCGGCAGTTTCCAAACATATCATTTGTCAAATTTCTTCCTTTTGCCTAAGCTAGGGAAGTGAGAAATCAAGGGATGGAAAAACAGGAACCTCTCTTTGATGAAGAATGAATGTAAGGAGTGAAGCATCAATGGAAACACGTGCTGTCGTTATTGAAGCCTATGGTGGAAAAGACCAATTAAAAGAAGCAACGGTCCAATTACCAGAATTAAAAGCAAATCAATTATTAGTCAAAGTTGCCGCAACATCCATCAACCCAATCGATTGGAAATTAAGAGAAGGCTATTTGAAACAAATGTTTCCATGGGACTTCCCAATTATTTTAGGCTGGGATGTCGCAGGGGATATCGTAGAAATAGGCGCTGACGTGACAGAATTCAAAGTTGGTGATGCAATCTATGCCCGCCCTGAAACGACTCGTTTTGGGACGTATGCTGATTATGCCATCGTGGATGCTGAGTTAGCAGCGATTAAACCAGAAAACCAAAACTACGCAGAAGCAGCTGCAGTGCCATTAGCTGGTTTGACTGCTTACCAAGCGTTGTTTGAACACGGTCGTTTAAAAGAAGGGGAAAAAGTCTTGATCCATGCCGGAGCAGGCGGAGTTGGTACCTATGCGATCCAACTGGCCAAAGCAGTTGGCGCTTACGTCATCACGACGGCTAGTCCACGTAACCATGAGTTATTGCAAAAACTTGGTGCCGATGAGATCATCGATTACCACACGACAGATTTTGAAGAAGTCTTGCAAGACATCGATTTGGTCTTTGATACGATGGGGGGCGACACCCAGAAGAAAAGTTTCACTGTCTTAAAACCTAAGGGCCGTCTGATCTCGATTTTGAGTATTGAAGACGAAGACTTGGCAAAAGAAAAAGACATCTTCGCCAATGCAGTTTGGTTACGAACCAACGGCAAACAATTGGCAGAATTGACAGAGCTGATCGAAGCAGAAAAAGTCAACAGTGTCATCGGTGCAACCTTCCCATTGACGGCACAAGGAATTTACGATGCCCACGCATTGAGTGAGACACATCATGCGGTCGGCAAGATCGTTATTGAAAATCAAGACAATTTCATCAGCCAAGACGCAGAATAAAGGAGGCTGAACCGATGCGCTTATGGCATGAAGCACTGATACCTGCTTTGCCTCGGCAGCAGCTGTTAGGCCAGCATCGTGAAACAGCAGCCTTACGGGGGTTAGGCTGGGGCAAGAAGCACGCAACCGTCGATTACGTTTTTACTCATCCACCCTATAAATTGTTTCAATACCATCAGTTAGTGCTGGATGAAATGACCCGTCGAGGCTATCGGCCAGCACCTGAATGGTACGATCCGGCGTATCGTGGCAAAAATCTGCCGCTGGAATCATCCGTTCAAGCCGTCCCTTTGACTACGCCGATCTATCCAGAACATGATGAAGCATACTTGGAAGAATGCTTAGTGAATCTCCATCGTAAGGGGATCTATCTTTAAAGACCAAACACTTTCCTGAATTTTTGTTCGGGAAAGTGTTTTTTTCGCTTTAAAATCGTTAACTTACAAAAAGTAAGCATATTGTTCGCAACTTTTTTTGTTCCTTGTTATAGTGAGAACAGAGAATCAGTAATGAGAAATGAGGAAAAGAAAATGACCATCAATCACAGAAATCTTGAATTTGGGTTAGATACTTTTGGCGATCTAGCCTTTGATGATACAACGAAAGAACGAATCAGTTACAGCGAATCGTTGCGCAATATCGTAGCAGAAGGAAAATTAGCCGATGAAGTCGGCATCGATGTCATTGCCTTAGGGGAGCACCATCGGGAAGAATATTCGATCTCAAGTCCTGATACGGTACTAGCGGCTTTAGCAATGGTTACCAAAACCATCAAATTAGGTACCGGTGTAACCGTCTTGAGTTCGGATGATCCTGTGCGGGTCTACGAACGGTTCGCGACCGTTGATGCGTTGTCGAACGGTCGCGCACAAATCATGCTGGGACGAGGATCTTTTACTGAATCATTCCCTCTATTCGGCTATGACTTGCAAGATTATGAAGAACTATTTGAAGAAAAAACAGCAATGTTCAGTGAATTGAGAAAAGGCAAACCATTAACTTGGGAAGGCAAGTTTACGCAATCCTTAAAAAATGCCGACGTTTTTCCAAAAATTGAGGGGCATCAACTAGATACCTATGTGGGTGTCGGTGGAACCCCTGAATCGATCATTCGTGCCGTCCGTTATGGGTTTCCTGTTATGTTAGCGATCATCGGTGGCGAACCCGCTCGTTTTGCGCCCTATGTTGACCTATATAAAAAGGCAGCGCAGCAACTAGGGCAACCGATTTTACCAATCGGCATGCACTCCCATGGTGTGATCGCCGACACCGATGAAGAAGCCTATGAAATCGGCTGGAACTACATCAAAAAGAGCATGGACAAAATCGGTCTTGATCGCGGCTGGCCAGCCATGAGCAAAGAGCGCTTTGACTTTGAAGTCGAACATGGATCTTACTATGTAGGCAGTCCAGAAACCGTGGCGCAAAAAATCGCCCGTATGATGCCGCAAGTCGGTGTAGAACGCTTTGATCTGGTTTACGGTACTGGCGGACAGCTGCAAAAAGACCGTTTCAAAACGATTGAATTGTATGGAACCAAAGTGATTCCACGGGTGAAAGAATTGTTGGCAGCAGGTGATAGCAATGCCTAAAACCATCGGTATTTTAGGCGCAGGCAAGTTAGGCTTAGCACTCGCAAATCTTGGTGCCAAGGCGGGCTATCGGGTCTTGATCGCCAGTACGAAGCCAGCAGAAAAAATCGCCTTGTCCGTTTCTGTGTTGGCTCCGGGAGCGATCGCAAAAAATGCCGCTGAAGTGATGACAGAAGCCCAAACGATCATTTTGGCAATCCCATTGAGTAAGTACCAACAGCTGCCGGCAGAAGCATTGGCTGGCAAGCTAGTGATCGATGCCATGAATTATTGGTGGGAAGTCGATGGCAAAGAAACAGAATACTCATCCATCGAGCAGACTTCTTCGGAACGTGTGCAACGCTATTTTTCCCAAAGTAAAGTAGTCAAAGGATTCAATCATATGGGGTACCACGATATCCAGGAGGAATCCTTGCTGACGAGAACGGCTGTTCAAGGAACTGCCAAAAAAGCCATCGCCATTGCTGGTGATGACCAAACCGCCCTCGATCAGACAGACGAAATCGTTGACGCTTTCGGCTTTGATCCCTTTCCTATCGGTGCTTTAGCTAATGGCATCATGTTGGAACCCGGCAGTCCTTTCTTTGGTGCCAATCAAACCAAAGAGGGATTGACGGCATTGATGAAGGAGTTTTGGAGCAGTGAGAAAGGGCAAGCGTTTCTGGCGCGTCCTTCCGCTGTGAGTAACAAGCAGCAGGCTTCGCAGTAAAAGAGCCGCCTCCATGTACGACTGGATACGATAAAAACAACCCTCTTCTCAAAAAAGAAGAGGGTTTTTCCCATCCAGTCAAATCAGCACGTGGTCGCTAAAAAATACAATGTGATTGTTACGATTGTGATTCGTAAGCAGTGGTTGTTACGTTTACGTCTCTGCCAGACGTTCCATAGTGTACATATCAGCCTGTACCTGCTTTGTGCTCGCCTTTGACACCCACCCATATTGATTAAAGATCGACCAGCCAGTTGGTTTGTTGGATCTTTCCATCTAATTCTCGCAGCTGCTTGGCGGTCGCATTCAATTGCTCCGTTAGCGTTTTTGTATCGATCGTACGCACCAGTCGAATTTCGTTGCGACCTATTCGGGGAGCTGCTTTGGTTTCATCCAGTGCTTGCGTTAGCAGTGCATGCTTGCGGCGCAGCTGTTCTCGCTGTTCTAGTGCTTCCATCAGCAATAACGCACTATCTGCTAAAGAGGCAGTCGCATTTTTCCGATTGATGGCAACGACTAATTCTGAATATTGTTGATTGATCTCATCGTATTCCTTGAACAATTCTGTGATACTACGATCCAAGGTATCGCCTTCTTGGACTAACACACTGCTAGAGATCTCGTTACGTAATTGAAACAGACGATTGTTCAAATCCCGTCTTAAAAGTAACGCTTCTGCTAATTTCATTTTGGCACACTCCTTTTTACAAATGAGAACAGCTTATCTAGTTCTTATCCTAGAGAAGAACGTGATGAAAGGCAAGCAAGATGCAAAAAAAGGTCTGCCAGAAAAATCATAAAAAACTGAATATTCGCAATTCTTGTTGACTTCCAAAAACACCAATAGTATACTTTATAACAATCATGAAATAGACAAAAAAACGTCATTTACCTGTTTTTTAGATAAAAAGAAAGACGATGAAGAGAAGAGTAGCTTTGGAATCTGTTAGAAGAGAACCCGGATGGTGAGAAAGGGCAGCAGAAAAAAAGTGAAGATGAGCTCTGAGTGATCTGATTTGTTCACGCAAATCAGACGGAAAGCAGCCGTTATCGTGCCAAGTATCTTAGCGTACTGTTGAGGTGCCATTTGTGAGGATGGTGCGAAAAAGGGTGGTAACACGAAAATCTCGTCCCTTTGTTTGTCAAAATTGATAAGCAAAGGGATGAGGTTTTTTCTTTTTATCGATGAATGCGTTTTTTGCCGTCATGAAAAACACTTGCGTTGGTTGCGCAATCACATAGGAGGAAGAATGGAAATGATCTGGAAGAAGCGTTTATTGGTTGCAGCAGGAGTGATTGGGTTGACCCTTTCCGGCTGCACGACAACAGGAAATACCGAGGGATCAGAGGCTGAAACTAACGGAGCGCCGAATCAAGCGATTGCGGTGAGTCTACCGGCTGAGCTGACGACTCTCGATACGACTCAAACGACGGATAAAGCAACATTTACCATCGTTCAACATTTATTCGAAGGGCTTTACCGTTTCGATGAAAACAGTGAACCAGTTCCGGGCTTGGCAGAAGGAGTCGAAATCAGTGAAGATGGCAAAACCTATACCTTTACCTTGCGAGAGGATGCGAAGTGGAGCAATGGCGAAGCGATCACTTCAGCTGACTTTGCTTATGCGTGGAAAAAGTTAGTCGATCCAGCAACGATGGGACCTAACGCCTATTTGTTAGATAATGTAGTTAATAGTAAAGACATTCGTGAAGGCAATGCAGATATAGAAACGATTGGTCTGGAGACCCCAGATGACGCGACCTTTATCGTGCAGTTGGAGCAGCCACAGCCATCCTTTTTATCCTTGATTTCCATCGGCTGGTTGGCACCGCAAAACCAAGCCTTTGTTGAAGAAAAAGGTGATACCTATGCTCGTACAAGTGAAGATTTGCTGTATTCTGGTCCCTTTACCTTGACCGATTGGCAACAGACTGGGGATGAGTGGACATTGGTGAAAAATGACCAATACTATGATGCTGATGTCGTTCAATTGGAGGAGATCAAAGGCTCCACCATCAAAGAAGAAAATACTGGGATCCAATTGTTTGAAAGCGGCGACCTGGATTTGCAAAAAATCAGTGGGATCTACGTTCAACAATATGGAGACAATGAAGAGCTAGTTACGCAAAATGATGTTGCGAACTTTTTCTTAGACTTTAACAAAACGGCCAACGATGCCTTGGCAAATGTTCATGTGCGTAAAGCGATCGCGTTGGCGATCGACAAAGAAAGTCTCGTGGATAATGTGTTGAACGATGGAGCGAAAGTTTTAAACGGGCTGGTCCCCACCGGCTTAGCTACGAATCCAAATACTGGCGAAGATTTTCGAGCATATAGCGGTGATTACAACTTGTATGATTTAGAGGCGGCCAAGGAAGAGTGGGAAAAAGCCCAAGCGGAAATTGGCGAAAGTACGACGTTGCGTTTATTAGTGACAGATGATGACAATGGTCAAAAAATCGGGGAGTACTTGCAAAGCCAACTGCAAGAAAACTTGCCAGGCTTGTCGATCTCCATCAACAAACAGCCACGTGCCAGCTTGAATCAATCAAGAGCAAATAGTGATTACGAGCTTTCCGTTTCTGGCTGGATCGCTGGAAGTAGTGACATGGATATGTTCTTTATCTTATACAAAAATGGCGCTTCCTTTAACTACGGCGGCTATGTCAACGAAGAATATACGGCATTGACGGAAGATGCTCGCACCGTTCATGCCAATGACCCCGATCAATATTTTGAAGATTACAAAGCGGCAGAAGAAATTTTGTTGGAACAAGATGCTGCGCAAGTCCCTCTATACCAGAGTGCTTCAAATTATCTGATCAAATCAAATGTAAAAGACATCCAATTCCCAGCCTATGGCGCGCATTTCTTTTTCCGCACCGCCTATGTCAGTGAATAAGGAGAAAAATAGCTGAATGAAGAGCGCATGTTTATTCGATGAACATGCGCTTTTTGCAACAAAAAAAGCAGTTCAGAAAGCTGAACTGCTAAATGCGGAAGATGGGAGTTGAACCCACACGAGATAAACTCACACGCGCCTGAAGCGTGCGCGTCTGCCATTCCGCCACTTCCGCATAAGATAAAGATAATCCTTTCTAGGAAGAAATGCAAGTCCATTCTCACAAAAAGGAGCCCGCCAGCGGGGACTGGCGGGATAGGAGTAAAAATGAAAAAGTGTTAGGGTTGTTTGTTGGTATGCATTTATAATAGCGTGAAAATGTGAAAAAAATTGACGAATCAAACAGAATTCTGAGAAGAAATCGCCAAGAAAAAGTGAAACCATGTAAAACAGTCAGAAGACAAAAAGGAGCCCGCCAGCGGGGACTGACGGGATAGGAGTAAAAATGAAAAAGTGTTAGGGTTGTTTGTTGGTATGCATTTATAATAGCGTGAAAATGTGAAAAAAAATTGACGAATCAAACAGAATTCTGAGAAGAAATCGCCAAGAAAAAGTGAAACCATGTAAAACAGTCAGAAGACAAAAAGGAGCCCGCCAGCGGGGACTGGCGGGAAGGAGTAAAAATGAAAAAGTGTTAGGGTTGTTTGTTGGTATACAAGTATCATACCGAGAAAATATGAAGAATTTTCGAGCGAAATTCAGGAATTGCGTGAATCTTTTGACAAATTATGCCTTCTGTTTGAATTTTTTCTTAAAAGAGAATTGACAAAAGGCACAAGCTTTGATAATTTAAATGAAACAAAATGCAAACGCGATGAAAAAGAAAGTAGAATCAAGGAAGTTGTCTAGCAGAGAGTTCCAGTAGGTGGGAAGGAACGACAACGAATGATTTGAAAATGACTTTGGAGCGGATTTTCTGACTAATTAGGAAAATACGGGTGCCCCGTTAACAAGCGACAGTCTCCGAGTGTTTTCGGGTACTGAATGAGGTGAAGCCTGTGAAGGTTTTGCAGATTAAGGTGGTACCGCAGGTGATGCCCTTAGCTTTGGCTAAGGGCTTTTTTTGTGTCTGCACGGTCAGCTGTTTCAAGCGCAGGTTTTGTTAAAAAGGAGAAAGGTTGTTGGGAGGAGAGAAAAATGCACAAATTAGTGGTTCAAACCGATTTTGGTTTGCAAGATGGAGCGGTTAATGCGATGTACGGGGTAGCTTATCAAGTGGCACCAGAGCTGGTCATTGCTGATTTGACTCATGAGATCGAGCCATACAACATTCATGATGCCAGCTATCGTCTGCTGCAAAGCGTCACCTATTGGCCGGCAGGAACGGTCTTTGTTTCAGTGGTCGATCCTGGCGTAGGGTCTGATCGACGAAGTGTGGTTGCCAAGTTGGCGACCGGACAGTTGGTTTTGACACCAGATAATGGCACACTGACCTATTTAGCGACTTATATCGGAATCACTGAACTACGGGTGATCAATGAGGCAACTGAGCGGTTGGCAGGATCAGCCGAAAGCCATACATTTCATGGTCGGGATGTTTATATGTATAACGCCGCGCGTCTCGCCAGTGGCGCCATCAGCTTTGATGAGCTAGGAACACCCGAACCTAAAAAAGCGATCCAAGTCTTTGCCATTGAAAAGCCAAGCCAAACAGCAGAAACGATCACTGGCACGATCGATATTCTTGATATTCGTTTTGGTTCGTTGTGGACGAATATTCCCCATACGTTCTTTAAGCAATGGCAGGTACAGTACAATGAGCCGCTGCTCGTCAGTATTTATTACCAAGATACGCTGCGTTATCAAGAAGAAGTGCGCTTCGGACGCTCTTTTGCGCAAGTGTCGGAAAATGAACCTGTCTTATATGTCAATTCCCTATTGAATATTGGTTTAGGGCTCAACTTGGCTTCATTTGCTGAAACCTATAAAATCGGGACTGGCACGAATTGGAAAATTACCCTCAAAAAAAGGAGAAATGAAAAATGAATCAATCAAAATTTACAGTAAAACACATTGTTGCTATCGGAATCGGTGCTGCCGTCTTTTTCGTCTTAAAACGTTTCGTCACGATTCCAACTGGTTTTCCAAATACAGATATCGCCACAGCCTATCCTTTCTTGGCACTATTAGGCGTTGTCTACGGTCCAATCGTTGCTGGTTTAGCGGGCTTTATCGGCCATGCCCTAGGAGATTTGACGACTTATGGTCCGTGGTGGTCTTGGATCGCCGCCTCTGGGATCTTAGGGGTGTTCTTCGGACTTTTGACTCGTTGGATTCCAATCCAGCAAGGAACCTTTGGCGCTAAAGAAATTCGGACCTTCTTGATTGGTGAATCGATCGCAAATTTGGTCGTCTGGGTGATCATTGCCCCAATCGGTGATATTTTGATCTATGGCGAACCAGCGAACAAAGTCTTTGCGCAAGGAGTCATCGCGGGATTGACCAACGCAGTCGTAACTGGGATAATCGGAGTGATCCTGCTAAAAGCCTATGCCCAAACCAAAACCAAAAAAGGTAGCTTGAGCAAGGAATCCTAAACAAAGAAATGTGTGAAGGCTAAAAAATGAAACAAAAAATCATTCAATTTACGAATTTTTCTTTCCAATATGATGCACAAGCGGAACCGACCTTGAAAAACATCGATCTAACGATCTTTGAAGGAGAAAAAGTCCTGATCGTCGGTGCTAGCGGTTCTGGCAAAAGTACATTAGGAAAATGTTTGAACGGTTTGATCCCGCAAAATGACGAAGGTAGTAGTACCGGAGCATTGACGATCGGTACCAATGCCTTTGGGCAAGCTTCCATCTATGAGCTGTCTTTGACCGTTGGCACGGTGCTGCAAGACACCGATAGCCAATTTGTAGGTTTGACCGTAGCAGAAGATATCGTGTTTTCCTTGGAAAACGATCAGCGTAGTCAAGCTGTGATGCAGGAGACGCTGCGCGTTTGGGCAGAAAAGACCGACTTAATGGATCATTTGGCAAAAAAACCGCAGGAATTATCGGGTGGCCAAAAGCAGCGTGTTTCAATGGCAGGTGTTTTGATCGATGAAACACCGATTCTACTGTTTGATGAGCCCCTAGCCAACTTAGATCCGCAAACAGGTGTGGAAGCCATCAAAATGATCGACCAGCTGTATCAAGAGAAGCGTTTTACCACCATCATCATCGAACATCGCTTAGAAGAAGTGTTAGCCGCCGCTGTCGATCGCATCATCGTGATGGAAGAAGGCCGCATCATTGCCGACAGTACACCGAATGAACTATTAAAAACGGACATGCTGCAGCAAGTCGGCATTCGTGAACCACTGTATTTAGCCGCCTTAAAAAAAGCGGGGGTTCCTGTGACCGATGCTGCTGATTTGGTCGCGGTAGAAGCATTTGCATCACCTGAGATTGCCGAAAAACTGACTAGGTTTCAAAAGGAATATCCGAAATCGGCACTTCCTAGCCAACAGCCGCCGTTGTTGGAAGCGAAGAATTTATCGTTTTCTTACCAAGTGGGCAAACCAATCTTGCAGGCACTGGATTTTACCATCCATCAAGGAGAAATGATTAGTTTGGTTGGGCATAATGGCGCAGGAAAATCGACCTTGTCCCATTTGATTACCGGCTTTTTGACACCGACTTCTGGCAAGTTGCTTTGGCAAGGAACAGACATGGGCAATGATTCCATCAAAGAACGAGCGCAAAAAATCGGGTATGTTTTGCAAAACAGCAATCAAATGCTGTCAAAAAACTTCCTGTTTGACGAAGTTGCCTTAGGCTTGCGCAACCGAAATGTCCCAGAGGCTGAAATCACAGAAAAAGTTCATCAGACCTTGAAAATTTGTGGTCTTTATCCGTTTCGCTCATGGCCATTGTCGGCACTAAGTCATGGGCAAAAACGCCGAGCCGCCATTGCAGCGATCCTCGTCTTAGATCCTGAACTCATTTTATTGGATGAGCCGACAGCGGGACAAGACTATCGCCATTACACCGAAATGATGCAATTTTTACAGGAGTTGAACCAGCGGGGATTAACGATTGTTATGATCACCCACGATATGCACCTGATGTTGGAGTATACACAGCGGACGATCGTTTTGACGCAAGGAACGATTTTGCTGGACGCACCGCCAGAAGTTGTTTTAGCAGACAAACAAGTGGTGAGTGCCGCGAACCTTAAAGAAACCAGCTTGTATACACTGGCGACCCTTAACCAGTTGACAGATCCCGCCGCTTTTACTGCCGCCTTCATTGCCAGCGAGAAGGAGGGACACGATGGAGAGTAATCTAATCGGCTATCTTGACCGCAAAACGTGGATCCACCAATTAAGCGGTGCCGCAAAACTGATTTGTTTTTTGCTGCTATCCGTTATCGGGATGATCTCTTATGATACGCGTTTTCTTATTGGACTGGCATTGTTTTCGGTCTTTCTATTTGCCAGTGCTGGAATTCGCTACCGAGATATCGCTTTTGTGTTGAAATTTATCATCTTCTTTTCGATTTTGAATTTGGTGGCGGTCTATCTTTTCGCTCCAGAATACGGGGTGGAGATCTACGGGACGCGCCACGTGATTTTCGAAGGGATCGGTCGGTATACATTGACCCAAGAGCAAGTGTTTTATGAGTTGAATCTGTTGATCAAATATTTTGTCACGATTCCGCCAGGGTTGATTTTCCTGTTTACCACTAATCCAAGCGAGTTGGCGTCCAGTATCAACCGCATCGGGATTTCCTACAAGATCGCCTATGCAGTCGCACTGGCTTTGCGTTACATCCCTGATATTCAAGAGGATTTTCGAACCATTGCCAAAGCGCAGCAAGCACGGGGCGTGGAGCTTTCTAAAAAAGCACCTTTGCGCAAACGAGTGGCAGGCAATGTCGCGATCGCGATTCCTTTGATTTTTTCCAGCTTGGAACGGATCGACCATATTTCTGCTGCCATGGAGCTAAGAAGGTTTGGCAAGCATAAGCAGCGTACCTGGCTGAAAGCTAAGCCGATCCAAGGCAAAGATCTCTTGGCGATTGCTGTCGTTTGCTTGATCGTGGCGCTTGGATTGTTCTTGATGGTCCTTAATGGCGGACGCTTCTACAATCCGTTTCGTTAACAAATCAACACATGAAAACTTAAAAAAACGGACTCATTGTCAATAATGAAAGTGGGACGGATGAATCAACTCTGATTCATCCGGTCCCATAAATGATCGAGACAAAAAACGCAGGACAGTCAGTCAATTGACTTTAGCGAGTGCTACATTTGCTAAAGCCAGTTGCTGCTAGGTCTGCGTTTTTTTGCCGATAAAAAAAAGGAGCCCGCCAGCGGGGACTGGCGGGATAGGAGTAAAAATGAAAAAGTGTTAGGGTTGTTTGTTGGTATGTATTGATAATAGCGGGAAAATGTGAAAAATATCGGAAGAGAAAGTAATAGAAGTGTGTCAGTCTTTTGATGATTTTCGTAAAACATTCCAGCGGAACCCTTTTAGATCTTTGATTGACGGAAACACGAAATAAGGCTACACTGATGGCATCAAAGCAGTACAAGGAGGGGACAGGATGGATGCCATTACGATCAACGGATTAAGCAAACAATACAACAAGAAGTACGCCATCGAGAATGTATCATTGCAAGTGGCAGAAGGAGAGATTTTTGGCTTTATCGGACCAAATGGTGCGGGAAAATCAACGACCATCAAAGTATTGTTGAATTTTATTAAACCGGATGCAGGGCAGGCGGCTATTTTTGGACGAGATTGCCAACAAGCTGCCAAAGAAATCAAAACGTTTACTGGATATGTTTCCAGTGATGTACGGTTTTATTCAAAAATGACGACAGCAGAATTGCTGGCATTTACGGCAGATTTTCATCAAGTCAAGCAGCCAAAAAAAGAGATTCAGAATTTGATGGAGCTTTTTCAAATTGATCCAAACAAATTGATCGCAGAACTTTCTTTGGGCAACAAGAAAAAAGTCGGGCTTGCGAGCGCCTTGATTGCACAACCGAGAATGTTGATTTTAGATGAACCGACCAATGGCTTAGATCCCTTGATTCAAAAACGGCTGTTTGAAGAGCTCCTTAGAAGAAACAAACAGGGGATGACGATTTTTCTATCTAGCCATGATTTGCAAGAAATTCAGACCTATGCCCATCGGACCGCCTTTATTCGTGAAGGACAGATCATCACCGTGAAAGAACTGAGTGAGGAAGAAAATTTCGGCAAAGTTGTAACGCTCACGAATGAGGGGAGCCTCTCATTAGCCGGCTTGGAAAACGTACAAGTTCTTGCTCAGGAATCACACACCTTGCGTTTTTTCTATCAAGGGGACATGAATCAGCTGGCACATTTTTTAACCAATCCTGCCATTAAAGAGTTCACGATCGAACACCCAACCCTTGAACAGCAATTTATGCTGCTCTATGAAGGAGGTTCTCAAAAATGACTTTAATGAAAATCGACCTTAAAAATACCTTCAAAGGCTGGCTGGTCTGGACGATCCTTTTTGCAGCAATCATTTTTGCATTTACGGCTATCTATCCTCAAATGATCACGCCAGAAATGAAAACGTCCTTAGACCAGATGTTGGGCTCTTTCAGCCCAGAATTACTAGGCATCTTTAACATCCAACTGACAGGACCCTCAAGCTTGGTTTCACCGACAGGCTTTTTCGGGTACTACTTTCAATACTTATTTATCGCCGCGTGTATTTATGGGATGCTTTTAGGCTTGAACAGTCTGATCACTGAAGAATCAGAAGGAACGATCGAGTATTTATATGCTCAGCCTATTAGCCGCAGAGAAATCGTTGGGTGGAAGTTCCTCGCCCGATTGTTGCTGCTGACTGGCTTTTGGCTGATTGCCTATGGCAGTAGTCTGGCCTCGTTTGCTCTATTCAAACTACCAGGAGACGACCTGTCCTCTTTTATAGAAGAAATCAGCAAAATCTTCGTTGCCGAGTATGGTGTCTTAGTCTTCTTCCTCTGTCTAGGTTTCTTTTTATCCACGATCTTGCGTTCCAGCAAACAAACCGCAAGTGTCGGCTTAGGCTGCGTGTTCGGTCTGTATTTGCTCGGCATCGTGGGGGAACTCTACGATAAATTGGAATGGCTGGCAGGACTTTCGCCTGTGCGGATGGCATTACCCGTCCAACTCATGAATAACGGCGCCACATCAATCCTATGGGTACTGCTGATCGGTGTATTGTGTTTCTTTGGCACCTTTTACCGTTACGAGCGCAAAGACTTGCAGGTCTGAGCACAACAATCAAAAGACAAAAAAGAGCCTGTCAGCGGGGACTGACAGGCAAAGGAGTAAAAATGAAAAAGTGTTAGGGTTGTTTGTTGGTATGCTTATATAATAGTCTCGAAATGTGAAAAAAGTATGACGAAGCAGGCACGTTTTTGCGAAAAAATCATTGCGAAAGTTAAGAAAGCGTAAAGCATCCCTTCACCAAAAGGCTTGAAGGGACAACAAGAACCTAAAATCACTCCGAAGCAGCAGGCGGTTCATGCTGTTTCGGAGTGATTTTTTAGTTGAAGCTACTTGCTCAAATCAAGGCTATCGACATTGAAGGTGTCGCCATGTGCTAAGTCACCATAATGATAGCCACGGTTAAACCAGTCCACGCGCTGCTGCGATGTGCCGTGCGTAAAACTATCTGGAACAACATAGCCTTGGTATTCTTTTTGCAGCGTATCATCCCCGATGGCATTGGCAGCCGTGATCGCTTCTTGAATATCGCCAGCTTCTAAAATCGGCTGTCCTTGATAGGTTTCGCCTTGCAAATATTTCGCAAAGGTACCAGCTAAGTAGTCAGCTTGCAACTCCAAGCGAACGCTGTACTGGTTGTACTCCTTCTCTGAAACTTGCTGGCGGATTTTGTCCAATTGTTGGGTGATCCCCAGCTCATTTTGCACATGATGACCGACTTCATGGGCGATGACATAGGCCATTGCAAAGTCGCCGCTTGCGCCATATTTATCAGAAAGCTCATTGGCAAAACTCAGATCAAGGTACACATTCTCATCTGCTGGGCAATAAAACGGACCAACCTGTGACGTGGCATAGCCGCATGCCGACTGGACACTTCCCGTAAATAATACGAGTGTTGGGTCTTGATAGGTTTCTTGCCGCTCTTGAAAAACGTCTTGCCAGTAATCTTCTAAATAGCCGAACACGACTGCGGAAAACTCTTTTTCTTCCGTGTACTCACTGGTGCCCACATTTTCTGTCTGGTAATTGGCTGCTTGTCCGCTGCCACCCAAGACATCCGGCAACGAATTTAAATCACCACCGCTAAACAGGAAAAATAAAACAGCGATGATCACCGTACCGATCCCGCCACCAGCAGCCAACATCCCACCTGAGCCAGATGATCGCCCCGTTCGATCATCGACATTGCTGCTTTGTCTACCCCCACGCCATTTCATGTTATCTCCTCCTATATAAATCCTAGCTTAATTATAAGAGAAAGGCGGCAGATTGTGAAAAAAAGCGCCTTGAAATTGTTATAAAATGCCTTCAGGAGCCTTAAAAATCAAAGTGTACACTCCTTTTAATCATTCTTTAATCTAACAATTAGCCTTCTAATTTGGTACAGTAGCAATAAAATAGAGGTAGAGGGTGAGCGTATGAAAATGAATTATTCGGGGACATCGGAACGAAGGATTTTGATTTTTAAACGGTTGATTGCTGGCGAGCACCTCAGCTATCAGCAGTTAGCAGAGGATTATTTCGTTTCCCGTAGCAGTATTGCAAAAGATATTTCTTATTTAAAAGAACTGTTTCAAAAAGAAAGCTTACGTCTGAGATTTGATAATTCAGGTACATTTTTTGAAGGAAGTGAATCCCAGATCCATCGGGTGCTGAAACGCTTTTGCTTAATGATGCTGGATCAACCAGCGGCGTTTTCCTTGTTGGTGGAGCCTGAGAAATACCAGGAAGTAAATCAGGCGTTTCGTCGAGCGTTAGTGGAAAAACAAGTGGAAATGCCCGACAGCTACATCCAAAGTATCGTCCTTTCCATCGTGCTGCTGATCGAACGGGCGAGTCATGCGGAAAACTTAGTGATTGAAGAAAATCGTCAAGTGGGGAAACTGTTTTTGGAGTTCGACAAATATCCGTTAGTCTATGAGCTACTGAAAGAAATCGAAGAACAGCACATTTATCAATTTTCACCAAAAGAAGTGCAATATCTAACCTACCTGATTGTCGGTAGCGGCTTGAAATTTTTTATGAAAAGTGAAAAAGTTCCTTTCGTCTTTCGGGGAAAAGTGCGCAACTTGATTCAAAAAATCAGCGAAGGCTTAGGCACCGACTTGACCCAAGACAATCGATTGGAAGAAGATGTGACGATCCATCTGTATCAACTGCTGTTGCGGATCGAAGCGCAAACCACAGTCATCAACCCTTTGTTAGAGGAAATCAAACAAAACTATCCTGCCTTGTATGGCGTGGTCTGGTTCTCGCTTCATGATTTCTTGAAAGCGTATCAAGTGGGGATCTCTGATGATGAGATCGGATTTGTCACGATCCATTTTCAAGCAGCAATCGAGCGAATGCGCCGCATGAACAAAATCATTTTTGTCTGTCCCAATGGTGTCGGCACTAGCTCATTTGTCTCTGCGAAAATTCGTCGCATTCTGCCTGAAATCGACAGTATCGAAACCGTTTCAGTAGAAAAATTAAAGCAGATGGACATCTCGGCGATCGATTTTATTATTTCAACCATCGATCTCGTAGGGATTCAAAAACCTGTGGTGCGGATCTCGCCTATGGTGACCAATCGCGACATGAAGCGGATCATGAATCACTACATCGATTTAGTCATCGATAATGAGGCGGTGGTCGATCAAAATGGTTTACTTCTTCAAGCCCAATCGATGATCCAGCCAACCGTCTTTTTCGAGCGATTTGCCAGTAAAACAGAAGCCATCAATTTTTTGATCGAACAAACCCCTTTTAGTGATGAAAAACGAAAAGCGCAGTTTCAGCAATCCGTCATTGAAAGAGAGCAGCTACAATCAACCTATTTAGATAATGGCTTTGCCATCCCTCATGGCAATCCGAATTATGTCGAAAAAACAGCGATCTCGATCCTGCTTTTGGATCAGCCAGTAGAATGGGGCAACCAAAAAGCCGACATCATTATTTTATTGATGATCCGAGAGGATGAGACGCAAAAGGTGGAACCAATGATGAAATTGATCATGCAAGGAATCGAAAACAAAGAATGGTTCCTATCAAAAATGTTGGAGGTTAAATCAGAATGAAAGTGAAGGATTCTTTGCCTGAGAAGCATATACAGACGGATGAGACAGTGGCAGATTGGCGCTCAGCCGTAAAATTAGCCAGTCAGCCCTTGCTCGATGAAGCGCTGATCACGTCAGAATATATTGAAGCGATGATTCAGAGCGTGGAAGAAAATGGTCCTTACATGGTGTTGGCGGATTACTTTGCGCTGATGCATGCCCGTCCTGGAGAAGGGGTTTTGGAGCAAAGTATGAGCCTTTTAGTAACGAAACAGCCCATCGATCTTGAGGGCAAACCGGTGCGGATATTTCTTGTCTTAGCCGCCGCAGATAGTGAAAGCCATCTAGAAAGCTTGAAAGAGATCATGGCGATCTTTATGGATGAAGAAAAATACAACGTGATATTAAATGGCGATCGGGAACAAATTTGTCAATTATTCCAATAGGAGGAAAAGGATATGAAAATTTTAGCAGTATGTGGATTTGGTGTAGGAAGCTCAATGGTATTGAAGATGACGATCGATAAGGTGATCAAAGAGTTAGGGTTGACGGCAACTGCCGAGAATACTGATTTATCAACGGCAAAAGCGACACCAGCAGATGTTTATTTTACGAGTAATGAATTATTGAATGAGTTAAAAGCATCCGTGAAAGCACCCGTTTATCCAATCAAAAAGTATATGGATAAAGAAGAAGTCAAACAGCAAATGGAAAAATTTTTAGCTGAAAGAGAGGGATAATCATGAATTTTGTCACGGATTATATTTTAAAAAATCCGCCAGTCCTATTGGGGATCATTGCCATGATTGGGTTATTGGTACAAAGAAAGCCCTTCGCAGAAGTCGTCAAAGGAACCTTAACAGCTTCCTTCGGGATGGTGGCATTGACGGCTGGGGTAAACATGTTGGTGGGAACGATCGCACCGATCAATGCTGCGGTTCAAACCCAATTAGGCGTTGCTGTGTCAGATGGACTCTCTGACATCACCTTTACGGCAGAATACGGCGGAACAGTTGGTTTAGCGATGTTTTTCGGCCTGATCATTCATTTATTGATTGCTCGCTTTACACCTGTGAAGACGATTTTCCTCACCGGTCACATGTTGTGGTGGTTCCCATTCGTCATCGTCGCTGGGGGCGTTGAAGGCGGACTTACCGGAATCCCACTGTTGATCTTAGGGGCGGTTCTATCTGCTTGTTACTGGTCCTTCATGCCATGGATCATGCGTAAATATGTGTGGGATGCCACAGGCGATGATTCATTCTTGATCGGTCATCCAACGGGGATCTTGTCATTGGTTTCAGGCTTTGTTGCAAAACGGGTCGGAAACAAAGAAAAATCGACGGAAGATTTGAAAGTGCCAGAAAATCTATCGTTTTTCCGTGAAATATCGATTACTGGCGCGTTAGTGATGTTTTTGATGAATATCGTTATCGGTCTGATTGCGCCCGTATTAGTTCCTGAAGGGGGCAACTTGGTGATGTTTGCGGTTGATGCTGGCTTGAACTTCGGTGCAGGATTATTGATCATGTTGTATGGGGTACGTCTATTGATCAACCAAATCATTCCCGCCTTTCAAGGGATCGCAGAAAAAGTCGTTCCTGGAGCAAAACCAGCTTTTGATGTGCCAATCTTGTTCAACTACCGTCCAAATGCTGTAATCATCGGCTTTATCGTGGCGATGATCACCTCAACGATTTTAGTGGTGATTGCCAATACCACCAACGTCTTTGGCATTTTGATCGTTCCTTTAGTCATCACCAGCTTCTTTGAATGTGGCGGTGCTGCGGTGATCGGTGAAGGACAAGGGGGCTTGCGAGGGGCCATTATTGGTACGATCACAGCTTCTGTCGTTATGGTAGCACTCGTTGGGATCTCTGCAGCGTTATTCTCAACGACGATTCAAAACTGGATCTTGATTTTCGGTGGGAACGATTTATCTCTATGGGGCATCCTTGGTGAATTGATCGGCAAGCTGTTTGGAGGGTTTTAAATGTTTCAATACTTTGAAAAAGCAAAAGAACTATTGTCTATTGTAGAAGAAAAAGAAGCACCAGCGATTGAGCAAGCCATTGAATTGCTGACGCAAGCCAACTTGACCAAAAAAGCCATCTACATTTTTGGCGCTAGTCACGCTGGGATCTTAGCCGAAGAGATGTATTATCGAGCAGGCGGCATGATGACGATCAACGCGATCTTTGGAAGAGAACTGATGCTTGATCGCAGCCCAATCACCTTCACTAGTAAAATGGAGCGCTTAGAAGGCTACGGTAGTGCCTTGGCGGCGACCCAGCCCTTTACAGCAGGCGATGTGCTGATCTTGCATTCGGTGTCTGGGCGAAATCCAGTTATCATCGATATGGCGCTTCATGCCAAAGAAAAAGGGGTCAAGATCATCGCATTAACGAACCTTACCTATTCGAAAACAGTCAGCAGCCGTCATACATCAGGCTTGCGTTTGTTTGAAACGGCGGATATCGTCATCGACAATCATGGGGAGATTGGCGATGCTGCGTGTACGATTCCAGACGTAGCACAAAAAGTCGGACCTACATCCACCGTAGTCGGCGCAACGATCTTAAATGCGATTATCGTTGAAGTTTGCCAAAAACTAAAAGAAGCCGGTGTCGACTATCCGCCGATTTTTTACTCAGCGAACCTAGACGGCGGGGATGAATTGAACCAGTCCCTGTTTGAAAAGTACCAAGAAGCGATCCATTATCAGCTGTGACTGTATAAGTAACTTATCTTTTTATTAGAACGATCAGAACGAAAAATTTGAAAACTACTAATAGAACGAATTTTCTTGGGGGAATCAATTCGTAAATGTAGTGGTCAAATCTCGTTCAGATCGTTTTTTTTGTATTAGAATTTTAGAGCTTAATGAATTTTATTGGTACGATAAGTACCAGGTGTCGACCCTTCAAATTGTTTGAATACCCGAATAAAGGAATTGGTATTTTTAAAGCCGACTTTACTAGCAATTTCATTGATTGAACTTTCTTGTTCGCTCATCAGACGTTTGGCTTTTTCGACACGTAGTTGATTGACGTATGGTTTGAAGGACATGGACAGTCGTTCTTTAATCAACCGGCTTAAATAGGCTTCACTTAGATGAAACTGCTGGGCAATATCTGTTAAACTGAGGTCGCTGCAATAGTTGCTATTAATATATTGAATGATTTCATCTATTTTGGATCCATTATTTTTTTCCATGGTTTCGATCTGAGTGATCAGCGTGTCAAAAAGGGAAAAAATCGTTTTTTTCACATCGGGATCTGAAAAACCTTTTCTTAAATAAAGAAATTGTTTCTTATTTTGATTGTAGAATTCAGGATAGGAAATCTCTTTGATCACAGCAATTCGTTTTATTGTTAAGATCAGAGCGGTTGAAAATTCCTGAAGGAAGCCTAGGGAATGGTTGCTGGAAATATTGATCTCCACGATTTGTTGCAATAATTCTCTGGCATGGACAAAATCATCTACTTTGAAATATTGGATCAATAACTGTTCCTCATCAACGGTATAATTGATTTTATGAAGAGCATTGGATGTTGGAACCGGTATTTGATGGAACTGATCTTCGCCATTGCATTCATCTGACCACTGACAGGTTTCATGAAAGACTTCGATAAAATGTTCAAGAGAATGAAAAGGTTTTGATAGCAAGTAAGTCATTCTTAAGTTCAAACTGTCTTCGATTGTTAGTTTCAATTGATCGATCTCTTTCATGATTTGTGAAAATTCCTGATCATAAAAAAGAATGGCAAGGTGTTTTTCGGAAAAACTGATGATATCATAACACTTGATATGAAGATTTTTCTTGATCAACTGTTTTCGCACATGAATGATCTCTGTTTCATTAAAAGTGGCTTCTTCCGCCATCTCGCCTGAGAAGGTCAGAAAAGCAAAACTCCCACGTTTTTCTATGCCTTCAAGATGGAAAGTGGGCAGTAAACTCTTGCTCATATTGTACGTATATTTTCCGTAAAGCAGATTCTTCAAGAATAGTTCCTTTACTTCTTCTGAGACAGGGGATTGGAGCTGGTTGATCGAACTAGACGACTCGATTATCTGGTGCAAAGCTAAGTTGATATCATCAACTGTTAAAATATCAACATTACTCTTTTTGATTTCATCTAATATTTCTAGATAAGGTTTGTACATCCGCTTACTCAAGAAAATGACGATCAAAGCACCCAGTACGATCAAAACCATTAATGGAAGGAGAAAGGACGAAATTGTAGAGAGTGGAAAACTGCTTTGAATCGCGGTTGTCAATTCATAATTGGCAAAAGGGAGCACCTCTGAATTTTTTATAAAAACGATAGTATCTGATTGGGTCTCTTGCTGAATGGTATTTTGTGTAAAATCAGTAAGTATCGGTGAACTAGTCTTACTAGAAGGATATTGTTGATCGATAACTTGTAGTCCTTGATTCATTGGAGACAGTAGTTCATTTTTTTTCCAGTAGGCAAAGAAGTAGAGGGTCTGATTCTCTACTTGCTCTTTATGAAGCATGATCAGCCGTTGATCAAGGGTTTCGAAGATGGAGGAACTGAAGCTGGCATCTGCCAGCATTTCGGAAAGAAGCCCGGATTTTGTTTCTATATTCAAGAAGGAAAAGAAATCATTGTAAACAAAATAGCCGTCAGAACTTACGATGATATGATTTTCTGGATTCAAGATTCCGATAGAGTATTCAAACTGATTCATTAATAAATAGTTTTCACGAATTTCATCATACATCGCTGAAAACAGCGCATAATCAGATTCAGTACTTTGGGAAAACAGTATAATACTTTCTTTTGTTGCTAAAGATTTCATTGAATTGAGGGCAAATCGAAGTTGCTGATCAATGCGAAAAGCACTGTTTTCTAGCGTCATAATACTTTGGGTAGTTTGTTCAGTTTTCCGCTGATTAACTTCATTATTGATGACGATCACCATAATAAAAATAGTATATGCAATGATTACCGTTAAAAAGGTTAAGAATATTTTTCGATATGTTTTTGATTTCATAAGTGCTCCTTTCTTTTTTTGGTAACGTTTACATTGATTATAGAGATAAATTAGCTTGAGTCAAATCATCATTATTTGTAGTTGTCTACAAAACTTGATATTAAGAGTAAAAAGTGTATATTTCAACGAATAATAATGATATTCAACAATGGCTAAACAGGCTATATTTAAAGCGCTTACTTTAAGCAAGAGAAAATGAAAAAATTTAGGAGGAACGATTATGTCGATGAAAAGAAAAGCTGTATCATTACTGTCTCTACTGACACTACCAATGGTTTTAGCTGCTTGTGGGAACAGCGACGGCTCGTCAAATGGGGACGGGGCAGAGGGGAAAACCGAGATAAAGGTTACTTGGCGCAATACCGGGGAAAACGATAAAATGACCCAATATTTGGAAGAAACATTTATTCCACAATTTGAGAAAGAAAATGAGGACATTAAAATCGTACTTTCTCCGATTACCGCAAGTGAGGGAGACTATTTTTCAAAAGTTGCTCTTTCTATGCAATCGGAGAGCACAGCACCCGATGTAGTGGCAGAGGATTCGTTTATGTTGAATTCTGATGCAAATGCCGGTTACTTAACCAATCTTGATGAATATGTTGCTGACTGGGATCAATGGGATAAATATACAGAAAACTTAAAAGCTGGTGTTATTGCTGAAGATGGTAGTACGTATGCCATTCCAGGAACTTCTGATTCTCGCGGGATTTGGTACAACAAAAATGTCTTTAAGAAAGCCGGTCTGCCTGAAGAATGGCAGCCAACAACTTGGAGGGAGATCATTGAGGCAGCTGAAGCAATCAAAGCTTCCGATGAGAATGTGATCCCCTTAGGATTAGGTGTGGCTAAAGCCAATGGTGAGTCGGTTTCCATGCAGACTTTCCAGATGCTCTTATATGGTACTCAAGATACATTATTTGATAGTGAAACGCGTAAATGGCAAGTAAATACACAAGGAATCATTGATTCATTGGCTTTCATTGATGAAGTGTATAACCAAAAACAATTAGGACCATCATTATCCGTTGCGATCAACAGCAATTACGGATCTGTGATGTTCCAAGATAAATTTCCTAATGACGAAGTTGGTATGCTTCTAGATGGTTTTTGGAGTGCCGGTAACTGGGCCGAAAATGGGGCAACTCCTGTTGAGAATATGACAGAACGCTTTGGTTTTGCAGCCATGCCTACACAAAATGGTGGTGAACCGCCATTTACGACCATGTCCGGAGGTTGGACATGGGCCATTCCTGAAAAAGCACAAAATAAAGAAGCTTCATGGCGAGTAGTTCAAGCACTCGGTGGAAAAGAACAGCAAGCTGCACGAGCAATCGCTGAAGGAAATTTAACCGTCCGAGACGATTCAGCAGAAATAGCTGAATATAAGGAGCAACCTTTTATTGAGCAAGCAACCTCTTTCTTACAATATGCTCATTTCCGTCCGGCAGATGACAAATATCCTAATGTTTCAGTAGAAATCCAAACAATGGTTGAAGCAGTTGCCACTGGCAGCAAGACACCGGAAGAAGCAGCTAGTGATTATGCCGCCAATGTAACAAGGATCGTTGGAGACGATGCCGTTAACTAAATCATTAATAAAGAGAAGGAATTGCAGCAAACAATCCGAATGGAGGCTAACGTTTCTTCTCTTTAAAAAAAGAAAGGAGAAAAGAATGGAAAATTCGCTAAAACGAGAGCAGCAAATGTCCAATAGTAAAAAAGCGTTGATTTTTTTATTTCCCAGTTGGCTCTTGCTGCTGATATTTTTTGTTGGTCCAGTTATCTTAACTTTTATCTTTTCCTTCACGAACTTGGCTCTGACCGGTGCTGAAGCAAGTCAATTGCGGTTCATCGGCTTTGAAAATTTTGTGCGCATGTTCAATGATCCGGCTTTTCAAACTAGTGTCGTACGAACCTTGATTTTTGTCATTTTTTCTGCAGTGATCGGTCAATGTTTCTTAGGTTTTTTGATTGCATTTATGATGCGGGAGAAAAATCGAGCCTTTCGGCGAGTCGTTGGTCTGATCATCATTGCTGCATGGGTTACGCCGGAAGTCGTTGTTTCCTTTTGCTGGGTCGCTTTTTTAGGAGATAGCGGAACAGCTAATTGGTTGATGGGACTGATGGGATTTGAGCCGGTTGCTTGGCTGTTTGCTTTTCCTATGATAAGCGTTGTGGTTGCCAATATTTGGCGAGGAACCGCTTTTTCAATGATGGTGTTTCAATCCGCTTTAGATGAGATCCCTAAGGAAGTAGAGGAAGCTGCAGTTATGGATGGCGCCAGCCGCTGGCAAGTGATTCGAAAAATTACGATACCGATGGTCAAAGGTACCATTGCAACGAATTTGATGCTCGTCACTTTGCAGACATTGGGTGTCTTTACGTTGATTTATACTATGACTGGTGGTGGTCCCGGCAATCAGACTGCAACCCTGCCGGTCTTCATGTACAAACAAGCTTTTGTGAGCTATCAGCTAGGATACGGAACAGCGATTTCGCTGGTCTTGCTACTGATTGGTGCTGCCGCAAGCTTGATTTATATGAAAATGCTGAAAGTGAAAGTGTAGGTGAAAAAAATGGTAAAACGCAGTGAAAAATTGGAGACCATGATTCATTATCTGCTTTTGGCAGTATTAGCCTTATTGTTTTTGCTCCCATTGTTGTGGATGCTGATCGCCTCTATTGATCCGGGCGCTATTCAAACTTTGAAATTACCTGAAGCAGTATCATTTGAAAATTTTGCTTCGATCCTTTCTGATCAAACTATCATTCGGTCATTCGGAATCGGCTTGCTTTTGTCCGGCTGTCAATCGATTTTAGTTGTTGTCTTATGTGTTTTGGCAGCATATCCCTTGTCGAGGTATCAGCTAAGATATAAAAAAAGTTTTTTGATGGCGGTGCTGTTCATGACCTCATTACCGATGACTGCTGTCATCGTGCCGGTCTATCAACTGTTTATCTTTTTGAAGTTTCAAGATTCGTTACTGGCGGTGACGTTCTTCTTGACGGCGTCCTCACTGCCTTATGGGATTTGGATGATGAAGAACTTTATGGATTCGGTACCAATCGACTTAGAAGAGTCCGCTTGGGTCGATGGGGCTTCAACATGGCAAGGGGTGCGAAAAGTCGTAGCGCCGCTGATGGTTCCAGGTATTTGTACGGTTGGTATTTTTACTTTTACTGGAAGCTGGGGCAACTTCTTTGTTCCTTATATTTTGATTCAGTCACCCGAAAAAATGCCGGCATCAGTCTCGATCTTTCAGTTTTTCGGCAACTTTGGTATGGTCAATTATGGCCGTTTAGCCGCTTTTTCGGTGCTATATACCTTACCAGTCGTCATTTTATATGCTTTGTCACAAACGTATATGTCTAAAGGATTTAGCATGGGAGGAGCGACGAAAGGATGAAAGATCCATTTCATACGACAAAAAAATTAACGAAACGAATCGCTGAACTAAAAGCGTATCGTTTTCAAAAAGTACAAGACCTTACAATGTGGTCGGCAAAAGAAGATAAGTCAAAAACGGAAAAACACCCACCAGAAGAGTGGGACTTTACACTTTCAGTTAGCGATTTCTGGCAAGGGAGAGACCGTTATATTTGGGCTCATCATGAATTGACAGTTCCAGAGGAGGAAGACTTATGGTTACTGATCGATTTTGGTCGTACAGGTGGTGGCTATAATTCAGGCTTTGAGTCCTTGCTGTTGATCGATGGTGAACCTTATCAGGGTGTCGATTCGAATCATACAGAGATTTTTCTGGCGGATCATTACCGAGGGAAAACCATCCGACTTGATTTAAAACTATGGTCGGGCTTGGAAGGCGGTGGGTCTGAAGTCATTCAACGGCATGAGTTTCGGCAAGCTTGTTTGGCAAAACGACACTTAGCTGCTGATGACTGTTTCTTTCTCGCTGATATGATGGCGAAAACTATCGATGGGTTACCGGAAAATGAACCGATACGATACAAGCTGTTGAGTCTTTTAGATGATGCCTTTCGTTTGATTCAGTGGCAGGTACCCGGATCTATCTCTTTTTACCATAGCGTTGAGGAAGCTGATCATTATTTAAATCAAGAACTGCAAAAAATACCTAAACTTTCGGAGATCACTGTGACGGCTATCGGCCATACACATATCGATGTTGCTTGGTTGTGGCGGCTGAAGCATACAGGGGAAAAAGCTGTCCGCAGTTTTTCAACGGTTTTACGTTTGATGGAACAATACCCAGAATATATTTTCTTACAAACCCAACCTCAGCTATACAAATATGTCAAAGAAAGCTATCCAGCACTTTATGAGAAAATCAAAAAGAGGATCAAAGAAGGCCGTTGGGAAGTGGACGGAGCCATGTGGCTGGAAGCCGATTGCAATATACCGTCAGGCGAATCATTGGTCCGTCAGATACTCCATGGGAAAAAATTTGTGAAGGAAGAATTTGACAAAGAAATGCATTTCTTGTGGCTTCCGGATGTGTTCGGTTATTCATGGGCACTGCCCCAAATCTTGAAAAAATCCGGTATTGAGACGTTTATGACGACCAAAATCAGCTGGAATCAATATAACCGGATGCCTCATGATACCTTTTATTGGCGGGGAATCGATGGGACAGATATTTTGACGCATTTTATCACCACGCCAGTTGATGGTAAAACGGATGAATGGGCAGAAGAATGGTTTTATACCTACAATGGAACGCTTTCTCCGGAGACCGTTCAAGGAATTTACGACGGATATCAAGACAAGCGTTTGAATCAAGAATTTCTGCTGTCTTACGGTCATGGGGACGGCGGAGGCGGTGTCACTAGAGAGATGCTGGAAAATCGACGACGCCTTGACCAGATTCCAGGATTGCCGCAAGTCAAAACAGGAAAAGCGAAAGCCTTTTTTGAACGACTGCATCAGACAGTAGAACAAAATAAGCCGCTGGTCTCTCGTTGGGATGGCGAATTGTACTTGGAATATCATCGAGGAACCTATACCTCGCAAGCGTTTGTCAAAAAAATGAATCGAAAAGCTGAAATTGCTCTACGGGAACTTGAGATTCTCTATACATGTTTAGCAGCCAGCAAAGAAGACGAGTATCCTAAGGATCCGCTTTTTGAAACATGGGAGATGGTTCTTCGTAATCAATTCCACGATATTATTCCTGGTTCTTCGATCAAAGAAGTTTATCAAGACCATAGAGCAGAGTTTGCCGTCGTGACTCAGACCATTCAACAGTTATTTGAACAATTAGATGGACCTGCTAATCAAAAGTATACAGTCAACAATACAGCTAGCTGGTCAAGGAATGAACTGATTGAACTTCCACTTTTACAAGAAGGTCGCTTTATTGATTCACAAGGAAAAGAACTTCCGGCTTATTTTGATGGAGAAAAACAGTCTGTTCTTGTGACAAATGTTCCGCCAATGAGTCAGGTGATGATAGAGTTTCAACCGATAGCAGAAAATAAAGACATCAAACCGCTCGCTGAGTTCACAGAGGGAGCGCTTGAGACCGATCGTTTGCGAATTTTATGGGAAACATCGGGAAATTTGATCAGTATTTTTGATAAGAAACTAGGTAGAGAAATGTTGGAAGGAAAAGGGAATGTTTTTCAGCTATTTGAAGACAAACCTTTAAATTACGATGCATGGGATATCGATAGTTTTTATCAAGAAAAAGCAACAGTGCTTCAAGCCGATCAAATACGATTACGCTCAAATAATGCGCTTTACGCTTCCGTAGTATTTGAGTATACGTTTGGTAATTCGCAGATACATCAGGAAATGCGGGTCTATGCTCATACACAACGAATCGATTTTTTAACAAACGTGTCATGGCATGAACGCCAACAACTGTTGAAGGTAAACTTTGATGCAGCAATTCGATCAACTGAAGCAGTATTTGATATTCAGTACGGAAATGTAAAACGAGCTACCCATGCTAATACCAGTTGGCAATTGGCTCAGTTTGAAACAGTAGGCCACCAATGGGCAGATCTTTCAGAAAAATATTGTGGGGTAAGTTTATTGAATGACTGTAAATATGGTTATGCTGTTAAGGAAAATCAATTAAGCTTGACCTTGCTTAAAGGCGCTATCTATCCTGATCCACTGGCTGACGATGGCGATCACAAATTTACTTACAGTTTTTATGCCCACGAGCACGATGCCATCGATGGGGGAACAATGGAAGAAGCATGGTCCCTCAACTCGCCATTAACGGTTATTAACGGAGAACATTCTTGGTTGCTTCCGTTGCAAATAGACTGTGAAACCTCAGTTACCATCGACGCCATCAAGCAAGCAGAAACCGGCAAAGGGTGGATTTTACGCTCACATGATCACACGGGAGGAACTAGAAAGGTTACATTGCAGTTGCCAAGCAGTTTTTGGCAAGAAACAGATTTAATGGAGATACCTTTAAATAATGAGCAGTGGAAAGATGAAGTCTCATTTACCTTGTCACCCTTCGAAATAAAAACATTTCATTTTGAGTTGAGATAAACTAAAACCAGCAGATTCTCCATTTATAGCGGAGAATCTGCTGGTTGTGTTTATTCAAATTCTTCATACTCATTTGGGTCTTGACCATCGATGCGGCCGTCTGCTTTGTTTAACTGATTGATTTGATTGATTTCATCTTCAGTCAGTTCAAAGTCGAAGATCGCAAGATTTTCTCGTTGATGGGCGAGGTTTCTTGATTTAGGTAGGGGCAAAATGCCACGTTCCACATGCCAGCGCAAGATGATTTGACCAGCTGATTTTTGGTATTTCTCAGCTAATTCAGTGATCAGTGGTTCTTTCAGGGCATCGCTGCCGCGGCCTAATGGGCTCCAAGCTTCCGTTACGATGCCGCGTTTTTTGTTCTCTGTAACCATTCGTTCTTGGACCCAGTAAGGATGGATCTCAATTTGATTTAGCGCAGGGGTCACACCAGTTGCTTCAATGATGGCATCCAAATGTTCTGGCTCGAAATTGGAAACGCCGATGGAACGGATCAAACCTAATTTCTGGGCGGTCACTAAGGCTTGCCAAGCTTCGACATATTTGCCGCGTTTTGGTAATGGCCAGTGGATCAAAAAGGCATCGAAGTAGTCGAGTCCCATGCGAGCAAGGGATTCTTGAATGCTGGTTAAGGCATCATCATAGCCATGGTATTTTCCCGGTAATTTTGAGGTGATATAAAATTCTGAACGTGGGATACCAGAGCGACGGATCGCTTTGCCGACAATGCCTTCATTGTCATAATTGGTTGAAGAATCGATCAATCGATACCCGTCAGCGATCGCTGCTTGCAGCTGGCTCAACCCTTCGCCACCGCGGATCTGATAGGTACCGATGCCCACGGCGGGGCGTAAATTGCCGTCGTTTAATGTCAGTAAAGGTGCTTTCATAAAATGATTCCTCCTTTTCTTTACATTCTACTCTAACGCTTTTTTGCCAGGAACGTAACCAACTTGCTCAAACAAAGAAAAAAGAGCAACGGTTTCTGTTTCAGAAACAATTGCTCTTTTTGATTAAATTATTTTTCAGGCGGTGTGCCATACATTTTTGGTGTGACTTGATCGAGTTTTGGCGCTTTTCCTTCGATCTTTGGTTCGTCTAGCCATTGGTATTCGCCTTCACCATCAAGGGCTTTGCCTTTCGCCCAAGAGCCTTCTTTACTTTGGTCGCCTTCTGAGAAGTTATAGAAATCATAAGCGATATCTAAGCGTTCGTTTTTGCGGTCAAAGGTAGTCGGCACTAAAATCGAGCCTTCATTTTCTTCCAATTCTTTCACGGCAGCTGCCCAAAGATTTTGGTGGTAGCTATCACGCGCTAATAAGACCGAAAGTAAGTCTTTGACCCCACGGTCATCGATCATTTCATAGATGCGTGCTACTTGCAGACGTCCTTGTGATTCTGCATTTAAGTTGGCACGGAAATCAGCAAGCAAGTTGCCACTAGCAATGATATACGCACCTGACCATGGATTGCCGACGCTATCAGCAGGACGTGGTCCTAAGCCGGCAACGATGGCATGTTGCGGGTTCATTCCGGAAATGATCGCACCGATCGTTGGGTCTTTTTTCATGGCAGCTTCCTGATCTTCCACAGGTGCACCTTCCAGCAGACGTGCAACCATCGTTGCTAACATTTCAACGTGTCCAAGCTCTTCAGTAGCGATATCCATCAACATGTCTTTGTATTTTTCTTCCCCACGGCAGCTCCATCCTTGGAATAAGTATTGCATGGCAACACTCATCTCTCCATATTGTCCACCGATTAATTCTTGAAGGTATTTCGCAACTAACGGATTTGGTTTTTCTGGTTTAGCTTCAAACTGTAGTTCTTTTTGATGACGAAACATACTATTCCTCCTAAAATTTTTTATTGGGCCCATAAAAAGTTTCTCATGAATCGAAAGGTTCGTCTAATAAAATGCACTTAGTTCAAAATGAAAAAAGCTCCAAAAAGAAAAGCCATTTACTTTGACAAAAAGCGAGAAGCGTTAGATAGTTAAATTAAGAGAGAATTAGAAAAGGAGCGAGTCACCATGTTTCAGTATTACAAAATGGACGACCGAAAAATAAGGGAATCCTCGGGGGAAGATTACAATTGGCTGGTGGTTTCTGGGACAGATCCAGAGGAACAACGCCACTTGTTAGATAAGTATCAACTGCCCGAAGATATTTTTATTGGCGCCAACGAACCGGAAGAAGTCTCACGTTTGGAATACTTACGTAACACTAAGTTAAATCATCCGATTCTTTATACCTTGATCGATTTGTCAGAAGTGACACAAGACCGCATCGAAGATCGTTTAGAACCGGTGACGTTTATTTATACCAAAGATCTTTTAATCACTTATGTCTCTCATCAATCTACACTGATTAAACGCCTGATTGAAAAGCATGAGCAAGATATTCAACGGTATGAAGATATTGTTGCCTACTCGACGCTGATGATCTACACCCATTACATCAAAGGTCTGCAGGAAATGAAGAAACAGATCGATGCACTAGATGAAGCAGCTCGTAAAACGACGGAAAACAACGAATTGTTTAATTTAGCCGATACCGAACGAGACATGGTCTATCTGGATCACACCTTACGGGATCAGAACCATACCGTCGATCGTTTGATGGATCGCAAAGAATTTTTGGATCGTTTGGATAATGAAGCACTCGTTTATGACATTAAGCTACGACAGAAGTTTGCCATGAAAATGGTCACTATCTATCGCGACTTGTTAGAAACCATTGGTGGCTTGTTCTCCGATATGATGGACAACAATCTAAACCATCTGATGAAATACTTAGATTCTGCGGCATTGGTGGTGGCTGTGCCGTCCTTGATCGCGGGGCTATGGGGGATCAACACTGGGGGACTGCCAGGAAAAGACAATGCCATCGGTACGATCATTGTCTTTGGTTTGGCTATTTTAGTTGGGATATTAACCGCCATTTACTTGTCACGGAAAGACTTTTCAAAATAAAAAGCGCCGCTGCTCTGTGGCACCGTTCATCCATAAAAGGAGAATGGTGCGACGAAGCAGTTGGCATTTTTTTATTTTAACCCGCTGTCCAAATTGCTGTCGAGAGTCCAGCGCTGAAAGGCGAGAAAGACCAGCAGCAAAGGCAAAACAGAAATTACCGAGGCAGCAATCAAAATCGTCCAATGGATATTTTCCGCGCCCACCAAGCTGCGGTTCGCCACTTGCAAGGTGTATTTTTTCGGATTATTCAAGACGATCAAGGGCCAGATATAATCATTCCATCGCTACTGGAAGGAGAAGATCTCCAGTGTCATAATGATTGGTCGGGCAATCGGCAGCATGGTGATGGCGATGATAGAGGAAGAAAAAAATGGCATCGTATTTTGTAAGCGCATAGCTGCAGTCGGCACTGACTAGAATCCTCAATAAATCCGCGTAAGGCAAATCAGGAACTTCTACAGTCACACCGTTTTTTTCTGTGTATTTTCCCGTCATTTTCAAATAAGTACCGCCTTCGCTAGGAGCTCTGGAAGCAAACATGGGAATCTGCGAAGATATTTCCAATCGGCAACGATCGAAACGTCCCCTAATGAAAAATAGCTGAAGTGCTGAAAAGATAGCTGTCCTAAAACGCACTGAGGAGTAAAAAGTGCCAATTATCTGACAAAATGAGAGTGGCTCTCCCTCAGTTTAGCGAAGAAGATGCAAAATAAAAAATAAAACGATTTCAAAAAATGCACCAATACTAAAAAAAACGAATTAAAGCTCTTACAACGATAATTAAGAAGTACTGATAAACGTTAATATAACAAGGTTTGAATTTTTTTTTTGCAAATTGAGTGCAAATCTTTTGTCTAAAACGGGGATTAAGCGTAACATAATATGTGTAATAACTACTTAAAAGAAAGAAGGAGAAAAATATGCATTGGTTATGGGTATTAATCGTAGGAGCTATTATCGGTTTGATCGCCGGAGCTATCACAAATAAAGGTGGATCAATGGGTTGGATCGCCAACATCGTTGCAGGTTTAGTAGGTTCAGCTATTGGACAAGCAATCTTAGGTTCTTGGGGTCCATCACTTGCTGGAATGGCAATCGTCCCATCAATTATTGGTGCGGTTATTGTAGTTGCTGTTGTTTCATTCTTCTTAGGACGTTCAAACGGCTAGTCCATTCAGCAATTGTTTCCATTCATTTATTTCGGGTAG
This sequence comes from Enterococcus sp. AZ141, assembly GCF_051714385.1. Taxonomy (NCBI): domain Bacteria; kingdom Bacillati; phylum Bacillota; class Bacilli; order Lactobacillales; family Enterococcaceae; genus Enterococcus; species Enterococcus sp. AZ141. The sequence continues at coordinate 2,138,831 of NZ_JBIORT010000001.1, forward strand.
TAATTACCTCGAATAGACAGGCAAATCCAGATTTTCTGGGTTTGCCTTTTTTGTTTTTAAGGAAGCATAAGCAATCCTTTTGTCATATCGGGAAATTGTCGTTACACTTGAAGTAGGTCAAAAAAAGAAAGGAAGAGGTTCAATGAAAAAGCAATATGAAACAGCGATGATCAATCGAGGCGGACGTGTCGGAGAGGTCGAAGCACCAAATGGCAGTTTTCACCTGAAAATCGACAAACCGGGTCTTCACAGTGAGGGCACAAACCCAGAACAATTATTTGCCGCTGGCTATGCTTCTTGTTTCAACGGTGCCGTACAGCATATGCTGAAAGAGCATAACATCGAATCCGAATCCGAAGTTAAAGCAAGAGTGTCTTTGTATCAGCACGAGGACGGCAGTTACCAAATCGGCGTGATTTTAGAAGTGTCGTTACCAGGCGTTGAAAAAGCCGAGGCAGAGAAAATCGCAGAAGAAGCCCATGATTTTTGTCCGTATTCTCGGGCAACTCGTGGCAACATTGATGTCGAAGTACAAGTAGTCTAAGCATTATTGCAGCTAGACAAACAATAAGCGGCTGATGAATCAGCCGACAAGAGGGAATTCATCAAGGAGGCCAATCAATGAGACAAACAGAGATCTTGCTGCTTTTGGGCGTGTTTGTGGTTGGCCTTTTTGTGGTGTACTGGCTGAAAAAGCACCGACATGCGCGCCACAATCAAGCACTGGCAGCTCAGCTGAAGCGTTATCCCAGCGTGCGGAAAGCGTGGCTGGCAGCCGGGGTAAAAAGGGAAGCAGTCCTTTTGGTTCCCGGTTTAAAAAAAGCTACTGCCGCAGTTGCAACGACGGCAACGGCGAAAGCAGAAACGAGGCTGTACAAGCATGCGGATCAGTGTCAGGCAATGACTCCACAAGGGTTGGCCGTTTCGGAGGACTATTTGTTCCTCTCTGCGTACTGTTCGCAGCAGGAACATCACTCACAGCTTTATATAATAGAAAGAACGAGCGGACGGCATCTGAAAACGGTGGTTCTGCCAAAACGCCCCCATGTCGGCGGATTAGTCTTTGATCGAGCAACGCAAGTGCTGTGGCTAACCATCACTGGGAAAGGAATGGGACGAGTGGCGTGTGTTTCTTTGCAGACACTGCTGGAAGATGATTCCTTGGCAACCAGTCAGCCGATCGCTTATCAGCAAGTCATCGAATTGGCAGGCATTACTCATAGCTCCTATTTGGCAGCCGATAGCGGTGAACTTGTCTCAGGGACCTTTGCCTTGAAAAACGGTGGCGTGGTGGCGAATTATCCGCTGCCTGTTCTTTCAGACAGCGGTCGCAAAGCATCTCCTTGCATCAAGCCGCGTAAGAGAAGGGTCACCACCACGAAAGTCCAAAGTGTCGCCTTTACCACTGAATACTTGTTGCTGGCACGTTCCTTTGGACCAGGGTCGGCTGAGTTATGGGTCTTTTCAAAGGATGCAACGGTGCTGACCCGCAAACATGCGTTGCGGCGCATCAAGTTTCCCCATTACCTTGAACAGATCGTGGTAGAAAAAGGGCAGCTGTACTGCTTGTTTGAAAGTGGGGCATGGGCGTATCGGCAAAAAGGCGGCAGCATCGATGAAGTCGTGGTATTGGACCTTGCGACCTTACTTCAGTAAGATAACTGCTTAAAAAGAAAAAAGACCAGCCTCTTAAGAAGCTGGTCGTAAGTGCAGTAATTATTCCACGATTGCTCGTTGGATATCTAAGACGGTGCCGGTATGAGCATCTGCCAAAAATTCATAGGTGACAAGCTGTCCGTCTTCGGTGCGGGTGATGCCGCCAGTATATCCTTGGGAAGTGATCGCAAATTTGCGCAAAGGTTGTTTTTCGAAATTGATCCAAGAACCTTCGATCGGTCCTTCTTTGATAAACGCCGCTTTTATATTGTCTAAGACATCATCGGCATTCATGGCTTGCCTTTTCTTCAACCAGATCGTTGAAAAAATCCCTCCTGCAAAGCCAAGACCTAAACCGATGGTCAGTCCATTTTTAAAATAATGCAATGGATGCTCATTCTCCATCTAATGTCCCTCCTAAAGTAAGTTTTCCCGAATGTTGTGATCTCGGTGAAAGCACAGGTTCTCTTAACAATAGTTTACCATAGTTTAGAAATATTCTATAAGAAAAATAACCAACAATAGAAATTTGCGCTATAATAAAGAATATCAGTAGGAATAAGGAGGAAGAGAGCACATCCGTTGTTTCACCCGAAAATTGCTGGAAAACACAGCAACAGCAAGCGTTGCTTTTTCAAAAAAAGCAGCTTTGTTTCTTTGGGGCAGCAAACAACTGATACGTGTTTCTCGAATGATCATGGAAGAAAAAACATTTCAACGTATCAAAGAACTAACGGAGTTACAAGGAACCAGCGGGTTTGAACACGACGTGCGAGCGTATATGCGTGAAGCGATGACTCCATTGGTAGATGAAATCCAACAAGATGGCTTAGGCGGCATCTTCGGTTTGCGTCACCACCAAGAAGCAGATGCACCACGAGTGATGTTAGCTGCTCACATGGACGAAGTTGGTTTCTTATTGACGACGATCACCGATCGCGGCTTATTCAAAGTCACTCCTTTAGGTGGATGGAACCCTTATGTAGTTTCTGCTCAACGGTTTACATTGAAAACAGCGAAGGGCGATTACCCATGCGTTTCTTCTTCAGTACCGCCACATTTGTTGCGAGGAAGCAGCGGTCAAAAAAATGTCGAAGTGACAGATATTTTGTTTGATGCTGGGTTTGAATCAAAAGAAGAAGCAGAAAGCTTTGGCGTACGTCCTGGCGATACGATCGTCCCACAAGTGGAAACCATCAAAACAGCCAATGGGAAAAACATCATCTCGAAAGCTTGGGACAACCGTTACGGCTGTGCTGTCGTATTAGAAGCACTTGAAGCCTTGAAAGAGGAAACATTAGGCCATACGTTGATTGCTGGTGCCAACGTTCAGGAAGAAGTCGGCTTACGGGGTTCTCGTCCGTCTGTGACGAAATTCAAACCAGACTTGTTCTTTGCAGTAGATTGCTCGCCAGCGGATGACACAGTCACGAAAAATGGCACCTTTGGTCATCTAGGAGCCGGGACTTTGATGCGAATCTATGATCCAGGCATGATCATGTTGCCACGGATGAAAGAATTCTTGTTGGATACAGCAGAAAGCAACAACATTCCGTACCAATACTTTGTTTCAAAAGGTGGTACCGATGCTGGTGCAGCACACATGGCAAATGAAGGGATCCCAAGTTCTGTCATCGGTGTTCCTGGACGGTACATCCATACTCACCAAACCTTATTCAGTATCGCTGATTTTGAAGCGGCACGGGAAATGGTGATTCAAGTCTTGAAAGGTTTGGATCGTTCCACTGTTGATACGATTTTGGCTGGACAATAAGCTAGAACGAACGAAAGCAAAGAGACAGCAATCCGTTGTCTCTTTTTTTCTGCAGGGGTTCTGAGACCAGCATGTCAGTTGGTAGTCCCTGAAAGAAAGGTGTATACTTAAAGAAAAGAAAGTGGTGAGTATTTGATTATTCCAAAAGATTTAGCAGAGTTAGCAACATATGTGGAGAAAGGCAAAAATGTCTTCTTTTTCACCGCCGATTGGTGTGGCGATTGTCGATATATCAAACCGCAATTGCCTGAGATCGAAGCGGATTTTCCAGCGCTTCAGTTTATCGAAGTCGACCGTGATGAATACATGGATGTAGCGGTTGAATGGAACATTTTTGGTATTCCTAGCCTCGTCGTTATCGAAGACGGCAAGGAGCTGGGACGGTTAGTCAACAAGGATCGCAAAACCAAAGAAGAGATCGAAGCCTTTTTAACCAGCGTACAATCAGCATAGGAGGGGAAAAAGATGGAAGCACAAAGATATCAAAACATTTTAGTAGGGATCGACGGTTCAGATCAAGCGATGTCTGCCTTCAAAAAAGCAGTGGAAGTCGCTCGTCGAAACCAAGGGAAGGTCTATGCCGCAACGATCATCGATCAGCAAGTGCCGACCATGATGGGTTATGCACCTTTGGATAGTTCCATCTTAGAACAAGAAAAAGACACGGCGAAAAATCTGATCGACGACTGCAAAGCCTACGCAAAATCAGTGGATTTTGATCTAGTAGAAGGCATCGTCGCTTACGGCTCCATCAAAGACGCCCTTGCCACCCAATTACCGGATCAATACGACATCGATTTGATCATGGTGGGGCAATCCGGGCTGAACGCCGTGGAACGCTTCATGATGGGGAGTGTCGCCAGCTTCGTTATCCGTGAAGCCCGGTGCGACGTGCTGATCGTATCACCTGAAGAAACCAAAGCGTAAGGTCATTTTGGAAAAAATAAGCTTGTCGTTGCCGTGTTCTTTTCCATAGTTTGCATGGTAGTAACAAGTGACAAAAGGAAGTTCCTGAGAACCAGCGGTTTTGCTCGCTAGTGAAGCATTGTCTTTAGCAAATGAGCAGTAGCTGGTTTTCAGGCTTTTTTGTCTTTGAAAATAACTAGAATTTCAAGGAAAACAAAGAAATTCCATGACGGATGCCGAAAAATTTGATAAGATTATGGGCGGAATGTGTAAGTACCTAAGGAGGAAAAAACGTGATTTTTGCTTATAACAAAGAATATGTCAGTGATACACTGCTTGCCATCACAGCAGATGATAAAGGATTAGAACAAACCGTCGAACGCAAAGGCAATGTTGCCCAAATCAAAAATGAAGAAGGCACGATCGTTGGCTGGAACTTTTTTGCGATCTCAGAAGTGATGACGATCGAAGGCCGTGGTCAAGTGACGTTGACGAAAGAACAAATCCAACAATTGAACACCATGATCAAAGAAGCAGGATTCAGCGAAGAACTGCCTGCAGATACGGAACCAAAAATCGTCGTTGGCTATGTGAGATCTTGTGTGGAACATCCAGACAGCGACCATCTTTCTATCACGGAAACAGAAGTTGGAGATGGGAAAGTCTTGCAAATCGTCTGTGGCGCTGCCAATATTCGTAAAGGATTGAAAGTCGTTGTCGCAAAACCTGGCGCAATGATGCCGGATGGCTTGATGATTTGGCCGGGGACACTTCGTGGCGTAGAAAGCTTCGGAATGATCTGTTCTGCTAAAGAACTACATTTAGAAGGTGCCCCAATGAAAAAAGGCATCCTTGAGCTGCCTCAAGATGCCGTTGTAGGTGAAGCTTTTCCAGTCGGTAAAGCCTAAAAAATGAACTGCCGCTTCCTGTTTTTGCGGCAGTTCATTTTTTGATTGTTTCGATTGGTTTTGGTAATTAGTTGCTGCTGTCTGTTGATTGTTCGTTGATCGATGTATCAACGGAAAGTTTTACTTCTGCTGTTTTTTCTTCATCACCACGATAGAAGGTTACAGTGATCGTGTCACCGACTTTGTGTTTGTACAACGCAGATTGCAGATCCGTTGTGGTGCTGACTTCTGTGTCATCGATTTTCGTGATAACGTCATATTGTTGCAATCCTGCTTGTTCTGCTGGTGTTGCATTGTTGACTGAGTAGATCACAACGCCTGAAGTTACAGATGAAGGAACTTTCAAGATTTGTTCTTGTTGTTGTGATGTGATTGAACCTAAATCAATCGTTTGGATCCCTAGTGCAGGGCGAACCACTTTGCCGTCTGCTTCTAGTTGATTGATGATTTCAACGACATCGTTACTTGGGATCGCAAAGCCCATCCCTTCGACACTAACACCTGAAGCAGAGCCAGAGGTGCTGGCGATTTTACTTGAGTTGATCCCAATCACTTGACCATCAACGTTGATCAGTGGACCACCTGAGTTCCCTGGGTTGATCGCAGCATCCGTTTGGATCGCATTGATACTGATCGTACCACCAGATTCGTTTTGGCTTGTTACTTGACGATTCAAGGAAGATACGATCCCTTGTGTCACAGAGTTTGCATAGTCAGAGCCTAGAGGAGAACCGATCGCGATTGCTGGTTCGCCGACTTTCAAGGCACTTGAATCGCCAAATGTTGCGGCAGTTGTAACTTTTTCAGAAGAGATTTTTAAGACGGCTAAGTCTGTGTAAGAATCGGTACCTACCAATTCAGCTTTGACTTTTGTACCATCTGCTAAGACAACTTCCAAACCATCTTGACCTTCAACTACGTGGTTGTTGGTTACGACATAGGCATCGTCGCCATCGATTTTGTAGATGACACCACTCCCTTCAGAAGAAGCTTCTAAGGCGCTGTCGTCTTCGCTTTGGCTATCGCCTTCACTTTGTCCACCTTGCTGACCAAAGAGGCTGTTCCAGTCGTTGCTTTGACTTTGTTGTAGATTAATGATGGAAACCACCGAATCTTGTACTTTTTCAACTGCCTCAGTGACATCGCTAGTCACATCAAGTTTTACATTGGATACTTGGGTTTGTCCGTTAGAATCTTGGACCCCGCTGTTGGTCGTGGTTTCTGGTGTTGAAGTCAAGGATGAACCCATTGCCAGATACAGACCGCCGAAGGTCAATAATCCGCCGACCATACCGCCTAAAATCCCAATACCTAATCGTTTTAATAAACCAGGAGAAGTTTTCTTACCTGGTGTGACATATTTTCTTGCCATTACTATTTCCCCCTTAATGAATAATTCGTTATAATCAGTATATTCCTTCTATCTGAGATTAGTCTACTAAGAGATTTTGAAAAAAATATGAAGAAGTTGCGTAAGAATCTGTTTCAAACGATGAAATTTTCTTCGTAAGACCCGTTCATTTTTGAATAAAAATAGCAGAGAAATCTGGGGAGAAGTAAAGGTCTTTTTATCCACAGTGTGTGGACAAACTTGATGGGGTTGGTTGGGTGGATGAAGAAATCGTTGAAGTGTCGCAGTTTTATAGATAAGATAGAAGGATTTCAAAGAAAGTCAAAGTGTGTAAAAGGTTGTGGATAGCATTGTCCACATTTTCATAAAATAAGGGGATAACGAGGAGAAATCTATGAAAATCAAAATCGTCACGGTAGGAAAACTAAAAGAAAAGTACCTCGTTCAAGGAATCAACGAGTACGCCAAACGATTGGGGGCATACGCAAAGCTTGAGTTTATCGAAGTACCAGATGAAAAAGCACCAGAAACCTTGAGTGAAGCCCAAATGCTGCAAATCAAAGAAAAAGAAGGCCAGCGCATTTTAGCCAAAATCAAAGACACCGAATATGTCTTTGCCTTAGCAATCGAAGGCACCAATCCCACCAGCGAAGCCTTCGCCAAACAAATCGATCAACTCGGCATCCAAGGAAAAAGCCAACTGACCTTCGTCATCGGCGGCTCCCTAGGCTTAAGCCAAGAAGTCATGACTCGCAGTGATGCCAAAATCTCCTTTGGCAAAATGACCTACCCACACCAACTCATGAAACTGATCTTATTGGAGCAAATCTATCGCGCGTATCGAATCAATACGGGGGCGCCGTATCATAAGTAAATATCTTAAGCAGTATAATAGAAAAAATTAACCACCGGTACTACCGGTAAAAAGGAGCAACAACCATGCGAAATATCAAACTAACGATTGAATACGACGGCAAGCGCTACTTAGGGTGGCAACGACTAGGAGATTCTGAAAAAACGATCCAAGAAAAAGTTGAAGGGGTCATCAAATTATTGACGGGAGAAGAAATTGAGATCGTGGGTTCTGGTAGAACCGATGCGGGCACGCATGCTCGAGGACAAGTGGCAAATTTCAAGACGACCCATCAAATGAGTTTGCCAGAGATGCAGCAGTTCTTTAACCGCTATTTGCCGCAAGACATCGTTGTCAACAAGATTGAAGAAGTGCCTGAACGATTCCATGCACGCTATCACGCTAAAGGCAAGCAATACAGCTATTATGTTTGGAACAACGCGATCCCATCGGTCTTTGCTCGCAATACCAGTTTTCATTCCCCGCAGCCCCTTGATTTGGAAAAAATGCAGCAAGCGGCTGAGAAGTTGATCGGCACCCATGATTTTATTGGCTTTTCTGCGTTGAAAAAATCAAAAAAATCAACGGTGCGCACAATCGATGAAATCACTATCACACCAGAAGGCGACCTATTGCGGTTTACCTTCAAAGGCAACGGCTTTTTGCATAAAATGGTCCGAATCTTGACAGGCACACTGATTGCCATTGGCGATGGCACGCTACCGCCAGAAGTGATCGATCAAGTGTTAGCCGATAAAGTACGACAAGCAGCTGGTGAAACAGTGCCTTCTCATGGCTTATTTCTAGATGAGGTGTATTATTAAAAGAAACAGGGTAATGGCTATTTAAGGAAAGGAGATCATCTATTGATCACATTAAAATCCCCACGAGAGATCGAACAAATGAAAACTTCTGGTCGTATCTTGGCAAGTATTCACGAGCAGCTACGGGAAAAAATCGTTCCCGGTATCACCACGAACCAAATCAACGCCTTTGTCCATCAACAGATAGAAGCTGCAGGGGCAACAGCCGCGCAAATTGGGTTTGAAGGCTATGAATTTGCGACGTGTATCAGTGTCAATGAAGAGATTTGTCATGGTTTCCCTTCAGAATATGTTTTAAAATCAGGCGATGTCGTCAAAGTCGATTTTTGTGTCGATTACAAAGGAGCAATTTCTGACAGCTGTTGGACATATGCTGTAGGAGAGATTTCGCCAGAACATCAAGCACTGATGGAAGTAACGAAAGAAGCCTTGATGAGAGGCATCGAGCAAGCACAGGTTGGCAACCGAGTCGGCGATATTGGTTATGCGATCCAAAGCTTCGCTGAAGAAAAAGGGTATGGTGTCGTGCGGGACTTTATTGCTCACGGCATTGGCCCAACCATTCATGAAGAACCATTCTTTCCTCATTTCGGGTTACCTGGCAAAGGAATTCGTTTGAAAGAGGGCATGACGATCACCATCGAACCGATGATCACGACCGGCACTTGGCGCATGAAGATGGACCCAAACGGCTGGACAGCACGCACGATTGACGGCAGCTATTGTGCCCAATATGAACATTCGATCGCCATCACCAAAGAAGGTCCTGTCATCATGACGTTGCAAAAGGAAGAAACGTCATCATCACTTAATGTCTTTGAAAAATAACTGTGCGGAACTTCTGTATCATGTAGATTTTCCACATCTCTTAAAAGGGCTTACCTAACTGATGGTACGCCCTTTCGATCTGTGCTTTTTTCAAAAAGATCGTAAAAGAACTCAGTAATCAACGAGTGCTTGTCTATTCATATTGGTATTTTTGATGGAGTCGTTCATATAGTATATCGTGTCCTTAGTTGTTTTGGGGTGATTTAAACAAACTAGAGAATGATCTTTTTTCTACTTAAAATGAAAATGAGATTGGAGAGTCAATTCTGATTCATCAGTCCCATAAATTATAGCGCCTTTTTTATAGATTAAGAAAAGAGGGGCAGGAACTTAAAATTTTGATCTCTATTTTATTAATATTTTCATAGATCATTAGTACTAGCGATCTATGAAAATATATTAACTTAAGTTTACAAATAATAATACTTTATATGTCAAATTTCAATAAAGCATAAAAAGACTAGCCATATAGAGCTAGTCTTTTTTATATCTTATTTCTTGTAACCTTTTCTACTTTTAAATGATAAACCTAACAGACTTAGACTAGCCAAAACAAAACCAATGATTCGTAAACTTTCTTGAAAAGTAAAAGAGTCGGCGTCTCCTGTTTTAGGCATCATTGCTAGGCTTGAAGATTTTAAGAGTGTGGATTTCACGTCATGCCTTGAAGACCTAGTAGGCAGGGGAATCGTCTCTCTATTTACCTGATTTTCTTTTTTTGTTAAAGATTGCGCTGTTTGTTTACTTTCAGATTTCATGAGCGCTGTTTTGAATTGGATTGTTTTAATTGTTTGCTTTTCTTCAGAAGTCTTAGGGACAGGTCGGCTTGTTTTCTGTTCACTTAGTTGTTCCAATTTCATAATTACTGGTTTTTCAATAATTGGTACTCTACTAGCTTGAATAAACTGATTATGATCAAAAGGGTTTAAATTTTTAGGGATATCTCCATCGATAAGTGATGGCTGTTTTTCGACTAGTACATTAGTTGCAGGAGTAATCTTTTCTGTATTTGTAGAGAATGTATTATCAATTATAGTAGTCGCAAAAGTATTGATTGCTTGCATAGAAAAATTAAAAGTATTCATTTGTGGAAATTTTTTAATAGGAACATTTATTGTCATTTCTACTGGTTGGCTAGGTATCATACTAGGTACTTCTTTTAGCTGTTTATTTATTGGATCCTCGTATTTTTTATTCGGTACTTTTTGCTCAGAGACAGGTTTAACTGGTGCGATATACTCGGCTTTTGTAGGAACAGCAGGAGTAGCAGGAACCAATTGAACCGGTGTATTCGGCTGCAAATCAGGCACGTTTATCACAGGAGTAGCAGGAACAGCTGGCGTATTCGGTACTTTTTGCTCAGAGACAGGTTTAACTGGTGCGATATACTCGGCTTTTGTAGGAACAGCAGGAGTAGCAGGAACCAATTGAACCGGTGTATTCGGCTGCAAATCAGGCACGTTTATCACAGGAGTTGCAGGAACAGCTGGCGTATTCGGTACTTTTTGCTCAGAGACAGGTTTAACCGGTGCGATATACTCAGCTTTTGTAGGAACAGCAGGAGTAGCAGGAACCAATTGAACCGATGCATTCGGCTGCAAATCAGGCACGTTTATCACAGGAGTTGCAGGAACAGCTGGCGTATTCGGTACTTTTTGCTCAGAGACAGGTTTAACTGGTGCGATATACTCGGCTTTTGTAGGAACAGCAGGAGTAGCAGGAACCAATTGCACAGGCGTATTCGGCTGCAAATCAGGCACGTTTATCACAGGAGTAGCAGGAACAGCTGGCGTATTCGGTACTTTTTGCTCAGAGACAGGTTTAACCGGTGCGATATACTCGGCTTTTGTAGGAACAGCAGGAGTAGCAGGAACCAATTGAACCGATGCATTCGGCTGCAAATCAGGGACATTTATCACAGGAGTAGCAGGAACAGCTGGCGTATTCGATACTTTTTGCTCAGAGATAGGTTTAGCCGGTGCGATATACTCGGCTTTTGTAGGTACCGATGGTGCAGATGGGGTTTCTTGCTTAATAATCGGCGGTGTTTGATTAGGTTCAGCAGGCGTTAAAGACTGCTCAGGTTTTTGCTGACCGGGAGTATTCGGTGGTGTAATGATACCGTTATCCCCTGAAGTTTGGTTATACCATACATTATTATCATTAACCCAAGTTTCACCATTTTCACTGGTGGCTTTTTTTTGTGTTTGATCAGTTGTTACATCAACGCCATTGATGGAGTCTGCATTGGCTTGAGCCTCAGTCGCGATTACGGTAGTTATGCTAGCTAATATGATTGATGTGGCAATGATTTGTTTTTTCATGATTAAAATTTCTCCTCAAATTCGATTTGTGATTGGTTTTTCTCGTAGAAATACAAGTATCTTGTCTAAGAACTTAGAATAAGATAGTCAATCCACGGCAAAATAAAAGACAAATCTCCATGAACACCAGTGAAAATGGAAGTAAATACTGAATGGTATTTAAATTCAATGAATTATTTCATGAAAATTTCTTGATTCTGTCTGACAAAACTTATCATATAAGGTTTTGGCTTATTCTACATAGAAGGTCTTAAATTTAGTACCTCAATGATAATTATGGTGAATGCTATTATATTATTTATTGAAATTCTTGTTCTAAAACAGCCCATTGTTTCTTCTTTTGTTTCTAGTAATCATATTCTTACTTGTATTCAAAGATAATAAGGACAAAATGGTTAATTAATTTTTCTGAATATGTGTGTACATAAAGATGATTAATATCTCTTTTGTAACTCAATTCCATGAATAACAATAAACTTCCAAAGTCATATGTTCTTTTATAAGTCCTAAATTAAAGACTTTTTTTTCTTTGACCAAATTCAAGAGGTAAAATAAATGGAAATTCGCAGACTGCTTTTAAAATGACAAGTAGAAGAGGAAACATTTTGAATAAACGAATAGGTATTGTGCGGATCTCTTAGAATAAATCTGAAAGGAGATAACAAGTGACAATAAAATCAGCTAACGAATATTTCTTATTTTTCGATGATTTTTTCGAAAAATATAACTATCCATTAATTAACGAGTACTATATAACGACAAAAGAAAATTTCATTAAATTGATTCAGAATATTTCTACCAAAAATGCGTTTGCAACCATCAAAGAATTGGTACGAATCGATGCTAAGTTGCAAATTTTATCTAGTTTAATTGATGACAATATTTTCAAATTATCTGAAACTGAAATAATAAGATTGGCAGAAATAGATAGCGGAACTTACTATGAAGAAATATTCAGGATGGATGGAATGACAAATATTAGTAAGATTCACTCACTTATACTTCTATAAAATAAATGACTTCAGGAGACTGTTCAAAGTGAATTTTATTCAGATAATATAAAATTTTAATATGCGATTTAAATATATATTTACAATAAAAAGACAGGTCAGAACTTTACTCTCCTGACCTGACATTTTTATTTATGACGGGTTGCTTTTTTATTATTTACCTCAAAGTTTATTATCTATTGAGCATAATACTTTGAATAAACCTATTTAATGTTAGGGTTCATGATTTACAGTTTGATATTAGAAGAACTAAACAAATTTATGAATTACCTTGATTCACTTTTTCTGTTTGATTCTTATTGGCGTCATCGACAGCTTTTGCTGCATCATCGCTACCTTTTAATGCTTCTACACTATCTTTATTACTGTCAGGAAGCACATTGTGCTCAGACAGGATACTATCAACTGCAGTTTTAAGTGCGCCTAGTTGTTCATCTTTTGCAGCTGCTACGGCACTTCCTTTATCTTCAGCAGTTTTTTTATCAAGAGCTGCACTGGCTTGCGCTTCTGTGACAGCGTTATTGGCATTTGTAAGTTGTGTTCTTAAATCAGTAATTGTGTTATTTGCCGTTTCGAGATTATTTTCGACAGCTTTCTTCTCATTCTCAGCTTTTATTTTATCAGCTTCTGCTTTTGCTTTATCTACTAACGCTGTTGCCAAGTCTGTCTTAGTGCCGCTTAAAGTTCGGGATAAGGCATGAACACCTTGGTAGATAGCTTCTGTAGTTGCCGTGGAGTCACGATAAAGTGCAGTGCTGGCTGCAAATGTTGTAACACTCCCGAATATTGTACAAAGTAAGCCAGTGGCTATTAAAGATTTTGATAATTGCTTTTTTTTCATGTTCTAAATTCTCCATTTATTTATTTTGTTGCAAAATCTATTTTAGGTTATTTTAGGTTCAAATTACCTAAAAAGACAGATATTTCATACTTCAAAAAAGTAAAATATAGGTACATATAATATAAATAATGATTTATCTATATGATCGTATGTTTCATTTTTAGCAAGCACGATAATGCTGGGAAAATTAGTTGTCCTTGGTATAGTATCAGTCTTTCTCAATCTTCCTGGTATTCAATATGAATATGTTATAATTAAAATACAAAACTTTACAAAATTTTGTATGAAACAGAAAATTAGTATGTATATTTATTTTTCCCGAGAAGGCTACCATGTTTGAATAGTTTTAAAATAATAATCAGATAAAAATAAGGAGGTTGGGTAAATATGAAAAAACAATCAGCTAATTTCTTGTTATTGACTACTATAGGAATTGCTTTGATTTATCAAATTTTATCTTTTATAAATTTTCCCGAGCTACTTCATGTCGTTTTTGGAACGGTTTGGAATTTAGTATTTGCCTTTATTGCCGGGTATTGTTTATTAAGAAAGGACTTTCTAAATCAGTTCAAGCACTTCAACTTTAAATCATTCGCCTGGGGATTACCTCTTGTTTTGTTTTCTGGAATGCTTTTTTCATTCCTCTATTCATTAATTTTTGGGCAACCTACGCCGAATGCGATTAATGATACACTTTCAGTAAAAATGATTTTGTTTCAAGTGCCCTTTATGCTGATGGGAGAAGAACTATTAAGTACAAATATCCTAATCGCTCTTCAGAAAAAAGGCCTTTCTTTTTTCTGGTCAACAATTATCTGCAGCATTCTTTTTGCATTCTGGCACATTCCTGCGTATGGATTTCACCCTATACAATTAATATTCACCCTAGCACCGGCTAGGTTAGCACTAAACTATGTATGGGAGAAATCATCTAGTGTTTGGGTGAGTTGGATCTGTCATTTTATCTATGACTCGCTAGGCTTTATTATCTTTTTTCTCAAATAGTGTTTTTTTAATTCCTATATTGATATATAGACGAATAAGAGAATTAGCAAGAACTTGCTAGTTCTCTTTTTTTCTATTTATATAAAGAACCTTATTGTTCAATACATGACTCGTAATAGTTATAAAAAAATTATTGTTTCGAATTTTTCGGTCTCATATTTAATACCTGATGATCCAAAAAAAGAAAGATTACTATAATAAGAAATATAAGAAGTTTTTTAATACAATCTTATGATAGGAGGATAATAAATGTATGGAGAAACGTTAAGGAAAATTCGTCTGAAAAAAGGGTTAACTCAAAAAGAAGTGTATGAAAACATCATATCAAAATCATATGCAGTAGAATTCGAAAAAGGAAAGCATCAAATTTCTACTTATATATTGCTTGAAATTTTACAGAATCTATCTATAGAAATAGACGAATTTTTATTTATTGCTAATAACTATAATATGAACGAAAAAACGTATTATGATTGTACGTACAGTAAGCTAGCCAACAAGCATGATATTGAAGGTCTAGAAGATTTATTAAAAACATTAAAAAGTAGGGAAGGTAGATTAAATGATATTAGAATAACTGAAGTAAGGTCTCGTCTCCGAATTTTACGAAATTTCAGAGACAATGGTGTTTATGATACAAATGTGATTTTACAAGAAGATAGACAGACTATTTTAACCTACCTAATTGAGAGGGAAAGTTGGACACTTCAAGAAATTAAGCTTTTCGCTAATACGCTAGATTTGTTAGACAATGAATCAATATTTATTCTTTTTAAAAGAGTTTCTCGTGTGCTTGAATATTATGCCGATCTAGAGAAGGGGAAAGAAATATATTGCGCATTGATTATAAATTTATTGGAATATACATTTAAGAAAAAGCAATACGACTATACAGAAATATTACTTATCCAATTGGATCTTTTATCATCCAACTATAAAGAGTTTTTTTATAGAACCGTTTATAATTTTTTTGAGGGACTCTTGGTAATGAAAAAACTTGATCAAGAAAAGGGAAGAGCTATTGCAGAAAATATGTTAGATATTATGAAAAAATTAAACCAAGAACCACTAGCGAAGTTGTACGCCCTTTTATTGATTTAACGGATTTTTTCATAGATGATAATAAATCCATTACTTGTTAAACTGAACCAATCATTTAAATAAATTAAAAAGCAGGAGGAATATAAAATGAAACAATTTGGCAGTTCAATTTTCTTTTTTTTATTAGCAGTAGTGCTCTTTATGGTTAGTAACTTGGTAGGGTCGCATCTGGACTCAAGAGGATTTGTTGTAGAGCCAGCATTCTTTTGTATACCACTAGGATATTTATCAATCTTTATTTCAATTTCTATAACTACTACTAAGCTATTAAGAAATAAATTAAAGACTAAATGATACAGATGAGATGTTTTTCACGATTAGGACTTCTTGTTTTTAATCTAAACGAAAGAAAAAGAGGAGCGAATGAGATGTATCCAAGTCATTCACTCCTCTTTTTCTTTCATCTTATAGGTTAAGTCACTATAATGATCAGAAAACAAATTGTATAATAAGATCAAATATTATTTTAAAGAAATTTAATGAATAATATGCTAGCATACATATTTCTTTGTTGATATGGATGAGAGAATCTTGAATGTGAGAGGAGTACTATATGTACGGAGAAACTATAAGGGAAATAAGATTAAAAAAAGGATTTAGCCAGAAAGATGTATATGGAAATATTATATCTAAATCATATGCTATTGAATTTGAAAAAGGAAAACATCAAATATCAGCCAATATACTGATGCAAATATTAGACAATATTTCTATGGACATTGATGAATTTATGTTTATTTCTAATGGATACCAATTAAATGAACAGAATAACTATAATTATATTTATAATAAACTGGCGAACAATCAAGATATCAAAGGACTCAAACATCTTTTAGAAGATCTGCAAGTAAAATCCGGCAAGTTAAATGGAATTAGAATTGCTGAGGTCAGATCTCGGATACGCCTCTTAGAATATTTTGAAGAGTATGGGGAATATAATACCAAAGTAGTTTTAGAAGCTGATAGAGATACCATTTTAACCTATCTGATCGATGTGGAAAGTTGGTCTCTGCAAGAAATTCAACTATTTACGAATACACTCGAATTTTTAGATAGTGAAATTATTCTAGTTTTTTTTAAAAGAGTTTCAAAATTGATGGAACGTTATGTGAAACTTGAAAAAGGAAGAGAAATATATTGTGTTTTGTTGATCAACCTAATTGAATATACATTTAAAAGGCAGCAGTATGACTATACAGAAGTATTATTAACACAGCTAGATTTACTATCAACCGATTATAAAGAATTTTTTCACCGAACGGTATATAAGTTTTTTAGCGGGTTACTATTAATAAAAAGAGGGCCTGAGCAAGAGGGAAGAGATCTTACACAAAAAATGCTTCAGATAATGAGAGATTTAAATCAAGACTCTTTAGCTGAGCTTTATTCACAATTAGTTTCATAATTATATAGGGCATGTAGTTTTCGATTGTGCATCTATTTAAAAGTAGATATTAAGACTTAAATTAGAAAGCTATTTAAGTTTTAAAATACTATGGTTTATTTTTCATTCTAAATATGTTTACTAATTTGAATTAGATGGTCAAATTAGATGAATTTGCCCAAATAGGAAGCTGAAGGTATTTAAAGAGAATTATGATTTATATTAATTAAAGGGATAATAACTATAAACATAGTTGTCAATAACTTATTTTGGGAATGAATATTTATATAGAAATTGTTGGGAAGTCCATTATATCGGACTTTTTTTATTTTCTTCTTAAATAGCCTTATTATAAGATTTACATTGTAAGGAAAGAGGAAATCAAATGGAAGAATTAACATATAAAACATACCGATGCGGATCCCTTAAGTTCAAAAGCCCAATCGATCAGAAACGTCAGAAAGAAATTGAGAGAAAATGTAATCGACAAGAGGTTCAAAAGTTAGCACAGATACTCTTGAAGCAAGAGTTATTATTAATAGGAAATTAATCTATGAAAAAATCAACTCTTTCATCTGTGATTGTATCTGGTATAACTTGCGCATTGGTAATTTTATTTGGCTATGTCTTGGCAAAATCGGAGCACCCAATAAATCGGTTTGTCGAGGCGATGAAGGAACCAACGTTTATGGAGTCTATTGGGAGTACCGAACAATCAGGAAGGAGCACAAGCGAAACTATGGCGCCATCTACATCGGAGCCGCAATGGTATAACCAAGCAGAAAGTTTGATATCGGATTTTCATGAACGGATGACTTTGGCACAAAACCAAAACACTACTTTCAATATTGGCGCCACTGTCGACGAGTTAGAACATGCTATTCAACTGATGGCACGGTCTAATCAAGATAGTGGCATGTTATTAATCTATTCTAGGTAAATATTATATGACCACGGCTACCCTACAGATAATCCAAATTTTGTTGAAGACTTAATAACAAGAGCATTTCATAGTGCTGGGTGGCAAGTTGCGCCTAATGAAGAAGGTTTCACCGAATCAAGCAACTAATCATAGTATGATATTATACAATTTTGATTTTTAAGAATGCGACAGAGTCTAATTTATGTATTTTGTTCTTGTTGTGAGATAATATTGGTACAATATTATTGAGGATCAGAAACTTAATAATTTTTGATCCTTTTTCTATTCTTCATTTCAAAATTCCTTTAGTAGCTCAATTAGTTAGGATAGAAAGATCCTAATTTAGGACAGCAGAGTAAACTTTTAAGAACAATTCTTTTTACATGAATTTAGGTGCTTCGACAAAAGGATAATTATGTATATACTCCGTCGTGATATATCTTATACTATGTATATATAGAAAGAGGTGTCGCGCATGGAAATGTTACCTATAAAAAAATGGGGCAATAGTAACGGTCTTAGATTGCCAAAGTACATTATGGAGTATCTTGGCATTCATACTGATGACAAAGTGAAGATAATACAAGAAGAAGTAAACGGGCATAAGCGACTAATCATCGAAGCGGCAAATTCAGAAAACGAGTTAACGATTGAAAAGTTATTTGAAAATTACACTGCTGAGAGAAATCAGGTGGAAATTCAACGTTTAGGTGAAGCCGTAGGGAATGAAAGGTGGTAAAAAAACTAGACAAGGTGATATTTTGTTGTTGGATACAGCTCCTCGTTCTGGACATGAACAAACGGAAAAAAGGCCCTATATTGTTTTAAGTCATGACATGATTGCAGATTATAGTAACGTTGCCACCATTGCTCCGATTTCTAGTACAAGTAGAAACTATTCGTTATACGTAAGTATTGATCCAGATTATGGCATGAAAACAACAGGAAAAGTATTGCTAGATCAATTAACGACAATTGATTATGAGGCCAGAGCGTGTGTTTTTTTGGAAAAAGCGCATGAGAGATTGGTTGAGGAGTTATTGATGAAAGTTAGAACAATATTTCAAAAAGTAAGTAAATAAAAACAACATGATCATCTTATCTATGTTGACCATGCTGTTTTCTTTTATTCTATAGACAGTGTGTCCGTAAACTTATACTCCTTTGTAATCTTTGAGATAGCAACGCCATTCTCAAAAGCCTGAACGATTTATACGCTAACCCATACAAAAGCCAAAAACGTTCGAGGATTTCTCTCGAACGTTTTTTGGGCATCAAATTGGGCGAATCGGCGAAACTATGGTACAGTGCAACCAAACAAGGAGTGAGAGCCGCTCCTTCATGAGACAAAGGGGCAATGGTGATGAAGCAAACAACGATGGCGTGGCTGTCAGAAATCTATAATTTGATCTTGTATCCTGGCACGAGACAGTGGGAACGAGAACAACTGGTGCAAGCAAAAAATACACTGGAAACTCAGCTGGCGACCAAACAAAAAGCAGGCAAACACGAAAAGGAATCGTTAAATAGCCTTGAAGACCAACAGACCAGACGGGTTTTGGAAAAACTAGAAGCGTCGTTGCGTCCTTTGGCACTGAGAAACAATCTGACCCCGAATGTCGCCGAGTTTTATCAAACAATCAGCCAGCCAGCACCGAAAAAGGCAATGAATGAAGAAACAAGCAAAGTCCAACCAGCAGAAGTTTCCGTGGAGCCGACCGAAACAGGTGGAAAAGCACAAGAAGTGGCTATTTTTGCTGGCGGCTGCTTTTGGTGTATGGTAGAGCCTTTTGAAGACCAGCCGGGCATTCTTTCCGTTTTGTCGGGGTATACTGGGGGAACAGTCCTGAATCCGACGTATGATCAAGTACTAAGTGGAACAACAGGGCATGTCGAAGCAGTAGAGATCATTTTTGATCCCAAAATCATCACCTATCAGGACTTGTTACAGTTGTATTGGCAAGTGACAGACCCGACAGATGCTTTCGGACAATTTCAAGATCGCGGCAATTTTTATCGTCCAATCATTTTCTATACGACTGCTGAGCAAGAAGTGCTTGCGCAACGAGCCAAAAAGGAATTAGCACAATCTGGTTATTATCAGCAACCCATCGTGACCGAGATCCGCATGGCTGCACCCTTTTGGCCAGCGGAAAACTACCATCAAGCATTTTACAAGAAGCAGCCCAAGCGCTACCAGCGGATCAAGCGAGCGCGCAAGCAACTGATGCTTTTTTATAAACTGAAACGCTGGACAAACCGAGGGGAAAAACGATCATAGGCAGAAGATACATCAAAAAAGCGGGGCTCCGAGAAAAGGCCAGAGGATCAAATGAAGGCTCTTTTCTCCACAGGCTGCGCTTTTTTCTGCGCGTTTAGCCAATTGGATAAAAAACGAAGATTTATTTTAGAATAATGTCCAAAGAAAGCGTTAACAACAAGAATTATAATAGAGAAAGAAAAAGTGGCGAAAAAGGTCGAAAAAGCAGGCGTCTTTTGCTTGGTTCCTTTCTTCGAGGAAAGAAGGTGGGAAACACCAGAGAAAAATCAGCGGAAAAATCAATCAGCAACACCCCATAGCAACACAACATTTATTATATGAAGATTCATATAAGTTAGGAGAAATCTGATGAAAAAAAAGGGAACGTTCGTCTCACTGTTTATGGCTCTCATTCTTTTTATCTTTTCAGAAAGAACAGTGTTTGCGGCAGAAGCGATCAATGAGATCGTTGCACCAACTGGAGTCAAAGCATTTTTAGTACTGATTCCGTTAGTGTTAGTACTGGTTTTACTCTTTAAAAAAGTAGATATGATCATTGCTGGCTTGATTGCTGGGATATTGGCGATGATTATTGGCGGGATCAGTTTAGCTGAAGCCAATTCGCAACTGTTGGAAGCTATTCCGACGATGTTAAGTATTACGGTGCCAATCATCAATTCCGCTGTAGCGATGGCGGTCTTCAAAGCCGGTAGTTATACGGCAGCCTTAACCTTAGCCAAAAGAGGGACCAAAGGAAAAGTGGAATATGTGGCTGGTTTTATTGTCATCTTATTGGCAGCAGCGACTTATATGTCTGGGATCGGCGGCGGGAGTGCAATGGTGATCGCACCATTAGCATTTGCGGCGGTTGGGGTGGTACCCGAATTGATCGCAGCGATGTCGTTAGCGGCAGCTGTCTCCTTTACGACCTCTCCTGCCTCTTTGGAATCTAGTATCGTGTCTGAACTGGGCGGCTTTAGTGTCGCTTCTTATGTCGATCAAATGCGCCCATTTTGGTTGTTATTCGTTGGTTTGGCGATTTTATTGGCATTCTTCGGGACCAAGCGTCGTCATCTGGGCTTCAAAGAATCAGCCAACCAAGAGTACGAAAACAAAAGCAATGGCGAGTTATTCAAAACGACACTGCCTGCGATCTTCTTGCTTTTTGCGGTCATCTTTGGCCCGTTGATCAATGACCTGATCGGCTTTGTCCTCTTTACGCCGCTAGTTTATATGGTGGTCACGTTGGCGTTGATTTTTGTTTGTACCGACTTTTCGATGAATCAATCGGTGGAAGCGATGGTGGATGGGTCCACGTATATTTTGACCCGCTTGTTCCAAGTGGGGATCTTTTTAGCCTTCATCAACGTGATCGCTGAAACTGGGACGTTTGCTGTTATTGCCGGTGCGGCACAAAATGCCCCCGCAGCGATCGTCGTTCCCGTGGCGATCTTGACGGGTGTCTTGATTGGGATTCCCGCAGGTGCCTATGTCGGCTCCGTATTAACATTAGTGTTACCAGTTGCCGTTTCATTAGGCTTCCCAGTGTTAGCTCTTGGTTTTGTAACGATGGGGGTTGGACTCGGCAGTCAAATGAGTTTCGTCAACATTACGATGCAAGCTTTATCTTCTGGTTTCCAAATTCCGATTCTGGATGTAGTCAAAGGAAACGTGAAGTGGTTGAGTTTAGCAGCCGTATTATTATTAGTCATCGGCTTAGTGTTTGGCTGATGGATAGGAGGAAAACATGGATTTATTGATCAAGCAAGCACGTCTTGAAGACGATGCAGAATTAGTAGACATTGCAATTTCAAAAGGAAAAATCACCGCAGTTGCACCCAACATTGAAGAATCAGCAGCAAAAACGATTGAGGCGAAAGGCAAAGTGGTGATCCCCGGATTGATCGAAAGCCATATCCACTTAGACAAAGCCTTGATTGCCGATCGTGAACCTAATAATTCAGGTACATTACAAGAAGCGATCCAAGTTACGGCAAAGCTCAAACCGACTTTTACCGAAGAAGATATTTATGATCGAGCGAAACGTGCATTAGAAATGCTGATCGTACATGGCACCACTGCTGTTCGCACCCATGCCGAATTTGATCCGGCGCAAGGCTTCACTGGGTTTGACACCATCATGCGCTTAAAAGAAGAATACCGAGACCTGATCGACATTCAGGTCGTTGCCTTTCCGCAAGAAGGAATTTTTAAAGCACCCGGAACGGATAAAATGATGATTGAAGCGATGGAGAAAGGCGCCGATGTCGTTGGCGGCATTCCTTACAATGATGCGCCAGCCAATGAACACATCGACTTGATCTTTGAGATCGCCAAACAATTTGACAAAGACATTGACTTGCATCAGGATTTTGCTGACGAAGCAGACGATACATCGATCGTCTACCTGTGTGAAAAAACCATCGCAGAAGGCTACCAAGGTCGGGTATCTGTAGGACATTTGACTGCGCTGC
Source organism: Enterococcus sp. AZ141 (assembly GCF_051714385.1). Classification (NCBI taxonomy): domain Bacteria; kingdom Bacillati; phylum Bacillota; class Bacilli; order Lactobacillales; family Enterococcaceae; genus Enterococcus; species Enterococcus sp. AZ141. The sequence goes on from NZ_JBIORT010000001.1 coordinate 2,161,252, forward strand.
ACGCCATGGAACCGGATCAGCTGGCAGAAGTTATCGATTTGATGGTCAAAGCCCAAATCAATGTGATGCCGTTGCCTGCGACCGACTTACACTTAGGTGCTAGAAACGATGCCTACAACGTTCGTCGTGCCGTGACGCCGATTCGCAAATTACGTGATGCCGGTGTGAATATCTGCTTAGGCAGCAACAATATTCGTAACGCCTTTACGCCATATGGCAACGGTGATTTGATTCAAATCGCTATGTTGGCTGTGCCAGTGGCACACTTAGGCGGCGCCGATGACCTGCCGACGGTCTTGCCAATGATTACGACCAATACCGCCAAAGCATTAAATATCAAAGACTATGGGATCGCTGTTGGCAACCGCGCAGATTTGATTCTTTTAGATACCCAGAGAAAAGCCGATGTGCTGATCGATATTCCTGAACGTTTAGTGGTCATCAAAAATGGCCGCATCACCGTGGAAGTCAAAAAAGAAGTGACGATCCACCGTTAACAACAGGTCATGTTTTCTCAAGTAGTACGATTTATTCGTGCTACTTTTTTTGTCGTAATATAGTCGAAATAAAAAAATCATTTTCTAGTCATTTGTTCTTTTTTCATCTATGATAGAAAGAAAACCGCTATCACGGAGAGTTCGTTTAAGAAAATCCTGTCAAAACTGTTTGACAACGCCATGATATCAATGGATTTGAGCAGAAACCACAGCAGGTCTGCGTTAAGGTAGAAGAAGGAGGCCAAGATGACGATTGGGGAAGCATTAAAGAACCATCGAGTCACACAGCAAATGAGCCAAGAAGAAGTAGCGACAAAAATTTTAGTGACCCGTACATCGATCTCAAATTGGGAAACCGGCAAGACGGTACCAGACAGTTTGAATTTATTGAAACTGAGTACCCTTTATGGGTGCAGTGTCGATGAGCTATTAAAAAAGGAGCGAGCAGGAATGAAAAAGAGCTTTCGTACGATGACCTATGGTGCTGGATTGAAAGACGGAACGATGCGTTTGAAAATCGAGACTGATGCCAGCAAGTTTTTCCCACGAGGGGTTGAAGTCAAAGCATCCGTCGATTTAGAAACAGGAGAAGTGACCTTTTTTGTCGAGCAAGAGGATTTGAAAAAGCTGAAAGCAGCCACCGACGAAAAATAATTTTTTTATACAGATTTTTGCTAAATTTTGCTTGGACAAGAGAAAAAAAGTGATGGATAAAAAAACACGAGCCTACCTGCATCGTGTTTTTTTATGTGGGATGAAAGAGGACTGAGGCAATCGATGGCAGCTGATTCTGTTTTTTCTTATCTGCTATTTTCAAAGTTTGTAACGTTTAAGGGAAAGCGAAAAGACGTAAACGGATTCATACAATATATAGTGAATAGATCGATTTTTATCTAAATAAAGCACAATATGTAGTATTTACTTTTTTAATAGATTGTGTAAAATAGCAGGTGTAGTGAAGAAGGAGCTGTTGTTTTTGAGAGTAACTGTATTTTGCGGTACCCGTTTAGAAAATGAGGAAAAGTTGGCAAAGACCGCTCGTGCCATCGGCAATGCCTTAGCAAAAAATCACATCGAGTTGATTTATTGCGCCCCTTTGGCTGGCTTGATGAGGGAGATCGTTAATGGGGTCTTTGAAAAAGAAGGCGCAGTGACGGGGATCTATCCATCAGGTTCCTTTGCAGAAGATTTGCCGCCAATTGTCACTGGATCAAGCACATACACTGAGTTCTATACGGATACGAGGGAGGAGCAAACACAACAATTGCTGGAAATGAGCGATGCCTACCTTGTATTACCTGGTGGATTTGGTACACTAGAGGAGTTGTCATCAATATGCTCTTTTATGACTCTTGGGAAATTGCCAGTCAAGCCAATCGGTGTGTTGATGAACGAAGGCTTGAAGGATGGACTGAAGCCACTGCTAAAAATGTTTGAAGCTTCCAGCTTTGCTTGGGCTGAACTGCCGGAAACGCTCTTTTTCCTATCTGACGTTGAGTCGTTGATCCAACGTTTGGCGGCGAAGGGGTCAGGAAAGGAGTGCTTGGCAGGATGAAGCATGTCTATTTAGCTGGACCGTTTTTTTCAAACGAACAAGTCGCACGACTCAAACAGGTAGAACGCAGTTTAGCTGAAAACCCACAGCCTTTGGCGGTCTATCCGCCGCGCCTGTATCAAGAAGGTTCATCTGAACCCAATACACCGGAATGGGCGAGAGAAATTTTTGAAAAAGACGTGCTGGAATTGACACGAGCCGACGTCGTCGTTGCCGTTTTGGATTACCATGAAGGAATCACTGATCCGGGAACAGCCTTTGAAATCGGCGCAGCACACGTACTAAATAAACCAGTGATCGCTTTTCAGGAAAAAGCCGCGGCGGTCAATCTGATGTTGACGGAGTCGATACAAGCGTATTTGACTGATTTGACGGCACGAACAGCGTATGATTTTGAAAAGATGGCGCACCGAGCATTTGTAGGTGACTATATTTAATAAAGGATGGATGAATGTGTTATTAATCGCAGGTACGATCGGGGCAGGAAAAAGCAGTTTGACTGATTTTTTATCGAAGGAAATGGCGTCGAAGCCTTTTTATGAAAACGTGGAGGACAACGATGTTCTGCCATTGTTTTATTCCAATCCAGAACGATACGCCTTTTTATTGCAGATTTTTTTCTTAAACAAAAGTTTTTTAGGGATGCGAGAAGCTTTGTCGAATGATGACAATGTCATTGATCGCTCCATCTATGAGGACAGTTTGATGTTTCATCTAAATGCGGATCTAGGTCGAATCGCACCGATGGAGGTCGAACAATACGATAACCTGTTGAATACGATGCTGCGGGAATTGGAAGAATCGGCGCCGTTGAAACATCCAGATTTAATGGTTCATATCAAGGTTTCCTTGAATACGATGATCGAACGGATCAATAAACGTGGTCGTTCCTATGAACAAATTGCCAATGATCCGACATTGTACGACTATTACAAAGAATTGAATCAGCGATACGATGAATGGTATGAAAACTTTGACGTTTGTCCGAAAATGCAAATTGATGGGGATCAATTGGACTTTGTTGCCAATGAAGACAACCTCATGGTGATCCTCGAGATGATCCAAGAAAAATTGGCAGAAGTCCGTCAGACCCATGGCAAAGGCCACTATTGTACGGACAAAGCCATCGCAAAAGGTGATTTTTCCAAGAAAAATTAAAGCAGAGAAGCAACCGATGAATCTTGCCAGTTGGGTGAAAAGCAGTCTTCCCTGTCAGCTTTTTTATGATTAATCGAAGTGCTTGAAAACGGCGATTTTACAGGATTAAAGAGCAATCCTTGTTGTCAAACCAATTATTCAATGGCGTTTGCAGTAAACAAAAGGAAATTGGTCAGCACCGAAGACGCCGTTTTCGGTGCTTTAGTGTTTCAATTATCTATTGAGAGACATATTCGCGCCAGACACCAGTAGCAAAGGCAATGACTCGTGTTGGTGTATCAAGAGTCTGTCCATTGTGGTCACTAGGGTGAGTTACTAGCTGATTGAGTGCATCAAGTGTTATTCAAACGGGTGAATGCTGCGAAATACTAATAGTTGATACAATCACCAGCACTTCATTGAAGAATATTTTGCCGAAAAGTAGAGAGATTCGCTTGTAGTCTATTGCCAAGCGAATGCTTCTCTTTTTTTATTGGTAAGGGCTGTTTAGTGTGAGCGTTTGATTTGATCAAGGGGCATCGTTGCGAGGATTTCACAAAGTTTCTGAAAAAAATTTGCATATTCATCTTTTGCTTCGTATACTAGTTTAGGACGTTGCTTATAAAACGGCTGTATCATCGTACATATTTTTTGATAGGAGGAATTGCATGAAAGACAAACGAAAAGTCTTGCGTCCGTTAGGATCAGGGTTTGCGATGGCGGTTCCTTTGTTTATAGGGATCCTCGTTCAGGACCCTTTGATAAGTTCTGTGGGGGCGATGGGGGCTTTTTCCTACTTGGCTTTTCAACATCGGTCCCTTTTTTATAATCTGCGCGCCATTTTGACCCACGGGGCGGCGTTGCTGCTGGCCTTTATTTTAGGCGCTGGGACAGCACTGATTCCTTGGAGCGCGCCTTTTATTATCGGTGCTTTATCGTTTTCCACGTTTTTGTTGTCAAAAGTGATGCGGATCCCCAAGCCGGATTATTTCTTCGTGTTGATGCTTTATGCCACCGGCTTTAACTTTCACGCCGCTCATCTTGGAGAAATCTTGCACCACAGTTCCTATTTGCTTTACGGCATCGCAGGCTCATTGCTTGCTGGACTGGTGATTTCGTTAGCTGAACAGCTACCGTTGAAAGAAGAAAAAACGGCCTTTCAACAACTGAGCTTGCACGAGAAATATTCGCTGGCATTATCTCAGCAACCAGAAATGGTCATCAAAGCACTGCACTTTTCTTTGATATTGTTTATTGCGACCTACATTGCCTATCTGTTGCGGGACAGCAACGGGTATTGGATCTTGATTTCCGCTGCTGCCGTATTGGCAGGGGAACATATGGAAAAAATCAAAAATCGCACGATCGGCAGGGTACTGGGAGGAATCGTAGGGCTGCTGCTGGGTTTCTTATTGATGTCCTTGCATATGCCCCTTGAAGCGATCGCAGTTGTCTTGATCATTCTAAACATATTGACGGAGTTTTTTATGCCAGTCAATTATACCGTTGCTAATTTCTTTACCAACCCACAAGTCCTGCTGTTAATGACGATCGGTACTAGTTTTACGCCACTGAAATTGATCCCATTGCGTTTTTCAGGGGCATTGATTGGCAGCGTGCTGGCAATGCTGTTGATCTTTCTAATGGATTGGGCAGTAAAGCAAATGGAGCAAGCGCTGGGAAATAAGCCAGAAGACACGACGGATCAAACACAATAGAATGCACCATCATCGAAAAGCAAGAGCAGCTGCTCTTGCTTTTTTTGCATCTGATCCTCTATCTAAACGTTTTCTCCATCGGATAGGAAAAATAAGGAAAATATGAAATAATCGAGCAAAGATTCCTATTTCGAAATAGAAGCGTTTACATTTTTGCAAACTAAAGTGGCAGAAACATCTACTTTTTTTGTTGTAAGCGAAATCATATACTCAAATCAGAGAAGGAGAGAAAGTTGTGAAAAAACGAATCGTAGATGTTTTGCATCGCCTGTTGGTGACTGATTATCCACTATCCATCGAACAACTGGCAGAAGAGACCGCAGCGAGTGGGCGGACGATCCGCAATGATTTGAATGAGATCAACACGTTTCTTGCTGACTTACACATCCGACCGATCCAAACTCTTCGAGGAAAGGGCATCCTTTTGAAACTGACCTCGAAACAGCAAGCCATCGTTTGGCAGGCATTACACGCACAACAGTCGGAATATATGACCCGTGAAGAGCGTCGTTTTGATCTGCTGCTGCATCTGACCTTTTCAAATGAGATCCTGGTGTTGAATAAAAAAGAAGAAGCGTACCAGATATCAAAAAGCAGCATGGATGAAGACATGCGCCGTTTGCGGGCGGACATCAATAAATATGGCATTGAGATCATCAGCCTAGGAAAAAAAGGACTGCGGTTGAATGGATCGGAACGAGCGATTCGGACGATGATTTTTGACATCATCAATCAGCGGATCGGTAGGTTGCCACTTGATAAACAGACCCCAGATTTAGTCTTTACTAAATTGCTTTATCGCTATTTGCCGCAAAAAGAAATCAAACAGATCCAACTAGTGATGCAAGCAGTGTTGCCGCCAAATCAAAATGAGTTGTATAGCAGCCAAATTTTATTGTTTACCGCCATTTGGCTGATGCGTATCAGAATGAAGGAATTTATCACTCGCATGAACTGGTCTGCTTCCAGCAATCCGCTCCAAGGGTCAGCCTATATCCAGGCGATCGCTGAAACCTTTTCGATCGAGCCACCAGAAATCGAAGTCAACTATCTTTCTTTCATCATCGAGTCACTGAACTTTAAAGATTTGTCCAATTCCATCGAATGGGCGCATGCGCAACTTTTGTCGCTGCAGCTGATCCAATTTGTGGAATGCCAAACCAAGATCCCTTTTAGTAAAAAGGAAGAAGAGCTGTTAGAGGGATTGTATAAACATATGGCAGCGCTGATCGTTCGAGCCAAGAGCGGCATTCAAGTACCCAATCCGATCAAAGAGACTGTTCGCAAAAATTATGGACAAATCTACCAAGCCGTCAAGGGCTTCGCCCCCACGATCGAAGAGATCGTCGGTCAACCACTATCAGAAGATGAACTGACATTTCTCGTGATCCATTTTTCTACAGCCCTAAGTTCATTGAACCACGAAATCATTACGAGCTATAAGGCGGTCGTCGTCTGTAACCATGGAATGGCAACCGGCAATCTGCTGGCAGCCAGCCTCAAGGAGAAGTTTCCAGAAGTAGAAGTTGCGGCAGTCTTGAATTCACAAGAAGTCAATTTGATTACGAAATTCGATGTGGATCTGGTTTTTTCAACCTATGAGATCGATTATCGAGAAAAGCCGGTATTACTGATCCCACCGATCATCAATGAAGAAAATCACCAAGTGATCCGCCGTTTCTTAAACAACAATGAACAATTCAAACGGATCGCCTTTGACCAAAAAAATGCCACGCTGTTCTTCAATCAGTTGCTTACAGTCATTGAAGAAAGCGGCGGGACAGTCGATGCTGCCGCCTATCGCAAATTGACACACTTGTTTGAACAAAATCAATTAGCCATTAATGCAAGGGAGATTCAGCCAATGTTAAAAGATGTTTTATCCGCTAATCATATTCAATTAAACGTTCCTGTTCAAAATTGGGAAGAAGCCATTGAACGCTCTGCGCAGCCGCTAGTAAAAGAACAGATCATCGAAAAACGCTATATCGAGGCAATGGTTGCGGCGGTGGAGGAATACGGTCCTTATATCGTCATCGGCAAACATTTGGCGCTGGCGCATGCCCGACCAGAAGATGGCGCCCAGCAGTTGGGTGTGAGTGTCCTCACCTTGGCGCCGCCAGTCGCATTTGGGAACCCAGAAATGGACCCCGTCAAAATCATTTTTTGCTTGGCTGCGGTGGACTCCTACTCTCATCTTGCCATCATGAAGGAATTGATCGAACTGATCAATGACGAAGAAAAAGTCACGCAGTTGCTGGCTTGCTCTACGATTGAAGCGTTTCAATCATTGCTATTTTCATAAAAAATAAGAAAAGGGGAAAAAATCATGAACAAATTATCGATCTTATTCGTATGCGGTGCAGGTCTTGGCAGCAGTTTTGCGGCTCAGATGTCAACAGAAGATGTCTTAACGAAATTAGGAGTGGAGGCGAAATTGGATCATGTCGATATCTCATCAGCAGTATCAATGAAACCAGACATCATCATTACGGCAGAGAATTTTCGGACGCAATTTGAAAAGTTTGCTTTGGACCCGACAACCGCAATCATTTATTTACGCAACATCGTTTCAAAACCAGAAATCGAAGAAAAAATCATCCCAGTATTAACGGAAAAAGGCGCACTGTAAGGAAGAGGCATGACGAAGGGAGTTTGAAAAAATGGGCATCATCAATTTTATCATTGATAATATTTTAACACAGGCATCGATCACGATCGCTTTGATCGCGATGTTAGGGCTGTTGCTTCAGAAAAAGTCAGCAGGTCAAGTCATTTCAGGAAGTTTGAAGACGCTATTGGGCTTCCAGGTTTTAAGCGCTGGTTCTAGCATCATCGTCGGTAGTTTGACCTATTTCGGCGAGATTTTCACAGAAGGATTCGACATGCAAGGCATAATTCCTTCCATCGAAGCCATCAACGGGCAAGCGATGAATGAGTTGGGCTTGGGTCGGGACATAGCGCTGACATTTTTAGCCATCTTTGTTTTTAATATTTTATTGGCACGCTTTACAAAATGGAAATATATTTTCTTGACGGGTCAAGCCATTTTATGGATGGCGACCATGACGACGGTCTTTGGCTATTTCGCTGGTTTACGGGGCGTTGTCTTGATTCTTGTCGGTGGGTTGATTGGGGCGATCTTTGCCGTAGCGATGCCAGCGATGGCTCAGCCCATCATCCGCAAAGTCACTGGTTCAGACGACATTGCTCTCGGACATTTCTGTACGATCGGTTACCTCTTTGAAGCAGGCGTTGCCTATCTGTTTGGAGAAAGAGGCGAGAAGAAAAAATCGATCGAAGACATCAAACTGCCACGTTCTTTTGAATTTTTACAAGATACCTATCTTTCTGTCATGGTCGTGATGGTTCCACTGTATATCGTGACGGTCTTGTTTGCTGGAGAAACCTTTGCTTCTACGCTCTCTGGTGATCAAAATTACATCATGTATGCCTTCTTACAAGCCATTCAATTCGTGGTTGGGGTCTATGTTTTGTTAGCCGGTGTACGATTGCTCTTAGGCGAGATTGTCCCGGCGTTTCGTGGGATCGCCATGAAATTGGTGCCCGATGCAAAACCAGCACTAGATTGCCCGGTGTTCTTCCCATATAGCCCAAACGCAGTTATTTTAGGCTTCATTACTACAACGATTGGGACAGTCATCGCCATGTTCGTTTTACCAGTCTTTGGCTTGGCGATGATCTTGCCGGGGATGCTGACGAACTTCTTTGCCGGCGGTACCGCTGGGATCTTCGGCAATGCGGTCGGTGGACGTCGAGGGGCGATCATCGGAGGGATCTTCCACGGTTTCTTCATTACGTTATTGCCAGCCCTACTTGTAACGATCTTCAATCAAATGGGCTTTGTTAACGCTACGGCAACTGATGTGGATACCGTCACGGCAGCCTTGCTATATGCTTGGATCATCAGTCCCTTATTGAAAAACTTTTAATCGCTAGGAGGAAGACCCATGTTCTCTTTTTTCAAAAAAGAAAAAAAGCCCACAGAAACACCAGCGGTTATTTTGACCGCTGAAGAAAGCCAAGAGGAAGAAGCGCTTATTAAAACTTTAGAAAGTCAGTTGCAAGCAGAAACCGACATCGACGAACAGGCAAAATTGTATGAAGCGTTAGGCTTAGCCCAGGCAAAACTTTCTCGCACAGAAGAAGCGATCGACGCATTGGAAAAAAGTTTGCAGGCGAAGAAATCGATCGGGGACGGCTACAAAAAACTGATGTCTCTTTACAATGCTCAGCGTGCCGCCGCCGCACGAAATGGCGATGATGCAAAGATCGACTATTACATGGATAAAATGGAAGAAATGCGGCAAATCGCCAAACAACTTACGATCAGCGGCAATTAAACTAGACGAGGTGGAATCAAGGATGTATACAACATTAAAAGAAGTAACGAAAACAGCAGAAGCATTGAATTTTACAGTGGGGGCTTTTAATACCCATAATTTAGAAATGCTGCCAAGCATGCTGCGGGCAGCCAAAGAGATGGGGGCACCTATCATCATTCAAACAAGTATCGATACGGCGAAATACATCGGCTATGATGTCTTGGTCAATGTCGTCAAAACGATTGCCGATCACGAGCTGGTGGACGCTGTCTTGCATTTGGACCATGCCAGAGATTTCGATGAGATCAAAGCGGCGATTGATAGCGGCTATAGCTCGGTGATGTATGATGGTTCGCATTTGCCCTTCAAAGAGAATATTTTGAAAACGCGCGCAGTCGTAGAATACGCCCATGCCCATGGGGTGTCCGTCGAAGGAGAACTAGGAACGATCGGCGGCACAGAAGAAGGCATTCATGTGGAAGAAGACGATAAAGTCTTCACACGCCCAGAAGATGCAGTAGAATTTGTCGCTGCTACTGGCGTCGATGCGCTAGCCATCGCTATCGGAACCAATCACGGCCAATTCCGCTCCAAAACCGAAGTGAATGTTGCGTTATTGAAGGAGATCCATGCAGTCGTCGACGTGCCGCTAGTCATTCATGGAGGAACTGGCGTCAAAGAAGAAGATTATCCTGAATTGATCAATAACGGCATTCGCAAGTTTAATGTAGGTACTGAATTGTTGGTCAATTGGACGAAGATTGCGAAAGAAAATTTTGGGGCAACGGAAGTCAACAAATCATTGCGCCACAACGTGATCCCATCCAATGAAGCCATCAAAGAAATCGTCAAGCACAAGATCGGCCTTTTCATGAATACGAAAGCGCCGACTGCGATCGGCAAATAGATGGTACGCAAAAAGATGCTTGTTTTATTGGCAGGCAGCCCTGGGACTGGAAAAAGTTATTTACTGAATCTGCTGAAGGCACGTTTTCCCGATCTTTTCGCTCTTACGCCAGATGAAATCAAAGAGTGCTATGCCGAATCCCTTGGCTTTGATTCATTGGCAGAAAAAGCCCAGATCGAAAAGCAGTATGTTTGGCCTTTTTACTATCAGGCATTGGGCTTGTACATGTCTCTAGGAAAACGTTTGGTGGTCTCGGAATACCCCTTTAGTGAAAAGCAGAAGCCCTTGCTGACTTTTCTCGCTCAAAGCTATGGCTACGACTGCTTGACCATACGTTTGACTGCCTCGTTTGAAACCTTATGGGAAAGACGTTTCATACGTGATCGAGCGGATGACCGTCATTTGAGTTTTATCATGGAACGATACCATTACGGGGATGTGCTGGAAGATAGACAAGCTGCAACCAACCATATAACCAAAGAAGCGTTTCGGCAAATCATCACCGATCGCCGTTACGATGACTTTCAGTTAGGGGAGCTTATCGAAGTCAATGTGGAAGATTACAAGCAAGTGGATTATCGCCCATTGATCGAGAGAATCGCAATTGAGCTAAGTAAATAAGCAAAGCAGTGGGCGTTATACCTGTTCTAGGTACATGCCAACTGCTTTTTTTGAGGAGCTATTTCTCATGATTCAGCTTTTGGGGAAGTTTAGCTGTCAAAGCAAGACGGATTGTTTCTTATGTCTCAGAAGACTTTCTTTTGCAAAACCGCCGATTTCCTCTAGAATAAGAAGCATAACAGAGAAATGGAAAAGGCGGGGAATGGATGAAAGATTATTTTGCGCAATACAAACGCCTGTTATCGATCGCTGAAGCAGGTTTGTACTATGGCAAAGATGTGTACGATAAGGAACGATACCAAGAAATCAAAGAGTTGGCATTGCATTTGATGAGTACCGTCGTGGATCAAGACGCAGCTGCGTTGACCCTTTTAACAGAAAAAAATGAGGGGTATCCTACACCTAAAGTCGACGTACGAGCATTGATCCAAAAAGACGAAAAAATCTTGCTAGTGGAAGACAGCCTGACGAAAGAATGGTCACTGCCGGGTGGCTATGCAGAGATTGGCTTGACGCCTCGGGAAAACATCAAAAAAGAAGTGCTGGAAGAAACCGGTTTGCTAGTAGAGGTGAAGGAGCTGCGAGCAATTTTTGATACGAATCTAAGACAAGACATTCCGCAAGTGTTTCAATACTATAAGTTGGTCTTTGAATGTGAGGTTCTGGCAGGGGACTTTATCAAAAACAGTGAAACCTCCAACAGCGATTACTTTGCGTTGAACGAGTTGCCAAAGCTTTCCATCAAGCGCACCACCAAGGAACAGCTGGAGCAATTGATGAATGAGAAGTCGTTACACGTTGATTAAAAACAGCTAAGGGTAAGATGTTGGAAAAAGCGTTTTATTGGTTTTTTTAACCGGATAATATTTACTTGCAGATAAAGTTGGTTTATGATTGATTTCGTCGTTTTCATTATAAAAAAATCAAGCAATGGCGACACCTTTGCTTGATTGCTGGAGGAGTAAAAATGAAGAATCAAATCAATTCCTTTTTTGGGCTGGATGTCTTACAAACAACGGTTAAACGAGAAATCTTAGCTGGTTTTACCACCTTTATCTCAATGGCCTATATTCTATTCGTCAATCCAACGGTCCTTGGGGCATCTGGGATGGACGAAGGTGCCGTCTTTACAGCAACGGCGCTAGCCAGTGCATTGGGCTGTATCTTGATGGGGGTTTTAGCAAAATACCCGATCGCTACGGCACCCGCATTAGGGATCAACGCCTTCTTTTCTTATTCAGTTTGTATTGGAATGGGGGTTCCATGGCAAACAGCATTAGCGGGTGTGTTTGTGGCATCACTGATTTTCATCGTGATCACGATCTTCAAATTAAGGGAGCTGATCATTGATGCGATCCCTGCTGATTTAAAATACGCCATCTCTGGCGGGATCGGTCTGTTCATCGCCTTTTTGGGACTGAGCGAAGGCGGGATCATCGTTTCCGACGATTCGACCCTTGTGGCACTAGGCTCATTGAGTGTCGGTACGACGTGGCTGACGATTTTTGGTCTAGTGATCACTGCCGTCTTGATGGTTCGCAGAGTTCCTGGTGGAATTTTTATCGGGATGGCCGCAACAACTGTTTTAGGTCTTTTGACTGGCTTGATCCAAGCACCATCCAGTATCGTTTCTGCTGCACCAAGTATTTCTTCCACATTCTTAGTGGCGCTAAACCATGTAGGAGACATCAACTCCCTGCAAATGTGGGTCGTAGTACTGACTTTCTTACTCGTCACTTTCTTTGATACCGCAGGCACCTTGGTGGGGCTTGCCAACCAAGCAGGCTTCATGAAAGACAACAAAATGCCGCGGGTCGGCAAAGCACTTGCTTCTGACTCCACCGCCATGCTCGCCGGTTCTTTATTAGGGACCTCACCAGTAGGGGCGTATGTGGAATCTTCCGCTGGGATCGCCGTGGGCGGTCGTTCTGGCTTGACTGCTGTGACGACTGGAATTTTCTTCTTGTTCGGCTTGTTCTTTTCACCATTGCTATCCGTTGTCACTTCTCAAGTGACGGCACCAGCACTGATCGTCGTAGGTGTATTGATGGCGCAATCGCTGCGAGAGATCAAATGGCACGAAATGGAAATCGCAATCCCAGCCTTCTTGATTCTATTAGGCATGCCGTTGACCTACAGCATCTCCGATGGGATCGCGTTGGGCTTCATCTTTTACCCAATCACCATGTTAGCAGCCAAACGCGGCAAAGAAGTCTCACCGATCATGTACGGCTTGTTCTTTGTCTTTCTTGGGTTTATGTGGATTTTGAATGTGTGAGGGACAATTTAAGAGTAGGAATTGTATTCCTATATGAAATGAAAAAACAGTCAAGCTTGAGGCTTGGCTGTTTTTTTATTTGGAATAACTGGAAAATAGATGTGAACATTGATTTTTAAAATGTCTATATGATAGTACGTATGATTGAGGATTTTCTATTCAATCAGAAATAGTCAGAGTTGTGTTCTAACTACTATTGAGAAGAACGCTACCTCTCAATAAAAAAGTGATTTGATTTTCAACTTATAATTTTTCACCATATTTAGCTTTAAGGTGAAATATAAAATATCCTGAGAGATGTTGTTTCAGTTTTCCATTCTTATTTTTTACAATTTCTTCAACTGATCTATTTCATTATAATATCTTGTTAAAATTGTGGTAGCTGTTTAATATACTGTTTGGCTTCACTTTAATTATTTTTAAATTATCATTAAATAGAAATAGTTTATAGGAAATGGATATTTTTAGCTTATTTTTTCACATATCATAGATCAAATAAGGTATGATTAAATGAATATACAATGTTAAGATAGGTATAGTGATTTTGATTTGAATTGGAGGTGTGTAGATGAAAAACTTACAACTGAAGTTTATTGCTGACCCGACAACTGTTCGTTGGTTTCGGATACTAAACCTTTTTGAACGCACTCAAATAGCGACCAAAGGCCAATTAGCTAAACTAAATGAAGTTTCTGAACGGACGATTTTAACTGATATAAACAAGTTAAAAGAATATTTTTCTGATAGTGCTAAAATTGTTTCAACCAATAATGGCTATCTTTTCGAAAAAAAGAATTCCCTACGATTTATTGAACAAAAAGAAAAGCTATTGCAAAATGAAATTCTGTTTGAATTGTTAGGGAATATTTTCTATGGTGAACTAGAGGATGTAGCGGAATTGATTGACCGTTTTCACCTTTCTGAAACGTCTTTTCGACGCTATTTGAGACGAATTGAGCCGGTTCTTAAAGAATACGGCTTAAAACTATCACTTACTCCAATTGATTTAAAAGGTGATGAAGCAAACATCCGAAAATTTTTCAAAGACTTTTATTATGAAGGAGAAATGACCCCTCACACGTTGGTTCCTCCTAAAGAGATTCATGGATTAATCTATCAGACTTTTTTATCGAAGTTAACTGAAGCATCAGTTGGAACAGGTACTTCGCCGATTGAATTTTATTACAGTCTATATATTGCTATTGAGCGAGTACGACAAGGAAAAACAATCAAAGTACCATCAAAGCTTTATAAAAATGTAATGAATAGCAAGGACTCCAATAATCTACTTTTGATCCAGCAAAGAATTCAAAAGAACTATCAAGTTGAATTAGGAGCAAACGAGCTTTGTTGGTTATATTTAGCTACTATTGCCAAGCGTCCTTTTGATCGAGTCGATCAAGATAAACTATTTTGTGAACTGTTACAATTAAATGATTCTTTAACTGATCTAACGGAAAATTATCTAAAAAACTACTTTCCAGAATTACACACAACCGAACTATTTTGGGTTTTCGACGCTTTTTTCCTTTCGAGATATATCAATCACTTGATTTCTCCGGTCCAAAATAAAATAATGTCTGAGATTATAGAAAAAACCAAGTTTGAATGTAAAGAATCATACATGAAAAATCGCCATTTTCTGCGCTCCTTTCTATTTAAATTAGATCTAACAGAAGACTTTTTGGAAGATATGGCGACTAGCTTAACATTGCTATCAGAAAGACTGCGGGAACAATGGTTATACAAAAGGAAGAAAATTGTTTTTTTATTAGAGGGCGATCTATATGTTTGTCAAATGATAAAATCTCGAATTTTTCAATATTTTGGTGATCGGCATCAAATCTTTTTCATTACGATTCCTGCTTTGACGGAAGATTTTTTGAATCAAGAAGATATTGATCTAGTTGTCACGAATTATAGTGAATATCTATCAGAGTATAATCTAAGTACCAACTGGTTACTATTAAAAACAGTACCTGATAAACAGGACTGGGAACTATTATTCAGAACAGTCGAACCTCAAATGTTCGAACTTATAAAATAATTAAATAATAAACATATTTTAAGTCTATTCAAAAGCAGGGAAAGCCTTTTGAATAGGCTTTTTTATGCTGTATTTCCCCCCAGGGTGAAAAATACGATTTTTTTATTCAAAAGCAACCTTATATACTCTTCTTTAGAACTTAGTTTCCTTTTATGACTATGCGGATTCGAAGGTGACTGCCTGAATAATAAATGATCATGATTTGAGAAATTGAAGCGAAAAGAATAGGAGTGTTAGGAAAGTGATACGCAAGTTAGGGTATATTATGTTGGTCATTACAATGGCATTAGGACATCCCATCACTGTATTAGCAAATACAGTTGTAGATGTTTCCCAAAATGACAGGGTTAAAAATAATCAGGAAATGACGGATCTTTCTATTGGTGAAGCTTTTACAGCTGAAGAAACGGAGGGGAGTACGGAGCAGTTTGAAGAGAGTCGATTGACAGATGCAGAACAATCGACGCTACCTACTGAAGAGAGTTTAGATACTACTGAATCTGTGGACCCTAGCGAAACAGAAACCAGTATAGAGGCAGAAACATCTGAAAGCTCTTCTAAGGATGAATCCAGTGAAGCTAGTTTAGATAGTAAGGCGGAAGTCAATCAAGAGGAATCAGGAGAAGTGGCTGAAGGTCTATGGGGAACCGTTCCTTGGACATGGAATGAGGAAACGAAAACAATTGCGTTAGAAGAAGGGGCAGCCGGCACGTCAGCCACAGCACCTTGGAAAACCTACACGAATGTTGTTCAAATTTCTGTTAATGGCAAGGTTATTTTTCCAGAAGACGTTTCATGGTTGTTTGGATCACCGCAAGCGCAAGCAGCAGAACGTCTAACTGATTTGCTGACGATTGAGCATGCAGGAAATATTGATGTGTCAAATGTGACAAACATGGATCGCATGTTTCATGGCGTTACTACACTAAAAAATATTGATGTATCAAATTGGAATGTATCGAATGTGACGGACATGAATGGAATGTTTGGACAAACCAGATCTTTAGCAAGCTTAGATGTGTCAAATTGGGATGTATCAAATGTACAAAATATGGGAGGAATGTTTAATTCAGCAGAGTCTTTAACGAGTTTGGATGTTGCAAGTTGGGACGTATCAAGCGTGACGAATATGCGTAGCATGTTTGGTCTAGCCAGATCCCTATCCGACTTAGACCTTTCAAACTGGGATGTTTCCAGTGTAACTGATATGGGCTTGATGTTTAATGCGGTTAACTCTCTCACAAGCTTGGATCTTTCACGTTGGGATGTTTCGAGTGTAACAAACATGTCGGATATGTTTGGAATAGCGACTTCATTAACCACGATTGATGTGTCAAACTGGGACGTGTCAAATGTCTCATCGATGTTGAGGATGTTTAGTTCGGCTAGAGCGTTAACGAGTCTTGATCTTTCGAGCTGGGATGTAACGAATGTTGCAAATACAAATAATATGTTTGAATCAACTCAATCTCTACGTGAGCTGACCTTAGGTGAGAAATCAGTCTTTGCTTCAAACGTTAGATTGCCAAGGATCAATGCAGGTCTACCTTACTCTGGAAGATGGATAGAGCGTATCAATGATGAAGGGGAGAATGGTTTAACTCCAGTAACTTATGCTTCATCTGATGAATTTATGAATCAGTATGATGGTACTAACCCAGGAACGTACGTTTGGGAAAGATTAATCTCAGCACCAGTGACTATACGTTATGAAGATACCGAAGGGAATGAGTTATCTGAACCAGACATGCTAGATGGGGAGGTAGGAGAACGATACATAAGTGAGCCAAAAGAGATTCCCGGTTGGTCTGTTGTAGAAACACCAGCCAATGCATCAGGTAGATTTACTGAAGAAGAACAGGAAGTCATTTATGTCTATGAGCGATCAGACTCATTAGTCAGAGGAACATGGGGAACCGTTCCTTGGACATGGGATGAGGAAACTCGAACAGTTGTGCTAGAAGAAGGAACAGCTGGCACGCCAGCCACATCCCCTTGGCGAATAACTTATAGAAATGTTACTCGAATTGTTGTAAATGGTACGGTCATTTTTCCAGTCAATTCAGCCTATATGTTTTCTGGTCATACCCTTGATACACGATTAACAAGTCTGGAGACTATCGAGAATGCAGAGAAAATCGATGTCTCGAATGTAACAAACTTTGGTTACATGTTTCATAGCGCTAGCGCATTACGTTCAGTGAATGTTTCAAATTGGGATACATCTAATGGAACAATCATGAACTATATGTTTAATGGAAACAGCAGCTTAACTGAATTGGACGTTTCAAATTGGGATACCTCCAATGTCACTGGTATGTTCTTTATGTTTCAAAATGTGAATCAGTTAACCGAGCTGGATGTCTCGAATTGGGAAACAGGTAATGTTACGAATATAAATAATATGTTTAATGGTGTTAGAAGAGTGACCAAGTTGGATGTCTCAAACTGGGATACCTCTAAAGTCGAAGGAATGCAGGGGGTCTTTCAAAATACTGCTAGTTTAACAGAAATCGATGTCTCGAATTGGGATACCTCTAAAGTAAAACGAACAGACTATATGTTCTATAATAATTTGACCGGTGATTGGGTCAGTAAATTGACTACGATTGATGTTTCAAATTGGGATACTTCAAATATAGAAAACATGATGAGTATGTTTGGGGGAGCAAGAAACTTACTTCATTTAGATGTGTCAAATTGGGATACCTCAAGCGTTACCAGTATGTTTAACTTATTTGAAGTAACACCGAAAATAGAAGAATTGGATTTATCAAATTGGGACACCACAAATGTTGGTTCTTCTAGTTCTGCATTTGCTGTTGCTAGTGGGATGTTTAGAGGAATGAATGGACTCAAAAGATTACATTTAGGAGATAAGACGACCTTTTTACATCTAGCAGAAAATCTCCGTCCTACTTTGCCAGAGAATGTGATGCCTGCTGAACTGTATACAGGTAATTGGATCTTTGAAAAAGACCTTGAGGGGAATCTTTCCACCGAACATTTAACCCTGACACCAACTAACTTTTTTCATGAATATGACGGAAGCAAGACTGGTACTTATGTGTGGGAAAAAAAGGAAGCACAACCAGTTACAGTTCGATATGAGGATGTCGATGGGAATCCACTGTCGACTGAGACAATTTTAAACGGTACGATAGGACTTCCTTATGAAACTGAAGCAAAGGAAATACCAGGGTGGTTCTTGACAGAAACACCGAGTAACGCTTTTGGAATATTTACCGCAGAACCTCAAGAAGTGATCTACGTTTATGCTCGATCGGATGCAGCACCTGTAACAGTCAAATATGAAGATGCCGAAGGAAATCAATTATCGGAACCGACGATCTTAAGCGGGAAAGTTGGTCTGCCATATGAAAGCGAACCAAAAGAAATACCAGGCTGGTATGTGCCTGAGACACCCAGCAATGCTCATGGGATTTTCGGAAAAGAAGCGCAGGAAGTAATTTATGTCTATGCTCGATCGGATGCGGCACCAGTGACGGTCAAGTATGAAGATACCGAAGGAAATCAACTGTCGGAACCAACGATTTTAAGCGGGAAAGTCGGTCTGCCCTACGAAAGCGAACCAAAAGAAATACCAGGCTGGTATGTGCCTGAGACACCAAGCAATGCTCATGGAATTTTCGGAAAAGAAGCGCAAGAAGTGGTCTATGTCTATGACCGTTCGGATGCAGCACCAGTGACGGTCAAGTATGAAGATACCGAAGGAAATCAACTGTCGACACCGACGATCTTAAGCGGGAAAGTTGGTCTGCCATACGAGAGTGAACCAAAAGAAATTCCAGGCTGGTATGTGCCTGAGACACCAAGCAATGCTCATGGAATTTTTGGTGAAGACCCACAGGAAGTGATCTATGTTTATGCTCGATCGGATTCAGCACCTGTAACAGTCAAATATGAAGATGCCGAAGGAAATCAACTGTCGGAACCGACGATCTTAAGCGGAAAAGTTGGTCTGCCATACGAGAGCGAACCAAAAGAAATTCCAGGTTGGTATGTGCCTGAGACACCAAGCAATGCTCATGGGATTTTTGGCGAAGACCCACAGGAAGTAATTTATGTCTATGATCGATCTGATGCGGCACCAGTGACGGTCAAGTATGAAGATACCGAAGGAAATCAACTGTCGACACCGACGATCTTAAGCGGGAAAGTTGGTCTGCCATATGAAAGCGAACCAAAAGAAATACCTGGTTGGTATGTGCCAGAAATGCCAAGTAATGCTCATGGAATTTTTGGTGAAGACCCACAGGAAGTGATCTACGTTTATGATCGATCGGATGCGGCACCAGTGACGGTCAAGTATGAAGATACCGAAGGAAATCAACTGTCGACACCGACGATCTTAAGCGGAAAAGTTGGTCTGCCATACGAGAGCGAACCTAAAGAAATTCCAGGCTGGTATGTGCCTGAGACACCAAGCAATGCCTATGGGATTTTTGGCGAAGACCCACAGGAAGTGATCTATGTTTACGATCGATCCGATGCGGCACCAGTTACGGTCAAGTATGAAGATACCGAAGGAAATCAACTGTCGACACCGACGATCTTAAGCGGGAAAGTCGGTCTGCCCTACGAAAGCGAACCAAAAGAAATTCCAGGCTGGTATGTGCCTGAGACACCAATCAATGCTCATGGAATTTTCGGAAAAGAAGCGCAAGAAGTGGTCTATGTCTATGACCGTTCGGATGCAGCACCAGTGACGGTCAAGTATGAAGATACCGAAGGAAATCAACTGTCAGAACCGACGATCTTAAGCGGGAAAGTCGGTCTGCCCTACGAAAGCGAACCAAAAGAAATTCCAGGCTGGTATGTGCCTGAGACACCAAGCAATGCTCATGGAATTTTCGGAAAAGAAGCGCAAGAAGTGGTCTATGTCTATGACCGTTCGGATGCAGCACCAGTGACGGTCAAGTATGAAGATACCGAAGGAAATCAACTGTCGACACCGACGATCTTAAGCGGGAAAGTTGGTCTGCCATACGAGAGTGAACCAAAAGAAATTCCAGGCTGGTATGTGCCTGAGACACCAAGCAATGCTCATGGAATTTTTGGCGAAGAAGCGCAGGAAGTAATTTATGTCTATGATCGATCGGATGCAGCACCAGTGACGGTCAAGTATGAAGATACCGAAGGAAATCAACTGTCGGAACCGACAATCTTAAGCGGAAAAGTTGGTCTGCCCTACGAAAGCGAACCAAAAGAAATTCCAGGCTGGTATGTGCCAGAAACACCGACTAATGCTCAAGGAATTTTTAGCGAAGACGCACAGGAAGTAATCTATGTTTACGATCGCTCCCATGCGGCACCAGTGACGGTCAAGTATGAAGATACCGAAGGAAATCAACTGTCAGAACCAACGATCTTAAGCGGAAAAGTTGGTCTGCCATACGAAAGCGAACCAAAAGAAATTCCAGGTTGGTATGTGCCAGAGGCACCAAGCAATGCCCATGGGATTTTTGGCGAAGACCCACAGGAAGTGATCTACCTTTATGATCGCTCTGATGCGGCACCAGTGATAGTTAAGTATGAGGATACTGAAGGGAATCAACTATCGAAGCCAACGATTCTAACTGGGAAAGTCGACATGCCATATGAAAGCAAGCCAAAAGAAATTTCTGGTTGGACCGTGATGGAAATACCAACCAACGCCTCTGGAACGTTTACGAATGACGTCCAAAAAGTGATTTATGTCTATCAAAAAGAAGGAAATAATGGTGGACAAACTTCGCCTGAAAAAGAGAATCCAGAAAATGACAAAAGAGATCCTGCAGATCCAAAACTTCCCCATACTGGGGAAATGATGGCGGGGCAACGAATCATGCTCATTGTTGGATCACTACTACTATTAATTACCTTAATCATTATCTTTGACAAAAAGAAAAATAAAGACAGGTAAGACTTACATTAGTCAATATTAAAAAAAGCAGCAAAGCCCATGAAGGTTTTGCTGCTTTCTCAAATCTAAAACTAGTTACAAAATAGAGTATTCAATAAATGAAAAGGGATGCGTAGTCCTTTTATGGTATGTGAGAATAATCAGTAAGAGCGGAGAGGAGTATAAGAAAATGTTGTTTGCGACGAAAAAAGAGTATGTCAATTATTTTCAAAAAGAGATAGATCGTTTGCCAAGAGAGAAAGACACGCTAGAAGACTATTTAGAAAAACAAGTAGAACGATTAAATCAACTAATTGAAGCAATTTCGAAAGAAACCTTTTGGGAGGTTATTCCACAAATTCTTGGGATTGATGCAAAATTGGGCCTTTTAGTTGATTTATCTAAGTATGAGGAGTTTTCAGACAACGACATCATAAGAATTATTGAGAGCGACTATAAAAATTATTTTAAAGAATTGTGTGGGTATGATCTTAGTATGGAAACGAAAAACTCAATCGTTTTTAATGTCTGCTGAAGACACTCTTTTTTATTGATCTTAGTACTTGTAAAAAAGAAGATATCTGAATCAATACTTTGTCTGCAATTATTTTTATCAGCACTTAGCATTAGGAGATGAAAAAAATACTTGATCTTTCCCTCCTATTTGTTTTTTACGCAAAACCTGCGCTTTTCTTTCAGTTATTGTTATAATAAAAGAAAATGCAAAGGTGGGAAATCATGACAACGATCAAGGACATTGCTGAAAAGGCGGGAGTAGCGAAAAGTACGGTTTCCCGCTATCTGAACAATGGCTATATCAGTGAAGAAAAGCGCAAAAAAATTGATCAGATCATTGCTGAAACTGGTTATCGCCCCAATACATTTGCTCGATCGCTGAAAGCCCAAGACACGAAATTGCTGGGCGTGATCATTCCTCGATTGAATTCGCCCTCGACAAATGATGTGTTAAAAGGGATCGATACGACGGCTCGGGAAAACGGCTATCAAATGCTGATCACCAACTCCGATCAAAGCGATGAACGGGAACTAGAAAATATCGAAATGCTAGTCAAACAAAAAGTAGCAGGGATGATCCTTTTTGCGCGCAAAATCACGCCGCAGCTGCAAGCGGTGCTGGCAGAGGTTCCTATGCCGGTTTTATTGTTGGGCCAACAGTTAGCTGGCATTCATTCCATCGTCCATGAAGATTATCAAGCGGGCAAAACCATGGCAGAATATGCAGTCAGCGCTGGCCACCGACGTTATTTATTTGTTGGGGTCAGCGAAAATGATTATGCGGTAGGTGTCTTGCGAAAAAAAGGATTTCTTGATGTCTTGGCACAAACGCCCAACGTCAAAGCCGACTTTATCGAAACGTCTTTTTCAAGAAGAGAAACGTACCAAAAAGCCCTTGTGTTCTTGAAAGATCAACCGGCAACGTACATCGCCTGTGCTACCGATAATATTGCTGTTGCTGTATTGAAAGCCGCCCATGAACTAGGGTACCAAGTGCCGAAAGACTTTTCCTTGAACGGATTTGGCGGCTATGATTCGACGGATTATGTCTATCCGACCATCACAACGACCCAATATCCCTATGTCCAGTTAGGCATCGATGCCGTCTTAACGATCCAAAAACTGACGCAAGGGGAAAAGGTTCCTGAAGTGATCGAATTGCCGAATCGATTAGTGGTCAAACAGTCGACTGCCAAGCTTGACAAGCAGGAGCAATAAAGCAAACATTTTTAGAGAAAACAGGACGTCCAGTTGCGGCGTTCTGTTTTTTTATTTTCTTTGCTTGCAATTGCAAGCGGTTTCTGTTAATCTACAAATGTAGAACCGGTTCCACAAATGAACCGACGATCAAAGGAGTGGGAAAAATGAAGGAACAAAAAACGATCGACCAAGTGTTAGAAGCTGTTGGCGGCAAAGAAAATGTCAAAAACTTTGAACACTGTGCCACACGTTTGCGCTTGATTTTGAAAGACGATCAGTTAGTAGATAAAGACAAAGCGGAAGCAGTTGAGGGCAGCAAGGGCTATTTTTTCAACACGGGACAGCATCAGTTCATTTTTGGAACAGGAAAAGTCAATGAAGTTTATCAAGCCTTCGCAGCAGAAATGGGCAATGACGCCTCCGCTGAAAAAGCTGGCTTCAAAGATGATGTTTATTCGAATCTGTCACCCGTCCAAAAAGTTGTCCGCACGTTGTCAGATGTCTTGGTGCCATTGATTCCAGCTTTGGTAACGACGGGGCTTTTGATGGGGATTCGGGGATTATTGACCGAGTTGGGGGTCACCTATAGTGCTGACTGGTTAGCTATGTTTGAAATGTTAACGGATACAGCGTTTGCCTTTTTACCTGTTTTGATCGCCTATAGTGCGACGAAAAAATTCGGCGGTAATCCGATCATCGGGATCGTGGTAGGATTGATGATGGTGGCACCGCAATTGCCGAACGCTTGGGCAGTTGCCAGCGGGGATGCAGAGCCATTGCACTTATTCGGTTTATCGATCTCTGGGTATCAAGGGTCGATTTTTCCAGCAATTATTGTCGGGATCTTAGTTTCTAAGCTAGAGAAATGGTTCCGTAAATTTGTTCCACAAATGATGGATTTGATCGTGACACCATTCTTAACGATCGTCATTACTTTAGGTTTGATTTTGTTTGCCTTAGGACCAATCTTGCAAGTAGCTGAAAGAGCAGTCATCAACAGTATCGTCTACTTGGTGCAAGCGCCATTGGGCATCGGTTATATCATTTACGGAGGGGTTCAGCAAGTGATCGTGATCACTGGATTGCACCATTCGTTAAGTATTATTGAGTTAGGGTTATTGAATACGACAGGCGAAAACGTCCTACAAGTCTTAGGTACAGCAAGTATGGCGGGACAATTCGGGGCTGCGATCGCTGCGGCATTTATTTATAAAAACAAAGTCAAACGCTCAAATGCCATCAGTGCGGCGGTTCCAACCTTATTTGGGATCACTGAACCTTTACTATTTGGGGTCAACTTACGCTCGATGCGGATTTTTGGCGCAGGCATGCTGGGGGGCGCAGTCGGCGGGTTTGCGACGTATGTCTTCCAATTAGCTGCCACTGGGATGGGCATCACTTTTATACCAGGACTGTTGTTGTATACTGGAGATTTCGGTGCCATGCTGAAATACGTTGTCGTGATTTTGATTGCCTTTGCAGTCGGTTTTGCTGGTGTCCAATTGCAGCGCAAACCGCTAGCCAAAGAGTTGAATCAATAAATAATCCCTTGCTGTTCATCGGCAAGAGAAAAGAGGTACTGCATTGTTAACGAAGGAATACTGGGCACAGCTTGCCCAAACACAAAACGAATTAGCAGAAAAAATCAGTGCTGATGCGTGGCGCTTGAACTATCATTTGATGCCAGAAACAGGATGGATGAACGACCCGAATGGTCTTTGCCAATTCAAAGGCGTGGTTCATTTTTACCATCAATATGTACCGCAAACGCCCCATGGCGGGGAACCACCTCACTGGGGACACAAAACGTCGACGGATTATGTCACGTTTCAAGAAGAAGCGCTGTTTCTTTCTCCCGAACACGACTATGACAAAGACGGGGTCTACTCGGGCTCTGCCTTTATCGAGAATGACGCGATCCATTTCTTCTATACGGGGAATGTCAAACATCCTGGTGATCATGACTATACCTTTAGTGGACGAGAACAAAACACGGTCCATGTAATCAGCAAAGACGGCTATACCGTCGAAAAGCAAGAAGTCGTGATTCCTCATGAGGACTACCCTGAAGGATTTACCGATCATATTCGTGACCCAAAGGTTTTTGCCCATGAAGACACCTACTATATGCTGCTAGGCGCGCGTACGTTGGAAAACGAAGGCAAAATTTTGATTTA
Source organism: Enterococcus sp. AZ141 (assembly GCF_051714385.1). Lineage (NCBI taxonomy): Bacteria > Bacillati > Bacillota > Bacilli > Lactobacillales > Enterococcaceae > Enterococcus > Enterococcus sp. AZ141. Next base: position 2,186,156 of record NZ_JBIORT010000001.1, read on the forward strand.
TGAATCGACGGATTTAAATGAATGGACCTATCGAGGAATCTTTTTCGGTGAGGACTATGCTCTAGGCTACATGTGGGAATGCCCAGACTACTTCCATTTAGATGGCAAAGATGTGTTGGTCTTCTCACCGCAAGGCTTGGCAGCCAAAGAACATGTCTACCAAAATATTCATCAATCAGGGTATCTGATCGGTGAGGTGGATTGGGAGACTCTGACGTTTAAAGAAACTTCTGCGTTTCGTGAACTTGATTATGGGTTTGACTTCTATGCCCCGCAAACCTTTGAAGATGAGCAGAAACGTCGGATCTTGTGGGGCTGGATGGGGCTAGGGGATACCAGTCCTGAATACAGCAATCCTACGATCCCTCGCGGCTGGCAGCATGCCGCAACGCTGCCAAGACAGCTTTCGGTCAAAAATGACCAGTTGTATCAAGAACCTTTGCCAGAATTCCAAAAATTGCGAGACAAGCAAGTCAGCCAAAAAATTGTGCTTTCAGAGAAACCGCAGCACTTGTCTTTCGATGAATTGGCATATGAGTTGCAAGTTACGGCGGAAGCCCCATTGCAGCAGTTCCAGCTTGGACTTTTGCAAGATACGACTTTGGCTTATGAAGCTGGTGTCTTCACGATCCATCATGGCGTTTCTGGCTACGGTCGTAAACAGCGCAGTGTCAAGGTCGATGAACTGACGCAGCTGCAGATTTTTGTCGATACGTCTTCGATTGAGATCTTCCTAAATGGCGGGCAATATTGTTTGACCTCTCGCGTGTATCCAAAACGGACCGAGGCGATCGCTCTCAGCGGAACCGGCACGGTTAGTGTCAATGCCTGGGCATTGGCGAAAAAATAAAGCAACGATCCGAAAACGACAGCAAACAGTTGGTTTTTCTTGTTGCACCCCCTAAAAGTCAGCTTTCTCTCTGGCTTTTAGGGGGTGTATCATACCAACTATTTCGCTGTCGTTTTTGCTTACTACTGCTTTTGTTGGTTTTGGATAAAGGTCTGCAGCGCAGGCGCATCGATCCGATAGCCGTCAGCAGTTTTGACCACTAGTTTTTGCGTTTTGAAATCTTTTAAGGTATACGTCAAATGGCGATAGCTCACGCCTAAGTATTCGGCGGTCTCCGTCAATTTTTCTTGAAAAAGTTCATCGATCGAAGCTTCCAACAGTAGCTGGGCAAGGCGCCATGCTAAGGGATAGGTTTGATTGACGGAAAAATGATCCATACGCAGCAGCAATTTTTCACCGATAGTTTTGCCTAGCGTTTGTACGAAAGCCAGGTCTTGCATGAGCCCGTGGGCTGCTGCTTTCATCGGAATGCCCAGACATGTTGTTTCACCGATCGCAACCACGGTTTTTGGTACTGTTTCGGCGCCAATCAACGTGAGATCGCCAATGCAATCACCAGGATGGAGAAACTGCAGCAAGGCACGTTTGCCGTTTTCTTGCGTTTGAATGATCTTGGCTTTGCCAGTCAATAGGACAAAAAAGACCGACATCGGCATCGTTTCTTTTTGGATCGCTTCTCGATGATCAAAGGTCCAGAGGGCACTTTGTTGTAAAATCTCTTCAGGAATCGGCAAGGGGCAGCTTTCTTTGATTGGTACCTGCTTTATTGCCAAGGCATAAGCGGTTTTTTTCACTTTTTTCCTCCAAACCAGGAGAAATCTCCTATTTGTTTTTAGTCAGTATAGCACATACTTAGAAAAGCAAAAACGAAAGTGTGGGAGAAAAAATGAATAAAAAGCAATGGATAGGATCTGGGATATTTTATGGGCTGAGTGCTTTCGGGATCAGCTTGACCATTAAAGCCAGCGTTGGGGTCAGTAGTTTTAATGCCTTGAATGTCACGCTGGCAACGATGTCAGGAATCAAAGTCGGCACCATCACAACAGCAATCAACTTGGGCTTTCTAGCTGCCTGTTGGCTATTGGATCGGCGGCAGACGTCCCTCAAACAAAAAGGCAGTGAGTACTTGATTATGTTTTTCGCTTTGCTGGCATTCGGCTATTTGATCAATGGCTTTGTTTACTATTTCTTGGCATCGCTGCACTTGACGAATTATTGGAGCCAACTAGCTGCTTTGATCGGTGGGATCTTGATTTCTGGAACGGCGACGGGGCAAGTCTTACGGTTGCAGGTCTTGAAATTTCCAATCGAGCACTGCTGTCATTTGCTGGCGCAAAGCAGTCGTTGGACATTTAAGCAGTACCGTTATGGTGTTGATGCAGTCTGTATTTCGGGGGCACTCTTGCTAGCGATCAGTTTGGGCTTACCGCTAGCGGTGAGGGAAGGGACGGTCATTAGTTTCTTTTTGCTGTCAGGTGCCATCGCTTGGTCGAAGGAACGTGATTTGACTTTGGGAATACCGACTCGGCAAAAGCGTCAAGGGTAAATCCTTCAACGCCTTTTGATCTTACGCATCAAATTGCACAGTGATCCCAGATTTCGTCAATTGTTCCCATTCACGGATCGTTGGCAAGCGACCTTGGCAAAATAGCTGATCGTCGACATAAACGAGTGGCAGACAGCTGCGGCCATTGCTTGCTAATTGCTGCTTGACGGATTGATTCGTATGAAAAGGGGCAGGATCTTCTGTAAAGAAGTATTCGTCGATCGTTAAAGGTTCGTTATGGAATGTTTGATGAGCCTGGGTCCTTTCTTCATTTATTTTTAACTGGTGAGTCAAGTGTGCTTCCCAAGTATCTTCTTTCTGGTCGGCATAAACAGCGATCGTTGGCATTAAATCAAATCCTTTCATGGCAGCTGATTTGTCAAAAGTATACCTGAATTTCTTGCCACGAGCAAAAAAGAGTGTCAAAAAGAAGTGAAAAGACAAAAAAGACGCATTTGCGTCTTTTTTGTTGTTTCTTATTCGTCAGCGGGTAAAAAATCGAAATTGGTCAACTCGTTGTAGGAATATGCTTTGTCGATTTGTCCTTTGTCTTTCGTCCAAGCAATGATCGCGTCGTATTGCTCTTGCGGTACAGCTTGGGCATAAGGATAGTCTTCCTGGCTGTCTAAGTAAGTACTCATAGCATCTGGAAATTGATAGTCTGCCAAGATGTCGGCATAGTCTTTTGCTGAATGAGCATTCATGTAATCAATGGCTTCGTTGTAAGCAGTATAAAATGCTGTTAGGTCTTGCGGGCGATTTTGGATGACTTCGTCCATAAATTGCAGTGTGCCGCCTTTGATGCCAGCTTCTTTAGAGCTGCCTAAAACAATCGCCCCTTGGGCAGCCAACATGCTGGCTTGCGGTTCCGTATAAACAGCGCCATCGACTTGGTCATTGAGCAATGCTTCGGAACGGGCAGAAAAAGAAGCGATATCCACGATGTCATAAGTAAAATCATTTTCTTGTGCAAATTGATCCATGATGTATTCTAAAATGAAATTCGGTACAAGGGTGATTTTTTTATCCGCTAACCCTTTCATCTCAGTGATCCCTGAATTCGGTGAAGCGAGAATCTTGAAGTTTTCCAAAATATCAGAAGTGATCGTAATATCGATGCCGTTTTGCTTGAAGGTCGCTTCTGTCATGACATCGCTGATGGTACCATCCAGCTCGCCTGCCTGCACCGCCACATTGCGGTCATTCGGGGAAGTGAAGGATTTGAGTTCCACAGTCAATCCTTGCTTTTCGAAAAAGCCTTCTTCTTTTGCTAGAATGATCGGAATCGCTGATTCTGCTGGTAACACCCCGATCGTCAATGTTTGATCCGTTACCGCAGCTTCTGTACTGCTAGTGCTGGAATTGCTGGTACTTGCTGTTTCGCCAGTGTTGCCGCAGGCGGCAGCGCCAACAGCGAATAGTGCTAGGACACTTGCTAAAATCGTTTTTTTCATTGGTTCATTTCCTCGTTTCTAAATCGTTGTTCAAAAGCAGCCATTGGTAGTGAGAACGGGATGACTGCCCGATGGAGTTCCATTGGCTTGGTTTTTGTCGTATTGATGCCTGGTTTGGTTGTAAATGCCAGAACAAAGCCTTCATTTTCTAGTGTTGCGATCGTCTGCTGATCATAAAAGCCAAAGGGATAGGCAAAAACATCCTTGATGGCCACGTGCTGATTGCAGCTTCGTAAGTCTTGCGCAAAGGCTGCCGGTGTTTCCCACATTGACCGCCCTTGCTGGTTCTTGCGTTCGTGAAAATGAGCGGTATGATTGGCATATTCGAAGACATCGCTCATTTCGGCTAATTCGGCACTGCTCAATGTCCGCGAAACTTCTGGTTCGTAAGGCTGAGGGGCATCAAAAAGCCAGCCGGTCACGACAAAGGCAGTGGCCTTGAAACCAGCTTCCTTCAACAGTGGGTAGGCATATTCTTTCATTGATTGATAACAGTCGTCAAAGGTCAGCAACACGGATTTTTCTGGTAGCGGCTGCTGCCGGAAATAAAAATCTTTGACTTCTGCAAGGGTCAACGTATGGTAATTTTCTGCTTTCAAAAAGTCGATTTGTTGTTTAAAATGAGAAGTGCTATTGAATAAGGGCAAAGGCAAGGCATCTTGATAGCCGTCTGCGACTTTGATCGGGCGTACCTGATCATAAAGTTCTGCTTCGGGACGTATTTCATGAAATACGAGGGTCTGAAACATCATAAACCATCCTTTCTTGTCAATCACGCAAAAAATAGTATAGCATAAAATGTGAAAACCAACACAAATAATTTGAAGAAAGAAGTTTATTCTCTGATGAGTATTCGATTCGATTCCGTTTCCTTTACGTATGGGGAAACCGTCATTTTTAAGGATCTTTCGTTTTGTTTTGAACAAGGAACGACCTATGTGCTGCTGGGAGAATCGGGGATTGGCAAAAGCACGCTTTTATCCTTGATCAAAGGGTTGCAGCGACCGCAATCGGGCACGATCACTTACCAAGGCTGTTCCCCTGATAACATCGAGGTCGTTTTCCAAGAACTGCATTTGTTTCCTTGGCAAACAGTCTACCAAGCCCTGGAAATGCCGCTGATTATCAATCAAACGCCCAGTGAGCGCCGTAAAAAACGGGTCGCCAGCTGTTTGGCTGAGTTGGGATTGACGCAGGTGCAGGACCGCTATCCGCATCAGCTTAGCGGCGGTCAAAAACAGCGGGCCGCCATGGGCCGGGGACTGATCACACAGCCCGATGTTTTATTATTGGATGAGCCGACTGCTTCACTAGACCAAGAAACCAAAGCAAACGCACAAGCCCTGATCGCTGCCCAACAGCAGCGTAGACAAAACAGCTTGATTGTGGTGACCCACGATCCAGAAGAGGCAGTGTTTTTGGGGCAGACGATTTTGCTGCTAAAAGATCAGGGCGTTACGCCGATCAGTAATCCATTTTACGGCAGCCAGCAGGAACGAGACTCGTTGGCTTTTTATGAAGTCGTCTTGCAGTTGAAAGAACAAATGAGGGAGGCGAGGCAATGAAACCCATCAAATCTTTTGTTTGGGGCTTCTGTTCGTTTGTCGTGGTTTGGTGGGGTGTAAGCTGGGTGACCAACAATCGCTCGTTGCCTAATCCTTTAGAAACCGCTGAACGTTTTTGGGCATTACGAGAAGTCTTACTGATCCACGCAGGTGCCAGTTTGCTGCGGGTATTTGCGGCGTTGAGTGGGGCGTTGCTAGTCGGGGTGCCGTTAGGAATCTTGATTGGGCGATCCCAAAGAGTGGATCGGCTGCTTGGTCCACTGCTTTACTTTTTATATCCGATTCCTAAAGTTGCGTTTTTACCCGTCTTTATGATTTTCTTTGGCTTAGGCAATCTCTCAAAAGTTCTCTTGATTTTTGCGGTAATCGTCATTCAAGTGATCGTCTCGATTCGTGATGCAGTCACAAAGATCCCGTCAGCTTACTTTCAGGTCATGAAAAATTATACCAATCAATGGCGCCATGTCTTGCGCTTCGTTATTTTGCCCGCACTCATGCCCGCACTTTTTGCCAGTGTGCGGGTCAGTATCGGGATTGCGTTGGCTTCCCTCTTTTTTGCCGAAAACTACAACACGACGTATGGTGTCGGCTATCTGATCTTAAGTGCGTGGTCAAAAATGGACTACCCGCAAATGCTTTCCGGGATCCTTCTGATTGCTTTGATGGGCTATCTGCTTTTTGCCAGTATCGATTGGTTGGAAAGAGTGGTTTGCCGTTACCGGCAATCTTAGAAAAAAATAATCGATTGATGAATGTTTGCGGGAGTTCGTGTATTTTTGAACAAAATGATTTATACTAAGGATATCTTATTGAGAATCATTCTCACTGAAAGGAAGACCTTACTATGAAAGAAATCGATCTGTCAAAAACGCTCTATGAACTTGTGGCACAATATCCTGAAATACTAGAAATCATGAGTCAACTAGGGTTTACGGCGATCAATCAACCAGGGATGCTACAAACTGCTGGACGTTATATGACGATTCCCAAAGGCGCTCAGATGAAGAAGATCCCCTTGGAAAGGGTTTGTCTCGCTTTCGAAAAACAAGGGTTTCTTGTGAAAGGAGCGACGAAATGAAAACCAACAGTCAAAGACAAGAACGGATCGTCGAAATACTGAGTTTGCTTCACCAAGGCGGTTCCTTTGAAGAAGCTAAACGCTTGTTTAACGAAGAATTTGATGGTGTGGATGTGACGGAGATCACTGCTGCTGAAAAAGCTTTGATCCAAACGGGGTTGGACCCTTCTGAGATTCAGCGTTTGTGCAATATTCATGCTGCTGTTTTCAAAGGTTCGATCAACGAGATCCATCACTCCAATGAAGAATATGGGCAACCAGGCCATCCTGTGCATACCCTGAAATTGGAGAACCAAGTCCTGCAATCCCTGTTGGCCGATGAGATCGACAGCCTCTTAGCCAAAATCAAAACCGGTGATTGGACGCCTAAAAAGCGTCTACAAGCTGCCTGCAATGATTTAATGCAGATCGACAAACACTATGCGCGAAAAGAAACGTTGATTTTTTCTTACATGGAGAAGTACGGCATCACTGCGCCGCCAAAAGTGATGTGGGGTGTTGATGATGATATTCGGGTTATGATCAAAGCGCTCAATGAGCTTTTGGCATCCGAAAAAGCTGCCTATAATCCAATCGCTGTCCAATGGGAAGCAGTCAAAAACGAGATTGAAGAGATGATTTTCAAAGAAGAAGAAATCATGGTGCCCATGACGCTGGATGTCTTCAGTCTTAAAGATTGGGAACAAATTGCGGCTGACAGCTTTGACATCGGCTTTGCCTTTATCCCAGAACCGCTTCCTTGGAAACCGAGCCAAGAAGCCCTTGAAAAGGAACAGGCGGCAGAACCCGCACGGCAAGCGGCGATCAAACAAGCCCAAGAAACAACCGCTGGCATCGCAGCCGGTTTAGGATTCAATGACTTTCAAGTCACAGAATCGGAAGATTCGCCGCAAATTGCTGAACAGCCGACCGTTTCATTGCCTACTGGTAATCTGCAATTTGAGCAATTGGTGGCCATTTTTCAAACGCTGCCAGTGGACTTGACCTTTGTAGATAGTGAAGAGCGGGTGCGCTTTTATTCAGAAGGCAAGAGTCGCGTCTTTCCACGAACGAATTCGGTTTTAGGTCGTGAAGTCGTCAACTGCCATCCACCGAAAAGCATGCATCTCGTGCAACAGATTTTGGATGATTTTCGAGCGGGTACAAGGGAGACAGCTGAATTTTGGATCGATATGCGGGGCCGTAAAATCTATATTCGCTACTTTGCATTAAAAAATGAAGCAGGCATCTATTTAGGTTGTCTAGAAGTCACGCAAGACATTACGGAGATCCAAAAAATCGAAGGGCAAAGCCGTTTGCTGGACCAGTGAGCAGTTTGGAGAAAGGCTGATCCGTGTCTATTTGAAACGAAGCAAAAAAAGAAAAATCATTAAAACGCTTGCAACGTTTCTAGAAAAATAGTATAGTAAAGGCAATCAAATGGGTAGTTACTGATAATGCAGGCTATACCTTTTTACGTGTGTATGGATCCTACACATGTATTAAGGTATCGCCTTTTTTCATTTTAAGGAGGTGAGAAGCGTCTTGAAGATCAAAAAAATCTTAAACAACAATGCAGTTTTGGTCGGACAAGATGGCAAAGATTTTATCTGGATCGGTACCGGCCTTGGCTTCAAAATGAAACCAGGACAAACCGCCGATGAATCAAAAATTGAAAAAGTGTTTGTGCTTCATAAGAACAAAGTTTCCGAGCGGTTTTTAAGTTTATTGTCATCCATACCAACAAACTATGTGTCTTTAGCGGATGATATTATCTCACTTGCAAAAGCGGAAATAAAACAGGAGTTAAGCGAGACGCTGTATGTATCACTTACCGATCATCTGTATAACCTGTTCAAACTGCATGAACAAGGAATCACAGTTACGAACCGATTATCATGGGAAATAAAAAAGTTTTATCCGCAGGAATTTGAAGTTGGTAAAAAAGCATTGGAAATGATCGGACAAGAAACAGGGGTCGTCTTTGAGGAAGAAGAAGCAGGAAATATAGCAATGCATTTGATCAATGCACAAGTAACAGATGAGGTTGATCAGCCAAAAGATGTCCAATCGATTGCAAAAAAGATTCGCGATATTATTTCACTTATACGATTTTCAAACAAGATACAAATTGATGAAAACTCTTTGGCATTCGATCGATTTATCACCCATTTGCGCTTTTTTTTCCAACGATTGAAGGCTCGACCAGATGTGGTAAAAGCAAATCCACTATTGGGACACGTGAGTGGACAGTATGCAGACGCTTATAAGACGATGCTTTTGATTGAAAAGTATTTAGATGTTCCCTTGAACGATGATGAAAAGCTGTACTTAACATTACACATTCAAAAGTTAATAGAGAACGAATAAAGGTTGTTACTGATAATGCAGGCAAGACTGATAATTATTCCATCAAGGAATAGTTATTTGTCTTGCTTTTTATTTTTACATTGAAAGGATGAGAACGATGGCATATCAAGAATTGGTCGATGAAATTTTAAAAGGAGTCGGCGGAAAAGAAAATATCAATGGGGTGACCCACTGCATCACAAGACTGCGTTTTGATTTAAAACATGAGGAGCAAGCAGACACCGAAACACTGAAAAAGACGAAAGGGATCGTGACAGTCGTTCAAAGCGGCGGTCAATACCAAGTCGTGATCGGCAATCATGTGCCAGAGGTGTACCAAGAATTTGTTCAACATGCAGGATTGGCAGGAAATGATGCGGCACCTTCGGGAGAGAAGAAAGGACCGCTGGATGCTTTTATCGATGTGATCTCCAGTATCTTTACACCTGTATTGGGTCTTCTAGCTGCCACAGGAATGATCAAAGGATTAAATGCGCTATTTGTTTCTTTGGGATGGATTGAGAATACGTCAGGAACCTATGCGATTTTGCAAGCAGCAGGCGATTGTTTCTTCTACTTCTTTCCAATCTTTTTAGGATATACCGCAGCGAAAAAATTTGGTTTAAAGCAATTTGTCGGTATGGCGATCGGTGCTGCCCTTGTTTATCCAGCCTTGTCTGGCTTGACGGCAAATGCCGAACCGTTGTATACCTTGTTTGCAGGAACTGTTTTTGAATCGCCTGTTTATGTCACTTTTTTAGGAATACCAGTCATTCTAATGAGTTATAGTTCCAGCGTTATTCCAATCGTCATTGCTACCTATTTTGGTGCCAAATTAGAAAAAGGCATTACAAAAATCATTCCTAGTATTGTACGGAGTTTCTTAGTTCCTTTTCTAACCGTCTTGATCATGGTTCCGCTGACTTTCATTGTCATTGGTCCGATCGCGACGTGGATCGGCAATTTGTTGGGTGCGGCTGTGTTGGCGATCTATAACTTCAGCCCAATTATTGCAGGGATTGCAGTTGGTGCTGTTTGGCAAGTGTTGGTCATGTTTGGTCTTCATTGGGGAATCATTCCGATCGCAATCAACAATATTGGTGTTCTTGGTTACGACCCAGTGATGGTCTTAGGACAAGCGACTCCATTTGCGACCGCAGGAGCTGTGCTGGCAGTTATTATTAAGTCTAGAAATAATTCTATTCGGGCAATCGGGATTCCCGCATTTATTTCCAGTCTGTTTGGGGTATCGGAGCCATCCTTGTACGGTATCACGTTGCCTAGAAAAAAACCATTTATTGCGACCTTGATTTCAGCCTCGATCGGCGGATTGATCATGGGTGCCATGGGAACAAAATCTTTTATTATAGGTGGGATGGGTATCTTTAGTTTACCCAACTACATTGATCCGACAGAAGGCATCGGAAGCGGCTTTTATGGGTATGTATTAGCGATCACTGTAGCATTCGTCTTATCATTCATTTTAACGATTACCTTCTTGTATGATCCGCAAGAGGATCGGCAAGAAGCAACAGCTAGTGATAATGAAGCCTCACCTTTGATCCCATCAGAAAGAGCAGCGAAAGAAATCACTTTTTCGCTACCATTAACAGGCATCGTTTTGCCTTTGTCGGCAGTAGAAGATCAAGCATTTGCAAATGGACTATTAGGAAAAGGCTTAGCAGTTTCACCAGATGAAGGACTGGTTCGAGCACCTTTTGACGGAGTAGTTGAAACACTGTTTCCAACGAAGCATGCGATTGGCTTGAAGTCGGACGATGGCGTGGAAGTGTTGATTCACATCGGCATGGATACAGTGAACTTAGATGGTCGTTTTTTCGAAACAAAAGTCAAGCAAGGGGATCAGGTCAAGCAAGGAGAGGTATTGCTTACATTTGATAAAGAAGAAATTGAAGAGGCGGGATACTCGTTAGTGACGCCGATCGTCGTTACGAATACTTCCGCATACTTAGATGTGATCGCTGATGATAATCGAGGGGCGATAACGATCGTCAAGTAGTCGCAATGACCAAGAAAAGGAAAGAAAAGAAAGAAGGAAAGAATGCTATGCGAGCAATTATGCTGATGTTTGATACTCTGGCTAGAGATTTTTTATCAAACTACGGAAACGATTGGATCAACACGCCAAACTTTGAACGGCTAAGAGAAAAAACGGTTACGTTTGACAACTTTTATGGTGGCAGCATGCCTTGTATGCCAGCAAGAAGAGAACTTCATACAGGTCGTTACAATTTTATGCATCGTTCGTGGGGTCAATTAGAACCGTTTGATTCGTCAATTTTTGATACGCTGCAGCAAAATGGTGTCTATTGTCATTTGGTAACCGACCATTCCCATTACTTTGAAGATGGCGGTGCCACTTATCATAACCGTTATTCCACATGGGAAGGATTTAGAGGACAAGAAGGTGACCGATGGGTTCCAAGAAAACAGGCAGAGAATCATCCACCGCTGAATCCGTTAAATAAAAGTGGTATTTCTGTGGAACAGCATTTTGCGAATCGAACACGGCAAGCAGTAGAAGAAGACCTGTCCACGGTTCAAACGATCCAAGCCGGCTTGGATTTTTTGGAACAGTACAAAAATGAAGATCAATGGTTTTTGCAACTCGAATGTTTTGACCCCCATGAACCATTTTATGTGCCAGAAACCTATCGCAAATTGTACCAGGAGACACCAAATGAATCACCTTACTTTTGGCCAAAATATGGTCGTGTAACAGAAGATGTTGGCGAGCAGGATTTGATTGAGCTGCAAAAAGAATACGCAGCGTTGATCAGTATGTGTGACCATCACTTAGGACGAGTGCTGGACTTTATAGAAAAAAATAATATGTGGGAGGATACCTTTATCATTGTGAATACCGACCATGGCTTTTTGTTAGGGGAACATGACTGGTTAGGAAAAAATGTCGCGCCGATGTATGAAGAAATCATCCATCTGCCCTTTTTCATCAGTTACCCACAGGCTGAATCGGGAACCCATACTCAAGTATTGAGTCAAACCATCGACATTCCAGCAACTTTATTGGATTATTTTGAAATTGAGAACACCTTAGATATGGATGGCAAATCTTTGCTGCCTGTGTTGAAAAAACAGCATTCCCAACCGCTCCATCAAGAAATTATTTTTGGTACAAACGGCGGTCATGTCAATATCTACGATGGTCGTTATGTGTATATGCGTGCATCGGTTCACCCTTCGAATGGACCAATCACCATGCAGACGCTTAGTTATGCTTCATTGCGTGGTTTTTTGAATAAAGAGGTCTTAGACAGCATGGTCTTGAAAGAGGGCAATCGATTTACAAATCATTTTCCTTACACAGAAGTTGAAGTTTCCACCTATATCGATTCTTATTCAGTAGGCCACTTGCTGTTTGATCTAAAGAATGATCCAAAGCAGTTAACACCGCTTCATGACCCACTGATTGAACAAGAAATGATTCAGAAATTGATTAAAGTAATGGATCAGATTGAAGCCCCTGAAAGCGAGTATCAGCGCTTAGGTTTAAGCAATAGTCAGAGGCAGACAATTGCACAAAAGAATTAAAAAAGCGAGGAACAACACATGAAACATATCTCCGTATTGATCAAGCCAGCATCCTCTCTTTGCAATCTGCGCTGCACCTATTGCTTTTATGCCAACGTCAGTTCCTTGCGCGAAGTGCGTTCCTTTGGCAAAATGAAAGAGGATGTAATGGAAAAGATGATTGCAAACATCTATGCAGACTTAGAAGCTGGCGATCATTTGACGTTGGCATTTCAAGGCGGAGAGCCGACGATGGCAGGGCTGAGTTATTTTAGAAAACTAACGGCTTATGTTGCGGCGCAAAAAAAGCGAGTGACAGTACACTATGCGATCCAGACCAACGGCATGGTGATCAATGATAAATGGTGTCGTTTTTTGAAAGAGCATCGCTTTTTAGTCGGGCTGTCGATCGATGGGCATCCGCTTGCTCACGATCGGCATCGATTAGACGCCAAAGGGCGGGGGACCTTTGCGCGGGTTTTGCAGACCAAGCGATTATTGGACGCCTATCAGATTGAGTACAATGTCTTGTGCGTGTTGACTAATCCCTTAGCAAAGGAAGCCCAGCGTGTGTTTGATTTTCTCAAGGAAGAGCAGATTGCATTTGTGCAGTTCATTCCTTGTTTGGCTGATTTGGATGCCACATCAACCAACAACTATGCCTTGACACCAAGAAGCTTTGCGCACTTTTATCAGCAGCTATTGGCGTTTTGGCTGCAGGAATTGACACAAGGGCGCTACTTAAGTATCAAGCTGTTCGATGATTTACTGAATCTATTGGTGCGGCAGCAAGTAACTGCCTGTGGGATTCTAGGCAACTGCCAAGTGCAGTATGTGATCGAAGCCGACGGCAGTGTCTATCCTTGTGACTTCTATGTATTAGATGAGTTTCGCATGGGCTATATCCAAGAGCAAACCTTGCGGGAATTGTTTTCTCAAGACTGTTCGCAGCAGTTTTTGTGCCAGAAAAAAGACATGCCTTCGAAGTGTACGCAATGTCCTTTCCAAAAAATGTGCCGAGGAGGCTGTAAACGAATGAAAGATGCAATGTACGTGGATAGTGAGGGGTTTTGCGGCTATCAGGAGCTGTTAAAAGACTTCACACCCAGAATCAATGTGATATTGGGGCTGTTGCAAGGGGTGAGACAATGATCGGACTGATTTATTTTCTCGTGATCGTCTTAGCAAATACCGTAGGGGCAGTTTCGGGCATGGGGGGCGGCGTGCTGATCAAACCGATTTTCGATTTTATCGGCGCCCATTCTGTTGCTGCGATCTCTTTTTACTCGGCGACAGCTGTCTTCACGATGTCTATCGTTTCGACAGCTAGACAATTAGCCAGTGGACGGAAAATCAATTGGTCGATTGCCTTGTGGGTTTCTGGTGGTGCTGTGTTAGGCGGTGTTTTAGGCAATGTTGCCTTTGAACAGCTATTGCTGGTTTTTCGAGACGACAAGATGGTTCAGCTGATCCAAATCCTTGTGACCGTGCTGACACTATTGTTCGCTTTTTTGTATACAAAATATAACTGGCGCGGGTTTGCGTTGGAAAAAGTCGGCTGGTATGCAGCTTGTGGCTTGATTCTCGGTTTTCTAGCCAGTTTGCTGGGGATCGGCGGCGGACCCATCAATGTTTCTTTATTGATGTTGCTGTTTGCCATGCCGATCAAAGAGGCGACGATTTATTCAATTTGTACGATTTTTTTCTCGCAGCTGGCAAAAATTTTGACGATCGCTTTTTCGACAGGTTTTGGTGCGTATGATCTGCAAATTTTGTGGTTTGTTATTCCAGCCGCGATCGTGGGGGGACTATTAGGCGCCAAGGCCAGCAACGTCCTGTCACCACAGCGAGTGACACTGGTATTCCAAACCGTGATCGTGCTGGTGTTACTGATCAATCTGTACAATGGCTATCAATTATTGTAAAAAGGAGGCAAGCAGATGCCCACGATTCCAGCAGGAACTTACCGAATTGGCACGAATACGATGGACGGCTTTGCCGGGGATCTTGAGGGACCGCAAATCAGCCTCGACAGCCCAGCATTTGCCATTGATGCCACGACAGTAACGAACCAAGCTTTCCAAGTTTTTGAGGAAGCAACAGGATATGTCACAGAAGCCGAGCGTTTTGGCTGGTCGTTCGTTTTTCACTATTTTTTAAGTGAGCAAACGAAACACCGCAGTCAAAAGGTACCGAATATGGCTTGGTGGTACGCGGTTAGCGGCGCAGATTGGCGTCATCCTGAAGGACCTGATTCAACGATTGCCCAGCGGATGGATCACCCAGTGGTTCAAGTGTCTCGCAACGATGCGATCGCCTATTGCCAATGGGCAAAAAAACGCCTCCCGACAGAAGCAGAGTGGGAGATCGCTGCAAAAGGCGGGACAAGTTTTGAAAAATATCCTTGGGGAAGGGAATTTTTGACAGAAAATACCTATCATTGCAATATTTGGCAAGGCGAGTTTCCAAAAAGCAACACGCGAGCAGACGGCTTTGCCAATACAGCGCCCGCGAAATGGTATGAGCCCAATGGCTTTGGTCTTTATCAAGTGATCGGCAACGTCTGGGAATGGTGCGTCAATCCTGCCCGCATCCCGTTGACGCAGTTTCAACAACAGACGGGACAAACCTTTTGGATAAGGAATCAAACACAAGATGATCAACTGTATGCGACTCGCGGCGGTTCATTTTTGTGCCATGAATCCTATTGCAAACGATACCGAATTGCCGCTAGAAATGGTAATTCTGGGATGTCGGCAGCCAATAATTTAGGGTTTCGGTGTGTCAAAGACTTGGATCAGTAAACCGATAAAAGCAAAAGTGGCACCTATTCACAGGGATAGGTGCCGCTTGTTTTATTGCCATTCGGATTGATAATTTCCTTTGAGATCATAGACATAATTGATCTCGGTTCGATTACGAATCCCATTTAAACCAACGGTCCAAGTCCATTCACCTTGGAAGCCGTTTAAAATGACGATGCTGACGCCAGGAACATAGTGATCTAGCTGAGCTGCTCGCGCCTCAGAATCCTTGATGATCTTGGGAATGACGCCCCAGTCGATGGCATCAAAGGCAATGGTATCTTCCATCGAAAGCTCGATCGTATCGTCGTCTTTTTTCCATTTGGTCAACAGATTTTCTGGGTAATACCAATACTCGTCTTGTAGGCCTGTGTTTGGATTGATCACTCGCGCAACTGCATAAATGCCGCTTTTTAGCGGGACATTGCGGATGTGAAAACTATAGCTGACCAGTTGCAGCTCTTTGTCCTTGAATGAAGATTGATTTGGCAGCGCCGCCATAATTTCTTTGGCACTGGTTTCTTCTCGAAAGAGTTGGCGGTCTACAGGTAAAAAGGTGGAAACTACGCCAATACAAAAGAGAATCGCTGGTAGCAAGAGCAATGAGAATAACCAGTAAAATGGCGATTTTTTGTGTTTTTTGAGGCCGATGATCAGACCGATCAAAAAGACCAGCAGGATCCCTGCTACCCAAAAGTAGGGGAACAAACGAATGATCTGATGCCTGGTTTCAACGACTTGGTATTCATTCAGACCAAACCAGTTTTCCGCGATGGTGAGGTTATTTAAAATAATAATTCCGCCAATAATACCTAGAATAAATAAGAAAATCAATAGCAAAAGCATCCGACCGAGTATCCGACGTATCAGCGAGGGTCTAGTAGGTGGGGTCATGAGTCACGTCCTTTTTATATTTTCGAAAATAGTAGGTTAAATACAAGAGTAGTACAACTGGTGTTTTTTTTCAATGATTGTAGACAAAAAAACTACATCCACAGATGCGACCTCAAAAAGTTAGACCAAAAATCTAACTTTTTTGGGGTCAGGACACCGCAGATGCAGGTTTTATTTTCAATTAGTCGAGGGTTTGTTGGCGGGCGATAGCTGGAAAGAATTTCAGGCTATACAATGCACTGATCCCAACTAGAATATAAATGACGCGGGCAATGATTGACGTGCTGCCGCCGGTGATCGCTGCGACAAGGTCAAACTCGAAGGCGCCGACCAGCAGCCAATTGATCCCACCGATGATCAATAGTGTCAGTGCGATCCCATCAAATGTTTTTAACATAGGAAACTCCTCTCTAGTTGTCGCCCCATCAACGTTCATCGTCGGTGATGGTGACATCTTTTTCTTTCTCACCTTCTTGATTGCGATCATTATAGATATAGACATGGCGAACGATTTTAATCAGCGGACGAATGGTCAAAAAGACACCGCCGATCAAATAGGCGATCGTTCCGTAAATCGCAGGCAAGCTAGTTAATGAAACGATACTCCCGAAAATATAAAACAAGCCCGTCAAAATATCATTCGTAAGTGAGATCAACATGTAGCGATTTTGAAAGTAGATGCGAAAGCGACTTGCCTTGATGATCACATCTTCTTCTTTTCCCGGATCGAATTGATGTTCACTCCGTTTGATTTTTGGCATAGGTGCCATCACTGCTCCTTTGTTTGTGCTAAGGTTTCAAGACAACTTTGATGTTCTTGTCTTCTTTTTTGTCAAAAATCTCATACGCTTTGGCAGCATCTGCTAAAGGCATCGTGTGGGTGATGATCTGTGACGGGTCAAACAAACCGTCCGCGATCATATCATAAATTTTTGGCATCAAATGGATCACAGGTGCTTGCCCGTGTTTGACATCAATGTTGCGCATAAAGAATTCTTGCAATGGATAAGAAGAAGCAGGTGTCATGTAAACGCCAGTGATTTGGACGGTACCAAATTTTTTGACTGCCTTGGCGGCCATCTGGATCGGTGAGATTGTTCCACTTTGCAAGCTGACTAGATTTTTGGCTTTTTCTTTTACGGGTTCTAAACCATCCATCCCAACACAGTCGATGATCACATCAGCGCCACCTTTGGTCAGTTCATACAATTCATCGGCACTAGTAGCCAGATCATCCAATTGGAATGTTTCGACTTGATTGTAGCTGCTGGCTTTTTCTAAGCGATGAGCAACAGGGTCCACGGCAATCACCCGCTTAGCGCCTGCCATCACAGCAAATTTTTGCGCAAACAAGCCAACTGGTCCTGAGCCTAAGACGATCACGGTATCATCTTTTTTGACGCCGGCATTTTGGACGCTCCAAAATGCTGTAGGTAAGATGTCAGATAAAAACAATACTTTTTCATCAGGGATCGTTGATTCAGGTACGATAAACGAGGTGAAATCTGCGAACGGTACGCGCAAGAATTCGGCTTGACCGCCCCAGTGGTTGCCGTTCATTTTTCCAAAACCGAATAAGCCGCCATACAATGTATCTTCTGAAGAATTGTCGCATTGACTTTCCATCTCATTTTGACAAAAGTGGCAATGGCCGCAACCGATATTGAAAGGGATGACGACGCGGTCGCCTTTTTTTAGTTTCTGTACTTGACTGCCGACTTCTTCGACAATACCCATTGGTTCGTGACCAACGACATAGCCTTCTTCCAAAACCGAGCCGCCATGGTGGTAAAGGTGGAGATCAGAGCCGCAGATTGCAGTTGCGGTGATTCGGATGATCGCATCCGTCGGTTCTAAAATCGTTGGATCTTCTACACGGCGAACGTCCATTTTTTGATTTCCTTGCCAGGTTACTGCTTGCATCATTTTTCCTCCTTGTTTGTTCAGATAAGTTCGGACAATCACTAATTTTTCCAACAACATGTTTTTACTTTTCAGTAACAGATAAGTTAATTCTGCAAGGATTTTAACGATTTGACAACGAAAACGCTCAAAACGGTTGATTAGGATTTTTCTTCATCAATGGTTTAAAAAAAGAAAAACAGATGATTTGCTAAAAAAGTGAAAGCGTGACACTATTAAAGTGAAGCATGCATGTGTTACGAGTATCTATTGGAACCTGCATCAACCAGTGACAAGAAATGAGGAGGGATGATCATGGATCTAACGATTCGAGGAAAAGCTTCTTGCACCAATTGCAATGAAAACTTTGATGGGAAGCTGGTCGTTCATTTACAAGAAGACAGCGAGGGGCAATTAACCATGGTACCACCGTTGGAAACGAATGAATTGGCAGAAGATGAAATCGCTATTCATTATACTTACGGGGAAGTGAAGGAAGCCATTGAAGGAACCTTCGTATGTCCAAACTGTCAGACTGAAAATGAGGTTCGGATTGAAATTCCGACCGAGCTATTAGATGGCTCAATGAATTGAATGAATAATTAAATTGAAAAAGCTCCCTGTTCCTTGAACAGGGAGCTTTCGTTATTTATTGGTCATTGGTTTATTTTGTCCCATCAATGATTTGGACATTGAAGTCTCGTAAGATGTCGAGTCCTTGCGACTCGTGATTTTTACCGGCGACTAATGTTTTATTGATGGTGAAATCAGCGTCAGGAAAGGCGCTTTGGATCTCGATCGTATTGGAAAGGACACAGATGTTGGTTTCAACACCGGTGATTTCGATTTTCTTTTTTTCCTCGGGTTCAAATAGATTTTTCTTGATGTCGATCAAGACTTCAGGTGGAATACTGTAATAGTATTTCTTGACGACTTTTTCATTTTCGAGAGGCTTAAGTTCTGGGATAAGCTGCAGGGCAGCGGCTTCTTCATCAGGCGTTCCTTTGACTTCGATTGGGATGTCGCGGGTGTGTAAGATGTACTCCCCATTCGCCCGCGCTTGTTCTAGGCGCTTGGCGATTCGTTTGACGAGAGCGGCGCTATCTGGCACATACGCTTCGTTCTCTTCATCGAGAATTTGGTTTTGCATATCGACAATGACTAGCATGTGGTTACTCCCTTTCTATAAACATCGTTTTTCAAATGATCTAACGAGAGGTTGAAAAATAGGTGCTATTTCTATGATGCCCCACTTTTTTTAAATTTTCAAAGAAAACGCTCTTCTTATCGTGAAACGGTAAAAATGTTATTTTTTTATTCGAATAACGATGCTTTTTGTTTGCTGAAAAGAAGAAGTAGTGATAGCTTTTAAATAGTACATTAAAAATAAATGAAAGTAGGTTAGGTTAAATGAGAAAGTTATTTTATATGGGGACTTTGCTTTTTTCAGTTGGTGTACTGGCGGCAGGATGTGGCAATAGCGAAACCGCTGATTCCTCGGGGAATGAGTCAGCAGATGGCAAAACGACGTTGGATTTTTGGTCCTTCTGGGGGTCTGGTGCAAGACAAGAAGTAATTGAAGAAATTATTGATGATTTTAATGCGTCACAAGATAAAATCGAGGTCAAATACAGCTACCAGCCTTGGGGCGATATTTGGACAAAATCACTGTCGTCGATCACTGCTGGTAATCCGCCTGATGTTATTGTACAAGATATTAATTCTGTTGCTCAGCGGGCAGAAGCGCAGCAAGCAACAAATTTAAGCGAGTATATCGAAGAAGGCTTTTCTGATGAATTTTATCCGCAATTATGGGATACGGTGGAGTATGAAGGGGATGCGTATGCTGTTCCTTTCAATACAGATACGCAAGTGATTTTCTACAACAAGACACTCTTTAAAGAGGCAGGTATCAGTGAAGAGCAACTGCCCCAAACGTGGGAGGAGTTAGAAACAGTTGCTCGTAAATTAGATGTCAAAAACGGTGATGACTTTGAGCGGATCGGTTTTTACCCATTGTGGAATTTAGGCGCCGATGTGTGGGCCTTGAATGCCGACGATGGCGTCAGCTGGTTTGACAAGGATGAGAACGTCAAAATCGATACAGACAACAAAGTGGAAGCGTTGGAATGGATCTTAGACTGGCAAGAGTATTATGGTCAAGATACCATCAATCGGTTAGAAGCTGAATTTGGTTCAGGTGTTGCCGATCCATTCATTTCTGGATTAGTGGCGATGCGTGCGCAAAACATCAACTACTACTCAAGTTTAGCGGAAAATGCACCGGATGACTTTGAATTTGGGGTCATTCAAATTCCTGAAAAAGAAAGTGGTTCTGGTCACTGGTCATGGGGTGGCGGGTTCGTCTTAGAAGTGCCATACGGAGCCAAAGATCCTGAAGCGTCCTATGAGTTTATCAAATACTTGTCGACACCAGAAGTTCAAGAGAAATTTGGTGAGAAAAGCTTTGATATCATGGCGAATCGAACAGCCAACGAAAACTTGGTCAACAACGACAATCTAGATGAAAACGGCCAAATGATCTACCAAATGGCAGATGAAAACTTTGCCAATACGGTGATCACACCTGTACCATTGACAGCGCCTGATTTCAGCAGTCTTGTCAATGAACAGATCGACCAAATCATGCTGGGCAGCAAAACACCGGCTGAAGGGTTGGCAGATGCGCAAAAAGCGGTGGAAGATCTTGTTGAGCAAAACAAATAAACCTCAAAACGAGCGTTTTTAAAAAAGAAGGAAAGTCCAGTCGGTTAGCGGACTGGGCTTTGCTTTCTGCTTTGCGAAGCGGACATGTTTTCTTGAACAAACAATGAGTAAAAATAGAATGGAGTGGAAGGAATGCCAAAGAAGCGTTCAAAAAGTAAACGGCAAGAAGCTCTTTGGGGCTACTTCTTCGTAGCACCATTTTTGCTTGGGTTCGTGGTGTTTATGTTAGGGCCCATGCTGTTTTCCTTCGTAGGAAGCTTTACCGATTACAATCTGACTTCAAAAATGAATTTTATCGGCTTTAAGAACTTTACCCGCATGTTCACGCAAGATACCCTGTTTTGGAAATCTCTTTATAACACGGCGTATTTTGTACTCTTCAATGTTCCCTTAACAACGTTATTCAGTGTTTTTCTAGCCACTTTACTGAATCAAAAAATCCGCGGAATCAGTTTTTTCCGAACGACCTTTTACTTACCAGCGATCCTTTCAGGGGTTGCCGTCTACGTCTTATGGATGCAATTATTATCTCCTTCCGCAGGATTGATCAATACCTTCTTGAGCTGGTTCAATATCAAAGGTCCGGCATGGCTGTTTGATCCAGAATGGACGAAACCAGCGTTGATTTTGATGAAGATTTGGAGTTCAGGGGGCGCGATGCTCTTGTATCTAGCTACCTTGCAAAATATTTCGCCGACGCTGTACGAATCGGCTGAGATCGATGGAGCGGGGGTTTGGGCGAAATTCAAAAATATTACGATTCCTTTGATCACGCCGATCATCTTCTATGATGTGATTACTTCAACGATCGGTTCTTTTCAAATTTTCCAAGAAGCATACGTGATGACCAAAAATGGTACCGGCGGTCCGGCGAATTCGTTGCTATTCTATAATTTGCATATGTGGAACAAAGCATTTGTTGCCTTTGATATGGGTTATGCGATGGCAATGTCGATGATCTTGTTCTTGATCGTCTTAGTCTTGACCTTTATCAATCTCAAGCTGGCACCACGCTGGGTTCACTATACCGGAGGTGGCAGCTAATGGAAATGACGACAAAAACGCGAAGCAAATCAAGCCAACAGCGAGTCAAGAAAATCATCAGCTATGTGGTGATGTCGATCATCGGGATCGTGCTGCTGATTCCGTTGCTGTGGATGGTCTTTACGTCATTGAAACCGATGGAGGAGATCGTGCGTTACCCGCCGACCTTTTTCCCAGAAGAAATCAATCTTGGCAATTATTTGGAGACCATCAACGCCTTTCCTTTTTGGCAGTATGCAAAAAATACGTTATTCATTACTGTCTTAGTGGTCTTCGGGAATATCTTATCAAATTCCTTCATTGCTTATGGTTTTGCAAAATTAGCCTTTCCAGGAAAAAATCTGATCTTTGCCCTCGTCTTGTCTACCATGATGATTCCTGGCTTTGTGACGATGATCCCGCAGTATGTTTTGTTTTCCAAAATCGGCTGGGTCGGCACCTATCTGCCGCTGATCGTTCCAGCGTTTTTCGGCAACGCCTTTAACATTTTCTTGATGCGGCAGTTTTACTTGTCCGTCAACAATGAATTGATCGAAGCCGCTAAGATCGATGGCGCCAATCATCTTTATATTTGGAGCCATCTAATGATCCCATTGACGAAACCCGCACTGATCACCATCGCCATCAACTCCTTCAATGGGGCGTGGAATGATTTCTTAGGGCCGTTACTGTATATTCAAAACCAAGAAAAGTACACGCTGCAGATTGGCTTGCAAGTCTTCCAAAACCAATCAACGACCCAGTGGAACTACTTGATGGCAGGAGCAACGCTTGTGTTATTGCCGACGATCTTGCTGTTCTTCCTCGCACAACGCTACTTTATTGAAGGAATGGATCTGACGGGAGGTTCCAAAGGATGAGAACAAAAGTTACCCCGCAACGCTTGAACCAAGCGCTGTTGACTGGCATCAACTGGCTTCCGCATTTACTGGTTTTACAAGGCATGTGGCTGTTGTTTTCCTTGCCTTTGATCACCAGTACCACCGCTAGTCGAGCATTGATCGAGACGTTGACGGAACTGCGGAACGATGGCTTGGAGGCAAGCAGCAAAGCTCGTTTTCAGCAGGCATTTCATCAACAGTGGACAACAAGAAAAGGGCAAGACCGTTTGCTCAGTCTATTCTTCCTGCTGCTTTTGGCGGACAGCTTTATCTTTAGCCGTTTGCAGCACCCGCTGTTTCAGATCGCTAGTTACGCGTTAGCGTTCACCTTTGGCTTGTTTTGCTTGGTCTTACTTTATCAAACGAGGCTGCTTCACACCTATCCGCAGCAGCCCAGCTCATTGTTTTATAGTTTTTATCAGTTTGCTCGTTCACCCAAACGAGTACTGGCGCATCTTTTAGCAACAGTGACGCTTGTCTTGACCTTTTTGCTGTTTGGTCCAGTCTACTTATTGGTCTTAGGAATCAGCACCTTGTATTTAGTCAATGTCGTGCTCTGTGACCAAGCGCTCAAATAGAAAACAAATGGGTATCCCGAAACTTCCTTAGTGAAAAGCTAAGGAGTTTCGGTTTTTTTGTGAAAAGAAGGTTGACAGGGCCAAAAATTATGCCTATGCTGAATGTAAATTTAGTAAACAGTAAACAGATGAGGTGCAGCTATGGCAAGTATGAGAGATATCGCGAAATTAGCCGGGGTGTCGGTAGCAAGTGTTTCTAGAATCCTTAACAATGATGAAACCTTCAGTATCAATGAACACACGCGTCAACGAGTCATTGAGATCGCCAACCAAATGAATTATTCAAAAGAAAAAAATCAACCCCATTCCCGTGAAGTCGGCGACCAAAACACGATTGCCATTATTACCCGCCACGATCGAGAGTCGGAAAGAAACGATCCGTATTTTATGATGATCCGCAATGGGATCGAAAAGGAAGCGGCGAAGTGGCGCTTAAAAACGATTCGGGCCTTTTCCATGCGGGAGCCTCAAAAAGATTTGGCACAATTGGCGAAGTATGGCGCAGTCATTATTATTGGAGAGATGACCAGCGATGCTTTGGCAGAGATCAGTCAGCAAAATGCCAATATTATCCTGGTGGATAATTATAGTGAAGCACCCAGCTACGATTGCATCCAAACCGATTTTGCCCAAAAGACCCACCAGATCCTCACGATGTTAAAAGAGAAGGGTCATGAGCATATCGCCTTTGTGGGTGGTGTTGCCAGCCGAGTCACGATTTCTGGCGAAGTCGTTTACGATGAACAAGAGATTCGAGCAGAAAACTACCGCCAATGGATGCTGCTCAACAAATTGGAAAAGTTCACAACCGTGCTTCAGGGGAAGTGGTCACCGGAGACCGGTTTGCATTTTGGTCAGCAGATTGCGCAAATGAATCCTCGCCCCACAGCGATCGTCGTTGCCAGCGATCCTATGGCAGTCGGGGTTTACAAGGCACTCGCTGAAGCGGGGCTATCGATTCCTAAAGATGTGTCAGTCGTTAGTTTTGATGATATCGAAATGGCGCAATTTATGACGCCCGCACTGTCCTCCGTCAAGATGAAAGCCGAAGAGATGGGGCAGATGAGTGTCGAATTAGCGAAAAATAAAATCCTAGGGGTGCGGACGATGCCGGTTCGCGTCGTTTGTGGCAGTGAATTGATCATTAGAGAATCGATTGCCGAAAAAGATCAGTGACGTCTGATCTTTTTTATTTTAGGGGTTGTGTAAACATTAACTAAACAACTATACTGATTGTAGTAAACGTTTACAGTTAAAAATAAAGGAGAAAACGAAATGAAGTTTATTGATAAATTAGCCGAAAAGATGGTGCCTTTTGCTCAGATCATTGCCAACAACAAATACTTGTTAAGTCTGCGTGATGGGTTTATGGTCGCTTTTCCTGCGACAATGTTTGCGTCAATTATGATTATTATTCAAAATCTGCCTGCTACTTTCGGACTCTCGGAAAAACTTCCAGAGGGATTCATCACGTTTCTAAACGACTTTTTTGGTCCTATCGGAAATGCGACCATGAGTATCACCGCTATTTTCGTTGTTTTTGGGATCGGCTATCAGTTGGCTGGCAAATAT
Organism: Enterococcus sp. AZ141; assembly: GCF_051714385.1. Classification (NCBI taxonomy): domain Bacteria; kingdom Bacillati; phylum Bacillota; class Bacilli; order Lactobacillales; family Enterococcaceae; genus Enterococcus; species Enterococcus sp. AZ141. The sequence continues at coordinate 2,210,931 of NZ_JBIORT010000001.1, forward strand.
GGACAAGCCAAATTATTTGCGGGTGCCATCTCACTGTCTTCGTTTTTGATGCTGCTGCCTTTTGGCTCATCCGAAGAGTTAGGTACAGTGATCCCCTTGTCGAAATTAGGGGCTGAGGGAATGTTTGTCGGAATCATCACGGCCATTATCGCTACGCAGATCTATTGCAAAATCAGTGCGGCTGGGCTGACGATCAAAATGCCAGATTCGGTTCCGCCAATGATCGCAGAATCATTTGTCGCCATCATTCCTGGGGCGGCACCGTTGTTCCTTTTCAATTTGATCCGCTACTTGTTCACCTTTACTTCATGGGGCAATGCCGTTGATTTCGTTTATGAAATTCTGCAAAAACCATTGATGGGCTTGGGCGGTACGTTGCCAGCAGTACTGATCGCCGTCTTGTTCACCCAATTCTTCTGGTGGTTTGGGATTCACGGTACCTTGGTGGTCAATGCGGTGATCGATCCAATCATGAATGCGTTAGCGATCGAAAACTATGAAGCCTACAAAGCAGGGGCTGAACAACTGCCTCATATCATTAACACTACGTTTATGGGCGTGTTCGTCAATCAAGGAATGCAGTTGGGGATCTCGATTACAATGGCCTTCTTTATCGCTCGTTCGATTCGGATGAAAAAATTAATGAAGACAGTGATCGCTCCATCTGTTTTCAACGTATCTGAACCGATGACCTTTGGTTTGCCGATCGTCTTGAACCCAATCGCTTTTGTCCCATGGATCTTAGCGCCATTAGCCAGTACGACGATCTCTTACTTTGCGATTGCCGCAGGTTTGGTTCCGCGGCCAATCGGAGCAACGGTTGTTTGGACGACCCCGGTCTTCTTATCTGGTTGGTTAGGCACGGGTTCTGTTGCCGGCGCAATCTTACAGTTAGTGACGGTTGCCGTAATGACCTTGATCTGGGTGCCATTCTTGATCGTAATGGATCGTGGGTACTTGAAAGAAGAAAAAGCGGAAGCGGCATTAAATGAACAAGCGGCATCTGAGACGATCAATCAAAGGGTAGAAGAAAGATAAGCCCAGAAACGTAAAGGAATGCAATAAGCGCATCCTTTAGAAAGGAATTTGTGATGAGAACCGATACATTGTCTTGCAGTTATCAAATGAATACCACACCTACGGACTTTTCCCGTGTGTTATTGGCGGAACAAGAGAAATTCTTTCTAGCCAAACAAGCCCAAGAACCGTTCGGGGAAGGTTGCCGTATTGAAACGATGATTCAAACCAAAACCGCTCCGCGGATGGTACCAGCCGTTATGACGGTCAAAAAAATTGCCGCTGATGAGCTGTGGCTTCGTACGACCCATGAAGAAGGAGTGATCGATCAACGGTATAGTTTTGCTCCAGGACGAAAAGGGAAGCTGCAAGTCACGTATTCGGAACAAAGCCGTTTTGAGCAGCAGAAAACAACCTACAGCTTTATGTTGGCGGCGCTGTTTTACAAATTCTTTTTCAATCGTGGTGTCAAAAAACGCTTGCGTTATCTTGAAGCAGCTTGTCAACGAGCAGGGACAAATGAAAAAAATGGGGAAAATTGAGGATAGCAATGATAGAAATAAAGAACGAACAACTCTTTCACTTATACAATGAAAAAATCAGTTATATCATAAATGTGTTACCAAATCAGCAACTGGGTCATGTCTATTTTGGGCCATCTCTAGGCACACTGGCGCCGTTTGATCAAGCGTACCTTGAGAAAAAAGAGAATAAATCGGCAGGAACCGTCAAATTTTTTGAAGCAGACAATCTTTTTACCTTGGCAGACCGTTTTCAAGAATTGCCAACGTATGGGACTTCTGATTTTCGAGAAGGGGTAGTGTCGGTTTTTGAGGAAGAAACCCCACTTTATGTTGATTTTAAACTTGTGGCTTTTCACTGTTTTGAGGGCAAAGAACGAAAGCTGGCGCAACCAGCCAGCTTCGCGGCTGCCGATGAAAGCCAAAGCATCGTCTTTGAATTAGTAGATCAAGAGCGACAGCTGGAAATGGCGATCACCTATACGATCTTCAAAGGATCAGGAACCATCACGAGGCAGCAGACACTGACCAATACGGGAAGCAAGCCTAGAACCATCCAGCGCTTTTTGAGTGGTGTCTTGGAGCTGAAAAATCGCGATTTTGAACTGCTGCATCTTTCAGGCGCATGGCTGAAAGAACGGCATATCAAGACGGTCCCTTTGACCCAAGGGACGATCAGTGTTGGCTCGTTAAAAGGAGCGTCTGGTCATCAGCACAATCCTTTTGTCGCCTTAAAAGAACAGCAAGCCACCAATGACACTGGTCACGTCTACGGTGCCAACCTGATTTATTCTGGTAACTTTTTGGCGCAAGCAGAAATGGATGAATGGGACAACGTTCGATTGATGTTGGGGATACATCCTGAACATTTCAGCTGGCAGCTTTCACAAGGAGAAACCTTTGAAGCGCCGGAATGTCTCTTCACCTTCACCGCTGCTGGCCTGAATGGTTTGAGTCAAGAATCCGCCCAATTTATCGAAAAGCATGTGATTGCCCCTTATTGGCAAAAGCGGCAGCGGCCGATCGTCTTTAATAACTGGGAAGCGACTTATTTTGATTTTAATGAAGAGAAGCTGTTGACCTTAGCCCAAGAAAGCAAGGCGTTAGGGATGGAGTGCTTTGTGCTGGATGATGGTTGGTTTGGAAAACGTAACAACGACCGCAGTTCATTAGGCGATTGGGTGGCGGACCCTGCCAAATTTCCAAAAGGAATCGGCTCTTTTGCTGAGAAAATTCATGCCATGCAGCTGCAGCTGGGGATCTGGTTTGAACCGGAAATGGTTTCGCCAGATAGTCAGTTGTACCAAGAGCATCCTGAGTGGGTAGTCAAGCATCCTTATGAGCGGATCTCTGTGGGGCGCGGGCAATACGTGTTGGATTTTGCCAATCCAGCAGTGGTCGAGGCAATTTTCGAAGCGATGCAAAAAGTGATCCTTGAAACCAAGCTGGATTACATCAAATGGGATATGAACCGCAATATCACGGAAGCTTACTCTCCTTACTTAGCGGAACAGGGAATTTCTCAGACGGAGTTTTATCATCGTTATATTTTAGGCCTTTATCGCTTATATGAAAAAATCTTAGCGGCGTTTCCGACCCTTTTGCTTGAAGGCTGTGCTGGCGGCGGGGGCAGATACGATTTGGGGATCTTGTTTTACAGTCCGCAGATTTGGCCTAGTGATGATAGTGATGCAGTGGAACGTTTAGCCATCCAAAGCGGAACGTTGCTAGGGTATCCGTTGTCCTCCTTCAGCAATCACGTGTCGGCGGTACCAAACCACCAAGTCGGCCGGGCAACTTCTTTAGCCTTTCGGCAAACCGTCGCAATGTTTGGGCCATTGGGGTATGAACTCGATCTCTTTCACTTGTCTGAAGCTGAAAAGCAGGCGATCAAATCCCAAATCGTTTTTTATAAAAAGCAGCGGCAATTGCTGACCTTTGGTACTTTTTATCAGCTGCAGCAGTTGGAACATGCCAATGAAAAAACTTGGGCGGTGTATGATCCGCAAAACGAAGAAGCATTGGTTGCTTTCTTTCGCGTGTTGGCACAAGCCAATCCGACGGCGGAAGACTTTTTGCCCGCAGCCTTTCTCGATGGCCAACAGGTGTACCAGGTCAATGGCGAACCCGTCTCTGGTCAGCTGTTAAGACAATTAGGGTTGCGTAAACCTTATCAGTTTAATGCCGTCAACCATGGAACGGCGCAAGTCACTGGCGATTTTCAATCATTTGTATACCATTTACAAGCCAAAAAAGGAGCAGAATGATGAGCAATCAATTGTTTGATCAGCAGTTTATGCATGGCGGGGATTACAACCCCGATCAATGGCTGGCTTATCCAGAAATCTTGCAAAAGGATCTTGCTTATATGCAGCAAGCCCATGTCAACACCGTCACATTAGGGGTGTTTGCTTGGAGTGCCTTAGAGCCGCAAGAAGGCGTTTATCAGTTTGACTGGTTGGATCGTGTGTTTGATCAGATCCATGACATCGGCGGCAAAGTCATTTTGGCCACTCCTAGCGGTGGGCGTCCTCAATGGTTGAGCCAAAAGTATCCCGAAGTCAATCGGACCAACGCCCAAGGACAAAAACATACCCATGGGTTTCGCCACAATCACTGTTACTCTTCACCGATCTATCGGGAAAAGGTGACGCAAATCAATCAACAGTTGGCAAAACGTTACGGCAAGCATCCGGCATTAGCCATGTGGCATATCTCCAATGAGTACTCTGGGGAATGCTTTTGCTCCTATTGTCAGGAAAACTGGCGCAGCTGGCTGCAAAAAAAATATGGTGATTTAGCCACGTTGAATCATGCCTGGTGGACTTCTTTTTGGGGCGGTACGTACTCTGATTGGTCGCAGGTTTTACCGCCTTCACCTTTAGGGGAACACAAAGTGCATGGCATGGATCTTGATTGGAAACGATTTGTCACAGATAGGACGATCGATTTTTATTTGCATGAATGTGCGCCGATCCGTCAGCTGACACCGGACATTCCTGTGACGACGAATTTTATGGCGGAAGGACATGCTACCCAAGACTTTATTCCTTTGGAAGGCATTGACTACAGCAAGTTTGCTCGTCATGTGGACATCGTTAGCTGGGATAGTTACCCTGATTGGAACAACAACTTTGAATCTTTGGCAGCGACAGCAATGAAATCTGCCTATGTGCATGACCAGTACTGGTCTTTGAAGAAACAGCCCTTTTTAGTGATGGAATGCACGCCGAGTTTTGTTAACTGGCATTCCTTCAATAAAGCGAAAAAGCCTGGTGTCCATCAGTTGAGTGCCATGCAGCAGATCGCTCACGGCTCAGATAGTACCTTGTATTTTCAATGGCGCCAATCCCGCGGCAATTCAGAAAAATTCCATGGGGCAGTCGTGGGACATGATGATTCCACGGAGAATAGGGTCTTCAAAGAAGTTGCGGCTTACGGCAAGCGCTTGGAAAAAATCAAAGAGATTCAAGGAACCACAAGAAAAAAAGCAGTGGCGATCCTTTTTGACTGGGAAAGCAACTGGGCATTGAAGCGAGGCGGCGGGTTTGGTCGACCAACCAGACGGTATCCGCAAACGTTGCAGGAGCATTATCGTTATTTCTGGGAACAAGACATCGCTGTCGATATTTTGACGCCAGAGCAAGATTTTTCTGACTATCGGTTGGTGATCGCTCCGATGCTTTACTTGATGACCTCGGAGACGATGGCAAAACTTTGCCAGTACACGGAAGCTGGTGGTACCTTGATTTCCAGTTACTTTAGCGGCATGGTCAATGAAACCGACCTGTTGTATCTGGGGGGCTTGCCACAGCCGTTGCGAGGGTTATTAGGCATCAACGTGCTGGAGCTGGAAACTCTTTTTGACACTGAACACAATCAAGTGGTTTTTCAAGGACAGCCCTTTGAAACACGGGACTATTCTGCAATCATCGAAGCCGAAACAGCGGAGGTACTAGGGGTGTATCAAGCGGATTTTTACCAAGGAACACCTGCGATCACCAAACATACCTTTGGTGCAGGCACCGCCTACTATCTGGCGGCTCGCACCAACTATGACTTTTTCGAACAGTTTTATGCCTCTTTGGTCCGTGAGCTGTCCTTGGCAGAGGAAAGGATCGCGCATGCCAATCCTGCAGTCTCGATCCAAGGCAGGATCAGTCCAGAACGAACGTACTTTTTCATCATGAATTTTTCTGAGAAAGAGCAGACACTACACTTGATCAAAGAAGTCGTTGATTTAGAGACCAATCAAGCAGTTCCTCCAACAGCAACCTTGGCGCCGTATGAAGTGCGAGTGGTTTATTTTAACAATTAACTGACCATTGGAAAAAACGTCCCTTTCGACAAATACAGAAAGGGACGTTTTTTTGGTGAATGGTTTATAAGAAATCATTCGGGATCAGATGCTTGGTGCTTTTTCATCCATTGAGGCAATGCGGCACTGATTTGTGTCGGCAACACGACATAGTGCTCTTTTGCCAAGTCTTCGCCAATCAGGCTATGGAGATAGACAGCCGCTTGGATCGTTTCCTCTGTTTTTTCAAACTGTGCCAAAAAGCTGGTGATCATGCCTGCCAGCGTATCCCCCATGCCGCCGGTCGCCATTGCGGGTGTTCCTAGGGGATTTTGGGCGATGCTGCTACCGTAAATTTGCGTGCGATGGCTTTTTAAGACCACCAGACTTCCGAGTTTTTGTTGGGCTTGCTGATTGTTTTCTTCGGTCTGGTCGGCAATTGCCAGTCCGCTGAGCCGTTGCCATTCCATCTGATGCGGCGTGAAGACGACTTGTTCAGGAAAGGGGATGATCAGCGGATATTTGGCAGCCAAATTGATCGCCGAACCATCGATCACCAACCATTGGTGTTCTTTTTGGGCAGAAACGATCCGCTGCAGCAGATCAAAATTGCTTTTTCCTTCTCCTAATCCGGGACCAATCAGTAGGACGTCCGCCGATTCGGTGACCGTATCGATCAGTTCTGTTTGCTGCCAATCGACAAACATCGCTTCAGGCAAGCGGGCGTGCAGGGCGGTTCGGTTGACGCCATCGGAGATCACAGTGGTCAAACCAGTTCCCCCATATACACAGGCTTGCGCAGCCATTAAGATCGCCCCACCGAATTGGCGGTTGCCCCCTACTAAAACGGCCCGGCCAAAGGTACCTTTGTGGCTTTTTGTCGGGCGCTGTTGGATCACTTTGGATAAAATCGCAGAATCAAGTTGCTCCATGCAATGACTCCTTTCGTTAATCAAAATCGAGTTATATTTATTATACCTGTTTCCTAGAAATTTCATAGAAAAGACCCATGGAAAAAGGCGCAATTTTTTTTCCTTTTTTGGTTTAAGAGTGTTATCATAAATAGCGAGAACAGAAATGGAGGGAACACTATGACAATCGATTGGAAAAAAGAGGTCGAAGCCCGCAAAGACGATTTGCTGAACGACTTGATTGATCTATTGAAAGTGAAAAGTGAAAGAGAAGATGATAAAGTGACTGCGGACGCGCCATTTGGTCCTGGACCTCGTGATGCGTTGCTACACATGCTAGCTTATGGCGAACGTGATGGCTTCACAGTCAAAAACGTCGATAATTACGCTGGTCACATCGAATTTGGTGAAGGAGACGAAACATTAGGGATCTTCGGTCACATGGATGTTGTTCCTGCAGGTGACGGCTGGTCAACCGATCCTTATGATCCAGTCATCAATGACAACAAAATCTATGCTCGTGGTTCTTCTGATGATAAAGGTCCTTCAATGGCCGCCTATTATGGGATGAAAATCATTAAAGAATTGGGCTTGCCATTATCGAAAAAAATCCGTTTTGTCGTTGGTTCTGATGAAGAAAGCGGCTGGGCAGATATGGATTACTACTTTGAGCATGAAGAAAAGCCTGATTTTGGCTTCTCGCCAGATGCCAATTTCCCAATCATCAATGGAGAAAAAGGAAATGTGACATTAGGGATCCATTTCCAAGGCAACAATGAAGGAGACTTCACGCTACAAAGCTTTACTGCTGGCTTGCGGGAAAATATGGTACCAGGAACGGCAACGGCAAGCTTCATTGCTCCGTCAACAGAAGAAGCATTAGCGATCGAAAAAGCCTTTTTCGATTACGTCGAAGCCAATCCAGTGACGGGCACGATTGAAACAGAAAATGAACAAGTGACGATCGAATTAGTCGGTAAAGGTGCTCATGGTGCCAGCCCACAATCAGGAATCAATGCGGGGACTTTCTTAGCAGTCTTCTTAGATAACTATGCCTTTGGCGGCGGCGCAAAACAATTCATCCATGCAGCAGCAGCATATGTCCATGAAGATTTCTACGGTGAAAAATTAGGTGTGGCGTACGAAGACGAAAAAATGGGTAAATTGACTATGAATGCTGGCTTGTTTGCTTTTAAAGCGAACCAAGCAGGAACGCAAGCAGACAACTTTATCGCATTGAACTTCCGTTATCCTAAAGGGGTAACTGCGGAAGGACTTGAAATCGGTGTGGAACGCACCGTCGGTATGGAAGGGGCCACCGTTACTCGCAATGACCGCAACATGGAACCTCACTACGTGCCAGCAGATGATCCATTGGTAGAAACTTTATTGGCGGTTTATGAAGAACATACCGGCGAAAAAGGCTTTGAACAAATCATCGGCGGCGGCACATACGGCCGTCTATTGAAACGCGGCGTTGCCTATGGCGCAATGTTCCCAGGCTATGTTGACACCATGCACCAAGCCAATGAATTCATGAGCTTGGATGACCTATTCAACGCAGCGGTGATCTATGCAGATGCTATCTACCGTTTGGCGAAATAAAGAGACATTGATACCGTCTATTCTTTTTTTAGCTGAGTCGATTTATTAATACTTAGATGAATAGAGGTAATAAAGGAATAGCAGTACGACTGATTGTTTCAATCATTGTCATACTGCTATTTTATTACTTTGGGAAATAAATATTTTATTTTCGTTGGGTTATTTTATTATTGACATCAAATCATCCGAATGATTTACTTTTTGTAAGGAGTTGAAAAGTGATGCCTGATTTGGTGAAATTTATTTTGGTCATTCTGGCGATTTGGGTGGTTTATCAAGTATTTACGACGGTTTTATTTACCCTTTCTCAAAAAGCAGTTGCCAAACAAATCAAAAGCGGGAAGATGTCTGATCAGCAGTTGGCGAATTTGTACCACGCTGTAGCACGAGCAAATCAAGGAAGCAATTTCCAAGCGATTTTCTCTTATGGGCTCTTTTACCGCAGTCATGCAAAGCAAAGTGATGCGGTTTATGAACTGTATCGCGCGGAAATGGCGAAAAGAAATCTGCTGTAACCAACTGTGAAGCAACTGTTTTCGAGAAAATTGCTCGAAGTAGCAAAAAAGCCCAGGTCCTGTACAACAAGTGCAGAACCTAGGCTTTTTTTGTATTTACTGGGCAGCAAGCTGTGACAGATAAACACAGCTCTTTGCTTCAGCTATTTCTTGTCTTTGTTGCTTTTTTGATCCATACCGGCACCGATCGCTACACCTAGTGCGATGCCTAAACCCATGCCTAATGCCAGGTTGTCAAAAAACAGCATCCCAAATGCAGCACCTAAGGCCATTCCGACACCGATCCCCAATCCCATATTGTTAGAAGCGGCTTCTTTTTCTTCAGACGTTTGCGGCGGTTTTTTCGTCATTGTGAAAAACCCCTTTCTTTTTAGTATAGAGGGGTTTTGTTTTGATGACAAACATTCGAACTGCTACCCATGATTTTCATCAGGAGAGAGCATCCGCTTATCTAAGCAAACGTATCGAACCATTTGTCTATCTTCCACCGGGTAAATAGTTACGCTCGGGGTTGTAGCGGCGAATGATCTTATTTTCAGCAAGTACGTGCTCATAATAATAAACAGGCGCATCCTTAGTCTCTAGTCGAAAAACAAAGACGAGCGGAACCTTTAAGACGGAATAGCGCGCGGGGATCGCAATATATGATTTTTGATTGCGCTCCATCGTCAATGCGAATTCATCAAACAAAAGCGCCACTGGTGTGGGAAAGTTTACCAATTCATAATAGTGTTTTTCAAATGCATAGGTTTCTTGTTTTGCATAAGCGATTTTTGCAGCTGGCATACGCATTCACCTCACTTGAATTATACGAACGTTTGTTCCGTTTGTAAAGTGGAAAATCGCCAGACGAGGAAAAAGGGGGTGCGTTCTCTATGAAAAAGATGTTTTGCTAACAAGAAATTTGCTACACTAGAGGAAAGAAGGAATCAAAAAGGAGCAGATACCATGGATTATGAACGCTTTGCACGATTACAGGCACGCTTTACCGATGAAAAACTGCTGACCAATGAAGGGTTCTATCGGTTGCGCTTGTCAGGGAAGGCGCAGTTCGAACTAGCCTTTATCAAAACTGGACCTTGTGGCGAGTCTGTCTACCAGCCGCTGATCAAGGGCACTTTTTCTGAAAAAGAAGCAATCCCTACCTATTTGCTGGATCTTGCGGCGCAACCTATGACGCAAATCAGTCAGCGAACCTCCGAAAATGCAGCCGTGTTAGATAAAGCATTCGTAGAATTAATGGAAAAATGTGAGCAGGCAGTTGCCGTCAACGAAACCGCACAAGAAGCCGCACGTTAATTAGCGCGACAAAGATACAAGAGCCGCCTGAACCTGATTTTTTACACCAAGCAAAAAAACGATCCTGACAAGATTCCTTGCCAAAGATCGTTTTTTATTTTCCCGTGGTGATTAGTGTCCTCATTCGCCGAAGTGGTCTGAGAAGCCTTGTTGCTTCATAAAGGCAGCGACATCTGGACGTCGCGGTTCACGGAAAAATTCCGTCATTTTCGTTTGCCAATTGGTTTGCTGTTGATTGCTGCTGCGCTGTGCATAATAGGCTTCCGTCGTTTGGTTGTACTGGGCTGTTTGCTCCTGCGTCAGCGGTTGATACTGATCGACACTTACGATCGCTTCTTGAGGCAAGCGGACTTTCGGCTCATTTCTATGTTGCGGATAACCGATCGTCAAGCCGAATAACGGAAACGTCAATTTTGGTAAGCCGACAAGTTCTGCGATACGAGGCAAATCATTGCGGATGCCGCCGATGTAGCAAATTCCTAAGTCTTGTGCTTCAGCATATGCTACCATATTTTGGGCAGCGATCGTCGTATCAACGACAGACACAATAAACGGTTCCATCGTGGTTAAGTGGGTATCCGGCAACCCTGCTTGGGTCAGCAGCTGCTGATGCTTATGTAAGTCGGCGACAAAAAGATAGAAGACCCCCGTTCGAGTGATGTAATTTGGGGCACCGGCAATTTTTTCGATGGCAGCCAGTTTTTCAGGATCACTGACCTCAATGATCGAATAAGCTTGAACAAAGTTCGAACTGGAACCACTTTGGGCAACCGTCACTAATTTTTGCTTGAGTTCCTTTGATAGTGGCCGGGGTTGAAAATCTCTGACAGAGCTGTGGCGGGTAAAAGTATCAAAAAGATCCATCGTTTTTCCTCCTGTAACGTACAAATTTCTTTCTTCTTTAGTGTAACAGAAAAAAAGGAATGGGAACAAAAAGAATGTTTTCAAAAAATTTTCAAATTGATGTTTTATAGTTGCCAAGAACAACAGTTTCCGTTATGATAATGATACATTCTTATTATTATTCCTTAGGGGAGTAACCGGTGGCGCAAGCTGCGATAATATCAACAGTAAGTAAGCTGGCGACAGCTTTCTGGTATTATTTGAAATGGTGAGACCTAAGACAAGCGTATACTTGTCTTAGGTCTCTTTTTTTCTAGCAGAGTGCCTAAGGAAAATAAAATTAAAAGGGGCAAAAAAATTGGCGAAAGAAATGTATCAAAAAGAAATCTCGGAAATTATGGCAGAGGTCCAGAGCAGTCCAGAGGGGTTGACGCAGCAAGAGGCAGCCAAGCGGTTAGAAAATGGCCTGAACCAGCTGAAGGAAGCACCTAAGAAATCAAGCTTTGCCTTATTCTTAGATACCTTCAAAGATGCGATGGTGATCGTCTTGTTGATTGTGGCAATCATCCAAATGGTTATGGGTGCACACGTTGAGTCCGTCGTTATCTTCGCAGTACTCTTGTTGAATTCCGTCGTCAGTGTGATACAAACGAAAAAAGCCGAAGGATCGTTAGACGCTTTGAAAAGCTTGTCAGCACCAGATGCTAACGTCATTCGGGATGGCAAAGAACAAAGTGTGCTGGCGAAAGAATTGGTTGTCGGCGATATCGTTATTTTAGAAGCTGGGGACTATGTACCAGCAGATGGTCGATTGATCGAAGAGGGTTCTTTGAAGGTCGATGAAGGAATGCTGACTGGGGAATCAACGCCAGCGGAAAAAGAATTAGGTGTGATCGATCGTACCGCACCGATCGGCGACCGTGACAACATGGTCTTCAGTGGAACGATCGTCACTTATGGACGTGGTCGGTTTATCGTAACCGCGACTGGTAATGTGACGGAAATCGGTCAAGTGGCTGGCTTATTGGAAAGTACAGTTGAACACAAAACACCATTGCAACGAGGACTGGACAGCTTCAGTAAAAAACTGAGCTTGGCGATCTTGGTCCTTTCATTGATTATTTTAGGGGTTCAAGTAGCACGGTTGTTCTTAGGTGACGGAACAGGTGATATGACGGAAGACTTAGTCAACGCCTTTATGTTTGCGGTAGCCGTAGCCGTTGCAGCGATTCCAGAAGCATTGCAATCGATCGTGACGATCGTCCTTTCGATCGGAACAAAACAAATGGCGAAGCGTCATGCCATCATTCGAAAACTACCAGCGGTTGAAACATTGGGTTCAACGAGTATCGTTTGTACAGATAAGACAGGGACCTTGACCCAAAACAAAATGACCGTTGTTGACTACTATTTACCAAATGGGCAAACGGGCACGTTCCCCGATGAGCCAACTACCTGGACATTGCCTGAAAAACGCTTAGTAGAGATCAGTGTCTTGGCAAATGATGCTGCCATCAGTGAAGATGGGGCGAAGCTAGGAGACCCTACTGAAATTGCTTTTCTGGATTACAGTGAGAAACTAAATCAGCCATATCGGGCGATTCGTCAACAGTTTCCTCGTTTGCAAGAATTGCCTTTCGATTCTGATCGTAAATTGATGTCCACCTTACATGAGATCGATGGCGAACATTTGTTGTTGACCAAAGGTGGTCCAGACATCGTCTTTGGCCGCAGTACCAAAGTCTTGATCGATGATCAAGTCGTGCCTTTAACAGATGAAATTAGAAATAAATTGCAGCATCAAAACGAAGAATTCTCAAAACGGGCATTACGGGTCTTGGCGTTTGCTTACCGTCCATTGACTGATGCCCAATCACGAGAATTGACACTTGAGGATGAAAACGAGTTGATTTTGGTTGGTTTGATGGCGATGATCGATCCTCCTCGTAAAGAAGTCAAACAAGCCGTAGCGGATGCTAAATCTGCTGGTATCAAAACAGTGATGATCACAGGGGACCACAAAACGACAGCCGTGGCGATCGCACAAGAGATCGGTATTTCAGCCGAGGGCGACTTAGCTTTGACTGGTACGGAATTGGATGCTCTTTCTGAAACCGAACTAGCGGATCAATTAGACAAAATCACGGTTTATGCTCGTGTTTCGCCGGAAAACAAAATCCGTATCGTGCGGGCTTGGCAAGACAAAGGCAAGATCTCTGCCATGACCGGAGATGGAGTCAATGATGCACCCGCCTTGAAACAAGCGGATATCGGGATCGCAATGGGAACCGGAACGGACGTTGCCAAAGATGCAGCGGCGATGGTCTTGACGGATGATAACTTTGCCTCGATCATTCGTGCCGTAGAAGTTGGCCGAAACGTCTTTGACAACATCAAAAAAGCCATTTCGTATTTGTTTGCTGGAAACTTAGGTGCGATCATTGCGATCGTCTTTGCCTTAGTGATGGGTTGGGACAATCCATTTACTGCCTTGCAGCTACTCTTTATCAACTTAGTCAACGACTCATTACCAGCAATTGCTCTGGGAATGGAAAAAGCCGAACCAACCATCATGCAACGTCAGCCTAGAGATCCAAATGCAGGTATCTTCACTGGAAAAACTTTGATCTCAGTAACGTATCGCGGTATTTTGATTGCCGCTGTCGTGATTTTGGCACAATGGTTAGGGATGAGCCAATCACCTGAGTTAGGTGTAGCGATGGCCTTCTCAACACTTATCTGGAGCCGGACATTGCAAACATTGCCAGCACGCTCAAATACCGAGACTGCTTGGCAAGCTGGCCTTTTTGCCAATAAAATGGTGTGGTTGGCGATCGTCGTTTGTGGTGGACTATACAGCATTACCTTGATTCCTGGCATCCGTGAAGTCTTTGCGATTCCAGCAACCTTCACTTTAGGACATGTCGGTCTATGTATCGCAATGGCTGCTGTGGCAGTTGTTTTGATGGAAATCACAAAGCTGATTATTATTGCCGTTCAAAAACGTCAAGGAAACGCCTAGAGCAAAAAACGTATCGATCCTTTGATCGATACGTTTTTTTGTCGTTTCTCCTCACCGCTTAGTTGATTTTTTTCAGCTGACTGATTTGGGCAGCGACTTGCTTCAAGAAGGCTTCTTGGCCAGCCGGCTGTTCTTGACTGTAAAGGTAGGCTTCGTATTGCTGCGTCAAGCGGATAAAATCACCATGAAACAGTGGATAGAATGCTTCGAGTCGTTGGGCATAATCGATCAACGGCTCCGCCTCGTTACGGTACAAAACTTTCGTCGTTTGCCTTAAAAACAAAGGATAGGCAGCAACTAGCGGCTGTTTGTTAAAGCGGCAGATCAACCATAAACGAATACGGAAAAACGAATGGCGGAAATAGAAAAGCAGGCCAAGTCCTAGGAGAGCTAAGCCTCCAAAGAAGCCATTGCGCAGCGTTTGTTTCAGCTCCTCAGTCAACCAAACATCATTGGTAACCGAGGCTGTTGCAGAACTGCTGGTCGTGGTTTCACTACTTTCTGTTTCCGTGCTGCTCGTTGGTGTTGTCTCGCTGCTAGCGGTCGGTGTTTCTTCTGAGCTAGTAGATTCTTCGGTCAACACGGGACGATCTGGATTTTGGAAACTAGGTGTCGGTTCAAAAGGCACCCAACCGTATCCGTCAAAGTAGACTTCCACCCATGAGTGGGCATTCAAGTTACGGACAGTATAAGTAGTGATGCCGTTTTCTGTCACGGGGGATCCAGGAGAAAAGCCTTTAGCCCAGCGAGCAGGGATCTCTAAACTCCGTAGTAGCACGACCATTGCCGTGGAAAAATTGTCGCAGTAGCCGACTTGTGATTCAAATAAAAATTGATCAACGTAATCTTGCTCTTCTGCAGGCACGACGGCATCGGTCTTGGAATAGCGGAATACGAGCGGATCTTTCAAATAGCTTTCAATTGCGGTGACTCGGTCAAACAGACTGTTGCTGTCAGTGGTGATCGCAGCGGCGAGATCTCGTACCCGCTGCGGTAAAGAATCGGGTAATTGGATATAATCGATCGGAGAATCCGGATAGATCAAAGGCAGATTTTGAAGATTTTCTGCGGAAAAATCTGGATGGTCCCAATCGAGGGTCAAGGCCGTGTCTGGTAGCGAATCAATCAAATCGACCCGTTGAATAGCGTCGCTGATTTGAAAGCCACGCGCGCCGCTTTCAAGGGATAACCTACTGCGGCCATAGGGCAATGGCACATAGTCTCCATGGTTTTGGAATTGGATCCGCACTTGTTCATTCTCAGGATAGGTTTGTTGATAGCTCTGGTCAGCGATGGTGACATCGTCTGCTTCCAAGCGAACGTCTTCGCGGCTCGTACTGATCCAGCCTTTACCAGAATAAAAGTCTTTGCTTTCCACCCGCCAGTAATGCGGGGTTTCTTGTTGCGCTTCAAATAAAATCGTCGCATCATCAAGTAGTGGTCCGCCTAATTGACGATCATTTTCACTGAAACCCGTGCGAGAACCAGTGGGGGTGCCATGTTCTTCAATAAATTGATAAAAACCCAGCTGATTCAGATTTGTCCGTATAGGCGTGGAACGGGCTGCCAACTGATCCCGCACGCTCGTTTGCGGCAAGTAGACAGCAGTGACGGCTAAGCCACCAATCAATAGCATCACACCAAACCAAGGGGCGATCGTTTGACTGGATCGAAAGGTGCTGCGCTGGATCAGTGAAGAAGCCAGTGCGCAAAGAAAAATACCAATCAAATGCCACGTCAAGTCAAATTGATTAAAAATCACGACTGTCAGCAAGTAGCCGATCATGGTACCGTAAATCAAGAAAAAGCGTTGATAAGCAATCGGTAAGATCGCTAAAAACAAGACCCAACTAACGATCAATGTCACCGCCGCCAGTTCGGTGATATAGCCGACTTCACCACTGAGGATCTCTTGAAAGGCACGGTGCAGGTCTAGCAAAAAACGCAGTAGCCAGTCAAAAGAAAAGGCAGTCCCATAAGGAAAGATCCGATACAAGACGATCAGCCAAGCGGCTGCCAGCAAAGGCAAACTGTAACGGACTTTCGGCACGACGGTCAAAATCAAACAGATACTAAAGGCATAAGTTAACAGGGTGAACTGATTGCCAAGGTCATAAACTGCGATAAACGGCAAGATCACCAGTGATAGACTGAGAAAGGTCAAAAGACCAATCAGTGCTTTCTTAATAAATCTCATCCTACCACCTCCTCAAGTTCATTCAACTGCCTCATTAAATCAGCGTAGGTAAACACTTGGCAGCTGTTTTTTGCTTCCAACTGACTGAGGTAGTTTTCCAGTTGTGGGGTGAAAACCGGGGTAATGAAGATAAGATGGCTGCCAGTCAAGAGCGGTACCCCTTCAGGAACTTTCTCGAAGGGAAGGATCTGGGCATAGGCAGCGGCATCCGTTTGGTAAGGAGAAGTCAATCCGTCACCAATCAAGAGCGGCTGGAAAAGTCGTTGATTTTGTGAGAAATGGTGGATCGAATAAAACAGTGTCAAGGTCTCTTCAAAAGCAGGATGATCTTCTCCCCAAAAGAGCAGAAAGATGTCTTGTTCTTCTTCGTATTCTCGTTCGCGATAGATCAATTCCTGTTGTTTGCTGGATAATTTCCAATCGATATTTTTTAATGAATCCCCTAACTGGTATTGACGGAACTGTCGAATAGAAAAATTGGGTTCCCCATGGGTTTGGCTGCGGACTTGCTGTTTAAAAAATGGCAATAGGGCAACGGCTTCTAGCTTCAATTTCGGTAGGATCAAAATCGATTGTTTCGCACCTGCAGCGTAGCTTTTTTCAAAAAAGCCAAAGAGATCATGGCTGTACAATTGAACGGGCAATTCTTCATAGCTGCCGCGCTCCTTTGGGGTCCAAGGCAGATGGAGCCGAATCAGATTGCCTCGATAAAAGGCGCTGTGATGACTATTCTTGAAACGATCGTCAAACTGCAAGGTGAAATCGACCAGCGGCAGCAGCGTCGGGCGATACTTGAAGACTTGCAGCGGTAAGGTGATCGCTGTCTGTGTTTCAGCTTGGATCGATTCTTCTAAAACGATTTGGACCTTCTTGAGGGAGGGCAGCAAGAATACTGCGTCAAGCAACAATAACAGAGTCAGTAAAAACCAGAGGCTCCAACCGGCATTATTATTAAAGATCACACAGTAAGCCAGCAGCAAAAAATAGGCAGCGCTAAACAACAGGAGGCGCAGCACGCGTTCAAGCTTTTTTTTCTTCATCGCTATTTCCTCGTAGGGACAGGCACCCGTTGGATCATCTGTTTCATCAAATCTGAAAGGGTCTCCGCGCTAGCATGAACGCCGCCTTTCAGTAATAAACGATGACCGAAGACTGCTGGTAAAATTCGCTGCAAGTCTTGCGGCGTGACAAAGGTCCGTCCTTCCGTCAACGCTAACGCTTTTGCCCCTTTTAAGAAGGCGATCCCACCACGAGGACTGATACCAAGGTCAATGGCATTATGCTGGCGGCTCGCTTGAACCAGCTGCAATGCGTAACGGGCGACCCGCTCATCGACATACACGTCGTCCACCATCGCTTTCAAAGCGGTCACTTCATCAGCATGTAAAATGGTTTGGATCTGATCCAAGCTTTGCTGTCGTTTTCCAGTCAAGAGGGCGAGCTCATCTTGAAAATCTGGGTAACCGATATGCAGGCGGAACAAAAAACGATCCAATTGGGCTTCGGGCAAGGGATACGTTCCTTCATATTCGATTGGGTTTTGGGTAGCTAACACAAAAAAGTGGGGACTCAATGGGTACGTTTGATTGTCGATGGTGACATGATTTTCTGACATGGCTTCTAAGAGCGAGGCTTGCGTCCTTGGTGTGGTTCGGTTGATCTCATCTGCCAAGAGGACGGAGGTGAAGATCGGGCCGGGACGAAACTCGAACTGGTGGCTTTGGGAATTAAAAATCGACACACCTAACACATCGTTAGGTAAAAGGTCTGGGGTAAACTGTACCCGCTTGTAGTCACTTTGAATGGCTTTGGCTAACGATTTGACCAACATCGTTTTCCCAACACCAGGGATATCTTCGAATAAAACGTGTCCGCCAGCAAGCAGCGCAGCCACGGTAAATTGGATCACATCTCGTTTGCCTAAAATCACTTTTTCCACTTCTGCGATCAAGGCATCTATTTTTTGTAATTCAGCGGTCATCTGATAACCTCCCTACATTCGTTTCTTCCATTGTAACGGTTTTCTAGGACTGTCGCAATTTTCGTGTAACAATTAAAGAAAATTTCAAGAATATTCAAAAAAAGAAAAATCCTTTCTGCGGATTTGCGAAAGAAAAACAAAAAACTTCCGAAGCGTTTCCTCGGAAGTTTGCGTTTGATAGAAA
Source organism: Enterococcus sp. AZ141 (assembly GCF_051714385.1). Lineage (NCBI taxonomy): Bacteria > Bacillati > Bacillota > Bacilli > Lactobacillales > Enterococcaceae > Enterococcus > Enterococcus sp. AZ141. The sequence goes on from NZ_JBIORT010000001.1 coordinate 2,229,323, forward strand.
AGAAGCGACTAGAAGATGTGGTGTAAGAGGTCAGCGGCGATCTGGTCCGCCTGCCGTAAATTCCAAGCATCGGTTCCTGGCTGAGCAGTGGCAGCCGTCAGCCAGTGGATGCCTTCTGTGGGAATCCCGAAACAATAGAGGGCAGTGTAGGGGCGTTCATCTGGTCCAAGGACCTGATTGGTCTCAGGATCGATGGCGATAGCACCCGTCTCAAAAGGCACCTCATTGGGTATCGGCAACCGGTGCGGGTGAATGATCCGATCGTTTAGCAGTTGCCGCAATAAGGAATTGTTGGTTCGACGAATCGCTGTCGATGGAATGCGGGCCTCAATTAGTTGCGTCGCGTGATAGCGTGTGTCGGGAAATCGCTTTGAATACGTACAATAAGCCTCCTCGATCTCAACAGTCATGTCAGGACCTAGTAAGGTCACCACTCCGGCTTCCATCAAGGCGACCAGTTCCTGCAGTCGTTGAACCGGCGGACCGATCGATAAAAAGCTGTTAAAGGGAACGAAAGACTGCCAAAAGAGTGTTTTCAGGTCTTTTGCTGGCATTAGCTGATGATCGAGAACAAACCGAATCGGGTCACGCAGATCTTTGAAGACTTCCAAGGCACTGCTGATAGGTCCCGCTAGATTGCCTTTTTCGGCATCTTGGATTTGGGTACGTAATAGCGCAATGAAAAAGTCTTGCAAGGACTGCTGCTCTTTCTGAGCAAAGGGATCGGCTAGTTGGTGCCATGACCACCATTCCCTCTTAGGAAGCTGCCATTTTTTTAGCAAGTCTTCAGATCCTTCCGTGGCAACAAAGGCGGTGGTAAAAGCGTCAAGCTGCTCTTTGTCAAGCCGCTGTTTTTCTAAAAGCAGCGTCTGATAATAGACGAGTTCTGCCTCTTTCTTTAAATAGAAGAGCAGTGTCTTGCCAGCAACCGTTTTGGCTGCTTGCCAAGCAGCTAGGCGTTCAGGGGTCAAAAAAACGGGCTTTCGCTGCTGCGTTGGTGTTTTTTGATTGCGGCCACGAGGATGATACGGGACACCCCGACGAGAACCGGCGATGATTTGCGGTTCTTCACCAGAAGGTTGATAGACGAGGGATTCATTGACTTTGACGAAGGTTCCGCCCCGACCACTGGTCAAGCGGGTGACGTAATCGTAAAAGGCAAGTCCTAGTCCCCGTAAAATCACAGGTTCTCCGGCTTTCACAGCCGTTAGATCCGTATCTGCCGCATTGGCTGGCGGTGCATAAAACCAGCCATTATTTTCTGCGGCAGCCGCCAATTGTTGTTCCCCTGATGACAGTTGGGCCTGTGAATGGCCTGTAGCTAAGACGACGGCATCAACAAGGAATGTTTGGTGAGCCGTCGTCAACTGGTAGCGATTTTTGGAAAGAGGGATCAAAGAGCTGACACTATCTGACAGATGGTTGACGGTAATGGATTCAGGTAGCTCTATTAACAACTGCTGATAAAACCACTGTTGATAGAGTCCATATAACGCCCGCGAGCAATGCCCGTTAGGATCAAGTGAATCAAGTGCTGTGCATTTCGCAATGAGCTCAGGGGCATGCGTGGCTGCGAAATGTTTCCCTTCTGTCACTGCCCATTCGTATAAGGTAGGTCCTTTGACCACGGGGCCGCCGGTGCTTAATGTGTCATCCGTGAAAAGGGTGACTTGGCTGGTCACAGAATTCAATAGCAAATCTGCCGATTGGTCCGTGCGCCAAACTGCCCCAGGAAGAAAAGGATCAAACAGCAGCAAGTCGATGGCTTGTTTGTTTTGTTTGCTATGAGCAATCAGCCGTTCTGAAAGTGAAAGTCCACGAGGACCAGCACCAATGATCGCTATTTTCATATCACACCACCTCAATTATTCTATGGTCTTTGTGTCATCAACGGGCTAAGTCAAAAGGTGTCTTGCGGAAAATCAGCCAGTGCATGCCTAGCACCATGGCTTCCTCGATAGCATCGATATAATGGAAAGCGGGCTGATTGGGTTGTTGCTGCAGCAATGGATTTTTTTGGATCGCGTCTAAGAGATCGGTTTTTACTGCATCACTGCTGGCTAAAATGATACAGTGGGGGGCAAAAGCTGCATTGTAAAATGGCAGTAAGCTTGTCAGGCGCTGGACCAAAGCCGTGCGGTCTTGCGGTGCCCCTTGATCCAAGTAGCCGGGTAAAAATTTTGCCTCTCCCGCTAGGGCATCTTTTCCTTCTAAAAGCGCACCATTGACTAGGAGCGTGATACCGGGCATGCTTTTTTCAGGATTGTACATGCCAACGATGGTTTGCTGCAAGGAGATCTGTTGGGCGATGCAATAGCCGATCGTTAAAATATGGGCATCGTTTTGACAGTAGAAGGGCAGTGCAGTGACCTCTGCCACGAGGGCTGCCAGCTGCCAGCCGTTAAATTTTTCATACCAGCTGGAAGTCACGGTTCCTCCACTGATTTTTCCTGGTAAAAAGAGGGCGATCTGTTCCACAGAAGGAAATAATGCCAGCTCGTTCGTTACACATTCTTGAAAGCGATGAGGGGCAACATCAGGAAAGGGCTGGTCGTGTTTTGCCAAAACCTTCCCCTTGCGGTCGATCAGCATGGACCAAAGAGCCAAGGAGCCATCGTGATCGATAAAGCTAAGCAAAAGAGAATGACCTCGGTCTTGATTTAGCTGATAGGTCACTGCTGGTCGTCCTAGCTCTTTTTGCTCCAGCGGACCTTTCGTGATTTCCCCCTCTGTTAACAATTCTTTTAATAATGAGTTAGTGGTGACCATGCTGATGCCGGTTTTCTTCACTAAATCGGAAGCGAATAATGCCCCGTTTTGAAACAAAGTTTTTAAAACCAGCTGTTTGTTTTGCTGGCGAATGGTATGGGTGGTAGAAGCCATAAATGTTCTCCTTAATGAAGTGATTTAATTAAGTATACCGACGGGATGAAACGATGTAAAGTTTTTAAAAGACTGACTTGACGGAAAACTTGAAAATAAGTATACTTAATTAATAACGTTAATTAAGTGATTTGGAATGAAGAGGACACGAGGTAGAGGGGAAGAGAAACGTATGATCAAATTAGTCATCACAGATTTAGACGGTACATTTTTGAACAGCCAAGGCAGTTTTGATCGGCCTTATTATGAACAAGTCAGCCAACAAATGAAAGAAGCGGGTGTTGCTTTTGCTGCGTGTACCGGCAAACAGTGTGAACGAGTGGAAGAACTGTTTGGTGAAGCAGCAGCGGATGTTTGGATTCTTGGGGATAGCGCGACCCGCATCAAACATCAAGGAGAGTACATCTTTGAATCGCTGCTGCCAAACGAATTAGGGCGGCGGATCATTGCGAAGCTCGCTGCGATTGCGCAAGATCATGTGATCATCGCTTGTACACCGACTGCGGCGTACATTGCTGACACAACCAATGAAGCGGATGCGCAGAAAGTGCGTGGCTCTTATCGGGTGGTCAAAACGGTGGCGGATTATCAAACTATCACAGAAGATTTTGTGAAGCTCACTATTTTTGATCCCAAACTACGTTGTTTTGAGCATGTCCAACAGTTAAGCGAATTTACCAATGAAGCGTACATCGTGGCTTCGGAAGCCGCTTGGATCGATATCACCAATCAAGGCGTCCACAAAGGAACGACTGTGGCACACTTGCAAGAATTGCTGCACGTCACACCCGAGGAGACAATGGTTTTCGGCGATGGCTTGAACGATTTGGAGTTGATGGCAGCTGGCACGTTTAGTTTCGCCATGAGCAATGCCTTTAAGGAAGTCAAGGCAGCGGCAGCGTTTGTGACCAAATCAAACGATGAAAATGGCGTGCTGAAAACTATCGAACGTCTGTTACCGCTACAAATGAAACAATAAAAAAATCGCTCCCTGGCAGGGACAGCGTGCACTTTCAATTGACTGAAAGTAGACTGCTGCCTGTTGCTAAGGAGCGGTTTTTTCGTTATGCATGTGGTTGACTGACGCTATAAGGATAGGCATCGGCTGACCACTCTTTGCTGCGAGGGACGATACCTAGCTGGAAGTTCAATGTACCACCGGCAGTCAATTCTTGGTGGGTGAAAAATAATCGCTCGAAGGGTTCTTCGTTCAATGTAATTTTATCCACGAAGAGCTGTTGCGGCGCATTGGGCGTGCTCTTGATCACTAAGTCTTTGCCTGAAGCAAGATGCAGTGTTGCTTGATCAAATAAGGGCATGCCAATGACATATTCGCCTGTCCCCGGTGTGACTGGATAAAAGCCCAAGGCATTGAAGATGTACCAACCAGCCATGCTGCCGTTGTCTTCATCGCCAGGAAAGCCTTTTGGTGAGTCATTGAAGCACTGTGTCAGTAGCTGCTTGATCAAGGGCTGTGCCATTTCTGGTTTGCCCAAATAGCTGAATAGATACGGATAGTGGAAGCTTGGCTGATTGGAGATCGCCAGCTGACCAAAATCGAGTGCGGCCATCTCACTCATTTCATGGATCTCGAACCCGTAGCCTTCTGTCGTATAGCGAGGTTCTTGATTGCACAAGTCGATCAGTTTTGCTTCAAAGGCCGCTTTGCCGCCGTGTGCAGTGATCAAGCCAGCGAAATCATGGTAAACAGCAAAACTACTTTGCCACGCACTGCCTTCTGCATAATCCAAGCCCCAGCGTGTGTCACTAAACTCTGGACGAAAAGCGCCATCTGGGTCTTTTGCCCGCATAAAGCCGGTCTCCTGATCGAAAATGTTGCGGTAATTTTGCGATTGCTGCTGATAATAGTCTGCTTGCTCGTCACCCAGCTGTTGCGCGACTTGTGAGATACAAAAATCACTGTAACAATAATCAAGGGTGTGATTGACCGATTCATGATGCGTCAATGGCACATACCCGTAAGTCAAATAGTCCGTCGTGCCGCGCCGACCATAATTGGGATTTTCACTTTGGACGGTGGCACCTTTTTTCATCGCTGCTAAAAATTCGGGCATCAAATCGGGACGGATACCTTTTACTGCGGCATCAGCGATCACGGCATCGATCAGCGTCCCGGGCATCAACCCCCGCTCATCAGGTGATAGCCATTTTGGTAAAAAGCCGCTTTCGCGATAACTGTTCAAAAAGCCTTCCAGTATGTCTTCCAATTGTTCGACAGCCAAGAGTGAAAAGAGCGGGTAGACAGTTTTATACGTATCCCAAAAGCCGTTGTTTGTGTACAGTGGTCCTGGTTTGATCGCTTTTGCCAAGGTATCCCAGTGCACTTTGCGACCCTCTTGATCGATTTCGAAGAAGGTTTGAGGAAACAAGAATAAGCGATAAAAATTATGATAAAAAGTAGAAACTTGTGCTTGATCGTGATGCTCGATCTCGATTTTTTGCAAAAAATGATTCCATTGCTGTTGGACAGAAGCCAGATAATCGGCAGGAGCCCATTGCTGTTCCCGCTGCAAGTTCAAACAAGCTTGTTCGCGACTGAGAAACGAGGTTGCAAAACGGATCGTCTGTGTTTGGCAATCATCAAAGCGGAGAACGACGAAGGCTTCTTTGCCTGTCAAGGCACCTTCGATCGCCGTGATGGGTGTTTCAAAACGATAGACGAAATGGATGGTGAAGCTTTCGTCTTCGCATCCTGAAAATACGATCAGTTGACCAGCCACTGTCTGTTCATCCAACTGTTCTAAGACATAGTCACCCGGCAGTGACAAGCCAAGACCCGGCTGATCCCCGCAGTTTTCAATAGACAGCACACCGCCATACATACTGGGAATCAAAGTCGTTGTTGTTAAATACCGCTGCGTCTTGATTTTAAGAAAGGCTGGATTAAAGGTGCTTTCTTCCGGACGATACGAGCTTTGCGCATGGAAAAGGGTATTTTCAGAAAGCGTGCCGTTTATCGGCAGCATCGTCAGATGGCTGAAATCACCCATCCAAGGGCTAGGCTGATGGGTGATGCGAAAGCCCTGAAAGGTTCGATCTTCTGGATGAAACCACCAACTGCCTCGTTGATCGCTGGTTTGCGGGGCAAAGTAGTTCATGCCAAAAGGAACCCCTGTATAAGGCAGGCAGTTGCCATGGGAAAAACTATATTGGTTGTCTGTTCCGTGTCGTGTGTCGATCATTGATACGTTCACTTGGTTCACTCCTTTAATTGGGTTGATTCTCTTTTGATCAAAGAAACAGCCACTAAATGGGTGGTCGTCTCCGTTGGTACTGGGGGTGCTGCCTTCGCAGCGTTGATTTTCTCAATCACTTGGTTTCCTGCCAAGCGCCCCATCTCCGCAAAATTCTGCCCGATGGTCGTTAGTGCTGGATCAACGAGGGCAGCGGCTTGGATATTATCGAAACCAACCAGGGAAATGTTGGCAGGGACGTGCAAATCTGCTTGACGCAGTGCACGCATCAATTCGATGGCGATCAAGTCATTTTCACAGACGGCTGCCGTGACCTGATGTTCTTCCAGGTAGGCAAGCGCATTTGCGATACTGGCAGTAGCGTCGTCTAGCTTGGTGCGAAAGGTTCTTTGGTTTTTTTTCAGCGCATCGATGTAACCTAGATAACGCTGACGGACGGATTGTGGATGGTGGGTATCACCAAAAATATAAGCGATCCGTTGATGCCCCAACGCAAGTAAATGCTCCGTAGCTAGCTGTCCACCTTGAAAGTTATCTGGCATGACCGCTGGAAAATCAAACTCATGCAGCTTTTTATCTAAGGTCACGATAGGAAAGTGTTTTTCAGCACATTCGAACAGCAAGTCATAGTAAGAAAACGTATTGCTGGCGTAATAGATCAGGCCGTCGAATTCTTGCATCAGCTCAGCTGCCGTCGTTTTTTCCAAATAATCCACTGGTGTCATCAAAAGTTCAAAGCCGTGTTCTTGCATCACGGGGTAAATGCCTTCGGTAAAGTTTCCTAAAGAGAGATCATTGGCAAAGGGCAATACAAACAAAATTCGTCCAGTCGCTTTTTTTTCCTTCAATTCTCGGACAAAGCTGCCGCTGCCTTGCACGCGATAGATCAGCTGATTTTGTTCCAGTTCCGTCAAGGCTCTTTTAGAGGTGATCCGACTGACTTGGTATTGTTCAGATAGTTCTTTTTCAGTAGGGACACGACTGCCCGGAGCTAATCGCCCTTCAACGATGGCTTCGTGAAGCTCCGCGTAAATTTTTTTATATAATGGTTGTTTCATAAGAAAACCCCTTTTGATATATCATATTTGTTAGCATACCATAAACCGATAAAAATGAAAACCCTTTAATTATTTTGAAAAAGCGCTAGACATTCACATGATTCATGATATACTAGGTTCGTAAATTGATATATCAAATAAGGGAAGGTGATGGAATGGTTTATAAAGAAATACCAACTTCAGTAGCAACTTTTATGGAAACGATTACGGATCTATGCGGAGAAACGCATGCCGATTGGGCGAAAAATTTTAATGCAGCTTTTGCCAATACACTATTAACGACGGTCAAGCGTCATGAGGATGGCACGACCTTTTTACTGACGGGGGATATTCCAGCCATGTGGCTGCGAGATTCCACTGCGCAAGTTCGTCCGTATTTAGTGATCGCCAAAGAAGATGAAGACTTAGCAAGTATGATCAGCGGGTTGGTCAAGAAGCAATTCTACTATATTACGATCGATCCTTACGCAAATGCCTTTAACGAATCAGCCAATGGCGCTGGCCACCAAACAGACGATACAGAAATGAACGATTGGATCTGGGAACGCAAATATGAGATCGATTCTTTGTGTTATCCGATCCAACTGGCCTATCTGCTATATAAAAATACAGGCAGAACAGATCAGTTCAATGATGATTTTGTAACAGGCATCAAAAAAGCCTTGGAGGTGTTTGTAACAGAACAAAACCATGAGGAATCCCCGTATCGCTTTGAACGGGATACCTGGCGAAAAGAAGATACCTTGACTCATGACGGCAAAGGCGCGCCGGTGAAACCCGTTGGCTTGACTTGGTCAGGTTTTCGACCAAGTGATGATGCCTGCAAATACGGCTATTTGATTCCCTCCAATATGTTTGCGGTGGTGGTCTTAGGCTATATCCAAGAAATCTTTACGACGGTTTTAGAAGACACAGCGATCGTGGCACAAGCGAAAAAATTGCAAGCAGAGATCGAAGCAGGGATTAAAGCATACGGGTTGACCAAAAATCAAGCTGGCGAAGAAGTCTACGCGTATGAAGTGGATGGATTCGGCAATGGCACACTGATGGATGACAGCAACGTGCCGAATTTGATCGCCGCCCCTTACTTGGGGTATGGCAGTATGGAAGATCCCCTTTATCTTCAGACCCGTAAAACGTTGTTAAGCAGTGAAAATCCGTATTTCTATGAAGGCAAATACGCTAAAGGCATTGGCAGCTCTCATACGCCAGAAAATTATGTGTGGCCGATCGCCATGGCAATGGAAGGCATGACCACCACTGACAAAGAAGAAAAGAAACGAATTTTGGATCAGTTAGTGGCGACAGATGCGGGTACAAATTTGATGCATGAAGGGTTCGATGTCGATTATCCTTCGCAATACACGAGAGAATGGTTCTCTTGGGCGAACATGATGTTTTGTGAATTGGTCATGGATTATTTCGATATCCGAGTGGAAAAATAAGCAGCACGACCCACGACCGTTCGAGTGACACAAAAAGCAGTCCAACGACGCAAACAGCGAGGAGTAAAAATCAATGAAGAAACAAGTTTATATCATCTCTCACAGCCACTGGGATCGGGAATGGTACATGCCTTACGAACAGCATCACATGCGGCTAGTTGAATTGATGGATGATCTTTTAGAGTTAATTGAAAATGACCCTGAGTTCCACAGCTTCCATCTAGATGGGCAGACGATCATCTTGGATGACTATTTAGAAGTGCGACCTGAAAAACGCGAAGCGGTCAAAGCGGCCATCAAACAAGGAAAATTACAGATCGGTCCGTTTTATATTTTGCAAGATGACTTTTTGATAAGTGCTGAATCAAACACCCGTAATATGCTGATTGGAATGGCAGAAAGCAAAAAGTGGGGCACCCCTGTTATGTTGGGGTATTTCCCAGATACTTTCGGCAATATGGGGCAAACCCCGCAAATGATGCTGCAAGCCAATCTTGAAAGTGCTGCATTTGGACGTGGCGTCAAACCAATCGGCTTTGACAACGAAGTTTTACCCGATGATCAATTTACTTCCCAATATTCTGAAATGCATTGGGAAGGTCCAGATGGCAGTCAAATCTTTGGTCTACTTTTTGCCAACTGGTACTCCAATGGCAATGAGATTCCAGTGGATAAAGCAGAAGCCAAAGCTTTTTGGACACAAAAACTGCAAGATGTAGAGAAATTTGGTGCCACCAATCATTACTTAATGATGAATGGGGTCGATCATCAACCTGTCCAAAAAGACATTTCGGCAGCGATTCGTACAGCTAACGAGCTTTTCCCAGAGTATGAATTCAAACACGCCAGCTTTACCGAATACCTTGAAGCGGTGCAAGCAGATCTGCCAGATGACCTAGGAACTGTCACAGGTGAATTGACCAGTCAAGAAACCGATGGTTGGTATACTCTAGCCAATACCGCCTCTTCCCGAGTCTATCTGAAACAATGGAATACAAAGGTTTCCCGCCAATTAGAAAATGTCGCTGAACCATTAGCAACTATGGCTTATGAAGCAAGCGGCAGCTATCCTCACGATATGTTGGATCATGCGTGGAAAACACTGATGCAAAATCATCCTCACGACAGTATCTGCGGCTGTTCAGTGGACGAAGTACACCGAGAAATGATGCCGCGGTTTGAAAAAGCCAATGAAATTGGTAAGTTCGTGGCAGATGAAGCGTTACGCAATTTAGTAGCCGCCATCGACACGAGCAGGTTTCCTGAGGAGAGTCGTCCCTTTGTGGTCTTCAACACCACTGGCAGCACCCGTTCTGGTTTAGTGGAAGTCGTGATCGAACTTGAGCGTAAAACATTCCGTGAAGGATTGCCAAGCAAGCTTTACCACGAATTATTGGCGAAGCCAAAAGGTTCTTATGCGGTGATCGATGAACAGGGGAAACCTGTTGCTGCGATCATCAGTGAAGAAGAGGTCCTTTTTGACTATGAATTGCCTAAAGATGCCTTTCGGATTCCTTTCATGAAACGCTTTGTCACGGTTCAAGTAGAAGCAAACCAGTTGCCGGAATTTTCATGGCAGACCTTTGCCCTAGTGGAAAAAGCCGCTACGCCAGTAGAGAGCGCACCGATCGTTTCAGAAGGAGGGCGTAAACTTGCCAACGCACATTTGGAAGCCGTCATTACTGAAAACGGCAGCTTGACGATTACAGACAAAGCAACCCAAAAAACGTATCGCAATTTACTGGTTTTCGAGGATGTGGGGGATATCGCCAATGAGTACATCTTCAAACAACCAGAAGGGGATCAAGCAATCTTATCGACGCAATTTCCGCATCAGGTGACGATCGAACAAAACGATCCGCTGGTGGGAATTGTGCGACTGACGCAAGAATTACAGATTCCTGTTTCAGCAGATGACCGTTTGTTAGAAGAACAAAAAGCTGTCGTCGATTTCCGTTTCCGTAAAGCACAGCGGAGTCAAGAATTGGTTGCTTTCAAGATCGAGACGGAGATTCGCTTAGAACGAACCAGCAACCGCCTGGCATTTAAAACCACCGTCAACAACCAAAGCAAAGATCAACGACTGCGGGTTTTATTCCCAACAGGGATCATCACGGATTTCCATGAAGCTGATAGCATTTATGAAGTCGTAAAACGGCCGAATCAGGTTTCCAGTCATTGGGAAAACCCAACGAATCCGCAGCATCAACACGCCTTTGTCAACTTGCATGATGAAACAGGCGGCATGACGGTTTCTAATTTTGGTTTGAACGAATATGAAATCGTGAAGGATCAGATCTGCTTGACCTTGTTGCGCTGTACGGGAGAGCTAGGCGATTGGGGCTACTTCCCAACACCAGAAGCGCAATGCTTAGGCAGCCACACCTTTGAATATGGCGTAGCCTGTCATGGGGCTCCTGAAGAACGTTATGAAACGTATCGCCAAGCACAAGCTGCCCAAGTTCCTTGGACGGCAAGCCAGACCGACAAGCATCAAGGCAAGCTAGCCAGCAGCAACCAATACATGGAAGCTCATGGAACGACGGTAGCTATCACCGCCTTAAAACGCAATCGCCAAGACCAGCAGATCGTTTTGCGGGGCTATAATTTGGCGGATCAAGCCACTGCCTTTCATGTGCAAAAAGAGCAGGCGACACTCTGTCTGTTGAACCTATTAGAGGAAGAACAAGCATCGTCCGTCAATGAGCAATTACACCCATATGAAATTCGAACCATTGGAGTAAAGGAGTGAGAAATGATGGTTTACGGAGGAATTGAAGCCGGCGGCACAAAAATGATTTGTGCCGTTGCCGATGAACAGCTGACGATCATCGCCCAAGAGTCGATCCCAACGACAACGCCAGAGGAAACGTTAGCGGCGATCTTTGCCTTTTTCGATCCCTACGATCTCGTGTCATTAGGGGTCGGTTCCTTTGGTCCGATCGGGATCGATCCAACCCAAGCGACCTATGGCCACATACTAGCCACGCCGAAACAGGGCTGGCAGCAGTTCGATTTTCTCGGTGCGTTGAAGAAGCGCTACCCAGAGACAGCATTTGCTTGGACAACAGATGTCAATGCTGCCGCTTATGGAGAATTACGCCAAGGAGCGGCACAAGGCAAAGACAGCTGTGTCTATTTGACGGTAGGAACCGGCATTGGCGCCGGGGTCGTTCGTGAAGGAAAGATTTTCGAAGGGATCGGTCATCCAGAAATCGGTCATACCTATGTCAAACGTCACAGTGAAGATATGTATGCTGGTACATGCCCGTATCACGGCGACTGTCTGGAAGGATTAGCCGCAGGGCCTTCTTTGGAAGGACGTACGGGGATCAAAGGACAAGACTTGCCGCAAGCGCACGAGATTTGGGGGTTGCAGGCCTTTTATCTAGGGCAAGCGCTGGTCAATATCACGTTAACTTTAGCACCTGAGATAATCATTTTAGGTGGTGGGGTCATGAATCAGCCGCATTTACTCGCTCAAATCCAACAAGCCTTCCTGAAACAAATGGCAGGCTATATGGAGACACCACCAGTGGAAGACTACATCGTCACTTGGGGCTTGCCGAACAAAAGTGGCATTATCGGCTGTCTCTTGTTAGGCAAAGAGCAGGTGACTGCCCATGACTAACCTGCATTTTCCTAAAGATTTTTGGTGGGGAGCCGCTGCCAGCGGTCCGCAAACTGAAGGACGAACGGCCGATGATGGCAAAGGCGATTCGATTTGGGACTGTTGGTACGCAACGGAACCAGAACGCTTTTATCAAAAACGGGGACCCAAAGATACCGTCCAGCTGCTGCAGCGTTACCCAGAAGATGTAGCATTGATGAAAGAGATCGGCTTTAATTCTTTTCGAACCTCGATCCAGTGGAGTCGCTTGCTGCCAGAAGGAAGAGGAGCGGTCAATCAACAAGCGGTGGCGTTTTATCGCGAGTACTTCGCCACTTTGATCGAAAATGGCATCGAGCCCTTCATCAATTTGTATCATTTTGATATGCCGATGGCACTGCAAAAAGAAGGCGGCTGGCTCAATCGCGAGACTGTCACAGCATTTGCAGATTATGCCGCTTTGTGTTTTGAGTTGTTCGGTGATCAAGTCCGTCATTGGTTCACGCAAAATGAACCGATCGTGCCAGTGGAGATGGGGTATTTGTATCAACAGCATTACCCAGCAGAAATCAACTTGGCACATGCGGTGCAAGTCGGCTACCATGAAGCACTCGCCAGCGCTTTAGCGATCCAACGCTTCCGTCAGTCTCAGCAATCAGGCGAAATCGGCATCATCTTGAATTTGACACCGACCTATCCGAAAGATCCGAATGATGAAAAAGATGGCCAAGCGGCGCAACTGGCAGATGCCTTTTTCAACCGTTCCTTCTTAGATCCAGCGGTCAAAGGCACCTTTCCGGAAGAATTGATCACTGTCTTAAACGAGTTGGCGATCATGCCAGAAACCAGAGCAGAAGATTTGCAGATCATTAAAGAAAACACGGTCGATCTCTTGGGGGTCAACTATTATCAGCCGCGGCGGGTGCAGCAAAAGCGTTCTGCCAAAACAGCGGACACTCCAATGCCAGAAGATTACTTCGATGTTTATGATTGGCCAGAAAAGAAAATCAATCCCCATCGAGGCTGGGAAATTTATGAACGAGGCATTTATGATACCTTGATCAACCTACGAGACAACTACGGCAATATCCCTTGTTATATTTCAGAAAACGGCATGGGAGTCGAAGATGAAACACGCTTTATCGATGCCAGCGGTCAGATCCAAGATGAGTACCGCATCACCTTTATCAAAGATCATTTGCGGTATGTTCACCAAGCAATCCAAGAAGGCAGCCGGTGCCGCGGGTATCACATGTGGACTTGCATGGATAATTGGTCTTGGCTGAATGAATTCAAAAATCGTTACGGGTTTATTGCTGTCGATTTGGCTACCCAAAAACGGACCATCAAAAAGTCTGGTGAGTGGTTCCACGAAGTGATTCAGCAAAACGGCTTTGTCGACTGATCATTCATAAAAAACAAATCAATGAAGCGTCCTATCTTGCAAAAGGTAGGACGTTTTTCAGGTTTTTAGAGAATAAAAACAAAATATAAACAAAGACCTTTAATTTGTTTCATTTTATCTTTAGTTTGTTCCTTATTTTTTAGGGATGAAAGCGTTATTCTAGTAGCATGAAGGAGATGATGAGATGTGAAGAAAAAGGGGTTTTGGAGGAATGTCTGGCAATACAAAGCATTGATATTGATGGCTTTGCCAGGTGTTGTCTGGTTTATCTTTTTTTTCTATATACCTGTATTCGCAAATGTGGTGGCGTTCAAAGATTTCCACATTTCACCAGACGGCTTTTTTGCCAGTTTGAAACAAAGCCCATGGGTCGGCTTTGATAACTTTAAATTTTTATTTGCATCCAATGATGCTTGGCTGATCACTAGAAATACCCTACTCTACAATATCGTATTTTTAGCATTCAACCTATTCTTTGCGATTGCCTTTGCCATTATAATGAGTGAGCTACGCAATAAGCGTTTGGTAAAAGTTTATCACACGATGTCACTGTTGCCGTACTTCCTTTCTTGGGTGGTTATTTCGTACTTTGTCTATGCCTTTTTGAGTCCAGACAAAGGGATCATCAACCAATGGATCACGGGTATGGGCGGTGAAGGAATCAACTGGTATGCTGATCCGAAATGGTGGCCGTTTATTTTCGTCTTTATGAATGTCTGGAAGAGCTTAGGCTACAACAGCATCATCTATTATGCGTCAGTGGTCGGGATCGATCAAACGTATTACGAAGCCGCGATGGTCGATGGTGCCAGCAAATGGCAGCAGATTAAAAATGTGACGTTGCCACAACTGATTCCAATGATTTCCGTCTTGTTGATTTTGAACATCGGTGGGATCTTCCGTGCCGACTTCGGACTTTTCTATCAAGTCCCACGAAACTCTGGGGCGTTGTACCAAGTCACCTCCGTTTTAGATACGTACATTTATAATGGACTGACTGCCACAGGCGACTTCGGGATGACCGCAGCTGCCGGCCTTTATCAATCAGTGGTTGGGGCATTATTATTACTAACAGCGAATTTGGTTGTTCGTAAACTAGAACCAGATTCAGCATTATTCTAAGGAGGATGGATAAATGAAGAAAAAAGTAACGAAAGTCGAGATCCGCTCCTTTAACCCAACGGTCAACCTGATTTTTAATATCGTGATCGGTCTGTTCGCGATTTCCTGTGTCTTGCCGTTTCTCTTTGTGATCGCGATCTCATTGACCAGTGAAACCTCTTTGGCAGAAAACGGCTATCGCTTTTGGCCACAAGAATTTTCGTTCGCAGCATATACCTACCTGTTTAGCGGACAAATGAGCAGCAAAATTTTCCAAGCATTTGGCGTATCTATTTTTATCACTGTTTTTGGTACCTTCGTCAATGCAACGATGACTTCGCTATATGCCTATGTCATCTCTCGCTCAAATTTTCCATTCCGTCGGTTCTTTACGATCTTCGCTTTGATCACCATGTTGTTTGCGCCAGGGATGGTTGCCAATTACTTAGTGATGGTCAACTTGATCCAATTGAAAGATACGATTTGGGCATTGATTTTACCCCTTGCCTTAGGGCCTTTTAATATCCTTGTTATGCGGACCTTCTTTAAAAAGACGGTACCAGATAGTATTATAGAATCTGCGCGCATCGACGGTGCCAGCGAAATGAAGATTTTTCTATCCATCGTGTTGCCGTTAGCGGTTCCAGGGATCGCGACGATCAGTCTATTTGCCGCTCTTGGCTATTGGAACGACTGGTTCAATGCATTGTTGTATATTCAAAAAGACTCTTTAGTGCCGTTACAAGCACTTTTGATGCGGATTCAAAGTAACTTGGACTATCTAGCTAAAAGCTCTGGTATGGCTGCCCAGATCCAAGGTGGTTTGGCCGCTTTGCCAAGCGAAACTGCTCGCATGGCAATCGTTGTTGTTGCAACCTTACCGATTGCGATCACCTATCCATTCTTCCAACGGTATTTTGTCGGTGGTCTGACAATTGGTGGCGTCAAAGAATAATCAAATGAGTATAGGGAGGAAACAAAAATGAATTTGTGGAAAAAAACAGCTTTTGCTGGGATGGCCGCAGCGGCAACTTTGGGAATGGCTGCCTGTGGGTCGAACGGCGCAACATCCGATTCAGAAAACAATGCAGACGGCGTAACGACTTTATTGATGTATCAAGTCGGGGACAAGCCAGAAAACTTTGATCAATTAATGGAGATCGCTAATAAACGCATTGAAGAAAAAACCAACGCTCGCATCGATCTGCAGTATATCGGCTGGGGAGACTGGGATCAAAAAATGAGCACCATCATTTCATCGGGTGAAAACTACGATATTTCCTTTGCCTCAAACTATGTTGCGAATGCGCAAAAAGGCGCGTATGCAGATTTGACGGAGTTAGCACCAAAATATGCCAAAGAAGCGTATGATCAATTAGACGAATCTTATATCAAAGGCAATACGATCGACGGAAAATTATATGCCTTTCCAGTCAACGGCAATATTTATGCCCAACAAGTCTTGACCTTCAATAAAGAGTATTTAGATAAATATGATTTGGATATCAGCGGGATCGAATCTTATGCGGATGCCGAAGACGTGTTGAAGAAGTTCAAAGAAGAAGAACCAAACATCGCACCGTTTGCGATCGGACAAACCTTTAATGTTTCTGGAAACTATGATTATGTGATTGGGAAAGATTACCCATTTGCTGTCAAATTGGATGGCGATACAACGAAGATCATCAATAAATACGAAGATGATGAACAAATGGAAAACTTGAAATTGATGCACAAATGGTACAACGAAGGCTTGATCCCAACCGATGCAGCCACCAATACAACTGGTTACCCATTAGAAGGCAACACATGGTTCATGCGTGAAGAAACCCAAGGACCAATGGATTACGGCGATACGATCTTAAGCAATGCCGCAGGTCATGAATTGGTTTCACGTCCAATCACGAAACAATTAAAATCAACCGGACAAGCGCAAATGGCAAACTTTGTCGTAGCGAATGTTTCGAAAAACAAAGAAAAAGCAGTGGAAGTGTTGGGCTTGTTGAACAGCGATCCTGAATTGTTGAATGGATTGGTTTGGGGTGTCGAAGGCGAAGCATGGGAAAAAATCGAAGGCCAAGACAACAAGATCCGTCTCCTTGATGGCTACTTGCCAAATACCCGGATGGCTGCTTGGAACACTGGAAACAACATGATCCTTTACACACAAGAATCCATCACAGACGATATGATCAAAGAGCGTGATGAAAACATCGCTAACGCGGAAGCATCACCAATCTTAGGGTTCAACTTCAAGACTGATAACGTGAAAACAGAAATCACGAATATCGCCAATGTCATGAACCGTTACAAAGCAAGTTTAGCAACCGGAACGATCGATCCAGAAGAAAATGTTCCGAAACTAAACGAAGAATTAAAAACCGCTGGCTGGGAGAAGGTCCGCGATGAAATGCAAAAACAATTTGATGAGTACCGCGCAAGCCAAGAATAAGCAACAGGTGGTTCTCATAAATCAATAGATCAAGCAAGCCGGAGGCTAAACGCATCAGGACCAATGGTTCCCACGTCTAGCTTTTGGCTGCTTTTTCTTTTAAAGTAAATAGCAAAATCTTTGATAAAAAACGTTACTTTTGTTTTTAACGTTCAAACAGCAAGCATGTTGCATCTAAAACGTACATAGCATTAAAAGATTCTCAGGTAGCTTGAGTAGGAAGCTGGAATCATGCTACATTTTCGGTAGGGAACAAATAAGGGAGGAATTTAAATGGAAGAAACAGCAAATAGCGGGTTGGTCAAGGGCTTTCGCTTGATTTGGGCGATCGTGAAGTTGAATTTGTTTTTTGTCGTATTGACGCTTGCCGGTGGTGGAATCTTAGGGATCGGTCCAGCGTTTCATACCATCAGTGCTTTGATCCACGAAGATGGACTGAACTATGAGAATCAAAGCTTTCGTAGTGCATGGCGCATTTGGCGCAACGTCTTTGTCAAGGCCAACAAGCAGTTTTATCTGTTTTTCCTACTGACAGGGTTCTTAGTGTATAACTTGTATTTAGCTACCCAGATCCAAGGCTTGATTTGGTTGATGATCTCTTTTGTTTTAGTTGTTGTCAGTGGATTGAGTGTTTTACTGTACCTGTTAAGTGTGGTTTTTGACACGTCTTATGAGATTTCCTTGTGGAATAACCTGAAATTGTCCTTTGTGTGTCTGTTTCTTCATATGGCGACCTTTCTAAAATTACTGGTTGGGATCGCTAGTATTCTAGTTTTTACTTGGATGATGAAAGGGCTCTTGCTCTTTGGAACATTCAGCTTACTGATTTTATGGTGCCATGTGGCGATCAGCCAGGAAAAAAACGTCATTGATCGGGATTTGGCACATGACTAAGTGGCGTTTTCGTTTGTTCAAACATGATTTTTTGATCAATCAGTTGATGCAGCTGTACAGTGTGCTCTTGGTGATCATCTCCATCATTATTATGCTGGTCCTGACCGCTTATACCGGAGCGGATCGTTTTACTACGAGTGAACGTTTAGTGGAGAGCACAAGCTTGCAGCTGGATGCTTACGTGCAAGATCAAAATACCGTTGTTTCAACGGTACTTGGCGAATTTACTAGTTCAGATACCGCCTTTGAATCATTACGCAACTATTTGCAGCTTTCATTGCCAGATTATTTTTCCTATAGTAATGATATTTTTCGCCAGACGGGACAGAGTGTATACTTGCCCAATATTCTCTATCGTTTGATTCGTAATCATCCTAGTATCGAAGAGATCATCATTAAATTGGATGAAAGCAATGAGACACTAGTGGCAACGCCGGATACACCTTACGGAGAAAAACACAGCGGCAAACAGATTGATTTAAAAAATCGTCTGTTTTTTGTTCGTTCGATCGCCCAACCAAGTAATTATGCCCAGCCCCTAGGCCAAGTCTACGTGATCTTTCGTTCAGACGATGTTTTAGCCAATCGACAAGAAGACAACCAAATTCATGGAATCAACAGTTTTTTGTATACCTCAAATGGTCAGCGGCTGTACAAGGATGCCACGAACCTCAGCAAGGAAACTTTAGCCAAAATTGATCAGGCGGTTGCTCACGGAACCATTCACGACACTCTTTCGAAAGACTTTTATATCAAAAAACAAACCACTGTCAGCGGAGAAGTGTCCCTGGTTTTGTTGTCAAAAAGGGTGATTTGGCGGGATATTTTTTCCAGCGCCATTTGGATCTTTAGTTTTGGGATTGGGATTCTATTATTGGTCCTATGGGTGCTTCATCGCACCTTTAAGCGCTATACATCGCAAGTAGAGCAGATCGTCTATGCGACGAAAGAAGTCAGCCAAGGGAATTTTGACAAACGGATCGATACCGCCAATGTCCAACAAGAACTGAAAGAAATCGCAGAAGCCATTAATCAAATGACTTACAGTATCAACGAGTACATCAAAGATATTTACACACTGGAGATCAAACAACGGGATGCCGACATGCGGGCATTGCAAGCCCAGATCAATCCGCATTTTCTCTATAACACCTTAGAATACATTCGAATGTATGCCTTGAGCCGCAACCAAGAAGAGCTGGCAGATGTCGTCTATGCCTTTTCGGCACTGCTACGGAACAATACGACGCAAGAAAAGACGAAGACCTTAAAAGAAGAAATCGATTTTTGTGAAAAATATGTCTACTTGTTTCAGATGCGCTACCCAGATAAGATCGCCTATCATGTAACTATCGATCCGACATTAGAACAGTTGGAATTGCCGAAGTTCACGCTGCAGCCGCTTGTCGAAAACTATTTTGTTCACGGTATCGATTATCAGCGCAATGATAACGCCATCAGTATCAAAGCTTATAAAGAAGCCGATCAGATCGTGATTGAAGTCAAAGACAATGGCAAAGGCGCAGATCCGCAGCAGTTAGCGATGATTCATGAAGAACTGCAAAATCAGGAGATCGGAGCCCAAACCTCGATCGGGATCAAAAATGTTCACGAACGGTTGCGGGGGATGTTCAACGGCGCCTATCAAATGGATGTTACGTCTCAAGCAGCCGCTGGGTTTACGGTCAAGATCCGTCTAGATGAAAACAGTTTGCAAAGGGGGCATGAGGCAGATGTATAAAGCAATGTTCGTTGACGATGAATACATGATCTTGCAAGGGCTGCAGATGATCTTGCCTTGGCAAGAGCTGGGCTTTGAGGTGGTGCATACAGCGAAAAGTGCTAGTGAGGCTCTCGAGTATCTACAAGAACATTCCGTTGATTTGCTGATCACGGATATTCGGATGCCAGAAATGAACGGCATCGATATGATCCGCCAAGCGCAAGCGTTTGGGAATCGATTCTTCTCGATCATTCTCTCAGGCTATCAAGAGTTTGCCTTTGTCAAACAAGGCATGGCGTTAGGTGTGCGTAATTATCTGGTCAAACCTGTTAACAAAGAAGAACTGCGTAGCAGTGTTCAAGCAATTGCAGCTGAGTTAGAGGAGCAGCAAAAACTGTTGGCAGAAAAAGAACTTTATCAAGAATCAAGCCTGCTGCTTTGGTTGAATGATGAATTGAACGAAAGCGAGTACCTCCATTTGCTGGCGCAGCAGAGGGTGCCGCTAGCAGCACCCTTTACCGTTTTGCAGTTCAATGGGACTGCCGAGATCTTACAAAAAATCACGACGTTTTTTCAGCAACACGATCAGCCATTGATCTTACCAGGGCGATTAGATGAAAACCAAGTGATCATTACCGCAGCCGGACCAAGACAACAAATCAACGCTGTCTTAAAAGCATTAGCCCAGCAACTTAATAGTAAAGACTGGCAGTTGATCATGAGCGAAACCATCAACGAGTGGGAGAATTTGTATAAAGCCTATGAGAAAATCAAGCAGGTTCAATCGCTGCAAGCCTTCTATCCAGATCTGTTTTTACAAGAACAGACGATCCACGTGGATATATTAGAGCGAAACGAAGAACTCCCGTTTCTATCTTTTAACAAAGCGCTGACCATCGGGGATGTTAAAACAATCCAACATGAGCTAGATAAAATGTTCGCTATTTTGGAACAAACCCAAGCAGACCCTGAGCATGTTCGTTATGTTTCTTTTTTATTGTTCAATGATATTTATCGGCAACTGCCGGTGCTTTCCCAAGAAAACCATGAGCAGATTTTAGCACGAATCCGCGAGTCCAATACATTGGCAGATTTGCGGCAACTCTTTGATGATGTGCTGGAATTGGCTAAATCACAACCGCCGCAAAAACGTTATTCAGAGATCGTTCAAAAGACGATCCAGCTGATTGAAGAAGGTTATACCCATGATTTGACGGTCAAATCAGCGGCAGAAGAACTGCACGTTAGTGTTGTTTATTTGGGGCAGCTCTTTAAGAAAGAAACGGAAATGAGCTTTAATCAGTATGTCAATCTGGTGCGCATCAAGCAAGCCCAACAGCTGCTGCTTCATTCGAAAGCCACGATCAGTGAGATCGGGGATCGCATTGGTTACAACAATACCAACTATTTTTCCAAAATGTTTAAGAAATTGAATGGTTTGACCCCCAAAGAGTTTCGCGATACCTATGAACAGCATTATGAATCCCTTGATTGAATTTAGATTTCTTCAAAAAAAATCCGGTTTTTGTGATTAAATGATAGTAATTGTGACGCTTTCACGGTAAACTAAGAGAGGAAAAATAAAGAAGAGAGCGTGATGTTGTGAAAGAAACCAAAAAATTTGCACAAGTTTTGATAGGTACCGGGCTGATTGCGTTAGCCATATCCTTATTGATCACTGCCCATCAAGGATATGATACGATCAGTACGTTTTTGTTAGGAATTTTGAATTTTATCGATGTCCCTTTTTGGATAGCCAGTTTGTGTTTTAACATTGTTGTTTTGTTGATCGTTGCAGTCTTTGATCGTGCCGAATTAGGCATTGGCAGTTTTATCAACGGGATCGGCTTAGGCTTGTTGATTGGGATCTTTGAACCAGTGATGGACAAAGTATCAATTCATTTGCCTTTCTACCCATGGATCGCTATTTTCGCGGCACCGATCTTATTTGGCATCGGCGCCGGCGTTTACGTTTCTTCCAACAAAGGTTCAGCGGCGTTAGAAGCCTTGACGGCCTTGATCTACAAACGAAGCAAATTGACCCAAAAAACGATCCGTATCGGCTTGGATGCTGCGATGGTCTTGATCGGTTTTGCGTTAGGCGCCAGTGTGGGGTTAGGTACTCTCTTGTGTATCGTCTTTATTGGCCCAATCTTTGAAGCCACCATGAAAACCATCGCTGCCCGGAGGAAAAACGCCTAGCCTTGAGAATAAGTCGGAAAAAGCTGTCTGTGAGGGCAGCTTTTTTGCTGCTTCTATTTAAGGAAATCATCTGAAGAAAGAGGAATCCTGATTTCCTTAAGATTCTCTGGGTAAAAAAAGTGTTTTCTCCATGGTTCCCGACTGATTGGACTTGGTATACTGATAAGACGAGCAAAGGAGAAGTGAAAATGAAAAGTTATCGTTCGACGATTGCGGCTTGCTTTGTAGGGTACATCGTTCAAGCCGTGATCAATAATTTTGCCCCCTTATTATTTTTGACCTTTCAAAGCCAATACCAGCTACCAATCAGCCAGATAACTTTGTTGGTCAGTTTTAACTTTTTGACTCAGTTAGCCGTCGATTTTGCAGCAATCTTTTTTGTAGACCGTATCGGCTATCGTATTTCGATCGTAGCGGCGCATTTTTTTGCAGCGATCGGCTTGATTGGTTTAGCCATTTTTCCCTTATGGTTTCCGACCCCGTTTAGTGGATTATTAGCAGCGGTTTTGTTGTATGCCATTGGCGGTGGCTTGCTGGAAGTTTTAGTCAGTCCCATCGTTGAAGCCTGTCCAACGGAACATAAGGAAAAAACGATGAGCATGCTGCACTCGTTTTATTGCTGGGGGTACGTGGGGGTCGTTTTGTTCTCAACGGCGTTCTTCATGGTGTTCGGTATTCAACAGTGGCCGATTTTAGCGATCGTCTGGGCGCTGATCCCGTTGGTCAATTTGTTTTTCTTTACCAAAGTCCCGTTGGCGCCAATCGTTGCCGAAGGAGAACGAGGGTTGACCACTCGGCAGCTCTTTTCCTTGAAAAGCTTTTGGCTGTTTCTGGTGATGATGGTCTGTGCTGGAGCCAGCGAACAAGCAGTCAGCCAATGGGCATCGACCTTTGCTGAACAGGGCTTAGGTGTTAGTAAGACACTAGGCGATTTGGCAGGACCGATGGTTTTTGCCTTGATGATGGGGATCTCCCGCTTGCTTTACGGCAAATTTGGAGAACGAATCGATTTGAAACGCTTTATGTTTTTGAGTGTTTTGCTTTGCCTACTGGCGTATATGATGATCGGCTTTGCTTCATTGCCATTGATCGGGTTCCTTGGCTGCGGCTTAAGCGGTTTTGCCGTAGGGATCATGTGGCCGGGGGTCTTTAGTCTTTCTGCGCAATACATTCGCAACGGCGGGACGGCGCTATTTGCTTATTTGGCATTAGCGGGAGATCTAGGATGTTCAATCGGACCCGCTGTCGTCGGTAGCATCGTCGAATGGACGGGACAACAGCTGCAGGTTGGGATTTTAGGTGCGATCATTTTCCCGATCATCTTGCTGGCAGGAATTTATTTGGTTCAACAAATGCACAAAAAACGACAGCTTCCGTTGCTGGTTTTTCAAGAATCCACAAAAGAATAAAAAAATTTTGGAGCAAATGCCGTCTTTTCATGGTATTTGCTTTTTGTTTTCTGAAATTCCTCTAGTCAAGATAGTTTCTATCCGCTATACTTTGACTTATTCATTTAAAAAGGAAGTGATGTTGTGAAAAGTCAATTGAAAAAAGAAATCAGTTTTTTTGGGGCATTATCGACAGTAATGGGAACGGTGATTGGCGCCGGCGTGTTTTTCAAAGCAGCGGCTGTGGTCCAGCAGACCCAATCGACTGGATTGACCTTGTTGGTTTGGCTGCTTGCCGGCTTTCTAACGATTTGCGGCGGCTTGACCGTGGCAGAGTTAGCGACGGCGATTCCTGAGACCGGCGGACCTATTCGATATATCGAAAGAATTTATGGGAAATTACCCTCCTTTTTATTAGGCTGGGCACAAAGTATCATTTACTTTCCAGCGAACGTGGCGGCTTTAAGTATTATTTTCGCAACACAATGTTTGAACTTATTTCATCTACCTAGCAATTATTTGCTTCCTTTATCGATTTTGACCGGAACGAGTGTGACCTTGATCAATCTTTTGGGAACAAAAGCTGCAGCTCAAGTCCAGTCCGTCACCTTAGCAGTCAAGCTGATTCCGATTGCGGTGATTATCGTGGCTGGCCTGATGACACCAGGGCAAGTATCGGTCTCATTGGTGGATTTTTCTTCCAATACTCAAGGATCCCTTGCAGCTGGTATCAGTAGTGCCCTCTTAGCAACCCTTTTTGCTTATGATGGCTGGATGGGGGTCGGCAATGTCGCTGGAGAAATGAAGCGACCCGAAAAAGATTTGCCAAAAGCCATCATCTTTGGGTTGAGTTTTGTTACCTTGGTGTATGTGTTGATCAATGTTGCCTTTTTAAAAACATTGCCGATCGATCAAATCGCTGGTAATTTGAACAGTGCCTCAGAAACTGCGATGGCCTTGTTCGGCAGTTTTGGCGGAAAATTGGTCACGATCGGTATCTTGATCTCTGTGTATGGCGCATTGAACGGCTATACAATGACTGGCTTGCGGGTCCCATATGCGATGGCGTTGGAAGATGAGATTCCTTTCAGCAAGACCTTTGCGACCTTAAGTAAAACCACTAATGCACCCTATGCGGCGGCCTTTTTACAATTAGGGATCGCGTGTGTCATGATGCTTTTAGGCACCTTTGATCTCTTGACCGATATGCTGGTTTTTGTTATGTGGTTCTTTAGTGTATTATTGTTTGTAGGAGTTTTTCGTTTGCGAAAAACAGAACCGCAGATGAAGCGTCCGTATAAAGTTCCTTTCTATCCAATCATTCCCTTGATTGCGATTTTAGGCGGCTGTTTTATCTTGATCATGACCTTGATCACTGACACGTGGTTAGCAGTCGTGGGAATCGGCGTGACGTTACTAGGAATTCCCGTTTTTTATGGAAAAGCAAAAGGAAAAGCGAGAGGGGCGAAAGAATGAAGATCGTTGTACTTGATGGCTATGCGTTGAATCCAGGGGATTTGGCTTGGCAAGGGTTTGAAGAATTAGGAGAGGTGACGGTGTATGATCGTACCTCATATACAGATAAACAAGAAATTATTGAGCGAATCGGTGATGCCGAAGCGATTTTGACAAATAAAACGCCGATCACCGCTGATGTGCTCAAAGCATGTCCGCAATTGACCTACATTGGGGTATTAGCAACTGGATACAATGTCGTTGATTTGGCAGCAGCGAAAGAACAAGGAATCACCGTGACCAATATTCCTAGCTACAGTACCAATGCAGTGGCACAAGCGACCTTTGCTTTGCTGCTGGAAGTGACGAATCAAGTGGGACACCATAATCGTTCCGTGCATCAGGGAGACTGGCAAACTAGCAAAGATTTTTCTTATTGGCAGACACCGTTGATGGAATTGGCAGGCAAAACGATTGGGCTGATTGGATATGGTGCGATCGCTCAAGCAGTTGCCACGATCGCACATGCGTTTCAATTGAAAGTAATCTACTTTAATCATCGACCAAAACCAGCACAAGCGGATTGGGCAAAACAAGTTTCGCTGGCGGAACTGTATCAAGAAGCAGATATCATTAGCCTTCATGTTCCACAGTTTCCTGAGACAGAAAAAATGATCGATCGCACAGCATTGGCACAAATGAAATCTTCTGCGATCCTGATCAATACCGCCCGTGGCGGCTTGATCGATGAAGCGGCAGTTGCTGAAGCGCTGAAAACCGGGCAGATCGCAGCCTTGGCGGCAGATGTCGTCTCGAAAGAACCGATTGCAGCGGACAATCCCTTGTTGCAAGCACCAAATTGCTATTTGACGCCGCATATCGCTTGGGCGCCAGTCGAAACCCGACGTCGTTTGATGGGGATCGCTGTGGCGAATTTAAGCGGCTTTAAAGCAGGTACAGCGCAAAATGTCGTGTAAGCAAAACGAGCAAGTAAAAGGACTTTGACAAAGCAGGCGACTAGTAAAGCAGTTAGTCTCGCCAACACAGTAACCATTTCGACCAGTCATCTAGCCTCACAAGGTGGTCGGTCGTAGGACTGGTGGTTTGTCTAAGTCTTTTTTTGCTGAAAAAGAAAGGAGACGGTCTTGAAAAAGTATTATTATCTAGCGGTCTTTATCAGCTTGGTTGTCTTTAGCTGGCTGATCCAAACCCAAAGTAGCCGCTTTTATGCACAGCCGATTATAGAAGTACAAACGGTTCAAGTTACAGCCGACCAGCAGCAGATCCAAGGGATCCTTCGCAACGGAGAAGAAGCTGGGGTACTACGGACAGCCACTACAGAATACACGCCGAATGGTGCGATTCATCCGTTGTATCAGACTGGACAACAGCTGCTTTTGCAAAAAGAAGGGGATGGCTGGCAGGTACAAGCACAAAAACGGGATGGGTATCTCTTTTTCTTCCTTGCCTTATTCCTGATGGCAGTAGTCGCAATTGGTGGCAAAAAAGGCTTACGGGCTTTGCTTAGTATCTTTGTGAATACTGGCTTGCTGCTCCTTTTTCTTTGGTTTCACAAAGGCAACAGCTCCTTTTCATTGGTCTTTTTGATGATCGTTTTTACGATCGTCTCGTTGGTTATGACGATGGGGATTTCTTATGGCTTTCGCACGATCGACAGCCGCAAAATCATTGCCTCCTTAGCCAGCGTTCTCTTGGCGTTTTTTCTCTGTCGATTCGCCATGGATCTTTTGCAAGATCATGGGTTGCGCTATGAGGAAATGTCGTTTCTGACCCGTCCGTATCGCAGTGTCTATCTAGGAAGTCTGCTGATTGGCGCAATCGGTGCCAGCATGGACAATATCGTCATGCTGATTGCCAGTTTAGATGAGATCCAACGCATCAATCCCCAGACGAGCCGCAAGGAACGATTAGCGATCGGTCGGTCCATCGCGCAAGATACGACTTCTTCGATGATCAATGTCTTGTTGTTTGCCTATTTAAGTGGGAGTATGCCAGCGCTATTGTTTTACCTAGCCAATGGCTGGCTGCTGTCGCAAGCATTGCCGATGCATCTTTCTTTAGAAATAGTGCGTACAGTATGCGGCGGCTTTGCGCTGGTTTTATCGGTACCGTTGACGCTTCTTTGCTTTGAACTACAAAGGAGGAAAGCAGGATGAATGTTTTGTTTGTGTTGATCTTGCTTTTTCTCTTGCTGACTTTCGCTGTTTTTCGGATCGAAGGGCTGTTTCAAGTCACAGGTCTGTTTATGAATGTGGCCGTCTTTCTAGCGCTACTGGTCCTGATTGACCGAGGGGCACCGATTTTACCAGCGGCTTGTGTTGCCTTTTTAGCCGTGGCGGCGATCACCTTGTTTTTCGTGAACGGCGTCAATCAGAAAACCAAAATTGCCTTTGTCTGTGTGTTGGTCTTTCTAGGGCTTTTTCTACTATTATTTCCTCTTGTGCTCTCTGCAATGAATCTTCATGGGTTTTCGGCAGAGGAACTCGATGAGTTGGCGATGTATTCCTTTGATGTAGCCATCGATTTTAAGACATTGATGACTGCGATCATTTTGATGAGTTTTTCGGGGGCGGTGGCAGATGGGAGTATGGCGATCAGCACTGCGACCTATGAACTTTTTCAAGCAAACTCGCAAGTCTCAATCAAGGCATTAAGTAAAAGTAGTATGACCGTGGTATCAGACGTATTGTCTTCGACGATCAATACCTTATTGTTTGCCTTTATGGGAAGTAATCTGGCGTTGATTGCGTGGTTTCAAGATTTGTCGATCTCCTTTGGTGAAATGATCAATTCAAAGGCGTTCGTCTCAGAATTGATCGTTTGTTTGATCACGGGGCTGGCAGCGGTGATTATTTTACCCATCACCGCATGGGCAGCAAGTTGGTATTTTTTGAAAAGAAACCGAATGGAATAGGAAGGAGCGCAACCACCATGGAACCACTAATTGAAACTAAGCGATTAGTGCTGCGAGAAATGAGTCATGACGATCGACCAGCGATTGAAAAGATTTTGCAAGATCCAGAAGTTATGATTGCCTATGAAGGACCCTTCAGTGAGCAAGAAGTCACTGGTTGGATCGACAAACAGCTGCAACACTATCAAAACGATCACATTGGCTTGTGGCTAGTGATTGAGAAAGCATCCGGGCAAGCGATCGGTCAATGCGGGTTGACATGGCAAGACGTCAAGGGAGAAGCCGTTTTAGAAATTGGGTACTTGTTTCAAAAGAACTTCTGGCATCATGGGTTTGCCACAGAAGCCGCCCAGGCCTGTAAAGACTATGCGTTTGCAACGCTGAATGCCGCCATTGTTTATTCGATCATTCGTGAGAAAAATCAAGCCTCCATAAATGTGGCATTGCGCAATGGAATGAAGCTGGTGGATCGCTTTGTTAAACACTATCGACAAGTGGACATGCCGCATCTTGTGTATGCTGTGGCGAAAGAGATGTGAAAAACGAAAGAATGCTTTTTTCGATTTAGACAATGAAATGCCCCTAGGAAGTTAGCTTTTTCTAACTTTCTAGGGGCGTTTTTTATGCTTGCGTAAAGCTTTTTCGTTCGATGAGTTCAGCCCCTAAAAGGACTGTTTTGGTGATTGTTCGAGGATGAACGATCTGATCCACCAATAAATCGATCGCGGTTTTGGCGATTTCCTCCACATCGATGTTAAACGTTGTTAGTGGGGGAGCCACAAATTTTGCGATCTCATTGTCATTGATACTGATTAATTCCAAGCGATCAGGAATGATGATAGATCGTTCATTTAACGCTTGGAGCACACCAACTGCGACGGTGTCAGAAGCCACAAAGAGCGCCTCTGGCAAATTGTCACCAAGGGATTCCACCATTTTTTTCGCCAAACGATAGCCGGTTTCAACGGAAAAATTGCCACCAGTAAACAGGAACGCCTCATCGAACGCATCTCGACGAGCCAGCGTTTGACGGAAGATGATCTCGCGACTATCCATTTCTGCACGTTGAGTATCAGGATTTAGATAAGCGCCACCAATAAAGCCGATCTTTCGGTATCCTTTTGTTAAAAACAGATCGATCGCCAGTTGCGTCATTCGATCAGTATCGGGTTTGACCGTATCGAACAGCTCTGGACAGGGGTTGATTTCCAAAAGGACACCATAGGGGCAAACGGATTTGAACTGCTGCGTTTCTTTCTCAGTGAAAGAGCCAATCCCAATAAACCCCGCGACCTCTTGCAATGTTTCTAAAACATCATCTTCATGGGTGATCAGTTGAATTTCCAAATTGTTGATTTTCGCATATTTTTCTAAAGAGATTCGCAATTGTCGAAAATAGACATCTTGAAGCTCTTCTTGTTCTGTCAGCCAGAAAAGGACGGCGATTTTTTCTAGTGTTGTTTTTATTTTTGAGCGATCATAACCTAGTGATAAAGCGGTATGAATAATTTTTTGACGCGTATCGGCTGCGATCGACAACGTTTCGTCGCCTTTCAATAATCGGGAAACAGTCGCTTGTGAAAAGCCTGATTGCTCGGCAATTTTTTTTATTGTAACCAATCTTCTTCACCTCTTTCTTCTAGTATACGCTAACAACTTTACCAAGTAAATGAATTTACTAAATATATTTACTGAATAGTGGAAGTTAGTAACATAGAGGTATTTCGAAAAAAAATTTGTGTGATAAACCTTGATTTTATCCGTTTATTTACTCCATTTAAGAAATTAATTTAGTAAAACTATTTACATATTAAGTAAAATAATTTATTATAAATGAGAAGATAGCGTTTGCAAAATAAAGAAAAGGTGGAGAAATGATGATGAAAAAAATGTCTCGAGTTCTTTTTTTAAGTGTAGCAGCTTTAGGATTAGGTGCTTGCGGTCCACAAAGTGAAGGGACAGATAGTACTGCAGCAAATAGTGGCAGCGATAATGACTATGATCTATTGGTCTGGGAAGACCAAGCAAAATCAGCTGGGATTGAAGAGGCAGTCAAACAATTTGAAGAAGAACACGATGTGACGATCAAAGTGGTCGAAAAAGCCTATGGTGGACAGATTGAAGATTTACGATTGGATGGACCCGCTGGTACAGGTGCGGATGTCATCACAATTCCTGGTGATCAAATCGGTACAGCAGTTACCGAAGGGTTGTTGAAAGAATTAACAGTCGATCAAACGCTACAAGATCTGTATACGGAATCAGCAATGCAATCGCAAATCGTTGACGGCAAAGTCTATGGTTTACCGAAAGCGGTTGAAACACAAATTTTGTATTATAACAAAGAACTAATTTCTGAAGAAGACTTGCCACAAACAACGGATGAGTGGCTGGAGTATTCCGAGTCTGTTTTAGGTGCTGACAGTTATGGGTTACTGGCATTGTGGGATCAAATTTATTACGCACAAGGTGTATTGAGCGGTTATGGTGGTTATGTTTTTGGCGAGAAAGCCGATGGATCCTATGACCCTGAAGATATTGGATTAGCTAATGAAGGCGCGATCGAAGGGGCAGACTATATCCAACAGTTTTATGATGCCGGTGTTTTTCCATCCGGATTGGTCGGTGAACAAGGAATCAATGTGTTGGACTCTTTATTTACGGAAGGAAAAGCTGCAGCTGTCGTCTCTGGTCCATGGAACTTGTCTCCTTATAAAGAAGCGGGCATCGACTATGGTGTGAAAGAATTGCCATTATTAGGCAATGGTGAACATATGGGCTCCTTTATCGGTGTCAAAAGCTACAACGTAAGCAGTTATTCCCAAAACCCTGAATTAGCTGAAGCGTTCGTGAAATTTATCAGCAATGAGGAGAATTCAAAAGTCCGTTATGAAAAAACACAAGAAGTACCAGCGGTTGCTTCTTTGGCAGATGATCCATCAGTTCAAGAAAGTGAAAGTGCTGCAGCCATCGCCGCTCAGTCCCAACACGCAGAACTAACACCAGGGATCACTGAAATGAATTCAGTATGGGAACCAATGGATGCCGCATTGCAAACCATTGCTACTGGAAAGGCTGAACCGAAAACAGCTCTACCACAGGCAGTCGATCAGATCAAATCAGCCATTGCAGCAATTCAAAACTAAAAGTCGTTACGAGGACAAACGTTTCGGATGGTGATTCAGCACAAGGAATCAAGTAATGCCGAACGAAACGTTTGTCAGCGGCTTTTTCTTACAGGGGGCGAAAATGTGAAAAACACGCAGTCGTATGCAAAACGAGCAATGCTATTCTCGATAATACCAGGATTCGGTCAATTTTATAATCGGCAAAAAATCAAAGGCGCTTTATTTTTCTTCTTTTTTGCTATGTATCTTGTCGTCTTTAAAGATTTATTTAATATGGGACTTTGGGGCATCGTGACATTAGGCGTGGAAGTGCCGAGAGACAATTCCATCTTTTTATTAGCAGAAGGATTAGTTGCCTTGATCGTCATCGGTCTTGGTCTGTTGTTCTATTATTTAAACATCCGTGATGCCTATAAAAACGGCGAATTAAGAGACAATGAGCTACCAGTCAACTCTATCCGTGAAAGCTACCAGGCACTATTAAGAGAAGGCTATCCTTATTTAATGAGTAGCCCAGCATTTTTCTTACTCGTGTTTTCTGTTATTTTTCCGATTCTCTTTAGTATCGCGTTAGCTTTTACGAACTATGATCTCTATCATTCTGCACCTGCCAATTTAGCAGATTGGGTGGGATTAGAGACCTTTAAGAAGATTTTTACTGTCGATATTTGGCGTAGTACCTTCTTCAATGTTCTAGGCTGGACAGTTATCTGGACCTTGATCGCCTCAACGTTACAAGTTTCTATCGGAATATTTTTAGCGGTGCTGGTGCATCAAAAAGAACTACGATTCAAAAAGTTCTTTCGAACGATTTTGATCCTCCCATGGGCAGTTCCGGGATTTGTTACGATCTTGGTATTTTCAGGAATGTTCAATGATTCCTTTGGTGCGATCAATAATACGATTTTGAATTTCTTCCAGATTTCACCGATTCCTTGGCTAACGAGTGCGAATTGGACCCGTTTAGCTTTGTTACTGATTCAAGGCTGGCTAGGCTTTCCGTATATTTTTATCGTGACTACAGGGACGCTGCAATCCATTCCTGATGATTTGTATGAGGCGGCGACCATCGATGGTGCTTCAGCTATGCAAAAATTCCGACGAATCACATTGCCATTACTGCTTTATGCAATGGCACCAATTTTGATTACGCAATATACGTTTAACTTCAACAATTTCAATATCATTTATCTGTTTAATTCTGGCGGACCGGCAGTTCCTGGTTCGACCGCTGGTGGTACCGATATTTTGGTTTCATGGATCTATAAGCTCACGATGCAAAATAGTCAATATGCACTAGCAGCAGCATTGACGATTCTCTTATCGATCGTCGTGATCGCGATTGCTTTATGGCAATTCCGCCGAACAAATTCATTCAAGGAGGTTGGATAACATGAAGGCAGCAAGTATGAAAAAACAAAAATTTGTCCGCCTATCCTTGACATATCTTGTACTGATTTTTACGGTAGTGGTGATCGTCTACCCTTTACTATGGACGATCGGTGCTAGTTTTAATCCTGGGAACAGTTTAATAAGTACGAGTCTGATTCCGACGAGTCCGACATTAAGTCACTACACGAAATTGTTTGCTGGTGACAACTCGCTATATTATAGTCAATGGTATTTGAATTCATTGAAAATCAGTGTATGCACTATGTTCCTGTCACTGATCTTTGTCTCCATGACGGCTTATTCCTTTTCACGGTTTCGTTTTACAGGCCGTAAAAATGGATTGATGCTGTTCTTACTACTACAAATGATCCCGCAGTTCTCTGCCTTGATCGCAATTTTTGTACTGGCGCAAATGCTCGGCTTGATCAATAGTCATTGGTTGCTGATCTTGATTTACGTTGGGGGTCAGATTCCCATGAACACGTACTTATTGAAAGGATATTTTGACTCGATTCCGTTAGATTTAGACGAGAGTGCCAAGATAGATGGTGCAAGCAATACGCGAATATTCTGGCAAATTTTGATTCCATTATCTCGACCAATGCTGGCAGTGGTTGCCATGAATGGTTTCACCGGACCACTGGGAGACTTTGCCCTGTCTTCAGTGATTTTACGTAATCCTGAGTACTATACATTACCCATCGGGTTATACAAATTAGTCACGGATAAAATGGGTGCCAGCTATACGACTTTTGCGGCAGGGGCCATTTTGATCAGTATTCCGATCGCGCTCGTCTTTATTGCATTACAAAAACATTTTGTCACCGGTTTGACCGCTGGCGGCACAAAAGGATAGGAAGAGAAGATGACAAGATATAACTTAGAAGAACGCTTTTTACATGGTGGGGATTATAATCCTGACCAGTGGCTAAATTATCCCGAGATCTTAGCCAAAGATTTAGAACTAATGGAAAAAGCTCATGCTAATACATTTTCCCTTGGTATTTTTGCTTGGAGTGCCTTAGAGCCAGCAGAAGGGGTGTTTCAATTTGAATGGTTAGACAAAATCATGGATCAGCTCGCCGAACGAAACAGTAACGTCATTTTAGCGACGCCAAGCGGTGCGCGTCCTGCCTGGTTGTCTAAAGCATACCCTGAAGTTCTCCGGACCAATGAAAAACGGGAAAAAATGTTACACGGTGGGCGACACAATCACTGTTTTTCTTCGCCAATCTATCGTGAGAAAGTGGCGATCATCAATCGGAAATTAGCTGAACGCTACCACGATCACCCAGCACTATTGATGTGGCATATTTCCAATGAGTATTCTGGAGATTGTCATTGTCCTATTTGCCAAGAAAACTTTCGTCAGTGGGTCAAGCAGAAGTATCAAACGCTAGCAGCCTTGAATGAGGCCTGGTGGGGACCGTTCTGGAGCCATACGATCACCGATTGGTCGCAAATCGAATCTCCTTCACCGATCGGCGAAATGCAAGTTCATGGACTAAATCTAGACTGGCATCGTTTTGTAACCGATCAGACTATTGATTTCTATGAACATGAGATCAAAGACATTCGTCGTTTGTCTCCAGATGTGCCGATCACAACGAATTTCATGGCAGATACCCGTGATTTGATTCCCTTTTATAGTCTTGATTATGGAAAATTTGCCCAGCATGTGGATGTCATTAGTTGGGACTGTTATCCTGCTTGGCATAATGATTGGGGAACGACAGCCGATTTGGCAAGTAAGGTTGGGTTTATCAATGATCAATATCGTAGCTTGAAAAAGCAACCATTTTTGATCATGGAATCAACCCCTAGTGGTGTGAATTGGCATCCAGTCAACCGCACGAAACGCCCCGGGATGCATCTGTTGTCTTCTATGCAATTTATTGCTCACGGTTCAGATAGTAATCTTTATTTTCAATGGCGAAAATCTCGAGGCTCATCTGAGAAGTTCCATGGGGCCGTCGTGGACCATGACAACGACGAGCAAAATCGTGTTTTTCAAGATGTAGCAGAAGTGGGGAAAGCCTTAGAAGAAATCAAAGAAATCAAAGGATTGCACAAAAAAGCCAAAGTGGCGATCATCTATGATTGGGATAACAATTGGGCGCTCAATGATGCGCAAGGTTTTGGTTTAGAGAGCAAACGCTACCCACAAACGTTGCAAGAGCATTACCGCTATTTTTGGGATCATGACATCGCGGTTGATGTCATCACGAAAGATCATGACTTTGATGCTTATCAATTGATCATCGCTCCGATGCTTTACCTCTTATCAAAAGAAACTATGAAAAAATTTCAACAGTATACGAAAAATGGCGGGACACTGGTCTCCACTTATTTGACGGGGATCGTGAATGAAACGGACTTGACCTATTTAGGAGGATGGCCCCAAGAGTTAGAAGAACTGTTTGGTGTGTCTGTGAAAGAAATCGATACGTTATATCCGAAGCAAAAAAATCTGCTTTTAATGAAGGAACAGCAGTACCAAATTCATGATTATTGTAGTATTGTCCAAACAAACACCGCCCAAACGTTAGGGGTGTACGGTGCAGATTTTTATCAAGGTCAAGCTGCAGTGACCGTAAATGATTATGGTGAAGGAAGTGCCTACTATCTTGGGGGACGGACGGATCAAGCCTTTTTGGAAGACTTCTATCAAGAAGTAACACAACAGCTTCGCTTACAAAATGAGTGGGTCCGCCAAGGTTCAACGAACGTGTCGATTCAAAGTAGAGAAAGTCAGCAAGAGCAGCTCGCTCCGACTACCTATTATTTTGTGATGAATTTTTCCGAAGAAAATCAAGAAGTAGAGGTAGCAACTTCAGGAATCGACTTGCTTACAGGAAAAACGACAAACCAACTTCTTCAGTTGGCGCCTTATGAGGTGCAGATCATCAAAGTGACAGCATAAGATCAATAAAACTATTGTGTCAATTATATGAGAATAAAGAAGTACTAACGCTGATGAAAAGCGTTAGTACTTCTTTTTTATAGAGAATGGTTTAATTTTCTTGCGCAAATTCGGCAGCTTTTGTTCCTGCTTGGCGTCCGAAGATGATGATATCGGCAACTGCATTTCCGCCAATTCGGTTTTCACCATGCAACCCACCAGTTACTTCTCCGGCTGCAAAGAGACCTGGAATGATCTCGTTATCCGTAGCGATCACTTCTGTGTTGGTGTTGATCTTCACGCCGCCCATCGTGTGGTGGATACCAGGAGCAATGGCGATGGCATAGTAAGGTCCTGTTGACAAATCGTTGTCCATTGCTGTGCTGCGTCCAAAGGCTTCGTCTTCACCAGCAGCCACACTGCTGTTCCAGGTAGCGATCGTTTCAGCAAGCGCTGCTTCTGGCATGTCCAATTCTTTTGCCAATTCTTCGATCGTGTCAGCGGATTTGACTAACCCTTGTTGCTCGTAAAAATCAATGGCTGTTACGCGTTCTTTGACACCTGCATCAAAAACTAACGTTGCCGATTTTTCAGGTAGGGCAATAATCGCTTCAGAGACTTTGTCTCGTGTTTCCATTTCATTGAAGAACCGTTCGCCTTCTTGATTGACCAAGATCGCGCCTTCTCCACGGACAGCTTCAGTGATCAACAGTGATTTAGACTGATCCACTGTTGGGTGGATTTGGATTTGCTCTAAATCAACCGTTTGTCCGCCTAACGCTTCGATCATTTTGATTCCATCACCAGTCGAACCCTCTTGGTTCGTTGTCACGTAGTCTGCCAATTCTGGTTTGTACTCGGTGATCATGTCGAAATTGGCACCGAAACCGCCTGTTGTAACGACAACTGCTTTGGCATCAATGGTTTGTTCGTTTCCTTCTACTTCAACGGTCACCCCGTTGACTTGACCATCTTCTTCATTGATTTCTTTGACATCGGCATTTACAAAAATTGGGATTTCCAATTCATGGATGTTGCGCATCAAGCCATCAACTAAGTATTCCCCAACCGCGGAACCATCAGATGGACGGTGCGTTCTTTTTTCACTCATCCCGCCAGTCGTTGTTAAGTTGTCTAAAGTGATACCCATGGAATCTAACCAATCGATCGCTTCTGCTGAATGATCCACAAAGTAGCGCAACAATTCTTCATCATTGGTGTTGTGACCGCCAGCTAATGTTTCTTCATAGAATAGATCGTTTGAATCTTCAATGCCTTCTGCTTCTTGGAATTTGGTTTCTGAAGCGTTCATTCCTGCAGAAGATTTCAATGTATTCCCACCAGAAATTGGCATTTTTTCTAAAATAACTGGGTTTGCGCCAGCTTCCTTTGCTTGGATCGCAGCGGCCATTCCAGCGCCACCCGCACCGACAATCACGACATCGTAGCTGTCTGCAAGTTCGCTAGGGTCTGTGTATTCTTGACCAGATGCAGCTGAAGTTGCATCTGTTTCTTCATTAGCAGATGAACCAGTACTTGTGCTGCTGCTTGTTTGTGAATCAGCGCCACAAGCACTCAAAGTTGCTAACGAGGTTAGGACTAATAGTGTTTGGAAAATTTTCTTCATTGTTTTTATTCCTCCTAAAACTTTTTCCAAATCAAAGACTAACATAGTTGTCATGTTATTTTTAGGTTTTGTTCGAAAAATCACATAATAATTAGAAAAGTTTAATTTATAAAGCGTTTTAGTCGAGGTGAAAGGGTTTCTTGGTCATCATAAAAAAGAGTAGATTCGTGAATTTGTGGAAATAGAAGAATTACTGATTCTATGATTTGTTTGGTATTAATCATGAAGGGAGTGTGAAATGAGATTTGATTGGTCTCTTTTCTGTTATTGAAAAAAAGTACGTCACTGAGGTGCCGAGGAACGATCTCTTTTATTGAAAATAAATCAACCGCTTTGCGATCAAAAGATAGAAAGAAATTAGTGAAATCAGTATTTGTGGTCGCCAATTTTTATTCAATAAATAGAGATAGAATCTTGGGTTTCAAGAACCATTGCCAAGAAATTGCGGTGTTTCTTAAAAAAATCAAGAGAACTGTCTTGCAAAACCAATCCTTTCTTGTATAATAAAAATAAGTTAGGTCTACCTAAAAAATAAATAAACTATCCTTAACTATGGAAATGGAGTGAAAATAATGATTACTTTTTCAGAAATATCCGCAGCCTATGATGGCAATCATCAAGTGATCTCGGATTTGTCGTTTCAAGTAGAGAAACCAGCGATCGTAGGGATCATCGGACCAAATGGGGCAGGGAAGTCAACGCTGATCAAAGCGGCGTTGAAGTTGATCCCTTCCAGTGGGAACATGAGTGTCAACAAAAAAGCGTTAAAAGACTTTCAAAAGGAAATTGCCTATGTCGAACAAAAGACCGCGGTTGATTACACGTTTCCGATCACAGTCAAAGAAGTCGTATCTTTAGGCTTGTATCCTAAGATGCGCATGTTCCAAAGAATGTCGGCCAACGATTGGCAGAAAGTGACAGCCGCTCTGGCAGCAGTAGAAATGGAATCCTTTGCGGAGCGTCAGATTGGGGAATTGTCCGGTGGGCAGTTTCAGCGGGTCTTGATTGCTCGAACGTTGGTGCAAGATGCCAACTATATTTTCCTCGATGAGCCCTTTGTAGGGATCGATGCCACCAGTGAAGCGATCATCGTCGGGCTGTTACGTAACTTGCGAGATGCTGGCAAGACGATTTTTATCGTTCACCATGATCTGGGGAAAATCACCGAATACTTTGATTACTTGGTTTTGCTCAATCAAATCCTGATCGCTGCGGGACCAGTCAGTGAAGTCTTTACCGAAAGCAATTTGAAGCAAACATTTGGCGATGCGATCATCGTGAAAGGAGGCGTTTAACATGTTGACAAGCTTTTTTACCAGTTTAAGTAACTATCATTTCTTGCAAAATGCCTTGATCACGGCAGTCGCGATCGGAATCGTCGCAGGGGTGATCGGTTGTTTTATTATCTTACGAGGGATGTCCTTGATGGGGGATGCAATCTCTCATGCGGTCTTACCAGGGGTAGCCTTGTCTTATATCTTCGGCGTTCATTTTTTTGTCGGGGCGATCTTCTTTGGGATCTTGGCTTCCATGATTATTACCTATATCGCCAATAACAGCCTGATCAAAAGTGATACGGCGATCGGTATCACCTTTAGTTCGTTTCTAGCTTTAGGGGTTATCTTGATTGGGGTAGCAAACAGTTCGACTGATTTGTTTCACATTTTGTTTGGGAATGTGCTAGCGGTACAAGATAGCGACAAATGGCTGACGATCGCTATCGCTATCCTTGTGCTGGCAGTGATCATCCTTTTCTTCCGTCCACTGTTGATCACGTCTTTTGATCCGATGATGGCAAAGGCTTTTGGGATGAAAGTGCAAGCCTATCACTACTTATTGATGTTCTTATTAACTTTGGTTTCAGTGACAGCGATGCAAAGCGTCGGAACGATCTTGATCGTGGCTTTATTAGTCACTCCAGCAGCAACGGCTTATTTATATACAAAACAATTGAAGCATATGATGATCATCGCAGGGGTTTTAGGTGGTCTCGCCTCATTTATCGGCTTGTTTATCGGGTACAGCTTTAATATTGCCGCAGGATCAAGTATCGTTTTGACCGCAGGAGCCTTTTTCGTGATCGGTTTCTTGTTCTCACCAAAACAAAAGACCAGTCCAGTCAAGCGCTGGTCAGCGACAGCGGTTTTAGCAACGGCAGCTGTAGCCGGTGGCTTCTTTTTGGCACAGCAAAACGGACAGATGGACCAAACAGAAGGGAAACTTTCAGTAGTAGCGACCAATTCGATCATTGCTGATATTACGGAAAACATTGCCGGTGATCGAATCGATCTTCACAGTATCGTACCAGTGGGGCGTGATCCCCATGAATATGAACCTTTAGTGGAAGATGTTCGAAAAGCGACCGATGCTGATCTTATCCTTTATAACGGCTTGAATCTAGAAACTGGCGGCAATGGCTGGTTTACCAAATTGATGAACAATGCCAATAAGGTAGAAAATGAAGATTACTTTGCCGTCAGTGATGGCGTGGATGTGCTTTATTTATCTGATGATGAAGACCACAGCAAAGCCGATCCTCATGCATGGTTAAATCTAGAAAACGGCATGATCTATGCCCGTAACATCGCTCAACGCCTGAGTGAAAAGGACCCTGACAATCGCTCTTTCTATGAAGAAAACCTTGAACGCTACTTGGCTTCATTAGAAGAACTGGATCAGCAAGCGAAGGAAAACTTCCAATCGATTCCTGAAGAGAAGAAATTGATCGTCACCAGTGAGGGAGCCTTCAAATACTTCTCTAAAGCCTATGGTGTACCGTCTGCCTATATTTGGGAAATCAATACCGAAGAAGAAGGTACCCCTGCGCAAATCAAAAACTTAGTGGATCAGCTGCAAAACTCAGCCGTCGCTTCCTTGTTTGTCGAAAGCAGCGTCAATACTCGTCCAATGCAAAGTGTTTCTCGTGATGCGGGCATTCCGATTTTCGGAACCGTCTTTACCGATTCGATTGCAGAACCGGGAGAAGAAGGCGACAGCTACTATAACATGATGAAGTGGAATCTCGAGACGATTTATCAAGGCTTGAATCAATAATACAAAAACATCCTTAGCTCGTTCTGGCTAAGGATGTTTTTTCGTCGTATTTTTGTGCTGGAGAAAAGCAAAGAGATAAAATCCGCAGCCCATCAAGGCAGCAAGAAATGCGATGACAGGAAAGTACAACCCCTGACCGTAAACATAGGCTGTATAAGCAAAGAAGGCGATCAAAAACCAGAGTGTTCCTGAGATGACCATTTTTTGGTTCTTCCTAATTGTTTAAAAGTATTTATTTGGTATATTTTAACACGATAGGGGCAAAAAGAAAATCAGCGAATCGAACGTTTGCTGAAACGATTTGCTGATTTTTTCCCAATTACAACGATGAACAGTTAAGAAACGTTCAATTGCTGTTGCGGTTCTAAATGGTAATAAAGGATCTCTGGCGGGACGCCGAGTCGGGCGGGAATCTTGGTCATACCGACCCCACTGGAAACACTCAATAAGGTCTCATTTCCTAAAAGGTAGAGCCCATCGGTATATTTCAACGCGCCCTTTGTTTTCGCATAATAAAAAGGCAAGCGAATCTGCCCGCCATGGCTATGGCCAGAAAGAATCAAGTCGTAGTTTGGCAGATTGGTGATCCGAGAAACATAATCGGGTTCATGGAGCAAAAGCAGCTGCCATTCTGCTAAGGTTGCTTCATAGGTAAAACTGACTTTCGGACTTTCTATATCGATACCGACAATATTCATCGACGTCTTGTCATCAGAACCAAAAACCGACTCATTATCAAGTAAGGTAAACCCTGCATGCTGGTATATTTCCTTAACAAAGTAATGACCGTCATTCAAATGGTCATGGTTCCCCATAACTGCGATCTTACCCAGAGGCGCTTGCAATTTTTTCAGCTTTTCGATCAGTCGCTTGGTTGAACGATGCGGCCATTTTTTATAATTATCGATCAGATCCCCCGTGATGATGATCAGATCCGGCTTGTTTTGGATCGTTGATCGAATGATGCGATTCATTCGTCTTGGTTTAAACCAACGAGAAAAATGGAGATCACTGATATGGGCAATCACGATATTGCTTTCTGCTTGGTAAAGGTCATAAGCTTTTGAAATATCTAAGACGGTGCGCTTGTCTTTTTTTATGAGATAATGCCGTTGTTTGAGAAGATGCGGTTCAATAATAAAGGAGTAAACTAGCAAGCCCGTAAGGAGGAATGCAATAAGAATGAGGGTGTACATGGCGTGGCTCCTTTTTTGATTTGCTAGTTTCTAGCATAGTAGATTCTTACAAAAAAAGCAATCATACGGAAGCAAAAATAACAAAAAATATCCATCGTATTTCGCTTGATTTTTCCATTAAAAAAGATACAAAAGAAGCTGCAACAGCCTATCTTTTGTATCCTAGATCGCAATTATTTGATTTTCACCAATCGTTTGAAGCGTGCCTTGTGTTTGACAGGGATCAAAGCCATGACACAATCATAAGGGACAGAGATGATCGCCCATGCGAGACTTTTACTTGAAGCAAAGGGATAGTTTTGCTGTAAGACAAAATGGCCACTGATCAAGGCAAAACCGATACTACCGACCCACAGCCATTGCGGGTCCCAATTCGTGAAGTGCTGGAGGGCTGTGATGACAAACGGATAGCCGTAAAAGTACAATGCAGTAAAAACGAAAGTGACATTTTTGGTTAATTGACGCAAGGTCAGTAAGAAAAACAAGCCAGAAAGAACGATACCCAATGGAGGAAACAGACTAACTAAGAAGGAATAAACGATGCCCCATACGATCATGCCAGGTCCTTTGACGAGAGCGGCTAAGACAAAGATAAAAAGTAGGAATAAGAGCTGTTGCGTAAAGTTTGCTGCTGTCAAAAGTCCGAAGAAACCAACCAATAACCAGTGAGAAAAAGTCGTTGTTTGATTCTTTTGTGGTGTCTGTTGCTGCAATTTTAGCCAGGTAGCAAAATTCGGGAAATCATGCTGGAAATTTCGCTGAAAATCGCTGTTGAATGCTTGATGGGCATTTTGCTGCCGATAGTAATGATATTGATGTTTTAACGTGCCTTTCGTTGCTGCTTTTTGGCCAGAAAAAAAGCGGCCGGGATCAATTTTTGATCGTTCCATATTTCCACCTCCATACAATTTCGTTACCTTCAGTATAGAGAAAATCAGCTTCGGCGTCCTCCAACTTTGGGCGGATTTTTTTTGCTTGCTGAAAGTTTTCTTAAACTGATGAAAAAAGCGAAGAGGATTCGTTTCTTAAACCGTCAAAATATGCTAGAGTATAGAAGGAATAAGGAGGAGATTTCATGATTTTTGATTCTCATACACATTTGAATGCAGAACAGTTTAACGAAGACATTCCCGAAACGGTCGCCCGTGCGCAAGAACTAGGAGTAACGGAGATGGCGGTCGTCGGTTTCGATCAGCCAACGATTGAAAAATCGTTAGCATTAAGCAAAGAATATCCTGGCATTTACAGTATTATCGGTTGGCATCCAACCGAAGCTGGTTCTTATACCCCACAAGTGGAAACCTATTTGCAAGAGCGCTTGGAACAACCAAAAGTCGTTGCCCTAGGTGAAATCGGTTTAGACTATCACTGGATGGAAGATCCGAAGGAAGTTCAAGAAAAGGTCTTTCGTCGGCAAATGGCGATCGCCCGTGAACATCAGCTGCCTATCAGTATTCATACCCGTGAAGCCTTAGAAGATACCTATGCGATCTTAAAGGATGAAAAAGTCCAAACGATCGGCGGCATCATGCACAGCTTTAGCGGGGACGGTGAATGGGCGAAAAAGTTCTTGGACCTAGGAATGTACATTTCCTTTAGTGGTGTCGTGACCTTCAAAAAGGCGACGGAGGTACAAGAAGCTGCGCAAGTCGTGCCACAAGATCGGCTACTCGTTGAGACTGACGCGCCGTATTTAGCCCCTGTTCCTTATCGCGGCAAGCGCAATGAACCGGGCTATACTCATTATGTAGTAGATAAAATCGCGGAGCTGCGGCAAGAAGCGGTAGCTGATGTTGCGGCCTACACGACAAAAAATGCCCATCGCTTGTTTAGGATCAATGACTAATAAACCGAAAATCGAAGAAATCATTGTCGTCGAAGGCAAAGACGACACCCGCCGATTGCAAGAAGTGTTCGATGTAGATACCATCGAGACGATCGGTTCGGCGATCGATGACACGATCCTTGATCAAATCGAGCACGCCCAAGAGACACGAGGGGTCATCGTGTTTACCGATCCCGATTTTTCGGGAGAAAAGATTCGCAAAATCATTATGGAAGTCGTTCCTGATGCCAAGCATGCCTTTTTACCGCGCAGTCAGGCAGCACCGAAAAGCAAGGGCAGTTTAGGCGTGGAACACGCCAGCCATGAAGCGTTGAAAGAAGCCTTGCGAAAAGTCGTAACCCCGATTGCTTCAAATGAAGTCAGTGAGGGGACCATTGATCGGCAACAGTTGTTAGCGTATGGCTTGATCGCAGGGGCTGGAGCGAAAGAGAAACGAGAGCGGTTGGGGGATCTTTTACGCATCGGCTATACGAACGGCAAACAATTAGAGAAGCGGCTGGCAATGTTTCGTATCACCGATGCAGAGTTGGCAGAAGCAATGAAAATAGTGGAGGAAGAATTGTGAAGGAAGAACGGGATATAGCAACCCCCTCAAGAACCAAAGAGATTTTAGCGAAACATGGCTTTACCTTTAAAAAAAGTTTAGGGCAAAACTTCTTAACAGAACCGAATATTTTACGGAAAATCGTAAAAACTGCAGGCATCGACGAGACGACAAACGTCATTGAGGTTGGTCCTGGAATCGGTGCGCTGACCGAACAGTTGGCAAAACATGCCAAGCAAGTGTTGGCGTTTGAAATTGATGATCGGTTGATCCCAGTGTTAGCCGACACAATGCAGCCATATCAAAATGTGAAAATCATTCATCAAGATGTCTTGCAAGCAGATCTGGCAACGACCATTCAGTCAGCATTCAGCGATACGGCTGCTTCATTAAAAGTTGTCGCAAATTTGCCTTACTACATCACTACGCCAATTATGATGCACTTTTTAGAGTCTCAGGTAAAAGTAGATGAAATGGTCGTGATGATGCAAAAAGAAGTGGCAGATCGAATCTCAGCAGTTCCCGGGACTAAAGCCTATGGCTCGTTGTCGATCGCTGTGCAATACTACATGGAAGCAAAACTGGCATTCATCGTCCCGAAAACCGTTTTTGTGCCCCAACCGAATGTTGATTCGGCTATTTTGAAATTGACGCGTCGATCACAACCAGCAGTCGCAGTCACCGATGAAAAAGAGTTTTTCAAATTAACGAAAGCAGCCTTTCAGCTGCGTCGTAAAACCCTTTGGAACAATTTGCAAAATAGCTATGGAAAAGATGAAACAACCAAACAGTGGTTGGCAGACAGCTTAGAAGCAAGTGGGATCGATCCGAAACGACGTGGAGAAACGCTGTCGTTAGCGGAATTTGCCAAATTAAGCAATGAAATGCAAGCGCGTAAAGGATAACTTCAATAAAAACGGATGTTGAATAAACATTCGTTTTTTTGTGTCTTGACACC
Organism: Enterococcus sp. AZ141; assembly: GCF_051714385.1. Classification (NCBI taxonomy): domain Bacteria; kingdom Bacillati; phylum Bacillota; class Bacilli; order Lactobacillales; family Enterococcaceae; genus Enterococcus; species Enterococcus sp. AZ141. The sequence goes on from NZ_JBIORT010000001.1 coordinate 2,273,736, forward strand.
TTGTGGAAATACCAGTAGAATAAGCAAGACAGAACTGTCATGACACATTGAAGGAGAGAGTATAAATGAAAAATCATTCCATCCGCCATTTAACGATCGCTGCATTGTTGATCGGCATGGGGATCGTCATTCCCATGGTAATGCCCAAAATCGTCATCGGACCAGCATCTTTTACCTTAGCTAGCCATGTGCCCGTCTTTGTGGCGATGTTCTTTTCACCTGCGATGGCGATCGCGGTAGCTTTAGGAACGACCTTTGGCTTTTTCTTAACACTGCCACCCATCATTGCTTTACGGGCATTGTCCCATGTTGTTTTTGCCGTCATCGGTGCCTTTTATTTACAGAAGCACCCAGATATTTTACTAAAAAATGGCAAACCCTCTTTATTGAATATCAAATTTCAGAGCTTTAACTTGATTATCGGACTGATCCATTCTGCCGTTGAAATGGCAGTCGTTGCCGCCTTTTACTTCACAGGAAATGTACCAGGGACCGCATTCGATGGTAATTTCTACTATTTCTTGTTCGTTTTGATGGGGATCGGCGGGTTGATCCATAGCTTGATCGATTTCAATTTGGCTTATTTTGTTGCAGGTGCCTTAAGCAAACAATTTGATATTCGTTCGTTTTCAAAAGCAAAAGGACGCTTTATCCAGAAACAGAAGAAAGCGGCATAAGCGCCAGTTTGAATAGACCCGCTGCCTAAACGGGTCTATTTTTTTGTGTTTAGATTAAGAAAATACTCCTTCCTAAAAAGTTTATTATAGTGAAATAATAAACAGAAATAAGTTATAATATACAAGAGGAGGAAGTAGATGAAGAAGAAAAAGTTAAAACGGTTACTTTTAGGTATGTTCGTCTTGATGCTCTTCTTTCTGCTGATTTTTTATGACAGTAAGAATGGGCAGTCCCCCTTTGAAAAGATAGAGGATGAATTGACACTAGCACTTTCGGATGAAGAACAAACACCAGAGCCTGAATACAGTGACGTTATTCAATTGGACGTTCCGTTAGAAAATCAATTCGATGAAGTTACGTTAGGAAATGGTTGTGAAGTAACGGCTTTATCGATGCTCTTGAATTTTTACGGATTTGATACCAATAAAAATCAATTGGCAGAAGAATTAGTGTATGTCCCACTTTATGAGGATTATAATCACCATGGAGATCCGCGAGAAGGCTTTGTTGGAAACATCTATGGCGGCGATAGCGCGATGGGTGTTGACGTAGAACCGATCACTGATGTCGCCGAAAGTATTGTAAAAGAGCAATATGAAGTCGTTAGTGGACGAGACAAAAGTTTTGATGAGATCGTCAAAGTCCTGCAATCTGGGAAACCAGTTTGGATGATCGCGACGTTAGAATTACAAGTACCTACCGATGCTGATTTCTTTCAATGGAATACCCAAAATGGCGAAATCCTTGTGACTGCATTGATCCATTCGGTAGTGATCACTGGCATCGATGGTGATACGATGTATGTCAACGACCCTTATGGGCATAAGGATCGCGAAGTCAGCAAAGAAGACTTAGCAGCGATCTATGAAAAAATGGGTCAGCAATACTTATATTTAGAAGAAATCTAAGAAAAAGTCTCAACTTGCCGTTGACAGTAAATGAAAAAACAATTATAATTTTTTAAAATTAAACAAAGAATTCGATAACGTTGAAGAGAAGAGTAGCAGATCAACAAAGGTACAGAGACTCCGGTTGGTGAAAAAGGAGACATGCGGTGATCAGTGAAGATGAGCTCTGAGTTTTTTTGTTGGTTCACGCCAGCAAAACGGCATGCGCCCGTTACAGCGCCAAGTATCATAGTGTACTGTTGAGGTGTTATTTGTGAGAATAGCACGAATTAGGGTGGTAACGCGCATCAAGTCGTCCCTTTTATCCATAAGGATAAAAGGGCGGCTTTTTTTGTTTTTCACAGCCGAAACTGTTCGCTTTCTCTTCAACAAGAAATTTATCTGTAAGGGGTTGAATCAATGCCAATCATTATTCCCAAAGAATTACCCGCTGCAGCGGTCCTGCAAAAAGAAAATGTCTTTGCCTTACTGCAGCATAAAGCGGCGAAGCAAGAGATCCGTCCCTTGAAAATCGCGATCGTCAATTTGATGCCGAAAAAGATCGCTACAGAAAATCAGTTGTTGCGTTTACTTTCCCAAAGTCCACTGCAAATTGAGGTGACTTTACTAAAAATGAAATACCACGAAAGCAAAAACACCTCTGTCGATCACATGGAAAAGTTTTATCAAGAATTTTCAGTGATCCAGCCGCAACGATTCGATGGCTTGATCATCACCGGAGCCCCAGTTGAAAAAATGGCATTCGAAGCCATTGACTATTGGCAAGAACTACAAAAAATCATGGATTGGAGTCAGACGAATTGCACTTCAGTCCTACATATTTGCTGGGGGGCACAAGCGGGGCTTTATTACCATTACGGTATCGACAAAGTGTTGTACCAAAGCAAATTGTTCGGTGTCTTCGAACAAACAGTCACGCATTTTCATCCACTGGTTCGGGGCTTTGACGACGTCTTTTATACACCGCATTCGCGCTATACTGGCATCGATGATGTCCAGCTGGCCCAAGCGCCTTTAGAAATATTGGCAGCGGGCGTTGAAACAGGGCCTTCCATCTTCGTATCAGAAGATCATAAAAATGCCTTCTTGCTAGGACATTTTGAATACCATTCAGCGACCTTGAATGAAGAGTACTTGCGAGACATGGAACGGGGCTTAGATACCGCGTTGCCCAAAAATTACTTTGCTTATGACCGCTTAGGGGGAAAAATCACCAACCGTTGGCGGGGACATGCCTCTTTGTTTTTCAGCAATTGGATCAATGAAACCTATTTGCGAACGCCGTATGACCTGTCCGTCATGCCAACGAAAGAAGGTTACCGAATTGGCAGTGAGCCAGAAGGTCGGGTGAGTATCAATGACGATTGAGCATTTTCTCTCCCACTATGCCAGGCAGCGAAAAGGCACCAATTCTTTAAAATGGGATCTTGTGGATCAACGGTTCCAAGGAGAAAAGCTTTTGCCTTTATGGGTAGCTGATATGGATTTTGCGGCGCCAAAGGCAGTGGAAGAAGCCTTGCAGCAACTGGTTGCTCAAGGAACCTTTGGCTATGCGATTCCCCCCTCAGGCTATTTTTTAGCCTATCAAGCTTGGCAAGATCGCCACTGGGGGACGAAATTCGAAGAAAAATGGCTCTCGTTTTCCACAGGGGTCGTCCAATCTTTGGTTGATTTGCTTCATTGTTTCACAGAACCTGACGATGGCATCTTGATCCAGCCGCCCGTCTATTATCCCTTTTTTGACAGCATCAAAGAGACGAAAAGGCGCTTGATAGAAGCACCCTTGCAAAAGGTGAAGAATTCCTATCAAATCGATTTTGCTGCTTTTGAAGCCAAAATCATTGAAGAAAAAGTGAAACTATTTATTCTCTGCTCCCCCCACAATCCAGTAGGGCGGGTCTGGCAAGAGAAAGAATTGCATCAGGTATTGGCAATTTGCCAAAAACATGAGGTTGTCGTGATCGCCGACGAGATCCATCGCGAGCTGATACTCGGTGACCAGCAATTTGTTTCGGCAATAACGGTGGCGCAGCGTTTAAGATTTGAAAAACTGATCGTTGTCGATTCACCGTCAAAAACCTTTAACTTAGCAGGGTTATTGCTGTCTCACGTTTGGATTCCAGATTTAGAGATGCGCACAACCTATCACGCGTGGTGCCGACAATACAAGCAGACGGAAGTTAATTGTTTTGGTCTAACTGCTGCCAAAGCCGCTTATGAATCGGGAGATCAATGGCTAGCTGATCTGCTCTCAGTGGTTGTTGCCAATGAAGAAATGATCCGCCAGCAACTGCAAGAAGCATTTCCCAAGATTGAGCTCCTGCCCTTAGAAGGAACCTATCTTCTCTGGGTGGATCTGAGGCAAGTCATCGCCAAAGAACGAACCAAGCAGGTGGTCCAAGATACTGCCGGTCTAGCAGTCGATTATGGGGAATGGTTCGCCAAAGACGGTCAGGGCATGATTCGTCTGAATCTTGCGACAACACCAACGATCATTCAAAAAGCCCTTGATCGTTTGATCGAGGCAATCAAAAAGGAGGAACGACATGACCATTGATACAGCAACTTTTCTCGCCCAATTAGGCAATCATTCGGATCAGCAAACCGGGGCGATTAGTCCGCCAATTTATCTTTCCACGACCTTTGCACATCCTGAATTGGGGCAAAGTACCGGCTATGATTATACTAGGACCAAAAATCCGACCCGGGATATTTTAGAAGCAGGCTTTGCCGAATTAGAAAAAGGGGCTCGGGCAGTAGTGACCAGTTCTGGCATGAGTGCGATCGCTTTGATTTTTGATTTATTTGCCAGCGGCAGCCGCTTTTTGGTTTCTCGTGACTTGTACGGCGGTAGCTTTCGCTATTTTGCGGAACTGGAAAATAGCCAGCGGGCCTTTTTCGATACCTTCAGTACTTTAGCCGAATTAAGTGAAAAATTAACTGACGAGGTAACGGCTGTCTTCTTAGAGACCCCGACGAATCCTTTGATGACCGTGACGGATATTGCTGAAACCGCCAAGCTTGCCCACGAACAGGGGGCGCTATTGATCGTAGATAATACCTTTTTGACGCCCTTACGGCAGTTGCCCTTAGAAGAAGGCGCGGATCTAGTGATCCATTCAGGCACCAAATTCTTATCTGGCCACAATGATATTTTGGCTGGTGTCGTGATCGCCAAAGATGCGCAAGTAGGGGAGCGTTTGAATTATTTAGCCAATACTTCAGGCCCGACTTTGAGCAGCTTTGATACGTGGTTATTTATCCGAAGTTTAAAGACGCTGCCGTTGCGCTTTGAACGACAGGAAGCCAACGCCAAGGAAGTCGGCCGTTTTTTACGAGCCCATCCGGCGATCAAAGAGGTGCTGTACCCGAATGCCGGCGCGATGATCAGTATTCGGGTGCTTGATGAAACCAAAATCAGCGGCTTCTTAGCGGCATTAAAGGTTTTTACCTTTGCAGAAAGCCTAGGTGGTGTGGAAAGTCTTATCACGTATCCAACGACACAGACTCACGCCGATATTCCTCAAGAGGTACGAGAATCTTATGGATTGACGCCGGATCTTTTACGGATCTCCATTGGGATCGAAAGTAGTAAAGATTTGATCGATGACTTAGAAAATGCACTGAAGATATTCAAATAACCCGACCACAGATCAGCTAGTTAAAAACTTACTTTTGTAGAGTAATTTTATTGACAGTTTTAGTTGTATAGGATAAAGTTACACTACATATGAATAGTGAGTCCGATGTTTTCGGTTGACGGCAACAGGCATTTGCCATTTCTCCTTTGAAAAAACAATTTGTTTTGAGAAACAGAGGTGAAATTGGTCTAGTTGAGCAATACGTCAAGAAAACGGGACGATTGATCTGAGGAGGGAACAAAAGGGGAAAAAGGGATGAAAAGAAACGTAGTAAAGGGATTGGCAACAGGGGCTCTTGGATTGCTGGCATTGTTCAGCTTCGCCGCTTGCGGCAGCAGTCAAGCAGATGAGGAAGCCACCGTTGTCAAATTGGGTGTCGTGGGTGAGCAAAACGAAGCCTGGGAACATGTGCAGGAAGAATTGAAGGAAAACGAAAATATCGACTTGCAATTGGTGAAATTCACCGATTATCGTCAGCCAATCGTGGCGCTTGAGGATGGCTCAATTGACCTTCACGCAGCATTGACGGAGATTTTTATGGACAATGTCAACGAAGAAAGTGGTTATTCCAACACGACGATTGCCTATACGACATTAAACCCACTTGGTATTTATTCCGATAAAATCACCGATGTCAACGAATTGGCAGATGGTGCTACGGTGGCTTTACCCAATGATGTCTCAAATGAGAGCCGTGCACTATTACTCTTACAGACCGCCGGTTTGATCACTTTGGATGAATCAAAAGGTTTACTGCCAACAACCAGTGATGTCATTGACAATCCCAAAGCCCTGAAATTTGAGCTACTTGACTCCAATCAAACTGCTCGGGCAATGACCGATGTCGACATTTCTTTGATCAATAATGGCATGGCCGTCGATGCTGGTTTGGTTCCTACAGAAGATGCGATTTTCTTAGAACCTGTGGCTGATTCCTCCAAGCCTTATTATAATGTGATCGCTGCGCGAGCAGACGAAGCAGACAATGACGTTTACCAAACGGTCGTTCGATATTATCAGACCGATGAAGTAAAAGCAATCATCGAGGAAGTAACAAAGAAATCTAGTATACCTGTATGGGAATAGAAAGTTAAAAACGACTATTACTATATAGGAACAGGAAGTAGGATGGAAAAATGATAAATTGGAAAAAAGGTTTAGCAAGTGTTGCCGTCGTTGGACTAGGATTTGTTCTAGCAGCCTGCGGTGGATCAAATACAGAAGAAACGTCAACCAGTAGTGCAGCTGGAGCTGGGGATGATTCAACATTCACTTATGCGATCAGCGGGGACCCATCGTCCACTAACCCGATCAACACCAGTGATCGTTGGGGATTGACAGTGACAAACATGATCTATTCTCCACTAGTTACAGTGGAAGCAGACGGAACAACACAAAATGCGTTGGCAGAATCAGTGGAACCAGCTGAAGACGGCCTTTCATTGACAGTACATTTGAAACAAGATGTGAAATGGTCAGATGGCGAAGACTTTACCGCCGATGACGTTGTTTTCACATATGAACAAAAAGTCAAAAAAGAAAATGGCAATGCCGATTCCCTTTGGGTCGACGACCAACCAATCGCGATCGAAAAAGTGGATGAATACACCGTCAAATTCGTGTTGCCGACACCGAGTGCGGCAGCGATCAGCAATATTGCAACCGAAACATACATCATTCCCGAGCATATCTTTAAAGATGTTACCGACTTCTCTGTCAGTGAACTGCCTGAAAAACCAGTCGGCACTGGTCCGTATCAACTGAAAGAATACAAACGTGGTGAGTACTTTACTTTTGAAGCCAATGAAAACTATTATGGCGGCAAGCCTTCGATTCAAAATGTGACGTTGCGCATCATCGAAAGTACCGATACTGCGAAAGTCGCTTTGCAAAAAGGGGAAGTGGATGCAGCCGTTGTCTTGCCTTCAGATATTGAAGACTTAGATGATGAGCAGATCTCTGTTTATCCTTATACTGAAAACCGTGTTGGTTATCTAGGCTTGAACACTCACTCAGATGCTTTGCAAGATGTGAAAGTTCGAAAAGCAGTTCTCTATGCGTTGAACAAAGATGAATTAAATCAAGCAGCATATTTAGATGAAGAGTATTATGCAACACCATATTCATTCTTGCCACCGAACAACCCATACGTCACTGATGATGTTGAAAAATATGAGACGAATGCTGAAAAAGCAAAAGAACTTTTACAAGAAGCTGGTGTGACTGATTTGTCATTGAATTTGGCTTTCAACTCAACCGATCCAGCCCAAACGATCCAAGCTACGTTGATCCAACAACAATTGCAACAAGCAGGCATAACGGTTACACTTGAAGGTGGCGATGGTACAGCGATCTTTACCGAGTTGAAGAAACCTGATTCAACGAAGTACAACTTATTCCTTGGCGGGTATATCATGGGAAATGACCCTGACTTATACGGCAGTCTATTTGAAACTGGCGGTAGTGCCAACTACTTCCAAAGCAATAGCGAAACCATTGACAATTTGTTTGCCCAAGCAGCAGTTGAATTAGACACGGACAAACGTGAAGCATTGTATGATGATTTGCAAAAGGCCATTGCTGACGAAGCGATCATTTACCCAATCGTTGACAACAAGAAAATCCTAGCGGTCAATAACCGAATTGGTAATGTAGAAGATGCAGGTTTGATCCCAATCTATACATTCGAAGATATGTCTAAATTGACAATCAAGTAAATCCATTGGCTGTGATAAAGAGGAATCTTTTTTATCACAGCTTTTTTCTATGAAAAAGAAAGTAGGTCAGTTATGTTTCGATACATTGCAAAACGAGTATTGCAAGCAATCCCTTTGCTGTTTGTGATCTCTTTTATCGTTTTTTCACTTATACATATCGCACCGTATGATGTGATCGACTCCATCACGACACCCAATATGTCGCAAGAGCAAATCGATCTTTTGCGGCAGCGCTATGGCTTGGATCAACCCTTTTTGGTTCAATATTTTCTTTGGATCAGAAATATTCTTACCGGTAATCTTGGCTTTTCTTTGGTGTCTCAAAGTAGTATTTCACAAGAACTTGCGACTCGGATTCCCAATACCATGCGCCTAGTGATCCCCGCTTATTTGACTGCCTTGTTGTTGGCCATCATTTTGGGCCTGTTGGCTGCTGCCAACAAAGGAAAGATTTGGGATCGGATCATTGACGCTGTGGCATCTCTAGGAATCGCTGTGCCGACCTTCTGGTTTGCGATGATCTTGATTTATGTGTTTGGTTACTTATTAAATATGTTTCCAATCATTGGCATGTATACGGTCGGTAAAGAAGGGGATTTTGGCGATTTTCTGCAGCATTTTATTTTGCCTTATACCACATTGACTGTCGCCTTCTTCCCAGATTTGACGCGGTATATTCGGGCATCAGCGACACAACAAGTTTCAGAAGACTACGTGATGGTGCAACGGGCATTTCATGCCAGCAAATGGCAGATTTTCAGCCGTCATATTAGTCGAAATATTTTGATTCCCGTTGTCACCCAAATCGGCTTGGCGTTGCCGATGTTAGTTACCGGTGCGATCATTACAGAAACGATCTACGGCTGGCCGGGCGTCGGCCCTTACTTGATGAGTGCGACGAAAAGCCTCGATTATCCTGTGATCATGGCCATCATGCTGTTGTCAGCAACACTGGTCATCTTAGGGAATTTGTTAGCGGATGTATTATACTCCGTGGTTGATCCACGTATCCGTAAAGGAGGGAGTAAGTAATGAAACGTTTCAAAAAAATCAGTGAAGTCATGCTTGCTTCGCCCATCTATACCTTTTCTGTCGTTTTCCTGACGTTATTGATTATTTTGTCGCTTGTTGCACCTTTGATCCCCATCGATCCTAATGCAACGGATGTCAGCAACATGTCACAGCCGCCGAGTTGGTCTCATTTATTTGGAACCGATGAAGTGGGGCGAGATTACTTTATTCGGGTCGTCTACGGCGGTCGGGTATCATTGTTTGTAGGTGTTTTGGCAATGATCACAGCGACGTTTATTGGGACTCTTGTCGGTCTTGTTTCTGGCTACTTTGGCGGTTGGATCGACAACCTGCTGATGCGGCTCGTCGATGTATTGTCATCGATTCCTTGGTTGGTGTTAGTGATCGTTTTGAGCGTCTTTTTACGTCCCGGACTAACCACGATTATTATTGTGATCGGCGGCTTCTCCTGGATGAACATCGCTCGTTTGATTCGTGGTGAAACGTTAGCGGCGAAAGAACGGGAATATGTCGCTTACGGGAAATTTATCGGACGTTCTTCATTTAGTATTATCGTGAAGCATGTTTTCCCAGCAGTGCTTCCTACCTTGATCGTTGCGGCATCTGCAAGTATTTCAGGAGCGATCATGACCGAATCGGCTTTGAGTTTTCTAGGCTTAGGAATACAGCAACCGATGGCTTCGTGGGGCAGTCTGTTGCAAAACGCGCAAAACAGCTTGCAGCGGGCACCATACATGGCGATTCTTCCAGGGCTCTTTGTTATTTTCACCATCTATTCCTTTAACAATATCGGCGACATGATCAAACATGTCTTGCAGAGAGAGGTGTGACCGATGAAGACAGAGTTATTAGCGATCGAAGCGTTGAATGTGACATTTCAAAGCAAAACCGGTCCGAAACCGTTAGTAAAAAATCTTGATCTGGTAATTCCTAAGGGCAAAGTCGTTGGGATCGTTGGCGAATCTGGCAGCGGCAAAAGTATGACCATGAAAAGCGTCATGGATCTTTTGCCTGATAAAGTGACCGATCACTATACCAGTTATACATTTGAAGGAGCAGCAGTGACCGATCGTCGAACATTACCGATCGCCATGATTTTTCAAGACCCGATGACTTCGTTAAATCCTTTGCGCACGATTGGCTATCATTTGATTGAAGTGATTCGCCGCTCACAAAAAGTATCGAAAAAAGCAGCACAAGAAATCGCCGTCAAAGAGTTAGAAAAAGTCGGCATACCTTTTCCAGCACAACGCATGAAACAATATCCTCATGAGCTATCTGGGGGGATGCGTCAGCGGGTGATGATTGCCATGGCTTTGTTGGCGCAACCGAAATTGCTGATCGCAGATGAACCGACAACGGCTTTAGATGTGACGATCCAAGCACAGATTTTGGCATTGATCAAAAACCTGCAAAGAGAGAACCAGCTTTCCGTCGTCCTTGTGACCCATGACTTTGGGGTCGTTGCAGGAATGTGCGACTTTATTAAAGTGATGTATCAAGGCCGAGTCGTGGAAGAAGGAACCACGGAAGAAATTTTTTATCAGCCGGAACATCCTTATACGAAACAATTATTGCAGGCGGCCCATTTAGGCGACAAGCATGCCGAATTAAAAGTCTTTGACTATCATGAGACATTGGCAGATGAACTGCAAGAAACGCAACTATCTAAGACACATCGCGTCTGGCGCAATCAGGAGGTGACAGAATAATGGAAGAACTGATTCGCGTAGAACATGCGACGAAAATCTTTCGCAGTAAAAACTGGCGCGGCACTGTCAGTGAAGTCCGAGCGGTCGAAGATGTCAGCCTAACGATCCATCGGGGCGAGACATTGGGGCTAGTGGGGGAATCTGGGAGTGGGAAAACCACTTTAGGACGCAGTATTTTAAATTTAGAGACCTTAACAAGCGGGGAGATTTTCTTTGAAGGCAAAGAGATAACAGCATTGACGGCAGAAGATCGCAAAGCAGCGTATCAGCAAATGCAGATCATTTTCCAAGATCCGTATTCATCATTGAATCCCCGTATGACAGCACTTGAACTGGTGATGGAGCCGTTGTATCATGAAACGAAAGATGCTGCTCGAGCGAAAGCCAAAGAAATCTTAGCGATCGTCGGGATCACCGGTGATGATGTCCATAAACTGCCTCGCAGTTTCAGCGGCGGACAACGGCAACGGATCGGTATCGCTCGTGCGGTCGTCAATCGCCCGGCGTTCGTCTTGTGTGACGAACCGACTTCGGCATTAGATGTCTCCATTCAGGCTCAGATCATCCAATTGCTACTGCGTCTACAAAAAGAGTTTTCATTGTCTTATTTATTCATTTCCCATGATTTGTCCGTGATTCGTCATATCAGTGATCGAACAGCCGTCATGTATCAAGGGAAATTAGTTGAATTGGCACCTACCGATCGTTTGTTTGAAAATCCGCTGCATCCTTACACGAAGAAATTATTAGCAGCAGCTCCGATCGCTGATCCTGTGTTAGCAAGAGGTGCGATGGAACAAACGGAAATTCAAAGCACGATTACTTTGACACCATTGTATGAATGGGTCGAAGTTGAACCAGATCATTTTGTGAGGAGAGAAAAACGATGACAGTAGAAACATTGACGATCCATCAAGGAAGCGACAAATTTGAAATGACGACCCCAACTGGCAATTGGGTGTTAGCACGGGAAAAAGGCTATTCGCCTGTCCAAATGCTGGTGAGTGCGGTAGCTGCTTGCGGCGGCTATGTATACGCATCTGTCTTAGAGAATTCAAAGGTTGAAGCAGAAATCGAAAAGATCGAAGTCAGCTATGACCGAGACGACAATAAAAAAGCCCAACCAGTCAGTGCTATCCAAATTCAGTTTTATGCGAAAATCGCCGAAGCTGATCATGACAAAGCGACCCGTTGCCTAAAACTCGTTTCACCAAATTGCCCCGTGATCCAATCGTTAGATCCAACGATCGAAGTGACGGAAACGGTGACGTTTATTTAATCGAAAAAAGACTTTGTGTGCCTGAAACCAAAAGGCGTACAAAGTCTTTTTTGATCAATAAATAATATTCTCCCGAATAAAATCGATATCTGTCACTAATAGTTTGCGATCGACACTCTTTAGGGCGCCAGATTCTCGTAATTTTTGCATCATTCGATTGACACTGCTGGCAGAGGTAATGCCGCAAAAGCGAGCGATCTCTTCATTGGTGACTTCAAAGTCGATCAAGACGCCCTCTGTTGTTTGAACCCCAAAAGTTTCATAGAGCTCATTGATTTGGGTACAGACAGCACCGAATTTGCCGTTCATCAGCATTTGCTGCATCTTTTTCATCGTATCCATCAAGTTTCTCCGATAATACTCTTTGACATAATCCTGTAGCAGACGGTCACGATTGACATCTGCCCAAAATTGATCCCGCACGATTTTGTATAATTCGGCTTCTTCTGATTCAACCCGCACATTAAAAGGGGCTTCGACTTCTTGAGAGGATTCGTCTTTAAACAAAGAGACGATCTCGAAATCCGTCAAATAGCGCAAGTTGAATTCGCGCCCTTCATGGGTCACTACGCTAGTTTTGATGATGCCTTTTTTTAAAATATAGACGTACCGATCCGGGATGCCTTCATACGTCAAGTAACTCTTTTTCTTGCGGATAACGACCGGTATTGCTTGTTTTTCTAAATAATCACGTAATATCTGTTTCTCCACCCACGTTACTCCTTCACTTCATGCCAACCCAACATTTTCTGAAAAAAAGATGAAATATCCTCTATTCAAGCTTCATTAAAAGACATTTCTAGTGAAAAAGCAATAACAAATGTTAATGTTTCTTGTTAATGCTCTTTTTTAACAGCAAAAGCGCATTTCAAGTAGAGGAAGTTTCGGTATAGTAAAACGCATCACAGCACAAACAGGAGGAATGGAAGAAACATGTCAGACAGGGAAACCAATCAAGAAGGAATCGTCAGCTCGACGCCGTCAACCAAAAATGAAAAACTATGGAACAAAGGGTTTATCACGATTACCTTGATCAATTTTATCGTCTTTCTCGTGTATTATTGTTTTGTCGTCATCACTGCGAAATTTGCCACTCAGGAGTTAGGGGCATCCACCGCACAAGCTGGATTGGCAGCGGGGATCTACATCATCGGGACCTTGATCGCTCGCTTGTATGTTGGAAAAATTTTAGAATTAGTCGGTCGCAAAGCCGTTTTGCGCTGGGGGATTTTGTTTTATGTTATTACCACCGCTGCCTATTTAATCTCGGTCAACATCTACATTTTAGATACCGTGCGCTTTTTCAATGGCTTTGCTTACGGCGCCGTCTCAACTGCGGCTAATGCGATCGTCACAGCATATATCCCAGCTTCCAAACATGGCGAAGGGATCAATTACTATGGATTAAGTACCAGTTTAGCAGCAGCAGTCGGACCTTTTATTGGCATGCTATTATTACCGACCGTCGGCTTTGATTTCATTATTTGGTTAGCAACCATCTTATCAATCGCAACAGCCATCGCGTGTTTCTGGTTCCCAGTCAAAAACATCCCATTAACAGAAGAACACAGAGCACAACTAAAAAAATGGTCCATCAAAAGTTTTGTCGAACCAAAAGTCTTTTTCATTTCCGGGATTGCCTTTTTGATCGGTTTGGCTTATTCCAGTGTTCTCGGCTTCTTGTCGATCTACGCCAGTGACCTTGGGTTAGAAACGGCCGGTGCCTTTTTCTTCATCGTCTATGCACTTTCCGTGACCTTCACACGGCCAATGACTGGCAAACTATTTGACCGCCATGGCGCAGATGCGGTCATGTATCCCAGCTTTCTTTTCTTGACCCTTGGTCTTTTCCTATTGAGTATTACCGGCAACAGCTGGATGTTGTTGCTTGCGGGTTGCTTTGTCGGCTTGGGCTATGGCACCTTCATGTCGAATGGCCAAGCCGTTTGTCTAAAAGAGGTCGATCCTCACCGTGTCGGCGTAGCGCTCTCCACCTATTTCATCGGGCTGGACCTCGGCTTAGGCGTAGGTCCCTATGCATTAGGAAGCTTGCACGGTCTGTTTGATTATTCGCAGATCTACATCTTATGCGGACTGATCCCAGTCGTCGTCCTTGTTTTATACAAATTGTTTTATAAAACGAAACGCGCAGTTGCCGCCGTTGGTACGATGAAGCAGCCAATCAACGAAGAAGACTAACCTCAACCATTACAAAAAGGAGTGTTTCACCATGGATAACAATCAACTGATTATTGAAGCATTGAACAAATTAGTAACGAATATCAACGAATTGAATGAAGAAATGCATGCCATGAAAGAGGTCACCGCAACGATGACCCATGAACAGCTTGCTATCGATCATCAATTACGCGACATCAAATCGGTATTGATCAATGACAATCTGATTGGATAATTTGTCATAAAGCATGAAAGGAAACAAGAAACAGGAATGAACGCTTTTTTTGAGAATGTTTCCTGCTCACTTACTGGTGGTAGAAAGATTCACATGAGAAAAGCGTTTTTTTGATGCACAAAAAAAGAAAAGCGAACATTGGCAGATTTTGTACAAGAAAATAAGCAAGAAAAATTGTAGCAGTCCGCGCTTGTATGCTATAGTGTGTCTGGGTAGCAATACCTAAAAAAAATCAGAGTAGGAAATAAAGCGTTAAGTGCTGAAAGGATGGGATGTTGCCTTTCGGACGAAGAACGATCATTCGTTCGCGGTTTTATTTTCGCATTCGCTGCATGAATTTGTAGCAACTCTAAAAGGAGATGCTCGCTATGAAAAGAAAAGTCGATGCACACATGATTGCGGTCATGGGACTTTTGATTGCCTTAATGGTGGTCTTGTCGCAAATCTTGGGGTTTGAAACCTCCTATATCAAAATCACATTTTCCTTTGTACCACAGCTGATCATGGGTATGCTGTTTGGTCCGTTTTGGACAGCAGTTGGCTCCTCATTAGCCGATATCGCAGGAATGGTGATTTTTCCAAAATCAGCCTACTTTTTCGGCTTTACCATCAATGCCTTTGTTGGTGGACTGATTTATGGCTACTTCTTCTATCGGAAAGAAGTCACATTAAAACGAGCGGCAACGGTCGTCTTGTTAAATACTATTTTGATAACCTTGATCTTAACTCCGATCTGGTTAGCTATGATGCTGAATATTCCTTTGACAAGCTGGGCCATCTGGTCGGTCCGCTTGCTAAAAGCAGTCATCATGTTCCCGATACAAACTGCGTTGATTTACATCGTAGGGCGTGCGGTACCATACAAACGGCTGATCCGACGGTTCGTTTAACGAGTAAAAAAGAACGATAACATCCATTGAAGTGAATCATCTGCGAATATTTCGTCAGTGGTTCACTTTTTTCTTTCTAAGGATGGGCTTAGTCATTCTCAATAACTTGTTTAGAGGGGAAGGTGAACCTATGAATAAAAAAGGACTCGCTATGGGACTGTTTCTTTTCTTGGTCTTAGCAGCAATGGGAGGGATGAAGTGGGTGATAGAACAGCAAAAACAGCAAACGGAGGAGTCATCCGTGATCCAGCAAAGCAGCTCGAGAGACGAAACAAAGGAAGAAAGCAGTGCAAGCCAAGAAACCACCTCAATTTCCACGTCACCTTCTGTTTCAACTTCCACGCAAGAACAGTCAGAAGAGGCAATAGCAGAAAAAATCGCCACGATGAGTTTGGAGGAGAAGGTCGGGCAATTGTTTTTTGTCCGTGTACCTGAAAGCAATCAAATCGAAGAACTTCAAAACTATCACTTTGGCGGCTATCTGTTATTCGGCCGTGATATCGAAAATGAGACGGCGGAGAGCTTGAAACAGAAAATTTCAGATTACCAAGCAGCCAGCGCCATTCCGCTGTTGATCGGTATGGATGAAGAAGGGGGCACGGTGACTCGCATCAGCCGCAATCCGAACCTTACGGATCAGCGTTTTCTCTCACCACAACAGCTATATGCCCAAGGTGGATGGTCGGCGATCGAAGATGATACAGCAAAGAAAGCGGAAATTTTAAAAGCGTATGGCATCAATGCCGGGCTGTTTCCCGTTGCCGATGTTTCCACTGATCCGCAGTCCTTTATCTACGACCGAACCATTGGCATGGATGCGCAGGGCACGAGTGCGTTTGTAGAACGTGTGGTTCATGTTTTGCAGAAACACCACGTGGGGTCAACCTTGAAGCATTTTCCCGGCTATGGCAACAATCGTGACTCGCATGTCGCCATCGTCACCGATGACCGCCCGCTATCTGCACTGCGGGAAACGGATTTTCTGCCTTTTGCAGCAGGGATCAAGGCTGGTGCCGATAGTATTTTGGTGGCCCATACGATTGTCAATAGTATCGATAACACTGTACCCGCCTCTATTTCAAAACCCGTGCATGAGTTGCTCCGAAATGAATTGCATTTTGAAGGGGTCATCATGACGGATGACTTGGATATGGCAGGACTTTCTGAGTTCATTCCGCAAAATGAAGCCGCATTACAGGCGTTGCAGGCGGGAAATGATCTAGTGATCTCATCTACCTACCAAGAACAGATCCCCTTTGTCGTACAAGCGGTTGAAGATGGCCGCTATTTGGAAGCTGATTTGAATGCTTCCGTCAAACGAGTTTTGCTCTGGAAAGAAGCATTGCATTTACTTTAAGAAAAAATAAACCTGCTGTTTCCTCCGTGTAAGAGAGTCGTTCTCTTACTGAGAGGAAGCAGCAGGTTTTTTTAGATACTATGAGCCAGTACCTCTAATTCTTTGGCAAAGGCTTCTTGTCCAATAAATCGCAGATAGTCCAAGGCTTTTTCAATCGTGGCCATTCCCAGCGTACGATCTCCTTGGAACAAGGCGTAAATGCCTTCGAAATAACGAATCATCAGGCGGATACGATCATTGTCCGGCGGCAGGTGATCGGCTAGATACGTCAGCACATGCGCCAACTCGGCAGGTTTTTTGCGATCGATAAACAAGAAAGCCGCATTCGTCAGCAATTTTGTGTAGATTTGATAATTGATACTTAGCGTATTGCTGTAAAAAATTTTTTTATTCAGGTGTTTCATTTGATACAAGATGTACTCGTCAGAAAAAAGGAAAAGCAGATTGGTAAATAAGGAGATTTCAAACTTTCCCCACGTGTCGATTCGTTCCAAGTATTTCTTGATGGTCGCTTCGATGATGCAACGTTCTTCCTCGTCGGTAACTACGCCTTTTTTCTCTAAAATCAAAAAGAATTGACTATACAATACATAATAGAAAAAATCCTTCGTGGTTTTATACAGTGCTTGGGCTTTGTTGATCAAAGAGAGTACTTCAGAATAATTGCTTTCATAGTAAGCGGTGGTCAACTGTTTGGATAGCTGTTTTTTCTCGCTGACTTGATTGTCATCCAAGCGATACTCAAATTCCTCTAAGGTGACATTTAAGCGGTCCAAATATTGGTGCAAAATATCAAAGGCGATGCGATGCCCTTTTTGTTCAAAGGTTGCCAGTGTACTGCGTTCTGAAATGTTCTCAACCAATTTTCGCTGTGAGATATTTCGTTCCGTTCGTAACTCTTTTAACAAGTCATTGGCCTTCAAAAAATCCCTCCTAAAAAAAGTGGACGGAAAAATAGTCCAAATATGTTACAGCTTTATTTTGCGGGTAAACTTGAAGAAAGTCAATTAAAGGAGGAGAAATGGATGTTTGATTTTTTTAGTTTTCCCTGGGAAGTTGTAGAACTAATGGCTAACGTTTTTTCTTTCTTCAAATAATCGATCCTTTGTGATTGGTTAGCAATTGATTTTTTAACAGGAAAAAAGTATAAGTGGTTTCACGTAATAAGTTACTGTTCATTCGCGCATTCAAACGCCCTCTCCCCAAACAGCTTACCCTGTCAAGGTGCGTAGGTTTGCCGAATCCCTTTTAAAAAAGGAGCAAACACAACAGCGAGTGATTGCTCTTTTTTTGTTGGTCAAAAAACCTACATACGGCATCGCAACAGTCAGTTTTGCTTTTTCTTAATCATTGGTTCATTCGGATCAGAATAGTAATCAGGATTGAATTCATCATCGATCGATACCCCGAAAAGAGAAACGAGACTGGGAAGAAACCCAATCACGCCGAGGACGACGGCAACTGGAAGGTAGAATTTTTTACGCTTGTACCACGGAAGCTGCGATTTCTTTTCCATAGGAAATCCCCCTTTTCGCTTAGTGTAACATGTTCTGAGTTAGGTGTGTTAATAATTACCTTCAATACTTAAAAATATACTAAAGCGGTGTATTGGTACATCTGATGGGGCAAAAAGTTTCGCTAGGTAATTCTAGGAAAGGGTCGTTTTTTTTGTCATTGCTGCCAGAATCAAGTTTTTATATAAAAAGGAACCGAGTAAGAAAGCAATTCTTCTTACTCGGTTCCTTTTATTGAAAATAATCCTTGGCTTGGTCCATCAAGGTTTGAAAGTCTGATTCGTTTTTTCTTATTGCCTCTGTTAGGGTAAACAAATAACCGTTGGGGTCTTTGATGGTCATTTCAAGGGCATTCCAAGGCTTTTCCATCAAAGGTTCCACGATCCACTTTGAGGGAATTTTCTGAGCGATATTCTGAAGATCATTCATCGCTACATTCAAAATTGCCCCATCGCCAACAGTGAACGCTTCTGCTGCAATCAGCATCAAATCTTGGTAGTCAGCAAGACGCAGGTGGTCCATCATCACTTGATTTTCTTGATTGCGAAACTGATACAATGACTGGAAACCCAAGATTTCTGTGAACCATTTTGATGATTGCACAATATCTTTTGTCTTCATTTGGTAAAACATTGGCATAACATAAACTTTCATTTTGACACCTCCTCTTGATTAGAGGATACCGCTTGACGCAGCGTCAAAGTCAATAGACATTTTCGTATTGAAGCAAAGCTTGATAATGGCGTTTCTTTGGCACTTAAGTCAAGGAAAAATGGGCAATAATTTTTTGACTCACTTCATCAGGTGACAAGTGGGTATTGTTGATTTTCAGCGAAGGAATTGTTGGGAAAAGGGTAGTTAATTCCTGTGGCAGGCTTTCTAAGCGATAGTTTTCATACGAAGACAAAAGCTCATTTCTAGAAAAAGCCAGCGCTCTTTTTGACGGCTTTGCGGCTAAACGGTCCTCATGGCAATTGCGCTTTAAACGTTCCTCAATATCAGCCACTAATTCGATAAAATAGACCTCTTGTCGGGCATCGGTAAATAGTTGGGCGATCTCTTGTAAAAAAGCTAAGTCTCCCGCTTGATCGAAATCAATCAAAACCGTAAAGATGATTGATTTTGTCGTATTATTGGCTTCATTATGAACAAAGGCTTTGAAGAGTTCGATCCGCGTTTGATTAGACAAAGCAAATGCTGCTGGGCTATAGCCAAGAAAATTCGCAAAAAGATCAATGGTCTGGTGATTGAATAATAGTTTTGCATCCAATCGTTTTTCCAGTTCTTTCCCCACAGTCATTTTTCCTACCGCTTGCGCGCCAATCAAGACGATCAATGACATCACAACACATCCTTTTTATCAATCGTAACAAAGGTGGGCTATCGTGTAAATCGGTTCTTAGAAAGAAACGATTGAGAAGCTGGAGTTTTTTATGTGGAAACCAAGGATGCTCTTTTTTTAGGTAAAAAGGAATGAGCGAAATTTCTCCGAGACAGGAAAAAAGATCATACAGCATAGTAGCACGGTCTGGAACAACAAAATGACTAGTAGATTGATCGTTTCAAATCGTGAATAAAGATAGAAGTGGATCAGCCATTCGAAGACATTGACAAGGACTAAATAAAGGTAGTGCGCTTTTTTGACCTTGCAGTTTTTCAACCAATAATAGCTTAAGTAATAATCCAACAAGACCATCAGCAGTAGAAAAAGTTTACTGAAAGCCGTCAGATTGTCATGCTGGGAGGCGAGTTTTTGAAAAAACAACAAAAGTGTGGGAGTGGGAATATAAATGATCAATAGGGATAGAAAAAAATAGACAATAAAGGGCATAGGCATTCCTCCAAGATAGTGATAGAAAAAACATAGATAAATTAGCAAATTTGACCGTGCACGTCAATTGATTTCATTATCGAATATTTCGATAATGGATGTTTGGCATTGATTGAAGGAAAGTGGGGCATGGAAAGTCGGCGACCATTGATTCAACAAATCGCTGATAGTGAAGGATGATTTAGGGGGAAGAAAAAAGAAATACTCCCTTTCCTTAATGGAAAAGGGAGTAGAGGGATTGATCCAACGGAAACATCTAACCCCATGTCTCATTGAGTTTATCCGCATAAAACAAAAGTGCCTGTCGGTAAGACTGGATGTCTGGATCGCTAGAGGTTTCGGCAAGCAGGGTCAATAATCGTTCAGCGGCTTGCTCATACTCGGCTAGATTAAACAGTGTCATGGCATAGAAGGTTTGCAAAGCATGATTTTTTGGAAACAGCTGCATCGCGTGTACAAACACTTCTTCGGCTTTTTGATACTTGCCGAGGGCACGATAGGTGCTGCCTAGACCTAGGTAGGCATCTGGCAAGTCGTTTTCTGATAAACCTAACGCGATTGCTTGTTCATAATAAGGAATTGCCTGTTGTTCTTCCCCTAAAAGATCATAGCTCCAAGCCGTTTGGTAGTGGACAAAGGCATCTTGGGGATTTTCGGCAGCTAATTGAATCAATTGTTCATTTGATTGTTGCAGCTTTTTTTCAGCCCGCAGTTGGATCGCAGCAGCTAGTCGTTCATTCATTGGTTCGAAGCTCCTTTTCAAATAGTAGAAAATGACACGGATAACTTGCGAGCCTAGCTAAGGGGAAAGATCAGCCCAGCTTTCACCTGCAAAGGAAAAACCGCATGCTTCATACAGCTTGTAGGCTGGCTGATTTTCAACCGTCACTACCAGATAAAGGTGAGTGAGTCCCATGGCTTTTGCTCGTTGGATCACTTCATTCATCATTAGTTTGGATAAGCCTTTGCCTTTAAAGGCTGCGCTCATAACAACAAATAATAGCAGGGGAAGCTCTTGAAACGTGCTGGTTACTACGGCACCGATAGGATAATTATCCATTTGCCACTGAAAAGAAAGCTCTGGACTCAAGGGACCGTATTTTCCGTCAGCAGTCTCTCTCAGCTCTCTTTGCCAGTCAGCAATCGATTCCCCTTCGTCATCCGTCGTTTCATGATAGGCCGAATAAAAAAGTTCTGCGACACTTCGAGAATCCGGGATAAAGGGGTCAAAAGAAAGGGCGGATTCTTGTAAAGCTTTGGG
Organism: Enterococcus sp. AZ141; assembly: GCF_051714385.1. Taxonomy (NCBI): domain Bacteria; kingdom Bacillati; phylum Bacillota; class Bacilli; order Lactobacillales; family Enterococcaceae; genus Enterococcus; species Enterococcus sp. AZ141. Next base: position 2,294,969 of record NZ_JBIORT010000001.1, read on the forward strand.
GGTATGTTGTAAGTCACAAGCCATAATGATTCGTTTCATAGAAGCACTCCTCTCTGCTCGTTTCATTTATTATAGCAGAGCAAAGCTTTCTCAAGATCGTTTTTTTCTAATGAAAGCCCAGATACAACGAATTCCTTCGTAGATTGCAGTAAAGACAGCAACCAGAAACAAAAACGACATGTAATGAATCAAAAAAGCCAGTTGAAACCATAAGCCATAGACCATCGGCAGGACGACGAGCAAACAAATTCCCAATTCGATGTTTCGCTTTCTTCTTATTTGAAACCAACGTTCATCTGACATCCTTTTTTCCTCCTGTTCATTCTTTACACACGCTCTCGGATAAATATCCATTTTTATATAAAATATTCAATATATTTGCGATATTTTGATTAAAAACTAGAAAATTAGTTTATTTTTTGGTAATCTTGAAGATAAGATTAGAAATAGCTGTTGTTTTTTATTTTGACTTATTATCCCACGAAAGACAAGGTGAGCACAATGGAAAGAAAACCGATGTATTTAAAAAATGGGCTTCCTCTAACAATGGAGCCCGGTAAGATTTATACATGCCTTTACCGAGGCGGTTATTTCATTTGTGAAGAAAAGGGCCAACCGCTGCCATCGATAAAAAGAGAAGCGAAATAAGCGAACTTCTCACTTAAGATTTGTCAGGGATCGAACGGGTTGTTGGAATTGTTATCTCCTTTTTAGTACCAATCAAATGATGTCTAGCATTTTCAAAAAATCTCAACGTTCTTCATTCAGACCATTCTAAGGCTTAAATTGATTTTGACCGATTTCAATTTAGTAAGAACAATCCGATCCCTGGCAAATGTTAGGTGAAAAGTCCCTAAGAGACTGAACGAATAGTAATGGTCATTCGGACAGCCAAGAGCAGTGGAATTACGAGCGAACATACAATAGTAGAAATCGTCTTTTTCTCATAAAAAACGATTCTACTTGAAGGGAACATTTTTTTTTGCTATAATAGTTCAGGAATTGAAAAATAAAATAGACAAAGGTTGAGCATTTTTTATGCTTCAAGGATCAGGTTTGCCAAGGGGTGAGGCAAACGTTCTTGGAGGAATGCTGGCCTTTTTTTTGTTATCAGCATACTTCTTCGTGAGGTATGCTTTTTTTGTTTATTTTTCAGTTGAGAATATAAATCACTATGGGAGGGAAATCGATGAGAGAAGCTTTGACTCGTTTACGAGAAGCAGAAGAAGCCAATGAACAGCAATTGCTCGCTTTGAAAAAAGAACTGCAGTCGGAAGAAGCGCAGCAGCAACAAGCATTGCAAGAGCGGGCTTCCGCTTTGGAAGAAGCCCTTGCTCAGGAACAAGTAACAGTCGAAGACCAGTTGCAACAGTCACTAGAAGCACAAAAGCAGCAGCTGGCAAAAGAGACCCAGCAAGTGTTAGATCGTTACCAAAAAAATATGCAAAGCTTCCAAGAGCAAGCGGTTCAACAGATCGTTGAAGGAGTGATCGGAACTTATGGCAGTAACCAAACTAAATAAACTAACGTTGATCACCCCGAAGCACTACCAAGAAAGGGTATTGACGAAGCTGCAAACGATGCAGTTTGTTGAAATCGAGAACGTATTTGAGCAGGAAGCGAACGAAACTTGGCTACGGGAATTTTTTGCAGGAGCCACCCCAGAAGGTGCTTCTCACCAACCAATGATTCGTCGACTGCAAGAAGCAATCCGCTTTATTCGCCAAAATGGTGATGCGAAAAAAGGCATAGAATGGAAACGAGATGCCTTGCGGCTGTCGGACTTTGAAACAAGCTTCGATGAAGCAGCAGCATTGACGGAGCTGGTTGAAGTCGAGAAGTTGCAAGAGCGCTGGGTAGAGACGATCGAAGCGATCGAAGCAGCGACGCAGACGGAAGAATGGGCGACACAGTGGCAAAATCTTGACGTGCCGTTGGAGATCGAAGCACCTGCTCATACAAGTTTTTTTGCTGGGCGTGTCGAAGGCCCACGCTGGGAAGATCTAGCTGAAGCCTTGCGACAATTGGAAGAGGTTCATATCGAAGTGATCTATTCTGAGCCAAAAAAAGTCAATTTCAGCTGCCTATTTTTAGCAGCGATCGAAGAGCAAGTGTTCCAATTGTTTCACCGATATGGGGTGAAGAAAGAAACCGGTCGAACATCCGAATCACCAAAAGTGGTTTTGCAAAACGCGAAACAAGCGTTGACTTCCTTGACCCAGCAGCGCAAAGAATTGATTACAGAAATCAGTCAGCACAAACAACGGCTGATCCTGTTACAGCAAGCGGAAGAACTGTTTTTGACTCGTGAGAATCGGGCAATGATGCAACAGCGCTTAGCAGCTGGTCAGACCTTTGCCCTCTTGCGCGGCTGGATCGCAGAAAAGGATCAACCGTTAGTGGCGGAAATGGTCCAAGAATCCTTTGCCAACGAGATTTACTATTCGTTTGAAGAACCCACTGCAGAGGAGATCGCTGCTAATCAAGTGCCAACGAAGCTAAAAAACGCCTCGTTTATTCAACCCTTTGAAATGTTGACGGAGATGTACAGCCTGCCAAAATACGATGAGATCGATCCAACCCCATGGATGACGCCCTTTTACTATGTTTTCTTTGGTATGATGGTGGCTGACTTAGGTTATGGTGCATTAATGGCTGTAGCGACCACGATCGGGCTGCACGCCATGCGTTTGCCCAAAGGGACCAAACGGTTTCTGAAATTGTTCCAGATTTTGTCCGTGCCAACTATGATTTGGGGCGCAGTCTACGGCTCTTTCTTTGGCGCTACATTGCCCTTCCAACTTTTATCACCCTCCGAAGATTTTATGGCGATCTTTGGTCTATCCATGATTTTTGGTGGGATCCAACTGTTTACAGGCCTTTATTTAGCAGCCAAAGAAAATATCCGCAAAAAGGATCTTTTAGGTGCAGTCAACGATGGCTTTGCGTGGCTAGGACTTTTGAGTGGTCTTTTAGTGGCAGCCGCAGGCAATCTTTTGATCGATGTCCCAGCACTAACAACCGTCGGCTTGATTTTAGCAGGCTTTAGTGCCTTATTGATCATCGTGGTACCGATTCTGAAAGGGAAAACCAAAGTGGGCGGCTTCTTTTTAGGGTTGTATGACTTGTACGGTGTGACCAGTTACATCGGCGACTTTGTCAGCTACAGCCGCTTGATGGCATTAGGGATCTCCGGTGGGAGTATCGCAGCAGCTTTCAACTTATTGGTGGGCTACTTGCCGCCAGCCGCTCGTTTTTCTGTAGGCATTCTCTTATTGGTTGTCCTACAAGCTTTAAACATCTTTTTATCGTTACTGAGTGCATATGTGCATGCCGCACGTTTACAATATGTAGAGTTTTTCGGAAAATTTTTCACTGGTGGGGGGCGCCAATTTGAAACCTTCAAGCCAAGTGAGAAATACGTTGATTTTGATAAAGAAAATGGAGGAGACAATAAATGATTGATTACTTAATTAATAATAATGGTGGTATGGTGTTTGCAATTATCGGAATGGGGATCGCTACGATCTTTTCTGGGATCGGTTCAGCCAAAGGGGTGGGCCAAACTGGTGAAGCAGCGGCAGCCTTAACGACGAATCAGCCGGAGAAGTTTGGACAAGCCTTGATTTTACAATTACTTCCCGGAACGCAAGGGCTATACGGATTCGTTATTGCGTTTATGATCTATGGTAGCTTAAGTGGTGAAATGTCGACAGTGACTGGTATGGCGTATTTGATGGCCTCACTGCCAGTTGCCTTTACTGGCTTATTCTCAGGAATGGCCCAAGGGAAGGTCGCTGCAGCTGGGATTCAAATTTTAGCGAAGAAACCAGAGCATTTCTTTAAAGGGGTCATGTTCTCAGTAATGGTTGAGATGTATGCCATCTTAGGTTTTGTTATTTCTTTCTTACTTTTAGGAACGATTTAAAGGGGGCGAAGGTATGGACGCAATCGACAAAATGATTGCTGAACTAGACCAAGAAGCGCAGACAAAACGGGAACGTTTGGCTGCCGCTGAACGTGATAGGATCAGTGAAACGATGGCACGTGACTGGGCGAAAAAAGAGTCGGACTTGCAGCTTCGTGCCCAGCAAGCAAAAAAGCAAGCCGAAAAACATTATCAGCAAGCCCTGAATCGCCAAGCAAGTGCCGCTAAGCAGCAGCAAATGGTGAAACAAAACGAATACCTGACACAACTTTTTGAGCAAGCGTATCAAAAAATGGTTGCCTGGACGCCAGAAGAGCTGCAGTCATTTGCTGAAAATGTGCTGCAGCAGTTGCCGATCAGTGGGACGGTGACCTTCCACGCTGGTCCTGAGCAAGCAGCCCATCTAGATGCCGCTTGGCTTACGTCTTGTCAATCAAAACTACCGTATCAAATCAAAGCAGGCGCACCATTGACAGAAGCGGGCTTTTTGGTAGATGACAACGGCATTCAATACAATTTTACCTATCAGGTACTGCTTGATGAATACAAGAAAGAAACCCGGGAACGGTGGTTGCAGATCATACAACAAGGAGGTTGATCCATGAGGAACTATCATCAATTGAATCCAATCATTCGGCTGAAAGAGATGACGTTGTTAAAGTCGCAAGAAGTCGAGCAAATGATTGCGGCAAAAGGGTTTGCTGAAGTCGAAGCTGTCTTGCAGCAGACCCATTATCAACGCTATTTGAAGCCGGATTTTCATGAACGATTCGAAACCTATCTCGATGAAGAATTGTTAAAGACGATCAAAGAATTGGCCGAGCTGGTTCCTGATCAAGAGATCCTCCGACTGTATATGATGCCTTTTACTTTCCATAATCTAAAAGTCTTGACCAAAGAGTCGGTCACTAAAAAAGATTATAATCATCTACTGATCGAAGATGGTTTTTACACGATCGATGAGTGTCGGACCGCCATCAAAACGGGAACCTCAGAGGTATTGCCTGAGAAAATCGTGACTACGATCCAAGAGGTGCGGGAGTACTTAGAAGGCGGCGCCGTGCTGCAAGGCATCGATATCATTTACGATCGCCGGTATTTACATGAACAACGGCGACTGGCAGATGAAATCAAGATCCCTGAGCTACAAGAAGCTGTCATCAAGATGATCGATCTGACCAATCTAACGATCGCCGCTCGTTGTGTACTTCAAAAACGATCGCGCAGTTTTATGGAGGCAGTCCTAGTGAGTGTCGGCAGTATCCCGAAAGAAGAATTTTTAGCGTTTGCGGATGGGTCCTATAGCGACTTTTTAGCCTTCTTATTAGAAAGTGATTATCAGGAAGTGTTGCGGCCTTTGATTCATGAACAGGTGATCGACTTTGCTGGCTTGGCACTTTTACAAGACAATTTGATCACAGAAAGCTATGGTCAAGCTCAAACGGATGCTTTAGGACCACTGCCTTTACTCGCATTTTTGAATGCTAAGGTTTTGGAACTGCAAAATCTGCGTATCTTGCTGGTAGGCAAACGCAGCGGCTTTACGGAAGAACAAATCAGAGAAAGGATGCGGCACTATGACTCATAAAATCGGCGTGATCGGCGAGAAAGAATCCGTCATTCCTTTTCAACTATTTGGCTTTCAGGTCTGCTATGCCTCGGAAGAAAAAGAAGTGAAGCAGGCGCTGGCAAAATTAATGAAGAACAGTACGATCATCTACCTGACTGAAAAATGTGCAGAGCTGATTCCCGATGAATTAGCAAAAGTCCAACAAAAAATGACACCTGCAGTCATCTTGATCCCTGATTACGATGGTTCCCGAGGAATCGGCAAACGAATGATTCAAGAAAATGTCGAAAAAGCAGTTGGGCAAAACATACTATAGAGAGGAGCCGATGTTGTGGAAAAAGGAACAATTATTAAAGTATCCGGTCCATTGGTGTTAGCCAAAAATATGGGCCATGCAAGTTTAGAAGATATCTGTTATGTAGGAGATTTAGGCGTGGTCGGTGAGATCATCGAAATGCGCGGCGACGTCGCTTCGATCCAAGTCTATGAAGAAACGTCCGGGATCGGACCTGGTGAACCAGTCGAAACCACCGGTGAACCGCTATCCGTAGAATTGGCACCTGGGATCATGTCACAAATGTTTGATGGCATCCAACGTCCCTTAGAAACCTTCATGTCTGTCACCCAAAGTAACTTCTTGACGCGTGGGGTGCAATTGCCTGCGTTGGATCATGAGAAAAAGTGGCCTTTTGTACCGACTGTGGAAGTCGGCGCGGCAGTCAGTACCGGGATGGTCATCGGCACCGTGCAAGAAACACCATTGATCAATCACAAGATCATGGTTCCTCATGGCGTTTCAGGAACAGTCAAGGCTGTTTATGCGGGGGAATTTACGATCGATGAAACGATTTATGTTTTAGATACACCCAAAGGAGAACGGTCTTTCACGATGCTGCAAAAATGGCCCGTTCGTCATAGTCGTCCTGTAAAGCAAAAACTGAATCCAGTCGAACCAATGATTACTGGCCAGCGAGTGATCGACACCTTCTTTCCAATCGCTAAAGGCGGGGCGTCAGCCGTTCCAGGACCTTTTGGTGCAGGGAAGACTGTCGTTCAGCACCAAATCGCCAAATGGGCGGATGTCGACCTAGTCGTCTATGTCGGCTGCGGCGAACGCGGCAATGAAATGACCGATGTAATGAACGAGTTCCCAGAGTTGATCGACCCTCGCAGTGGTGAATCTTTAATGGCGAGAACCGTGTTGATCGCTAACACCTCCAATATGCCGGTAGCCGCTCGGGAAGCGTCGATTTATACTGGGATCACGATTGCGGAATACTTCCGAGACATGGGGTATTCCGTGGCGATCATGGCGGATTCCACCTCACGTTGGGCAGAAGCACTGCGGGAAATGTCTGGTCGTCTGGAAGAAATGCCCGGGGATGAAGGGTATCCGGCTTACTTAGGCAGCCGCTTGGCAGAGTATTATGAGCGTTCTGGAAAAGCGATTTGCTTAGGTTCTGATCAAGAAGGCAGCATCACTGCCATCAGCGCTGTTTCACCATCAGGCGGTGATATTTCAGAACCAGTTACCCAAAATACGTTGCGGGTCGTTAAAGTCTTTTGGGGCTTAGATGCCACCTTAGCACAAAAGCGTCATTTTCCATCGATCGATTGGTTGAAGAGCTATTCTTTATACGAAAGCGAATTGGGTGCCTTTTTGGACCAACAAATGCAAGTGGATTGGTCCAAACAAGTAACAGAAGCCATGCGGATGCTGCAAAAAGAATCTGAGTTGTCAGAGATCGTGCGACTTGTCGGCATCGACGCTTTATCCGAAAAAGATCAGTTATTGCTGGAAACCACCAAGTCTTTGCGAGAAGATTTCTTGCAGCAAAACGCTTTTGACGATGTCGATACGTTTACCTCTCGTGAAAAGCAGTTCAAAATGCTGGAAACGATCTTGCTACTCCACAAAGAAGCGGAAGATGCGTTGACACTAGGTGCCTATCTTTCAGAAATTTATGCAGGGACCGAAGAATTGCGAGACAAAGTGGCACGTATGAAGTACCTGCCTGAAGCGGAATTAGCAAAAATTCCTGCGTTGCATCAAGAGATCAAAGCAACGATGAAAGAAATTTTACAGAAAGGAGACCGCACTGATGATCAAGGAATATAAAACGATTGGAGAAGTCGTCGGACCATTGATGGCCGTCGATCGCGTCTCCGGTGTCAAATACGAAGAGTTGATCGAAGTCCGCATGCAAAACGGCGAAACGCGGCAAGGACAAGTACTTGAGATCCAAGAAGACAAAGCGTTGGTCCAAATTTTTGAAGGAACCGGCGGGATCAATTTGCGGGAATCTGCGGTCCGCTTTTTAGGACATCCTTTGGAATTAGGCGTTTCCGAGCAAATGATCGGGCGAGTCTTTGACGGCTTAGGTCGGGTCAGAGATGGCGGAGTAGAGATCGTCCCAGAAAAATTTATGGACATCAACGGCGAAGTGATCAATCCAGCAGCGCGGGATTATCCTGATGAGTTTATTCAAACGGGGATCTCATCGATCGACCACTTGAATACGCTCGTTCGGGGACAAAAGCTACCGATTTTTTCTGGATCTGGTCTGCCTCATAAAGAATTGGCTTCGCAAATTGCGCGTCAAGCACAAGTGTTGAATTCAGAAGATGATTTCGCTGTTGTGTTTGCTGGCATCGGGATCACCTTTGAAGAAGCTGAATATTTCATGGAAGATTTTCGTCAAACGGGCGCCATCGACCATTCTGTCGTCTTTATGAATCTAGCCAATGACCCAGCGATCGAGCGGATCGCTACTCCCCGAATGGCACTGACGGCGGCCGAATACTTGGCTTATGAAAAGGGCATGCATGTCTTGGTGATCATGACGGATATGACCAACTACTGTGAAGCTTTGCGGGAGATCTCCTCTGCTCGTCGTGAAGTGCCAGGACGTCGCGGCTATCCTGGGTATCTATATACCAATTTATCCACGTTATATGAACGTGCTGGACGGATTCGCGGCTTGAAAGGTTCAGTGACCCAGCTGCCGATTTTGACCATGCCAGAAGATGACAAAACCCATCCGATTCCTGATTTGACCGGCTATATCACCGAAGGACAAATCATCTTGTCTCGTGATTTGTATAAAAACGGCATCCAGCCGCCCATCGATGTCTTGCCGTCATTGTCACGGTTAAAAGATAAAGGGACCGGTGAAGGAAAAACCCGTAAAGACCATGCCGCAACGATGAACCAGTTGTTTTCTGCCTATGCTCAAGGAAAGCAAGCCAAGGAATTGGCAGTCGTTTTAGGAGAATCGGCATTGTCGGAAGTAGATAAAACCTATGCCAAATTTGCGGAACGCTTCGAAAATGAATACTTGAACCAAGGGTATCGCACCAACCGTTCGATTATCGAAACCTTGGAATTAGGGTGGGAATTATTGGCGATGCTGCCAAAAGTCGAGCTGAAGCGGATCAGCGATGCCCTACTGGCGGAATACTTACCGGGAGAGGAGAACAATGGCGCAAAAAACCGTTAATCCAACCCGCATGGAGCTGTCGCGCCTCAGCAAACAATTGGCGACAGCCAAACGCGGACACAAATTATTAAAAGACAAACAAGACGAACTCATGCGTCAATTTATTGAATTGATCAAAAAGAATGACCGCTTGCGTAAAGAAGTCGAAGAACAATTGCAGCGTGCCATGAAGGCATTTCGCTTAGCCAATGCCACGATCAATGAAAAATACATTGAAGAAATGTTTATTTTACCAGCAACTGAAGTCTCCCTTGAATTGTCCACGAAAAACATCATGAGTGTGGAAGTGCCAGTGATGCATTTTGATTACGACGATACGGTGATGCAAGCGCCGATCGAGTACGGCTTTTTGAATTCCAATGTTCCGTTAGATAATGCTGTCGCCCGTTTTACTGACGTCATGCCGAAGCTGTTGGAGCTAACGGAAATCGAAAAGACCTGTCAATTGATGGCAGGGGAAATCGAACGGACGCGCCGACGCGTCAATGCCCTAGAATATTTGACGATTCCCGAGCTGGAAGAAGCCATTTATGGAATCAAAATGCGGCTGGAAGAAAATGAACGAGCAAACGTAACAAGAATGATCAAAGTGAAGAATAAATCAAAATAAAATGGTATGATAGGAGAAAAAACAAATGCAATAAACTTGGATTACTAAGACATTGGTTTTTGCAAAAGGTCAAAGGAAATGAAAATGAAAAAAAGAAATCGTTTGAAAAAAAAGCTGGCATCGCAACGCTTTTTGATTCCGCAGATCGTCACACTGGTCTTCGTTTTGCTGATATTGGCAGGAACTGGCTTGCTGATGCTGCCGGCTGTCACCCAAAGTGGTGAAGGCACCAACTTTTTAGATGCGCTGTTTACTGCCACATCGGCTGTTTGCGTGACGGGTCTTTCGACCTTGACCGTAGCCGATCATTACAACCTGTGGGGCCAAGGGATCTTGCTGATGCTGATTGAGATCGGTGGAATCGGCTTCATGTCGATTCCCGTCTTCTTTTACATCTTGGCGAGAAAAAGAGTCCATCTTAGTACTCGGATGATTTTGCGGGAATCATTGAATCTGGACCGAATGTCTGGAGAAATCCATTTGGCATGGTACCTGATTCGGATCGCCTTTTTGATCCAAGTCAGTGGGATCATCTTGCTGGCTTTTGCATTCGTGCCCCGTTTTGGTTGGGAGCAAGGCCTTTGGTACAGTGTTTTTCATGCGATCTCGGCCTTTTGTAATGCTGGGTTTGATTTGTTCGGCAACAGCATGGTAGGGTTTCAAAACGACCCATTTGTGCTGGGGGTCGTCAGTTTCTTGATCATCGCAGGTGGTCTGGGTTTTCTCGTTTGGTTCGATCTCCTGCATACGGCGTCCAAAAAAAGGTCCCTGCATAGCCGCTTGGCATGGATCGCTATGATCGTTTTGGTGGTTTTTGGAACGGCAGGTTTCTTTTTGACCGAAGCCAATTCACAGTTGATCACGGGTGACTCGGTCATCGAACGTTTTTTCCAATACCTCTTCTTAGCGGTCACCCCAAGAACCGCGGGATTTTTCAGTATTGATTACGGACAAATGAGTCAAGCAGGCCTGATGCTGACGATGATTTTAATGTATATCGGCGGCACCTCTGGATCAACTGCTGGGGGATTGAAGACAACGACATTTGCGGTCTTGATCATCAAGATCCGCAGCTTATTGAAAGGGCGCAGTCGAGCGGAAGTTTTTGGTCGCACGATCAAAGAATCTGCTGTATCGCGTGCCTTTACGTTGTTCTTTCTTACTTTGACGTTATGCTTCGTAGCGATTTTCTTATTGTCGATCACTGAGAGTATGCCGCAAACCCCAAACTTTGGGTTGCCAACCATTGCCTTTGAAGTTTTTTCCGCTTTTGGAACGGTGGGATTGACCATGGGGTTGACGCCTTACTTGTCGGTTTTTGGCAAACTTTTGATCATTTTTTTGATGTTCATTGGTCGAGTCGGCATCATGACCGTTGCTTTTTCATTGATGAAAAAAGCCAACAAACAAGAAGCTGGCTACAAATATCCTGATGAAACCGTGATGATCGGGTAACGAAACAGGGAAACGAAGCGTGCTTCGTTTCCCTGTTTTTCGTTTATTGAAGTACTTCTAACATCACATCTCGTTGGTCATCGCTGACATTTCCCGCATAGTTCGGCGTGATCAAAGATAGACCACCCTCCTTATTTGTAAATAGATACAGGTTTTGGTTAAAATCAGGATTGCTATTGGGTGTGATCTCTTTTGCAAAGGTCAACTGGGTATTCACTTTTACTGTACGAATCCCATTGTCATTTGCTGAAAAGATGCGAATCTCCTTTGTCGCGATCGTATCGACTTGTGCTTCATAACTAATTCTGTCGGGAATCGAAATGATCATTGGAGTCGTATTTTGAATCGTGACAGTATCTGGTACATTGAAACCGTTGAAGTGAAAAGTCAGTGTAGGGCCATATTGGGAAAGATCAACGGCATATGGAAACTCATTGGTGGATACTGAGCTTGCTGTTGTTTGCGTTGCGTCAGAGTGATCCGTCGATTGCTGGCTTGTGGTTGAAGTTTTTGAAGTGGAGCTTGACGCTAAGGAGCTGCTTTCAGTCGTTTGCACCGTCGTGCTTTGTTTGCTTTCAGTAGACACACGACTCTGACTTAGCTCGCTTGTTGATTGCGAGGTATCATTTTCATTGTTACAGCCTGTCAAAAGCCCCAAACCGACGAGCGTCAGTGTCCCAATCAAAGAAAATGTTTTTTTCATTGTTTGCTTCATCCTTTCCTTAGAATACTAAAGCATCTAAAACAAGCAAATTATTGTGTCGAAATGCACAATTTTGCTGACGTAGCGTTTAAATATTCTTTAATGTTAAAGATATTGTAGTCCAGAACACTGAAAAAGAATAGGAAGTTTTTGCTGAATTTTTCGTCAATTCTATCATAAAATATTCATTAACGTCCGCAGCAGCTGGCTAGTTTTGTATAATAAAGTATCAGTCATACTGGCGAAGCTTTCTGGCGGCTTGCGTAACGCAGGGATCTAGATTAAAATACCTTGGTATAGGAGAATGGGGTGGTGAAGAGGATGGAAAAAGAACGGATGGGCCAATGGTTAGCCTTCACGAATCAGCATCAAGCGATCGAAGCTCGCTTGGAACAAGCCCTCAAAGCAGAAAGCAATCTGTCTTTGAATGAGTATTACGTGCTTTATTACTTAGAAAAGACCCCCAATCATAGCATGCGCCTCAACGATTTGATCGCCCATTTTGATTTGAGTCAAAGTGCGATGTCACGCATGATCATGCGCATGGAAGACAATTTGTGTGGTGTGATCGAACGGCATTCTTGTCAAGAGGATAAGCGGGGGATCTATATTGATTTGACCCAATCAGGGGAAAAGAAACTGCAGCGCTCAAAAGTCGTTTTTGAAAAAGTCTTGGAGGAAATGCTAGACTAAAGATGTTTTCACTTGTTTTCTCCTTGATTCTTTTGTAATATAGATGCATGTGCATGTATATTTTGGCAAAAGAGAAAAAAATGCACCGATTTGCTTTAAGGATCTCCTTAGGTAACGAAGCCAGTCAGATTTACAAAGCGAAATGAATCCAGTGGAAAAGGTGGGAAACCCATGCGAAATGTAACAGACAAAGCAACATTTAAGCGCGGATTACAGTTGAAAAATCGAATCATTATGGCACCAATGACGACCAAGATGTCCTTCTTTGATGGGGTGATTACGAAAGATGAGTTGGCTTACTATGGTTTACGCTCTGGGGAAGTCGGAGCAGTCATCACAGCGGCAGCCAATGTCCAAGAAGATGGCAAGGGCTGGGAAGGGGAATTAGGCGCTTATGACGATGCCTTTTTACCTGGATTAAGCAAATTAGCCAGCACCATCAAAACAAATGGGACCAAAGCCATTTTACAGATTTTTCATGCCGGTCGGATGACGGATGACTCAGTTCTACGAGGCACACAACCCATATCCGCCAGCGCGGTTGCAGCTGAACGACCAAATGCCCAAGTTCCCCGGGAAGTTACGGTGGATGAGATATTAGCGATTATTGAAAACTTTAAAAAAGCTACCGAACGGGCGATCAAGGCGGGGTTTGATGGTGTAGAACTCCACGGAGCCAATACGTATTTGATCCAACAATTCTTTTCTCCTCACTCAAATCGTCGGTCCGATGAATGGGGTGGCTCACTAGAGAACCGTTATCGTTTTATTGAGAAGCTCGTCGATGAAGTATTGGAAACAGTAGACCAATCAGGTGTGAAGGAGTTTATCGTCGGTTATCGGTTTTCACCGGAAGAATTCGAAGAACCAGGGATTCGCTTTGAAGATACGTTGTTCTTAGTGGACCAACTGGCAGAAAAAGGATTAGACTATCTGCACATTTCTCTTGCGGATTATACCCGTAAATCGATTTCAAAAGCGTATCAAGAAAAATCGATGTTGGCGTATGTCTATGAAAAAATCGCTCAGCGGGTTCCTTTGATTGGTGTAGGGGATGTCCGAACGTCGAAAGATGCCGCGGGCTTGCTAGAACATGCAGATTTTGTTGCAGTGGGGCGGGCATTGTTGATCGATCCTCATTGGGGACAAAAAGTCTTAGACGGTCAAGATGAGTTGATCCGCACCACGGTTTCTACTTACGAACGTGAGGAACTCGTATTACAAAACGGCGTTTGGGGTTTTATGGAAAACATGATGCCAGATCGACTAAATGAAGAAAAATAAGTAGACAACCACCTTTGCCTTGGGCAAAGGTGGTTTTTCGCGATTGCCACTCATTTGGGTCACGTTGAGAAAAGCTGTTTTTTTCTCTAATGAAACCTTGTTAGCTTCAAAATAGCGAATCAAGAGAAGAATGTGAGAAACAAGCCTGTAATCGAAAGAAAGAGCGTGAAAAGATTTTTTTAGTTAAAATACACGAATGAATTTTTGCTTTATTTCAATAAATAGTCAAACAATTCAGAATCATTCATTTTTCTTACAAAAAGATAGCGCAAGTCGAGTTGATTGATAAAAAAACAATCAGTTGTTAGACTGAATACAGGTTAAAAAAACAAAAAGGGGATGTAATGATGAAAAAAGGATTCAGAAATTATTTAGGTTCAGATGAGCGGGAGGCAGGCTATAATTTGTCTTGGGGTTCTATCTTTGCAGGGGTCGTAACATTTATCGCATTGTTCATGACACTGTCAATGATCGGCTCAGCAATCGGTTTTGGTTTGGTGGAACCAACATCAAATAATCCATTAGATGGTGTGGGTACAGGATTATTGATTTGGACAGTCATTACCTTTGTCTTGGCATTATTCGGTGCTGGTTTTGTTTCAGGTGTGGCGGCTCGACGTGTTGGATTGGTTCATGGTTTCTTAACATGGGCAACTAGTATGATCGTGATGATGGTTATGCTCTCTTACTTAACGATCGGTGCATTTTCTGTAGTCGGTTCACTTTTAGGAAACGTTGCTTCTGCTGTTGGCAGTGGCGTTGAAACAGTTGCCTCAGGTGCTGGCGACGTCGCTTCAAAAGCCTTCGATGAAATAACAGGAAACATGGAAGACGTCAATACAGATGAATTACAAGCGAATGTCAATGATGTTTTACAAGATACCGATGTTCCTGAATTGCAACCAGACTACTTGCAAAATCAATTGTCTGATGCGACGAACGACATCAAAGATGCCGGCAAAGACATTGCAACCAATCCCAATGATGCTGATAAAATCATTGATGATTTAGCAAGCAAATTACAAGATCGTGCTACAACGATCGGTGATTCAGTCGATAAAGAAGCAATCTCAAATGCAGTGGCTCAAAACACAGATCTAAGCCAACAAGAAGCGGAAGAAGCAACGAACAATATCGTGAACGGCTTACAAGATGCTTCTGATGAAGCACAAAAACAAATCGAAAATGCACAACAAAATCTTGAACAAGCCAAACAAGACATTGACCAAGCAGTGGAAGACGCTCGTCAAAAAGCGGAAGAAGCAAGTGATGCAACAGCCAAAGCGTCTATTTGGGGCTTTGTGGCAATGGTCTTAGGACTCGCTCTTACGTCAATCGGTGGTATGGTGGGAGCAAACTTAGTTAAAACTGCTGACCACGAAAACCGTATCTAATTTTACCTCTCATCAAGAGAGCTAGTGATTTATAAACCAGTGAACAGCGTTCTGCCAAAGAGTCAAATGGCAGCAGCGCTGTTTTCTGCTTTTAAACAAGCGGTTGAAAATCCCCATTGACGAGTGATTTTTCTCATGCTACACTGGCTCTGAGGATTGTTACCGCTTTAGGCGGGCTATACCTATTTTTTTGTGTGAAGAAATCTAAAGAAGAATAGGGTCGTTAAAATGAACGTAACAAAAGTGATCAATAACAACATTGTGATTTCTGAGAATGAGGAAAAACAAGAATTGGTCGCCATGGGCAAAGGCTTAGGCTTTAAGAAAAAGCCGGGCGATGCGATCGACGATACCAAGATTGAAAAAGTCTATCTCAGTACACAAGAGTGGAATGTCACAAAACTAACCCAATTACTTTCTTCTATCCCTATCGAACATATTCAAGCAGCGAATGAGATCATCAGTTTTGCAAAAGTTTCCCTTGGGAAAAAGTTGAGCGAAAAATTGTTTCTGACGCTGACCGATCATATCAATTATGCTATCGAGCGCTATCAAAACGGCATGGAAATTAAAAATGCCTTGCTATGGGAGATCAAGCGGTTTTATAACCATGAATACCTCATTGGCAAAGAAGCGTTATCGATCATTAAAAATCGCTTGGCGATCGAGCTGCCGGAAGATGAAGCCGGCTTCATTGCTCTGCACATTGTCAATGCTGAGTTGGATATGGCGCAGGTCAGTCAAGTATCGGAAATGGCGAAGATCATTCAGCATATCCTAAACATCGTCAAATATCATTTTTCAATGGAGCTTGATGAGTATTCATTGAACTACGAACGCTTTGTGACCCATTTGAAATTTTTTGTCCAGCGCTTATTCAGCGGTACAAAGCTCGATGATGCAGGAACCGGCAGTTTTATTTTTATGTTGAAAGACCGCTACATGAAGGAATATGCGTGTGCGTTGAAAATCAGTGACTACATCAACAAAGAATTCGGTAGACCGTTAGAAGAAGACGAATTGATCTATTTAACTATACACATCAAACGAATAACAAGTGCTTAGGATTGTTACTGGATTGGCAGGCTATACCTAAATGAACTCCCAAGGGGTTTGTTTAGGTATTTTTTTATGGTTTGACACACAAAAAACAAGCGAAAGACCAAAATAGGAGGAACGACATGAATTACAAAGAGTTAGCAAAAACGATCATCACCAATGTTGGTGGGGAAGAAAATATCCAAAGCTTGACCCATTGTGCGACACGCTTGCGCTTCAACTTGAAAGATGATAGCAAACCCCAAGAAAGTACTTTAAAACATACACCAGGGATCATGGGTGTGGTCAATAAAGGTGGGCAATACCAAGTAATCATCGGCAGTGATGTTGGCAATGTCTACAACGAAATCACTGCCCAAACCAATTTAAACAGTGACCAAGAAACAGCAGAAGACGATCGCGGACGTGTTGCGAAAGTCATCGATACGATCACCGGGATCTTCACTCCAATATTACCAGCCATCACGGCAGCTGGGATGCTAAAAGCGGTTCTTTCATTGCTAGTGGTCTTCAATGTCTTGACGGCAGAGAGTCAAAGTTACCAAATATTAAACTTTATGGCGGATGCGGCGTTCTACTTCTTGCCGATTTTGCTGGCTGCTTCTTCTGCACAAAAATTCAAAGCCAATATGTATTTAGCTATGATGGTAGGGGGGATTTTACTCCATCCGAACTTTATCGCGATGGTGACAGCAGTCAATGAGGCAGGCGGCGGCATCCATTTATTCGGCTTGCCGATTTCACCAGTGAGTTATTCATCATCGGTTATCCCAATCATCTTGAGTGTTTGGTTTATGTCTTACGTTGAACCGATCGCCGATAAAGTCTCGCCAAAAGCAATCAAATTCTTCAGCAAACCGTTGCTAACGATCTTCGTCGTAGGGACAGTAGCATTAGTTGCTTTAGGCCCTCTAGGCTACATGATCAGTGAAGCGATCTCTACAGGGATCCAAGCCTTAGAAACGGTTAGCCCATGGATCGTTCCATTACTGATTGGCGCCTTCACACCATTGTTCGTGGCAACTGGTACCCACTATGGATTGGTTCCTATCGGTATCAACAACCGGATGACCACAGGTTATGACACAGTGATCTACCCTGGCATGCTGGCTTCAAACGTCAGTCAGGGAGCTGCAGCTATCGGCGTTGGTTTTAAATCAAAAGATTCTACGATCAAACAACTGGCATTTTCTGCTGGTCTGACTGGGCTATTCGGCATTACTGAACCGGCGTTGTATGGGGTCAATTTGCGGTTTAAAACACCCTTGTATGCAGCAATGATCGGTGGCGGATTTGGTGGTCTATTTATGGGAATCATGCGTGTCCGCAATTTCTCAGGCGGATCACCAGGCCTGTTGACTTTGCCAAGCTATATCGGCGATGACACCTTACGTCATTTGACCAATGCTTGTATCGGTGCGGCAATCAGTATCGTGATCACATTTATTGCGACATTATTCTTATACAAAGACCCTGTCACAGAAGAAGCACCTGAAGCAACACCGACAGACAAAGCGCAAGAACCCGCACATCAAATCAGCGGCGCAGAGATCAAAGCACCTTTAAAAGGGGAACTAAAAAGCTTGCAAGCAGTCAATGACGGCATGTTTTCGGAAGAGATTCTTGGCCAAGGGGTAGCGATTGAGCCAACCGTCGGAGAAGTGCTAGCTCCAGTAAACGGGACTGTCACAGCAGTCTTTGATTCAAAACATGCTATTGGCTTGACCAGTGAGGAAGGCATTGAACTATTGATCCACGTGGGGATCGATACAGTGCAATTAAATGGTGAAGGCTATGCCTATCAAGTAGAAAAAGGGCAAAAAGTGACAGTCGGGGATCCATTGATTACGTTTGATATTGAATTTATTAAAGAAAAAGGCTATCCAGTAATCACGCCGATCGTTATCACCAACAGTACTGAAGTGGGGGACATTTTGACGGCTAACAGTGGCCCGATTACGTTTGGCGATCAAATCATCAAAGTGATCGGCTAAAAAAGGAGAATAAGACATGGGATTTCCAGAAAACTTTTTATGGGGCGGTGCAACAGCCGCCAATCAATGTGAAGGCGGGTTTAATCAAGGCGGGCGTGGGCTTGCCAATGTCGATGTAATTCCGACTGGCAAGGACCGCCGAGCAGTTATTACCGGCAAGCGTGAGATGCTTGCTTTTGAAGAAGGGTATTTCTATCCAGCCAAAGAAGCGATCGATATGTACCATCATTTCAAAGAAGATATCGCCTTGTTTGCGGAGATGGGCTTTAAAACCTATCGTTTATCGATTGCTTGGTCAAGAATTTTTCCGAAGGGGGATGAAGAAACCCCTAATGAAGAAGGCTTGCGCTTTTATGAAGAACTTTTTTTAGAGTGCCGGAAATACCAAATCGAACCCTTGGTGACGATCACTCATTTTGACTGTCCGATCCATTTGATCAAAGAATATGGCGGTTGGCGCAACCGTAAGATGATCACCTTTTATGAAAACCTTTGTCGAGCGATCTTCACTCGATACAAAGGATTGGTGAAGTACTGGCTGACCTTTAACGAAATTAATATGATTTTGCATGCCCCATTTCTCGGTGCTGGGCTGACCTTTGCTGAAGGCGAAAATGAAGAACAAATTAAATACCAAGCTGCTCATCATGAATTAGTCGCAAGTGCGTTGGCAACAAAAATCGCCCACGAGATCGATCCAGAAAATAAAGTTGGCTGTATGCTGGCTGCGGCTAGTTATTATCCTTACAGCTGCAATCCGAAAGATGTCTGGGAAAGCAAAAAAAGCGATCGCGGCAACTATTTCTTTATCGATGTGCAATCGCGAGGAGAATATCCAAATTATGGTTTGAAGATGCTAGCTGATAAAGGAATCACTTTGGAACGAACCGCCGAAGATGCGGCTTTATTAAAAGCCCATACCGTCGATTTTATTTCCTTTTCATACTATGCCTCTCGGGTTGCTGCTTCAGAAGATTCCGGTGTTGAGAAAACGGAAGGCAACTTGTTCCCGACCATTAAAAACCCGTATTTAGAAGCGTCAGAATGGGGCTGGCAGATTGATCCGCTTGGTTTGCGAATCACGATGAATGATCTCTATGATCGTTACCAAAAGCCGCTTTTCATCGTCGAAAACGGTCTAGGAGCGGTGGATACGCCAAACGAAGATGGAAAAATCAATGATGTGTATCGCATCGACTATCTACGTGCGCATATCGCTGCGATGAAAGAAGCGATTGACCAAGACGGTGTGGAACTGTTGGGCTATACTTCATGGGGCTGTATCGATTTGGTTTCTGCAGGAACCGGAGAAATGAAGAAACGCTATGGCTATATCTATGTCGATCGCGACAATGAAGGCAATGGCACATTAGCCCGCAGCAAAAAGCAATCCTTTTATTGGTACAAAAAAGTGATTGCCACAAATGGGGAAGATTTGGCTTAAGCCAGTTAATTAACGATTATCATTAAGGAAAGAAACGCCAGCGGAACAGAACTGCTCATGGAAGCAGCCTGGTTCAGTTGGCGTTTTTCTTATTTAATGAAAGAAATTATTCTGCTTCCTCCCGCTGGATCGGCAGCAGCAAGCGAACGGTGGTTCCTTCGTTGATGCGTGATTCTACAGTCAATCCGTATTTTTCCCCATAGAGCAGCTTGATACGCTGATCAATATTGTCCAAGCCAATACCCGAATAGTGTTCAAAATGGTTGGCGGAGCTGGTTGGGTGCTCTTCATTGAACCCGATGCCCGTATCGATGATCTCAATTTTCAGGCCTTCCTTACTGACACGAGAAAAAATCTGGATCAATCCTGAATCCTCTTCGGGAAAGGCATGCAAGTAGGCATTTTCAATAATCGGTTGCAAAATCATCTTCGGTACGAGAATATCTTCGCAGCCATCTTCTGAAAAAATCGTTGACTGGATGCGATTGCCGTAACGTACGTTCATTAAAACGAGGTATTCTTCCACGATCGCTAGCTCATCCTTTAAGGGGACGATCTCTTTGCGGTTAAAGGTGTGCCGCAACAATTGGACAAAGCTTTCAATCGCTTGGGTGGCGGCTTCTTGTTCGTTTTGCCAGATCAAAAACTTGATGGCAGTCAATGTGTTGTAGACAAAATGCGGTTGGATCTGCATTTGCAACGAGCGGATCTCGAACTTGCGTTTTTCGGCTTCTGTAACCATTAAATGATCGACATAAGATTCCAAGTCCTCTAGCATCAAGTTATACGCACGCCCCAATTCTCGCGTTTCGTATGTCCCGTTGATGGTAACCTTGTCGCTGAAATCGCCTTGTGTGACCGCAGGCAGCTTGGCAATCAGCTGATAAATCGGTTGGGTGATGTTGCGGATGATCCAAAATGCCAGCAGACTAAAAAGTAAAATACTGACGACAGAAATCAAAAGAGCTGGCTTGATCAGATTCATATTGCGTACTAGATGCGATTCATCCAAAACATCGTAAAAAGTAAAATGATACGAATAAAGGGGCAGCTGATTGATGCTAGTATCTCTTTTGACCGTGACGAGATGATCTTCAAACGGCTTGCCTAAAAGGCTCGGATCAGAAGTGGAGAGAATTTGATTTTGTTCATTGACGATATAGATCGAGTGAAGACTGGTATCTAAGAGTTGACGATAAATTGAAGAAAAATCGGATTCCTTTAAGAAAATCAGGGCATAGCCGAAAATCGTTTCTTCTTTCATCAATTTGCGCACGTACATCAAGCCGGGGGAGTCGCTGGTGGAGGTACTTAAGCCTTGGTCCAAGAAATAATACTGACTGATGGCGTCATTGTCATTGATTTGCTGGATAAAGGTACTGGCGAGAAAATCATCCACCGATTGATTGCGAACCGCATCGTTTTGAAAAAAAGTACCCCCATTGACCCCAATCAACACTAAATTTGAGGGGATGTCTTGAAACAAAGAGCGGGTGTCTTTTAATTGCTCGTTTAATTCTAAAATCGTACGGCCTTGATTCATGTCGCCTTCTAAGTATGTTTCAACGGCTTTGCTTTCATCGATGATGTCAAAAATCCGATGGATATTCTCGTTCAGACGCTCATAATCTTCTTGGATTTTTTCCAGTAGCAGCTGATTGGAATTCTGGTACGAAGCGACATAGGCATCTTTCGAGCGACCATAGATCACGACGACGGTTAGCAGACAAACACTAATGACCCCGACGACAACAAAGAGGAAGATCCGACTGAATAATTCATTTTTCTGAATCCATTGGTTGATTTTCATAATTGATTCAACCGCCGATACTTCGATGGGGTGACCTGACATTCTTTCTTAAAGATACGAGAAAAATAGCTGATATCCGAATACCCGACCGCTTCACTGATTTCAGATAGATTCAGATCAGATTGTGTCAGCAGTTCTTTGGCTTTATCCAAACGGGTTTTCTTAACGTACTCAGAAAAGCTCATTTTCAGTTTTGCAGAAAGAAAAGCCGAAAGATAGGTGTAACTAAAATGAAAGGTTTCAGCCAGTTCAGACAAAGACAGACTTTTGGTGTAGTTGTCTTGAATAAAGCGCTGGATCGCAACGAGTAGATCATCTTCATCCAGCGGTGATAATGTCGTCAGCTGTTGACGAATATCATCGATGGTCGCTAACAATAAATCAGAAAAATCTTCCAAATACTGCACGTGACCGATAGCGTGCAAAAATTCAGCTTTTAAGCGGCTAAAGCGTGGAGCAGTGGGAAATTCTTCTTCCAAGCGGGACAGTAACGTGTAAAAAATACTGCTGGCCTGCTGTTTTAAGAATGTCGGATCGACATTGGATAAGATCATGTCATTAAAATATTCCTCAATTCTGGTGATTCCTAATAAAAAGTTGTTGTCTAACAAAGCCCGTAAGAACTTCTTCGTATCAAAGCGATCACTTTCAATGTACAAAAAGAGTTCTTGTTCTGGCACCAACCGTTGTCGTTTATAAAAAAACGATTGTCCGTGGCTTTTGGCTTTAAGGGTCACAAAATGGTCCCGCAACTGTTCAATCTTTTGAAAGGGCACACTGAGAGTAAAGAAGGCGTCTGGCTCGGTAAAACGCAATTGTTCCAACGTTTCTTTCAAAGAGGAATAAACATCCGTTCCTTCTGGATAACTGATCACTAAGCCGGCATCTTTGTTACTGGTTTGAAAAAAGAGCGTCTTTACCTGCGGTTGTGATTGAGTAAATTCCGTTAATGCATGTAGCAGCTGATCATTGGCACGAAAGCCACTAAAATTGGTGGTCAAAATTTGGGCTTGCTGTTGCGACTGATCTAATGCAAGGTAGTCCGCCAAAGGAGCCAACGGTTCTTCATACCCTGCTAAATAGCGATTCAACGATTCTTGCAGCTGCGTCTCCTCAGTCACGGAGCCTTTTGTATGTGACAGCTTTTGTGAGATGTTGTGCAGCGTCTTCAACAAGAGTGTCGGTGTCAGTGTCGGTTTTAAAAGATAATCTACGGCACCATTTCTAAAAGACTGACTGACGTATTGGAAATCATCGTAGCTGCTCAAGACCAAAAAATGGACTTCTGGATATTGTTGTTGAATGATCGTTGTGAGTTGAAGACCGTCCATTTGTGGCATTTTCAAATCCGTGATCACGATGTCGGGATTCAGTTCATGGATCAGCGCCAATGCTTCTTGCCCGTTCGCTGCATCGCCTAAGAGACGGAACCCTTCTTGCTCCCAACGTATCATATGTTTCAATCCATCTCGGATCGTTGCCTCATCATCAACGACTAAGACCGTGCGTAAAATAGTCATGGTATCCCCCCTATATCTCTTCTTTATTATAAACGCTTTCAAAAAAGAAAGGTATTGTAACTTTTTTCTATTTTTGGACAAATTTAGTAAGCTCTTTCATAATCATTGAATACGGTTACAAAATCAGTGTATAGTTAGCCTTGTAAATAAAAGGAAAGAGGGATAAAAATGAAAAAACTACTTGCATCGATGGTAACGGCGGCTGCAGTGCTGACTTTGGCGGCTTGCGGAAACAGCAACACAAGCTCTGGGGATTCCGGCGAGTCCTCAAACAAAGTCACGGTCTGGGCATGGGATGAGACCTTCAACATCAAGGCAGTCAATGAAGCCAAAAAAGTGTATGAAAATCAAGATGTCGATGTGGAAGTTGTGACGATGTCGCAAGATGATATCGTCCAAAAATTAAATACTAGTCTGGCATCAGGAAATACGGACGGACTGCCAAATATCGTCTTGATCGAAGACTACCGCATCCAAGGGTACCTTTCTTCTTATCCAGATGCGTTTAGTGATCTAACGGATATCGTGAATGAGGAGGATTTCTCCAGCTATAAATTTGCGGTCAATAAAGTCGACGATGTCATTTATGGGGTGCCATTTGACAGTGGCGTCGCAGGACTATTTTACCGCACAGATTATTTAACCGATGCAGGCTATGAGCAAGCGGATCTCGAAGATATTACTTGGGATGATTTTATCAGTATTGCCAAAGATGTCAAAGAAAAAACGGGTCACGCTATGATGTCGTTAGACCCAAGCGATCTTGGCTTGGCACGAATCATTATGCAATCGGCAGGCGAATGGTATACCGGTGAAGATGGCTCCACTGTGACCATCAAAGACAATGAATCCTTCAAAGCCGGTCTAACTGTCTTAGCAACATTGTTGAATGAAGGCTTAGTTGAACAAGTTTCTGATTGGGATGGCGGGGTCAATGCCGTTCAATCGGGGAATGTCGCTTCTGCGCCAACTGGTGCGTGGTATTCCAGCACGATTCAAGGCGCGGAAGACCAAAGCGGCAAATGGGCGATCGCTCCAATCCCATCTATCGCTGGCGACAGCAATTCAGTCAATGCTTCCAGCATCGGCGGAGCAGGCTGGTACGTGATCAAAGGGGTTGACGGTGAAGAAAATGCCAAAGACTTTTTAGCCAATACCTTTGCTTCAAATAAAGAATTGATGGGTACATTAGCTACCGAGATCGGTTTGGTTTCAACCATGAATGCTGCAGAAGAAACGGAAGAATATACGTCGGGGCTTGATTTCTATGGCGGTCAAAAAGTCTTCCAAGATTTCTCTCAATGGTCACAAGAAATTCCAGCCGTGAACTACGGCAATCACACCTATGCCATTGAATCTGTCTTGACTGAAAGCTTGCAACGAGTGATCAACGGCGAAGACATCGACAAAGTATTAGAAGAAGCACAATCACAAGTGGAAGCACAAATTGCAAACTAATCGAACAACTTTGCAGAAACTCGTGAGCGATCGCGAGTTTCTGTATTAAGGGGGAATTACAATGAAAAACAAAACAAAAAATTGGTTTGCAAACGGCAATGCCTTTATTACCTTACCCGTCATTTTGATCACGATGCTGGTCTTTATTCCGATGGTCTCGGCATTGTTCACGTCATTCCAATCAGGACCACCGACAGCGATGACCTTTAACAGTCTTGGCAACTATCAGCGGATGTTGAGCGACTCAACCTTTAAAAAAGCCTTTGGCAATACGTTTTTATACTTATTAGTCCAAGTTCCGATCATGCTCTTTTTGGCGCTGATCGTATCGAACATATTGAATGACAAAAAATTGAAATTTAAAGGGCTGTTCCGCACTGCTTTGTTTTTACCCTGTATCACATCCTTGGTTTCTTATTCCTTGATTATGAAAAGTCTCTTTTCGGCAAATGGGTTAGTCAATAACTTTTTGACGCAGCTACATCTGATCGATGCACCGATCCAATGGTTGACGGACCCCTTCTGGGCAAAAGTATTGATTATTTTTGCCATCACGTGGCGTTGGACCGGCTACAATATGATCTTTTTCATCTCAGGCATGCAGAATATCGATCCAAGTATTTATGAAGCGGCAGAGATCGATGGCGCTTCAAAATGGGATCAATTCTTCAAAATCACGATTCCCAACTTGCGTCCAATCATCCTATTTACCACGATCACTTCAACGATCGGTACGCTGCAATTATTCGATGAAGTTCAAAATATTACTGGCGGTGGACCAGCCAATGCTACGACGACCTTGTCACAATACATCTACAATTTAAGTTACAAATTCACGCCAAACTTTGGGTATGCCGCTGCGGTCTCCTTTGTTATCGTGATTGCAATCGTGATTTTATCGATCATCCAAACGAAAATAGGAGGAAAAGAAAATTGAAAACAATCTCACTCACTTTAAAATACGTCTTTCTGGCGATTTTGGCTTTCATCTCTATTTTTCCATTTGTTTGGATGATCCTAGGGATGACCAATCAAACCTTTGATATCGTTGCCGGGAAAATCATGATTGGGGATCAGTTGGTCATCAACTTCCAAAATCTTTTTTCTTCCGATTTGAATTTTACTCGGGCATTAGGAAACTCAGCGGTGATTGCCGTGATTACGACCTTCTTTGCACTGTTGTTCTCCTCCATGGCAGGGTATGGCTTTGAGATCTATCGGACGAAAACCAAAGACCGTATCTTTAATATTCTGTTGCTGTCGATGATGGTACCTTTTGCCGCTCTAATGATCCCGTTATATCGGATGTTCAGCAAGCTTAGCGGCACACCAATCGGGATCAATACCTTCGCTGTCGTGATTTTGCCCTCGGTCTGTACCGCCTTTTTGATTTTCTTTTTCCGCCAAAACATCAAGGCATTCCCTAGAGAATTAGTCGAAGCTGCTCGGATCGATGGCTTGAATGAACTGAGTATTTTCTTTAGAGTCTACATGCCAACGGCTAAAAATACTTATGCAGCTGCCGCGATCATTACGTTTATGGGCAGCTGGAACAATTATTTGTGGCCATTAGTTGCCTTGCAATCACCAGACAAACGGACCGTTCCACTGGTTCTTTCGGCTATGGGTGCTTCTTATACACCTGATTATGGCATGATGATGTGCGGCATTGTGATCGCCACACTGCCAACGGCCATCATTTTCTTCGTTTTACAAAAACAATTTGTCCAAGGTATGCTGGGATCCGTGAAATAAGCGGGGCATCAGCGAACAATTATAAAGTAGAGGGTACGATATGATTCTTTTTGACAAACAATTAAACGTCTTTCATTTAAGCAACGATCAAATCAGCTATCTCATACAAATAGAAGAAGGGGGCAATGTGGCACACCTTTATTTTGGAAAAAAAATCGCTCATTATTCTGGCGGCTATCGTTATCCACGTCTTGATCGGTCCTTTTCGCCCAATCCCCCAGACAGCAGCGACCGACTTTTCTCATTAGACACCTTGATGATGGAATTTCCTGGCAACGGCTTCGGAGATTTTCGAGAAGCAGCTTATAGGATTCGCCAGTCTAACGGTAGCCGAGTCAGCCATTTTGTCTTTAGTGATTACCAGATTCAACAAGGCAAACCCGCCCTAGCAGGATTGCCTCAGACCCATGGTGCCGACGACGGGATCGAAACACTGATTCTGTCCTTAAAAGATGATGTAGCGGGACTCGAACTACAGCTGTTTTACACGATTTTTGAGGATGCGGCAGTGATCGTCCGCTCAAGTAAAGTAATCAACCACGGAAACCAGCCTGTTACGATCGAGCAGTTGGCGAGTCAAGCGCTCGATTTTCCTAACCGTCCCTTTGATTTGATCCACTTGCCGGGGGCATGGGCGAAAGAACGCCAAGTCACCCGAGAACCAATCAATCGCGGCATCAAGCGTTTGGACAGCAAGCGTGGTTCCAGTAGCCATCAGCAAAATCCCTTTGCCGTCATACTGGAACCTAATGCTACGGAGTTTGCTGGGGAATGTTTTGGTTTTAGTTTGCTGTATAGTGGCAACCATGAAATTATCATCGAAAAAGATCCTTACCATCAGACTCGTGTGATAATGGGGATCAACAGCCATCAATTTGCCTGGCAATTGCCGCCAACTGAAAGCTTTCAAGCCCCAGAAGCCATGATTGCTTATAGTGAGGCTGGCTTGAACCAGCTGTCAGCCACCTATCATGACTTTTATGATGAGCATTTGATTCGGGGCAAATACAAAAAGCAAGAACGGCCGATCCTGATCAATAACTGGGAAGCAACGTACTTTGATTTCAATGAAGAAAAACTGGATGCCCTCGTTGATGAAGCGAAGGAGCTGGGAATCGAACTGTTTGTTTTGGATGACGGCTGGTTTGGTCAGCGAGAAGATGACCAAACCTCATTAGGCGATTGGTTTGAAAACGAAGGCAAGCTAGCTTCTGGCTTGGCAGGATTTGCCCAAAAAGTCCATGACAAAGGGCTGCAATTCGGGCTTTGGCTGGAACCAGAAATGGTTTCGGGTGACAGTGAACTGAACCGACAACACCCCGATTGGCTGTTACAAGTACCAAATCGCAAGCCAGCGCTTAGCCGCAGTCAGTATGTGTTGGACTTTTCTCGACAAGATGTCAGAGACCATCTCTATCAGCAGTTAACCCAACTGTTTGATACGGTTGCCATCGACTATATCAAATGGGACATGAACCGCAGTCTGTCGGATGTCTATTCCTTGCTCCTCGATCCTGCCCAGCAAGGGGAGGTCGCACATCGCTATCTGCTGGGCTTGTACGAGTTCCTCGAGAAACTGACCACTGCCTATCCGACGATCCTGTTTGAAGGCTGTTCTGGCGGCGGCGGGCGCTTTGATGCCGGTTTCTTGTATTATATGCCGCAGATTTGGACCAGCGACAACACCGACGCCATCGCCCGCTTGAAGATCCAGTACGGTACCAGTCTGGTCTATCCGCCATCCACCATGGGTGCGCATGTCTCAGCGATCCCGAACCATCAGACCCAACGGGCAACGGATCTAGCGATTCGCGGCAATGCTGCGATGTCTGGCTTGCTGGGCTATGAGCTTGACTTAACACAGCTGACAGAAGAAGAAAAAGCGCAAATCAAAGAACAAATCACTTTTTATAAAAAACATCGGCGCCTGCTGCAGTTGGGCCGCTTTGTTCGACTGCTCAGCCCTTATGAAGGCAATGACGCCGCCTGGCTGTATGTTTCTCCAGATAAAAAAGAAGCGATCGTCTTTTACTTCCGAGTCTTAGCCGAAGCCTCTGCACCATTGGTTACTTTAAAGCTGGCTGGTCTTGATCCTGACCTCACCTATCAAAGCGGGGGAGAGAGCTTCGGTGGCGATGAATTGATGCAACTCGGGTTGTATATAGATCCTCATTTAGCCGGGGATTACGCCACGCAGCGGTTTCATTTTGTTGCAAAAGTGCCCCACAAATGAAAAAAGCGTCCCGTCAAAACATGCTGCTTTGACGGGACGCTTTATTGTGCTGCCGTAAGCTTTTGGCTAATGATCGGCAACTGAGAGGCTATTTTAGAACAAATGATTTATTTTTTTCTCGAGAAGTCGTATGATGAAGGAGGAGGCAGGCAGTTTGCTTCTGACAATCAGTAAGAGGAGGGTGTTCAACATGGACGAACAGCCACTAGCGAATGAAACAGAAGAAGGGTTGATTGCTGCAGGATATCGGAAGTATCGTGGTGAAGCGATCGATATTTATTACAACAAAGAGATCTGCACCCACAGCGGTAATTGTGTGCGGGGCAATCCCGCCATTTTTGAAGTTGGACGGCGTCCCTGGGTGATTCCTGATAATGGGGAAGCAGCCCAAGCGGCACAAGTGATCCATACCTGTCCAAGCGGTGCATTAAAGTATGTGTTAAAGGAGGAACAATCATGGAAATCTTAGAAGAAAATGCTCGATTTGTGTTAAAAGACGGTGACAAAGAAATTGGTGAAATGACGTGGTCAAAAGCCGGTGAAACGCGTATGATCATTGATCATACCTTTGTCGATCCTGCTTATCGGGGACAAGGACTCGCCGAAAAATTAGTGGCAAAAGGGGTGGAAAAAGCCCGCAAAGAACAAAAGAAAATCATTCCTTTGTGTCCCTTTGCCAAAAAAGAATTTGAACGCAAACCAGAATATGCCGATGTTTGGAACCAATAAATCAACCAAAACAACCCCCGCCACCTCAAGAGTCTCTCTTTGAGGTGGTGGGGGTTGTTGTATGACTGATCAATGTTGGAATTGAGCATGGTACAGGCGATAGTAATAGCCTTGTTCTGCCAGTAATTCTTCATGGGTTCCTTGCTCCACGATTTGACCGGCATCCATTACAAGGATCTTGTCTGCTGCTCGAATCGTTGATAACCGATGGGCGATCACAAAGCTGGTTTTGCCTTCCATCATTTTCAAAAAGGCATCTTGGATTTTTTTCTCAGTCAGAGTATCAACCGAACTGGTTGCTTCATCCAAAATCAGCATGGGTGGGTTACTGATCATCGTGCGGGCAATCGTCAATAGCTGTCGTTGTCCGTCAGAGATCTTGATGCCTTGATGACCGATCGGTGTATCTAGTGTTTCTGGTAAGCGCATCACATATTCATACATATAGGCATGCTTTAGGGCATCATAGATTTCTTCATCTGTGGCAGTGTCATTTCCGTATTGCAAGTTTTCTCGTAAAGAGGCATCAAAGAGCCATGTATCTTGCAAGACCATTCCGAAGCTTTGCCGTAATTCTTCTCGTTTCAACTGACGAATATCGGTGCCATCGATCTTGATCGCGCCTTTATCAACATCATAGAAACGCATCAACAAATTGACCAACGTCGATTTACCGGCACCGGTTTTTCCGACGATCGCGACGGTTTCTCCAGGTTTTGCAGTAAAAGTGAAATCTTCGATCAATTTTTGACCAGGATCATAAGCAAAAGACACCTCCTCAAAGGCAATCTCGCCTTTGATCTCACCCAGTGATTGAGATTCTTGGTCATCGGCTGTTTCTGGTTCTTGATCCAACAGCTCAAAGGTTCTTGAAAGTCCAGCCAATGCCGTTTGGATCTGGGTCGTAATTCCTGACAATTCAATGAATGGTTTCGAAAACTGACTGGAGTAGATCGTAAAGCTGGAAATCATCCCAACCGTGACAGCACCTGAACCAGAAAAGTAAAGCAGACCGCCGACAAAGCCGACTGACAGATACGCCAAATGATCGACGAATCGTGAAAGGGGATTGGTCAAAGAAGAAGAAAACTGTGCCTTTTGCCCCCGGACATTCAATTCTTGGTTGATCGTTTCAAAACGGTTTTGGTTGATGGTTTCTCGATCAAAGGCTTTGACGATTTTTTGATTGCCAATCATTTCCGTAACAAAGCCAGAAATTTCGCCGACGATTTCTTGTTGGCGAGCAAAATGCGATTGTGACGTTCGTGCCACGATCCAGTTGACCAAAAAGATGATCGGGGTCGAAACCAATACGACCAACGTTAAGGGCACACTCATTTGCAGCATGACGACTAAGGCGATCAAGACGACCGAAATACCAGAAAACAGCTGGTTAAAGACTGCAGCGACGGCAATGGAAATATTATCCATGTCATTGGTAAAACGACTGACGATGTTGCCGTGGGAGTTTTGGTCATAATAGCGCAAAGGCAATGTATTGAGATGCGCAAAACCTTTTTTGCGCAAATCGGCGACAGATAAATACGCCACGCGGTTGCCCAGTCGCTGGATCAACCATTGACTGACCACAGTCACTAAAACCACTCCGGCAAACAGAAGCAAAATACGATAGAGAGTGCTAAATTGCACTTGATCAGCACCTATCAGCTGATCGACGGCTTGACCAATCTGATACGTCATATAAACCGAGGAGACGCCAGCAGCGATCCCGAGGACAACTGCTGCCCAAGTTTCCTTCGCGTAGGCAGTTAAATAAGGGAGGTAGCGACGAAAGGCCGACCAATCGAATGATTTCTTTTTCATGCTTCTTCCTCCTCTGCCTGTGATGCGACGATTTCTTGGTATTCTTTTGAAGATGCCAACAGCTCTTCATGGGTCCCTTTGCCTACCAAATTCCCTTGGTCTAAGACTAAGATCTGCTGCGCGTCTTGAATGGAGCGAACCCGTTGAGAGATAATGATGACCGTGCCACGAATGCTTTCTTTTAAAGCCATCCGCAAATCAAGATCGGTTTGATAGTCAAGGGCGCTCAGAGAATCATCCAAAATCAAGATATCTGGTTTAGCAATCAACGCTCTGGCGATCGTTAACCGTTGTTTTTGTCCCCCAGAAAAGTTCTTGCCACCTTCAAAAATCGGGGTATCCAGTTGCTGCGGCAAGGCTTCAACGAAGTCACGGCTTTGAGCGATCTCTAAGGCGCGCCAGCATTCTTCATCGGTGGCCTCTTTTTTGCCCCATTGCAAGTTTTCCCGAATCGTCCCCGTAAACAGCACGGCGGTTTGAGGCACCATAGCAATTTTTTGGCGTAATTGCTGTAAAGGCCATTTCCGCACATCGTGACCGTCAACGATCACTTTGCCATCTGCTACATCGTAGAAGCGGGGAATCAATTGGGTCAAGGCAGATTTCCCACTACCGGTTGGTCCAGTGATACCTAAAATAGACCCTGGCGCGACTTGGAAATCAATGTTTTTCAAAGCTAATCCGTATTCTTTTGAAAAGCGGAAATCAACATGTTCAAAGCGAATCGCTCCGACGTTGTTTTTCGGCTGATCCATAAAGACTTCTGAAAGTTCATCGCCGATCGATGGCTCAGTGGTTAAAACTTCGTTGATCCGTGAACCTGATGCTGCCGCACGGGTAAAGATGATCACTAAGTTGGAAACCACGATCAATGCTAAGAGCATTTGATTCATGTAATTGACCAGTGCCAGCACTTGTCCTTGCTGCAAATTGCCTATATTGACTTTGAATCCACCGATATAAAACAACGCGATAATGCCGACATTCATGATCAAGGTGGTGGCAGGCGTCAATAAAGCAGACAGATTTGTCACCCGTAAATAGACCTCACTTAAATCATCAGTTGCCTTATCAAAGCGTTTCGTTTCCGTTTTTGTGCGGGCAAAGGCACGAATCACCCGAATCCCGCTTAAATTTTGACTAACTAGCTCATTCAACTCATCTAAATGGACTTGAACTTTCTTATACAATGGCACGGTTTTGGCGATGATCCAGAATAAG
Source organism: Enterococcus sp. AZ141 (assembly GCF_051714385.1). Classification (NCBI taxonomy): domain Bacteria; kingdom Bacillati; phylum Bacillota; class Bacilli; order Lactobacillales; family Enterococcaceae; genus Enterococcus; species Enterococcus sp. AZ141. Next base: position 2,327,153 of record NZ_JBIORT010000001.1, read on the forward strand.
ACGATACAAAAGAGCGGTAAAACGAGTAGGAAAATCAAGCCAGCTTGCCAATCAATGACAAAGGCCATAATCACGGAACCGATACTTAAGAAGGGTGCCCGGACCACCAGCCGAATCAGCATCGCCAAAGCAATCTGCATCTGATTGATGTCGTTGGTCATTCGAGTAATCAACGTATCAGTACCGAATAAGTTCAGTTCGCTATGGGAAAGGGTGTTGATTTTTTTCATCAAGCGATTGCGTAATTCTGTCCCGAATCCTTGAGAAGCGACGGAAGCATAATACTGACAGATGACGGCACAGATCATCCCCACCACGGACATCACGATCATCCAGATCGTCATTTCAACGACCTTCGACCAATTGTTTTGCCGTAGGCCCTCATCGACTAAAGCGGCCATCTGCAAAGGCAGAACCAATTCAAACACCGCTTCTAAAAATTTGAAAAACGGACCAAGAATAATCTGTTTGCGATAATCCTTGGCGTAGCGTAACAAGCTTATCATAAAAAACCTCCTAAATTATTTCGGATGAGCAGGATATTCACTGGCTAAACAGGCAAAAACCAAACTATCGGTCCATTCCCCCTTGTTCCACCAGTCTTGGATAAAATGTGCTTCTTGGCGCAATCCAATCCGTTGGCAAAGCTTGGCTGAGGCCTGATTGCGGGCATCTAGCGTCGCTTGGACCCGATGGATCTTCTGACTGGCAAACAACCAGTCCAACAACTCTTTCAAGGCTTCTTGAGCAAACCCTTGTCCGCCAAATGACGGATGGAAGGCATAGCCGATTTCAACGGAAGACGGATGACCAGTAGACCACACCGACAAATCGCCGATGACCGTTTGATCGTGTAGTACCGCCAAAGAAAGACCTGCTTGGTCCGTCAAGGTGTGCTGTTGACATTTTTTGGCAAAAGACGCCGCTGCCGTTTCTGTCTGCCAAGGCTCATGAAGTAAGAAACGGCAAACTTCCGCTTGCTGATAAATAGCAAAGGTATCGGCAAAATCACTTTCTTGAAACGGACGGATCGTTAACCGTTCACTTTCCATACATACCATAGACAGCCTCCATTTCTTTAGGGACATCTTACCATAGAACGAAATAGCCGAAAACATTATCAGAAAAATACAACAACTTTCTTGTAAAAGAGTGTAAATTTCATGAAAATTCTTTCTTTTACAATTAGAACTTGCCAGTTGCTGCCTATTTACCACGCCTGCCAGCGGGCAAGAAAGGTTTTTTGCCAATCCCCCAAGGGCAAAATCACTCGCTGCATTTGAAAACGGTAGGTTTCCCCTTTATAAGTAAAGCGAATCGGGACGAGCATCCCTACAACAGGATCTTTGTGCTGTTTTTTTAGCTCAGCAAGCGGCACGATTTTGTGCTGCAGGACTTTTGTCGAGAAAAGATTCAATGCCAAAATCGTCAATTGCTGATCATCTAAGACGAGCAGGGTACGGCTGGTGATGGCATTGAAGGACTGCCATTTTGCATAACCGATCACAGCTCCTTCCGTCAAATAGGGGGCTGCCAACGCTTGGAAGGTTTTTTTATTTAAAAGAAACATGGGTAGAAAACTCCTTATAAGTAAGAATCGTTTTAGGCAGAGTGTCAACCATCATCGAACAGCGTGAAGAAGCTTAGTCAGTTGTAAATGGCTGCAGCATCCGCCGAACTTTTTCAGTATACGCCTGTTTGAGGGCTAACGGTTCGATTTCTTTGATGGTTGGCCCAAATTGCAAGAGAAAGTCAGCTAGAAAATCAAGCTCATTGTCGGCAATGTGTCCTTCTAAGCAAAGCTCACTAGGACGTTCCACCACTGCCATATCAGGATATTTTTCTTGCCACAAGCGTTCCTTTGCCGATAGATCAAAGCGGATGTGATAGCCCAGTGTTTGTGTCAACACTTGTTGCTGCAGCTGTTTTTCAGCTAACTGCTGCAAGGTATAGCCTGTTTTTTCAGTCGGAGCAAGTTCCTGCATTGCATCACAGCGATAGCGGCGAAAGGCCTGCTTTTGACAATCAAAGGCCAAACAATACCAGTAACCAGCACGAAAATCCAGCTGATAGGGTTGTACGGTCTTGTACGTTTTTTGATAACGCTGATAGGTAAATTGGATGACCTGTTCTTGTACGATTGCTGAAAAAAGCGCTGAGAGGATCGGTGCACTCGTCAATTGAGGCACCCCTTGAAACGAAACCGCCGTCTCCATTTTTTCTAACCAGTCGGTATCTCCTTGATAAAAAGACTGCAAAAGTTTTCGCCGCAGCCCTTGATAGCTCCGATCAAAAGGAGAATCGGACAGTTTTTGTAAGAGCTGTAAAGCAAAGAAAAGGGTATAACGTTCATTTTTGTCAAAGTACAAGGGGGTCAGTTGATTTTTTAAGATCTGATAGCCGCCATAACGACCGGTTTCTACCACGAGAGGCAAGCCCAGCTCTTCCAACGATTGGACATCGCGGACGGCTGTGCGTTTTGAAATCGCAAAGGTTTTCATCAAATCAGCTAGATGAAAAGTGGTTTTTCCTTGTAAATACAATAGCTCCTGAGTTAAACGTTCTGATTTTTTCATTTCTTTCTCCAATGGTGCCAAGTTTTGGCAATATTCACAGTTACACTTATGGTAACAAGAAAAGGAGGAACCAACAAATGATCGAACCAAAAATCGCTTTATTTTTAACCTTAGACGGCAAAGCCCAAGAAGCCATCCACTTTTATCAGGAAACATTAGACGCGACCCTCTTATTCGCCATCACCAACCAAGAATATCAAAAAAAACTTGATCCAACGCTGGAGATTCTTGCAGGTCAAGAACAGTATCTTTCTCATTCCATCCTACAAATCGGAGATTTCCAGTTGCAGCTAGCTGACAATCCATTGATCGAAGGGGAGCCCATTCAAGCAGGGAATCACTTATCCTTGAGTTTGACGATAGACGACACCAAAACAGCTCAAAAGCTTTATCAACGACTAGTGGAAAAGGGCAGTCAGGTGATCCAGGCACCCAGTGAAAATCCGTTTGCGTTTTTTTATGCAAGTGTTCGCGATCCATTTGGTGTAATTATTCAGCTTACTGTCGAAAAAGAAGTTGATACATCAAAAAAGGGTGAATGAAATAAATCGTTTTTTAATAAAATATCCATAGAAGTTGACTAATTATCCAGCTTTCTTTCATCATCAGAATTATTTTTAAGGAATGTTTAAAGGACTTCACAGAAAAAGAATAAAACTTCTTAAAAAAATAGGCGGATCGCAAAAATTCTGGTACAATCGGGGAGAGCAATTCAGGAGAAATGAAGGAGGCACTATGGATAGAAAGACGAGATATAAACAGCAAAGAGCCCACAAAGCGCGCAACAAACGCGTGATTATTGGAGGAATCTTTCTTTTCGCCATTGCAGGCATCGTTTTATTTGCCGGCTATACGTATTATGCAGCAAAAAATTCAGTGGATAAAATGTTTAAAGAATCCGCTGTGATAACCTCTAACAAAGAAAAAGAGGATGGATCACTCAAAACATCCGATGTAAGTTCTAAGTTCGGTGTTTTATTGATGGGTGTCGATAATGATGAGGAACGTGAACAAACAGATCATTTAGACAGTGCACGTACTGATAGTTTGATCTACATGGTTTATGATGGCGAAAATAAAAAAATCGATATGGTCAGCATCCCGCGGGATATTTGGACGAATATCTATGATGGAACTGGAACAGGTACAATCTATACCACAGCAAAAATCAATAGTGCTTATACAGTCGGAGAAGAAGATGCCACGATCGAAACCGTTCAAAATTATTTGCAATTGCCAATCGATTACTATGTAAATGTGAATTTCATAAGTTTTAAAAAAATTATTGATGCAATTGGTGGTGTAACTGTAAATGTCCCTTACGACATAAATCAAGATTATGCCGCAGATAACTCTGGGGAAACATTGATTCCGGAAGGTCGTCAGTTGTTGAATGGTGAGCAAGCTTTGATTTTTGCGCGTATTCGAAAAATGGATACCGATGTTGATCGGGGAAATCGTCAGCAAGAAGTCATTGAAGCAGCAATTCATCAGGCTTTAAAAATTAATAACGTGACGAAATATCAAGAAATTTTAGATTCTGTAAGTAATGACGTAAATACAAACTTTAAATTTGAAGATTTAGTTTCCCTTGCTGGAAATATGATTTCAGGATTTGAAATCAATAGTCATACCTTTGAATGGTATGATGGGGAGTCTTACGATGGTCAGTCCATTGTGTACATCCAAGACTACTCTTACAATGAAATCCGAAACGACATGCTTAAGGCATTAGGCAAGCAGACAGAAGAACAGAGTACCCAAAATCAAAACACAGATGCTCAGACAGGATACGACGACGGGTCTCAAGGAACAGGTTATGGCAGCGAGTACGGTACTGACAACGGAACGGGCTATGGCACGGAGTATGGATCAGATTCAAATTATTAATGAAGTATAATTATCTGAAGCAAGCCAGGAGAAATCCTGGTTTTTTTGCGTTCAAGAGGGGAGCAAATGGTAAATCTTTGTCACAAGCCACTTTCGTTTTCATCTAAGAAGTGCAGTGCTATGCTTTAGATAAGAAGCAGCCTACTGCAGCGAGGCCGACACCGAAGGAGGAACCATGATGGAAAAACAGCAAGAACAAAAAGCCCGAAGAATCGTCTTGTTGACCCATGTCTTAGGGTTGCTCATGAAAGCCATTGGGTACTTCCTTAGCGGCAGTGCAGTTTTAATGAACGAAAGTATTCATAGTATGATCGATTGCATCAATCAAGGGCTTCTAGCCATCGGTGAAAACCGAGCACAGCGAGGACGCAGTGAACTATATCAGTTCGGTGAAGGACGAGCGACCTATTTTTTTAGTACTGTGGTCGCAATGACGGTCTTTTTAGGAGGCGGCATTTTAGCTGTTGTCGAAGCCAGCCGCGATTTGTTGGACCCCACCCACGAAGTGGAGCAGATCCAGCTGGTGGCAGCAATCTTATTTGTCAGTTTGTTTATTGAAGTGACGGCTGTACAAGAGGGATGGCAAGAAGTCAAAGAACAAAACAAGCAAAACCAGCCCCTCGTCCGTTTCTTAAAAGAAAGCCGCGATTCCGATCTGCTTTTAGGCTTCACGGAAAATTTGTTTGCCTTAGGTAGTGTGACGATCGCCATCGTAGGAATCTCATTGACTGCTTTGACAGGCAATCCGGTATTTGATTCCCTCGGGGGCATTTTAGGTGGATTGTTGTTGATTGCTGCTGCTGTCTTTTTAGCCAAAGAATTTTATAGCCTTTTGATTGGCGAAGGGGCATCCGCATCGGATTTACTGGCGATCAAACAAATTTTAGCCGACCCTGCAATCATTCAAATCAAAGATTTACGAACCCTTCATCTCAGTCCAGAGGAACTTCTGATCGTTGCCGACCTTACCTTGAAGCTAGCGCCGGATGAAGAACCAAGCACGTTTATTGATACCATTGAGCAGCAAATAAAGCAGGCCTTGCCTGAACTGCGGGTCTATTGCTATATCGAGAGTGAGGAAATTACCTCTTAAAGTCGAATATACGAAGCGTTCATCGGCTGGTGATTCATCATTCAACCGAAGAATGTTTTTTTTGGGGTAGTGGTGAGTTCGTGTTGATTGAACACAAAGGATCAATGGCTTGTTCTAAATTATAAGCTTTTCTGACGACCAAGAATTAGATTGTAAGCGGAAAAATCCAGCGATTTATCTATTTTTTTAGCAGTAAACAGTTTTTTTGTTCAAAAGTTTGTGTTTTTTTGTTAAAATAAAGTGAGGACAGCAAGCGTTCTCTTTTTAAAGTTATTTTTTTGCCCGAGTTGTAACATTGTAAATCACAACAAATTTATGGTGCAGGTTATCGATAAAAGACAGAGACTCATGCCTGTTTGCCATAGTCCCATTGTCTTTGAATCTCTGGCAATTTTTAGGTGATTCATTCTGTTACGACTGTTTTTTTACTTTGCTTGTGAAGCAAAATCCTTTGCGAACATCTTCATCCATGATAGGTTAGAAGTAGGCCGAATGGTTTTTTCACAAAGTACGTACATAGAAAGATCATTTGCGACTACTAAAAAAGCTACTTCACTGCTCGCAAAATGATCGGCGCTCAACACGCATACCTTTTCCCTCAGCCAGTCAACCTGCGCTTGCTTTTCTTATTGGCTATATTCCCTTCATTCAGCGATCGCCTGAACCAATTCAAATCAAAAATGACTGTGCAAGGTATCTGTAACGATGTATCCCTTCAGAAACGTGGAAACCCTCGGCAAGAAGTTTACAATTAAAAGGAGGAATTTGATGGAAAAATTTTACCAGCAAAAGACTGAAGAGACCTTGAAACATTTTGAAAGTGACCGCAAGCAAGGCCTAAGCGGGAAAGAAGCCGACAAACGCTTAGAAAAATACGGAGAAAACACGATCCAGCAACAAGAATCCCTTTCTGTATGGGAATTGCTGTGGCATAACTTGAACAACTTGATTGTTTATCTCTTGCTAGCAGCTGCGTTACTCTCTTTTGCGATGGGGGAAACGGTTGAAGGAATTGCAGTTTTGATTGCCGTGGTGATCGCTGTGATGACAGGATTCATTACAGAGCTACGAGCGCAAAAATCAATTGATTCACTTCAAAGCATGATTTACACTACCGCAAAAGTGATTCGTGATGGAGAAGTAATGGAAATTGAGTCGGCAAAGATCGTTCCAGGCGATATTCTCGTTTTGGAAGAAGGGGATGCTATTGCGGCAGATGCTCGCTTACTTGAAACGAGCAACTTTGCCTGCATCGAATCAGCGCTGACCGGTGAGTCAGAAGCTGTTGAAAAAGATGCACGAGAAACTTATGAAGAAGATGTTCCATTAGGCGATCGTCGCAATGTCGTTTTCGCAGGAACTGCGGCAACTCGGGGAAATGCCTATGCAGTAGTGACAGAAACCGGCATGAAGACCGAGGTTGGAAAAATCAGTGACATGCTGACGGGTGACAAAAAGCGTCAAACGCCGTTAGATATCGAATTGGACAAGCTTGGAAAAGCAATCATTATTGCAGCGCTCTTTGCTGCTGTGGCAGTTTTGGTCGCAGGTATTTTGACGAATCAGCCATTTGTCGAAATGATCCATATTTCGATTATTTTAGCGGTCGCAGCCATTCCTGAAGCCATGCCAGCCGTTTCGACGATCACATTGTCTCGTGGGATGCGAACGATGGCCGAGCACAAAGCCCTTGTCAAATCGTTATCAGCCGTCGAGACTCTTGGCGCCACCAGTATCATTGCCAGTGACAAAACGGGGACGCTGACAGAAAACCAAATGACGGTCGCCGAGATCATTTTAGGTTCAGGAGAAATGTTCAAAGTGACAGGAAATGGGTATGAACCCAACGGAAAATTCTACAAGGCAGACTCGGAGGATGAAACCGAAATCGATGCAACCAATCATGATGCGCTGCAAGGGATGATCGAAAACGGTGCTTTATGTACCACCGCCACTTTACGTGAAAACGAAGGGCAATACGAGATCCTCGGTGATCCAACAGATGGGGCGTTTGTCGTTTTAGGTCAAAAGATCGGCATCGATCGGCAAAAAGAGCAGGACAGCGGGCTGAAGAAAATCGCAGAAATGCCCTTTGATTCCGACAACAAATACATGGTGACCGTGTATGAAGGAGAGCAACGGACATTGATCATCAAAGGGGCACCAGATGTCTTAATTGATTTAGCTGATGCTACAGAAAAAGAACAACTTCATGAATACAATGACACGTTAGCCAGTCATGGGCAGCGGGTGATCGCTGTCGGTTGCATCAAGGATTATCAAGGTGGAACGGACGAAGCAGAGCTGAAAGCAGCACTGCAGGAAATCAAGATCCAAGGCTTTGCGGGCATCGTCGATCCGCCGCGAACAGATGTCAAAGAAGCAGTGAAGGTTGCACAAGAAGCGGGGATCCGAGTGAAAATGATCACTGGGGACCATCCGAAGACGGCCTCCATGATCGCCAAAGAAATTGGCTTAAAAGACCATGAAAATACCATGACGGGTCGTGAGATCGATGATTTGGTAGGGCAAGAAGGCTTTAACGAAAAAATCGAAGAAGTCGCTGTCTTTGCTCGAGTTTCACCAAAAAATAAATTACAGCTTGTGGAAGCGTTGCGTGAAGAAGGTGATATCGTTTCAATGACTGGCGATGGGGTCAACGATGCGCCAGCACTCAACGGCGCCGATATCGGGATCGCCATGGGGATTCGTGGGACAGAAGTAGCCAAAGAATCTTCCGATATGATTTTGACGGATGACCGTTTTGGAACGATCGTCGATGCTATCAAAGAAGGACGCATCATTTTTGACAACATAAAAAAATATGTTTCCTTCCTGTTCTCTTGTAATATGGTTGAGATCGTGACGATCTTTTTAAGTGTCATCTTCTTGATGCCAATGCCGATCCAACCGCTGCATATCCTTTTCTTAAATCTAGTCATCGATATTGCGCCAGCAATGGCGTTAGCCTTTGAACCAGCAGAAGACGATATCATGAAACGTCAGCCACGGTCGAAAGCTGATGGCCTCGTCAACAAACGCTTCTTAGGACGCATCATTTTAAGTGGTGTTGTGATTGGTTTGGTGGCGTTTGGCTTCTTCAATTTCTTGATGTTGACGGATCACGAGTTGCTTTATGCACAAACAGCGACCTTTACCTTTATGGCAGTAGCACAATTAATGCATATTTTCAACGTTCGTAAGAGCAGCGGTTTTGGCTTAGACAAAACTCTCTTGAAAAACAAACCGTTGATGGGGGCATTGCTCCTTTCCGTAGGTTTGCAGCTTTCAGCAGTCTATGTACCGTTTATGAATGAGCTATTAGACACGATGCCAATTCAAGCCGGCACGTGGGGGATCATCTTCGCTGCTGCAGCGATCTCTACACTGATTGTGATGGGCTTGAAGAAACTCTTCCAATTAAAATAAAATAAATTCTCCAGTATTTTCTCAATACCGGAGTAACGAAGACCCGCAGCCTAATGGCGCAACTTCGCCAAAGGATTCTTGATTCGATCCTTGATGAAGTTCGCCTAGCTGCGGGTCTTTTTTGCTTACTCTTTACAAGCAAAAGAAAATGATTTATACTTGACTAGTCAACAGTTGACAAATCAATGATGAAAGGAGCGGTTTATGCAATGAATTTACGTGAGCTAAGCGGATTGCTGTATCGGATGAAAATCGTGAATCAAGAATTAACGGCGATCTTTGAAAAAGAGACTGGCTTTAGTCTGACCCGTTATCAGTTGCTGCAGTTTTTGAATGAGCAAGGACGCTGTACCCAAAATCAAGTACAGAATGAATTGAAGATCGATAGTGCAGCGGTCACTCGGCATTTGAAGATTCTCGAAGAAAAACAATTTGTAACACGGGAACGAAACAAAGACAATAACCGCGAGATTTTTGTTTCTTTGACACCGAAAGCACAAGCCGATTTGGCTAGTTGTGCTTCAAAGCATGCCAGCTCTGAGGAGTCGTTAGGCATCAATTTGACCGAAGAAGAAGAAGCACAGCTTCTAACATTACTTATGAAATTAGTTCCATGAAAGAAGGCAAACCCATGACAGAATACAGCAATAACAATTTTTCAGAGATCACCTTTGGCCGAAAATCGGTTCGTGTCTATGATGAAACCTACAAAATCCCCCATGAAGAAATGTTGACCATGATCCAAGAGTCAACGACAGCACCTTCCTCAGTCAATATGCAGCCTTGGCGCTTTGTCGTTGTGGAAAGCGATGAGCAAAAAGCAAAATTGAAACCGTTGATTCGTTTCAACGTCCGACAAAATGATACATCTTCTGCAATGGTCTTGATTTTTGGCGATATGCTTTGTCATGAACTAGGAGAAGAAATTTATAACAAAGCAGTAGCAGAAGGCAAAATGCCAGCGGAAGTACGTGACCAACAATTAGCAGCGATCATTCCTCATTACGAAAATCTTACAAAAGAACAAATGAATGATGTGGTGAAGATCGACGCTAGTTTAGCAGCGATGCAATTTATGTTAGTTGCGCGGGCGCATGGCTATGAAACCAACCCAATAGGCGGCTTTGAAGCAGATCAATTAGCAGAAGCTTTTGGCTTAGACAAAGAACGTTATGTTCCTGTCATGATCCTTTCAGTCGGAAAAGCCAAAGAATTAGGCTATGAATCCGTTCGGTTAGACGCAGAACAAATTACGACATTTCTATAAGAGGAGGGAAAACGATGGAAATCATCAATGCAACGTTTTACATCAAAGAAGAAAAGCGGGCAGATTTTTTAGCCGCTGTTACGCCATTAATAGCATCGGCAAGAACTGAGGATGGCTGCCACGGCTATCATCTCTATGAATCATTGAAAGAGGACAATCGGTTTGTCATGGTCGAAAAATGGGCGAATCAAGAAGCGATCACCGTCCACAATCAAAACCCGCTGCTGCAACAATTATTCCAACAAATGCCTGACTTTGCAGCCAAACCGAGCGAGATCGTTGTCGCTCATCAAGGAGAATAAAGATGACGATTTTATCGACGATTTTGATTGTACTGGTTGCCTTAGAATTTTTCTATATTCTCTATTTAGAAACATTTGCCACTACGTCCAAAGCAACAGCGCGGGTCTTCAACGTGACGAAAGCAGAACTTGAACGACCGATCGTTGTGACCTTGTTCAAAAACCAAGGAGTTTACAATGGGCTGATTGGTTTGGGGTTACTGTATAGTATTACCTTTGCTTCAGCACCATTGGAAATCAGTCGCTTGCTGTTGATCTACATTATCTTAGTGGCTGCATATGGCAGTGTGACTAGCGACAAGAAAATTATTTTGACCCAAGGCGGTCTAGCGATCCTTGCCTTGCTATCCACCTTTTTTTAACCAATAAAGGAAGAAGTCCCCCGATCGAAGAAAGCATTTCTATACAATAGAAGCTTTCTTCGATCGGGGGCTTTTAATGTTTGGGCAAAGAGTACTCAGAACGTGAAAAAAATGATAGGATAAGAGAAGGGACTAACGATTTTCTGGACGTAAGCTGGTTGCTGCAAATAAGGCTTTTACTAGAATGGGTGTTAAGATCGCAGCTGTGATCACCTCAGAGACTCCATTCGTTACAGCGATTCCACCGAGGGTCACGAATAAAGCCGAAGCATCGACACCATAGGTAGTGGCAACTAAGCCAGTATATAAGGTTCCCATTAACGTTAAAACCAAAACTGTATTGGTGATGGTCCCAAAGATTGCGGCAACAATCGAAGCAGCGACGACTTTTTTGGTCTTTTTGTAAATGATCGTAAACAAGAGACCAGCCACTAAGCCAACCAACACACGGGGAACCACCGAGATGATTGGGTTGGTGAAAACAGCAATGTCTAAGGGCGTTGTCGGAGAGGTAAACGCACGGATCATGGTAAAAATCCCCCAGACTAAGCCGATGAACATCCCGTCTTTTGTCCCTAAAACGATGGCAGCGACGATCACCGTGATATGGATGATCGTTAAACTAGTGATACCGATCGGAATAAATCCAAGGAAAGGCACCATCGTCTGTAAAATAATAATAGCAGTCAAAATGGCACGAATGACAAGGCGATAGGTTTTGCTTTTTGTATTCATTGTAAACACTCCTTTTTTATAATGACACTCGTGTCATTTTTTTAAGTTAGGTTGATTATACAACAAAATGACACGAGTGTCATTAATAATGTGATGAAAGGAGCCAAAAAAATGGCGAAGAAGCAGCAGAGCGAATTGACTACAGCGGAAAAGAAAAAACAACAAAAGCGTGATTTGATTCTTGAAAGTGCCAAAGTCGTCTTTAGTAAGAAAGGTTTGATTGATGCGACAATGAAGGACATTATCGAAGAGTGCGGCATTAGTCGCGGCGGCATTTATTTGTACTTTCGTTCGGTGGATGAGATTTTTTTGGCAGTGTTAGAGCAGCGTTCCAAACGAAAATTTGATGATGTACGAGAGATGATCATGGAGCATGTACCCTTTGAAACGATTTTAAACAAATATTTTTCCGACCATCGCAAGCGTCTACTCCACAGCATTTCTGACGGTATGCTGCGAGCCGTCTACGAGTATTACTATACGCATAAAACCGAAGCCTCCAGTTCACTGCAGCAAGCTCAACTCGCTGAGACGAAACGGACGATCCATGAGATTTTTCAAGTGGGCGTTCAGCAAGGTGTATTAAAAGATGAAAACTTGGCAGTGATCGCAGAAAACTATATGTTCGTGATTGAAGGATTAGGGATTTTGGCTCTGACCGGTCACATCACAGAACAGACCATTGATGACCAAATCGCCGTAATGAGACAACTACTCCCTTATCGTGAATAACACAGACAAAAAAACTCGCTCTTTTCTAGAAAACACTAGGAAGGAGCTTTTTTCGTCTGTTTATAACTTTGTGAATCAAGCATATTTTGCAGAAAATTAATGTAATAAAAGTGAAATCTACAACATTATTTATTTTTTCTTAAGAAAAAGGACTTTTTCTATGAAGTTTTCTTGAACAGTTGATACATAGGGATTCACTCGGCGTGTCGGTGGGATAGGAGTGGGGAACATGTAATAAAAAAACAGAGCTTATTTATGTAACTAAAATGTAAATCGCTTACGGATTGGGTTTGTTGCTGAACTATGGTAAAATGAAAATGGTCAAATAAATGAAAAAAAAGTTTTAAAATTGAATTTGGAGGATCAGATGAAGAAGAAAATCTTAGCAACAGTGTGTATGTGCGGCATTGTATTGTCATCATTCGGCGGACCTGTGACCGTTTTTGCTACGAATCACGATCAATTGATCGAACAAAAAAATAACGAAATTGATCAGTTGAGACAGCAACGTCAAAGCGTACAAGGGGAAATTGACGGATTGTCTGCAGAAATTGATTCGTTAAATCAAGAAGCAGCAATCATTTTAGCGCAGCAAAGTGATTTGTTGCAAGCGATCGAAGGATTGGATCAGGAAATCAGTCAGTTAGAAGAGCGCATTGCCAAACGCTCGGAAAACATTGAAAAGCAAGCCAGAGAAACACAAGTTAATGGAAAAGGCGACCATTTTCTAACAGCGGTACTAGAGGCGGACTCTGTCAGTGATCTAGTCGGTCGTTTGCATGCGATGACGACGATCATTCGAGCGAATAATGAAGTGATCGAACAGCAAAAAGCCGACCAACAAGCTGTTGAACAAAAGCGTGCGGAATCACAAGAAAAAGTGGCAGAATTGCAAGCAGCACAGAGCCATCTGGAAGCACAAAAAGGTGTTTTGGAAGCAAGCCAAGCAGAATTAAATGTCTTAGTTAGTAATTTAGCCTACGAAGAAGCAACGAAAGAAGAAGAAAAAGAACAGCTGCGTGCGGAAAAAGAAGCCTATGAAGCGGAGCAAGCGAGAATTCGTGAAGAAGCTGCCCGAGTAGCTGCTTTACAAGCCCAAGCGGAACAAGCGGCGCAACAGCAGGCAGAACAAGCTGCAGCGGAAGAAGCAGCCTTGAATGAAGCAGCTGTTCAAGTAGAGAGCACAGAACCTGACGCAGAAACAGAGAGCCCAGCGCCAGTGGAAGAGCCAGAAGCACCAGCAGAAACGCAACCAGAGGAAACGCAAGAATCTGAACCGGTTGAAACACCAGAGGTTCCAGAGGAAACACCAGTAGATACACCAGAAATTCAAGAGCCAGAAACACCAGTGACACCTGCAGCACCGGAGACGCCAGCGGACAGTGCACCTGCAGTTCCTGCACCAACGCCAGCACCGACGCCAGTTACACCAACACCGGTGCCAACGCCTGCTCCGTCACCTGCACCGATCGTGACGCCGCCAGCACCTTCTGCACCAGCATCAACAAATGGTGCTGCAATCGTGGCAGAAGCCTATAAGCATATCGGAAAACCCTATGTGTGGGGTGCCAAAGGACCGGACAGCTTTGACTGTTCTGGGTTTACTCGCTATGTCTTTTTACAAGTAACAGGGAGAGATATTGGTGGATGGACGGTGCCACAAGAAACAGCCGGTACAGTGATTTCCGTTAGCCAAGCACAACCAGGAGATCTTTTATTCTGGGGTTCATCAGGTAGCACCTATCATGTAGCCATTGCTTTAGGTGGCGGACAATACATTCATGCACCACGCCCAGGACAAAATGTTTCTGTTGGCAGCACCGCTCATTTTACACCTAGCTTTGCAGTAAGAATGTAAGAAGTAGCTAGCTGTAGTTTTAAGGAGAGACAAATGGAAGAAAGAAAACAACTTCGTTATCGTGCGAAGAAACAAAAAAGAGGGCTTCTTTACCGTAAAAGTGCGGCGGCAACCGCTGCACTTGTTAGTACGGTGAATATTTTGCCGATGAATGTTTTAGCAGATACTCTCGAGTCAGCAGAAGCCCAAAATGGTGTTCAAGTAGTTGAAACAGCAGAGTCAACCCAAGACACATCGACGCATGATTCAGTGAGCATTGTAGATGATCAAGAAGTGAACGAGGGATCACCAGCAACTCAAGATAGTACCGATCCATCAGAAGCTGAAAGTGCGGATGGAGTAGACATCCAAGAGGTACCCGAAAATGCACCAGCAGATGATGCTTCTGAACAGAATGAAGCAGAAACCGATAGTGATATTCCTGTTCTGTCAGAAGAAGAGCGGATCGCCATTGAAACGAAGGTCATGCCCAACTACAACAATCCAATGGCACGTTCCAACAATCAGCAAGCATTTATTCAGCAAGTAGGACCAATGGCACAAGAAGTTGCCGGGGCAAATGACCTCTACGCTTCGGTCATGATTGCCCAAGCGATCTTAGAATCAGGTTGGGGGCAATCCACGCTGACCACTCTTGCAAATAATATGTTTGGTATCAAGGGATCTTACAATGGACAATTTGTAGAGATGCAAACCATGGAAGATGACGGGAATGGCAATCTCTATCCGATTATTGCTAGGTTTCGTAAATACCCCTCATTAAAAGAATCTTTTCAAGACAATGCGCACGTTTTGAGAACTACCTCATTTTCGCCGGGTGTTTTCTTCTACCATGGGGCATGGAAGTCTAATACAAATTCTTATCGTGACGCGACTCAATGGCTGCAAGGACGTTATGCCACCGATACTTCTTATGCAAGTAAGCTAAACAACTTGATTGAAACGCACAATTTGACCCAGTACGATACATCAAGTGGTGGCGGTTCAAATGATAACAACAATAACAATTCTGAGCAGGCGATCAATAAGCAATTCAGAACAAATGCAGCACTCAATATCCGTTCGGATGCTTCCACTAGCGCCTCGATCGTTGGTTCATTGGCTGCCAATGCAACATTTGAAGCAGTAGCGCAAAAAACTGGTACCAGTGTGAACGGCAATACGACGTGGTATCGAATTCAAGGACGTGGCTGGGTAAGTGCTGCTCACGTGACGGAGATCTCATCGAATACGGGTGGGAATGATAACAACAATAACAACAATGCCGAACAAAGCATCAACAAAGAGTTCCGCACAACTGCTGCCTTGAACATCCGTTCAGATGCATCGACTAGCGCTTCTGTTGTTGGCTCCTTGGCAAGTAATGCGACATTTCGAGCAGTCGCTCAAAAGACGGGAACGAGTGTCAACGGAAACAATGTGTGGTATCGAATTCAAGGACGCGGCTGGGTGAGTGCTACGTACGTGACAGAAGTGAACGCTGGAAGTAATAGCTCTGAGCAAAGCATCAACAAAGAGTTTCGTACAACCGCAACATTGAATATTCGCTCTGATGCGTCTACCAGTGCCAGAATTGTTGGTTCTTTGTTAAACAACTCCTCTTTTCGCGCGGTTGCGCAAAAGACCGGAACCAGTGTGAATGGCAACAACGTCTGGTATCGAATTGAAGGGCGTGGCTGGGTAAGTGCAGCGTATGTTCAAGAAACGAACACTTCCTCATCAAACAGCACCACCTATACCGTACGTTCGGGAGACACTCTATGGGGCATTTCGCAACGCTACAGTGTGACTGTGAATCAGTTGATGCAGTGGAATAATCTTTCTGGCTCATTGATTCTTGTAGGACAGCGTCTTGTAGTCCGTAGATAAAATGAAAAAACATCTGGAACCATTTTTGCGGCTATTTGCCAAAATGGTTCCAGATGTTTTGTTTATTCTTCTTTGAAGCTGTTCATGATCGCTGTTAGCTCGTCTTTTGAAGAGTCGTATAAGCTTTCTAACGTCCAACCATACAACTGAACATAATTATTGTCGGTTTCAAGTACATAATAAATATAGTGGATATTTAGCCCTTCAACTGTCGCTGGGAAATCAACGAAATAGGCCTTCGTGTCAGGAATTGGTAAAAAGGTGGCGGTCGTATCGAAGCTTGTTGCCAAATTTTCTTGAACCAATCCGAGATAAGTTTCTAAATCGGCAAAATCTTGTTTCGATTCAACGACTGCAGCTAAGTATTTCGTTTCTAACGCATCTGACAACATGAAATCATTGTCAGGATTCAATGAAGTGAAATCGGGTACCTCTTGCCAATTACTAGGCAAATCGATGGTATAGTTTGTTCCACTCACGCCTGTGATGGTTTGTTCCGAACTCGGTAAAGCCGCTTCGCTGGAAGAGCCCGTCGATTCTTGCGCGACTTCTGTTGACGAAGTCATAGATAAGCTTGTAGCGCTTGCATTTTCCGTGCTTTCTGAAGCTGGTTTCTCCTCTTTTGGCGTACAGCCAGCAAAAAGAAGTGTGAACCCCAATAAACTAAAAACAACACTTTTTCTCATTATTCTCACGTTCCCCTTTGTTTTCTATTTTCAAATAACCAACATTATTTAGTTAATCGTATAATAGGAAAGGAAATAACGCAATAAAATATTCTCAGTTACTGCATGAAAAGAAAAAAATAAAGGATTGTTAAATAATAAATTTAAAAAAATGAAGCCGAAATAACTGACTGTTACCGCTTATTTTCACTTTTTTCTTAGATTGATGCAAAAGTTGATTATAAATACGGGGCGACTTTTGCTATGCTTTAGAAAAGAAAGGAAGCATTAAAAGAATAGTGAAGTTAAAAATTGTGTCGGTTATATCTATAAAATAATAGTGTGTTTTTTATTTATCTAATTGTTTTGAATAATTGTCAGAATTTTGTTGCGAAATACTATGGCTTCTTTCGATACAAAAAGTAGGGCGACATCAGCGACAGCCGGATAGAGAAAGATAGCTCAAAGCGGCGAGGAATAGAAGAAACATAAGATCTACGTTTAAAAATAATGGAACTAGGGGGAAGGAAATTGTTTTATCAATCAGTAAATGAGTATCTAGTAAAAATGAGAGAAGGATTATCTGCTGAAACCATTAAAGGTGAAATGCCATCAGTCTATGCGTACTGGTTAGCACAGGAAGCAGAATTGAAAAAAATATTGAAAAACAAAGACATGGCTTTTTGGATGGATATCCAAAGAGTTCTCTTGATCGATGCAAAATTAGTATTACTTCGCAGTTATATCAATGACTACGATTTTCACGGATTTTCCGAAGATGAGATCATTGCAAATGTGGAACAAGATCATTTTACCTTTAACAAAGAACTGTGTGGCTATAGTTTGAAAGAACAAGTGCACCCATCAATTATTTTTGGTGATCAATAAGCAACGAAAAAAGAACGTTCAAACAGGGAATAAGCTACTGCACTGATTCAAAATAAGACTGATTGATTTGTGGTATGATTGTGATGACAAGTACGATTGCACAGATCATTGTGACAGTTTGAAAAGGAGCGGATAGGTATGGTTCAATTTGAACGGATCATTTTATTATTTTTCTTGTACTCATTTATCGGTTGGCTTTGGGAAACCATTTATTGCTCACTAAAAGCCAAGCACTTTGTTTATCGGGGCTTCCTTGTTGGTCCCATCACACCCATCTACGGCTTTGGGATTCTTGGCGTTGTCTATTTATTGCGGCCATTGCATGAGCAAGTGATTCCACTGTTCTTTGCGGCAGCGTTGTTGGTTACCGTGCTTGAATATGTGACAAGTTATTTACTTGAGCGTTTTTTTCATGCCTCATGGTGGGATTATAAAGAAGTCCCATTAAATATCAATGGACGGGTGGCATTGCCGATTTCTTTTTTTTGGGGCGTGTGCTGTGTGCTCATTGTTCGATTTGTTCATCCGCAAATGCTGGAGATTGTTCAAACATTGAGTGCTCGCGTAGGATTCTTATTGCCAGTTTTCTTATTAATGGTTCTCTCTTTTGATATGGGCTATACCCTAGCTAACTTGGTTGCCTTTCAGAAAGCGGTGCAACAGGTCAATCAAGCCTTTGAACAGCACAAAAAAGAATTGGCTGAAAATATTGAGCAATATAAAAACGATTGGCAAGGGCGCTTCGCAGCGTTTCCAGAAGAATGGCGCATATTAAAACAGAATCTACCGAGATTGACTTTCCATCAAAGAAGACTCTTAAAAAACTTTCAAAAGTTAGAAATCAATCAGATAAAAAGCAGTCAGGAATTGTCTCGATTTATTGAAGCGATCCGTAAGAAAAAATAGGTTTGTTACGGTAAGATTACAAAAAATAAACCCTTATCAATGCTGATTCTTCCCACTTCTGACTGATTTCAGTTGAAAAAGACGATTAAAACACCCACTATTACGATAATTTGTAACAAATTGTAAAGGTCCTGCAATAAAATTCTTCTTAAGAATTTGTATAATAGGATATGTTGGAAAACATAGTGAGAAGTGAGGGAATTTTTTGAAGGCAAAGAAACTACGAACAATCGTTGTCGCTGTCTTTGCGGCAGGAATCGTTTCTCCAATCTTTGCGCAGGCTGAGTCACTTGAATCATTGCAAGAGCAAGAAAGTGCCGTCATGCAGCAAAGTCAGGAAATCAGTACGGAAGTACAGATTGCATTGACTGATGTGAATGCGAAATACAGTGAGGTAGAAGAGCTAAAAGCTCAAATCGCTGAAAATGAAGAATCATTAGCAACAACCAAAGCAGAAATCAAAACTGCACAAGAAACAATTGAAAAGCGTGAAGCAGTCGTTGCGGAACGTATGAAAGACATCCAAGTCAATGGCGGGGCTACCAGAGACTGGACGGTACTGTTAGAATCATCAAACATCCAAGATTTTATCAATCGTGCCTATGCGATGACGATGTTACAAAACTTGGAAAAAGAAAAGATCGATTCATTAACAGCTGAAAAAGAAAAGCTAGAAGCTTTAGAAGAAAAAGCACAGTCAACACAGCAATCATTGAAAGAAAATCAAACCGCATTAGAATCAGAAGCCAAAACACTGGATTCAAAAATTGCGAATCTACAAGCCCAATTGAAAGAAAACGAATCAACTTTGGCACAAATCGCTTCAAGCAAAGAAGCTGAAACAGCTCGCTTAGCTGCTGAAAAAGCAGCAGAAGAACGAGCAGCCAAAGAAGCGGCAGAACAAGCAGCGAAAGAAAAAGCAGAAAAAGAAGCAGCCCAAGCTGCCGAACGTTCAAGCGCTTCTGAATCACAATCGTCTGCTTCATCGAGCAGCAATACGACTGAAAGCAGCACCTCATCATCGAGCAGCTCTTCAAGCAGTAACAATAGCTCAAATAGCAGCTCAAGCAATACCAACAACAACAATAACAATAGCAACAACAGCAATACAAGCAGTGGTCGGACATTGATGATGGAATCAACTGCCTACTCTTATAAAGAAGCTGGCTCCAGTTTCTTTACAGCAAGCGGTACAGACTTACGTAAAAATCCAATGGCAGTTGCCGTGGATCCAAGCGTGATTCCGTTAGGCACCTTAGTCAATGTTGAAGGCTATGGCGTAGCACTAGCGCTTGATACTGGTGGCGCGATCAAAGGAAATATCATTGATGTTCACTTTGATAACGTAGCACAATGTATCCAATGGGGACGTCGTCAAGTAAAAGTAACGATTCTCGATTAATCAATCAACTAGCAAGAAGCAGCTCACAGAATGAAGTGGCTGCTTCTTTTTTTTGCTTTTAATAGAATAAGGCATAAGTAGAGAGCGTATCGCTGTGTCAGTGCCGACCCGAATGGATACGCTCTATTTTGATTTAAATTGCCCATAAGTCCTTACAATCGTTCTCTCAGTTATTTATTTTGTGGTGATCTAATCATACTAGAGAACGATATGTTTTTTAATACCTAAAATGAAAATGGGGCTGAAGAATCAGTTATGATTCCTCAGTCCCATAAATTAAAGAGCCAAGATTTTCATTTATCAAGGATTGAAGTTGGCATTCAGTTTTTCTTCTAAAGCTTCCCAGTCGTGCTCATCGGGAAAAGTTTTGAATAGCAAATAATCAATGTCTTGGGCATATTCGGTAATGTATTCCGTATAGTTGGTGACGATCAAGTCAATTTGATTTTTTTCCAAATAGCCTGCCGACAATTCATTGGAGTCTGGAAAATAAAATGTCCGAGAGCTGCGCAAATAACGAACAGATTTGCATTTTAATAATTGGCATAAATAAAAGGGGCCTTCAAACAAAAAAGCGATATTCTTCTTTGCTTGCCAGTACAAAGATTTAATAGAGGTAACGTACATCGTAAGACTCGTTCCTAAGTGTTCCAGTGTGATACTGTCCCAAATTTCTCTGGCTAATGGTTGCGTCAACAGATAGTTTTTAAATAGATGGTAATCATCCATATACGCCTCTTCGACAAAATGAACGGTATCCGAAATCATATGGTTTAATAAGGGGGATAATAATTGCTTTATTTTTGCTACCGTAAAAAAGGATTCTACTAAGAGCCGATCACGAGCGCTATCTTGAGTATCTGGCAAACAATCCTTGACAAAGGCTGCAGCAAGCTGCTTAATTTCAGGCCAATGATTATACTCTTTACAAAAGGTTTGTTCGATCGCCAAGTTGCTGATCGAACGACGGGTTTTCACCAATAAGAACAAATAAAGGACTTCCTCATAGGGAAGTTCTTTTTGGTATTGTTCACTCATTGCCTCGTTGATTTCAGAAAATAGCCGAAAATCATTATATTGCTCAAATATTTTTTTTATTTGCTTAGGCAACTCAATACCTTGACCCGCACAATGGCGCTCAAAGGTGATATACAAGTAATAATTGAATTCACCAAACGAACAAGCATGCTGGTCAAGTTGATAACATCTAGAAAAAGCGCTAGCAGTGATATTTTGGATGGCGATCGGCGGAAAAATCGTATGGGCAGTAATTTCCGATTCGTAATAGAAATCATGGAAAAACTTGCGAATATTGATCTCCTCACCAATAAAGCAAATAGGATTGGTTTGGATCTCCAAACGATAGAAAGAAAAAATCGGTTGCACTTTCCGCAAATAGCGAAGAACAGTGCTTTCTGATATATGGTATTTCTCAGCCCATTCAGATGAGCTATAAAGATCATTGTGGAAAATACTTTCGATGATATGGAAGAGAATCTCATTGGCAATCAGCGCACGTTTTTTCGTTAAATAAACAGCGGAATGTTTGATCGAAAAAATATACCCCTTGTGAGAAGAGTCGATCGATAAACAATCGCCAAAGTACTCTTTTAGATCCGTCACATCCGTAACGATCGTTCGCGTGGTACTTCCTGAAATTTTTGCCAAACCTTGAGTCGAACATTGATAATTTTTCTCGAATGCCCTCAAAATTTTCAGCCATCGAATCGTTGCAGTATTAGTAATAAAATTTATTTGAAAATTTCTCAAGACGTGGCTCCTTTCATGAACAAAATCGCAAATCTTACTTATTCATCTTAAAGAAGATAGGGAAGAAAAAACAAATCACGTATTTCATCGATTGGTGAAATCTATACCTGAGTCTATGCGAGATTTTTTGCATTTTCTATAAATCAACTGACGATCGGCATATATATAGGTAGAAACACGTTTTTTCCAGCATGTCGAAGAAGATTGATGGAAATTGAATAGCCAGAGAGGGGGCGAGACGATAAGTGTTTAGTGGTGGAATAAAAATTAAATGATTATTGTTTTTCGGGGGGCGATTGAATATTAAGGGGAACAGAATTGAAGAAAAAAGTCACTTTGCGAAAGACAACTTATAATTTTAACAGGAACGATTGACGTAAATAAATAGCAGCCGCAAAGGAAACCCTAAGTGCGCCAAGAAAAGAATTCAGCTTTGCCAAATTAATTTATAATAACAAGAAAAGTGTATAAAAATACTTTCTGAATTTCTTATCTTTTCTATTTATAATGAAAAGATGTTGAGAAAGTGAACGAATATAATCTCTTAAGGTTATTTTTCTATAATGTGACAACCTTCAAAGGTGATGATAACAACGATTATAACTGAATTATTCATTATTTAAAATGAGGGTTTAAATAAACTGTCAAGTAAAGTAGACGTTATTTATGGTTTTTTAAAATAACTGATGTTTGGCATTATATAAGTCTTTTATTGACGAAAAATATACCTTAATAAATAAAAAACGGGAATTTCCTTTATTTAATGATACATTTCTCTTATAATAAACTAGAATTGCCTTTATTATGTGAGAGGAAGGCAGAATGCTTAAACAAGCACAATTGAAGTAGGGAGTGTGTTCATGGGAAAGCCGTTAATAAAGACTTTGACTGTTTTAGCCGTTGGTATTGGCGCCGTTGCAATTTGTTTAATTGGTTACCGACAAAATAACCAAAGGCAATATCAGCAGCGAGTCGAATATGCACAGACAGCGATTGCAAGCGAGCGAGAGCGCTTGAATGAACTGTCCGGAGAAATTACTGGTATGTACAGCAACGAAGAGCAAACGTTTTTACGAAGTGATCTTAGCGAAGAAGAGGTTTTGAAAACTGTCGCGAAACTATCAGCAGTAAAAGTATCTGCAGATGATTACGGAATCGAAGAGAGCGCATTACCGAGCGAATCTGTTGAGATTCAAGAAAAGAAACAAGCGCTGGATGATCAACTAAAAGAGATCGAGGCAAAAGTGAAAGTACAAGCTAATACAGCAGCGCTGTTTACTGAAGGTGTTTCGAATTGGCAAGTTGCTGAGAACAATGTCACTATTAAAGAGGATCTAAAAGAAACGGACTTAGGGAATGTCCGTGAGGATTTAAATTTTCTTGAAGATGGTCCGTGGAAAGACCTTGTTTCTGCTTATTTAGAGTTTGCGACCACTCAATTGGATCGCATTACACAAATTCAAGCCAGCTTGAATGCTATGCTGCAAGATAATGTTGTAACTAGCGAAGCGACTTTGGATGGCTATTTAGCTCTGATTGACAGCATCAATCAAGTGCGAAATCAAGTACTTAAAGATTCTTTTACAGAGTCCGCTAATTCAATTGCGGCTCAAATGGGGTATACAGGCTATACCAGTTATATTCCCTCAGCTTCAACTGAAAGTTATTCTGACGATACATCAACAGGAGACGGTACTGGAACAGAGACAAGTTCAGCGTCTTACTATTAAATAAGATGAAACGTGCTGAAGGAAATTTTAGATAACTGGAGGAAAGCAAATGTCAAAAGGAAAAAAAATCTTTTTAATCATCTTTTCAATCGTTGCAGTTTTAGTCATCGGAATGATCGGTGTCGCTGCAAAATTATATTTTGATGTATCAAACTCAATTCAAGAAACCTATCAATCAGTCGAACGTGATCGAGAAGATCGTCTACGTGAAAATGATGTCGACCTATCCCAAAAAGATTCCTTCTCGGTTTTACTGATGGGGATCGATACCGGTGATTTAGGAAGAGTCGAACAAGGACGTTCTGATACCATGATGGTGGCGACCATCAGCCCACAAGACAATCAGACGACGGTGGTGAGTATTGGAAGAGATTCCTATGTTGATATCGTTGGACATGGGACGACAGATAAAATTAATCATGCCTATGCTTTTGGTGGACCAGCGATGGCAATGAATACCGTAGAAAAATTCTTGGATATTCCGATCGATCATTATGTATCAATCAATATGGCTGGTTTGAAAGAATTAGTCGATGCGGTTGGCGGCATTGAAGTTGATAATGAAATCACCTTTTCGCAAGATGGCTTTGATTTTGCTATCGGACGTACATCACTAAATGGCGAACAAGCCCTTGCCTATTCAAGAATGCGTTATGAAGATCCAAACGGCGATTATGGACGTCAAGAACGCCAACGTAAAATCGTTGAAGGGATCGTTAAGAAAGTCTTGAGTCTTGATGGAATCACCCAATATCAAACGATCTTAAATGCCGTTGAGCAAAACATGAAGACAGATATGAGTTTCGATGACATGCGAACCTTAGCATTTAACTATCGCAGTGCCTTTCAAACGATCAAACAAGATCAGTTGCAAGGGGAAGGATTCATGCAAGACGGCATCTCATATCAGCGTGTGAGTGACGAAGAACTAGCAAGAGTTCAAAAAGAGTTGAAAGCTCAACTAAATCTAGAGAATGAATAGGAAAGTGGAGAAAAGATGGAAGAAACAATTAGCTTAAAAGAAATATTCGCAATTCTACGGAAACATTTAGCTGCTATTTTTATTTCAATGTTTGCTGGTTTAGCTTTAGCAGGGATATTCACCTTCTTTGTCATTACACCGAAATACAGTTCACAAGCTCAGTTGATTGTGACATTGCCTCAATCCGAAACTACCAATGCCAACGATGTGAATACAAACTTGCAAATGATCAATACGTATAAAGATATGATTGTCAGTGACTTGGTTATGACACAAGTAAAGGATCGTTTGGAGTCTGAAAATAACCTTGACTTGACTGTCGGACAATTGAAAGAATCCATTTCGATCAACCAGTCACAGAACTCACAAATGTTTTCCATTCAGGCAACTAGTACAAATGCAGTGTCAGCGCAAAATATTGCCAATACGACAGCATTGGTCTTTCAAGAAAATGCTCAAGATGTTATGAATGTTGATAAAATCTCAATCATTTCAAGTGCGGTAGCTAGTACTACACCAGTTTCACCTAACAACAAACTAAATCTAGCTATTGGTCTGGTATTAGGGATCATGGTCGGTGTCGGTTTAGCCTTCTTATTGGAGCTACTAGATCGAACTGTCAAAGATGATAAATTTGTAACCGAAACATTAGGCTTTACCGTATTGGGTACTGTACCCCAAATGTCACCAAAAGAATTGGCTGCGACCATTCAGAAAAAGCCAAGCGCACCATTTATTAAGAAACCGCAAGGCGACAAAACGGCAGAATCACGCCGTAGTCGTAGCCGGGTCTAGGAGGGAACAATGATGGCAAAAAAACAAGAACGTACTGGGACACAGACACATGCAGTAAGTTTGATCACGCTAATTGATCCTTCTTCACCAATCTCAGAGCAATATCGTACGATCCGTACAAATATTCAATTTGCGTCTTCAGCAGATAAACAAATCAAGACCATTGTTGTTACTTCTTCTGGTCCAGGTGAAGGAAAATCGACAACTTCAGCTAATTTAGCGGTTGTTTTTGCAAAATCAGGACAACGAGTATTGTTAGTTGATGCCGATATGCGAAAGCCTACTGTATACAAAACATTCAGCTTAAACAATGCGAGTGGATTGAGTACCGTATTAAGTACCTCAACGAGCGTCCTTGAAGCAGCTCAAAAAACGGTGATTGATAATTTATCTGTCTTAACTAGCGGACCAAAACCACCAAATCCATCTGAGCTACTTGGGTCAGCACGAATGAACCAAGTGATGGAAGAAGCGAAAAACCTTTACGATGTGGTTATCTTTGATATGCCACCAGTTGTAGCAGTCACCGATGCACAAATCATGGCATCGAAAGCAGATGGGACGATCTTAGTGGTTCGAGAAAATGTTGCACGTAAAGAATCCTTAACAAAAGCGAGAGATCTTTTGAATATGGTTCAAGCAAGAATCATTGGGGTGGTCTATAACGGTGCCGAACACTCGAAAGATTCAGGTTACTACTATTATTATGGAAATTAATTAATTTGAAGGAGACGAGAGAAATGATTGATTTACATTGCCACATTTTACCAGGAATTGATGATGGTGCAGAAGACATCAATGCGAGCATTGCTATGGCTGAAAAAGCGATTAGCCAAGGAATTACGCATATCCTTTGTACCCCACATCATAACAATGGAAAATACCGCAATCCGAAGTCAGAGGTCATTTCTCTCGTTACCTCTTTACAAGAAGAATTAGACGCACGGAACCTGCCCTTGACAGTTCTTGAGGGGCAAGAGGTTAGGATAACAGGAGATTTAATTGAGGATATACAGAAAAATGACATCCTTTTTACAGATCTTGATGATACGTATATCTTGATAGAATTTCCTACGATTGAAGTGCCTACGTATACAGAACAAATATTCTTCGATTTACTACAGCTGGGAAAGATTCCAGTCATTGTCCACCCCGAGCGGAATGCTCATTTTAGAAAAGACCCTAACAATCTCATCCCTTTTTTGGATATGGGCTGTTTGGCACAGTTAACTGCGCCAAGTTATGTCGGCGTATTTGGAAAAGAAATCCAAAAAACAGCAAAAACAATGGTTGAACATAATCTTGTTCAGATGGTCGCTTCGGATGCCCATGGCGTTACAAAACGCACCTTTAATTTAAAAGAAGCTTATGAGCAAATTGAGCAAGATTTTGGCATGCTCAAAGTAACGTTGATGAAACAAGTAGCAAAAGATTTGATAAACGGGGATCAAATCAGTTTTCCAGCTTTTACAGAAGTGAAAAAAAAGAAATTCGGGTTATTTTAGGGGGCAACTGGGTTGTTTGAATTAACGAGAAGAAGAAAAATTGTAACTTTGATAGTTGTAGATAGTTTATTGATCATAGCAGCGAATATAGCAGCAGTTTATTTTATGAAACCCTTTGTGGCGATCCCAAAAGAATTTACATTGATGTCGGTGAGCCTTTCTGTCGGTTTCTATCTTTTTTATGGTTCAGTGTTTCGTGTTTTTTCTCGAATCAATCGTTACACGAACTTGAAAGAAATGATTGCTATCTTCTTGGCTGTATCATGCAGCGCTTTTACTTGTAACGTGATCTTGTTTTTCGGTGATGAAACCTATAGCGTGCGCTTAGTGATCTTTACGTACTTTCTTTCGCTCTTTCTGATTATTGCTAGTCGATTGATATGGCGGATCTATATAGAAAGAAAAAACATGAGAGGGGCATCCAATGAGGTTGTTAAGAATACCTTGATCGTCGGTGCAGGAGAAGGCGGCCGTATTCTTTATAATAGCTTTGTAGGTTCGAAAACGGCAAGTGACATTAATATTATCGGATTTGTCGATGATGATCCGAATAAACGAAACACTTATCTTTCTGGGAAAAAAGTCTTGGGTTGTATAAGTGATTTACCTGATTTGATTCAAAAGTATGAGATCAATATGGTTACGATCGCTATTCCATCCTTGTCACGGAAAAAATTGCGGAGTATTTTTAGCTTAATTGAACCTTTGCATGTCAAAGTCAACACGATGCCATCAATGGAAGAAATCGCCTCTGGAAAAATCAGCACATCACGTTTGAAGAAAATCGATGTCGTTGATTTGCTAGGCAGAGACGAAGTCAAATTGGATATCGACTCCATCAAAGATCAAATTACTGGAAAGACGATATTAGTGACTGGTGCTGGTGGATCGATCGGTTCCGAAATCTGTCGCCAAGTGATTCAATTCAATCCTAAAAAACTAGTTTTGTTAGGACATGGCGAAAACTCGATTTACTTAATTGACCGTGAGTTGAACATCAATTTTAAAGATAATATTACCGAAATCGTTCCTGTTATAGCCGATATACAAGATCGAGAAAAGATGTTTGAAATCATGAAGGAAGTCAAACCGGATATCGTTTATCATGCGGCAGCACATAAACACGTACCGTTGATGGAATACAATCCTAAAGAAGCAGTTAAAAACAATATTTACGGAACGAAAAATACCGCTGAAGCTGCCAAAGCTGCGAAAGTGAAAAATTTTGTAATGGTGTCTACGGATAAAGCCAATAATCCACCAAACGTCATGGGGGCAACAAAGCGCATCTCCGAGATGATTGTTACGGGCTTGAATGAAAAAGGTTGCACGAAATTTTCTGCTGTGCGTTTTGGCAATGTCTTAGGTTCAAGAGGCAGTGTGATTCCAGTATTCCGTGAGCAAATAGCAAAAGGTGGACCGATCACAGTAACTGATTTTCGTATGACCCGCTATTTCATGACGATCCCAGAAGCTAGCCGATTGGTTATTCAGTCAGGGGCACTTGCTAAAGGTGGCGAAATCTTCATTTTAGATATGGGCGAACCGGTGAAAATCGTTGATCTTGCGAAGAATATGATTCGTCTAAGTGGTTATAGTGAAGAAGAGATTGAGATTATTGAAACCGGGATTCGACCTGGGGAAAAATTATATGAAGAGCTTTTGCTGGATAAAGAACGAAATGATGAAGCAGTCTTTGAGAAAATTTTTGTTGGG
Source organism: Enterococcus sp. AZ141 (assembly GCF_051714385.1). NCBI lineage: Bacteria > Bacillati > Bacillota > Bacilli > Lactobacillales > Enterococcaceae > Enterococcus > Enterococcus sp. AZ141. The sequence goes on from NZ_JBIORT010000001.1 coordinate 2,355,625, forward strand.
AATATCAAAGGATATTCATTGGAAGAGGTACTTTGTTTTGTAGATGCACTTCCTAAAGATAGTGCTACATTGGCTAATGAAATTGTGAAATTTGCAAATGCTTCAAACAAATAGGAGTGGGTTTTATTGTATAAGGATGGATTGAAACGAATCATTGATTTTATTTTATCGTTAATGGGGATTGTTGTGTTATCACCGGTTTTATTACTTTTATGTTTAGCAATAAAACTAGATTCTAAGGGAGCAATTATTTTCAAGCAAAAACGGGTTGGTAAAAATAAAACCCATTTTAACATTTATAAATTTCGGACAATGAAGATCGATACACCGAAAGAAATGCCGACACATCTTTTAGCAGACCCTGATTTTTATATCACCAAGGTCGGAAAATTTTTAAGAAAAACCAGTTTGGATGAACTGCCTCAGTTGTTCAATATTATCAAAGGTGATATGGCTGTCATTGGGCCTCGTCCAGCGCTATGGAATCAATATGATTTGATTGAAGAACGTGATAAGTATGGGGCAAATGATATTCGTCCAGGATTGACTGGGTTGGCTCAAATTAGTGGTCGAGACGAGCTTGAGATTCCAATTAAGGCCAAGTTAGATGGCAAATATACGGATAATATTAGTTTAAGGATGGATATAAAATGCTTCTTTGGTACGATTACTTCTGTTTTCAAAAGTGACGGTGTCGTTGAAGGCGGGACTGGAACGATGAAGAAGGAGGAAATCGAATGAAACGAATCCTAATTACAGGAGCGAACAGTTATATCGGTACATCCTTCGAGAAATGGATGCAGCAATTTGGCGATAACTATCAAATTGATACAATTGATATGCATGGAGATCAATGGAAAGAAAAAGATTTCTCTCAGTATGATTCTGTTTTTCATGTCGCAGGAATTGCTCATGCAGATGTATCAAAAGTCAGTGAAGAAACGAAACAACTTTATTATAAAGTGAATTGCGATCTTGCAGTTGAGACAGCAGAAAAGTACAAAAACGATTTAAATGGAAAAAACGGACAATTTATTTACATGAGTTCGATTATTATTTATGGTGAGGAAACAAATATAAATAAGAAGCGTGTTATTACTCCAGAAACACAACCTAATCCATCCAATTTTTATGGTGATAGTAAGTGGAAAGCAGAAAAAGCTTTAATAGAAACACACAACAAAAATTTGAATATAGTAATTTTGCGACCACCAATGATTTACGGGGAAAATAGTAAAGAGAATTTTCGAGAACTTGTAAAATTAGCGAATAAGCTTCCAATTTTTCCATTAGTAAATAATCAGCGATCAATGTTATATATTGAAAATTTGTGTATAGTCATTAGAGAAATTATAGACAAAAATAAAGAGGGGGTATTTTTTCCTCAAAATAACGAATATGTTCAAACGAGTACCCTCATTAAATTGATAGCAAAAAGTACAAATCATAATCTGTTTATCTTGAATTATGTAAGTTTATTGATTAAGGTTTTAGGCTATTTTCCAGGTAAAATAGGTAAATTGACAAACAAAGCTTTTGGTAATCTAATTTATGCTCCGATTACAAGAAATCCAGATTTTGTAGATTTTGAAGAATCTGTTAAAAGAAGTGTAGGTATAGATAGAAATGAGTAAAAAGATATTAGTAGTATCACAATATTTTTATCCAGAACAATTCAGAATTAATGACATATGTACTTCGTGGGTTAAACGAGGCTATGAAGTTACTGTCCTTACGGGGATACCTAACTATCCTCAAGGAGATTTTTATAAAGGATATAGTCTGAAGAAAAGACGAAAAGATGATTTCGATGGCGTTAATATAATTAGAATTCCAATAATACCTAGAAAAAGCAACAGTATAATGATGGCTTTAAATTATCTTTCTTTTGTTATATCCGGATTATTTTGGAATCTGAATAATAAAGAAAAATTTGATATGGTATTTATTTATGAGGTATCTCCTATGACGCAAGCAATGCCAGGGATTTGGATTGCGAAAAAATTAAAAATTCCCTGTTATATCTATGTAATGGATTTGTGGCCAGAGAATTTTGAAATTATCACAGGAATCTCAAATAAACTGATAATTAAGACTTTAGATAACATGGTCGATTATATTTATAAAAATTGCACCAAAATTTTTACAGCCTCGGAGAGTTTTAAAAAGAATATTGAAAGTCGCGGACATGATTCAAATAAAATTTATTTTTGGCCTCAGTATGCGGAAGAATTTTATCGTCCTAATGCTTTAGCAAGTGACAAAATAAAACAAGATGATAAGATTAATATTACTTTTGCCGGTAATGTTGGGATGGCTCAAGGATTGGATATATTACCTTCTATTGGTGAAGATTTAAAGCGTAGGGATTCCAATATAAGATTTAATATTGTTGGAAACGGTAGATATTTATCAACATTAAAAGAGGAAATAGAGCAAAAAAATCTTCAAGAATATTTTTGTTTTATAGATCCTGTGCCACCAACGGAAGTATCAGGAATTTTTTCGGCGAGTGATTTTTCATTTGTCTGTCTTCAGGAAAGTGAGATCTTTTCGATGACCATACCAGCGAAACTTCAATCTAGTATGGCTTGTGGAAAGCCTATACTACTATCTGCTAGTGGAGAATCTCAGACAATTGTCAAAAACGCCGATTGTGGATTCGTTAGCGATGCAGGAAATATTAGCCAATTACTAAATAATCTAATGCTAATTGAGTCACTTACCAGAGATGAAATTGTTCATATGGGGAACAACTCAAGAAACTACTTTTTAGAGTATTTTGAAAAAGAACTACTTTTAGATAAAATGGATAATTATATAACAGAGGAGACATATAATGTTTGAAAATAAAACACTGCTAATAACTGGTGGTACAGGGTCTTTTGGAAATGCTGTTATGAAAAGATTTCTTGACTCCGAAATAAAAGAAGTTCGTATTTTTTCTCGAGATGAAAAGAAACAAGATGATATGAGAAAGAAATACAACAATGACAAATTGAAATTTTATATTGGGGATGTACGCGATATAAATAGTGTTAAAAATGCAATGTACGGAGTAGATTACATATTTCATGCGGCTGCTTTAAAGCAAGTTCCTTCATGCGAATTCTTTCCGATGGAAGCTGTTAAAACAAATGTCATGGGTACGGATAATGTTGTGACAGCTGCTGTTGAGATGGGGGTAAAAAAAGTTATTTGTCTTTCAACAGATAAAGCTGCTTATCCAATCAACGCAATGGGGATTTCAAAGGCAATGATGGAGAAGGTTTTTGTAGCAAAAGCGAAAACTGTGACAGATGAAAATACAATGATTTGCGGAACGCGGTATGGTAATGTCATGGCATCCAGAGGTTCTGTGATTCCATTATTTATTGAGCAAATAAAAGCAGGAAAACCGTTAACTGTAACGGACCCGGGCATGACTAGATTCTTGATGAGTTTAGAAGAAGCCGTTGAATTAGTTGTTTTTGCATTTCAAAATGCAAAAGCAGGAGACATCATGGTTCAAAAATCGCCTGCGTCAACGGTCGGGGATCTAGCACAAGCAGTGAAAGAACTTTTTGAAGTCGAAAATGAGATTCAAATTATAGGCACACGTCATGGTGAGAAAAGATACGAAACCCTTCTTACAAAAGAAGAATACCTCGTTGCGAAAGATATGGGTGGCTTCTATCGTGTACCAGCCGATACTAGAGATCTTAATTATGAGAAATATTTTAGTGAAGGCAGTACCGAGTTGACACACGAAGGTGAATACAATTCTGATAACACAGAACGACTATCCGTAGAACAAATTAAGGAAAAATTATTAGCATTAGATTATGTTCAAGAAGAGTTGAAAGAGTGGAAAAGTCGATGAATATTTTAGTTACAGGAGCCAATGGATTTGTAGGTAGAAATTTAATTGCAGAGCTTCGAAACGAAGGTTATGAAAATATTTTTGAATATGATATAGATACTCCTCCACATTTATTAGATGAATACTGCTTAAAAGCAGATTTTATTTTTCATTTAGCGGGCGTAAATCGGCCCAAGGAAGAAGAAGCGTTTATGGAAGGAAATTTCGGTTTCACCTCAGTTCTTCTAGATAAACTAAAGGAATACAACAATACCTGTCCAGTAATGATATCATCCTCTATTCAAGCTGCTCTTAACAATGCTTATGGTCGCAGTAAGAAAGCTGGAGAAGATCTCTTACGAAAATATCAAAGTGAAACTGGAGCGAAAGTCTACATTTACCGATTCTCTAATTTGTATGGAAAATGGTCGAAACCAAATTATAATACGGTAGTAGCGACTTTTTGTTATAAAGTAGCTCGAGGTGAAGAAATAACCGTTAATGATAAAAATGCGGAAATTGAACTTTGCTATATTGATGATGTTGTTAAGGAATTGCTGCATTGCCTTCAAGCAAAACCATTTATTGTCGACGACTTTTGTTCAGTAAGAGAAACGGATACAGTAACTGTGGGCACTTTGAGAGATATAATTCTTTCTTTTAAAGAAAGTAGAAGAAATCTATCTGTACCTCAATTGAATCGTAGAATAGAAAAAAATCTGTATAGTACATTTCTTAGCTTTTTACCAGAGGATGAGTTTTCATATCCTTTAAAGATGAATATCGATGATCGCGGATCATTCACCGAATTTTTGAGGACTGAAGATCGCGGACAAGTCTCAATTAATATTTCAAAGCCGGGGATTGTTAAAGGAAATCACTGGCATCATACCAAAAATGAGAAATTTTTGGTAGTAAGTGGAAAAGGCGTCATCCGCTTTAGAAAGATTGATTCTAAAGAAATAATTGAGTATTTCGTTTCTGGTGAGAATTTAGAAGTAGTCGATATACCTGTTGGCTATACCCATAATATTGAAAATTTAGGGGATACTGACATGGTCACTGTTATGTGGGTAAACGAAACGTTTGACCCTGAAAATCCTGATACTTATTACGTGGAGGTCTAGCATTGAGAAAATTAAAAGTTATGACAGTCGTTGGGACTCGTCCAGAAATCATTCGCTTATCTGCAGTTATTAATCGTTTAGAGAGTTCTGAAGCGATTGACCATGTACTTGTACATACTGGTCAAAACTATGATTATGAACTAAATGAAGTTTTCTTTGAAGACTTTAAATTAAAGAAGCCAGATTATTTTTTGAATGCAGCAACAGGTACAGCCATTGAAACCGTTGGGAATATACTGATCAAAATAGATCCAATTCTTGAAGAAGTAAAACCAGATGCATTTTTGGTCTTGGGAGATACCAACAGTTGTTTATGTGCAATTGCCGCGAAGCGAAGACACATTCCTATTTTTCATATGGAAGCTGGAAATCGCTGTTTTGATCAAAGAGTACCAGAAGAAACAAATCGAAAAATTGTTGACCATACAGCTGATATTAATTTAACGTATAGTGATATCGCCAGAGAATACTTATTGAGAGAAGGGCTTCCAGCGGATCGAATCATTAAAACCGGTAGTCCCATGTTTGAAGTGCTGAATTCTAGAAAAGAAGATATTGAGAACTCACCTATTTTGGAAAAACTAAGTCTTAAGCAAAATGAGTATTTTTTAGTATCAGCACATAGGGAAGAAAATATTAGTTCAAAAGAAAATTTTCATGATTTAGTGGATTCACTAAACTCAATTGCTGAAGCATATCAATATCCAATTATTATCAGTACTCATCCTCGGACAATGAAAATGATAGAATCAGAGGGTATTCAATTCCACGAATTGATTCAAACCATGAAACCTATGGGATTTAATGATTACAATAAGCTTCAAATGAATGCTAAAGCTGTTTTAAGTGATAGTGGTACGATTAGTGAAGAAGCATCGATTCTTGGATTCAAAGCTCTAAATATCCGTCAGGCACATGAAAGACCAGAAGCTATGGAAGAAACTAGTGTGATGATGGTTGGGTTGAAGAAAAACAGAATTCTTGAAGGATTAGAAATTATAGAGACACAAGAAGATGATACTCTCCGACAAGTATCAGATTATTCAATGCCAAATGTGTCTGAGAAGGTTTTAAGGATTATTGTTTCTTATACAGATTATGTGAACAGGGTGGTGTGGAGTAATGAGTGAAATATTAAATTGTATAATTTTTTATGACAATTATGAAGAAGTTGCTTCGTATGTTCTTCAATTAGAGGAACAAAATCTTAATGAAAAGATTAAGTTAGCTATTACAGTTAACAGAGATACAGAGGGAAGAGCAAAATTGTTGAGTAGTTCCCAAATTGATATTAATCTTTTTTTTCCAAATGAGAATTTGGGATATTTGAATGGATTATTTTATAGTTATGAGAGTTTTTTGAGGGAAGGATTATCTATTAAATGGGTCGTTTTTTCTAATACGGATATTGAAATACCAGATAAGAATTTTTTTGAGAAATTGTTGGCTTCAGATTATTCAGAGGATGTATTTTGTATAGCACCCTCAATTTTTGAAAAAAATAGAAAAGTATATGAAAATCCGCAATACTATGAAAGATATACTTCAAAATCAATAAAAAGAAGAATATTTATCTTTTCACATCCTATATTATCTAAGTATTATTTAGCTTTATCACAAGTCAAATCAAGTCTTTCTAGAAAGAAAAAGAAGAATTCTTCCTATGTTTATTCTGCTCATGGGTCTTTCTTTATTTTAAAACCAAAATTTTTAAATGAGTTGGAAAGAAATTACATGTCATTAATGTATAGCGAGGAAGCATTCATTGCGGAAGAAATCCGTCTATCAAATGGAAAAGTTTATTATGATGATACACTTGAAGTTATACACAATGAAAGCCAAACAACAAGCAAAATAGACTTTAAACAAAAAAGTAACTATATCGCAGAGTCACTTTTGAAAATATACAACCAATATTTTAATGAGGACTTCATATGAAAGGTACAGTTTTCTTAGCAAATATCAATTATAGCGAAAGTAGTGGGATTTTTAAAAAGATATATGTACAGAGTAAAGTCATATCCAATGATTCTTCATGTTTTTTAGTTTGTAAAAAAGAAGAAAATATTTTTATTTTACATTTTGTTAATGGAGAAATATTAAATGAAGAGACAACGGAAATTATCCCAACTGTAAAAAATTTAATTCGTATTTCAAAGAATATTATAAAAGAGAACCCTATTGATAGACTCTATTTTCGGAACACATTGAAACCGACACTTAAACAAGTTATGCTCTTTCGGTTTGCTAGAAAGAATGGTTTAAAAGTTTTTTATGAAGTACCGACATATCCTTATTTTGGAGAACAGATAAATTCATCTACCAATAAGATTCTCACTTTCTTTAAATTAGTTTATGATAAAATTATTTTTTACGCATCTTATTTATTTATTGATAAAGTTATTGTTGTAATATCAAATACTTCAGTTAGACTAAAGAAAAAATTTGTTGAAATAACAAACGGTGTTGAAATTGATAGTTTTAATATTAATATGAGTCACAATTTAAACCCAATAAAAAAATTAACTTTTATTGGTGTGGGTACACTCTATAACTACCATGGCTATTCAAGATTAATAAAATCAATAAAAAAATATAATGAACAAAACAGAAATTGTAATATAACTTTCGAAATTGTCGGGGATGGTCCTGCAATTAAAGCTTTGAAGAAAGATGTTGAAAATTTAAGAATGGAGAACATTGTTCGTTTTCATGGTAAAGTTTATGGTGAAAGTTTAGATTTAATCTTTTCAAAAGCAGATATTGGTGTAGGAGCCTTAGCTTTATACAAAAGAGATGCAGATATAGATACAACTCTAAAAGTTGTTGAATACATTTCACGAGGACTACCAGTATTGACATCGGGAATAGTAAGGGGAGTAAATTTTGAGGATATGATTTTTCATGTAGAAAACAGTTCTAAAGATATTGATATGTCTCATATTATTCATGCTTATATTCATTTTAGAGAAACATCTACAATGACAATTTTAGAAGAAAATAGGAAAAGCTATGACTGGAAAACTATTATGGAGAAAGCTTTAATATGAAAAATAGTAATAAAATAAAAATTAGCAAAACAGAATTAGTTGTATTCATATTTACAATGGTTTTTCTAAATGAATTCAGAGGAATAGATATTCGTATTTTTATTTATATATTTTGGTTTTTATATTCTCTTATAAAAAGAGTCAAAAAGAATATTTTAATTTCTAAAAGAGAATTAGAATTTTTGATTATAATTGTGTTTTTTTTAGTATATATTGGTATTAATATTTTTTCTCATCAAAACAGTGAATTGTTCTTCTTTATGAAAATATTAAGATCAGTTATTTCGTTTATAGTCATTTATCTTTTCTTTGAAGACACGTTAGTTTCTTCAAAAGAAATGTATTTATCATTTGTATTAGCTACTTTAATTCATTCTTTTGCGGTTATTACGAGTAGCTTTTCAGATTCTGCTAGAGTTTTTTTTGAAATGTTTAGCGGATATGATAAGAAGTTTCTCCCAATGAGAGCTAGCGGAATGTTTTCTGGTTATGATTTTGCAGGATTTTTTATAAATATAGCATTTTTTATTCTTGGAGTAATTACTGTCACAAGAAAAAATAAGAATTTTTCAAGTTATTTAGTTCTTTTTTTTCTTGCTCTATCTGTGATATTCACCTCACGTTTTAATATTGTTATGTTGGCCTTATCTGTGATCACCTTATTTTTTTGTTCGTTAAAAATTGGGAAATATGTTGATAAAATAATATTTTTTATTTTAACAATTTTTATAACGCTTGGCGGAATACTCTTCATGATTATCTCTATAAATTTAAATATAGAATTAAAAATGATTTTGTTACAAAAGGTACCAGTATTAAATATATTAAATAATGATATAACGGATAGTTACGCTAATTATAATCTTTTAGATATAATATCAGAGCAATTCCCATTACCAGAAGGAAGTGATTTTTTCTTCGGACTGAACACGAAAGCACCAGCCGATCCTGGATATATCAACACAATATTTTATGTTGGGATAATTGGACTAATATTTGTTTTGGCTTTTTACACTTATTTATTAACAAGGAACATTAAAAATAAGAATCGTATCTCTAAAGTTATTCTATTATATGTATATATACTAACACTAATTTACGAATTAAAATTGTCATTTTTATTCTCAACTGGCTCATTTGAATTGTTTGTGATTTTTCTAATTGGTATTAATGATTCATCTGAGAGTGACAATTATGAAAAAATCTTTTAAGTACAAGAATATTGGTAAAAGATGTTTTGATATTTTATATTAGCATGGTAACTAGCTTAACTAATAGAATTATAGACTATAAGAATTCATCCATAGAGTTGAATTAGGATTAGATTGACATATAACTCTGACTGGCTTTTAAGTAGGGGCTTTTAAATACGACTGGTTATTGCAAAAATAATCATTGAGTGAATCAAGAAGAAAAACAAAAATATACAAGATAAATATAATTATCAATTAAGAGCAGGTGAGATCCTGCTCTTTTAAAAAAGAAGCAAGATCAATTATTTTTTTACGTAAACGTTGCTTTTGGAATGGTGTTTTTGATGATCTGGATAATTATGCAGATTAGTGATTTAACATTAAACGAAATATAAAAGATATATATTTCGTTTCTAGAACAGTTTGTTATTCCAATAAGTATTCTATTGGGTATGAGTATTACTACTTAACAAAAACTAAAAAATCATTTTAATAAAATCAGATAGTTTTGTAATATTAATTCATAATAGAAAGACCTCAATTAAAAGGAATAAATTTTTTTCTTTAACTAATATAAAAACAAAATTTTTTTATGATTTTAAAAATGAAGAAAAGTTTACGGATTCTAAAAAAACAATAGTTATCGTTAGTAACTGTTTCGTTAGAAAATTGATAGGGGTATGTAGTAAATTATATACAAGAGATATTTTGGAATAGAATAGGGTGTATATACCTATTCTTTAGGAGGAAGCATTGATGGGTCAAAATATAATTCATATTTTTCCAAAGGAAAAATTTACTACTGATTACGTAAGGATGATTAATGATCATATGAATAATACTGACAATCATACATTTTATTTATATGGTAATGATACTTATGAAAATTTAATAAATTCTATTACTACCTATAACAATGTGAAAATATTGCGAATTAATATTAGTTTTATATACAGTTTATTGAGATCAGATCAAGTAATATTTCATTCACTTTTCATGAAAACAAAAACTTTAAGTTTTTTTTCTTTAATGCCTTTTCTAGCAAGAAAAGCTTCTTGGGTGATCTGGGGAGCAGACCTATATGATTATAAAAATCTAAAAAAAAATTTGAAGTCCAGAATTACTTTTCTTCTAAAAAAACATTTTACAAGTCGTTTAAGGAAAATTGCAGTTTTAACTGATTCTGATTTTAATTTATCCAGAATTTGGTATAAAACATCTGGAGAAAAATACAGTGTTAGATATATAGACTACCAAACTATAGACTATATAAAAAAGATTAAAAAAAATTCTTTTCGATCAGAAGAAGAAACTAATATTCTTGTTGGAAACAATGCAACAGCAAGCAATAGGCACAAAGAAGTACTTGATTTATTAAGCAGTTACAAAGATAAAAGCTTCAATGTTTACGTCCCTTTGTCATATGGTGATGAAACATATAAAAAAGATATAATTAATTATGGGTATAAAATCTTAGGGGAAAAATTCATTCCATTAACTAGCTTTATGGAAAAGAAAGATTACTATGATATATTATCAAAAATAGATGTTGCTTTTTTTAATAATGATAGACAGCAAGGCTTGGGAAATATACGTATTCTATTTTATTTAGGTTCTAAAATTTATATGTACGAGAAAAGCTCGATGCATAAAGATTTTGAAAAGAATTATATAATTTACAACATGAAGAATGCAAAGAATGAAAAATTTATTGATATGTTAAGTTATCAAAAAGAAAGTATAGATCATAATAGTATGATGGTTTCTGAGTTTTTTTCTGTAGATAAAGCTATTAGAGAGTGGGATTTCTTTTTTAAAAACTAGTCAAAGTTAATACTTTTAAACTTTTATGTTTATTAAGCTGAGCCTATAAAGAAGATATCTATATCAATGTGAATTGAGAAAGGAAAAATTTATGTGAATTCAACAGATATGGTAATTAAGTCCTTGGTATATAAGTTTTTAGAACGGTTTGGAAGTTTTTTTATAACGTTTGTCATCCAATTGGTTTTAGCTAGGTTACTTTCTCCTAAAGATTTTGGGATAGTAGCAATATTAACTGTATTTATTAATATTGCTCAAGTTTTTGTTCAGTCTGGTTTTAGTACATCTTTAATTCAGAAAAAAAAAGTGACGGAAACAGATTACTCATCTGTTTTTTATATAAGTTTTCTTATATCTATAGTGTTATATATTATCTTGTTCATATCTGCTCCAACAATAGAAGTTTTTTATAGGATGGAAAACCTATCTAATTATCTACGAATAGTTTCTTTAATAATTATTATTGGATCTTATAACTCCGTTCAATTGGCGATTGTTTCCAGAGAAATGAAATTCCACCTTTTATTGTATAGTACAATCGTTTCGAACTTAATATCTGGCTTAATAGGAATTTTTCTTGCATTGAAAGGATATGGAATTTGGTCCTTGATTTTCCAACAACTTATATCATCATCATTAAATTGCTTAACATTGTCCTATAAAGTAAGATGGTTTCCTAAATTAATATTTTCATACAGAAGCATAAAAGTACTATTTGCTTTTGGATGGAAAATATTATTATCTTCTTTTTTAGAAACAATGTATGTACAGCTTCAAAGTTTGATCATAGGTAGGCGTTTTTCAGCTAATATTTTAGGCTATTATAATAAAGGACAACAATTTCCTCAAATAATCATAACTAATGTTAATGGTGCTATTCAAAGTGTGATGTTGCCAACTTTATCCAAAATACAAGATGATAAAATAAAAATGAAGTCTGTTGTTAGAAGATCTGTCAAAACTAGTTCTTTTATAATCTTTCCCTTGATGACTTTTTTAGGGGTATTAGGTACTCCTATTATAACCTCTTTGCTAGGTGACCAATGGAAGGAAAGTGTTCCGTTCTTACAAATTAGTTGCTTTATATTTTCTTTAATACCTATTCACACTGCAAATTTACAAGCTTTAAATGCGATGGGTAGAAGTGATTTGTTTTTAAAGCTCGAAATTGGGAAAAAAATGATAGGAGTTATTATTTTGGTTTCTGCAATATTTTTATTTTCCACGCCAATGGCTATTGCTGTAGGAGCAGCAATTAGTTCCGTGATCTCACTAATTATAAATATTGGACCTAGTAGAAAGCTTTTAGGATATAATTATTCTGAGCAAATTAAGGATATACTTCCTTATATCTTGACTTCATTGGCTTGTGGTTTTGGTTTATATACTTTCACCTTTATTCCATTGAACAATTTTATAACAGTTTTATTAGGTGGTACATTAGGAGGTATTTCGTATTTGATACTCTCTTATATTTTTAAACTAGATTCTTTTATGTATATATTGAACTATGTTATTAAAAGGAGAAAAAATAATGGATGATAAAATTTTAGTCACAAAATCTTCAATGCCATCTATGGAAGAATATTTTGAAGAAGTAAAGGATATTTGGGAAACACATTGGTTGACGAATATGGGAGAAAAGCACAAGAAATTAGAAAAAGAACTACAAAAGTATATGGGGTGTGAAGGTGTTTCACTATTTTCAAATGGTCATTTAGCTTTAGAATTGGGTATTCAGGCGCTAAATTTGAAAGGAGAAGTTATAACAACCCCTTACACTTTTGCATCAACTACTCACGCTATAGTTAGAAATGGACTGAAGCCAGTATTCTGCGACATAAATGAAGCGGATTTTACTATTGATACATCTAAAATAGAGAGCCTTATTACTGATAAAACATCAGCTATAATCCCTGTACATGTCTATGGAAATATATGTAATATAGATGAAATTGACAGAATTTCTAAGAAATATGGATTAAAGGTATTATACGATGCTGCTCATGCTTTTTCAGAAACATATAAAGGAGCTCCAGTTGCTAGTTTTGGAGACTTATCAATGTTTAGTTTTCATGCTACTAAAGTCTTCAATACAATAGAGGGGGGAGCTCTTACCTACAGTGATAAGGAATTAGGCTTAAACTTAGCGCGTTTAAAAAATTTTGGCATTAGAAATGAAGAGTTAGTTGATTTTGTTGGATCAAACGCTAAAATGAACGAATTTTCTGCAGCAATGGGGCTTTGCAACTTAAAGCATATCAACGAAGAAATTGAAAAAAGAAAAAAAGTATATCTTAAGTATCATAGTTTACTTGATCAAATCGAAGGACTAGATATATTTACGATTCAGAAAAACGTTGATTCTAACTATGCTTATTTCCCTATAATTATAGATGAAGAAATTTATGGGAAATCTAGAAATGAACTAAAAGATTTTTTAGAAAAACACAATATTTTTGCAAGAAAATACTTTTATCCTATAACTAGTGCTTTTGATTGTTATCACAATCAATTTGATCCGTTTGAAACTCCGATTGCACTTAGATACAGTAAGCGAGTTCTTACACTTCCTATGTATGCTGATTTGTCAGAACAAGATGTTGAGAAAATTTGTACCCTTATAAAACAATTCAGAAGGGATTGAGTTTATTGTTATCAAGTTTTTATACTAAAGAAGAATTAGAAAATCTGGGTTTTAAATTTGTTGGAACGAATGTAAGCATTAGTAGAAAAAGTAGTTTTTATAATGTTTCTAATATATCAATTGGTGATAATGTTAGAATAGATGATTTTTGTATACTAAGTGGTAATATAATCATAGGATCATTTGTTCATATTGCTGCATACAGTTCAATCTTTTCTGGAGAAAAAGGAGTGTTTATAAAGGACTTTGTTAATATATCTTCGAGAGTTTGTATCTACGGAAAAAGTGATGATTATTCTGGTCAGAGTCTAACAAGTCCTCTTATTTCAGATGAGTATAAGAATATTACAGATAAGATTGTGATTCTTGAGAAGTTTGTTATTGTTGGAACTGGGAGTACTATATTACCCGGTTGTATTTTATCTGAAGGCAGTGCCGTTGGTGCTATGAGTTTAATTAATCAATCATTAGAAGAATACTCTGTATGGGCGGGAATACCTGCAAAATTTATAAAAAAAAGGAATCGTCAGCTTGAATCGCTAACTGAAAAATTCCTTGCTGAACTTAAATACGAATAATTTAAATATTTAATTTGATTATTTAAAATACAATGTTATATAAAATATCTTTGAATTGTTTTCGAGTAAGTTTAATAATCAAACTTCCGCCAATCAAACAAATAAATCACTCCTATTGCTTTAAACGTCAAATAGACAAAATGACCATAATTATGGCCAATCAGATGTAACGCATCAGCGGAAGCTCCTTTATTCGACCAAAGAGTAAAAACTAATATAATGGCTAAGATCAACAGACCTTTTCCTAATGCAAAGACAATTGTTTTTGCAGGGAGGGGTCTTTTTTTTGTGAGGAAAAAGCCGAATAAAAGGACAAAGTTAACTAGTAACAAAAAATGTGCAGCAGCTGTCCATAGGGTCATTGTTCCTGTTGGTGTTAAGAAGTCGGTGAAAACGCAAGCGACGACTGCAGTCAAATTTAGCAAGTATAGAGGAAGGCGGAAGGTTGGTTTCTTTTCTTCACTATTTATTTCTGGTTCTTCTGCTAATTGTTCTGGTTTTAGTAGTGACTCTAAATCGATTTGATAGAGATCACTTAATTTGATCAATGTGTCGATGTCTGGGGTACTTCGATTGTTTTCCCAATTTGAGATCGTTTGTCTAGTAACAAATAATTTTTCGGAAACTTCTTGTTGGGTGAGTCCTAATTTCAAGCGACTCTCTTTTATTTTTTCAGCTATAGTCATTTCAATGCTCCTTCTGACCTATCCTATCATAAAGCGGTTCAAAGAAACAATTGTAAAGCCCGATTTAACGAAAAAATGCACAAGTCATTTTCTTTGTTCCTATAAGATTAAATTAAAATGAGCTTCCTTCAGATATTCCTAAAAAAATTTCTGGAATTACTCGATTTTTTTCAGTGAATCCTTCACCTGTAATAAGTAACAATTATCATATATGAACTGATAAATGTTCAAAGATAGCACATATTCAGAGTAGAAGACAGTCTCACTCGAATCATTCCAAAAAAAAAGCCACGATCAAGTAAAAAATAGTTTCCTTTTTTGAAAATGAAATCGTTGATAAAACAAGGATGCAAAGAAGATTTGCGCTGATTTGCACTGGATTTGCTTGAAGGTAAGGGTGCTTGAATTATAAAATTCTGAAGAGGTGATGCAATGCGATGACAAGTGAATTAAGTATACATACGCTCAATGGTATTTCATGTGTCCGCATAAAAAATTTTTGATAGGAGTGGATGATACGCTAAATAAAAAATTGTTTGTAAATTAAAAATTAATAAATTATAATGATTTTTAGACGTGAAAAAAGTTTGGATAAAAAGGTTTTAATTTTGAAAAAGAAGGTTAAGGTGAAAGTTTGTGAAAAAGAAGTTTAAATATATTCTATCTTTAGTAATCTTATTAAGTGCTGCGGTGGTAACGCCAGCATTTCAGGTAGTGGCGGAAAGCCAAGTGTTTTCAGAATCTTCGCAGGTGGATCAGGAAGAAGTGAAAACTGTACAATCTGATGATACGAATGCTTCTGCGGATGCTGGACAAGCTACCTCTCAAGTAGAAAATTCTACGCTAACAACAACGACCTCAGCGCGCGTGGATGCTGAGAACGAACAAACACAAGCAAGTAGTGACAGTAAAGAAGCCATCAGCGGATCGGAAAATAAAGAAGAATCTGCTGTAGACACAGTAAATAATGACACTTCTTCTGTTAATCCGTCGTCTGCAAGAGCTGCCAATGCACAACTGACGGTTCAAGTTTTAGATAGTAATTCAAACCAGCCAATCCAAGGCGCTTATTTCACATTGACCTCCTTGACATCTGGTGAAGTGACGTTATTAGTCACGGACAGTTCAGGAAAGGTAACGATTCAGGTTCCTTCAGGGGGCTACTTTATTAAGCAAGTGGGTACAACGAATCAAAGATTGAACTACGCATTTACATCGATTGGAAATTCTATCAATTTGCAAGCAGGAGAAACCAAAACATTGGCACTTTATGAGCGTCAAATTGTAGGCGAGTATGCTTTTGGAGATAGCCCCGATACGATTCATATTCCTGTAAATAGTAACTTCGATTTCTCAACACAGGCATTAGGGATCGAGGCGTTTAAGTTAAATTTTAGCGGCAACATAGAAAAAAGTATTTCTGACTCACAGATCTTTCCGTACTACACAAATGTTGATCCGAGCAAACCGGGGACTTACGTAGCAATTTTTATGGCTAGACAAGCCTCATATAGTGTATATACAACCCATGTAGTCAATGTCATTGTTGATCCGGAGCAGGTGGGAGAGGTAACTGTCAGATATCTTGATACTCAAGGGCAAGAAATCCATGAAACGAAGACTTTATCTGGTACCATTGGTGCTTCATATGATGCTAGTACGGATGAGTATAAGCTATCAATTGACGGTTATACCCTAGACGAAAGCCAACTGCCAGAAAATAGTAAAGGTATATTTAGCGAAACAGCACAAACCATCACCTACATTTACACAAAAAATCCGATATCAGCTGCAGATGTAACGATTGAGTATGTGGATACAGAAGGCGAAGAAATACACTCCTCTCAAACGATTAGCGGGAATGTGGGCGACTCTTACGATGCAAGCACAGATCAATATAAACTATCGATCGATGGCTATACATTGGATGAAAGCCAGTTGCCAGAAAATCTTAAAGGTTTGTTTAGTGAAACAACTCAAACAATCACATTCATCTACACAAAAAATCCTGTACCTGCAGCGGATGTCACGATTGAGTATGTAGATTTAGAAGGCAACGAAATCCACGTTAGCCAAACGATTAGCGGGAATGTGGGCGACTCTTACGATGCAAGCACAGATCAGTATAAACTATCGATCGATGGCTATACACTAGATGAAAGCCAATTACCAGAAAATCTTAAAGGTATGTTTAGCGAAACAGCACAAACCGTCACCTATATCTACACAAAAAATCCTGTACCTGCAGCGGATGTCACGATTGAGTATGTAGATTTAGAAGGCAACGAAATCCACGCTAGTCAAACGATTAGCGGGAATGTAGGCGACTCTTTCGATGTAAGCACAGATCAATATAAACTATTGATCGATGGATACACTTTAGACGAAAGACCATTACCAGAAAATCATAAAGGTGTGTTTAGCGAAACAGCGCAAACAGTCACCTACATCTACACGAAAAATCCGATACCAGCAGCGGATGTCACGATTGAGTATGTAGATTTAGAAGGCAACGAAATCCACGCTAGTCAAACGATTAGCGGGAATGTAGGCGACTCTTTCGATGTAAGCACAGATCAATATAAACTATCGATCGATGGCTATACACTAGACGAAAGCCAATTACCAGAAAACAGCAAGGGTGTGTTTGGAGAAACCGCGCAAACCATCACTTACATCTATACAAAAGATCCGATACCCGCAGCGGATGTAACAGTCGAGTATGTGGACACAGAAGGCAATGAAATTCACCCTTCACAAACGATCAGTGGAAACGTAGGTGAGTCTTACGATGCCAGCACGAAGAACTATCAATTAGTGATTGAAGGCTACACCTTAGACGAAAGCCAATTACCAGAAAATCTTAAAGGTTTGTTTAGCGAAACAGCACAAACTGTCACATACATCTTCACAAAAAATTCTGTACCCGCAGCGGATATAACAGTCGAGTATGTGGACACAGAAGGCAAAGAAATTCACCCTCCACAAAGGATCAGTGGAAACGTAGGCGACTCTTATGATGCCAGCACAGAAAAATATCAACTAACAATCGAAGGCTACACGTTAGACGGAAGTCAGCTGCCGCAAAATACCAAAGGCACATTCGGTAAGCAGGAGGCAACTGTGACGTATGTTTATACAAAAGAAAACGTAGCAACAGTGGATAGTTCTGATAAAAAAGAAAAAGACCCAACAGCGACTGTCACTTCGAAAAAAAGCAATTCTGCGCAAAGATTGCCGCAAACCGATGAGCAGGGGACGTTGTTCCCATTTGTAGTTGGTTTGTGCTTCGTCGCCACAGCAAGCTGGCTTTATTTCAGAAAGCAAAAATAGCGATCAAGTAAGTCATTGGGGAAAGGCGTTACTGACTATCAAAAAAGGACAGCTACGATTCAGCTGTCCTTTTTTTGATTATTTAACGAAAGAATGAAATAAAACCGAGTCCATCATAAAGAAAATGACAGATCCAGCTGACCCAAACACTATTGGATTTTTTCCAGACGTAGTTGAGTGCCAATCTTGCGGGCATCAAGGTGATCAATAATTGTGCTGGATGAAAACCGTACGCTGGGATATGCCACAAAGCGAACAGCACACTGCAAATGATGGAAGACCAGAGGAAAGAGAATCCTTTTTTCTGTAAAGCTAACAAGAGATTGGTACTAAGCAACTCTTCTCCCATCAACATGAAGGGTACTTGTAAAAAGACCATTTGGACAGTGATGGTTTCGCCGATCGAGTTAGTTGTTGGTTGTCCAAAAATAGCGGCATAAATAAAGGAAAAGAACACGCCAGTCAAAATGACGAAAGGCACACCCCATAATAAAACGATGAACCGAAAATGCTTGAATTGTTCCAAAAAGGTCCTTCGTAAGAAAAAGTACCCCGCACCAAATGCCAAAATCACATTCCATACAGTACCAATGATGGATAAAACGGAATCGCTTAGGGGTGTATAGGGAAGCATTTGATAGGTTAAACCGATGACTAATGTAAGAATAAATAAATACGTTGCTGACTTGTGTTTCATTTTGAACACATCCTTTAAAGTAATTGCCACACGCTGAATTATAAACAGAAAAAACATCAAAGTACAAAAAGATATCTCTCATTATTTTTAAACGAAAATAAAACGGAGTGAATACGATATCATGGCTGATAGGCTTGCTTTTTTAGTATCAGAATAAAAGATTTCTTAGAACAATTCTCAAAAATGGTGAACAAAAAGAGAAGTTTATAAGAATCTCTGTAACACTGTTGAAATATTATTACGCTTATGTTACATTTTGTTTACGTTATTATGTTTTAGGGAGAATGTTTATGAAGAAATCAAGCAATTATTCAAATAATTCACAACATAAAGAAGCGACGTCTGAAAAACAAGCACCTTTTTCAAGGGTCGAATCACATCAAAAGCAAACAACGGGAACGGCAAGACGCACGCAAATCAACGATCGTCAAGTTTCTAAAAAGAAGCCAACCCATCGTAAGTATCTCTTTTCATTGATGACGCTTCTGACAATTGTCATTATCGCCACTGGCGGCTATATCGCCTTTACGTTGAAGCAGCAAGAAGCCTTGGCACGGGAAAAATATGAGGCTGCTGCTGAAAAGTTATTGGCATCGATCCAAGAAGAACAAGCTAAAGAGGGAATCCCAGCAAAACTCGAAACATTGTCTAATGGGGACAAGAAAGAATTGATTTTCCGACCAAAAGAAGAAAGTACGATTCCTGTCAAAGATGCAAGCAAGAAATTGTCGACCATGGCGAACAAATTATGCAAAAAACACACCGACAAAGAGACAGTCACTGTTGCTCGGATTGAAGCACAAGCGGTCGCATCGAAAGTGTCAACCTATTCTTTAAAAGCGGACAGCTATGTTTGGAATCGGGAAACTGGTCGCTTTGAAGATGCGGATAGCGTGGTTGCCGATCCAATTTTTATTTCCGAGAAAACCGGCAATGAATTATCCTTGAAAGACTTGGTTCCAGACGAGGGCAGCTTGCTAGGGATCCAGCAAGTCATTCAGCAAAAGATTTTAGACCAAGCCAAGGAACCTGATAAAGTCATTGATGCGGTCTTGGCGATGGATCGAATCACCTATGAGTCGAAATTTACGTATGATCCTGAAAAAATAACGATTCAGTTGCCACAAAATCAAACTGGTGTATCTGAGATCACGTTGGCGTACAAAGAGATTGCACCGTTTATTGATCCGGAACTTGTTAACGCGGATCAATTGAAAGAGCAACAATCGACATTGGACCAAAACAAAAAATATGTTGCACTGACTTTCGATGATGGCCCTAACGACACAACCACATTAGATCTTTTGAAGATTTTAAAGGACAACGATGTCAAAGCAACGTTTTTTGAATTAGGACAAATGGTGGATCGATATCCTGAAGTATCGAAAAAAGTCCATGAGGAAGGGCATGAAATTGCCAGTCACTCCTATTCACATCCGCAATTAAATACGTTATCGCCGGAGGATGTCAAAGCGGAAATAACCAAAACTGACAAAGCAATCTATCAGGCAACAGGAGTCTTACCTAAGAATTTGCGCCCGCCGTATGGGGCGATCGATCAACAAAGCGCCCAAGCGGCAGGAAAATCGATCATTCAATGGAGTGTTGATACCGAGGATTGGAAGCTAAAAGATCCGAACAAAATTTTGAAGGTCGTACAAAATAATGTCTACGATGGTTCAATAATTCTGCTCCATGATATTCATCCGAAATCCGTTCAAGCCGTACCTGGTATTATTCAAACGCTGAAAGCGCAAGGCTATGAATTTGTGACGGTGGATCAGTTGCTCAATGGCAAACAAAAACCAATGTATCAATACTTTGGTGCCACAGATGAACGCAGTGTTAGCTAATAGCTCAAAAAGGAAGTGATGGCAATCATCGCTTCCTTTTTTTAAAAACGAACGCTGCAGTTGCCGCTTTATCACTCGGAGGAGGCAAATGCTCGGAGATAATCTTCATCCAATAGTAAAGCAAAATCATCGGCAAGGGCTTCTTGATCCAGTTCTCGCATAATAGCCAACATCTTTTGTGTGATCGTTTCACCAGCTTTTTGATCGCCGGTTCTTATGAGCAACACGCCTTGGAAAAACTTGCAGACGGTTTGGTGGAAAAATTCTTTGTAGTCTGTCGCTAAAAGTTTCAATTGGACAACGAGAACTTCCGTCGCATCGTATTGCTGGTGTTTTAGCGTATATTCAATCAAATTGATCAGCAAGGCGCAGTAAATTTCACGACCTTTTTCCATATCGATGTAGTACTCGAGCATCTTGGATACTTTTTTGAAAAAGAGGAAATTATGGTCGTTGTCCAGAAGATCGATGGTGTTGCCAAATAGTTGGATTTCTTGTAACGTCCAGCTCTCAACATCAATGAGGTAAGAAGTGATCGTTTGGCGATCGCATTCTAAAACAGCACTTTGTCGATAGCCCCCATGTTCTGCCAAGCATTGTAGCATGCGAATTCGCGAGCGAACCTCTGCAATACGGATATTGTTCAGTCTACTAGTGGTTTTTTGTAGTTCCTGTAACAGCTTTTGTAAATTTGGCAGATCGTGTTTGTTTGAATATTGATTATACCGATGATTATAGCTGTTTTGCTCATCCAAGCGATAGCCATTCGCGATATAGAGAAATTCATCGATATCCATTGAAAGATTTTCTAAAATTTGCAACAGCAAGTTGGCAGCAATTTGATGCTTGCCTTTTTCGAACTCGATGGCATAAGACTTTGAAATAATCGTGCCATAGACTTCTTTTTGGGTGAAGCCTTTTTTCAATCGGATTTGTCTGATCGTTTCGCCATACATAAGAAAGCCTCCGCTCTCGTTGAATTAATGAGATCTTGTATCCCCATTATAGTAAAGTAAAGCCAATAGAGGAATCTAAAAGGTCTTTTATTTCAGACTTTCCTTGATTTGGTGGAAGAAATCGTTCAGTAATCTTTGTGATAGAGGATCCTCAGAGGGGGATCGTAGAAAAGCGTGAGAACATTCGGTTCTCACGCTTTTTTTAGACAAAACTGAGGCAGATCAATAGAAAAATCATTACTAGCCAATGCATCGTTTGTTGCTCCTTAAGTCGTATTAGAAGAAGCCAATTGGGCAGCGGTGTTTCCTTCTTACCAACAAGTATAACCGCTTCGAGTAGAATGAACGTTTACGTCCGAAATGTAGGACCAAATAACTAGGTGAGGATGAAAAGCAGTGAAGAGCAACTGAAGAAATAATCGTTCATAATAGTGCAACGTTGATTTTGATAGAATAGTTTCATTCTTTTTTCACAGAACTTTCTGCGAGCGTTTCGATTCCTTTTTTTCGTTAGCAAGAGTTATTTTAGGTGATATAGTGAAAAAACGTCTAAATTATTTTTGTTTTTTTATTTGCGGAGGTAAAAAACGAGGTTAAAATCATGAAAAAACACAATCATCATTTTTCTCTATCCAGATGTATAAACATGCAATTGAAATCGTATTCATTATATTGATTAAACATAAAAAAAAGAAAGGTTAACTGACGAAAAAAGGCAATATTTTATCATTATACATTTGTTTATAAGATAAATATAAATAATTTCTGCTTGTTTATAAAATAAACCTTTTATGTTTTGAAAGGTGAAATTCAGTGTTTTTTTAATTATTTATCGTGTTTATAATTTGTTGGAAAGAAATAAATTTGCTAGAATTTTGGTACACAGTGTGTTCGTTTAGTTATTTTATTTTTTAGTTTCACAAGAGTGAGCTAATGTGCTTCTAAACTATTTGAACAAAAATCACTGGGTTTTTCAGAAAGCATGCGAAAAAATCTTCGCTTTGCGATCGGTTACTTTTTGTTTTCTCTCTATGCCTTTAGGTGTTGGGTTGAAATAGATTTTCATCTGGTTTTAAAGGGGGAAAGAAGGATTCCAGAGATCATCAGTTTTATCTTTTGTCGGTTAAATTTTTTTCGAACAGGAGGAGAATGAATGAAAGGCATTAATTATAAAAAGCTCATGGATTCAAAGAAAAACACACGCGTTCGAACAAAGAAAAATATTATTGCGAATTTAACTGTCAGTGGAATGTTGTTGACAAGTACGGTGGTCGTGCCAGCAAGTTTGTTATGGGCACCAACGACGGTTGAAGCTGCTTTGGTTTCAGCTGAACTTTTCTCAGATATCACAGCGTCTAATAACTCAGGCACGAGTGCGTCTGCACCTTATGCAACTCCTGGTGCAACGAACCAAGTCAATTTCTCGATTTCTGGATCGAATGCAGTAACGGTTGATGTCTTGAATGGGGATAAAGTCGCGGTTGTTGGGGTTCCTCAAGGCCTTACTGGTTTGGTTCAACCGGCAGGGAATGCATCGATTTCCACCAATGTGATACTCCAACTGGGGAATTTCCCAGCCTTGCAAACACTGATCGGTACAGTCACACCAGCAGTCAATACCTTGATCAGCACGGTGGATGGAATCGTCAATCAAAATTTAGCTGATGCACTTGATATTCCGCCAACAATCGTTGGCGGCTTGCCAAATCCGTTGTATACGGCGGCTTCAATCGTGGATGTTAGCCAAGTGATATCCGTCAACTTAGATGAAATCACTACCCAGTTAGACTTATTAAATCAACTTGGACAATTTGGCCAAGCGAATTTTGAAGTTCCAGCTGGACTAACCGATAACGAACGTGCCCTGATTGCCAATGTGGATGATGGTTTATTTATCGTTATCAATCAACGCATCAATCAAATTCTCGATAATTTACAAGCAGCCCAGATTCAAGTCAGTATTTTGGATGGTGCAAGTGGGATTCCAGGCATCGGTACCTTGATCGGTCAAATCAATACGTTGGTACAAAGTACCGTTAATACAGCTAAAGCCACTTTAAACGCAACGGTTGAAACAGCACAAACAGTCTTCAATGCAACGACAGATTTAGCAGATCAAATCGCTTCTGCATCTGTTTTAGGTCAAACCAATGTGGTCATTCCAACGAATGTCACCAGTCCGACCTATGCACAATTGGTTGAAAACGGCGTGGCGAATCCATCTAATCCTTACGAAGCCCGCTTCGAAGGAACGATGTCTCAACTTGATTTGATCACCATTGATTTATTTACGGATGCTGACGGCAATAACTCGATTTGGTTTGCGCCAGATACACCAGAAGATCAAACCGATACACCAACAATCAATCCATTGACAGCAGGGGAAACGACGATCAGCGGAACAGCTGAGCCAGGCGCAGCCATCACATTGGCGATCAACGGCGGTGCACCTATTACAACAACCGCAGATGGTGACGGCAATTGGACGGCAGATGTCCCTGAATTGGTGGAAGGCGATACAGTCACAGCAGTAGCGGAAGCTGATGGGGAATCGGCGAGTGAGCCTGCAACGGCAACGGTAGCAGCACCAGTGGTTAATGCACCAACGGCTTCGATTACAGGAAATAGTACCGATGGGTACCCTGTGACGGGGACAGCCGCAGCAAATGCAGCCATTGAAATCACCAATGCCGAAGGTGAAGTCGTTGGCTCTGGTACGGCAAATGAGAACGGCAACTACAGTATCACGTTGAACCCAGCAGATGTAGCAGAAAATGAAAACTTGAATGTTGCCGCAATCGTCACTGCCGGTGGGCAAACTTACCGTAGTGGTAATACGCCAATCGTCGTTCCAGCAGACGATGCGGAGCAACAAACGGGAACACCAACGATTCAACCGGTGACTGCCGGGGATACAAGCGTCAGCGGAACTGCTGAGCCTGGTGCCTCGATTACTGTGACCGTCAACGGTGCAGATCCGATCGTGACGGAAGCCGATGAAGAGGGCAATTGGCGTGTTGATGTGGACGAAGTGTCAGAGGGCGATACGGTTTCAGCTATCGCCGAACTAGCAGGACAAACGCCAAGCCAACCGGCTAGCACCACCGTGTCCGCCTTAACAGTCAACGCACCAACGGCTTCGATCACAGGAAATAGTCAAGAGGGCTATCCAGTGACTGGAACCGCAGCACCAAATGCGGCCATTGAGATCACCAATGCGGATGGCGAAATTGTCGGAACAGGTACCGCCAATGAGAATGGTATTTATACAGTCACGTTAGATCCAGCGGATGTTGACGCGGAAGAAACCCTGAATGTGACAGCGGTTGTGACCGCTGGCGGCGAAACCTATCGAAGCAACCCAACACCTGTTGTGGTGCCTGCAGATATCCTGCAGACGGAAACACCAACGATCGATCCAGTCAGTGCTGGAGATACGACCGTTAGTGGGACAGCGGAACCGGGGGCAACGGTAACGATCACGCTTCCTGAAGGC
Organism: Enterococcus sp. AZ141; assembly: GCF_051714385.1. Lineage (NCBI taxonomy): Bacteria > Bacillati > Bacillota > Bacilli > Lactobacillales > Enterococcaceae > Enterococcus > Enterococcus sp. AZ141. The sequence goes on from NZ_JBIORT010000001.1 coordinate 2,380,906, forward strand.
GATCCAATCACGGCTGAAGCCGATGATGAAGGCAACTGGGAAGCAACGGTTCCTGAATTATCAGAAGGCGATTCCGTGACCGTCGTAGCTGAGTCTGAAGGCAAAGATCCGAGTGCACCAATCACCGTGAGTGTAAACGGTTTAACCGTGGCGGCGCCAACGGCTACGATCACCGGAAATAGCACAGATGGGTATCCAGTAACGGGAACAGCGACTGCCAATGCAGCAATTGAAATTTTGAATGAAGTAGGAGATGTCGTTGGTAGCGGAACAGCTGATGAGGATGGCAACTTCACGATCACCCTTGATCCTCAAGAGGTGACAGCTGGCGACAACTTACGAGTGGAAGCGATCGTGACGGCTGGTGGTGAAGACTATCGCAGTACAGGCACACCGCTTGTAGTTCCTGCAGATGATGTCGAAAATTTAACTGAAACACCAACGATCGACCCAGTAACAGCTGGGGATACGACCGTCAGCGGAACGGCTGAACCAGGGGCAACGGTGACGATCACGTTGCCTGAAGGCGATCCGATCACGGCAGAAGCCGATGACGAAGGCAATTGGGAAGCGACGGTACCAGAATTAACGGAAGGTGATACGGTAACAGTCGTTGCCGAAGTAGAAGGCAAAGAGCCAAGTGCACCGATTACCGTGACCGTTGATGGTGTGACTGTCAGTGCACCGAGCGCTTCCATCACAGGCAATAGTACGGATGGCTATCCGGTCAGTGGAACAACCACGCCGAATGCGGCAATTGAGATTTTGAATGAAGCAGGAGATGTCGTTGGTAGCACGACGGCGGATGACACGGGTGTTTATACCGTCATCTTAGATCCAGCTGATGTGACGCCAGAAGAAGCCTTGCAGGTGGTGGCAGTTGTGACAGCGGGCGGTCAAGACTACCGCAGTAATGCCACGCCAATCACGGTACCAGCAGACATTGAACAAACAGGGACACCAACGATCGATCCGGTCACAGCAGGTGATACCACGATTAGCGGAACGGCAGATCCAGGTTCGACGGTTACTGTTACGATTACCGGTCAAGAACCAGTAACGGCTGAAACGGATGACGAAGGAAACTGGCTTGCGGAAGTGCCAGCAGTCTCTGGTGATGATACAGTCACAGTCGTTGCGGAAGCCGAAGGCAAAGAGCCAAGCGCGCCAGTCAGCGTTGGAGTCAATGGAGTCACCGTTGCAGCACCAACAGCGATCATCAGCGGCAATAGTACCGATGGCTATCCAATCACGGGGACTGCTCCAGCGAACGCAGCGATCGAAGTGTTGAATGAGTCAGGCGATGTGATCGGTACTGGGACAGCCGATGGGGATGGAAACTATACGGTAACCATCGCACCATCCGATGCAGCACCAGAAGAAACCTTGTCTGTCGTTGCGATCGTTACAGCAGGCGGAGATCAGTACCGCAGTCCTGCCACACCGGTGACGGTCCCAGCAGATGAGCTTGAACAAACAGCATCACCAACCATCGATCCAATCAATGCCGGGGATACGACGATCAGTGGGACCGCAGAACCAGGCGCTACGGTGACGGTAACGATCCCAGGTGAAGAACCTGTTACTGGTGAAGCCGATGACGAGGGGAACTGGACAGTTGAAGTTCCTGAAGTTTCAGAAGGAGAAACCGTCACAGTGGTCGCACAAGCACCAGACAAAGACCCAAGTGCACCGATCAGTGTTGGAGTCAATGGGTTGACGATCGCTACACCAACCGCGACGATCAGCGGCAATAGTACCGCAGGTTACCCAGTAACGGGGACGGCACCAGCCAATGCAGCCATCGAAATCTTGAATGCCGATGACGAGGTCATAGGTACTGGCACCGCCAATGACGAAGGCCAATATACGATCACGTTAACGAGTAATGACGCGTCTCCAGCTGAAGCCTTACGGGTGGTGGCGGTAGTCACAGCCGGTGGTCAAGAGTACCGCAGTGCGGCTGCACCAATCACAGTACCTTTGGATCAAACTGCAGTCCCAACGATTGAATCGGTGACAGCCGGCGACACGACCATCAGTGGTACGGCTGAACCTGGCGCGACAGTCTCAGTCACGATTGGTGACGCAGAGCCAGTCACTGCCGAAGCGGATGACGAAGGCAATTGGACGGCAACTGTGCCCGAGGTTTCTCAAGGAGAAATTGTTTCTGTGGTAGCGACCCTTGATGGGGAAACACCAAGTGATGCAGCTACGGTCGTCGTAAATCCACTCAGTGTGGCGACACCGACAGCAGCGATCAGCGGCAATAGTTCGGAGGGGTATCCAGTAACCGGAACGGCCACGCCAAATGCAGCGATTGAGATCTTAAATGCAGCCGGTGAGGTTGTTGGTAGCGGTGAAGCAAATGAGGAAGGTGCTTACAGCATCACCTTGAGCAGTAGTGATGTTGATCCTTCAGAACCACTTCAGGTGGTGGCAGTGGTAACAGCTGGCGGCGATGAATACCGCAGTGCGCCGCTTTCCATCGTGGTACCAGCAGACCAGACGACCACACCAACGATCGAGCCAGTGCAAGCAGGGGATACATCCGTCGGAGGAACTGCCGAACCTGGTTCAACGGTAACGGTGGAGATTCCTGGAGAAGATCCAGTGACTGCCGAAACGGATGAGGAAGGCAATTGGACGGTCACCGTACCAGAGCTTTCAGAAGGCGACACGGTCACAGTGGTTGCTGAAGCTGAAGGCAAAGACCCAAGTGCACCAATCAGTGTCGGTGTCGGTGCCTTGAACGTGGCAGCACCAACGGCAACGATCACTGGCAACAGTACTGACGGCTATCCAGTCACAGGGACAGCACCAGCCAACGCAGCCATTGAAATCTTAAATGATGACAATGAAGTGGTGGGCAGTGGGACTGCCAATGGAGACGGTGAGTATACGATCACCTTGACAGAAGGTGTTTCACCAGCAGAAACCTTGCGAGTGGTGGCTATCGTATCAGCCGGCGGTCAAGACTATCGCAGTCCGGCAACTACTATCGTGGTGCCAGAAGATAACGCAGAAGACCAAACAGCGGCACCGACTGTCGCACCAGTGATTGCTGGGGCTACAACCGTTAACGGAACGGCTGAACCTGGGGCAGATGTAACGGTTGAACTACCAAACGGCGATACTGTTACAGTGGCAGCGAATGACGAAGGTGAGTGGACGGCAACTGTGCCGACGGTTTCTCTGGATGATGTCTTGACAGTTACTGCCTTGGCAAACGGCAAAACAGAAAGTTTACCAGTAACAGTGACGGTGCAAGGGCTGATCGTGGCAGCACCAACGGCAACGATTTCTGGCAATAGTGCAGATGGCTATCCAGTAACTGGTACAGCACCAGCTAATGCGGCAATCGAAATCTTAAATGCTGATGATCAAGTGATTGGCACAGGGACGGCCAATGAGAATGGTGTTTACACCGTTACCTTGACCAGTGAAGAGGCATCAGCAGGAGAAACGGTCCGTGTCATTGCCATCGTTTCAGCAGGTGGGGATGACTTCCGTAGTCAACCAACGGCTGTCGTGGTACCTGCGGATCAAACGGCGACACCAACGATCAATCCAGCAGTTGCCGGCGCAACAGAAATCAGCGGGACAGCCGAACCAGGAGCAATAGTCAACGTGACGGTCGGTGAGCAAGACCCAATCTCAGCCGAAGTTGACGAAGAGGGCAATTGGCAAGTTGATGTGCCAGAGCTTTCCGAAGGGACGACTGTTACGGCAGTAGCAGAAGTAGAAAATGAAACACCAAGTACACCAGCAACGATCACAGTCGGTGCATTAACGGTGGTGGCTCCTAGTGCGTCCATCAGTGGCAATGCAGCCGATGGTTATCCAGTGACCGGAACAGGACCAGCGAATGCGACCATCGAAATCTTGAACGAAGCTGGCGAGACAGTTGGAACGGGTACGACCAATGATGCAGGGCTTTACACGATCGATTTGACCAGTGAAAATGTCTCTCCTGAAGAAAACTTGACGGTAGTTGCGGTGGTCACAGCTGGTGGTACAGATTATCGTAGTCCAGCGACACCAATCATGGTGCCAGCTGAACCGGGTGAAAATCAAACAACGGCACCAACGGTTGATCCAATCAAAGCAGGCGATGAAACAGTTAGCGGAACGGCAGAACCAGGCTCAACTGTGACTGTGACACTACCTGACGGCACAGAAGAAACCGCCGAAACAGATGATGAGGGCAACTGGAGTGTCGATGTGCCTGAATTGTCTGAAGGGGATACCATCACAGTCGTCGCAGACAGTGACGGCAAAGACCCAAGTGATCCAATCACTGTCATCGTTGAAGGAGTGACTGTCGCAGCACCAACAGCTTCCATCAGCGGCAACAGCACGGATGGCTACCCAGTGACTGGTACAGCACCAGCCAATGCAGCGATCGAGATCTTGAACGCAGACAATGAAGTCGTTGGAACAGGCACTGCCGATGGAGACGGCAACTATACAGTGGACTTAACTGCTGAAACTGTCGATCCAGAAGAAACCTTAAATGTCGTTGCCATCGTAACAGCTGGTGGGAAAGAGTATCGCAGTAATCCAACAGCGGTCATCGTACCAGCAGATACGGTAGTGGATCAGACAGCTGCACCAACGATCAATCCAATCACGGCAGGAGATACCAGCATCAGTGGGACCGCAGAACCAGGTTCAACCGTGACGATCACTGTACCAGATGCGGAACCAATCACGGCTGAAACGGATGACGAAGGCAATTGGACAGCAGAAGTACCAGAAGTTTCTGAAGGCGATGCAGTCACTGTTGTGGCTCAATCACCTGACAAAGAGCCAAGCGCTCCAGTAACAGTTGGTGTGGGGGCGTTGACGGTCACTGCTCCTAGTGCAACCATCACAGGCAATAGCACGGATGGCTATCCAGTAAGTGGAACGGCACCAGCCAATGCCACCATACAAATCTTGAATAGCGATGGACAAATCGTCGGTTCAGGAACCGCAGACGCGGAAGGAAACTACAGTATCACTCTTGAACCAACAGCTGTTGCACCAGCGGAAAGCCTAACAGTCGTCGCAGTTCTGACAGCTGGCGGCAAAGAATACCGCAGTAATGCGACACCAATCGTGGTACCTTTGGATCAAGAAGAGCAACAAACTGCAACACCAACGATCGATCCAGTCAAAGCTGGCGATACGACGATCAGCGGGACTGCCGAACCAGGTTCGACGGTGACGGTAACGATTGGTGAAAATGAACCGATCACAACTGAAACGGACGAAGAGGGCAATTGGACAGTCGAAGTACCTGAAGTTGCGGAGGGTGATACCGTCACTGTTGTGGCACAATCCCCTGAAAAAGACCCTAGTGCACCAATCACAGTGAGTGTGGATGGCATCACGGTTTCAGCACCGACCGCTTCCATCACTGGCAATCCAGAGGATGGTTATCCAGTGACGGGGGTGGCAGCACCAAATGCGGCGATTGAAATCGTGAATGAAGCGGGGGATGTCGTTGGATCAGGCAATACCGATGAAAATGGCAACTACACCATCACGCTCTCTGGTGAAGATGTTTCTCCTGAAGAATCATTGAACGTCGTTGCGATCATTACAGCCGGCGGCAAAGACTATCGGAGTAATGCCACACCAATCGTAGTGCCCGTTGAGAATACGATCGATCAAACCGCCACACCAATCATCGAACCAGTCACAGCTGGTGACACGACCATCACTGGTACTGCTGTACCGGGATCGATGGTCACCGTGACGGTAACGGGAGAAGAAGCGGTTGAAACCGAAGCAGATGAAGCAGGAAATTGGTCAGTGGAAGTTGCAGAAGTTTCTCGAGATGAAATCGTAACAGCAGTGGCGCAAAGTGAAGGAGAAACCACCAGTGAACCAGCAACGACCGTTGTTAATGGCATCACGGTCAACGCACCTTCAGCGTCCATTACGGGTAATTCCCAAGAAGGCTATCCAGTAGCCGGGAACGGGCCTGCCAATGCAGCGATTGAAATTTTGAATGAAGCGGGGGATGTCGTTGAAACAGGCACGACCGATGAAAATGGTGACTATACGATCACATTGACTAGTGAGGATGTCGCACCAGAAGAAAACTTAACGGTTGTGGCGATCGTCACTGCTGGTGGGGATGACTACCGCAGTAATCCGACACCAATCGTCGTACCTGTCGATGATGAAAGCATCAAGACAGATACACCAACCATTGACCCAGTTACGGCTGGTGATACAACGATCAGCGGAACGAGTGAGCCAGGTGCTACGATCACCGTTACCATCAGCGATCCGTTAACAAGTAGATTCCTGACCATCTTCGCGGCTGAAGGACCAATCACAACGATCGCCGATCAAAATGGTGACTGGGATGTTGAGTTATCCGCGGAAGCGACGGAAGGTGAAACCGTTACGGTTCTTGCCTTAGCCGAAGGCGAAACCTTAAGTGATCCGACGACGACCGTAGTCGGTGCCTTGACGGTTGACGCACCGGTTGCCACGATCACTGGCAATCCTACCGATGGCTATCCAGTCTTCGGGAATGGGCCAGCCAATGCGACGATCGAAATCTTGAATGAAGCGGGTGACGTTGTCGGAACTGGAACGACCAATGGGAATGGTGCCTTCAGCATCACATTAGACCCAGAGGATGTTTCACCAGAAGAAACCCTTAACGTTGTGGCGATCGTTACAGCAGGTGGCAGAGAATACCGCAGTGCAGCAACACCAATCGTGGTACCAACGGGTGACAATGGTACGGATGGTACCGACGGCACGGACGGTAGCAATGGCACGGACGGTACCAATGGAACGAATGGTACCGACGGAAGCAACGGCGCTTGGGGTAACTGGGGCAGTTGGGGGAACAACAACGGCAACGGTAGCAATAACAACCAAAGCTGGTGGGGAAGTAAGTACCTACCGAAAACGGGATCTAAAGGAACTTGGTATGCTTCACTGATTGGGGCAGCAGTCTTCGTTGTAGGAGGAATTGGTTTGTTCTTCAAAGCAAGAAAGAAAAAAGACCAACAAAAATAGCATGACTTTACCAGCGGAGTGGACATCCTCCGCTGGTATCTCTAGTGAACAATAGTTTTGAAGCAATGATCATCGTTTCGTAAAGAAAGGGTTAGAAATGGTATGAAAAGCAGAAGGAGGGAAAAACGTCTTTACAAATGGACGATCGGCCAATTAATTCTCTTTTTGACCAGCATCAGTTTCGTCAATTTGTATCTTTTAACAACGACAATAAAAGCCGAAGCAGCAGTGAATGTTTTAGATGTGGAGATTTTAAGCAATTTAACGAGTGCCAATACAAGTGGCACCTCAGTAAGCGTTCCATGGCCAGGCAGCGTGACAAATCGACCAGTGACTTTTTCTATTAAAGGCAACGGCGGGTTGAACGCTTCTGTCAATGTCAGTGGGGAAGATAAATTTGCTTTATTAGCGATCCCAGCAGAATTGAGAACTAGCATTAGTGCCAATGGATCCGCATCGATCAAGACGTCGACCACAGTCAATATTGCCAATGTCCCACTTTTGAATGCGATCTTAACAGCGCTTGATTCCTTGACCAGTTCACTAAATCTCAACCTTGGGATTGTTCAAATCGATTTGACAGCGATCAATCAGCAGATTTCTTTACTAAAGACTGTCGGAAATATTGGGAATGTTGAATTTACCAGTCCATTGCAGTTTACGACCCAGAAAGAAGCTTTATATGCCAATATGAGTTCGAACCTTGGTGTCGTCTTAGGAACCAATGTCCCGCAAATTCTACGGAATTTAAGTACCGCGATTCAAAATACCCAGATCCGAGTGATCGGCATCGATATTGGCGGCGTCGTGCGCGCATTGCTGCAAGGGTTGCTCAATACTCTGCTTAGCACCGTGAACTCAGCGTTGAATGATTTGACAACTGTCCAAGAACAGCTGGCGGATGCAGCTGTTTTAGGAGCAACGGATGTTCAAATTCCGACGTTACTTTCAGGTCCGGGTCAGTTGACTGCAAATTGGACTGCTAATTTTTCCGCTTCTGTTTTGAAAGCAAAGCCGACGGACATCAATCTCTTGAACTTTAGTGCGCTAAATATCAGCAGTCGCCAAACCATGATTTATTTCATGGTCGAAGCATTGACGATGGATCGGGCGAATCTACCGACTCAGCTGAATTTTGGCCGACATGCCATTCAAACGAAAAAGAGTGAGACGTGGCGGGCAACCGCCAACGGCGATCAAAGCGCAGCTGCTACAACTGGGATTTTACGGATCAATGATACCCGCAATCGGCAGAAAAAATGGCAAGTAAAGGTCAGACAATCCACCAATTGGGTCAATGGTACACGCACATTGCCAGCCGCCGAATTAAGGGTTCAGCTTGGCACTGTCAATTCAACCTTTACGGATGGTCGAGTGGTTTTACCTGATAATGCAACGATTGCCCTGCAGCAAAATGTCGAAAAAAATGTGGTGGCGTTGGAAAATGCGGCATCGACTGGTGGACTGACCGTTAATTTTTCCCAGTTCAATTTATTTGTACCTGAGAAAACACCTAAATTTCAAGGTCAGTATCGCGCCACAGTCGTGTGGACCGTTTCCGATACACCTTGAAAAGGAAGAGCAGAATGAAAAAGAATTCCCTTGTGCTGCTTCTGATTTTGATGATCGGCAGTTTCTGCAGTTTCGTTCCATCAGCAGTAGCCAATACGACGACCGGCAACATTGAGTTTTATGAAGGACCAACGGAAACAGCTAGCAGTGATTCAATTGATGAAGAAATTGAACCGCCAACCAATCAAGAAACGGTCACTAACGTAGAAGAACCACTGCCGCAGCTTGCTGAAACCAATCACTTTTGGCTGCCCTTAATAGGTGGATTCTTCATTAGTCTGACATTGATCATTTGCATCAAAAAAAGGAGGATGGCAAAATGATTTCAAAGAAATCGGTAATAGGCGCATTGGGGGTATTGACCGCCCTTAGTATTGTGACCACGGTGCAAGCGGACGATACGACCGGTGTCGTAGAATATACCTCTGGTGGCATCGTGTTTGACCCGGATAAAGGCGGGAGTGATCCCAATACGCAGCTACCAACGAATTTAGATTTTGGTGCCCATGAGATCCAAACAGAAAATGCCGAAACGTGGGTGGCTACTACGGATGGGACTGGACTACCTGGCGATGGGTCCACGCTGCAAAGAGGGGCAGTTGCAGTCAGTGATAACCGAGGACAGGCGAACTCTTCTTGGGCAATTAAAGTACGGCAAGCAACCCAATTTACGGCAGGAGACAGTACGTTGGACGGTGCGGTATTAACGGTAGATACGGGTACATTGACCAACAACTTAAGTTCGCCGCCAACCGGAACCAGTGATATTGCCAATGGCGAGCTTGATTTTGCGGCGATCAACAATGAATATGCTTTCTTGACCGCCAATGCTGGTGAAGGGATCGGTGAAACGTCGATGCCTCTAGAACAATTTACCCTTTCGATCCCAGCCAATACGGAAAAACAATCGGCAACCTATCAAACGACCCTCGTTTGGACGATCAGCAGTGCTCCGACGACCCCATAGGTTAGTAGTCATTGCTTAACAGTTAGCAGAAAAAAAGCAGCTTGCCTAAGCGGCTGCTTTTTATGCTAGCTGATTTTTCTTTCCTATTTTGTGTAGAAAGGATCTGACAGGATGCATCAGAACAAACTTCGAGGCAAAGGATTTCAGTATTGGGTAGTAAGTATTCTAACGGTCTTATTTTTCATTGGTACTAGTAGTACGGGGGCAGCAGATTCACTTGATACCTTCGATGTTCAAATCAAATTGCCGGAGTCACAGCGGGACAAAGAGTTGATGTACTATGATTTGTTGCTGGAGCCCAAGGCAGAAGAAAAACTAGCAGTCATGGTTTCCAATAAAAGCGAGCAACCAATCAATCTACAGCTATCGTTTAATCGAGCGGTCACGAACATGACTGGCGTCGTTGAGTACTCTGGGGCAAATGAGGAAGCAACGCCTTCTGCTCCGTACGCGATCGAAGAACTCGTTACTTTGAGTGATGAAACACTTTCATTAGCCCCTAATGAACAAAAAGAAATCACCTTGACAGTCCGGATGCCATCTAAATCATTTGATGGGATTTTGGCAGGGGGACTATACGTACAGCAAACCGGCAGTGAAGAATTTCAAGGGAATGTTCAAAACCTATTAGCAAGAGAAGTGGCGGTATTGCTCCGAAATAAAGAGTCAGACATCCCGCCAGCGGTCCGAATTGAAGAAGCCCATTTGGAAGAGATCAACCGCCGCAATGTCATCATCGTAGCGGTGGAAAATGCAGCAGCCGATTATCTCAGTAAAGCCACGCTTGCTTATGAAGTGTTCCATGAAGGAAAAGCAACAGCCATCAAAGGGGAAAAAGAAATCCAATTAGCGCCCAATGCATTAATGAATTACGCACTTCCGCTGGATGGAAAGGAACTGCTATCAGGAGAGTATGAAATAAAAGCGACCCTTAAAGCAGCCGATCAAGAATGGCAGGGAGAGCCGACCTTCCAAGTTGCAAGGCAAGAAGCGCAAGAAAGAAACGAGCAAGATGTCAGTATTGAAGAAACCGCTTCGCCGATCCTTCTCTATCTATCGATTGGTGGTGTTTTATGTTTGATCATCGCTTATCTGATTTGGCATAATCGAAAACTAAAACGAGCATTAAAAAAAACAGATGATAAAACCCCATGAGCACTTGTAAGAAATTCCTTATTAATATAGAAGGAAAAAAAGAAAACAATCAAAATTCACGGGATGCATGTAAATCAAAAGCATAATAAAAGCAGCAAACAGGCCATTTATTGTTCGAAATAAATGGTTTTTTGTCGTGTCCATGAAGATTCGATATGGTAAATTAAGTAGAAAATTTTTTTTGATTGCATCTTGCAGCAGCGAACGATCTCTTTTATTTTGATGGAAAATCTTCAGAGGAAACAGTTGATTACCCTTAACCGGACTGCCCAAAGAGAAGGGTAGCTTTTTTTTGCGAAAAAACGAAGAATAAATAACGATTAATATTTAATTTGAACGAAGGTTTTTTTTTTGAAAATCATTAGAAAGGTTGGGCAGTAGTCGGTAAGTTTTGGAATTGTTAATTAGTTAAACTACTTAAAAAAACATAAGTTTTTATTGTTGTTTGCGCTTTCTGTCTTATAAATGTGTTAAGAAAGCAGTACGACGGGAACTCCTTTACTATAATAGGTTTAGACCAATTATAAAGTCTTTTCTTACTTTGTTTTTAATTTAAACTACCTTTTTTGCATAAACGTTTCGCTAATTCGTTTGAAAGTGCAAGCAGGCATTTTTAATTAAGAATACAATTAGAAATGATGTGAAAAGGAGAATTAAGATGTCTGCAAATTTGAGCAATTTCGCTGTTTATATAGTAGATGACAACTTTTTTAATGGAAATTTGATGAAAAAAATGATCACTGAAAGTCATGTTCCTTATTCTATGGTGGAGATCATTTCACCGGAAGAACTAGATTCTTTTCTTGAAGGGTACTTAACAGATGTGAACGATTTATTTTTATTTTCCATTGAAATGATGGGCTTTGATCGAAGTTTTCAATTAGCAGGGCGATTGAGGGAGCAGTGCAAAAAGTGTCAAATTGCTTTTTATGGTGCCTATGCGTCCAAAATCGAAATCAAGAAACTGAATCTTATCTGTCCTTTAGGAATCATCGATACAGAAGAAAAGGATGTGGCAATGCAGTTAAGAAATTTGTTAACAGAAGCAATTGAAGTGAAACGATCATTGCTGGGAAAAAAACACTTATTAAAAATTGTTAGTAAACGAGAGTTGATGATCGTTGATGCAGAAGCAATCAACTACATAACAACGATCAAAGGTGAGCGAAACCGAATCGTATTCCATCAAAAGAAATCAGTTGAGTGCATTGAAACTTCGTTAAAGGTCATCAAACAGCTAGATTTGCCTGAGTATTATAAAGTATTCAAATCGTACATTATTAATGCGCGACAAATCAAAATGATTGATCGAACAAACAATGTTCTTTGCTTTTTTAATGGGGAAGAATTAGAAGTTGGAAAAAAAATCCGTAAAGCAATCAGTTAAAACTACATATATTTAATGGAGGAAAAAAATGAAAAAGAGAAATAAACGAATTCGTCATGGCATTGTTGTTACCGCTTTAGGTCTGTCCCAAGTAATCACTCCGGTCATGGCGCTTGCGGAAACTACGGAACAGGAACAGACCATTCGTACTTTAGATAACTCAAATCATCTGCTGGAATCAACCAGCGGCGTTGCCAATGAAACAAACACAAGCGACGCGCAAACAACTGAGACTACTCAAACGGATCGTTCTTCAGAAGAAAGCGGCGAAGCAACCTCCAAGACGGATGCAGCAACAACGAGTCAAAGTAAAACGCCTGCTACAACTTCATCAACGCATACAGCAGATACTACAGATTCGACGCAAACAAGTTCTTCAGAAACTGAATCGAAAGAGGCAAAAGGAGCCGAAAAGAGTTCCCGTGTCAGCACCCGCATCAATGGACAAGAGCTTTTAGAAAAAGGCACATTACTGACGATTGCTGGTGAGGAGTTCAGTCAAACGGAAGAAACGCGGATTTTAAACAATAGTCCGGTGAAACTGAAATTAGACTTTGAAATCAATGACGAAGACTACTTAGCCGGCACCACTGCTGTTTTTGACCTGCCGGAAGGCCTTGGTTTTAGTGATATGCAAGGAACAAATGAAGCAATCAATGCTTCGTGGGCAGTAGATAGCGCCGCCCATCAATTAACGATCACCTTTAACCAATCCATTCATGATGCATCGTTTTCGATCGAGTTGACCAGTTATCTTTATTCAGAAGACAAGCCTCAGCTAACCATTGAGATGGGCGATCAAAACCAGACAAGCTATGCCATTGATTTGTATGAAGAAGTTGACCCGATTCAATATGTGTCAGAAAAAAATGTCTTTGGGATGCAAGGAATGGTTTACTACAATACTGATCGGACATTATCTGGAACGGAAACTCTTTCACTGCATTTGGTTGATACGCCGGGTGCGTCCTTCAAAAAGATTGAGACCCAACCGTTAAAAGTCTTCAGCTATGAAGTGGATATCAAAGGAAAGATCAAGCCAGAAACACAGACAGCATTGACTGAAGGGACGGACTACACAATCACCTCAAATAGTCTCTACAATACTGCTGTTGAAGTCAAACAAATGGACAAGCAAAAGGCCTATGGTGTTTCTTATCAATTCACGATGAGTTTGACCGAGCTGACGGATTATACTTCTTCTTTTTCAAAAGGGTATCCGACGACCGGATTTGGTTCAGTACAGCTAAAACAAACAGCTGCCCAAAACAGAGGGTTTTCCTTTACCGCAGCAACCAGTAAAGATGAAAAAGAAGTCGATTCTAGGTATTATATGGGGGTTGCTTCTGCCAGTTTTATGAATGGCCTTTCTAAAGGAAACTACTATGTATCAATTCATCAAATGCCGACGGAGATGAAAGCAGGTCAACAAATCATTCTTTCGAGTCAAAACGGACAGCCGATCACGGCGAAACAGTTAACAGCAAGAGACGCCTTCTATCAAAATGTGACTTTTACGGATTATTTTTCTGTCGAAAATAATGGGGACAAACTGATTGTGACGGCCACAAAAGACAGCAATCTCACTCTTGGTTCCACGAACATAACCGTACCCTTTGATCAGAAAGATATCATCCTCAATGTCTCGACACCGTTAATTGCTAATAAAGAATTCAAAATCGTTGAAGACAACTACGTCGAACCAATCAGTGTTCTTAATCCCAATAACGCTGAAACTGCTTGGGGAAATTATGATCAAAATGGTGCTTACATGAGTGATACTTCCATCAACATCGAAGGTAGTAATTCACAACCAATCGAAAATTTACAAATGTTTATTGAACATCCCGAGTATCTTTCTTTGAGAAAGGTATCAAAAGTCGGCTTCTATTATACTTTAGGAACTGATTATACGATTGAAGAAGTAGCAGGTGGAACGATGGTCACCTTTACGTCGCCCATTACCTATTCCGTTCAATTTGATATTGGCTTCAATTACGTGCCAGACAGTTTAGCACCGACAAAATCAATTCCTAACGATACAATTCCAATCACGATTTCCGCGACAGGACTTGACACGGTTCATACCTCCGTCTATACCGGAAGAAAACTGTATTCTGAACGCACGCTCCAAAGCAGTAAGAATCAGTTTTTAGTCAACGCGCGTCAAGATACCATCAGTGATTTGACTGTTGAGACCCATGTTCCGAAAAATACGGATGTTGTGTTTTCGATCATCGATGTTTCCAATGAACAAGTCAGTGGCATTTATCCACAGTACTGGGATCGTGGTTATTATGATAATCAAGCCATGAAAGAAAGCGATCCGAATTATCCAACGATCACCCATGATGAGGCAACCAACTATTATACCTTTGATTTTGGGACGACTAACCATCGCTACATCATTTCCTATCAGTACGCCAATGGTTGGCAGGAAATGAGTACGATTTCTATACCTGGTTATGCAAAAGAGCCGCTATCAAATAATCAGCAAGGCTCAACTACCGTTTCGGTTTCCAATACAGCGACGGATATTATTGGGATTACTCAAAATACCGTGAATAATACAAAAAACATGACTCAGGTCAAGGTCACAACAAAAAATATCGATGATGGCTCGAAAAAAGTAGCAAATCCAACGATCCTTCTAAAATCATTGGGAAATACCAATGGTGAAATCGATCTTAGGTCAATCAATGTTTCAAATGTGCCAGACGATAGCTATGAAATCAAAGAAGTTGACGGAGACGTACAGCTTGTCTTTTCAAACTATGTTTTAACGAAAAATATCGAAATCAGTTACAACGTACTTTCACAAAACGCCGGCCAAATCTCAGCTTCAGCAACGATCGTTTCTGATACGATTGATACCTTGTCGGAAGCCAAACGGACGGCTACTTCGACGGTGACTAACCTGCAATTTTCGGCAGGTGATTCAAACGGGATCATTTACAAAACTAGTGCGTCACTTGATGTTTATAATACCGAAGAACCAACTCAGAAAATTGCAGGCGTTACATTGATGCTTTGGAATCAGTTGACTGGAGATGTTATTTCTGTTGTAACGGATGAGAAGGGAGAGTATCAATTAGCTGATATTTATACAGGGACCTATACGCTTTATGTTTCTTACGTCCCAGAAGGCTACGTTGTGCCCCAGGAGCTTCAACTCGGAAAAGAAGTCCAAGTGAATCGGACGGGCAATCATTTCTCTGTGGGCATCACGCCAGAAGAAGATTTATCAACGATCGTCACGAAAGATAGTACAATCTATGTGGGAGACGAGTGGCATGCTGTAGATAACTTTGTCTCAGCAACAGACAAGCATGGCAATGCGTTGACCTTCTCGGAAATTACCGTCAACGGTGAGGTCGACACATCTAAAGTCGGCACTTATGAAGTCAAATACATGAATGGCACCGTGAGCGAGACAGCGACGATCACTGTGGTGGCTAACCAAGAAACGGTGGCAGCCAAAGACAGCACGTTATATGTGGGCGATGCATGGACAGCAGCTGATAATTTTCTAGCGGCAACGGATAAAGACGGTAACACAGTGGCAATCACAGAAGTGACCATCACCGGTGAAGTTGACACGGATACACCTGGAGAATACCAAGTAATCTATCGTAACGGCAAAGCCGAAGCAACAGCTACGATCACGGTCTTAGCAGACCAAACTTCGGTTAAAGCCAAAGACAGCACCTTATACATCGGGGACGACTGGCATGCGGGTGATAACTTTGTTTCGGCAACGGACAAAACAGGAGCGAACGTTCCATTTTCAAATGTGACAGTTAGTGGAGCCGTGGATACTTCCAAAGAAGGCCAATATTTAGTGGTTTATCAAAATGGCAATCAAAAAGCAGTCGCCACGATCACCGTGGTTGCCAATCAAGAAACAGTCGTTGCCAAGGATAGTACACTTTATGTTGGAGATGCGTGGGAGCTTGCGGATAATTTTGTTTCAGCAACGGATAAGAAGGGACAACCGTTAAGCTTGGCAGAAGTCACCACCAGTGGTGACGTGGATACGAAAGTACCAGGAGAATACCAAGTAATCTATCGTAACGGCAAAGCCGAAGTAACTGCCACGATTACCGTGTTAGCGGATCAAACGAGCGTTCAAGCTAAAGACAGTACTTTATATGTCGGTGATGACTGGGAAGCCGCCGACAACTTTGTTTCCGCAACGGACAAAACAGGAGCGAATGTCCCATTTTCAGGAGTGACAGTTAGTGGAGCCGTGGATACTTCCAAAGAAGGCCAATATTTAGTGGTTTATCAAAACGGCAAAGTAAAAGCAACGGCGACGATTACGGTCGTTGCCAACCAAGAAACGGTAGTCGCCAAAGATAGTACGATTTATGAAGGCGATGACTGGCAAGTCGCCGATAACTTTGTGTCGGCAACAGACAAAGACGGCAACGCAGTAAAACTGGCTGATATCACAACGATAGGTACAGTCGACAGCGCCATACCAGGGAAATATGAAGTAATTTATCGCAATGGCAAAGCTGAGGCGAAAGCGACGATCACCGTGTTAGCTGAGCAAACATCAGTTAAAGCCAAAGATAGCACCTTATATGTCGGGGAAGACTGGCAAGCAATCGACAACTTTGTCTCAGCCACAGACAAAACCGGATCAAACCTACCATTTTCAGGAGTGATCGTTAGCGGATCAGTTGATACGAGCAAAGAAGGTCAGTATAAAGTTACTTATAGCAATGAGAAAATGGAAGCTATTGCTACGATTACGGTCGTTGCTAACCAAGAAACGGTAGTCGCCAAAGACAGTATGATTTATGAAGGTGATGACTGGCAAGCTGCCGACAACTTTGTGTCGGCAACAGACAAAGACGGCAACGCATTAAAACTGACTGATATCACAACAGTAGGTACAGTCGACAGCGCCACACCAGGGAAATATGAAGTAATTTATCGCAATGGCAAAGCCGAAGCAAAAGCGACGATCACCGTGTTAGCTGATCAAACAAGCATTAAAGCTAAAGACAGTACCCTATACGTCGGCGACGATTGGGAAGCTGCCGACAACTTTGTCTCAGCCACAGACAAAACGGGAGCAAATCTACCGTTTTCAGGAGTGACGGTTAGTGGCACAGTCGATACCTCCAAAGCAGACGAGTACCCAGTGGTTTATCAAAATGGCAATGTAAAAGCAACTGCGATGATTACCGTGGTGGCTGACCAAGAAACGGTAGTTGCCAAAGACAGTACGATTTATGAGGGTGAAGACTGGCAAGCAGCCGATAACTTTGTGTCTGCAACAGATAAAGACGGCAACGAAGTGCAACTGACTGATATCATAACAGTAGGTACAGTTGACAGCACCACACCAGGCAGATACCAAGTAACCTATCACAATGGCAAAGCCGAAGCCACTGCCACAATTACCGTGTTGGCAGACCAGACCTCTGTGACTGTGAAAGATAGCATGATTTATGTTGGTGACAACTGGACAGCTGCCGACAATTTTGTCTCCGCTACAGATCGTGATGGTAAGACACTTACGTTGGAGCAACTGTTGGTGGACGGTTCGGTTGATACCAAAAAAACCGGAACCTATCAAGTCACCTATTCAATCGTAACCGATGAAGCAGCAACTCCTAACTTTTTCGCACGCTTATTTGGTACTGACTCACAAGAAGCAGTCACCGCCACAGCGACGATCAAAGTCATTGAAAAAGCAGAAGAACCAGAGGAAAATGATAAGCAGCCAGAGAAAGATGATTCTAATAAAGGGCAAGAAAAACCAACGGATGCAGGACAGCCTGGTAAACAAAGCAAAGCGACCGCAAAGGACAAACGGGTGTTACCAAAGACTGGTACAGCCATCACTCAAGGCTATTCGATTGTAGGAGTGAGCCTTGTGGCACTAGCGGGGATCGTCTTCTTTCGTAAGAAACACACGAACAAAAGCAGAAAAACGAAATAAGTCTCAATGACTCTAGCAGCGGATATCCTTCACGATATCCGCTGTTTTTGTTTTTTTTCTAAAAAAAACCTGCTGTATTGCGGTTTTCTTGTCCGATAAGCAGCCGTATAAAGAAGATATAAAGATGCTAGCAGAAGATTTACACTATTTTTATTTCTTTTTGCGTATGCTTACGTCATGAAGGAGTGAAGAATATGAATCTTGTTTTAGGAATAATCGGAGTGATCGTAATGATCTATCTCTTTTGGTACTTGTTTGAGGGGGGAGAACGATGAGTAGCTATTTTGTGCAAGGCTTTTTATTTTTACTGATCTTACTAGCAGCAGCGGTTCCTTTGGGCTGGTATATCAAAGAAATCATGCAAGGAAAAACACCGCGGTTTGTCCGCTTTATTCAACCCATTGAACGGTTGACCTATCGAGTGATTGGTTCGGTCAGCAAAAAAGAAATGACCGCCAAAACCTATCTATTTTCCGTCTTGGCCGTCAGCGTCTTTTCCATCATCGGATTGACCGGATTATTGATGGTCCAGCACTGGTTACCGCAAGGGGCGGCCGTTGAGAATTTGTCCTTTGACTTAGCATTGAACACAGCCGTCAGTTTTGTAACGAACACGAACTGGCAAGCTTACGCTGGGGAAGAAGCACTGACCAATCTTTCCCAAGCATTAGGATTAACGGTGCAAAATTTCTTATCTGCGGCAGTAGGACTAGCTGTACTGTGTGCCTTGATTCGTGGGCTGCAGCAAAAACAAAAACGAACAGTAGGCAATTTTTGGCAAGACATCACCCGTTCCTTGCTCTATATCCTTTTACCACTCTCATTGATTTTAGCAATCTTGCTCCTGTCTCAAGGCGTCGTCCAAACGTTGAGCAGCGGCGTTGAAGTCAATGGATTTGAGGGAGAATCCTTTTGGATGGCGCTCGGACCGGTAGCGAGTCAAATCGCCATCAAGCAATTAGGGACCAACGGCGGCGGTTTTTTTGGCGCCAACGCCGCCCATCCATTTGAAAACCCAACGATGTTCAGTAATTTTTTAGAAAACTTAGCGATCTTGTTGCTGCCAGCTGCTGTGATTTTTGCCTTTGGCTTTTGGATCAAAGAGTGGAAACAAGGACGTACGATCTTGATCACCGCAACCGTCTTTTTGATCCTGGCCTTTATTGGCGTAGTGATCAGTGAAGCTTATGGGCCGCAATTCAGTCAAGTGCTTGGGAATGCCAACCTAGAAGGCAAAGAAGTACGTTTCGGTATCGGTTGGTCGAGTCTCTGGGCAGTGAGTACCACCGCCGCTTCCAGTGGATCAGTCAATGCCATGCTGGATAGTTTCACACCACTCGGGGGTGCGATCCCAATGTTCTTGATGCAGCTGGGGGAAATCATCTTTGGAGGTGTCGGTAGCGGACTTTATGGCATGATCGCTTTTCTATTATTGACGGTCTTTATCGCTGGTTTACTCGTGGGACGAACACCAGAATATATCGGCAAAAAAATCGAAGCCTTTGACATTAAAATGACGAGTATCGTTATTTTGACGCCATTGCTACTGACGCTTTTCGGGGCTATGTTGATGACCTTGCATCCTGACATCATGAGCTGGCTAACCAACCAAGGCGCCCATGGCTTTAGCGAACTGTTGTATGCAGCAACTTCGTTCAGCAACAACAACGGGAGTGCCTTTGGCGGCTTGACCGCAGATACTGTTTTCCTGAATAGTTTGGGTAGTATCTTGATGTTCGTTTCACGTTTCGTTCCCATCGCAGCCATCTTGTATCTGGCAGAAAACATGGGTGCCAAAAAGAAAACCGTTCGTAATGAAGGAACCTTGTCAACCACGAGTCCAGTCTTTGTCAAGATGCTAATCATTGTGATCATCGTGATCGGTGCACTGAGCTTTTTACCAGCGATGGCTTTAGGACCAATCGCAGACTTTTTTACAACGAAATAGGAGAGAGAAAAAATGAAAAAAATCTATCAATGGGCGATCGGCGAATCCTTTAAGAAATTGGACCCTCGCCAACAAATCAAAAACCCCGTGATGTTTGTGGTTTACCTAGGGGCGATCTTGACAACGATTTTATGTTTTCAAGAACAAACGGTCCCGTTGTGGTTTAGCATCAGTGTGACCGTCTTCTTATGGTTGACTATATTGTTTGCCAATTTTGCCGAAGCAGTAGCAGAAGGGCGCGGCAAAGCACAAGCGGATAGTTTGAAGCAAGCCAAAAAAGACATCATGACCTACAAAGTCATGTCCTTGGAAGATGTCGCCAAAGAGGCTTTTATCGAAGTCCGTTCCTCCGATTTGAAAAAAGGCGACTTGGTTTATGTTCCTTCTGGCGAACAAATTCCTGCCGATGGGGATGTCGTGGAAGGTGCTGCTTCGGTGGACGAAAGTGCCATCACAGGAGAATCAGCACCTGTCATTCGTGAATCTGGTGGCGACCGTAGTGCAGTCACGGGAGGAACCTTAGTCGTTTCCGATTACTTGGTCATTAAAGTGACCGCTGAAAATGGTCATTCTTTTTTGGATAAGATGATTGCGATGGTGGAAGGGACACAGCGGAAAAAAACACCCAATGAGATTGGCTTGCAGCTGTTCTTAGTGACACTGACCATCATCTTCTTGGCTGTTTCCATCACATTGATTCCCTTTACTGATTTTAGCAGTCAGTTATCTGGTCGGGGAATGGCGATTTCCAGTGTGATCGTGATCGCTTTACTGATTTGTCTCGCACCAACCACGATCGGCGCCTTGATTTCCTCGATTGGGATCGCTGGAATGAGCCGTTTGACCAAAGAAAACGTCATCGCCATGAGTGGACGCGCGATTGAAGCTGCAGGAGATGTGGATGTTTTGCTGCTGGATAAAACAGGAACCATTACTCTGGGAAACCGCCGTGCCAGCGAGTTCTTACCGGTACCGGGGGTCACCGCCAAAGAGTTAGCAGATGCAGCGCAGTTGGCATCTTTTGCCGATGAAACGGCAGAAGGACGCAGTATCGTAATTTTAGCCAAAGAAGCCTTCAATATTCGTGAACGGGTATTTCAGCAAGCTGATGTCCATTGGATCGATTTTAGTGCCAAAACCCGGATGTCTGGGATCGATTATCGTGGCGATGAGATCCGTAAAGGAGCTGCCGATACGATCAAGCAATATGTGACGGCAAAAGGGCAGACCTATCCCACTGCATGTGACGAGATTGTGGAAAAAGTCGCTAAAGCTGGTGGAACCCCATTGGTCGTAGTGAAAAATGGCCAGGTACTCGGGGTCGTTTATTTAAAAGACATCGTGAAAAATGGCGTCAAAGAAAAATTTGCCGACATGCGAAAGATGGGCATCAAGACGATCATGATCACTGGAGACAACCCTTTGACGGCAGCTGCTATTGCTGCGGAAGCGGGCGTCGATGATTTCTTAGCCGAAGCAACACCAGAAAACAAAATGAACCTGATTCGCGAATATCAGGAAAAAGGGCATTTGGTGGCGATGACGGGGGATGGAACCAACGATGCACCCGCACTCGCCCAAGCCGATGTGGCAATGGCGATGAACACTGGTACGCAAGCAGCCAAAGAAGCGGGCAATATGATCGATCTTGATTCCAGCCCTACCAAATTACTGCAAGTAGTCCAAATTGGTAAACAGCTGCTGATGACCCGTGGGGCATTGACGACCTTTAGTATCGCGAATGATATCGCCAAATATTTCGCAGTGATCCCTGTTCTGTTTTATGCGATTTATCCAGAACTCGCAGCGCTGAATATCATGAATCTTGGGAGTCCCTTAACGGCGATTTTGTCCGCAGTCATCTACAATGCAGTCGTGATCATCGCCTTGATCCCTTTGGCGTTAAAAGGGGTCAAATACCAAGAAAAACCAGCCAGCCAAATGCTGCGGCACAATCTGGTCGTCTACGGCCTAGGCGGCATCATCGCACCATTCATTTGCATCAAGCTAGTAGATTTGCTTTTGTCAGCTGTTCTGCTATAAGAAAAATCCATCAGAGTCAAGGAGTCATTTAGGAGGAATACATGATGAAGAACACCCTCTTTGCCAGTATCAAATTTTTACTAGTTAGTACCGTGCTATTTGGCGGTCTCTATACATTGTTGGTCACTGGTGTCGGACAAGTCTTTTTTGCCCATCAAGCCAACGGCAGTCAAATCGTGGAAGACGGAGCGGTCAAAGGATCTGAGCTGCTTGCGCAACCCTTTGACCAAGCAGGTTACTTCCAAGGGCGTGATCAAACCGTTTCACAATTGTCGCCCTATGATACGACCCAAAAAAAGACTGTAGCTGAGCGGACAGCGGCGTTACTGGCAGAAAACCCAACCCAAACCAGTGTGCCGATCGATCTCGTGACCGCTTCGGGTAGTGGCGTTGATCCTGATATCAGTGTCGAAGCGGCACTTTTTCAACTGCCGCGGATCGCTGACACAAGAGGCATCGATGAACAAACAATTCATGATATAATAAACAGAAATAAAGTAGCTGATCTGTTCTCCACGAGAGAATATGTCAATATCATGACCTTGAATCAGCAGCTCGATCAATTACCCGAAGAATAGGGGGAAGCATCTATGAGTGAAAACAACCAGCAGACGATCCCAGAAGAGATGCTGCTGCAAGCCGGCTTTGGACCTAAACGTGGCAAACTACGGGTGTTTTTCGGTTTTGCTGCCGGTGTCGGAAAAACCTATACGATGTTAACCGAAGCCCATGAGTGTTTGCTCATGGGCAAAAATGTGGTGATCGGCTATATCGAACCCCACAAACGTCCTGATACCAATCGATTGCTTGAAGGGTTACCACAAGTACCATTAAAGCAATACCAGCACAAGCAATTGACCCTATATGAGCCGGATATCGATCGACTGATCCAACTAAAACCAGATATCGTCTTGATCGATGAGTTAGCACATACCAATCCCATTGGTGCGCGAAACAAAAAACGTTACCAAGATGTTGATGAACTATTGCATGCAGGAATCACCGTCTACACGACCATCAATGTCCAGCATATCGAAAGTCTGAATGACATCGTGGAAAAGGTCACGGAAGTGGAAGTCAGAGAAACTGTACCCGACACCTTTTTCCAGCACGCCAGCTTACGAGTGGTGGACGTTGAACCAGACGAACTGATTGATCGGTTGGAACAAGGCAAAATCTATGCCGATGAAAATGCCAAGCGGGCACTAAAAAACTTTTTTACGCCAGAAAAACTTGATTATTTACGTGGATTAGCGATCCAAAAAGCTTCCAATCATATCAATCAAATGAACGGCGGTCGAAAACGAGTCCAAAGCAAGCTTTTGACGATTATTGATGATCGCTTGCCGAAAATGGCAGAGAAATGCATTCGTTGGACCGCCCGCTTAGCCCAAGGAGTGGGGGCGGAATGGACGGTGATTCAAGTTCGATCGTTAGATGATACACCTACCGAGGTGCCATTGGCAGAGCGTTTGGGAGCAGAAGTCATCAACATCGAAGCGGATGACAGTTTTGAGACCATCGTAGAGTATGCCAAAATGACGGGTGCCAGTGACATTATCATGGGGAAACAGGTTTCTCAGAAGTGGTTCCAAAAATTGTTTGTCGAGGATTTAGAAGACCGCTTGATTCGGCGCCTTGATGACATTGAGATCCATTTGATTCCTTTTAAAGAAAAAATGCAGCGACCACGGCTGACGTTTTCGCAATTATTTGAAGGCGGCGGTCGAGATTTCAGCTTGACCTTTGGGCTGATCATGCTCGCTACCATAGTGACAGAAGGCATGCAGTACTTACATTTCGGCGATCAGAATTTGATGCTGGTTTATATCTTTTTTGTTCTCTTAGTGGCACGTTACACGAGTGGCTATCTATGGAGTGCCATGGCATCAATCATTAGTGTCCTTTCTTACAACTGGTTCTTTGTCGAACCTTTGTATTCCTTGACGGTCTATAAAGCAGGCTATCCAATCACATTAGTGATCATGCTGATCGTTGCCTTAATGATCAGTAATTTGATGGTTCGATTGAAGACCCAGGCAGAAAATGCCAAGGAAAAAGAGCATCAAATGGAGATATTGTATGAGTTGAACAAACAATACATGGAAACGCGGAATGAGCAAGACATTTATGAAAGTACGACCACCTATTTGGCACGCTTACTCCAGCGAGAAGTGGCGTTATATGACAGAGAAGGTCACTTGAGAAGTCTGCATTGTTCAAGAGAAACATTGTCTCAACTAACTGGCAAGGATGAGAAAGCCGTCGCTTTTTGGGTCGTGAAAAATCAAAAAGAAGCCGGTCGCGGCACAGATACTCTGATTGGTGCCAATGGATTTTACTTGCCGATCGTTTTAAACGGCAAACCACTAGGCGCCCTTGGGGTAGAACGCAACGAGGAGCATCAGTTGGCCAATAGTCAATTGAATTACTTGCGCCTTGTGATCACCCAAATTGCTACCGTGTTGGAGCAAGTCTCTCTGGCGAGTGAGAAAGAACAGATCCAATTAGAAAACGAACGGGAAAAAGTCCGCAGCAATCTACTGCGTGCGGTTTCTCATGACTTGCGGACGCCACTGACGACGATTTCTGGCATTGCCGAAACATTGAGCGAAACCGAAGGCGCGATCAAAAAGGAAACGAAACAAAAGCTGCTAGGAGATATCCAAAGTGAATCCCAGTGGTTGATCCGCATGGTCGAAAACTTACTGTCGGTGACCCGCATCAATTTGACTAACATGGCGGTCAAGCGCAGTGAAGAACCAATCGAAGAAATTATCGAAGCGGTTTTAACGCACCTAAAAAAAGTCTATCCGCAACAAAAAATCATCGTGAAGATGCCCGATCAGCTGATTTTTGTCCAAGTCGATCCCATCTTGATCGAACAAGCCTTGTTTAATTTGATTGAAAATGGCGTACGCCATGGAACCGCCGATACACCGATTTTCTTGCGAGTTTTTCAGGAGCAAGAAGTGGTCATTGAAATCGAGAACCAAGGGGAGATCCCCCTAGGGCAATACCAAAAAATCCAAGCGAATTTGACCAATGACACCGAAGTGCCGGTGGATTCCAAAAATGGACTAGGCATCGGACTGAGTATCGTTAAAACCATCATCCATGCCCATGAAGGCAAATTGGCGATCGAAACGAAAGCCGGCAGTACCATCTTTCGTATTTATTTAAAGCAGTAAGGAGGAAGAACATGCAGCGACATTTTTTATTGATTGAAGATGATTCGAATATCGTTGATTTTATGGAGGTCGTCTTGCAAAGAGAACACTACAACTTTACGTCAGTTGGTACGGGCATGGAGGCATTGATGCTCTTGCAGGAAGAAACTATTGACTTCATCTTGCTGGATCTGGGCTTACCGGACATTGATGGCATGGAGCTGTTAAAAATCATTCGTAAGCGCATGAACACACCGATCATCGTGATCTCTGCCCGCAAGGATGAACAAGACAAAGTGCAAGCGTTAGACCTCGGTGCCGATGATTATGTAACAAAGCCCTTCAGTACCAATGAATTATTTGCCCGTATCCGCACGGCATTGCGGCACAAGGAGTCAGCTGCCTTTAGCAGCAGCCCGATTCTCGTAAACAAGGAGTTAACGATCGATTTTGAGAAGAAAATCCTGTACAAGAATCAAAATGAGATCCATTTGACCAAAAACGAATACCGTATCATGGCAGTAATGTTCAAGAATTTAGGCAAAGTCGTCACTTACGATACGCTGACCAGTGAAGTCTGGGGACCTTTTGCAGCGGATGCACAAACCTTACGAGTCAATATCTCAAACATTCGCAAAAAAATCGAAACCAATACGCTGCAGCCAGAATATTTGATCACTGAAATCGGCGTCGGGTATCGCTTGCGGGAGTATCCAGCAGAATCTTCTGTATAAGTTCGATTCAATCCTAAACAGCCTCCTCCTAAAATTTAGGAGGAGGCTGTTTACTTTCATTGCATCAATGACCATAGTATCCACTGCTTTATACCATTTGACAGTGCCAATCCAAGGGAAGATGGGACTGCACGAAGGGGAAAATAATCAATCATGTTGCTCATTCAAATTTTGTATATTTGTCCTATATGTATTGCTGGGAAATATGTTGTTTGATCAGTTATACTTTTTTTATTAAACAGTTTCCAAAGGGTTCGTTAACTAACGGGTAGAAAAAAATAGGAAAAAGAGCAGCATCAACGATGCCACTCCATGGTGTTTTCGATTTCATTGGTATCAGAATCCAGTTGTTCAGAAACGATGGTAAAGCCGTTTTTGAGATAAAACGCAATAGCAGCTGTATTTTTTTGGTAGACATTCAGAGTCAGCTTCTCGTGTTCTGCTTGTGCTTTTTGTAAAAGCTGCTTGCCAATGCCGTGGGCACGATAGTCTTTCAAAACGAAAATACCAGCGATATAATCACCCAACATCCCGATGAAGCCGACGGGCTGATCATCCACCGAATAGGTGTAAATAAGGGCATCAGAGAAGGCTTTTTTCACAAAATCATAGTTATCTTGCCAATGGGCAGCCGAAATAAAGTCATGGGCATCCAAATTACTTTGCAGCCAAATCTGGGCGATGGTTTCTAATTCAGAATCAGTAAATTGGGTCACTTGTTGTATCATGAGAACCTCCGTTTTTATTCAGTATAGCATAGGTCCAGTACTGATTGCTGCAAATAGCGGCACTTTTGTAGGCAATCGGTCAGGAGACGAACCGCTTGATAAGTAACGAAGGTTAAATGACGAAGAAAAGCAATCTTTTTCGTTGAAATATTCTAACAATTTTGTTTCAGCTAGATGTCAATTTCTTGCAGCCAGATGTTATTTGTGTGAAAACAACCCCAAGAATGAAATCTTTCGGTATGCTAGAGAAAGCGATAAGACACATCTAGTTAAGGAGAAAAAATGAAAAAGACACTTTTGGTTGCAAGTTCACTTGTTTTGCTGACGCTGCCTGTCGTGACGGTATCCGCAGACAGCTTTGATCAGAAGATCCAGCAGCAAAATGAAAAAATCAATGACATAAAAAATGAATCTACCTCATTAGAATCACTGAAACGCTCCACAGAGGCAGAGATTCAATCGATTGAAGGAGAAATCCAAGCAATCCTACAAAAGAAAACGACGACGGAAGAAGAAGTCAATGCCTTGGCACAAGAGATCCAAGTCCTTGAAGAAAAAATCATCAAGCGCACAGAGGTACTGGCGAATCAAGCGCGTGACATTCAAACGTCGGAACCTTCCAATCGGTTGTTCCAAAAAATCGTTGATGCTGAATCCATCGGAGAAGCCATTCAACGGGCGATCGCTTCAGTAACGATCATGAATGCCAGCAATAGCATCGTCGAACAACAGCAAGAAGATATCGCAACGAGCCAGCAATTGGAAAAAGAGTTGCAGGAACAATTGGTTGTGATCGAAGAGCAGTCAAACGCATTGCAAGGAAAACAAGCGGAATTAGCTGATGTCAAATTGAATCAAGAAGTTGAACTAGCGGACCTTGCCTTGGCATTGAACACCGAAGAAGAGAAAAAAGACCGATTGGAAGCGGACCAAGCAGAAGCAAAACGGCAACGAGAAGCAGCGTTGAAGCAACTGGCTGAGCAAGAAGCACAAGAAGCAAAAGCGCGCAAAGAAGCAGAAGAAGCAGCAAAACGCCAGCAAGCAGCAGAAGCCGAGTCAGCTAAAACTGCTGAAAATCCTGCCGTTCAACAAGCAGCAGTGGCAGCAGCACAGCCGAAGACGGAAGCCGCAGTGTCGTCAGAAACATCGGTGTCGTCAGAAAAACCTGCAGCTACTCCTGCACCTGTGCAGCAAGCAACTGAGCCAAAAGAACAAGCAAGCACAGGTGGATGGCAAATGCCAGTCGATTCGGTTCATATTTCGAGTCGTTTTGGGTATCGAACAGATCCAACAGGGGCATCAGGAAATCAACATAATGGCATCGACTTTACCGGGGGGACAGGAACACCGATCTATGCGATTCAAGCAGGCGAAGTTGTCGAAGCGGGCTATGGTCCGTCAACTGGTAACTATGTGATCATCAAACATGCCAATGGCATTTACAGCTACTACATGCACTTTAGTACACTGCCAGCTGTCTCGGTCGGACAAAGCGTCTCAGCTAGACAATATGTAGGCGGTATGGGAACGACTGGAAATTCAACTGGCGTCCATCTACATTTAGGGATGTCAACAAGCTTATGGTCAGGATTCTTTGATCCGGCACCAGAATTGGGCTTATAATAGTCAGAAAATCCGCAGAAGCGAACAGGCTTCTGCGGATTTTTTGGTTGCTATTCTTTTACGAAGTCTCAATTGGCTCAGCGCCAAAAGCGGGTCATCTCCGCTTTGTCTTTCAGGTTGAAAGCGATCATGTCTTCAATCAATGCTTGATCGATCGGCTCAGTCCACTTGATGCGAAAAATGTTATCCGTATGGCTGTAGCCAGCTTTTTCAATGGCATCGATAAACTGTTCAAGACACTTGGTTTCTGGAGAGACAGAAAAGTGCGGTTTTGAAACGCTGAAACCGATAATAAAGGTTTCATGTGCGGTGAACATCGGCTGATTCCATTTAATGACTGGAACGAGGTCAGGAAATTTCTTGGTAATAGCGGCAAATAAGGCACGCAGTTTTTCTTGTTTTACTGGATCTTCAATGCTGGTTAAGTAAGTTTCTAATACATCCATTGGGAGATCTCCTTTCGTTTTAAGGAACGAGTACAGGCAATGTCGATTAATAAAAATAACGCATGTTTGAAATCAACTATTTTGTTACTTAGAGTGTACTGTAAAGTTAGTAAGTTGACAAACCTGTTGCCTTGCATGGGGGATAAAGCCTTCAGAAACAAACATTTTTTGCAAAAAGTAACGCTAAAAACAACTTTTTTTCTGCTCGAACAAAAGCCAAACATCAGGAACATTCCAGTATTATCCTGCAAGGTTCTTTGAGATCAGCTTAACTTTTCAGAAATAACAAATGAAAAAGCAGGTTATTTTCAGAGAAAACTTTCAAAAAGAAATCGGTTGCATTCAACAAGAATTCTGCTAGAATATAACTTGTTCGAACAAGTTGTTGAGCGAAAGCAAAAAGAAAGGAGGAGGACTTGTGACCAAAAGGAAACCGGTAACCCAAGCAGCCAAGAAAGAATATGCAAACAAAAGTATGCGGTTTAATCGTTTTTTACTTTTTCGTTATATGACTGCGATCTTTTTCTTTGTCAATCTTTATTGGACCATATTGAGTCTGTCTCAATGGACATGGGCTGGTTTGATTCCCATTGCCTTATTGATCGTTGATGGACTTATACTTATTGAACAAACTCAAAAATATTGGCAGCAATCGAATCGTTTACTGGTGACAAAAATCGGATATTGGCTCCAATTCGGTGTCAATCTGATTGCAATTCTATTTATTTTGATCGGACAGCAAGCAACATTGATTCCTTTTATGAATCAATCGGGTAGAGGCATCTTACTTGCCTTGTTTACTGTCGGCATGATCGCGTGCCTGTTCATCCAGCGTAAAGCGTGGTTGATCGAGCATGACCGCGACAAATATTTCACGTATTTGACTACATTTGAAACTCAAGGAGGAACAGTCAATGGATTCAGAAAATAACAAAATGTTTGCCTTCTTGGACCGCTACTTAATGGGTCCAATGGGGAAAATCTCACAATTACGGATCGTTCGTGGGGTCATGGCAGCCGGGATGGCGTCGATTCCTTTCACTATTGTAGGATCTATGTTCTTGATCATCAGCGTTTTGCCACAAAGCTTCCCTGCATTAGAGGGCATTTGGAGTGCGTCATTCGATAAGATCCAAAATCTTTACATGTTAGGTAATACCGCAACGATGGGGATTTTAGCACTTTACTTCTGTGTCGTGTTTGGTTACGAGTACACCAAAATCCAAGCACAAGAAGAAAAAATCGTTCTTAGCCCAGTCAATGGCGCGTTGCTTTCAATGATGGCGTTCTTTATGTGCTTGCCACAATTAGTTTTTGAAGGCGGTATGGCAACATTAGTTAATGTCATTTCTGATGACCAAAAAATCATCGATGGTTGGGAAATGGCTGGCGGGGTGACTCGTTTAGGAACAACTGGGATCTTTACAGCGATCATCATGGCGATTATTGCCGTAAAAATCTACGCATTCTGCGTGAAACGCAATATTGTCATCAAAATGCCTGACACAGTGCCAACAGGAGTATCTTCCTCTTTTACAGCATTGATCCCAACGGCACTGACTTCATTAGCTGTAATCGTCATCAATGGTGCATTAGTCGCAATGGGCACAGATATTTTCAAAGTCATTGCGATTCCTTTTAGTTTCGTGACGCAATTGACCAGTACCTGGGTCGGACTACTTGTTATCTACTTCTTCATGCATGCGCTCTGGATCGTGGGTATTCATGGGGCAACGATCGTGACCTCGTTCTTGACGCCAATCGTATTGTCGAATATGGTGGAAAACCAAAATGGTGCCAACATTGCCTTCGCGGGTGAGTTTAACAATAGTTTCGTAACGATCGGTGGTTCAGGAGCGACGTTAGGAATGGTGATTTTCATCGCCTTCTTTGCAAAATCAGCGCAGTTAAGTGCTTTAGGAAAAGCAGCGATCGTGCCATCCTTCTTCAATATCAATGAACCGATTTTGTTCGGGATGCCAGTGGTATACAACCCGTACACAGCGATCCCATTCTTCTTAGCACCGATGGTTTCAATGTCCGTTGCTTATTTTGGCATCAACTTAGGCTTTGTTAACCCACCGATTGCCCAAGTAGCGTGGCCAACTCCAATTGGCTTATCCGGCTTTATTGGTTCAGGTGGTGACTGGCGTGCCTTTGTCTTAGCAATCATCTGTGCAGTCGTTGCTTTCTTGATTTGGTTCCCATTCATCAAAATGTATGATGGCAAATTATATAAGGACGAACAAGCAAACGCAACGAAGGCATAATCTATCCGTTTTTTTGATAAGCCGGCTATGAAAAATAGCTGGCTTTTTTTACGCCAAAGACGATAATAGTAGTAGAGAATCGCAAGGAAAGGAGTAGGCAGATGACGAAACTCAGTATTGAAGACTTAGCAGCAGAATTGATCAGAAAGATCGAAGCCGGTGACATTGGAAATGAGCAGGGGAAGATGCCTAGTGAACGAGAGCTTTTGGCAATTTATCCAGTTTCTCGTTATACGTTACGCCAAGCCCTCAATAAGTTGAGCAAGATGGGCTGGATCTACCAGATGCAAGGCCGCGGCTCGTATATTCGTTTTCATAACAACCAAAAACCGACCATTGAACAAGGAGATCTTGGCTTCAATGAAGACTTGACACGGGGCGAGAAAAACATTCGAACGGTCAAAGCCTCAAAGCGACTGGTCAAAGTATCAGAGGCGTTGTTTCTCCCAAGTCAAAAACAATTTGCGAAAGATCAGCACTTTATCGAAGTCCAACGGTTTCGCACGCTAGATGACAAACCGTATTTGATTGAGCGTTCCTATTATATACCTGAAATCGTAGGGGAGATCTCCGAAACAATGATGGAGGGGTCAATGTTCCAAGCTTTGGCAGAAGAAAAACAACTGACAGTCGCCTTCATCGACAAGTTCATTCAAAGCAAACCGTTATCACAGGAACAAGCAGCGTTTTTTCATCTAGAAGAAGGTATGCCCGCACTGATCGTACGAGACGACAGCTATCTGAGAAATGGCGAACTATTAGCCTTTTCGATGATCCATTATGATTATCGGATGGCGACCTTATACATGCATAAAAAGTTGTTCGTTTAAAGAAAATGGATTTTCAAGAAACGGTTCTTTCTTTTTTTGAAGGCAATAGAAAAGCAGCCCATTAGGGAAAAAAACTTACAGTTGCAGATCGGTAGACAGGAACCGGCTTTCAAACTGAGAGAAAAGGGATCGCTTCCAATAGATGAAAGATGACTGAGCAGTAAAACTATATAATAGGTAAAGAATCGATCAGCGACCTTGGCTTATAAGGTCGCTGATTTTTTTTGAGGGGATTGATCGGCGGTTAAGAAGGCGTGATTGTTGATTTAAGATAAAGATCGTTTAAAGAAGACCATTCGTTTCCTTAACACGAAGATATTTTGCTCAATTTTTAACAATATCATGTGGATAAACGACTTGCTCTGACAGATATTTCATCAAGTGAAGAAATATCTGATTTTTCAATCTGTTTTTGCTTTGATACTATCAAATAGACAACAGATGTTCTGCGAACGGAAGCCGTCTTTTCGTTTAATGGCTATTTTATTGAGAAACAGGCCGATTCACTGACTTGATTTCTATCCTCCAAAATAAATGGAGGTCGTGGAAATCAAGGGGTGTGGTGGTTTTTGCTTTCTTTTTTTGAACGAATGATGGCAAGAAGGAAACGGACATCACTGCTCAAAAGGTCACAGCAGAAACGTCAGCTCGTTTGAAAGAACGACCGCGGATAGAACAGCGAAAGTGCAACTTTTCACGAAAGCAGACGAACAAGCAGACCAATTTGTAGACACACTAAATTGTTAACGAATCAAATCATCGATGAGTGAGGAATCAGGAGGGGTAACATGGCATTATTTCGCAAAAAGAAAGATGAAGAAACTTACGAAGGCGTTCATGTCTACGACGAGGAATATGATGAAGAAGAGTACGACGAAGACGAGTACGATGATGAAGAATATGATGACGACGAGTACGAGGACGATGAGTACGAGGATGAAGAATACGAGGAAGACGAGTATGACGATGATGCCCAAGAAGAGCTGCTGGCATTAGAAAATACCGTTTCACAACTGACCAAGACCGTCGAACATTTGACCAAGCAATTGGAAAACAAACAAGAATCCATCAATCGGATGGCTTCGCAAGCGACGCAACAAGAAAGTATCATTTATGAAAACAAGCAGCTGCAAATGCGCTACAACGAGTTACAGCAGCAGTTAAAAGAAGCAGAACGTCAACAAGAAGCCCTCAAAACCAATTATGAGCAAGAAATTGAGCAGTTGACGAGTCAAGAAGACGAATTGATCGAAGTAGAAGAAGAGCTCGAACAATTGCGTCAAAGAGAAGATGAACTGCTAAAAGAATTAGAAGAAAAAAGCAAGCAAGTCCAGGCTTTTGAAGAAAAAGCGATTCATTTAGAAGAAAAAGCGGCGATAATCGAAAACTACAAATTAAAAGAAGTCGAAAGCATGCGCCGGATCACTTCGCTTGAAAATGAAAATCAACAGTTGAACTTGCGCTTGCAAGAAGCGGAAGCGAAATATCGGGATCTCGAACGTTCAAGAGTCGAACAATTGGCAGATAAGAATGTCTTACAGCGTGACTTGGAACGTGAGCTGGCAAAGGTCGAACAAATGAAGGACGAGCTGGCGACGATTTTGATCGAAGCAAAAGAAAAAGCACGGGAAACCGCTGCTGAAGCAGAACTGGAAGCCGACAGAAGACGTCAGATGGCGGAAAATGAAGCCCACAAGATCATTTCAGAAGCATCGATGGAAGTGATGAAAATCCGTCAAGAGATCAAGCAATACCAAGAACGACTTACGACGTTTCATCATGAATCGAAAGGGTTGTTTGAGCAGTTGATCCAGCATAGCAAAGTGTTGAATCTGCCAGACTAAAAAGAAGGTTATGAGTCGGAATAGACGAAAAGGTCTGCTAAATAATTTCCGAGAGCGACACGACAAAGGAGGGAAACCCACTAGGACCATATATGCTGTATAAGAAATCACAGGCAACAACTACGACTTGATTTCTTATGAGAATGTTGGTCATTGGGACGAATGTGACGAATGATATTTTAAAAATTGCCATCTATCCAACCTTGAGTCCAAATCTTGAGGAATTATTTTACAAACAAGAGGCACTTCCATCAGTAATCACTGCCTGTGACAACCTCTATCAAAAAAAGTGGCCGCTCAAATCCTCGATTCGCAAACAAGTGACGCATTACTTTGAGCAATTTTATTCCATCGAAGCCTTCACCCATCATATCGAGATGGAGATCTTACGGAAAAAAATCGATTACTCAAAATTACGCATTCCCTTGGAACAGCAATTTCCTCAGTTTGTGTGGACGCAAATCGGCATCAATCATGTGTCCGATGAGAAAAGCAATTTGTTTTTGGAGTTTGTACCAATCGCATACACAGAAGAAGAGTTTCCCTTTACGATGCAGTTGCATGCTAGCTTGCAGCAGCAAGCCCCCGCTGGTGTAAGTGATGCGAACGACTTTAAAGAGCAACTGGTAAAAATCGTACAAAGCGTGATCGACGAACAAAATGTCACGTTTGTGAGTCGCCCGAAAGCGCAAGTCCATGAAGAAAAACGTCAGGGCAAAACCAATGCAATGAAAAAAGAACTGGAAGACACGCTCGAGTTCCAAAAGGTCAGTGCGGATGAGCCACCAAAGTTCAAAAAGAAAGTTCGAAAAAAAAGCAGCAAAAAAAAACAGTCAAAAAAAGCCAAGCAATTGTCCAAAGTCAACGCCAATGAATTAGCGTTGGAGGAAGAGGCGAAACGAGAACGAGCAAGCAAAGAGCGCTTGCGCTTGGCCAATCAAAAGCTTGAAATCTACATCGAAAACTTAGAAGCCTCTTTGATCAAAAATAGTATCCACTATTTAAACAGCTTGACCGATGAAGAAGACGAGAACTGGCATACGCAATTGAAAATCAGCTTACGAGAATATACCTATCTTTTTCAAAAAGCCAAATACCTCGAACAGGTTTGGCGCATCAATGACAATCTCGTACAAAAGATCGAAAAAATGACCTTGAACGAAAAAGAATTGACCTATGAGAGAGGGCAAGTGCAGCAAGTGGTCGACAACAACCTATCTGCTAAAGATATCAGTTTGGTTTTTTATGAATGCAGCGTGATTGAGTCACGGGTCAAATTGTATGAGCGACCATGGTTTAGAAAACCTTACGCACGCATTATGAAGATGGACTATGACAATCTTTTACGAAAAGCCGCTTACTTTGATCTTCTCCAAAGCGAAAGCTATCTATTAGAAAAAAAAGCATTGATCGAAAGCAATACAGACGTTAGGAGCAGTCTATGAGAACCCAAAAGCAAAAACAACGATTCTTATTCTTATACCGCATCTACTTTATTGCTTCTTTGATCCCATTAGCGGTATTTTTGCAGCTGACCGCCTATTTTTATCTCTCTGCCTTTCGAGAATATGTCACTATCAGTCACTTGTTTTTACTCGCTCTTTTGCTAGGTTTTACGATGTATTTGCGGAACAATGCCTTTCATTATCAATTGCTGCTTCTGCAGCTTGAGAAAAATGAAAGCAAAGACCATGAACGACCAAAAAAAGGCACCAGCAAGAACAGCCCCAAGGAGGAGGATCAAGAAGATGAAAAAGCCCAGAAGAAACGTAAAAAGTCTGTTAGCGATCGGAGCATTTATCGGAATCATCAATAATCAAACGATTTCTGAAGCCATGGTTCGATCGATCTTAGGTGTAGAACCATCTACTTATATGGAAACCATCGATGCACAACGAGAAAGTCGTGGGCAATCGATAACGGATGCCCTCCGACCGGTCTCTTACGAAGGAGCTGACAGGATAACGGAGCAACTTGATACTCCTCCAGAACAAACAAAAGAAACCCTTCCAGAAGAAGCGGAGCAGGCCGAAAAAGGAACGGAAGTCCAAGTCGTAAATGATGTGGAACGACCGGCAGACGAGGGACAGACAGACGAGGAAGAGATGGAGAGCGGCTCGGATGAAACAGAAGACCAAGAGGCCGAAAACGTTCCGTCGACGCCAGATCCTTCAGAAGGCGATCAACAGCCGAATCAGCCTGCTGGACCTGAAACGAATGAGCAAGAAACCAACGATACCAACAGCAGCAACAATAGCGGAAACAACCAATCAAATGGGAATCAAACCAATCAGGACAAAGAAAAAAAGCCCGATCCAATCACTGAAGAACCAGAATCGCCGATTGATGAAGAAGAGCGGGAAAGCAATTTTCAATTTTCGGTTTCTCGTAATCTAACGACACAGCAATTCATCAATGAGATCGGTTCTGACGCGCAGGATGTTGCCTATAACAATGATCTTTATGCTTCAGTGATGATCGCACAAGCCATCTTGGAGACTGGCTCAGGAAATAGTGCCTTATCCAGTCCGCCAAACCACAATCTCTTTGGCATCAAGGGCAGCTTTCGTGGGCAAAAAGTGACCTTCAATACGCAAGAAGATGATGGAAGTGGTGCGTGGTATACGATCTCTTCCAATTTCCGTAAATACCCAAGTTACCGTGAATCCATCGAAGATTACGCTCGCTTACTAAGAGGAGGCATCACAGGCAACCCGCGCTTTTATGCCCCCGTTTGGAAAGAAAATGCCCCAACTTATCGGGAAGCAACTGCGTGGTTGACCGGGCGCTATGCTACGGACATCCATTATGACCAAAAGCTGAATGCGTTGATCGAGGCCTATGATCTAACCATTTATGATAATGAGCCGACCGAAGAGATTTTGGAAGAGATTGAACGCACACGTGCACAAGCAATCGAAGCAGCCCGCAAGGAAGAAGCGGAGACGACCCGTTCGTTGTTTGAAGACTTGCAAAGAAGCGCGGCAAATCGTCGAGGCTCAGGGAATTTGCCAGCGTCCATTCGGACCGTCAAGGATCGCTTGCAGGAAAATGCCAATGCCAATACTTATGCAAACCAATTAAGAGGGATGGAACGAGCGGGCAGCGAGGTAGATGCCAATGAGTAATCAGTCGCAAGCACCTAGAAGAAAAAAACGTCCGCCACAGCCTGCCAAACGTGAAAAAAAACGAGACCAATCAGAGGATACACCGAGAAATCCCCGAATCGAAAAGTTTCAGGCGCAAGGAAAGCAAGCCAGCCCTTCTAGTGGCAAGAAACGACCAAAAAAGCCGACCCAAAAAGAACCGACAGGACAGGCGCCTGTGAAAAAGAAACGAAAAAAAGCGGCTAGTACAGCGAATCGCCCCAAATTACCGACCGAAAAGCAGCATCCTAGCAAGCAAAAAGAAAGAGCAGCTGCCAGTACGACCAGTGAAGCACCACGCAAAAAGAAAAAGCGTCCACTGCAGCAAGCACGTCCAAGTCAGCACAACGAGCAGGGGAAAATCAAAAAATCAAGTCATCCTAATGCCAAATCAAAAGGGACCCACAAGCAAGGCAAAAAACCAGCGGAAGTTTCCCAGAAACGACGACCCCCGCAAAAAGGCAAAGCCGCGACGAAGAAACCAACAGCCAAAAAGAAATCTGGCAATCTCGTACTGAAAATCATCTATCTGATTTTCTTGGTTTGTAGCATGACTGTCCTATTTACGTTTATCGGCTTATATGTGACTGATCAAAACGAAATGACGGTTTTTAATCATCGGGTGGTGCGTTTATCAGATAATGGGATGGCGAATCTTGACAGCTCCGCATTACGCACACAAGATTTGATCATTTTAAGAGAACAAGCCTTCACTCAAGTACAGCCAAACGGGCTCGCGGTCTTTACAAATGGCTCAGGAACCGGCTATATTGCTCGCCGAGTACTATCGATCGAGGCTGACGAAGAGCAGGGCTATCATTTATCCGTCATTGGTGATGGACAGGCATTTGGGGAAGAAGCCATCGAAGCAGACCGTTTCGTTGGAGAAGTCTCAATGAGTATCAACCATGTAGCAGATGTGTTTCGTTTTATTGATCAAAACTTGATATTATCCATCATCTTCTGTGTATCATTGATCGCCTTATTCATTCTATTAGGCATTTATCTCTTTACTTGAGAGCCGTCATTACTTGAGAAAAGAGGAAACAAGGGTGCAAAAAAAAATAGTGTTAAGAAATAGTATCGCGGGTCTGCTTTTCTTTCTTTTGTTGCTTAGCATCTTGATTTGGCAGAATAATCAGTCTATTCATATTCGTCGATTAGCGGATGAAAATGAAGTGTTCGAAAAAATCGAGATTTTGGAAGAATGGCAGGAACGAATGACCCTTACAGGGACGACGATCCAACGATCCGTTCGGGTAATGAACGCTAGTGAAGTGCCAGTCTTTGTCCGAGCAAGCTTTGAAGAAGTGCTGCGCTATATCGCGCCAGACAGTGAGGAAGCAGCCTTTGAGCAGGCGGCTGATGCGAGTGATGCGCCAGACTTATTACCAGTACTGTCTCGCTTTGATGAAAACGAGATTTTAGCAAGAGGGTATCAGAACGTGACCCAGCAGATCCCAGAACTCATTGGAAATGCTCTTGATGGTCAAGTGATGGTTTGGATCAGCGATGAGACGATCGAAGAGTTGGCACCCACGCCTGCCTTGGATGCCTTCGATAGCGAAGAGATGCAGGAGTTATTGGGGGAATTAGACGCTGAAGGACAGGATAATCCTGAGAACTTCTACGATCACACCGAGGGCAATGACGAAATGGAGGAGCAACCGTCATCAGACTTGATCGATGGTCCGCCAGATCTCTGGCAAGAACCGGTTCTTGTCGAAGCTCACTTCAGCTATTCCTTTCGACGAAACCAACAACCGGTCATGCAGAAAATGAGTGGGGAACTGCTGCTGCTCAATCCTGCTGATCCGGTTGCTGAGTGGACCTTTGAAGCAGCCAACTTGACCTATAGTTATTATCTTGAAGGGTATCGTTATTTTGTTCGAAACTGGGCGGAGTCGCAGCTAGCCAGCCCCTTTTCCACCAATGAAGAACCTACGGGATTCACGTATCTCGGAGAACAGGGAACGATTGACCAGTCGTCATTTGATTACACGACGACAGAATCTGGGTTAGGCAGTGCCTTTCAATTGCCAGAGATGATCAGTGCGTTTCCCGATGCTGCTGGGTTGTATCCGACCCAAACGGTGAAAACGCTAAGCAGCTTTGTCTCTGAAAGTCCTGCCCAGATCGATTCAGAAGCCATCATGATCGAATTCGGCTCTTTGAGCGATTACCGTCAGATCGATCGCAACACTTGGATCTATAATCCCGATGATGGCTGGTTTTATTATAGTTTCCCTTTGGACCGATCCTATCAAAGTGAAGACGGTTATGGCGTTACCCGTTCACTGATCGAACAAGTGATGATCGATACAAGTGTCGCAGACGATAGCCATCTTGCCTACGAACTTTTACCGAAAGTCGAAGTCATTCAAGCTTCTGATCGACAATCATTAAAGGAGGTCTTTCAGTTAGACAATGATCGCCCAGAGAGTGCTACTGCGATCATCTATCGGCATTTGTACTCACTTCAATAAGTTGCTAGAAAATAAGTCAAGGAGAGATTCACGTGAAAATGGTCATTGAAGAAATTGAATACCGTTATTTTCTTCAATACGGGAAGTATTTGGATTATTTCTACCAACAATATATGCAAGCGAATGTCGAAGATCCTGATGTTGAAAAAGGGATCGCCGAGATTCAGCGACTGGTTGAAGAAGAAAGGTATCATTATATCAGGGAACGAATCCGCATCACACGCAAAGCCAAAAAAAGTATTCCATTAGCTGACTACCCTGATTTCAATAAACTGATTCACTGGGGGTTTGCCCTTAGCAAATTATCTTTTCTTGACCCAGATACAAGTATCAACCAGCTAGAAGAAAAGGATTCTCCTTGATCGGGGGCTAGGTAAAAAGCAGGTGATGAAACTGAAAAACGGCAGACAAGCACATAAAGTACTTGATGAATCAGGGTTCAGCCTGGTTGAGATCCTTGGAGCGATCGTCATTCTCGGGATCGCAATGGTCATGATCGCCATGCTGATCATCCAAAACAACCTGATCCTTAGCTACAATACCCGAATGGAAGAGGCCATCGCAGCACGAGATGATGTCAAGGAATGGCTAATCTACCGGGCACAGACTCAAGACTTGGCGGATTTGAATATCGGGATCTTTACGGCTAGACCTTCTTGGATGATGGTCGATCCAGATGATCCCTCAGAAGTTCGCCGACACCATTTGGTCCTCGATAATTCAGGGATTCAATACAATGCTCAAGGGCAACCGATGTATGAAGAAATCCCGATTGCTGTAGATGATCTCAATCGGGGCCGATTTATTCGCAAGGTGGTATACGATCATTCTGGCGCTCATTTGCCGCAGCCCTTGGTAAATTCGGAAGAAAATCGCCTCTATATGGGAACGTACTTGTCGGAGAATGAAGAAACCACCAACTATTTGGTCAAGGTCTCCATTCGCGAAGACCCCAGACATGGACTGCGAGAAGACAGTTACGACCGTCGTCAGCTCGGGCTCGGACTTATTATTCAGGTCTTCGATAAACAAACGGGCGCATTTTTGACAGAAACGTATCTGCATTGGGTAGTAGACTATTGAAAGGGCTGGCTGTTCTTGCGGAAGTTGCAAAGGAGGGGCGCAGATGAAGCATCGATTACAGGATGAGCAAGGAATCACGCTTGTCGAATTGTTAGGGGCGATGGTCATATTCGGCATCATCATTGCACTCTTTTCTGGGACACTCTTTTTGATCGTCCAAGCCTCTGTTCGTCAAGGTCGAATTGCTGCCTTTCAAGGGATAGCGAATGAAATCTTGGCGCAAGCAGACCAAATCGCCAAAATTGATGGTATCTATGAACATGCGGGGTATTTAGGAAAATATGATAGTCTTCTTTTCCACGAGGAACATATTGTCAAAACAATGCCCGAAGGAACCTTAGGGGCAACGATTACGGAAGAGGGCAGTCCGCGAATGGTTGTGACGGATATCACAGATACCAACAATATTCGTGCCAGAGTCTATGATACGAAAGATCCTACGATTAAGTTAAAGATCATTCAACAAAAAAATGAGAATGAAGCGACGTTGACCCATCACTATACGCCAAATTATCGCGATACGTTCAGTATCCAGACCAAGTTTTTCGTTTTATTTTACACGGAAACGATCAACTTTGCGGATTATTATGATGATTTGACTGGCTGGTGGCAGATGGAGGAGCTGGTCACTGATTACCACAAGCAGATTATCTATAAACGAGAATTTACGATCAATTATCGTGACAATGAGAAAGCAAGAGGGGGGGTACCCGGGAATGGACGATGGTAGACAAAATGAAGCTGGTTTTGCGCTGATTTATGCCCTCGCGGCGATCATTCTTTCCTCTTTGATGATTGGCTTGGTCTTCCTTGTTGCTCGAAATGTCAATTCACAAATTCGAACGATAGATAGCTTCCGTCGCGTGGAAGATGTACACGAATATTCCTTTCAACTCGCTTCTCAGGAGCTAAAACTGAGAATAGATGATTTCATCACTCGAACCATGCAGAATGGCGGCTTCTATTCTAATAATAATGACTGGCAAGACCATCTAGATAACGAATTGAGATTTGTGCTGGACGAAGTCGATGTGAATGAGACCATCGATGATACATTTTCTTTTACCTCCTCTGTCGTTGACTATGAATATAATGAGATCGCCCCTTATGTAATGACCAAATCTGGTGGGGAGCAAGGATGGATCCAATCCGCCTCGATGCTGCCAGATAAAACCAATCTTCAAATCATTATTCAAATTCAATCGCAAGTCACGAATCAGACGCAATTGGCTGAAGGGCAACCGCGAGTACATACAGCTTCTGCCGAATATATCTATGAAATGCAGCTTGAAGAAGAAGACCTCGAACAAAGACAAACACAGCTGGATATTTGGCGAAACATTTT
Source organism: Enterococcus sp. AZ141 (assembly GCF_051714385.1). NCBI lineage: Bacteria > Bacillati > Bacillota > Bacilli > Lactobacillales > Enterococcaceae > Enterococcus > Enterococcus sp. AZ141. The sequence goes on from NZ_JBIORT010000001.1 coordinate 2,422,674, forward strand.
TTATCCCTATTACTTACCTTCTACAGCAGGGCAAGCTGTATCCGCCGATACTTGGGTTCGAAAATTGTTTGAAGTCGCCGATTTTCAACGCGTACGTCCATCGTTTGATTATCTCGCTTTTGAATCGGATGACTTCTTGCAATTCGGGTTTGCCAACAATGTCCTGCAAGATTTTCAAGACGGCAGATTTTTAGATTTTCGAACAAAGCCGATTCTTAATTGGCTGCATTTCGATGGTTCCTTTTTCTTTAATCATGGGGTCCAGATGGAAGGACAGGGAAGCGGGCAATTTTCGGCAAAAAGTCTGCTTACGATCCAGAATGATGGCGGACAGCCTAGTAACGGGTTGAACGTGATCAAAGACATCTTCTTGCAAGCCGGTTTAGGAATGTATATCGATTTGGGCAGTCGAGCTGGCAGTCGCTTGGTCCTATCACAAGCATATACGGATATCCTTGCTGGAAACGTATGGATCAACAACACCAATAGTTCGGCTTCGAGAGTTGAGCAAGAAGGGGTTCTCTTTGCTGAAGGCCATCTGAATGTTTCCGTAAATTCACCGGATGCGGGCACTGGGTTAGGCGAATTAAATACCAATTATTTTAATTTTTATCATCGAGAAGCTACGAAACAGAACCCTGCGGCAGATGGTAGTTTGACGTTTATGAAGCCGTCGATGGTTCTGACGAGCAGCAATTTTTATGCGGGACCAGTCACGGAAGGCTCGATCGTGCATAGTACCGAAGATACGGAACGAAGGATTACTGTTTATGGTGATTTTATGCTGACGAATACGATGATGCCTAGTGGTGGAACGATCGATGATTTCTCGTATTTTCAGAATCAAAATCAATTCACAGTGCCCCATGACCCGTCAAGAATCACATTGGATGGCAGCAATACCATAATGGAGGTTCACGGGCTTTCATTTATCGATGCGCCGAAAACTGCTCGTAGATTGGCATTAGCAGAAGCCGGCAGTTCCGCGGTTTTTGATTCTTATTATGAAGATCCAGCGTATTGGAATCAAATCACCTTAAAAAATGGTGCCCAGCTGATCTTGGGTCATACAGGCGTTGAACCCTTTCATTTAGCTGTGGATAGAGAGTCGACCTTTGTCATGGAAATACTGCCAGATTTGGCATTATTTGACCCGACTTTTTTAGCAACAGGGGCTCATAACCGTCGTCTTGAAGGAACGGTCGTTCTCGTACCTTACTATATGGATGACCAGGTGGAACTAGAAAATCAACTGCAACAATTAGGCGTCAATTATCGCGTCCGCGACTTTGAAAGTCAGGCGCAATCGGGGGAGGTAACGATCCTCAGAAGTTTTTTGGATCGAAACATGTGGTCTGATGATGAAGCATATTTAACCGTTACACGAATGTTTGACTATATCAACAAACTCGATTATTGAAAGGAGGGCGCCAGTTGCCGCAATCAAGTGAAAGAACGCCACGTAGAAAACCTAGAAGGCCTCTCAAAAAGTCAGAGAACACCACAAGTTCAACCACTGCTGAGAAAACACAAACAGGCAACCTGTTTGACTTAGAGATCAGCTCAGAGGTTTTGTCCTTGATCCCCCGCTCGTTTGCCAAACAGCACAGCGTCTTTCCATTAGAAAAAAAAGGCAACCGCTTGACCGTTGCGATGGCAAACCCTGGGGATTATGCGGCGATCAATGAAATGCGTTTGATCACTGGGTTATTGATTCGTCCGCAAAAAGCCCACAATGCCGATATCCAACAACTGATCGTTCGCGATTACCCTTCTGAGATCAGTTTGGATGGCTTGAGCGACTCTCTCGTTGAAACCATCGACCCAGAAGGCGACTCAAAATTAGATGATTCGCCGATTGTCAAATTGGTCAATACCCTGCTGCAAGATGCGGTGGATCGGGGCGCCAGTGATATCCATTTCGATCCCCAAGAAAAAGGATTAGTCGTCCGCTTACGGGTCGATGGGGAGCTTCGTACCCATGAAAACTTGCCTAAGAGTATTCAGACTGGTGTTACTTCACGACTGAAAATCATTTCCTCCTTGGATATCACCGAAACACGTGTGCCACAAGATGGTCGGGCAATGATTCGTAACGGGGGCAACGTGGTTGATTTGCGGGTCTCGGTTTTGCCTGTCATTCATGGGGAGAAAGTCGTGATTCGGGTGTTGGATCGCTCCAGTGGCATTCGGCGCCTAGATGAGTTTCGCTTTGAACCGAAGGTATTGGCGACCTTTAAAGCGATTTTGCATAAACCCCATGGAATCATTCTTGTCACAGGACCGACAGGATCAGGGAAATCATCTTCCTTGTATGCGGCGCTGCAAGAGTTGAACACGCCGGAGATCAATATTATCACCGTCGAAGACCCAGTAGAGTTTCAGCTGCAAGGTATCAACCAAGTGGCAGTCAACAGCAATGTCGGTTTGACCTTTTCCGCTGGGTTACGGTCGATCTTGCGACAAGACCCCAATGTCGTGATGGTGGGAGAGATTCGAGATGGCGAAACGGCGGAGATTGCGATTCGGGCTTCCATGACCGGGCACTTGGTATTATCCACCCTGCATACCAATGATTCCGTCAGCACCATCAATCGCTTAGTCGACATGGGGGTAGAACCGTTTCTGGTCGCCAATGCGTTAGAAGGCATCTTAGCTCAACGGCTCGTCCGAACCCTTTGTTCTTCTTGTAAGACAGTAGGACCAGCCAGCGACAAGGACAAGCAGTTATTTGAATCCTATGGCATCACGGTTACGGAACTGGCACAGCCTGTGGGCTGTCCAAAGTGTGGCAATACGGGATTCAAAGGGCGAATGGCCGTCCAAGAGCTGTTGACGATCGATGCCAAGCTGCGTCGTATGATCACGAACAAAGCGACTAACGACCAGCTGATGGATTATGTTCAGGAACGAAAGATGCGCTTTTTGTTGGATGATGGGTTAGACAAAGTGCAACAAGGCTTTTCCACCATCGAAGAAGTCTTGAAGGTGGTCGCCGCAGAAGAGTGAGGCACGGATTGATTTATCGGTGATCTAGGGATCACCGAAGAACTACATACATTGTTTTAAAAGGAAATGCACATAGAAAGGGGCTGGTTTAATGGATCAAACGAGAGTGGCAACACAAGAGCGAGCAACCAAAAGGGCGACGAGAGAAAAAACAGCTCCGACCCGTACCCGCATCCGTGAAAATCGTGAACTGAGAGAAAAAAAACGTGCCCGCAATCGCCAGAGCGATCAAGACCGATCTGTCTCGACGCGGGAGATCATTCAAAAAGCAGAACGGCAAGCAGCGACAAAAACGACGACTGCCAGCAGTGCACAAGGCGTCAATCGCAACGAAGCGGCGCAGTTTGCTGCCATGTCACCTAAAGAGCGGATCGATCATTGGCTGATGATCGCTGTGGAACAAAAAGCATCGGATATCCATTTAGTCGAAGGCGTACCGCCGATTTTTCGTCGCCACGGCGACTTGCTACCGATCGAGGGGGTTCCGACCATCGACACCAAGGATATCGAAGCCATTGCCGAAATCCTTTGCAACCAACGGCAATGGGAGGAATTCAAGGAAAAAGGCGAAACCGACTTGGCCTACGAATTAGGCGACATCTGCCGCTTTCGGGTCAATATTTTCCGCCAAAAAGATACCGTTTCGATCGCCTTACGGCAGATCCCCATCGAGATCCCGAAGTTAAGCAAACTCGGTATGCCAACCGTCTTACGGACCCTGATCCATAAAAGCCAAGGCTTGTTCTTAGTTACAGGGCCGACCGGTTCTGGAAAATCAACGACACTGGCTGCGATGCTGGACTATTTGAATGATACCAAAAAGACGCATATTTTGACGTTGGAAGACCCGATTGAGTACATCCATAACCACAAAAAAAGCATCGTTGCCCAGCGCGAAGTCGGCAGCGACACCCTGTCCTTTGGCAATGGCTTACGAGCTGCCCTGCGTCAAGATCCAGACGTCATCTTAGTAGGGGAGCTACGAGATTTTGAAACAATCTCGATTGCCTTGACGGCAGCGGAAACGGGACACTTGGTATTAGGAACCTTGCATACGTCAAGTGCACCGGCGACCATTGAACGGATCGTCGATGTCTTTCCTGCCGATCAGCAGACTCAGATTCGTACACAGCTTGCTGGCGCATTACTAGGGATCTTGTCCCAGCGCTTGCTGCCAACGATCGATGGCAACGGACGGGTAGCAGCAACCGAAATGATGCTCAATACCCGAGGGATCGCCAGTTTGATCCGTCAAGGGAAAACCCACCAGATTCATAATATGCTGCAGATGGGGAAAAACGAAGGTATGCATACCATGAGCGCTTCTTTAGAAGAACTCGTTGCTGCGGAACGGGTCGATGCCGATGTGGCAGATAACTTGATGGAGGAAGGGGGCGAATAGCCGATGGCACTCTTTGCCTATCAAGGCACCAATGTCCGAGGCGAAACGTTTTCTGGCAGCTTACGTGCCAATTCCTCCGTTGAAGCCCGCCAAAAGCTGCGCCAAAAGCATATCAAAGTCAACAGTTTGATCGAACAGCCAGAAACCTTGGCGAATAAAGAGATTCAACTCTTTACAAAAGTTTCGTTAAAACTGCTGGTAGGGTATTTGCGCCAGTTTTCGACATTGATCGCTTCGGGGATCACGATCGTTGATGCTTCACGAATGCTGGAAGAGCAACAAAAAAACCCGAATTTTAAGAAAATTCTTGGTGAAGTTCGGGATGAGATTGATAGCGGACGCCCGCTCTCAGAAGCCTATAAAGATCATCCCAATGCCTTTCCGACACTTTTGACCAGTGTTATCGCTGTTTCGGAGATGTCTGGATCACTAGAAGGAAATTTAAAGGATATGGCGGATTACTATGAAAAAAGCGCCGAAAACCGTAGCGGGATTGTTACCGCGATGGTCTATCCGATTATTTTAGTGATTTTAACCTTTATCGTAGGGATCATTTTATTGGTGATGATCGTACCGATGTTCGTGGAAGTATTTGAAGGATTTGATGCCGATCTGCCGACGATCACCGTCGCAACAATGGCGATCAGCGAGTTCCTTCAAACCAGAGGGTGGGTTTTAGCCGTCTTGATCGTCGGATTTTTCGTCGGACTGTGGATCGCGCGACGCAATCCAACCTTTGATTTTGCTTTTCAAAGTTTTCTATTACGTATTCCGCTGATTGGCGATATGATCACCAAAAATAGTTTTTCATTATTTATGACAACCATGTCGACACTGCTCAGCAGCTCCGTCGGTATGGTGACCGCCTTGAATATGAGTCGGGATGTCGTTTCCAATAAATACATCAAGCGAATCATCGATAATTGTGCCTTTCAAATTGAAGAAGGTGGCAAGATGAGCGATGTCTTTCGCGGCAACATGATGGTCCCGATGTTAGTGACCCAGATGGTCGAGATTGGCGAAAGTACTGGTTCCCTAGAGGACATGCTGAAACGATTGAGTATCATCTATCAAAAAGAAGTTGATGAAACCAGTAAACGACTGAAGACGATCATGGAACCGATTGTCATCTTGATAATCTGTGTGATCGTTGGCTTGATCGTTGCGGCGATCATGATCCCGATGTTCGATTTATTCGGTGCGATCCAAGGGTAATGATTTTGGTATTATCAAGCCACCTAGACGGCTTGTTTAATATATATGGAAGAAACAGGAGGAGTAAACACACTATGATTGATGCAATTTTAGCAGAAGAAACAACGGACAATCGATTGAATAAATTATTGAAAGACGAGCGCGGCCTCTCCTTGGTCGAGTTGCTGGCAGTAGTCGTTATCTTAGCGATCATCGCTGGGATCGGGGTTATTGCGATCGGTAACGTAATTCAAAATTCACGGGAAGATGCAGCTGTTGCAGATGTACAACAAGCATTTTCAGCAGCAATATTGTACCAATCAACGAATCGTACATTAAACAATGGAACAGCAGGAGCAGCAAATTTTGATTTGGCAGATGTGATTGAAGACGGCTTGTTGAGTGCAAATGCGTGGACATCAGTGTCAGCAAATGCTCCAGGCACAGTCCAATTCTATGTTTCAGCAGATGGTGAACTTACAATGTTTGTTCCAGGTGATGTTTTGAGAGCAGGGCAAGTAACCAATGATCCTGTGGGAGCAGCAAATGCTGGTTATAGTCAGAGTCAAATCAATGCTTTAACACGAGATGATCTATTTACACGACCTTAAGTCACTAACCTGACCTAAGGTGTACGGCAACTCAACCCCCAGGAAAAAAGGAGTTTTTTATGAACGAAATTTTGCAACAGATCCCAATGGGCCTAATCATTGGTTATCTTTTCATCATAGGAATGTGTCTAGGTTCTTTTTTCCTAGTGGTTGGTTGGCGGGTTCCCAAAAAGGAATCCCTGCTGACTCGCTCGCACTGTGATGACTGCCAACAGACATTGGGTGCAAGGGACCTCATTCCAGTTTTATCATACCTTATTTTAAAAGGCAAGTGCCGTAAGTGTCAAAAAAAGATCCCGCTGATTGCTTTTCTTTATGAAGTGTTGATCGGCATGCTATTTACGGGTACGACCTTGCTGTTTTGGGGCACTGCTGAAGTGATTGCCGCTTGGTGTTTATTAGCCTTATTAGCCATTATTTCTGCCAGCGACATCTTCTATCAGCTGATCCCCAATAAAGTGTTAGCCCCTTTTTTCGCCGGAGGGATCGGTTTACGGTTGATCCAACCGCAAAATGAATTTTGGTGGTATTGGCTCGTCGGCTTCTTTGCTGGCTTCTTGCCATTGTATCTCTTAGCGGAGCTCAGTAAAAAAGGCATGGGTGGCGGCGATATCAAATTATTTGCCGTCTTAGGCGTGTATATCGGCCCAGTGCAAGTCTTGACCGTTTTATTTGTCGCTTCTTGCTTGGCAGTGATCTTTTACGTGATCCAAATGCTACGGGGCAAAGTCAAAAGCCGCTACATTGCTTTTGGTCCCTTTATCGCCATTGCTACCGGCATGGTTTATCTTGGCAGCGGCTGGTTCCTTTGAATTGGGTTGCTGACCTTGACGTTTGCTTGATTAGCTAAGCAAGCGTTGTACATAGAAATAACGTTGGTTCCTTCATATAAAACCAACAAGAAGAAAGCAGGTCCTCGTATGTTTGGCAAAAAAACAATTCCCCGCTTAGTAGGGATCGACATCCAAAAAAACTGCATCCGTTACTGTACCAAAAAAGGTGACCGTCTCAAATACGGCGAGCTGGTTGTGAATGGTACGATTTTTAAAGATGATAAGCTGCGCAATCCTGATAGTCTTGAAGCCGCCTTCAATGAGATTGCCAAACGCTTGGGATTACGCACGATGAGTGTGGTGATCACGGCACTAAATTCTCGTCTGCTGATCAAACAGATCCCAATCGGTAAGATGAACTCGGAAAAAGAGATTCGCGAGTACTTGTATTTTGAATTGGGGGAGTCCATCTCTTTGCCTTTTGAAAACCCGATTTTTGATCTACTGATCCTTGGTAAAGGTAACAAGGAAAAAGCACCAAAAGCACAAAAGAAAAAAGCCAGCAAGAAGGAAGAGAAAGCAGAACCGCAAGCTGTGGTCATCCAGCGGAATCGGTTTACCATCAATGGCAATGTGCCAGTCGTGGTCACATCAGAGCCGATTTTGATTCAACTCGGCGACACATTGAAAAAAGGCGGCCATCAGCTGATGGGCGTCGATTGCAGTTTTCTGGCGTATAGTCGTATGTTTCAGCGACAGATCAACTGGAGTGAAAATTTTGTGCTGGTCGAGTTAGATGCTGGCATCGCTAATATCACCTTTTTTGAAGAATTGGTGCCGACTTACGTGCAGTATGAAGATTATAATCAAGCCAACTGGAAATATATTGAAAAAGCCCAATCTGTGCAAGTGAACTTTAGGGAAAGTGCGGAGATCCAAGCACTGGAAGGGTTAGCAGAAACCTTGAATTCGGTGATTGCTTACTATTATCAGGAAATCTCGCCTGATTGTGAATTGAAAAAAATCTACTTAGTCGGCGGTCATCCAATGCTGCGGAAAGAAGTCCAAGAAATATTTCATGAGTTGTCTTCTTTGCCGGTCAAAACGATTTCCGCAAAAGTAAGTGAAACCAGCAAGAAAAAAATTCCCGACCGCTATATCTTGGCTGCGGGATTAGCGACGAAAGAGGTGTAACCATGAACATCAATCTATTGCCTAATAAATTTATCCGTAATCGGGCGTTTGAAGTCATTCTTTCGGTTTCGCTTCTCCTTTCGTTAGTAGTCGTTGGGGTTTGTGGGTTAGGCTTTTGGTATTATCAAAGGCTGGTGACCAATAATCAAAGCAATATCATGTCTAGTCAAACAGAGCGCATCGTTTTCCAGCGCCAGTTAGAAGAGATGCTAGCGTCAAAATCTCAAGACCTGCAAGAATTCATTGCCTTGCAAAAGCAAGAGAAATATTTCACAGCGCCTATTATGGAAACCTTTGAGGAAGTGGCATCAGGAATCGATGTGACCATCAATTCGTATAATTTGCTGCTAAATGGCGAGGGGACAATGTCCGAAACAGCCCAAGACGGTACACCATTGTTTCCTTTGGTGAGCATGGCAGTCCAAGGGGATGTTTATGAAAGTCTGATTCGCCTTAAATCGGCTTTTGAAGCAATCGATTGGGTACATCATGTGACTTATCAATCTTTTTCTCATAGTTCAACGCCGCAAGATGGGCGCATCACTGTCTACCTCTCACGAATCGCTGCACCACAAGTGATCAGTGAAGAGAGCGAAGAGGAAAGCGAGGTGGAAGCGGATGACTAGAGTCTTTTTCTCCAAAAAACACATCATCATCTCCGCGGTGATTGCATTAGTTCTTGCTACCTCCGTACTCATTTTCTGGCTATTTTTGCTGAACCCCAAACGTGCCGAAGGGATCGAATTGGCTCAGGAATTAGCTGGGATCGAAGCTGAGATCCGCGACATTCAAGAACAGCTGGTCTACCTGCAAGGGGAACCAGACCTTCTTTCATCAGAGACGGTCAATGAGGTGCCGATCATTCCCAATGGCATGGCGATCGAGTCTTATTTTACCGATCTCGCTGCCCTTGAAACGGAATTGCCGATCACGATTTTGCAATCGACCTTTAATGAGGAGATGCTTTACCCTACACCAGAACAACTGGCAGATCAGACTGGTGACAATCCTTTGGCTACGCAATTTCGGGTCACAAGGATCGGCTTTGACCTCCTGAGTGAGACGAATGAAGGAATCGTGCGTTTTATTGATCGGATGGAAAACCTGAATCGCTTTTTAAAAGTGGAATCAGTCGAATATCGGCAAGGAAGCAATACGTCAGGAGCAGATGCGTTTTCGGCAAGTGTCGTTATCAAGCTGTATTATCTATCAAGCTTTGAAACGGGACAAGAACTGTTGGAGTAATCAAAGGAAAGGGGTGCCTAGATGAAATCATTTACTGTTCTAGCGACTGTCTCGAAAATCAAACTGGCTGCCGCTGCATTAGGGGGTTTTATCGTTATTTCTGTCTTGTATGCGGTCTTTGCTATCCATGGTGGCAATTCTTATGAAGTGTCCGGTCACTTTGACCCAGAAACAGGACAATATGTATTGACGATCGAATCGGAACAAGCTGCGGGCGAGACGCTTTTCTTGATGGCGAATCATGAAGCGCTGGTGTCATTAGAAATGTTTGAAATGCTTGAGCTGGAAGAAGCGACCTTGCATCCAGCTGAACAAGAGGGTGTTTATGGTGTGGAAATCGAAGTGGCGGATACGGAAGAAACGTTGTCCTTGGCATTACCAGTCTCTTTAGGAGAAGAAGACGCCATCGAATTTGTTCTAAAGCGGGGAAACCGGACGCTGCAAAAAATCGCTCCGCCTTCTCTCGAGGAACGACAAGCCTTGCGATTGGAAGCTGACAAGGCTGTAGAAGAAGCAGCCTTGCTTGACATTCAGCAGCAGGAAACCAATGAGTCAGCGACAGTCGAACTGCTTTCAGAACGGGCGACGCAAGGAGAGCGTGCCGAAGTTTCGGACTATCAAGAGCTTCGGGCTGCTTTTAGTGATTCATCGATCTCTGAAATCGTGTTTCTCGCTGACATTACCGCTGATTATACGGATGAGGCCAACAATCGTTTAACAGCGTTGGATCGGTCGGTGTCCATCGATGGGAATGGCTTTACCTTAACCACACCGAAGCGTTTCAACACGAACGGGACACCAAACTATAGCACGAATCCTACTGGACGTTTCTTTGAACTGACGACTACCCATGATCATCAGCCAGCGGTCTTTGAGTTGAAAAATATGACGATCGATTTTCAGGGAAACAATCTAGGATTAAACGCGTTGATCTATCAACAATCGTTGGCAGCCTCAGCTTTTTGGACGGTCAAAATAGAAAATATCGAGGCAAAAAGTGGTGTGCTAGAGGGAAGTACGGGCAATAATTTCCTTTATTTGCAACAAGGAAATCTCGAGATTCGCGGAACGTTCCATTGGGTGGCTCACAGGAACCCAGCCGCGGGCAACAGTTCAGATACTGGCAGCTTTAATGTCAAAAGTGTCTTGATCACAGATGAGGCGGATGTCAAGATCTCAAATACGCAGCCGATTTTTCGGTTCCGACCAGACAACAATAATATCTCAACCTCGTTTCGGGTCAATAAGGGTTCCAAAGTAGATCTCTATAGTGTCCAGTGGCAAGCAATTTGGGCAAATCTCGAAGGACGTACTAACGAGGTGATTTTTGAAGTCGATGGAGAAGGCACGGTCTTAAATGCCTCATCACAAATGGACTTAGCGGGAGCAAACGGCGCAATCATTTCCTTGATTGGACAACGGGATGAAACGCAAAATAAGTTTTCTCGTACGATTATTTCTGGTGGTGCGGTCGTAAACTCCTATTCTAGAGCGCCTGCTCCCACGAGTGGTGTACCGAGAGGAACCACTGCTTTTGTCAATCAAATTTCAAAAGCGGGATCGACCACCAAACTCGGCGGCAATGTGACGGTAACTGGGGAAGGGTCGCAGTTTAATATGTTTGGCGAAGGTCAACATCATGAGTATGGTTCAGTTATGCGGTTTCGCTTAGTAGGGGAACAGACCTTTGTGCTTGCCGACCAAGGGAGAATGAATATCGTCAAATACCACGGAAATGCGGCTGCAGTGCGGATGTACGGGCGGAACAACGAATTCTATGTGGAGTCAGCCGGTCAGTTGAATATCTTTAACCATGCAGGCACCAGGACTGCGGCAGATGATGGCATCTATATTGATGAAACAGGTTTTGCCGTATTTGATCAGTACAATGATGAAGAACGAGAATTTGATCCGTCAGCCGATTCTACCATTACTGCCAGTAATGGCTCAGATACGGCTGGTCGGCAAGGCATTCAATTTCCTCTTGATGGCAGTGGAACCTCGGTCTTTCATGCACAAGGTGAAAACAGTCGAATCCACATCTATGCACATCGTGGTCCTGCTGTTTGGATGCAAGGCGGAGAAGCCGAGTTCTTAGCTGGAAAAGACGCGACCTTTCGAATGGAAGGTCGGACCCTAGGCGCAAATAACGGAATAATCAGTTCGGCCGCAAGAAGCAATTTTGTGATTGATGAACCACTTTTTTATGATTTTCGAAACAATCGACCCAATGGCGGACAAGCGTTCTCAAATACAAATCGCAACAGTACCTTTACGTCTAATCGTGTTGGACTAGCGGTTTGGGAAAAACGCAACGGAGTGAATCTAGATGGTGATCCGGACAATTTCTGGAATCCATTGAGCTATCAACTAGGCAATGTCAATTTTGCACAAATCGTTAGTCCGCAGCCGGGAGAGCCTTTTTCAAATGAGTTCAACAGTACGACTTTTAGGGGCGGGAATGCCTACACGCGATTTTCTGCCAATAATTATCCGCCAATGATCCAGCACTTAGTGACCCCGACCAATGCCGACAAAACCTTTTATGCCAAAGCGGTCGTTCCGTATGAATACACGGGGGCGATTCGCGATGCTTGGGATGATGAGGTCTGGGTGGAAGTTGCTTTGAAGGACGAAGCAGGCAACCAGCTTGAAACGCAATGGCTTTCCTCCAAATCAACTGTCGATGTTTTTGGTGAGGTGCATAATGGTGTGATCGCATGGACGCGGGACGACTTTTTCAAGACAGGTCAACGTTTTGAAGTGCTGCGTGCCCACCGAGGATTAGACCCAACGATGGAGGATGTTGACGATTCGATTTTCATTCATGCAACAGAAGAGAGTATTGCCGCTTTGCCTGATGCGGTCGTCGTGGATGTACGACCACCGACTGGTCTGCAAGTGGCAGAGGATCAGGTCTTTAATGAACGGACGACAACAGTTTCGGGGATCATGGATTTTCATTCTCCGCAAGACGACCAGCCAAAAGAGCGCGTCGCCATTTATGCGAGTACCGCGCAAGGATTGATCCGTGATGCTTCAGGTGACCCATATGTCATTACGCTTGATGCTGAACAAGGCAACTCCGTGCCATGGCAGTATCAATTACCACGTCGCCTTGATCCTGAAGAGGATGTGTATATCGAATTTTACGCGAAAGATTTTGCAAATGATCGTTACGACGATTTCGTAGGAACCTTACCAGATACGACCACGACGGAACCCAATGGTCAGTTGGGGAGCACGAATCCGTCCGCCAGCGATTATGAGGACTATTTAGGGTATCGTGATGCCATTGGCGATGAACGTTTCCCACCAGCGCTCTCCTTTGAAGTCACCAGTATTCGACCTTCTGACCCATCGATTACGTTGCGAGTACCGCAAAGCTTTGATCGTGATGAAGAAGGCAATCCGATTATCACCGTCGGCAATCAATTGATCTTGCGAACGATCGTAGAAAGCAACGATGCGCGAAATTCTGGGAAAGACGATATTGAGAATGCTGTCGTGACACTAGATATCTCGCCGAATTTATTGACGTTCTTAAATGTCGATGCGCTCGTGTACCAAGACAATATAGCCTCGGCTAGTCTTTCTGGCGATCGTATCACGATCCACTTAGAACGCCCGATCGCACCGGGGGATCGCATGGAATGGAACTTGACTGCTCGAGTGGATGAACAGGCAGCTGCTGGTAATGTTCTGACCCCGGTAACGATCAACGGTAGAGTTTCGGGGAATCAACCAGAGACGGAAAACATTTTGATAGGGGAAGACAGTCTCACGCTTCAGACCGGTACACGCGCTGTCACTGGTGAGTTGATCAACCTTGCTGTTCATAACAATCAGCTGCAGATTTTTTACTCCAATCTTAGTACCTTTGACGTCTATATGGATGGCACCTTTTATCGAACATACAACGTGCAGCAAAGACCCGTAACGGATTCTGTCACCCTTGACATTCCTGTTCATGACATCCGTAATTTGATTTCTGTGCGCTACAAAGATGAAAATGGCGCAGACCGTGTTTCTTATTGGAACAATATCTGGGACTTCATCGATTAAACGTGAACAACCTGTTTTAAAACAAACAGAAGAAGAACAGTCTTTCACTGCTGGATCCGCTTGTTGCTGACCGAATTGCCTTGGTCAACAACGTGGGGATCTATGTAGGAAAGGCTGTTTTTTGGTGGGAAAATGACTGGAGGAAAAGGAGAAAGCAGGGTTTTTGTTCCGCAGGTTTTTTCGTGCTAGACTAAAAAGCAGAAGCACGTGAAGCAACAGCAAAACGAAGGGAACAAAGAAAGGACGTGCCGCAATGGCAACAACAGCCAAAGAAACCAAAGTACATGATGTATTTGAATCGATCGCTTCCCGTTATGATCGAATGAACGGTATTATCTCCTTTCAGCTCCACAAACGGTGGCGCAAGGACACCATGAAACGGATGGCAGTACCAATGGGTGCTGAGATATTAGATTTATGCTGCGGGACCGGGGATTGGGCGTTTGCTTTAAATGAAGCGGTCGGTCCGACGGGGCAAGTGACCGGCGTTGATTTTAGCGAAGAAATGTTAACGGTTGCCAAAGCAAAGGCACAGAAAAAGCAACAAACGCAGATCCAGTGGCAGACCGGCAATGCGATGGCATTAAGTTTTCCAGACGCGCACTTTGATTATGTGACGATCGGGTTCGGGTTGAGAAATGTCGCGGATCGCCAACAAGTCTTGGCAGAGATCCATCGGGTGCTGCGCCCAGACGGGAAAATCGTTTGTCTCGAAACATCACAGCCCACACTGATCGGCTGGCGGCAACTGTTTACTTTTTATTTTCACCATGTCATGCCGTTATTTGGCAAATTGTTCGCCAAAAGCTATCAAGAATATTCCTGGCTCCAGGAGTCTGCGCGGGATTTTCCTGACAAGGAGGCATTGAAACGGGAGTTTCAGGCAGCTGGCTTTGATGTGTTGCAAGTCAAAAGCTATGCAGGAGGTGCGGCAGCGATGCATATGGGCGTTAAACCTCAAAGCTAACGGCGTTTTTTTTCGATAGAAGAGCGACGAAATGAAAGAGACCATCAAGCGGATTGATGGTCTCTTTGCGTTGAGCAATTCAGAAAGTCTGTACGAGTTATTTTTTGTTTGGTCGTAAAACGATGTTGGTGTATAACCAGATGGTCACCACGTAATAAATGGCATAGAGAGCAATAAAGATGCCAAAGGGCAGCCATAGATCGTGGTACGGATCGATCATCAATGTTGTGAACATTTGTAATCCGAACAAGACATGGATCATCCCTAAGATACCAGGAACTAGGAAGAGCACACCAATCTCTTTGCGGATCGATCCTTTCAATAAGCTAGTCCGGGTTCCGATTTTTTTCAACATCGTATAGCGTTGAATGTCGCTGTTGGCCCCAGAAAGAATTTTAAACATCAAGCAGCTTGCTAACATCGTCAAGAAGGCGATCCCCAAGAAAAAGCCCATAAATTCAAAACCGGAGAAGAGACCATTATACGTGTCATAGACGAAGACACGTTGCGAAAAATTCGTATCGGCAGTTTCAGTAGTATTGGTTTCTTGGTTTGTTTGCGCCAATTCATGTAATGCATCGTAACTTGCTTGAAAGTCTTTGACTTGCACCATTCGCAAGCTGGATTCAGGGGCATTGATTGTGTCAAAAGCGGTTTGATCGACAACTTGGATCTCTTTGCCTCGTTGTTCTGTCAAGAGGTAGCTACGCAATTGGTCCTGCGCGGTGATGTCTTTGGCTAATTGGTCTCCCGACAGCTTGTTGTAGGTAACGTCGATACTCAACTGATTCGTACTGGTGCTGAGCAAGTTGTTCTTGTTGAATTGATCTTTATTGTAATAAAGGGTGTCGTCTGTTTCCTTCAGACTATAAGTGACATCAAGAGTCGGCTTTAAGGCTGCAACTTTTTCGTCAGAAGCATTTTGGGCATTATTCAAATACAAGTCATAAGGGGCAACGGATTTTGCCATAATTGGGATCTCGTTTTTGAAGCCCAGACCAACAGTCAAAGCACCTAATGCTAGAGCAAAGAGCATGGCTACCATCGATAGCATCTGCGTATAATCACGAATCCGAAAGCTTAGCTGAGACAAGGTGAAATTGTTTAACCTTTTCAAAGCAATGGCATCGGTCCTCTTCAGTAAAGATAAAATCGTGATGATCACGGAACGAAAGACGAGGTAAGTCCCTAAAATAATAGTAACTAGGGCAACACCGATCCCCACCAATTGGAATTTCATCAAGTCGCTCATCATATAATAACCGACTGCTAAAGAACAAATCCCTAAGACAGTTTGCAAAAAGAGCATGAAAGGACGTTGCTTGACTTGCGCCGGTGTGCTGGTTTCTCGTAACAAGGCTAAAATTGATTTTTTGGCAATTGCCCGTGCATTAAAGATAGCAGCGATCAAAAAGAGAATCGAGAAGAAGGCAAGTGTCACGACTAATGCTTGTAGATTAAAGGCCGCATAATGGCTGATCTGTAAATTTAATTGGTTCACTAGTAAGGTATTGACACCACTGGCTAATCCAATACCTAGTAAAGAACCAACAGCAGTGGCGGCGATCCCGACCAAGAATGTTTCAATGAAAATCATTTGGGCGATCTTACGTCCTTTGGCTCCTAGCATCATAAACATGGCATAGTCTTTTTGCCGCATCGCCATTAAGAAAGAATTGGCGTATAAAATGTAGGCAAAGGTGATGATCCCCAATAAGACAGAACCAAAGCGAAAGATAAAGACCACCATACTGATGATCGAGTTGCTTTTTAAAAAGGCTTCATTGCTGGCCATTGATTCGAACATATAGAAGATGGCTGAGGCCATGACTAAACCAGAAAAGAGGACGATATAATCCTTCAACCGGCCTTTGATTCCGGTAAGTGATAATTTCCAAAGCATGTGTTCTTCCTCCTTATTGTTCCAAGTTTCCTAGAATGACAAGGATCTTGCGGTAAAATTCTTCCCGGCTTTGATCCTCACGTTTCACTTCTTGATGGATCTTCCCGTCCTTGATAAATAAAATACGTTGGCAATAGCTGGCAGAAAGGGGATCATGAGTGACCAATAAAATCGATACTTGGTCATTGGTATTCAAGTCGTCCATCATATTTAATAAGTCTTTGGCACTTTTTGAATCCAAGGCACCTGTCGGTTCATCCGCAAAAAGAATCGTTGGTTCCGTGATCAAGGCTCGAGCGGCTGCCACCCGTTGTTTTTGCCCACCTGAGATTGCTGCCGGATAGTTGTCGAGGATATGCGTGATAGACAAACGTTCTGCGACTCGTTTGATCCGTTGTTGGATGATCTTTGGTTTGACCCCTTGTAAAGAAAGGGGCACCGCGATGTTTTCAGAAGCTGTTAAGTTTTCTAGGAGATTGAAATCTTGGAAGATGAAGCCAATTTCACGGCTGCGAAAATCTGCCAAGGCATCGCCTTTTAGTTTGGTGATGTCGCTGTTGTTGATGCGGATCGTACCTTTGGTTGGATGATCCAAGGTTGAAAGAATGTTCAACAAGGTAGACTTACCGGAGCCTGAAGCTCCCATGATTCCGATAAATTCACCTTTTTCAATATCAAAGCTGATGCCTTTCAAGGCTTCGGTTTGTTTTTCGTTGGCTTTTCCGTAAACTTTAGTAAGTTCACTTGCTTGAATAATTTTTTCCATGATTAAGTTACGCTCCTTTTAATTGAGTTAGTGCTTTTGCGGGAATGTCTTTTTCTTTGACCTCTTCATAGCTGGTCACGCCTTTTTTCTCATTCCAAGTAAGTTTCAAATAGGCTTCTTTACGCAAAGGCCGCTCTTGGAAACCATTGAAATCAAGGGTTTTGCTTTTGCCATTTTCGTCATAAGCCGGTAGTTCATAGTGGTATTGAGTATAGACATTGCCACTGTCATCTTTAGAAGTCGTCTTTTCGCCATCTGTCGTGATTTGGACATAATAGCTGTCGCCTCCCATGATGACTGATTCAGCAATTTGCAATGCACCAAATCCCACAAGCACGACAACTGCTAGTCCAATCAAAAATTTTTTCATAAATAGGTCACCTCGTTTTTTATTATGATGAAAGTATAACGCTAGTTTTCTGAAAAGGAGTGTGAAAAATCTATCAATAAACTTTCAATTTTGTCACGAGGAACGAACAAAAAAACGTTTCTGAATTGTGTGATCCACAAATCAGAAACGTCGTTTGCTTGTTACTCTTCAGTCATATTTTTTGCGAAACAGTTCAACGACTAGTTGTCCCTCATCATACATAATGGCGGCTTCATCGATCATTAATCCCAATAAATAGTAATCTTTTTCTTCATGGATCGTTTGATGACCGCCCAACAGTTCAACGTAATAGTTTTCCAAGGTACTGTCTCTTGGTGTATTGAGCATGTTGATAAAATGTTCTAGATCAGAGGGCTGTTCAGGGAAAGGGCCCTGCACGACTGCTTTGAAACCTTCTGCTTCAAAGGCCATCTCGCTCGTTATCTTTTGACAGTCATGGGACAAAAAGTAGGTGACTACTTCATCGACGATTCGTCGTGCCCGTTCTTTTTCAATCATTTTTTTCGCCGCCTTCTGATTTGTTGGTATTCATCTAACAATGGTACCATTGCCGCCGCGACAAATCCACTGGAAAAACCGTTATTGTATAAGTTCAATCCTCCATGTAAATAAGTGATATTTGTGACCAGTGCTGCATGGACGATGCCTGCTAAGATACCAGCTACAGGACCATAATACCCACTGATCGGAGCTAAACTTGTTCCAAAGATCGCTGTTAGTAATAAGCTGAAGGTGGATACATCAGAAGTCAAACCGACTTTGGTGGCTAAAACCACCCCAATCATCACGGGCAAACTATTTTTCCAATGGTTTCCAAAGGCACTGAAACCAATCACGGTCAATACAGCCCCTAAAAGTGGACCGGAAAGCTCGCCTTGCAGCAGGAAAATAAAGACTAACATCAAGAGCCCCATCATTGCCATGTTCATCATGGTGATTCCTAGTGAAAAAATTGTGACATAATCGGTCATCAGTTTCCCAGAAGTTTTAAAAAGATCCGTTAAACCTTTTACCGATCGTTTATTTAAAAAATAACCAATAAAAAACAAGAAAAAACAAAGGATCAGCAAGAAAGCCGTCAGATAATAGTGATAGTCAGTCGTCAATTGCTTGTTCGAATAGACTTCCATGTCAAATAATCGTAAAAAGCTAGTGAAAAACATAGTGATAATACCGGTGGCAAAGCCAATATTGTACAAAGAAAATCCTTGATGGAATTGTAAAAATTGTGCTGCCAGTGGGGGGAGTGTTAAGCCAATCAAAATGCCGATTCCATAACCTAACGCGATTCCTAGGGGCAAAGGTAAGCCTAAGCCAAATGCTAAGTAACTAATGACGGGTGAGGCAGCACTGCCAAATAAAGCGACAAGTGAGTACTGGGTTGAGGGCCTTTGCTGTATGTAAGAGTATAGATAGACACCCAAGGGAATGGGGATTGAGTTAAAGATGTTTTTTCCAAAAAAAGAAAAGCCGGATATGGTAAAGAAAGCGACGATCATCGGACCACTAATAATGGTTCCTTGCTTTTTAGCAAGCAGGATACTGATCAAAGTCAATAAGCCGCTATTCAAAAAGGCGCTTCCGAGATTGCCGATTGCAAAATAATCAGAAATCAAATTGCTAGGGGCATTCAAAATAGCCAGCGATCCTTGCCACAATGCCTGAGGCGGCGAGGTGAACAAGCCGAGTAGAATCAACACACAGCTGTAAGCCAGAAGCAACCGCTGAGTTAAGAGCTGTGAGATCGGTGCAAAAGGTTTCGATTTCGTTTGTAAGAAAATTCGTTTGTCTGACATAGTTTCACTGAACGCTCCTTTTTTTCATAGTATCACATCTTTTCTCGTCTAAGAAGGTTTTTTTGACAGTTTCCACAAGGCGTTTTTCGAAAAATATGAGAGAAAAGGAACGTCATAAAAGAAAAACTTAAGGATATTTGAAAAAAAGCAATAGCGATTTATCAATGATTTTCGTCTTATTTTCAATAATTTCATAGATTGATGAAATTATTGACGGAAAGAGTTTTGAGAAAATTGTTATAATTTAGTTAATCTCGTTCAGATTTTCTAATAAAAAAGCCATTTTAAGATAAAAAAACTGTTTGCTTGGTTTTTTTATCAGTGAATCACAAATGAGGGGATTTAATAAGGAGGAAGAGTATGAAGAAAACGAAGTTTGGCATGATTACTTTATTGGCAGCGCTTGTTTTAGGGGCTTGCGGACAAAGTAACGGAGGTGGAACAGGTTCGACAGATACAGGAGAGTCGTCATCAGACGCTGCAGCATCAGATATCAGCACATTACCGCTAGCGGTAGTCAATGATGATGAAGTGATTGAAGGTGGAGTTTTAGACGTTGCTGTAGTAATGGACACTCAGTTCCAAGGATTATTCCAGTGGGAGTTCTATCAGGATGCCTATGACCGTGACTTTATGTTACCAAGTCATGAATATCTATTCTTACAAGATGAGGATTTTAAGATTATTGATGGTGGACCTGCAGACTTAGACTTGGATGTCGAAAACAATAAAGCGACGATCACATTACGTGATGAACTAAAATGGTCGGACGGGGTAGATGTTACAGCCGAAGATGTCATTTTTTCTTATGAAGTCATTGGTCATCAAGACTATGATGGCGTTCGCTACAATAATGACTTTACTAATATTGTTGGAATGGAAGAATACCATAGCGGTGAAGCAGATACGATTTCTGGGATCACAGCAGTTAGCGATAAAGTAGTTGAGATCGAATTTAAGGAAATGCATCCTGGAATGCAGCAATCCGGTGGAGCAATTTGGAACGCGGCATTACCAAAACATACCTTTGAAGGTATTGAAGTAGCAGATATGCCATCCAGTGATCCTGTACGGACAAACCCAATTGGTTTTGGTCCTTACAAGATGACGAATATCGTACCTGGGGAAACCGTAGAGTATGTTCCGAATGAACATTATTATGGGGGAACACCAACATTAGAAAAAATTGTGATGCGTAATGTTCCATCTGCATCGATCAATGAAGCACTAAATGCAAAACAATATGATTTAGTATTGAAAATGCCAACAGATACGTTCGATACGTATCAAGATATGGATGGCTACCAAATGTTAGGACGACCAGAACAATCTTACACCTATCTTGGTTTTAATTTAGGAACATGGAATGACGAAACAAATAGTGTTGATTTTGATCCAAACGCAAAAATGGCCAACAAAGCATTGCGTCAAGCAATGGGCTATGCTATCGATAATGATGCGATTGGTGAGCGTTTCTACCATGGCTTGCGTTCAAATGGTACAACATTGATCCCACCGGTTTATGGTAGTTTGCACAGCACTGATGTGGAAGGTTACCACTTAGATATGGATAAAGCAAATCAACTCCTAGATGATGCTGGCTTTATCGATGTTGATGGTGATGGCTTCCGGGAAGATCCAGATGGCAATAAATTAACCATCAATTTTGCTTCAATGTCAGGTGGAGAAGTGGCACAACCACTGGCAGATTACTATGTCCAACAATGGCAAGAAATCGGTTTGGATGTCCAATACTCTACAGGACGTTTGATCGACTTCCAAGCATTCTATGACAAGTTGAAAAATGATGATCCAGATATCGATGTTTTCCAAGCTGCTTGGTCTACTGGATCAGATCCATCACCAACTAGCTTATGGGGACCAAATTCAGCCTTTAACTACACTCGTTACGAGTCTGAACGCAATACAGAATTGTTAGCAGCCATCGATTCAAATGATTCCTTCGATGAAGAAAAACGTAAAGAAGCATTTGATGCATGGCAAGAATATGCATTTGAAGAAGCGTTTGCTATTCCGACATTGTACCGTAACCAAGTTTTGCCGGTCTCTGATCGTGTCGCAAACTTTACGTGGGCATATGATCCAGATCATAATCCATGGGCACGAGTTGGAGTGACTTCAGAATCTCGCTAATCGATTTGTTGAATCACTGAAATCAAAAAAGAACAACGCTTTTGTCGTTTTCTGAAAAGCCAGCTCAGTTTACTTCTATAGTTAACCGGAGGGATGAGTTGTGCAAAATCAAATCTGGGTCAGGATAAACCAGATACGTTTTAAGATTTTAGCCCGAAAACCAGTTAGGTCTACGCACCTAACTGGTTTTTTGTGTACAAGTTAGGCCAGCATTTGACTGAAAAACGCCTGTCCTTCAATGAGCAGACAGGCGTTTACGAAAAAGATAAATCATGCTTGTAAGTATATAGGATGATTCAAAGGGAAGAATGTTAAATGGAGATATTCGTCACGGTATGAATCAAGTTTTGCAGGTCATTTTTATGGTTCTGGTAACCGGCTTGTTCGATAACGATTAAGCTGTTTCTTAACACTTCTTTGTTTAATTGAGAAGATTGCAAATAGGAGTAAATTTCTTGATACAAGACTTGATGGATTTTCAAATAAAAATACAGAGGTGTATTAGGCAAGGGATGAGACAAAAGCAGAAACTTGTTAAGCAGATAGGAATCCTTACTTTCACTGGCAAAGGCGCAGCCATTTAAGATCACAACACTTAACAGATTTGCATAAAAGGGATCATTGGCGTAGTGAAGGATTTTTTTGATCCCATGATCTAAATAGTAACTGATGGTTTCTTGGTCGAAAATAAATAACAAATTTGAGAATAAGTTCAACTCAAAGCGCCCCCAGGTTTCGATATCAAACAAGTATTGCTTTACCAGTTCAACTTCTTGGGTGTAAGCTCCTCGATTCATCAGAAATGATTCACGGTTGAGCAACAGCAGGCCTTGGACATACAAAGAATAATAAAAAAAATTTTGTGTCTCAAAGTAGCGTTCCTCAAGGCTAGTCAAGTAGTCGATAGTCAGTGTTCGATCATAGTATCGGGTATAGAAATCTTGCACCAGCTGACGTTTCTGTCCTGTGGCTTCGCTGTCGATCAACAGACTGAACTCATGAACCGTGATATTCATTTTGTCTAAGTAGTCAAACAAGGTTTGTGAAGAGAGATTTGTTTTGCGATTTTCGAAAGAAGAAAGGGTGGTGCGAGAGGAAATACCTTCGGCAAGCTTGGCTTGCGAGATTTTGCGATCTGTGCGCAGTTTTTTGATTAAAGAGCCTTGCTGTTTCATGGGGGACCTCCTTAATTGTGACGCATTTCTGAACAATGTGATTTTAATAACATGTTATCAAATATAATAGGGCATAGCAAATAATAAAGGAGGTCGTTTTTCATGGAATTTGAACCATTTGGTCCTTGGGAAATCAACCCATTTAAAAACTAGTACAGGCTTTCATTTAGATACTTGTCATTGAAGGATCAGTGACAGATTGATAAATGAAATTTAGTTTACGTTCTGCTTTTTTCGCGGCGAACTGCGAACATTCTAAGCAGGAAAGAGAAGATCTTGAAGAATCGAAAGGTTATTTGGTTGATTCCCCCACTCAAAGAGACCTTTTCGTTTGTGGAAGTCATGAAACGCATGAATCGCGCAAGGTGGTCAGTCCCATTGAATGTCTGTCATGCACCAGACCTTCCCCAATTTTCTGATTCTTTGTGATTGATCGTCTTTCAAGCATCATACTTCCAGCTATGACCGTAATGCACGAAGATTACGGTTTTTTTGTAGTCTTATTGTGCTACACAGTAAACCTTGTATTTCAAGTGAACTAAAAGACCAAAGCTAGAAAAGAAATTCAGTGAGAAAGATAGTGAAAAAAAGTCAAAAACAAAAAAAGAAAAACGTTTGCAAAAAAAGTGTTGACATTTTTTCTCAGAATGAGTACTATTATCTCAACGGAACACGAGAGTGTTCTCATTACTGGATTCGTTACTGTTCGGCAGGCAAGACCAGAGGAAAAAAGTGCATTGATTACCCAAAGTTTCTTGGGTTGTACACTTTTTTGCTTTGGTCTTCTTTTTTTGCTCCATTATTTCTATTCGCTAAAAAAGAACCGGTTCCAAGGTAAGGTCCAGTCATTGATCATCAAAGGAGGGGAGAAGTAAAACGCAATGAAGTGCCAGCTAGGTTTGACGATATCCTGCAGTACTGCCTGGAGCAGACATTCACCTCGTCACTTAATGGCAAGTCAGAGAAAGAAAAAAATACAAGACCTTCTGCATAGACGTCAAACGATGCAAAGCTGTGTATGCGCTATGCTGATCAAGGAGGATCGTTCGTGAAGATTATCAAGAGGATCAACAACAATGTTGTACTTTCAAAAGAAGATGAAGTTGAAGTGATCCTAATGGGAAAAGGGATCGGCTTTCAAACGAAACCGGGTGACCTGATTCCGGCTGAGCGAATCGAAAAAAAATACTACCCAGAAGATGACTTGACAGTGGAACATATGTCGAAAGTCATGACGAAGGCTGACGAGAAACAAATGGCCGTCATTTATGAAATCGTGCGTCTTTTTCGGGAAAGTGTTGGAACCGATTTCAATCCAAACGTTTATTTCACACTGATGGATCATATCTTGTTTGCCATCAGTCGTCAAAAGCAAGAAATTGTTTTGACCAATCCCATGCATTGGGAAATCAAGAAAATCTATGCCAAGGAATATGCGGTCAGTGTCCAAGCGGTCGAGTTGATCCGCAAAGAGCTGTATCCCGATTTTTCGCAAGAAGAAGCTGCGTTTATCACTTTGCATTTCGTCAATGCGCAAATTGAAAAAAGCGCCAATCAAAGTGCCTATGAGCACACCGAGTTGACCAACAATATTTTACGGATCGTTAAGTATAGCATGAACATCGAGTACGATGAGAATTCTTCCTACTTCCAACGGTTTGTGACCCACATTCGCTATTATTTAATTCGACAAAGTCAAGAAAAA
Organism: Enterococcus sp. AZ141; assembly: GCF_051714385.1. Classification (NCBI taxonomy): domain Bacteria; kingdom Bacillati; phylum Bacillota; class Bacilli; order Lactobacillales; family Enterococcaceae; genus Enterococcus; species Enterococcus sp. AZ141. Next base: position 2,447,024 of record NZ_JBIORT010000001.1, read on the forward strand.
GAAGAGCCAGTATTGGCTAATCCGATGATTGCCTTGGCTTTCAGCAGCTATCCGAAAGAAAAAGAAACCGCAGATTCGATCAAAGAATACTTATTTGAACAAAAGGGCTGGCATGTCAACGATATGGAATTGATGTATTTGATTCTGCATATCGGTAACTTAGCCGCTCACTCAAAATTAACCTAAGAATGGAAATGGATTCGTTACAGTTCGGCTGGCAAGACCTGCACTTTCTTACAATACTCGTTGAGGAGACCCGTCTCGTTTTTTATGGGTGATACTCCTGCTTGTTTATTGTAGAAATGGCCGGTCTTTTTATTTTTATTAAATGATCTATTAAAAAGGAGAAATCAAAATGGCAAAATATACTGAATTAGCACAAGACATTTTGGCCCACGTTGGCGGCAAAGAAAATGTCTCTTCTGTAAAACACTGTGTGACTCGCTTACGTTTCCACTTAAAAGACGAAAGCAAAGCAGACACAGATTATTTGCAAAAACGTGACGGTGTCGTGACCGTTGTCAAAGCAGGCGGACAATACCAAGTGGTTATCGGTAATCATGTGCCAGATGTTTACGATGAAGTGCTGAAAGTCGGCGGATTAGCCGATGGCGGCAGTCTTGATATCGACGAAGGCGACGAAAAGAAAGGCAGTTTGTTTGACCGCTTTATCGATGTCATCTCAAGCTTGTTTCAACCGTTCTTAGGTCCATTAGCGGCAGCCGGTATTTTAAAAGGGATCACGGCGCTACTTGCAGCAACTGGGATGGAAGCGACCAATGGAATCTATGTAGTAATGAATACCCTAGGCGATGGTTTGTTCCAATACTTACCTATGATCTTAGCCGTAACTGCTGCAAAGAAATTCAAGATGAATACCTATACAGCATTAGCGATTGCAGGTGCGATGGTCTATCCTGGTTTAGCAGAAAGCGTTGCTGAAGCGAGCAAAGTCTTTGGTCTAACCTTGACCTTACCAGCAGGTGGCTACTTTAATAGCGTACTGCCGATTATTTTAGCGATTTTTGTCGCTTCGAAAATTGAACAGTTTATGCGCAAAGTTACACCTGATGTAGTCAAAATGTTTGTGGTTCCTTTTGTAACGATTTTGATCACTGTGCCGTTGACCTTCTTTGTGGTAGGTCCAGTCGCAAATACAGCATCTAGCTGGATCGGTATTGCTTTCCAAGCGGTTTATGATTTCAGCCCAATCATTTATGGATTTGCTTTAGGGGCATTATGGCAAGTATTGGTAATGTTTGGTCTTCACTGGGGTCTTGTGCCATTGGCGATCATGGATATGGCGCAAAACGGCTCTTCGATTATTTTGACCGCCGCAGTGCTACCATGTTTCACACAAACGGGTGTGCTAGCAGCGATTTGGTTGAAAACGAAAGAACCAAAAGTCAAACAAGGCGCAATGCCAGCATTGATCTCATCGATCTTCGGTGTGACTGAACCTGCGATCTACGGTTATACTTTGCCAATGAAAACACCATTTATCGTTTCTTGTTTAGTTTCAGGTTTCGTTGGTATCTACTTGTCAATCTTTAACGTTACTGGTTACGCAATGGGCGGTATGGGTATCTTCTTGTACCCTGCATATATCAATCCAGCAACAGGCAGCTTCCATAGCGTGATCCACTTAGCCATCGGTACAGTTATTGCAATCGTAGCGTCATTTATCATCATGATGTTATTGAAAGTACCAACTTTGTATACAACTGTTGATTCACCAGTCGACGGTCAAGCAACACCAGCAGCACCAGCACCAGAAGCGAAAACCGTTTCTGCCAGCGTCAAAGATGAAACAGTCAAAAGCCCAGTAACCGGTCAAGTGGTTGCTTTAGCAGATGTGGAAGACAAAGTCTTTTCTTCAGGTGCTATGGGAAAAGGGATCGCCGTTGAACCAGCGATCGGTGAAATCACTGCTCCAGCAGATGCAGAAGTCAAAATCTTGTTTCCAACAAAACATGCCATCGGCTTAGTCACTGAGGATGGGACAGAATTATTGATCCACATCGGCATGAATACGGTGGAACTTGAAGGCAATCACTTTACTGCCTACATCAACCAAGGAGACAAAGTCAAAGCCGGTCAAAAATTGATCTCTTTTGATACTGAAGCGATTCGTGCGGAAGGCTATTCCTTACTGACACCAGTCATCGTCACAAACTCTAACGACTACAGTGACATCCAAACGACACAGTCAAAAGAAGTAACAGCGAACGACAATTTGATCGAAGTCGTAAAATAAATGCGTTTATCGGCACGTCGTAGGATCAGTAAGAATGCTTTCTTACTGATCTGCTGTGTCGATCAATAAAGAAAAAGAAAGTAGGCTAATCATGACAGAAAAACAATTTCCAAAAGGCTTTTTATGGGGCGGCGCCACTGCAGCCAACCAATTTGAAGGAGCATGGAACGAAGGCGGACGTGGCCCAGCGACATCCGATACGGCGATCGCTGTCAAACCAGAAGACCGTAAAAACATGGCAGAATTTGCTGCACCAATGACTCGGGAAAAAGTCTTGTTTGCCTTAAATGACAAAGAAGGCTTGTATCCAAAACGTTGGGGATCAGATTTCTACCATCGTTACAAAGAAGATATCGCCTTGTACGCAGAGATGGGCTTTAAAACGTTCCGTCTGTCCATCGCTTGGTCAAGAATTTTTCCAAATGGTGACGATGTTCAGCCAAATGAAGAAGGCTTGCAATTTTATGACAACGTGTTTGATGAGTGTGCAAAATACGGGATCGAACCCTTAGTGACCCTCTCTCACTACGAAACACCTATCGGGATCGCGTTAAACTATGGCGGCTGGAAAAATCGCCAAGTGATCGATTTGTTCGTCAAATACGCAGAAACTGTGTTGACCCGCTACAAAGACAAAGTCAAATATTGGTTGACCTTCAATGAAATCAATATCATGGGGATCTCTGGCTATGTTGGCGGTGCCTTGTTATCCGAAGATGGCACGCAAAACCTTTCTGACATGTATCAAGCTGTGCATCATCAATTTGTGGCTTCTAGTTTAGCAACAAAATTTGCCCACGAAATCAATCCTGATATCAAAGTAGGGATGATGTTGGCACGGATGCAAGCCTACCCAGCTACACCAAATCCAGCAGATGTGATGGAAGAAATCAAGCGTGACCACGAGAATCTCTTCTTCTCTGATGTCCAAGTTCGTGGGAAGTATCCAGCGTATACGAAGCGCTTCTTTAAAGAAAACGGCATCGAAGTGACCTTCGAAGATGGCGATTTAGACATTCTTGCGCAATACCCTGTCGACTTCATGTCCTTTTCTTACTACATGAGTTCTATTGCCCGCCACAATCCTGAAGAAGGCGGCGAAGCAACGGCCGGCAACTTTTCTTTAGGCGAATCAAACCCATACTTGGAAGCCTCTGACTGGGGGTGGCAAATCGATCCAATCGGCTTGCGTGTGACTTTGAATAACTTGTACGACCGCTACCAAGTACCATTGTTTATCGTTGAAAACGGCTTAGGTGCCTTGGATACGGTGGAAGAGGATGGTTCGATCCATGACAGCTATCGAATCGATTATTTGAAGGCGCATATCGAACAAATGTATGAAGCGATCGAAGATGGTGTGGAATTGATGGGCTATACGCCTTGGGGTTGTATAGACTTAGTTTCGGCTTCAACGTCAGAAATGTCGAAACGTTATGGCTTTGTCTATGTAGACGCGGATGATGAAGGAAATGGCAGCTTTGATCGTTCTCGCAAAGATAGTTTCTACTGGTACAAAGAAGTCATTGCCACCAATGGCGGTAGTTTGTTAAAGGATTAAAAATAAACCAAAGCGGCTCTCAAAAAAGAGAGCCGCTTTTTTGTTGTGCTCAGTAAAAAAAGAAGAGAAAGGGGGTTAGCAGCTGCCATGATAGAAAGATCAATGAAACAGTCAACGCCCATTTTTTCATTTTGGGCTTAGGCACAAGGGATTCGGGCATCAAATAGACGAGAGAGAATACTGTAAGAAAAAACAGCAGGGTCAGTGGTTGGACGACAAAGGTCAGCCAGTTCATAGGGTAAGCTCCTTTTATGAGGATAGATGATTTGTTCTTTTGTGTTATTATTTTGCAAATTCATTATATATTTAGTTCGTTAAAAAGGCAAGGAGCTCATGGAATAACGATCGTGTGCAGGAAGGGGGGAGAAAAACGAGTGGCACATCCTTGTATTTTGATTCGAATCTTTCTAGAGTAACACAGTAAGCTTGAGGTTAGAATCAGAACTAGCAATAAAAAAGCCCCTTTTCAGGGGAGGGGAGTTCTTTAAAAAGATAGGAAGAAACCCGTGTATTTGATGAAGCTATTGATCCTTAGTTACTGGGGACCTGACTAATTTACGTGGAAAACCCGCCACTGTCATTCACCGTTTTCTGCTCCTCAAGTAGAAAATAAAACAAAGAAGACTAGCCGAAATCAAGAAACCCATAAAATAGAAAGTTAGCTGCATGTCAGGCATCGTATAGGAATACTCTAAAATCTTACAAACAAAGATCACTAAAGAAACCGTGATGGATAAGGAAACCCATGTGAAACGCGGCAATCGTTTCGTTACGATGATCAATCCTAACGAAAAAAAGATGACTGGTACCCAAAAGATCAAGCGAGCAAGTTGGATCATTTTATCTCTCCTCATTCAAATTGATTTGAGTAAAAGGATAGCTTACAACGTTTGTTATTAAAAATAATAACCATTGTTTCTGAGCATTTTTTCGGAAATTGTGTCTTTAACTTAAAGCATGAGCGTAATGTTTCTCTTTAAATTCTTTTGGTGTTTGCCCGGTAACGGCTTTGAAATTGCGGATAAAATGGCTTTGATTGGCAAATGCCAACTGGGTGCTGATTTTTTCGTAGGAAAAATCTGTGAACAGCAATAGATGCTTGGCTTCGCTGATCTTTCGTTCCTGAATGTAGCTGTGGATCGTTTTGTTCATTTCTTTTTTGAACTGATTACATAGATGGGTCTTATGTTTTTGAGTGATGGCTGCGAGATCATCAATGGTCACTTTTTCATAGAGATGGCTGTCGACATAATTAACAATCGTCTTGACCAACAGTGATTTTTGCGCCAGCGGATAGCTATGCAGAAGCTCCATAAAGCGGTAGGTGGCTTCTTTGATATAGCGGAGGCACTCATCGGCAGAATGAATATAAACCAGACCTTGGATCAAGGAATCAGATAAGCCGAATGCTTGGTTGACTGGTACTCCTTCATCAATGCTCATGCGGGTCACGACAGCGACAAAGGCCGAAAACTTTAGTTTTAAGCCTTCCAGTTCATGAGGGGAAAGGGAAACACTGTAGGTCTCTTTCATTTTGTTAAATACCCAGACTACTTTTTCCGGCTCGTTTCGTTTGATGTAGTCAAGATAGCGCAATTCAAAATGATAGGAATCAAAGGTAGCTTCATGCACACGGCGTTCATAAAGATTAGTTTCCAAGCTAAGATCTGTTTGCATGGATCGGTCGTGGGATTCAGTTTGGTAATGCCAATGGATTTGGTCTTTTGCCAACGGCTGCTCCGCAAACAGCGTATAAAGCAGCTGGATGTATTCTTCAAAGGAGTATTTGTCTTCTTTGGAATAGTGCACATTGTAGTGGTATTCATGTTCAAGAAATAGGTAAGACGTATCTGGTGTACCAATCACTCCACAGGGTCCGATGACCATATAACAGGTTTTTCCAGCTAACTGAAACGCAAAACAACCAAGCATATATTTGCCGAAATGATAGAGATTTGCAACTGGGCCGTTCGTTTCTTCCAAATAGTGTTTCAGAGGATTCTTGGCTGTTAAGGTGAGTGGGGGATACAGCGGAGTCCCTTCTTGATCCAAGAGAATCATCGGGATCAAATATTTGCGATAAAGCAGATCCATGGCGGTCGTAAGTGTTGTTTTGTTCATGAGACACCTCAAAGTCCAAACATTGTTTTTTCTTTTAGTATAACGTAAATTTTTTAGCATTCAATAAACAATTTATTATAAACACTAGTTTTTTAGTATATCTAAGGAAGGATTCTTTCTATAATTCAGATAAATAAAACGGTTACAGGAAGGAGTAAACATGGATAGTAAAAAATTGAAAGAATTGTTTCAGCAATTGACGCCAGAAGAAAAAATCGCTCAGACGATTCAATTGAATGGCAGTTTAGTCATTGAAAATGAGGTGATGACTACTGGCCCGATGCAAGATTTAGGGCTTCCACCAAATTTGAAGATTCACGAGATTGGTTCGATTTATAATGTGAACGATTACCAAAAATTGATTCAGTTACAGAGGGAAACGTTAGCACACAGCCGACTAAAGATTCCTATGCTGTTTATGTCGGACGTCATCTACGGGTTTCGAACGATTTTTCCGATTCCCCTTGCCCAAGCAGGTTCCTACGATTTTAATTTGATCGGGCAAGCCGCTGAGATGACCGCCAAAGAATGTTACCAAAATGGCCTTCATGTGATCTTTTCACCCATGCTGGATCTTGTTCGCGATCCTCGCTGGGGCAGAGTGATGGAGTCGCCAGGAGAGGATGTGTATACGGCAAAACGTTTTGCTAAAAGCGTCGTGACCGGCTACCAAGGCAATCTTGATCAAGGAGTGGCAGAAAATCACGTTGCTGCTTGCATCAAACATTTTGCTGGTTATGGTGCACCCGAAGCGGGCAGAGAATACAATACGGTCGATATGTCCAATCAGCGCTTATTCAATGAATATTTGCAACCCTATCAAGCGGCGATCGAAGCCCAAGCACTGCTAGTGATGACGGCCTTCAACCTATTGAATGGTGAACCTGCAACGGGTAGCCGCTGGCTGAACCGAGAGATTTTGCGAGAACGTTTCGGTTTTGATGGGGTACTGGTCTCCGATCATGCCGCCATCAAAGAATTGGTCCCCCACGGTTTTGTCAAAGATGAACGGGAGGCCGCTCAGAAAGGTTTGGAAGCGGGCGTTGATTTTGATATGATGACATCGGTCTATGCAACTTACTTACCAGAACTGATCAAGCAACCTGAACTCGCGGCTTTATTAGACGAAGCAGTTTGGCGTATTCTGGTATTAAAAAATCAACTAGGACTGTTTGAAGACCCTTATCGAGGGTTGAAAACGCAACAGACGGGAGAAGTTTTGTCGGATGAAGCCAAAGAGCTAGCCGTTAAGCTAGTAGAAAAAAGCTGTGTGCTTTTAAAAAATGAGGGCAGCTTACCTTTGAAAAAGGACCAAACCGTCGCTGTGATCGGTCCTTATGGAGAAAGCCGGTTGACCTTAGGTTTTTGGGCGTCAGTCAGCGGCAAGCCACAAGACACGATTCCTTTAAAAACCGGTTTGCTGCAGCATTTCGCACCCGAAAACTTGATCTTTGCTCGTGGATACAATCTATTCGACTCGTATGAGCAATTTGGTCCTTTAAAAGCCGGGATCGAACAGCTGAATGGACCGATCGAACCAGAAGATCAGTTGCTTTTGGAAGCCATGGAAGCCGCCGAAGCCGCCGAAGTTATCGTCTTGACTTTTGGAGAGCAGTTTTTGGAGAGCGGCGAAGGGGCATCAAAAGCTCATTTGCAGCTGCCATTGAAACAAATTCGTTTGATCCAAGCGTTGAAAAAAACTGGCAAGCCTTTGATTGGCGTGCTTTACACTGGCAGACCGTTAGTCTTAACACAAGTGGAAGCATTATTTGATAGTCTGTTGCTCGTATGGTATCCAGGAACGATGGGCGGGATCGGGATCGCCAATCTGTTGAGTGGGCAGGCTTCTCCGACGGCAAAACTGGCGATGACCTTTCCTCGGAGTGAAGGACAGATCCCACTATACAGTGCCCAGCTGCCAACGGGCAGACCTTTGACAGATAGTGAGCATTCTGATCGCTTTTTGTCAAAATACCGCGATGAATCAAATGAACCCTTATTCTCATTCGGAACAGGTCTTAGTTATAGTTCGTTTACTGGAGAATGGCTTGGTAGTGAAGTGTTTAGCGAGACGATCCAATTGGCTTATCGAGTGAAAAACCAATCAGCAACAGCTGCAGAAACCGTCATTCAACTTTATCTCATGCAGCGTCCAGCGGCAGTGGTTCGTCCAAGTCGCCAATTAATCGCAAGTGACCTCATCTCATTCGCGCCCCAGGAAGAAAAAGAGCGCAGATTGTCATTGCCGTTGTCAGAACTTGTTTTCTATGACAATCAAGGGAAGAAACACATAACCAAAGGTACTTATCGATTTCTAATGCGGATCGATCAAAAAGAAACGATGCTTAGTGTAACGATTTAAACTAAAGGAGTGAGAGAAAATGGAAAAATTAGAAGCATTTTTAAGTAGCAAACTATTACCAATGTCACAAAAATTACAACAAAACAAAGTATTGGCCGCTTTGATGGAAGGTTTTATTCGAACGAGTCCCATCACTTTAGGGATTGCGTTTATCACGATCATTGGAAATTTTCCGATTCCTGGTTGGACGGACTATTTGACGAAAATTGGCATCTTCCAGCATGTTGAAGCGATCACCAACGGAGCAACTGGCGTTTTTGCCTTGTATGTTGTATACAGTTTGGCGTATTCTTACGCAAAACAATTAGGAAGCAATGAACGCAATTCAGCGATTATTTCTTTAGCTAGTTTCATTATGTTGATGCCACAAACCGTCGCAACAACTGTCATGCAAGATGGCCAAGCAGTGGAACAAACGATTGGTGCATTGAAGCTTGATTTCTTAGGCGGGCAAGGACTGTTTATCGGCATGCTGACCGCTTTATTGGTGACACGTTTCTATGCTTTCTTATCAAGAAAAAATATTATGATCAAGCTACCGGATAGTGTTCCCCCAATGGTAACCCAATCCTTAGCACCAGTGTTTGTGGTCACGATTATTTTTGTCGTCGTCTTTGTCATACGCGTCTTGTTTGGGTTTACTTCATCCGGCTCGATTTTCCAATTCTTTATTGATGTAATTAATGCACCATTAAACTCCTTAGTTGCCAGCCCGCTATCGATCATCATCATTATGGAAGTATTAGCCGTTTTATGGTTCTTCGGAATTCATAACGCAGTTTTACAAGGACCGCTCGGCGCGATTAGTATGACCATGGTCGTTTCGAATATTGCCGCTTACCAACAAGGACAAGCGCTGCCGTATCTGATTCCTTCAGTGATTTATATGGGCATGTATGCTGCTGGCTTCATGGGCTTTGTGACCTTCTTTATGATCCGCAGCAAATCGGCAAAAATGAAACAATTAGGAAAATTGTCGTTTATCCCGTCGATCTTTAACATCACAGAGCCAATCATGTTCGGGATGCCGATTATTTTGAATCCGTTGTTCTTTATTCCGCAAGTCTTTACACAATTGATCGCTGGCTTTGTGACCTGGGGATTGGCGACAACGATCCTCCCAATCAGTTTGAATCCAACCATGAGTCTATTGCCATGGACTACACCGACTTTTATCAAAATGCCCTTTTCAGGAGGGCTCAATTACACGATCTTGATGGTTATCTGTATGCTGATCGGTATTGTTATGTGGTATCCGTTTCTAAAAATTGCGGATAAAAAAGAGTACGAATTAGAAATGGCTGCTGAAAAAAAGCAAGCAAGTGAAGCAGCAAAAATGACAGAAAAAGTCGTGGAAGAAATTCAAGCGTAAACAAAGGAAGTGGCACATTTGGTTTATTTAGGAATTGATATCGGTGGGACGCACATCAAAACGGGATGGGTCGAACACGACGAGGTCAGTAAACGACGCACCATTTTAACCCCTGTAGCTTTTGAACCCTTTAAAGAAGCTATCAAAGGGCTATTGCAAAGCTATGCCCGTCAAGTTTCTTTCACGAAAGTGGCTATCGCAGTCCCTGGTTCAGTTAATGAAACAGGGACGGTCTTCTTTGGTGGTGCCTTGCCATACCTTGATGGGGTAAATTTGCCAGAATTGATCTGCCAGTTAAGCGATGGCATGGTGACAGAGGTTACGGTCGAAAACGACGCAAAAGCCGCCGCGCTAGGGGAAATGAAAGCCGGCAATCTGCAAGGGATCCAAAATGGTGCGGCGATCATTTTAGGAACCGGCGTGGGAGTTGGTCTTTGTCTCAATGGAAAACTCTATCGTGGGCATCATGGACAAGCTGGTGAAGTCAGTTTTATGATTCGTGACCGACAAATGAGAGGCGCGGACTCTTTTGTGGGGATCGGTCTTTCGGCTGTCGGATTAATTGAGCGTTTGGCTGCTAGTATGGCTATCGCGCCTGACGGTCCTTTGGTCTTTGATACCCTTACGAAAACTGCTGATTCTGAGGCAGAGGCTTTATTTTTAGCTTATACCAAAGAAATCGCTGTCTTGTGTTTCGATCTTCAGTGTCTTTTAGCTCTGGAGAAAATCGTTATCGGTGGCGGGATCAGCCGTCAGCCACGCTTGATCGAAGCCATAGCTAGCAGCTATCAAGCTATTTTTAAAACCGCACCAATCATTGAGAAAACGCTGCAGCCAGTTGCGATCCAAGCCGCTTATTTTCAAGCGGACGCCAATTTGATCGGCGCAGCCAAGGAGGAACCGTGGGATGAGTAAATTTCCGGAAGCATTTTTGTGGGGAGCATCCACTAGTGCTTATCAAGTAGAGGGCGCATGGGCAGAAGACGGCAAAGGTCCCTCAGTGCAAGATCTCAAAGAGATTCCGCAAGGGACCACTGATTTTAAAGTAGCATCAGACCACTATCACCGATATGAAGAAGATGTGAAATTGTTTAAAGAATTAGGGTTAAAAGCCTATCGTTTTTCCATATCATGGAGTCGAGTCATGCCCGATGGTCAGGTCAACCCAGCAGGATTGGCGTTTTATCAAAAACTGATCGATCTGCTACTAGAAAATGAGATTCAACCGATCGTCACCGTTTTCCATTTTGACCTGCCCGTTGCGATCGCGAAGCAAGGTGGGTGGGAAAACCGAGAGACGATCCAAGCATTTGCTGATTACTGCCAAGTACTGTTCGAAAACTTTGGTCATCAAGTCCCGCTATGGCAAACCATCAACGAGCAAAATGTGATGGCACTTGCTGGTTCGGTCATTGGGACGAGTCAAAAATCCATGAAAGAAAAATTTCAAGAAAATCACCATATGCTAGTGGCCCAAGCATTGGTGACCCAACAGTTTCATGCCGGTAATTTTAGCGGCAAGATTGGCCCAGCACCGAATATCGCCAGTGTCTATCCAGCTTCTGAAAAACCAGCCGATCAGCTGGCAGCTCTTTCTATGAGTGCGCTGAGAAATTGGTTATTCCTAGATGCGGCTGTTTTCGGCACATACAACCATAACGCATGGCATTTGTTAGAGACGATTGGTGCAGCACCGACAGTCACTGAAGCAGATCGAAAGATTTTGGCGGCTGGAACATGTGATTACATCGCATTGAATTATTATAATACGATGACCGTCAGCAGCTATTTTCAAAAAGAGACAAAACTCGATCAACAGTCTGGTTTCGGGATTCCCGGCTTTTTCCAAGCAGTAGAAAACACCCATTTGCCCATGACTGAATTCGGCTGGCCGATTGATCCAGAGGGCTTTCGCTTTACGTTGAACGAAATCTATTCCCGTTATCGTTTGCCTCTTTTGATCACGGAAAACGGCATCGGTGCCAAGGATGTTTTGACAACTGATGGTAAAATCCACGATGATTATCGCATCGACTACTTGCAGCAGCACATAAAACAGATGGCATTGGCGATCGAAGACGGTGTCGATGTGATCGGCTATTGCCCGTGGAGTGCCATTGATCTCGTCAGTACTCACGAAGGCATCGCTAAACGCTACGGGTTTATCTATGTCAATCGTACGGACGAGCAGCTGTTGGACTTGGCGCGATACAAGAAAGATAGTTTTTATTGGTATCAAAACGTTATCGATAAAAACGGGTTAGGAGAGTAAGTGATGTTTTTTCAGGAATATCTATTTGATCCAGAAGCGCAAGCCGGTTTGACAGTGTACCTGCATGAGGAAAAAGCCGAGTATGAACGGGTGGGCGATCGTCCGTTTGTCTTGGTGATTCCCGGTGGCGGCTACTCCTTTTGCAGTGAGCGGGAAGCTGAGCCGATTGCTTTAAATTTTGCTGCCCAAGGTTTTCACGCCGGGGTCTTACGCTATCATGTAGGGACACATCGCAGTTTCAGCCATTCCTTAGCAGATGCCGAAAAAGCGATTGTCAAAATCCAAGAACTAACCAGTGAATGGAGAATCGATGCCGAAAAAATCGCTGTGATCGGCTTTTCTGCCGGCGGCCATTTGGCAGCGGCGTTATCAACACTCTCCTCAATGAAACCGAGTTTATGTATTTTAGGCTACCCAGCGATATTGTCTTCATTTGCTACTGTGATGAAGATCGATGCCCCTTCATTAGAGGAATGTGTCACAAAAGATACGCCGCCCACCTTTTTGTTTTCAACCTTTGAAGACAATGTCGTTCCTATCGAAAATTCATTGGCGTATCTGCAGGCCCTAGAAGATCACGAGGTTCCCTTTGAAAGTCATATTTTCCAAAAAGGACGTCACGGTCTTTCTTTGGCGACCGAACGCTTCGGTAATCGTAAAGAAATGGTTGATCCACGTTTTGCCCGTTGGTTTGATGAATGCGTCGAATGGCTAGAGTTGAACTGGGCAGATAAAGTTGCCCAGCCAGCTTTGTTTCCTGATTTAGGGCAGTGGCCAATTCGGGCATTACTCGAGTCAGGTGAAAACAAACGCTTGCTGTTGCAGGCTTTTCCATCATGGGCAGACAAAAGCCGCTTAAAAATCGTAAAAAACATCAGCTTGCAGCAACTACTAACGATCATGCCAGAAGCTTTTGAGAATGTTTCTTATCAAGCGCTTGTTTTGCAGCTGATTGATCCTAGAAAGGAAGAGTAAAAATGAAAGCAATCCTGGTCCATGAAAGCTATAAGGCTTCAACAGAATTGATCACCCAAGAGCCACAAGCGATTGAACAGTTATCAGCTGTTCGTAACAGTACTGCTGCTTGTCAGTTGCTGCTGCACGATGGCAACCGCAATCATTATATTATTGGCGACGAGTTTTCGATCCCCGATGAAATCGAGATTCCCATGATACGCGTTGAGATTTTTAGCGAATTGCCGGTCAAAGCGCAATTCGTCGACTATTATGTCGGTCAGCAGGAATTGGCGTACGCCGATAAATTACTTGAACGAACTGCCAAAACCTATCCTGGCGATCGCTTTGCGCCTCTTTATTTGGAGTGGCAGATCGATGAGACAATCAAACCGAAAGTTTATCCCGTGAAAATCAAGGTCTATCGGGCACACTTGACTAGCCAAGAGGAGTGCTTGTTAGAAAAGAACCTAACGATTGAAGTGGGCACTTTTACTTTTCCAAAAGAATATTTAGAAACGTTCCACTTAAATATGTGGCAGCAGCCCAGCAATTTGGCTCGCACCTTTGACGTTCCGTTATGGAGCGATGCCCACTTTGACTTGATCAAGGAAATGGCTGAGAGTCTCGCTGCGATCGGACAAAAAGCGATCACAGTGATCGCCGGAGAGATCCCTTGGAAGGGCTGGTTCAATTACATCGTCAAAGATTATCCCGCCAATTTATATGAGTATTCGATGGTAAAGGTCAAAAAGACGCCAGACGGAGAACTTTCCTGCGATTTTTCTGTGCTGACACGTTACCTTGATTGTTTTTTTGCTGCGGGCATCAAAGATGAAATTGATGTGTTTGGTTTATTAGGGGTCTGGGAACCGCCATTTTTTCCGTTAGTCAACTTGGACCATCCAGAAAAATTGGTGATTCGCTTTTATGATGAAGGGAAAGGCGCCTTTGGCTTTATTCATCAAAAAGCTGAGTTGCAGGAGTATCTACGCCAAGTATTTGATTATTTTAAAGGAAAGAATCTGTGGGAGAAGGTTCGCATCGTTTCTGACGAACCGAAGAAACATCAAATCGACAGTTTCCGAGCCTCGTTAGCTGTTTTAAAAGAAATTGATCCGTCGATCCAGATCAAAGCTGCTTTTGATAAAGAAGACGTGTTATTTGAGCTGCTGCCAGTGATCGATCATCCTGTGACTTCCTATTACTGTACTTGCAACCATTACGAAACACTAGCACAAAGCCATCCGGGCAAGATGCAGTACTATGTCTGCAATTATCCCGACAAACCAAATACCTTTTTGCATAGTCCCCTGTTAGAGACGCGAATGCAAGGAATCTTATCGTATCAGTTCAAAACAGACGGCTTTCTGCGTTGGGCCTACAATTGCTGGCCAGAACATGCTCGGTCCGATATTCGGTACAATACGAGCTCACTACCGATCGGTGATCTTTGTTTCGTCTATCCTGGCAATCACGGACATTTATTGTTGTCCCTAAGGTATAAACAACTACAGCGGGGGATTGAAGATTTCTATCTCTTGAAGACCGCTCAAGCTGCACAACCGCAGCAAACCGACGCCGTAGTAGCAGATTTTCTTAAAGTTACAGACACGAAACACTGGATGATCGACAGCCATCACAGTCATCCCGATGTTTTTCTACAGACCGCGGAGGAGATGGAGGCCTTTCATCGGGCCCTCCTCGAACTGCTAGAAAAGTAGCAAAATCAAACACTGCACCCAGAAATTTCACTACGATTTTCCAGAAGAATAGTGAGATACCTGTGGGCGTTTTCACTACTGATTCACGCAGCTTTTTCGTTTTACTAGGCATCTGTTTTCTTACAGATGCTTTTTTTCTGGTGAGCGTTTCGTTTTTCATTCCCTCCATCTTCCTTTACACTTTTAAGTAAGGTCATAACAAACGATGACAAATAGAAGTAGAAATAATCAAGGAGGAAACGAGCATGTCAGAAAAAATCAACAATCCGTTAACGAAGTATTATGATGGCAAATTTGAAAAACAGGTGCAAGAAGCACCGGCAATTCAAGGAAAGATGCAGCCAGTACCTGATTGCGGGGAAGAAAGCTACGCAGGTTCAGGCAAATTAGCTGGACGCAAAGCATTAGTGACCGGTGGTGATTCTGGTATTGGTCGAGCAGCAGCGATTGCTTTTGCCAAAGAAGGCGCCGATGTTGCAATCAACTATCTTCCTTTTGAAGAAGAAGACGCGCAAGAAGTCAAAGCAGTCATTGAAAAAGCTGGACGCAAAGCAGTTTTGATCCCAGGAGACTTGAAAGATGAAACTTTCGCTCGTCAATTGGTTCATGAAGCAGCCAAAGAATTAGGCGGGTTAGATACGTTGGTTCTAAATGCTGGGATGCAACAAGCGGTGAAGGACATCAAAGAGTTGACTACACAACAAATTCAAGATACCTTTACAACGAATATCATCTCGATGTATTGGACAGTCCAAGAAGCGTTGGATTATCTGCCAGCTGGTGGGAGCATCATCACGACCACTTCGATCCAAAGTGCGGAGCCTAGTGCCCATCTTTTAGACTATGCAGCCACGAAAGGTGCTATTACTTCCTTTAGTAAAGGGCTAGCTGCTCAATTAAGTGAAAAAGGCATTCGGGTCAATACGGTGGCTCCTGGTCCAATCTGGACACCACTTCAAATTTCGGGTGGACAGCCACAATCTGCGATCCCAGAATTTGGTCAAAAAGAACTGATGAAACGTGCTGGACAACCAGTTGAATTAGCACCAGTCTATGTTTTCTTAGCCTCTGATGAAGCAAGTTATGTAACTGGTCAAGTTTACAGTGTAACTGGCGGTAGCTTCTTCGCTTAAAATTCCTAGGACTAAAATAGTAGAAAAAAAGCTCGAGCAAAGAGGCTCGGGCTTTTTTTGCGGATGAAAATGGAATCGGCAACTTATTTTCCTTGTTCGGCAAACATCTTGGTCATCATCAGTTGATTGATCTTTGCAAAAACGGCTGCCCACTCTTGCTCGGCTTGCAGGTTAGACAGTAAGACTAATTTTTCGGAAAACATCACTTCTTCATAATTATCCGTGATCAATAAATCTGCGGCTTCCATTTGTTTGACGAAAGTCACAGAAGCTTTAGAATAAATCGAACGAATCCTCGTCTCAATCATTTGCTTTGTGCGGTATTGAATCGTCGTTTGAATATAGATCGACACGGTCGGGGGCGTATTCATCTGTGTTTCCAAATACAAGAGATGAGCCAGATAAGGCAACTGTGTCTGTTCAAAATACTCTTTATCCAAGTCAGCAAATGGATACTTTTCAACATGGGTCAGTAAAAGTGTGCAGATTGCTTCATAGGTTCTGTCTTTGGAAGGAGCATTTTCAGTCAACAGTTGGTGTTCTAGCTGCCACACTTCCAGAAGATCGATGCCGATAATGATCGATAGATTGAAGACCAGCAGACAGCTGCTTAATAATTTTTCGAATTCGGCGGCTTCCTGACTTGGAGCAAAGGTATCGTGCCAATCTTTGATCATTGCAGTGAAAAAGCGCACAAGATCAGTATCAGAATGATTGATCTCTTGGATGATCGTTTGATTCTTTTCTTGGGGAACAACCCCTGGCAAAAAGACATGCAAAAAGAAATTCAAGTAAAGATACTCTGACTGAAGCATCTTTTCTGAGGCATAATCGGCACTCAAAAAAAGTGATTCGAGAATTTCTTCTGGTAAAAAACAATAGAAATTCATCAATCCCATGTATTTTTCAGGAATCGGTGGCAAATATTTTTTCTGGATCGTTCGGCTGACCACTGCTTGCCAAAATGCAGCGAGTTTATTTTTCGTCAACGGATCAAAGTGAGAAACAGCAAAGAACGCTGTAAACTCTTCGACATTTATATGGGAAACGCTCGGCAATAGCCACAAATCAGCAGGCGCACTTTGGGTCAAGAAACTGTAGGTGAAAATACGGATATCAAGCTCTTTTCCAGCAAGAACGATGCGATTATTCAGGTCTGTTCGAATTCGGATTTGAAATTTTTCCAATAGTTGGTTGATTTTCTTGATCAACCGATACATATGCGATTGGCTGACATGCAAATCCAAACATAATTGCGTCAAGGTCATTTGCGGGCGCCCAATCAAGTAATGAATCAGGTTGTATTGTGTGGAGTTGAGCAAGTAATGATACATCAATTGTGCATAAAAAGGTTCATCATCCTCTGTTCGATCAAGAAAATACTGATTGTAATGATTTTTTGATAGAAGCAGGTGAGGTGAGAGCAGCTGCAAATCTTCATTTAAAAAATAGATATATTTTTGCAGGCTTTTTTGCGGGATATTCAAAACTTCTGACAGTTGGACCAATGTCACTCCGTTGGAATTGCAGACAACTTTGAAAATCTCTAATTTCTTTTCTTCTGCGGGAGAAATGAATTCTCGATACATAAGGGATTCTCCTTTTTGGCGTTTTTTTTACGCTAAATCTGTGAACCGTATGATAACCATGATGGATTATACTTATGATAGATGAGAATAGAATGAAAAAACACCAATTAAATTATTATTTTTTAAGGCTGTTTTTTCGATGACCCTCGGTTTCTCATTAAAAAAAGTGAAGGAAGAGATGAAAATGAACAAAAAGGTACGAATGTTAGGTTTGGTCGGAATGGGTTTAGGAATGGCGCCCACTGCGGCAGCTGCAGCAGAAGCGAATCCAACGGCTTCAATGACGAGTCAAGCAACACTAACGATCGAACAAGGAATCTTGTCACTGGATCAGGTGACCAATTTTAACTTCGGTACAAGCAGTATCCAAGATATCGCTACCGATGAACAAGTGATTCAAACAACGTCGGATGAAGTGACATCGATCACGGATTACCGTGGACCAAATCAAGCTGGCTGGCAGTTGACTGCGCAATTATCGAAAATGACGAATGCCAGCGATAACGAGCTAGCAAATGCCAAAGTCACTTTAAATGGTTCAACGGCTTCGGGCGATGCAACGCTAGTATCGGGCACCGAATTGATGGTAGGGGCAACAGAACCTACATTGATCGCTTCTGCTAATGGGACGACCGGCTTAGCAACCAATGACTTTAACTTCTCCAATGCTTCATTAACCGTACCAAAACAAAATGTGAACAGCGGCACTTATAGTGGAACGATCACTTGGACATTATCAAACACCTATCAAGCAGAATAGCAAGGAAAGGGCGACAATGAAAAAACAAATCAAGTGCTTCGTACTCATTAGTTTCTTTATCAGTTTGTGTTGCTTTACGAAAGTCACCGGTCATGCACAGACCACACGGTTCACTGTAACCCCAGAACTTCCCCAAAATCAAGTCAGTGACGTCAGTTATTTCGACTTACTGGTAAATCATGAGACCGAACAGAATTTGACCGTTGCCCTTCATAATACAAGTTCAGAGCCGTTGACCATTAAAGCAGCAGCACTAAATAGTTATACGGCCTCTACTGGGATCATCGCGTACCAAGCAGAACAGACCGCCGAAGAGAACCAAGGAATCTCGTTTAGTCAATTGATTGAAAATCCGAGACAGACGATCCAGCTTGACCCTGGAGAAAGTCGTCAGGTCCATTTTACCCTTTCAATGAAGGCAAAAGAATTTGCAGGAGAAATACTTGGTGTGTTTGACTTTGAAGAAGAACCGGCGGAAACAACTGAAAGTCAGCAAACAAATCTGCAAGCCAACTATAAAATTCAACAAGGGGTCCGCTTGCGTCAGAATGTAGCAACCATGCCTGACCCCCAGTTGTCTTTGGTCAATTCTGAGGCGGTGGAAAGATATGGTTCTACAGCTCTCAAAAGTAGGATCCGCAATGATCAGCCCACAGCCTTTGGCAACATCACTGTCAAAACAGTGATACGTGAGCAAGATAGCGGTAACAAGGTCGGTGGGTTTTCTGCAGAGAATTTTCAAATAGCTCCGAATTCGGTTTTGGAGCTGTTTAGTGCCTTTGATCAGAACATTCTCGAACCGGGAACCTATCTATTAAGGATTGAGTTGAATGCGCCTAAAGGAACATGGGTGTTTGAGGATTCGGTGGTGGTTGATCGCAAGCAAGCCAACCTTATCAACCGTCAGACAACGTTAGGTGCAGCGTATCTTCAAAAACAGTACTGGCTCTATGCAGGAGGGCTACTTCTCTTCCTGTTTGTCCTACTTCTCTTGTTCATTTTATATAGGAGACGTAAAAAAGCAGAAGCAGATGTTAGGCTGTCAGTGCAAGAAGAATCAGAATGAAGAAAGCGGAGGACAGTGATGAAAAAGTTTGGCATTATCCGATGGGGCTATGTGTTCTTTTTTAGCATTTTGCTGCTATGTGGGAAACAAGAAATCGTCCATGCTGCGGTATCTGCGCCAGATTTTCCTACGTTAGCGATTGACGATTCTCTGATCACTCCTGTGGGACAAGCGGGGTCGCCACAAGGGGAACCGGGCGTTAATTATGTTCAGATTAATGATGGAGCTACTACCAACTCCAGTGGTGGTGTCTGGTTCAATAAGCCGGTTTCTTTTACTCGCTCTTTTCGGTTAGAAATGGCATTTTGTATCGATAATACAGCAACGGACAGCGATGGGCTCGCTTTTGTGATGCAAAGCAATGGCTTAAATGCGCTGGCAGAACAAGCAGGACCGACGATTGGCGTCTGGTCAAATACAGGAGGAACGACTCCTTTAAATACGGGGGCAATCCCGCAAAGTTTTGCGATTGAATTCGATACGTTCTATAATAATGCCGGTTTGACTGGGGACGGTATGATGGATCGCGATGTTCCTTCCGGCCATCATATCGCATGGAATTTTCCCGGCTCAAATGACGCATATACCACCGATGGCTGGCTGATTATCGATAAAGTCTTAAATCATCGTGATACGGTATCAGTGAGTGATATTTCCGATGGGGTGTGGCATAGTTTTACAGTAGTTTTTGATCAGCCAACGCAAACGTTGCGTTACACCGTACCAGATTTCGGTGTTGATGTGACGGTACCTGTTGATGACACCTTCAAATCAAATTTGAACCTGACTAATAGTGCACCGGTCTATTTTGGTTTTACTGGTGCAAACGGGGGCTATGTTCAAGAAAAAGCAGTGGCGTTTGTCGATGTTGAAGGATTAGTAGAACTTGAGATGCGAACCGGTGTTTTTGAAAAAGACCCAGTCAAACTATTGTTGGATACTGGTACGACACTTTCCCAGCCAGCCACTGTCGACAATAGCAAAACCATTACTTATGCGACCTATCTCTCCTATAAAAGCACCAGTGATCTAGCTGACTTGGAATCGGGAATCTTGCTCTCATCGCTTTTTCCAGAAGGACTATCATTAGTTCCCGAGGCGGTTTATTTTGGAAAAGCCAGTGAAATCATGGTTAATGGCATGCCGGAAGGCGGAACTGCCTTACCTTTTGTCATTGAAAATGGGCAATTGGTTGCGACACTGCCTGACATGGTCAAAGGGAATGAATACATCGTTCACTTTTCCGTCAATTACACAGAAGCGCCGCTCAATCAGAATTTAGATATAGCCATCCCTGTCCAAACTGTTTTTAATGGAAATGCTTTTGTTTCCAGTATGACGTCAGGTGATCCAGAAATTCATTATTATCAAATGACTGGAATCTTTCCACCAACGCTTACAACAGGTTCGGCGTCATTGGCAGAATCAAAAGCAGACCTGCAGATCGTGCGGCAAAAGCGCAATTCCTATATACCGATCACGATTGATGACCAAAACTCGACCCAAGCCAAAATATATGTCACGGAGTTCTTTACGGAGGATGTGACAATCACCGAAACCGATTTCTCTGAAGCAGCGTTGGTTGAACGGGGAACATTGTCGGAGCCGCTAACGGATACATTGGTGTTAGACACCGAAGAACTAGAACCAGGCACAACCTATTATCTGGCTTCCTATGTGATCGATACAGAAGGCAATCGATCGGCGACACGTTATTATGGGATTGACTTTCGTGGGATTGTAGAATTTCAGCGTGCGCCTGCTTCAATCACAGCGACAGTGACCTTGAATGAACTGGTACGATCCATCAGAGACGATGGCTTTGCTTATATAGCGATTGCTTTTGATCAAGAAGCCCTTTTGTCTATCAGCAATACCAGCGAAGGAACCTGGCAGTTAAGTGGACAGATAAAGGATTTTATGCAAGAGCAGCAACTATTGGCAGAGGAAATTCAGTTGGTACTCTATGATCCGGTGAGCAATCAGCTGGTGGCTTCTGTCACTTCTGAAGAACAAGTGATTTTCCAGCAGGAGCCAACAGGAGCAACGGACTTAACCTTGGATCTTCAGGAATATGATTGCTACTTTCGCTTTGTCCCCAAGTTAGATTTGATTTTACCAGGTACCTATACAGGCACAGTCAACTGGCTGTTGGAGAGTACAATCATTAATGAATAGAAAAAAAAACGCCTAGAAGGCGTTTTTTTCGTCTAAAAGTTTATGTCGGTCCCTTTAACTTTGGCGGCTTTTCGCAATTTTTAAAACTAATGATAGGCCTGCTAAAGCAAAACTGCCGTATTTAACGAATTTTTCCAAGGATTCTAAGGTTTGCTGTTTTTTGTGTTTGCAGTCTGGACAGCTTTTTTCATGGGCATTCATTTTTTTTCCACATTTACAATGACTCTTCATCTGTGATCCACTCCTCGTTTCGTTTTATTTTGATGACTTTCTATAATTTAATTATACATGTTGTATAAGGTTCTGTCTGAAATTATGCTGTGTAAGACGTTTGTTAAAATGAGAAAAAACCTACGTTTATTGGGGGGGAGGCGTGGAAGTGTGTAATTGCGAGGCTATTGGCAGTTACAGAGCCCGATGGGTAGGAATCGCTATAGATAAAAAAGGAAGGAAATCTGACAATTTTCTCATTTTCGATAGGTGCTGAATCGCTTTGCTTATCAGTTTAGCAAAATTTTGCTATTGTGGAGTAAGATTAGGGGACAAGAAAATACGCTTCTCTTTTTTTTCTATATTCTATCCTTAATCTGAGAACGAAAATCACCGATAGTATGCTATATATAAGAACAAGGAGCCATCCTTGACAATGTCGAATATGGCATTTGAATGAAAGGATTGATGAAATAAGTGATTTCTTCAATAATTTATACCGATACAAAGGCTTATTTAGATAAAGTGCTAGACCAAGCACTGTTGGATCTACTAAAATCTGATTATCCTAAAGTCTATGAACACGTGCAAAACTTGATTGTTGCTATGGAACAAACGATCCAACAAATTGACAGCACAAATTTTTGGCGGTTGATGCCGGAAATTTTAGGCTATGATTCTCGCTTTGTTTTGTTGAACTCGCTGCAATTGTCAGAAGACAAACTGTTGACGGAAATCGAGATTATTCAGATGATCGAACGTGATTTTCCGAATTTGAATAAAGAATTTTGTGGCTATTCCTTAAAAGAACAAGAGCATGAGAGTTTGATCTTCAGTGTTCAATAAACACTTCTCGTAGGAATATCAAGTAGAGTAAGAAAACGACTAGCTGATCTAGTCGTTTTTTTTTATCAAGAAAAAGAATAATTAAACATGTTATTTATCATTAAAATAAAAATTATTTTGAAATTATGAATAAAATAGATTATTATTGGTATATAATCCTTTTAGTGAAAGAAAAAACAATCGAAAAAAGGAAGAGGAAAGCCAGCTGACTGAAATAGCTGCGATTGTTTTAATTTAGAAAATAAGAACCAGCCTCATCGGCATGGAAAGGAGCAATTATGGATTACTTGAGTTTTTCAAAAAAAGAGTGGGAAGTCTTAGTTTGTTTTTGGGCTGTGGATGAACCTCTGTGCTGTACAGAATTTAGTGAACGTTTCGGCTTAAACCGTAACACATCACTGTCCGTGATTCGCAAGTTAGTAAACAAAGGAGTTCTGGAGATTGCAAGTATCAAAATGAGCGGATCAGTCTTGGCTCGTCGCTTTCAGCCAGCTGTAAGTGAATTGGAGATATTACAGACAGGCCTAACCGATGACCAGATTTTTGAATTAGTGAAAATCGCCATCAGAAAAATCGAAGATCCTGAACAATTAACCCAGTTGCTAAATGTGATTGGTGAATTGAAAACTAAAGCTTCTTAAAGAATACTCGTTTGCATGATAAAAAAATGATCCGCTGTGAAAACAGCGGATCATTTTTCTTGTTCTTGAAATTTTTGTACCATTTTTGTCGTCAATTGATGGAGCACGGACAGTTCTTCCGGTTCAAGAGGCAAGAATTCGGTCACTCTGTAGGGGATCTCTAACGCTTGTTCATGGAGCGCTTTGCCTGAGTCAGTCAATGTGACCCGCAAAGAACGTTCATCGTCTTGATTTCGATTTCTTGCTAGGTAGCCTTTTGCTTCAAGCTTTTTTAAAACCGGTGTCAGTGTGCCAGAGTCGAGACATAATTGCTTCCCCAATGCTTTGACACTGATCGCTTCATCTTCCCATAACACCAACATCACTAAATATTGGGTATAGGTCAAATTCAACGGGTCCAGTAAGTCTTTGTACTGTTTGATAATTTCTTTTGAAGCGGCGTATAGAGGAAAACACAATTGGTTTTCTAACGCTAAGACATTCATGTTTTCACCCCTTTTTCTAATATCCGCCTCTTATCATAGCTGTTTTTTCAACGAAAGTCTACTCGCTAACGGCTTTGACAGTCACTTCAATGTTGCCAGCTGTGGCTTTTGAATAAGGACATACGGTATGAGCGATCTCAAGCAATTCTTGTGTTTCTTCTGTTGACAATCCTTCGATTTGACCTTCGATCTCAACACCCAAGACAAAACTGGATTCGCTTTCTGCGTACAAGGTCACTTGTGCGCTCACCGTAGAAGCACCATCGATTCCTTTGCTGCTTTTCACCAATTCAAGGGCACTGTTGAAGCAAGCACTAAAACCAGCTGCAAAAAGTTGTTCTGGATTGGTAGCATTTTCGACACGTTTGCCAGGTGCAGTGATGTTTAGCTCAAATGAATGATCGGGACTGTGTACTTCTCCTGAACGGCCACCAGTGTTGATCATTTTAGTCGAATACATTTTTTTCATCATTTCTTCACTCCTGATTTTTATATTTTGTACAATTAAATTGTATGCAATTTAAATGAAAAATGCAAGGAATTGGTTTTCGTTCTATGTTTTTTTTCTAAAAAAAAGCGGAATCAGCATAAGTTTACTGTTCTCTTGGGTGAAACGTGCTATCATAGTTAGTAACACTTGTAATAGATTAACAAATGAGTTTGAAGCTTCAAATTTACTGCATGAAGGCAAAGAGGGTGAAAATCATCGTAGATTATATGGAAAAACGAGCGGTAGGGCGCTATTTTCGATCGTTGACGGATCATTATTCAGGCTATATACGGCTTTATGGCACCTATACAGAATATCGGGTGATTGCAGGGATTCCTGCTGAAAATGTCATGTTAGAGATTATCGGGGTTGAAAACGGTGTCTTATTGACCCGTGTAAACAATACATTATTTGAAAATGGAAGAGGGTTTTTACAATGATCATTATCCAAATTATTTTAGTTATTTTAGTATTAGTGATTCTGATTTGGCTGTTTGCAAGCACTGCTGTGATCGTTCGTCAAGGGGAAGTCAAAGTTGTCGAAAGTTTTGGGAAGTACGTTCGAACGTTGGAACCAGGGCTTCATTTTCTTGTTCCGATTTTGTATACAGTTAGAGAAAGAGTGTCCTTGAAACAGATTCCTTTGGAGATCGAACCCCAAAGTGCAATCACAAAAGATAATGTAATCGTTCAAATTGATGAAGCAATCAAATACCATGTCACAGATGTGCGTGCCTTTGTCTACGAAAATGAAAACTCCGTTGTTTCAATGATCCAAGATGCCCAGTCGAACTTGCGGGGAATCATCGGGAAAATGGATTTAAATGAAGTTTTAAATGGGACTGAAGAAATCAACGTAGCATTGTTTACTTCAATCAAAGATATCACGGCAGGCTATGGGTTAGCGATTGACCGAATCAACATTGGGGAAATCAAAGTTTCGCAAGAAATCATTGAATCAATGAACAAATTGATCACTGCCTCTAGAGACAAAGAATCGATGATCACAAGAGCCCAAGGTGAGAAATCTTCTTCAGTCTTGAGTGCA
This sequence comes from Enterococcus sp. AZ141, assembly GCF_051714385.1. Taxonomy (NCBI): domain Bacteria; kingdom Bacillati; phylum Bacillota; class Bacilli; order Lactobacillales; family Enterococcaceae; genus Enterococcus; species Enterococcus sp. AZ141. Next base: position 2,472,093 of record NZ_JBIORT010000001.1, read on the forward strand.
GAAGCCAAAGCTTCTCAAATGACGATCGACGCCGAAGCCCGAGCGGAACAAACTCAAATCGATGCCGAGGCGCGGGCAAAGCGTGTACGGATTGATGCCGAGGCGGAAGCAGAACGAATCGCGAAAATCACTGAAGCTGAACGCAAACGGATTTTAGCCATCAATGAAGCAATCAAAGAAAGCCAGCTCGACGAGCGCTCACTATCATATCTAGGGATCGAAGCCTTCAGAGATGTGGTGAATAGCAATACCAATACGGTCATTCTGCCATCAAATATGACGGAACTGGGAAATATTCCAGTCGTCAAACAACTTTGGGAAAATGCACCATCTAAATCGGCTGAATAAGTTAAGCACAACAATTGAAAAAGGTTCCCATACTCCGAGAAGAAAGAGGAGTATGGGAACCTTTTTTACTTCGTTTTTTCCGCCGATTGATTATCGACGATCAAGAGGGCCATCATGACATACCCGATCCAACTATCCCGAGAGTATAAAATGTAGCGAGGGGACCAAGAAGCGGCATATTTCTGTTTGTATTCGCGTAACCCTTCAAAAGAATAGAAACGAGAACCAAAGGTGTAAACGAGATAGGCGATCCGCTCTTGCAAGAAACTGCTGCGGAAAGTACCAACGTTGGCTAATGGTGCCATGCCTAAATCAAATTGTTGGTAGCCTTGTTCTTTAAAATAGTCGAATAGCTGAATAAACAAGAAATCCATCGTTCCATTCGGCGCTTTTTCAGGATCGTGGCGCATCAAATCAATGGATGCTAGGCCTGTTTGATAGGTGGGCATAAAGGAAGCGAATGCGACGATCTCCTGTTGCTGATTACGGACGACAGCAATTGGTGCGGTGCTTAGATAGGATTCTGAAAAGAACCCAAGGGAGAACCCTTTTTCTTTCCGTCCATCTAGCCAGTTGTCAGAAATTTCCTTAAGCGTTGCAAATGTTTCGGCTGAAAAGGGAGGGGTGAGCACATCAAAAGTAAAGCCTTCTTTAGTGATCTTATTGTTCAATGCCCGCTGTCCCTTCATTTTCTTTCCTGAGAGGGTGAAGCTAGGTAGATCCACATAAGCTTTCTCACCGAATTTGATAAAGTCATACCCAAATTCATGCAGCAGCATCACCATTTCTTCACTACTTTCATAAAAGACCGGCAGATAATTCCATTGATCCATTTCTGTTAAGAAAGTTTCCAGTGCCTGTGGAAAGTCTGCTTGCTTCCCAGAAGGATCCCCCATGACTAAACATTTGTTATTAAAGGTCGTAAATTGAAAAAAGACCGTCGGCTCGCCAATTTCTGGATACACGTATACTTTCTTGTCTTTTAGATACACCAGATGGCTGTCGCTGTTGCCACCGTAAGTATTTAAAACATGTTTCACTTTATCAGTGGCAGCACTGACGCCTAATTGGTGTTTTGGTCCCATCAAGTACCGGGCAAACAGCAGCATCGCAATGGCGACGAATAAAATCGCAACGAACCCTTGCAGCCATAATTTTTCAGAAGGGAAAAGCAAAAAATCCATCGAATGGTGATGCGTTGGATGTCGATTGATATGAGGCATATTGTAGACCCCGATAATGACATAGAGGATCGTCAACGAACCAATTAACAAACCATCGATCGTCAGCCATTCCCACGAGAAGACGAGTTGTTTACGGAACAACTCGCTTTTTGAAAAAATCATGATTGCTAATAATAATAGAAGAAACAGCATGGTCGAAAAACGGAAGCCCGCAAAAATAGCATAACCGATTGTTGCTGCAATCAACAAAAGCGTCGGCACGTACGCGCGACTGACACGGGCAGATATCCCTCGACCGGCAATTAAAAAGAGGTAACCGAGAAAAATACTCGGGTACTGCATCACAAAATTCAAGCGAATCGGATTGAGGTGGGCTAACCATTTGATTTGATCAAAGGCTTCTGGAATCGTGGCGGAGAGCACCAACATCGTTCCCGTCAAATAAAGCAGCAACACTTCGATCTTGTGGAACACTTCCAACAACAAGCTTTTTGGAATACCAGAAAAGCGCTGGTTGAGGGAGACGCCGACATTTTTTGAGAAAAAAAGCAAACCGATCAAAAAGGGAATGATGTAATAAAACAGGCGGAAAAGCAACAGCCAAGCAATGACACTTTCACGGGGAATCTGCAGTGAGCCCATTCCCATGATCATCATTACATCAAAGGTTCCAAGTTCTCCGGGAATCATCGAAACGATCCCAATCACGGAGGCAGCGATGAAAAGTGGCAACAATTGAAACACATCCACCGAGATGCCCATCAAGAGACCAGTCGTAAAGAAGGCTGCAAAAACACCTAGCCATTCTAATAAGGAAGCGGCGATCAACTGCAGACGATCACGCCGTTGCAGTCCACCTAAGTAAGCATTTTTTTTGGAAAAACTAAGGGCATAGACAACTGGAAAATAAAGACTACCACCTAAAAGCCAGATCCAATACTGTTGCAGATAATCTGTCGTTGGACCAAATAAGACGAAGGCTAGTGCAGCAAGGGATAAAATCGAAAGACCAGACATCAGGTAAATAAAAATCTTCGAAATTGCTTGGGCAACTTCTTTGCCTTTTTTTCCTTTGCCGTAAAATTCCGAGCGTAATCCGATGCTGATGAAGCCGCCGAAGCCGATTAAGTTGTTCATAGTGTTGATGATCCAGCTGGTTTCCAGCAAATAACGGCGATCAGGTTTGTCCCCTAATAGGCGGTTCAAGACAATGTCATATAAGACCATTGGCAAGACACATAATAACCCAATGACAGCCATTAATGCCACTCGCCAAAGTGCCAGTTGCGCAAACAACTCTTTTAATTGATCAATGGAGATCGTCTTGCTTAATGAAAGCAGTTCGCCCAACACGATCACGGCTACTGCAATCAAGAAGAGTGTTTTAAACAGTGAGCGGTGGTCGCGGAGCCAAGTAAAGATTCTCATAGTTATTCACCGACCTTTTCTAAAAAAGATAATACTTTCGTGTTAAATACCTCTGGATTCTTTCGTGCAAAACTATGTCCTTGTCCTTTGACGACGATAAAATTGGACTGAGGGATACTGTTTGCAATATAAAAAGAATGGGAAAGTTTGATCGAATCACGTTTGCCGACCAAAATCAATGTCGGCACACTGAGGTGATTCAAATCGGCTGTAGATAAACCGATTGGACGAAACAACAATCCCAAAATAGGGAGAAAGCCCCGCATTCCTTTTGAGAATGGGGAACAAAGCCAAACGATCAGATATTGCAAGACACTCCCCATTCGAGAAAAGAGTCTAACTCCCCGTGGCTCAGTATTGCCCGAGTTTAAAATCATACAACTAACATACTCAGGGTAAAGATGACAAAAGACCATTGCTAGATTAGCCCCATCACTAAATCCTAATAGGGCGATTTTAGACAAATTTTCTTGCTGAATGATTGCTAAAAGATCCGTTGCCATTTTAAAAAAATCGATCTTTTTCTGTGTGTTAGTGGACTTGCCATGCCCACGGCTATCGATTAAGTACAATTGATGTTTTTGTCGCAATGCGTCGACCTGCTTTGAGAAATAGGCACTGCTACCGCCATTTCCGTGCAATAAAAAAAGAGGGCATCCTGAACCGGTTTTTTCGTAATAGAGGACAGACCCATCCGGTAAGGGTGCGTAACATTTTTCAACTTCCATTTTTTCACCTACTTTCTAAGAGTATACCTTGAAGTCAGTAGCTATCACAAACATATCACTAGATAAAATGAGAAAAAATAACATTCTACTCATTTTTTCTTTAGCAGATATTTAGGAAAAGGCTTTTTTCTTTACAATGTAAATAAAAATAATCGGCTAAGTTAATTAATTTATTTTCAGAAAATTCTTTACAAACACGGTTTCGTTGACTATAATCGAACTAACTAATTGAGAATGATTTTCATTTATGAGAGAGAGGCTAGCCAATGACCACTATAGCAGATGTTCTGATTATCGGAGGAGGGCCCACGGGGCTCTATGCGAGTTTTTATGCTGGATTACGTGATCTATCGGTCGTATTGTTTGAAGCACAAGCCGAATTAGGCGGGAAGATCAATTTTTATCCTGAAAAAATGGTCTGGGATGTGGGTGCATTGCCGCCAACCAAGGGGAAGAAAGTCAAAGAACACTTGATTGAACAGGCTAAGTTGTTTGATCCAACGATCTATCTGAAAACGAAAATCATCGAATTGACCAAGGAAGACGATCTTTTTTATGCAGTGGATGACCAAGGGAGGACCCATGTTGGACGCACCGTTTTAGTTTGTATTGGCGGCGGTGTCGTTTCTCCGCAAAAATTGCCTTGTTTCATCCATAATAATGTCGACAACTATATCCACTATCAGTTTCCTGACCAGCAAGCGATCCAAGGCAAACATCTTGTGATCTCTGGCGGCGGGGATGCAGCAGTTGATTATGCGATTGAAGCGGCGTCTTATGGGGCAAAAGTTTCGCTTTGTTATCGGGGCGAGAAATTGAAGGCCCATGAAGCACAAGTAAAGAAGATGAAAGCAGAAGGGATTCAAGTGCTGATGAATCACACGATTGACGGGGTGAATCAAGCCGAAACCTTCAATATGGTTCTAAGATTAAAAAACAGTGCTAACCAAGAAACGATCGATTTTTTATGCGATCATTTGTTGATCCAACATGGCTATGACCGGGACAGTGCCTTGTTAGATAAAGTTTCCTTTGATCTCGCACGTCATGAAGATTTTTATTTGAACTGTGAGATTCCAACAAAAACCAGCCATCCCGGTGTGTTTGCAGCTGGTGACATCCATTACTTCAAAGGCAAAGTGAATCTTTTGGCAGGCGCCTTTCAAGATGCTGCGCAAGCAGTTAACCAGATCAAACAGTATTTAGAGCCCGCTAGTGTCCCACAAGCGATGGTTTCTTCCCATAATGAGAAATTTAGTGAAAGAAATCGACAGCTGCTGGTGAACGAGTAGCAGCGATTCTTTGTGAAAGAAAAAAAGCAAAAACAGGATTCCCTTGGGAGTCCTGTTTTTTGGTAGCCTCAGAACAGAAATTCGTTTCACTAGAAGTGAATGTTTGCCACTCCTAAAAAATAAAATCTCTCAAATAAATGATGCAATTGATGAAAATTTCAGCTATTATTTTCAAGTTGACTAATTGGAGGGGATGACATGAATCAAACAAGATATGCAGAATTAAAACAAGCAGAAAGAGGCGCCATCTTAAGTATCGTTGCCTACATTTTTGTTTCCATCGCCAAACTAGTTATTGGTCGTTTGGCAAACTCTGAAGGATTATGGGCGGATGGATTAAACAATGCGACGGATATCGTAGCGTCTATCGCTGTTTTGATCGGTTTGCGTTTGGCTCAAAAGCCAGCAGATGAAGACCATAAATATGGTCATTGGAAAGCAGAAAATGTGGCGAGTCTCGTAACATCCTTGATTATGCTGGCGGTCGGTCTGCAGGTTTTATGGTCCTCCATTCAAACGATTCTACTCGGTGAAACGCAAAGTCCCGATATGATTGCGGCAGTCGTCGGTATCATTTCAGCTATTTTGATGTATGGTATGTATTACTACAATAAGCGATTATCCGCTCGCGTAAAAAGCTCCGCTTTGCTAGCAGCTGCGAAAGACAACCGCAGCGATGCGTGGACGAGTATTGGAACGGCGATCGCTATTTTTGCCGCCTCATTTGGTATCGGTTGGTTAGACAGTTTGACTGCGATCGTGGTAGCTCTTTTGATTATCAAAACCGCCGTTGACATTTTTCGCGAGAGTGCCTTTTCACTTTCTGATGGGTTTGATGAATCGTTAGTCGTGGAGTATGAAGCGGCAATCGCTGGTTTTTCTGAAGTGAAATCTGTCAAATCGATTCGAGGAAGAATGTATGGCGCCAATGTTTTTCTCGATGTCGTCGTGACGATGGACAAATCTTTGACGGTTGAAAAGAGTCATAACGTAGCAGATGCTATTGAAGATCTCTTAGCTGATCGTTTTCAGGTGTTTGATACTGACATCCACATCGAGCCTGCTACCGAATAAATTTTCTGTCAAAACCTTGATAGGACAAGGATGTAAACCACCCGTTTCCTGTTTGTAAACTGAAAAGTTCTTACGGAACCTGCTCATTCATGGCAAACTAGAGGTAACAAAGGAAGAAAGTAGGGAGCCCTATGAATAATAAGCAGGTAGTAGAAAATGAATTAGTTATTTCTTTAGATAAAATGGATGAAACAGAAATGATGGCAATTTGCCAACAATATATTGCGGCTATCGATGATAGCCAAGTCCTCTTCGCTTTACTGAAAAAAGTTCAAGCCTCTAAAGCAGCAGTAAGCAAATAAAAAAAACCGGCATCTTATGCATTGATGTTCCCCACAGCGAAAGCGAAAGGAGCATTGATCAACAGGAAAAGATGCTGGTTTTTTTTGATTTGTTCAAGTCTTTTTAAAAACTTTTAAAGGACGTTTAATAGTGCGGTTAATCCATAGACGAGCAAAGAGGCTATTCCTAAAGGAATAATGCCTCGAAATATAATCTCTTTCAAGCGCTTGCCTGCTTGTCGTTCTTTTTAATAGTTAGAATCATGAGCGTGTGCTTTAAATTGCTGAGGAGAACGAGAAAAGATCAAGCCATTGGTCATCGATAAAACCCGTGTAATCAACACCATGAAGAAAGAAACAAAAATGATTGCCAGTAAAAGTAGTTGTAAGAGTTGCATCGTATTACTACCTCCTTTTTGTAGCCATTTTTTCACTTCTAGTTTACCATCTTTTGAAACTTTTAAGAATCTTTATTCAACGTGCCCTTTCTTTTTTTGGTTCTTCCCTTATAATAGAGATATTTATAAGCGAGTTTCTGTTTCGCACAGCAACAGAGAGAAGGGATTCTTATGGCAATTACACAAAAAATCATTCAATCACCAGAAGACTTCCAAACGTTGGATCGTTTGATCAAAGAAATCTGGCCAGAAGTGTTTACACCAATCATTGGTTCGGATCAAGTCGCGTATATGCTGGCTCATTATCAATCACCAGCAGCGATTCAAAACGAAGTCCAGCAAGGAGCCGTCTATCTTTTACTAATGGAAGGTGACCAAGCAGTGGGGTATACAGCGTATGAAGAAACGCCGCAGCAGATTTATTTAAGTAAATTGTATCTCCACCTATCCACAAGAGGCAAAGGCTATGCCAGCCAAGTCTTTGATTGGTATGAGGAAATCGCCTCAGGCAAAACGTTGCATTTAAACGTCAACAAACAAAATCAGCAGGCGATCGCTGTTTATGAACATCGCGGCTTTGAACGCGTTTCTGAACGCACCGTTACGATTGGTTCGGGATTTGTTATGGATGATTTTATTTATGAGAAGAAGATTGCTGGAGACGAAGGGGCGTAACAAGGAGAAAACGAATGGAACTCACTGCCAAGAATAAGTCGTTCAGTAAGAAAGAATGGCAACTATTTCAATACGTTTTAAATCAGCAAGCAGAAGTCTGTTCGATGTCTATTCGTGAACTGGCTGATACAACAAAAACTAGCTCAACGACTGTTCTGCGGTTTTGTCGAAAATTTGATTGCGAAGGTTTTTCAGAATTTAAAATCAAATTGAAAAAGACGTTACAGAAACAAGGAAAGACTGATCGATTATTCAAACAAGATAAAAAAGCCCTGCACTATTTTTTTGAACGTATGGATGAATCCTTCTATCGAGAAACATTATTAACGATCGCCAAACGAATAAGTAAAGCAAAACTTTTGATCTTAGCCAGTGATAGGGAATCGACACTTGCTTTGAGCTATGCCCAACAAAAGTTTGCACGTTTAGATAAGATCGTGAGCGTAGAGGAAGAAGCAACATCGATTAAATCCGTTTGGCGAACCTTAAGTAGCGAAACCACGTTGCTAGTCTTTTCTAATAAAGGCGCCGATCCATTCCTTGAATCTTTGATCACTGAATGTAGCCTCGCTGGAATTTCAACCATTTCACTGACAAATCGTTCAACAACGTCAATTGCTAAACTATCTGAGCGAAATTTTGCTTATTATTATTCCGATAATCAAGAAGCTGATTCATTGTCCTCACAAATTCCAGCCATTTATTTGGTGGAACTTTTATTTGATTTAGTTACTGATTGTGAAGGCCGCTGAATAATTAAAACTACCTACGCCTATCAGAGAAGTTCTTCTGATAGGCGTATTCTTTTGGCAATTTTTTCAATTAAATAGATTGCTGGTAGCTGAGAAGTCAGTTCAATGGTTTTCTCTTTTTTTTGACTAGCTTTAAAAATGGTCTCTCTTTCAATGTAATAGGGCACCGTTAAGTCGGATAACTGGCTGATGGTTGAATCTTCCGTATTCGTGATGGCAATTATCTGACAATCTTTTTGATTTAACTTTTGTAAGTATCGAATCATTTCTTGTGTTTCCCCAGAAATCGACAAAACAATGATACCGGTTTTGCACAATATGTCTTCTGGAAACCAGTCGATAGGATAATTTGAGGGATCGTCAACTTTTAATGCCGTTTTTCCCAAGTCAGTAAAATAGAGTGCGCCATATTCCGCAATCGTTTCAGATAAGCCTGATCCAATAAATAGCACAAAGCTTTTGTTCTTAAGAATCTCTGTTGCTCGATCGATTCTTTCAGATAAAAAGGGTTGGTTTACTCGCTTTAAGAAATCAATTGTTTGGGACTCATCACTATCGGATATTTTGGATTTTACGAGAGAATCTAAGTAAAAGCGCAAATTGATCTTAAATTCGGTAAACGTATCACATTCAAATTTTTTGCAAAAGCGGCTAATACTAGCAGTACTGGTATGGGTCTCTTTGGCAAGTACTTTCATCTTCATTTTAGATACTGAAGCCAAGTTTTTTGATACAAATCGGTAAACCTCGTATTCTAGTGCAGTAAGTTCAGGATTGTAGTCAAGAAAAAGCATGATGCACCTCCGTAACAAAGTGTTTTTTTTGTGGAACAAATGACAAGGGTGAAAACGTTCTCTATTTCAGATTATAACATTATATTGATTTTACTTCATGCTATACTTTCGTTGTTCAACAATGTAAGCGGATGCTTCGCTTAGTAAAAAAGGAATTGTAGGAGGGCGACATGGAGTATAATTTTTCAAAGGATTTTTTCTGGGGTGCAGCAACGAGTGCGACACAATCAGAAGGAACGATAGCTGGAGACAAGAAAGGAGAAAACATTTGGGATTATGCGTCAAAAAACTATAACCATCGGTTTTTTGAAGGAGTTACAACAGAACATACATCAAGGTTTTATCAGGAAATGGAAGCGGATCTGGATCGAATGGCGGCACTTTCTTTTAATTCTTTTCGGACTTCGATCTCTTGGTCACGTCTTATTCCCGAAGGTACAGGGGAAGTCAATCCAGAAGCAGTTGACTTTTATACCAGAATGCTTGATGGATTAAATCAAAGAGGCATCAAACCGTTTATCAATCTTTATCACTTTGACATGCCAATGAAATTACAAGAAATCGGCGGATTTGAAAATCGTGAGGTCATCGAAGCGTATCGGGCGTATGCGAAAATTTGTTTTGATTTATTTCATGAGAAAGTTGCGTACTGGTTTACCTTTAATGAGCCGATGATTCCAGCAGAAGCCGGCTATTTGCATGACCGGCACTATCCTTATGTAGTTGATTTTAAACGAGCGGCACAAGTACTTCACCATATCATCCTTGCTCACTGTGAGGCAGTTAAGGTCTTTCGACAAGGAACTTATCAAGGAAAAATCGGTATCATCATGGATGTGATCCCAGTTTACCCAAGAAGCCAGCATCCTGCCGACTTAAAGGCAGCGGAAATGGCAGACCTCTTCTATACTCGCTCCCTTAATGAAGCGATATTAAAAGGTCGTTACCCTCAAGAGTTAAAGGCTATTTTAACGTGCTACGACCAAATGCCACGAGTGGAAGAACAGGATCTTGCCTTGATTGCTGAAACAACGATTGATCTGTTAGGGATCAATTATTACCGTCCACGGCGAGTGAAAGCCAAAGAATCATTGCCTAATCCCGAGGGAGTTTTTTCGCCAGAATGGTTTTACGATGATTACGAGATGCCCGGCAGAAGGATGAATACTTCAAGGGGGATTGAGATTTATCCTCATGGCTTGTATGATATCGCCAAAAAAATCCAGTTAGAATACGGGAATATTGATTGGTTTGTTTCAGAAAATGGCATCGGGATTCAGGGAGAAGAAACATTTATCGAAGGGGGGCAAGTACAAGACAACTATCGGATTGCTTTTTTAAAAGAGCATTTAATTGAGCTTCACCAAGCAATGACGGAGGGGAGTAACTGTCTGGGGTATCACATGTGGACATTTGTGGACTGTTGGAGTTGGCAAAATGCGTTCAAAAATCGCTATGGCTTTTATCGCTTAGATTTAGAAACAGGAGAAAAAACGGTGAAAAAGTCTGGTCTATGGTTTAAAGAAGTGATTCAAAGAAATGGTTTTTCAAACGAATTTTAGGAGGTTTTTATAATGAAAGTTTTAGACTCGGTTGCAATGAAGTTATTACCGATTGCCAATGCTATTGGACAGCAGCGGCACTTGCAGGCAATTCGAAATGGGTTGATTTCTATTTTGCCGCTCACGATCGTTGGCTCTTTTTTCACCATTATTTTAAATTTGCCGATTCCTGGTTATACCGAATGGGTCGCTCCTTATTTACCGGCACTTGACATTCCTTTTCGATTTACAGTGGGGCTAATGTCTCTCTATGCCTCATTTACGATCGGCTCCAACTTAGGTGCAAGTTACAAACTCGATCGGATAACAAGTGGGTTTTTATCCATGTTAGCGACGATTTTAATGGTCGTTCCAATCAATTTGGCGGAAGGCATCAGCACGACAGGAGATGCCGTACTTGCAGGAAGGTATTTACCCATCGCTTCACTTGGATCACAAGGACTATTCGGTGCGATCATTGCGGCGCTAGTTTCAGTAGAGATTTATCATTTTACGAAAGCAAAAAACTTGGAAATCAAGATGCCAGAAGGCGTACCTCCTGTGGTAGGCGAATCCTTTGCGGCACTCCTACCAACCTTGCTAGTTATCTTAGTCTTTTGGATTCCGCGACACTTTTTTGGTTTTGATTTAAATGGATTGTTGACGATCGCCATCTCTCCTTTAAAAGGGTTCTTAACGGGAAATAATTTGATTGGTGGGATCATCACACAATTTGTAATCTGTGTATTCTGGGTATTGGGTATTCATGGCCATGCCGTTTTAGGTCCCATCATTCGCCCGTTTTGGGATCAGGCAATTTTAGAAAATGCAGAATTGTTCCAAAATGGGATGTCTGCCTTTGATCTACCAAATCTTTTTACCGAGCAATTTTATCAATGGTATGCCCAAATGGGTGGAACAGGATCAACGCTTGCATTGGTTGTTTTGTTTATGTTCTCCCGTTCAAACTATTTAAAACAATTGGGGCGTCTTTCCATTTTACCGGGAATTTTTAATATTAATGAACCAATGATCTTTGGGACACCGATTGTAATGAATCCGCTATTGGCGATTCCCTTTATTCTAGTGCCAATTGCTAATACCATTATAGTTTATATCGTTACCGCTTTAAATTGGATGCCTAAGATGATGGTCAAACCACCATTTTCAATTCCCGCACCTCTTGGCGCATTGATTACCTCAAATTGGAATTGGGTTGCTTGTTTGATGGTCTTCGTCTGTTTCTTCGTTTCGTTAGCGATTTATTATCCATTCTTCAAAGCATTTGAGAAACTTCAAGTGGCGCAAGAGCTAGAAACAGTTAAAGAAGGTGAGTAGAATGGTTCTAGTAGTGAGTTGTTTGCTCTTGATTTTTCTGACCCATCTTCTTTTAGAAAAAAATAATGCTAGAATCACGCTGTCTTTTTGGAAACTATTACTTGTTTCCTTACTTTTCTTACTCAGTTTGTTTTTCCTGTTGATCCGCACTCCTTTGGCGCCAGTTTTCATTTTGTTACTTATCATCAATTGTACCGTCATCCAAAATCGATTTATGTATCAGTATCGACCGAAAGGACAACGATAGGACGCTTGATGGTTACTGTAAGAAATGTTATTGCGAAAAGATTATTCTATCTACTGTTTAAAAAACTATTTACGAACCTTGATCCTATGTGCTATTATCCTTGTATAAACATTATAATGTTATAAACTAAGGAGGCAATTATGAAAGGGTTTGTAGAATTTATTGAACAGAAATTGATGCCGATTGCAAATAAAGTGGGGATGCAACGGCACATGGTAGCGATTCGTAAGGGGATCATCGCTACTTTACCATTAACGATCGTTGGGTCGTTCTTCACGATCTTACTGAATTTTCCCATCGAATCAGTCGCTGCCGTGATCGAACCGTATCGGGAAGTTTTGGATATTCCCTTTCGTTATACAGTCGGGTTATTGGCATTGTATGCAACGTATGGGATTGCTTCATCGCTAGCCAAAAGCTACAAGCTGGATTCATTGACTGCGGGTATTTTAGCAACGATGTCCTTTCTTGTAACCGCTGCACCACCGTTGCGAGTCTTTGATTCTGTGGAAGGTATCATTGATGCGGGACGTTATATCAATGTGGCCAACCTAGGCTCCGGCTCTTTGTTTGGCGCGATCGTCACGGCAATCTTGTCCGTTGAAATCTATCGTTTCTTTATCGTAAAAAACATTACCATCAAAATGCCAGATGGCGTGCCACCAGAAGTGACGAATTCATTCATGGCGTTGATTCCTGGAGGAGCGATCCTGATTTTGTTCTGGGTGATCCGTCATATGTTAGGCTTTGACATCAATGGCTTTTTAAGTAACTTGTTGATGCCGTTAAAAGACGTGCTTGCTGGTAATAGCTTGTTTGGTGGTTTGCTGACTGTCTTCTTGATCTGTTTCTTCTGGGTACTGGGAATTCATGGACCAGCCATCATGGGTCCTGTCATTCGTCCCTTCTGGGATATTTCCATCGCTGAAAATATGGAAGCCTTCCAAGCATCTGGCAATGCGCATGAATTGCCTAATATTTTTACGGAACAATTTTTACAATGGTTCGTATGGATCGGTGGAGCCGGTACGACCTTAGCGTTGGTCGTTTTGTTCTTCTTCTCCAAATCAAAATACTTGAAACAATTGGGCCGTTTGTCCATCTTGCCAGGCCTATTCAATATCAATGAACCAGTGATTTTCGGTGCACCGATCGTAATGAACCCAATCTTAGGTATTCCTTTCTTGGTGGCACCGTTGATTACGACAACGATTTCTTACTTCGCTACCATTACCGGTGTTGTACCGATGATGGCTGCCAGACTTGGGTTTGCCATTCCAGCACCAATCGCCGCCTGGATGAGTACGGACTGGAGTATCGCAGCAGCGATTTTAGTGATCGTCAACTTCTTTATCACACTCGCAATCTATTACCCATTCTTTAAAGTCTTTGAGAAACAGCAGATTGCTCGAGAGCAAGAAGAAGAAACAGCCGCTTAAGCAAAACAAAAAAGAGTGAGGTGCAAACATGGGGATTTATGCCATTTGTTTATTTTTTGGTTGTCAAATTTGGTTAACAAAATCAGCACAAGGGAAAAAAATTCAAGAAGTGCCGTTTTGGCGGATGCTTTTGTTCGGGATTCTTGGCGTTGCTGCAGCGATCCTACTGAGCCGTCAGTTTCCGTGGGGACCATTTTTGACGATGACGGCGACGATTGTTTGCAGTTCGATTTTACTGACACGTTTTACTGCTTTTTATGAAGAAATGAGGATGAGATAAGTTGAAAAGAAAACTAGGAGTATCGGTGTATCCCGATCACAGTGATTTTGAAACAGATAAAGCCTATCTGCAATTAGCCCATGATTATGGCTTTAGCCGCATTTTTATGAGTATGTTGGAAGTGAGTGACGGCAAAGAAAACGTGCAGAAAAAATTTAAAGCGTTGATTGATTTTGCCAAAGGATTAGGCTATGAAACGATTTTAGACGTGGCACCAGCCATCTTTTCTGAACTAGGCATCTCCTATGATGATTTGACCTTTTTCCATGAACTAGGTGCCGATGGAATTCGTTTAGATTTAGGTTTTGACGGCAACAAAGAAGCGATGTTGACCTATAATCCCTTTGGTTTAGCTGTTGAATTGAATATGAGCAATGATGTGGCGTATTTAGACAATATTTTGACCTATCAAGCCAACATTCCTTACTTATACGGCTGCCACAATTTCTATCCGCAAGAAGGGACTGCCTTACCCTATGATTTCTTTGAAAAATGCAGTCGTCGTTTCAAGGAAAAAGGCATTCGAACCGCCGCATTTATCTCTTCTCAAACGGGAACGATCGGACCTTGGGATATCAATGATGGCTTACCGACCTTAGAAATGCACCGAAGAATGCCTGTAGAAACTGCCGCAAAGCATTTGTTTGCCACAGGCTTGATTGATGATGTCATTATCGGCAATGCTTATGCTTCGGAAGCAGAATTGGCGGCACTAGGAGCGATTGATCGCTACCAGACCGCATTTGCGATTGAATTTGTGCCTGAAATCAATGAAGTTGAACGCCAAATCGCCCTGGACGAGCAGCATTACCGTCGAGGCGACATCACCGATCGGATGATCCGTTCCACAGAAGTTCGTAAAAAGTATAAGAACCATGACAATCCTGCTCATGACCACGAAGGAGTCTTTCAACGAGGGGATGTTGTGATCGGCAATGATCGTTTTGGCAAGTACAAAAACGAGCTGCAAGTAGTGCTAGAGCCTCACTCAGACCCACGAAAAAATAAAATCGGTTCGATCGTCGAACAAGAGTTAGTTCTGCTGCCCTTTATCCATCCTTGGTCGAAATTCACTTTCACAGAGAGGAAGGTGTAACGAAATGTTTGATTTGATTATTCGTCAAGCCCGCACGATCGATGAAAAAGTATTTGATATTGGGATTCAAGACGGCAAAATCACTGCTCTGGCACCCATGTTGAAGGAGCAGGCGAAACAAGAGCTGACCTTAGCAGAAGGGGAGTTCTTGTCAGCTGGTTGGATCGATGACCATGTCCATTGTTTCGAGGAAATGACGCTCTATTATGATTATCCAGACGAGATCGGTGTCAAACAAGGCGTCACGACCGTTATCGATGCGGGGACGACTGGCGCCGAAAATATCCATCGGTTTTATGATTTAGCCAAAGAAGCCAAAACCAATGTCTTTGCTTTAGTCAATATTTCCAAATGGGGGATCGTAGAGCAGGATGAACTTGCGGATCTGTCAAAAGTCAAAAAAGAATTGGTCAAAGAAGCGTTGCAGAAGTTTCCTGACTTTATCGTCGGGATCAAAGCCCGAATGAGTAAAACGGTGATCGGCGAAAATGGCATCACGCCGTTGAAATTAGCCAAAGCGATCCAAGCTGAAAATCAACCGTTGCCTCTGATGGTCCATATTGGTTCAGCACCACCGAATTTAGCAGAGATTCTCGCTGAATTGGAAGCAGGTGATGTGGTGACCCATTGCTTTAACGGCAAAGCCAATGGGATTTTGGATCAGACGAACCAAACCATCAAGCCTTTCGTCTTTGCTGCCTATGAAAAAGGCTTGGTCTTCGATATTGGTCATGGGACAGACAGTTTCAATTTTGACGTGGCGGAGACGGCCTTTGCCAATCAGCTAAAGGCTTCTTCCATTAGTACGGATATCTACATCCGCAATCGTACCAATGGACCTGTTTTTGATTTAGCGACGACTATGGAAAAATTAGCGGTCGTAGGGTATGATTGGCGTGAGATCATCGAGAAGGTGACCAGTGCCCCTGCGAAGCAATTTCATTTACAGAACAAAGGCGAGATCGCATTGGGATATGATGCTGATTTTACGATTTTCCGCTTTGAAGAGGGCGAAAAGGAATTGACGGATTCTAACGGCAATCGCCGAATCACGACACAACAGATCGTGCCGCAAAAAGCGGTGATAGGAGGGGAACTTTTTGACACTGAATATTGAAGAACTAGGCTTGAAAGAAGTCATCAATGCTTCCGGCAAAATGACGATTCTAGGTGTCTCGAAAGTCAGCGAAAGCGTGCTTGCAGCCCAGCGCTATGGCGGGGAGCATTTCTTTGAAATGGCAGATCTAGCAGAAAAAACCGGTGCCTATTTAGCAAAATTGTTGAAAACGGAAGATGCGCAAATCGTTTCTTCCGCTTCGGCGGGAATCGCCCAATCAGTGGCGGCACTCATCGGTCAAGGAGACAGCTATCATTTGTACCACCCATACAGTGAGAAAATCAGCAAGCGGGAGATCATTTTGCCCAAAGGCCACAACGTAGATTATGGCACACCGGTGGAAGTGATGGTGGCGCAAGGCGGCGGAAAAGTCGTAGA
This sequence comes from Enterococcus sp. AZ141, assembly GCF_051714385.1. Taxonomy (NCBI): domain Bacteria; kingdom Bacillati; phylum Bacillota; class Bacilli; order Lactobacillales; family Enterococcaceae; genus Enterococcus; species Enterococcus sp. AZ141. Next base: position 2,488,483 of record NZ_JBIORT010000001.1, read on the forward strand.
AGCAGGCTATGCCAATATGTGCACACCCGAGCACATTGAACAGATGATTACGCCCGAAACGGCGGGGATCCTCTACATAAAGAGTCATCATACCGTTCAAAAAAGTATGCTGACGGTAGCAGAAACGGCCCAAGTTGCCAAGGCATACGATCTTCCATTGATCGTTGATGCGGCTGCTGAGGAAGATTTGTTTGCCTATACCCAAGCAGGTGCTGATTTAGTGATCTATTCAGGTGCGAAAGCACTGTCAGGACCAAGTGCTGGCTTAGTGATCGGCAAGCAGCCCTATGTCTCTTGGGTGCGCCTGCAATCCAAAGGTATTGGTCGAGCAATGAAAATCGGTAAAGACAATATTCTCGGATTTACCCAAGCCGTGACGGATTATCTAGCGGAGGGAACAGAATCTGGCGCTTCGATGCAAGAGCGCCTACAACCATTTATTGCGGCAATCAATGAAATCACTGGTTTCGAAGCAAAAATCGTTCAAGATAGCGCTGGCAGAGACATTTATCGAGCGAGTGTCAAAGTGAAAGAACCAAGTGCCAAAGCAGTGATCGACGCGCTAAAAGCGGGAGAACCAGCGATTTATACCCGTGAATACCAAGCCAATAACGGCATTATTGAATTTGATATCCGAGCAGTCAATGAACAAGAAATGGCAGTGATCACCGATCGCTTACAAGAAATTATGTTAGGAGCAACCCAAAAATGAAAACTTCACCCAATTATTTCGCTGACCGTGTCTGTCTGAATGTGTTAGCAAACTCTGTTGAAAATGCGAAAGCTTGTTATGAAGCAGCAGAGGGCAACATCGTCCTAGGTGTTTTATCAAAAAACTATGATAGTGATGAGGCGGCTATCGCTGACATGAAGAACTATCAAGCGGCAACAAATAATGCCCTTTCTGTAGGGCTTGGTGCTGGCGACCCCAACCAAAGTGAAATGGTCTCCCGAATTTCCGCTGTTCTACAGCCACAGCATGTCAACCAAGTATTCACGGGGGCAGGGACCTCACGAGCTTTGTTAGGACAATCTGAAACGATCGTCAATGCCCTTGTTTCACCAACCGGAAAAGTCGGCTATGTCAATATTGCTACTGGACCATTGAGTTCACAAACTCCAGCTGCAGAAGTCCCCGTCGAAACAGCGATCGCTTTATTAAAAGACATGGGGGCTAGTTCTATCAAGTATTTTCCAATGAAAGGGTTGGCTCATAAAGCAGAGTATCAAGCAGTAGCAGAGGCTTGTGCTGCGAATGATTTTTATTTGGAACCGACCGGCGGCATCGATTTAGAAAACTTTGAAGAAATCTTGCAGATCGCTGTTGATGCAGGAGTAAAAAAAATCATTCCACATATTTACAGCTCGATCATCGATGGCGAAACAGGGGACACACGCCCTGAAGATGTACAGACATTAGCAGAAATGACGAAAAAGGTGTTGGCAGCAGCCAAATAGGGAGGGATCAATGATGCGGATCGGTGCTTACGGTGAGGTAATGATGCGATTGACGCCACCAGAATATCGAACACTGGAACAGACCCACTCTTTGCGGATGGATTTTACAGGAACAGGGGTCAATCTGTTAGGCAATTTGGCGCATTTCGGCTTAACGACGTCGATGCTGACACAAGTGCCAGCCAACCGTTTAGGGGATACGGCGAAAGCCAGCTTGCGTTCCTATGGGATTCAAACAGCATTTGTTGGCAAAAAATACAGCCATATCGGCAGTTATTTCGCCGAGATCGGCTACGGCGCTCGTCCGACTTACGTGACTTATCAAAATCGCCATCATAGTTCCTTTGGCGTTTCAGGTCCAGAAGAATATGCCATCGATGGATTTCTAGAAACAGTCGATCTCATTCATATTTGCGGGATCTCTCTTAGTTTGACTGAGAAAACCTGGCAAACTGCATTGGCTTTGGCGAAACAGGCCCATGTAAAGCAGATTCGCGTCTGCTTTGATTTTAACTTCCGCCCAAGCTTGAATGAAGAATTAAATCGTGAGGTACTAAAACAACGGTATGAAACGATTCTACCTTATTGTGATCTAGTTTTCGGCTCTGTCCGTGACTTGGAGGAGCTGCTGGCATATCCCTTAGAGGAAACAGAAGGTGCCGAGCTTGCGTTGATCCAATCCTTTATTGACCAGTATCAACTAGAATGGTTCTGCGGGACACGCCGTCTAGCCGTGGAAGACAAGCAATTTATCAGTGGAAGAATCATTACGGCGCAGGATGCCTATGAAACGGCACCGCAGCTGCTGCAAGTATTGGATCGGATCGGGGCAGGGGATGCCTATGCCGCTGGTGTATTATTAGGCTATGCCGAAAAATGGTCGCTCCAACGCACTGCTGATTTTGCAATCACGAATGCTGTATTGGCTCATACGATGCTGGGAGATGTCCCATTAACCACCAAAGAACAAGTGGAACAAGTCTTACGGGCACCTGGGAAAGACTTGATTCGCTAGAAAAAACACTTGCGTCCTTCTCCTAAAAGCGATGGATGATTGCGCAAAAGCAGCCGATTGTTCTGCTTTTGCGCAGTTATCCATCAAGAGAAGGACGCAAGTGTTTTTATTAATGACTTTAGTCAGTTTCGTTCGCGTAGCGTACGAAACAAAAAAACCGCGCGTTTCTACGCGTGGACGAAATAGCTTTAGCGATAAAAGTTTAGCACATACCAGATGGAATTGTAAGTATCACATAGTCTTCACCCCGAAGTATCGACGAAAAGTGATTTATGGAAAGTTAAGAGTAAGTATTGGTCAGATATTAAGAAAATTGTGTGAGATGAAGGATGTTGAAATCATTGAAGCTCATGCCATGCCTGACCATATTCATATATTAGTAAGAATACCACCAAAGATTAGTATTTCTAGTTTTATGGGCTACTTAAAAGGACGAAGTGCAACCTTAATCCATGAAAAACATGCGAATTTGAAATATAAGTATGGGAATAAAAGCTTTTGGTCCAAAGGATACTACGTGAGTACGGTTGGGTTAAATCAAAAAACAATCGAAAAATATATTCGAGAACAAGAAGCAGATGATCGAATAAGAGATAGTATAAGTAAACAAGAGTATGTAGATCCATTTAAATAGTTAAAGAGAGATAGGGCTGTGAGCGGTTGGTGGTCATTTAAAAAGCCCCTTTTAAGGGGCTAGCGAGTGGTGAGCCCTTCTAGGGCTGTTAAAAAGCCACCCGTTTCACGGGTGGATATTTACTGTTTTAAAAAGGTTTCTACTTTTTTCTCAGGGATCACCCACAACAATAGCACGAGACTATCCAGCGTGATGATAAGTAGTGGATGGACCAGCCAGCCGAGGAGCAATGCCAGCACGTTGATAAACAACGTAAAGTAGAGTTTCTTGTATCCGCGAAACAGTTCTACGATGGCTTGATTGTCAGGGTTGGCACGCACCAAGGACTTTCCTACAAGGAAATAGCTGAAATCCGTCAATAAAATGACAGCTCCGTAAAGCAGTTGAGGGGCAAGAGCGACTGGATAACGACTGACCCATGACGTTACAAAAGGAAAGAGGGTTAGTGCCAGGATCAATAAATGATTCGCCCACAAGGTCCAACCGTCAATTTTAGATACTACTTGAAATAGATGATGGTGATTGTTCCAGTAGATCGCTAACATCACAAAGCTGATCAAATAAATAATAAATTGCTGTTCCACTCCTAAAAAAGAAGCAAAGGTATCGCCTTCGGGCTGGTGCAATTCCAGTACTAATAAGGTCATTACGATCGCAATGACCGCATCCGTAAAGGCTTCGATTCGATTTTTTGACATGTACATCCATCCTTTTAAGTTTCTGTTTACTGGATCAGTGTACGCGATTGTCAGAAATTCGTCGAATGATTATTCTCGGGACAAAAGCCAACGTTCCAGCTATTTCGCAATTGGCCCACTGCCTAGTGCACCGAATAAAAACAAATCGATCGCTTCTGGCATTTTGTCTTCTTTTCCCGGTGAGTCCAAGTGAGCCGCCATCAGCACTAACAACTGGCTGGTAACAAATTCTGGATCGACATCCGAACGAAGATTGGAATCACTGCGACGGAACAAGTCAAGAAACGGTTCTTTGTAATTTTTCCGCCAAAGCAAGTACAGTTTTTTTGAAGTGTCCTCAGAAACGGTATGCTGAATGTCGTGCATCATCATATAAAAATTGATGCGATGCCGACTTCTTAAAAAAAGAAACATGTTTAAGATTTTTTCAGAGATCGTCAAGGAAGTATCTTCAACAGTCTGATTTAGTTTTCCAGAAACCTCTTGTGCCAAAGAGACCATCACTTCATAATAGATGGCTTCTTTGCCTTTAAAGTGATAATAAAGATTGGGTTGGGTGATGCCGACGGCTTCTGCGATCTGTCTAGTAGAAGTTGCTTGATACCCCTGCTGCATAAACAGGTTCTCTGCCACTCGTAATATTTTTTCTCGCAAGTTCAAAGTCAGCCCTCCCAACGTTCCTGACGAAGCATTTTTTTCGCGGTAAACAAAAGTTGGATTTTCCGTTGTTTCGGTACCGCTGTTTTTTCAGCAAATACTTGATAGTTGTTTTTGCGGATCACAGTCAAGATTTCCCGATAGATCAAAGCAGCTGCTAATAGAGCTTCACGGCAATCTTCATCGATTTGCGGCATCATGACAAAAGATTCCTGATAAAGCGTCTCAGCAAGTTGCGCTTCGTGTTCCCACATCTCGATAAACTGCTGGTTTTGATTGCCAGCTGCTAATGCCTCTCGCGAAAGGTTGAATTGCGCCAAGACCGTTTGTGGCAAATAGATGCGGCCTATTCGCAGATCCTCGCCAATATCACGTAAAATATTGGTGCGTTGCATCGCTTCACCCAATTTTATGGCGGGCTCTTGAATCGCAGCGGCTGTTTGTGAGAGAATCGGCAAGAGCATCAGACCCACACTGCCGGCTACGTAGTAACTATAGTCGGAAAGCTCTTTTTCAGAGGTGGGCTGCTGGAAGTCAAGGTCTTGTTTTTGTCCCACCAATAGATCGAAAAAGGGCTGAAACTGTAGGTCAAACTGTTGGAAAGAAAGGGTCAATGCCCGCCAAATGGCTTCATCAGGATCTTCTTCCTTGATGGCTTGCGGCAAGTCGATCGCATCGCCGGTTAATAGTTCTTGTATTTCTTCCAAGCGTTTTTTCATGGCTTCGATCAACAATGGGTCTTGCTTTTCATCGACGGCATCATCGGCACGTCGGCAAAAGGCGTAGACGGCATAGACGGCGCGTGCTTTGTCTTTTGGCAATTGAGAAAAGGCGGTATGAAAGTTTTTCGAATGCTTTTTTATGATGGCCTCACAGTATAAAAAATCGTTGTCGTATTCATCAAAGACGCTTAATGATTTAACGGTCATCTTTTAACAACTCCTCCACAGCTAACTTGGCACTTTGCATCACGATTGGCACACCCGCTCCCGGATGCGTACTGCTGCCGCAGAAGTATAGGCCTTCTGCATAATCAAATTTATTATGGGGACGATAGTAATTGCTTTGCGCCAAGGTTGGTTTCAAGCCAAATGTCGCACCGTTGTAGGCATTGAACCGATCATTGAACGTATCTGGCGTATACATTTTTTCATACGCGATGTGTTCATCGATATCCGTAAAGATCGTTTTTTCTTTTAATAATCCAATGATCTGCTGGCGGTAGCTTTGGATCGTTTCATCCGTCCATTGATCAAATTTAGATAATTCAGGTACTGGGACTAAAACATAAAGACCTTCTTGACCATCAGGTGCTAAGGAAGCATCTTTCAGGGTTGGACGATACAAGTAGAAGGAAGGATCTTCTGGCAGCTTGCCAGCCTCGAAAAGATCGTCTACATTGCGTTTAAAATCATTAGCAAAATAAATGCTATGGAGTGCGCTATCTTCATATTTTTTGTCCAGTCCTAAATAAAGCAAGAAACAAGAACAAGAGTAATCCATCGAAGCGATTTTTTGATTGGTATATTTGCCGCGTTTTGATTCATCAGGAATCAAGCTTTCCATAGCATAAGGAAAATCAGCCGCACAAATCACAGCATCTGCGGTGATCGTTTCTCCATTGACACGAACGCCTTTGGTTTGCTTGTTTTCGATCAATAATTCATCGATTGGGGTATTGTAATGGATCGTTCCGCCTAATTCTTGGAACAAACGTGCCATACCAGTGGCTAATGTATACATGCCGCCTTTGATGAAATAGACCCCATACATCAACTCGATCATAGGGATGATGGTATAAAGGGACGGCCCTTGGTAAGGGGAGACACCGATATACAAGGTTTGAAACGCCAATGATTTTCGCAGGCGATCATCTTTGACAAATTTAGAAATGGAAGAGTAGGCGTCACTAAACGTTCGCAGCTTTAACCCTGCCCATAATGATTTGGGATTGTAAAAGTCTCGCCATGTCCGAAACGACTTGGTGATGAAGGACTCTTTGGCGATCACATAGCGTTTGTAAATATCTGCTAAAAAGGCAAAATAGCCTTGAGCATCTTCTTCCGAGATCGCTTCTAGCGTTTTGGTCAATTCTACTAAGTCGTTTGAGAAGGTCAGCGGTTCGTCTTGAGCAAAATACAGCTGCAGCATCGGATCGACTTTCTCCATAGGAATATAGTCATTCGGATCAACGCCAGCAAATTCAAACACTTCACGATAAATTTCAGGCATCATCACGATGGTGGGTCCCACATCAAAGGTAAAGCCGTTTTCCTTGATCTGATTCATTTTGCCCCCAGGTTGACCTTCTTTTTCGTAGAGGGTGACGTCATAGCCAAGTTTTTGTAAACGGACAGCAGCAGCTAATCCTGACACGCCCGCACCGACAACAATAATTTTTTTCATGCTTGCTCCTTCTGCGAATCACTTGATTCGGCTTCTTTTTTCGTGTGTTCTTTTTCTTCTAAAACGCCATCCTTCATGACGAGGACCCGGTCACAATAATCTGTTAAACGGGTATCATGGGTCACCATAATGGTGGCTTTTTGTTTTTCTTTGGTTTCTTTCGCTAAGATTTTGACGACTTCGACGGCTTTTTTTGAATCAAGACTCGCCGTTGGTTCATCTGCCAAAATGATGGTGGGATCATGATAGAGCGCTCGGGCAATAGCCACACGCTGCCTTTCACCACCAGATAGTTCATCGGGGTATTTGTTCTGCAGCTTTTCAATCCCTAGTTGTTCAAACAATTCAGTAGCTGATTGCTCTTGGGGTTCTTTGCTGACCTTATCCACCAATTGAAGTTGCTTTTTGACCGTCAAAAAAGGGACAAGGTTGGAAGCTTGTAAAATAAAGCCGATTTTTTTGAAACGAGTTTTTGCCCGTTGCTTTTCTTTTTGTTTACTGAAGGGTTCGTCATTGATAAACACTTCGCCTTCAGAGGGGGCTTGCAGACCACCGGCGATCGTTAGAAAGGTACTTTTCCCAGAGCCAGAAGGACCGATGATGGCGACAAATTCGCCTTTTTCTACCGAAAAGTTGGTTTCTTTCAAGGCTTCAATGGTCGCGTCCCCATCTTTAAATGATTTTTTGACTTGTTTGAATTCAATGGCACTCATGTTTTTTCCTCCTATCCGATTGCTTTCAATGGGTCGATTTTTACAATCGTTCGCACCGAGAAGAAAGCACCTAGCATCGCGATCAGAATCATCATGACACTGATACTAGCAAAGAATAATAGATTGATTTGGAATGGCACTGCCGCAGGTAACACGAGGGCGGTACCGATCGTTGCCAAACCACCGATCAAAACACCCGAGGTGGCCAATAAGAACGTTTGGGCGATCACCGAAAAAGCAATGTAGCGGCTAGAAATCCCTTGAGCTTTCATGACACCAAAAATTTCTGATTTTTGCATCGTTAGCACATAGATGAAAATTCCGATAACGATGGCAGCGATCACGATCAAGAACCCGATCATAAAGCCAAAGGTCAGCACTTGTGCGTTGTAACCAGGCAATTCATTAATAAATTTGCTGATATCCGTAGCGACCAAATCATCTGGCACTTCTTTGATTTTGCCACGAGTCACGATCGCGTTGATACGGGCATTTTCAGAATCATCTTCTTTTTCAAAACGAATTTCTTGATAGGCACCGATCGAGGTGTAGAGGACCGGAGCGACACTGAAGCGGGCGTTATCTGTAAAACCGACGATTTTCAATTTTTTGTCACTGCCTGCTAATTTGATGGTGTCACCAATGGAAACCCCGTATTCTTCCTCAATACTGCTGTCGGCGACCGCTTCATCATCTGACGCAAACATCTCGCCATCGGTAATATTGGGTGCTAAAAATTGATCTGGATCAATGCCGAAAAAGGTGACATCGACTTTTTCACCGTTGTCTTCTTTGGTCACAACTCCAGCGGTTTGCGCCAAAACTGCTTTTTCTGGTGCATCGACTTCATCATAAAGACTGCGAGGAAGCATCGACATGTTTAAATTATCATTTGCTTCTTCGGTCAACAAAATTTGATCTGCCTCCCATTTGTCGACCGCCATCCGATTATCTTGAGCCAACCCATAAGCTAACCCAGTTAAAAAAAAGACCAAATAGGCGATTAAAAACATGACCCCTGTGACTAGGGCGTAACGCAATTTGGAATGGCGTATTTCATTGATTGCCAAAAACATAACGATTCCTCCTAATATTTTATCACTTGATAAAATAAAAATACCATTTTTTTTATTTTCAGCAAACTATCTTGCTTACAAAGAGTAAATTCGGTGAAAAAAGGAAGGTTATTTAGAAGGGGCGTCTGTTGATTGAAGAAAACCACTTGCTGCCCTTTGATTTGAATAGGCGCGTAGGAGCAGCGAAGGGGCGGGGGATTTTAGTGGAGAAAGAACGTTTAGAATAACAGTAAAAGCCCTCTGATTCAGTGCAGACACAACTGCGGCGCTGAATCAGAGGGTTCCTATTTGAAGTCTGGTGCTGGATCAAAGTGTCAATCGTCAGTTTCTTTGCTTGTAGCGATAACTAACGGCACGATTTTTTCAAAGGAGTGACGGAAGCTTTCAGGTTGTGCTAATTTTTGATAGATGATCGCCAAACCGTCTTGGTTTTTGCGATAATCCAACCAAACCTTCAGCTCACTTTGAGGACCGTATTTCTTTGAAATGTACTGATACGCTTCATGATGCAATTGTTCTAAATCTGTCAGCTGCTTTTTCTCATAAGCAAAAAGCAAGGTACGCTTGAGGATTCGCTCAAAATTTAAGTCGCGATCGGCTTCGGAAATAATTTTGCCATAAAGCGAGCGAGGCTCATAGGGCAGCGAGGCGCGATGATCTTCTACAGCTTCGCCGATCATTGAAATGACTGGAGGAGAGAAAAAGCGTGGCAACACAGCATCTTGTTCAACGATCTTGCGGGAATTGCTTTCGTGGTTTTTGCGGCCATAGAGCAAGCCGATATCATGGTAGGCAGCTACCGTATAGACGATATTCAGGTCAACGGGCAATGTTTCAGCAATCTCAAAACTATTTTGGATCACTTGGTGGACGTGCGCTGGGGAGTGACTGCTATCCAATTGGTTGTATTGCGGGATGATGGAGCTTTCAATATAGTGCTTTAGTTGTGGATCAATCGGTGCATCAATCTTCACTTGTCTGGTTCTCCTGCCTTTCATGTGCTAGATGAGGGGGAATTGAGCCAGTGCCAAGCCGATCAATTGTTGCTAGACCTAGCGGCTGACGACAAAAGCCAAAGGGCTGTCCATCAATGGTGATTTGCTGCTTGAGCCACGGAAGGTAACTGATGGTATTGGTTGGATCGCCAGCAGCTGCTTGTTCCATTTTCTGCCATTCATTCGACGTAGAAATCGTTGCATCACCTTTCAATAAGCCCTGCCATATCACCTGGATCTCCTTGGGACAAAGGTTTCCTGCCATTGATGATAGCCCGTTAAACCCTAGTGCGACCTTTTCCGCCAAGTCCGCTTCACCACCAGCATAAAAACGAAAATCGGCAGCCGTCTTTGTTTTTAGTTGAGGCACTCGCTCCTTCCTGCCAGCTTCTTTTAAGCCGATCACCCGAGGGTCAGCGATCAAGGTCAAGAGGCTTTCTGCAGATAAATCAAAGCCCGTGCGGCGGGGATTGTTGTATAAAATAACTGGTTTTTCGCAAGTATGGATCAATCCCTGAGCATAGAGCACAGCTTCCTTTTGCGTCAGGCAAAGATAAGGGGGAAAGCCTAAAACCACACCATCGATTCGGGGATTTTTGTTGATTGCTTCTGCCAACGCGAGCGTTTCATGAAATACGATGCCAGCTAAACCGAAGAGGACTTCGAAATCGGCTGCCCAGCTGGTTTCTTGCGCTAAGGCATGTAGAAGCTGTTTTTTTTCTGTTAAGGTCAATGAGTGCTGTTCACCGGTGGAGCCGCACACCAAAACCGATTTGATCCCTTGCTTTTGCAGTTGCAAGATATGAGCGATCGTCCTTTTCGTGTCAAGTCTTTCTGCATGATCAAATGCTGTGGGGACGGCAACATGCAGTGAGTGATTCAATGAAGTCATCCGATTCATCCTTTCTTGTGATACGTTTAGCCAGCGATGTTCTTCTTGCTTCTGGTGCAAGCCAAGGAAGACGAAACAACTGATTATCCACTAAGTGTAGCAAACTTCTCGTTTCAGCAAAAGGCTTAGCAAAATATTTTTAAAACGGTGGTTGCGTTTTCAAATAAAGCATGGTATTATGCAAGTAATAAAACAGGCATGTGACTGGTAATGCAGGCAGGACCTATAAAAAACATGGAAGGGATCGTTGGATTCCGTTCAATGTTTTTGTAGGTGCTGCCTGCTTTTTTCTTTGTTTGGCCAACAAAGGAAAACTAATTAAAGGAGAAGAAAATTATGAATGTAAAAGAAACGGCAACTGCCATCGTTGAGTTGATTGGCGGAAAAAAAAATATCGCGCATTTGGAACATTGCTCCACACGCTTGCGCTTTACCTTAAAAGACAATAGCCTCGTACAAAAAGATGCCTTGGAAAAAGTCGATGGCGTGATTGGGGTGCGACAAAATGTCCAATGCCAAGTCATCATCGGCAATGATGTCGTCGAAGTGTATGATGAGGTTATGAACGTGTTAGGTCATGAGCTAACAGCGGATGGAGGAAGTGAAGGCAAACAAAAACAATCGTGGGGTGCGGTCCTGCTTGATTTTATTATCTCGATTTTTCAACCGTTGATTCCAGCAGTCGCTGGAGGGGGCGTCTTGAAATCCTTACTGTTACTTGCTTCTGTCACTGGATTGATGGACAATACCAGCCAAACGTATCAAATTTTGAATCTGATCGGTGGCGCACCATTGTATTTCTTACCGATTTTAGTGGCGATCACCACGGCAAATAAATTAAAGGTCAACCAATTGGTGGCGGTTTCCGCTGTCGGTGCCTTGATTTTGCCTGAACTAACAACACTATTGACAGATGGCGCAGCTTTCATGGGCTTCGGTTTACAAAATATCGCTTATGCGTCACAAGTATTTCCAGCAATTTTAACGGTTTTATTTTACGCTCAAATTGAAAAACTGTTTACCCGAATCTCACCAAAACCGATCCGTATCTTCTTTGTTCCAATGATGAGCTTAGTTATTACGGTTCCAGTTGCTTTATTGATTTTAGGCCCATTAGGCTTTGAAGTCGGAACGATTTTTTCAGCAGCGATCATTTGGCTGTATGCCCATTTAGGTTGGGTGGCAACAGGGATCTTAGCCGCTGTTTTACCATTGATGGTGGTTACCGGTATGCACAAAGCCATGATTCCCTATGCTGTTTCGTCCATGAGTGAGATGGGGGCAGAGCTGTTATACTTGCCTGCCTCATTGGCACATAACATCGCAGAAGCTGGTGCTTGTTTTGCGGTGAGTGTTCGGACCAAAGACCAAAAACTTCGTTCAACCGCTGTTTCTGCAGGCATCTCCGCCCTTTTTGGCATCACCGAGCCTGCTTTGTATGGGGTGACGATCCTGCATAAACGAGTGCTTTACGGCGTGATGGCTTCCAGCCTAGTTGGTGGTGCGGTGGCTGGTTTGTTTGCCATCAAGGCCTTCGCATTAGTTGGCCCTGGTCTAGCAAGTATCACTATGTTCGTGGATGAAGCCAACCCGATGAATCTTGTGTGGGCATTGGTCACGTTAGGGGTATCCTTTGCTGTTTCTTTTGTCCTTGTCCTTTTCTTATTCAAAGACAAAGTGGTAGAAAATAAGACGACGGTTGCCGATCCCAAAGCCGAAGTATTGAGCAAACCAGTAGATGGGCAAGTGGTAGCTTTATCTGAAGTCAACGATGAAGTCTTTTCAAGCGGCATGATCGGAGAAGGGTTCGGGATCATTCCGACGTCTGGCGAATTGATCGCACCTGAAGATGGCGAGATCACGATGTTGTTTGAAACCAACCATGCGATCGGGTTAAAAACCCGCAATGGCGCAGAATTGCTCTTTCATATCGGCTTGGATACCGTTCAACTAGAAGGCAAACACTTTACCCCTTACGTAAAAGCGGGGGATCAAGTGAAACAAGGGCAACCGCTGATCCAATTCGATCTAGATGCCATCAAAGCAGCTGGGTTTGATCCAATCGTGATCTGTGTGGTCACCAATCAAGAAAACTTTACGGTCAAAACGATCGAATCAACCGATGAGCAAAGCGACCAAGGTGTCCTATCGATCGCACCGCTCGTCTAAACCAATGAGCAATGCAACAAAAACAATGTAAAAGGGGATTGAAAAAATGACTGAAACAACTTTTCCAAAGGACTTCTTATGGGGTGGCGCTATCGCCGCAAATCAAGTAGAAGGAGGTTGGAATCTTGGCGGCAAAGGCTTGTCGGTGGCGGATGTGGCTACTTACAAACCGCATGTCGACGTGAAAAACTTTGCAGCACATATGAGTGTGACTGTTGAAGCCGTCAAAGAAGCAATGGCGGATTCAACGGATACCATCTATCCAAAACGCCGAGGGATCGACTTCTATCATCGCTATCCAGAAGATTTGGCTTTATTTGCGGAGATAGGTTTTAAAGTATTGCGTTTATCGATTGCATGGACCCGCTTGTTCCCAACTGGGGAAGAAACGACACCCAATCCAGAAGGGATCGCTTTTTACCGCAATGTCTTCCAAGAAATGCAGCGTTTGGGAATCAAACCGATCGTAACGTTGTCTCACTATGAAATGCCGCTAGCGCTGAGCTTGAAGTACAATGGCTGGGTGGAACGCAAAGTGATCGATGACTTTGTCCGCTTTGCAACCGTCTGTTTTGAAGAATTTGGGGAGTATGTGGAGTATTGGCTGACATTTAACGAAATCGACAGTATCCATCGTCATCCCTTTACAACAGCAGGTCTCATTCCTGAGCAATCAGAAGCTGGTAAGGAAGAGCAAGACGTATATCAAGCCCTCCATCACCAATTTGTGGCCAGCTCATTAGTGACAAAAATCGCCCATGAAATAAATCCCGACAACAAAGTCGGCTGTATGATCACGAAGTTGATGACGTATCCATTGACTTGTGACCCATTGGATGTTGAATTAACTTTAAAGAAAAACTTGGAAAATGATTTTTATGCGGACGTTCAAGTCAAAGGTGCTTATCCGCGAATGATTGAAAAAGATCTCGAAAAACGGGGCATCAAGATTGAAATGGCACCAGAAGACCGCCAAATCTTAAAAGATCACACCGTTGATTTTCTTTCTTTCAGTTATTATATGTCTATGGCTGAATCAGGCGACCCACATGCGGAACGGACACCGGGCAATACGGTTTTAGGGGTAAAAAATCCCAAGCTGCCGTCAACTGAATGGGGCTGGCAGATCGATCCTAAAGGCTTGAAAATCTCCTTGCTTTCATTGTATGATCGGTATCAAGTGCCATTGATGATCGTTGAAAATGGTATGGGTGCCGTGGATGTCCTTGAAGACGGTCAAGTGCATGATCCGTATCGGGTCGATTATTTCAAGGCACACTTCAAACAAATGAAGGAAGCCATCGATGAAGGAGTCGATTTGATTGGTTATACTTCATGGGCACCGATCGATCTGGTCAGTGCGGGGACGTCACAAGTGACGAAACGCTACGGCTTCATTTATGTGGATGCCGATGATGAAGGAAACGGCAGTTATGACCGTTTGAAAAAAGATTCCTTCGATTGGTACAAAGAAGTGATCGCTACCAATGGCGCAAGTTTGGCAGAATAAACAGTGAGGAGCGAGAGTGCATGATTTACATCAAGAAAGTCTTAAATTCAAGTGTCGTACTTGTTGATAAGGAAGGCCAGGAAATGATTGCACTTGGGAAGGGGATCGGCTATGGAAAGAAAGTCGGCGACAGCATAGCCGATACCCAGATCGATCAAGTTTTTCTGCCAATCGATGAAAAAAAATCGGGTCAGTTTGCCGATTTGGTGGATGAGATTCCGTTGCACTATTTTGAAATGACCAAAGAAATCGTTCAGCTGGCGCAAAAAATGCTGCCGTATCCGCTAAATTCAACGATTTACCTTACCTTATCGGATCACTTGCACTTTGCTGTGGAACGTCAGCAAAAAGGCTTGAGTGTGACGAATCGGCTCTATTGGGAAATCAAGAATTACTATACGGAGGAATTTCGAGCCGCCGAACAGGCACTACGCTTGTTGAAAGAGAAGTATCAAATTGATCTGCCGGAAGAAGAAGCCTCCAATATCGCGTTTCATTTGATCAATGCCCAGTCGAACACCGAGGAAAATCAAGATGGGTTGAAAAAAGCCAAATTGATCGGGTTGATCGTCAATATGGTACGCTACTCGATCCAGCAAGACGTCAACACCAATTCGATCCATTATAATCGCTTTATCACCCACGTGCGTTTCTTCGTTGACCGGTTCTTTTTGGATGGTCTGCTGCAAGAAGAAGACGAAGGACTATACCGTCAAATGTGGGCTCTTTATCCAAATGCTATGGAGATCGCGACAAAAGTCAAAGCCTATATCGATAAAGAATATCAAACGAAGATCCCTGTCAATGAAATCGTCTATCTAGGCGTTCATATCAATCGGTTGATGAACCATTCAGCGATCAATTCCTAAGCGTCCTCATTTTTAACAAACACAAACAAGCCGTTTCCCTTTGCTGGAAGAAACGGCTTGTTTGTATTTAGTAGGCTTGCTTGTCAGGAATCACGCCTCGAACGCCGCCTTTTGGTTCCTCCACGTCGCCTTGGTAGCGTGGGATCAAATGACAATGGCAATGAAAGACCGTCTGTCCGGCAGCCTCCCCGCAATTGAAACCGATGTTGAAGCCGTCTGGTCGATAGGTTTCCAACAAATAGGCTTTGCCTTCCTGCAACAAAGCCTGCAAGTCTTGTAATTCCTCTTGGGTGAGGGCAAAATAATCCCTTCGATGTTCTTTGGGGATCAATAGCAGGTGTCCAGGGGTGACGGGAAACTTATCAAAGATCGCATAAAAGCGTTCGTTTTCAATGATCGCATGTTTTGAGGCAGTACAAAAAATACAAGTCAAAATCTTCCGCTCCTTTTTCTCAGCTAGATAGCGTATCGATACTTATCTTTAGTGTACCAAAAGCTGATTCGAAATGAAACGTACGACAAAAAGCATGTTATTATGAGTCATTTGCGAGTAAAATGAAAAAAAGTTTGCTGATTCGCTTGACTTAGAGTGCACTTCAACCTGTATGCTTAGTGTAACTTAAAAAACAGGAGGACGAGCAAATGAACTATGTAAAATTTGGCAATACGGGACTTGATGTGTCACCATTATGTTTAGGGACAATGGGATTTGGCGATCCCAATAGTGGCTTTCATGAGTGGGTGTTAGAAGAAGCAGATAGTCGCGAAGTCATCAAAAAAGCCTTGGATCTAGGCATCAACTTTTTTGATACAGCAAATGTCTATTCTTATGGAGCGAGCGAAGAAATCGTCGGTCGAGCATTGAATGATTTTGCTCCGCGGGATGAGATCGTGGTTGCCACAAAACTGTATTCAAAAATGAAGCAACGGCCAAACAGTGGAGGGCTGTCTCGAAAAGCGATCTTTTATCAAGTCGAACAAAGCTTAAAACGCCTACAAATGGACTACATTGATTTGTATATCATCCATCGTTGGGATTACCACACGCCAATTGAAGAAACCATGAAGGCCTTACATGATTTGGTGGTTTCTGGAAAAGTGCGCTATATTGGTGCATCCGCGATGTACGCTTGGCAATTTGCCAAAGCACAAGCAGTTGCAGAGAAAAATGGCTGGACCAAATTTGTTTCGATGCAAAATCACTTAAACTTGCTTTATCGAGAAGAAGAGCGAGAAATGATGCCCTTGTGTGCCGATCAAAAAATTGCCGTGACGCCATATAGTCCTTTGGCTGCTGGACGTTTAACAAGAGATTGGGGTGCAGAGACCAAACGGTACTTAACGGATAAAACCGCCAATCAAAAGTACGACAAAACGATGGAACAAGACCGGGAGATCGTGGCACGAGTCGCAAAGATCGCTGACAATCACCAAAGCAAACGGTCGCAAATCGCCTTGGCTTGGTTATTGCAAAAAGAACAAGTGGTCGCACCAATTATTGGCGCAACAAAAGAAAGCCACTTATTGGATGCTTTACCTGCCCTTGACCTAAAGCTGACTGCCGAAGAGATTGCTTATTTGGAAGAGCCTTACTTGCCTCATGCAGTGGTAGGAGCGGAATAACGAGTAACAAAAGGGCTTCTGGCTCGTAGCATACAAAACGATCTAGGAAAAAATGCAAAACAAGGAAGTGAAGCCATGAATATCAAAAAAGTCAGTGAACTGAGCGGTGTCTCAGCTGATACCATCCGTTACTATGAAAAAATTGGGCTGATTCCGCCGGTCAAACGCAATAAAAACGGTGTTCGTGAATTTGATGATGACGACTTAAAATGGATCACCTTTACTAGGCAAATGCGTAATGCTGGACTATCGATTGATGGGTTGAGTCATTACCTGGCTTTATTTGAAGAAGGGCGAGGGACGGTTCCTGAGCGCAAGCAGCTCTTAGCAAAACAAATTGCGGTACTCAGGGAGAAAATCTCAGATATGACGGAAGCTGTTGAACGTTTAGAATACAAACTAGAACATTACGACGAGCATGTTCTGCCGACAGAAGAACGATTGCGTCAACGAAAAGCCAATTTGGTCACTAAGTCTTAATGACTGAATTCGCTACTATGGAAATTGAAACGTTCTGCTCAATGGAATCCAATAGAAAGGAAGCTTATGAAACGACTTGCGATTTTAGGTGCTGCTGGAACGATTGGGCAGCTGACACGCCAAACACTTTTAGAAAGAACCAATTTCTCCCTAGTACTCTATGCCCGCCAGGCAACGGAGCGTTTGCAACAGATTGATGCTGCGCGTGAGACGATCATTGATGGTGACTTTCTCGATTTAGGACGACTCGTTCGGGCATTGCAAGGTTGCCAGTCGGTTTTTTTGACGGATATCCATGATCCGCGGGCAACGCTGCGGGTGATCGAGGCGATGAAATTAGCAGAGGTCAGCCAATTGATCAGTGTCGCACCAGAAAGAAACCTTTGTCATCCAGAGGCATTAAAGCAATTGGTGTCCGCAACTGATCTTTCCCTTTCCCCGAAAAAGCATCAGCTGTTATTGCAGCAAAAAAATCGCTTGATGTCCTATCAATTGATTAAAGGATCAGAATTGTCGGTTTACTTTGTTCATTTGCCGTCAGAGAAGAAACGTATGGCGAATAGAAGAGCATGGCGGGAATCTGTTGTAGAAGAAATCCTTTCCGCTTGTGATTGCTGTGCAGCTTAACAGCAATCTTAAAGGAATGAAAAAATAGCAGAATACTTTCTTGAAGGTCAGAATCAATTTTTTCATGTTTTCATGAAAAAATTGGTTCTTTCTTTTACGATTTTTTTGATAGAATAGACAGAAGCTTTTATACATAAAAATATTTGCCAGATCGAAAGGAGAACGTTGATGGAAACACTTATCAAAAAAAATCTTGCTTTATTGCTTGGGGTGCTATGGATCTGCATCGCATTAAACTTCTTCCTTTTACCTCACAGCATTGCTTCTGCCGGCGTCGGGTCGATTGGCTACCTCATCGAAACTGGCTGGTCGATCAATCGCCATATCGTTGTCTGGGGTATAAATTTATTGATGCTGGCCCTTGCGTTTTTACTTTTGAAACGAGAGGTCTTTGTCAATACGGTTATCGGTAGTTTGGCATTTCCCGTTCTTCTAGCACTTTTACCAGAAATTATGCTGCTGCGCTTTTATTCCATCTCATTGATTTTAGGTAGTTTCTTCTTTAGCTTCGGCATCTTTTCGCTCTACAAAATTGGTGCGTCTAATGGCGGTGTGACGATTCCGCCACTAATTTTGGAAAAATACTATGGCATTCGCAGATCTAGTGGGGTTTTCTTGACCAATTTGATCATCATCTTATTGAACCTTCTGATCTTTTCTTGGCAAGAAGCACTTATTTCTGCCTTTTCAATCTACTTGATTGCCTTCTTCATGCGGCTCTTCATGAGAATCGAACAAAAAATGCAGGCCAAGAAATCTGTGAAAGTCCAAGGAACAGCAAAATAGAGTAACATTTCAGAAGCAAAACATCGGTGCAAAAAATCTGCACCGATGTTTTTTAATATTTTCTTTTTCTTAGAACAGCTATGGAACCAGTCAAACAAGCGATGATCAAAAAGCAAGTTAACAACAGTGCTGGCAGCAGTTCCCCTAGTTTGATTTGGTCGGTTAAGTAGTTAGGAAATTGGCTGGAAAGGGAATATGGATTCCAGTTTGTTACTTGACTCCATAGGTTGCCTAACATGCCCATCAGATAACAGACGCCAATAAACAACAAACCTTGATAGATACTTTTAGCAAAGCTGGAACCTAGCAGCAGGATGCTGATTGCTAGTAAACCGAAAAGCCAATAGCTGACCAAAGCGCTAGGGACTTGAGCAGCGCTGGAATCATCGAAATAAATCATCGTATAAAAAGCACTGACACTGGCACTTAGGAGGTAACTCAAAGACCAAAGAATCATTAAATAGCAAGCTTTTGCTATGACGATCGTGGTTTTTGGTAAGCCTCTGGTGATCAGCTGAATAAAGGTACCCTGATTTATTTCGGCTGAGAGCGTATCGGTAAAAAGAATCACGAATACTAGCAGGCCAATCGTGCCGATGTTGCTGTAAAACTGAAGCCACGCATCGATCGATGTCGGATCAGCAATTGTGATTTCAATCGATTCCGGCATCATACTGGCCATCAGATCTGGCATGATTTTGGCAGTAAAGGGAGAAAGCATACCAATCAGGGCAAACAGGATCAAGCAAATCAGTAGTTTTTTGCTGCGAAGACCGCCGAGAAACTCTTTCTTTAAGAAAACAAGAAACGCATTCATTTGATCACCTCCAAATAAATCGACTCTAACGATGGTTCGATTCTTTGAAAGGATTCTGGGACAATGTGTTGTTCGTTCAGCAATTGTAGCAGCTGTGAACCGATATTGGTTCCAGTTTGTTCATCGATCAGTAATTGATTGTTCTTTCTTTTCGCCGAAATACCGTGGATTGCTAACACTTTGGCAAATTTTAAATGGTCACCTTCGTCGGTAAAGACAATCCCAAAGACGGTTTTTCGATAACGGTTTTTCAAGGAATCCATCGTTTCGAACGCACGGATCTGACCTTTGTGCAAAATCGCAATATAATCTGACAGCTGTTCGACATCTGCGAGAATATGAGAGGAAAAAAGCACTGTCGTTTCTTCTTTGATTTTTTCCAATACATCAAGAAATGCTTTGCGTCCTAGAGGGTCTAGTGCGGATGTTGGTTCATCACAAATCAAGATGGCGGGGCGGTTGATCAGAGCTTGGGCTAACCCTAGACGTTGCTTCATGCCGCGAGAAAAGCCAGCGATTTTTTGTTTCGAAGCTTCCAGGCCTACCAACTCTAAGACTTCCATCACTCGCTGAGGCTGAAAAGATTCTTTATTTGGCTGAATTTTTCCGCAGAAAGTCAAATATTCTACAGCTGTCATAAAAGAGTAAAACTGCGGCACATCTGGCAAATAGCCGATCCAGCGATTGGTCTTGGTTGAGCCAAATTGTACTGGTTCGCCACAGACAGTGATTTCGCCTTCATCAATAGGGAGTAACCCTAAAATCGCTTTCATGGTGGTTGTTTTGCCGGCGCCGTTTTCCCCTACAAATCCCACGACACTCCCTTTGGGGACCGAAAAGGATAGGTCTTGTAGCACTTGTTTGTGCCCAAAACGTTTGGATAAGTGATTGATCTCGATCATCTTCATTGTTGATCCCCTTTTCCAAAAGCAAAATAAAGGATAGGACCGATCAGGCTAACAAAACAGGCGATGAAGAGCCAAAGAATACGAGAGCCAAACTTAAATTGTTCTTGTTTTAAAATATCTCGAACTGCCAAAACGATCAAGATCAATTGCAAAAGAATCAGAGGGATCAGTATGGGCAAATAATCAGATATATTTTCTGGTACGTTTAGTGAAAAACTATTCATGTGAGTCACTCCTTTGCGAATTAGATACTTGTTCAGCCAGATTGCTCAAGCGCTGAAACAACTCTTTAAATGGGGGTTTTTCTTGATACGGTTCAAACAAGGGTGTCAGCTGTGCTATTGCAAGAAATTGTTTTTTGACACTACCTGAGTTACGCGGGATCTGACTCCCTAATTCTAATTCACTGATCCACTCATCGATGCTGTTGAAATAATCATCTCCTTTCAAAACGATTTCCTCTGGAGTAGCTTCTAATGTTTTGACATACAGCGTTAATGCTTGTAACAATAAGCTTTCTTTTCCTAAAGCAGCAAACGAAACCATCCCAGCGGCTAGAAAATTCAGTAAAGAGAGGGGATGCAATTCGGCCAGTTGGAAGCTCTCGCTGAGTGCCAGTCCACGTGCATAGGTTTTTTCCAGTTGCTCCTCGTCTTGTGTGAGCATTGCTAAATAATTCGTTAGCAAACTCATAAAAATAATTAAGTACTGGTAAATCGCACTTTGCGTAACGATCTCAGCTTGTTGCAACTGATTTTTTTGCTGAAATGCTGCGGCAATCAACGGTTCGCTAGGTAAAAAAGAGAGAGTTTTCGTGCCAAGGATCGCCAAGACTTCTTCTGGCTTGTTTCTCATCAGAAGACAATAAGCATCGATCTGTTTCGCTTGTTGTGCCAGCTCACTGTCTCCTTGGTCCATGATCCGTTGGTACAGGGTTTCTGCTTCCTTCAAATAGGTATTTTTCTTTGCTTCCATCAAAGCGTCTTCGTAAGTTTGCCCTTTCGGGACGCCTTCTACGGGGACATCCGGCAACAGATCCCAATGATTCAAGTAAAAGGACCCCATTTGTAATAAGAATGGATAACAAGAGTAATACCGTTTGGTAAAACTTTGAGCAAGAGCGAGAACTTCCGTTGGTGTTTTTGTTTGGAAGGCGTCTTTTAATAATTGGTAGATTCGCTGGATCTCTTTAGGTGATAGCTGCGAATCTAAAATCAATAATTCATCGACGCTGCAATCAAAATACGCCGCTAATAAGGGCAGTGAAGTGATATCTGGATACGTCTGTCCCGTTTCCCATTTTGAAACGGATGCTTTTGACACGTTCATAAATGCTGCTAATTCTTGCTGCGTAACGCCTCTGTGTTTTCTTCTCCGGGCGATTTCCTCGCCAATTGGTAAGTCCATAGTACACCTCCGATAGGTTTGTTTGATATACTTCTATCATAAGAGGAGAGGGGATAACTTACAATGGATTACTAGTTAACTTTTGGTTGATTTGATTAACCGTAGGTTGATTATTAACGTAGGTGCCCCCATCTCTGGCAAAGAGATGATCTAGAAGGAGAGGCAGAATGATGAAAATTGTAGCAGCGATTGATTCCTTCAAAGGAAGCGCCACTTCCGCAGAATTAAATCAAGCGGTCTTAAGCGGGTTTTCAGACCAGTGGGAAAAATGTAGTATTCCCATCGCTGATGGGGGAGAAGGCTCAATGGCAGCAGTCTTTGCTGCGTTTGGAGGCAATTACGAAACGGTTCCAGTGACCGACCCATTAGGTGGTAAGTTGCAAGCCCGTCTGTTGGTCACAAAAATCAATGAAGAAAAAATCGCTTTGATTGAATCTGCGGAAGTGATCGGATTGCAACTCGTGGAACCTAGTGACGAGACCACCCGCAATAGCTCTTCTTTTGGTTTAGGCCAAATGGTCTTAGCAGCTTGCAGACAAGGAGTGAAAAAGATTTACCTGACCCTTGGCGGTAGCGGCACTTCTGATGGGGGCGTAGGCTTTTTACTTGCGTTAGGAGCAACCATTCAAAGAAACGAGCGAATGGAAAACAATCCTTTGCTGCAGGCAGAATCTCTGGAGCTCAGCCAGTTGAACCCTCTGCTTGCACAAATTGACCTGTTTGCTTTAGCCGATGTAACAAATCCTTATTCAGGTGAACAAGGATTTGCGTCAGTTTTTGGTTCACAGAAAGGGGCAACCAAAGAAACGATCCAGCAGT
Organism: Enterococcus sp. AZ141; assembly: GCF_051714385.1. NCBI lineage: Bacteria > Bacillati > Bacillota > Bacilli > Lactobacillales > Enterococcaceae > Enterococcus > Enterococcus sp. AZ141. Next base: position 2,511,042 of record NZ_JBIORT010000001.1, read on the forward strand.
TGGATCAACAAGCAAAGCGTTTGGCTGAACACATCAAGCGGACCACGGGGATCGATTTGGAAGTCCCTGGTTCTGGTGCAGCTGGGGGCCTTGGTGGTGCGGTTTATTTGGCAGGTGGTCAGTTGGTTCCGGGATTTTCGACGATTGCTTCCTTGATTGGATTTGAGGAAAAAATCAAAGGAGCAGACTTATTGATCACCGGTGAAGGTCGTATCGATGGCCAAACAGCTAGGGGGAAAGTACCCTATGGTGTCGCTTTGCTCGCTCAAAAACGCCAACTCCCAATTGTTGCAATCTGTGGCTCCCGAACCGAACGTCTCGGCGAACTGTCGCAATTGCTTCCAACAGTCTTCAGTATCCAACAAGGACCAGTTTCCTTGGCAGAAGCGATGGAAAAAAAGCGAACCTTGATTAATGCTCAACAGACTGCTCAAGCCATCGCCGGCTTTGTGGAGCAGTGGCAAAAAAAGACCGGATCAGTTCCTTCAGAAGGCACTGATTTTCCAACCAAATAAGAAGCAAACACCAAAAAACTTCGTAGGGAAGGCAATCGCCAGTACGAAGTTTTTTGGTGTTGCGCCTTTTTTAAGCCAAGGTGGCTTGTGCTTCAATCTCCACTTTAAATTCAGGGGCAACCAAGCCGGCAACGATGACGAGACTCATGGCCGGTTTGTTTTCTGCCAAAATGGTTGTGAATGCCGTACGGACAGCAGCTAAGTAAGCAGCATCCGTTAAAAAGACGGTCATTTTGACCACTGATGACCAAGACAGTTGATTGGCTGATAAATGCTCTTCGATTTTCTTCAAAACGATGGCTGTTTGCTCTTGCGGGTCCTCAGGTGTGGCTCCGTCTTGTGACGGCGTTTGACCAGAAATGAAAAGAAAAGGTCCTTGCGCGATTTTTGTATCGGTATAGATTGCCATTAATTTGGCTCCTTTCTTCTATCTTACCTTTGGATGATGGGGACAGATAGCAATTGATTGGGTGTGTCTTAGTTTACTTGATTACACCTGCAAAAACAATCAACAAACGTTTTCTGTTGGTTTTGTGAAACCACGGGACGAAGCCGCCCTTCCCCTTTAATAAAAACACTCATTTTTTTCAGGCTCCACTGAAATTATCGCCAGAATTTTATGGTTTTAATGTCTTATACTATGTTCAGATCAAATAAATAAACAAGGAGGAAAAAAATATGAATTGGTACAAAAACACAACAGAAGAACTATTACATACGTTGCAAACAACACGGCAGGGCCTTTCCTCCGAAGAACGCAACCAGCGTTTAGCAAAGCAAGGTGAAAATAAAATTACTGAGGCTGCGCAGATCCCTACATGGAAGAAAGTCGGCAAGCATTTTACAGACTTACTGATGTTGGTCTTAATCGTCGCAGCCGTTTTAAAAGGGGTTTCGGGTGATTATATCGAAAGCGGCATTATTATGGCGGTCGTCGTCATCAATGGATTAGTCGGCTACTGGCAAGAGCGTAAAGCCCAAGAGTCACTGGATGGGTTGAAGCAATTCATGGGGCAAGAAGCAACAATTTATGTTCATGGCCGCAAGAAGAAAATTGCTGTTTCTTCCTTAGTAAACGGAGATTTAGTCGTTTTAGGACCAGGAGATGTCGTACCAGCAGATATGCGCTTGATCGAAACCCATGATCTTGTGATTGAAGAGTCTATCTTAACCGGCGAATCTGAGCCAGTTCAAAAAATGACTGAACCCATTACTCAAGAAAGTACGATTGGTGACCAGCGGAACATGGCGTTTTCTGGTACCCATGTAGAAAGCGGAACTGCCAGCGGGATCGTCGTTGAAACAGGAGACGATACACAAATCGGCCAGATCAATCAAGCAATTCAGTCTGTGAAAGCGCAAGAAACCCCGTTGATCAAAAAAATGAAGCAATTGAATCACCAAATCTTTAAAGGCATTATCGGATTAGTGATTTTCTTGATCTTCTTTACTACCTTCCGCTACGGCTTTGATCTTGATCTCTTGTTCTCATCAGGTATCGCATTAGTTGTAGCAATGATTCCTGAGGGCTTGCCAGCCGTGCTGACCATGATTTTATCGATGGGTGTCAAGGAAATGTCTGAGGAGCAAGCAATCATCAAAACGATGCCATCAGTGGAGACACTAGGTGCCATGACGGTGATTTGTTCAGACAAAACAGGAACCTTGACCAAAAATGAAATGACGGTCGTCGATGTCTTAGTTGAGTCAAACGTGGATAAAGCAACGGTGCTTGATATCATGGCAAATTGTCAAGATTTGAAGCAAGACGAAGGACAAAAGGCGGCTGAACTCGTTGGAAACCCAACCGAAAAAGCCTTGTTACAATACGCAGAATTAGCGCAGCAACCATTGCGTAAAACAGTCGATAAAATTCCTTTTAGTTCCTCTTACAAGTACATGGCAACACGCCATCAAAATCAAGAAGAGCCGAATGACTCGGTAGTGTTTGTCAAGGGTGCGCCCGAAGTGTTGCTTGAGAAAAGCCAACTGACTTCAGATCAAAAGCAATGGTGGTTAGATGAAAGTGCAAAATTAGCAGCGAAAGGGCAGCGACTGATCGGCTTTGCGCATCTGACGCTGTCGGCACAGGAGTCCTTGTCCCACGAAGCACTCATCAATTTAACCTTTGTTGGGATCGCTGGCATCATTGATCCTCCGAAAGACAGTGCCATCAAAGCGGTAAAAGAGTGCTTGCAAGCGGGCATCCAAGTCAAAATGATCACAGGAGATCATGGCAAGACCGCTCAAGCTATCGGCAAGCAAATTGGATTGAAGCACACGAATCACGTGTTGGAAGGGCTGGAAATCAATCTGCTGTCTGAGGAGGAGTTGCAGCAAGCAGTCCAAAAGACAGATATCTTTGCTCGAACGACCCCAGAGCATAAATTACGGATCGTTAGTGCTTTGCAGGCGAATGAAGAGATTGTCGGAATGACCGGCGATGGTGTAAACGATGCACCAGCGCTGAAAAAAGCCGACATTGGGATCGCTATGGGGATCAAAGGCAGTGAAGTAACCAAGCAAGCAGCCGATATGGTTTTGGCAGACGATAATTTTCATACGATCGCCAATGCCGTCCGAGTGGGTCGACGGATCTACGATAATTTGAAGAAAACCATCAACTTCTTCTTACCAACGGCTGTTGCACAAGGATTGATCGTTATTGCGGCACTCTTGTTGAACCGACCACTGCCACTGACACCTGTACAAATTTTATGGGTAAATATGGTGACAACCATCACGCTTTCTTACGCACTCGGTTTTGAGAAGGCAAGTGCGGATGTCATGAATCGACCACCACGGCCAATCAAAGAAGGTATCTTATCTTGGTACAGTCTGTTCCGCATCTTCTATGTCTCGCTGTTAATCATGATTCCTTCCTACGTCTTAGCGATTCAGTTTGAAGGAACGGTCCTTCAACAAAGCATGCTACTGCAAAGTATCGTCTTTGCTCAAGCAGTCTACTTACTGAACTGTCGTGAGCTGGTAAAGCCGGCGTTGAATCGCCAACTCTTTGCCAATAAAGCACTCTTAGTCTCCCTGGCACTACTGATTGTATTGCAGGCAGCGATTTTCCTAACACCTATCGGACACCAGCTTTTAGGGATTGGTTCTTTGACGCTGATGCAGCAGTTGAGTATTGCAGCCAACGGGGCACTTCTTTTCACAGTCGTCGAAGGTGAGAAATTTATTACAAACAAGCTGCAAGGACGTCAAAAAGCTGCCCCAGTGAAACAATAAAGGCAGCTTGATGATTCTAGTGATAACTTAAATAATAGGTTTGAATGAGCTCAGTCACTTGATTGAGCTCATTTTTGGTCGGTACCATCGATAAATAAAAGACTGGGACAGGGGCATCATCTAATGGGAAGTTTGACAAAACAAAATCAACGTCGGTTGCCGATAGCCCTTCTAGTTGACCTGGTTCGATCGCCGATAGTAGAATACGTGCTCCGAGAAAGTCATTCAATTCTTGCATAAGGTAAGCTTTCCATGCTGGCTCCCCTTGAAAGATAAAGTATCCCTTTGCCCGGATAGGGTTGATTTGTAAAATAGCCTGTTGGATCAACAAGGTGGTGGTTGACCATAAAGGAAAACTCGTTTCCCTTTGACTGTTTGTCTGTTCTTCTAAAAAGTCATGGATCGTTGCTTCTATCGGTAGCGAATAGGGCTGATTCAAGCGCTGGATCTCGTGAAATTCTAACCCAAACCATTCTGAGAGTTTGGCAGACTCTTGCGTTTTGATCAAGAGCAGCAACAGATTCTCAATCAGCTGCGTCCCGCTAGCGAGAGGTAGCTGCAACGAGCGGGCTAATTGTTCGACAAAATGGGTCGTTTTATCGTGAATGGTTTGATACGTTTCAAGAGTCGCTTGAATCGTTTGGGACCAATCGTTATTGTAGTTCCAGCTTTCTAAAAAACAGTAGAAGCTAAAGAAGTGTTCGCTGCATTCTAAATATACGCCTTCTTTTTGGTAGAGATAACTTAATGGCTGTTGGAAAAGACCGTAGAGGGGATCATCCCCATTAAATTCGAAGGAATCCATGCGGCAATTGGCCTTGATACGGATTGTATTGATAAAAAACCAGCAAGTACCGAAGATTTGTTCTACGTCGATTTGGAGTTTATCTTTGCCCAGACGCTGTAAAAAATGTTGATAGTGGGACTCATGAATTGTATATTCCTCAAAAAAGTAATTGTTATGGGTATAAGGCAGTAAAAGTCGATGGAAAAAGACCCGAATATTGATCTCACTTCCTTCAAAGCGGATCACGCGATTTGTGATGCGAATCCGTATGGAAAAATCCGTCAAACTTTTATTTAATTTTGTAATATGCCGCCGCAAAGTTTCATAGGAAGTTCCCGCTTGGCCAAGAATTTCTTGCGTGCTAAGTTCGCTGGAAAAAAGCAATGCTTTCATTAAAGAAACACCGATCGATTGAGGGAAAAACGTTTCCCATAGCTGACTCATCAACAATGGCCCATCATGGGTCAAAGCAAAGCCATTACTGGCGGCTTCAATCTGCCAACCTTCGGGTAATTGTTGACGAATATAGGTTATATCAGAAAAAACCGTTCGTTCCGTCGTATCGATCAATTTTGCTAGTTGCTTGGCAGTGATCATTTTGTGATTCGCCAGTTGTTCCAAGAGAAGGATCTGACGTAATAAATCCTTCTCGGTAATGATTTTTTTCATCATCCCATCCATGACAAAAACTTCCTTTCTGAGTCTTTCGTGTTCTTTTTGATTTTATACGAAAAAGGCAAGTTTTGCTATTTCCAATTCACCGAATGATGTTTTTCTATTAAAAAAGATGGAATGGGTATCCTTCTGAGTAACTGTCTAAAGGAATGAGGTTTTTTATGTGTTTTAACGGTTAGAGGTCTATCATATGTTCGTATTTCTTCATTCGCAAATACAAAGAATAACTTTCTTTCGATAATTTTATTTTTGAGGAAAAAAGACTCTTTTTGCGAGAGGCGTAGAGTTTTCGATGGAGAGCAGAGTCGATGATCCATTCAATTTCTGCTTGTTCTTCCTCTGATAAATCGGCATTTTTCTCATTGGATTGAATGAGAGAGTAAGTAAATTCTAAGCAGCTCATTTTATAAATAAAGGTGGAGAAATATAATTTGTCTATGTGCATTTAATCACCCTTTCTTATATCCGGTTCAATCATATAGAATAATATTTTGAATAACAATTCTGTTTTTTCATGATGTCATGAAAATTTTGGGTAAATGTCTATTTTTTGGTAAAAGATAGCGAATATTTCGTAGCTTGATCTTCACGAAAGGGTTATAAAAAAACAAATATTATTTAAATGGATCAGCAACTATAATTAAGTAATCTGAAAGAAGTGAAGGGCATTTTTGGCCTAAAGAATGTGTCGTCATTTTGGTTAAGACAAACCGTTGCAGGATGTTTTCTTGTTTTGTCAAAAGGAGTCAAAAAAATAAAATTCGCTTTTTCCTGTTGACAGATCAACAAAAGCCGCGTAATATAGCTACCAATAACTCATTAAGACTAGACAAAAGAGAAGTATGAGGACGTTCGTCTTGCAGAGAGCTGATGGTGGTGCAAATCAGCAGATTGACGCTTCAGAAATGGACTTTTGTGTCGAAAGGCTGAAATCAGTAGGCTTTTTCCGGGAACTCCCGTTACAGAGAACGATCGTTGATAGACGATCTAGAGAACCAATTGAGGTGGCACCGTGAGTAATCGCCCTCAGGCAGACAAGTTTGTTTGCCTGAGGGCTTTTTTGTTTTTCTTGCCCTTCAACCAATTAAAAAATAAACGTAAAATCAAACTAAGAGAAGTACTTGAGTCTTTTTTGGTTACAGAAAGTCGGCGGTGATGAGAGTCCGGCACCAAGAAATCAAGGAAATGGCCTTAGCCGATCATTTTTTGAACCCTTTTTTGGCAGTAGGAAAATGCGGGAACTCCCGTTATAGAGGAAGACCGTTGTTAGACGGTTGATAGAGAAGAAGTTGTTTATTTGGGCAACTTCAATTGAGGTGGTACCGCGATCATTCGCCCTCAAGCAGACGTTTTTATGGCGTTTGCTTGAGGGCTTTTTGTTTACAAAGAAAGGAGCAGCTTATGTATCGAATGGAACGAATCAACAGCGATTGTTTGACACCTGTCTCAGTTTTTTTACGGATTCAAGGGGCGCATAAATGTTTATTGGAAAGTATTCCCAGAGAAGAAGATACCGGACGCTATTCGATCCTTACCTTTGATCCCGTTCAGAAACTGACCTTTAAGGATGGTGTTTTTCAAGTGGAGGATCTTTTGAAAAAAACGGTCAACAAGTACCCGTGTCAGGATCCTTTAAAAGAAATGGAAGGGTATGTAGTCAAAAAGGAAATTAGCGCTTTACCGAATCTACCGCTGCAAAGTGGGGCTATCGGGTATGCGGGCTATGATATCGCCGCTTGCTATGAAGACATCGGACAACTGCCCGCAGATGAATTGCAAGTGCCTGATATGGCCTTTTGGCTTTTCGAAACTTTTCTCGTTTTTGACCATCAGACGGAAACTTTAACGATCATTCTTGAAAATTGCTATAGCCAAAGAGGAACCGTCGAGATGGAGCAGGTAATGCAAGCAGTGAAGCAGCAGTTAAGGACACCAGTCGCCGCTGAGACCCGTGTATTGTCAAATGAAAAACTGCATTTTACCAGCAATGTCACACAGCAAGCCTATGAAGCGATCGTTCAAGAGGCGAAAGCCCGAATTACGGCGGGAGACATGTTCCAAGTCGTTCCTTCGCAACGTCTGAAAGCGTCATTTAAACAAGAGCCCTTTGACTATTACCGCAAACTACGAGTGACAAATCCTTCCGCGTATCTCTATTATCTTGATTTCGATCACGGATTTAAAGTGATTGGTAGCTCACCTGAAAGCCTGATTTGCGTTCAAGGCGACGAAATCACCACGAATCCGATCGCTGGTACCCGCAAACGAGGTGCAACCAAAGCAGAAGACGAAGCTTTGGCAAATGAACTATTGGCAGATGAAAAAGAACGTGCAGAGCATCAGATGCTGATCGATCTTGGGCGCAATGATTTAGGGCGGATCGCTGAACATGGTACGGTTCATGTTCCTTTATACATGGTGATCGAGAAATACCGCTATGTCATGCACATCGTTTCGGTAGTGGCTGCCAAGCGCAGAGCAGGTGTGACGGCAATGGATGCCTTGAAAGCAACCCTGCCAGCAGGCACGGTCAGCGGGGCACCAAAGATTCGTGCCATGACTCGCATCTATCAGTGGGAAGCTGTTCGAAGAGGGGTCTATGCTGGTGCAGTTGGTTATTTTTCACGAAATGATCAAGCGGATTTTGCCATCGGGATTCGGACATTGGTATTGAAAGACGAGATCGCTTATGTCCAAGCAGGGGCGGGGATCGTTTATGATTCTGATCCCTCATCTGAATACCAAGAGACATTACACAAAGCCAAAGCACTATTGGAGGTGTCAGCCAATGATTTTACTCGTCGATAATTATGATTCCTTTACGTATAACTTAGTCCAGCAATGTCCAGCGGATACGATCGTCTTGCGAAATGACGATCCAGAGCTTTTTATTGTTGCTAAAGAAGCAGATGCCATCATTTTTTCCCCGGGACCAGGCCGTCCCGAAGAGGCAGGATTCATGATTTCTTTGATCAAAACATACCATGATAGCAAGCCGCTTTTAGGCATCTGCTTAGGTCATCAAGCCATTGGTGAAGCGTTTGGTGCCAAAGTGGTCCAAGCACCAGCTATTATGCACGGCAAGCAATCGACCCTTACGTATCAGAAAAAAGGCGTATTCGAAACCTACCTAGGAGACATGACTGTCATGCGCTATCACTCGCTTGTCATTGAGCCAGCGACACTTTCAGCGGAATTTGAGGTGTTGGCTGAAACAGAAGGGATCATCATGGCGATTCAGCATCGCGAAAAACCAATCGTAGGACTCCAATTCCATCCAGAATCAATGGGAACAAACGAGGGGGCATTTTTCATAGAACAGTTTCTTAAACTCGTCTCGGATAATACAGAAAAAACACAAGATGAAAAAAGGAGGAATCTTTAATGCAAGCACTAAAAAAGCAGCCGCCGCAACAAATCACTCAGCAATTATTTAATGGCCGTCATTTAAGTTATCAGGAGATGCGTCACTTTGCTCAAGGAATTTTAAGCGGGGTGTTTTCAGAAAGTCAATTGGGCGCAGCATTAGTTGCGATGAAGATCAACGGCATCACAGCTGCCGAATTGACTGCTTTAGCAGAAATTATGTTAGAGCATGCCGTGACCATTCCTTATGAAGGAGGAGACACCATGGACAATTGCGGCACTGGTGGCGACCACGCCAATAGTTTTAATGTCTCCACTACGGCTGCCTTCGTTTTAGCAGCTGGGGGAATCACGATGGCAAAACACGGCAATCGCAGTATCTCTAGTCGTTCAGGCAGTGCCGATGTCTTAGCATGCTTGGGGGTGGCAATTCAAGCATCACCAGAAAAAATCGCCGATCTATTAGCGACAGTCGGCATCGCTTTTCTCTTCGCCCCGTCGTTGCATCCGGGCATGAAAGCAGTGATGAAAATACGGCAAGAATTAGCGACACCAACGATTTTTAATCTATTAGGCCCTTTGATCAATCCTGTTCCGTTGACTACGCAACTGATCGGTACTTACGCTGGCGAGAGCTTGGTAGACACCGCTCAGGCGTTAGGCAGTCTTGGTCGGCAACGAGCAATGGTGATCCATGGATGTAATGGGATGGATGAAGCCAATTTGGCAGGTGAAACGGCGATCAGTTTTTATCACGAAGGAAAGGTGAGGAATTTTTCTTTGGATCCGCAAGCGTATGGCTTTACGCCAGCACCGATCGAGGCGATCGTCGGCGGAGATGCGGCTCAAAACGCCGCGATCTTAACAGCAGTTTTGAAAAATCACCCTTCCGTTTATCTAGAGACAGTGGTCTTAAATGCAGGGTTAGGCTTTTATACCAACGGCAAAGCCGCCACCCTAGCGGAAGGCTTTGCGATGGCACGAGCGTGTATCGCTTCGGGCGCGGCCTACGACAAACTGCAGATGCTGATTCGTCAGTCAAATAGCCATTAACTACGAGAGCTGTAAGGAGGAGAATCATGGATTTTTTAGAAACGATCATCCAGAAAAAAGTTGAAGAAGTTGCCGCGATGCCACAAGAAATCGAAAAGGTCGTAGCGAAACGTCCATCATTTTATCAGCAAGTCAAGGACCGACCACAAAAAATGCACCTCATTGCTGAAATCAAGCGTGCTTCACCCTCAAAAGGAGACATCAACCAAGGAATCGACCCAGTCACACAAGCGCAAGCTTATGAAGCCGCGGGTGTCAGCGGGATTTCCGTTTTGACCGACCAGCAGTTTTTTAAAGGCTCGCTGGCAGATCTTGAAGCAGTCAGTAATGCCGTTTCGGTGCCTATACTATGCAAAGACTTTATTATCGACAGAAAACAATTGATTCGCGCCAAGAATGCGGGTGCCAGTATTGTTTTATTGATCGTGGCCGCTTTAAAACCAGAACGCTTAGCCATACTTCATCAAGAGGCAATAGCACTAGGGTTGGAAGTACTCGTTGAGACTCATAATGCGGCTGAATTTCAACAAGCCCAAGCCTTAGGGGCCAAAATCATCGGCGTCAACAATCGTGACCTAAAAACCTTTGACGTTTCCTTGGATGTCAGTGTTGCTTTAGCACCTCAGCCGTCAGAGGCGGTTTACATCAGTGAATCTGGTATTCGAACTGCCTCCGATGTGCTGCAGCTTGCACCGTTTTATCATGGAGTCCTCGTTGGAGAAACGTTGATGAGAAGCAATCGAATTGCTGAAACAGCTGCAGATTTGCAGGTGAGCCGCCGATGACCAAAGTGAAAATTTGTGGACTCACCGAACGGCTGCATGTCGAAACTGCCATCAGTGCAGGAGCAGATTACCTTGGCTTTGTTTTTGCCGAAAGCCGTCGGAGAATCGATCCGACACAAGTCCGCAAGATAACGGAGCAAGTACCCCAAAATGTAGGGAAAGTTGGGGTTTTCGTTTCTCCAAGTTTTGAAGAAGTGCAAGCGGCAATTCAAGCCGCCCAGCTGACAGCGATTCAGCTCCATGGAAAGGTTCTGCCATCTTTGCAAACAGCCATCCAGACAGGCATTTTTGCGCATCAAAAGATCGCAGTGATCCAAGCCTTTGATGGAGAAGCAGAGACTTTAGAACAAGATTTCCTAAGCTGCGATGCAGATTTTGGGTTATTGGACGCTCCAGTAAGAGATCACCCTTATGCTGGCGGCAACGGCCAATCCTTTGATTGGCAAAAAGCGGCGAGAAAACCGTTACCGTTGTCTGAGCGATTTTTTATTGCTGGCGGTTTGCACGCGGAAAATGTAGAAGAGGCGATCCAACTTTTTAGGCCTTATGCTGTCGATGTTTCTTCAGGCGTTGAAACCCAGGGGAAGAAAGACAGTCGGAAAATCGAACAATTTATTTACTTAGTAAAGGAGAAGATAAAATGACCCAATACCCCACAGAAGCAGGTTTTTATGGTTCTTTTGGCGGGCAGTTTGTGCCAGAGACATTGATGTATGCAGTCAAGCAATTGGAAACTGTCTATCGTGAAGCACAAGCGGACGCAAGTTTTCAAGCAGAATTACAGGAATATTTGCAAGAGTATGTAGGAAGAGAGACCCCCCTTTATCATGCACAGCGCTTGTCACAACACTTAGGCGGTGCCAAAATTTATCTGAAGCGAGAAGATTTGAATCATACGGGCGCCCATAAAATCAATAATGCGCTAGGGCAAGTGTTATTAGCAAAGCGGATGGGGAAAAAGAAAGTGGTAGCGGAGACAGGTGCTGGACAGCATGGCGTCGCCACAGCGACTGCGGCCGCGTTGTTCGGTATGGAATGCACGATTTTTATGGGTGCGGTAGATGTTCAGCGGCAAGCACTAAACGTCTTTCGAATGGAATTGTTGGGAGCAAAAGTGGTTTCAGTCACTTCAGGCAATCAGACATTGAAAGATGCTGTCAATGAAGCGCTGCGTTACTGGGTCGCAACCGTCGAGGACACCCATTACGTGATGGGTTCCGTACTCGGTCCGCATCCTTTTCCAGAGATCGTTCGAGATTTTCAAAGTGTGATTGGCAGTGAGACACGACGGCAACTATTAGAAAAAGAAGGACGACTACCGACGACAGTCGTTGCTTGTGTTGGCGGCGGCAGCAATGCGATGGGAATGTTTTACCCTTTTATCGATGATCAGACCGTTCGTTTGATTGGCGTTGAAGCAGCTGGGAAAGGTGTGGATACTACTGAGCATGCGGCGACCTTGACGAAAGGCAGTATCGGTATTTTACATGGTACCAAAATGCATCTGCTGCAAGACGATGATGGGCAAGTGATCGAACCTTATTCGATTTCAGCTGGTTTGGATTATCCAGGGGTCGGTCCCGAGCATTCTTACTTGAAGGAGATTGAGCGAGCGGAGTATTTCGCTGTCACTGATGAAGAAGCCGTTGACGCCTTTTATCTCTTGTCTCAAATCGAAGGCATTATTCCTGCTTTGGAAAGTGCTCATGCCGTTGCCTATGCCCTAAAGCTAGCCCCAATCATGACACTCGAAGAACGCTTAGTGATCTGCTTGTCTGGGCGAGGGGACAAAGATGTTCAACAAATCAAAGACCGGAAAGGAGCAGCGAAATGACCAGCAAAACATTGACGATGAAACTAAAGGAGCGCCAAAAACAAGGCAAGCCACTATTTGTTCCTTATATTATGGCGGGTGCCAACGGACTGGAACGCCTGCCAGCAGAAATCGAACTGTTGACGACACATGGCGCAGCGGCCATTGAAATCGGCGTGCCCTTTTCAGACCCAGTCGCAGATGGAGCGGTCATCCAAGCAGCTGGAATGCAGGCATTAGCCAATGGGACCACTTTAAAAAAGATCATTGCTTTGCTGCAAACAATCCATTCCGAGGTTCCACTGGTATTGATGGGGTATGCCAATTCATTCTTTCATTATGGGATTGAACAGTTAGCAAATGAGTTAAAAGCGACAAATGTGAAAGGGTTGATTATTCCAGATTTACCTTTTGAACATCGATCACTAGTAACGCCTACTTTTGATGCGGCGGATCTCGCGCTGATCACACTGGTCTCTTTGACCAGTCCTCCAGACAGAATTCAGACGCTGATCGAAGACGCAGAAGGATTCGTTTATGCTGTGACAGTGAACGGTGTCACTGGAGAAGATCGCCAATACAACGAACAGCTGGATCAGCATTTGCAAGCCATTTCGGAAAAAAGTCCGATTCCAGTATTAGCTGGTTTCGGGGTCTCGACCCATGCAGATGTGCAGCGCTTTGCCAGTGTGTGTGAAGGGGTAGTGATCGGTTCAAAAATCGTAGCAGCGCTACAAAACGAGCCACTGCCTAAAGTCAGTGAGCTGTTAGCAGAACTTGTTGGTAAGCCATAGAAAACAATGTGAAGGAAAGAACCCGAATTGGGTTCTTTTTTTATGAGAAAACTAGTATTCGAGGTACTGATGGGCTGCTATGGAAAAAAGAACGTGATGTGTGAAGAGGAAAAGAAAAAAGGCTGATTGAAGATCAGCCCCAAATTGTCGTGATTATGCCAGTGTATTCGTGTCGATGGTTACTGTCTCGCAAAAATGCCCTCTGCCCCCAACGTAAACATGTTGGATTTCCTTTCGCGAAGTCGTAACGAGTTTGACAAAGATTTCAGAAGGTTCACCTAAATTGCTGCCTTGTTCAAAGCGATACACTTCTTTTTCGAGGGCACACTTTTGATACAAGAAGCAAGCCAAGGCGGCATTGGAAGTGCCTGTGGCAGATTCTTCATTGATGTCAAACAATGGAGCAAAGTTACGACAAACGATTCGTTCTTTTTCCATTGCATATAAGTGCATGCCAACTACTTGTTGAAGCGCACTTACTTTTTTTATTTCCTCAAAATTAGGTGCAACTTGCTGCAACTGGGCCGTTGTTTTGATTGGAATAAGGATATCCTTTAATCCAGTAGAAACGATTTGAATAGGAATTTGATCATTGATAGCATTGGTATCAAAACAGTCAGTTAATTGTTCTAGTGAAAGTACATCTGAAAACAGTGGTTTGTTCTGTTCCATGAAAATGACACCGTCTTTGATGGTGATCGACAAACGTCCGGCGTTGGTGTCGATGCGATACTGTTGCTTGGAAAGTTTGTTTAGATACGATAATAGTGCAAAGGAGGCAATTGTTGCATGTCCGCATAAGTCAACTTCTTCTTTTGGCGTAAAATAGTCAAATCGGAAATCGGCCTGCGGGGATTTCGATAAAAAAGCTGTTTCTGAAAAGCCTAACTCTTTTGCGACGGCTAACTTTTGTTGTGGCGTAAGAGGCTGTTCCAACAAGACGACTCCAGCCTTGTTGCCACCCGTTTGATTTTTACTAAACCCACTTGCGATATGTACCGTTATCTCCATAGGACACCTGCTTTCTTTGTTCTTGTTAAGCATAGCATAATTTTTGCAGGAGGAGGATATGAAAACGGATTGGGTAAGCGTGTTATACTGAAGGTACGACAGAGGAGGGACTTTATGAAGAGAGGGAAAGTAGTTGTAGTGAGTGGCGTTACAGCGTCGGGCAAAACGACATTGGTTCGTGAATTGAGTAGATTGGCAGATGGAATAGTGATCTCCTTTGATGATTATAGTATCGATGCATTGCCCTCAGCACCATCTTTTGATTATTTTTTACAAGATCCCCGCGCAGCGATCAATCAATATGACATCAGTCTGCTACTGAAAGATTTGAAGAGAGCGATGAGCATTCAACCAATCATTTTTGTGGACTTTCCCTTCGGATATGAGCACCAAGATTTGCGTCAGTTGATCGATACGGTGATTTATTTGAAAACACCACTAGATATTGCTTTTGCTCGTCAGATTAAACGGGATTATACGAACGAATCAAAAGAAGCGATTTTGACTTGGGCAGATACTTATCTTTCCTATGCAAGAGAGCTATTTGTTTTACACGAACAGATCATTGCTGAAACAGCCGACTATGTACTGGATGGTGCTCTACCAGCTGATCAGCTAGCAGAACAAGTCAAGTATTATCAAGTATTTTAAGAAGCGCTTTTAAGCAAGATTTAGTCTACTGAGTTTTGTTTAATCTCCCTTACTATCTGTTTCAGAGGTCAAAAATGCCGCTGCTTCCTCTAAAGAGAGCGCTGCTCCATTGAATGTGGGCCACGCATTGATACCGTCACATTTTTTTCTCGGAATCAAATGAAGATGAAAGTGAGGGACTGATTGACCCGCTGCTTGATTTGCTGCGCTTAGCAAATTAATCCCATCAAATCCTAAGCGAGTGACACAATGATCTGCTATTTTTTGAACCGTTTGAATGAGGTGAGCAAGAAGAACGGGGTCGCAATCTAAAATACTGGTGTAATGTTTTTTAGGAATAACCAGCATATGATAATCCACGTCTTTGGCATGATCAAGGAAGGCGCAAACACTGTCATCTTCATGGATTACATGGCTTTTTATTTTTCCAGAGACGATGCGGCAAAAAGGACATTCTTCCATCAAAATTCCTCCTATGGAATAAATTTTGTTAGTTGTGTTCGAGAAGTATAATATCTAAAAATGTGAAGCTACGGGATTATGGGAAACCATAAACGATCTTTGTAATTAAGCCGCTCTTTGAGAGGATAATATCATATTTATTTAGCAGTTAAAACTATATGTGATAATTAATGATGTTTTAGATAATTAGTTAATAGGTTGTTTGCAAAAGAAAAGCACCGTGCTGCTGATTTGTGGTAAAAGTGACGTTTGAAAAAAGTGGTTTTTAAAAATTTATCAAAAAAAATCGTTAGGAATCAAGATTCCTAACGATCTGCTAGTGCAATGCACGATAATATAACGTTCCAGGAGGGATTCGAACCCCCGACCGTTCGCTTAGAAGGCGAATGCTCTATCCGGCTGAGCTACTGGAACAAATAATTTTCAGCGAATGCTCA
This sequence comes from Enterococcus sp. AZ141, assembly GCF_051714385.1. NCBI lineage: Bacteria > Bacillati > Bacillota > Bacilli > Lactobacillales > Enterococcaceae > Enterococcus > Enterococcus sp. AZ141. The sequence continues at coordinate 2,526,634 of NZ_JBIORT010000001.1, forward strand.
CTTCGCCTAAGCTGTTGAAATCAATCAGCAACAAATAACATTATAGAAAAAGGGCGCAGCAATGTCAATCGCTTTTCGCCCTTTTCTTATTTTTTCTTTGAAAAAAGGAAGCGCAGCTGCCCTCAACCTTTCTCAGGTTCCTCAAGAATTACGCTATCTGCTTCTTTCGTAATGAGAATCACACCATCTCCTAAAGGGACAAGCGTGGAGGTCAGCTGAGGATGGTTCATCACGGTATCCAAGAAAAGATTCAATTTGCGATGGATCGCTCGCTGGTTACGAGGGATTTCTTCGATGGGGTGTAGAATCGTTCCAGCTTGAAATACGTCATCCACCATCAGCACACCGCCTTTGCGTAATAGACGCAGACATTCTGGTAAAAATTCAATGTATTTTGATTTGGCGCTGTCCATGAAGATAAAATCATAAGGGCCACTCAATGTAGGTAGGACGTCTGCCGCTTGTCCTTCTAATAGCGTGATTTTTTCTTCATTTCCTAAGCGAGCGTAGGTTTCTTTGGCTTTGCGGATCATGACGTCAAAGCGATCGATCGTTGTGACATGACCATCTTTCACACATTGCGCCATCAAGCTTGAAGAAAAACCGATCGCTGTGCCGATCTCAAGGATTTCTTTTGGCTGGAGCTGTCCTAATAAAAACTGCAAAAAGACCACTGTTTCATGTGGGATGATTGGCACTTCTTTTTCATGAGCGGCTTGCTCGATTTCACCAAGTTCGCCGGGTAATTGCTTTTGTTTTTCACGCATAAACGCCACTAGTTCTGGTTTGACTACTGGACGATGCATCATTTCGTTGCGCATCTTCATCCTCCTAATTTATCGCTGCCCCTTATTATACGAATAACTCACCTTAAGTTCAATCTTTTCGAGTCTTTGGAACAACAAAAAAACCAGTCATAAGACTGGCAGGATAAAGGGGTGAAAAATATTTTTGGGATATTTCTATCATAACGGTGTTATGTGGAGGTTTGGTTAAAATCCTGTGAAGATCTCGTCAGGTTCTGCTTAAATTTTCATCAAGGAAGAAAAGCAACCCATCAACAGGGCAAAAACGAACTTTTTATCGAAATATTCAGAAAATTCAGGGAAAAGTGTTGACAGAGGAACCTGCTGTTTGGTATCTTCATAACAAGATAAAAAAAGTGATAGGTGACGACGATGGATAAACGATTGAAACAAACAGCTGCATTTTTATTATTATTATCGTAAGGACTCTTTTTCTATGACCCGCCTTTTTTAAGGCATCATTTGAAGAGTCCTATTCGCATTGCATGAAGGAAACCCTTTATGGAGTGCTTTTTTTATACCATTTTTTCAATTGTGTTTGAATGAGGTCGCGCCAAGCGTGCTCCTACCACTGCTAAGGAGGAAATAGTGATGAGAAAAATCCAGTTTTTTGATACGACATTGCGAGACGGTGAACAGACCCCGGGAGTCAACTTTAATACGAAAGAGAAGGTTCAACTGGCGCTGCAATTAGAAAAATGGGGCATTGATACGATCGAAGCAGGTTTTCCGATTGCATCAGAAGGAGATTTTCAAGCAGTCAAAGCGATTGCTGGGGCGGTGACGAAAATGACCGTTGCAGGACTTGCCCGTTGTCAGAAAAAAGACATTGATCGTGCCTATGAAGCTCTTTATCAAGCCGTCGATCCACAGATCCATGTCTTTCTAGCAACGAGTAAGGTGCATCGCCAGTACAAGCTGAATATGACGAAAGCAGAAGTACTCGCTTCCATCAAAGAACATGTGGCTTATGCGCGTGAACGCTTTGAAAAAGTTCAATTCTCGCCAGAAGATGCCACCCGCACCGATAAAGCCTTCTTGCTTGAGGCGGTTCAAACAGCGATTGATGCCGGCGCGACGATCATCAATGTGCCCGATACAGTAGGGTTTACCAATCCTACGGAATATGGAGCGCTTTTTGCCTATTTGATCGCCAATATCAAAAGCGAGCAGCAGATCACTTTTTCTTCCCATTGTCATGATGACTTGGGAATGGCGACAGCCAATGCGCTGGCGGCTATTGAAAATGGTGCTGATCGGGTGGAAGGAACGATCAACGGGATCGGCGAACGAGCTGGCAATACTGCATTAGAAGAAGTGGCCTTGGCGTTGCATATTCGCAATGATTTCTATCAGGCTACCTCCAACACCAAATTAAACGAAACAAAACGAACCAGCGATCTGGTGGCACGTTTGTCAGGAATCACGGTACCGAAAAACAAAGCGATCGTCGGAGGCAATGCTTATGCCCATGAATCAGGGATTCATCAAGATGGCGTCTTGAAAAATCCTGAGACCTACGAAATTATTACCCCACAGTTGGTGGGGGTAGAAACCAACTCGTTGCCTTTAGGCAAACTTTCTGGCCGCCATGCGTTTGTCGATAAAATGCAGCAACTGGGCTACCAGTTTGACCAAGAAGAAACCAACGAATTGTTTAAACGCTTCAAAGAATTGGCAGATAAAAAGAAGCAAGTGACCGAACAAGATTTGCTGGCTTTGGTGGCCGATCAAGGCCGCAGCCAAGAAGGCGGCTGCGAGTTGGACGCCGTTCAGCTACAATACGTGTCCAATGGCCATCAAGGAGCAGTGGTTTCTATCATCAAAGACGAGGAAAAACAAGTGGCATCAGCCATCGGTGCCGGCAGTATCCAAGCTATCTACAACTCGATCGATCAGATTTTCCAGCAGCAGCCGAAGTTGTTGAATTATGAGATCACTGCCTTGACCAGTGGGGAAGATGCGCAAGCGGAAGTGCACGTGGTCATTGAATGCCAGGAAACCAATGAAAAAATCAGCGGGATCGGCTTAGACTTTGATGTCTTGCAGGCGTCAGCCAAAGCATATGTACAGGCTAGCGCAGCTCTAAAGAATCGAGGTGTCCTTGTTTGAAAAAGATCGTGGTTTTAGCAGGAGATGGCATCGGACCAGAAATTATGGACAGTGCCCTTGCGGTATTGAAAGCGGCTTGTCCTGACCATCTCCAGCACTTTCATTTTGACCAGCGGCCATTTGGTGGAGCGGCGCTGGCACTTACTGGAGAGCCATTGCCGCAAGAAACACTACAAGCTTGCCAGCAGGCGGATGCGGTCCTTTTAGGAGCCATTGGTGATCCAGCTTGGGAAAACGCACCGACAACACCCGAGAAAGGACTTTTGAATCTGCGTCAAGCGTTAGGTCTATACGCCAATATTCGACCCATCAAAGTAGTTGATGCGGTGATTGCTTTGTCTCCCATCAAAGAAACGATCCTTCGAGGGACAGATTTTGTCATCGTTCGTGAGTTGACTGGCGGTATCTATTTTGGCGAAAAAGCAGAAAAACCTGAAGAAGCCTACGACATTAATCATTATCACCAAGCAGAGATTCGACGGATTTTGCGTAAAGCCTTTGAGATCGCCCGTACGCGGAAGAAGCGGGTTCTCTCTGTCGATAAAGCAAATGTGTTGGCGACTAGCCGGCTTTGGCGCCGATTAGCGGAAGAAACGGCACAGGAATTCCCGGATTGTCAGTTGACTCATCAATATGTTGATTCCGCCGCTATGAAAATCATCCAAAATCCCAAAGACTTTGATGTAATCGTGACCGAAAATCTCTTTGGCGACATTTTAAGTGATGAAGCCTCGGTTTTGCCGGGGTCATTAGGGGTGCTACCAAGCGCAAGCCATGGCGCAGAAGGGGTTTCTTTATATGAACCGATCCATGGCTCGGCACCGGATATTGCTAGGCAAAATTGTGCCAATCCGGTTTCCATGATTTTGTCTGTCGTGATGATGCTAAGAGAGTCCTTTCAAGAGGAACAGCTGGCAGATACCATCGAAAGTGCGTGTTATGAGGTAATGAATGCGGGGATCTTGACGCGTGATTTAGGTGGGACGGCAACGACAACTGCCTTTACAGAAGCGGTTATTGCACAGTTAGGAGTGAGCAATTATGGGGAAAACGCTGTTTGATAAACTATGGGATCGGCATGTGATCACAGGAGAAGAAGGGCAGGCGCAGCTGCTTTATGTCGATCTGCATATGATCCATGAAGTGACGACGCCGCAAGCCTTCGAAGGCTTGCGGCAAGCGGGACGGACAGTTCGCTGTCCCGAAAAAACCTTCGCAACAATGGATCATAATGTGCCTACCAAAGATATTTTTACCATCACCGATCTGGTTGCAAAAAAGCAAATGGATACGTTACGTAAAAACTGTCATGATTTTGGGATCGAATTGTGTGACAATGGCTCTGCCAACCAAGGAATTGTCCATATGGTTGGCCCAGAAGTAGGCTTGACCCAACCAGGAAAAACGATCGTTTGCGGTGATTCCCATACTGCCACCCATGGTGCTTTCGGCGCGATCGCATTTGGGATCGGTACGAGTGAAGTGGAGCATGTCTTTGCGACACAGACGATTTGGCAGACAAAACCGAAACGCATGGGAGTTGAGATCACCGGTCAGCTGCAGCCGGGGGTGTACGCCAAAGATATTATTTTGGCATTGATCGCGACGCATGGCACAGATTTTGGTGGTGGCTATGCCGTAGAATTCTTTGGCGAAACGATCCGCAACCTGACGATGGAAGAGCGCATGACCATTTGCAATATGTCGATCGAAGGTGGGGCGAAAATGGGCTTGATCGCACCTGATGAAACGACCTTTGCTTATGTGAAGGATCGACGCTTTGCGCCACAAGCGTTTGCCAGTGCGGTGACGGATTGGGAAACCCTGTATACCGATGAAGGTGCCAACTATGATGCCCTGATCACCTTAGACGCAGCAACCTTAGAACCTTACATCACTTGGGGCACCAATCCAGAAATGGGAGTACCGGTCAGCGAAACGTTTCCTGAAGTGCGAGATCACAATGATCAGCAAGCCTATGAATATATGGCACTGCACCCCGGACAGACGGCTGCCGATATCCCCATCGAATACATCTTTATCGGATCGTGTACCAATGGTCGTTTGTCTGATCTGCAAGAAGCAGCGGCGATTTTGAAAGGTCAGACCATCAAAGAAGGGGTCACTGGCATTATCGTTCCTGGTTCACGCCCTGTTCGTAAAGCAGCGGAAGCGATCGGTTTAGACAAAGTCTTTATTGAGGCTGGTTTTGAATGGCGGGAGCCTGGCTGTTCCATGTGCCTAGGAATGAATCCTGATAAAGTACCAGAAGGCGTCCACTGTGCCTCCACGTCAAACCGCAATTTTGTTGGACGGCAAGGGAAAAACGCTCGGACGCACCTGTGTAGTCCAGCAATGGCGGCAGCAGCTGCGATCCATGGGCGTTTTGTCGATGTACGAGAAGTGGTTGGAGGTGTTGGTTAATGGAAGCTTTTACGCAATTTGAAGGTACGACGCTGCCTTTGATGAATGACAATATCGATACCGATCAAATCCTACCGAAAAATTATTTGAAGCGCGTTGAAAAAACGGGGTTTGGCGAATTTTTATTTGACGATTGGCGCTATTTGCCGCAACGCAAGCCTAATCCAGCATTTATCTTGAATGATCCAGCATATCAGACCGCTCAAGTCCTCGTCACTGGTGATAATTTTGGTTCTGGCTCTTCTCGAGAGCATGCGGCATGGGCGCTGTTGGATTACGGCTTTAAAGCCGTGATTGCTGGCAGCTTCGGTGATATTTTCTATATGAATGCCACCAAAAACGGGCTGCTACCCATCGAGCTGCCTTTGACTGTTCGCCAAAGGATCGCCTCGCTGCCTGCTTCTGAAAAAATCAGCATCGACTTGCCGAGGCAATGTGTGATCGTTGCCGGGGAGGAGCATTTCTTTGCAATCGATGCTACCTGGAAACACAAATTGATCCACGGTCTCGATGAGATCAGTATCACCTTGCAGGAAGAGGCGAAAATCACCGCCTATGAGCAGACGATTCCAGCGTATTGGCAGTAGGGCTAGGGGACTGGTCGTTATTCGTCGGCTGGTATTTGTGAAAGATTGTTTCTTAACCCTCGCCAATCAGCTTCGATTTGCGGAGTCAACGTCCGATTATAAAAGATCGCAGCGGGATGATACATCGGCACGATCAGATATTCTTTTTCCGACCATTGATAGCCATCCTTTGTCGGATTGCTTTCTTGAATTTTGGAACGGATCACTTCGCCATGGTGGTCTTTGATATAATAGGCGTTGCCTAATAATCGCTGTAGTCCGATATTGCCAACAGTTGCAATGACGGGCGGATCCACGATGGACAACTCGTAGTCAAGCAGTGGTGCGTGTAGCAAGACTTCCTTTTTGGTAGGTGTCCGATTGGGATGGACGATCTCATGGGCACCGCTGCGCTTGTTGATTCGTTCTTTGACGGAATATGGACGGCTGCGGACAGCGCTGGTGATGTAGACATCCTCACGGGTCAAACCGGCTAAAGCCAACGATTTCATCAATTCTTTTCCTGCTTGTCCGCTAAAAGGAATAAAATTCTCGATTTCGGTTCGACCAGGGGCTTCACCAACGATCATCAATTTGGGCTGCAGCGGTCCTTGACCTGGAACAAATCCTTCCAACGGATAACTGCGGGATGCCTGTTGAACGGCAGTGGCTAATTCTTTGGGGTATTGCATGAAAACTCCTCCCATTCTGTTTCGCTTGTGCTCTTTCTTCTATAGTAATAGAAAATAAAAAATGCACAAAAGGAAATGACTAGTAGCAAAAGAATTCTGTCTTTTCCTTAATTAGTGATTGACTTTAGGAAAACATTTTGATAAAGTTAATCTGTTGTAATTGTGGACTCCACAGCTACAACCGCACAGAACAAGTAGTAAGTACGAAAGTCACTTGGGATGGCGAGTCTAAGTATATTATAAGGAGGTGCTGTAGAGCATGTACGCAATTATCAAAACTGGTGGGAAACAAGTAAAAGTTGAAGTGGGTCAAGCAATCTACGTTGAAAAATTAGACGTTGAAGCTGGACAAAAGGTTACTTTTGATGAAGTTATCTTAGTAGGTGGCGAATCAACAAAAGTGGGTGCCCCAATCGTTGCAGGAGCAACTGTTGAAGGAACTGTTGAAAAACACGGCAAACAAAAGAAAGTCGTAACTTTCAAATACAAACCTAAAAAACATTCACACCGTAAACAAGGTCACCGTCAACCTTACACAAAAGTTGTTATTGACGCGATCAACGCTTAATTCTTACGAAAAGCAGGGTAACGAATATGATCAAAGGGACATTCAAACGAAATGACTCTGGTCGGATTGTTTCTTTTGAACTAGCTGGACACGCACAAGCAGGAGAATACGGCAAAGACATCGTCTGTGCTGCAGCATCCGCTTTAGCGATCAGTGCAGTCAATGGGATCGATGCTTTGGCTGGCGTTGCGCCAAAAGTTGAAGCAGATAACGAAAATGGTGGGTACTTATTAGTCACACTGCCTTCTCGTTTGACCCAAGAGCAGTCGAATATCGCACAAATTCTTTTAGAAAATTTGTTGATCGGCTTGCAATCAGTTCAAGAAGAGTACAACGATTATATCCAAATCAAAACTACTAAAGAAAACTAGGAGGTGCATCTCATGTTGATGAAAATGAATTTGCAATTCTTCGCTCACAAAAAAGGTGGGGGTTCTACTTCTAACGGACGTGACTCTCAATCAAAACGTTTAGGTGCGAAACGTGCTGACGGTCAAACCGTTTCAGGCGGATCAATCCTTTATCGCCAACGCGGTACTAAAATTTACCCAGGGGTAAACGTAGGTATCGGTGGAGATGATACATTGTTTGCAAAAGTTGACGGCGTTGTTCGTTTCGAACGTAAAGGCCGCGACAAAAAACAAGTATCTGTTTATCCAGTAGCGCAAGAAGCATAAGAAAATGACATCCAGATTACGTAAAAGTAACCTGGGTGTTTTTTTATACACCAATGAAACCGTTTTAACGAAATAGTTATTTATAATGGCTTAGATAAGGAGTGAAGCAATGATTCAATTAAAAGAAATCACGAAGGAAAACTATCGTGCGTGCATGAATTTGAAGACAACGAAGGAGCAAGAAGATTTTGTTGCGCCCAATTGGTACTCAATGTTAGAGGCGATCTATGAGGAACCACGTCAGGCATTTGCCCTCTACAATGGTGAGGATATGGTCGGCTTTCTCTTATTTAGTTTTTACGAAGCGGATGAGGATTATCCAAAAGCTTCGTGGTGGATCGAGCGGTTTATGATCGCAGAAAAATTCCAAAATCAAGGGTTAGGCAGTCAGGCGTTTCTTGCTGGGTTAGATTGGTTCAAAACCCATATCCAAGCGCAAGAATTAAGGATCTCCGCTGTAGATGGCAACGAGATCGCAACAAAGCTTTACGAACGAAACGGCTTTGTCTTGACAGGTGAAATGATTGATAACGAGCATGTACTCTTGTTGCAGCTGCCAACGGATCAAGGGTAAATGACTCTTTCTACAGTAAAAAATGAGGTCAAAGGCAGAGGTTCTTAAGGGGATTCTCTGCTTTTTTTATTGGTGTTTTTCCGGTCCAAAAAGTGTGCCGTCATTTTCTGGCTAGATTTTTCAAGAAATTTTGTGCACTATAGGGTAAGAATTACGAGTATATCCATGCTTTGTTGTTCACAAAGTTCCTTTTGCGATTAACGAAATCTTTACACGTTGACAACACAAACCTTATATTCATTTGATACTCTGAGGAAGTAGAACAAATGGAAAGAAACTTTCGAAAAACGTTGATTATTGAGAATGTGCTCACGAATGATTTTGGTAAAAACACGAACATTATCAAAAAAGAAAACGTTCGTAATTCGAAAAAGATTGTTTTTGGTTCGTTGATTTTTTATAATCAAAAAGGAAAGTTCGTAATTCCGTGAGTTCGATTTTTTTAATGAAAAGGAGAAAAAGTGATGAAAGTTTGGAAGAAAACGGCAATGTTTGGTTTAGGTTTGGTGGCAGCAGTTACGCTGGCGGCATGTGGCTCAGGTGGAGCAAGTACTGACTCGGCGGCTGAAGAAGCAGGATATGTACCAGAAAAGTTGACCGTTCAATTTGTTCCATCACAAGCAGCAGAAACATTAGAAGCAAAAGCAAAACCACTTGAGCAATTATTAAGTGATGAATTGGGGATTCCAGTCACTGTGAGTGTTTCCACTGACTACAATACAATCGTCGAAGCAATGGCTTCGAAACAAGTAGATGTCGGCTTTTTACCGCCGAATGCCTATGTTTTAGCAAATGAACAAAGCAATGTTAAGGTGCTATTACAAGCACAGCGTTATGGCATCAAGCAGCCTGGTGGGGAATCAACGGATGAATTGGTTGATAGCTATCGTTCAATGATCGTCGTAAAAAGCGGCAGCGATATCAAAGAGTTGGAAGATTTAAAAGGCAAAACGATTGCCACTCAAGATGTTACTTCTTCTGCCGGTTATGTTTGGCCAGTAGCAGAAATGAAAAAAGCAGGCATCGATATCAATACGGATGTGACGACTGTTCAAGTCAAAGGCCATGACCAAGCGGTCTTATCTGTCTTGAATGGCGACGTTGACGCAGCGTTCGTTTTTGAAGATGCCCGCAACACGGTCAAAAATGATTACCCAGAAATCATGGATGAGGTAGAACCAATGTACTTTACCGAACCGATCCCGAACGATACGATCAGTGTCCGCAGCGACATGAGTGAAGAGTGGGACAAAAAAATCCAAGATGCCTTTATCGCGATCGGTAAAGATGAAGAAGGAAAACAAATCATCTCTGATATTTACTCTCATGAAGGATACGTTGTTTCACAAGACAGCAATTTCGACATCGTAAGAGAGTATGCGGAACAAGTCGGACAATAACTAATAGATGAATAGATCGGGAGGGTACCGGTAGTTGAGGTACCCTTTTCGAATGGAAAGCAATTTTTACCTAATGGAAAGAAAGTAGGAGAATCATGGCTCTAGAGAACGAAACGATTATTTCATTTCAGAATGTGACCAAGCAATACCCAAATGGGGTATTAGGTTTGAAGGACTTAAACATCGATATCAAAAAAGGGGAATTTGTCATCGTAGTGGGTTTATCAGGAGCAGGAAAATCAACGATGCTGCGCTCCATCAATCGACTGCACGAGATCACGAGTGGCGAGATTTTAATCGATAGCAAGTCGATCACAAAAGCAAAAGGAAGAGAGCTACGCTTGATTCGTCGAGACATTGGCATGATTTTCCAAAGCTTTAATTTGGTGAAACGTTCGAGTGTCTTGCGAAATGTCTTAACTGGGCGAGTAGCTTATCACCCAACGATCAAAATGTTGCTTGGTTTGTTCCCGCAAGCGGATAAAGAGCTGGCTTATCAATCGCTGCAGCGGGTCAATTTAGCAGAAAAAGTCTATACTCGAGCCGATGAATTGTCTGGCGGTCAGCAGCAGCGGGTTTCGATTGCCCGTGCTTTGACGCAAGAGCCGAAGATTATTTTAGCGGATGAACCGGTTGCTTCCTTAGATCCTTTAACCACTGAAAAAGTCATGAATGACTTAAAACGGATCAATCAAGATCTGGGGATTACCATCGTAGTCAATTTGCATTCTGTCCAATTGGCAAGAGAGTACGGCACGCGGATCATCGGGTTGCGAGACGGAGGCTTGGTTTTTGATGGCCCTGTCAGTGAAGCGACCGATCAGCGATTGAAACAGATTTATGGCAGCGAGATCATAGAAGAGCAGGAAGGGGCAGGACAATGACGACAAATACGTTGCCGAAACGCAGCGGACTATGGAAAAATGTTCTTTGGCTCGTCATTTTTTTAGTGGTATTGTTCGTTAGCGGCTCTATTTCAGGCGTTGATTTGGCACGGTTCTTTAGCAATAGCAGTCAAATGAATGTCATTTTACAAAAGATGGCTCATCCTGATTGGGCATATGCCAAAATCATTGTAGAGCCGATTTTACAAACGATCCAAATGGCGATCATCGGCACGACCTTTGGTGCACTGGCGGCTTTTCCGTTTTCACTTTTAGCAGCACGAAATATCATGACGAATCATTGGATCAGCGGTTGTTTCCGTTTTGTTTTGAATATCATTCGGACGGTACCTGATTTGATGCTGGCGGCTTTATTTGTTGCCATTGTCGGAATCGGTCCCGTTGCCGGGGTGATCTCCATCTCTGTGTTTTCTTTTGGGATGATCACCAAATTGTTTTATGAATCGATTGAAACGATTGATGAAGGTCCGATCGAAGCAATCACGGCTTCTGGAGGATCGAAGTTTGACATCATCCGCTATGCAGTCGTACCGCAAGTCATGAGCCATTTTCTTAGTTACTTGCTTTATGCCTTTGAGATCAATGTGCGGGCATCGACGATTCTTGGGTATATCGGCGCAGGCGGAATCGGTGTTTTCTTACAACGATCTTTAAGCCAATTTCGATATGACCAGACGTCGATTATCGTCTTAGTGATTTTTGCAGTTGTTTTGGTGATTGATACCATCAGTAATAGATTAAGGGAGCGATTGTTATGATGTTGCCAGCAGAACCGAAAAAGAAAAAAATACGGAATTGGCTGATCGCAGTAGTCGTTATCCTCCTTTATATTTGGGCTTTCGCTGGTATACCTTTTGCCGGCGTTAAAGAAAATGTCGGTCAAATTGTCGGCTCAATCTTTTATGGCCTGATCCATCCTGATTGGGGCTATGTTTATACCGGTGATGGCGAAGATTTGATCAGTTTGATGATCGAAACCGTTGCGATCGCCTTTGTAGGTACGTTTTTATCCTCAATATTAAGTATTCCTTTTGCCTTTTGGGCGGCGCGCAGCAAAAACAGCCCTCGCTGGCTATCAGGTTTCGGTAAAATCGTGCTGACGGCGATTCGAACGTTTCCAGAAATCGTCTTAGCGATCATGTTCATCAAAACAGTGGGTCCCGGATCCTTTGCTGGTGTTTTGGCAGTTAGTGTCCATTCCATTGGGATGTTGGCGAAACTCTATAGCGAAGCGATCGAGAACATGGATCACGGTCCTTCAGAATCGGTCGTTAGTGCGGGAGGAAATCGTTGGGATGTGTTAGGCTTTGCGACATTGCCACAATTGATTCCAGAATTTCTTTCTTTTACCTTGTATCGTTTTGAACTGGCTGTCCGTTCAGCTTCGATCTTAGGGATCGTAGGGGCAGGTGGGATCGGTACGCCGATGATCTTTGCCATCAATGCGCGATCATGGAGCCGTGTAGGAATCATTTTATTAGGGATCGTTGTGACGGTCACGATCATTGATTTTATTTCTGGGCGCTTGCGTAAACGATTGGTTTAATAAAAGGAAGTGCGTACTCGAAAAAACACAGTCTGCATAGGCTGTGTTTTTTTGCAGCGGATAGGCGGATGTCGTTTAAGACAGGTTTCGTGAAACTTGTTATACTGGATTCATAGAAAATGAACCCAAACAAGGAGGCTGTTTTATGAAAGCATTATTGATCGTCAATCCAAGTTCTGGTGGGGAACAAGCGAAAGAATTTGAGGAGATGGCAGAAGAAAAGCTGCGGGAAGCTTTTTCAGAAGTCGTTGTCAAACATACCGAAAAAGAAGGAGATGCTACACGTTTTGCCTCTGAGGCAGCAGCAGAATTTGACAGTGTCTTCGCAATGGGCGGTGATGGTACCGTCAATGAAGCAGTCAATGGCTTAGCTCCTCATGACAAACGACCAAATTTCGGTTTCTTCCCGCTGGGCACAGTAAATGATTTAGCCAGAGCATTAGCGATTCCACTAGATCCCAAGGAAGCCATCGAATCATTTGCAGTGGACCACACCCGCAAAATCGATATTGGGCAGGTTAATCAAGACTATTTTACCAATGTAGTGGCGATTGGTATGATTCCAGCGGCGATCAACAATGTGGAAGTTGAAGAAAAAACCAAGCTGGGAAAAATGGCCTATTTTGTTTCTGGTCTACGGGAAGTGCGGAAAAATGAAAGTCATCCGTTTGAAGTGACCGCCGAAAATAATGGCGAAAAAACGACGATCGCTGTGGAAAGCAGTACGATGATCGTTGGTTCATCCAATACGATCGGCGGTTTCGAATCTCTTTTGCCTAAAGCGAGTACCGATGACGGCAAATTACATCTGATCTACTTAAAGGATACGAATCTTTGGGAAACTGTCAAAAGCGTGCCTGAGCTTCTCAAAGGAGTTACGGAATCAAATGATGTTCTTGGTTATCAAACTTTTGATAAAGCAACGATTCGTTTGACGGATGGGGCAACGATCGAAACGAATGTCGATGGTGATCCAGGGCCGGAATTGCCAATCACAGTAGCGGTGCTGCCGCAACATCTTACCGTGTATTGCGGAGTTGAAAAAGCCCGTTAAATCATTCATAACTAGGAAACGATCCGTCAAAAGCGGATTGTTTTTTTTATTCAGAAAGAGTATACTGGGAAAAAATTTACTGAAAGAAGGGGTTCTATGACGATACGTTCTGCCACGATTGCAGATGCCCAAGCCTTGACAGCAATCTATGCTTATTATGTAGAAAATACACCGATTACCTTTGAAACGGAGGTGCCATCGGTTCAAGAATTCGCGGAACGCATCGCCAAGACCTTGAAACGCTACCCGTATCTCGTTGCAGAAGAGGCTGGTGAAATTGTCGGTTATGCCTATGCGTCAGCCTATAAAGAACGGGCGGCGTATGATTGGACCGTTGAAGTAACCGTTTATTTAGCGCCGGATGCCAAAGCAAAAGGGCTCGGCACCGCTCTTTATCAAGGGCTTGAAGAAAAACTAAAAGCGCAAAACGTGGTCAATCTGACTGCGTGTATTACAGGAGGCAATCAACAAAGCGAGGCTTTTCATGAGAAGCTTGGGTATCGGAAAGTTGCTGATTTTTCGCATGTCGGCTATAAGTTCAATCAATGGCACGATGTGATTTGGATGCAAAAAGAACTGCAACGGTTTCTTGATCAGGTGCCAACGTTCATTCCCAATGAAAAAGCCTAACACATCCTGACTTTTGAATATCTTTTTTTGGCAAAATGCTTTATGCTGAGAGTAGCATGTGAAAGGACGTTCTATTGTTCTTTCGAACAAAGTATTTTGCTTTTTCTGTGTGGAAAAAAAGTTGCTTTTTTATAGAAAAATGAGTAAAGTATTCAAGTGGAAAAAACAAGGAGGCGAAGCTGTTGGGCAAGCGAATCGAACGGATTTATCAATATATCGTCGAAAATACGATGAGCGGCTTAGGGGAAAAGAAGGGGTTGTCTACTTCAGAAGTTGCCGATCATTTAGCCATTCAGCGCAGTAATGCCAGTAAGGATTTAAATAAGCTTGTTAAAGAAGGGCGCGTCGAAAAAAGCGACTCGCGGCCTGTTCGTTATTGGGCGGCAGGGGTCGATCCCAGCAGTAAGGAAAAGTATGTCCCAAGCTACAAAGAAAGTCGCCCGCAAAGAGAAAAAGCCTTCCCTCAACGAGTACAAGGAAAACCCTCTGACCGAGATATTTTTGCGACGATCATCGGTGCCAACGGAAGTATGAAAAACGCTGTTGAGCAGGCGAAAGCAGCGATCTTGTATCCGCCGAAAGGGCTAAACTGCTTGATCACAGGGCCTACTGGTTCTGGGAAAACGTACTTTGCCCATGCGATGTTCCAGTTTGCCAAAAGCAATCAAGTAATTGCCGATGACAAAGAATTGATCGTCTTTAACTGTGCGGACTATGCAAATAACCCAGAGCTTTTGATGAGCCATTTGTTTGGTTATGTACGGGGGGCATTTACGGGTGCCGATCAAGAGAAGATTGGTATTATTGATCAAGCGGATGAGAGTATGTTGTTTCTCGATGAGATCCATCGATTACCTCCAGAAGGGCAAGAAATGATTTTTTACTTTATGGATCATGGAACCTTTAGCCGTCTAGGAGAGACGGGCAAAAATCATCAAGCGAATGTCCGAATCGTTGGTGCTACTACCGAAGACCCCAACTCAACGCTATTAGATACCTTTACCCGACGCATTCCCATCAATATTCAACTGCCCTTTTTTGAGAAACGACCCGCATCAGAAAAAGTCGATCTCGTTCGGGTATTAGTCGGGCAAGAGGCGACCCGTATTCAGCGGACGATCTCCTTGACAGAAGATGTGGTCAAAGCGTTGATCGGCAGTGTCAGTTTTGGGAATATCGGTCAATTGAAATCCAATGTCCAGCTAGTCTGTGCACGGGGCTTTTTGAATCATATGCAACAAGATGAGATTGAAATCGATTTGATCGATTTGCCAGAAGGGATTCGTTCAGGATTGATCGTTTTGGGGAATCGCCGCAATGAGCTGGCAGAGCTCTCTAAGATCCTTGAACCGAAGATCAGCATTCAACCGAATCAAAACTTAAACAATATTCAATCAGATTCCTATGAATTGCCTTATAATCTTTACGATATTATCGGCGACAAGGCTGCTCTGCTAAAAGCAGATGGGTTAGATCAAGAAGCGATCAATCATTTTATCTCAACAGATATCAATGTTCACTTAAAGTCTTTTTATAAAGATCACGGGTTTTCCTTTAACTCGGTCAATAAACTAAGTGAATTTGTCGATCAGAAAGTGATCAGTGTAACAAATCAAATCTATGAGCTGGTTCGACAACGCTTAAATTATGATTTTCAGCAAAATTTCATCTATGCCATGAGCTTACACATCAGCTCGTTTTTGAAAAAAATCCATTTGGGAGAAGAACGACAAACCAATGACAATATTCGTCAGATGGTAGCTGATTATCCTCAAGAGTTTGAAGTCGCCAAAGAAGTCCGCGATTTTATTGGTGATAGTTTCCAAGTGGCGATTCCTGAGAGCGAATCTTATTATTTAGCGGTTCTTCTGGTTTCTCTTAGAACCTCTCATTCCTCTGGGAAAATCGGCGTCGTCGTTGCAGCCCACGGCAACAGCACAGCCAGTAGCATGGTACAAGTGGTCAAACAATTGCTGGAAGTCGATCAAGTGACAGCGGTGGACATGCCGTTAGATATGCCCCCGGCTGTGGCGTTGAAAAAAATCGTGGATAGTGTACGGGCAGTCAATGATGGCAGTGGGGTGATCCTCTTAGTCGATATGGGGTCCTTAGCGACCTTTAATAATGAAATCCAACGAGAAACGGGTGTGGCTGTTCGAACAGTCGATATGGTGACCACCTCCATCGTCCTAGAGACGGTCCGTAAAGCGTCAGTGATCGGCACGGACCTCGATCAGCTCTATGATTCATTACGGAAGTTCCGCGGGTATGGAGCGGTCACTGTGGAAGAACCAGTGACACAAAACCACCATCCTAAAGCGATTCTAGCGGTCTGCGCTTCGGGAAAGGGAACGGCGCAGCGCATCAAAGAATTGATCCAAAGCTCATTGTCAAAACGTCAAAACCAAAATGTCGAAGTGGTGACGTTATCGGTGGCGGATCTGAGGACGGACTTGGATCAGATTCAACAGCGCTACCGTCTGATTGCCGCAACAGGGATCATCGATCCCCATATCGACGCACCGTTTATTTCATTAGAACGTTTTATTGATCAAGATGTTGATCTACTGTTGGATGATATCCTATTAGAGAATGATTTGAGTTTTGAAGATGAAGTACAGCTAGATGATCGGCAGGCGAAAGAAATCTGTGTCCGGTATTTAGAGGAAAACTTTACCTATGTCAATGCGAAAAAAGTAGTAGAGCCGTTGTGGAAATTTGGCGAAGAGATCATTCACGATTTGGATTTGGTAGGGGCGCAGCAAGGCTTTCAGATCAATTTTGTGATGCATGGCGCAGGTATGCTGGAGCGGATCTTACTGCGGCAGCCATTGACTGTTTCTGAAATTGATTTAGCAGCGATGGAGGAGAATCCGCTTTATGGCCAATTGCATGTGCATGTCCAATCGTTTTCACGCTTGATGAATATCGAAGTGCCTAAGACTGAAGAGTACTATCTGCTAGAGCTGATCAAAAACCATCACGAAAAAGAAATGTATTTTTAATTCTTACAAATAATACAGATACACTAAAAAAGATACAGTATTTTTTAGTGTATCTTTTTTAGTGTATTATCTGAATGCTGATTCTTAAGGTTTTTTCAAGAATAGTGTATCGGAAAAAATTGGCACGCTTCTTGCTTCTATATAAGTGGATACAGGAGGTGATTGAAAAAAGAACAGATCCTCAATATGAAAAGCGGATCGATGGATGTAGGAGGCTTGCACAATGGGAATGGATATACGTCTTGCCCGAATCGACGATCGGTTGATTCATGGTCAGGTCGCCACAGCTTGGTCGAAAATGACTGGTATCAATCGAATCATCGTGGTCAGTGATGAAGTCGCAAATGACCAATTACGAAAGTTTCTCTTGAAAGAAGCTGCTCCACCAGGGATCAAATCCAATGTGGTGACAGTAGCGAAAATGCTTGAGGTGGCGCATAACACATTATTTAATACGCAAAAAGTCATGTTATTATTTACCAACCCTCAAGATGTCGTGACTCTGGTTAAAGGAGGCATTGACATTCGTTCCGTCAATATCGGCGGTATGAGTTTTTCAATGGGAAAACGAATGATCACTAATTTCGTGTCAGTCAATGATCAAGATCTTGCTTCATTGCTTTACTTGCAAAACCAAGGCATTGAAGTGGAGATACGCAAAGTTCCAGCTGATCGTAAAATCTTTTTGAAGGATATTTTGGAAAAAGAAGGTAGTCACCCTTAGTTTTTCGATGTTGTTTTTTCTTTCGTATTCGTGTCACATTTTTCAATTTTGATATAGGAGGTAAAAAGATGGTAGGAATTATCCTAGCAAGTCATGGAGAATTTGCTAACGGCATTTTGCAATCTGGTTCAATGATCTTCGGCGAACAAGAAAATGTTAAAGCTGTTACATTGATGCCAAGTGAAGGTCCAGATGACATCAAGGCAAAAATGCAAGAAGCAATTGCTACATTTGACGATCAAGAAGAAGTATTATTCTTAGTTGATCTTTGGGGTGGTACTCCTTTCAACCAAGCGAACAGCTTGTTTGAAGATCACAAAGACAAATGGGCAATCGTTGCTGGTATGAATTTACCAATGGTGATCGAAGCCTATGCTTCACGTTTTTCAATGAATACAGCGCATGAAATTGCTGCGCATATCGTTGAAACAGCTAAAGAAGGGGTCAAGGTCAAACCAGAAGAACTTGAACCAGAAGAAGCTTCAGCACCAAAAGCAGTGCAAGACGATCAACCTAAAGGATCACTTCCTCCGGGAACTGTTCTAGGCGATGGCAAAATCAAAATCGTACTTGCTCGTGTCGATTCACGTTTGTTGCATGGTCAAGTTGCTACAGCTTGGACAAAATCAGTGAATCCATCTCGGATCATCGTTGTTTCTGACGCGGTGGCAAAAGATGACTTGCGTAAAAAACTGATCGAACAAGCAGCTCCTCCAGGAGTAAAAGCGAACGTCATTCCAGTGGACAAAATGATTGAAGTTTCTAAAGACCCTCGTTTCGGGAATACGAAAGCTTTACTATTATTTGAAAACCCACAAGATGTATTACGTGCTGTTGAAGGTGGCGTTGATATAACTGAAGTGAACGTTGGTTCAATGGCTCACTCTGTTGGGAAAGTTGTTGTAAGTAAAGTATTGTCGATGGGTACAGATGATGTGAATACATTTGAAGATTTGAAAGAACGCGGCATCAAATTCGATGTGCGTAAAGTACCAAATGACTCTCGAGACAACATGGATGAAATCTTACGCAAAGCCAAAAATGAATTGGCAAATAAATAGAAACGTATTCAACTAAATAGGAGGTCTATCATGACTATTATATCTATGGTATTAGTAGTACTCGTTGCCTTTTTAGCTGGTATGGAAGGGATCTTGGATGAATTCCAATTCCATCAACCGCTAATCGCGTGTACTTTGATCGGTTTAGTGACCGGTAATTTGGAAGCATGTATCATTTTGGGCGGATCATTACAAATGATCGCACTTGGATGGGCAAATATCGGTGCCGCTGTTGCACCTGATGCTGCATTGGCGTCTGTCGCATCTGCAATTATTTTAGTTTTAGGTGGACAAGGAACTGCTGGTGTTGATACAGCGATTGCCGTTGCGATCCCTCTAGCTGTTGCTGGGTTGTTCTTGACAATGATCGTTCGTACATTGGCTGTGCCAATCGTTCACTTTATGGATGCTGCTGCTGAAGAAGGCAACATTCGTAAAATCGAAATGTGGCACGTGATCGCTGTATGTATGCAAGGGGTTCGTATTGCGATTCCTGCAGCTGCATTGTTGGCTATCCCTGCTGCAACTGTTCAAAACTTCTTAGAATCAATGCCTGCATGGTTAACTGATGGTATGGCTATCGGTGGTGGTATGGTTGTTGCCGTTGGTTACGCAATGGTTATCAACATGATGGCAACTCGCGAAGTATGGCCATTCTTTATTATCGGTTTCGTAATCGCAGCTATCTCTCAATTGACATTGATCGCTATCGGTGCCTTGGCAGTAGCAATCGCATTGATCTACTTGAACCTAACTAAAATGGGCGGATCATCAAATGGAGGCGGCGGCAGCAACACTGGCGACCCTCTAGGCGATATCTTGAATGACTATTAGAATCGAAGGAGGAGAAAAAAATGGCAGAAAAAATTCAATTAAATAAAAAAGATCGTTTAGCCGTAGCATGGCGCTCTACCTTCATTCAAGGTTCATGGAACTATGAACGTATGCAAAATGGTGGTTGGGCATTCTCAATGATTCCAGCAATCAAAAAATTATACAAAACAAAAGAA
The DNA here is from genome assembly GCF_051714385.1 of Enterococcus sp. AZ141. Taxonomy (NCBI): domain Bacteria; kingdom Bacillati; phylum Bacillota; class Bacilli; order Lactobacillales; family Enterococcaceae; genus Enterococcus; species Enterococcus sp. AZ141. The sequence goes on from NZ_JBIORT010000001.1 coordinate 2,546,388, forward strand.
GACCGTGCCGCTGCTTTGAAGCGTCACTTAGAATTCTTTAATACTCACCCATATATCGCATCACCAATCTTAGGTGTAACTTTAGCGTTAGAAGAAGAACGTGCCAATGGCGCGCCTGTCGATGACGTAGCGATCCAAGGGGTAAAAGTTGGGATGATGGGTCCTTTAGCCGGTGTCGGTGACCCTGTGTTCTGGTTTACTGTACGTCCGATGTTAGGTGCATTAGGTGCTTCTCTTGCTTTAGGCGGAAACATCTTAGGCCCAATCATCTTCTTCGTTGCTTGGAACATCATCCGTTGGGCATTTATGTGGTACACACAAGAATTCGGCTACCGTGCTGGTTCTAAAATCACAGATGACCTTTCAGGTGGTTTGCTACAAGATGTAACAAAAGGTGCTTCTATTTTAGGGATGTTCGTATTAGGGTCACTTGTTCAACGTTGGGTATCGATTTCCTTTGCACCAGTTGTCTCAAGCGTACCGCTTGATGAAGGTGCTTATGTCGACTGGGCGAACTTGCCTTCTGGTTCAACTGGTTTGCAACAAGCCTTCCAACAAGTAGCTGAAGGCCGTGCATTGACTGATACAAAAGTAACAACATTGCAAAACAACTTGGATCAATTGATTCCTGGTTTAGCTGCACTATTGCTTACTTTGTTATGTATGTGGTTATTGAAGAAAAAAGTTTCTCCAATCGTCATTATTATCGGTCTATTCTTAGTCGGTATCGGTGGACACTTGATCGGATTGTTATAATCTTTTCAATGATAGGTGCTTGGGGAGACCCAAGCATCTTTTTATTTATTCGCCAAACATGCCGCAAACACGTATAATAGGTAACGATAAGACGATATAGAATGGAGTAAGCGCAAATGGTACAATCCCTTAATACAAAAGTTGATTTGACGATCGATGCTACGTCTTTTTTAGGTATCAATGAATACGGTAAAATAATGATCGGCGATAATGCCTTTGAGTTTTATAATGATCGTGACAAACGCAAGTTTATTCAAATTCCTTGGGAAGATGTCGACTATGTGATCGCTTCGGTCTTGTTCAAAGGACGCTGGATCCCACGGTATGCGATTCGGACCAAAAAGAATGGGACATATACCTTCTCATCAAAAGAACCAAAAAAAGTTCTGCGGGCAATTCGCGAATACGTTGACCCAGATCATATGGTCCATTCTCTTGGCTTTTTCGATATCTTGAAACGGGCAATTACCCGTAGAAAATAACAAGAGAGCATATGTTTTTCCAATTGATTCTCAATATGTTACCCTTTTTATAAGAAAGTTTAGGAGGGGTTATTATGCACTTTTTATGGACATTGATCGTGGGAGCGGTCATCGGTTCAATCGGTGGCGCCATCGCAGGAGAAAAACGCGGTTGCATTTTTGATATCGTGGCAGGACTTGTGGGCGCATCAATCGGACAAGGCTTATTCGGCACTTGGGGACCGCAAGTGGCAGGAATGGCAATCGTGCCAGCAATCATTGGGGCAGTCATTTTCGTGGCTGTCGTATCATTCTTTTTGGGACGTAAAAGATAATTATCAAAGAAGCAATCCGTTGATTGGGTTGCTTTTTTTGTGGATTAAAGTTATCTAGAAAAGAACAACGAGAGAGCCAACTAGAGTCTTTTTAAAACACCATTCTTTAGGTTCGTATTGTTTGATTTTTTAGAAAACTTTTCGCTTACTTTCCGCTTTTTCTGGAAGTTTGTTATAATACTATCGTATAGAACAAGAAAGTAGGGAACGATACATGTTAAGAGTTGAAAAATTACGTGAAGCAATGAGAAAAGATTCGATTGATGGGTTCTTGATCACCAGCCCATACAATTTGCGTTACTTGACAAACTTTACTGGTACAACTGGTTTAGCAGTCATTACGTTGGACAAAGCTTTTTTTGTAACAGATTTCCGATATACAGAGCAAGCAGCTGCCCAAGCCCAAGGATTTGAGATCGTAAAAAATAGTGGACCGATTTTTGAAGAAGTTGCAACTATCTGCCAAAAGGAAGAAATCAATGTCTTAGCATTTGAAGAAAGTTTCGTCAGCTTTGCTGAATACTCCGTCTTAGAAGACTTGATTGAGGAATCCTCATTAGCTCCTGTATCTGGTATGATCGAGGCATTGCGGGAAGTCAAAGATGAGGAAGAAATCGCATTGATCCAACAAGCCTGCCATATCGCCGATCAAGGGTTCGAACATATTTTGAAAATGATCCGCCCAGGGATGACCGAAATCGAAGTGGCGAATCAGTTAGATTTCTTTATGCGTTCATTAGGTGCCACAAGCGTATCTTTTGAAACGATCGTGGCCAGTGGTCTTCGTTCAGCAATGCCCCATGGGGTTGCCAGTGAAAAAGTGATTGAACAAGGCGATCTGATCACGTTAGACTTTGGCTGTTACTATCAAGGCTATGTGTCTGATATGACCAGAACTTTTGCTGTGGGGGATCCTGGCGATAAATTGAAAGAAATCTATCAAATCGTGCTAGAAGCACAAGAAAAAGTCTTGGCAGCAGCAAAACCTGGAATGACCGGAATTGAGCTAGATGCGATCGCCCGGGATCACATAGCTTCCTTTGGCTACGGGGATGCTTTTGGTCATTCAACAGGCCATGGGATTGGTTTAGAAATCCACGAAGGACCAAATGTCTCCTTCCGTGCTGATAAAGCATTTGTTGTCGGAAACGTCATTACAGATGAACCAGGCATCTATCTTCCAGGAATTGGCGGCGTTCGTATCGAGGATGATCTTTTGATCACTGAAACTGGTAATAAAGTGTTGACACATTCACCGAAAGAATTGATCATTCTCTGATTCATCGACCTTGTTTTTCAGAAAATTCATTGAGAATAGTGGGTTATTATAGATTCTCAGTGCAGAAAATGATAAACTTAGAGCGAGAAGAAACACTGTGCCATGGATGTTATTGATTGAATCAAGCGCTGGCTTGTTTCAAACGGAAAAAACGAGCGATTTTTTTACAAACAATACGGTACAGCTGTTTAGAATGGAGGCAAAAACGTATGAATGAAGATAAAAACCTTGTATTAAATGCAAGTCCTGAATTAGGCGAAATCGTCATCGCGCCAGAAGTGATCGAGATCATTATTGGGATCGCTGCTTCTAAAGTGGAAGGTGTCTATGGGATGCGAGGAACACTGGCAAACAGTGTCACTGAATTACTAGGCCGCGCAGCTCATGGCAAAGGAGTCTACTTAACGATCGATGAAACAGGGATCAAAGTGGATATCTACTGCTATATCACTTATGGGATGTCAGTGCCTAAAGTGGCAATGGAGATCCAAGAACGGGTCAAACAGCAAGTCTTATTTATGACAGATGTGCAACTGGCTGAAGTAAATGTTCATGTTGTGGCAGTCGTGCCAGAAAAAGTAGATTTACCAGACATCGAAGAATTATTTGGAAACGACGAGGAAGAAAATGAGTAAAGAATTATCTCGGCATGAAATACGGAAAATGGCGTTACAAGCTTTATTTCCACTAGACTTTAACAAAGATTTAACGAAACAAGATGCCATCATGCATGCCATCGAGTTGGAACACCATGAATTGATTGATGAAGAACAAGAGCATTTTGTCCCTGTTTATTTAGATCAATTAGTGGCAGGTGTCTGTCATTACAAAGAAGCCTTGGATGAAGTCATTCAAAGTCATCTAAAAGCCGGTTGGAAAATCCAGCGTTTATCAAAAATGGACGTGACGATTTTACGAATCGCTTTGTATGAAATGATCTATGTGGATAATGTGCCGAATCGTGTGGCTTTGAATGAAGCGATCGAATTAGCGAAAACCTTTAGTGACGATCAGTCAAGAAAGTTTGTCAACGGTATTTTATCGACAGTCAATCAAGAGCTAGAAACAAAAAACAACCAAGTAAGTGAGTAATTTTCAGCCTTAACACTATCGAACAAAAGAAAACAGCCTTTATTCGATCGAGGCAGAAACCGAACGATTTATGAGCAACCGCCTTGTTTTGACGGTCCTGCTTGATCGTTCGGTTTTTTTGCATACACTTTGTCGGTTTGACCTCGTTTTTTCCGAAAAAAGGGAGCCTTAGACGGTGTTTTTCTTTTCAGAAAATGCTATGATAGAAAACATGAAGAAGCAGATCGACAAACGATTGGTGCGTTTCTTTTTACAAAATAAGTCAGTATAATCAGGTTGGAGGAGTTGTCAGAATGGGTACATTGATCAATGGAAAAGAATTGGCTGAAAAAATGCAAGCGGCGTTTCTTTCAGAGACAGCAACACTAAAAGAGCAGGGTGTGACACCGGGATTAGTTGTTTTACTTGTTGGAGAAGACAAAGCAAGCCAGACTTATGTGAAAAATAAAGAACTAGCTGCGGCGAAAATCGGCATCAATTCCCGTGTTGCCCGCTATCCTGAATCCATTACTGAGGCAGAATTATTAGCAGAAATCGAACAGTTCAATAACGATGATGCCTTTCACGGCATTTTGGTTCAACTTCCTTTGCCAAAACATATCAATGAAGAAAAAGTGCTGTTAGCCATCAAACCGGAAAAAGATGTCGATGGTTTTCATCCAATCAATTTAGGAAAATTATTTGCCGGTGTACCTGACCGAATTCCTTGTACCCCTTATGGCATCATGAAAATGTTTGCTGCGTATGGGATCGAATTGGAAGGGAAAAATGCTTTAGTTATCGGCCGCAGCAACATTGTCGGAAAACCGATGGCGCACTTGCTCTTAGGGGCAAATGCCACCGTGACTATTGCTCATTCAAAAACCAAAAATCTGCCTGAGTTAGCGAAGCAAGCGGACATTTTAGTCGTGGCGATCGGCCGCGGTCATTTTGTCACAAAAGACTTCGTAAAAGAAGGGGCCGTGGTGATCGATGTAGGAATGAATCGGGATGCCAATGGCAAGTTGATCGGCGATGTGAAATTTGATGAAGTCGAACCGATCGCTAGCTATATCACCCCGGTACCTAGAGGTGTAGGACCAATGACGATCACGATGTTGATGGCCCAAACGATCGAGGCAGCAAAGGAGACAATGAAAAACTAAATGGCGCAAGAATATTTAACGGTGACCGCATTAACAAAATATATCAAGCGTAAGTTTGACGTCGATCCGTATTTAGAACGGGTTTATTTGACGGGGGAAATCTCTAATTTTCGTCGTCGCCCCAATCACCAATACTTTAGTTTAAAGGATGATGGTGCAAAAATTTCGACCGTCATGTTCAAGGGCGCTTTTGACAAGCTGCGCTTTCAACCAGAAGAGGGCATGAAAGTCATGGCGGTTGGACGTATCACCTTGTATGAGGCAAGCGGAAATTACCAAATGGTGATCGATCACATGGAACCAGATGGTGTCGGTGCCCTTTATCAAGCCTATGAACAATTAAAGCAGAAATTGGCAGCGGAAGGATTATTTTCTGCACCGAAGCAGTCGTTGCCGAAATACCCGAAACGCATCGCAGTCTTGACCAGTCCTAGTGGGGCGGTGATCAGAGATATCATCACGACGACCCAGCGGCGTTATCCCATTGCTCAGATCGTTTTGTATCCAACCGTGGTACAAGGCAACAAAGCCGCGGATGATGTGGTGAAAAATATCCAACGAGTCGAAGCCGATGGTACCTTTGATACTATGATCATCGGACGTGGGGGTGGATCGATTGAGGACCTCTGGCCTTTCAATGAAGAACGAGTGGCAAGAGCCATTTTTGGCGCAAAAACCCCCGTTATTTCTTCAGTGGGGCATGAAACTGATACGACAATTGCCGATTTAGTGGCGGATGTGCGGGCGGCAACTCCAACCGCAGCTGCCGAATTAGCAGTGCCCGTCCTATCAGAAGAGATTTTGCGGATCGAAGAAAGACAAGCCCGATTAGAGCAAGCTTTTATGCACCAGATCCAGTACAAACAAGAACGCTATCAGCGAGTGATTGGATCATATGTTTTTCGACAACCAGAGCGCTTGTATGAGGCACAGTCCATCAAACTCGATCAGTTGCAGCAGCGGATGCAGCAAGGTCTGCAAACCTTGCTTTATGACAAGGATCGCCATGCACAGCAATTGATTTCACGTTTAGCACAACAACAACCAAAAGCGCGATTGCAAGCTAGTAACCAAGAGGTCAGTTATCTTTCCCAACGCTTAATGAAAGCCATGAAAGATATTTATGCAGCAAAAGAAAATCAATTTGCAAATGCAGTCCAATCTCTTGATTTGCTAAGCCCACTGAAAATCATGGGTCGGGGCTACAGCTATACCACGAAAAATGAGCAGGTGATCAAATCGATTGATACGATCGAGCCAGAAGACAAGCTGACGATCCATTACCCAGATGGCCAAGCACTTGTCGAAGTTATTAGTACAGAAGGAGTTAATCATGGCAAATCCAACATTTGAAGAATCATTACAAGAATTAGAACAAATTGTAACCCGTTTGGAACAAGGGGATGTTCCCTTAGAAGAGGCACTAGATGCTTTTCAAAAAGGGATGGTTTTGAGTAAGCAATGCAAGGACACTTTGAGTAAAGCAGAAAAGTCCTTAACAAAAATGATGACAGAATCTAACGAAGAAGTGCCTTTTGAAGAGGAAAACCAATGAGTGCTTTAACAGAATTCACAAAAGAACACGCCCCATTGATTGAAGAAGTCATGGAGCGCTTTGTCAAAGAACACACCTCTGATCAACGATTGTTTAAAAGCATGCAGTATTCGATCCAAGCTGGCGGCAAACGTATTCGCCCGCTTTTATTGGCAGCAACAGTCGCCGCTTTTCACAAACCCGTCAATACCGCGGTGTACCAGTGTGCGGCAGCCCTAGAAATGGTGCATACGTATTCGCTGATCCATGATGATCTTCCAGCAATGGACAACGATGATCTGCGTCGAGGCAAACCTACCAACCATAAGGTTTTTGGTGAAGCTTTAGCGATTTTAGCTGGAGATGGTCTTTTGACGGCTGCATTTCAATTAGTCGCTATGGCGGAGATCGAAGCCAATCAAAAAGTCTTGCTGCTGCAGCAATTGAGTAAAGCGGCGGGAACACAAGGCATGGTCGCCGGCCAAGCAGCTGATATTCAAGGAGAAAACCAAGCCCTTAGTCTTGAGGAACTGATGTCCATTCATGAACGGAAAACTGGAGAATTGATCCGCTTTGCGGTGATTGCTGGAGGTGTCTTAGCCGACCAGACGGAAGAAGTTCTGCATGAATTGGATCGCTTTGCCCAGCATATTGGGTTAGCCTTTCAAATTCGCGACGATCTGCTGGATGCCACTAGTACGACCGAAGAGCTAGGCAAAGTTGTCCGTCGAGATGACGAATTGGCGAAAAGTACCTATCCTGCTTTACTTGGCTTAGCAGGCGCGCAGCAAGCCTTGACAGAAGAATTAGGCAAGGCCAAAGAAATTCTGGCGCAATTAAGTCAATACGGTCAATTTACGCCGGATGTTTTGTTGGCATTTGTGGAACGATTTGAGATTCGAGGGAACGCATGAAGAAAGAACGAGTAGATGTTTTAGCTGTCCAGCAAGGCCTGTTTGAGACCCGAGAGCAAGCCAAACGGGGAGTGATGGCTGGATTGGTGTACAAAGAAAAAAATAATGAGCGCCTAGATAAGCCGGGAGAAAAAATTGCCGCAGATACGCTGCTGCAGATCAAAGGCAAAAAGCTGCCTTATGTTTCTCGTGGTGGTCTCAAGTTAGAAAAAGCACTCAAAGTCTTTGATTTTGACGTAACCGATAAAATCATGTTAGACATCGGCGCATCCACCGGTGGTTTTACTGATGCGGCATTGCAAAATGGTGCCAAAAAAAGCTATGCATTGGATGTCGGTTACAATCAGTTAGCCTGGAAGCTGCGGCAAGATGAGCGAGTGATCGTAATGGAGCGGGTCAACTTCCGTTATGCAAAACCAACTGATTTTTTAGACGGTCTTCCAGATGCCGCTACGATCGATGTTTCTTTTATTTCACTTAAACTGATTTTACCCCCGCTATATGATATTTTGGTAGCGGATGGCGAAGTGATGGCGCTGATTAAACCGCAATTTGAAGCGGGCAAAGAAGCAGTCGGGAAAAATGGGATCGTTCGTGATCCCAAAACCCATGAACGAGTTTTGGAGGAAGTACTAGCATTTGCTAAGAAAACAAACTTCGATGTCTTAAACCTAAGTTTTTCACCAATCACTGGTGGCGAAGGGAATATCGAGTTTATCGTACATTTAAAGAAAAGCCTGCAAGAAGGTACCGCAGCAGGGATCGATATCCCGAAAGTTGTTGCATCAGCACATGAGACCTTTCATCAACCAAAATAAAGAATGGAAGAGAGTGGACATTTTACTTGTCGGCTCTCTTTCTTTCTTGCGCAAAATAGGATAAAATTAGTAGGAATTCATTCAGGAGGAACAAGAGATGAGAAAAAAAGAACGGCATCGCTTGATTACACGATTGTTAAGTGAACAAGATATTCAGAAACAAGAAGATTTTGTCGAGTTGTTAAAAGATCGCGGCGTCTCAGTCACACAAGCAACCATATCAAGAGATATCAAGGAATTGAAGTTAGTGAAAGTTCCTTCCCAAAAAGGTGGCTATCGCTACAGTATCCCGCAAGAGACAACGGAAGACGTGAGTGGTAAACTAGATAAAATCCTAAAAACGGCTTTTGTTTCTGTCGATCGAATGGACAAATTTGTGATCCTGCGCACACTGCCCGGCAATGCCTCGGCTTTGGCGAATTTAATCGATAAACGTTATGCCAAGGAATTATTTGGCACGTTAAACGATGATGACAACGTCTTGATGATCACTAGAACAGAAGCAGATACCGAGAACCTATTCAGGGATTTCCAACGTTACGTTTAGAAGAGGAGGCAAGGGATGCTTTTAGAATTGTCGATCCAAAATTTTGCGATTATTTCCAACTTGCACTTATCTTTCCATGAGGGAATGACGGCACTGACAGGTGAGACAGGTGCCGGGAAATCAATTATTATCGATGCGATGGGTTTGCTAGCAGGCGGTAGAGGTTCCAGCGACTATTTGCGTCAAGGAGCAGAGAAATGCCGTTTAGAAGGGATATTCGAATGGCCGAATCAGCAGGAGTTCAAAGACTTGACCGCAGATTTAGGTATTGATGAAGAAGAAGTTTTGATCGTACAACGAGATATCTCTCAATCGGGGAAAAATATTTGTCGTGTCAATGGTCGAACCGTTACCTTGTCGGTTTTGCGTCAAATAGGTTTATTCTTGGTCGATATCCAAGGACAAAATGAGCATCAAGAGCTGCTGCAGCCAGAAAAACATTTGACCTTGATGGATGGGTTTGGGGATGATAGCTTTAAAGCGGAGCTTGCGGATTACCGTCAAGCCTATCAAAGCTATCGCTCTTTAGAAAAACACGTCAGGACCATTCAAGAAAATGAACAGCTATATGTCCAGCGAATGGACATGTTGCGTTTTCAACAAGAAGAAATCGCCCAAGCAGAATTGATGGAAAATGAAGAAGAACTGCTGATCGATGAACGAGAAAAACTGACCAATTATCAAAAAATCGTGGATGCTCTAGGGCAAAGTTATGGTGCCTTATCTGCCGAAGAAGTCAATAGCCTAGATGGGGTCAGTGTAGCTTTATCCGAGATCCAGTCAATCGCCCATCTTGATCCGGCTTACGAAAAAATCAGTGAAGCGATCCAAAGTGCGTATTACTTGTTGCAAGATGCAGCCACTGATATTTCGCGGCAAGTCGACAATCTTGAATTAGATGAAGGCCGACTGGAAGAAGTCATTTCACGGCTGGAAACGATTCGTCAATTGAAGCGCAAATACGGGGAGTCGATTCCTGTGATTCTTGCTTATTATGATGAGATCACTAAAGAAATCAGCGAGTCTGCCTATACAGAAGGTCAGTTGGAGCAATTAGAAGAAGAGCTTGCCCAAAAAGCTGAAGCAGTCTGGCAGCTGGCGGAAGCCTTGCACGTCAAACGACGTGAACTGGCTCATCGTTTAGAAAAAGAAATCGTTCAAGAGTTAAAAGAGCTGTATATGGAGCACGCACAATTTGAAGTACGGTTTGCACCTGGCTCAAAACAATTGAGTAGCAGCGGATTTGACACCGTAGAATTTTATTTGACCACAAATCCTGGTGAAGGCATGAAGCCGTTGGTGCGGGTTGCTTCTGGGGGAGAACTTTCACGGATCTTACTGGCCCTCAAATCAATTTTCTCTCGGAAACAAGGAATCACCAGTATTGTTTTTGACGAAGTTGATACTGGGGTCAGTGGCCGAGTAGCCCAAGCAATTGCTGAAAAAATCGCCAAGATCGCAGCCAATTCGCAAGTTTTGTGTATCACTCACTTGCCGCAAGTAGCTGCTGTAGCGGATAATCAATATTTTATTGAAAAAGCAATTCAAGAAGGACGGACAGAAACCCACGTCCGTAAACTATCTAAAGAAGAACGGGTGGCAGAGATCGCCCGTATGCTCTCAGGTGCAGAAATCACCGATTTAACGGTCGAACATGCACGAGAACTATTGGCCCTTGCACACCGATAAAAATTGGGAAACATTCGTAGAAAGATTCAGGAGATGATGGACCAGCAAGTTTCGTCTGCCATCCTTTCCTGATCTTCTTTTTTGCAGGAGGATATGATGAGAAAAAGAACAAAAGTTTTGATTGGTGTATTGGTCACCGTTGTTATTTTAACTATTGCCGGTTGGATCGGTTGGCAACAACTACACTACCCAGCAGTTGATGCTGCAGTCACAGCTGCGAAAGAGGCAGAAGATGAGGGGAATGTCCTTTATTTTGCTGGAGATGAAGAAAAGCCATTGGTCATTTTCTATCCCGGCGCCCTTGTCGATGCGGAAAGCTATAGTGTATGGGCAGCAGGTTTAGCGGAAAAAGGCTATCCTGTCGCGATCGTTAAAATGCCCTTTAACATGGCTGTTTTATCAGGCAATCGTGCAGAAGAGGTCTTGAAAGAAATTCCCCATAACTCCTATGTCATTGGTGGTCATTCATTAGGTGGGGTAATGGCGAGCCGTTTTGCAGCGAATCAATTGGCTGCAAACGACAAGGATTTAAAAGGGGTCTTTTTCTTCGCAAGCTATCCCGATGAAAAAGGGTCTTTGGCTGATCAGTCGATTTCTGTGCTATCGTTGACAGGGAGTCAAGATCAGGTGGTCAATCAAGAAAATTGGCAAGCTGCCCGCAGCTTCCTTCCAGAATCTACCACGTTCCAAACGATCGAAGGCGGCAATCATGCTGGCTTTGGTACCTATGGGTTACAAAAAGGAGAAGCCGCTGCTGATTTATCAAATGAAGCACAGCAAAAAGCCATCGTTGAGCAGATGGCTGCGTGGCTAAGTGAATTAGAGTAAAAAAAGACGGCAGAAGATGCATAGAAATGCTTCTTTCTGCCGTTTCGATTCAACAGACATTTTGGGGAAATGTTGATGAAATCGTGAAAACGCTGAACATAACAACATATTGTACTTGATTGGGGAAGCAAGATTAATAATTATGTTCTTTTAAAATACGTTTCCTCTCACAGTATAGCATAGCATACCTTCTGGATGCACGTAATTTAATTAAGAAATTCTGTCATTTTTTTTACGAAACAGTTATTTTGAGAAAGAAAAAAAGCGTTTTAAATAAACGAACGGACGCTGTTCCAGAAAAAAAAGCAAATAATAATTTTCATTAAATTCAACTAATGGTAAAATGAAAATAATTGATTTTTAAGATCAATGACTTACGAAAGTACAAGGAGCGTTATGATGAAAAAATTTAAACTTCTAAGTCCTATTATCGGATTGGTTATTTTACTCTCAGGATGTGCAAGCTGGGCAGATAGAGGAGAATCGATCACCGCAGTCGGTTCCTCTGCTTTGCAGCCGCTAGTAGAAACAGTTGCAGAAGAATTTCAAAACTCAAATCCAGGTAGGTTCATCAATGTCCAAGGAGGCGGAAGCGGAACTGGACTAAGTCAAGTCCAAGCCGGTGCAGTCGATATCGGAAATTCTGATTTGTTTGCGGAAGAAAAGCCAGGAATCGATGCTGATGCCCTTGTTGATCATCGGGTGGCAACGGTGGGAATCACACCAATCGTTAACAAAGGAGTTGGTATCACAGACATTTCCACAGAAGATCTAAAAAATATCTTCTTAGGAAAGATCACCAATTGGAGCGAAGTCGGTGGAAATGATCTGCCAATCGTTTTATTGAACCGGGCGACAGGTAGTGGTACGAGAAGCACATTTGAAAAATGGATCATGGATGGCGAAACCGCTATTCCTTCTCAAGAGCAAGATTCTAGTGGGATGGTACGCTCGATCGTTTCTGATACACCAGGGGCTATTAGCTACGTTGCATTTTCTTATGTGACTGATGAAGTCAATGTCCTTTCAATTGATGGCGTTGAACCTACGATTGAAAATGTGACGACGAATGATTGGAAAGTTTGGGCGTATGAGCATATGTATACAAAAGGAGAACCAACCGGATTAACTGCTGAGTTTTTAGAATATATGCTTTCTGACGAAGTCCAAGAGCATATCGTTGGGGATCTAGGCTATATTCCAATTTCCATCATGCAGGTGGAAAGAGACTGGGAAGGCAACATTGTTGAATAATCTTTACACAAAATTTACACAAGCTTTAACAGAAATTGATGTTGAACCGATAAACTAATGGTTATGAGTTTAGTTTGATTTTTGAGGAGGAACCCTCGTGGAAAATGTAAAAGAAGTGTTAACAAAAAAATCTAAGCGCGCAAGAATGGAACAAAGAGGAAAACTAATCAGTTTTCTTTGTATCGCGTTGATTGTTTTGGTTGTGATCTCCATTTTTTATTTCGTTGCTAGCCGAGGATTAGCGACATTCTTTGTAGACAAAGTCAATGTGTTTGACTTTTTGTTTGGTACCCAATGGAATCCGAGTGCTGTGGGACCTGATGGACAACCGTTAGTTGGTGCCTTGCCGATGATTCTAGGATCGTTCTTCGTAACGTTCTTATCAGCGATCGTGGCAACACCTTTTGCCATCGGTGCAGCCGTCTTTATGGTAGAAATCTCACCTCGTAATGGAGAGAAGATCTTGCAGCCGGTCATCGAACTTTTAGTCGGTATCCCTTCAGTTGTTTATGGTTTCATCGGTTTGTCTGTCGTTGTACCAGCAGTCCGCTCCGTTTTTGGCGGTACTGGTTTTGGGATCTTGGCAGGGACGTTTGTCCTGTTTATCATGATCTTACCGACAGTGACTACGATGACTGTCGACGCTTTGCGGGCAGTTCCACGGCATTATCGTGAAGCTTCGTTAGCTTTAGGTGCGACTCGCTGGCAAACGATTTACAAAGTTGTTTTACGAGCAGCTGTTCCTGGTATTTTAACAGCGGTTGTTTTTGGAATGGCGCGGGCGTTTGGTGAAGCATTGGCGATTCAAATGGTTATTGGTAATGCGGCATTGATGCCAACTAGCTTAGTGACACCAGCTTCAACATTGACTTCTATCCTAACGATGGGTATCGGAAATACGATCATGGGGACAGTCCAAAATAATGTTTTATGGTCATTAGCCTTGATCTTGTTATTGATGTCCTTACTATTTAACATTGTTATTCGCTTTATTGGGAAGAAAGGAGCCTTGAAATAATGAATGCAAAACGTTCAGATAAAATTGCTACCGGCGTCTTGTATGCCGTTGCTGGAATCATTGTTTTGATTTTGGCTTCCTTATTACTGTACATTTTGGTTCGGGGGGTTCCTCACATTAGCTGGGAATTTCTGACCTCTTCTTCAAAAGCGTATCAAGAAGGCGGCGGGATCGGCATCCAATTGTTCAATTCCCTTTATTTGCTTTTAGTAACAATGATCATTAGCTTCCCGATTTCTTTAGGAGCGGGGATCTACTTATCAGAGTATGCAAAGAAAAACTGGTTGACGGATATCATTCGGACATCGATCGAGATCTTGAGCTCACTGCCTTCAGTGGTTGTCGGTCTCTTTGGTTTCTTAGTCTTTGTTATTCAGTTTGGTTATGGCTTTTCAATTATTTCTGGTGCCTTGGCATTGACCTTCTTCAATTTGCCACTATTGACGAGAAATGTAGAAGAATCACTTCAAGCAATTCATTACACGCAACGTGAAGCAGGCTTGTCTCTTGGTTTGTCACGTTGGGAAACGGTCACACGCATCATTGTTCCAGAAGCAACACCAGGGATTTTGACTGGGGTCATTCTAAGTTCTGGTCGGATTTTTGGTGAAGCAGCAGCGCTGATCTATACTGCAGGACAAAGTGCACCGGCCCTTGATTTTACAAACTGGAATCCATTGAGTGTTTCCAGCCCGATCGGTCTTTTCCGACAAGCGGAGACGCTGGCAGTCCATATTTGGAAAATCAATACAGAGGGCACGATGCCTGATGGCGCACAAGTTTCAGCTGGAGCTTCGGCAGTATTGATCATTGCCGTCTTGCTATTTAACTTTGGCGCCCGTGCAGCTGGCAAACGGTTGTACAAGAAAATGACGTCAGCATAAGGAGAATGACAGTATGAACGATTACAATTGGGATGATCGAAATATCATTACCTTCGATAAACCAGAAGATGTGGCGCTTTATACCACTGACTTGCATGTATGGTATGGATCAAATGAAGCCATCAAAGGCATTGATCTACAATTTGAAAAGAATAAAATCACCGCATTGATCGGTCCCTCTGGTTGCGGAAAATCAACGTATCTGCGTTCCTTGAATCGAATGAATGACGGAATCGCAAATACGAGAGTCACAGGAAACATCATGTACAAAGGGGTCGACGTGAACACAAAAGAAGTCGATGTCTTCGAAATGCGTAAGCGGATCGGCATGGTTTTCCAACGACCAAACCCTTTCAGTAAATCGATCTATGACAACATCGCCTTTGCTTTGCGACGTCATGGAGAAAGAAACAAAAAGAAATTGGATGAAGCAGTCGAAACCAGCTTGAAACAAGCCGCACTTTGGGATCAAGTAAAGGACAGCTTAGACAAAAGTGCTTTGGCATTGTCCGGTGGACAGCAGCAACGTCTGTGTATCGCTCGAGCAATTGCGATGAAACCAGATATTTTGCTTCTAGATGAACCAGCTAGTGCCCTTGACCCCATCTCAACCGGGACAGTGGAAGAAACTCTTATCAACTTGAAAAACGACTATTCAATCATCATCGTGACCCACAACATGCAGCAAGCTGCTCGGATCAGCGATTATACCGCCTTTTTCTACTTAGGAAATGCGATCGAGTACGATGAGACCCGTAAGATATTTACTCGTCCAAAAATTAAAGCAACAGAAGATTACGTATCCGGTCATTTTGGCTGAGCCGATTCGATCAGTAAACGGAGGCAAAACAATGGCAGAAGAAATTATTACATCGAAAGATCTGCATTTATACTACGGAAAAAAAGAAGCATTAAAAGGAATCGACCTTTCCATCAAAAAAGGCGAGATCACTGCGATGATCGGTCCTTCAGGTTGTGGGAAATCGACCTACTTGCGTTCTCTTAATCGAATGAATGATTTGATCCCTGGTGTGACAATTACAGGAAGTGTTGTCTATAAAGGGAAAGACATTTATAGTCCGAAGCAAGACATCGTTGATTTGCGTAAAGAAATCGGGATGGTTTTTCAGCAACCGAATCCATTTCCCTTTTCAATTTACGAAAATGTGATTTATGGGTTAAAATTAAAAGGAGTCACGGACAAGGCGATTCTTGATAAGACGGTAGAGGAAAGCTTGAAAGCAGCGTCTGTCTGGGAAGATGTCAAAGATAAGCTTCACCAAAGTGCGCTATCTTTATCCGGTGGACAACAGCAGCGGGTATGCATCGCTCGGGTATTGGCTGTCGATCCAGAAATCATTTTGCTGGATGAACCAACCAGTGCGTTAGACCCAATTTCATCTGGGAAAATCGAGAATACCCTTTTGGCACTGAAAGAACGCTATACCATGATCATCGTGACTCACAACATGTCACAAGCTTCAAGAATCTCAGATAAAACCGCGTTCTTTTTGGACGGCAACTTGATCGAGTTTAATGACACGAAAAAAGTGTTCCTAAGTCCAAGCAAAAAAGAAACAGAAGATTATATCTCAGGAAGATTTGGTTAGGAGGAAAAGGGATGTTGCGTACACAGTTTGAAGAAGAATTATTAAATCTACACAATCAATTTTATGAGATGGGGATGCTAGTCAGCAGCGCGATCCACAAATCCGTACGAGCATATGTCAGACATGATAAAGCAATTGCTCAAGAAGTGATTGAAAATGATTTGGCGATCAACAATATGGAAGTTCGTTTGGAGAAAAAGAGCTTTGAAATGATTGCTTTGCAACAACCAGTAACCACCGATCTACGAATGATCATTACTGTAATGAAAGCCAGCTCTGACTTGGAACGAATGGGAGACCATGCAGTATCGATCGCGAAGTCAACGATTCGGGTCAAAGGTGAAACACGGATCGCTGAAATCGAAAAAGAAATTTCTGATATGTCGGATTATGTGAAGAAAATGGTCGATAATGTTTTAGTTGCCTATGTAAAAACTGACCAAGAAGATGCCCGTATGATCGCCCAAATGGATGATCGGGTCAATGAGTATTACAAAGACATCTATTACAAAACGATCGAGAGTATGAAAGAAAATCCGGAAACCGTTGTTAGTGGAACCGATTATTTATCTGTTGCACAGTACTTAGAACGTATCGGTGACTACGTAACGAATATTTGTGAATGGATCGTGTATCTTGCTACTGGAAAAATCAGTGAATTGAATACAAACCGTACGGAAATGATTTAAGAAACCAGCTTAGGTTCTTGATCACTTATCTCTTTTAAAAGAGATGGGACAGACCGCCGAAAGAAGTTGACCTTTAAGGAGTAACTTCTCTCGGCGGTCTTTTTGATTTGGAAGAATCACTGAAATAGATGACGTGAACAAGATAGACAAATTATAAAATGGCTTCCCTAAAGATGGACAATGGAAATCGATTCTATCGTAACCGAATTTTTCAAGTTGAACCTTCTGCTCTTTTCATCCCCGACCCGCAGTGAAATGAACAATAGATCATTTACTCTAGCAGGCCTATTCCTCAAGGCTGCTATTAGCTGAAACTTTTGTTTCCAATGGTTTTTCGTGGTACTGTTAAGATAAGGAAGATCGTTTTGTGCCTAAAGTAACGAAGAAAAGTGCCGGTTCTGCTTGCCAATCTGCAGATTGAGAAAAACTTGGTACTTAAGACCTATGACACTTTTGCAAAAACAAGGCATAATAGGTTCGTAAGCTAAACTTGCAATCACACATTTGCTGAAGGAGGCAATTTCCATGAACGAAAGAGAACGTATATTGGATCTAGTAAAAAAAGGTGTGCTTTCTACAGAAGAAGCCTTAGATTTACTAGAAGGTATGGCAAAAGCCAAAGACGAAAAACAAATTAACAAAGCTGCTGCTGAGGTAACCGCGGATAAGAATGCGACAAGCCCATTTGATGATACTGAAAATGACGATGAGATGTTCACGTTTGACGGCGAAGAAAAACTTCGTCAAAACGAAGCGCAAGACAAAGAAAATCTTGAAAAGATTCTTGATGGCTTAGCAACGGAAGCCAACCAAGCATCTGCTGAGTTGGACGAAATCAATGCTGAAATTCTTGGCGTCAAAGAAGAATTAAAAGAAGCGCAAGAAACTCTGATGCAATTGAATACCAAAGAAGAATTGGATCAATTGTCAGAAGAGGAATTGGCAACACGTCATGAAACAGAAGCGACCATTACTAGCTTAGAAGAAACGTTAGATGGCTTAACCGAAGAAAAAGCAGAATTGGAAGCAAAACTAAAAAATATTCGCAAAGACCAATGGTCTCAAACGAAAGAGAAAATCTCTCAAAAATTAGATATTCCAGAAGATTGGAAAGAGCAAGCGACCGATACTATCAATCAAGTAAGTGAAAAAATGGTCGATGCCAGCACCCACTTCGGACACTTCTTGAAGAAAACGGTTCGAGCAGTAACGGATTCTGTTAACGACAACATGGAATGGAAAGATATCAACTTGAAAGTTCCCGGTGTTGCAGCGACGAAATTTGAACACACATTCAGCTATGACGAAACGGCAGCGACATTGATCGATGTGAAGTTAGCCAACGGCAATGTTTCCTTCCAATTATGGGATGAACCAGGTGTCAAAGTAGATGCCAAAATCAAACTATATGGTAAAATGGATGCGGCGGAGCCTTTCGATGCTTTTGAAGCAAGAAGCCAAATCAATGTCGATGATGAACGCATCTCCTTCCAAATTCCAAACAAACGCATTCGTGCCGATCTGGTTTTCTATTTACCAAAACGTACCTATGATCATGTGGCAGTAAAACTATTGAACGGAAATGTTACATTCATTGAATTGGATGCAAAAGATGTTTATACAAAATCAACAAATGGCAATATCGATTTCCGCAAAGTAAACGCATCGATGTTAGAGATTGAAGGCGTGAATGGAACGATCACTGTTCAAGAGGGTGAGATTTTAGATGCCATCATCGAAACAGTGAATGGCGACGTGACGTTGACAGCCACACCACAAAACACCGGTATTTCTTTAGTAAACGGCAATATCCGTGTGACCTACAAAGAAGAAACGGTCCAAAAATTAAACGCCAGCTCTGTAAATGGCAATGTTAAAGTAGCATTACCTGCAGGGATCGGTTTTGAAGGGATCGCCAAAACAAGTTTAGGTAGCATTAACAATCGCTTAAGTGAGATGGAAGTTGTACGGGAGAAAAAAGAACGCCTAAACCAACTATTGCAATTCCGTCGGGTTGCCGATAAAGTCGCACAAATCGATCTATCCACAACAACAGGAAATGTCTTTATCAAAGATACAGATAAATAAGAATAGTTGAGTATACACTCATTAAAGAAAAGAAGGAAGGTGTAGATAAATGAACAAAAAATTAACAAAATCAGCCAATAACGTCGTCATTACAGGGACTCTAGGGGGTCTGGCAGAATACTTGCGAATCGATCCAACTATCGTTCGCGTGATCTATGTCTTTCTATCTTTAGTGACTGCTGGGTTCCCTGGAATCACTTTATATATCATCATGGCGGTCTTGATTCCTTCAGGACGCAAGAGCACCTCAGGATATGGTCATGACAATCGATATTACAAACAAAACAAATACAATGAAGCAAATCGTCCCCGTAAAGAAGCGGAAAAGGTAGAGGATGAGGACTGGAGTGACTTCTAGTGTCTTATTTTCAACGGCTTATCATGAATACACTGACGTTTGTCACATTGGCGGTTCTATTACCAAATATGATCCACGTTCAAAGCATTATGACTGCAGTGATCGCCAGTTTTGTACTGTCGATCCTGAATGCTTTGATTAAACCAATTCTGATCGTCATTTCATTTCCATTGACTTTACTGACGCTTGGGTTTTTCACCTTTGTGATCAATGCGCTCATGCTGAATTTGACTTCGTATTTTGTTGGGTCAGCCAACTTCGGCTTTTCCTCGTTTGGGGCTGCTTTATTAGTGGCACTGATCATGTCAGTGATCAATATGATCGTGACCGAACACCATATCGAAAAATATTCACGTTAAAAAGACGTTTCACGTTTTCTCCTACTAGCTAAGAAGCTAGTGGAGAAACGGAAACGTCTTTTTTTAGTTTAACTGTTCTTCTTTGATGGCTGACAGATACGTATCTACTGCCTGTAACGTTTCATCAAGCGCTCCTTTTTCAAAAGGTGAACGTAGATGAGCCAGAGCCAGGATCTCAAGAAATGTTTTCGTGCCGCCGACTTCGCAAATGGCCAAATAATCTTGCCAAGCGGTTTCGTCTTTTGCCACGATGAATCGATACCAAAATTGGAACGCACACACTTGTGCCAATGTGTAATCGATATAGTAGAAAGGTGATTCAAAAATATGCCCCTGTCTGAACCAATACAAGCCACGATCAAGGTCTGGATACTCTGAATAATCCCGTTCTGGACAGTATTGGCGCTCTAATTCCCGCCAACGGGCTTTGCGCTGTGATGGTGTCCATTCAGGATGCTCATAAACGTCTTGTTGGAAGTGATCTACTAAAACGCCATAAGGCAGAAATTGCAGGCTGCTAGCAAGATGCGCAAATTTGTATTTTTCTGTTTCTTCTCCAAAAAAGGCGTCCATCCATGGCCAAGCGATAAACTCCATCGACATTGAATGGATCTCGCAAGATTCATAATTTGGAAACAAAATTTCTGGTTCTTTGATCCAACGAGAGCGAAAGGCTTGAAAGGCGTGGCCAGCTTCGTGGGTCAAAACATCGACATCGCCCGAAGTACCGTTAAAGTTGGCAAAGATAAATGGCGATTGATATTCTTGGATAAAGGTACAGTAGCCGCCAGATTGTTTGCCTTTTTTGCTGAGGAGATCAAGCAAGTCATGTTCGACCATAAAGTCAAAAAATTCGCCAGTTTCAGGGGATAGTTCCTGATACATCACACGGGCTTTTTCCACTAGTTCTTCAGGTGTTCCTTTAGGCTCTGCGTTGCCACTAGGATAAACAAGTGGCAAGTCGGTAAAAGTTGCTTGTGCCAATTGATTACGCTGTGCCTGTCTTTGGTACAGTTTTTGGGTGATTGGGACGACTTTTTCTAAAATTTCACGACGATAGGTCTCAATCATTGAACGATCATAGTCCCAACGATTCATTTGGGTATCCGCAAAGGCGACGTAATTTTCAAAGCCGAGCTTGTGGGCGATCTCGGTACGAACCTTGACCATCTCGTCATAAATTTGATCAAAACGGTCTTCATTTTCCGTGAAGAAAGCCGTTTGCTTTTCAAACGCTTCTTTACGAACGCTGCGATCTTTATTTTCGGTAAATGGTCGCAGTTGTGCGAGGGTATAGGTTTCTCCTTGGAAGTCGATTTGGGCAGAAGCGACCAATTTGCTGTAATCAGAAGCCAATTGGTTTTCTTTTTGAAACAATTCGATCAAGGCCTCATCAAAAAGCTTCACACGGCTTTCGGCAAACAAGAAAAGTGTTTCTGGATATTCGGCTTTTAATTCATCTAAGACCGGTGAAGCCAAGAGTGCTTGATAGAATTGAAAATCCAGAGCTTCAAAATGAGGCTGGTATTCATTCCAGAAAGTGTCTTCTGTTTCATAAAAGGCATCGTTGGTATCGATCGAATAACGGATCGAAGCCAAGTTCATTGCGGTATCGATCGTTCCTCTTAGTTCGTTCAAAGCATCAAGAGCTTGCTTCGCCTCCGAGAAGGTATCGGCTGACTGAAGGTTTGCTAATGCTTTTTTGAATGTTTCTTGATAGACTGGAAAATCAGGGCGTTGATACGTGTATGCTGAAAATTTCATTAAAAATCCCTCCTTAGTAAAATAATAACACAAACGAAAAAGAATGAGGACTTCTATTGGCGAAGGTAGTAACTTTACTGATAGAATGATAAAATAGAACCAGAGTGTCGTTTACAAGAAGCAGCGGCAAGAATCATTGAGAAAAGAGGGAAAACCTATGGCAGAAACCGTCAAAGTCAGCGAGCTGGCGGAGGCTTTAAATTTAGAGATAGTTGAAGGAACTGAAAACAGTTTAGAAAGAGAAATCATTACCGGCGATATTTCCCGACCTGGTTTGGAATTGACGGGTTATTTTAATTACTATTCCCATGATCGTCTGCAATTATTCGGCAGCAAAGAGATCACCTTTGCGGAACGAATGATGCCAGAAGAACGCTTGATGGTGATGCGCAAAATGTGTGCCGATGATACACCGGGATTTATTGTTTCTCGCGGCTTGGAAGTACCAGCAGAAATGATTCAAGCCTGCAAAGAACATGAGATTACGATTCTACGTTCGCCCATCTCAACGTCACGTCTGCAAGGAGAGCTTTCTAGTTTTCTCGATGGGCGTTTAGCAACAAGAACCAGTGTCCATGGGGTATTAGTGGATGTCTATGGCTTGGGCGTTTTGATCCAAGGCGATAGCGGAATTGGTAAAAGCGAAACAGCATTAGAGTTGATCAAACGTGGGCATCGGTTGATCGCTGACGACCGTGTGGATGTGTATAAGCAAGATGAATTGACTTTGGTGGGGGAACCGCCGAAAATCTTGCAACACTTGATCGAGATCCGGGGAATCGGGATCATCGATGTCATGAATCTTTTTGGTGCCAGTGCCGTACGAGGGTATATGCAGGTTCAAGTAGCGGTGTATTTAGAAGCTTGGGCGAAAGACAAAAAGTATGATCGACTAGGAACCGATGATACGACGGTTGAAATTGGTGGCGTTGATGTACCACAAATCAAAATCCCCGTAAAAACTGGTCGAAATGTTGCGATCATTATCGAAGTTGCTGCCATGAATTTCCGGGCGAAAACGATGGGTTATGATGCTACGAAGACCTTTGAAAATCGATTGACGCAATTGATCGAAGAAAATTCTGGAAACTAGAGAGGATAAGATAGATGTTAGGTTTAGTAAATCGAGTCGCATTTGAACTATTTGGTTTGCCGATTTATTGGTATGCGATCATTATCGTATCAGGCGTGATCATTGCTATGTGGTTAAGCACGAGAGAGGCGGTTCGTGTCGGGCTCAAGCCAGATGATGTGACTGATTTTATGTTGATTGGATTGCCAGTATCGATCATTGGTGCACGGCTTTATTATATTCTATTTGACTTGCAATACTATATTGATGACCCAAGTCAAATTTTCAATATTCGGTCTGGTGGGATCGCTATCTATGGTGCATTGATCGCCGGGGGGATTTGGCTGTACTTTTTCTGCCAACGAAATTTTATTTCTCCCTGGACCTTTTTAGATATCGCCGCACCAAGTGTCCTATTGGCACAAGGCATCGGGCGTTGGGGCAACTTTATGAACCATGAAGCATTTGGAGCAGAAGTCAGCCGCTCCTTCTTAGAAAGTTTGTATATACCGAAATTTATTATCGATAATATGTATATCGACGAAGCGTATCGGCAGCCGACGTTTCTTTATGAATCGGTTTGGAATGTGATCGGATTTATCGTTTTGATTTTCTTGCGCAAGAAAACTGGGTTATTAAAAGAAGGCGAAGTTTTCTTGAGCTACTTAATTTGGTATGGGTTCGGACGCTTCTTTATTGAAGGAATGCGCACCGATAGTTTATACTTATTTGGGGATATCCGTGTGTCACAAGCACTTTCCGCTTTATTATTTTTTGGAGCGATTGGGCTATTGATCTGGCGTCGGAAAAACCAAACTTTAAAAGACTACAATCGCAGCTTTGGCAAAAACCAAACGATTATCTAAACAGTCATTTTATCGAAATTATGGTAAAATGACAAAGTGCATGAATTTGCGAAAAGGATAGAGGAGGTTTCCATAGTGAAACAGAAAATCGCCGTTTTAGGTCCCGGATCATGGGGGACTGCTTTGGCACAAGTCTTGTCTGAAAACGGACATGAAGTGACTATTTGGGGCAACAATCCCGCCCAAATCGATGAAATCAATACGTATCATACCAATCGGCATTATTTGCCTGATTTGAAATTACCTGAAAATATTTTAGGCTGCAAAAATCTAGAAGAGGCGATCCAAGGGGCGGATGCTGTCTTGTTTGTAGTACCAACCAAAGCGATTCGTGCCGTGGCACAAGAATTCACTAAGAAGACAACCGGTAAACCAGTCATCATCCATGCCTCAAAAGGATTAGAACAAGGCAGTCATAAACGAATCTCAGAAGTACTTGCCGAAGAGATCCCAGCCGATAAACGGCAAGAAATCGTTGTCCTGTCAGGACCATCACATGCCGAAGAAGTCGCTGTCCATGATATTACCACGATCACGGCAGCTTCAGAAAATGAATCGGCTGCTAAATATGTACAAGAGCTATTTATGAATGATTACTTTAGAATCTACACCAATAACGATGTGATCGGTGTCGAAACTGGTGCCGCGCTGAAAAACATCATCGCTATTGGTGCCGGAGCGATTGCTGGACTGGGCTTTGGGGATGATGCGAAGGCTGCGATCATGACCCGTGGGTTAGCAGAAATCAGTCGTCTCGGTGTGGCAATGGGTGCAAATCCATTAACCTTTATCGGATTGAGTGGTGTTGGCGATTTGATCGTCACGTGTACCAGTGTCCATTCGCGGAATTGGCGTGCCGGAAACCTATTAGGAAAAGGCCATAGCTTAGACGAAGTGTTAGACAATATGGGCATGATCGTTGAAGGAGTTTCAACCACCAAAGCTGCCCGCGAATTAGCAGAAGCTTTGTCAGTGGAAATGCCAATCACAGAAACGATTTATTCGGTCTTGTATGAAGGCAAAGACATCAAGCAAGCAGCTAAAGATATTATGCTGCGAGACGGCAAAGAAGAAAACGAATTTACGGTAGATCAATCATTATGATTAAAGGAGCGAGTCACATGAATGTCAAAAAAGCAGTTATCCCAGCAGCCGGTCTAGGTACCCGATTTTTACCAGCTACAAAGGCAATGGCAAAGGAAATGTTGCCGATCGTTGACAAACCAACGATCCAATTTATCGTGGAAGAAGCTTTACAATCAGGGATCGAAGATATTTTGATCGTAACAGGAAAAGCAAAGCGTCCGATCGAAGACCATTTCGATGCCAATTTAGAATTAGAGATGAATCTAAAAGAAAAAGGCAAGACAGAGCTTTTGAAATTAGTGGAAGAAACAACTGACGTAAATCTGCATTTCATTCGCCAATCTCATCCGAAAGGATTAGGCCATGCCGTATTACAGGCGCGGGCATTTGTCGGAAATGAACCGTTTGTAGTCATGCTAGGTGATGACTTGATGGAAGATCAAGTGCCATTGACGAAACAGCTGATCGATAATTATGAAAAAACGCATGCATCAACGATCGCTGTCATGGATGTTCCTCATGAAGATACATCAAAATACGGAATTATTGATCCTGGTATGGAAGTTGAAAAAGGCTTGTTCAATGTCAAAAACTTTGTTGAAAAACCAGCGCCAGAAAATGCGCCAAGTGATTTAGCAATTATTGGTCGCTACTTGCTGACCCCTGAAATTTTTGATATTTTAGCCAATCAGGAACCTGGTGCTGGCGGCGAGATCCAATTGACGGATGCCATCGACACATTAAACAAAACCCAACGCGTGTTTGCTCATCAATTTACCGGCAAGCGTTACGATGTAGGAGACAAATTTGGTTTCTTAAAAACAAGTATTGAGTATGGTTTAGTACACCCTGAAGTCAAAGACAACTTGAAAGAGTATTTGATCGAGTTAGGAAAAGAACTAGCTCCGGCTCAAAAAGAAGTCAAAGAAGCACCGAAAGAGTCAAAAAAATAACAAAAACTCCTAAACAAGGCAATTTCTGATGAAATTGCTTTGTTTTTTTATTAATGACTTTAGTCAGTTTCGTTCGCGTAGCGTACGAAACAAAAAAACCGCGCGTTTCTACGCGTGGACGAAATAGCTTTAGCGATAAAAGTTTAGCACATACCAGATGGAATTGTAAGTATCACATAGTCTTCACCCCGAAGTATCGACGAAAAGTGATTTATGGAAAGTTAAGAGTAAGTATTGGTCAGATATTAAGAAAATTGTGTGAGATGAAGGATGTTGAAATCATTGAAGCTCATGCCATGCCTGACCATATTCATATATTAGTAAGAATACCACCAAAGATTAGTATTTCTAGTTTTATGGGCTACTTAAAAGGACGAAGTGCAACCTTAATCCATGAAAAACATGCGAATTTGAAATATAAGTATGGGAATAAAAGCTTTTGGTCCAAAGGATACTACGTGAGTACGGTTGGGTTAAATCAAAAAACAATCGAAAAATATATTCGAGAACAAGAAGCAGATGATCGAATAAGAGATAGTATAAGTAAACAAGAGTATGTAGATCCATTTAAATAGTTAAAGAGAGATAGGGCTGTGAGCGGTTGGTGGTCATTTAAAAAGCCCCTTTTAAGGGGCTAGCGAGTGGTGAGCCCTTCTAGGGCTGTTAAAAAGCCACCCGTTTCACGGGTGGATATTTACTATTTCCTGTTGAAAGCGGATAATTTTCTTAAAAATGCAGTCTTTTATTTGTAGAAAGTGCAGTGAAATGCTATTCTTAATATAAGTAAATGGGGAAAGGAGCCATTCTATGTCAGGAGGAGAACTAGCTGCATTGATTGCTGCGATCGCATTTGTCGTATTGGTCATTTTCGTCGTTCGTTTGTTGATGCAAGTCAGCAAGACAATGACCAAAGTAGACAAAACGGTCGAAGAAGCAAACACAACCATCCGTGTCATTACCAAAGATGTTGATATTCTTTCAAAAGAGGTTGAAGGTCTATTGGTAAAAACGAATGAGCTTTTACAAGATGTGAACGGAAAAGTCGCAACCATCGATCCTTTGTTCACAGCAGTTGCAGATCTAAGTACCAGTGTTTCAGAACTAAATGTTTCTGGAAAAAATTTAATTACGCGCGTGGGTAGTCTTGGCCGGACTACTGCCAAAGCAACGGTAGCTGGAAAAGTCGGTCAAACAGCCATGAAATTTTTCAAAGACAAAAATAACCAAAAATAAAAGGAGGACTTTCAATGAGTAAAAAAGGCGGATTTTTATTAGGAGCAATCATCGGAGGAACAGCGGCAGCAGCAGCAGCACTTTTGTTGGCGCCAGAATCTGGTAAAACATTAAGAAATAAATTAGCAAAACAAGCAGACGATTTATTAGATAAAGCATCTGATTATGGTGATTTAGCCAAAGAAAGAAGTACGGATCTTGTCGATATCGCTAAAGATAAAGCAGCAAAATTAAGCGAGCAAGCATCTGACTTTACCGGTTCTTTAACAGCGAAAGTCGATGACTTAAAAGAAACAGCAGCTGGTTCATCAGAAGAAACCGTTGAAGAGTTAAAGAAACAAGCAGGTGACCTATCAGAACGCTTCAAAAAATCAGCAAGCGATGTGAAAGAAACAGCGAAAGATGCCAAAGAAGATGCAGATGATACAGTCCAAGATATCATCATTGATGCAAAATCTTCTGCAGCGGATATGAAACAAACCGTCAAAGAAGGGGCACAAGAAGCAAAACCTGTAGTTGAAGAAGCCAAAAAAGACGGTCAAGCAGCCGCAGCTGATTTGAAAAAAGAAGCTGGAAAAGCAGCGGATGATGCCAAAAAAACAGCGAAAGCAGAAACAAAAGAAGCTAAAGCTGACTTGGAAGATGCAAAAGAAGAATTAAAAGATACATTAGAAAAAAACAATCCTGAAGCATAAGCAAGGATACAAAATTTGATTGCTTTAAAAGATAAAAACGTTCGCCAGTTAAATCGGCGAACGTTTTTTGTGACTTCAGTAGCTATTCGTTTGATGCTTGGGTGATTTCCCAATCGCAAAGTTGATAGATCCAATCCCGCAGTTGACTGAATGGAAACCCAATTCCCTCAGCGAGAGCAACATTGATCGAATAAACAGGTGTACCATTGTAAGGGCCTTGATCACCTGTTTCTGAAAAGAGCGGGGAAAGACCGGTTTTTTCCGTTACGTATTGCAGCACTTCTTCTAAAGAAATCGTGCCTTTTGACGCACCGTTGATGGGTCCTGTGAAAGAGCTGGTACCTAAAAACGCTGAAAATTGGCCAGCTTCTTCAGCATCGACAAAGCCCATTTGATGCGTTAGATTATCGACAGCCATTGGCTTTTGCTTTATCAGATGGTCGATGTAAAAGGCAAAACGTTTTGTATAATCATCTGCACCGATCACGTAAGGAAAGCGGACAAAAACGGACGGAATCTGACTGTAGTTTTGGGTAAGAATCTCTTCAACGGTTCGTTTGCCTTCAGCATAATTGACTTCCTCAGAGCAGACAATTTTGACCGCTTCTTTGGCAGGGTCAAAATCCGTTTCTTTCAAATCGAAGTGCAGTTCATGATAGGCAGACATCGAACTAGTGACAATGTAGCGTTTGGGTGTGACATGACGCAGTAGAATCTCAATGTCGTTGGAAGTATAAGCAATATTGTCGTAAATAACATCATAGGTTTCTTGTGTCAACGTCGTTTTGATACTTTCTTCATCCGTGCGATCAAAGACAAGTCGGTTGACTTGATCGCCAAAAGAATCAGTCGTCTTCCCTCTGGTAGCGATCGTGACATCACAGCCTTGATCCACTAAAGATTGGACCAAATATTTACCGAAAAAACGCGTGCCGCCTAAAACTAACACTTTTTTACTCATAAGAACACTCCTTTTCATGTAATTCCAACATATTGCGCCGTTTCATTAAAAGAATCAAGATAAAATCAACAATTCTTTTTCTGTTTTGGTAAATGGTACACAGCCATCTGCAGTGACATAGATGCAATCTTCAATACGAACACCGACTTGATCTGGCAAATAAATCCCTGGTTCGATAGAGAAGCACATGCCTTCTTCAATCACTAAATCATTGCCAGTGATCAAAGAGGGGAACTCATGAACCGTGGTCCCGATGCCATGACCTAAACGATGGTTGAAGTAGTCGCCATAGCCATAACCCGTAATCACATCACGAGCGATCTTATCTAATTCTCCTGCAGTGATCCCAGGTTTAACTGCTGCTTGAGCGGCCAATTCCGCCTCTAAGACGATGTCATAAATTTTTCTTTGTAATGCAGTCGGTTCTTTATAGGCAACCGTTCTGGTTGCATCGCTGCAATACCCTTTCCAGATGACTCCTAAATCAAATAAGACGAGTTCATTGGCAGTCACTTTGCGATCCCCAGGTACGCCATGAGGACTTGCTGCATTGGCACCAGCTAATACGGTCGTATCGAAGGACATATGGGAAACCCCACGTTTTTTCAACTCGTACTCAATTTCTGCCACGATTGCCATTTCGCTAACGCCTTCTTTGATGGCAGCAAACCCAACCTCAAAAGCAACATCTGCCCAGTTGCCAGCTTCTAGTAAGGTGTCAATCTCAGACGCGGTTTTTGTTAATTGCATTTTTTGAATCACCGGGGTCACATCTAAAGAAAAATCAGTTTTTGGCAAGAACCGTTTCAATGCTTCATAGCGCTCGACGGAAAGGTCATTTTTTTCTAATGCCAAGGAAGAAACCTCGTAACGAGAGGTCAATTCTTGGCAGATTTTTGCCCAAGGGTCTTCACTATCGAGATAACCGATAATGTCAAAGGGCCAGCCGCTATTTTTTGCTTCTTCTACTTCCAGAGCTGGTGTGAAAAGAAAGGGATCTTTTCCAGGTGCGACGAACAAAGCAAGGACCCGTTCATGAGGTTCACTTTTAAAACCGGAAAAATAAGCGATCGTTGCTGGATTAGAAATATAGGCAACATCGGCGCCAGTGGTTTTCAACCAGGCATTTAACTCATTGATTTTTTTATCATTCATTTGATAAAACCTTCTTTCAAGTATTCTTTTTCTATTTTATCATGCTTTCGAAGAGAATAGGGGAGGGGAAAGTAGGAAATTGCTAAGTTTTCATGAAAACAAAATTAAAACGGTTGCAAATCCAGAAAAAATTTGCTATCCTAACAAAGAAATGTAAATAAGATTTTCTGAAAATAGAATAAGGGAGATATATCATGGAAAAACAAACAATTACGATTTATGATGTTGCACGGGAAGCGAATGTATCGATGGCAACTGTTTCACGGGTAGTCAACGGAAATCCAAATGTAAAACCAGCAACTCGTAAGAAAGTGCTGGAAGTGATCGACCGCTTGGATTATCGTCCAAACGCAGTTGCTCGAGGGTTGGCAAGTAAAAAGACCACAACTGTTGGTGTTATCATTCCTGATGTCAGCAATATGTTCTTCTCATCACTTGCTCGTGGGATCGATGATGTAGCGACCATGTATAAATACAATATCATCTTAGCCAACTCTGATGGCGATACGATGAAAGAAGTCAACGTATTGAACAACTTGTTAGCAAAACAAGTAGACGGCGTTATCTTCATGGGTCATCGCATCACGGATGAAATTCGCGGGGAATTCTCTCGCTCAAAAACTCCAGTCGTTTTAGCTGGTTCGATCGATCCTGATGAACAAGTAGGAAGTGTCAATATCGATTACACAGCAGCTGCCAAAGATGCTGTTTCGTTATTGGCGAAAAACAATCAAAAAATCGCTTTTGTCAGCGGTGCTTTGATCGATCCAATCAATGGCCAAAACCGCTTGAAAGGCTATAAAGAAGCCTTGAAAGAAAACAACCTTGACTATTCTGAAGGGTTGATCTTTGAATCACCATACAGCTTTAAAGAAGGCTTAGCATTAGTTGATCGCATCATCAACAGTGGTGCAACAGCAGCTTATGTTACAGACGATGAGTTAGCCATCGGCGTCTTAGATGGTTTGTTAGACAAAGGCGTTAAAGTTCCTGAGGATTTCGAGATCATCACCAGCAACAACTCATTATTGGCTGAAGCAGCTCGTCCACGCTTATCAAGTGTGACGCAACCATTGTATGATATGGGTGCCGTTGCGATGCGTCTATTAACTAAAATGATGAACAAAGAAGATGTAGAACAAAAAACGATCGTCTTGCCTTACGGTATTTCAGAAAAAAGCTCTACGAAATAAGCAGCGATTTAATAAAAAGACTAGTGGAGCAACGCTTTGTTGTTCCACTTTTTGCTTCAACGATCGTTCGTGTGGGTAGAAAATCTATGGATTTTCTACCCACACTTTTTTTGTATAAAAAAACTGATCAGCACAAGGCTGATCAGTCATCATCATCATTTGTATTAGGTTGGTTATTTTCTTGCTCGTCATCGTCGTCATCATTTGCAGTAGGTGTAACATTGTTGGATGCGTTATTCGATGATGTATTCGACGAACGATTTGTTGAACGGCTAGAGGATGCTTTTTTCCAATAGTCAGCATAGTTTGCATCTGAACCACCGAGTCCAAATTTGAAATCGACCGTATCTGGTCCGCCAGTTGCCCAATAAGAAGTAACGGTACTACTTGGATTCGTATAGGTTCGATTATCGACTCGCACGGTTCCGCCTGGTTGGGTACCAGTAAACTTGGAAACTTGAGCTTTTTTGACATCACTAGAAAGTTCAAACTTCTGATTTACACCAAAGACTTCTTGGTTTGTTTGATAGATACGATTGATCAAGTAAGCCATGTAATTGGCTGTCCGAGTTCCTGCGGCACTATCGGTAGCTTTATTGTCATCCCGCCCTGACCAGCTGCTGATGGTGATCGATGGGGTGGAAACGACTAGCCAAGAGTCAGACCAATTATTGGTAGACCCAGTTTTACCGACCCAATCGGCATTCCCGAGGTTCCAATCTAATCCGCTGATAACCGATTTAAAGGAACTGGTTTTTTGCTCATCGATAACACTACGCATCATGTCGGTCATAATGGAAGCTGTCGCTTCAGAAAAGACTTGGACCGGTTTGGCTTCATGCTGATAAAGCACTTCGCCTTCATTATCCTTGATTGATTCGATGATGTAGCCTTGCTGATAGACACCGTTATTGGCAAATGTTTGGAAGCCATTTGTTTGATTCAACACTGTGACATCGGTAACCCCTAATGGCGCTGATTCATATGCCCAGCTGTTATCTTCAGGATAGCCCATTTTGCTCAAATAATTTGAATAGGCATAAAAATGATCGCCTTCTTTTTCCCACAGATCTTGGAAAATATTTGTCGCTGCGATATTACTGGAAACTTCCAATGATTCGCGAATCGACATAAAAGTATTGGTTCCACGGTTTGTGGCATTGACGATCGGCTCACCGGCGTTTTCTCCTGTCCGCCATTTTGCGGCATAATCAGAAACCATTGATTCAGAGCCCATCAAGCCACTTTCGATCGCCGGTCCGTAAACCAGCATTGGTTTGATACTTGAACCTGCTTGGCGTTTAGCATCAAAGGCATGGTTGAATTGATTGTCAGCATAGTTACGACCGCCAATAAAGCCTAATACTTTCCCGGTGGCATTGTCCATCATGACATTGCCGACTTCGATGGTGGAGTCGCCCCAGTTGTCTAACATATAGCCGTATTTATCGACGGCATCTTGCATCGCATTATAAATATCTTTATCGATCGTTGATGTGACGGTATAGCCACCATTAACCAGTTTTTGCTGCGCCAATTCGAAGTATTTTTGGTAGGTTTCGTCTTTGGCATATTCTTCGTCACTGACATCATCTTCATCTGCCAGCTGTTTGGCAATAATGTCTTTTGCTTCATTTAACACAGTGTAATAAAGGAAGCTTTGATCCGTTTGTTCAATGGCTTCTTGTTTTTTGAAGTCTTGCTTCAAGTCATAATTAAGCGCCTCTTCGTATTCTTCTTTCGTAATATCGTGGTTACGATACATACTGAAGAGCACGAAGTCTTTCCGCTCTAAGCCAGCGGTCAAGTTTTCCTTGATCTCGCCCGTATTTGTATAAGGGCTGTAGACGATCGGGCTTTGTGGCAGACCCGCAATAAAGGCTGCTTGCGGTAAAGACAGGTCAGCTGCGTTAACGCCAAAAATTCCTTGCGCCGCTTCTTGCACACCTGCGATATTTTGCCCTTTATTGTTCCGGCCGAAAGGGGAGATGTTTAGATACATGGTGACGATCTCATCTTTATCGAAAAATTTCTCCACTTCCATGGCTAATAAAATCTCATTGGCTTTGCGTTTGAAGGTCGTTTCACTGGAAAGGATTTGTTGTTTCACCAGCTGCTGGGTCAAAGTGGAACCCCCGCTGCCGCCAAAGCCTGTCGCTTCGGATAATAACGCCCGCACGACTGCTTTTGGTACGACGCCATTATGAATATTAAAATATTCGTCCTCTGTTGCGATGATCGCTTTTTTCAAGTAGTCTGAAATTTGATCGGAATTAACCGACGTTCGCATCAGATCTGAGCGAATCGTTGCGATTTTACTGCCATCAGCGTATGCGAGTTGAGAAGTCTCTGTGATGTCGGTCAGTTCTTTCTGCAACTCATCTTTAGAAGGAGCTGCGGTATCTTCCACAAGAAAAGCAAAGTAGCCGGCACCGATCCCTAAAGCTAAAGAACCGCCTAGCACCAGTAAAGAAATAGCCACTAAGAACAAGGCATGTAAAACCCTAAGACTGATATTGAAATAGAACCAGCCTCTATTTTTGTTTTCTGTATTCTTTTGATTTTTCGTTTTCTGGGACAAAAAGAGTCACCTCAATAAATTAGAATAGATTCCGTGTAATTATAGCAAAAAACAAGGCGCTTGGGTAGCACCCTATCTGTTATCGAAAGAAGTGTGCGAGAAAATGCCAGTTGGTATTTGTATTGAACCAGCGATAATAAGGGAAAACGAACTGATTTGCCTAAAAGTTTCTTTTTTGGTAAAGGACTTTGAGAGAAAGACTTTTCATTGCCCTCTTTTTCAGTTAAGATGAACAATGAAGCAATTATTAGGAGGAGAAAGAATGAGTACAGACTTTTTTGAAGAACTAAAGCAACGCGGATTAGTTCATCAGACCACAGACGAAGCAGCCTTGACCAAACAATTAAATGAAGAGTCTGTGAAACTATATATCGGCTTTGATCCTACCGCAGATAGCCTGCATATTGGTCATTTATTGCCTATTTTGATGTTGCGACGTTTCCAACAAAACGGACATGTGCCAATCGCATTAGTTGGTGGCGGTACAGGAATGATCGGTGACCCATCCTTTAAAGATCAAGAACGTCAATTAAACACATTGGATACCGTTTTGGAATGGTCACAAAGTATCAAAAGCCAATTATCTCGCTTTATTGATTTTGATGACCAAGAAAATCCTGCCATCATTGCCAATAACTATGAATGGTTAGGGGAATTGAAACTGATCGATTTCTTACGGGACACGGGGAAAAACTTTACCATCAACTACATGATGAGCAAAGAAAGTGTCAAACGTCGGATCGAAACAGGAATTTCCTACACCGAATTTGCATACCAGCTTTTACAAGCCTATGACTTTTTGAACCTTTACGACAACCACGGTTGCTTGTTGCAATTAGGTGGTAGCGATCAATGGGGGAATATCACCTCTGGAATCGAATTATTGCGTCGTGAGCGTGAAGTCCAAGGGTTCGGTTTGACTATGCCATTGATCACAAAAGCAGATGGAACGAAATTTGGGAAAACAGAAGGCAATGCGGTTTGGCTAGATGCCAAGAAAACAACGCCTTACGAGTTCTACCAATTCTGGATCAATACGGATGATCGTGATGCAGTCAAATTCTTGAAATATTTCACCTTCTTATCATTAGAAGAAATCGCTGCGATCGAAGCTGAATTTAACGCTGCACCAGAATCTCGAACAGCACAAAAAGCTTTGGCAAAAGAAGTCACTACTTTGGTTCATGGGGCAGAGGCTTATGAACAAGCCGTACGCATCTCAGCAAGTTTATTCAGCGGCAATATCAAAGAATTGAACGCTGAAGAGATCGAACAAGGCTTTAAAGGGGTTCCTAGTCATCAGGTAACAGCGGATGATTCTTTGAACATCGTTGAAGTGTTGACGACTGCTAAAATCGAACCATCAAAACGTCAAGCAAGAGAAGACGTACAAAATGGGGCCATCTACATCAATGGGGAACGCGTCCAAGACCTAACGTACGAGATCCAAGCAAGTGATCGGATCGGTGGAAAATACGTCGTGATTCGTCGTGGCAAGAAAAAATATTTCTTATTAACATTTTAATCGCAAAAAGCGAACCGACCTGTTGGTTCGCTTTTTTTCAAATTTTTGTAGAGGAAGGGTCTTTGTTGGAATGGGAAATATAGTGTTGAATGCCGCCGGTTTATTTGC
Organism: Enterococcus sp. AZ141; assembly: GCF_051714385.1. Lineage (NCBI taxonomy): Bacteria > Bacillati > Bacillota > Bacilli > Lactobacillales > Enterococcaceae > Enterococcus > Enterococcus sp. AZ141. Next base: position 2,581,238 of record NZ_JBIORT010000001.1, read on the forward strand.
CATGATCTTCTTAGGGTATTTTCTTAAACGGCTAAATGTCCTTTCAAAAGCGGATGGCTCGATCTTATCCAAAATTATTTTGAATGTGACGTTACCGGCAGCAATCATTTTGAATTTAGCTTCAATGCAAGTACAAGTCAGTGCGCTTAGTTTGATTGTGATCGCTTTGATCATTACGGTCGTCCAGATCCTCTTCGCATTTTTCTTGACCAAAAAAGAATCGAACACGCTGCAACAGTTTGCTATGTACTGCGGGTCAGGCTTTAATATCGGCAATTTTGCAATTCCTTTTGCCCAAAGTTTTTATCCTTTAGGGATTCCACTGATTTCGCTGTTTGATATGGGGAACAGTATCATGTTGGCAGGGGGAACGACGATTTTCATCGAGTTCTTGATTGGAAAGCGGACGACGTTTGAACCAGGAAAAATCTTTTTGAATCTCCTGCGCTCGCCAACATTTACCATTTATCTAGTGATGCTGATTATCCGCAGTGCGGATTGGAGGATTCCCGAGTCAGCCTTGGCGCTCGTTCAGCCAATCGGGATCGCAAATACGTTTCTGTCCATGTTTATGATTGGCTTATTTTTGGATTTCCGCTTACCGAAGCACACTACGCCAACGGTAATCAAAATTTTAAGCTTACGCTACGGACTGGCTTTCGTGCTGTTCGCGGCTTTCTATGTTTTACCGATCCCAGTTTTATTAAAACCAGTACTTTGTTTGTTAGTGTTTGCTCCGATCCCTTTATTTGGGGTCATTAATTCCGTGATTGCTGGGATGGAGGAAGAGGCGGTGGGATTTGTTTCTTCCATTAGCTTTTTGATAAGTATGCCGCTAATGACGGGTGTCCTGATGTTATTTGGACTCGCTTGATAAAAAAATACGGCAATGAGCAAAATAATCGCTTTACAAGGTGCTTTTATCGATAATAGAGAAGACTAGATTTAGGAGGAAAAGAAAAATGTTGATTGGTTCACACGTTTCAATGAGCGGCAAAAAAATGCTTTTAGGAGCAGCAGAAGAGGCGGCTAGCTATCAAGCTACTACGTTTATGATCTATACCGGAGCTCCGCAAAACACGCGGCGCAAACCGATCGAAGAGATGCAGATCGCAGCTGGACAAGATTTTATGACGGAAAAGGGAATTTCGAATATCGTTGTCCATGCCCCTTACATCATTAATTTAGGTAATACCATCAAACCAGAAAACTTTGGCTTTGCCGTTTCGTTCTTACAAGAAGAAATCCAACGAGCCCAAGCTTTAGGTGCAACTCAAATCACGTTGCACCCCGGTGCCCATGTCGGTGCAGGACCCGAAGCTGGGATCAAGCAGATCATTAAAGGCTTGAACGAGGTCCTTGAAAAAAATCAAACCGCCCAGATCGCATTAGAAACAATGGCAGGTAAAGGCACCGAGATTGGTCGCAGCTTTGAAGAATTGGCAGCAATTATCGATGGCGTTACCTTAAATGAAAAATTATCCGTTACACTAGATACTTGTCACACGAATGATGCCGGCTACAATGTCAAAGAAGACTTTGACGGCGTCTTAAACGAGTTTGACAAAATCATCGGATTGGATCGCTTGAAGGTCATCCATGTCAATGATTCAAAAAATCCACAGGGCAGCCACAAAGACCGACATGCGAACATTGGTTTTGGCACGATCGGCTTTGAAGCCTTGAATAAGATCGTTCATCATGAGCAATTATCAGCGTTACCAAAAATTTTGGAAACACCGTATGTCGGCGAAGACAAAAAGAATAAAAAAGCCCCTTATGGCTATGAAATCGCGATGCTGCGGGAAAAGACCTTTGATCCTGAGCTATTGACGAAAATCATGGCGGGTGCTTAAACGGTTCATTTAACCATGAGCCAGCTTATTATTGGAGGAAGAAAAATGGACTTTCAGTTGCTGATCGATGCCGCGAAACAAAAACTGGGATTCAGACAGCTCTCTCAATTTGCAGAAGCAGGGAGTTGTGCGGCAGCTCTGACTACTGCAGATGGACAGATTTATACAGGGATCTGTATCGATACCAGCTGTTCCATGGGTTTTTGCGCCGAACAGGCTGCGGCTGCGCAAATGATCACCGATGGGCAGCAGCGGGTGTTACAGATGGTTGCAATCAATTCGGCAGGTGAGCCGATCCCACCTTGTGGTCGTTGCCGTGAATTCATCAGCCAGCTGGATCCTGCCAACCACAACACGCAGGTCATGATCGCAGCAGGAAAAATCATGACGATAGAAGAGCTGTTGCCTTTTGATTGGAAAGCATCAAAATAAAAAGAGATTTAGCCCCTTAGACCGCTCTGTTCTAAGGGGCATCTTTGTTTTATCGATCCAATGGACGATCAACATGTTTAGATAAAAAAACTCCTCAACCAGCAATAGTGCTTTGTTGAGGAGTTGATCGATAGCAATGATTAGAATTTTTTCGCAGCTGCTGCTACGCGTTCTAAACCTTCAGCAATGATTTCTGCTGTTTTAGAAGGATCTGCATTGTGACCTTCGATGATTACTTCTTCTGTGATGTTCATGCCGAACATACCACCGAAAACTTTTTCCATAAAGGTTACAGCGTTTTCCATTGCGCTCATTTCGCCTGAGTAAACACCACCACGGGCATTCAGTAGAACGATTTCTTTGTCTTTCAACAATTGGTTCATTGAACCATCTTCGTTATAAGAGAAAGTAAAGCCAGCTTGGAAGATATAGTCGATGAATGTGTGCAAAGCTGCTGGGATCGTTAGGTTCCACATTGGGAAAGCGAAAACGATGGTATCTGCTGCTGCGAATTTGTTCATCACATCTTGACGGACAGTCATCAATTCTTGTTCTTCTTGGTTTAATTCTTGTTCTTGTGAAAGTTTGCCAAATGCTTCAAATAACGTTTGACCGATATAAGGCATTGGTTGTGCGTACACATCAAAGGTTACAACGTCCACATTGTTCGTATCAAGATTTTCAACGAACGTATCAAACATTTTTGCAGATACTCCATCAGGACGGTTATTGGCTTTAACAACTAAAATATTTTTCATTTTTTTCCACCTTTACTTTAAGTAAGTTTTAATCACAAAACGTAGTATACTATAAAATAATTTTGCTTACAATAAATAAGTGTACTTTTTTTAAAAAAGCTGGAATTTTGCAGTATTTTTCACGTAGTTTTGGTAAACTTTAGAGAAAACAGGAGGGGTTCTATGAAAATATTCGTGGTCGAAGATGACAAATCGTTAGTCAAAATGATGGAAAATCAATTATCCCGCTATGCGTATCAAACCTTTGTTCCGGAAAATTTCGCTGCGGTTTTAGCTGAATTCTTGATGATCCAACCTGATTTGGTTTTGTTAGATGTCAATCTGCCTTATTATGATGGGTTTTATTGGTGCCAAAAAATCAGGGAACATTCATTGGTTCCAATTCTCTTCATCTCCGCACGTGACGGCAATATGGACCAAGTGATGGCATTAGAATACGGTGCTGATGATTATCTGGTCAAACCTTTTTCTTATGACTTGCTGCTGGCTAAAGTGAAGAGCCATATTCGCAGAGTCTATGGGAATTATGCACAGTCTGATCGGGCGAGAAGCTTGAAAGCTGGCGAATTGACCTATTATCCGGAAGCGTTGAAGATGGTCTATCGTGAAGCCAGTGAATGGCTGACTGTTCGAGAAGGAGAATTATTGACCCTGTTAATGTCAGCGCACCCAGAAATGGTCAAACGGGAACGGATTTTAAATCTATTATGGGATGATGAGCGTTTCGTTGATGACAATACGCTTTCTGTCAATGTTGGCCGTTTGCGAAAAAAATTGGCGGCAATGGGCATCAATGATCCGATCCAAACGATTCGCGGCAAGGGTTACGCCTTATCGGTAGTAGGTACAGAAGAATGAGAGCATATGTAAGTGTTCATTTAACTAAACTACTCGTTACCTTCCTAGCCATTTCATTGTTCGTTTTAGTGATTTGGTTGGATGGCTATCGAAATAACCTCGTGATTGGTTATGGTCTGCTTCTATTCGGGCTATTCATTGTTCTTGTTTATTTGGCAGATTACCTTTCCAATACTGCGTTTTATCATTATATCAAGCATGGAAGAGCGACACACCGAAGCAATGGCTACCTTTCCAGGCAATGGCGCAAGCAGTTCGATGCACAAGAGCAGCATGAGCAAGAGCGGCTGACAGAATTAGATCAGCACCATCAAAATCATATTCGTTTCATGAATATCTGGGTTCATCAAATGAAAACACCTGTCTCAGTTTTGGCGCTAATGGCTGAAAGTGAAGAAGTCGATAGCTATGATCTTTTGGCTGAAACAGATCGCTTAAAAAGTGGCTTAGCGACTGCGCTGAATTTTGTGCGCTTGGAAGATTTCACGGAGGACTTCGTTATCGAGTCAGCCTCACTGTTGGAATTGTTAAAACACAGTATCGGTGACCAGAAGCGGAATTTTATTCGCAGTGAAGTCTATCCGAAGCTGATGAGTGAAGCAGATATCACGGTGACAACAGACAAAAAATGGCTAGGTATTCTGCTCTTTCAACTCATTAGCAACGCCATTAAGTACTCAACAGCAGAGAGCAAAGTCTATTTTGAAATTGATCCGTTTTCTAGAAGCTTGACGATCGCAGATGAAGGATGCGGGATTGCAGCAGCGGATCTCCCACGGGTTTTTCGCCCCTTTTATACAGGGCAGAATGGGCGGCAAACAGGAGAGGCAACTGGGATCGGTCTTTATTTAGTTGAAACGATCAGTACGCAATTAGATATCGATGTGTCGCTTGCCTCTATGGAGAATCAAGGCACGACGGTTACCCTAACATTTCGGAGGTGAAGGCTTTCTTACAATTTTGTAAGCTTTCTATCATGAAATCGATAACTGATTGCGGTGCCGCCTGCTAAACTAGTAGCAAAGGAGTGAAAATGATGGCTTTACTAGAATTGAAAAATGTATCGAAAACCTATACAGGGGAAGTGTATGTTGAGGTTTTACAGCAAATCGATCTCAAAGTGCCAGAAGGAGAATTTATCAGCATTATGGGTCCATCTGGCAGTGGCAAGACCACCATGCTGAATTTGGTGGCAACATTGGATAAACCGACTTCAGGTTCGTTGATCATCAAGGGCGAGCAGCCCCTAGAATTATCTAAGCAAAAACTCGCGGAGTTTCGTCGTCGGCAACTAGGTTTTGTTTTTCAAAACTACAATTTACTTTCGCCATTGAGCGTGCTTGAGAATGTGATTTTACCACTGACATTGGATCGGGTGCCGGTTCTTGAGATGAAAGAACGTTCGGAACAGCTATTACGTGAGCTTGGGATCTATGAGAAAAAAGACAAACGCATCTATCAGCTTTCCGGTGGAGAGCAGCAGAGAGTTGCGATTGCTAGAGCTTTGATCCATCAACCGGAATTGCTTTTAGCAGATGAACCGACGGGCAATCTTGATTCAAAGGCAGCACGAGATGTCATGGAAATACTAAGTCAGATGAACAAGCAACTTAAGGTCACCACCATGATGGTCACCCATGATCCTTATTCTGCCAGCTTTTCTGATCGGGTCGTTTTCATCAAAGATGGAAAGCTGTATAACGAAGTCTATCGCGGGGCTGATCAACAGCAATTTTATCAAAAAATTCTTGAAGTCCTAGCACATTTAGGAGGTCGCCGTCATGAATTTCAGACAGTTGATCATTCGTAATCTGCGGGGGAATTTTCGAACCTATGCGGCCTACTTCGTCAGTAGCGCCTTTGCGGCGATGGTGTTTTATATCTTTAGTCTTTTGCTCTTTCATCCGCAATTGGAAGAAAATTTGTCCAATAGCGGTACACTTTCAGAATTGGCGAAGGTCGGTCTATCCGTCGCACTTGTGGTGATCGCTTTACTGTCGCTGTTGTTTTTATGGTATACATTTGTGGTCTTTTTAAAACGACGCAAACGTGATCTGGCAATCTACTTGATTTTGGGGATCGAAGAAAAAGATCTGCGAAAGATTTTGTTTGTCGAAAATGCCCTTTTAGGAACCTGTGCCACAGTGACCGGTATTGGGTTAGGGATTTTATTGACGAAATTATTGCTGCTGATTGCGCAAAATGTCATGTATCTAACAGAAGGACTGAAATTTATGGTTCCTATGGAAGGTTTAGGATTGACCTTTGGGATCTATGTCTTTATTTTTCTCTTGATCTCCTTTTTCAGTACCCGCGCCTTGCAAGGAGAACAGATCATCTCATTGATCAAGGAAAATGAAAAGCCACGTCCTGAACCAAAAAGCCATTGGGCATTGGCTTTTTCAGGAATTGTGCTGTTACTAATTGGCTATGGATCGGTCTTTTATTTTAGCTACCAAACGTACTCGATGCTGCCGCTTATGCTAGGAGTCTTGTTGACTGTTGCGGGCACGATTTTGTCATTCCATCAGTTCAGCGTATTTCTATTGAAACGATTAAAGAAACGCCCGACCTTCTTACGAGGGACTCGGATGCTGACTATCAGCGAATGGATTTTTCGCATGCGAGACAATGCGGCGATGTATAGTCTGATTGCTATTAGTACCTCCGTGGCATTCGTTGGGATTTCCGTGATGCTGGCGATTGGCAGTTCTTCTTTTTCTTCGATCCAAGGAATTAGTGTAGCCTATGTATTTCCGTGGTCTGGGCCAGAAGACCTCGATCATTCTGAGAGAAAAGTGAATGAAATTAAAACTGCCATAGAAGAAAAAGGGTATGCACCTGTAACGGATAGTGTTTCCTTACTATGGGCCTATGCGAATCTTGATGAATCTGCAGTTATGAATGATTCATTTTATACGACGAATGGCTTTTCAATTATGCGAGAAAGCGACTATCAGAAAATGATGAAACAAATCGGTGAGGAAGCTGATTCCGTTGCAGATAATCAAATAATGACACTTAGTGCTAATTATTCACGTCGAAAACAGCTCCTAGAAGTCCCTGAGAACGAACGCACAAGTATCTACCCACTTGAATTGGGTTCAGAAACCGGTATAAAAAAGGATATTACGATTGTCCACAGCCCCTCAATGCTTTCTCTGAATCACTTTGGTTTGTCAGTTGTGACAGATAAGACCTTTGAGGAATGGCAAGCTCTCTTACAAGAATCTAACGATGATATGGAATCTGGTTTTATTTGGTTAGACTATCCAGAATGGGCTGAAACACCTGAATTGGTATCTGATTTCAATGGGAATTTAGATAAAGAAAATGCCTTGATCGATCAGCAATACGAAGAGCTCAGTCAGGAGTTTGAAGCCAAAGGTGACTATACGGATGAAGAGTGGTCAGAAGCGGCAAAAGACATTCCGATGCGTACGTCTTATACCTCGAAATACCAAGTTTTCCAAGAAAATCGTCAGGGAAATGGCATCATTTTAATGATCACGGTATTACTGGGTTCGGTTTTCTTTATTTTCTCCGCTTCGATTATCTATTTCCGTTTATTTGCAGATTTAGATAAAGATGGGGCGTACCATCGTTCCTTGCATATTTTAGGTGTGTCGCCGAAGGAGCGGCACAAAGTTCTGAGACGCCAGCTGCAAGTAATGTACTTCTTGCCAACAGTCGTTGCAATGATCCATTTCGCGGTAGCGATGACCGCTTTGCGTATCTTAGTAGAATTGCCTGTTTGGCAATACTACGGTGTGATCGCTAGTCTCTTTTTGATTTTTCAAATCGTTTTTTACTTGATTTGTCAATATCGATACTTCCAGCAAATTGATAGGATCGCCGATCCTACAGAGTAATTTATTCTTCAAGCCAAATCTCTTTCAGTTTGTACTGATTGGGATTTGGCTTTTTATTAGCTAGTTTGTCTAAATTTCTATCCATGAAGCCTTTTAATTGTGCAAATCATTGAAAAGCAGATAAAATTAAGTAACGCTCATTTTGTCAAACAAACGAAGAGACACTGTTAGAACACGACAACTGTCAGATGCAAAATTCATTTCGAGTACAGTGAAGGCTGCGGTCGATGGATTTAGGGAAGCACTTATTTGAGGGAGGAGACCAATGATCACACGACTTGGAAAAGCATTTGCAGTCTTACTGTTGCTGATTCCTTTATTTGCTGGTATCCGGATTGTTTATGGAGAAACCGATGTGGGCGCCAAGCTGATCACAAATGTGTCGATCGTCAATAGCCACAATGAGGTCATTACAAGTATCGAAAAAGATGACTCGTTTAAAATAGATATGACGTGGAGTTTAGAAAATCTGGGTGACTTAAAAGCCGGTGACAAAGCAACAGTCACCTTGCCAGTTGAGATTGAAGGCGTCAATAATACGTATGCTTTATACGATGAAAATAACAACTTAGTGGTCAATGTTACCCAAGTTGGCAATCAGCTGACCTTTGTTTTCACGGAATTTGTCGAACAAAATACCAATGTACACGGGGACTTTTATTTTTGGACAAAGTTCAGCGATGAAGTGACAGAGAACCAAATCAACAACATCAACTTCGAAACAGTAAATGGAACGCAATCGGTGCCTATTTTTATTCAAGCAGTGGATGATACAGGGGAGGGAGCCTTACTCACCAAACAAGGACTGTATTTAGGTACGCAAGAACCCAAACGGATTATTGATTGGCGTGTGTATATCAACTCGTTTGATACAAATCAAGTGACGATCAAAGATGGAACGTTTATTGATATTTTAGGTCCCCATCAGACACTCATCAGTACGACTGCCCGAGTGGTTTACGGCCCCAGCGTTTCCAACCCAACGTATGTTGAGCAAGTACCGATCGTTTTAAATAGTGATGGCTCCTTTGAAATTCCTTTGCGGGATACGGAGGAACGGATCTACATTACCTATAAAACAGAAACTGATGGATCATTGGAACAATATACCAATCGGGGCATCCTTGATGCCGTGGTCAATGATGTGCCAAGAACAAGCAGTATTACTGGCTATACGCCACGCTATGGTGGCGGTGGTGGCGGAACCGGTGAACCAGGGGAGTCCAGCAGCACGGAACCAAGTAGTGGAAGCAGTACTAGTAGTACTACCGAACCAAGTAGTGAAAGCAGTACAAGTAGTAGCACGGAATCAAGTAGTGAAAGCAGCACCAGCAGTAGCACAGAACCAAGTAGTGGAAGCAGTACTAGTAGTACTACCGAACCAAGTAGTGAAAGCAGTACAAGTAGTAGCACGGAACCAAGTAGTGAAAGCAGCACCAGCAGTAGCACAGAACCAAGTAGTGAAAGCAGCACTAGTAGTACTACCGAACCAAGTAGTGAAAGTAGTACTACTAGTAGCACAGAACCAAGTAGTGAAAGCCGCATTAGTAGTAGCACGGAACCAAGTAGCGACAGTAGCACCAGTGAATCCACCGAATCAACTAACAGGAGTAGTTCTAGTAATACTGGGGCGGTGTCACCTGAAAATTCATCCTCTGGGATCAATAAGTCATCCAAAACAAATAATTTGCATAATCAATCAGAAAAACAGCACTTTCCTCAAACGAATGAAGTGTCTAATCATTTATGGATTGCAATAGGAATGGTTTTAGCAGGATGCGCATTGAAGTTAGGTTGGAGTAAATTTATCAGGTAGATAGAAACTGAAATTTTGGAGGCAGTTTTATTACTTGGAAGAAAAATTAATAAAGACTTATTTAAAGGAAAGATGCCATTTTATGGCCACTTTCCTTTTTTTTTCGGCGCATGTTTTCTCTGAGATTTTATTATAATTTCTTTATCAAGTTATCTTGAAATATACATTTAGGAAGTGAGGAAATGAGAAAACTGGTTGGTGTATTAATCACAATACTGCTAATAGGGTTATTGATTCTTGTGTTTGGTTTCGATCATACTTCAGCAAAAGAACGTTCCAGAGGAAATCTGTCGTTTTCTGTACAAACGAACCGAGTGATTTATAACGAAGCCTTGAAAATGATCATGGTTCCGGTACGTCCGAACAAAACACTGACTTCACAAAAGGTTCGTGTCTTACTAACTTATGGTTGGGATGGGAACGGACACAGTGAAAAAGTGATCGGCGAAACAGTTTTAACGAAAGTCGATTGGTTTTCAGGTGTTGAAAACTACTTAAGGATCCATGCGGAGATGGCTATTGATGAGATAAAAAGTATGGATAAAGTTGATTTAGTTGTTATATATGATGGTGAAACAACAATAACTGAAAACCTGAAGCCCGGTCATTGGCAAGTAACCGCGCCGCCAAGCAGTAATGAGAGTACGACAGCTGAGACAAGTAAAAGCTCAAACGAAACGGTAGCAACAAGCGCTTCCTCTAGTACTATCGAGCCAAAATTTAGCGAGTCTCAATCGACGAATCCAACGACTTCTGAGGCTGAAATTACCAGTGAAGACATCCAAAGCACACAAAGCACTATCGATATCAGTGATTCGGAAACCGTCAGCACCCAACCAGTCACTAAAAGCGAGCCAAGTCAGACAGAGAGCTGTCAAGAAAACGCAGCGACAGCCATAACGTCTACCGAGAAGGAATCTGCTTCGACAAAGCATTCAGATTCACAAAAGAAAACCAAAGGATTGCCAGCCAATCAATCCCAGAAAAGTCAGGCGAGCGTTTCATCTAGTGTCCGTACAGAAGAGCACCAAGCGACAACATCTTCTCAAGACAAAAAGGAACAACTTCAACCCACGGAGATAAGCAGTGGCAAGGAGGTCAATGCAGCCGTACTACCGAAAACCGGCAGCAAAACTACCAATCTTCGCTATCTACTCTTTGGTCTAGTAGTGGTTCTGACTGTGTTTCTTTACTGGCTGAAGCGAAAGTTATTTTATGATGAGAAGCTGTAACGAACATACCCAAAAATCATGAGAAAATTGATAACCCACGATTGGAAATTTCTTCCCCAGAATGCACAATCACGTGTTGTTTTGCCGTAATTCATAATTAGTCTGACGATCGTTTTGAGGCGTCAGACTTTTTTTATGAAAATATACAGATAACAAAAGGAAAATTTGTTAAAAGTAATTTGACAGAAAAGAGGGCACAGTGGTACGATCACCAAACATTCACAGCTTACAATTTTGTAAGGTGATAGATTCAAAGCAAAAAACAGCTTTGGCTGACCATACAAGCGAGGGAATTTTCATGTTACACGCACTTTTGGATACCACAGAAAAACAAATTTTTCAGTTTCTAAGTTATTGTTACGAAACGAACAAACCAAAATATACAATTAAAGAGCTTTCTGATGTTTTCAATAGGAGAACGAATAAAATGCAGTCGATCGTGCAACAAGTCGAATGGTTTTGTGCCCGCTATCCTCAGTTTACGTTGATTTATGATGAACAAGAAAAAGAAGTGGTGATTGCTTTTTCTCCACGATTTTTATTGAGTCAAGCATATAATGTATTGTTACAGGGAACCGTTGGGTTTATCTTACTCGATGCACTCTTTCATGGGGACTATCACTCCCTTGAACAACTCAGCCTCAAAACCTTCAGCAGTCTCCGAACGGTCCAACGAAAATTGAAAGAACTAAATCACATTTTGGCGAACTATCATTTGTCCTATAGTCTGAAGAAAGGAGATCCCTTGACAGGTGAGGAATACGCAATCCGCTATTTTTATCATTTAACCTATTGGCAGATTTTCGATGAGAAGCACTCACAGGTCGTGGCATCGATCAAGGATAAAGAAAGCGTTATGGCTTTGTTTGAAACTCATGCTTCTTATATGAGAAAAATCGATATCGATAAGTTTCTTAATCTATTCGCTATCTCCCTGCAAAGAATTCATCAAAAGCATCCAATCACTTTTTTACCAGAGGAAGTAAGTACCTTTGAACATCCACTGATTGAAAGGAATCAGTTTTTTGAGGTCTTTTTAAAGCCATTATTCAACGGCAATCACCTTTCTCTATCTGAAATCTCGGAGCCTGAATGCAGCTTCTTGTATTTTATGTTTGGCGTAATGAACACCTATCTTGAAGAGGATCTTTGCGAGGCGGAACTCTCGTGGTTGACCCAACCCAAGTATCAGCCAGAAGTATTACTTGTTGAACAACTAGCCCAGTGTTTTCGTCTGAGGTTTACCGATGCTGAAAAAAACTATTTACTAGTTAATTTCGTAATGATCCATTCTGCTTCCAACCTTTTTGGTACCCGACAAAAAAGTGATAGTTTTGGTAAACCGACCGACAAGCAAGAGCTACAAGCGGCTTTCCCAGTGCTTTATCCGACCGTGAAACGATTTTTTGAGGAAGCGACTGTTTCTTTACCTGATTTGCGTGCATTGCTGCAAAAGAATGACCGATTGATTTTCCAATACTGTATGTTATTGAGAGTTATTTTTATCAAATATGAACAGCCAGTCACTTTCTCGATCCATTCGAAATACGGAAAAACGCAAGAACTTTGGATGAAGAACCGACTATTGAATGCAACGCATCGAGCGATGGCGCATCTTTCACTTACTCAAAAACCAGATTTGGTCATCAGTGATTATCCGATTCATCAAGAATTTTCTGAGGAAGAACAGCCCTATATCTTTTATTGGAACGGTCAACCAAGCGCAAAGGAGTGGAAACAACTTAAACAAACGATCAAACAGATCAGAAGTGCCAAGAACAAGGCAGCTTTTGAAAAGCTCGTTTTTGCCCAATCGATTTGATCGTACCATGTAAATAATCAGCCGCGTGGGTTGGCTGAGCAGACAGAACTTATAATTTCGTAAGTTTCGGCAGTAAGGCGAAAGTGAAAAGCGACTTTGATAAACACAGGTGTCAAGAAGCAAAAACAGGAACATCGTCGTTCCTTTTTCGCTTCTTGACTTTTTTTTACAGAGATGGCATGGTATACATATTATCATAACGTTTTTTATTTAAAATCGTTGCAGAAAAGGTGTTAGGAAGAAGGGGTAACTTTGACAGAAGTATTAGCACTGCAAAATGTTTCCAAATTGATTGGAACCAAACGAATCATTGAGGATGTTTCCTTTGTGGTGGACCAAGGACAAGTCGTTGGTTTATTAGGGCCTAATGGGGCTGGGAAGACGACGATCATTCGGATGATTGTTGGGTTGATGAAGCACAACACAGGATCGATTGCCATTATGGGGAATTTACTGGATTCTTCTTTTAAAACCGCGATTGCCTCAGTCGGTGCGATCGTTGAAAATCCTGAGTTTTATAATTATATGACAGGCTATGAAAATTTGATGCAGTATCAGCGCATGGCGAAGAAAAAAAGTACGACAGCAGAATTAGAAGCTCTTATTCGTCAGGTACATTTAGAAGGACACATCCATCAAAAAGTCAAAACCTATTCATTAGGGATGCGTCAGCGTTTAGGTGTTGCCCAGGCATTGGTCCATCAACCAGACTTATTAGTTTTAGATGAACCGATGAATGGCCTGGATCCTAAAGGCATGCGGGAGTTTCGAGAAATGATTCTTTCTTTGAGAGAAAAAGGCGTTTCTGTCTTAGTTTCCAGTCATCAATTAAGCGATATCGAACAAATTGCCGATCATTTGATCGTGGTGCAAAAAGGAAAAGTCACTCATCAAGTAGCAATGGCAGAGTTGAAAGCAGAGAAAAATGTACTGATTATTAAAACTGATGATAATGCGGAAACAGAAGCACTGTTAAAAGCTTCCTTTGAGGTCGAGGTCTTGCAGGTTGCAGATGAATTGCAAGTCACTCTAGCAACAGATCAGCGTTCGGCAATCGCTGGAGCGATCGTGACGGCTGGGATCGGCTTGAAAGAACTACGGACAAAGCAATCTTCTCTAGAAGATACATTCTTGGCTTGGACCGAAGAAGGAGGTTTGTAAGCATGCTGACATTGGTTAAAAATGAATGGATCAAATTAACCAAAAAACGTTCTACTTGGATCATGCTGCTTTTATTGGTTCTAATGACTTTTGGGTTGACCTATGTGGTTCGCTTAGGTAGTCCCGAGATTGGTGCCAATGATTTATTCGCTTCTTTGAGCGACATGACTTCCTTTTTAAACTTATTTGTGGTGATTGTGGCAGCTTCTTCAGTGGCGGAAGAGTTCAGTCGTGGAACAATCAAGTTCTTATTGATTCGGCCTTTTTCCAGAAGCCAAATCTTAGCAGCAAAAGCCATCAACACGTTTTTATTTGCGCTTTTAGGGACTGCTGTTTTACTGATCAGTAGTTTAGCAGCCGCCAATTTATTTTTAGCAGCTGAATCACCTTTTGCTGCTACTGGCTACAACGGGCTAGCGGCGATTCTCGTTGCCTTTGTTTTTGCGGGAACCAACTTGCTATTGATTGTCTTTTATATTGCATTGACCATCTTTATCTCAGCCGTCATTCGCTCTCAAAGCCTGGCGGTTGGCTTAGGCTTGGGTATGTTGTTTGGAAGCAGCATCATCAACTCGATCATGCTTTTTGCTCAAGAAAAATACCCATGGCTGAAGTGGAACCCGTTTAATTTTATGAATATCAAAGAGCAGATACCGAGTTTATTAAATAGTCCTGACATGCAGATGACTGCCTTTGATCCGGGATTGGGCTATTGGGAAATGGCGATCGGGATCCTTGTTTATAGTGTTTTAATCTACCTTTTAACAAATTGGTTATTCAATAAAAGAGATGTCGCATTAAGTTGAGGAAACGAGTGAAAGTTTTTGGATAAATCCAACTTTCACTCTTTCTTTTTGTGTTTTTTTCTAGTAAAATGATTCATTGAGAGTACAAGAGAAAGGAGAGTTTTCAAATGGTTAGTGTAGGAATCGTAATCGTGATCGCTGTTGTTGCAGCATTACTAGGCGCTGTCGGCGGCTTCTTTTTGGCGCGTAAATATATGCAAGATTATCTAAAGAAAAATCCTCCCGTTAATGAGGATATGCTTCGCTCGATGATGATGTCAATGGGTCAAAAACCTTCTGAGAAAAAGATTCGTCAGATGATGCAGCAAATGAAAAACCAAAAGTAGGTTTTTTTCTAAGAAGCGGGCTGATTTTATCAGCTCGCTTTTTATTGCGGCAAAATGCAGAAACTAAAAGAATGTCCCCAGGCTGCTTTTTCTATTTACGTTCTGTGAATAGCGGGGTAGCAATCGAATCTGAATCTAATAAATATTCGGAAAAATCGCAAAATTTAGGCAACAGGTCACAAAGAAATGGAGAGTGTTATGTCAATATTTAGGAAGTTAGGTTGGTTTTTTAAACAAGAAAAGAAACATTATTTGTTAGGCGTAGGCTCTTTAGTCCTAGTCGCCTTGGTACAGTTGGCCCCTCCCAAAGTTATCGGGATCATCATCGATGAAATTGCGGAAAAAGAGATCTCGATGCAGACGATCTTTTTTTGGGTCATGATCTTGATTGCTTCAGCTATCGCTCAATATGTGTTTCGTTTTGTCTGGCGAACGCATATCTGGGGCAGTGCCGCTCGGCTAGAAAAAACGTTACGCAGACAGTTATTTGCACATTTTACAAGGATGGATCAGTTGTTTTATCAAAAGCATCGGACAGGTGATTTGATGGCCCATGCCACCAATGACTTGAATGCCATCCAGAATGTGGCAGGGGCGGGGATCTTGACCTTTGCTGATTCCTTCATCTCTGGTGGAGCTACCATCATTGCGATGGTTCTCTTTATCGATTGGCGGTTAACGATCATTGCTCTATTGCCGCTGCCTTTCTTAGCAGTCATGGCACGGGTTCTTGGTAGCAAATTGCATGATGCGTTTCGTGACTCGCAAGAAGCCTTTTCTTCCATCAACGACAAAGCCCAAGAAAGTATTACTGGGATGAAAGTCATCAAAACCTTTGGACAGGAAAAAGAGGACATCGCTGATTTTCAAACCAAAATCGACCATGCCATCATCAAAAACCGCAAAGTCAATTTTCTGGATGCCTTATTTGATCCGTTTATTACGATCATCATTGGAATCTCCTATGTGCTGACGATCATCGTTGGCGGCAATTATGTCATGGACGGTACCATCTCGATCGGTCAATTGGTATCTTTCATCAGTTATATCGGTATGTTAGTTTGGCCAATGTTTGCCATCGGACGCCTGTTCAATGTGCTGGAACGAGGCAATGCAAGTTATGATCGGGTTGCCGAATTATTGGCGGCAAAGACCCATATCATTGAAGCCAAAGATGCGGTCGATACCCCAGCCCAAGGAACGGTGAACGTTCAAATCAATGATTTTCACTATCAAGGAGATGATTTTGCCCTGCAAGACATCCACTTTACTTTGCCTGCCGGGCAAACACTTGGTGTGGTCGGGAAAACTGGTGCAGGAAAAACCTCTTTGATGAAGCTCTTGTTGCGAGAGTATGATTCATTTGATGGGGCGATCACCTTCGGGGGCATCGACAGCAAGCAATACTCTTTGAATGCTCTTTTGGGTTCGATCGGTTATGTTCCGCAAGATCATTTCTTATTTTCCATGACGATTCGAGACAATATCCGCTTCGCGCAACCACGGTCTTCTCAAGCAGAAGTTGAAGCGGCTGCTAGATTAGCAGTGATCCACGAGGATATCAGTCAGTTTCCTGAAGGGTACGAAACGATGGTGGGGGAACGTGGTGTTTCTCTTTCCGGCGGACAAAAACAGCGTTTATCCATTGCCCGTGCCTTGATCACTGACCCAGAATTATTGATTTTAGATGACGCCCTTTCAGCAGTAGATGCCAAAACGGAAGAAGCTATTTTACAACAATTACGGACATTCCGTCAGAATAAAACAACGATCATTGCTGCCCACCGCCTAAGCAGTGTCAAGCATGCAGAAGAAATTCTCGTGATCGACAATGGGAAAATCAGTGAACGTGGGACCCATGAACAATTATTGGCTGCAAATGGCTGGTATAAAAAAATGTGGGACAAGCAGCAACTAGAAGCCAAAATCGAAGGGAGTGAAGCCTAATGCAAGAATCAGAATGGAGCAAATCGATTCCCTTTAAAGAGCAAAAAAACATCATCAAACGAATGTTTCTTTTTGCCAAACCGTTTCGAAAAACCTTCTATGCAGCGATCTTTTTTGCTTTTGTGCTATCGATCATCAATATCTTGTTGCCTTTGATCATTCAAACCTTTATGGATAATTATTTGACCAATCAGACGGCGACCCAGCAAGTCATTTATTTCTTTGCTGCGTTGTATTTCTTTGGGGTGTTGGTAAAAGCCGTGATTTGGTTTTTCCAATGGTTCCTTTATTCAATGGGTTCTTTAAAAACCTATCAATATATTCGAGCAAAATTATTTGAAAAATTGCATAGTCTTGGGATGCGCTATTTCGATCAGACGCCAGCGGGTTCGATCGTTTCACGGGTCAGCAACGACACAGAAACATTGTATGAATTTTGGTATGTCTTCTTGATGGTATTGACAGGAATTTTTGCGGTGGTTTCTTCTTTTGCCGCCATGTTCCGCATCAACGTCAAAATTGCCTTACTAAACTTGATTTTTCTGCCAATCCTAATGGTAGTCATCTGGTATTATCAAAAATTCAGCTCTCGTATCTATCGTCAAATGCGGGAAAAACTGAGTCAGCTGAATACGAAATTGAATGAATCGATTTCTGGTATGCAGATCATTCAACAATTCCGCCAAGAGGCGCGGCTGAATGAAGAATTCGAAGCGACCAACGATGATTATTTGAAAACCAGATACGCTATGATCCGCACGAATGCGCTGCTACTATCACCAATCATTAGTTTGTTGTATGCCTTAGCGATCGCCTTGTCATTGACGCTCTTTGGGTTTGATGCTTTAGAATCGCCGATTGAAGTTGGGTTAATTTTCGCCTTTACGACCTATATTCAAGGATTCTTTAATCCAATGACACAGATGATGGATTTTCTCAGCGTCTTTACTGATGGGATGGTAGCCGGCAGCCGGATTTTGAAGATTATGGATAACGAAGAATATACGCCGCAGCAAAATTCCGATGCCAGTCAAACCATCACCAAAGGAAAAATTGAATTTCGCGATGTCAGTTTTTCCTATGATGGAAAAAACAACGTATTGAATCATATTTCTTTCATCGCCTATCCAGGTGAGACCGTGGCTCTAGTCGGTCACACAGGAAGTGGCAAGAGCTCGATCATCAATGTGTTGATGCGTTTTTACGAATTTGGGGAAGGGCAAATTTTGATCGATGATCAAGATATCCGCGACTTCACGATGGAAGAGCTTCGGAAAAAAGTTGGACTCGTATTGCAAGATGCTTTCATGTTTTATGGGGACATCGCTGACAATATCCGCTTATTGAATCAGGACATTCGTGAAGAACAGATCGAAGCAGCAGCAAAATTTGTTCAAGCAGATGCCTTTATTCAAAAACTACCTGGTAAATACCACGCCAAAGTGATTGAACGGGGTGCCAGTTATTCAAGCGGGCAACGGCAATTGATTTCCTTTGCCCGAACGATGGTGACCGATCCGAAAGTGCTGGTCTTGGATGAGGCGACTGCCAATATCGATACTGAAACAGAAGGACTGATCCAAGAAGGCTTGGCAAATATGCGTCAAGGGCGAACCACGATCGCGATCGCCCATCGATTGTCTACCATTCGCGATGCTGAGTTGATTTTGGTGCTTGATAAAGGCTCGATCGTCGAACGAGGCACCCATGATGAACTTTTGGCTCAAAAAGGGTTGTATGCCGATATGTACCGTTTGCAGGCAAGTGAAGTTTAATAGCTTTGATAGTAATGCTAACCTTAAAGACTCTCGTTTTTAAGGTTTTTTTGTACGAAAAAAAGAAGGAAGGGATGAAAATAAAAATAACGAACAACGATTGACAGCGCTTTCTACCTTTGCTATGATAAAGATAATAGAACTGGTTCTAATGGATAGTGATTGTTGATTTTTAACAAGCTAAACCTGATGAAGCTGCGGTATTTGCGCTGCTTTCATGAGGTTTTTTCTGTGTTGACTGTTGGCTAAACAATAAAGACAAGCAATGAACCATATCCGCAATGATAAAGTAAGTGGGGGTAGGACATGAAAATCAGTAAAGTGTTAAACAATAATGTTGTGATCACTACCGATCAAAGTCAAAACGAGATTATTGTTATGGGGCGGGGGATTGCCTTTAAGAAAAAAGTGGGAGATGACATTTCTTCAGAAACGGTCGATAAAGTATATCGCTTAGAAAATCAGACGATCTTATCTCAATTTCAAGAGCTGCTTGCTGACTTACCACTGGAATATCTTGAATTATCCAATGAGATCATTGAGTATGCTCGGCGAGAATTGTCATCCCCCATCAATGATTCCATCTACATCTCGCTGACAGATCATATGCACTGTGCCATTGAACGATCGAAAAAAGGAATGACGGTCAAAAATGTCTTATTGTGGGATATCAAGCGTTTTTTCCCCGATGAGTACCAAATAGGCTGCAAAACAGTAGAAAAAATCAAAGAACATTACGGGATTCAGCTGCCAGATGATGAAGCTGGCTTTATTGCTCTGCATCTGGTCAATGCGCAAACCGAAAATGGTGACCAAGGCAATATTGCTGAGCTAACCCAAACGATGCAAGACATCATTAACATTGTTAAATATTTTTTCAAAACCACCTTTGATGAAGAGTCCGTTTATTTTTATCGCTTCACTACGCATTTGAAATTTTTTGTCTCAAGAATGCAAAACCATACCCCTCATACGGATGAAACCGATGAAGATCTTTTGGCTATGGTCAAAGTGAAGTACCGAAATGCGTATCAATGCGTACAAAAAATCGCTGAACTATTAGAAAATCAATATCAGTATCAAATGTCCAGTGACGAAAGTTTGTATTTAACGATTCATATTGCCAGACTTGTGCAAAAAAATCGTTGATTGAAATAAAGAAGAAAGGAGAAGGAGTTTTACTCAGTGCAAGATATAGAAGAAAGAATGATTTTTTGGCAATGATTTTTATTAAAACGTATTTTTAGGACCGCTAGTTAAGAAGTAGCATATCAAAGACGAAACATTTTGGATAGTGACATTCAGTTGGCTAAACCTTCAATACAAAAAAATTGGAGGAATCAAAAATGGGAAAATATCGTGAATTAGCAGAAAAAATCGTCGCAAATGTCGGTGGGAAAGAGAACATCAATAGCTTGACGCATTGTATCACACGCCTGCGTTTTAAGTTAAAGGATGAAGGCGTCGCAAATGATGAAGTCTTAAAGAACATGGAAGGTGTCGTGACGGTCATGAAGAGTGGCGGTCAATACCAGGTGGTTATCGGAAACCATGTGCCAGATGTCTATGCAGAAGTGATCGATGTTGCAGGAATCAGTGGTGATGCTGAAGAAACAGCCTCAGGTGGCAACTTGTTTGATCGTTTGATCGATATTTTGAGCGGCTGCTTCCAACCCTTCTTAGGTGCTTTGTGTGCGGCTGGGATGATCAAAGGACTAAACGCACTGTTGCTTTTTATTGGTACAACAGGTTTGATCGATTATACAACAACGACTGGTACCTATGTGATGTTCAATGCGATCGGTGATTCGATCTTCATGTTTATGCCGGTGATTTTAGGGTATACGTCAGCAAAAAAATTCCGCTTAAATCCAATGGTGGGAATCGTGATCGGGTCGGCGCTTTGCTATCCGACGATTCAAGGATCAGCCTTGCAAGCGGCATTTGTTGCCGGAGCTGGCGAGGGAGCTGCTGCACCTTATAGCTTATTAGGCTTGCCAGCGTATGAAACCTTCTTAGGGATTCCGTGGGTTGGTGCGACATATACTAGTAGTGTGGTTCCAGTAATCTTTATCATCGCATTCGCTGCACAAGTTCAAAAATTGGCGAAGAAAATCATTCCGTCTGTTGTCCAAACATTTTTAGTGCCTTTCTTGGTTTTATTGATTGCATTGCCAATTGGCTTTTTGGTGATTGGACCTGTGATCAGTATGTTGACGGATCTTTTAAGCTCAGGATTTGAAGCATTGATGGACTTCTCTCCAGCGATTTATGGTTTGTTATTAGGCTTCTTCTGGCAAGTCTTGGTTATTTTCGGCTTGCATTGGTCAGTTGTGCCACTACACATTATGCAAGTGACACAGCTCGGCTACAGTCAAATTTTGGTAGCATCATTTGGTGCCAGCTTTGCCCAAACAGCGGTAGTGATGGCTATGTACTTTAAACTTAAAGACAAAAAACTAAAAGCTCTATGTCCACCAGCCATTATCTCAGGACTTTTTGGTGTAACAGAACCAGCAATTTATGGGATCACGTTACCGAAAAAAATGCCGTTTTTCTTCTCAATGATTGGTGGGGCGGTCGCAGGTGCCTTCTTAATGATCAATGGCACAACGAGCTATACCTCTGGTGGTTTAGGCGTCTTTGGAATCTTTAACTATATCACTCCAGAAGGAGATGCCAGTGGCATGTGGTTCTCGGTCATCGGAATCTTGATCGCTGCTGCAATTGGCTTTGGTTTGACGATGGCTTTCTGGAAAGATGATGCGGTGGAAGAAGAAATCGCTGAAGGACAACCAGCGATGACTGTTCGGAAAGAAGTAATCACTTCCCCTGTTGAAGGAACGATCGCACCACTAAGCAGTGCAAAAGATGAAGCCTTCGCACAAGGGATTCTAGGAAAAGGCATCTTGATCCATCCCTCAAAAGGCGAAGTTGTGGCTCCTTTTGACGGAACAGTAATGACCTTGTTCCCAACCAAACATGCCATTGGGTTGATCTCTGAGAACGGCTTAGAGCTTTTGATCCATATTGGTTTAGATACTGTTCAATTAAACGGTGAATACTTTGAAGCCCATGTGAAGCAAGGAGACACGGTGACTCGCGGACAAAAATTGATCACCTTTGATAAGGATGCATTGA
The DNA here is from genome assembly GCF_051714385.1 of Enterococcus sp. AZ141. Classification (NCBI taxonomy): domain Bacteria; kingdom Bacillati; phylum Bacillota; class Bacilli; order Lactobacillales; family Enterococcaceae; genus Enterococcus; species Enterococcus sp. AZ141. The sequence continues at coordinate 2,603,040 of NZ_JBIORT010000001.1, forward strand.
TCAAAGCTGGATTTAATATTGAGACCCCAGTGTTAGTCACCAACTCCGCCGATTATTTGGATATCATCGAGTCAGACAAACGTGAGGTAGGCTGTTCCGATGATTTGATCACGGCTTTAGTTTAGCCAAAAACTTTCTAACAAGTTCTACGTAAGGTTAAAAGCGATCGCCCATGTGAAGCGATCGCTTTTTGTCAGTCATTTAATTGGGAAACAGTGAGTCTTTATAATGAAGATTTTTATCGTAGGTTGGCTCAGCGATTATCGTCGATGATGTAGGGCGCTTGTCATAAGCCATGCCAATATCGATCAAATGCTGCAAGTTTTTTTCATAATGCTCCGAAAAGACGACTGCGTACAACAAATCCAGCAAGTAGCAAACGGACGTATTGATCGTAAAGTTGGCGATCTTTGAGTAGAGCCGTTCTCTTGTCGTGATATTCAAAACACAATTACTTAATTTCGCCAAGGAGTTCTCCCCGATACTCGTCATGCCAATGATGGAAACCTGCCGCTCGGCAAGGATCTTACCGATTTCTTTGACCATTTTGTTTTCACCGGTGTAAGAAATCAAGATCGCGGTCGTATCGGAGGTACAGTTAGATGCCTCGTAAGCACTCTCGCCGAAGGTGTCGCAGACGTGAATGTTTTTTCCTAAACGCCGCATCTTCAAAACAAAGTCTTGAGAAATCAAGGTATTGGCATTACTGGCGAAGATCTTGATATGGTTGGCGTTGAGCAACGATTGTTTCGCTTTTTGTAATTCATCATGATGGATCAAGGAAAGCGTATCTTCAATCGTTGTTTGTTCAAGCTTTGCCAACTTTTTGGCGATGGTCATAATGCCGTCATGGGAGGAAAAAGGGAAGTTCGCATCTACATCAGTAAAATGGCTGCTCATATAAGTTTGCTCTTCCACAAAGGCCGTTTTTAAGTCGAGCCAACCATTGAAGCCTAATTTTTTGGCAATCCGAATAAAAGTAGAAGGATGAACGTAGGTCTTTTCTGACAATTCCTTAATGGTTTGATCCGCCATCGCAGTCGGGTTGGCTAATAAATAATCGATCAACGATCGTTCCGCTGATGCTAGTTTGATTTGGCGCATTTTTTCTTGTAACAACATGGTATATATGCTCCTTTTTACATTTTTTTATGATTATTTGTAAATGGTTTTTACAAAAATTCGTTTTTATTCAGTACCTAGCGAATCGTTTACATCCTAATTATTCCTTATTTGATGCTCTTTGTAAATCTTTTTTACAAAACATCTGCAAGAAGAAGCGAGATTTGCAAACGCTTTTTCTAAATATGCTATTTACATTGAATCAAATGTTTTTATGAATGATAATAAGAATGTAAATAAAATAGCAAAGGAGCAATACAATGACAAAAGGAATTAAAATTGCAACCATTGGTGGCGGCAGCAGCTATACCCCGGAGTTAATGGAAGGCTTTATCAAACGCTATGAAGAATTGCCGATTCGTGAGATTTGGCTAGTAGATATCGAAGCAGGAAAAGAAAAATTAGCAATCGTTGGTGCGATGGCACAACGGATGTGGGATGCGTCACCCTACGATGTAAAAATCCACATGACATTGGATCGAGAAGAAGCGTTAAAAGATGCTGATTTCGTTACGACTCAATTCCGAGTAGGATTGCTGAATGCCCGTATCAAAGATGAACGAATTCCTGCCTATTACGGCATGATTGGTCAAGAAACCAACGGCCCTGGTGGTATGTTCAAAGCGTTTCGTACGGTTCCAATCATTCTTGAAATCGTTGAAGACATGAAACGCTTGTGTCCCGATGCCTGGTTGATCAACTTTGCGAATCCAAGCGGTATGGTGACTGAAGCAATCGTGCGTTACGGAAAATGGGACAAAGTCATCGGGTTGTGTAACGTGCCTGTCATGGCAACGATGGTTGAACCTGCGTTGCTTGGCAAAGAACCTGACGAATTGATTTACAAATTTGCAGGATTGAACCACTTTCACTGGCACAAAGTTACCGACTCACACGGCAATGACGTTACGATGGACATTATTGATAAAATGTATGAAGAAGACAATGGCTTACCGAAGAATATCTTTGATGTACCATTTTACAAAGAACAGCTGGAACAAATGAAGATGATTCCTTGCGGGTATCACCGTTATTACTATCGTCAAGAAGAAATGTTGAATCATGCGATCGAAGAGTACAAGACTGTCGGTACACGCGCACAGCAAGTGAAACAAACCGAAGCCGAATTGTTTGAGTTGTACAAAGATCCTGAATTGGATCATAAACCAGAACAGCTGCAAAAACGTGGTGGTGCTTACTACTCAGATGCAGCGTGTGAAACGATTGCTTCCATTTATGCTAATAAAAATACCCAAATCGTCGTTTCAACCAAAAATGAAGGCGCCGTTCCAGATCTTCCTGCCGATTGCGTAGTCGAAGTAACAGCTTACGTTGGCGGACAAGGGGCTAGAAATGTTGCCTTTGGTGAGTTACCGACAGCTGAAAAAGGTTGGTTACAGGTAATGAAAGCAATGGAATTATTAACGATCGAAGCAGCTGTGACGGGGGATTACAATATCGCATTACAAGCCTTCACCATCAACCCATTGGTTCCATCAGGTGATACGGCAAAACGTGTCATGGACGAACTGTTTATTGCCCACAAAGATCACTTGCCTAAATTTAAGGAAACGATCGCACGTCTTGAAAAAGAAGGCGTAGAAGTACAAGATGAAGTAGCTCGCGAACTTGATCGCGAACTAGTTAAATAAAGAGAAAGTAGGAAAGAAACATGGCATTTAGAAAAGACTTTTTATGGGGCGGCGCAACAGCTGCCAATCAATGTGAAGGAGGCTACCAAGAAGGCGGACGCGGCTTGGCAAACGTTGACGTGGTACCGATCGGCAAAGATCGTTTTCCAGTCATTACTGGTCAAATGAAAATGTTCGATTTTGATGACGAACATTTCTACCCAGCAAAAGAAGCGATCGATATGTATCATCGCTACAAAGAAGACATCGCGCTATTTGGCGAAATGGGCTTTAAAACCTACCGTTTGTCGATCGCTTGGAGTCGGATTTTCCCTAAAGGGGATGAAACAGAACCAAATGAAGACGGCTTGAAGTTCTATGAAGATCTTTTCAAAGAATGCCACAAATATGGGATCGAACCATTAGTAACGATCACTCACTTTGATTGCCCGATGCATTTAGTTGAAAAATACGGAGCATGGCGTTCTCGTGAATTAGTCGGATTCTATGAAAACTTGTGTAACGTGATTTTCAACCGCTACAAAGGATTAGTAAAATACTGGTTGACCTTCAACGAAATCAACATGATTCTACATGCGCCATTTATGGGAGCGGGACTTTATTTTGAAGAAGGCGATAACGTTGAGCAAGTGAAATATCAAGCGGCTCACCACGAGTTGTTGGCATCCGCAATCGCAACGAAAATCGCTCACGAAGTTGATCCTGAAAACAAAGTAGGTTGTATGCTGGCTGCTGGCGCGTACTATCCATATACAAGCAAACCAGAAGATGTCTGGGAATCACGCAAAGCAGATCGCGAAAACTATTTCTTTATTGATGTTCAATCACGTGGGGAATATCCACAATATGCGCTGAAAGAAATGGAACGCAATGGGATCGAAATCAAAATGGAAGAAGGCGACCTTGAGCTGTTGAAAGCTCACACCGTAGACTTTATTTCTTTCTCTTACTATTCTTCACGCGTATCAACAACGGACGCTGAATTGTTAGAACAAACGGCTGGCAATATTTTTGCCTCTGTGAAAAACCCATACTTGGAAGCAAGTGAGTGGGGTTGGCAAATTGATCCACTTGGTTTGCGGATTACAATGAATGACATTTATGACCGTTACCAAAAACCATTGTTTATCGTTGAAAATGGTCTAGGCGCTGTGGATACACCAGATGCAGATGGCTATGTGGAAGATAATTACCGCATCCAATATTTGGCAGAGCATATCCAAGCAATGAAAGATGCGGTTGAACAAGATGGTGTCGACTTATTGGGTTACACGACTTGGGGTTGTATCGATTTAGTTTCAGCTGGAACAGGTGAAATGAAAAAACGCTATGGTTTCATTTATGTGGACCGTGACAATGAAGGAAACGGCACCTTGAAACGAACCAAGAAAAAATCATTTGATTGGTACAAACAAGTGATTGCTTCAAATGGTGAAGATTTATCGAATAACTAATCAAAAGAAGCTGCAGTTGATCCCGTTGAGAAATCAAAGGGGATCCACTGCAGTTTTTTTAAAGTCTTTTTGAAATCTTTGTAACGAATGGTTTCTTTAAGAAGAAATAGACATTCAGATATTTTGACAAGCGCCAATTTGATTGTTGTATAATGTTTATGTTGCAGCAATCACAAAAAGGTGACCTTAAGGATGACATGTTTTGTCCTCAAAACCGCCTTTCTCTGTTTTTTAAAGAACTTTTTCAATTTCTGGAATCATTTTTTGAGGATTTGTCTGGGGAGCAAAACGCTCAACGACTTTACCTTGGCGATCCACCAAGAATTTCGTGAAATTCCATTTAATGGCTTTTCCTAGCGTGCCAGGTGCTTCTTCTTCCAAATAGCGAAACAAGGGATCCGCGTCTTTTCCATTGATCACTGTTAACTTGTGCATCGGAAAGTCGACACCATAGGTGGTTCGGCAAGCGGCTGCGGCTTCTTCGGCTGACCCGACTTCTTGTTTGAACTGATCAGAAGGAAACCCTAAAACGACCAATCCTTGGTCTTTATAAGTTTCATAAAGACCTTGTAGTTCTTTGAACTGCGGGCTCAAACCACACTTCGTAGCTGTATTGACGATCACTAGCGGTTGACCTTCGTATTTTGCTAGCGAATAAGTTTCGCCATTTTCCAATGTTGCTTGGTAGTCATAGATTGACATAGCAAACGCTCCTTTTAATGTAAATCTTAGTCGATAGCTTCTGAGACAAGTATAGAGCAAAGTCTTCAAAAAAACCAAGCAAACTTCTTGGCGCATTTTATTTTTTATGGAAAACAAAAAAGTCCAGCAGTCACCGAGACCGCTGGACTTTAATTATGCTTCTGGCAATACTTCGGGTTCTGTTTCTTGTGGATGAACGACAGATTTAGTTTTCCATACACCGGAGTGCCAACGATAAATCATTAAGACGCTGCGCAATGCTTCGTCAATGGCATAAGCGATCCAAACGCCGATCAAGCCGAATTTAAAGACGATCGCCAGTGAATAGGAAAACGGTAAGCTGATGACCCATAGAACAACTAGACTACAGATCAATGGGAACTTCACATCGCCACTTGCATTTAAAGAACCCACAAGGATCATATTGACTGCACGCGCCGTTTCTAAAACGATCTCTACCAAAAAGACACCTTTGGCAATCTCGATCACTTCCGCGTTGGTGGTAAAGATTCCCATGATTGGCTCAATAAACAAGTAAGTCAATAAACAGATCGTTACCGACGCAATGATCCCGATCACCATTGTGTGCATGCCTCGCTGATGCGCGCGATCGTATTCTCCAGCACCGACATTGCGGCCAATCATGATTTGATTCCCTTGACTCAATGCGGAGGCAATCAAATAAACAAATTGGGTGATAGCTGTTACGTAAGATTTTGCAATCAAGACGCTGGCACCAAGTTGAGCCACGATCATCGTCACTACGACTTGCGCTCCCTGATAGGAAAGAGACTCGCCAGAAGAAGGCAATCCGTAAGTCAAAATGTTTTTCATCACACCCCAAGAGACATTCGAGAAACGGGCAGATAAAACAGAAAAATTCACATGCTTCTTCAGCAACATTGCGGCAATTATTAAACCGATCGAATTACCAAAGACGCTAGAAAATGCCAATCCGGTCACACCGAAATTCGGTAAACCAAAGGGGCTATATAAGACAAAGTAATTTCCAATGACGGCTAGGATACTAGCAAACATCGGCACCAATAACGCAGGTTTTGTGAAACTGTGGCTACGCATGACAGCAATTATGACCGCCGTGATCGATGAAAGGAACAGACTTCCTCCATACACTTGTAAGTATCCATGACCTAAAGCAACTAATTCAGCATCCAATCCCATGAAACGAAGGAGATAGGTTGAGCCGAAAAGGAACATTAAGCTGATCAAAATCCCGATGAACAATGAGCCAAAGAGAGCGGTATTGATGACTTTCGGTATCTGGTCGCGTTTTTTCGCACCAATCAATTGTGCGATAATGATCTGAGTACCCACGGTGATGAAACCGTAAATAAAGACCGTTAAATTCAATAGTTGATTGGCAGCACTGACGGCCGCTACTGCTGGCTCGGAGTAATGAGAAATCATCCAAACGTTGACATTCCCAATAACGACCCGCAAAAATAGCTCAACAAAAATCGGCCAGCTGAGGAAAAGCAGTTCACGGTCTGATTTTCCTAAAAGTTTTTTCTTATTCAATTGTAAGGACTCCTTATTTTCTATATAATAGACGTATCGTGAAAATTTTACAAAAATTGCAAAGAAAGTCAATGTAATTTTCAAAAGTAAAAGCAGGAATATCTTATTATTTTTTGTAAGCAGATGAGTTGAAAGAATTTGCTTTTGAAAGTAAAGTATGGGTAGTCCAAATTGGAGGGAAATATATGTATGATGTAATTATCATCGGCGCAGGCCCTGCGGGGATGACAGCAGCGCTTTATGCGTCAAGATCGAATTTATCAGTACTAATGATTGAACGAGGCGCACCTGGCGGTCAAATGAACAATACGGCTGAAGTTGAAAACTACCCAGGATACGAATCAATCTTAGGCCCTGAATTAGCATTTAAAATGTATGAAGGTGCCATTAAATTTGGTGTTGAAAATGCCTATGGGATCGTTCAGAGCATCACGGATCAAGGTGAATTCAAAGAAGTTGCCACCGAAGACAAAACCTATCAAGGGAAAACAATCATCATTGCCACAGGATGCGTACATAGAAAGTTAGGCGTCAAAGGCGAAGAAGAATTCGCGGGACGCGGTGTTTCATACTGTGCGGTTTGTGACGGTGCCTTTTTCCGTAACAAACGCTTGATTGTTGTTGGCGGAGGCGACTCGGCAGTCGAAGAAGCTATCTACTTAACACAATTTGCTTCCGAAGTAACGATCGTTCACCGTCGTGACGAATTACGAGCACAAAAAATCATTCAAGACCGCGCATTTGCCAACGAGAAAATCTCTTTTATTTGGGATTCTGTTGTTGAAGAAATCAAAGGCAATGAGATGGTCGTGACTGGCGTGCAAATCAGAAACGTAAAAACGGATGAAGTGACAGAAGAAGCTGCTGGCGGTGTCTTTATCTATGTTGGTTTAGATCCGTTGACAGAACCATTCAAAGCCAGCGGTATCACGAATGATGCTGGCTGGATTTTAACCAATGAGCAGATGGAAACTTCAATTCCTGGTGTTTACGCGGTTGGCGATGTTCGTGAAAAAGGCTTGCGTCAAATCACGACGGCAGTCGGCGATGGCAGTATTGCTGGTCAACAAGTGTTTGATTTTATTGAAACACAAAAGGATGCTCAATTAACGAAATAGTTTAATGGGATCAGCTGTTATTTTTAAAGTGTCAATCACTTTTGATAGCAGCTGTTTTTATTTTTCGTTTGGTTATTCTTTGAGAAATCTGTAAGTAGTGTTATACTAATTTTAGAGCATTTTAACGGAAAAAGGAGAGGTTATTTTATGGCATGGGAACAAACATTTAATCAATGGAAAAACAGTGAACACTTAGATCCACAATTAAAAGAACAATTGACCGCATTAGAAGCAGATCCTGCGATGTTAGAAGACGCTTTTTATATGCCTTTGGAATTTGGGACTGCCGGTATGCGAGGAATTTTAGGACCTGGTATCAATCGGATGAACATTTATACGATTCGTCAAGCAACCGAAGGATTGGCTCGCTTTATGGATACACAAGATCCTGAAACAAGACGTCGTGGCGTAGCGATCGCCTATGATTCCCGTCATTTTTCACCTGAGTTCGCGTTGGAAGCGGCAAAAACATTGGCAAAACACGATATTCCAGCCTTCGTCTTTGAAAGCTTACGTCCGACGCCAGAATTATCTTTTGCTGTGCGTTACTTAAAAACCTTTACTGGAATCATGATCACAGCTTCTCACAATCCAGCCGAATACAATGGCTACAAAGTATATGGGGAAGATGGTGGACAAATGCCACCAGCAGATGCGGATGCATTGACAAAATTCGTTCGGGAAATTGAAAATCCGTTAGAGATCCCTGTATTAAGTGAAGAAGAAGCCAAAAACAGCGGCTTGATCTCTATTATTGGCGAAGAAATCGATACTGCCTATCTGAAAGAGATCAAAGAAGTCACGATCGATCAAGAATTGATCGATACGGTGGGCAAAGATTTGAAACTTGTCTATACACCACTTCACGGAACAGGGCGGATGCTTGGGGAGAAAGCGTTGAAACAAGCTGGTTTCCAACAATTCATTATTGAACCTTCTCAAGCGGTTGCTGATCCAAATTTCAGTACAGTAAAATCACCGAATCCAGAAGAGCACTCTGCCTTTGAATATGCGATTGCTTTAGGAGAAAAAGAAGGTGCTGACCTGTTGATCGCAACAGATCCAGATGCCGATCGCTTAGGAGCTGCAGTAAGAATGCCAGATGGCAACTACCAAGTGTTGACAGGTAATCAGTTAGGCGCATTGATGATCCGTTACATTTTAGAAGCCCATAAAACAGCTGGGACATTGCCAGAAAATGCAGCAGTCTTAAAATCGATCGTTTCTAGTGAATTGCCAACAGCGATCGCTAAATCCTACGATGTGGATATGATCAACGTATTGACCGGCTTTAAATTTATTGCCGAAAAAATCCAACAATTTGAAAAAGCCCATTCTCAAACCTTTATGTTTGGCTTTGAAGAAAGCTATGGCTACTTAGTAAAACCATTCGTACGGGACAAGGACGCGATCCAAGCGCTCGTTTTATTAGCAGAAGTGGCTGCTTTTTACAAACAATCAAACAAAACATTGTATGACGGTCTGCAAGATATTTTTGAAGAGTACGGTTATTATGCAGAAAAAACGATTTCTGTAACGATGAGCGGCATGGAAGGGGCAACTAAGATTGCTGCCTTGATGAAGACTTTCCGTGAAAAAGCACCTTCTGTCTTTGCAGGAACCCCTGTCGTACAAACAGAAGACTTTAAACTGTTGACTCGTGTGGGCTTAGATGGTCACCAACAAAAAATGACCACACCGCCTTCTGATGTTTTGAAATACACCTTGGAAGATGAAAGCTGGATTGCGGTTCGTCCTTCTGGGACCGAACCGAAAATCAAGTTTTATATTGGTGTAAAAGGCGAAACGGCAGAAGCAGCAGAACAAAAAATTGCTGATCTGCAAGCAGCGATTGAAGAAATCACAGGTGAATAAAGTCATCTGCTGCCTTCATAATCAAAAAATTGCAATTTGACTGAATGATCCGAGTGGTAGAAAAAGAAGCATTTGTTTCCCCAACGAACAGTTGTTGAGGGACCTAAGCTTCTAAAGGGAATTTTCTGACACTTGGATCTATTCTTGTCTTTTATCTGATTACTTCTCCTTGTTTGGCGGCCGCTGATTGACAAGCCGTCTATCAAGGGCTAAAATGCAAAAGGAAATAAGAGAGGATGTGGCGCGATGACTCCGCCTAAATTAGAGGAAATTCAGCAAGTAACGCAGATTTTTAAGATGCTTAGTGATCCGACCAGATTAAAAATTTTGTTGTCCCTTCAAGAGGGTGAACGCAATGTCACTTCAATCGCGGAACAAGTACATATGGAACAATCAGCTGTCTCTCATCAGTTGAAACTATTGAAAGATAATCGGATCGTAAAGTCGGAAAGACAAGGAAAAACCATCCTTTATAGTCTTGATGACAAACATGTTGTGGATATTTTGCAAAAAACATTCGAACATATCCATCACCGTTAAAACTAGGGCGAGAATTTCTCAAAAGTCCTAGTTTTTTCTTATTGTTTTTGGTATGCTAGTGGAAATATTAAAATTGGATGAACGGTTTTTAATAACGTTTTCAGTTAGGGGGCATTATGGGTAAGCAATTGAACATTGGATTATTAGGAATGGGTGTTGTCGGCAGCGGGGTATGCCAAGTGTTGGCAGAGCAAAAAGAAGCCATTCTGGCACGCACAGGAGTCAGTGTGCAAATCACGAAAGCATTAGCTTCGCCTTATGAGGATAAGTCTGCGTTAGCAGCTAAGTATGGGTTTGCTTTGACGAATGAGGCAAATGAGTTGTTTGAAGATGAGACCATCGACGTAATTGTGGAATTGATCGGGAAGATCGATCCGGCAAAAGCGTTTATTTCAGCTGCTTTAGAAAATAAAAAGCATGTTGTGACGGCAAATAAAGATTTGATTGCCACCCATGGACCTGAACTGCTGGCAATTGCTGAAAAAGCCGGTGTTTCTCTTTATTATGAAGCCAGTGTGGGGGGAGGAATTCCGATTTTGCGCACATTGAGCACCCACTATCTACCTGATACCATCACAGGAATTTTTGGCATCGTCAATGGGACGACCAATTATATGCTGACGAAAATGACGGAAGATGGCATGACCTATGAAGATGCGTTGTCACAAGCTCAAGTAAAAGGTTTTGCCGAATCAGATCCTTCCAATGATGTTGACGGTATCGATGCGGCTTATAAAATGGTGATCCTGACCAAATTTGCTTTTGGGAAAACAATCGACGTTGCTGATGTTGCAACAAAAGGTATTCGCGGATTAGCTGTAGAAGATATTAAGCAGGCACAAGCTTTTGGCTATGAAGTGAAATTGATTGGCGCAGCTCAAAAGACTGATGACGGTTCCCTTACTGTATCGGTTGGGCCGGTGTTAGTGCCAAAAAACCACGCCTTGGCGACGATCCAAAATGAGTTCAATGGTATTTTTATCAAAAGCGACGGAATTGATCAGTCGATGGTTTATGGACCAGGGGCTGGATCGCGTCCGACAGCCACTAGTGTGGTTGCCGATTTGACGGTATTGGCTAAAAACAAAACATTCGGGATCGTTGAACCTTTTTTAACCTTTGAAAAAGAAACTGCATTGGCTTCGGTACAAGAAGTTCCTGTGCAACACTATGTTTCCTTTTCAAGTAAAGACCTTAATGCAGCTTCTTTCCCAGAATGGTTTGAATCAAAGCACACAGCATTTGATGAAGCAAGCCAACGAATAGCTGGAATCACGAAGCCAATCAGTGAAAAGGAACTAACAGTAGCACTCAAGGCATACGCGAATACGCAAAACGTGCAAATAATGAAAGTGATGGAGGAATAAACATGTATCAAGGATTATTGCATCAATACAAGGAATATCTCCCAGTTAATGAAAATACCCCAGCATTGTCGCTGGCTGAAGGAAATACACCTCTGATTCCATTACCAAGTCTTTCAAATGAATTAGGGATCCAATTGTATGGAAAATACGAAGGCCTGAATCCGACAGGCTCATTTAAAGACCGCGGCATGGTGATGGCGGTGGCAAAAGCGGTGGAAGAAGGCGCGAAAGCGATCGTTTGTGCCTCGACAGGAAATACTAGTGCAGCCGCAGCCGCTTATGCGACCAGAGCAGGAATCAAAGCTTATGTCGTCATTCCAGAAGGCAAGATCGCTATGGGGAAACTGGCGCAAGCGATCGTTTATGGTGCGGACATCATTTCGATTCCAGGAAACTTTGATGAAGCGTTAAAAGCAGTCCGGGATATTGCGAAAACAGAAGCTGTGGCATTAGTGAACTCTGTCAATCCTTATCGTTTAGAAGGACAAAAAACAGCTGCATTTGAAGTATGCGAACAGCTAGGACAGGCGCCTGATGTTCTTGCAATTCCAGTTGGTAATGCTGGGAATATCTCGGCTTATTGGAAAGGATTCAAAGAATGGCATGAGAAAAAAGGCACCACGTTGCCAAGAATGCATGGGTTTGAGGCAGAAGGTGCGGCTGCCATCGTTCGTGGGGAAGTCATTGAACAGCCGGAAACCATCGCTACAGCGATTCGGATCGGCAATCCAGCCAGCTGGCAGTTGGCAGAAGCCGCTCGTGATGAATCAAAAGGATACATCGATGCAGTAACCGATGAGGAAATTTTGAATGCGTATCGTAAAATTGCTGCGCAAGATGGTGTGTTTATTGAACCAGGCTCAGCTGCATCGCTGGCTGGTGTCATCCAGCACGTGAAAGCAGGGAAAATCAAACCAGGTGAGACTGTCGTTGCCGTCTTTACTGGAAATGGTCTGAAGGATCCTGATACAGCTATCAAAGCGACAGAAGTAACCATCAATAAGATGAGTGATTTAGAAGAAATGCGCCAGCATCTTCGTGAAGGAGTTGCCAAGTTATGAAGATCCGCGTTCCTGCAACCAGTGCGAATTTAGGGCCTGGCTTTGATTCCTGCGGGATTGCCCTGTCAAAGTATTTGTTCATCGAAGTTTTAAAAGAAAACGATACATGGGAAATCATCCATGAGCTAGGCTCAGAGATCCCAAACGATGAAACTAACTTACTTTTGCGTGTGGCACTAAAATTAGCACCAGACATGAATCCCCTGAAGATCCGTATGAGTTCGGATATTCCTTTGGCACGAGGCTTAGGCAGTAGTTCCTCGGTGATCGTCGCTGGTATTGAACTAGCCAACCGAATGGCCCACATGAATCTGAGTGCAGCACAAAAGCTTGAGATCGCAACTGCCATTGAAGGGCATCCTGACAATGTTGGACCAGCGATCTATGGAGATTTTGCAGTTGCTGCTTATGACCATCAGCACAAGCATACGTATTTAGTAAAGCATCATTTTCCAGAGTGCGAGATCATTGCCTATATTCCTCATGAAGAACTTTTGACTGAAGCAAGTCGTCAAGTCTTGCCGCAAACACTTTCTCACGAGCAAGCAGTTGAGGCCAGTGCGATCGCCAACGTGATGATCGCAGCGGTCATCAATGGCAATCTGCCTCTTGCAGGGAAATTGATGCAGCAGGATCGTTTCCATGAAGCCTATCGGGAAAAGCTTGTGCCACACTTGTCGACCATTCGCCAAATCTGCGAAGAAGAAGGCGGCTATGGTTGTTTCTTAAGCGGCGCTGGACCAACGGTCTTAGCGATCGTCCCAGAGGAACGGGCAGAACGAATCTCAAAACTTTTACATGCCTTGGAGAGCAATGCGTATATCGAACAATTACAAATCGATCGTGAAGGGCTGCAAGTTTTTTAAAAAACTTTGAAATGATAGATATTCTAAAAAAGATGAGCAGACGGCAGTCTGTTCATCTTTTTTTATTGCTTTATCGTTGTCAGTCTTTTGTCTCTGAAGTGTAATAGCTATGGTCTTCTAAGTTTAATGCATTTAAAATCATTGAGGCGGTTTCTTCGATGGAAAGGGAAGCGACATTGATCACGACACAACCTAATTTCTCATAAAGATCATTAGCAAACGTCAGCTCTGCTTTGATTTTTTCAATATCGGAATATGCAGAGTCAGGGTTCAGGCCATAAGAACGCATCCGTTCTTTGCGGATACTGTTTAACACATTCGGATCATTTGTTAACCCGACGATTTTTTTCGGATCGATTTCCCAGAGCTGTTTCGGGATGTGGGCTTGTGGAACCAAAGGCAAATTAGCGACTTTTAAGTTTTTGTTCGCTAAAAATAGACTCAACGGTGTTTTTGAGGTTCGAGAAACCCCTAGTAACACGACATCTGCTTCCAAGAAGCCACGAGGGTCTTTTCCGTCATCGTACATGACCGCAAATTCCATGGCTTTGATGCGTTTGAAATAATTTTCGTTCAGGTGGTGCAAAGCCCCTGGCTCTCGCGAAGGTGCTACTCCAGTGCGGCGTGCCACTTCACTGACAGGCGGTGTTAATACGTCGAAATGATAGAGATCCGCTTCTTCACAAAAATGATTCGTCAAATCCACGAGTTCTTCTTTGATCAAAGTGTGAAGAATAATGGCATTGTGTTTCTTAGCATCTGATAATGCTTTGATCAAGTGCTCTTTCGTGTGGATAAACGTGCGTCTAAAAAGGTTAAATTCGACGCTGGGGTACTGTGCCATTGTCGCTTGGGCAAGCTTCGATGCTGTTTCACCGGCAGAGTCCGACAAAACGAACATCGTCACTGCAGCACTGGTTTGCAATTTTTCTTGCAAGTCTAGTTGTTCTGGTTCATTTGGCTTCATAAGAAAAATCCTCTCTTGCTTTTTTATTGATTTCATTATACCATACTTAAGATTGATAGAATCGGAATGATTTTGATTTATCAGGAGGGTCTACGATGAAAAATCAAACGCTCATAGAGCATGCCATGACAACGTTGAAAGAAAATGGCTTTAAAAATACGAAAAAAAGAGAAGCGATCATTACCTATTTAGTGAAACGCAATCGCTATTTACCGGCAAAAGAAATTCACGAATACATGTCGGAAAAGTACCCTGGCTTGAGTTATGATACGATCTACCGGAATTTGCACGATTTTTCTGAGATCGGTATTTTAGAAGAAACAGAACTGAACGGTGAGATGAAGTTTCGCTATAACTGTTGTGCAGAATTAGAAGACCATCATCACCATCACTTTATTTGCACGGTTTGTGGCAAAACAAAAGAACTGCATATTTGCCCAATGGACTTCTTTCAAGAACAGCTTCCCGGTTGTTTGATCGAGGGTCATCGCTTCGAGATTTTGGGTCGTTGTGAAGAATGTCAATGAAAACCCAAACAAACTTGACAGTATCGAAGACTTTTTTAACAGAATGCCTTGACACTTTTTCAGGGGTTAGCTATAATTTTTAAAGGACAGTCGTGTTTTTTGGGATTTTATTTCAATAACAACTACGGTTACTTTTTAAGCTCGGAGGGAGGGAATTTACATGTCAAAAACAGTCGTTCGCAAAAACGAATCACTTGACGATGCTCTTCGTCGCTTCAAACGTTCCGTGTCAAAAGCGGGTACTTTACAGGAATCTCGTAAACGTGAATTTTACGAAAAACCTAGCGTAAAGCGTAAGAAAAAATCTGAAGCAGCTAGAAAACGCAAAAAATTCTAATTTTCTACTGTTTTGAGAATTGGAGCTGGTAGTGTGACACTACTAAGTACACTGAATGATGACATGAAGACAGCGATGAAAGCCAAAGACAAGGAAACCTTGCAGGTGATCCGCATGTTGAAAGCATCAATTCAAAATGAGCAGATCAAAAAAGGTTCTGACTTGAATGAAGAAGAAGAGTTGACCGTTTTATCTCGTGAGATGAAGCAACGTCGGGACTCTTTACATGAGTTTGAGAAAGCTGACCGAAATGATCTAGCTGAGAAAGTCGAAGTTGAAATTGCAGTTGTTGAAAAATATTTGCCAGCACAACTTGATGAAGCGGAAATCCGCCAAATCGTTGCTGGAGCGATTGAAAAGACTGGTGCTTCTTCTTCCAAAGAATTTGGAAAAGTGATGGGTGCTGTAATGCCGCAAGTCAAAGGCAAAGCAGACGGCAATCAAGTCAATGCGATCGTTAAAGAATTATTGGATCAAATGTAAGCTCACGCCGCGAGTATGGATGACATGCTCGCGGCTTTTTTTCTGATTTCAAAAACTTAAAAAAAGCATAAGGACAAAAAGGAAACTACCCTTGGACTTTATAAGTAATTTTTCTTTTTTCCATCTTATGTTATTATTAATAAGAACGCCAAAAAAGGAGCTGTAACATATTTGACAGACAAAACTATGACGATCGAGATAACACTTAGTGAGAACGATGACGTTCGTTTACTCTTAGGTGCTCACGATAAGAACATTAAAATCATTGAAGACTCGACGGGGACGGTCATTCACACTCGTGGGGAGCTGATCCAAATCGTCGGCGAAGCGGAAGCTACAGAAAAAGCACAATCCGTGATCCGAGCGTTGCAAGAGTTGATCAAACGAGGCATCAATATCAGTACTCCTGATGTGATCACAGCTTTGAACATGGTAAACAAAGGCAGTCTTGATTATTTCAAAGATATGTATGAAGAAGAAATCATCAAGGACCGTAATGGGAAACCGATTCGGGCAAAAAATGCCGGTCAAAAGAAATATATCGAAGCTGTCCGTAAACATGATGTGGTCTTTGGGGTCGGACCAGCCGGAACCGGAAAAACCTTTCTGGCCGTCGTAATGGCGATCGCTGCTTTAAAGAAAGGTCAAGTTCAAAAGATTATTTTGACACGGCCCGCGGTTGAAGCAGGAGAGAACCTTGGCTTTCTGCCAGGCGATTTGAAAGAAAAAGTCGATCCTTACTTACGCCCCGTTTATGATGCGTTGTATCAAATTTTTGGGATGGATCATACGAACCGTCTGATGGAACGAGGCGTCATTGAGATCGCACCATTGGCATATATGCGTGGACGTACGCTAGAAGATGCCTTTGTCATTTTAGATGAAGCGCAAAATACGACGATCGCTCAAATGAAAATGTTTCTGACGCGTTTAGGATTCAACTCCAAAATGATCGTCAATGGCGATACGAGTCAGATCGACTTGCCAAAAGGGACTTTAAGCGGTTTGATCCATGCGGAGCGAACGTTGCAGGAGATCCCTAAAATTGCTTTTGCTAATTTTGAAGCAGGAGATGTGGTGCGGCACCCAGTTGTGGCCGATATCATTCGAGCTTATGAAGAAGCAGATCTTAAAGACAAGCGCTGATCGTCTTTCAGGAGGAGAACTATGATCATTCAACCACTACGGAAACTTAGAGAAAGACTCGGGAAGTTTTATTTACCAGTTTTGATGTTTCTCTTCTTTCTTTTTTCGATTGGTATCATGTACACCAGTGTCAAACAGAATAATGTCGATTATAGCGAAGGCCAGGTGGCGGAAGAAAACATTCGTGCCAATAAAACGATCGAAAACACTACTGCAACGGAACAAAAACGCAAATTGGCAGCAGAAGCGGTTCCGCCAGAGTACACCTATCAGGATACTCTAGCGCAGACACAGCACGATCGCATCGACCACCTTTTTGACTTAGTTGATTCAGTCAAAAAATCAACGGATGAGGCACATGCAAAAGAAGTTGCTGAGGCGGATGAGGATGAAAATATCCCTAAACCGAGTACGGATGAATACATCGCAGCCTTAAAAAAAGAGTTTGAAAAAATGAGTGATGATGAACTTGATTTCTATCAGTCATTGACGAATAATTTTTTGTCGACATTGTTTTCATTAAGTACCGATGAATTGAATACGGTACGAACCTATGCGTTGCAGCTAGTAGACGAGCAAATGGCCAAACAGATCCGTCAAACAGAACTCAGTACTTTCCGCTCAGAGGCGGAAGACAAGATCCAATTTCTAGATGTTACTTCGGATATGGCGTCCGTTTTACGCTTCATTGTCAATCAAGGAATCGTCGTCAATGATATTCCCAATGAAAAGCGGACGGAAGAAGCGAGACAAACCGCCATGGATGCTGTTCCACCGGTAATGATCTATCAAGGGGAGATCATTGTTCGTGAAGGATCACAGATCGATGCCAACGCATTGGAAAAGCTGCAGCTTTTAGGAATGACCAATCAGACCTTCTCAGTTTTTCCATTAATCGCCTTAGTTTTAGCGACCTGCTTACAAATGCTCATGCTGTTTTATTATACAAGACAGACAAAAGATGTTGAAAAGCGAATGAACGCCGTCACTTTTTATATTTTGGCGATGGCATTCAGTATCTTGATCATGAAATTTTTCCAACTGTTCCAATCAGAATTAGTGACCTTTATCCCGCTCTTTTTCCCAGCAGCCTTTACACCGCTGATTCTAAGCATTTTCTCCAGCAGACGTTTAGGGATATTAGCCGCGATTTTCCAAGTGGTCAGTGCACTCTTCATTTACTTTGATTCCAGTGGGACCAACTTGTTGACGACTGTTTTAGTGACCTATCTCTTCTCTGGGTTGATGGGAACGATGATCAAACGAGCACGTATCGCCAGTCAAGGGAAAATCGCAGTCATGTGGGTGATCGTTTTCCCATTACTCTTAAGCATCATGTTGGTCATTTTCCAAGGAATGGATTTGGCCCGCGGCAATACGTGGACAACACTCGTCTGTGGATTGGCCGGCTCGCTTCTTAGCTATTTGCTGACGATGGGGCTGCATCCATATATCGAATTATTGGTAACGGATGAAAGTATGATCGTGTTGAATGAATTGAGTAACCCGAACCACCCGTTATTGAAGCAGTTGCTGGAAGAAGCACCAGGGACCTATCATCACAGTATGATGGTTGCTAATCTTAGCGCCAATGCCGTCGCCGAGATCGGTGGGCAAAGCTTACTGACCCGCGTGGCTTGTTATTACCATGATATTGGCAAAGTCAAACATGCCAATTTCTTCGTAGAAAATTTACCTGCTGGTGCCGAAAACCCGCATAATTTTTTGCTGCCGGAAGACAGCAAACAAATCATCTTCGGTCACGTGATCGACGGAGCGGAAATTCTCGAAGAAGCCAAAATGCCGCGGATGGTGATCGATATTTGCCGTCAACACCATGGCACAACTCTGATGCGTTATTTCTATGTAAAAGCTCAAGAGCGTAATCCCGAGGTGACGGAAGAAGATTTCCGTTATCCTGGGCCAAAACCGCAGACACGAGAAGCGGGTGTCGTGAGTATCGCTGACAGTTGTGAAGCAGCTGTTCGAGCGATGGAAAATCCGACCAATCAAAAAATTCAAGAATTTGTTGCGAATCTCATCAATGATCGGATCTTAGACGGTCAATTGGATGAAACGGGACTAACGTTGAAAGAAATCCGGATGATTGAAAAATCACTGGTCAACGGACTATGCAGTACCTTCCATTCACGGATCAAATACCCAAAAATGAAATCGGAAGCAGAGAAAATGAAAGAAGAACAAGAAAGAAGAGAGCGCTAATGGAGATTACCTTTTTAGATGAGACAAATTCAGTGGGGGAAACGAAGATCAAAGAGATCGAAGGACTTCTGCAATTTGCTGCAGGACATTTAGACCTTCCAGAGGATACGGAAATGTCCGTCACGTTTATGGACAATGCAGCCATCCAAGAAATCAATCGGGAGTATCGCGGCAAAGATATGCCGACAGATGTCATCAGTTTTGCCTTCGAAGAAGAAACGGCGGAGGAGATGCCGATTATTTTTGACGAAGTCCTTGAAGAGCTGCCGCGTGATCTAGGAGACATTATGATCTCCATTGAACGGGCAAAGGAACAAGCTGCTGAATATGGGCATACCTATGATCGGGAACTTGGTTTCTTGGCGCTGCATGGTTTCTTGCATATCAACGGCTATGATCATATGACACCAGAAGATGAAAAGGAAATGTTTGGATTGCAAAAGGAAATACTGGATGCCTATGGACTCAAAAGATAAGAATATTGGGAAAAATAAACAGTTTATCTCGTCAATCGAATTTGCTTTCACCGGTATAAAAACCGTCTTTAAAGAGGAACGTAATATGCGTAAACATGTTGGGTTAGGCATCGTTGCGATCATTGCAGGCTTTATTTTCCGATTGAATCAAATGGAATGGCTTTGGCTGCTGTTAGCCGTTTTCTTGGTCTGGATCGTGGAGATCATCAATACAGTCTTTGAGAATGTCGTTGACATGTTTACGGACTTTCATTTCCATCCAATCGGGAAAAAAATCAAAGATATGGCAGCTGGTGCTGTGCTGATGACCGCAGTTTTTGCATTAGTGGTCGCAGCGATCATCTTCTTGCCAAAATTACTGCAGCTCTTCTGATACGCACTAAAACCACAAGATAAAGGGGAACAACAATGACAACACACAAATCAGGCTTCGTTGCGATCGTCGGACGGCCAAATGTTGGGAAATCCACACTACTAAATCGAGTTGTAGGACAAAAAATCGCTATCATGAGTGACAAGGCGCAAACGACTCGTAATAAAATCCAAGGGGTCTATACGACAGATGACGCACAGCTCATCTTTATCGATACACCAGGGATCCATAAACCCAAACACCGTCTAGGCGATTTTATGGTGGAAACCGCCTATAGCGCACTTCGTGAAGTTGACGTGACACTATTTATGATCAGTGCCGATCAAAAGCGCGGCAAGGGTGATGATTTTATCATCGAACGGTTGCGTCAAAGCCAGACGCCGGTTTTCCTAGTGATCAATAAAATTGATAAAGTCCATCCGGATGCTTTATTGGCAATCATTGAAGATTACTCCTCACAAATGGACTTTGCCGAGATCGTACCGATTTCTGCAACGGAAGGCAATAATTTCGAAACGCTAATGAAACTATTGGTCGATGAAATGCCTGAAGGTCCTCAGTATTTCCCAGAAGATCAAATCACTGACCATCCGGAATACTTTATCGTTTCCGAGTTGGTACGGGAAAAAGTCTTGCTGCTGACCAGAGATGAAGTGCCTCACTCGGTAGCGGTCGTCGTTGACTCCATGAAACGAGATCATAATGATAAGGTGCATATTCAAGCGACGATCATTGTCGAACGTGACAGCCAAAAAGGCATTATCATCGGTAAAGGCGGTAAAATGCTGAAGCAGATCGGGACGAAAGCCCGTCTAGATATTGAACACTTACTAGATGACAAAGTCTTCTTGGAATTATGGGTGAAAGTTCAAAAAGATTGGCGCGACAAGCAAACCTTCTTAACGGATTACGGCTATCGTAAAGATGAGTATTAAGGAAAGGCAGATCCATCACGGTCTGCTTTAAAGAGGAAAAACTGATGCAGTTAGCGAACTGGATCATTTTTTTTCAAGAAATGAGGTGCGACGATGAATCTTGTTGAAACAAAAGGAATTTTGCTTTTTTCAAAGGACCATAAAGAAAAAGACAAGCTAGTCAAAATCTTTACGGAATCTGCCGGGAAGCAAATGTTTTATGTCAAGGGTGCTCATCGGAAAAATAATCCCTTGGCACCAGCGTTGCTCTCTTATACTGAAGCCACCTACATGGGAACCATCAAAACGGAAGGCTTGTCCTTTTTAAACAATGCCAAAGACATCCATCCTTTTCGTACGATCCAAAGTGATATTTTTATTGCTGGTTATGCGACCTACTTGTTGAATTTGGCTGATTCTGCTATCGATGATCGGGTCTATGACCCACATCTATACCAATTTTTACATGAGGCATTGCACTTAATGGATCAAGGGAACGACGCAGAGATCATCACCAATATCTTTGAGATCCAGATTTTGCATCGTTTCGGGATCACCCCGAATTGGACCCATTGTGCCATCTGCGGAAAAACCGACGGTCGGTTTGACTATTCCTCAAAGTTTAGCGGTATTTTATGCGAACAACACTGGGGGATGGACGAACGTCGCTATCATGCGGATTCTCGTGCGATCCATTTTATTCGCTTATTTTCGCAAATATCCTACGAGCAGATTGCTTCGATCAAATTAAAGCCAGAAACGAAAGCAGCGATTCGACAAGTGATCGATCTATTGTATGATGAATATGTGGGCATTCATTTAAAAAGTAAGAAGTTTATCGATCAGATGGGGCAATGGCAAGACGTCTTAAAACCGAAAAATCAATGATAGAGTTGGCGAAACTTCAATGGAGTTAAGCCGACTCTTTTTTTGAATAATGCGGTAAAGTGACTCGCATCCTGAAACCCTACAGCAAAAGCGGCTTGCTGAATGGGCAGATCCGGCTGTGCCACCAAAAGCTCTTTGGCACGGGTCATGCGATAGTTTAATAAGTATTGGGCGGTGGATTGTCCTAAAAAACGCTGGAACAACCGAGAGAGATATTGAGGCGAAACATAGACTAAACCAGCCAAGTTTTTGATCGTGATCGCCTGATCATAATTGGTTTCGATTTCTTGTATAACAGGGACCAGATATTGTTGAAACAAGGGGTGTTTTTCGGTTGGATTCCCAGAGCGCTCTTGCATGATCGCCAGCAAAAAACGATAACACTCACTAGAAGCCCGTAACGGATCCCAGCTTATTTTTTGGTCTTCTTTAATGCGTTGTTTGATCCAAGTCATATAGGAAAAAGTTTTAGACTCTTCAACTAAAAGATAAGGTTGACTTGTAAATTGTTTTAATATCTCAGCTGCCAAAGGTCCTTGAAAGGTAGCGAAGGAGGTTTTCCAATCTGATAAGGGATAGTAGCGATGAGGAGTGAAAGGGAAAATCAAGATGCCTTCACTGGGACGTAAAATAAAGGATTCTTGACCAAAGGTGACGCGACCTTCTCCTTGTTCTGTCTGCAGCCAATGAAAGTAAGGGTAGCCATCGGGACGAACAACGTCATCTTGTGGCCAATCGTTTCCGATACTTTCAAGCGACAAAGGCAACTGCTGGTTTGTTTGATAAAAATAAATAGGCATGTTCAACCTCCATGTTTCGAAAAGTTATAAAATAGTGTTTCATGTATTATACTACAACAAAATGAAAAGCCTTACAATAAGAGAGTAGAAATCATTTTATTTTAAAGGAGCGTTCACTTATATGACAAAATTTTTTGATCGAATTCTATTCGGCGGCGATTATAATCCAAATCAGTGGCCGAAAGAGATTTGGGAAGAAGACATTCGGATCTTTAAAAAAGCAAGTATCAATAGCGCGACCGTCAATGTTTTTTCATGGGCAAAGATCCAACCCTCTGAAAATTGTTATGATTTTGAGGAATTGGATCAAATCATCGAAAAATTAAGTACGGAAGGCTTCGACATCGTCTTAGCCACTTCCACAGCCGCTTTGCCAGCTTGGATGTTTAAGAAGTATCCGGAAGTCGCTCGCACCGATTATGATGGACGCCATCATAAGTTTGGGCAACGGCATAATGCCTGTCCCAATAGTTTGGTATATCAAAAATACGCAGAACGTCTGGCAACGAAATTAGCCGAACGTTACGGCGAAAATCCACAAGTGACTTGTTGGCACATCAATAATGAATACGGCGGCGAATGTTATTGCGACAACTGTGAAAAAGCGTTTCGTGTTTGGCTAAAGGATAAATATCAAACGATCGAAGCACTGAATAAAGCCTGGAATATGGAATTTTGGGGTCATACTGTATATGAATGGGATGAAATCGTTCTGCCAAATGCGCTGTCAGAAGGAATCGGCTATGACAAGACGGCATTTGCAGGAATTTCTATTGACTACCGACGCTTCAACTCGGATAGCCTTTTAAAAAACTATATGATGGAGCGGGACGCTATTCGGAAAATCGATCCCACGACACCGATTACAACGAATTTGATGGGAACCTTTAAAGGACTGGATTATTTCAAGTGGGCGAAGGAAATGGACCTTATTTCGTGGGATAATTATCCAGCGTATAATACGCCATGGAGTTTAGTAGCCATGACACATGATCTAATGCGCGGCTTGAAACAACAGCCCTTTATGCTGATGGAACAAACACCCTCTCAACAAAACTGGCAACCCTATAACTCATTAAAAAAACCGGGACAAATGCGGGCGCAAAGCTACCAAACGATCGCTCATGGGGCGGACACGATCCAATATTTCCAATTGCGACGTTCCATCGGTGCTTGTGAGAAATTCCATGGAGCTGTTATCGAACATGTCGGTCATGAAGACACGCGAGTTTTCCGAGAAACGGCAGCTCTTGGTGCTGAATTAGCGCAGCTTTCAGACATTATTGGGACGCAAACTCAAGCACAGGTTGCCGTGATTTTCGATTGGGACAATTATTGGGCATTAGAATATACGAGTGGTCCGACCGTTGATCTGAAGTATGTAGAACAGATCCATCGCTACTATCGTTATTTTCATGAACAAAATATTGCCGTCGACTTGGTTCCCGTGGATGCTGACTTATCAAAATACAAATTAGTCGCAGCACCTGTTCTCTACATGATCAAAGAAGGAATGCAAGAGCGGCTCACTGATTTCGTCAAACAAGGTGGTTCTTTACTTACCACGTATATGAGCGGTATCGTTGATCAATCTGACAACGTTCACTTAGGGGGCTATCCTGGGCCATTGCGGGAGTTAGCTGGCATCTGGGTGGAAGAAATCGATGCATTAGCCCCAGAACAATCAAACGGCGTTTCCTTAGTCAATGAAGAACTGACAGGAACCAGTAATTTAGTCAGCGATTTGATCCATTTAGAAACCGCCGAAGCGCTAGCGCATTACACAAGCAATTTCTATGCAGGAATGCCGGCAGTGACGAAAAATATGTTTGGCGATGGCACCGTCTATTACTTTGGTGGACAGTTGGAAGATCAGCTGCAAGATCAGCTTTTCAAAACGATTGTCGAAGAAAACGATATCACCCCAGTGATCGAGGAAGCAACAAAACTAGAAGTTGCCTGTCGTGAAAATGCAGAGGCGAAATTCTTCGTTATCATCAATTTCCACGAAGAAGCACAACCGTTGCCAGCAATGTTTGTTGGAAAGACGGATCTTCTGACGGGTGAGGTTCTTTCTTCAGAAACGAAACTGGCACAGTACACCACCTATATCGTCAAAGAGGAGCGTAACTGATGCGAACTTTTGCTATTGAAGATGACTTTTATTTAGACAACAAGCCGTTTAAAGTGATCTCTGGAGCGATCCACTATTTTCGTGTCGTTCCTGAATATTGGCAAGATCGTTTAGAGAAGCTGCGCTTGATGGGCTGTAATACAGTGGAAACCTATGTTCCTTGGAATCTCCATGAAGCACAAGAAGGTGTCTATCAGTTTGAGGGGATCCTTGATTTGCGGCGATTTATCCAAACGGCACAAGAAGTAGGGCTTTATGTGATTTTGCGACCAGCACCTTATATTTGTGCGGAGTGGGAATTTGGTGGGTTGCCTTATTGGCTATTGCAAGATCCTATGATGAAGCTTCGGTTTGATTATCCACCATTTATGGAAAAAATCACTCGTTATTTCGCCCATTTGTTTCCACAAGTGCGGGATCTGCAGATCACCCAAGGCGGTCCGATTTTAATGATGCAAGTAGAAAATGAATACGGCAGCTACGCCAATGATAAAGAGTATTTGCGGAAAATGGTGGCTGCGATGCGGCAACAGGGTGTAGAAACGCCGTTAGTGACCTCTGACGGACCTTGGCACGATATGTTAGAAAACGGCAGTATCAAAGACTTGGCATTGCCAACGATCAACTGCGGCTCCAACATCAAGGAAAACTTTGAAAAACTTCGAAGATTTCACGGAGAAAAACGGCCACTGATGGTCATGGAATTTTGGATCGGCTGGTTTGATGCTTGGGGTGATGACCATCATCATACAACATCAACGGCTGATGCAGTAAAGGAACTTCAGGATTGCTTGGCAGAAGGTTCTGTCAATATTTATATGTTCCATGGCGGGACCAATTTTGGCTTTATGAACGGGTCAAACTATTACGAGCGTTTAGCGCCGGATGTCACTAGCTATGATTATGATGCCTTGTTGACAGAATGGGGAGAACCTACTGCCAAATACCAAGCCTTCAAAAAAGTGATCGCTGACTATGCGGAAATTCCTGAGTTTCCCTTGAGTATGAAACTTGAGCGAAAAGCTTATGGAACATTCTCAGTGAAAGAACGAGTCTCCTTGTTTTCGACGATCGACACGATCAGTCAACCGATCATAAGGAATTACCCTTTATCGATGGAAGCCTGCAATCAAGCGACAGGTTATATCTATTATCGCTCACTGATTGGGCCTGCTCGGAAGATTGCCGACTACCGTCTGATCAATACGATGGATCGTGCCCATACGTTTATCAACCAGGAACTTTTGCGCATCGATTACGATCGAGAAATCGGTCAATCCTATAGTTTCGATCTATCAGAATCAGAAAACGAGTTGGGGATCTTGGTGGAGAATATGGGGCGGGTCAATTATTCCGTTAAAATGAACCATCAGCACAAAGGCATTAAAGACGGTGTGATCATTAATGGCGCATTCCAAAGCAACTGGGAAATCTATCCCTTGCCGATGGATAATTTGCATGCCATTGATTTCCAAGGGAAATGGCAAAAAGGCCAACCAAGTTTCTCACGCTTTGAATGTGTTTTTGATGAATGTGCAGATACCTTTATCGAATTGCCGGGCTGGGGCAAAGGGTTTGTCCAAGTCAATGGTCATATGATCGGCCGTTTCTGGGAAAAAGGACCGCAGCAGCGCTTGTACGTCCCGGCGCCGTTTTTAAAAACTGGAATGAATGAGATCATTGTTTTTGAAAGTGATGGGAAAATCGCTGATGAGATCGTCTTTCATGATCAGGCGGATTTAGGTCCAGAAGGATAAAAGTTCAAATTAATCATTGACAAACCCTAGCTTCAACTACTATCATAAGGGTAATCGAATCCGTGCTATGACCGGAAGAAAGAAAGAAGACCATTCCATGAAGCGAACTTGGGAGAGTGAAAGCCAAGTTGGAACCTTATTTCGCAGGCGTCCGTGAGCATGATCAATGAAGCTGCCGACTTGTCGGAAGTAGGGTGGAACCGCGAATGTATCGTCCCTATATCTATACACTTTGTATAGATATAGGGACTTTTTTATGTTTCACACTAAGAATAGCCAAAAATAAAGGAGGGTTTTTATGTTATTTGATATGACGATTCCAGCAAGTGCGTTTACCGAAAAAAAGCTCAAAGTATTAGCAAGTATTCCACTGCAGGTTCGCCTTTTAAAGGATGAACAGCTTTTACATGAATTTACAACGAGTCCAGACCAAATGCTTTACGACTTATCTGATATTTTAGAAGCAGATGCCGTGGTCGAAGTGAAATTGATCCCCGGATCAGTTGTCGAGTTTTATCCTGTCGTCAATGCGTTATAAGAAAGGAAGAAAAAGATGAGTAAACTAACTGTGCAAGAGATGATTTTGACTTTGCAAAAATTCTGGTCTGAAAACGGCTGTATGCTGATGCAGGCCTATGATACAGAAAAAGGGGCTGGAACCATGAGCCCATACACATTTTTACGTGCAATCGGTCCAGAACCATGGAACGCCGCTTACGTAGAACCTTCTCGCCGTCCAGCTGATGGCCGCTACGGGGAAAACCCAAATCGTTTGTATCAGCACCACCAGTTCCAAGTCGTGATGAAGCCCTCTCCTGAAAATATCCAAGAGCTTTATTTAGAAAGCTTGCGTCTTTTAGGGATCGATCCATTAGAACATGATATTCGTTTCGTCGAAGATAACTGGGAAAACCCCTCAATGGGTTGTGCAGGTCTTGGTTGGGAAGTTTGGTTAGATGGGATGGAGATCACCCAGTTTACTTACTTCCAACAAGTTGGTGGCTTAGCGTGTAAGCCAGTGACATCAGAGATCACTTACGGCTTAGAACGTCTAGCATCTTATATTCAAGAAGTTGAAAGTGTCTACGATCTTGAATGGTCTGCAGGTGTCAAATATGGTGAGATTTTCCGCCAACCTGAGTATGAACATTCAAAATACTCCTTTGAAGTCAGTGACCAAGACTTGCTTTTAGGGAACTTCGATCGTTTTGAAAAAGAAGCAAAACGCTGTATCGATGAACGCTTAGTTCATCCAGCTTACGACTATATCTTAAAATGCAGCCATACCTTCAACCTGTTGGATGCTCGTGGCGCAGTCTCCGTCACTGAACGTGCTGGGTACCTCGCACGTATCCGTAATATGGCCCGTCAAGTAGCAAAACTATTTGTAGCAGAACGGGAAAACCTCGGTTATCCATTGCTTGATCCAGAAGTGGCGCAAAAACTGATTGAGGAGGGAAAATAAGATGGCACAAAACCTATTATTAGAAATCGGCTTAGAGGAATTACCTGCGCATGTCGTAACCCCAAGTATGAAACAATTACAAGAAAAAACGGCAGCTTTCTTAGATGCTCATGCATTACCTTATACAGCGATTGAAGCTTATTCGACACCTCGTCGTTTGGCAGTCTATGTCACTGGTCTTCCTGAAAAACAAGCCGATACACAAGAAGAGGTCAAAGGGCCAGCGAAAAAAATCGCCTTAGACGAAGCAGGCAATTGGTCGAAAGCAGCTCAAGGATTTGTTCGGGGGCAAGGCTTGACAACTGATGACATCACCTTCCGTGAATTAAAAGGTGTTGAGTATGTCTATGTAACGAAACATACCCAAGGTCAACCAACCGTTGAGGTATTGAAAGGATTGCAGGAAGTAATCACGAGTTTGACTTTCCCAGTAACGATGCACTGGGCAGACTACGATTTTGAATATATCCGACCAATTCATTGGATCGTCGCACTCTTTGGTGAGCAAGTCATTCCTTTCCAAATCCTTGATATTGTTACCGGACGCGAGTCAAAAGGTCATCGTTTCTTAGGTGAGGCAGTCACGTTTGATCATGCGGACGACTATTTGGAGAAAATGAAGCATCAGTTTGTCATTGCTGATCCTAGCGAACGTCAACAAATGATCACCGCACAAATCAATGCGATCGCTCAAGAAAACAACTGGCGGATCGATTTAGATGAAGACCTACTCGAAGAAGTGACAAATCTGGTTGAATACCCAACAGCTTTTGTAGGGGACTTTGAAGAAAAATATCTTTCTGTACCTGAAGAAGTGTTAGTTACTTCTATGAAAGAACATCAACGCTACTTCGATGTCCGCACCCTTGATGGAGAATTGCTGCCGCATTTCATCTCTGCCCGCAACGGGGATGCCGTGAAAATTGATAATGTCATCAAAGGAAACCAAAAAGTACTGACCGCCCGTCTAGAAGATGCTGAGTTTTTCTATAATGAGGACAAAAAATTGACCATCGACCATTGCGTGGAAAAGCTTAAGCAAGTCACCTTCCACGAAAAAATTGGTAGTTTGTATGAAAAAATGCAGCGTGTTGGATTAGCTGCACAAATCATCGGGAATACTGTTGGTTTAACACAAGAAGAACTGACTGATCTCCAACGGGCAGCTCAAATCTATAAATTTGATTTAGTGACAAATATGGTGGGAGAATTCCCTGAATTGCAAGGAATCATGGGGGAAAAGTATGCCTTGATACAAGGAGAAAAACCAACAGTTGCCCAAGCGATTCGTGAACACTACATGCCGATCTCAGCAGAAGGTGAACTGCCGCAATCGAAAATCGGGGCTGTTTTAGCCATTGCGGATAAATTGGACAGCTTGCTTGCGTTCTTCGCTGTCGATATGGTTCCAAGTGGTTCAAACGATCCTTACGCACTCCGCCGGCAAACGTACGGAATTATCCGCATCCTAGCTGAAAAACGCTGGTATTTCCCATTTGCTCAGTTACAAGAAGAGATTCGTGAAGCTATTAATGCCCAACCGGAAATTTTTGGTATTCAACTTGCCGCAGGTCAAGAACAAGTGACCGATTTTGTGAAAGGCCGTCTGCGTCAATTCTTACTCAGCAAAAATACGCGTCATGATGTCATTGAAGCTGTTTTAGGCGCACGCCAAGCAGATATCAGTACGCTATTTGAAACGGCTCAAATGTTAAGAG
Source organism: Enterococcus sp. AZ141 (assembly GCF_051714385.1). Classification (NCBI taxonomy): domain Bacteria; kingdom Bacillati; phylum Bacillota; class Bacilli; order Lactobacillales; family Enterococcaceae; genus Enterococcus; species Enterococcus sp. AZ141. The sequence goes on from NZ_JBIORT010000001.1 coordinate 2,632,544, forward strand.
AACATTTGCAAGACACCGACTTCAAACCATCGATGGAAGCCTTGACCCGAGTAATCAATTTAGCGAAAAAAGCCGAATTGGAACAAGTAGCAATTGATCCTGCCTTGTTTGAAAACGACTCTGAAACTGCCTTGTATGAAGCGGTCTTAACAGTAGAGAACAAGTTCCCACATCAAACGATGGAAGAAAACTACCAAAGCTTAGTGGCACTGCGCCCATTGATCGAAGCTTATTTTGATCAAACAATGGTCATGGTGGAAGATGAACAGATTCGCCGCAACCGTTTTGCCTTGTTGGATAAAATCGCGAATATGAGTCTGGCAGTGGCTAGTTTAGATGCTTTGATTACAAAATAAAAAGCAGCTTGCAGTTGCACATTTCTGAATAAAAAAGCTGGAACTGAAAGAATCAGTTCTGGCTTTTTTTCTATGTTTCTCGATTTTTTTTGTACTTAGAATTGCTTTCTTGCAGTGTTAAATATTATATAATAAAAAACATTTTGACCCATTACTTTTCAAGGGATCGAACGATTCTTCGGCTTTAATGATTGGGGATTTGATGATGCTTATAATGATACAAAGATTCTCATCATACAGACCGATTCATTTTTCCATTGAAAATACGCTGAAACGATAGGTGCAATAAAATAGCCTGACAGATCACAAAATGATTTGTCAGGCGAATGTTTATTTGCGGGTCAATTTTACCACCACTTCGCAGCGTGCGGTTTGTGGAAACATATCTACTGATTGCAGATATTCTACGTGAAACACTTTGGCTAATTGGACTAAGTCTCTTGCTAAAGTGGAAACATTACAAGATATATAGACCATCTTCTTCGGTGGTTGTTTCAGCAAAGCTTGCAATAATCGTTCATCCAAGCCTGTCCTTGGCGGATCAACAATGATGCTATCAGGTTTGAAGCCTTCATTGAACCATTTTGGTAAGAGCTCCTCAGCAGTTCCCGTTTCATAATGGGTATTTTGGGCACCAATACGGTGGGCATTTTCTTGGGCATTTTCGATCGCTTGAGGAATAATGTCCATGCCGCGGACTTCTTTGGCATAAGGTGCCACACTCAACCCAATCGTCCCCACACCACAGTAAGCATCAACAACTGTTTCATTTTTGCTCAAGTCAAGGGCTTTTAACCCTTCTTGATACAAGACGCTGGTTTGCTGCGGATTCAGCTGGAAGAATGCGCGGGCGGACAAATCGAAGGTCAGTTCATTCAACCGTTCTTCGATTGCTTCTTTGCCCCAAAGATGAATCGTTTCCTCTCCCATGACGACGGACGTTTTTTTGTTTTGCACATTTTGCATGATGGAAACGACTTGCGGCAAGCGCTGATTGATCTCGCGAATCAGCGCATTTTTTTGCGGCAGTTTGACAGAATTGGTAATGAAAACAACTTGGACTTCGCCAGTGGCGATCCCGATGCGAACCATCAATGTTCGTAAAATCCCGCTATTTTTTCGTTCATCGTAAATCGGGATCTGGTATTTGTTCAACAATTGGACGATGCCGTTGATCACTTTTTGCGTATCTTGTTCTTGTACGAGGCAATCATCAATGGCGACTAAGCGATGAGACTCCATTTCGTATAAACCCGCTTCGATTCGTTTGGTTTGACTGTTGTAACGCAATTGAAATTGTGCTTTGTTGCGGTAATGCCAAGGAACATCCATGCCTAAAGTATCCCTTAGTTCAAACTGTTGGTAACCTTTTGGCTTAAATTTTTCAAGTGCTTGTTTCAATAGGTCTTTTTTGAAGTCTAATTGTTTGTCGTAGACTAAGTGCTGCAATTGGCAGCCGCCGCACCGGTCGTAAAACTTGCAGGGTGGTTGGATGCGATCGCTGCTTGGCTTGATGATTTTGGTCATCTTAGCTTCAGCAAAGCGGGGAGAGGCTTTGGTGACTTCGGCAATGACCTGTTCCCCCGGTAGAACACGGGGAACAAAGATGATCAGCTTTTTGTAATACCCGATGCCTTCTCCGTTGATCCCCAAGCGTTTGATCGTTAGTTGTAGTTTTTGTCCAAGCTGGACTTGTGTATTTGCCATGTGAACTCCTTAAATAAAATAGTCAGTTCATTTTACCACATTTTTTCAGCTTGATTAGAAGGAATTTCATCGTAGTTGTGGTAAAATAGAATGTACGTTCGCGAGGTGAAGAAGATGAATACAATTATTCGTATCAATAAAGGAAAAGGACCATTTTATGAAGTGGCGACATCAGAAGGTGAAACGCTGCGGGTCTCAGAAGATCTTTTGGTCCGTTTTCGGCTATTAAAAGGCAAGGAACTGAGTGAAGAAGAATTAAAAGAAATCAAAAAAAGTGCGGGGTTTGATTTAGGATTGCAGCAAGCCATGAACTATATCAGCTATCAGCTGCGTTCTGAAATGGAAGTCCGTACCTATTTGAAAGACAAAGAAATCGAAAAACAAGACCGAGACTTAGTCGTTAAACGTCTGAAAGAGTTGAATTTGATCGATGACAAAAACTACGGAGAAAGCTACATTCGCACCCAAGTCCGCATGAGTGATAAAGGACCCGTGGTCATCAGTCAGCAATTGAGAAAAAAAGGATTAAAAGATCCCGTGATTCAGGAAGTATTGCCTTTGTATACCGAGGAAATGCAGTTTGAAGTCGGGTATCATACGGCTGAAAAAGCGATGCGTCGTTTTCACAACAAAAGCCATAAAGAAATGATCCAAAAGATAAAAATGCATTTGATGCAAAAAGGTTTTCATCAAGGAGTCATTCAGATGATTTTGGATGAATTACCGATGGAAAAAGATGAGGACCAAGAAAATGAAGCGCTCCAAAGAGAAGGGGCCCGACTTATGCGGCGGCATCAGCGGTTACCATTGATGAAACGAAAAATGAAAATCAAGCAAGGCCTTTATCAAAAAGGGTTTGCCATCGATGATATACAACGATTCTTAGATGAGGAAGTAATGGATGAGTAAGCAATGGGAAACTTGGGATGAAGAAAAAATCAAGACGTTCCAAGAAACATTTTTAACTTGGTATCATAAAGAAAAACGCAATCTGCCTTGGCGGGCGACCAACGATCCGTATGCAATCTGGATCTCAGAGATCATGCTTCAACAAACACGAGTGGAAACAGTGATTGGCTATTTCTATCGTTTTATGGAACAATTCCCGACGATCCAAGACTTGGCGGCAGCCGAAGAACAAAAGCTTTTAAAGGTTTGGGAAGGTTTAGGTTATTACTCTCGTGCCCGTAACCTTAAGGCTGCTGCACAGCAAATCGTTGCCGAATTCGACGGAGAAATGCCCCAATCAATTGAAGAGATTCGCTCATTAAAAGGAATTGGTCCCTACACAGCTGGAGCCATTGGCAGTATTGCTTTTGGCTTGCCAGAACCGGCAATCGATGGAAATGTGATGCGGGTCGTCAGTCGGTTATTTTGTATCGAAGCAGATATTGCGAAAGCCAGCAGCCGAAGACCATTTGACGAGGCGATGAGAACAATCATTTCCCCCGATGAACCTGGTGAGTTTAATCAAGCCTTGATGGATCTTGGCTCACGAATCTGTACACCCACTACACCGAAATGTGAAGAGTGTCCCATCAGTCAGTATTGTCTTGCTTATGCGGAGAATCGACAAACAGACTTTCCAGTGAAATCGAAAAAAGCAAAGCCAAAAGATGTCTATTACATCGCAGGCGCCATCGAAGATCAAGGCTCGTTTTTACTCGTGCAGCGACCTGAAACAGGCTTATTAGCTTCTATGTGGCATTTTCCTTTGGTAGAAGTGACGAAAGAACAGTACGAGGCTCTGCAGCGAACATGGGCAAAAGAGGAGCAGCTGCAGTTGGATTTGATTGCCGAAGATGATGCGCTCGAAATTTTTCCTGATCTGCCTGTCGTTTGGCAAAAACGACATTTTGGCGAGATCACTCATATCTTTAGTCATTTGAAATGGCACGTCCTTTTATTTTACGGCAGAAAACGTGGAGAGCTCACGTTACAAGACAGCGAATGGGCAGCAAAAGAATCCTTTCAAAACTATGTTTTCCCAAAACCCCAGCAGAAATTGGTGGATCAATTAAAGAAATATCAGAAACTCGATAAAGATTTCTAGGCAAAGCTTTCTTTTATTGCTATAATATTAACGATGTCGGTGTAATGAACACCCAAACAAAACGCAAGTTTTCTTGCTGAGGGAAGGGTTGCTATGCGAGTTCCAAAAGAAGGAGAGTTTGTCAGCATTCAAAGCTACAAACATGACGGCAATTTGCATCGAACGTGGCGGGATACGATGGTCTTAAAGACCAGTGAATTCTCAGTGATAGGGGTCAACGATCATACATTAGTGACCGAATCAGATGGAAGACGCTGGGTTACCCGTGAACCAGCAATTGTATATTTTCATAAAAAATACTGGTTTAATGTTATTGCAATGATTCGAGAAAAGGGGGTTTCCTATTATTGTAATCTTGCTTCACCGTATTTACTTGATGAAGAGGCATTGAAATATATCGATTATGACCTTGATATCAAAGTATTTCCTGATGGCGAGAAACGTTTACTAGATGTGGATGAGTATGAATTGCACAGTAAGATTATGCAATATCCGCAAGACATTGATTTTATCTTAAAAGAAAATGTCAAAATTTTAGTAGATTGGATCAATAATGGCAAAGGACCCTTTTCGCAAGGGTATGTGGACATTTGGTATGATCGCTACAAGCAGTTGTCTCAAAAATAAGTAAAATGGGTCGAATCGCTCATTTTCCCTAAGAAACTTCAACCAAGTTGGTTGGAGTTTTTTTGTGTTTCTAATGGAATGCTTCAATCAGCAGGTTTTAAGTTCTGTTTAAGCTGACAGTCCCATGATAGAGAGACCAAGAAAATTAGTGGGGGAAGCACATGAAGAAAAAAGGGAAGCTTGTTATCGGGACCACCATGATTCTGCTTTTTGCAGCGGGGTTTGCTGTGTTGAGAAACGACCAATCCGCTCGTGAGGAGAGTCAAGAAAGTACTTCTCAAACTGAGCTTAACGCTCAAACTGAAGAGACCGCTCAGACTGCCAGTATGGTTCAAATTTATGTAGATCCCTCAGAATACGATGCAGCGATTGAAAGTGAGAACGATTATGTACCGATTTATCAGTCAACAAGTCAAGAGACAGTCATTGGGAAAATCCATCGGGGAAGTTGGGCAACCTTCATCAGTCAAACAGAAGACATGGTTGAAATTCAAACAGACGATGGGGTAACTGGTTATATTGAAAAACAATCAGCATCGATTCAAGAAGTCGCGCTTTCGGCAATCCCAAAAGATCTATCGAACTTCAAAGTCGTCCTTGATGCAGGTCACGGCGGCGAAGATTCTGGGGCACTGTCAACGGATCAAACGATCATGGAAAAAGACTTGACGCTAACAACGGTCCAAACGATCGGCGAAGTGTTGACAGAAGCAGGTATTCAAGTCAGTTATACACGCACTGAAGATCGTTATCTCTCGCTGTCTGATATCACCGCTGCTTCGCTTTCAGAAGAACCGGATTTATTTATTAGCATTCATTACGATAATTCAGAAATACCAAACAGTAATCAAGGACTGACAACTTACTATTACTATACTGGGTCAAAAGAGATGGCAGAAACGATCACTGCCAATTTGAGTTCTTCGGTGGCATTGAGTTCCAACGGCACTCGTTTTGGTAACTATTATGTGTTGCGAGAACAATATCTTCCAGCAGTATTATTGGAGTTAGGCTATTTGAACAGTGACAATGATTTGGCAATGATTACAAGTGAAGGGTATGATCAAAGGGTGGCGCAAGCGTTGCTGACAGCGATTGAAGAGATCGTTGAAGCAGAGGAATAAAAAACGGCGACTACAAAACAGAGGAAGGATCTGTTTTGTGGTCGCTATTTTAAGGAATCACTTCTCGTTAAAGGTTTTGCTCATTTTGATATGGGGCATATCTGCGTCTAAAAAGACATCGCCTTCAGGCTGATAGCCTAACTTCAAGTAAAACTCTTTTGCGGTTATTTGTGCCCCTAAAGTGACTTTTTTGATTCCTTGTTTTTGAATGAAGGCTTCCGCACCTTCGATCAGTTGTCTGCCATAACCTGAACCTCGATGAGCAGCGGGGACCGCCATTCGCTGCAACTTCACTTCATGATCAGAGATAGGTAAGAAACGCAAGGTTGCGACTGCTTCATTATCGTCGTCATATAAGACAAAGTGGACTGCCAATGCTTCATTTTCATCTACTTCCAATGCTAATGGAACACCTTGCTCTTTCACGAATACTTGATTTCGTATTTTCAATGACGCCAAATAAATGTCACTCAGCGTATCTTTTGTTTGTGCAATATGCATAAAAAACTCACCTCAGCTAAGATTTCTCCGTTATTTTTAATAGTATACCACTTTTTTTACAAATTTTTTTTGTTTGCGGCTAAAGTCGCAAGCTTTTTTTTTCAAAATCATCTATAATGTTATAAAAAAGGGAGGGAATCTTTTGTTCGACAAATTCAAACAATCAAAACTGTTCTTTTGGTCATTGGAAGCATTGGTTTTAGTGACACTCGTGTTTGTGTTAAGTAAAGTCAATTTTCTATTTGCACCGATCGGCACGTTTTTTTCTACTTTATTTGCACCAGTATTGATTGCTGGCTTTCTGTATTACCTGCTAAATCCAATCGTCTTATTTTTGATGAAAACCACAAAAATAAAACGACTGTTTGCAGTCATATTGGTTCTGTTGTTATTAGTAGCAGCAATCATCTTGATTTTCGTCAGCGTTATTCCTAATCTAGTGAGTCAGATTACTTCATTGGCGGAAAATATTCCAACATTTGCCAAAAATATGGAAAGTTGGATCTCAAGAATCGCAGATGATCCATTTTTCAAACAAATCGATATCGCGCAGCAGTTAGAAAACCTAAATCTTTCTTATGGTTCTTTGCTGCAGCAGTTTCTTAGTGGGTTATCCACTAGCTTAGGATCGATCGTCAGTACGATTGCTTCCGCGACGATGATCATCGTTACAGTACCATTCATCCTTTTTTACATGTTGAAGGATGGAGAAAAGCTAGTTCCTAATCTGAAAACTGTCTTTCCAGAAAGAAGACGAGATCAGATTGTTGGGTTGCTAGGTGACTTAAACAAGACATTATCCAATTACATTAGTGGGCAAGCGATCGAATGTATTTTTGTCGCTACCTTCACGTTTATTGGTTACTGGATGATCGGCGTTAACTATGCCTTTCTTTTTGGGGTAATTGCAGGCGTCACAAACTTGATCCCTTATTTAGGCCCATATCTTGGTTTGATTCCGGCGGTGTTAGTGACGGTCTTTGATGAACCATTTCGCGCATTATTATGCTGTATCGTGGTTCTGGTCGTCCAACAATTAGACGGAAATGTTATTTACCCGAATGTAATCGGAAAATCATTGGCGATCCATCCGTTAACGATCATTTTGGTCTTATTAGTTGCTGGAAATCTAGCTGGCTTGCTGGGGATTTTCCTAGGTGTGCCATTTTATGCGATTTGCCGAACGATCGTCGTCTTTATTGTTCGCCTGATCAAAGACGACAAAATTAAGAAAAATCAGGAACGGTTGATCGAATAATCAATGACTGGTGTTTTTTATTGCAAAGAAAAAAACTTTGTGATAGGATTTTATCGTGGGCTAAGCCCACGATTTTTTTTAGAAAATGAAAAAATAAGGAGAGAATGCTATTATGAATGCTGACCCCGAGAGTCAGTCGCTTCTAGCGCAAATTTTATTATTGATCGTTTTGACATTGATCAACGCTTTTCTAGCGGCCTCTGAGATCGCAGTTGTCTCAGTTAACAAAAACCGTGTGGAGCAAAAAGCGGAAGAAGGAAATGTCAAATCACAAAAATTATTGAAAATCATTGATAATCCAACAAATTTCTTGTCAACGATCCAAGTTGGGATTACCTTGGTGAATATTTTATCTGGGGCATCTCTGGCAGATACCTTGTCGACCCGTTTGGCACCTTTATTAGGTGGAGGGACGGCGGCTAAAAGCTTAGCGAACATTATTGTTTTAGCGATCTTGACGTATGTGTCGATCGTTTTCGGTGAGTTGTATCCAAAACGGATCGCCATGAACAAATCAGAAGAAGTTGCCCAGTTCACTTCTGGTGTCATTCGAACGATCGGGATTATTGCAAAACCTTTCGTCTGGTTCTTATCTGCTTCGACAAGTTTATTGGCGCGCATCACTCCAATGGAATTTGACGATGAAGACACGAAGATGACCCGTGATGAAATGCGGTATATGTTGGAAACAGAAGGGGTCTTTGAAGAAGATGAATTAGAGATGCTGCAAGGGATCTTTTCATTAGACACGAAAGTCGCCCGGGAAGTCATGGTTCCTAGAACCTCAGCCTTTATGGTGGACATCAATGACTCAGTAGAAGAAATTTTGACTGAAATTTTAGCAGAAAATTATTCTCGTATTCCTGTATATAATGAAGATAAAGACAAAGTCGTAGGGATTCTACATACCAAAAATCTTTTGAAATGTGCGTACAAATACGGCTTTGATACGATGGACATCAAACAAATCCTGCAGGAACCATTGTTTGTGCCAGAAACGGTCTTTATCGATGATTTGCTTTATGAATTAAAGAAAACCCAAAACCAAATGGCGATTTTGCTTGATGAATATGGCGGCGTCGTTGGATTGGTTACACTAGAAGACTTGCTAGAAGAAATCGTCGGCGAGATCGATGATGAATCAGATGAAGTCGAAGAGCTTTATGAAAAAATCTCTGATAAAGAATATGTCATCCAAGGACGCATGTTGATCGATGATTTTAATGAAGCCTTCAACATGAGCTTGCATATGAGTGATGTGGATACGATGGCAGGATATTTGATCACTGCTTTAGGATTAATCCCCGATGAAGGAGAAAAACTATCCTTCGAAGTGGACAATGTGAAGCTGATCTCTGAAGAAATGGAAGGATCACGCGTCTTGAAGATCCGGGTGATTTTCCACGACCCGGAAGAAGGGGAAGTGGAACCAGAGGAAGAGCGGCGCTATTTCCGTAAAGATTTTGAGGAAGATGAGCCTCGCCGTTAAAGTTCCGTATAAATGAAATGAGAAAGACCAAGGCAGTTGCTTTGGTCTTTTTTGTTCGTTTTTTTACGTATTCCCCTTGATTTGTATGGAAGAAACGGTTACGATAAATTTATTGAATAATACAGTTTAAAAACAGATAAAAAAACACGTGTATCTTATCGTTAAGCAGTTTGATTGCAATTTTCCGTAAGAAAAGCGAGAATATCCATAGAAATATAATGAGAATGAGGGGCTTGAAATGAAATTTTACCGTATGCTTAGTGAAGATATCCGTTACAATTTGGCGACTGAAGAGTATTTGATGAATAACGTAGATGTTTCGGAGCCTTGTCTTCTGTTATACATACAAAAACCATGTGTTATAATCGGCAGAAATCAAAATGCGTATCAAGAGATTGATTTTGACTATCTAAGAAGCCGTAAGATCGTTTTGACTCGCAGAACGTCTGGTGGTGGAGCGGTTTATGACGATCTAGGCAATATGAGTTTTAGTTTTGTCACCAAAAAAGATGCCACGAGCTTTGGTGACTATCAAAGTGCAACACAACCTATCATGAAAGGCTTAGCGGCAATGGGAGCCAAGGATGTTGAAGTACATGGCCGTAATGATCTGTTCATTGATGGGAAAAAGTTTTCTGGCAATGCGATGTATACAAAAAAAGGCCGGACGTATTCCCATGGCACATTGATGTATGATGTGGATCTAGAAGAATTGACGAAAGTTCTACATGTTGCCCAAGAAAAAATTGCTTCTAAAGCAACGAAATCAGTTCGGAAAAGTGTGACGAATATCAAGCCCTTTTTGGCAGAGCAATACCAATCAATGGATACCAAGGAATTTCGAGATACACTGCTTTGCCGAATCTATGAAGTAGAATCGATTGATGAAATCAGTGAGCAAGAGATCGTCTTAACGGAAACCGATCGACAAGCGATCCAAACACTGTTTGAAGAACGATATGCCAATAATGAGTGGATTTTTAATGAAGCGCCTGCTTTCGAATGGCAAAAAAGAAAGCGGTTTGAGCAGGTTGGGATTGTTGAAGTCGATTTTACTGTCAACAAAGGCAAGATTGCAGCGATTCAAATTACCGGTGATTTTTTTGGACAAAAAGAGATCAGTGAACTTGAAGCGATGTTGCAAGGTATTGATTTTGAAAAAAGCACCATTAGCCGCTTGCTAGAGGGAATCGCCATCGATCAGTTTATCCATCAGATGACCGCTTCTGAATTTTTAGCATTGCTGTTTGATTAGGAGGAAAAAGATGTTAGAAGCGATCAATCTCACAAAGCGTTACGATCGAAAGGTTCTCGATGGTTTGTCTTTTTCTGTTCAGGCAGGAGAAATCGTTGGGGTCGTCGGCAAAAGCGGCTCAGGAAAATCGACGTTGTTGCGGCTTTTAAACTTGATTGAAACCCCAGACAGCGGGGAATTACTTTTTGATGGCAAAAAAATCGATACATCGAATAAAAAGCATCTGCTACGTGCACAACAAGAAATCGGCATGATTTTTCAAAATTACAATCTGTTACACAATCGAACCGTTTTCGAAAATGTCTATTTGCCCTTGAAGTTAATGGGAAAGTCAGCAGATATGGTACTTGAGATGCTTTCGTTTGTTGGCATGGAAGATAAGGCCCACATCTATCCGGCCAAGTTAAGCGGCGGAGAGAAACAACGAGTGGCTATTGCACGGGCTTTGATCCGTGAGCCAAAAATCTTGCTGTGTGACGAGCCCACTAGTGCGCTGGACGAAGATACGAAAGCCGATGTTCTTGCTTTGCTGCAAAAAGTTCAACAGACGTTTCAACCAGCTGTCGTCTTTGTCAGTCATGAGCTATCGGCCGTCCGACAAATTTGTCAACGTGTGTTTGTATTGGAGGACGCCGTCTTTGAGGCGGAGTTTGCCAATCAGCCACAACCAATCGTCCGCATTGAAAGCTCTTATGTGAACAAAGTGGAGAGGAGTCTGCTGCATGACGATCAGTGAGAGTATTTTGTATTATCTGCCTGAATTGCTGCAATCTTTGAAAGAAACAGCGATCATGATGGGCATTTCGATGCTCGCAGCCATTGTCTTAGGTCTACCGTTAGGTGTCTGGCTTTTTCTCAGTCGCAGCCGAGGGAAAAAAATCTCATTTCTTTATGAGTGTTTGAATCTCATTGTGACGATCATCCGCTCGTTTCCTTTTTTATTATTTGTTGTAGCGTTGATCCCGTTGACGCGGATGCTTTTAGGCAGCTCATTTGGACCGATTCCCGCCAGTTTTCCTTTGAGCATCGTTGCTATGAGTATTTTTGCTCGTTTGACGGAGCAAGTGCTGTTGGATGTTCCAGAAGAAGTTTCTTATTTGGCGAAATCTCTTGGTGTCAGTCAATGGCAGTATGTTTGGTCGTTTTTACTAGTGGAAGCTAGAAGCGGCTTGATTTTATCTTTAACGACGACAGCAGTCAGCATGGTTTCTTATTCGACGGTGATGGGGATCGTTGGTGGCGGCGGTATCGGCGATTTTGCGATCCGTTATGGGTACCAGCGTTATGAGTATGGCGTGATGTATTTTGCAATTATCATCATGATTCTTTTGGTCTTTATCCTGCAAGGGATTGGCAATCAAGCAGCAAGAAAACTTGATAAACGAAAATAGGAGGAATGAAAGTGAAAAAAGGATTTGTTTTAGGATTGAGTGTATTGGCATTAGGTGTATTGGGGGCTTGCGGTACAGGTTCTGATGAAGCGAGCGAAGAGAAAATCATCAAGGTCGCTTCGCAAACGACGCCAATGACCGATGTCGTAAAGGTTGCAGCTGAAGCAGTGGAAGATGGCTGGGAAATCCAATTGGTCCAAGTCAATGACAATATCCAGTACAATGAGTTGCTGAATAATGACGAGGTCGATGCTAACTTTGCGCAACATGAACCATATATGCAAATGTATAATGAAGAAAAAGATGCAAACCTAGTGGCACTAGATAAAATCTACAACGCAAAAGTCGGTTTTTATTCCAAAGAGTATACGAATATCAATGATATTCCAGAAGGAACGAAAGTCGCATTGCCAAATGATGTGTCCAATGAAGGTCGAGCATTAGCGATTTTAGCAGAAGAAGGATTGATCACCCTTAAAGAAGGCGTTGGTGTCAATGGAACACTTAAAGACGTTACCGAAAATCCGAAAAATTTTGAGTGGTTATCTGTCGATTTACTGAATCTTGCGGAAGCCTATGATGAACCAAACGTATCTTTGGTATACAATTACCCAACCTATATCGCGAAAATCGGTTTGAAACCAGCAGATGCCCTTTTCTTAGAAAAGACCATCGATGATCGCTTTGCTATCTCATTGGTTGCTCGAGAAGACAATCAAGATTCTGAAAAAATCGCTGTATTGCGCCGTGCCATGACTAGCGATAAAGTTCGTGAGTTTTTAGAAAGCGAGCATAGCGATACCTTATTGCCAGCATTTTAATTTATTTCTATCAAAATGGAAGGAGCGCCCTTTGCCTAACTCTCTAAAAGAGAGTAGTCAAAGGGGTTTCTTGTCTTTTTTTGCTTTTTTATCACCCTTATCCATGATATACTGATTTGGTCAGAAAACTAGCGACAGTCTAAAATAGACACTGTTCGCATTGTAAATACAAGAAATGGAGCAATAGAATCAATGGATAATCCAAAATTAAAACAACAAGTCGATAGTCGCCGTACCTTTGCGATTATTTCCCATCCGGATGCGGGGAAAACAACCATTACAGAACAATTATTATTATTCGGTGGCGCGATTCGCCAAGCTGGTACGGTCAAAGGGAAAAAGACTGGTAATTTCGCAAAGTCCGACTGGATGGAAATCGAAAAACAACGGGGGATCTCCGTTACCAGTTCCGTTATGCAGTTTGATTACCAAGGCAAACGGGTCAATATTTTAGATACCCCTGGGCATGAGGACTTTTCTGAAGATACCTACCGTACCTTGATGGCGGTGGATAGTGCTGTCATGGTGATCGATAGCGCAAAAGGGATCGAAGCACAAACGAAAAAACTCTTCCAGGTCGTTAAAAAACGTGGTATTCCGATTTTTACTTTTATCAATAAACTCGACCGTGATGGCCGCGAACCATTAGAATTATTAGAAGAACTAGAAGATCTTTTAGAGATCGAATCATTTCCAATGAATTGGCCGATCGGCATGGGGAAAGGCTTGGAAGGACTGTATGATATCCACAACCAACGGGTCGAATTTTACCGTCCTGACAATCACGGTGGGGAACGTTTAGTTGCCCTAGATGAAAATGGTCAATTCCCAGCAGATCATCCATTTGCCGAAGATGGGCTGTTCCAACAAGTTTTAGAAGAAGTGGAATTGCTGCAAGAAGCTGGCGACGCCTTTGATACAGAAAAAATCGCTCGGGGCGATCAAACCCCTGTATTCTTTGGTTCTGCTCTCACAAATTTTGGCGTACAGACCTTTTTAGAAACCTTCTTGACTTTTGCACCAGCACCTTACGGACATAAAACACTAGCTGGTGAGGAAGTCAGTCCTTATGAACCAGAAATGTCTGGGTTTGTATTCAAGATCCAAGCAAACATGAATCCTGCCCATCGTGACCGGATCGCCTTTGTCCGCATTTGTTCAGGAACCTTTGAACGAGGCATGGACGTTACTTTAGAACGTACTGGCAAAAAAATGAAACTCAGCAATGTGACTCAATTTATGGCTGATACCCGTGAAAATATTGAAGAAGCTGTCGCCGGAGATATTATTGGTGTCTATGACACGGGGAATTATCAAATCGGTGACACGATCTATGAAGGAAAACTAAAAGTTGCTTACGAAGAGCTGCCATCGTTTACTCCGGAACTCTTTATGAAAGTTACTGCGAAAAATGTGATGAAGCAAAAATCTTTCCATAAAGGAATCTATCAGTTGGTCCAAGAAGGGGCTATCCAGTTGTACAAGACGTATCTTAGTGATGAGTATATCATCGGTGCTGTCGGGCAACTGCAATTTGAAGTTTTCCAATATCGCATGATGAATGAGTACAATGCGGAAGTCATCATGACCCCAATGGGCCACAAGATCGCCCGTTGGATCGATCCGAAAGACTTGGATGAGCGTATGAGCTCCAGTCGTAACATTTTAGCGAGAGACCGTTTCGACCAGCCATTGTTCTTGTTTGAGAATCAATTTGCGATGCGTTGGTTCGCAGATAAGTATCCAGATGTCGAATTGAAGAGTTTGATGTAAGAGCCGTTTCCCGCGAGCCTGTCTAGGTATGCGCAACTCTGTACGTAAGGCTGATCTTTTTGAATTGAACGATCGTAGAAAGTCCTTTCTTATCAAAATGGATAAGAAGGGGCTTTTTTTTGCTGAAAACGTGCTTTTGATACAGAAAGAAGGCTGTGTGGTTGGGGCAATGGTCCAATGATCAGACAATTATCCTAATTTATAAACATTCTTTTAAAAGAAGATAAAAAGAGTTGGAAAAAGAGCGTAGTATTAAATATGACCGCAAGGAAGTGCACTTGAAATGAATAGAAAAATATCATAGGCACATTTGGTGATTCAGGAAATTTTCACTTGTTTGAAAGTAGAGGGAAAGCAGAGAATAGATTGCCAGTGATAGAGGTCATTTAATCATTTGATCGAGGGACAAGTTCTTTTTGTCAGATGCTACTAGTGAAGACTAAACTTTCTTTATCTGAGCATGATTCGGTTATAGCCCTTAAAACTTCATTTGAAGCACTTCTAACAGATGGCTTAAGTTTTCAGTTGGTGAACCATGGTTTCATAACTCCAAAATGAATTAGTCTCATTGCTAGTCTACTAGTTATCTATAGATCGATTTTGCTAAAGCGAATGATTATTTGTTAAATAAAAGTGATTTTTGAAAGAAGAAAGGGGACCATGTAGTGCTAAAAAGTTTGTTATTTATATTTTCGGCGATATTTTTCTTTCCAACAGTAGAGGCTGCGGCTGATGAGGTTTCCGAAACGTTGATTTTTGATTTGAACACGATTGACTTTAAGGACGAACACTATTATTTGTTGAAAACCACACAAGATCTTCAGCTGACCGTCGATAGCAACGGCAGTGAAGGTGCTTTTGGCGTAGAGATCACAGCTGTCGGGAAGGCATTTTCAGCAGAACTAAACAGCGTGAACGGTTCGGAAGAGAAAATCATTCAGATTGAGGATACTGATGAAGCATCAATGATTCTTAACGTAGCTGCAACATTGAACATAAAGGAATATCTTGATTCCAACTCTGAGTACTACCTATCAGTCACTTTTACAGCAATTGATGATTCAGAGACCTTTACGAAAGATATAAAAATGAATCAGACGGATGAGGAAAAAGAAGAGATATCGGATGAGAATTTAATGACTGAAGACCAAGACGATGAAAAGCAAGAAGACAATGGCATCGAAGATGATTCTGAGAGCCAAAAGGAAGAAGCAGAATCTATTTACGACGAGCAAGCAAACTTGGAAGAAGACTCGCTTGATAAGGATTCTACCAAACTAGAAGATTCAATCAGTGATGTTGAGGATGAGGCTGGTACTGAGTTTTTTTTAGGGAAGAAAAGCCAATGTGAGACAGCAACATTTTTTTCAAAAGAAATGATCATTGAAAAAAATATGTTTAGATTTATATTAGGAAAAACCGCTTATTTGATATGAGCAGTTTTTCTTGTCTCACTTCTTCTATTTCTTCCTAAAGAGGAAACCATGGAGAGAAGATACGCAACATTTCTTTAAAAAGGAATCTCTCAATAATTGATGACCAATGGAATAAGTAGAAGCAGAACAAAAGAGAGGAACTAGCCCTCTCTTTTTCTTTTTGATTTTAAAATGTAGATGACTGCAGTTGCTAGCGCTGCAATGAGAACAAAGATGATCCAGATAAGGATTTGATTATTTGTCTGAACGTTGGCAGCGTTCGTTGGACGGTTCTCTTTTTTGAAGTTATCCAAGTCCTCTTTCTCATAAGAAAAAGTAGTGGTGATCGCTTTTCTAGTTGTTTCTATTGTTAAACGGTATTCGCCTTCAATAAGCTCACTATCGTCTATTAAAGGAATCTGCATTCTTGATTTGGTTAACGGCGTTAAAAGAACGGAATCTGCTAACTCTCCAGAGGCAATTGTTTCTCCATTTGGGTTTATTAGTTCGTAGAGCGCATTGTTTAGGTTGCCTAAAATAGGATTATAGTTGAGGGCATAAAATTGTAGGTTTATCGTGTCCTGAAGAGCAACAAATGAGAAATCTTGATAAATAATATCTTGAATATCCTCATATTTGCTAAAAATTAAGTTGATAAAAATGATAGACTCGTAGGCAGACGCAATACTAATAGAATTTTCAGCTGTTTGAACACCTAATATTTGCTTAAAATTAATTCCACCCATTACAGTACCTTCAAGCTCTATGTCGTCTGGAACATTTATGGTAATGCTGACACCAACAGATTCATTAGGAGCAATTTCTATTTGATTCTCTTCGTCTATAGCTTCTGAAGCGATAGTAACATAATTTGAAAAGTCGTATTTATCATCGAGAAGGTTCTCTGTATTCGAAGTGTACAAAATAGAGGATTCTCTTGAAATAGCAGTTGAAGCAAAGGGAGTGACCACTATTGATGAATCACCAGCTCCGATGTTTTCCAATTTAATTTCAAATGTATACTTTTTATCAACATCAGAAGGAAGAGTAATAGTATTTCTTGATGTCTCATATTCGGTATCGCTAAGCGATAGTTTTAAAGTATTCGTTGTCTCATTCGCTGCTGCAATACTTATATTTATATTTGCGATTATTGTCAATATGAGGAAGAACACAGAAACTCTTAGAAAGGAGTCTCTGTGTTTTGATATTTTATCCATATGTTATCCTTTTTAAGAATTAAAGGTCTTGGCCATTGTCTAAGTCAGTAGTATCTGATGCAGTAACTGTGATAGTGGGTGTGCCATCTAGCAAAGCAGTTTGACGATTGAATGTGAAAGTTGTATCTACGCTGGTAGCTACTGATTGGGAAATAGCTTCTGCTTCAACGGCAACATCACCATTTTCGGTGATAACGATTCCTTCAGAATCAGAAGAAACTGTAATTGTAACTTTATTAACTGAACGAGTTAAGTTTGTTAATGTTCCGCCAACGTTTTCAATAGTTCCTGTCATTGTTCCGTTGACAAATAATGCTGGACTTATTTCGAACGTTTCGTTTAAATTCATATCATTAAATGCAAAACTAGATGTTCCTTCTGTTATAGTAACAGCAAATGGAACAGAGGGAACCTCTGGCATAGCAACATCTGCTGACGCAGTGATTCCTCCTACTAGTAGTAAAGATGTTGCCAATGTAGTACCCAAAATAACTTTTTTCATAATAAAACCTCACTTTAATTTTTGCAGATGATTTACTGCTTAAATAAAGTATACAATGATGATGTATTAAGTTATTATCCGTTTTTGCGCTATTTTTAATGAAAAAGTAGAAAGTATTTTATTAATCTGATTTTTTATAAAATAATTTAATCAAATTTTCTAGTAGTCAAGTGATGTTGATTATCAAGTCCACATATTTTTCTGTGTAGCAATTGTCCGTGCGGTAATGATTTATATGAAAATAATTTTGTTGCAATGTTACAATTTGGCTAATATTTTAAGTCAAGATCTTCTCAGAGTTGAAAGAATTGTCGTTCCAACTACGATTCGACCTAGCAAAGTAATTATATTGTTATTCGTAGTCTCTGAGAATTTGCTCTGAATCAGTCGCTATCAGGGGAATCAGTTCTGAAGATTCATATCTGTTATTTCTTTCGTGAACATCTGCAATTCAGTAGAATACAATCTTCTATCATTTTTAAGATACTATTTATAGAAGTAGTTTTACGAGTATGAACTATTGCATAGGTGGGGATTGAACGTATTGTTCTATTTATGCATTTCTATTGAATGGGCAATCAAAGTCATAGATTTGAAAATTATCAATTAATGTTTTTATTCAATTTGTAATCTGTACCTATAAATCTTCTACCTTAACGGGACAGAGATATTAAAGGTTGCTTCAAGCTTAAAATTATAAATCCGTACTTGTTTCATTTTAAAAATATCTCAAAAAAATTAGCTGTTTAGAATTACTATCTCATTAATACTAGATTTTAGTAGGATTCATAATATTAGGAGAATATACAATAAGACTCTTTGAAGAAACCTTAGAGTTTTTTTGTCTCTTTTATTTTTATGAAGTTGCTACTCGTTTCTAATTAACAGGTCTTTTAGTCAGTAGAAAGAAAAATGAGGAACAATGATTATTTTATTTGTAGTTTTTTTGAAAAAAAGACGATAAAAATCGGCTGGTTCTTACTATATCCTTAATAGCAGAGGATCAAAGTTCTTTTAAGGAGTGAATCAAAATGCTGCAAACCAGAATAAATTTCAGTCGAAAAAAGAATGCTACCATGTTGACTGTGCGCTTTTTCAGCAACAAGACGAATACGATTTTAGAGAGAAATTTAATTGTGGATCAAGAAGATGATCGCCAATCGGTTCTTGACTACTTAGCACAATCACTAGGGGAAATCAACATCTTGCAATACTCTTCGAAAAACGTTTTGTGTATCGCTGAACGTTCAAGGTTAGAAAAAGCAGGCGGCAGTCATCGATTGGAACATTTTTGGGGAGATGTGATCAGCTATATCGTTGAGTGCGTGGATAAATCTGGTGTTCATTATGATTTGCATGTCATTGGCAATGTTGATTCGGATGATGAAGAAATCATGCGGTCAATCAATCAAATGAGTGATGAATTGTCGATCATCAACATTTATGAATACAAAGATTGCTGGCTAAAAAGAGAAGATATTTTATTACAAGCTCTTTGAAATGAACTTGATTCCTCAAAGAAGTTTGTCCAGCTAGAAAATGATTTTACTCTCCAAGTCACTTACCAATCAATGAAAGAATACGAATTTTTTCTAAGTTTATGGAAACAGCTAATTCACAGGTTCTTTTTCATGGTTTCCAACACTTTTATGTTACAAAAAATAAGAATCGTTTCACAAGTTTTTCTCACCCGTACTGTTTTAAAGAAGAGGGGATTTTTCTGAAGTTTTTATTAAAATTGTCCGTTTAATGAAAAAAGAGGCTTGAATTTAAGTTTATTTTACTATAATTGGATACTGGGATACTTTTTAAATAAGGCGGGTAAAAAATTTTGGAGTATATAGAAAAATTGTATAGGTTTTATTTAACCAAAAAACAGGTAGATAAATTAACTGTTGTTAGAAATATCATTTTGGAGAAGCAGCTGTCTCTCGATAAAATATGTGAAACGACAAACAAATCTTTGTATCAGGTGAAAATATTGATCAATGAAATCGCCGAAGATATGAGAGAGTTTACGACTTTTGACGAGTCAATTTTTTTGCTGAAAAAGAGAACTGTTTATTTGTCACGAGAATTAAATGAAGAACAAAGCCTGCATATTTTTGTGAATCTAAAGAAAAAATATTTCTTAGAATCTCCTTATTATCGTCTATTATCCTATTTGTTAAGAAAAAGAAAGACCCGTATGGTGGACATCTCGGAAGAATTGATTTTTAGTATTTCTTATTGTTATAAATTGATCAGCTATCTTAAGAAAATGCTGGTTATCCAAAATGTTCCGATTACTATCAATAACAATACAGATTCCATTGATTTGACAGGGGCAGAGCCGTGTGTGAGGATGTACCATTATTTAGTTGAGATCATGGCTTGTAATGTATACATCAATCAGCGAACCCGTGCCAGCGTTGAATTAGCAGCTAAAGAATATGAGCCGTTAAAAACCACGAAAGTGAAGCACGACATTATGTTTTCAATCATTGAAAATGCGGTGTTGAGAGGCTATATTGTCAACGAGTTAGACGATGCTTCCATCACTATTTATGAGCAAATCAAGCAACTAGATGGGGAAAAGCAAGTGATCAAGCTGCTGCCGATCAGAAGTCAGCAAGATATTGAGAAAGAACAGATTTTTTATCATTTCTGGGTTTTTCTTTTCATACCTGAAACGATCTCGGATCAAGAAAAACTACTTTTGGGCCAAAAGCTGAGAAATCTTTTAGGAAATCCGCTGGTCGAATTTTCTGCCGATGTTGTAGCTGTCTTGTCGCAAAAGTATAATCTTTCTAAAGAGATCGAAGAATTCATTACCTATGAATTAGTGATGAATACATGGGGCTGTCTTCATCTCTTTTTGGATAGTTTTGTGTCTACTGAAGATTTGTCCTCTACGAACGAACGAGTATTAGAGGTGGAAGAGCTGATTGCAGCTGCCTTGCAGCGCCATTCGTTTGTAATAGAAAAAGAAGCCCTCTTCTTAAGGAAAATCGCTCAGATCACAGCGTCTTATTTACCTATCCAGGAAGAGGAACCGATTCGCATTGGTATTTCTCTTTTGAACCATCCAGAATATATTCCGGTCATTAAAAACAAACTGTTGAAAATTTACAATGAAAATGTGATTCACTTTAGTTCGAATTTAGGAGACTCAGATATATTGGTTTCTGATGGCGTGCTAATCCATAATGAGTCGCAGAAATTCACATTTTTTGGCAATGTTCATAGTACCAAGGATTGGCACAATCTAAATGTGATGATCCAGTCGATGATTTCTAATAAATATACTTGAAAAGAGAGCGTATGGCTCTCTTTTTTTACTTGAACATCAGGTATCGTTGATCGAAGTACTAACCAAAAGAAGGAAGAGAGAAGACAAAAAAAGATATCTATAAAAGAGGGCTGCGACAGTCACCTTTTATAGATATTTTTTAAACCCATGATCAGGCAAAGCTAACGTGATGAGGATAGCGTTTTTTTGATGGAGATTTCCACCACTTCGGGCATTTGGATCACAGAGATCGTTGCAGGATCATAAGAGCCATCAGGTAATTTTTTCAAGAAGTAATTTTTGATTTCTTCAACTTCCGTCGGGCGAATAGTTCTTTTTTTATTGATCAGCAAAATTTCATTGTGGTTCGGCGCTGAGGTAAAGATCACGGTTGTATCTCCGGCTGTGTAAACCTTTACAAGTTCCGCGTCGGTATTTTCAAGTTGATTCAATACTAGTCGAGAATGGCTGTTCGTAACATTGATTAATTTCACCAGACTCACCTCACATTCTATGTATTTATTAATAACATTATAGGGCGTTTTTTTTCAAAAGAAAAGCCAGACAACTCGGAATTACCCAATTTTTTGGCAAAACATGGTTGTCTGGCAAAGGAAACGTTTCGTTACACGTTTTGGCAGCTTGTTACTCGTTTGTTTCCGATGCTTCTTCTTCAGAAGCCGGATTGGCTTCTTCAAGAGGTGCAGGGGACTCAGCGGAGGTCACAATGATTTTATCTGCATCTTCTAATTGTGCTTTTAGTTGATGTACTTGTGGATGCTCAAGATAAAATTCTGCAATGCCGTCTTCGATTTGATCTTGGATGGTTCTACGCAATGGGCGAGCCCCCATCGTTGCACTGTAACCAAGATCCACCAATTTTTCTTGCACGTCTTGTGGAACGTCGATATGCAATTTTTGTTGGTTAAGGGTTTGATTGACTTCATGCAGCATGAGAGACACGATCGATAACAAGTTTTCCTTGCTTAAAGCTTTAAATTCGATGATGCCGTCAAAGCGGTTGAGAAACTCTGGTGTAAAGTAATTATTCAATTGATTCAAAACGGAACGAGTGATACCTTCACGCGCCGCACCGAAGCCAACGTTAGCTTCAACTTTGCCGGTTCCGGCATTACTTGTCATGATGATCAAGGTGTCCTTAAAGCTGACGGTACGTCCTTGAGCATCGGTCAAGCGACCATCATCGAGAATTTGCAAGAACATATGCAATACATCAGGATGGGCTTTTTCTACTTCATCTAATAGAATCAAGCTGTAAGGATTCCGACGAACTTTTTCAGTCAATTGACCTGCTTCTTCATAGCCAACATAGCCTGGAGGAGAACCAATCAATTTGGATACACTGTGTTTCTCCATGTATTCTGACATGTCGAAACGAATCATTGATTCTTCAGAACCAAACATTTCATAAGCTAATTGTTTTGCTAATTCGGTTTTCCCGACACCGGTTGGACCGACGAATAGGAAAGAGCCGATCGGACGGTTTTGTTTGCCTAAACCGACCCGATTTCTGCGGATCGCTTTTGCAACTTTGTCGATTGCTTCGTCTTGACCAATAACTTTAGCTTTCAAGTCATCCGCAAGATTCCTCAACTGGGTTTGTTCTTTTTCTTTTAATTCCCCAACAGGGATATTTGTCCGTTCTTCAACAATTTGTTCCATGTCTTTTTCGGTGATGACAGGCGTTTCTTCTTCGCTGATTTGACGTTCTTTCATTTTTTGAAGCTTGTTGATTTGATCGCGATAGTAAGCAGCTTTTTCAAAATCTTCTTCTCGAGAGGCAGCTTGTTTTTGTTCTTCCGCTTCTTGTAATTTCTTTTCGATCGTTTTTGGATCAACGATTTGGATCGTCAAGTTTTTCTTCGAACCTGTTTCATCTAGCAGATCGATCGCTTTATCAGGCAAGAATCGATCTTGAATGTAACGGTTAGAAAGGGTAGCGGCAGCTGCGATCGCTTCATCCGTATATTTCACATGATGGTAATCTTCATAACGCGGTTGTAGGCCTTTTAAAATACGAATGGTTTCTTCCACAGAAGGTTCATCCACACGTACTGGTTGCAAACGCCGTTCTAAAGCGGCGTCTTTTTCGATGATGCGGTATTCATTTAACGTCGTTGCTCCGACCATTTGTAGTTCTCCACGGGCAAGAGCTGGTTTTAAGATGTTTCCAGCATCCATATTTCCGTCGCCGGCTGCACCAGCGCCAACGATTTCATGGACTTCATCGATAAACAAGATCACATTTTCCGCTTGCTTGATTTCTTCGATCAATTTTTGGATGCGTTCTTCAAATTGGCCACGAATACCTGTGCCTTGAACAAGCGACGCAACGTCCAAACGAATAACTTCTTTTTCCATCAATTTTTGTGGCACATCACCATCAACGATTTTTTGGGCTAACCCTTCAACGACGGCAGTTTTCCCAACCCCAGGTTCACCAATCAATACAGGATTATTTTTGGTTCGGCGATTAAGGATCTCGATCACGCGTTTGATTTCTGAATCACGACCGACCACTGGATCGACTTCACCATCACGAGCCATTTGAGTGATATTGATGCCATATTCTCCCAGCAGACCCGCAGGTGCTTGGTTATTGCGTGGTGGTTGCCCGCCAACAAAACCGTTACCGCCAGTTTGTGTCGGTGGGGTTTGTTCATAAGGGGTATTTCCTTGCTGCATTTGACGAGACATTTGACGGAATAAATCATCAAGATTGCCAAATCCAAAAGGATCTTGCGCCATTGCAGCTGCAGCATTCCCAGATTGTGCTTTTAATTTTTGGTAACAACTTTGACAATAATCGAGTTGTTTTCTTTGACCATTGACATTGGCATATAAATGAATTGAAGCTTCATTTTTGCCGCAATTTTGACAAAGCATAGATTCACGACCTTTCATATTTGTTCCAACAACCCTATTTTACGGCGCATTTGATTGCTTGTAAAAGAAAAGGGGCTGTGGGCAAAGTAACGGTCACCTTCAAGGTAATGTGTTATTGACCTTTACTGACCATGATTCTATTATACTAACTTTTTGTCAGACTGCAAGAATTTTACCTTTAAAAATTTTCCCTTCGATTTCACTTATAGAAGCGGTCTTTTAAATAAAAAGTAATTCCTATATAATAGAAAGAAAGAGGTGAGAATAGACGTTGGAGAACAGAGATTTTGCTGCAGAAGTAGTACGTTTACGCAATGGAGAGATCCAAGAATTGATTGTCCAACAGCCGGAATTTCTGGCGTTTAGAGATGTCTGGCTCCAGTTGGAAGACCGGTCTTCTTTTGTCGGAGAAGCGGGGTTAAATGGGAAGATCATCTACCGTTATGTGCAAGAAAATAAATAGGACATTTATTTCAATCGTTTATTTAAGAGAAAACGGTTGTCTATCGAGGAAAAAAATGGTAATCTTAACAGTTGAAAGGGCGATTTTTTTCGGGTATCATTGCATGCATGGAAATTTTGCCTTCACACAAAAAAACGTATCATAAAGGAGATTGATCAATATGGAAAAGAAAGATTTTCACGTAGTTGCTGAGACAGGGATTCACGCACGTCCAGCTACATTATTGGTTCAAACAGCAAGCAAATTCAACTCTGATATCAACTTAGAGTACAAAGGTAAATCAGTAAACCTTAAATCAATCATGGGCGTAATGTCATTAGGTGTTGGCCAAGGTTCTGATGTAACTATCACTGCTGAAGGTGCTGACGAAGCAGATGCAATCGCTGCAATCGTAGAAACAATGAAAAAAGAAGGTTTGTCTGAATAATGGTTGAGATGCTAAAAGGAATTGCTGCTAGTGATGGTGTAGCCGTTGCGAAAGCCTACCTGTTAGTACAACCTGATTTATCTTTTTCAAAAGTATCAGTTGAAGATACTGCAGCAGAGGAAGCACGCTTAGATGATGCGTTAGCGAAGTCAACAGCGGAATTACAACAAATCCGCGACAAAGCAGCGCAAACTTTAGGTGAAGCAGAAGCACAAGTATTTGATGCTCATTTAATGGTTCTTTCAGATCCTGAGATGATCGGTCAAATCAAACAAAACGTGACAGATAACAAAGTCAATGCAGAAGCTGCATTGAAAGAAGTTACTGACATGTATATTGGTATGTTTGAAGCAATGGATGACAATGCTTACATGCAAGAACGGGCAGCTGACATCAAAGATGTTGCTAAACGTATCTTGGCGCATTTGTTGAATGTGACTTTGCCTAATCCTTCAATGATCAACGAAGAAGTAGTCGTTGTTGCGCATGACTTGACACCAAGTGATACCGCACAATTAGACCGCAACTTTGTTAAAGCTTTTGTAACAGATATCGGTGGACGTACTTCTCATTCCGCAATCATGGCACGTTCTCTTGAAATCCCAGCAATCGTTGGAACGATGGAGATCACTGCAAAAGTGAAAGCGGGCGACATCTTAGCTGTTAACGGCATTATCGGTGACGTTATCGTCAACCCGACAGATGACCAAGCGGCTGAATTTGTTGAAGCTGGGAAAGCCTACGCAGATCAAAAAGCAGAGTGGGAAAAATTAAAAGATGCTGAAACAGTTACGGCTGATGGTAAGCACTTTGAATTAGCTGCGAACATTGGTACACCAAAAGATTTAGAAGGTGTCCACAACAATGGTGCAGAAGCAGTCGGTTTATACCGGACTGAATTCTTGTACATGGATTCTCCTGATTTCCCAACAGAAGAAGACCAATATAAAGCGTATAAAGCAGTTCTAGAAGGAATGGCTGGAAAACCAGTGGTTGTCCGCACAATGGATATCGGTGGCGATAAAGAACTTCCTTACTTAAAATTGCCTCATGAAATGAATCCTTTCTTAGGCTATCGTGCATTGCGTATCAGCTTGTCTGAACTTGGGGACGACATGTTCCGTACCCAACTTCGTGCGTTGTTACGTGCTTCTGCTCATGGTAACTTACGTATTATGTTCCCAATGGTGGCAACATTGAAAGAGTTCCGTACAGCGAAGAAAATGTATGAAGAAGAGCGTCAAAAATTGATTGACGAAGGCGTTGAGATTTCTAACGAGATCCAAGTCGGAATCATGATCGAAATTCCAGCAGCAGCTGTCTTAGCAGACAAGTTTGCGAAGGAAGTTGACTTCTTCAGTATTGGTACCAATGACTTGATCCAATACACAATGGCTGCAGACCGCATGAATGAACGCGTGTCTTACTTGTACCAACCATACAACCCATCCATCTTACGCTTGATCAAAAACGTGATCGATTCAGCGCATGCTGAAGGCAAATGGGCTGGTATGTGTGGAGAAATGGCCGGCGATCAAACTGCTGTGCCACTTCTTGTAGGTATGGGCTTAGATGAGTTCTCAATGAGTGAAACATCTGTTCTGAAAACACGTAGCTTAATGAAACGTTTGTCAACCACTGACATGCAAGAATTAGCAAAACGTGCTTTAGAAGATTGCGATACAATGGAAGAAGTTGTAGAGTTAATCGAACAGTATGTAAAATAATCATTTCTAGGCAACAAGCAATTTTTGCTTGTTGCCTTTTTTTGTTTTAAGAAGACATTTTGTTTGATTTGACTTGCAACAACTTACTACTTTTTTCAGAAAACGAACAGTTTTGTCATATCTTGGAATTAAGCTATGATTCCCTGAGTTTTTCCCGTATCATGGTTAAATGGGGAACAAAATCTAGGACCATGGTAGGAGTATCTCTGCGATCGCCTATGGTATACTAATATCAGATATAAGCATTTCCAAGGAGGAATCATCTTTGAAAGTACTTCTTTATTTTGAAGGAGAAAAATTATTAGCTAAATCAGGTATCGGTCGCGCATTGGCCCATCAGCAACGAGCGCTGACATCTGTCGGGATTCCTTTTACTCTTGATAAAAATGATGAGGATTATGACATTCTTCACATCAACACGTATGGAATCAATAGTATGCATATGGTCAATAAAGCCAAAAGACAAGGAAAAAAAGTGATTTACCATGCCCATTCTACAGAAGAGGATTTTCGGAATTCATTTATCGGTTCAAATCAGCTTTCGCCATTATATAAAAAATATTTGATCAATCTTTATTCCAGAGCCGATCAATTGATCACCCCGACCCCTTATTCGAAAGAACTTTTGGAAGGGTATGGTATCCAAGTGCCGATCGAAGCGATCTCAAACGGGATCGATCTTGACAAATATCAGCCGGATCATGAGAAAGAAAAAGCCTTTCGTGAGTATTTTCAGCTTTTACCTGATCAAAAAGTCATTATATCGGTCGGCTTGTTTTTTGAACGAAAAGGCATTCTTGATTTTGTAGAGATAGCTAGACAATTGCCTGAATATACGTTTATCTGGTTTGGTCATACACCAATGATGACGATTCCTAAGCAGATCCGCGACCTTGTCAATGAAGACCATCCAGAAAATGTGCTGTTTCCCGGCTATATCAAAGGAGACATCATCGAAGGGGCATATTCAGCGGCTGATCTGTTCTTCTTTCCTTCCTATGAAGAAACAGAAGGGATCGTGGTCCTTGAGGCGTTAGCCAGCCACCAAAATGTGCTTGTTCGGGATATTCCAGTATATAAAGGGTGGCTAAGCAATGGGCACAATGCATACATGGAGAAAACCAATCAAGGGTTTATCGAGAAAATCAAAGGAATCGTAGATGGCACGTTGCCACAGTTAAGTGAAGCGGGTTATGAAACGGCCAAGCAAAAGAGTATTGATGAAATCGGATATGAGCTAAAAGAAGTTTATACAAAAGTGATGAATACGGAATAAAGAAACTAATGTAAAGTTTGGAGGTACCGTTTTGAAAATCGGATTTTTTACAGACACCTACTTCCCCCAGGTAAGTGGTGTGGCGACATCGATCAAGACATTGAAAGAAGAGCTTGAGAAAAAAGGCCATAAAGTGTATATCTTTACTACGACTGATCCCAATGCTGATCTAGACGAAGAAGATATCATTCGCATGCCAAGTGTCCCGTTTGTGTCCTTCAAAGATCGGCGAATCGTAGTGCGCGGCATGTTGTATGCCTATTTGATCGCCAAAGAGTTAGAGTTGGAATTGATCCATACCCATACCGAGTTTGGCTCTGGGATGTTAGGGAAAATGGTGGGGCGCAAATTGCAAATTCCTGTGATCCATACCTACCATACGATGTATGAAGACTACTTGCACTACATCGCCAATGGGAAGGTCTTACGGCCGTCTCACGTGAAATATCTTTCGCGGCTATTTGCCAACCACTCGACAGGTGTTGTTTGTCCAAGTGAACGAGTCATCGATACGCTGAAGGGGTATGGTGTGGTTTCACCGATGCGGATCATCCCCACAGGGATCGAAGTCGAGAAGTTTCGTCGACCGGACATTACATCTGAAATGAAAAAAGAATTGCGGGAGAAATTAGGCATCATTGAGGATCAACCCATGCTGCTTTCCCTCAGTCGTATTTCTTATGAAAAGAATATCCAAACGATCATCGATGGAATGCCGGAAATTCTAACCAAGATTCCTGATGCGCAATTAGTGATCGTTGGGAAAGGTCCGCATAAAGAAAAATTAGAAGAAAAAGTGGTGGATATGGCGCTAACTGACCATGTTCAATTTGTCGGCGAAGTGGCGAATGATAAAGTGGCGATCTATTACCACGCTGCCGATTACTTCGTCAGTGCCTCCACTTCAGAAACACAAGGACTGACATACACGGAAGCGATGGCTGCTGGGACACCGTTAGTCGTTGAAGGCAATGATTACTTAAACACCTTGATCGATGATCCATCGTTAGGGGTCACCTTTGAGAGTGATCGGGATTTCGCAAAAGCATTTATTGATTATTATGAACAAAAGATTCCTGCTGATCCCGAAGTTCTTTCTAGGAAGATGTACGAGATCTCGGCATTACGCTTTGGTGAGTCGATGCTGTCTTTTTACCATGATATGGTTGCCTATTATGAAACCGAACGCATCGAGAAAGAAACCGAGCAGACGTTAGAAAAATTCAAAGTCAAATTAAAGGCTTTTCGCCGAACGATCGATTAAACAGAAAATTTTCGCAAGTTCATGTTTTTAGCGTATACTAAAGACATGAACTTTTTTATTTTGGAGGGATCTGCATGAAATTAGGATTTATCGGTACTGGTGTCATGGGTCAAGCGATGGTTGGTCATCTCTTAGCTGCAGGACATACAGTGAATGTTTACAATCGGACGAAAGCAAAAACAGATGAACTCGTTGCGAATGGAGCAATTTGGTGTGACACCCCAACAGAAGTTGCATCAGAAAGTGAAATCATCTTTACAATGGTTGGTTATCCATCCGACGTTGAAGAAGTTTACTATGGACCTCAAGGGATTTTTCAAACGGCTGTGACGAGCAAAACATTGGTGGATTTTACCACCAGTACACCTGATTTGGCAGAACGAATCTACCAGACAGCGAAGGAAAAAGGAGCAGCGAGTATTGATGCGCCAGTTTCTGGTGGTGATCTTGGTGCGAGAAACGCCACGCTAACGATTATGGTTGGTGGCGATGAAGAAGCTTACCAACAAGTAAAACCACTTTTTGAAGTATTAGGAAAGACGTTTCAACTTCAAGGAGGGGCAGGAAAGGGGCAGCATACGAAAATGGCCAATCAGATCATGATTGCCGGAACCATGACGGGGATGACAGAAATGCTGGTCTATGCGAACCAAGCCGGTCTTGATTTACCACGAGTGATTGACACGCTTTCTGGCGGTGGGGCAGCCAATTGGTCCATGACGAATTACAGTCCTCGTATCCTAAAAGAGGATTATTCACCAGGCTTTTTTGTCAAACATTTCATCAAAGATTTGGGGATCGCTTTGGATGAGGCTAAGAAGATGGGATTGGATTTGCCGAGCACCACTTTAGCTAAAAAATTGTATGATCAGTTGGCTGAAAAAGGCTATGAAAATGACGGAACGCAGGCGCTGATTAAACTTTGGTGGCAAGATGGAAAAAAATCTTAAAATGACAAAAAAAATACGAAAAATCAATGCAAGATAGAGGATGTTTTGATACAATATAACGGACAGAAAAAGGAGGCTTACGAATGAAAAGTTCGCAATTAGTCGCTATCATCAAACGTTTAGAAGCGATGGTCGAAGCGCAAGACAATGAAGTTCAAGTACGTCGTTTTGAAAAAGAAGGCGTCGAAAAATGTACCGTTACTTATGACAATTCGACAGAAACGTTTGAATTAACGGAAGCAGAATCAAGTCAATCTTATCAATTTGATAATGTTGATATTGTAGCCATGGAAATCTATGATTTGATCCAATAAGAATGAGTGGGACGTTCGTCGTCGCTTTCTCATTTCTATACAGCAAGCCTACTTGGGCTTGCTGTTTTTTATTTTTCTGCTGCTTTTTCTTGGCGATACAGGTGATTAAGGATGATCCCTAATGGATCGAGATCTTCCGGGGCTAAAGGAAGCGCAGCGCTTGCTGGCGGATGTGGCTGGAATGTTTCTTCGGGAGAAAGAATGTTTGTTTGGATCAACTTACCAAAGCTGACTTGATAGTATTTGAGTTGAGTCGTCTGTGATACTGGCTCCTCTAAGTCAAAGGGAATCGAAAAAATCACTTCCGGTTCTTGAATGAACTGATTGACCCTCACGATTTCTTGGTAAAAGCTTTCTGCTAAATGGATCTCTCGCTGCAGTACACTAGCTTGTTCAAACAATAAGTGATCAATCAGGTATGCCAAGCGTTTTTTAAGGAGTGAAAAACAGTATGTCTTCTTTCCTGCAAAAAAACAGCCGATCTCTCGCCACTTCTCTTCCAAGGGATACGCCTCCATTTGAGGGAGTTGTTTACGTAAGGTTAATAGCGTCAGTTCGTTGACAGTCGGCAATTGAAACGTTTCTGACAATAATTGAAACAACACAGGCAATTTTTTTGTTTGCCGAAAGGGGCCATAACTGCCAATTTGTGGTGTTTGAGTGATCGTGAAGCTATGATTCGTCAAATCAACAAAGCAATAGTTCGCTGAATGGTTCATTTGTCGGTTGTAGATAGGATGAAAAGCTTGGATCAAACGACATTCAAGTAATAGTGCATCCAATTCTGTATCTGTTTCGATCGTTTCAAAATCAACGACATTATAAACAAGTCGAAGCACCTTATTGGCATGCTGCTGGTTTTTTCGGAAGTAGGAAACGACACGCTGCTTCAATGATTTGGCTTTTCCCACATACAAGACTTCGTTGTGTTGATCTTTCATTAGATAAACGCCAGGCTTTTCAGGCAGTGCATTTGCTTTGTTTTTTAGAAACTCTTTGTTCGGATTCATCGATCTTTCCTCTCCTTCCTTCAAAGAGTAGCAGATGAGAGCGGAGAGAGCAACGTTTGCTGGCCGTTGACAAGAAAAAAATAGGAATAGAGAGGAGACAACGCAATGATAAACTTTGACATTCAAAGGAAATTTCTCTATAGCGGAAACGGATTATTTTGTCAACTCGCAGCTTTTAGAATCTTAGAAAATCAGTTCTCAAATAAAAATGTGCTTAAAAATAAAAAAAGTTCGAAAAAATTCTTGCATTTCTCAATAACTTCCGATATAGTTTGACTATCAAATGATTTGATTATCAAAGTATTCGGATGGTGAAGGTTATGGAACCCAATTTAGAAACAGTTAATGACTACTTAGTCAGCGTCTTTAATGACATCTTAGTGATTGAAGAATCTGAATTGAAAAAATCTCAATTCAAAGACCTTTCAATTACCGAAATGCATACCATCGAAGCCATCGGGATGTACAAAAAAAAGACCACGACTGAAGTTGCCAAAGAGCTTTCGATCACTGTTGGGACTTTGACCATCGCGATCAATCGTTTGGTGAAAAAAGAATATGTAGAACGGATTCGCAGTGAAGATGATCGGCGAGTCGTCAAACTAGGTTTGACGAAAAAAGGAAAACTCCTTTATCGTGTTCATCAGCATTTTCATCGTGAGATGGTGAAGGGTGTCTTGAGTCAGATGTCTCCTGAAGAGGAACAGGCACTGTTGAAAGCACTGAAAAATCTGCATGACTTTTTACAAGATTATAAGTGAGAATAATGGATGAATATGTTTGGAAAAATTACCGCGACTGCAAGTTATGTTCCAGAAAAAATCGTAACAAATGATGATCTATCAAATTTGATGGATACTTCAGATGAATGGATCCATTCTCGCACGGGAATCAAACGAAGAAGAGTCGCTGTCGGCGAAAACACTTCAGACCTTTGTATTCGCGTCGCTCAAACGCTCTTACAAGATGCTCAGCTTTCAGCAGAAAGTCTAGATTTTATCTTGGTAGCGACGATCACACCGGATTTTAATACACCGGCGGTTGCTTGCCAAGTCCAAGGGGCGATTGGGGCAGTCAATGCCTTTGCTTTTGATATCAGTGCAGCATGTGCTGGTTTCGTGTATGCATTGTCTATGGCTGAAAAACTGATTCGAACGGGCGCTAAAAAAGGATTGGTCATCGGTGGAGAAGTACTTTCAAAAGTCTTGGATTGGAACGACCGTTCGACGGCTGTTTTATTCGGAGATGGTGCCGGCGGTCTATTGTTGGAAGCATCTTCAGAGCAGCATTTGCTCAAAGAGTCTTTAAAAGCAGATGGGACGCGAGGCATGTCCTTAACATCTGGTTTTCGCACGAATGAGAATCCTTTTTCACAAAACGCTCCGGCGTATAGTGCTTGTATGCAAATGATTGGACGAGAAATCTTTGATTTTGCGACGCGTGATGTGGTCGCCTCGATCAATGATCTGACACAAGATGAAGCAATCGATTATTTTTTGCTTCACCAAGCAAATTCACGTATTTTAGACAAAGTTGCTCGCAAGCTGAAGCAGCCCCGTGAGAAATTTTTGCAAAATATGCAAGATTATGGCAATACTTCGGCAGCCTCGATTCCGTTATTGCTAGATGAAGAAATCAAACGAGGTACACTGTCCCTTGGCAGTGGTCAAAAAGTGGTGTTCTCAGGTTTTGGCGGCGGATTAACATGGGGAACTATGTTAGCCACCTTATAACTTGTTCACGAAACAAAATTACTATTGAAAAACACATTGGAGGAATATACACATGGTATTCGAAAAAATTCAAGAAATCGTAGCAGAAGAATTAGGAAAAGAAAAAGAAGAAATCAAATTGAACACAAACATCCAAGAAGATTTAGAAGCAGACAGCTTGGATCTTTTCCAAATCATTAACGAGATCGAAGATGAATTCGATGTGAAGATCGAAACAGAAGATGGTATCACAACCGTTGAAGATCTAGTTAAATATGTAGAAAAACAACAAGCATAAAACAAAGGCTAGGCAGACAGCCTAGCCTTTCCTTTTTAAGAACGTGTTTTTGCTGATTCATAGACGAACTGCAAGAAGCCATGTTCTCCAACGACAACGATCAAAGTAATGAAGGAGTACAAGATGAAGACAGCCTTTTTATTTAGCGGTCAAGGCGCACAGTACCCCAAAATGGGAGAAGAGCTCTATCACCAAGAAGCCATCGTTCGTGAGACGTTTGAACAAGCCAGCACCATTCTAGGATATGATATGGCGGAGCTATGCTTTACTGAAAACGAACGTTTAAACCAGACGGAATATACGCAGCCTGCCATCTTAACGGTAAGTACGGCTTTTTGGCGTCTTTTGGATGCGCAAGGAATCAAAGCAGATGCTGTTGCTGGCTTGAGTTTAGGCGAATATACAGCCTTAGTCGCTAGTGGTGCGCTTGATTTCCAGACAGCAGTCGCATTGGTACAAAAGCGCGGTCGGTATATGGCAAGTGCGGCGCCAGCAGGTGTTGGGAAAATGGTTGCTGTGATGAACACACCCGCTGAAACGATTGAAGAAATCTGTAAAGAAGCAAGTCAAGTCGGGATCGTGACACCAGCGAATTACAATACGCCGCAGCAGATCGTCATTGGCGGTGAAGCGCCGGCAGTGGATAAAGCGGTGGAATTGTTACAAGCTGCTGGAACCAAACGGGTGATTCCTTTAAATGTCAGCGGTCCTTTCCATACCGCTTTGTTGGAACCCGCATCGCAGCAATTAGCACAGGAATTAGCTCAAATTACCTTTGATGAGTTGCAAGTACCTGTCATCAGCAATACGACCGCGCAGCCGATGCAGCAAGACCAAATCAAGGAACTGTTGACGTTGCAAGTGAAATCACCAGTGCGTTTTTACGAAAGCATTGCGACACTGAAGGAACTTGGCATCCAACAAGTCATCGAGATCGGACCAGGAAAAGTATTGAGCGGTTTTATGAAGAAAATAGACAAAGAAATCCAGACTGCGCGTGTAGAAGATAGCCAAACGTTGGCAGATACACTAGCCCGATTCAACTAGGAGGAATTTATGGATCTGCAAAATAAAAACGTCTTTGTAACTGGTAGCTCGCGAGGGATCGGTTTTACTATCGCGGAAGCCTTTGCCAAAGAAGGAGCGAATATCGTTTTAAATGGACGAAAAGAAATTCCCCAGTCACTGATCGATCGCATCACCAGCTACGGCGTGAAATGTGTAGCGATCAATGGGGACATTTCTGATTTTGATCAAGCGGCAGCCATGCTTTCGGAAGCAGAAGCGGCAGTCGGGCCGATCCACATTTTGGTCAATAATGCCGGGATCACGAATGACAAATTATTGTTGAGAATGAAACCGGAAGATTTTGATTCCGTGATCAAAATCAATTTGACTGGTACCTTCAATATGACGCAGCACGCGTTGAAAAAAATGATGAAGTTGCGAGAAGGCCGCATCATCAATTTGACGAGTGTGGTCGGCTTGACGGGAAATATCGGGCAAGCCAACTATGCGGCAAGTAAAGCTGGCGTGATCGGTTTTACGAAATCTGCCGCTCGTGAAGGTGCCGCTCGGGGGATCACCTGCAATGCGATCGCCCCAGGATTTATCGAAACAGAGATGACTGAAGTGCTGTCGGATAAAGTCAAAGAACAATCATTGGCAACTATTCCATTACAGCGTTTTGGTTCCACACAGGATGTTGCGCAAACAGCAGTCTTTTTAGCAAAAAGCCCCTACATCACTGGTCAGGTGATCAGTGTAGACGGCGGGATGGCAATGCAAGGGTAGGAGGAAGAAAAGATGAATCGAGTAGTAGTTACAGGATACGGCGTCACTTCTCCAATCGGAAATGACCCAGAAACTTTTTTAGCAAGTTTACAAAACGGGACCAACGGCATCGGCCCGATTACAAAATTTGACGCAGAAGCAACAGGGATCTCAGTTGCCGCTGAAGTCAAAGATTTTCCGTTAGAAAAGTACTTCGTTAAAAAAGATACGAAGCGGATGGATCTTTTTTCCATTTATGGAATTTATGCGGCCTTAGAAGCGATGGAAATGGCGAAGTTAGATACAGAAACCATTGATGTGGATCGTTTTGGCGTGATGGTTGGTTCGGGGATCGGCGGCTTGCCAACGATTCAAGACCAAGTGATTCGAATGCATGACAAAGGAGCAAATCGGGTATCACCAATGTTCGTACCGATGTCGATCGTAAATATGGTTGCCGGCAACATTGCGTTACGGGTAGGTGCGAAAGGCATTTGTACGACGACTGTTTCCGCCTGTGCTTCTGGTACCCATTCAATCGGTGAAGCTTTCCGAAACATCAAGCATGGCTATGCAGATGTCATGATCGCTGGTGGTTCAGAAGCGACGATCTGTGAAATCGGTATTGCTGGTTTTGCTTCTCTGACGGCGTTAACCACTGAATCAGACCCTGACAAAGCTTCCGTTCCGTTTGATAAAAATCGTAGTGGATTTGTCATGGGTGAAGGCGCTGGCGTCTTCATTTTAGAATCATTGGCGCATGCACAAAAACGTGGGGCAACGATTTTAGGTGAAGTCGTAGGGTACGGTGCGAACTGTGATGCCTACCATATGACTGCGCCAAACCCTGATGGATCAGGTGCTGGAAAAGCAATGAAATTAGCGATGCAAGAAGCGGCGATTACCCCAGCTGAAGTTGGTTACATCAATGCCCACGGTACAAGTACGCCCGCCAATGACAGTGCAGAAGCGACATCGATCCAATACGGATTGGGCGAAGACTATAAAAAACCATATGTCAGCAGTACAAAGTCAATGACTGGTCATTTGCTTGGGGCGGCTGGTGGAATCGAAGCCATTGCTTCACTATTAGCATTACAACATCAATTTATTCCACCAACCATCAACGTGACAGAACAAGATCCTGAGATCGACTTGAACGTTGTTATCAATCAAAGCCAACCAGCAGAATTAACCTATGCCATGAGTAATTCACTTGGGTTTGGCGGTCATAATGCAGTGATCTTGCTGAAACGTTGGGAGGAAGCGTAATTGGAAACACATGAGATAAAAGAGCTGCTCAGCCAATTCGATCAATCGACGTTAACTGAGCTTCAATTAAAAAAAGAGACGTTTGAACTTTATTTTAATAAAAATACGACAAGTGGGCTACAAAATGCACAATCTACACCTGCGCCTGCTCCTGCAGCGAATGCTGCGCCAACTCCTGTTGTACCAACGCCTGCTGTCTCAGCGACACCTGACACAGTAGAAGCGGCGAAACCTGTCTTAGAGGGCAAAGAAGTTGTCTCGCCATTAGTGGGTGTCGTTTATTTGAAACCAAGTCCTGACAAAGATAACTTTAAGCAAATCGGCGATCACGTGAAAAAAGGCGATATTCTTTGTATCGTTGAAGCGATGAAAGTCATGAATGAAATCGTCAGCGACGTCGATGGCGAATTGGTTGAAGTCTTGGTTGAAAGCGAACAAATCGTTGAATTCAATCAACCATTATTCCGTGTGAAAGAAGGGTAAAGCAATGAGCGCATTAACGATTCAAGAAATCAAAGAAATCATCCCTCATCGTTATCCGATGCTTTTAGTGGATCGGGTAGAGGAGTTAGAAGAAGGCAAACGGGTCGTTGCGAAGAAAAACGTTACCATTAATGAGCCGTTTTTCCAAGGCCATTTTCCCCATGAACCAGTGATGCCTGGAGTATTGATCGTGGAAGCAATGGCGCAAGCAGGTGCTGTGGCATTATTGTCATTGGAAGACTTTCGTGGGAAAACTGCCTACTTTGGCGGTTTAGACAAAGCAAAATTCAGAAAAAAAGTAACACCAGGCGATACCTTGATCTTAGAAGTAGAAATAATCAAAGTAAAATCTGCAGCCGGCATCGGCAAAGGAATTGCCTATGTTGATGGGAAAAAAGTGGCGGAAGCAGAATTGACTTTCATGATTGGATAGGTGAGACATGTTTTCTAAAGTATTGATCGCAAACCGTGGCGAAATCGCCGTACGTATCATTCGCGCTTGTCGCGAATTAGGTATTCAAACGGTCGCCGTTTATTCAGAAGCAGATAAAGAAGCGTTGCACACAGAGCTTGCCGATGAAGCGATTTGTATCGGACCTGCCAAAGCAGCTGACTCTTATTTGAATGTACAGCAGATCCTAAGCGCTGCGATCGTCACAAAGGCTGAGGCGATCCATCCCGGCTTTGGCTTTCTTTCAGAGAATAGCCGTTTTGCTGCGATGTGCGAGGAATGCAATATCGTCTTTATTGGGCCAAAGAGTGAGACTATCGATGCAATGGGAAACAAAATCAATGCAAGACGCTTGATGATCGAAGCAGAAGTACCGGTTATTCCCGGAAGCAAAGGCGCGATTTCTGATGTGGAAGAAGCTTTAACGATCGCTGAAGAGATTGGTTACCCGGTCATGCTCAAAGCAGCAGCCGGCGGTGGCGGTAAAGGGATACGGAAAGTCGCCGATAAAGAAGCGTTACCACATCATTTTGCTTCGGCACAGCAAGAGGCGAAAGCGGCATTTGGCAACGATGAAATGTACATTGAAAAAATCATTTACCCTGCTCGACACATAGAAGTGCAAGTGTTAGGTGATTCTTTTGGTAATATTATCCACCTTGGTGAACGCGATTGCTCGCTGCAACGCAACAACCAAAAAGTGTTGGAAGAATCTCCTTCTGTGGTGATTTCTGAAAGCAAACGAGCAGAGCTAGGAGAAGCAGCGGTACGTGCCGCACAAGCGGTAGGGTATCGCAATGCCGGCACGATCGAGTTTTTAATGGCAGACACTGGGGCGTTTTATTTCATGGAAATGAACACTCGAATCCAAGTGGAACACCCCATCACTGAAATGGTGACGAACATTGATCTAGTCAAAAAACAACTCGAAGTTGCTAGTGGCGAACCGCTAGGCTTGACACAAGCAGACATCAAGATGACAGGTGCGGCAATCGAATGTCGGATCAATGCAGAAAATCCAGCCTTCAATTTTGCACCGTCACCAGGCAAGATCAACAATTTATTTCTGCCTGGTGGAGGCTTGGGTGTACGGGTAGACAGTGCCATGTATTCCGGCTATACGATCCCGCCTTATTATGATTCCATGATCGCTAAAGTGATCGTTCACGGCGAGAACCGTTTTGAAGCATTGATGAAAATGCAGCGGGCGTTAGCTGAATTAGTGACCGATGGTGTCATTACGAATGCAGAATTCCAAATGGACTTGATCAGTCACCCGAAAGTGATTGCGGGAGACTATACAACCGCCTTTTTACAAGAGGAATTTTTGCCAAATTGGACACCTGAACAATAGGAGGGAAGTTGAGTGGCTTTATTTAAGAAAAAAAACTACATTCGCATCAATCCTAATCGAGGTCAGCTGCCAACGAACGAACCAGTCGTCCCAGATAATCTTTGGGCGAAATGTCCTAGTTGCAAACGAACGCTTTATACGAAGGAGATGGGGGCAGAAAAAGTCTGTCCCCACTGCGGGTATAATTTCCGGATCAGCGCCTGGGAACGGATCGCTATCACGATTGATGAAAAAAGTTTTGAAGAATGGGACACAGATGTTACCACAAAAGATCCCCTTGATTTCCCAGGGTACCTGGATAAAGTCGCACAAATGCAAGAAAAAACTGGTTTGCATGAGGCTGTTCTAACGGGAGAAGCCAAAGTTCGAGGATTGCCGTTAGCAATCGGTGTCATGGATGCGAATTTCATCATGGGCAGTATGGGAACGGTCGTGGGGGAGAAAATCACCCGTTTGTTTGAACGTGCGATCGAAAAACAGCTACCAGTTGTTCTTTTTACCGCTTCGGGTGGGGCTCGGATGCAAGAAGGGATTTTGTCACTGATGCAAATGGCGAAGATCTCCGCGGCAGTAAAACGCCACAGTAAAGCTGGCTTGTTTTATCTAACGGTTTTAACGGACCCGACCACCGGTGGCGTTACCGCTAGTTTTGCGATGGAAGGGGATATCATCCTGGCAGAACCGCAAGCATTGATCGGTTTTGCTGGACGACGTGTGATTGAACAAACCATTCGTCAGGAACTACCTGAAGATTTTCAAAAGGCAGAGTTCCTGTTAGATCATGGCTTTGTCGATCAAATCGTTCCACGGACGAACTTGCGGGAGAAAATCTACCATTTGATTTCTTTGCATACGCGGAAAGGATGGAATCGCAATGACTAGAGCAGCCCACGAAATCGTTGAACTCGCTCGCAGCAAAGACCGCTTGACGGCACTGGATTACTTTGAAGGCATTTTTTCTGAGTTTGAAGAGTTTCATGGAGACCGTCTGTTTGGCGAAGATGAAGCCGTTGTTGGCGGGATAGCTTGTTTAGATGGCAAGCCAGTGACCGTGATCGGTATTCAAAAAGGCCGTAATCTACCTGAAAATTTACGCAGAAACTTTGGCTCACCACATCCTGAAGGCTATCGAAAAGCGTTACGCTTAATGAAGCAAGCAGAAAAATTTCAGCGACCTGTGGTCACATTGATCAATACAGCAGGGGCGTTTTGTGGTATTGGCGCGGAAGAACGGGGAGAAGGTGAAGCGATTGCCCGTAACTTGATGGAAATGTCCGATTTAACGGTGCCGATCTTGGCAATCATCATTGGTGAAGGCGGCAGCGGCGGTGCTTTAGCACTGGCTTTAGGGGATGAAGTGTGGATGATGGAACATTCGATCTATGCCATTTTATCTCCCGAAGGCTTTGCTTCGATCCTATGGAAAGAGGGTAGCCGGGCCAAAGAAGCTGCTGGTTTAATGAAGATCACTGCCCAAGAACTATTTGAATTAGGCGTTATTGAAAAAGTGATTGCTGAAACCCATGAAGAGGCCTTTTTACCGAAAGAGCAATTGATGGAACAGATGAAAGCGGCAATTTCAACGAAACTCGCTGAACTTTCTACGTTGCAAACAGAAGAATTGCTTGAGGCAAGGTATCAGCGTTTTCGCCGATTTTAACAACTAGGATATCCACTCTGATTAGAGAGAGGGTATCCTAGTATTTTTTTATTAAAAGTGTTATTGAATAAATCGTGCAAATGACGAAGTTTTTAGTTTAAAATTTAATTATTCTGTGCTACTATGTATATATTCTGAATATAAGAAGATTATATTGCATAAATATTTGTTTTGAAGAGGAGCGTTTTTAATGAAAAAATTATTTGGAGCACTTGTTGTATTGACGGGGATTTTGGTTTTAGGAGCTTGTGGGAATGGCAGCTCATCGAGTACTGGCAGTTCTAGTGCCAGCGGTTCGGCGGATAATCAATTGGAAGCCATCAAAGCAGCCGGTGTGTTGAATGTGGCAACTTCTGCTGACTTTGCCCCCTTTGAATTTCATGCCTTGATTGATGGCAAAGATACGATCG
This sequence comes from Enterococcus sp. AZ141, assembly GCF_051714385.1. Taxonomy (NCBI): domain Bacteria; kingdom Bacillati; phylum Bacillota; class Bacilli; order Lactobacillales; family Enterococcaceae; genus Enterococcus; species Enterococcus sp. AZ141. Next base: position 2,673,058 of record NZ_JBIORT010000001.1, read on the forward strand.
TGGGCGCAGATATCGATATGGTCAATGAGATCGCTGATCGTCTTGGTGTCGAAGTGAATATTTTGGACCTTGATTTCAATGCTGTCTTGACTGCTTTGCAACAAGGAAAAGCCGATATCGCTGTTTCAGGCATCTCAGCAACTGACGAACGTAAACAGACTTTTGATTTCACCGATAACTATTTTACACCAGAACAAAAAGTAGTTGTTAATAAAAACAATGAGTCGGCATTTGATTCAATCGAAAGCTTGTCTGGCAAAAAGGTGGGCGCTCAAAAAGGCTCGATCCAAGAAATGATCGTTCAAGACCAATTAGCGGATTCGCAATTGGTTTCCATCGCCAAAGTTCCGAATCTAGTCAATGAATTGAAACAAGGATCGATCGATGGTTTGGTGCTTGAAAGTGCGGTGGCTGAATCGTATGTTGCACAAAATGATGACCTCGTGATCACTGATGTAGCATTAGAAGCGTCTGAAGGCGATTCTTATGCAATTGCTTTACCCAAAGGGAGTACCGAACTACAAGAAGAGCTAAACAGTATTTTGAAAGAATTGATTGAAGATGGTACAATCGATGAGTATGTACAAAAGAACACAGATCTAGCCAACGAAAATGCGGCGCAATAGATAGAACGGAGTAGACACAATTATGGATTTATCCTTTTTAGCGATATATTACCCTTATTTTCTTTCTGGTGTGGTGATCACCATCGTGATCTCTATCATCACCGTGATCTTTGGAACGATTCTAGGGGTGATTTTTGCCCTAATGAAATTATCAAAAGTGACGCCTTTGCGCTGGTTTGCTAATGCGTATATTGAAGTCATCCGCGGCACACCAATGTTGGTGCAGATATTGATCGCTTTTGGTCTTTTGCAAGGCATGTTTGCCTTGCCGACAGTCTCGATCGGTGTGTTGAGTCTTGATTTTGGGCGGTTATTTCCTGGGATCATTGCGCTCTCGCTTAATTCTGGGGCATATGTTGCTGAGATCGTCCGAGGGGGAATCAATGCCGTTGATTACGGTCAAACAGAAGCGGCTGGTTCTTTAGGGCTGCGGCCTTTTCAAACGATGCGTTATGTCGTATTGCCACAAGCACTACGCAACATCTTGCCGCCACTAGGCAATGAATTTATCGTTTTGATCAAGGATTCCTCTTTGCTTTCAACGATCGGCATCTACGAGCTGATGAACAGTGCGCAGATCGTTGTCACCAGTTCTTTCCAACCATTAACGCCTTTCTATGTGGCGGCGGTCATTTATTTCATCTTGACGTTTACGACTTCGCGACTATTGAGTTTATGGGAAAAGAAACTAGGAAAAGGCTATCGTCGTTAAAAGGAGAAGACAAGCTATGATGTTAGATATTCAAGAGTTACACAAAACCTTTGGCAGCAATCAAGTGCTAAAAGGGATCACAACGACGATCGAGCAAGGAGAAGTCGTTGTGGTGATTGGACCATCTGGTTCAGGAAAAAGCACGTTCTTACGCTGTTTAAACTTACTAGAAGTACCGACAAGCGGAAAAATCTTTTTTGAAGGAACCGATATTACCGATCCAAAGAATGATTTGTATAAGATGCGGGAAAAAATGGGCATGGTTTTTCAAAATTTCAATCTTTTTCCGAATATGACGGTTTTAGAAAACATTACTTTGTCCCCGACGAAAGTCAAGAAGGTAGCAAAATCGGCGGCTGATCAGTTGGCAAAACAACTACTAAATGATGTTGGCTTACCAGACAAAGCAAAAGCCTATCCTCAAAGTCTTTCTGGTGGACAAATGCAACGAATCGCTATCGCACGTGCCTTGGCGATGGAACCAGACGTGATGCTCTTTGATGAACCGACTTCAGCGTTAGACCCAGAAATGGTTGGCGAAGTATTGTCCGTCATGCAGCGTTTGGCTCAGCAAGGAATGACGATGGTCATCGTCACTCATGAAATGGGCTTTGCGAAAGAAGTCGCGGATCGGATTTTATTTATGGATCAGGGAATCATTATGGAGGAAGGAACGCCAGAACAGCTCTTTGATCATCCGAAAAACCCGAGAACCATTGATTTTTTAAGTAAAGTATTGTAAAATGCGAGAAGCTCGCAGTTGCAAATGACAATTTTGGACTTTTTCTAAGCATCCTTTCAGTAAAAGGATGCTTTTTTGACGGAAAAAAAGACTACTTTAAAGAAGTGATGGAACAAACTGTTGTTTCGACACCTTCGTTTTTCAGTTCTTTTACAAGAAACCTGCAGAAACTAGCGCACTTGCTAGTATTCAAAAAGATTCTATTGTATAATTACAGGTTGAAGAGGTCTGATCCTTTTAGAAACTGCCTGCTTGCTTGTCAACAGCTAGTACGGTTTCTTTTTAAAGATCGACTATGTGGATCGATGACTAGTCGCCGACTTTTAACATGCGAAGAAATCAGATAGTAAAGGAGATTCTATGTTTTCAAATTATAAACCGACTTGGATGGTCGATGCGATTTATAAAATCACCCCTAGCCAACTAAAGGCACAGGGGATCAAAGGGATTTTGACCGATCTTGATAATACCTTGATTGCTTGGAATAATCCTGATGGAACCGAAGAATTAAAAAACTGGTTATTGGAAATGAAAAACGCTGGCATACCGGTGATTGTCGTTTCAAACAACAATAGTGAACGCGTGGCACGGGCTGTTGCGCCTTTTGGTTTAAAGTACGTACACCGCGCATTAAAACCTTTTTCAAGAGGGATCAAACAAGGGTATCAGCAATTAGGCTTGAAAAAAGAAGAGGTTGTCATGATCGGCGATCAGATTATGACGGATGTACGAGGTGCCAATCGTGCTGGTGTTCGCAGCATTCTAGTGAAACCAGTGATCCCAACGGATTCTTGGAAAACCCAGTTTAATCGAGCAGCAGAAAGAAAAATCATGAACTATTTATTGAAACACAACCCAGAGTTAAAATGGCGTGGAGGAATTTAATATGACAGAAGGAATCGAAGAAATTCACTGTATCGGCTGCGGGGCATTGATTCAAACAACAAATCCTAACGAATTGGGGTACACCCCGCAATCTGCATTAGAAAAAGGACTTGAATCAGGAGAAGTCTATTGTCAACGCTGCTTCCGCTTGCGTCATTACAATGAGATCCAAGATGTCGCGCTGACAGACGATGATTTCCTACGTTTGCTGAATGAAATCGGGGAAAAAGACGCCTTGATCGTTAATGTCGTCGATATTTTTGACTTTAATGGTTCATTGATCCCAGGACTGCACCGCTTTGTTGGTGATAATCCTGTTTTATTAGTGGGCAACAAGGTGGATATTTTACCGAAATCTTTGAAAAAATCGAAAATGACCCAATGGATGAAGGAACGGGCTTACGAAGTCGGTTTAAGACCCGTCGATGTATTGTTGACGAGTGCCAAGAAACCGGGTGAAACCCAAGCGTTGCTACAAGCGATCGAAACGTATCGTGAAGGTCGTGATGTGTATGTGGTTGGTGTGACGAATGTTGGAAAATCAACATTGATCAATCAAATCATCAAACAAACAGCAGGGATCAACGAGCTGATCACCACTTCGCGATTCCCTGGAACTACATTGGATAAAATTGAGATTCCATTGGACGACGGGCACTTTTTGATCGACACACCAGGAATCATTCATCGTCATCAAATGGCACACTATTTAGGTAAAAAAGATCTGAAAATCGTGGCACCAGCCAAAGAAATTAAACCGAAAGTGTATCAATTGAACCCTGAACAAACCTTGTTCTTAGGGGGACTTGCCCGTTTTGATTTCATACAAGGAGAACGAAGTTCGTTTGTTGCCTATGTAGCGAATGATGTAGCGATCCATCGGACCAAATTAAGTAAAGCCGATGAATTTTATGAGAAACATGTTGGTGGGCTGCTGCAGCCGCCACGAGCAGATGAAGTGGCGGATTTTCCTGAACTCGTCCGTTTCGAATTTTCTATCAAAGAAAAAAACGATATCGTTTTTGCTGGACTTGGCTGGATCACGATCACCAAACCATGTGTCATCGCCGGGTGGGCGCCAAAAGGTGTCGATGTGCTTAGACGCAAAGCATTAGTATAAGGAAGAAGGAAGATTATGGACTTACGAGGAAAACAAAAAAGATTTTTACGAAGTGAAGCGCACCATCTAAACCCGATTTTTCAAATCGGCAAAGGCGGCTTGAATGACGCGATGATGGCGCAAATTGAAGAAGCACTAGAAAAACGAGAATTGATCAAAGTCTCATTGCTCCAAAATACCGATGAGGTTGCTGACGAAGCAGCTGAAACGATCCGGGAGAAAGTCGGCTGTGAAGTAGTTCAGATCATCGGACGAGTGATCGTTTTATTCAAACCGTCTAGTAAAGAAAAATACCAAACGATTTCAAGCAAAGTTCGTTCAATTTAGGAGGGAGAAGGCATGCAAGGACAAACATTTGGAAAGGTACAAACGGTTTTAGAGACACAAACACAAGAACTTGTACCGAAAAAGCAAGTGGGCATTCTTGGTGGAAATTTTAATCCAGTACACTACGCACATCTGGTCATGGGTGAGCAAGTAGGGCAAGCATTAGGGCTGGATAAAGTTTATTTCATGCCTGAGTATTTACCGCCTCATGTTGATGAGAAAAAGACAATCCCCGCTGAGCATCGTTTAGCGATGTTGAAGTTGGCGGTCGCCGATAATCCGCGATTTGCTGTAGAGACCATTGAGTTGGAACGAAAAGGTAAGAGTTATACGGTTGATACGATGCGGGAATTGACAGCTAAGAATCCAGATACTAATTATTATTTTATCATTGGCGGGGATATGGTGAACTATTTACCAAAATGGCATCAAATCGATGAGCTGATGGAATTGGTAACTTTTGTGGGGGTTCGCCGCCCGGAAGTGCCGATCGATAGCCCATACCCGATTATTTGGATCGATATTCCTCTAATGGATGTCAGCTCAACAACAATTCGTAAAAAAGTGCAACAAGGTTGTTCGGTTCGCTACTTATTGCCAGATAATGTGTTACACTATATTCAAGAAAAGGGGTTGTACTTGGATGAAGAGTGAACACTACACACAAGCAGAACGGGAACTTTTGATGCAAAAGGTCCAAATGCAGATGAGTCAAAAGCGCTTTGAGCATGTGTTGGGTGTCGAAAAAACGGCCGTTGCCCTTGCGGAAAAATATGGTGCTTCACCGGTCAAAGCCAGCATCGCTGCTTTGACGCATGATTATGCGAAGGAACGCAGCGATGAAGAATTTCAATTAGTCATTCGTAGAGACGGATTTGAATTGGATCTCTTGAACTGGAACAATGCTATCTGGCATGGACTCGTCGGTGCTGATTTCGTTCAACGAGAATTAGAAATCGATGACGAAGAAATCTTACAAGCGATCCGTTTGCACACAACCGGAGCTGCCAAGATGAGCCTACTAGATAAAATCATCTATGTAGCAGATTATATCGAACCCGGGCGTACGTTTCCTGGAGTCGTTGAGGCTAGGGAAATCGCAATGATCGACTTAGATGCCGCTGTTGCTTACGAAACGAAACATACCTTGCTTCATTTGATCGAAACAGAAGCAGTTATCTACCCAAAAACGATCGAAACCTACAATTTTTGGGTAGCCAAATATAGGAGGGAATTACCATAGATAGTCAGAAAATATTAGAAATTGCTGTAAAAGCCGCCGATTCAAAACATGCCGAAGATATTATGGCATTAGATGTGCGGGAAATCTCTTTGCTAGCAGATTACTTTGTGATCTGTTCAGGAAATAGTGAACGTCAAATCAATGCGATCATTGATGAAGTCATCGATAAAGAAGAAGAAAGTCAAGTATCTGTTCGCCGTGTCGAAGGAAAAGATGGTGGAAAATGGGTCTTGATCGACTTAGGTGACGTAATCGTTCACGTATTCAGTGCCTCAGAACGTGCTTTTTACAACCTAGAAAAATTATGGTCTGATGCGCCGCTTGTGGATCTTAATGAATGGGTCGTGGCGTAATGGCTTACGAAACCTTCGCATTTGTCTATGACGAAGTAATGGATTCCAGTCTCTATAAAAAGTGGCTGGATTTTTCTTGTCGTCATTTAGGAAAAAGAAAACAGCTGTTAGAATTGGCTTGTGGAACCGGTGCGTTAGCCGTTGAATTTGCCAAGGCTGGGTTTGATGTGACTGGGTTAGATCTTTCAGAAGAGATGCTGATGATCGCTAGTCAACGGGCTGAAAAAGAAGAGGCGGCTGTGCAATTTGTTGCGGGTGACATGCTGGATCTCGTAGATATTGGCACCTATCAAGCTATTACTTGCTATTCTGACTCCCTTTGCTACATGGAAGACGAGCAGAGTGTGCAGCAAGTTTTTGATGGTGTTTACAGTTGTTTAGAAGAAGATGGCGTCTTTTTATTTGATGTGCATTCCTTATATCAAATCAATGAAGTGTTTCCTGATTATAGCTACCATTACCAGACGGATGAATTTGCCTTTCTTTGGGAAAGCTATCAAGGAGAAAAAGACCATAGCATTGAACATTTCTTGACCTTTTTTGTTGCACAAGAGAATGGGTTGTTTGAACGCTTAGATGAGCTTCATCAAGAAAGAACCTATCCTCTCGAAAGCTATTTAAGAATGTTAGAAAATGCTGGTTTTGCTAATGTTGAATGCTACGCTGATTTTATCGATACAAAACCAAATGAAAAAAGCCGTCGCTGGTTTTTTGTCTGCCATAAGTAACCGTTATGTAAAACAGGAGGGATGTCGATGAAGGCTTGCGGACTAGTCGTAGAATATAACCCTTTTCACCATGGCCACCAATACCATGTGGACAAAGCCAGGCAAGAAACCAACGCTGATGTCATTGTAGCCGTGATGAGTGGGAATTTTTTACAGCGTGGCGAACCAGCAATCATCGATAAATGGCAACGAGCCCAAGCGGCATTGCAAAATGGCGTCGATTTGGTCGTTGAACTGCCATCCGCTTGGGCCGTCCAGTCTGCTGATTTTTTTGCAGCGGGAGCGATTAGGATCTTACAAAATCTGCAATGTGATTCTTTGTGTTTTGGTACAGATGCGAAACAACCCTTTGACTATGCAAAGTTCGCTCAGTTTGAAAAAGAAAATCAGCGGATGATCGATGACGCATTTCAACGCATAGCTAGGCAAAATGCTACCTATAGTCAAAAAATGAGTATGGTCCTCAGTGAGCTTTATCCTGAGTACCATGCAGAAAAAGACCAGCCGAATCATCTGTTGGGTATGGCGTATGCACGGGAAGTGTTGTGTTATGAAAAACCAATGAGGCTTGTTCCCATTCAACGAATTGCGGCCTCTTATCATTCAGAACAATTTAAGCATCCAACGATCGCTAGTGCCACAGCCATTCGTCAAGGACTCAAACAAGGTGAAGCTGTTGTGGATTTTGTTCCTGAAGCAACACAAAAATTTCTTTCGCAAAAAACAGTCGACTGGGAAGCCTTTTGGCCGTATCTTCAATACCAGATCATTTCTGCCCCCCTCGAAAAATTAGCTGCTATTTACCAGATGGAAGAAGGACTAGAATATCGACTAAAACAATATGTGACTGCGGCGGATTCGTTTGCAGATTTTATCAAGTTGTTAAAGACAAAACGCTATACCCAAACGAGACTGCAGCGTCTTGCTTGTTATGTATTGTTCCAAGTGACAAAAGCTGAAATGAAGGAAGCCCAAGCACATCCCTTTATTCGAGTCTTAGGCTATACAAAGCAAGGGCAGCAATATTTAAAAGAAGTCAAAAAAGAGCTGACCCTGCCGCTGATCGCTAAATTCGGTAAGAAAGAAGCACAGCGCTACGGCTTGTCATTGCGGATCGACCAGATTTATCAGCAAGGGAATGCTCAAATCTCAGAACAAAATTTTCGAAGAATTCCGCTTTTTATTGATAAATAAGTGAAAATTGCTTCACAGAACGCCATTTGACAAGTATAATGAATAAGGATTTTTAAAAACAAGAAAGCGAAGTGAAATCATGGGTCGTAAATGGGCAAATATCGTAGCGAAAAAAACTGCTAAAGATGCAAACAATAGCCGAGTTTATGCAAAATTTGGAATCGAAATCTACGCAGCAGCAAAATCGGGTGATCCTGATCCTCACGCGAACCAAAAATTACGCTTTGTTATCGAACGTGCGAAAACCTACAATGTGCCAAAACACATTATTGACCGTGCGATTGAAAAAGCCAAAGGTTCTGGCGATGAACAATACTCAGAACTTCGATATGAAGGATTTGGACCAAATGGATCAATGGTGATCGTCGATACTTTGACAAACAACGTCAACCGTACCGCAGCCGATGTTCGGGCCGCTTTTGGTAAAAACGGCGGGAATATGGGTGTTTCTGGGGCAGTTGCTTATATGTTTGATAACACAGCATTATTTGGCTTTGCTGGTGACGATGCCGATGAGATCTTAGAATACTTGATGGACAAAGAGATCGATGTTCGTGATGTTGTTGAAGAAGATGGACAAATTATCGTTCACGGTGAACCAAGTGACTTCCATGCCATTCAGGAAGCCTTGAAAGAAAAAGGAATCACCGAATTTTCAATTGCTGAAATGCAAATGATTCCTCAAAATGAAGTAACCTTAACTGGCGATGATCTAGAAAAATTCGAAAAAATGATCGATGTATTAGAAGATCTTGAAGATGTTCAAAATGTCTATCACAATGTGGCAGACGCTGAAGAATAAGACATACTGGCAGCCTAGAGGTGATCTGGCTGCCAGTTTTTGGTGTTTTTTTCATCAACCTTCCGTTGTTTAGTCAAGTGAAAAAAACAAGAGAGCGAGAAGCACTTCTCTTGAAAATTCTTCAATATTCATCGTCTTTTCAGTTGGTTTCCAGACATTTTATATGTTATGATTTACTACATAAGCAAACAACTCGTTAGGGGGGCAGACATGGAAGAAAAAATCGTTTTAGAGCCATTTAATCGAATCTTAAGTGGTTTTGAAAAGCTAGCAGAAGTGTCTGTATCGATTTCTGACTGCTCGGCTCTTTGTCGGAAATATCAAAAGTATGGGGTGGAAGGGTATCGTCTAGGCGATTATCGTGGTTCTTCTTATTTGAATCGTTATTTAAATGTCGTCGTTGATCGCGCACCCTTGTTAATTTATAAAGAGCGATTCTTGATTCCTTTGGTCTTTCGCATGTCGGAATACTCTGAACGGCTCTTTATCGATGATTATCGAATGGAAGGGTTCTTCATGCTGTTGGATTGGCTTTTGGAACACCGACCAGAAAAAGCAATTATTGATTATAAGCGAACGCGTGCTTTACCTCACAGAAAAGAATTGGTGATCGATAGTTCTTATGTGCTTTTTCGATTGACGGAAATTCTCGACGGTGCTGGTTTTCCTCTTAGTCGCTTTACAACGATCGAGGAATTTAGTCAATGGAATCGTACCCATCGTTTGATCGATAATGGCAGTATCGGACGTCATACAAAATTATTTGTTCCAGAAGATCCGGAACACGTTTCTGAGCTGCAGATGATTTTAACAATCGTTGGGATGCGTTATCCAGAAACCCGCTTATTTATTGGCGAATTAAAAGGCTAAAAAACATCACAATCGGCTGGTTTCATTTGAGAATCAGTCGAAAGTGATGTTTTTTTGTTAGGTTATTCGTCAATCCGTGATGCTTCTTGAAACTGATAAGTGGCAGGATCAGCTTTCACTAGAAGCGGCAATTCTTCTTGGGTAAGGACGGTCAACTGATGCATCGCCCGTGTCGCCATTGTATAAAAAATCAATTGGTCTTGTTCAGTCGCGAAAGTGGCACCTGGTGTCCAGACAAATACTTGGTCAAACTCTAGCCCTTTTGCTAAAAAGGCCGGGAAGATCATGACATTGCGTTTCATGAAGTCTTCTTCAGAGGTGATCAGCTGCACTTGTTCCTGCATTGTTTCTGTCAGCTGGGCATATAACTGCTGGCAATCCTTTGCGGTTTTACAAATGATCGCGGTGCGCCAACGCTGATTCTCCGCTGCCTTTCGAATACTGGTTTCTAGGAAAGCCAGATTTTCAGATTCAGTTCCTTTAACAATTGTTGGTACCGCACCTTTACGAGCCGTCAATTCCACTTGATCACTGCCAACTAAAAATTGATTGGCGAAATCTGTGATTTCCTTAGTCGAACGATAGCTGGTTTTCAATTGATAACGTTTCACGCTTTCGTGGGGGAATAATTCTGCTAATGCTCCGACGATCGTTTCATTGCCATAAACTTTTTGGTTCAAATCGCCGCACAGGGTGATACCAGCCTTTGGATAAAGCTGACGCAGCAGAGCCACTTGTGCTGGTGGAAAATCCTGCATTTCATCGATAAAGATAAACCGAGCTTTTTCTTCGACGTGAACAGGATAAAGCTGTTTGATCAGTAAGAAAAACAAAACGGCGTCTTCTTGTTTGATTTGTCTTTGGCGCATTCCTTGGCGAATGTTGGCAATACTTTGCTGCCAAGCCGCAGCCTCGATGCCAGTTTCTTTGACTGCAGCAGACTCAACCGATTGTAAAAAGTGTAAGTATTGCTTGGCTTGGTTGATAAACTGAAAGTTTTTCACTCCCCGCGTCAAGGAACGGAACTTCTTACGGACGATCTGCTGTCTGAGTTTCTTCCGCAAACGGCGTTCGTTTTCTTCGCTGTATTCTTGATGAGGATCGTTGGCAAATACTTGTTGCAATTGCTCTTCGGTCGCTTCTTTGACCCAGTCTTTTTTGGCTTCATCTTTTTCCAAGCCGCCGATTTTTTTTAATAATTTTGTTTGAAGCAGTTGGGTTCTTTGGTAAATCGGCAATTCATGATTGGTTTCTTGGTACCAGCGGCGAATCTGTTCTTTTGTCAAATAGGTTTGCCCTTGGATTTTTAGATCACGGAACAAGGGGCCGATCGGTGCAATCGAACGGACATAACGGTTGATTTTTTCCACCAAGAAAAGACTACTTTTGATTTTTTCAATGGCATCATCGTCGCCGCTTAAAAAGTTCTCTTCTTGTTGGGTTTCTTTTGTTACTTCATAGCCAGTCAGAATCAATTGGATAAAGTGGTGGAAGGTTCTTGTGGGCACTTCACTTTCCCCTAATGAAGGCAGGACCATGGATATATAGTCAGAAAACAAATGATTGGGTGAAAACAGCAAGACTTGTTTTTCGTCCAGCCATTTGCGATTACGGTAAAGTAAAAAGGCGACCCGTTGCAATAAAGCAGAGGTTTTCCCACTTCCAGCAATCCCTTCGATCAGTAAAAATTTATTGGTGGTATCACGAATAATTTGGTTCTGTGCTTTTTGGATCGTTGAAACGATGTTACGCATTTGAGAAGAAGAGGCCTCATCCAAGATTTCCAATAAAAATTCGTCATTGATGATCTCCGAAGTATCGACCATCGATAAGATCTCACCATTTTGAATTTTAAACTGGCGTTTTAAGAGCAGCTCTACCGTAAAACGGTCGGTGTCTGTTTCGTAGAATGTTTCACCAAGTTCTCCTTCATAGTAAAGATTAGCGATCGGTGCGCGCCAGTCAATGACGATCGTTTCTTCCTCTTTGTCTCGTAAAGAAGCGATCCCTAAATAGAGGGTCTCGGTTTCTTGCTCTTCTTTGAAATCGATTCGAGCAAAGTAGGGATTGCCTGCCATCGTTGTTAGGGTTTTGACGCGTTTTTCTTGTGATTCTGCGGTTTGATACTTGATCAGCAGTTCTTGTTCATGCTGCTGGTACTCGATCACTGATTCATAAAAGGCTTCACTGTCGCCTCCGCGAATTTTCTTATCGGCGATTTCTTTTAATTGATCATCCATTTTAGCGGCTAATTCTTGTTTTTGCTGCGAAAGGATCGCTTGTTCTCTGTGGATCAGAGCAATGGTTTCATTGACATGTTGTTGTTCTTTTTGACGTTCGTTCACGAAGGATCCTCCTTAAAAAAATTGCGACATAAAATTATAGCATATTTTCCCTGTGAATGTCGTGGAAAAAAAGAAACTATGCTAATATTTATAAAAAGAGCTTAGGTGTTCAAAAACGAAACGAAATAGAGGTGGAAAAGGTGAGAGAAGAAGCAGAATTGCGCCAATTGATCCTGTCTGTTGGGAAACGTGTTGGGGCACGTGCCATCGGTTTATCTGGTTCACGGACCGATCCACAGGCGCCAAAAGATATTTTGCAGGATTTTGACGTGGTCTTCGTGATGGAGGATATTCAGCCTTTGGTCGATGATTCTTCATGGTTAGAAGCCTTTGGATCAATCATGATCAGGCAAACACCGGAAGCTAGCACGATTTATCCGCCGAGTTTGGGCGGGTGTTTTACGTACTTGATGCATTTTTTAGACGGAGTAAGAATCGATCTCATGCTATGTCCACTTGCACTGGTCGATCGTCTTGCTAAAGAACCAGGCTTGCAGCCGCTGCTTGATCCAGACCAATTACTAAGTTTTGCTAATCAAGCAAATCATTCGCATTACTGGATCAAGCGCCCGACCCAAGCCGCTTTTCAAGAACACTGCAACGAATTTTGGTGGGTAAGCACGTATGTCGTGAAAGGGCTGCTTCGAAAGCAACTAATTTATGCTACGGATCATTTATACACCATTTGTTGGCAAGAATTGTTATGGATAGAAGATTTGTTTGTTGCCCATGCTCAGCAATTTCAGGTGAGTACTGGGAAAAATCATAAATACCTGCAGTCGTTTCTAACGGAAAAGGAGTGGCGGGAATTGACCTCATTGCTTGATTTTTCCACGATCACTGCTTGCGGTCAGTCCCTTTTGAAGATGCAAAAACGATTTGATAAGCAAGCAAAGAAAATCAGCGAGAAATTAGGGTTGGCCTATGATTGGCAAGAAGCTGAGAATGTCCAAACATATACGAAGTATTGGAGTGAAAAAAATTGGCAGATGAGACCAGAGAACCAAAAATAAAAGACAGTCAGATTCAAGCGTTTTGGCAGCGGTTTTTAAAAGCAAATCCAAGAAATCAATCTTCTCTGACCTATGAAGATGCTTGGTCCTTTGGTGATACTTCAGAAATGGCGGATGAACTGGCAGCACTTGTTTTAGCTGGCAAAAAGACAGCGACGACCTCCGCCGCTGCGCTCTATGAAATCGAGCAAGAAGCATTGCCACAATCAGAAACGTATAGTGTCCTTTTAGATGGTTCGGATGTACCAAGAGCTGTTCTTTATTTAGAGTCAGTGTCGATCGTGCCATTTGATGAAGTGACAGCAGCGTTTGCCTTTTTAGAAGGGGAAGGAGATCGCACTTTGGCTTATTGGCGCCGTGTTCATGAAGCTTTTTTTCGACGAGCTTATGCCTCAGCGGGGTTGTCTTTTCACGATCAAATGCTATGCGTTTGTGAAAAGTTTTTTGTCGTGTATCAGGAGGAATAAAGACACGTTTTTCTTTGGAAATCATGGGAATAGCTTTTGTCTTTTTGAAAAAGGTGTATAATCAAAAGCAAACAAAGGAGGAAATCGTATGCCATTTATTCATGTCGAACTAGTTGAAGGGCGTTCGCAAGAACAACTGACGAATATGATGAAAGAAATCACTGAGGCGGTCCATAAAAATACGGGTGCCCCTAAGGAGCATATCCATGTCATCATCAATGAAATGAAGCAAGGAACCTATGCTGTGAATGGCGATTGGAAATAATTCTCTTGCTTTTTCTTGTAGGTAGTGGTTTAATTGAGCCATAATCGATCAATAAAAAAGACACCTGAGTTTGAGAGTCTTCGATAAGAGAGGGAAATCTTGGCTGAAAATTTCCTGGAAGAAAACCAAAGGATGACCACTTTTTTAGACCTCTGTCGAAACGGAGGCGGTTGAACCGTTATCTCATGAAGAGGAAAACAGACTTTTTCTGTTTTCGAACAATAGGTGGAACCACGAGTGATCGTCCTAGTATCGTAACCGATACTAGGACTTTTTTATTGATTGAAATCATTCAAAGGAGGATATTCATATGTCATTATTTATTACATTTCCTGATGGCGCAAAAAAAGAATTTGCTGTTGGGGTAACAACTAAAGAGATTGCTGAAAGTATCTCGAAAAGTCTTGCAAAAAAAGCCTTAGCTGGAAAAGTCAATGGACAACTGATCGATCTTTCACGTCCGATCGAAGAAGATGCAACGATTGAGATCGTGACACCCGATCATGAAGACGCCTTAGGTTTACTTCGTCATTCGACAGCTCATTTAATGGCTCAAGCCATGCGCAGACTCTATCCATCGATCCATTTTGGAGTAGGACCTGCAATTGATTCTGGTTTTTACTATGACACAGACAATGGGGAAAACCCAGTAACTGCGGAAGATCTACCAGCAATCGAAGCAGAAATGATGAAAATCATTAAAGAAAATCTGCCAATTGAACGACGTGTATTAACAAAAGAGGAAGCTTTGGCTCTTTTTGCTGAAGATCCATACAAAGTTGAGTTGATCACAAAATTACCAGATGACGAAACGATTACTGCCTATCAGCAAGAAGAATTTGTTGACTTATGCCGCGGCCCTCATGTCCCATCGACAGGTCGTATCCAAGTGTACAAATTGTTATCAGTAGCCGGAGCCTATTGGCGTGGAAGTTCTGATAATCAAATGATGCAAAGGGTATATGGAACAGCCTTTTTCGATAAGAAAGACTTGAAGGAATTTATTCGTTTACGAGAAGAAGCAAAAGAACGCGATCATCGTAAATTAGGGAAAGAATTAGAATTGTTTATGTTGTCCCCTGAAGTCGGCGCGGGTTTGCCTTTCTGGTTGCCAAAAGGAGCAACGATCCGTCGTACGATCGAGCGTTATATCGTGGATAAAGAAGTTAGCCTTGGGTACCAACACGTTTACACACCAATCATGGCAAACGTGGATTTATACAAAACATCAGGGCACTGGGATCATTACCACGAGGACATGTTCCCACCAATGGATATGGGGGATGGCGAAATGCTGGTTCTACGACCAATGAATTGCCCGCATCACATGATGGTTTACAAAAATGACATCCATTCGTATCGTGAACTACCAATTCGGATCGCTGAATTAGGAATGATGCACCGCTATGAAAAATCAGGGGCACTATCAGGGTTGCAACGGGTTCGGGAAATGACCTTAAATGATGGTCATACATTTGTTCGTCCTGATCAAATCAAAGAAGAATTCAAACGGACACTGGATCTTATGGTGGGCGTTTACGAAGACTTTAATATTACTGACTATCGTTTCCGTTTAAGTTATCGCGATCCACAAAACAAAGACAAATATTTTGATGACGATGCGATGTGGGAAAATGCGCAAACAATGCTAAAAGCGGCCATGGATGAATTAGAATTGGATTATTTTGAAGCTGACGGTGAAGCAGCTTTCTACGGACCTAAACTAGATGTCCAAGTGAAAACAGCTTTAGGTATGGAAGAAACCTTGTCAACGATCCAATTGGATTTCTTATTGCCTGAACGGTTTGATCTAACATATGTTGGTGAAGATGGCGAAAACAATCACCGTCCAGTGGTGATCCACCGCGGAATCGTTTCAACGATGGAACGTTTTGTGGCTTACCTGACAGAAGTCTATAAAGGGGCATTCCCGACTTGGTTGGCACCAATCCAAGCATCGATCATTCCGGTCTCAGTCGAAGCCCACAGCGACTATGCTTACGAAATCAAAGAACGCCTGCAAGCGCAAGGACTGCGAGTGGAAGTGGATGACCGCAACGAAAAAATGGGGTATAAGATCCGTGCATCACAAACCCAAAAAATTCCTTACCAAATTGTTGTTGGGGATCAAGAAGTCAATGATGCGACAGTCAATATCCGTCGCTACGGCAGCAAGGAGACCCAAGTCGAAGAATTGAATCTGTTTGTTGATGCAATGGCTGCTGAAGTGAAAAATTATAGCCGAGCATAGCTTTTGGTTCAAAGAAAACGAATGATTTTATAGTATAGGCACCTGCTTTCAGCAGGTGCTATTTACCTTTTTTAATCTATATAAAATAAAATGATTAGTTTTTTTTTGTTTTTGTGAATAAAATCGTGTATAATTAGTATGTGATAAAAAGGAATAAACTAGAAGGAGTTTGTGATGAATTATAATTACGGAGTTAGAAAGAAATCGGTTGTATCGGTCATTTTATTAACATTTATTACTTGTGGCATTTATACATTCTTTTGGATGTACCAAACAACCAAAGAGCTGGCAGAATACAGCGGGGATAATCGTCTTTCGCCAGAGACGTCGATTTTACTCACGATCCTTACTTGTGGATTGTATCAAATTTATTGGTGGTACCGAATTGCGGATATCTTTATGAGTGCACAACAGCGAGCGAATATGCCTCGTCTGAGTGACAACAAAATTCTTTTTGTCGTCTTGAGCCTGTTTGCTTTTGATTTCATCAACATGGCGATTTTACAAGGTGATATGAACCAAATGTGGGAAGCGGCTGATCAAAATGCCATGACCTCATCTAACAATACAAACGATTCGTCTGATTCAGATGATTGGGTAGATTATTGATTTGTCCGTTTAAATGGTTAACGGGGTTTCCTTGTCCAGGTTGTGGCATGACGCGCGCCTACTTGCACTTATTTCAGGGTGATCTTGAAGGTGCGCTGCATTTTCATCCCTTGTTTTGGTTAGTGCCGATCGTATTCGGAATCGTTTTATTCAAAAAAAATCCGAAAATCAGCAAACTTTACTACAGTCACAACCTGTGGGTGACATTGACACTTTTGGTACTAGTGGTTTATGGTGGTCGGCTCTGGCTTCATTTCCCACATGACGCGCCAATGGACTTTGATCCAGAGAGCATTTTCCCACAACTACTACGTCGGATTGGTCAAGTGATTCACTAACAGCCATTCACCCAAGCATTAAAAATCTTTAAGAAAATGCTTTGTTTTTTTCTGAAAGCGAAGGGAACATGCGACAGTAGTTGAATCTTTATGAAAATTGTGTTATATTTACAATGTAATGATACTTAGAGTGAGTGAGCGGTTTTTTCGCTCACTCTTTTTAATGGAATGAAGTTCGTTTCGTTGAGAAATAAAGGAGGCGATGTTGTGAGTACGGTAGTGGAAACTGTTACAGATATAGTGACCCCTATTCTGGATGCGCAAAAATTTGAATTAGTTGAAGTAGAATTCGTGAAGGAAGGGAAAAATTGGTTTCTTCGTGTGTTCATTGATAAAGAAGGCGGAATCGATATCGAGGAATGTGCCTTTGTCAGTGAACAACTTAGTGAACAATTAGACCAATGCGAACCTGATCCTATTCCACAGGCCTATTTCTTGGAAGTTTCTTCCCCTGGCGCCGAGCGTCCATTGAAGAAAGAAGCAGATTATCAACGGGCAGTCGGCGAGTACATTCATGTTTCTTTATATCAACCGATTGATGGAGAAAAACAGTTCGAAGGCTTTTTACAGTCATTCGATGAAAATCAGCTAGTTATGAAGACCCGAATCAAAACCAGAGAAAAAGAACGAACGATCGACCGGAAAAATATTGCCAAAGCTCGTTTAGCCATTCAATTTTAAACACGGAGGAATGAAAGAATCATGAGTAAAGAAATGTTGAATGCATTGGATGCATTAGAAGCAGAGAAAGGCATTTCAAAAGAGATTGTCATCGATGCCTTGGAAGCGGCATTGGTTTCAGCGTACAAACGTCATTACGGGCAAGCACAAAATGTGGAAGTAGAATTTGATCAGAAAAAAGGCAATATCCACGTCTATGCAGTCAAAGAAGTGACAGAAGAAGTCATGGACTCGCAACTAGAGGTTTCATTAAAAGAAGCGATGACAATCAACCCCGCTTATGAAATCGGCGACAAAATCCGCTTTGAAGTAACGCCTAAAGATTTTGGTCGTATTGCGGCGCAAACGGCAAAACAAGTCATTTTGCAACGGGTCCGTGAAGCGGAAAGAAACATTATCTATAACGAATTTAGTGCGTACGAAAAAGACATTTTGCAAGGAATCGTTGAACGCCAAGACAATCGTTATATCTATGTAAACTTAGGCAAAATTGAAGCCGTGCTTTCAAAACAAGACCAAATGCCAAATGAGTTTTATCAACCCCATGATCGGATCAAAGTATTCGTTTCTCGTGTTGAAAATACTTCAAAAGGACCTCAAGTATTCGTTAGCCGCAGCCATCCAGATTTGCTGCGCCGATTATTTGAACAAGAAGTGCCAGAAGTATATGATGGTACTGTAGAGATCGTAAGTATTGCTCGTGAAGCAGGGGATCGTGCCAAAGTTGCTGTTCGTTCCTTTGATGCCAACGTCGATCCAGTCGGCACTTGTGTTGGCCCTAAAGGTCAACGGGTTCAAGCGATCGTCAATGAACTAAAAGGCGAAAACATGGACATCGTGGAATGGAATGAAGATCCAGCGATCTTCATCGCCAATGCGTTGAATCCAGCAGAAGTCAGCGACGTTATTTTTGATGTTGATAATCCGAAGGCTTGTACTGTTGTCGTGCCTGATTACCAACTATCATTAGCGATCGGTAAACGCGGACAAAATGCTCGCCTAGCAGCCAAATTGACTGGCTTCAAAATCGATATCAAATCAGAAACAGACATGGAAGAATTTTATGCGAAGCTGGATGAAGGCGACTATATCGATGAGTATGATGCCAATGCTTCAGAAGCTGCTGAAGAAATCAGTACAGAAGCAACAGAATCTGCAGAAACAGTTGATGAAGCGATCCTTCCATCAGACATGACTGCGGATGATTATGAAAATGTTGAGTTTGACGAAAAATAGTTGAGGTGAGATCGTGATGAAAAAACGAAAAATTCCTTTACGAAAATCAGTGATTTCAGGCGAAATGCTACCTAAGAAAGAAATGCTTCGTATCACTCGTTCAAAAGAAGGCGTTGTTTCCATCGATCCGACAGGAAAAATGCCAGGTCGGGGAGCTTATATAGCGATCGAACCGGCTGAAGCCCAGAAAGCATGGGATAAGCGTATCTTGGATCGAGTGCTGGAAACGAAATTGACAGATGAATTTTACCAAGAACTATTGGACTATGTAACGCACCAAAAAGCGCGAAAAGAGTTATTTGCAAATGAATAAAACCAAAGCATTAAATATGTTAGGACTAGCCATGCGTGCTGGGAAATTAGTAACTGGTGAAGAAATGACTTTAAAAGAGATTCGCAATGAGAAAGCTGCTTTAGTCATTATCGCCAGTGATGCTGGTAAAAATACACAAAAGAAAATTAAGGACAAAAGTTCTTATTACGAAATTCCGCTCCTAGATGCATTTTCTGCTGATGAAATCAGTGCGGCCATTGGGAAACCAAGAATGGTCATTGGCATCTTAGATCAAGGATTTGCAAGGAAGGTGCAGGAATTAATATTAGGTTAGGAAGGTGATTGCATGGGAAAAAAAAGAATTTATGAACTTGCAAAAGAATGGAATAAGTCGAGCAAAGAGGTTGTTGAAAAAGCACAATCTTTAGGCTTTGATGTCAAAAATCATATGGGCGCGATCTCAGATGGAGAGGCGCAAAAATTGCAGCAGTCATTAGGCGGCAATCCAAATGGTAAAACATCTGCAAACTCAAATCCCGCAAATCAGAAACCAGCCAACCAGCCGGAAAAACAAGAACAAAAGAAATTTAAAACGCAAAGAAATAATCCTAACTTCCAAAACCGTCATAACAATCAAAGTCAACAGCGAACTACGCAAAGCAATAACCGTCCTGCTGGTCAAGGACAAGTAGATCGCACGAACAGTCAAGGAAGTAACAGACCAAATAACCAAGGAAGTCATAATCGAGTGAATAACCAAGAGAATCGTAACAATCAAGGGCAACAAAACCGCCCAACAAACCAAGGACAACAAAACCGTCCGAATAATCAAGGGCAACAAAATCGCCCAACAAACCAAGGACAACAAAATCGTCCGAACAATCAAGGGCAACAAAATCGTCCGAACAATCAAGGACAGCAAAACCGTCCAAACAACCAAGGACAACAAAATCGTCCGAACAATCAAGGACAGCAAAACCGTCCGAATAATCAAGGGCAACAGAATCGCCCAACAAACCAAGGACAACAAAACCGTCCGAATAATCAAGGGCAACAAAATCGCCCAACAAACCAAGGACAGCAAAACCGTCCAAATAACCAAGGGCAACAAAACCGTCCGGCCGCTCAATCTGCAGGAAATACGCAAGGGGCAGACCGTAACAATAACCGTCCGCAAGGATCGAATGATTCTCGTGGAGGAAATCAAAACCGCGGCAAGTCAAACTACGGTGGACGCAACAATAATTTCAACAATAACAATCGCAACAAATTCAATAAAAAAGGCAAAAAAGGCCGTCAGCAGACGGAAAAGAAACCGCCAGTTCCAGCACGTAAATTCCGTGAGCTACCAGAAGTATTGGAATATTCAGAAGGCATGAACGTAGCGGATATCGCGAAAAAAATCTACCGTGAACCAGCAGAGATCATCAAGAAACTCTTTATGATGGGGGTTATGGTCAATCAAAACCAACCTTTAGATAAAGATACGATTGAACTGCTTGCTACCGATTACGGAATCGAACCACAAGAAAAAGTTCAAGTGGATATCGCAGACATCGATAAATTCTTCGAAGCAGAAGAACAAATTGAAGATAATTTAGTATCACGACCACCTGTTGTGACGATCATGGGTCACGTTGACCACGGGAAAACAACATTGCTTGATACTTTACGTCATTCACGCGTAACAAGTGGTGAAGCTGGGGGAATTACGCAGCATATTGGCGCTTACCAAATCGACATCAATGGCAAACCAATTACTTTCTTAGATACTCCTGGACACGCGGCCTTCACTAGTATGCGTGCACGGGGAGCAAGTATCACCGATATCACGATTCTTGTTGTCGCAGCTGATGATGGAGTGATGCCACAAACAGTGGAAGCGATCAACCATGCGAAAGCAGCAAAAGTGCCGATCATCGTTGCAGTAAACAAAATCGATAAACCAGGTGCTAACCCACAACATGTGATGCAAGAATTAAGTGAACATGAGTTGATCCCAGAAGCTTGGGGTGGCGATACGATCTTCGTTGAAATCTCAGCGAAATTTGGGCAAAACATTGAAGAATTGCTTGAAATGATCCTCTTAGTAGCAGAAGTCGAAGATTTGAAAGCTGATCCTACCCAACGGGCGATCGGTACAGTCATTGAAGCGCGCCTTGATAAAGGAAAAGGTCCTGTAGCAACACTATTGGTTCAACAAGGGACTCTTCATGTAGGTGATCCAATTGTTGTAGGGAATACTTTCGGTCGTGTTCGCGTAATGACGAATGATTTAGGTCGTCGTGATAAAGCAGCTGGACCTGCTACACCAGTCGAAATCACAGGATTGAATGATGTGCCTCAAGCAGGTGATCGTTTCGTTACTTTTGAAGACGAGAAAACAGCTCGAGCAGCGGGTGAAGAACGTGCAAAACGTGCTTTGATGGAGCAACGCGCATCAAGCAGTCGTGTGACATTGGATAACTTGTTTGAAAGTCTAAAAGAAGGCGAACTGAAAGAAGTAAATGTCATCATCAAAGCAGACGTACAAGGTTCAGCTGAAGCATTAGCTGCTTCATTGAAGAAAATCGATGTTGAAGGTGTGCGAGTGAACATCGTCCATTCAGCCGTTGGTGCAATCAATGAAAGTGATGTAACGCTAGCAGCAGCAAGTAATGCCATCATCATCGGATTCAACGTCCGTCCAACACCGCAAGCCAAACAGCAAGCGGAAGCGGAAAAAGTCGATATTCGTTTGCATCGCATCATCTACAAAGCGATCGAAGAAATCGAAACTGCGATGAAAGGGATGCTTGATCCTGAATTCGAAGAAAAAATCACTGGTCAAATGATCGTTCGTGAAACATACAAAGTATCTAAAGTGGGCACGATCGCAGGTTGCTACGTAACGGAAGGCAGTATTCGCCGTGACAGTGGCGTCCGCGTGATCCGTGACGGCATCGTTATCTATGAAGGCAAACTTGCCAGCTTGAAACGCTTCAAAGATGATGTCAAAGAAGTGAAGCTAGGGTTTGAATGTGGCGCGATGATCGAGAAATTCAACGATCTTAAAGTTGATGACGTGATCGAAGGCTATGTCATGGAAGAAGTACCGACAAAATAACGGAATGACAACTATACAAGGAGGCTTTTTGAATGGCTAACTATCGAGATCGCCGAGTGGCACAAGAAATCTTAAAAGAAGTCAATCAAATTCTTCGTAAAAAAGTTCGTGATCCTCGCGTGCAAGATGTGACGATCACAGATGTACGAGTAACTGGAGATTTACAGCAAGCAACGATCTTTTACAGCACCCTAACGGACTTAGCTTCAGATAAGCAAAAAGCCCAAGCAGGACTGGAAAAAGCAACTGGCTTGGTTCGTCGTGAATTAGGTCAAGCGTTAACGCTCTATAAAGTTCCAGAAATCCAATTCGAATTGGATGAATCAGTACAATACGGGAATAAAATTGATGAAATGATTCGCGCATTGCACTCAGAAGAATAAAAAAAAGAGCAGCTTCCAATCGAAGCTGTTCTTTTTTATTTGAAAAGAGCATCAGGTATTCATCAGTAAAGTTACCAGTCCAGCAACACCTGTCCCCAAGAGCCAGCCTCCGATCACATCTGTTAAAAAATGGATCCCTAAGTAGACTCTGCTAAAGCCGATCATAAAGCTTAACAAAACTGCCAGCAGAGTCATCGGAAGGACTGCTGAGGGAACCAATTGTCCAAGATTCAAGGCGATCGTTCCGTACATGGCAGCGGATGTGGCAGCATGGGCACTAGGAAAGCTGTGATCTTTTTCTTCAACTAAACGATGATCGATCGGACGATCTCGTCGGACGATCCGTTTGATCAGGTAAGCAGCTGCTGATACTATGAAGATACTGACTGCTGTTTTTGGTGCAAGATCCGCCCGCGATGATGGAAAGACAAACAATAGTAAAGCGATCGCAACTGTCGGAAAGGCTTTTCCTAAATTGGTAAAAAAGTGCATCATGCGCGTCAAAGAAGGCGTACGGCTTTGGATGATCTGCAAAGCAAACGCTTCTTCCCAACGCTGCATCGTGCCGAGCTGAATCATGATCAAAAAGATGGCAAATCCAATAAATGACCCTATCGTTAAAACAACCATTTTAGGACCTCCTTATATGCTTAGTTTATCATGTAATGAGAAGGAGCGAAAAGGATTTTGTCGTGCAATGAATTTTTTTTATATGTTATAATAAGCAAGTTGAAGTGAAATGGAGGAATACGATGGACGGGATTTTACCATTATGGAAAGAGCGTGGACAAACAAGTCACGACTGCGTGTTTAAATTACGAAAAATATTAAAGACAAAAAAAATCGGACACAGCGGCACACTAGATCCTGACGTGGATGGTGTCTTGCCCATTTGTATCGGAAAAGGAACGAAGATCGTCGAATACTTGGTTGATTCTGGAAAAGTCTACACCGGGGAAATCACCTTGGGCTTCAGTACCACTACAGAAGATCGGTCGGGGGATATCGTTGAACAACAAGCACTAACTCGTCCGTTTACGAAGACAGAAATCGATCAGGCAATGAAACAGTTGACGGGGACGATTACCCAGATCCCGCCGATGTATTCGGCGGTCAAAGTCAATGGCAAACGACTTTACGAATATGCTCGCAACAATGAAACTGTCGAGCGACCACGGCGCAAAGCAGAAATTTATTCCTTCAAACGAATTTCAGAGCCGGTTTTTCATGAGGACAATACGCAAAGCTGGCGTTTTGAAGTTTCTTGTGGAAAAGGGACTTATGTTCGCACGTTAGCGGTCGACACAGGAAAATTGCTGGGTGTACCCGCGCATATGTCTGATTTGACTCGCTTAAAAAGCGGTGGTTTTTCTAAAGAACAATCTTACACGATTGCAGAGGTGCAAAAGGCAGTCGATGAACAACGTGTTTCGGAACTACTGCTACCGGTGGAATATGGGGTATCGGAGTTTGTTCAAGTGACGATCGATGCGGACCTCTGGCAGAAAGTAAAAAATGGCATGCGCTTGCCTTTCAGCGTGTTTGGATTACAAGAGCGCCCAGAGGAATTAGTGGCGATTTTTTATCGAGAACAATTGATCAGTATCTATAAAGCTCATGACAAATACCAAGATATGATGAAACCGGTAAAAGTCATCCGTACAGAAATAGGAGAATGAACATGGAAATCATTGAAATGAGACACCCTTATGATCACGAAACGATTCCTGATGAGGAGATCGTCTTAGTGTTAGGCTTTTTCGATGGCGTACATCTAGGTCATCAGAAAGTCATTGAAACAGGACGAAAGATCGCAGAAGAAAAAGGGTTAAAATTGGCATTAATGACCTTTAATCAACATCCCTCGATCGTTTTTCAAAAAGTCGATCCTGAAAAAATGCAATACCTGACCAGCTTGGCTCAAAAGGAAGCGCATATGGAAAAGCTTGGAGTAGATATTCTTTATATCATTGAGTTTACTTCTGCTTTTGCAAATCTGGCACCACAGGTGTTTGTGGATGAATACATGATCGGTCTGCATGCAAAAGTTGTTGTTGCTGGATTCGACTATACCTACGGCAAGAAAGAGATAGCCAACATGGCGCTGTTACCAACATATGCAGAAAATCGTTTTGAAGTTGTGACTGTCGCGCAAGAATCGTTTGATGAAGAAAAGGTTAGCTCCACACGCATTCGCTCTGCCCTACAAAATGGCGATATGGCACAAGTCAATCGCTTGTTAGGGTATATTTATGAATTTGAAGGAACCGTCGTTCACGGTGATGCTAGAGGACGAGAACTTGGGTTTCCAACCGCGAATATCAAAGTAAAGAGCACCGTTCGGTTGCCAAAAGAAGGCGTCTATGTGACGGAAATCAAAGTCGGTGACAAGTGGTATCCATCGATGGGATCGATTGGTCACAATGATACGTTTGGTCAGGGGCGCCAGTTAACAGTTGAAATCTATATTCTCGATTTTCACCAAGATATCTATGGTGAAACCGTGGCGATCCGCTGGCATCATTTCTTACGTGATCAAGTCGCTTTCAATGGCGCACAAGCGTTGATCGAACAATTAAAGCAAGATGAACGAGACACTGAAACTTATTTTGATGGGCTTTCAGAAGAAAACTAAGCATTCGTAGTGAAAAGAAGCGTTTCTGGCTTCTTTTCACTTTTTCTTTTTCTTTCTTTTTATAACGTAGTTTATTTGAATTCTAATGCTTTCCCCATGAGGAAAAAACGTTTTTTCGATATACTAAAAAATAGGCAAAAATGATAATTTATGCAGAATGCTGCAAAGGGAAAGGGAGAGAAAAAGTGACAATTGGAAAAAAAGCGAAAAAGGGGAAAGAAAAGAAAGATTTAACTAAAATGAAAACGCCTCATACGTATGTCATCATCTTTGGGGTCGTATTGTTGGCGTGGTTGCTGACTTTCTTAGTTCCCGCTGGAAAATTCAGTACACAAGAAATCGAGTATACCGATGCAAATGGGGAAATAAGTACCAGAACGGTCTTGATGCAAGATTCGTTTCGTTATGCCTACCCGTTAGATAACGAATACGTCTATCAACAGTTGAATCAATTGGAAGACGATCCACAAGAGTTGGAAGAATTAGATGTCGATCCTGAGGCTTTAGCAGCTGTTCTAGCTGAAGGGCCTAAAGAGTTGTCCCAGAGTCAATTAGATGAGGTGGGACTGACCGATGACACGCTTTACAGTCTTTACGGCGAAAAAATTTATGATACTTCTGAAAAACTGCACAAAACAGCCAAGGTTTGGGGAACTGATGACTTTAACGGTTTCGGCTTCTTAAATTTTGTTTTTGAAGGATTGGTTTCTGGTGATAAATACGGCTCAGCAGTTGGGATCGCAGCACTGATCCTAGTGGTCGGTGGTGCGTTTGGTATTATCATGCAAACCGGAGCGATTGATGCGGGGATCTTTGCATTTATCAGCAAAACTCGTGGATTAGAACGCTTGGCATTGCCGCTGTTGTTCTTTGCTTTTTCATTTGGGGGCGCTACCTTTGGGATGGCAGAAGAAGTCATTCCGTTTTCGATGGTCATGGTGCCTTTCGTGATCGCATTGGGGTATGATTCGATCGTGGCGGTCACCGTCACCTATGTCGCCTCCCAGATTGGAAATGCCACCTCGTGGATGAGTCCGTTTAGTGTGGCAGTAGCTCAAGGGATCGCAGGTATTCCCGTTCTTTCAGGCGCAACGTTCCGAATCATCATGTGGGTCGTGGTTACCGCACTATCCGCAGGGTACCTCATGATCTATGCCGAAAGAATTCGCAAGAATCCTGAGAAATCGCTAACGTATCAATCGGATGCGTATTTTAGAAATCATCTTGAAAAAACCTCCAGTGAGCAAAAACCATTTTTATTAGGTCATAAATTGATCTTGGTTGAAATGCTGGCGGTTTTGATCTGGATCGTATGGGGTGTGACGCAGAAAGGCTACTATATTCCCGAGATTGCTTCTCAATTCTTTGTTATGGGCTTAGGGGCAGGAATCATAGCGGTTCTTTTCAAATTAGAAAATATGGGCTTGAATGATGTGGCGAGTGCCTTTCAATCTGGTGCCTCAGAATTGGCAGGAACTGCAATCGTTGTAGGGATGGCCAAAGGGATTCTTCTGGTTCTCGGCGGTTCTGATGCCAATGTGCCGTCAGCGTTGAATACGATTTTGCACAGCATCGGCGGATTGTTAAGCAATGTTCCAGCTTTTATTGGTGCCTGGTTCATGTACATTTTCCAAAGCTTCTTCAATTTGATCGTGACTTCAAATTCAGGTCAAGCTGCATTAACCATGCCGATCATGGCGCCATTAGCCGATCTTTTAGGTGTCTCTAGACAGATCGCTGTCTTGGCTTATCAATTAGGCTCGGGCTTTATGGATGCCTTCACTCCAGTATCGGCAAGTCTGATCGGTGTCTTAGGTGTCGCAAGAATCGAATGGGTGAAATGGGCGAAATTCCAGATCAAAATGCAAGGTTTCTTATTTGTATTAGGAACGATTTTTATCTTTATTGCGGTCGCAATCGGCTTGCAATAAGAAGTAATCAGCCACAAGGAGGAAGCACTTATGAAGGTGATACGACAAGCAGAGGTTTACGCTCCTGACTATTTAGGAAAAAAAGATATTTTATTAAATGAAGACAAGATCATTGCTATTCAAGATTCGATTGAAGGAGGATTCTCAGGTGTTCCTCTTGAAGAAATCGATGGCACAGGGTTACTCGCTGTGCCCGGCTTTATTGACTGCCACTTTCATATCTTAGGAGGTGGCGGGGAAGGCGGCTTTCAAAACCGGACACCAGAAGTGAAATTGAGTCAATTGACCTCTGCAGGAGTAACGACAGTGGTTGGCTGTTTAGGTACTGACGGAGTAGGCAGAGATATGACTGCCTTGATCAGTAAGGCGCGTGGACTAGAGGCGGAAGGCATCACGACTTATCTTTATGACGGTTCGTATCGATTGCCTTTGGCGCCCGTCACGGATTCCATCATCCAAGATTTTTTGACTATCGATAAAATTATTGGTATCGGTGAAATTGCCGTTTCTGACCATCGTTCTTCACAACCAAGTTTCGAAGAATTTACCCGCGCGGTTGCGGATGCTCGTGTTGGTGGGATGCTTTCTGGAAAAGCAGGTATCGTAAACGTCCACTTAGGTGGAGGAAAGAAAAAATATGAGCTGCTTTTACGAACCATCGAAGAGACAGAGATTCCAATCAGCCAATTTTTACCGACACATGCCAATCGGACCAGCGAGCTTTTCGAAGCAAGTATTGCTTTTGCAAAAATGGGTGGAACGATTGATTTTACGGCGAGTGAAGATCCTGATTTCTGGGAAAAAGAAGACGATGAGGTTCGCTTCAGTAAAGGATTGAAACGTTTGTTAGCAGAAGGGATCGGCCTGGATCAATTTACCATGACCTCTGATGGGCAAGGCAGCCTCCCGTACTTTGATGAAAACAATCAATTCATAGGTCTGGGTGTCGGCAGTTCGCGAGCGCTGATGGTAGGCATTAAAGAAGCAGTCCAAAAAGAGCAGATTCCATTGGAGATCGCCATTCGAGCAATCACTTCCAATCCAGCGAAAGTATTGAAGCTTGATCAAAAGGGACGTCTTGCAGCAGGGATGGATGCTGATATTTGCTTGCTGAACAAAGACTCATTAGCAGTAGAAACGGTTCTAGCAAAAGGCAGAACAATGGTAGAAGAACAAGAAGTAAAAGTGTGGGGTACCTTTGAACAACTAACATAAGAAGAATTCAGTTTTAACAGACTAAGAAACGGTTGTTTTTCTAAACAGAGTTGTAGAAGAAAATAAGCAGCCCGATCCATGACCAGCATTTACTGGACTTGATCGGACTGCTTTTTTCAATTAAACGCAAGTATTCTTAAGCTTGCAACTCATCCAATTTCTTCATGTCTTCTTCAGAAATTTCAAAGTCAACTTTGGCATTGTCAGCAATGTATTCTTCATGAACGGATTTTGGCAATGGCAGAATGTCTTTTTGTAGCAAGTAACGAATTGAAAGTTGTGGAATAGATTTTCCATAGGCTTCAGCAATCGTCTTCACTGCATCGTTATCGAGTAAACGACCAGTAGCGATTGGTGAATAGCCTTCCACTAAAATTTCGTGCGCTTTGCAAAATGTCAATAGTTCTTCATTTGTGCGGCCAATATGGTAAATAAACTGGTTGACCATCGGTTTCACATCGCAATGATCAAAAATATTTTGCAAATCTTTTTGATCGAAGTTGGAAACACCAATCGATTTTACTTTTCCACTTAAGTAGGCTTCTTCTAATGCTTTCCAAACATCGATGTTTTCAAGATAAAAATCTTTGTTTTCTGGATTGTTTCCCATGATTTTCCAAGGACGAGGGGCATGGATCAAAATCAAATCGATATACCCTAAGTCAAGTTTTTTTAGAGAAGCATCAATGCTATCAACCGCTTCTTGGTAGGTCTTTAACTCAGCAGGTACTTTCGTGGTAACAAAAATTTCATCGCGGGCAACGCCTGAATCGCGCACAGCTTTCCCAACCGCTTCTTCGTTTTTGTAAGCTGCCGCTGTATCGACATGTCGATAACCATTTTGAATGGCAAATTTTGTTGCGTTGTAAGCATCTTCTGGAGAAGATTGCCAGGTTCCAAGGCCAATCTTAGGAATTGCCAGTTTGTTCTGCAAGGTAAATGTTTCTTGTAATATCACGTATCTCAACCTACTTTCATCGCTTTTTTTGTTACATCTTCCATTATAAAACGTTTTCTTGTTTGAAACAAATCAGACGCTGAAACTTTTGAGGGAAATTGACTTTCAAAAGGATCTTTGATACATTATCAGCAACCTAAACACAGAAAGATGTGGAAAAAATGGATTTTGTTAAAGAAGATTTTGCCTATTATCGGCGCTCTTTTGAATTGATGTATCGCAGTTATTTCCGTAGAAGAATGATTGCCCTTGGTGTGGCGATTTTGATTATCTTAGGTTATTTACTTTTGTTACAAGAAAGTTTGCTTTTAAATATCATTTTGCTAGTTATATTGCTAGGCATAATGGCGTGGTTGGTTTCACTTTATCAGCGAGCGAGTGAGGTCGTACTTGCTTTCGAAGAAGAAAATCAGGTGCCGCAAATTCATCAACTGACAGAATTTGAGGATCATTATGCGTTCCAAATGAATGATGTAACAACGATGCGCGTGAAGAAAAACGGCAATCGCAACTTTCCTTCCAATAATAAGCAGTACACGTTGATGGCAGGCTATAAAAAAGTTTTCTTTGTGCAACAACCCTTGATGATTTTTTATTATGACCTCTTGGAGATGAAGTATGATGAAGCGTATCGTTTGAAACGAAACCGCCAAAACGGGTTCAATCGTTGGTCGCGTTATTTCAGTTTTCGCTCCTTTAAGGGATCGATTGGCAATGTCTTTCAATTCTTGCTGGGAAATATTTTCTTCTTATTTATTGCGTATCGGTTGATCCGCTATCTGATCGATATTTTGCTGCACATTTTATAACTGTTACCAAGGTGAAGATTCTCATCGTTTTCATAGACTGGTGAAAAAGATGATAGGACTTAATTTTTTTAAAAAGGTATACTTAAGTCAGATAAGACAAGCAATTGTCTTTCATGAATAAGAGTCCTGCTCTTGTTAAGTAAGCCGTCAACAACAGCTTATCTATTGTGGCGCTAACAGTTTGGGGGAAGTGTTAGTTCTTGTAACAAACAGATTTTTTTCTGGGCGGGATAAGAACAAAAGCGGTATTTTACCGTACTTAATAAGAGTAGTGCTCTTTATTTTTTCTATGAATATTTAAAGACATCACTTCTTGGAAGTGGTGTTTTTTCTTGCTTAAAAATAGTCCAAGTGATAGGAGAATTCTAAGAACTATGCTACAATGAGTGCCGGTGCTCTCAGCGGTGGGAGCAAAAAAGAAGGTAGAGGAGAATTACTTAGGAATGCCTGAAGGTCAAACAATAAACGATCCATCTACAAAAAGCGCGCAAAATATTTCTGCGTATATACATATACCTTTCTGTGAACATATCTGCTACTACTGTGACTTCAACAAAGTGTTTTTAGAAGGGCAGCCAGTGGATGAGTACATCGAAGCGTTACTAAAAGAAATTGAGCTGACCCTCTTGCGTCAGCCTCTCAATGAGACGAAAACGATTTATATCGGCGGCGGGACGCCAACGTCGCTTTCGGCGAACCAACTGGATCGATTGCTGTCAGGTGTGCATGAATTGCTGCCAACACACACAACCAAAGAGTTTACAGTGGAAGCAAATCCTGGTGATTTGAGTGAAGAAAAAATGCTGGTTTTGAAAAATCATCAAGTCAATCGCTTGTCGATGGGGGTCCAGACCTTTGATAATCGCTTGCTTAAAAAAATTGGCCGCAAGCATACCGCTGAAGATGTTTATTCAACTATTCAGCTGCTGGAAAAACATGATTTTCAGAATGTGACGATCGATTTGATTTATGCACTTCCGGGACAAAGCATAGAAAGCTTCCGTGATACACTGACGCGAGCGATTGATCTCGGGTTGCCTCACTATGCGATGTATTCTTTGATTTTAGAAAACAAAACCATGTTTATGAACTGGGTTCGCCAAGGGAGAATGGCACTGCCTTCTCAAGAAGCTGAAACGCAGATGTTTGATGAGGCGATCGCCGCGATGACAAAAGCTGGATTGAACCAATATGAAATCAGTAATTTTGCACGACCAGGGTATGAGTCCTTACATAATCTAGTGTATTGGAACAATGAACATTATTTTGGCTTTGGGGCAGGCGCCAGCGGGTATCTTGGACAGACTCGCTACAAGAACAAAGGTCCAATCCAGCATTATTTGAAACCATTACAGGAAAATCAGTTGCCAATCCACGAAATCGAAGAATTGACAACCAGCAATCAAATGGAGGAGGAACTGTTTTTAGGCCTTCGTAAAAAGGTCGGCATTTCAAAAATACAGTTTGCAGAAAAATTCGGGAAGTCTTTTCAGGAAATCTATGGTTCAACGAG
Source organism: Enterococcus sp. AZ141 (assembly GCF_051714385.1). Taxonomy (NCBI): domain Bacteria; kingdom Bacillati; phylum Bacillota; class Bacilli; order Lactobacillales; family Enterococcaceae; genus Enterococcus; species Enterococcus sp. AZ141. The sequence goes on from NZ_JBIORT010000001.1 coordinate 2,704,689, forward strand.
CGAACAGTTGATTCAAAAAGGCTGGTTGGCTAGTCAAGGTGACCGTGTCTTTTTAACGAAAGCTGGGATGTTTATTGGCAACGAAGTGTTTGAAGCATTTCTCTTGGATGGAGAAAAATAAGAAAGAACGAGTAAGAGAAGTAGCCATTTCGTGCTGCTTCTTTTTTTGATTTCTTTTTTAGCACTCTCTTAGAAAGAGTGCTAAAAAAGTGATGCAAATACTTGACATTCCTAGCAAATATGGTATATTTATAATCGTGTTAGCACTTAATAGGAATGAGTGCTAACGGAGGAGTGGATAAAATGTTGACACCTAGACAACAAATGATTTTACACCTCATCATCCAAAATTATACGAATACTGGTCAGCCCACGGGCTCGAAGCGATTGATGGAAGATGGGGTTGAAGCTAGCTCTGCCACCATTCGTAATGAGATGAAGGCGCTGGAAGAAGCTGGACTTCTGTTAAAGACACATTCATCTTCAGGGCGTGTGCCGTCAATAAAAGGGTATCGCTATTACGTTGATCACTTATTGAAGCCATCGGAAGTTGACCAAAACGAAATTCAAACCATTCGTCATTCTTTTGGAAAAGATTTTCATGAAATCAATGAAATCATCCAGCAGTCTGCCACGATCTTGTCCAACTTGACTAGCTATACAGCGTTGTCTCTCGGGCCAGATATGAAGGAAAGGAAATTGACCGGTTTTCGAATCGTCCCATTGAATGCACGACAGATCATCGCGATCATCGTGACGGATAAAGGGAATGTCGAAAATCAAGTCTTTACTCTTCCTGAATCGATGAGCAGCGAAGATTTGGAAAAAATGGTAAGGATCATCAACGACAAATTGATCGGTGAGCCTCTAATGACGGTCTACCATCGTTTAAGAACAGAGATTCCTATGATTCTGCATAAGTATTTTCAAACGACTGACGGAATCGTTGATCTCTTTGATACGATGCTGAGCCACATTTTTGAAGAAAAAATCTTCGTCGGCGGGCGAATGAATCTTCTGGATTTTGAACCGACGCAAGATGTTAGTCAGTTCAAATCGATGTATTCATTTATGAAAAATGCAGATCAGCTGACACAGCTGCTGGCGCCAAGAGATTCTGCGATTCAAATCAGAATCGGCTCTGAGCTTGGCAATGACTTGTTACAAAATATGAGTCTGATCCAAGCTAGCTATGAAATCGAAGGTCATGGACAAGGAACGATCGCTTTATTAGGTCCATCAAGTATGCCGTATTCACGGATGTTTGGTTTGATGGAAGTTTTTCGAGGCGAGTTAGCAAAAAAATTGGCCGATTATTATCGCGCATTAGACGCTGCCAATGAATAAGCGGCAATGAAACAAATCGTAGAAGGGATGGTTGAAACGTGACGGAAAAAGAAGAGCGTTTAGATGAAGAATTAGATAAAACTGCTGAAGAAACCGCAGAAACAACTGAATCTTCAAATGAATCAACTGAAACTGAAGCACAGACTCCTCAACCAGAGGAAGAAACAGTGGAAAAAAGCGAATTGGAACTTTTGCAAGAAAAGAATAATGAATTGGAAGATCAATTCCTGCGTGCTCGTGCAGAGATCGCAAATATCACTTCACGTAACCGCAACGAGCGGGAACTTTTACAAAAATACCGCTCGCAAGATCTTGGCAAAAAACTGTTGCCAGCAATCGACAATTTGGAACGAGCGATGGCAGCAGATGTCGATCAAGACCAAGCGGCGAATTTGAAAAAAGGCGTTGAAATGGTTCTTGAAAGTCTGCGTCAAGCCTTAAAAGAAGAGGGAATCGAAGAGATTCCTGCTGAAGGTGCAATGTTCGATCCGAACTTGCATCAAGCGGTGCAGACTGTACCTGCCTCTGATGAAACACCGGCAGACACAATCGTTACTGTCTTGCAAAAAGGGTATAAATTGCATGATCGTGTCTTGCGTGCAAGCATGGTCATCGTTGCACAATAGTTCTTTCTATCTATAAGTAGATGTTTAAATTAAAAAAGGGAGTGTATTACTTATGAGTAAAATTATCGGTATCGACTTAGGAACAACAAACTCAGCTGTTGCTGTCCTTGAAGGCGGCGAAGCAAAAATCATTACGAATCCAGAAGGAAACCGTACCACACCTTCTGTTGTCTCATTCAAAAATGGTGAGATCCAAGTAGGGGAAGTTGCAAAACGCCAAGCAGTGACAAATCCTAATACGATTTCTTCTATTAAACGCCATATGGGTGAAGCTGGATACAAAGTAGAAGTTGAAGGCAAATCGTATACACCACAAGAAGTTTCCGCAATGGTTCTTCAATACATCAAAGGATTTGCTGAAGACTATTTAGGGGAAAAAGTTGAAAAAGCAGTCATCACTGTTCCTGCATACTTCAACGATGCACAACGTCAAGCAACCAAAGATGCTGGTAAAATTGCCGGTCTTGAAGTAGAACGGATCGTCAATGAACCAACTGCCGCAGCTTTAGCTTATGGGTTAGATAAAACAGATAAAGATGAAAAAATCTTGGTCTTTGACTTAGGTGGCGGTACTTTCGACGTATCGATCCTTGAATTAGGTGATGGCGTCTTTGACGTATTATCAACTGCTGGGGACAACAACCTAGGTGGGGATGACTTTGATAACAAAATCATCGATCACATGGTAGCAGAATTCAAAAAAGAAAACGGCATTGATCTTGGAAAAGATAAAATGGCTTTGCAACGTTTGAAAGATGCTGCTGAAAAAGCGAAAAAAGACTTGTCAGGTGTAACAAGTACACAAATCAGCTTACCGTTTATCACAGCTGGCGATGCTGGTCCATTGCACTTGGAAATGACCTTGACTCGTGCGAAATTTGATGAATTAACAGCAGACTTAGTAGAACGTACAAAAATTCCAGTACGTCAAGCTTTGAAAGATGCTGGGCTATCACAATCAGAAATCGACGAAGTGATCTTAGTTGGTGGTTCAACTCGTATTCCGGCAGTAGTTGATGCTGTACGTAAAGAAACCAATAAAGAACCAAACAAATCAGTAAACCCAGATGAAGTGGTAGCGATGGGGGCTGCGATCCAAGGTGGCGTGATCACTGGGGATGTGAAAGATGTTGTCTTACTAGATGTTACACCATTATCATTAGGTATCGAAACGATGGGTGCTGTCTTCACAAAACTGATCGATCGTAACACAACGATCCCTACAAGTAAATCACAAGTCTTCTCAACTGCAGCAGACAATCAACCAGCCGTTGATATCCATGTCTTGCAAGGGGAACGTCCAATGGCTGCTGATAACAAAACATTAGGAAGATTCCAATTGACGGATATTCCACCAGCACCTCGTGGCATCCCTCAAATCGAAGTAACATTTGATATCGATAAAAATGGGATCGTTAATGTTTCTGCAAAAGATTTAGGTACACAAAAAGAACAAAAAATCACGATCAAATCATCTTCAGGTTTATCAGATGAAGAAATCGAACGCATGGTAAAAGATGCTGAAGCAAACGCTGAAGCTGACAAACAACGCAAAGAAGAAGTTGATCTACGCAATGACGTCGATGCATTGTTGTTCACTGTTGATAAAACATTGAAAGAGCTTGAAGGCAAAGTGGATGCAGACGAAGTCAAAAAAGCGGAAGAAGCTCGTGATGAGTTGAAAGCTGCGGTTGAAGCAAACAACTTAGAAGAAATGAAAACGAAACGTGATGCTTTGAATGAAATCGTACAAAACTTAACCGTTAAATTATACGAACAAGCAGCACAACAACAAGCACAAGAAAATCCAGAAGCTGCACAAGGCGGCGCAGACGATGTGGTTGACGCCGACTTTGAAGAAGTAGACGGTGACGATAAATAATCGCTGTTTGTGAAAAAGCCAAAGTCACCGCTTTGGCTTTTTCTTATGAATTTGCGAAACGTATTTTTCTAGAGCGAATTATATGCTAAAATACGAGAGACGCAAGAATAGAGTGGAGGGAAGCCAATGGCAGACAAAAGAGATTATTATGAGGTCTTAGGTCTACAAAAAGGGGCTTCGGATGACGAAATCAAAAAAGCTTATCGTAAGCTTTCAAAACAATATCATCCAGACATCAATAAAGAACCTGATGCAGAAGCAAAGTTTAAAGAGATTTCTGAGGCCTATGAAATATTAAGTGATTCCCAAAAAAGAGCTGCTTATGACCAGTATGGTCATGCTGGTACCGATCCGAACTACGGAGGCGGTTATGGCGGTGGATTCGGCGGCTTTAACAGTGGCGGATTCTCCGGTGGCGGTTTTGGTGGATTTGAAGACATTTTCGAATCGTTTTTTGGTGGTGGAGGCGGCAGAGCAGCCAATCCTAATGCACCTCGACAAGGAGCAGACTTGCAATATGCGGTTGATCTTTCCTTTGAAGAAGCGATTTTCGGAGTGGAAAAAACTGTTCAATACAATCGTGAAGAAACCTGTCATACCTGCGGCGGGAACGGGGCAAAACCAGGTACTTCACCAGAAACCTGTCATAAATGTCATGGTGCAGGTACTATCAATGTTGAACGTCAAACACCGCTTGGTCGTGTAATGAGCCGTCAAACCTGTGATGTTTGTCATGGAACTGGGAAAGAAATCAAAGAACCATGTACAACCTGTCATGGTACTGGCCATGAAAAGAAAAAACATAATGTAAAAGTCAACGTGCCTGCAGGTGTCGAAGATGGACAACAAATGCGTTTATCTGGCCAAGGGGAAGCTGGAACCAATGGTGGTCCTTATGGGGACCTATACGTTGTTTTCCGTGTGGAAGAAAGTGATATTTTTGATCGTGACGGTTCAGAGATTTATTACGAGTTGCCGTTGAACTTTGTCCAAGCAGCTTTAGGAGATGAGGTCAATGTGCCAACCGTTCACGGGAATGTGAAGTTAAAAATCCCAGCTGGGACCCAAACAGGTACGAACTTCCGCTTACGCGGTAAAGGAGCACCTCGCTTACGGGGAGGCGGCAATGGCGATCAACAAGTCAAAGTGAAGCTGATCACACCTAAGAACTTAAATGAGGAACAAAAAGAAGCATTGCGGGCTTATGCAAAAGCTAGTGGTCATGAAACCACCGAACAACAACCAGAAGGGTTTTTTGATAAAATGAAAGATGCTTTTGGTGGGAAAAAGAAATAACAAGTAAATAATCCAATTCATGCCCTTATAAAACCATCAGTTTTATAAGGGCATGAGTGTTTGTATGGCTATAAATGTGCAGTATGTGCGAGAATCGAATCTTCTTGGCCATCTTTTTTTCTTTTCCTTTGAAATCGCTTGCTTAGTGTGTCACAATAAAAGTAGACCAATTGAAGGAGGAGATACAATGGAAAGAATATTTGCGAGTCCGTCACGATACGTTCAAGGAAAAGGAGTATTGAAGGATGGTTTATCTCACATTAAAGATCTAGGAAAGAAAGTGCTGCTTTTGACCGATGAAACAGTTTGGAAAATTGCCGGGGAAGATTTATTTGAAAATCTCAAAGCGGCTGATTTAGGTCCGGTAAAAGAAATTTTTGGTGGAGAAGCTTCTGCAAATGAAATCGATCGTATCGTCTCTAAAGCCAAAAGCGAATCCATTGAAGTAATTGCTGCATTAGGTGGCGGGAAAGCCATCGATACTGGGAAAGCTGTTGCGGATGAATTAAACATACCGATTGCTGTTTTGCCAACGATCGCTTCTACTGATGCACCAACTTCGGCACTTTCTGTTATTTATACAGATGAAGGTCGCTTTGAAAAATATCGTTTTTACAACAAAAACCCTGAACTTGTCTTAGTGGATACAGCCGTTATTGCGAAAGCGCCTGCCAAATTACTTGCAGCGGGTATTGCGGATGCACTAGCAACCTATGTCGAAGCACGCGCCGTTGCCCGAAGCCATAGTAAGAATATGGTGGGTGGTATTCAACCAATTGCCGGCATGGCAATCGCTGAAAAATGCGAAGAGATTCTTTTTGAGAATGCACTGAAAGCCTATCAAGCAAATAAAAAACAAGTCGTTACCGAAGCTTTTGAACAAATCGTGGAAGCCAACACTCTGTTAAGTGGTTTAGGCTTTGAAAGTGCTGGTTTGGCAGCAGCTCATGCGATCCATAATGGCTTGACAGCCCTTGAAGGAGACGTCCATGATTTGACTCATGGGGAGAAAGTTGCTTACGGGACACTTACACAGTTGATGCTGGAAAACGCGGATCCTGATGAAATTGACCAATATATTGAGTTGTATCAGGCGTTGGAATTACCAACGACATTAGCTGAAATGCATCTTTCTGATGTTAGCGATGCAGAGCTTATGAAAGTCGGTAAACAAGCAACCATCGAAGGGGAGACGATTCACAATATGCCGTTCACGGTATCCGCAGAAGATGTTGTAGCCGCGATCAAAGTCGTGGATGCCTATGTGACTGCTTATTATCCTCTTTAATGTTATTTTATAAACGTTCATTGATCGATACTTGTTGATTAAAAAAAATATTTGACAAAAAAAAAGAGTCGTGCTATTTTGATAACAAGCAAATTAAAGGAGGGAACAAGACATGACGAACTTCAACACACAAACTACCTGTTGTTGTTGTATGGTGCAAAAAGCAGCATACCCATTTGTCATGCCTATTATTAGTTCCTTTGTCGCAGCAGATCGCTGATTTTTATTAGTGATTCGCTTCTATCCGGATAAGACGACATTTTTTTGGGGTACTGATGTAATAGTCAGTACCCCTTTTTGTTTGCTTTTTTTTACCGCTTTCATTGGCGACGGCTGATGATTGCAAGCCAAAATAGGTATATGAAGCTTACAAGTTTTGCCTAAAAAACTGAATAAGGAGTCAAACGATGATCGTTAAAAATGTAAAAGAATTGATAGGGCATACCCCGCTCTTTGAATTTGATGCCGCAGCTTTAGGCGGAAAAAAGGGAAGTAAAATCTATGCGAAACTTGAATATTTAAATCCTGGTGGCAGCATTAAGGACCGCTTAGGAAAGTACTTGATCGATGAGGCATTTCGAGAGCGTACAATCAATCATGAGACAACAGTAATTGAACCGACAGCCGGAAATACCGGGATTGGCTTAGCTATTGCCGGGATCGAGCATGGACTAAAAATGATTTTTGTTATTCCGGAGAAATTCAGCATTGAAAAGCAGCAATTGATTGAAGCATTAGGCGCAACTATCGTTCATACACCAACGGAAGCTGGCATTCAAGGGGCAATCGAAAAAGCAAAGGAATTAGCAAAAGGACAGCCGAATAGTTTTATGCCATTGCAGTTTCATAATCAGAACAATCCCGCAGCCTATCAAGCAACATTGGGGCCTGAGATCTATCAGGAATTACATGGAAAAATTGACAGCTTTGTTGCAGGCGCTGGCAGTGGTGGTACTTTTGCGGGTGTCGCGACGTACTTAAAGAAGCAAAAATCAAGCACTCGTCTTGCTGTTGTTGAGCCGGAAGGATCAATCTTGAACGGCGGTCCTGCCCATGGCCACGAGATTGAAGGGATCGGTGTTGAGTTCATTCCACAATTTTTTGACGATTTGCTTATTGATAACATTTATACGATAAGTGATGCCGAAGGCTTTGCCTTTACTCGTTACTTGGCAAGAAACTATGGTCTGCTTGTTGGAAGTTCAAGTGGAGCCGTGATGGCAGCAGCAGTAAAAGAAAGCCTCGAATTACCAACCGGAAGCTCGATCGCCACAGTCTTTCCCGATGGTGGCGACCGCTATCTATCAAAAAAGATTTATGCTGGCGAATCAGCAATCACACCATTCATAGGAGGAACAAACAATGCATTTTAATACAAAAGTAATTCACGGCGGTATCAGCGAAGACGAACTCACCGGTGCAGTCAGTGTGCCAATCTACCAAACATCTACCTATCGGCAAAATGCTCTAGGTCAGCCAAAGCAATATGAATACAGTCGTTCAGGCAACCCAACTCGTTTTGCCTTAGAAGAATTGATTGCGGATCTTGAAGAAGGCGCTCAAGGGTTTGCTTTTGCCTCTGGATTAGCAGCCACCCATGCGATCTTCACGCTTTTTCAGACAGGAGATCATGTCATTTTAGGAGATGACGTTTATGGGGGGACATTTCGTTTGCTTCATCAAGTATTAGAAAAAAGCGGGTTGACTTATTCACTTGTCAAAACCGATGATTTAGTTGCTATTGAAACAGCAATTCTTCCGGAGACCAAAGCGATTTTTCTGGAAACACCGACGAACCCGCTGTTAAAAATCACGGATATCAAATCGGTTGCGAGACTAGCTGCCCAGCACGATCTCTTGACGATCGTGGATAATACCTTTGCGACGCCATATTTTCAAAAGCCGCTACAATTAGGCGCAGATATTGTGATTCACAGTGCTACCAAGTACCTCGGTGGACACAGTGATGTAGTAGCTGGATTAGCGGTTGCCAAAGAGCCGCTAATCGCCGAAAGAATTGCCTTTTTACAAAACGCTATTGGCGGTGTATTGGGGCCTCATGATAGCTGGTTGATCCAACGAAGCATCAAAACACTTGCTTTGCGGATGAAAGCACATCAAAACAATGCGATGAAAATTGCCCACTACTTACAAGCACATCAAGCTGTTGCAAAGGTCTATTATCCAGGATTGATTGACCATGAAGGTCATGAGATCGCCAAATCACAGATGTCTGGGTATAGCGGTATGATATCTTTTGAACTAAACGATGAATCGAAAACAGCAGAATTTGTTGAATCATTAAAGATTTTTACTTTAGCAGAAAGCTTAGGTGGCGTGGAAAGCTTGGTAGAAGTGCCAGCCGTGATGACCCATGCCTCGATCCCTAAAGAAATTCGTGAGCAATCTGGGATCAAAGATGGCTTGATTCGGTTGTCGGTGGGCATCGAAGACGGTGAGGATCTGCAGGCAGATTTAGAGCAAGCGTTTGAAAAGGCAGGTAGCTAGTGATGGGGAGAGAGTTTATTCCAATTTTTTCTGACTGGGCAGCTGAGTACGATGAAACAGTTGCAGGTAAGGATGAAGAATATCGAGCGGTTTTTTTCAAATATGAACAGTTACTCGCTGAAATAGCTGAAAAAGCAGGGCAGTCTGTGGTAGAATTTGGTAGTGGAACTGGAAATCTAACACAAGCTCTGCTTGATCAAGGAAAAAACGTGCTGGCAATCGAGCCATCGCCAGAGATGCGGCGGATCGCCAAGTCAAAACCCAGTCTTTCTAAAGTGACTTTTGTAGATGGTGATATGGAGATTTTTCCTGAAATCACGGATGTAATCGATACGATCGTTTCTACCTATGTTTTTCATCATCTTACGGAGGACGAAAAACAACGGGCAATCGGCAAATATGCGGCGATGCTGCCAAAAGGCGGGAAAGTGCTTTTCGGGGATACGATGTTTCTTTCCTTAGCCCGAAAAATGGAGCTAATCGATGAAGCGCGGCAAGCTGGACACCAGCGACTAGCCGCTGATCTGCAACGGGAGTACTATCCAGTTACTGCGGATATCGAACGATATTTTCGCCAACATGGGTTTACCAGTCGTTTTAAGCAAATCAATGAGTATGTTTGGCTTGTGGAAGCACAAAAAGAGTAGGAGAGATGTACAATGAAAATGAATGTTGAAAGCTTTAATTTGGATCATACGAAAGTCAAAGCACCTTATGTACGGGTTGCCGATAAAAAACAAGGAACAAATGATACCATCATCAAATATGATGTTCGTTTGAAGCAGCCGAACCAAGCACATATGGATATGGCAAGTCTGCATTCTTTAGAACATTTGACGGCAGAGTTGATTCGTAATCATGCAGATTATATCGTGGATTGGTCACCCATGGGATGCCAAACCGGCTTCTATCTGACTGTCTTGAATCATGACGATTATGAAGAGATTTTGACAGTCCTAGAAAAAACCATGAAGGATGTTTTGCAAGCAAATGAAGTACCTGCCAGCAATGAAGTGCAATGCGGTTGGGCGGCGAACCATACCTTAGAAGGTGCGCAAAAATTAGCGCAAGAATTTCTTGATGAACGTGACAATTGGTCGACCGTTTTTGCCTAAACAAAATAGAAGTAGAAAAAAGGTGCCTGCGTTTGTATTCGCGGACGCTTTTTTTGTTAATCCCGCAAAGAGAGGGGGGATTAACTATTTTTCGTTTATGGTTCTACCGCTTGGACGGTGATGCCGACTCCATTCGGATTGTAGGTATGACTAATGTAAAACTCAAATCCTTCATGAACAAAGAAAAGTCTCCGAATGGCGCTAACGTCCCTGATGTGAGCATCTAAACCATACTGTACGATCAATGTCTCTTTGATCTCCTCAACATCAGCCTCTTTCTCGAATTGTGAGAAATCAATACCGAAAAATTCTGGGACATCAACCAATGTGATTTTCGCTAATCTTTCATCACCAGAATCATCAAATTCAAAATCAAAGCTGATTTTGGACAGTTTGTCCCGTGAACCTAAAGGCACTCTTTTTGTCTCGAGAGCGCTGCTATCAACCATCATTGATAACAAATCAATGGCTGAATCAGGTAAGCGAGTGGTTACTTTTCTTACTTCATCAACCATTGCTCCTTGATCGGGAGAAAAAACTTTTCTAGTCTCTTCTGTGACGATCACATTTTCGCGGCGCCGCTTTCGGTTGATGGCACTGCGCTCTTGGTTTACCCGATCACTACGTTTGATGAGATCGAGGCCAAGATCGCTGATGGACTCAGGGGAAGGTCTTTCTTCCAGTAAAGCAGTTAAGTAATCGATCTCTAAAAACTGCTCGTAGGCAGCTGCCGGCTGGTTTTCGCTGTAGAAGAGGGCAGCGCCAAGCAAAAAACAACTGATACCCAAAGAAAGCAAAAGGCTTCTTCTGCTATGCTCCCGGATTTTTTTTCTAAGTCGACTCAGTTTCATTTGATCCTTCAACTCCCAAGTTTTTTAGATGACTTCTGATAAAAGTGGTGATTGAATTTCATCATGCGTTTTACCAATATCAGTCACGTGAGATCGCTTAATGGATTACTCAATTTCTGATTCAGAAAACTGATCATGCCAGGCCACATTAGAAACGGTTCGGTTAATAAGAGTGACAATGATTGCTTCACCATCGGAATTGATCCAGGCATTGGATTCCACACCTACGACTGCTAGTCGCCAAGAAGGAAGGCCACCCATGGTTTCAAGAACTTGATCGCAAGACATTCCTATTTGCAGTTGATGGAGCAAGTCTTTGTTGACTGTTCGATTCCACCGTCGCGGCAGCCCGATCTGCAATTGTTCACAATACGAAAATTGAGGGGCAGCTGTTTCGGTACTGCTCTGAGCTTGTGCAACGTCATCAGAAGAAGGAGTTGTTTCTGATGCGGGTTCTGATGCATGGTTCTCAGTTCTGGAAGAAGAAGCTCTGGTTTCTGAATCAGCTGACAAAGATTGAGAAGACGACGTTGCTTCTGGTGAAAAACTGCTTTTGGTGTTGTCATCCATGATTTCGTCAATCAAGGTACAGCCAGTGAGAAAGAGGGAGAGTATCATTAGTGGGAAAAATAAAATGATGGTTTTCATAAGATAGGTTCCTCCAAAATGATTTTCTTGGCCTTCCTTTGTTATTTTAATGTTGGTTTTTTATTAGGAAAGCCCCGTCATTTGCTATAAAATAAAAAAAGAAAAATGTTTGTATACCTATTTTGGTTTGGAGGGAGTGTTGTTTAATAAGTGTAACATGTTGCTTCTGATCTGGCTACTTGATTTCAAATGTCCTTTCATGGTTTTAGTAAAATTAGTATCTGCAGCTTACGATGGTGAAAAGGAAATGTTATAATAGATTTAACTACTCAATAAAAATTTGCTATTTTAAAGGTGAACCCTGTATACTCTTACCAGATCAACAGGAACCAGCATACCGGTTGCTAAGAATTTATGTAAGGATTCATAACAAGGAGAGGAGGGAATGAAGATGAGCATCTTAAAGCAGTGGCAAGCAAAACATCAAGCAAAAAAAGAAGCGAAAAAACAAGCGTTACGTTTAAAAAATGCGCAACTTCGTGCAGCAGGGAAAGAGCCATTGAAGGGTTGGGGAAAGATGGTTGATACTGGCGTCGGAGGGGCGAACAAAGCCAACCCTATCGATACAAAAGTATTTTTAGGTGAAAATCAAAAGCGGATTTCAGAAGAAACCAAACGAAAAAATCAATAAAAAAAAAGACCTCTGCAACAGTCCGAGAAAAGAGCTGTTGCAGAGGATTTTTTTAGATATTCAATACTTTGTCTAAGAAATCTTTCGTACGATCGTGCTTAGGGTTGGAAAAGATTTGCTCAGGTGTACCGTCTTCCAAGAAATTACCGCCATCAATAAACATCACACGGTTTGCTACTTCTTTGGCAAAGCCCATCTCATGAGTAACGATTACCATGGTCATTCCTTGTTTTGCCAAATCCTTCATAACATTGAGTACATCGCCAACCATTTCTGGATCGAGGGCGGAGGTTGGTTCATCGAACAACATCACATCGGGATTCATTGCTAAGGCTCTAGCAATTGCCACCCGTTGTTTTTGTCCTCCAGACAGATTGTCCGGGTACATGTCTTTTTTATCTGCCAAACCCACCGTCTCTAATAAACGAATCGCGTTTTGTTCCGCTTCTTGCCGAGAAGCATTTTTTAGATCCATCGGAGCTAAAATAATATTTTCTAAAACCGACAAGTGAGGGAAGAGATTGAAATGCTGAAACACCATGCCGATATGTTGACGAACAGCATTGATATTGGTGTTTTTATCCATCAGATGTGCGCCGTCAACGATAATATCGCCGCTGGTTGGTTCTTCTAAGCGGTTCAAACAGCGTAAGAACGTCGATTTCCCAGATCCTGAAGGGCCGATCACACAAACGACTTCTCCTTCAGCGATTGAAACATTGATATTGTTCAATACGGTATTGTCACCGTATTTTTTTACAAGATTTTCAACTAAGATTTTTTCTTTCATGCTATTTCACCTTCTTTTCTAAAACTTTTGCAAGTTTCGTTAAAGCTGTGATCACGACTAAGTAAATAATCGCGATGATCAAGTAGACATAGGTACTTTGTGTGGTTCGTGCAACGATGATTTTCCCAGTTTGCAATAATTCTACGACTCCAATAACCGAGATGATCGTTGTATCTTTCAACGAGATAACGAATTGGTTAACGAAAGATGGAATCATGATTTTGATCGCTTGCGGTAAAATGATTTTCTGCATTGTCCGAGTGTAGGTCATCCCCAAACTACGAGAGGCTTCCATCTGACCTTTTGGCACTGCGTTGATCCCACCACGGACGATCTCAGCGATATAGGCACTGGCATTTAAGGTCAATGTAATGACCCCAGCAGCAAAGTCCGGAATCGTGATACCAATCGCATCGGAGAGGCCGAAGAAGATGAAGAAAGCCAATACCATCATAGGAATACCACGAATGATGTCAACATAGATCCCTGCAAAAACCCGCAATGCTTTGATTGGAGCAACACTAAATAGTCCAAAAATGATTCCGATCACTAATGCTAAGGCAAAAGAAATCAATGCTAGTAAAAGGGTATTCCATAATCCTTTTAACAAGACGTTATAGTTGTTGCTGATCAAACCAGTGATCGTTGATTCATCCACTCGTTTTTCTGTGGCAGATCCATCTTCAATGTATTTATTGATGATTTGATCGTACTCCCCAGTCCGTTTCATTTCTTTCAATGCTTCATTGAACATTTGGATCAGTTCAGGATTTTGGCCTTTTTTCACCGCAAAACCGTACTGACCACCAGATTCTTTTTCAATCGGTGTCACTAGTTTTTGTCCTTGGCTGATGGCATAACCAATCACTGGATAATCATCCATCATGGCATCAATTTGTCCGCCGTTAACAGCCGCATATAATTGATCGGCAGCATCATAATATTTGATCGAATAGCCATATTTCTCTTCGTTGGCGATCAAGAAGTCTGCACTTTCTGTCCCAACTTTTGCACCGACGGTTTTTCCATCTAAATCTTCATAGGATTTGATGGAATCATTGCCTTCTTTTACAGCAATCTGAATACCACTTTCAAAGTAAGAATCAGAAAAGTCATAGGATTGACGACGCTCATCAGTGATTGTCATCCCAGCGATCATCCCATCTGCTTGGTTACCATCCAACGCTTGCAAAGCTCCGGAAAAACCGATGAAATTGAATTCGATGTTGAACCCTTGCAATTCTGCCGCCCGGTTCATTAAATCAACATCGATCCCTACATACTCATTGTCTTCATTTTGGAATTCAAATGGAGCGAAGGCTGAGTCACTGGCAATTCGGTAAACATCTTTCTTTGGTTCGACTTTCACCATTTCACTAGTGCCTGCATCTGTATCAGACGTTGTGATGTAAGTATTGACGATTTCGTCGTATTTGCCGGAAGCTTTCATATTGGCTAAACCAGCGTTGAATTTTTCAAGGAGTTCTTGATTTTGGCCTTTTCTGACGGCAAATCCGTAAGAAGCGCCTTTTTCAGGTTCGCCGACAAGCTTCATTGGTTCGCCATTGTTGATAGCATAGCCAAGCACTGGATAATCATCAAAAGCGGCTGCCACAGTACCATTGCGTACAGCGCCATATAGTCCAGTAGCGTCATCATATAATTTGATGTCGTAGCCATATTGGTCTTTATTGCTTTCTAGAAAGCGGGCACTTTCGGTACCAACCTTTGCACCGACCGTTTCGCCTTCAAGATCCTCATAGCTAGTAATACTGTCATTGTCAGCAGCTACCGCCATTTGAATCCCACTATCGAAATAAGGATCTGAGAAATCAAAGGTTTCTTTACGTTCCTCTGTGATACTCATCCCAGCGATCATGCCATCTAACTGATTTGATTGCACGCCTTGAATGGAGGCGTCAAAACCTAAAGGACGTAAATCAACTGCAAAACCTTGATCTTCTGCGATTGCATTTAATAAATCTATATCGATCCCAACGTATTCATTATTTTCATTTTGGAATTCGAAAGGAGCAAATGTTAAATCTGTTCCTATCTTATACGTAGTTTCCTCCGCACTTGCTGACTTTACTGAGAGCGTAAAAATGCTGATAATCAGCGCGATTAAAGCGAAGGACATGTGTTTTCTTTTCAAGAAAATTCCCCCTTTAGATATAACGTATTTATAGATTATATGGATTTTTTCTTCAACACACAAGTCTTTCTCTTTAAAAATATGACAAAATCGTTTAAACCTCACATTAGATGTTAGAAAATCAAACATGTTAAGTTATGCTTAATCGCATGAAACTTTCATAGCAAATGATGGCGAAAGTATGTTCGCTATGATATACTTATTTATGGAAAAGCGGCAGCGAGTTTTTCTTTTTTTGTTGTCGTTTAGAATAATTGAGGGGGAATGAAGATGATCGAAAGAACAACTTCCCATGAATTTGACTTAGTATCAAAATATCAACCAGCTGGGGATCAACCAGAAGCGATCCATCAATTGGTTGACGGGGTGGTCGGTGGAAAAAAAGCACAGATTTTGTTGGGAGCCACTGGGACCGGTAAGACTTATACGATTTCTAATCTAATCAAAGAAGTCAATAAACCGACATTGATCATTGCCCATAATAAAACATTGGCTGGACAATTATATGG
Source organism: Enterococcus sp. AZ141 (assembly GCF_051714385.1). Lineage (NCBI taxonomy): Bacteria > Bacillati > Bacillota > Bacilli > Lactobacillales > Enterococcaceae > Enterococcus > Enterococcus sp. AZ141. The sequence goes on from NZ_JBIORT010000001.1 coordinate 2,720,335, forward strand.
CGAGTTTAAGGATTTCTTTCCAAATAATGCAGTCGAGTATTTTGTCAGTTACTATGATTACTATCAACCAGAAGCGTATGTTCCTTCCAGTGATACATACATCGAAAAAGACTCCAGTGTCAACGATGAAATCGATAAGCTCCGTCACTCGGCGACAAGTTCTTTATTAGAGAGAAACGATGTGATTGTTGTAGCTTCTGTCTCTTGTATTTTCGGTTTAGGTTCGCCGATCGAGTATGCAAGACAAGTTGTTTCTTTACGAGTAGGGATGGAAAAGTCTCGGGATCAACTATTAAAAGAATTGATCGAGATCCAATTTGAACGAAACGACATCGATTTTCAACGGGGGCGTTTTCGCGTGCGCGGCGATGTTGTGGAGATTTTCCCAGCTTCTCGTGATGAGCGAGCGTTGCGCATTGAGTTTTTTGGCGATGAAATCGATCGGATTCGTGAAGTTGATGCCTTGACGGGCGAGATCATGAGTGACACCGAACATGTGTCGATCTTTCCGGCAACCCACTTTGTGACCAATGAAGACCATATGGAACATGCGATCGCTTCAATCCAAAGTGAACTCGATGAACGACTGAAAGTTTTGCGAGCAGAAAATAAGCTGCTGGAAGCACAGCGTTTAGAGCAGCGAACCAACTATGATATTGAAATGATGCGAGAAATGGGGTATACCTCAGGGATCGAAAACTACTCTCGCCACATGGATGGACGAAAAGAAGGGGAACCGCCTTATACGTTATTGGATTTCTTCCCAGATGATTTTCTATTAGTAATCGATGAATCACACGTAACGATGCCCCAAGTTCGTGGGATGTATAATGGTGACCGTGCTAGAAAACAAATGTTAGTGGATTATGGCTTCCGTTTGCCTTCTGCACTGGACAACCGTCCGTTACGCTTGGAAGAATTTGAGAAACATGTCAATCAAATCGTCTATGTGTCAGCAACACCTGGACCCTATGAATACGATCAAACCGATACCGTCGTTCAACAAATCATTCGACCAACTGGTCTGTTAGATCCGGTGATCGAAGTACGACCGATCATGGGTCAAATTGACGACCTCGTGGGAGAAATCAATGAGCGAGTCGAGCGAAATGAACGGGTCTTTGTGACGACCTTGACGAAAAAAATGTCTGAAGATTTGACGGATTACTTCAAAGAATTAGGGATCAAAGTCAAATACTTGCACAGTGACATCAAAACATTGGAACGAACAGAGATCATTCGAGACCTGCGCCTCGGTGAATTTGATGTACTGGTCGGAATCAACTTACTGCGAGAAGGGTTAGACGTGCCGGAAGTTTCTCTGGTTGCGATTCTTGATGCCGATAAGGAAGGCTTCCTGCGCAGCGAACGCTCATTAGTCCAAACCATTGGACGGGCAGCCCGAAACTCTGAAGGAAAAGTAATCATGTACGCTGATAAAATGACTGATTCGATGCAGCGAGCGATCGATGAAACGGCGCGACGCCGAAGTATCCAAGAAGCCTACAACGAAGAACATGGGATCGTACCGAAAACCATTATTAAAGAAATTCGCGATCTGATCGCGATCACAAAAGTGGCAGAAGAGACCGGTGAATACACCACGACTTCTTATGAAGAACTGAGTCGTGAGGAAAAAGCAACCTTGTTGCTGAAGCTAGAAAAAGAGATGAAAGATGCTGCGAAAGCATTGGATTTTGAAACGGCTGCTACCTTAAGAGATGCTATTCTTGAGCTAAAAGCTGCTGATTAGAAGGAGAAACACTATGGCAAATGATAAAATCGTGATCCATGGGGCACGGGCCCATAATTTAAAAAATATCGATGTGACGATTCCCAGAGACCAACTCGTTGTTGTTACTGGTCTTTCGGGTTCAGGGAAAAGCTCCTTAGCTTTTGATACGTTGTATGCCGAAGGACAACGCCGATATGTAGAAAGTCTATCGGCGTATGCCCGTCAGTTTTTAGGTCAAATGGATAAACCAGACGTAGATAGCATTGATGGACTTAGTCCAGCGATTTCTATCGATCAAAAAACCACCAGCAAGAACCCGCGATCAACAGTAGGGACGGTTACTGAAATCAATGATTATCTGCGGCTTCTTTACGCTAGAATCGGTCACCCGATTTGTCCAAATGATCACATCGAGATCACTAGTCAGTCGGTTGAGCAGATGGTGGATGAAGTTTTGGCATTACCAGAACGCACCAAGATCCAATTGTTGGCACCGATCGTTTACCAAAAGAAAGGGCAGCACAAAAAAGTCTTCGAACGTATCCAAAGAGAAGGCTATGTAAGGATGCGCGTAGACGGTGAAGTCTATGATGTTTCTGAAGCGCCTGAATTAGAAAAAAATAAAAAGCACGATATTGCCATCATCATTGACCGGATTGTTGTGAAGGAAGGCATACGTTCACGCCTGTTTGATTCTTTTGAAGCGGCATTACGGTTAGCGGACGGCTATGCGGTAGTCGATGTGATCGGCCAAAAAGAAATGCTCTTCAGTGAACATTATTCTTGTCCTTATTGCGGTTTTACGGTTGGAGAATTAGAACCACGCCTCTTTTCATTCAACGCGCCTTTTGGTGCTTGTCCAGACTGTGATGGTCTTGGCGTGAAGCTAGAAGTCGATGTCGACTTAGTGATTCCCGATCAAAGCAAAACGTTGCGTGAAGGCGCACTATTGCCATGGAATCCAATCAGTTCACAATATTATCCGCAAATGCTGGAACAAGCCTGTCAAGAATTCAATATCGATATGGACACACCATTTGAAGAATTGCCAGAAGAACACAGAGATATTATCTTGAATGGTTCGAATGGGGAGATGTTCCATTTCCATTATGAGAATGATTTTGGTGGGGTGCGTGATGTTGAGGTCGCTTTTGAAGGGATCTTACCAAATATCAAACGCCGTTATCATGAAACCAACTCTGATTTTACCCGTGATCAAATGCGTTTGTATATGACAGAGTTGACTTGTAAAACCTGTCATGGCTATCGCTTGAACCCTCAAGCGCTGTGCGTGCAAGTCAATGGGAAGCATATTGGTGAAATGAGTGAGATGGCGATCAACAATGCCTTGAACTTTGTCGAAGAATTGAAACTAACGGAACAAGAGCAAATGATTGCACGTCCGATCGTGAAAGAAGTCGATGATCGTTTAAGCTTCTTAAAAAATGTCGGATTGGACTATTTGACCTTGAGTCGTGCGTCAGGCACACTCTCTGGTGGGGAAGCGCAACGAATTCGCTTGGCAACACAAATCGGCTCCAATTTGTCTGGGGTGCTTTACATTCTTGATGAGCCATCGATCGGTCTTCACCAACGAGACAATGATCGCTTGCTAGATTCATTGCGGAAAATGCGTGATCTCGGGAATACCCTGATTGTCGTTGAGCATGACGAAGACACGATGCGGGCAGCAGACTACTTGATCGATGTCGGTCCGGGTGCAGGACATGCAGGTGGCGAGATCGTCGCTGCAGGCACTCCCGATGAAGTCGCTGCCAATGAGTCTTCTTTAACAGGTCAATACTTATCTGGAAAACGAGAAATCCCAACACCGACGGAACGCCGCAAAGGCAATGGTGAAAAGATTCGTGTGACCGGTGCCTCTGAGAATAACTTGAAAAACATTTCGGTCGATTTTCCATTAGGAAAGTTCGTCGCAGTTACAGGGGTCTCTGGCTCTGGTAAATCAACATTAGTCAATGAAATTTTGAAAAAAGCCTTGGCGCAAAAAATCAATCGGAATTCGAACAAACCTGGCCGCTTTAAAGCCATTACTGGTTATGAAGCTATTGAGAAATTGATCGATATCGATCAGAGCCCGATTGGTCGGACACCTCGAAGCAATCCGGCAACATATACCAGTGTCTTTGATGACATTCGTGATTTATTTGCTAAAACCAATGAGGCGAAAGTCCGTGGTTATAAAAAAGGCCGCTTTAGTTTTAATGTAAAAGGTGGACGCTGTGAAGCATGTAAAGGGGACGGAATCATCAAGATCGAGATGCACTTCTTACCTGATGTCTACGTACCTTGTGAGGTTTGTCATGGCAAACGTTATAACTCAGAAACGTTAGAAGTTCATTACAAAGGAAAAAACATTTCGGAAATCTTAGATATGACCGTGGAAGATGCAGTGGAATTTTTCCAACATATTCCCAAAATCCATCGAAAATTGCAAACGATCGTCGATGTCGGTTTAGGTTATGTCACTATGGGACAACCAGCGACTACTTTGTCTGGTGGGGAAGCGCAACGGATGAAGCTTGCCAGTGAACTGCACAAAAATTCCAATGGCAAGAGTTTTTATATCTTAGATGAACCGACGACTGGTCTGCATACGGATGATATTGCCCGTTTGTTGAAAGTTTTGGAACGATTTGTCGACGCTGGCAACACCGTTTTAGTGATCGAACACAACTTGGATGTCATCAAATCAGCGGACCATGTGATTGACCTAGGTCCAGAAGGTGGCGAAGGCGGTGGCACGATCATTGCAACTGGTACACCAGAAGAAATTGCTGCGGTTTCAGACAGCTACACCGGTCATTATTTGAAAAAAGTCCTTTAAGCAGATGAAAAAGCACTCACTTTTTCACTTGTCTGTCAATAGGTTTCGCTAAAGTTTAAGGAAGCGTGAAATATCTGCAAATTTCATGATAAGGGCTTGAAATCAAAATTTTATTTGATAGAATAGCAATAGGTATACGTATATTCGCATTGAATAAACTGCCTATAAGTTCTATCCGTTCAAAGTGGGAGAAAGCAATCAAAGATAGATACTTTGATTGCTTTTTTCTTTGTGGTATTATAATGCTATTGTAATTAAACGAAACGAGAGAGGTCGTTTTTCGTATTCAAAAGAGAGAGTGATTTTTGATGAGTCAGGAAAATTTTCTTCCCATATTATTAGGAAGCGATATGAATGTTTATGGTATGGCCAGAGCGTTCCACGAAGCATATGGTATTCAATCAGTTGCCTATGCAGGCGCCGAACTTGCGCCAACCCGCTTTAGTAAAATTGTAAAAATCAATCAAGTGGAAGGTTTTGACCATGATCCCGGATTCACTGAAACGTTGATCAAGTTAGGAAAAAATACTTACAACGATCCTGCGATGAAATATTTGTTGATTCCTTGCGGCGATGGTTATGCGGAACTGTTAGCGAAGCATAAAGAAGAATTGAAGCCCTATTATACCTTTATCGCTAACGATTATTCTTTACTAAAACGGTTGATCAACAAAGTAAGCTTTTACGAAGTCTGCGAGGAATATGGCTTGCCTTATCCTAAGACCTTCATTTTAACGCCTGAACTGTTGACGGAAGGAACGTTCAAAGGAGAGCTGCCTTTTGATTTTCCTGTGGCTTTGAAACCAGCAAATAGTGTCGCGTGGCTGTCAGTTGATTTTGAAGGACGCAAAAAAGCCTTTATTATTGATAATCGAACAGAATTTGAAGAAATCGTTTCTCGCATTTATCAAGCGGGTTATCAATATGAAATGATCGTCCAAGATTTTATTCCTGGCGACGACAGCAACATGCGGGTTTTAAATGCCTATGTTGATGAGAATCACGAAGTTCGTGTGATGGGCTTAGGTCATCCTTTACTAGAAGACCCAACCCCTGGCGCTGTTGGGAATTATGTCGTGATCATTCCAGATGAAAATGATCAAATCTATCAAATGATTCGTAAGTTTTTAAAAGAGATCGAGTATGTTGGATTTGCCAATTTTGACTTGAAATATGATGCGCGCGACGGGCAATATAAATTATTTGAAATCAACTTGCGTCAAGGAAGAAGCAGTTTCTTTATTACCTTAAGCGGATTGAATTTGGCAAAGTTTATCACTGAAGATTTAGTCTTCGAAAAACCTTACACAGAAACGGTTTATGGCAAAGCTGACGCGCCGGAGGCGAAATTATGGCTAGGTGTACCAAAAAACATCTTCTTGACTTACGCAAAAGAAAATCCTGCGAAAGAACGAGCAAAAAAATTATTAGCAGACAATCGCTGGGGAACGACCGTCTTTTATAAAGAAGACTTATCGCTGAAGCGTTGGATTCTATTAAAGAGAATGTTCCATCTATACAACAAACGATTCAAAACGTATTTCCATACGAAAGAAGGCTAGAAGATGGAGAATTTTTTTAGTATTTTAGGTGGCATGGGAACGTTAGCGACGGAAAGTTTTGTCCGTATTTTAAACCGACGGACACAGACCCATAAAGACCAAGATTACTTGAACTATGTTTTATTCAATCATGCCACAGTCCCAGATCGGACGGCATATATTTTAGACAACACGTTAGAAAACCCTGTTCCATATTTAATGGACGACATCGAAAAACAAAATTTGTTAAAGCCTAATTTTATTGTGTTGACTTGTAACACAGCGCATTATTTTTTTGATGAGTTGCAAGCTGCTACTGAGATCGAGATTTTGCATATGCCTCGTGAGGCAGCGAAAGTCGTTTTAGAAAAAGGCGTCACTGGAAAAGTGGCCTTTCTTGGGACAGAAGGCAGTGTCAAAGCCGGCATCTATGAGAAAGAATTGCGCCAGTTGGGACTTGATGTCTATCTCCCAGAGCCAGCGATCCAAAAAAAGGTCAATACATTGATCTATGATCGAATCAAAGAAAATGATCATCTGGATCAAGAACTTTACTTTGAGATACTGGAAGAAGTCACCGAACGCATCGGCTGTGAAAGCGTAGTACTTGGATGTACCGAGTTATCCTTGATGGATGAATTTGTGACTGACAATCCTTATCCAGTCGTGGATGCCCAATCCATTTTAGTTGATCGGACGATTGAAAAAGCATTGGCAAATCGCCAAGCAATCTAAAGCTGATAGCGACGTTAGCGGCATTTTTTGAGCTAACGTCTTTTTTTATGCCGGTGTTCCAATGATACGCCCGGCATGATATAATAGAGTTGTTTCAGAAAGGAGTTTTACCTATGACTGAAGTGGATCATTTAGAATTGGTCATTATTACTGGGATGAGCGGAGCCGGCAAAACGGTCGCGATCCAGAGTTTTGAAGATATGGGGTACTTTTGTATCGACAATATGCCCCCAAGCTTGATCCCTAAATTTTGGGAACTGATCAAAGAATCAGGAAAAGTGACAAAAATTGCCTTAGTTGTCGATCTGCGTTCAAGATCGTTTTTTGAAGAAATCCAAAGTATGCTGATCGATATTGAAAACACGAATTTTATCGACACACGGATGCTCTTTTTAGATGCATCGGACAATGAATTGGTGTCAAGATACAAGGAAACGAGAAGAGCACATCCACTAGCGATGGATGGCTTAGTTACGGAAGGCATTCGCAAAGAGCGAGCGATCTTAAACGATTTGAAGACGCGTGCCAGTATTGTTATCGACACAACGACGTTGACCCCACGGCAACTGAGAGAAAAAATCAATCAAGAATTTCGTGCTTCTCATGAGACAGGGTTTCGTATTGAAATACTTTCGTTTGGCTTCAAGTATGGCTTGCCGATCGATGCTGATATCGTGATGGATGTTCGTTTCTTACCGAATCCCCATTACATTCCAGAGTTGCGTCCTTTAACGGGTAAAGATGAACCCGTGTATGATTACGTCATGTCTTTTCCAGAAACGGAAGAATTCTATCAGCAATTTAGTACACTGTTGCAAACGATCATGCCAGGCTATGTCAAGGAAGGCAAAAGCAGCTTGACGGTGGCTATCGGCTGTACTGGGGGTCAACACCGTTCGGTTGCATTATCGGAGCGCATCGGGGCGGTTTTGGCAGAAGACTATCGCGTCAATATTACTCATCGCGACAAAGATAAGCGCAAAGAGACGGTGAATCGTTCATGAAAATGAAAACGTACCGGATCAGAAAGCCGAAGATCGTTGTGGTAGGTGGCGGAACTGGGTTACCAGTCATCCTGAAGAGCTTGCGGAATCAAGGTGTAGACATCACAGCGATCGTTACGGTCGCTGATGATGGCGGTAGCAGCGGCGAGATCCGCAATTTGGTTTCCTCTATTTCACCACCGGGGGATCTGCGCAATGTTCTGGCGGCTCTATCTGATATGCCGCAATTGTATAATGATATTTTTCAATACCGTTTTAAAGCGGAAGACAAATTTTTAGCCAATCATGCCCTTGGGAACTTGATTATTGCGGCGATTGCTGAAATGCGTAGCAGTACCTATGAAGCCATTCAAATTTTGTCGAAAATCATGCATATCGATGGACGAGTATATCCTTCCTCAGATCTGCCATTGGTGTTGCACGCTATTTTTAAAGACGGCACCGAAGCGGTAGGAGAGTCCAAAATCGCGGTTGATCGCAAAACGATCGAACGGGTCTTTGTTCGTAATCAAGAAAATAATGATGAGCCGAAAGCAGCTCGTAAAGTTGTTTCATCAATTATGGAGGCAGATATGATCGTCTTGGGTCCTGGTAGTCTCTTTACTAGTATTTTGCCCAATCTCATGATCAGCGAGATCGGTCAAGCAATGTTGGAAACACAAGCTGAAACGGTTTATATTTGTAATATCATGACCCAAAAAGGTGAAACCGAACACTTTAGTGATGCCGACCATGTGAGAGTCTTGCATAAGCATTTAGGCAAACCCTTTATTGATACGGTGTTAGTCAACACCGAGAAAGTTCCAGAAGGATATATGGACCCAGAGATTTATGATGAATATCTTGTACAAGTGAAACACGATTTCCAAGGACTGCGAGAAGAAGCCAGCCGTGTCATTTCAGCTGACTTTCTGGAGCTTAGAGATGGCGGAGTTTTTCATGACGGAGATAAAGTGATTGAAGAACTTCTACGTATCGTTTACGGGGCCAAAATCTAAGAAAGGAGGGATTTTTTTATGTCCTTTGCAGCAGAAGTAAAAAAAGAATTGACTGCATTAGAAGTTCATCGCGAACATGCCAAGGCAGAACTGGCAGCTTTGATTCGGATGAATGGGTCATTAAGTATCAACAACCAGCAATTTGTTTTAAACGTTCAAACAGAAAACGCGGCGATTGCCAGACGCATCTACTCTTTACTAAAAGATCATTACGACGTGCGCAGCGAGTTGCTGGTCCGTCGCAAAATGAAATTAAAAAAGAACAACGTCTACATCGTTCGTTTGAAGCAAGAGACAAAGCGCGTGCTTTTGGACTTAGATATCATGGACGGGCTGATGTTTCAAAGCCATGTTTCTGATGAGATCATGGGCAATACTCAAAAAATGCGTTCCTATTTACGAGGGGCTTTCATGGCATCAGGATCGATCAACAATCCAGAAACTAGCCGCTATCACTTAGAGATTTATTCCATCTACGAGGAGCATAACCAAGATATTTGCGATATGCTAAACGCATATGGTTTGAATGCCCGTGCATTAGAACGTAGAAATGGGTATATTTCTTACTTGAAAGGCGCTGAGAAAATCGCTGATTTTTTGACTCTGATCGGCGCCACCAATTCCATGTTGAAATTCGAGGACGTGCGGATCGTGCGAGACATGCGTAACTCAGTCAACCGTTTGGTGAATTGTGAAACCGCCAATATGAACAAAACGATCGATGCTGCTTCGAAGCAGATCGACAATATCGAGTTTATTCAAGATCGAGTTGGCTTGCAAGCTCTACCTGAAAAGCTGCAAGAAATCGCCGAATTACGTTTGGAACATCCCGAGGTCAGCTTGAAAGAGCTAGGAGAAATGATTCCATCAGGAGCGATCTCGAAATCAGGGATCAATCATCGCATTCGAAAAATCAACGAATTTGCCGATCATCTTCGTGAACAAGTCAGCTAGTCGAATGGAATAAAAATGAATCAAAAGAGCAGGAGCAGATTTGACGTGGATGTTCGCGTCAAATCTGCTCCTGCTCTTTTATTTGTGGTTACTCATTGATCAATGCAGTTAATTCCTCAGCAGTGATCGATTCATCAAAAATGTGCCCATCTAAGATAATCGTTGGCACAAATTGAATGTTGGCGTTTTTCGCTTCTTCCACAATTTCTCCGGCGATCGCAGGATGATTTTGTTCAGATAGCCCTAAGGTATTTTTCGCATATTCTGCCACTTCATTTAAAGATAAATGACCCCATTCGTCTTGTGTTTGATAAATTTTTGTAATCTCAGCGATCGTTGCCTGAGGATCTGTACTGGAAACAAACCGATGCATCACATTGCCTCGTTGCAATGATTCTTTTTCTTTGTCGAATAATTTGATGACACGGCGTAGTTTCCCAGCTGTGACAGCTTCACTTAAGGTCGGTAACGATTCCTCAAACCATTGCCGACAATAAGGACAACGCAAATTCATAAATTCGACGATCGGTTTAGCGGAAGGGTCTCCGATATGTATCCCTGTTACCGCATTTGTTTCTTGTGCTTTGATGATTGAAATATCCATTAAGATTCCTCCTTTTTCTTTTAGTTTACCGAAGTTTCTACTGAAAGAAAAGCCTCAGGTCTTTTGATCCGAGTCTGTGAAATGAGGAGGGAAATTAGCTAAATACTATGTATTTCGTTTCACGAAATAAAGAAAATTACCCAGCCGGTGCTTTTATATTCCTTGATTTTCAGCTATAATGAATTGTGTTTTATTGTGCAAAATGATGATTAAAGGAAGTTATATAGATGAGAAAAAGAAAAACAATGGATGGCAATACGGCAGCTGCCTATATTTCCTATGCCTTTACGGAACTTGCGGCGATCTATCCGATAACCCCTAGTTCCACCATGGCTGAATTAGTGGATCAGTGGTCTGCTCAGGGAAAGCATAATCTTTTTGGGCAGCCGGTGAAAGTGGTTGAAATGCAATCTGAAGCAGGGGCGGCGGGTGTGGTTCACGGCTCATTAAAAACCGGCGCCTTAACGACGACCTATACGGCATCTCAGGGACTTTTGTTAATGGTACCAAATATGTACAAGATTGCTGGGGAAATGCTGCCAGGCGTCTTTCATGTCGCCAGCCGAGCAGTAACAACCAATGCCTTGAATATTTTCGGAGATCATACCGACGTAATGGCCACTCGACAAACAGGCTTTGCTATGCTAGCGGAAAGCAGTGTTCAAGAAGTAATGGATTTAGCGCCAGTCGCTCATTTAGCAGCAATTGAAGCCAACATTCCATTTTTAAACTTTTTTGATGGTTTCCGAACCAGTCACGAGATTCAAAAAATCGAGGTGCTGGACTATGAAGAACTCGCACAACTGGTTAATCATGAAAAGTTGGCTGCTTTTCGTCAAAAAGCGATGAATCCGAATCACCCAACAACGAGTGGGACGAATCAAAATCCTGATATCCATTTTCAACAGCGGGAAACGATCAATCAGCACTATCAAACATTGCCTGAGATCGTTCGTTTTTACATGAAGAAAATCAATGCTTTAAGAGGAACCAACTATGATTTAGTGGATTATTATGGTGCTGCGGACGCCGAAGAAGTTATCGTTTCGATGGGGTCCTCAACGCAAACGATCCAGCAAACGGTGGATCATTTGTGCGCTTCTGGACGCAAGGTGGGAGTCTTGTCGATCCATCTGTATCGACCATTCCCATTAGAAGTCTTCTTAGAAAAAATGCCTGCTACCGTCAAAAGTATCGCTGTATTGGATCGCAGCAAAGAACCTGGTGCCAACGGAGAGTCTTTGCTTTTGGATGTGCAAAGTGCCATGTATGATGCAGCGATTCGGCCGACGATCATTGGTGGACGCTATGGTCTTGGGTCAAAAGATGTGACGCCTGATCAAATCGTTGCCGTTTATGACGAATTGATTAAGCCGAAAGCGAGCCAAAAGAAACGCTTCACCATTGGGATCACGGATGATGTGACACAATTGTCGTTGCCATCAAAAGGCACGCTAGATCTAACTGATCCATCCACCTTCCAAGCGAAATTCTGGGGATTCGGCTCTGATGGGACCGTTGGGGCGAATAAGTCAGCAATCAAAATCATCGGTGACCATACCGAAAAATATGTGCAAGGCTATTTCCACTATGATTCGAAAAAATCTGGTGGTCTAACGGTTTCCCATCTGCGATTTGGGGATACCCCCATTCGTTCTACCTATCTGATCGAACACGCGGATTTCGTTGCATGTCATACGCCTGCGTATTTGCATACGTATGATTTGCTGAAAGGACTCAAAAAAGGCGGAACCTTTTTATTAAATACGACCTGGTCACAAGAGCAAATTTTAAATAATCTACCGAAGAAGATGAAACGTTATCTTGCTGAAAACGAGATCCGCTTTTATACCATCAACGCCATGCAGTTGGCAATGGAAGTTGGCTTAGGTGGGCGGATCAATACCGCGATGGAAACAGCCTTCTTTTACTTGGCAAACATCATTCCGACCGAGGAAATCTTGCCGATTTTAAAAGAAGAGGCGCTGAAAAGTTATCGGCACAAATCGATGGCGATCGTTGAAAAGAACCAAGCAGCCATTGATCGCACCATCGAATTATTACAAGAAATCCCTGTTCCAAGCGAGTGGGCAACAATCGAAGTGCCGGAAAGGACATCCACTGCTATGACACAATTTGTGCGGGAAATTGTGGAACCCATCAACCGTCAAGAAGGCAATCAACTATCCGTCGGCACCCTCGTAAGGAACCAAATGACTGAAGGGGTGATCCCTGTCGGGACAACAGCGGTTGAGAAGCGGGGCATCGCTGTTGAAGTGCCCGAGTGGCTATCAGATCGCTGTACCATGTGCAATGAGTGTGCCTTCGTCTGTCCTCATGCGGCGATCCGCCCGTTTTTGGCAGATGAAGATGAATTAACCGAAGCACCGGAAGGCTTTATCGTCAGAGAGATGCGAGGAGCGAACGGCCAAAAATATCGAATTCAAGTTTCCGTTGAAGATTGTACAGGTTGCGGCCTTTGTGTGGAGGCATGTCCCGCCAAAGGGAAAGCCTTGACGATGCGTCCTTACGAAGAACAAAAAGAGCAAGCTTTAAATTGGGCTTTTGCGATGACTTTACGCCAAAAGGAAAATCCAGCAAAACCAGGAACTGTTTTGGGCTCCCAATTCAATAAGCCCTTATTGGAGTTCTCTGGTGCTTGTGCGGGCTGTGGAGAAACCCCTTATGTCAAACTTCTGACCCAAATGTTTGGTGATCGCATGATGATCGCCAATGCGACCGGCTGCTCTTCGATTTGGGGTGGAACCTCACCAGTATCCCCTTATACAACCAATCACTTAGGACAGGGTCCAGCTTGGTCAAACTCGCTGTTTGAAGACAATGCCGAATATGGCTATGGCATGTTCTTAGCCAACCAAACCCGACGGGAGAAATTAGCAGCCCAGTTGCAGTCATTGAAAGCCGCTGTATCAGAAGAATTGCAGGCTTTGATTGATGATTGGGACCTTCATCGAGAAGAAAGTGCTGGGACACAGCAGCGAGCAGCAAAATTGATCGCCGCCTTAGAAGCTGAGGCTTCCACGACACCTCAGCTGAACAAAATCCTGCAGGAAAAAGATTTGTTTGTTAAGCCAAGCCAATGGATGATAGGTGGCGATGGCTGGGCATATGATATTGGGTTTGGCGGTATCGATCATGTTCTCGCTTCTGGTGCAGATGTCAATATTCTTGTGTTAGATAATGAAGTTTATTCCAATACGGGGGGGCAAGTCTCCAAAGCGACACCAACTTCGGCTATTGCTAAATTCGCTGCTAGTGGCAAGTTTGTTTCCAAAAAAGATTTAGGAATGATGGCGATGACCTACGGACATGTCTACGTCGCACAAATCGCATCTGGTGCTAATCAAATGCAAACGATCAAAGCCTTTGAAGAAGCCGAGCGGTTCCCGGGACCGTCAATCATCATTGCCTATACGCCATGTATCACTCACGGTCTTGCTGGCGGAATGCGTCAATCCTTGAAAGAAGCGCAAGAAGCAGTTGCATCAGGGTATTGGAGTCTCTACCGCTATAACCCGCTGTTGGCAGAAAATGGGAAACAGCCAATGACGCTCGATTTCAAAAAGCCAGCATTTGATCAAATGCCTGCCTTTATGCAGACCCAAGTCCGATTTGCTTCCTTGCAGTCTGCCAATCCCAATGCGGCGCAAGCCTTGTTTGAAAAAACCGTTTCAGATGCGAAAACTCGTTTCTATAACTATGCCCGCTTAGCAGGTCAAGAAGAAAAAATTCGAGCAAAGCTTGAAAAAAATGTAAGTACTGATACAGAACAACCAATGGCAGTAAAAACGGAGCGTGTGCGAAGAGAAAAACAGCCGTTAAGCGAAGAACAGCTCGCTGAAAGAGCAGCACAGCGTGCAGCGCGCGCAAAACGTCGTCAGCAAGAATAATCGCTAGCTGAGGAACGACCATGGAAAAACGCTTTATCACGTTTTTTCAGGGTCGTTTGTTGTTTTTCCTATGAAATGCGTGCAAGAAGCTCTTTTAGATGAAATCTTCTAAGACCTTTGACAAACAATGATTTCATGATAATGGTAAACTAAATAAAAGAGCTGTTTATTTTTTCAAAACTTTTTCATAAATTTGTTTTTTTTCAAATCTTTGAAGAGGTCCTATGTTATACTATTATCTGAAGTCTTAAGAATAAAGGAAGGCTGTTTATGTTGATAAATTTCAGGGATTTTTTTAATTTAGATTATTGGAGAGAATTGCTCTCATTTGATATATTTTCTTGGTCTTTTTTAGTAAATGTTTTAGATGTGATCGTTGTTTGGTACTTGGTTTATAAGCTTATCCAGCTTGTGCGAGGGACAAAAGCGATCCAGTTGTTCAAAGGAGTCGGACTGTTCATTGTTCTAAGGTTTTTGGCTGGTATCGTAGGATTAAAGACGCTATCTTGGTTGATGGATCAAGTCATTACTTATGGGGTGATCGCCGCAATTGTTATTTTCCAACCAGAAATTCGACGAGGGCTAGAGCATCTTGGACGCAGCTCCTTCTTCAAGACTTCTAAAAACGAAAAACGGCGGGATGAAGTTTTGGTCCAAGCATTGGACAAAGCTGTTCAATATATGGCAAAACGAAAGATCGGTGCATTGATCACGATCGAGCGGACGACTGGTTTAGAAGAATACATCGAAACTGGGATTCCCTTAGATGCGGATGTGACGGGCGAACTACTGATCAATATTTTTATTCCTAATACACCGCTGCATGATGGTGCAGTCATTTTAAGAGATGATAAGATCGCTGTTGCTAGTGCCTACTTGCCATTGTCAGAAAGTCCACTGATTCCGAAAGAATTCGGGACACGTCATAGAGCAGCTGTTGGGATATCAGAAGTCAGTGACGCATTGACCATTATCGTCTCAGAAGAAACCGGCGACGTTAGTATTACGCTAAATAATCGCATGTTGACTGAACTTTCTCGCCAAGAGTATCTCGACGTGTTGAATCGCGAATTAGTTCCGGAAGAAAAACCTGGCAAACGCAACTTGCTGCAATCTTTCTTTGAAGGGGTCAACAAAGGAGGAAGAAAATGATCAAGAAAGAGCGTCGTCAAAACGTATTTTATGGTATACTAGCGCTGTTCTTTAGTCTGGTTTTGTTTTTCATCGCCAGCGGATCAAGCCTGCAAGTCAATCTTGCGGGAACATCAAATCCTTATGAGGAAGAGATCGAAAATGTACCGATTCAGACCACCTACGACACGGATGAATACTTCATCCAAGGATTTGAAACAACAGTGGATGTGACTTTATCTAGTCGAAATCGTGTACAATTGAATGCAGAACGTAGTGAGGAAACACGGAGCTTTCGAGTCGTAGCTGATTTGACTGGGCTCGATGAAGGAACCCATGAGGTCCCTTTAGAAGTAAAAAATCTTAGTTCAAGCGTCACAGCTGAAATCGAACCAAAAACAGTCACTGTGACGATCGAGAAAAAAGTGACCCAAACGTTTACCGTTGAACCCGTCATTTCGACTGACGGAGCAACCAGTGGTTACGGCGTCGATTCAATGAGTGTCGATCCGCAGGAAGTAGAAATCACAACTGGCGATCAAACATTAGCTGAAATCGACCGAGTGGTAGCGATCGTAAATCCAGATGATATCACTGGGGATTCGATCACTGTCAATGGAACCATCGAAGCCTGGGATAGCGACAACAATCCATTAGCGATCATCGCGGATCCTGATTCGGTAGATGTTGCATTGGCGATGGAGGCTCCAAGCAAAGAAATTGAATTGTTTGTTACACAACAAGGGACAACTCCAGACGGGATCTCCCATTACATTTATCGCATGAGCAGTATCAGTGCCGTTCTGACAGGACCACAAAGTATCTTGGATGAAACCCAACAGATCGGTGTGCCGGTGGACGTTAGTGAGATCACGACAACGACGGAACGGACAGTAACCATTCCAGTGCCTGAGGGGACAACAATCAATCCAACGGTCGTGACGATCCAAATCACACCGGTTGCAGAAGCTACTACGGAGAATCAATCAAACAATGATAGCAATGAAGCAGTGAATAGTGAGAATTCTCAAGACAACTCTTCAACAGTCGACACGACGAACGAACAAACAGAGAATTCCGCAAGCAGCACGACGACAAGTAGTTCTTAGTCGTTTGACTGTAGAGAATGAATAAGAGAGGTTATTAAAATGGGAAAATATTTTGGTACTGATGGTGTTAGAGGAGAAGCTAACAAGGAATTGACGCCTGAGTTAGCATTTAAATTGGGGCGTTACGGCGGCTATGTACTAAGTCAACATGAAACCGGGGACCGTCGTCCTCGCGTATTGGTTGGGCGAGACACACGAATTTCTGGACAAATGCTAGAAAGCGCATTGATTGCTGGTTTGTTATCCGTTGGGATCGAGGTATTTCAATTAGGCGTTATTTCCACACCAGGAGTGGCATACTTGACGAAAGTACAAAAAGCAAGCGCAGGTGTGATGATCTCTGCCTCTCACAATCCTGCACAAGACAATGGGATCAAGTTCTTCGGAAATGATGGCTTTAAATTAGTCGATGAACAAGAAGCTGAAATTGAAGCATTACTTGATGCGCCGGAAGATACACTTCCTCGACCTTCTGCCGATGGCTTAGGAACGGTGGATGAGTTCCCAGAAGGGTTATTGAAATACTCTCAATTTCTACGTCAAACGATTCCTGACGATTTAGAAGGGATCACGGTTTGTGTCGATGCAGCAAATGGCGCAACAGCTACAAGCGTTAATCGTTTGTTTGCCGATCTAGAAACAGAATTCTTCACAATGGGAACTTCCCCAGATGGGTTGAACATCAATGATGGTGTTGGTTCGACTCACCCCGAAACATTAGCCGAATTCGTCGTTGAAAAAGGGGCCGATGCTGGTCTTGCATTTGATGGAGATGGCGATCGGGTCATCGCAGTTGATGAACTAGGAAATATCGTTGATGGCGATAAGATCATGTATATCTGTGCAAAATATTTAGCAGAACAAAAACGCTTGAACCAAGGAACGATCGTTACAACAGTCATGAGCAATTTAGGGTTCCACAAAGCAGTGGAAGCAATTGGTCTGAAAGATGTGATCACACAAGTCGGTGACCGTTATGTCGTAGAAGAAATGCGTAAAAACGATTATAATTTCGGTGGCGAGCAATCAGGGCATATGATTTTCTTGGATTTCAATACGACAGGTGACGGTTTACTATCAGGAATTCAACTATTGAATATCATGAAACAAACGGGCAAGAAACTGTCGGAATTAGCAGGAGAGGTAACGATCTATCCACAAAAACTTGTCAACATTCGAGTGACAGATAAAAATGGTGCGATGGATGTTCCAGCTATCCGTAAAATCGTGGAAGAGACAGAAGCAGAAATGAACGGCGAAGGCCGTATCTTGGTTCGTCCTTCAGGAACAGAACCATTGCTTCGGGTGATGGCAGAAGCACCAACCATTGAAAAAGTCGATTACTATGTTGAAAAAATCGCAGCGGTCGTTCGAGAAGAAATCGGTGCGGAATAAATGAAGAAGTAAGACGATCAAAAATATTCTTTGGTCGTCTTTTTTGTCTACTTACCAGCAAGAAGCCAACTTGCGAACTAGAGAAACTTGTCAACGAATTTGTCGACAACGCTTAAAAGGGAACACGCCGTGGGCAAGCCTTGCGAAGTATAGTTGCTTTTAAAAGTCTTTTCGGATTTGTTGGGCAGAAAACAAGAAAAAAGAACCCCTATGAACGATCGAGTCATCGAACGAGGAGTTCTTTTTATTAAACAGAAGATAACCAATTCGGTTTCAGTTTTTTTAAAAACTATTCAACGGTAACGGATTTTGCTAAGTTTCTTGGTTTATCAACATCGAATCCGCGTTGTAAAGTGGCAAAGTAAGCCAGCAGCTGTGTTGGAACGACTGCCACTAAGCTGGTTACCAATGGATGAACATTTGGCAAAATGATTTGATCAGTCGCTTTTGCTAACTCTTGACTAACGATCACAAGGGTGTGAGCCCCACGAGATTCGACTTCTTTCAAATTGCCTCGCGTATGAGAGCCAGTCACTTCTTCCGTGATCACACCGATCACTGGTGTACCTTCTTCGATCAACGCGATGGTGCCGTGTTTTAATTCACCAGCCGCAAAGCCTTCCGCTTGGATATAAGAAATTTCTTTTAATTTCAATGCCGCTTCCATTGATACATAGTAATCATTCCCACGACCAATGTAAAATGCATTACGGGTTTCGGAAAGAAAATCTTCAGCAAATTGACTGATAACAGCTTTTTCATCCACTAAAGCCTCCATTGCAGAAGCAACGATGCTTAGTTCATGGAACACGTCAAAATCCAATGCTTCAGGGACAGCTTTTTCATCACCAATGGCTTTTGCTAATAAGGTCATGACAGCGATCTGTCCGGTATATGCTTTTGTAGAGGCAACGGCGATTTCTGGACCAGCATGAAGCAATAAGGTATGGTTCGCTTCTCGAGAAAGAGTAGAACCAGCAACATTGGTAATCGTGAGACTAGGAAGACCTAACTGGTTGATCGTCACTAATACTTGACGGCTATCTGCCGTTTCACCACTTTGTGATAAGAACAAGAAGAAGGGTTTTGCTGACAACAATGGCATGTTGTAGCCAAACTCACTAGATAAGTGAACCTCAACAGGGATCTGTGTTAGCTTTTCTAAAATGGATTTTGCTGCCCAACCAGCATGATTACTGGTACCACATGCGATGATGTAGATTCGATCGCTAGCTAAAAGTTCGTTTTTTAACGCTGGATCGATTACTACTTCACCGGATTCTCCTTGATATTCTTGGATCAAGCGGCGCATCACGGTTGGTTGATCATCGATTTCTTTTAACATGTAGTAAGGGTACGTTCCTTTTTCGATGTCAGTCAGATCTAGTTGTGCTTCATAAGATTCACGGTACACAAGGTTTCCTTTTGGATCTTCGATTTCGATCGCATCGGCTGTTACGGTCGCCATTTCGCCATCTTCGATCTCAACAAAATGAGTCGTTTGATCGAGCATTGCTAAGGCATCGCTGCAAATGACATTAAATCCATCTCCCAAACCGATCAATAAGGGACTTTTATTTTTAGCAACATAAATGGTTTCTGGATCTTTTTTTTCTACTAAAGCAAAGGCATAAGAGCCGCGAATCAAGGACAAAGCTTTTTTAAAGGCCGCTTTGGTCGTGCTGTTGTCTTGCTCTTTCAACACTTCAATCAAATGAACAACGATTTCGGTATCTGTTTGACCTTCAAACTGGTGGTTGCTTAAATATTCTTGATGAAGCTCTTCAAAGTTTTCGATCACACCATTATGAACCAAAACGAGTGCTTGGTTTGCCGAAGTGTGAGGATGAGCATTCATTTCTGATGGCTTGCCATGGGTCGCCCAACGGGTATGTCCGATACCGATCGTTCCTGTTACTTCAGAAGTCACTTTTTCTTCCAAGTTTTTGATTCTTCCTTGGGCTTTCACTAAATGATCCGAAGTCCGATCAGCGACATAAAGGCCTGCTGAGTCATAGCCCCGATACTCTAAGCGTTCCAATCCGTTTAAAATAATTCGTTCTGCATTTGATTTTCCTACGATTCCTACAATTCCACACATAATGATAATCCTACTTTCAAAAAATTTAGTTTGGCATTATGTATTTCTATCTGCGCAGCAAGTCTTTGTCATCATCTTACGATGAGATTTGTTCTTGCCTGTAGAGTGCAGTCCCTAGAGTCATCCGCCGAATGTTTCGATAAACTCTTTCCTCGTCATCTGTTTCCAGATCAGGCGCTATCCATATTGGTCTATCTATCCTCCTTGTGAAATATTTTATAGAAATACAAGCAATATCATAATATTTATTCCTGTTTCTGTCAACTGTAAGTTATATGAAAATAATTGGTATAGTTATTGGTAAGGTTGATTTGAACCAGTCTAAAGGGAATCAAAATAGCTGACATAGCTTTGTCGAATAAGATTCCCAAGAAATTTCCTCATAAAGCTATGCTTTTTTTTTTAAGTTCGCTACAATAAAAAAGTAAGAAAGTGAGGGAATGAAATGCCAGAATTTGTAAATTGTATGACTTTTTCAGAGCTAAAGAAAATAGTAGCTGCGATAGAAAAAGATCCTAATGTCACAGATGAAACAAAGGTCATGTTGGATACGGGCTGGGACAGCTTGCAAGAAATTTTACCCGGATCAGTCACCGTGGAAACCGCGCAAACATTCAAAGTCCAGGATGAACTAACAAAGGAATTTTTTGGCGGCTACGTCTTAGCTGAAAAAAGCGAGAAATTTGATGCGGTTGGAGACGAAGAAGCAGTGATCGTCATCAAAAATCTATACTAAATTATGGGAAAGGTGAAAAGTTAGGTGGGAAAATGAATAAAAGAAGATGGATCGCAGCGGCGATCGCAGCAGGGTTATTTATCTGCTCGGGGGTTTTTTCAGTAATCACAAATCGTCCAGAGCAAGAGGAAACTCAAACGCTGCAAGGTTTAAATGCTTTGTTCTACGGAAGTAATGCGATCGAAGAGACAACGTTAGTTGCCGGAGATCAAGACAATCGCATTGTTCGCTTATCTTTAGAAGGAACGATCGCCAGCAGCTCCAGTGGTGGCTTATTCACAACAGAATCTTATGATCATCAGCGATTTTTAGAAGAACTACGGATGATCCAAGAAGATCCAACTATTGGGGGCATCTTGATGGAAGTCAATACCCCAGGAGGCGGCGTCTATGAAAGTGCCGAGATTGCTCGTGAATTAGCAAAAATCAAAGAGTTAGGGATTCCGATGTATGTCAGTATGAAAAACATGGCAGCCAGTGGCGGTTATTATATTTCGGCAGGTGCTGATAAAATTTTCGCAACGGATGAAACGATTACCGGTTCGATCGGAGTGATCATGTCGGGGCTCAACTATGCCGGCTTATTCGAAAAGCTAGGGATCGAAGACAATACGTATAAAAGTGGTGCACTAAAAGATGTAGGTTCAGCAACGAGAGAGCCAACAGAAGCCGATAAAGAAGTCTTGCAGACCTATGTCGACAATGCTTATGGTCGGTTCGTTAAAATTGTGGCTGAAGGACGCGGCATGACAGAAGAAGCCGTTAGAAAGATCGCTGATGGCCGCATCTATGATGGTCAGCAAGCAGTGTCTGTTGGCTTAGTGGATGAAATCGGTTTTCCTGAAGATACATTAGCAGCAATGCAAGCAGATCTAGGCTTGGAAGATGCAGAGATTTTCAGCTATGACGTTTCATCTACTGGATTTGCTTCTACTTGGTTAGGTTCAAGTTTAGCCGAACTGCAAGGACTAAAAGAATCAAATACAGAACGAGTGATCCAATTGATGGAAAGCCTAGGAACAAGCGATGCCCCTAAACCTCTTTATTACTATGGAGGTGAATAACTATGACAGAGAAAAACAAGTATTCCGCTGCCGCATCGTCAACGGATGACAATCACACAAGTACATCAATCGATCAAAGGGAACAGCGCGAAACCTCCACACCGTCAACCGGTCATACGGATGTACGAACTGAAGCGCAGGTTTCAGAAACAGCCGAACCAGTAAACGCCAGCAAAGCGATGAAGAACGCACAAGTAAACCATCCCGATGATTTTTATCAACAAGTCTTGACGTCTTTTCAAGAAGAAGAGTATAACCAAAGTGAAATCGAAGAAAGACAAAAAGCGTGGCAGCATTTTGAAGAACCTGAAAAACAGACCGAAGACAAACGGTTCTTTAATGACTTTCCTAGCTACTTTTTTGCCGGTTTTTGGATACGTCTGTTTGCTTTTTTAGTGGATCTTCTAGTGATCCGGGCAATCACGCAAATAGCGATCGGCAGTATCTATAATCTAGCGAATCTAACGGCAACTAACCAGCGGTTTGGACTTTACAACGTCTGTGCCTTAGCGATCTATCTGGGCTATTTTGTTCTGATGACGAAGCTGAATCATGGCCAAACAATTGGGAAAATGCTCTTTGGCATCCGCGTTATTTCTTTTGTAGAAGAAGAACTCAGTTGGCAAACGGTCTTGATCCGCGAACTTTGCGGGCGCTATGTGCTGCAATTCAATGTTTTCTTTTATCTCGGTTATTTACCAATCGTCTTTAATAAAAATAAGCAGCAGGCTGCGGATTATTTTGCAGAAACAAGTGTGGTAACCATCAATTTGATCAAGGCCTTTAATAAACAGGTGGATGCCAATCACGTAATGATTGGTGCACAAAACTAACTAGCAGATCAAGCAATTAGTAAAGGAGGGGTCGTGAATGGGTGAGACGATTGATTTCCCGGGACCAAATGAGCGGCTTCGTCTGGCGGCAGAAAAAGCCTACCAGTCAAAAGAGTTTTTGCAGGCTTTTCGTTTGTACAATGAACTTTATCAAAAAAACGCCAGTTTTGAGATCAATCAATGGCTCGTGGAATGCTTGCAACAGCTGAATGATTTTGCCAAAGCGTTAGATCTTGCGGAAGACTATCTAGATGATTATTTGAAACAAACTGATGGTTTTTTACAAATTGGTCATCTGCTGATCTTGGATGGTCAATACTTAAAAACTCGGCGCTGGCTTACATTAGGTCAGAAAACAAAAATTCCAAAACGCTATCAGGAACAGTTGGCTAGTGAACTAGCTAAAGTAGAAGAAGTACAACAAATTTTAGGATTGGAAGATTTTCATGGGAAACGCAAGCATTTACGCGCATTAGATGAAGCCAATCAACCGGTGAGTGCAACAGAGTGGCACGTTTTTACCCAAGCAATTACCAAATCACAATTTATCTCGCTGATGCATGACACGTTGGCTTCCATCAAAAATCCGTATTTGCTACCTAAATTAGTGGATGAGCTCGTGCGTCTTGAAGTGGACGAACCTTTTGACCTAATCGATTACCTTGGGAATATGCAGCAAATCGTTCCGAAAGAATTGAAACTTTTACAGGAGGATGACGCTGTTAAAGCGATCCATAAAGCGATCGAAGAAACGATCGCCCAAGAGGACCCGATTTTAGCGGAAAGTGTCTCAGCAGAAATCGATGATCATTTAGCGATAAGTTACCCGTTTTTACCGGCAAAAGAAGAGGCAAGCGCATGGGTGGCAAGCTACATTGAAGATTATCGCGGGTTATTTGAAGAAAAAGAACAGCCAAAAGCAGACAATGAAATAGAAGAACGCAAACGACACTTGCGTAATATCCTACGTTTGAGCATTCGCTGAAAGAAAAATTCGCAACTTTCATGGTAAAATGTTTACAATTAAACAACGTTAGTGTACTATTTAAAGGTATGCATGAAGCTATTTCATATGTAAATCAATTAATATTCGGAGGGAAATAAATGACTGCAAAATGGGAAAAAACAGGCACCAATGATGGTGTTTTGACATTTACGATCGCTCAAGCGGAAATCCAAAAAGGCTTGACGACTGCATTCAATAAAGTGAAAGGCAATCTTAACGTACCTGGCTTCCGTAAAGGGAAAGTTTCACGCCAAGTATTTAACCGTATGTACGGCGAAGAAGCGTTGTATGAAGATGCATTGAACGCTGTTCTTCCAGAAGCTTATGAAGCTGCTGTAAAAGAAGCAGGGATCGATCCTGTTTCGCAACCAAAAATCGACGTTGACAGCATGGAAAAAGGTCAAGACTGGGTAATCAAAGCAGAAGTTACTGTAAAACCTGAAGTAAAACTTGGTGATTACAAAGATTTAACTGTTGAAAAACAAGACCGTGAAGTAACAGAAGAAGACGTTGATGCACGCATCAAACGCGAACAAGAAGCACAAGCTGAATTAGTTATCAAAGAAGACGAAGCAGCTGAAAATGGCGACACAGTCGTTATCGACTTTGAAGGCTTCTTAGGAGAAGAAACATTTGAAGGCGGCAAAGGTGAAAACTACTCACTTGAACTTGGCTCAAACTCATTCATCCCTGGTTTTGAAGAACAATTAGTAGGAACAAAAGCTGGCGATAGCAAAGACGTTACCGTGACTTTCCCAGAAGATTATCAAGCAGAAGATTTAGCTGGTAAAGAAGCAGTCTTCAAAGTAACGGTTCACGAAGTAAAAGCAAAAGAACTTCCTGAATTAGATGATGAATTCGCAAAAGACGTTGATGACAGCGTTGAATCATTAGCTGAATTAAAAGAAAAATATCGTGCTGAATTGACTGAAACAAAAGAAAAAGCAGCAGAAGATGCAAAAGATGAAGCTGCGATCCGTCAAGCAGTTGAAAACGCAGAAATCGTTGAATTACCACATTCAATGGTACATGATGAAGTACACCGTTCAATGGATGAGTTCTTGAACAATATGCAACGTCAAGGAATCTCACCAGAAATGTATTATCAATTAACTGGTTCAACTGAAGCAGATCTTCACACACAATTTGAAGGCGAAGCAGAAACACGCGTGAAAACAAACCTTGTCATTGAAGCAATCGCTAAAGAAGAAGGTTTGGAAGCAACAGAAGAAGATATCGAAAAAGAAATCAAAGAACTTTCTGAAGCTTACAATATGCCAGTAGATCAAATCAAACGCGTCTTAACAGAAGACATGTTGAAACATGATATTACAATGAAAAAAGCAGTTGAACTTGTAACAGGTACTGCAAAAGAAGCGTAGGCAAAACTCTAAAAACGGCGAACATCTAGTGGTGTTGGCCGTTTTTTCATGGGAGTAAATAGGGGATATTTCGGAATTACTAACAAATGATAAGAAAACGTTAGGCAAAGTAAAAATGACTTTTTCTTTCAAAAAAGTTATGATATGATTGTTTAAGACTGCAAAGTTAGTAAACCAAATTCCACTCCTTTAAATAGGTTGGAAAATTTTCAAGGGGTGAACAGTATGTACGATAATACAAACGGTAATGAAGCTGTTCGTTGTTCTTTTTGCGGAAAAACGCAAGAAGAGGTGAAAAAGATCGTTGCAGGGCCTGGGGTCTATATCTGTAATGAGTGCATTGATTTGTGCAAAGAAATCATTGATGAAGAGTTTTACGAAGAAGCAGTTCGGGAGTTTACCGAAGTGCCGAAACCGCAAGAACTATTGAATGTCCTCAATGAATATGTGATTGGACAAGATCGTGCCAAACGAACATTGGCTGTAGCGGTTTATAATCACTACAAACGCGTCAATGTAGAAACGACAGCTGAAGATGTGGAGTTACAGAAAAGCAATATTTGCTTGATCGGACCAACAGGTTCAGGTAAAACATTTTTGGCACAAACGCTAGCACGTTCACTGAATGTGCCTTTTGCAATCGCTGATGCAACCAGTTTAACAGAAGCCGGCTATGTCGGTGAAGATGTGGAAAATATTCTTTTGAAGCTTTTACAAGCTGCTGATTATAATGTAGAAATGGCTGAAAAAGGGATTATCTATATTGATGAGATCGATAAAATCGCCCGTAAGAGTGAAAATGTATCGATTACTCGTGATGTCTCCGGTGAAGGTGTTCAGCAAGCTTTGCTGAAAATCCTAGAAGGAACCACTGCTAGTGTGCCGCCTCAAGGGGGACGGAAACATCCGCATCAAGAGATGATCCAAATCGATACGACCAATATTCTCTTTATCGTTGGTGGGGCGTTTGACGGGATCGAAACAATTGTTAAAAACCGCTTAGGTGAAAAAACCATTGGGTTTGGTACAAACAACAAACGTCTTGAAGAAGGCGAGAGCGTGATGCAACAGATCATTCCTGAAGACTTGCTTAAATTCGGTTTGATCCCTGAATTTATCGGCCGTTTGCCAGTGATGGCTGCTTTAGAGAAATTGACGGTAGATGATTTAGTGCATATTTTGACTGAACCAAAAAATGCCCTTGTCAAACAATATCAAAAATTGATGGCATTAGATGACACAGAACTCGAATTTGAGCCAGAGGCTTTACGTGCGATTGCTGCGCAAGCAATTGAGCGAAACACCGGTGCTCGTGGATTACGTTCGATCATCGAAAATATCATGATGGAAGTCATGTTCAATGTTCCTTCTGATGAGTCGATTCAAAAAGTCACTATTACGGAAGAAGCTGCGAAAGGACTTGGCGAACCAAAAATCATTTACAATGAAGAGACAAAAAAAGCAGTCTAATCGAGACCAAGTCGGATAGTTTCATTGCTATCCGGCTTTCTTTTTGAAAAAAATGAAAAGGAGCGATCCAATGAAAGTACATGAAGCTGAGATCGTCATTAGTGCTGTTTCACCAGCACAATACCCAGATACACCCTTACCGGAGATTGCCTTAGCAGGGCGCTCCAATGTCGGTAAATCTTCCTTTATCAATACATTGATTAACCGTAAAAACTTAGCCCGAACCTCGTCAAAACCGGGGAAAACCCAAACATTGAATTTTTATTTGATTGAAAATACGCTGCATTTTGTCGATGTCCCTGGCTATGGCTATGCAAAAGTATCAAAAACCGAGCGAGCAAAATGGGGAAAAATGATTGAAACGTACCTCGAACAAAGAGAGCAGCTGCGAGCAGTAGTATCTTTGGTAGATTTGCGCCATGCACCTTCCCAAGAAGATGTTCAAATGTATGAATTTTTAAAGTATTATGAGATCCCTGTGATCGTTGTTGCCACCAAAGCAGACAAAATCCCTCGTGGGAAATGGAATAAGCATGAAAGTATGATCAAAAAAGTGTTGTCCTTTGATCCAGCTGATACGTTCATTCTTTTTTCTTCCATTACCAAACAAGGAAAAGAAGAAGCATGGAAAGCCATCGAAGCAGCAATCAAATAATTTTGAATAAAGAAACGAAGCGAGCAAGTCGCTCCCTTCGTTTCTTTGCTTTTTAAAAGTAAAAATTGGGGATTTAGGCTATTCTACGGAGCGTAGAGTGCCAAATTTGCCCAATTTCAGCGAAAATCTCCTTAATATTTGTTAAACTTGTAACAAGGAGGTGTGGTCGAATGCATGAAACATTAAGTAAAAAATTAAAAGAGTATCGATCAAGACATAACTTAACCCAGAAGGAATTAGCTGCGAGGTTATTTGTTTCTGATAAGGCCATTTCAAAATGGGAACGAGGAAATGGGTTGCCAGACATCGAGACATTGGTTCGTCTCGCCGATTTATTAGGCACTCCAGTGGAAGAGCTATTAAAAGAAAAGAAAGAAACCTACTATTATGAATACAAAAGTGAACGGAGGGTTCTACGGCTTCCGTTAATGCACATTTTGATTCCCAATTTATTCTTATTACTGAATCAAGTGACGAGCGTTCGAGAGTTTTTTGTTCTGATGAAAGAGGTACCAACTGCCAGCGGCTGGTTTAGTCTTGGTGTCAAATCCAAAGGGGTTATTGCTTTGGGAATTGTCAGCTTAGGTTTTTTATCGATTGGCTTATTGTCCTTCGGAATGCTGGGGATTGGGACAGTCAGCACCGGTGTTATTGCAATAGGGAACCTCTGTTTTGGCTTTTTAGTTGGGATTGGCAATCTTGCTGTCGGCTCGATTGTTGTCGGTAATCTTGGCATTGGCTGGCTCGCTTTAGCAAATGTCGCAATTGCGTGGATTGGGGTTGCCAATTACGGCGTGGGGAGTTTTATGGCTGTTTTGCCATCAAATTCAACCACAGAGGATTTTAACCAAGCCATTCAACAACTCTTAGCTTCGGAGATCCCTGACTTGATCAAGACCACTATCTTTGAACCAATGATTCATTTTACAAATTCACCGATTTTTGTGGTGATCTTCGTGATGACGATCTTAGCAGCCGTCTTCCTTATTCTCTGCTTGTTGACCATTGGCTTGGTGCGCTTACGTCAAAGCATGATGTATGAAGAGCTATAAGGAAACCATTAGATGCCAATTCTGATTGCTGCATTTAAGTAGACTCAGTGGCTCATTTTCTATTCGCATAAGTAAAAAGGCAAGGGACGGAAGCGTCCTTTGCCTTTTTTATTAGTCTGCTTTCTTACTATCTTTTGGTTGTTTTTTATTCTCATCATCAGGTTCGTTTTTTAAGAAACGTTCAATATCGTTTTGTTGCTTTTTATTGTCCTTATCGTTATCGGGAAGAAAGGCAAAATCATCAAACATTTTATCTAGCGAGTCTTCTCGTTGGAATTTTAAGCCCATAAGGTTCACCTCCAAGCGCCTTTAGTTTACCACGAACGGTCGTAGATTTCACCAAAAAAAAGCGAAATAGTGTTCAATCGTTTCTCCCTTTATTATAATTAAAGAAAGGGGATAGAAAAGAGGGATAGCGATGATCAAAACTGAAAAAATTTACGGCTTTCTACAATCGACACAAATGGAAGCATCACAGTTGCGTTTGTTGATTGAAAATTGGTTCGCTTTGGTTCGTCTTAGCTATCAGCCGACGGAATACTATTACAATCAGCAAGAAAAGAAACCTTATGATTTTGATGAGGTCAGTCAACTGCTGCATAGCGCCCCTGAAGAAATCAATACTGAATTGATTGTGACGGACGGCCAAAATGAGTCCAGTATCCATATCATTCAAGAGGCTGTTTTACAACGGCACCTGTTTACGAAAGACGTATTTTCCACACAGAAAACAGTGATTTTAAGTTACTTCGATGAAACGATGCAAAGAGATGGAATGTTTGGCTATTTGCGTTCATATGATGAGTACCTGATGCATAACGTCGAGCGAATCGAGAAAAGACAAAATTTTCAATCGATTGCTGAAATCAACGCGTTACCGAAGCGGAAAAATTTTGAACAAGAGATCGTTATTGATTGCAATCAATTTGCTGGGTACGATGTTTTTTACAATGGCTACACACTGACCTCTTGTTGGCGAATGTACTTTTCGGTATTCTATGCCCGTATTATTCCTCAGGTGATCATTACGGATGCGCAACAAGTCGAGCAGGTCCAAGTTAGAGATCAGGGAATCGTGATGGTGGAATTGTATCGCGATCCGTTTCAGTGGGATCACGAGTTGAATCTTTCATACCAGCGTTTGTTTCGCGATCAAACTGGGATCGATCAATTGACATGGGATAATGGCGTCGGTATTTTGAGGGAACCATATATTGAGTACGCCTTTGGCGACCAATTGATCCAAACCATCCAGTACCAAAATGATCGGCTGCAGCCGACGACTAAGCGTAACGCGACACATTTCGTCACTCGAAGCTTCGATTTGGTGAACGAAGAGTACCAGGAGCGACGGGTGAAAGGTGACTTGAATGCACAAGCGTATTTTCCTTGGATCGACCAAGATCGGTTGCGCATGATGGATTATATTGTATTAAAACCGGAATTGACTGTAGATGATGGGGTCGAGGCATATGCCTTTTATATTCGGAATCACCTCGAAATTGATTACTCAGAGGATCGCTTTAAAGACTACACAGCTTGCTTACAATTTTATTTACCAGAAACAGCCTTGAAGGAGCTGCCGATAGACGGATTGAAAGCAGCGATGCCGGATGTTCATTTTGGGTATTTGCACCGCACGCGCAAATATACGTGGGTCAATCTAAAAAAGAATGGCAAGAAACTTCGAGTGTATTTTATGAATACCCAA
This sequence comes from Enterococcus sp. AZ141, assembly GCF_051714385.1. Classification (NCBI taxonomy): domain Bacteria; kingdom Bacillati; phylum Bacillota; class Bacilli; order Lactobacillales; family Enterococcaceae; genus Enterococcus; species Enterococcus sp. AZ141. The sequence goes on from NZ_JBIORT010000001.1 coordinate 2,750,310, forward strand.
AAGCTAGTCGAACAGCAGCTCTTTACCAATCAAGAATGAAAAAGACCCGCAAGATCACGAGGATCTTGCGGGTCTTTTCAATTAGGCAGCTTGTTCAGGCGCTTTTTTCAACAAACCGAATACAACGCCAGAAACGATCGCACCGATTAAGATGAATAGCAAGAACAAAATTGGTTTAGATAATAATAGAACAACAAAGATCCCACCATGTGGTGCCATTAATTGGATATCAAAGGCACCGACAAGCGCACCAGTCAGTGCAGAACCAACGATAAAGCTTGGGATCGCCCGCAATGGATCTGCTGCTGCAAATGGGATCGCACCTTCTGTGACGAAGGATAGCCCCATGACGATGTTTGTTAAACCAGCTTCTTTTTGGTCTTTGGTGAATTTATTTTTAAACAATAACGTTGCGACAAAGATTGCCAATGGAGGAACCATTCCGCCCGCCATTACAGATGCCATCACGACGCTACCACCTTCAGCAACGGTCGTTGCCAATGTTGCAGTACCGAAAACATAAGCGGCTTTGTTGATTGGGCCACCTAGATCGGCTGCCATCATTGCTGCTAACAAAGCACCAAGTAAAGCGGCGTTGGTACCACTTAAGCCAGTCAAGAAGCTATTCAAACCGTCATTGATGGCTTTCATTGGCACGTTGATCAGTAACATCAAGAAGCCAGTGATCAATAGGCCGAAAACAGGGTAGAAGAGGATCGTTTTGATTCCTTCTAATGATTTTGGTAAACCTTTGAATAATGAACGCAAGAACTTGATGACATAACCAGCTAAGAAACCGCCAATCAATGCTCCTAAGAATCCAGCACCACCCGTATTTGCTAGGGCACCTGCTGCGAAACCGACGATCAATCCAGGTCGGTCACTGATACTTGAAGCTATGAAACCAGCTAAGACAGGTAACATAAAACCAAATGCCGCGCTACCGATTTGATTGAACCAAGAAGCGGCTTGGTTGTAGTTTCCTAATTGACTCAAGGCATCTTGAGGGACACCCATGAACTGGTCCACCATGAAGGAAATAGCGATCATGATTCCACCGGCAATAACAAATGGTAACATGTGAGAAACACCATTCATCAAATCTTTATAGATTCGTTGACCGACTGAACCATCAGCAGAAGCGTCCTCTTTATCAGAAGCTTGGCCACTACCGTGAAAAACAGGAGCAGTTCCGCTCAATGCTTCATTGATTAATTGCTCGGTCTTACGGATACCATCGCTCACAGGACGGTTTACTAAATGTTTGCCGTCAAAGCGATCCATTTCAACTTTTTTATCGGCAGCTACGATCACACCAGCAGCTCGGGCGATATCAGCTTCTGTTAAACGATTTTTGATTCCTTCTGAACCATTTGTTTCGACTTTGATGTCAACACCAAGTTCTTTGGCTTTCTTTTTCAAAGCATCTTCTGCCATGTAGGTGTGGGCGATCCCTGTCGGGCAAGCTGTAACTGCGACGATATAGGGACGTTCGCTAGCAGGTGCTGCTTCTTGGTTTGCCGCTTCTTCTGCTAAAGCATCGGCTTCTTGCTGTGCCTCAGCTTCTGAGAAAAGTTGTTGTACTTGATCAGCAGTTGTCGCTGTTTTTAGTTTAGCAACGAAATCTGGATCGATCAATAAGCGAGATAGAGCTGCTAACGCTTGTAAATGAGTATCATTTGCTCCTTCTGGTGCTGCGATCATAAAGAAGAGGTACGTTGGTTGTCCATCTAACGCCTCATAGTCGACACCCGCATTACTCTTTGCGAATAAAACCGTCGCTTCTTTGACTGCACTGTTTTTGGCATGGGGCATTGCGATGCCGTCACCTAACCCTGTTGAGGTTTGGGCTTCTCGGGCAAGAATTCCTTCTTTGTAGATTTCGACATCTGAAATCCGTCCGACAGCATATAATTTTGCTACCATTTCATCAATGGCACCTTTTTTGTCTGTTGCTTGTAAGTCCATGATCATGGCATCTTTCAGCATCAACTCATTGATTTTCATTTTTTCCATCCTCCTATAGATTCACTTGTTCAATTATGACTTCCGGTAGTAATTCTTCGATAAATGACGCCTCAGCTAAATCATCTGAAAACGCAGTGGCACTGCCACAAGCGACTCCCCATTTGAATGCTTCAACCACATCTTTGGTCTTTGCATAACGCCCAATGAATCCAGCAATCATGGAATCTCCAGCGCCAACTGAATTTTTCAAAGGTCGTTTCAACACATTGGAGCGATAGATCTCATTGCCAGTAAAGAGCAGGGCACCATCACCACCTAGAGAGACGATGACATTTTTAGCGCCATCCTTTAGCATTCTTTGGCCATAAGGCAAAATATCTTCGATTGTTGAAAAAGAAGTTTCATAAAGTTCCGCTAATTCATGATTATTTGGTTTGATCAGCAAAGGCTGATCGGATAAGGCATCAAATAGTTCCGCACCAGTCGTATCAATGACAAATTCTGCACCAGCTTCTTTAACGATTTTGATCAATTCTTTATAAAAGTCGGCTGGAAGACCAGCTGGTTTACTTCCTGATAGGATGACGATGTCTTCGGCAGAAAGAGCGGCTAATTGGTGTTTCAATTCAGCGATTTCTTGCTCTTGAATGACTGGACCAAGGCCGTTGATTTCTGTTTCTTCGCCGGATTTTAATTTGATATTGATCCGGGTATCGGCAGCGACTTGCGTAAAATTGCTGTTGATTTCCTCTTTGGTCAGCCACTCTTCAATAAAACGACCAGTAAATCCGCCAACAAAACCAAGGGCAGTCGAGGAGATGCCAATTCGCTTCAAAATACGTGAGACATTGATTCCTTTGCCACCAGGTAGTTTAAAGTCTTGTTTCATTCGATTAAGGGCACCGATCTCCAAATGATCGACGTGGACGATAAAGTCGATCGATGGATTGAGTGTTACTGTGTAAATCATTGTATTACCTCCATAATGGTTGTTTTTGCTCTGAATTTCGCTAAATAGTTTTTTGGGCAATAATCGGTGATGATCGTTGCACCTTCAATAAAAGCAACTTGAGCAAAAGTTGTTTGCTGAAACTTGGAATGGTCTAGCAAGACATAGCCTTGTTGGCTATGTTCCAGAGCGATCTGCTTGATCAGCGCTTCTTCTGGATCGGGTGTGGTGAAACCAGCTTCCGAATGAGCACCGTTCATGCCCATAAAACAGCGGTTAAAGCGCAATTTACGCAACTGTTCACCGGCATTGATCCCTAACACAGCGTTCGTAGCTATCTTAATGGTTCCCCCTAAAATCATGGTGTCGATCCCGTGATCAATCAGTAGGGAAGCGTGCTTGACGGAGTTCGTGACAACTTTCAGCGCTGTGATGGTCGATAAGAAAGGAATCATTTCAAGGGTCGTTGTTCCTGCGTCTAGATAAATGACTTCACCATTTTTGATCGTTTGTGCGGCTGCGCGAGCAATTTTTTGTTTTTCTATTTGAAACTTCGCTTTTTTTTCAGACATGTTGGGTTCAAAACCTAATTGCTGGCTTTTTTTGGCCCCGCCGTGAATTCTAACTAGAAACCCTTTATCTTCCAGTTCTTGGAGATCTCTGCGGATTGTTGACTCTGAAGCATCCAGCAGTTGGATCAGTTCACTGACTTTGACGATCTCCTCTTGCTCTAATCGTGCCAAAATCGCTTGATGCCGCTCCTCTGTAAGCATTTACATCACCTCTTCACCTGCCATAGTAACATATGATTCATTCAAAATCAATCATAAACAGTGAAAAACATTCAAAATGAAAGCGTGAATAATAGAAATCGGTCACAAACGGTCATGCTAACCTTCATTTTCCTGAGATTGCTGTCCTTATATTTGACAATTTTTACTATTATTTGGCTTAATTGAATTAAGGGGGGATAAATAAATGAATAACAAAGTCATTTTACAAGGGTTCGAATGGGACCTGCCGGCAGATAGCCAACACTGGAACAAATTGAAAGAAATGAGTAAAGAAATCAAAGAGTATGGATTTACCGCAATTTGGCTGCCGCCTGCCTATAAAGGGACAGCTGGGTCCGAAGACGTTGGGTATGGTGTCTATGATTATTATGATCTAGGCGAATTCGATCAAAAGGGGTCGGTGCCAACAAAATATGGGACAAAGGATGAATACTTAGAAGCCATCAAAGCACTGCAAGAACAAGGAATAGAGGTTTATGCCGACATCGTTTTCAATCACTTGATTGGTGCCGATGAAAAAGAAGTCGTTCCAGCGGTTAAATACAATACCGAAAACCGTAATGAACCGATCAGTGATGAGGAAGAAATCGAAGCCTGGACCAAGTTCACATTCCCAGGACGTCAAGGGACGTACAATGATTACGTTTGGACGTGGCATAATTTTTCTGGTGTTGATTATGATGACCGTAACAAAGACCACGGGATTTTTAACTTCGCTGATAAGGGCTGGGAAAGCCAAGTGGATGATGAGATGGGCAATTATGACTACTTAATGGGTTGTGATCTGGACATGGAAAATCCTGAGACGGTGGAACAGCTCAATAAATGGGGGCAATGGTACCAAGAGCTGACTGGTGTTGATGGCTATCGCTTAGATGCGGTCAAACACATTGAGTTCAATTATTATGCGGACTGGATCTTGAACCGTCGGGAAGAAAAAGGCGAACCGCTATTCGTTGTGGGAGAATATTGGTCAGGGGATCTGCCAAAATTAGAAGAGTATTTAGATTCTTCAGGAAATCTGATTTATTTATTCGATGTGCCTTTGCACTATAATTTATATGAAGCATCTCACTCAAATGGCGAATATGATATGAGTCAAATTTTTGCCGGTACACTGACTGCCGCGCGCGAAGATTATGCCGTGACTTTTGTGGACAATCATGATACACAGGTTGGTCAAAGTTTACAATCTTGGATAGACGGTTGGTTTAAAGTCCATGCTTATTCATTGATCCTTTTACGAAAAGCGGGTGTACCGGTTGTTTTCTGGGGTGACTTATTCGGAATCCCAGCGCAAGAAATCGCTCCTGTTGGTGATGCTTTGATCCATATGTTAAAACTTCGAGAGAAGCTTGCATTTGGGAATCAAGTGGACTATTTTGATGATTCTAATTGTATTGGTTGGGTATTAACGGGGGATTATGAACACGAACTTTCTGGATTGGCGGTCGTGATGACCAATGCTCAAGGTGCGGAAAAAGAAATGACCATCAGCGCGATCCATGGTGGAGAGACATTCGTAGATATATTGAGAAATAATGAAGCGAAAGTTGTTTTAGATGATACCGGAAAAGGACTTTTCCCGGTAAATGATGGCCAAGTGTCAATCTATGTGAATGAAAAGCTAGTAGAGAAATACTTTAGCTGATCTCTTGCAATAGACATAATAAAAAGGCTGTAAGTTTACAGCCTTTTTATTATGTAAACAAACAATAGACTGACTTTTTTCTTTCAAAACTGATGGCATCGTGAGTACTAAAATCAAAGCGCTTTTAATTAAAAGTTTTCAAAGCGTTCGGTTTTCCCCTTTCCCGGATAATGCTATAATTGAGAAGATTGAGAAAGAAAGGATGTTTAAAAGCATGTCATCCAAAAGTGAATTACTTGAACGCATGAATCCACGGCAAAAAGAAGCCGTTATGCATACGGAAGGACCGTTGCTGCTGATGGCAGGGGCAGGAAGCGGGAAGACCCGTGTCCTAACCCACCGAATCGCCTATTTAATAGAAGAAAAAAATGTAAATCCATGGAACATTTTAGCCATCACTTTTACCAATAAAGCGGCGCGGGAAATGAAGGAACGGGTAAGCCAATTATTAGGTTCCGGTGGAGAAGACGTTTGGGTCTCGACCTTCCACTCGATGTGTGTCAGAATCTTGCGCAGAGATGTTGATCGAATCGGTTATTCGAAGAATTTTACTATCGTTGATTCTTCTGAACAAAATACCCTGATGAAACGGGTATTAAAAGAATTGAATATCGATCCCAAAAAATATGATCCTCGTTCCATTTTGGGAACGATCTCTCATGCAAAGAACGAGCTATTGACACCTGAAGCTTACCAAGCCATGGAAGGTAGTCTATTTGAGCAGATCGTGGGTCGTTGTTATGAAAAATATCAAAAAGAGCTGCGCAATAATCAATGCATGGACTTCGATGATTTAATCATGAATACGATCCGCCTCTTCCAAGACAATGAAGATGCGCTGCAATTTTACCAACGGAAATTCCACTATATCCATGTCGATGAATACCAAGATACCAACCACGCCCAATACACGCTGGTCAATTTATTGGCCGCTCGTTTTCGAAATCTTTGTGTTGTTGGGGATGCGGACCAAAGTATTTACGGTTGGCGTGGTGCCAACATGCAAAATATTTTAGACTTTGAAAAAGACTATCCGGATGCCGCGACGATTTTGTTAGAGCAAAACTATCGTTCAACGCAAACGATTTTAAATGCGGCAAACCAAGTAATCAAAAATAACCGCAACCGTCCAGATAAAAATCTGTGGACAGAAAATCGTGATGGGGAAAAGATCACTTATTATCGCGGGGATAGTGAACGAGATGAAGCGCGATTTATCGTCAGTGAAATGCAGAAACAAATTGCAGAAAAGAACCGTAAATTCGGTGATTTTGCGATTTTGTATCGGACCAACGCGCAGTCACGGATCATTGAAGAAATGCTTTTAAAAGCCAACGTTCCTTATACGATGGTCGGCGGCAGAAAGTTCTATGACCGCAAAGAAATCCGTGATATTTTGGCTTATTTATCGGCGATCGCCAATCCTCGTGATTCCATCAGCTTGGAACGAATCATCAATGTACCAAAACGTGGGATCGGTGCGACATCCGTCGAGAAACTACGAGAGTTTGCGAATCTTCATGAATGGTCATTGTTAGAAGCAGCCATGAACGTCGAGTTAGCAAATATTTCGGGGAAGGCCGGCAAAGAATTAGGAAGCTTTGGGATGATGATGGATGGCTTCGCCCAAATGGTTCCTTACCTCTCAGTAACCGAACTGACGAAAGAAATATTAGAAAAAACGGGTTATCGTCAAGAGTTAGTCAACCAGAATAATTTAGAAGCACAAGCTAGACTTGAAAACCTGGAAGAATTTTTATCGGTTACCCAAGAATTCGATAAACGATTTGAGGCGCAAAACGAAGACGATGCAGATGCACCAGATGAGAAGTTGAGTGTTTTCTTAAATGACTTAGCTTTATTGTCAGACGTCGATAGTTATGAAGAAGAAAGTAGTCAAGTGACGTTGATGACCTTGCATGCTGCAAAAGGACTGGAGTTTCCAGTGGTATTCTTGATTGGTTTGGAAGAAAATATCTTCCCGCTTTCTCGGGCTTTAATGGAAGAAAGCGAACTCGAAGAAGAACGGCGCCTTGCTTATGTGGGAATCACTCGTGCTGAGGAAGAGCTCTTTATGACCAACGCTTTTTCCAGAACATTATACGGTCGTACCCAATACAATCGTCCGTCACGGTTTATCGAGGAGATTGAACAAGATCTGCTGCAATCATTAAGCGAGCGTTCACAACCGAAAGCTGCTGCACCGTTTCAACCAAAAGTCTTTAAACCGAGCTATACACAGCCGCGTCAAACGACCGTCGCTTCTAAGCAACAGACCTCTGCAGCTGGTAATACATGGCAAGTAGGCGAGAAAGTTCAACATAAAAAATGGGGAATCGGTACGGTCGTTCGGACGACTGGCAGCGCGCAAGATATTGAATTAGATGTGGCGTTCCCACAACAAGGCGTCAAACGACTGTTGGCGGCCTTTGCGCCGATTGAAAAAGTTGAAAAATAAGGAGGATATTAGGATGGATGTCCCTTCAAAAGAAATCCAATCACGAGCAGAAGAGCTGCGTACGCAATTAAATCAGTACGCGTACGAATACTATGTAAAAGATCAACCTTCTGTTGAAGATTATCTCTATGATCAGCTGTATGCAGAACTGGTTGAAATTGAAACCAATTATCCGCAGCTAATAACCGAAGACTCGCCCACCCAACGAGTAGGCGGCATCATTTTACCTGGCTTTGAAAAAGTCACCCATGATATCCCACTTTATAGCCTGAACGATGTCTTTGACAAAGAAGGAATCGTGGCTTTTGATGCTCGTGTTCAAAAAGCATTGGGGAAAGCGGTAGATTATGTCTGCGAGTTAAAGATCGATGGATTGTCAATTTCCTTGAAATATGAAGAAGGGCGCTTTGTTCGGGGAGCGACTCGAGGAGATGGTACGGTAGGTGAAAACATTACAGAAAACCTAAAGACTGTCAAATCGATCCCACTGAAATTAAAAGAACCGATCTCGTTGGAAGTTCGTGGCGAATGCTATATGCCAAAGGCTTCGTTTTTGAAATTGAATCAACAGCGAGAAGAAGAAGGGGTGGAGGTTTTTGCCAATCCGAGAAACGCAGCTGCTGGAAGCTTACGTCAATTAGACACTCGGATCGCAGCCCAAAGAAACTTGAGTACCTTTTTATACACACTAGCTGACTTTGGTCCAATTGAAGCTAATGATCAATTTTCAGCATTGAATGAACTGGATCAATTAGGCTTTCGTACAAATCACGAACGCAGAGTGTGCCACACCATCGATGAAGTGTGGGCATATATCGAAGAGTTTCATGACAAGCGCAGTGAGCTCCCGTATGAGATTGACGGCGTAGTCATCAAAGTCAATAATTTTAAAGATCAAGATGCGTTAGGCTTTACCGTAAAAGCACCCCGATGGGCGGCGGCATATAAGTTTCCACCGGAAGAAGCGGAAACAGTGATCGAAACGATCGAATGGACCGTGGGACGAACGGGTGTTGTGACACCGACCGCTGTTATGACCCCTGTCCGGGTTGCCGGAACGACGGTCAGCCGCGCCAGTTTGCATAATGTAGATTTCATTAAAATGAAGGACATTCGCATTGGCGATTCGGTCATCATCTATAAGGCGGGGGACATTATTCCAGAGGTTGCGAAAGTCTTGGAAGAAAAACGCACGGAAACAAGTGAACCCTTTGAATCGCCTACACATTGTCCCGAATGCGGGAGTGAGCTGATCCATTTAGATGAAGAAGTTGCCTTGCGTTGTATCAATCCGAAGTGTCCGGCGCAGATCAAAGAGGGGTTAAGCCACTTTGTTTCCCGAAATGCTATGAATATTGATGGTTTAGGGCCACGTGTTTTAGAGCAAATGTTCGATAAATCCTTAGTTAAAGATGTGGCCGACTTGTACTTTTTAACAGAAGAACAATTGCTGACCCTCGATAAAATCAAAGAGAAATCAGCTAATAACCTTTTGCGTGCCATCCATCAAAGCAAAGAAAATTCAGTTGAGCGCTTGATTTTCGGGCTAGGCATCCGTCATGTTGGTGCCAAAGCGGCTCGGATTTTAGCGGAACATTTTGGTGACCTTCGAACCCTTAGCAAAGCCAAAGAAGAAGAGATCATTTCGTTGGAAACCATTGGTGCTACAATTGCGGAAAGTGTCGTTACGTATTTTGACAATCAAGAAGTTCACGACCTTTTAGATGAACTTGAAAAAGCGGGTGTTAACTTTGCTTATTTAGGGCTGAGAACGGATCAATTGGAAGAAGTGGAGTCGCCATTTAAAGAGAAAACAGTTGTTTTGACAGGAAAATTGAGTCATTTCACCCGCGAAGAAGCCAAGGAACGAATTGAAAATCTCGGTGGGAAGGTAACAGGCAGTGTGTCGAAAAAGACTGATATCGTTGTTGCCGGGGAAGAGGCTGGCAGTAAACTGACCAAAGCACAGTCCCTAGGCGTTACCGTTTGGGATGAAGCTCAAATGGTGGCTGCGATCGAAGGCAGTCATTCGGCAGATCAATAACTGTTAAGTATTGTCACAGACGAGAAGCAGTTGTTTCTTCTTGTCTAATTGAAATCATTTCTTCCCTGCAGTACGAGGAAAGAAATGATTTCTGCTTTTATTTGCAATTATATTTGATAATTTTCAAATTCTATTTCATGATTTGTTAAAAAAATGATACAATACATTGGAAAAACGTAAACGTAGATTACGGATGCGAGAAAGAGGAGGATTTTATGGCGATCAGCGAAGAACAAGTCAAACACGTTGCCAAACTAGCAAAACTTTCATTCTCAGATGATGAATTACATGAGTTTACCTCTCAGCTAGGAAAAATTATTGATATGGTAGAAACACTGGAAGAAGTGGATACTACAGGAGTACCCTTTACATCGAATGTCGCAGAAACGATCAATGTGATGCGTGAAGATGTAACGACCGGTGGCTGGGACCGTGATGAATTAATGAAAAATGTTCCAGAATCCGAAGAAGGCTTTATTAAAGTGCCTGCAATCATTGACAATGGGGAGGCGGGTGCCTAATGACTGAACTATATAATAAAAGCTTAGAAGAATTGCATAGCTTATTAGTATCAAAAGAAATCACTGCGACAGATCTAACGAGCGAAACCTTTGCTCGCATTAAAGAAACAGAGCCGAAAGTCGATGCGTTTCTTGCATTGAACGAAGAAAAAGCCCATGCGTTAGCGCAAGCTATCGATCAAAAAGGTATCACTGAAAGCAATGTGTTGGCTGGGATTCCCATTGGGATCAAAGATAACATTGTTACGAAAGATCTACGCACAACAGCGGCTTCTAAAATTTTAGGCAACTTTGACCCAATCTACGATGCAACAGTCATGGACAAAGTTTACCAAGCAGACATGATTCCAGTTGGTAAGTTAAACATGGATGAATTTGCCATGGGCGCAAGTACCGAAACGTCGTTCTTTAAGAAAACGAAAAACGCTTGGGATGAGACAAAAGTACCTGGTGGTTCATCAGGTGGCTCGGCGGCTGCCGTTGCAGCGGGACAAGTCCCATTATCATTAGGTAGCGATACAGGTGGTTCGATTCGCCAACCAGCAGCTTTCAATGGAATCGTCGGGCTGAAGCCAACATATGGACGGGTTTCTCGTTTTGGTCTGATCGCGTTTGCATCCTCGTTAGATCAAATTGGTCCGATGACCCGTGGTGTGAAAGACAATGCCATCGCATTAAATGCCATCAGTGGGTTTGATGCAAAAGATAGTACGTCAGCCGGGACAGCTGTTCCTGATTTTACAGCAGGTTTGACTGGTGATATCAAAGGCATGAAAGTTGCTTTACCAAAAGAATACTTAGGTGAAGGAATTCAAGCAGGCGTCCGGGAAGCAATCTTAAAAGCTGCAGACACTTTCCGTGCGTTAGGAGCGACCGTGGAAGAAGTCAGCTTGCCACATTCAAAATATGGGGTAGCTGTTTACTATATCATCGCATCTTCTGAAGCAAGTTCTAATTTGCAACGTTTTGACGGTATCCGTTACGGTTTCCGTTCAGAAAATGTCCGCAATTTAGAAGATGTCTATGTCAATTCGCGTAGTGAAGGATTCGGGGAAGAAGTCAAACGCCGGATCATGTTAGGTACGTTTTCACTAAGTGCTGGCTACTATGATGCCTACTTCAAAAAAGCCGGTCAAGTTCGGACGTTGATCAAACAAGATTTCGATAAGGTCTTCAGCCAATACGATTTGATCATTGGCCCAGCATCACCAACGGTAGCATTTGGTATTGGAGAAAATATCAATGATCCAATTACCATGTACTTAAATGATATTTTAACCATTCCTGTGAACTTAGCAGGACTGCCAGGGATGTCGATCCCAGCAGGTTTTTCTGAAGGACTGCCAGTCGGCTTGCAGATCATTGGGAAACATTTTGATGAAGCAACCATGTATAAAGCGGCTTATGCCTTTGAACAAGCAACTGATTTCCACACGAAAAAACCAGTGATTTTAGGAGGGGATAAGGCATGAACTTCGAAACAGTCATTGGGCTTGAAGTCCACGTAGAATTAAAAACAGAATCAAAGATTTTTTCTCCAGCACCTGCTCACTTTGGCGCTGAACCAAATAGCAACACGAATGTGATCGACTGGGGCTATCCAGGTGTTTTACCAGTAATGAACAAAGCGGCTATCGAATTTGGGATGAAAGCTGCGCTTGCGTTGAATTGTGAAATCTCAAAAGAAACGCATTTCGACCGCAAAAACTATTTCTATCCCGATAATCCGAAAGCCTATCAAATCTCTCAATTTGACCAACCAATCGGTCATGACGGGTGGATTGAAATTGAAGTCGAAGGCAAAAAGAAAAAAATTCGCATCGAGCGAGTTCATTTGGAAGAAGATGCTGGGAAAAACATGCACGGCAAAGGCGGTTATTCTTATGTGGATCTGAATCGTCAAGGAACCCCTTTGATCGAGATCGTTTCCGAAGCGGATATGCGTTCACCAGAAGAAGCATATGCGTATCTAGAAGCATTGCGCTCAATCATCTTGTTTACAGAAGTATCTGATGTGAAGATGGAAGAAGGTTCCATGCGTTGCGACGCCAATATTTCGTTGCGACCTTACGGCCAAGAACAATTCGGAACAAAAACAGAATTGAAAAACTTAAACTCTATGTCCTTCGTGAAAAAAGGTTTAGCATTTGAAGAAAAACGCCAAGCCAAAGTATTGCTTTCTGGAGGCGAGATCCAACAAGAAACTCGTCGTTTTGATGAAGCAACCAGCAAAACTTTATTGATGCGTGTCAAAGAAGGTTCTTCTGATTATCGTTACTTCCCAGAACCAGATATCCCACGATTTGTGATCGATGATGAATGGATCGAACGGGTACGTCAAAGCTTGCCAGAAATGCCGCAAAAACGTCGTGCCCGTTACATCTCTGAATTGGGCTTACCAGAATACGATGCAATGGTCTTGACTTTATCAAAAGAAATGTCCGATTTCTTTGAAAAAACCATTGATGCCGGTGCTGATCCCAAACAAGCTTCTAACTGGTTGATGGGGGAAGTTTCAGCGTATCTGAACAGTGAAAAATTGGAACTGCCAGAAACGAAATTAACCCCAGACAATTTAGCGGGAATGATTCGTTTGATCGCCGATGGCACGATCAGCTCGAAGATTGCGAAAAAAGTCTTCAAAGAATTGATCACAAACGGCGGCGACGCTGAAGAAGTCGTAAAAGCCAAAGGATTGATCCAATTATCAGATCCTGCGCAATTACTACCAATGATCAATGAAGTACTAGATAACAACCAACAATCCGTCGATGACTTTAAAAACGGAAAAGACCGCGCAGTTGGTTTCTTAGTTGGTCAAATCATGAAAGCAACCAAAGGACAAGCGAATCCAGGCGTTGTGAACAAGCTGTTGCAAGAAGAACTAGCAAAGCGATAAGAGGCAAGCGATGAAAAGAGCAAGAGTAATCTATAACCCGACATCTGGGAAAGAATTGATTCGAAAAAATTTAGCAGATATTTTAGATGTTTTGGAAACTGGCGGTTATGAGGCGAGTGCATTTGCCACCACCGCTGCGCCATTTTCCGCTCGTGATGAAGCAAGAAGAGCCGGCGAAGCTGGTTTTGATTTGGTGGTAGCTGCCGGTGGTGATGGCACGATCAATGAAGTCGTCAATGGGATCGCTCCTTTAGAAAAGCGACCAAAAATGGCGATCATTCCTGGAGGCACGACCAATGACTACGCACGAGCACTAAAAATTCCCCGTACAGATATCAAAGCAGCTGCGGAAGTGATTTTGAAGCAGCAAACGGTGAAGATGGATGTCGGAAAAACACCCAACACGTATTTTATCAACATTGCTGCTGGTGGGCACTTAACGGAATTGACCTACGATGTTCCTTCTGAATTGAAAAGTATCTTTGGCTACTTAGCTTATTTAGCAAAAGGAGCTGAATTACTGCCCCGCGTCAAACCGATCAAAATGCATCTAAAGTATGAAGACGGAGAATACATTGGCGGAGCCTCAATGTTCTTTTTAGGACTAACGAATTCAGTGGGAGGTTTTGAACAGATTGCCCCTGACGCAAAGCTTGACGATGGGAAATTTTCGTTGATCATTGTCAAAACGGCCAATATTTTTGAGATTGTCCACTTAGTTGCTTTAATGATGAATGGTGGCAAGCACATCAACGATCGTCGTCTGATTTATACGAAAACATCTTTTCTTGAAGTAGACGCGCCAGAGCAGGTCAATCGATTAATGATCAACCTTGATGGTGAATACGGCGGAGATGCTCCTATGCGCTTTGAAAATCTACACAATCATATTGAGTTTTTTGCGAATGTCGATCAAATTCCTGATGATGCGGTCGTTGGTGAGCAGAACTATCAAGAGATGAGCGAAGGTTTTATTAAAGAAGTCGAACGTCTTTCCGATGAGGACATCAATGGAGATGGCAAGATCGGCGACGAAACAAGGTAAACGATTTTTCTTTTCATGCAAAGTGAAAGAACAGGGACTTTTGGACCTGTTCTTTTTTTAAAAAATAAATTGTGGAAAAAGTAACAGGAATATTTTTAAGAAAAGTTGATAGAGCAGCTTTTCTTAAATTTTAGTAAAGGACGTTTTTTGCGTTATGTTCCACATCGGGTATTTGTTTCACGGCTATCAGCGCGATTCATGAAGATAAAGCGAATGAAAAATTGAAAAAACGAACGATCTTCGCTAAAAAACGAACTTTTTGAAAATATACTCGTTAAAGTTCGTCATTTACGTATTTCTATGCAATCTAATGATGCAAAAGCCAGAGAGAATATGCTATAATGGTGAAACGAAGAAATGGGGGGGACCGGAATGGAGCACATCGATTCTACAAAAGCGCTAGATCTGCTTAGAGATGACGCAGAACGAATCAAAAAGCTGATCCGAAACCAAGAAAATAGTTTATGTATCGCACAATGCAAAGCATTTGAAGAAGTGGTTGATACCCAAATGTATGGTCTATCACGGCAAGTGGCATTTGCGATCCGCTTGGGGATCGTCGATAATCAAACAGGACAACAATTGATGGCGGATCTCGAAAAAGATTTGAACCAATTGTACAGCGAGGTCTATGAAGACCAGCGGACACCTGAAATCGGCAAGGAGGCATAAACTTGCCAGAAAAAGTAAAGAAAAGACATTTATTAGATTATAGTATTTTACTGCCTTATATAGTGATGTGTGTTACGGGTTTGATGATGGTCTACAGCTCCACATCCTATGTTGCGATGACCGCCACACAACCGACCACAGCTGCTTCTTACGTCATCAATCAAGCAATATTCTGGTTGTTGAGTCTAGTAGCAATCACTGTCATGTATAAAATGAAAACGGATGTTTTTCGGAACAAAAAATTTGTCCAGATCGCCATGATCGTCATTTTGTTTTTATTGATCGCTGCCTTCTTTTTCCCAAGAAGAAACGGGGCACATGGTTGGTTAACAATTGCGGGCTTTTCCATTCAACCAGCTGAGTACTTGAAATTTATTGTCATCTGGTTTTTATCTGTGACTCTTTCCTATCGTCAAAAAGGTATCCAACAAGAGTTTTGGAAAACGGTTTGGCGTCCAATCGGAATCGTCTTCGTCTACACCGGGATCATGGCCTTTTATCCCGACTTCGGGAATGCTGTGATCGTCATGCTACTGGCTTTTGTCGTTTTATTATCTAGTGGTCTGAATTACCTGTATACCCTGATATTAGGTGTGGCAGGAATCGTAGGCAGTACATTGATCGTCTTCTTGGTAAATTTAACTGGTGGAAAGCTTTTACCTGATTATGTCTATAGTCGCTTCTCATCATTTTTAAACCCATTTGCGGATGAATACAATACAGGTCATCAAATGGTCAATGGGTATTATGCAATGTTCAACGGTGGGCTTTTCGGACGCGGGCTTGGAAATAGTATCCAAAAACGTGGCTTCTTAAACGAAGCGCACACCGATTATATATTTTCGATCGTTATGGAAGAATTAGGCTTGATCCCATCGATCATTATCTTAGGTGTTTTGTTCTATATGGTGGGACGGATCTTTCTTGTCGGTATCCGTTCAAGAGATCCCTTTAATTCCATGATGTGTATCGGCATAGGGACATTATTTATGTCTCAGATTTTCATCAACTTAGGGGGGATCACTGGTTTGATCCCATTGACGGGAATCACTTTTCCGTTTTTAAGTCAGGGTGGGTCAAGTTTGCTGATGCTGTCGATTTGTATTGGTTTTGTATTAAATATCAGTGCCGAAGAAAAGAGGAAACAATATTATTTGAATTATTGATCAATTGAATGGAGTGGATTAGATGAAGAAAATTCTTGTTGCCAATCGTGGAGAAATCGCGATTCGTGTCTTCCGCGCATGTGCGGAGTTAGGAATCAAAACAGTCGGTATTTATGCTGCGGAGGATGAATACTCCGTCCATCGTTTTAAAGCAGACGAAGCGTATTTAGTGGGGAAAGGCAAACGGCCGATTGATGCGTATTTAGACATTGAAGATATTATTCGCACAGCGAAAAAAGCCGGGGCTGAAGGGATTCATCCAGGGTATGGTTTTTTATCAGAAAACCTGGGCTTTGCTCAGCGCTGTGAAGAAGAAGGTTTGATTTTCATCGGACCATCCACTCACCACTTAGATATTTTTGGCGACAAGATCAAAGCAAAAGCAGCAGCGATCGAGGCGGGGATTCAATCCATTCCCGGATCTGACGGTCCAGTGGCATCGATTGACGACGTTTTAGCATTCGCTGACGAACATGACTATCCAATCATGATCAAAGCAGCTCTTGGCGGCGGTGGTCGAGGCATGCGTGTCGCTCATGATGAAAAAGAAGCACGTGATGGCTACGAACGTGCCAAAAGTGAAGCGAAAGCGGCATTTGGTAGTGACGAAGTTTACGTTGAAAAATATATTAGTAATCCAAAACATATTGAAGTCCAAATTCTAGGGGATACGCACGGAAATGTCGTCCATCTATTTGAACGTGACTGCTCTGTTCAGCGCCGTCACCAAAAAGTAGTCGAAGTGGCACCTTGTGTGTCAATGACGACTGAACAACGGGAAAAAATTTGTCAAGCTGCCGTTCAATTGATGAAGCATGTTGGCTATATCAATGCCGGAACAGTGGAATTTTTAGTTGAAGGCGATAAATTTTACTTTATCGAAGTAAACCCTCGGGTCCAAGTGGAACATACAATCACTGAAATGATCACCAATTTAGATATCGTGACGACACAAATACTAATTGCACAAGGCAAGGATCTGCATAAAGAAATTGGGATTCCTGAACAAAAAGATATTCGCTTCGAAGGGGTTGCGATTCAATGTCGCGTGACAACGGAAGATCCAGCGAATAATTTTATGCCAGATACTGGTAAGATTGATACCTACCGTTCTCCAGGTGGATTTGGGGTTCGTTTGGATGTCGGAAATGCTTACGCAGGTGCGGTGGTAACCCCGTATTTCGACTCACTGCTTGTAAAAGTCTGTACACATGCGGCAACCTTTGATCAAGCGATTCAGAAAATGATGCGCTGTTTGAAAGAATTTCGTGTACGTGGGGTAAAAACAAACATTCTCTTCATGCGAAATGTCGTTTCTCATCCAGCCTTTCGTTCGGGTGAAGCCAAAACCACCTTTATCGACAATACGCCGGAACTATTCAATTTCCCTCGGATTCGTGATCGTGGAAACAAAACCATGAAGTATATCGGGGAAATTACCATCAATGGATTTCCGGGGATCGAAAAACAAAAGAAACCATTTTATAATGAGCCACGGATGCCACAACACATCCAAGCAACGCCTGATTTTGTCAGCGCCAAAAATATTTTAGATACGAAAGGTGCCGAGGGTGTCGTTGAATGGATCGGTCAACAAAACAATGTCTTACTGACGGATACAACCTTCCGAGATGCCCATCAAAGTTTGTTGGCAACTCGTGTAAGAACCCATGACTTTAAGAAAATTGCCGCGATGACGGAAGCTGGCCTGCCACAATTGTTCTCAAGTGAAATGTGGGGTGGAGCAACGTTCGACGTTGCCTACCGTTTCTTAACAGAAGATCCATGGGAAAGATTGCGGATGTTCCGGAAAAAAATGCCGAATACCTTGTTGCAAATGTTGTTTAGAGGCTCCAATGCTGTGGGATATTCCAATTATCCAGACAATGTATTGGAAGAATTCATCAAAGAATCTGCAGCGCAAGGAATTGATGTGTTCCGAATCTTTGATAGTTTAAACTGGGTTCCACAAATGGAGAAAAGTATTCAAGCCGTTCGCGATACAGGAAAAATTGCAGAAGCAACGATTTGTTATACCGGGGATATCAATGATCCGACCCGTCAAAAATATTCAGTACAATACTACAAAGATATGGCGAAAGAATTGCAAAACCTTGGTGCCCATATCATTGCTATCAAGGATATGGCTGGATTATTAAAACCGCAAGCGGCTTATCGTTTGATCAGTGAGCTAAAGGATACGATCGATGTGCCGATTCATCTGCATACCCATGATACGAGTGGAAATGGGATCATTACTTACTCAGCAGCTACTAAAGCCGGTGTTGACATCGTGGATGTCGCTATGTCAGCGGTCAGTGGCGCAACGAGTCAACCAAGTATGAGTAGTTTGTATTATGCACTATTGAACGGCGAACGCTGCCCAGAAATCAATGTAGACAACATCCAACAGTTGAACCACTACTGGGAAGATGTCCGCATGTACTATCATTCCTTTGAAAATGGCTTGAACGCACCTCAAACGGAAGTGTACAAGCATGAAATGCCGGGGGGACAATATACCAATCTCCAGCAGCAAGCCAAAGCCGTTGGTTTAGGCGAAAAATGGGATGAAATCAAAGAAATGTATCATGAAGTCAATATGATGTTTGGAGACATCGTGAAAGTGACGCCTTCTTCGAAAGTCGTTGGGGACATGGCACTCTTTATGGTTCAAAATGGCTTGTCTGAGAAAGATGTTTTTGAAAAAGGCGATACATTAAGCTTCCCTGAGTCAGTAATCACATTCTTCCAAGGTGAGTTAGGTCAGCCAGTTGGTGGCTTCCCGAAAGAATTACAGCGCATTATCTTGAAAGGACGCCCAGCCTTTACCGAACGTCCTGGAACATTCGCGAAGCCAGTTGATTTTGCTGATGTGAAGCAAGAACTAGCGGAGAAAATCGGCTATGAACCAAAACATGAAGAAGTCTTGAGCTACTTGATGTATCCGCAAGTCTTCCTTGATTATCGAAAAGCTTATGAACAGTTTGCAGATGTGAAAGTTCTTGATACTCCAACTTTCTTTAACGGCATGCGCTTAGGTGAAACGATCAATGTTGAATTAGAAAAAGGCAAAATCTTGATCATTCGTCTAGATGAGATCGGTGAGCCAGATATTGAAGGCAACCGAACACTCTTCTTTAACTTGAACGGACAACGCCGAGAAATCGTCGTTAAGGACAACTCAATCATCAGCTCTGTTCAAACGAAACGTAAAGCAGAGCCAACGAACAAAGAACAGATCGGTGCTTCGATGAGTGGCTCAGTTTTAGAAGTATTAGTCAAAAAAGGCGACCGGGTGGCACGTGGACAAACCTTGATGGTCACGGAAGCGATGAAAATGGAAACTTCGGTTGAAGCCCGCTTCTCAGGCGTAGTTGAACATGTGTATGTAACCGATGGGGAACCAATTCAGTCAGGAGATCTTTTGATTGAAGTCAAAGAGAAGTAAGGAGTCGATCCACAGATGAAGCGAAGAGGATTATTGTTTTGCGGCTTATTTGTCCTAGCCCTAATAATCGTGTATTTGCAGCCAGTTTTCATGCAAAACGCTTCAGATTCAAGAGTGACGATCGAAAACCCAATCAAAGCACCAACAAGCATGAATTACGAACCAATCGCAGCTCAAGGATTAGCTGAATTGATCGGGGAACCTGTTTCGGATTTCGAAGAAGTCTATGGTCTTCCAGTTCAAACATATCGATCAGGTTACGAGTTTGAAATTCGGGTCTACAATCAATTAGACGATCAACAGTATGTTGAGATCAATACCGATGGTGAAAGTGTGCAAGCAATCAAAGTAATCGGCGCCGGGGGCTCTTCCCTGGCACCTTTTACGATGGGCATGACCTTGACTGACTTGACGGAGTTGACCATGATCTATCCTAACTTTACCTTGACACAAAATGATCGTGCGATCAGTTTCGAATTGATGGAAGAAGATATGAACTACCGTCCATTAGTGGCTTTTGACAACGGGACATTTGCTGTTTTGTTCTTTGATCAGGAGACTGCCCAACTGCAAGCCGTCACTTACTTGGATCAGACCACATTACTTAAACTGGCACCTTATCCCTTGACGGAAGGGCAGCGACCGCTGTTTCAAGTTTCGCAAACAATTGACCAAGCCCAAGCCAACCTTGAAAAAGAGACCTTGGCGTTTGTTATCATCGATAAAATTCGCCAGCAAATCGGCTTAGACAGCTTCTCACAAGATACCCAAACACATCAAGAAGCAGCTGGACTTTTATTTAATTTGACGAATAACCTATCAGACTATTTGACTTCTCAACGAATCCATTCTTATCAACGA
This sequence comes from Enterococcus sp. AZ141, assembly GCF_051714385.1. NCBI lineage: Bacteria > Bacillati > Bacillota > Bacilli > Lactobacillales > Enterococcaceae > Enterococcus > Enterococcus sp. AZ141. Next base: position 2,770,789 of record NZ_JBIORT010000001.1, read on the forward strand.
GCACTTTCTTCGGAAAAGACAAGTAATTTTGTCTTATCGAATGACGAATGGCGAGAGTTGTTAGCGGAAAAGGAATTGGAAGCATCTGCTTCAATCTTCGAAGCGCCTGTTTATGATCCAACTTTTACGATTTTGTCATGGTTCAGTAACCCAAGATTTACTGAGCGCCTTACCCATGAACAATCAGAAAAGATAGGAATTGCTTTTTCTGAAGCAAATATGGTAGTCTTAGTGCAAGAAGATGTGGAAGGGACCGAGGATAGTACGTCAGATGATTTACGATGAAGCCTTTTTTGAGATTGAAGATCAAATTGAAGCACTTGTGAAGGCAATCAGAGCAAGTGAAACGTGTAAAACCTATCAAAAAGCGAAACAGGTCATGCATCAAGACCCTGATGTTCAGACATTGATGCGATCGTTTTTAGAAAAAAAACTAGATTTTGAAAGAATTGAAGCTTTCGGTGAGTATGCGCCTGATTTCAAAGAAAAAAAACGGGCGTTGCGCACAGCCAAGCGGCAGTTGGATCTTAATGAACAAGTAAGTGAGTATCGCTGGAGTGAAACACAACTGCAGCGTTTGCTGGATGAACTGACTGTGGCGATCTCTACTTGTTTTTCTCCCTCTGTCAAAGTGGACGCTGGGAGTCCCTTTTTTCAATCAAAATCAAGTTGTGGAGGAAATTGTCATGCACGAGGATAAAGAGCCTTTTACGATGCAAAAGCGTCGAGGATTGATCGTATGGGTTTACAGCCTACGTCAACTAAAGAATTTGCGCCGTTTTGGTTTTGTTCATTATGTGTCACGCAAGATGAAATACGTGGTCATGTATTTGAACGAAGAAGAATACGAAAGCAAAAAAACAAAAATCGAGCAGTTTCACTTTGTTCGACAAGTTGAAGCTTCCTATCGACCAGATGTCGAAATGGATTTTGCTGAAAAAATTGGTACGTCAGCAGCCTATCCAGTGAAAGATGAAGGGTTTGATATCGAAGAAAAAAATACGATGATTCGATTGGCAGAAAACGTGTAATAAAAAAGTGGGGGTGCCTTGAGTCACCGCCATTTTTTTATTGCTATTTATAGAAACAGTGCTATATTTGTATTTACGAAGATCTTGGAGGGAAAAAAGCATGCGTGTAGTAGCCGGAGAATATGGTGGCCGCAGATTAAAAAGTCTCGCTGGAGACAACACTCGCCCCACGACAGACAAAGTAAAAGGGGCGATTTTTAACATGTTAGGGCAATATTTAGATGGAGGTGTTGTACTGGATTTATTCAGCGGAAGCGGGGGCTTAGCTATCGAAGCGGTCTCTCGGGGAGCTGATCATGCGGTTTGTGTCGACCGTAGTTTTCCAGCAACCAAAGTGATCCGCGAAAATATTGCTATAACCAAAGAACCCGAAAAGTTCACGGTGCTAAAAATGGATGCGAATCAAGCTTTACGGCAGTTTGCAGCTGAGGGACAAAGTTTTGACTATCTCTTTTTAGATCCACCTTACGCAAAGCAAGAGATTGTGCAACAAGTGGAATCAATGATGATAGACGGATTGATCCGCCCCTTTGCTTACGTAGTTTGCGAAACAGACAAGTCCATCGTCTTACCAGAACAAATCGGCTCGTTGCATTTGGTCCGTGCCCAAACCTATGGCATATCGGCAGTGACGATCTATAGAAATGAGGGATAACGTGAAAAAGATTGCTTTATTTCCAGGGAGTTTTGACCCATTGACATCCGGTCATGTTGATCTGATCGAGCGAGGAGCCACGCTTTTCGATGAATTGATCGTCGGCGTTTTTACAAACACCAATAAAAAAAGTTTTTTTACTAGTGAAGAAAAAGTTCATTTGATCGAAGAAGCCCTCGCCCATATTCCTAACGTCAAAATTCTGGCACAAGAAACAGAGCTAACAGTCACGATTGCGAAAAAATTAGGTGCCCAGTTTCTGCTTAGAGGCATTCGCAGTGTGAAAGACTATGAATATGAGCGGGACATTATGGAAATGAACCATCACCTAGAACCCTCATTAGAGACCGTCTTTCTTTTAGCAGACGCAAAACATAGTTTCATCAGTTCCAGTTTGTTGAAAGAGATCTTAACCTTTAACGGCGATGTTGCCGAATATTTACCTCAAAATATCTACGATGCTATAGTAAAGAAGCGTGATACCAATGAATCTTAAATCAACGATCAAATATGTTCTCTTGTTTGTTTTAGCGCTGATCATCGCCGCTTGTGCCTTTTTGCCGATTCCCTATTATATCGAGCAACCAGGAGCAACGATCGATTTAAAAGAGCTGATTACCGTCAATCAAAAAGAAGACACATCAGCCGGCTCCTTTTCTTTGACCAGTGTTGGAATTCGACAAGCTACCGTGTTCACAGCGATTGGAACGAAATTCAATGAATTCCAAGACTTGATCAGTGAGGAAGAACTTTTAGGCGGTGCGACAGATGAGGAGTACAACCGCATTCAACGCTACTATATGGAATCCTCGCAAAATAGTGCGATTGAGCAAGCATTAAAGCTGGCAGACTTACCTTATGAAATGACCTATAAAGGGGTCTATGTCATGGGGATCGATCCAAATTCCAGCTTTGCTGGGAAAATATCCGTTGGAGATACCGTCACCGCAGTCAATGGTAAAGAATTTAAAAGCAGTCAAGATTTTATAGACTACGTCCAAAGTCAAACCATTGGTGATGAAATCACCGTGACTTACTTGCAAGATGGCGAAGAAAAAGAAGCAACGGGCAAACTAATTGAACTGGAGAGCAATCAAAAAGCCGGTATTGGCATCTCCCTCGTCGATCATACAGAGATCACTTCTGATGAAGAGATCGTGATCGATTCTGGCAATATCGGAGGACCTTCCGCTGGTTTGATGTTCACCCTTGAAATCTATGAACAGTTGACCGGAGATAACCTACGTAAAGGTCACAACATAGCTGGGACAGGAACGATTTCAGCTGACGGAACCGTTGGTCGAATCGGTGGGATCGATAAAAAAGTAGCGAGTGCCAGTGAAAGTGGTGCAGAAATCTTCTTTGCCCCAGATGATGAAATCACTGACGAAGAGCGTGAAATAGATCCTTCCATCAAAACAAATTATGAAGAGGCAGTAGCAGCAGCGAAAAAGTTAGACACGGATATGAAAATCGTTCCGATCGCCAATGTCCAAGATGCCTTGGATTATCTAGCAACACTAAAAGAAGCAAATTAAAACGGCACTCGCCGTTTTTTTTTATTGTCTAAAGAATACAGTAGGCTCAAAGAAAAGGTTATGCTATACTTTTAGATAAGGAGTGTGAATCTAGTGGAATTAAAAAGACAACAACCGATCGTTGAAGCATATCATTTCGATATGAAACCGAAAGACAAAGAAATGGAAACCAAATTGAATGTCGGCTTTGCGCCGTTAAAAGTCAAAGATGAAGAATATATGGAAAAAAACAGTATTATTGGCGCCCGGCTAGAATTTCAATTAGTGTTCCCTGATTATGTTTTGTCAGGACGTGTCGGACAGGTCAATCATATTTTGAATCGTAAAGTCAATTCTGGAGAAGATCTAACAAAAGCTGAAACTGATCGTTTGGTTGAGCCATTGTTTGATATCGTCAAACGCCTGACGTATGAGGTGACAGAAATCGTGACCGACAAACCAGGACTCCAACTGAACTTCAATACCAACTCGAACCCCACACAAGAATCGACCGAAGAAGAAAAATAAGTTGAAATAGGAGGGATTTCCATTGTTTTCCAACCAAATGCAAGTGATGCTCTACGTTGATGATGTGACGAAAGCTGTCGAATTTTGGCAAGAATTAGGCTTTGTGATCATTGAACAGCAAACGATCGATGGAACATCCGTCGTCGAAATCGCTCCTTCAAAAGAGGCAGAGGTTCATTTTGTCTTATATGACCGTGAGTTCATCGAAACGCACTCACCTGAAGTCGCATTAAATTCCCCATCGATCATGTTTTTTGCTGAGGATATTACAGCTCTCTATAAAAAACTTTTAGAGATGGAAGCAGAAGTCGGCGAATTGATTCAGATGGAAGAACAGCTGGTTTTCAATTTTGCCGATCCGGATGGCAATTATTTTGCTGTTTCAGGAAAATAGGTTTTACCGATCGTAATCAATCATTCGTCTTTATGAACCCGACTCTATGCTGTCGAACCGTTCAAGACGAATGATTGTTTTTTGATTTTAATGCAAGACATTTTGCAGCCAAAGGGCTAAAATTGATAATAAGAGACTCAATTGCCTTTAAGGAGGGAATGACTATGCAAAACTATCTTTATGCAATCAGTGATATTCATGGAATGGCCGATCTTTTTAAAAGTCTTCTTGCGGAATATGATCCGAAAATCCATCAGTTGCTTTTGATTGGTGATCTAAATGACCGAGGACCAAAGTCCAAAGAGTGTTTAATGCTCGGAAAGAAATTAGTTGAAGAACATCAAGCGATTTATTTACGTGGCAATCACGAAGAGTATTTTCTGCAATTTCTAAATGCCCCAGAGGATTGGTTCGCCGCCTACGTACGCAATGGCGGCAAAGAAACGATTGAAAGTCTTTTACATTCAGGAGCTACTGAAGAGTATTCGCCAACGGAAATTGCCTTGATGATCCGAAGTAGATATGGAGACTTAATAGAGTTTTTGATGGAGCGGCCGCTTTATTACGAATGGGGGAAGTATCTTTTTGTCCATGCGGGCGTGGATTTAAGTAAAAAAGATTGGCGGAAGACCGCCGACCACGATTTTATCTGGATTCGCGAGCCATTTCATAAAGGAAAAAACCGTACAGGAAAAACGATCGTTTTTGGTCATACCATCACGCCAATGCTGCATGGAGATATGCAGACGACGGATCTTTGGCAACAAGACGACAAAATCGGCATCGATGGCGGGGCAGTATTTGGTGGATCGGTGCATGGCGTGATTTTTGATGACAAAGGGGTCCTTCAGGATATCGAATATCAAAATTTAGCAGGACCTTGGCAACCAGACTTTTAAAAGTCTTTTCTAAAAAGAGAAAAGCAGCCATTACAAGAGCCCCGAAGCAATGTTCCTTTCGTGCCTTCTTGTTTCCTCAATGGCTGACTTTTTTATGTTAAAATAGCAAAAGCAACAAAGGAAAGGTGAGAACGAATGGCAGAAATGAATCAAGAGGTACTTGATTTAGTGAAACAAGAACTAACCTCTTTTACCCAAAAACAAATCAGTACGGTGTTACAATTATTGCAAGAAGGAAATACCGTTCCGTTTATTGCCCGCTACCGTAAAGAAATGACGAATGGACTTGACGAAGTTCAGATTCGAGAAATCGAAGAGCGGTATCAGTACTTAGAAAACCTAGAGAAACGCAAGCAAGAAGTTTTGCGCTTGATAGAAGAACAAGAAAAGCTAACGCCTGAACTATCACAGGCGATTTTAGCTGCGACAAAAATGCAGGCCGTCGAAGACCTGTATCGTCCTTATAAACAAAAACGACGCACCAAAGCGACGATCGCCAAAGAAAATGGCTTGGAACCATTTGCTCAGTGGCTGTTAAGCTTCTCAAAAATAGGTGACGTACAAGAAAAAGCGACCGAATTTATGAGTGATGCTGTCCCTACTGTAGAAGATGTCTTGGCTGGCGCCCATGAGATCATTGCAGAAGGCGTTGGTGATACTGCAGAATTTCGAAGTTGGATTCGGAGCTATTATTCTAACAAAGGACTGTATAAGAGCACGGTCAAAAATGCTGAAAAAGATGAAAAAGGCATTTATGAAATGTATTACGATTTCCAACATCCTATCAATAAGATGGTTTCCCACCGGGTTTTAGCCACCAATCGTGGAGAAAAAGAAGACATTTTGAAGGTAACGCTTGTGGCAGATGAAGAAAAAATCATGGAGTACCTACGTCGGAAATTGATCACAAATAGTGATTCACCCGCAGCCAGTTTTGTCCAAACTGCTGCTGCTGACGCCTTGAAACGTTTTATCTTACCAGCGATCGAACGAGAGATCCGCAATGAGTTGACAGAAAAAGCCGACGAACAAGCAATTGCGATTTTTGGAGAAAATCTTCGCAATCTGCTGCTGCAGCCTCCGTTGAAGGGGAAAGTCGTTTTAGGGTTTGATCCAGCGTATCGAACGGGCTGTAAATTGGCCGTCGTTGATGAGACAGGAAAAGTATTAGCGATCGAAGTGATCTATCCCCATAAACCGGCGCCGATGAATAAACGAGAAGCGGCTGGACCAGCGTTTCGTCGCTTATTGCAAACCTATAAAGTTGAAATGGTCGCAATCGGTAATGGGACGGCGAGTCGAGAGTCAGAGCAATTCGTCGCTGAACAATTAAAATTGATCGATCAAGAGGTATATTATGTGATCGTGAATGAGGCAGGCGCTTCTGTTTATTCGGCCAGTCCGATCGCCCGGCATGAATTCCCTGATCTGCAAGTGGAAGAACGAAGTGCCATCAGTATTGGTCGCCGTCTCCAAGATCCCTTGGCAGAATTAGTTAAAATCGATCCACAATCGGTGGGCGTCGGGCAATACCAACATGACGTTTCGCAAAAGCGCTTAGCCGAACAATTGGATTTTGTCGTGGAAACGGTCGTCAACCAAGTAGGCGTTGATGTCAATACCGCAAGTGCGGCACTTTTACAGCACGTGGCGGGCTTAAATAAAACGACTGCCCAAAATATCGTGACCTATCGAGAAGAAAACGGGGTATTTACGCAGCGCAATCAACTGAAAAAAGTCCCTCGCTTAGGGCCAAAGGCCTATGAACAGGCGATCGGTTTTATGCGGATTCCTGGCGGAAAAGTCATTTTGGACAATACCGGGATTCATCCAGAAAGTTATGACACTGCCAAAGAAATTTTGGCGCTCGCGGATATTTCTCTAGCGGAGCTTGGGAAAGAACAATCGGAAGAAAATAAAGTGAAGTTGGCGCAAATGCGTCCAGCAGAACTTTCTGCTAAATTGTCTGTCGGGAAAGAAACCATCACAGATATCTTAAAAGCGTTAATGCAGCCAGGACGTGATATGCGGGATGAAATGCCAGCCCCATTATTGCGCAAAGATGTGTTGAGTATGGAGGATCTAAAACCGGGAATGGAATTGAAAGGAACTGTTCGAAATGTGATCGACTTTGGTGCTTTCGTCGATATCGGTGTCAAACAAGATGGACTGGTTCATTTGTCGAAGCTGAGCCGTTCGTTTGTAAAACATCCGAAAGACGTTGTTTCCGTTGGTGATGTCGTAACCGTTTGGATCGAGCAAGTAGATGTCAAAAAAGGCCGTATCAGTTTAACCATGATCGATCCAGGAAATGCTAAATGACCCAACAAGAATTGCAGCGTTTGGTGGAAGAGCTTTCGCTGTCTGTTTTCAATAAACCATTTACGCATCGAGCGGTATTTAATTCTCGCTTAAAAACAACCGGTGGCCGTTACCATCTAAGTGATCACCACTTGGATTTCAATCCAGTGATGCTCACAGAACACGGGATGGAGGTTTTTATCGGCATTATCAAGCATGAATTATGTCACTATCATTTGCATTTAGCAGGTCTTGGTCATCGTCACCAAGATCCTGCTTTTAAAGCATTGCTGGCAAAAACGGGAGGCCTGCGGTATGCACCTCCTGCCAAAAGGACAGCGAAACATCGCTATCGATGTCAAAATTGCGGCTGCGAGATTCGGCGGCAGCGGCGTGTGGATATCAAAAAATATGTTTGTGGAAAATGTCGTGGACGTTTGCTAGAAATAGGAAATGATGAGAAAAGTCAAGTCGAAAAATAAAACTCGTTGCTATTTTTTTCATTTTGTATGATAATGTAGGTCGTGTGACAACCTGATATTTGTCAATACACGCGTTTTTTTACGACGCGGATTTGAGAAAAGAGGATTATAATAATGGAAAATCAAAACAAAATACATCATTTTGTTGGAATCAAAGGTTCCGGTATGAGTTCATTGGCTTTGATTCTGCACGAAAAAGGCTACCAAGTACAAGGCTCTGATGTGGAAGAATATTTCTTCACTCAACGTGATCTAGAAAAAGCAGCAATCAAATTGTTGCCTTTCGATAAAGCAAACATTCAACCAGAAATGGTCATTATCCAAGGGAATGCTTTCCCTGACACCCACGAAGAAATCATACGGGCCAAAGAACTTGGTTTAGAAGTCACTCGTTATCATGACTTTATTGGCCAATTCATTCAGCCCTATACGAGTATTGCTGTGACTGGTTCTCACGGAAAAACCAGTACGACAGGATTGCTTTCTCATGTTTTAAGCGGCATCCGGCCAACAAGTTTCTTGATTGGCGATGGTACCGGTCATGGAGAGCCCGATGCGGAATTCTTCTCGTTTGAAGCTTGTGAATACCGCCGTCATTTCTTAGCTTATTCACCGGACTATGCAATTATGACCAACATCGATTTTGATCATCCGGACTATTTCCACTCGATTGACGATGTCTTCTCAGCCTTTCAATCGATGGCAAGTCAAGTAAAAAAAGGCATTTTTGCTTTTGGTGATGACGAGTACCTGCGTAAACTTGAAGCAGATGTCCCGATCTACTATTACGGCGTCAACGATAACGACGATGTTCAAGCAAAAAACATTGAACGCACCACCCAAGGTTCAGAGTTCGACGTCTTTATCCATGGTGAAAACATTGGCCATTTTGTCTTGCCAGCGTTTGGTCAACACAACATCAACAACGCACTCAGTGTGATCGCTGTGGCTTACAAAGAAGGATTGGACATGAAAGAAGTTGCCGCTGAGATGCTCTCATTCCCTGGAGTGAAACGTCGCTTCAGCGAAAAAATCGTAGCGGATATGACGATCGTAGACGATTACGCCCATCATCCTGCAGAAATCAAAGCAACGATTGATGGCGCTCGTCAAAAATATCCGGATAAAGAGATTATTGCTGTCTTCCAACCTCATACCTTTACCCGTACGATCGCTTTAATGGATGAATTTGCGGAAGCGTTAGATCTTGCAGACCATGTGTATCTATGTGATATTTTTGGATCTGCTCGTGAATCCCGAGGGGATGTTAAAATTGAAGATCTGGGCAATAAAATTCAAAGAGGCGGAACTGTGATCAAAGAAGAGAACGTTTCTCCGCTACTAGATCATCAAAATGCTGTCGTGATTTTTATGGGAGCAGGCGATGTGCAAAAATTTGAAACAGCCTATGAAAAACTACTAAGCAATACAACTCGTAACGTATTGTAATCAAAGACTCTTGTGGCGTGTTTGCTGCAAGAGTTTTTTACATCTGAAGTTTTTGCAAAAGCAGCACCGCGAACTTGCACTTTTGTCGGCATCTGATAGAATATACTCAGATGAAACTATTCTTTTTGGAGGAATTAAATTTTGAATATAGGAAAACCGCGAAAAATAGGGAAAAGTATTGAAGATATCGAGGAAGGCGATTCGTTATCCTTAACAGAATCGATCGAAGACAATCAACTGTTGTTATATTTAGGACTTACTAATGATGCAAACCCTTTGTATATTCAACATGACTACACGCAAAATACTGAGTATCAGCGTCCCATCGTACCATCCATCATGTTGATGGGGATCATCACCAGTGCCGTATCGAAACATTTGCCTGGTCCTGGCTCTCATGTAGTCAATTTTTCGGTGAACTTTATTGAACCTGTATATCATTATGAAACATTGACCTTTGAATTCGAAGTGATCAAAGTGGATAAAATGAAAGACGTGGTAACTATTTCGGTTGAAGCGATCAACACAGAAGATCATCGTATTTTAGATGCTGTGGTCATGGTCCAGCCGCCAAAAGCAGTAGCAGTAAATGAGGAGGAACAACAAGATGAATAATTTAAACAATGAAACCGTCCAAGCCCAAGGCTTAAATCGCTTTTATTCAAAAGTGTATTTATTCTTCGGCGTTGGGCTTGCGATCAGTGCGATTTCAGCCTATATTTTTGGGGAAGTCTTCAAAGCGCAAACCCTGCAATTTATCGACAATTTTCCGCTAGGATTTACCGGTCTTTGGATCTTACAGATCATTCTAGTTATTGTATTAGGGGTGAAGGCGCAGAAAAATCCGTCCTTGACCGTTGCTGGCTTTTTAGTCTATTCGCTCTTGAATGGATTGACCTTGTCTGTGACATTGATGATCTATGACTTTGGATCGATCGTGGGAGCATTTGTTTCAGCAGCCGTCACTTTTGGTGTCATGTCAGCATTTGGGATCATGACCAAACGTGATCTAAGTGTGGTTGGTCGTATCGGCTATGGTCTGTTGATCGGGATCATCATCTCAACGCTCTTGAATGTATTTATTTTACGCAGTCAACCGGTTGACTTTTTCTTATCGATCGTGACCGTCTTTGTCTTTATGGGAATCACCGCTTATGACAATCAGCAAATCCGCAATGTATACTTCGCAACGAATGGTGGCGCAAATACAGGAGTGGCCGTTTTCATGGCATTACAACTGTATTTAGACTTCATCAACTTATTCCTAGCGTTATTGCGAATCTTTGGCAAAAACAACTAAAAAAAGTGCGAGGAAACTCGCCTTTTTTTTTGTATAAAATGAGAGAGAAAACAAAGCAATTCATCGCTTTTGTGCCCGTTCTTTGATAGAATAAAGAAGAACTTTTTGAGAAAAGGAGTAATCAAATGCCAAAAAATAAATTACTACTCGTTGATGGGAATAGTGTGGCTTTTCGCGCGTTTTTTGCGTTGCATAATTCATTAGAACGGTTTAAAAATGCCAATGGGCTGCACACAAATGCCATCTATGCGTTTCATACTATGTTTGAAAATGTGATGGCAAAAGAACAGCCAACACATGTTTTAGTGGCTTTTGATGCTGGAAAAACCACCTTCAGGACAGCGATGTATGAAGATTATAAAGGTGGACGTTCAAAAACCCCTGGGGAATTTAAAGAACAAATGCCTTACATTCGCGAATTGATCAACGCGTTAGGTGTTCAATACTACGAATTAGATAACTATGAAGCCGATGATATCATTGGCACATTGGCAAATAAAGTCGATAAAGAGCTATTTGATGTCGTCGTTTTATCTGGCGATCGCGATTTGACCCAGCTGGCAACGGAGCACGTGAAAGTTGACATTACGGTCAAAGGCGTTAGCGAAATTGAAAGTTATACGCCCGCTCATGTGGCTGAAAAATATGACGGCCTAACGCCCTTACAAATCATCGACATGAAAGGACTAGCTGGCGATGCTTCCGATAATATTCCCGGCGTCACCAAAATTGGTGAGAAGACAGCCATTAAGCTTTTAAAGGAATATGGCTCCGTTGAGGGAATCTATGAACACATCGATGAAATGAAAAAAAGCAAGATGAAAGAAAACTTGATCAATGACCGTGAGATCGCCTTTCTTTCAAAACAATTAGCAACCATCGATGTGGATGCGCCCATTGAGGTCGATGTCGACAAACTGAAATATGAAGGCAAAGATTTAGAGAAATTGGTGCCATTCTACCAAGAAATGAACTTTAATAGCTTCTTAGATAAGCTGCAGATTACAGCTGAACCAGTTGAGATGGAAGACATTTTGTTTTCGGTCGTTGAAGAAGTAACGGAAGATATGTTCCAGGGAGACACAGCATTGTATGTCGAGATGATGGGGGATAACTATCATTTGGAAGACATTGTCGGTGTTGCTTGGGGCAATCAAGAAAAAATTTATGTCAGCAATCGTGAAGAATTGTTTGAAAGTCCAGCCTTTACCGATTGGTTAAAAGACGAGAAACGTAAAAAATTCGTCTATGATGCCAAACGCACGTACGTGGCGTTAAACCGGTACACGACAGCACCAAAGGGAATCGCTTTTGATGTTTTATTGGCAGCTTATCTTTTAGACACGAATGATACGAATAATGACATCGCAGGTGTTGCCGCTCACTATGGCTATGATGCGATCCAATCGGATGAAGCGATTTATGGAAAAGGAGCGAAAAAAGGGCTGCCGGCGGATGAGGAAGACTTCTTTGCTCATTTAGCCCGTAAAGTAGCGGCGATTACAAACCTAACACCAAAACTTACGGAAGAATTGGCAGCGAAAAATCAAACAGCGCTCTTTGAAGAAATGGAACTGCCTTTATCAATGATTTTAGCTGAGATGGAGATTACCGGCATCAAAGTTGATGCGTCTCGCTTGCATCAGATGAAGGGCGAATTTGCACAACGGTTGCATGAAATTGAAGAAAAAATCTACGCCGAAGCTGGAGAAACCTTCAACTTAAACTCGCCGAAACAACTGGGTGTGATTTTATTTGAAAAAATGGGCTTACCAGTTATCAAAAAAACCAAAACTGGCTATTCGACCGCAGTCGATGTGTTAGAACAACTAAAAGAGCAAGCACCAATCGTTGAAGACATTTTGACTTATCGTCAAATCGCTAAGATCCAATCAACCTATGTAGAAGGCTTATTAAAAGTGATCCAAGGAGATGGCAAAGTCCATACGCGATATGTACAAACCTTGACCCAAACTGGTCGTTTAAGTTCTGTCGATCCAAACTTACAAAACATTCCGATTCGTTTAGAAGAAGGTCGAAAGATCCGCGAAGCCTTTGTGCCACGAGAAACTGATTGGGTTATCTATTCCTCGGACTACTCTCAAATCGAACTACGGGTGTTGGCACATATTTCAGATGATACCCATTTGAAAGAAGCCTTTATCGAAGGTCAGGATATCCACTCAAGTACAGCGATGCGAGTCTTTGGTATCGAAAAAGCAGAAGATGTGACACCAAATATGCGTCGTCAAGCCAAAGCGGTCAACTTCGGTATCGTTTATGGTATTTCTGATTATGGATTATCACAGAATCTAGGAATCACCAGAAAAGCCGCCCAACAATACATCGATACGTATTTTGAAAAATATCCTGGTGTGAAAACGTATATGGAGGATGTGGTTCGTGAGGCGAAGGACAAAGGGTACGTTGAAACCTTGTATCATCGCCGTCGTTACCTACCTGATATCAATTCGCGCAATTTCAATATTCGGACTTTTGCTGAAAGAACCGCCATCAATACACCGATTCAAGGCAGTGCGGCGGATATCTTAAAGATTGCCATGATCGATTTGGCGAAACGTTTGAAAGAAGAAAAATTAGCAGCAACGATGCTGCTGCAAGTACACGATGAACTAGTCTTTGAAGTACCTGAATCTGAATTGCCTCGTCTTGACGCTTTGGTGAAAGAAGTGATGGAGCAAGCCGTTGCATTGCATGTCCCTTTACTGACAGACAGCAATTGGGGCAAAACATGGTACGATGCAAAATAAATGAGGTGAACAGAGGTGCCGGAATTACCAGAAGTTGAAACGGTCCGCAAAGGACTTGAAAAACTTGTTTTAAATAAAACGATCGAATCGGTTGAGATCCTTTGGCCGCGAATCATCGAAAGTCCTGAAGTACCGATCTTTTCGACACTTTTGAAAGGGCAACGTTTTGAAAAATTTGAACGACGTGGAAAATTTTTGATTTTTAAATTGACAGATTATGATCTGATCTCTCATCTACGAATGGAAGGCAAGTACGAGTATTTTGAGTCAGACCCGATTGTCGATAAACATACACATGTCATTTTCCATTTTACAGATGGCAGTCAGTTAAATTACCATGATGTAAGAAAATTTGGTCGTATGACCTTAGTGGATAAAGACCAAAGCGCAGCCTATAAAGGGATCATGCAATTAGGTCCTGAACCTAAGCCTGAATTGTTTTTATTAGAAGCATTTGAACAAGGATTGAAGCGTTCGAAAAAAGCCATCAAACCGTTATTGCTTGACCAAAAGCTCGTTACTGGTTTGGGCAATATTTATGTAGATGAGGCGCTGTGGCAAGCAAAAATCCATCCAGAGCAACCAGCGGATTCATTAATGCCAACTGAAGTAGATGTGCTGCATGAAGCAATCATCGATGTCTTAGAGCGAGCTGTTGAAGCAGGCGGAACTACCATTCGAACCTATCTCAATGCACTAGGAGAAGCCGGGAAATTCCAAATGTCATTAAATGTCTATGGCCAGACAGGCAATCCTTGTGGCCGATGTGGCACACCAATCGTCAAGATCAAAGTTGCCCAACGGGGGACGCATTTTTGTCCTCAGTGTCAAAAACTGCATGTGAGGTCCAACAAATGAGTTTTGTTTTAGGCGTCACCGGGGGAATCGCCACTGGAAAAAGTACTGCAGTCGCGCATTTTCGATCACTGGGTTTACCGATTATTGATGCCGATATCATCGCAAGAGAAGTCGTTGAACCGAATACGGAGGGCTTGCAGGCGGTGACGCAAGCCTTTGGTCCGCAGATTTTGACCGATGATGGGCACCTAGATCGACAAACCCTCGGTGCTTTGATTTTTAACGATCCAGAAAAACGCCGCATGCTGAATCAGACGTTATCTCCTTTTATTCGACAAGAGATTTTGTCTCAGATCGAAGAAAAAAAACAGGAAGTGCCATTGTTGATCGTTGACATTCCTTTGCTTTATGAAGCCGACTATGACCAATACATGGATCAAACCGCAGTCGTTTATGTGCCAGAAGCCATTCAAAAAGAGCGGTTGATGGCACGTAATCAGTTGAATGAGCAAGAAGCGCAACAACGAATCGACAGTCAGCTGTCAATTGAGAAAAAGAAACACCGGGCCGATATTGTCTTTGATAATCAAGGAACGATCGCCCAACTCAATCAGCAGATCGATGATTGGCTCGCATCTATAAATAAATAGGTAAGGCAGCAGGTTCCCTTTCACTAAAGGGAACCTGCTATTTTATCTTTCAATAGCAAACCTAGCCCTATCATTTCCAAAAACAACTGGCGCTGAAACATGTCGGAAACTGTTTGGTTTGGAAAGTAAGACGATCGTTTATGAATGGTTAAATATCAAAGTACCAGCCCTGATTTATTTTGGGGTCACGATCACGCGATTGCTGGAAAAGGGGTGAAGAACGATCGGCTGATCATAAAAAGAGGTGAGAACCTCCTCAGTAAAAATCGTCTCTCGTTGACCAGCGGCGTGGACTTTGCCGTTTTTTAACATCAGAAAATGAGTGAAAATCGGTAGTAGCTCTTCTGTATGATGGGTAACGTAAAGAAGAGTCGGCGTATTCGGCAGTTGTGAAAAAGCCTCCAGACGGGTTAGCAGTTCTTCTCGCGCAAATAGATCAAGGCCCGTACAAGGTTCGTCCAAAATCAGGATCTCTGGTTGTGCCATCATGGCCCGTGCGATCATGACAAATTGTTTTTCTCCTTGAGAAAGGACGTGATAGGAACGATGGATCAGATGAGTCAGCCTCAAGTCAGCCAAAAGTGCTTTTGCTTGGTCCAGTTGGTTTTCATCATAAGATTCATAAAGACCAATACTGGAATAAAGCCCGGATAGAACGATCTCTTCAGCCCGGTCTCGTCCATAAAACTTATTTTGTAAAGCAGAACTAACCCAACCGATGCGCCGTTGAAGATCCGGGACAGACGTTTTGCCGTATCGTTCACCTAGGACTGTTCGGTGACCAGAAGAAGGCCATAAAGTTCCTGTAATCAGCTGCAAAAGTAAACTTTTCCCCGCGCCATTCAGGCCTAAAACCGCCCAATGCTCATTTTTTTCCACTTGCCAATTGATGGTTTCTAATAAAAATTTTTGGTTGCGAATGATTGAAACCTGTTGAAAATCAAGGACTGTCATCGATAATCGAACCTAATCAGGTTCTTCACCTCCATTTATAAGAATATTCAGAAAATAATACCTACTATTATAACACATCAGTCCAAATTTCGCTGGTTGGTTGGTATCGCATTCATATCTTTTGTCAGAATTCAGAATGCTTGTTATGATGAAACTATACAGGAGGGATGATAACTATGGGTACTTTTAAAGACGAAAAAGATGTGATCGTTGGCAAGGCTAAAGAAAAAATCGGTGAGTGGACCAATAATGAAGAACTTGCCCATTCTGGGAAAGAACAAGCACACGAAGGTCAGATCAAGAAAGAGCACGATCAAAAAAGAGTCAATGAATTAGAAGATCAAAATGACGAGCGCGATGCCCGCAATGATCGAACTACCCCAGAAAATGTCAGCAGTGAAGAATTGTTGCGAGCTGAAAATCCTGATGCCAATAAAATTTCTTCTGCCGATCGTCGAGATGCAGACCAGCTGAAGCATTATACTGGAATTGAAGATAAATTATAACTGAACACGGATGCCTTCGTCTTCTAGACGAGGCATTTTTTTGTTAACCAGAGTGGATGAAGAGTCAAGAGACTACTGCTCAGTTGACAATTGCTCAACATCTCATTATAATCCATTAAGATCGCATAGAGAGAAGCAAAGAAATTGGGAGGTGGTCATCAAATGCTTATTTATGCATTGTGTACGACTGTCAAGAAAGTAGAACAGCCGCAATAGGAAACGGAAAATTAGAAAGAAGGCTTTTTTATGATCGAACCTTACCAATTTCATTCAATTAAACATCAAGTATACCAATTAGTTCGAACCTATCAATCGGTGAATGATCCTCGAACGATCAAAACGGTTGAAACGATGACCAAAGACGCCATAGAACATTTTTTTCCTGAAGAAGAAACAGCACCACGTGAAATTTTAGCTGCTTTCTTTCAACAGGGGATGACGATCAGTCGCAGCAATGAGCTGTTAACAGAACTCAGAGAGTACGTCCGACCCTTTCAGGTGCCGACAACAAAACAAATTGAAAAAATGTTTCAGAAAGTAAAAAAACTGAAAATACCTGATTTTGCTTCCGTTGATTTAAAAGAGACCACTTATCTTGCTTGGGATGATATCGGTAGTCAAAGCAAGTTTATGATCATAGCCACTGAGCAGGGATTTACAGGACTTCACGGTCATGTGTCAACCGAGGTCAAAAAAGGGATCTGTCCCTTGTGCCAGCATGAAGGAAATGTGTCGATGTTTCTTTCTTTGACCAAGAGCAACGGCGATGGAACATATACGAAACGCGGGAATTATATTTGCCGTGATAGCCAAAGGTGCAATCAGCAGTTGGAACAGCCAGCAAATTTGCATGATTTTGTTTCTTTGCTGCAAATGAAAGATAAATAACGAAATGAAACGGCAGAAATCTTTCTGCCGTTTTTTCTCATTGAAAAAAAACAACAGTTATAGCATTATTTAAATTTTGTATTAAATGAACAGAATAAACCACTTTGGCTATTGTACCAATGGATTTCATGTTATAATTAATCATATAAACCGATGACTTTACGTGAAAACGTAAGCGCATAAGAGAGAAAATGAGGTGGAACTATGCAATGTCCAAAATGTCATCATAACAATTCGAGGGTAGTTGATAGTCGACAAGCCGATGATGGACGTGTGATTCGCCGTCGTCGTGAGTGCGAAAATTGCGGCTATCGCTTTACAACATTTGAACGTATTGAAGAGGCACCCTTGCTTGTGATCAAGAAAAATGGTGCCCGTGAAGAATTCAACCGAGAAAAAATTTTACGGGGCTTGATTCGTTCTGCTGAAAAACGACCAGTGACAATGGATCAGATGGAAACAATCGTCGATCATGTGGAAAGTCGTGTCCGTGCTCTTGGTGAAAATGAAATATCTACGACACAAATTGGTGAGTATGTGATGGAAGATCTAGTTGATTTAGACGAGATCGCTTATATCCGTTTTGCCAGTGTATACCGTCAGTTTAAAGACATGTCAGTTTTCTTAAAAGAACTACAAGACATCGTCGAAAAAGCGAAAGAACCACAAGAATAGAGGGGGACAACAAGTGGGCAATAGTTTACCGAATCAATCGTACAAAGTGTTCAAAAGCCGTCCACTTACAACGGAAGGGAAAGACGCCCTCATTTATTTGTATCAACCAATTATTGAAAGTGATGCTTTAGCGTTGTATTTGACACTAGCAAGCGATGTCCAAGCCCAAAGCATTTCTGGCGAGGAGTCGATGACGACCGTGCATCTAGATATCTTGAATGCCATGAATGTCGGAATGTCTCGCTTCATAAAAGCCAAGCAAAACCTAGAAGGTATCGGCTTGCTGAAATCATATGAAAAAGCAGATTTGCAAAACGGATCCTCCTATCTGTATTGGCTGCAAGAACCGGTTCATCCGGCAGCGTTTTTTCAAGATGAATTGTATACCTATCTTTTGTTGGAAAGAGTCGGGGAGCGTAAATTTAATCAGCTGGTCAAGCTGTATCAACCAAAGCAATGTTCTTTAACCGATTATCAGGAAGTGACCCAATCCTTCTCAGTTGCCTATGGGTTAAATACCGCTCGTTTCGCCTCTCATGAAGAAACGTTACAGGCAGTCAGTAATTCTTTTCAAGAATCCAATGCAAACTTGGTGCTTGACGAAAAGCAATTGGATTGGGACTTTCTTTTATATGAAGCGCAACGTCGGTATATCCGTGCCGCTAATTTCACGCCGAGTTTTCGACAAAAGTTAGTTCTATATCATTCCTTATACGGCTATGATGTGTTGGAATTGTTGGATTTGATGGCGGACAATGTTTCTTTGACAACAGGAGAGGTCGATCAGAAGAAGTTGGAACAAGCGATCATGAAAAAATCGCGGCAGACCTTCACGAAAACATCGACAAGAGAAGATCCTCAAGCGGAAAGTCAGTTGCGCCGCTTCAATACCTTAAAACAGAATGGTTTTTCAGAAAATGATGTATTATTGATTCAAGAAAGTGAGAACAATGCACCGATCGCTTTTCTAAAGGCGATCAAAGCGGAGAAAAACAGTTTTATGACCGATTCAGAACAATGGTTGATCAAAAGCCTTGTCGAACGATCACCATTGCCGAATAGTGTGATCAATGTTCTGGTTCATTACGTTTTAGTAGTCCAAAACAATGCCGCTTTATCCGGAAATTATGTAAATAATATTGCCGCCCAGTGGTCAGAATTAAAAATCGGTACGGCAGAAGATGCGATCAAGCATGTTCGGAGCCTTGTTCGAAGTGCCAAGGAAAAACGCAGCCGACCACAAACAAGCGGCAAAAAAATCATTCGCGAAGAAAAGCTGCCTTCTTGGGCTGAAAAACCAGTGGAAGAGACAGCATTAACGCCAGAACGACAAGCAGAATTAGATAAAAAACTGCAAAACTACTTGCATAAGAAAGCTGGTGACAAGTAATGGAAGATGTTGGAAAAAACTTAGGGAAATTATTGGATAAACGCAATTACCGTGATCAGTTTTCATCAATGATGGCAGAAGTTTTGCAAGATCCTGATGTCAAAGCGTTTATTGCCGAAAATGAAGAAGCATTGACCGAAGCGGATATTCAAAAAAGCTATGCGAAACTGTATGAGTTCGTTCAAGAAAAGCGGAAATTCCGCATCAATGATCCATCCATGATCGCACCGGGCTATGAGCCGCGCTTAGCATTAAATTTTCATTTTATTGACGTCACCTATGTACCAACGAAAGAACTACTGGCATATCAAAAACAAGAAGAAATTCGCAGTCGCATCAAAGCGATGGATATGCCTAAAGATATACAAGAAGCAAGTTTTGCAGATTATCAGCAAACGCCTGGACGAATGGAGGCTATCGCAGCCGCCGTTGATTTTATTAGTGAGTTGACAGCGAATCCGCAAGAATTTCATAAAGGCCTTTACTTTGTAGGAAGTTTTGGGATTGGCAAGACTTACCTGCTTGGAGCAATCGCCAGAGATTTAGCAGAGGCGGGGTATACAACGACACTTGTCCACTTTCCAACATTTGCGGTAGAGATGAAACAAGCAATCGGCAAAGATCAAGTGGGGGACAAGCTGAATGCAGTGAAAAAAGCCCCAATTTTGATGATGGATGATATCGGTGCTGATGCGATGAGCAGCTGGATTCGCGACGAAGTCTTCGGTGTCATATTGCAATACCGCATGCAAGAACAACTGCCGACCTTTTTTACTTCGAATTTTACTATGCATGAGTTGGAACAGCATCTTTCGGTGACGCAACGAGGTGAATCCGAACCATTAAAAGCCAAGCGCATTATGGAACGTATCCGTTATTTGACACAAGAAATTCAAATGACTGGTAAAAACCGACGAAATGATGGCCAATAACTGACTATTACTGGAGGAAGAAGATGATGACAAAACAGGTAATAATAGGATTATCCTTTGCAGCAATGCTGCTTTTAACAGCTTGCGGCAATCAGGGAAACAGCGCTGCAAATGGGGAGACTGGAACTTCTGAAACTAGCGAGCAGACCAGTTCCGTATCAAATAGTACATCAGAAACGGAAACAGCCGCAATTTTTACTGGTGTTATCCAAGAAGATGCGATAGCAGGATCGGATGATACCTTTTCACTCTTTTTGAAAGAGGTGGCGGCAGTGGAAGATGACGATCAAGTCGTCCAAAGTTTTCAAAATGATGGGGTCATCCTACATGTCCCAGTCGAGGCTTATTCAGGAGATCTGGAGGAATTGACGGAAGGTGCTACCGTCCAGGTGACGTTGCAAGGCATACCGATCATGACGATGTCGATCCCGCCGCAAATTCCGGGCAACTCGATCCAAAAGGTTGAATTAGTGGAAGATTAATGCAATGTGCGCCTTGGCAATGGCACCACAGTCAAGACGCACATTTTTTTCTATTTTTGGAAAGCGTGATATACTACGAGAGAAGGAGTGACAATATGAACGAACATGCATTATCGGATCGTTTGGCTTGTGTGGGCGCACAAATTCCCGACCAAGCACGTTTCGCCGACATCGGTTCCGACCATGCTTACTTGCCTGTTGCATTGATGCTGCAGAACAAAATCTCTTATGCTGTAGCTGGAGAAGTTGTTCAAGGACCTTATGATTCTGCCAGCAAACAAGTGCGTAAGAACGGGTTAGCTGATAAAATCGTGGTTCGCTTGGCAGATGGACTGGACGCGATTCAACCTGAAGACAACATCGACACCGTTGTCATTGCTGGAATGGGCGGCACACTGATACGTTCGATTTTAGAAGAAGGTAGCCGGAAAAATCGCTTAGCGGGAGTCAAACGCTTGGTCTTACAACCGAATGTTGGGGAACGGACTTTGCGAGAATGGCTCGTTAGCAACAACTTTATAATCATTCATGAAGTACTTTTAGAAGAAAACGACAAAAACTATGAAATTATCGTTGCGGAAACTGGAAAAACGACGTATACGTCCCAGCAATTATTTTTTGGTCCTTGTTTATTAAAAGAAAAAAATCCAGTTTTCCTTAAAAAATGGCAACATGAATTAAAGCAACGACAACGCGTCATTAAAGAGTTAGAGAAAGCCAAAGAACCACCTGCTGAAAAAATCAATGAATTAAAGGATCAGATCGAATGGATCAAGGAGGTGTTGGCATGATTTCTGGTCAAGAATTTATCAAACGCTTTGAAGCATACTGCCCTTTATGGTTGGCAGAAGAAGGCGATCCTGTTGGTCTACATGTTGGCACATTAAACAAACCGCTCGAGCGAGTCATGATGACTCTTGATGTACGTCCAGAAGTGGTTGCAGAAGCCATCGAGAAAAAGATCGACTTGATCATTGCCAAACACCCACCGATCTTTCGGCCTTTGAACCGCTTACTGACAGATGATCCACAACAAAAGATGCTAATGGATCTCGTCAAGCATGATATTGCCGTTTACGCCGCCCACACCAATATGGATATTATTGAAGATGGTTTGAACGATTGGTTTTGTGAACTATTAGAAGTTGAACCCGACACGTATTTGAAGCAAACCCATCAAGTAAAAATGAAGAAGCTAGCTGTTTTTACCCCTGTTGAATCGGCACCAGCGTTACGAAAGGCATTAGGTAAAGCAGGTGCTGGTCAGCAAGGCAATTACCAAAATACCAGCTATTCCTTGATTGGCACCGGTCGCTTTACGCCACAGCAAGCGGCACATCCTGCCATTGGTGAGATCGGAAAAGAAGAACAGGTGCAAGAAGCGAAGACCGAAGTCATTTTTCCAGAAACGATCGAGAAAAAGGTGCTTTCGGCAATGATCGCTGCTCATCCTTACGAAGAGCCAGCTTATGATCTGTATGCCTTAGACAATTTGCCGAAAACCTATGGAATCGGACGGGTTGGCAACCTCGCTGAGCCTCTTTCCCTTGATCAGTTTGTCGAACGTGTCAAAGAGCGCTTTGGTTTGACTGCTTTACGCCTCGTCAGCTTTCCTGGTGCACCTGAAAAAATTCAGCGAATCGCCATTTGCGGCGGCAGTGGCCAATCGTTTTATTCGGATGCCTTACGCCATCAAGCGGATGTGTACATCACTGGCGATATCAGTTACCATTTCGCCCATGACATGCAAGCCAATGGGTTGATTGGGATCGATCCAGGGCACAATATCGAAAAGGAATGTATTCCTCGGTTTATTGAGAAATTCAACCAGTGGAAAGCAGAAGAGAACTGGGCTGTGACCTTTGTTCCTTCCACCACTTCAACAAATCCATTTGACTATAGATAGGAGAATCTTTTATGTACGAAAATTTATTGCCTCGCTTTTTGAATTATGTAAAAACAGAAACTCGCTCTGATGCGACAAGCACGACAACACCTTCTACCCAAACACAGGTCGCGTTTGCCAAAGAACTGCAAAAAGAACTTGAAGAATTAGGATTAAGCGATGTTCATTACAATGAATCAAATGGTTTTGTGATCGCAACATTACCAAGTAACGTGGATCATGACGTACGCTCCATCGGTTTTATCGCCCATATGGATACTGCCGATTTTAATGCAGAGAATGTTGATCCGCAGATCATCGAAAATTACGATGGCGAATCAACCATTAAATTAGATAAAGAAGGAAAATACACATTAAATACAAAAGATTTTCCGAATTTAGAAAATTATGCTGGGGAAACCTTGATCACTACTGATGGTACTACTTTATTAGGTTCTGATGATAAGTCAGGTATTGCAGAAATCATGACAGCCATGGAAATTTTACTTAAAAACCCAAAGATCAAACATGGGGAAATCAAAGTCGCATTTGGCCCTGATGAAGAAATTGGGGTTGGTGCAGATAAATTCGATGTTGAAGATTTCAATGTTGATTTTGCGTATACAATGGATGGCGGTCCAGTAGGAGAATTGCAATACGAGACCTTTAATGCGGCGCAAGCTGAAATTACGATCCAAGGAAAAAATGTCCACCCTGGAACTGCTAAAGACACCATGATCAACGCTTTGCAACTAGCAGTCGATTTTCAAAATGCGCTACCGGCTGATGAAGTTCCTGAGAAAACCGAAGGGACAGAAGGGTTCTTCCATTTGATGAGTCTCAGCGGCTCAGTAGAAGAAGCGAAAATGGCATACATTATTCGAGACCATGACCGGACCCGTTTTGAAGAAAGAAAAGCACAATTATTAGCGGTTCAAGAAAGCTTGAATGCCCGCTTTGATGAACCGAGAGTACACGTTCATCTATATGATCAATACTACAACATGAAAGAAATCATCGAAAAAGATATGAGTATCATTGATCTAGCAAAAGATGCGATGGAAGCAGTGGGAATCACTCCGATAACAGAACCTGTTCGTGGTGGAACCGATGGCTCGAAAATCTCCTATTTAGGGATTCCAACACCGAATATCTTTGCTGGTGGAGAAAATATGCACGGACGTTATGAGTTCGTCTCACTACAATCAATGATGAAAGCGACCGATGTGATTGTGAAAATCGCCGAACTGAATGCTCAAGCATAAACGTTGATTTTTGATTTGTTGGAATAAATGAAAAACTCTTGGGCTGGGAACTCTTCACGCAGGTCTTGCGTAAGACCCGGCCTTTTTAGGATGTGAATAGGATGAAAATTCTCGTTTTATACAATGATACAGCCGGGAAAAGTGAAGCAAAAGAAACAGCAGAAAAATTCCAAGCCTATGTGAAAGAACAAGGCGAAGAGCATCAAGCGTTCTTGCAGGCCTCAAATCCAGACGTGGATCCCAAAGACGTTCGAGAGGCTGCCGAAAAACACGCAGTCGATACGATTGTGATCATCGGTGGAGATGGGACGATCCATCATGGATTGCAAACCTTTAAAGAAAAGTTAGATGAGTTGAAGGTCGGCATCATTCCTGGTGGAACCGTAAATAATTTTGCCAGAATGTTGGGGATACCGGTGAAGCCCGAAGAGGCCTTCGAGACGATCTTAACGGGGGTTGAGCGATCGATCGACTACGGGACGGTCAATGATCAAGTCATGATCTCGACCATGACCATTGGTCTTCTGGCAGATACCGCCGCAGCCACTTCCCAAGAAGAAAAACAGCAATATGGGCCGTTAGCGTTTATGAAACGGTTCATTCATCTGTTGATCAAAAAGAAACAATACAAATTAGAAGTCATTGCTGACGAACGGAAATGGCAGGGGAAAACTCAATTACTGACGATCGTCATGTCGAATTCAGCAGGTGGGTTTAAGAACTTCGATGAAGAAGCAAAGCCTGATGACGGATTGTTTCATATCATTCTTTTGCCAAAACTGAATATTTTACGATTTATTTTGTATTTACCAAGAATTATTCGTGGTAGAATTGCCAAAGTACCAAGTGTTGAATATTTCACTGCCGCAAAGGTCTCAATAAAGGCCAAAGAAAAAACGGTTCATACTCGAACCGATGGCGACCCAACGGATGATCTACCGATTGAGATGAAAGTTATCAAACATGGTTTGACGATGCTGGTACCTGAAGAAGCACAAGAATCAAAATAATGATCCCTACGATCAATCATATGGAGGAAATGGATGAATGCACTGATTTACAATCCATTGTGGTTTTATTTAATTGCAGTCAATCTTTATCTTTTCTGTCTGATGGGGTATGATAAATATCAGGCAGTGAAACAAGGTTGGCGGGTTCCCGAAGCAAATCTCCTTTTTATGGGGGCGATTGGCGGAGGATTAGGCGGTTTAATTGCGCAACGCGTATTTCGCCACAAAACAAGAAAGAAGAAGTTTCACCTCTTTTTTGCTTTTGGCACCGTTTTTGCTATCCTGCTGATGGTCTTTTTTGCATAAATTCGGTATAACAAGCAAGGAGTTAATATGAAAACTAAAGTGAAGTTCGCCCTTAATTTACTTTTACTAGTAGGGATTCTGGGTGTGATGTATTTTTTTGTCCGTAACTCGATGATGGATATTTTGGCGGGGCTAAGAGAGACCAGCTTTCTCGTCGTCTTACTGGTTATGGGGCTTGGCACACTGTACCTAGTGATTGAAGGACGAACAGTCAAAGAGATTGCCGTGACTTTCCAACCGGAATTCACCACCAAGGCGGGGTTTCTGACCGTCTGTTACAGTGGTTTTTATCGGATTGTGACGTTTGGGGCAGGCACCTTAATCTCAGAGGTGAATTTTTACCGTAAAAATGGCTTGCAGTTGTCACAGGGCGTTGGGGTCACCACCTTACACATGGTGATGTATAAGTTCGCCATATTGACTTATGCAATCGCTGGGTTGATCATTCAATTTTCGCTATTCTATGACAATGCACCCAATATGATTTGGGTAATTTTAGCGGGGATCGTACTCGTTTTTTTGATCATTGCCGCTTTGTTAGCACTTTCGGTCAGCATCAACATTCAAGTCTTTTTCGTGATCGTCAGCAATAAGCTGTTCAAAAGTGCGACATTAAGAGGAATCGTTGACAAATGCAACACCCAAATTTATTCTTTACGAGAAACAGTCAATGCGATCATTACCGACCGCACCGCTTTCTTGCGTATCTATTTGTGGAATCTTTTGAAGATGCTGCCTTGGTATGTGATTCCTTATGTGATTCTTGTTGTGCAGCATCCAGAGATCGATTTCTTGTTGACGTTATCCTTCATCAGTTTTGCCGTCGTCTTGTCCGGGGTGATTCCAACACCGGCAGGGATCGGATCATTTGAATTTATTTATATGCTGCTTTTTGGTCCATTAGTTGGCACGGTCGATGCTGCGTCTTCCATGCTACTGTACCGTTTAGCAACATTCATTTGGCCCTTCATAATTGGTTTTGCTTATGTAATGAAAGAAAAACGCAAAGATATTAGCCAAGAGTTGACTGAATTAAGAAAAGAAAAAGTGGAAAGTTAAAAACACGCTTATCTTCGAATAGAGGATAAGCGTGTTTTTTTAGTCTTTCAAATCAATGATCCGATCAACAAAGGATTCATAAAACTCGCCTTCATGGGAAACGATCAAAACTGTTCCAGGAAAGGCCGCTAGGGTTTCTTCCAAATTGTTTTTCGTATCTTGATCGATATGGTTGGTCGGTTCATCAAGAATCAAGAAGTTACTTTTGATCAACATCATTTCGGCTAGTTTGACTTTTGTCTGTTCACCACCACTTAATAGCTTCAATTCTTCCTGGGCTAATTGGCTAGGTAAACCTGCCCGAGAAAGTTGCCGTCGCAATTCTTTGTTGGTGGCCTTCGGAAAAAGATCCTCAAGGTATTGAAGAGGGGTCTGCAATGGATATTCCCAGTCAAGGTCTTGAGAAAAGTAATTGAATTTTGTATGCTGTGGGTAAGAAACGGCCCCTTCAATTGCTGGGATCACACCAAGAATTGTTTTGATCAATGTTGATTTACCGATCCCATTAAATCCCCGTATAGCAATTTTTTCGCCATAGCGGATCGTTAGGTTGATCGGGGAGAGTAAGGGCTTTTGGTCGTATCCAATGACTAGATTGGTGGTTTCCAAGGCCAAGGTGGTAACGATTGGTGCCAAATCAAATCCTAAATGGGGTTTAGGGACATCTTGCGGTGGGGTCAAACGATCAATTTTTGCCAACTGCTTTTCACGACTCTTTGCCATCGTTGAACGAGAACCAGCTTTGTATTTACGAATATAGCTTTCGGTTTTCTTGATATGCTCTTGTTGTGCTTCGTATTGCTTCATATAGCTTTCATTTTGCAGCGTTTTTAGTTTTAATGCTTTGTCTAAATTCCCCGTATACTTAGAAAGCTTGCCAAATTCGATATCAATGATATGGGTTGTGATTTCGTTAAGGAATTGACGATCATGAGAAACGACTAAATAGGTACCAGTAAAGTCCTGTAAAAACTCAACTAGCCATTTGATGTGCTCATCATCTAAGTGGTTGGTCGGTTCATCTAAAATCAGCATGTCGGGTTTTTCTAGCAGCATTTTTGCCAAGATCAGTTTTGAGCGTTGACCACCACTTAAAGAAGCGAGGGGGGTATCCATTCCGAGAACAGAAATACCTAACCCTTCTGCTAAATCATCGATCAATGTATCCATTTGGTAGAAATTTCCTTGATCCAATTGATTTTGCAATTCGCCCGCTTTTTCTAAAAGCTTATCGTCGAGGCTTTCGCCATAAGAAGTATAAAGATCGGCAATCTGTTGCTCTTTTTCGAAGTCTTCTGCAAAGGCAGAGCGCAAAAAATCACGGATCGATTGCGTTTCATCAACATTGACGTATTGATCCAAATAGCCCATTTTCAAATTTTTCGGAAATTGGACGAAGCCATCATCGGGGAGAATTTCTCCTGTAATGATTTTGATTAAAGTACTTTTGCCAGCGCCGTTCCGTCCAATCAAACCGACTTTTTCACCACGGTTGATTTGAACGGAAACGTCTTCGTAAAGCAATTTGTCGCCAAATTGTTGGCTAATATTCGTTAATGTTAACATCATTTCCTCCATATAAAAAAGCTGTAAACAGTAGACGTTACAGCTAAGTAGATAATCTTACTGAATAAAAATCGCCAAAGAGCGATCAAAACGATCAGGAAAATCGATTGTTCCTGACCAATCAGGACCTAGCATACCATTGCTGCTTCCCATCTGTCAATTTTCATGAAAGAATACTGAAAAAAATCTTGATGTTCGAGGGAAATCTTTTGACCATTACTGACCAACGTTGTATAATAGAAGAGTAGAAAAAAGGATACTGCTTGCAGCGTACTTTTTTCTGACTACCATTTTGGGAGGGAAAAGTATGAACCCAGAAAAAATGACGACTACATTACAAAGTGCTATCGCTGAAGCCCAGCAGATTGCCATGACCCGTCACCATCAAGAAATTGATATTCCGCATTTATGGAAGATTTTATTGCAAGCCAATCAATTCGGCCGCAATTTTTACACGGACACAGGTCTCGATGTCGATGCTTTTGAAAAGGAAGTCGACCGACTATTAGATGAACTGCCTTCGGTTGAAGGAGGAAATGTTCGTTATGGTCAATCCATGAGTCAAAATCTGTTTCATCTTTTGTCTGAGGCAGATCAATTAAAAAATGAATTTCAAGACGAGTATCTTTCCACAGAAATCGTCCTTTATGCGTTGATGAAATTGAAAAATCATCCATTGACGGTGTATTTAAAGAAACAAGGAATCAGCGCGAAAGAAATCAAGCAAACGATCGAAACATTAAGAGGAGGGGATCGTGTGACCTCACAAAATCAAGAAGAACAATACAAAGCTTTAGAAAAATACGGCGTTGACCTGGTGCAACAAGTCCGCAGCGGAAAAATGGACCCAATTATCGGACGAGACGAAGAAATTCGCGATGTGATTCGCATCCTTTCTCGGAAGACAAAAAACAATCCCGTTTTGATTGGTGAACCAGGAGTTGGTAAAACAGCCATCGTTGAAGGATTGGCACAAAGGATCGTGCGAAAAGACGTCCCAGAAAACCTAAAAGACAAAACGATCTTTTCTCTGGATATGGGTGCCTTGATCGCAGGTGCTAAATTCAGAGGTGAATTTGAAGAGCGTTTGAAAGCTGTCTTACAAGAAGTGAAAAAAGCCGATGGACGCATCATTCTCTTTATTGATGAGATCCACAATATTGTAGGTGCTGGTAAGACGGAAGGCAGCATGGATGCTGGAAACTTACTGAAACCAATGCTGGCACGGGGAGAATTGCATACGATTGGCGCAACCACCCTTGATGAATACCGTCAATACATGGAAAAGGATAAAGCTTTGGAACGTCGTTTCCAAAAAGTGCTGGTACAGGAACCAACCGTTCAAGATACGATCTCAATTTTACGTGGGCTGAAAGAACGGTTCGAGATCCATCATGGCGTCAACATCCATGACAACGCGCTTGTTGCAGCGGCTACCTTATCTGACCGTTATATTACGGACCGCTTTTTACCAGACAAAGCCATCGATTTGATCGATGAAGCAAGTGCCACGATTCGGGTGGAAATGAATTCGATGCCTACTGAGCTCGACCAAGTTACCCGTCGTTTGATGCAACTTGAGATCGAAGAAGCCGCATTGAAAAAGGAATCCGATGATGCATCGAAAAAACGCTTAGGCATTTTACAAGAAGAATTGGCGGAATTGCGTGAAGAAGTCAATACCATGAAAATGCAGTGGGAAACGGAAAAAGAAGAAGTCAATGCAGTTTCCAACAAACGGGCAGAGATCGATAAAGCCAAGCATGAGTTGGAAGATGCTGAAAATAACTATGATTTGGAACGGGCAGCTGTTCTTCGTCATGGGACGATTCCACAACTGGAAAAAGAACTAGCTGAACTGGAAGAAAAAAATCAAGATGAAGGCATTCGGATGGTCCAAGAATCAGTGACCGAAAATGAGATTGCCCTAGTCGTTGGACGTTTGACAGGGATTCCTGTTGCGAAATTAGTGGAAGGCGAACGGGAAAAACTGTTGAAATTAAATGAGACCTTGCATCAACGAGTGATCGGACAAGACGAAGCCGTCGATGCCGTCAGTGATGCCGTCATTCGTTCACGAGCTGGCCTGCAAGATCCAAATCGACCATTAGGTTCCTTCTTGTTCTTAGGTCCGACCGGCGTCGGTAAGACCGAATTAGCGAAAGCGTTGGCGGTCAATCTCTTTGATTCAGAAGAGCATATGGTTCGGATCGATATGAGCGAATACATGGAAAAACATTCGGTGTCTCGCTTAGTCGGTGCCCCTCCAGGCTATGTAGGGTTTGAAGAAGGTGGCCAATTGACTGAAGCTGTTCGACGCAATCCATACACGATCGTCTTATTGGATGAGATCGAAAAAGCCCATCCTGATGTTTTCAATATCTTATTACAAGTGCTTGATGATGGCCGTTTGACAGATTCAAAAGGGCGAGTCGTTGATTTCAAAAATACAGTCTTGATCATGACTAGCAATATCGGCTCTCAAGTCTTGCTAGATGGCGTGACCGCAGAAGGGACGATCCCAGAAAACGTTGCTGAAAATGTCCGTAATCTCTTGAGAGGGCATTTTAAACCAGAATTCTTAAATCGGATCGACGACACGATTTTGTTCACACCGCTTAGTCTAAACGATGTGACAGGCATCGTCGACAAGATCATCGCACAGCTGTCACAACGACTGGAAGTCCAAGATATACTGTTGACGATCACTGAAGAAGCCAAACGCTGGATCGCTGAAAATGCTTATGAGCCAGCATATGGTGCGCGACCTCTCCGTCGGTTTATCACGAGAGAAGTCGAAACCCCATTGGCAAAAGAAATCGTTGCTGGCAGAGTCTTACCAAAGACCCAAGTCACGATTGAATTATTGAACGAACAGCTGGTTTTTGAAAATACGCCAATTACCGAGTAATAAAAAGATAAAAAATGGATAAATGCAAAACGATGGTTGCCGTTTCATTGGCAGCCGTCGTTTTTTTGCCGCTCAACATAAGACAAAAAAGTTCCCCTTGCTTGTTGTTTGGAGGAAATTCGCACTTCGATTATACTGTTCTTATGGAGTAGGAGAGGAATGAAAAGATGAATACTTTTTTTGAAACGTTGAATGAGCGAAAAGGGGAATTGCTGACAGCTGTCTTTGAGCATTTGTCATTGTCGATCATTGCGCTGCTGGTGGCGATCGTTATTGCTGTCCCGTTAGCCATTTGGCTGGTTAATCATAAACGGGCAGCGGAAGTCGGCCTACAAATAACGAGTGTGCTACAAACGATTCCATCACTGGCACTGTTAGGTTTATTGATTCCATTTGTGGGGATCGGAACGCCGCCTGCGTTGATCGCACTAGTTATTTATGCGTTATTGCCGATCTTTCAAAATACCTATATTGGCCTTTCGGAGATCGATCCATCAATCGAAGAAGCTGCGGCGGCATTTGGTATGTCTCGGATGCGCCGATTGATCAAAGTCGAATTGCCGATTGCCTTGCCTGTCATTATTTCGGGGATTCGCACGGCGTTGGTCTTGATCATCGGAACAGCGACTTTAGCCGCTCTGATTGGCGCTGGTGGGCTAGGTTCCTTTATTTTGTTGGGGATCGATCGGAATGCCCCTGAATTAACGTTGATCGGCGCGATCGGGTCTGCTTTACTGGCTATTATTTTCAGTACGTTGATCCGTTATCTACAACACCTGAAACCGCGCTATACCTTGATTACGCTGGCAGCGATCATCTTGCTGATTGGCGGCGTTTCTTTTTCACAGAGCGGATTTTTCGCGCCGAAAACCATTACCATAGCTGGGAAGTTAGGGTCTGAACCTGATATCTTGATCAACATGTACAAAGAATTGATTGAGCAAGAAGATCCTGATGCACAGGTTGAATTGGAACCTAACTTTGGGAAAACTTCTTTCTTATTCAGTGCTTTAGACAATGACCAAGTCGACATTTATCCAGAATTTACTGGAACTGTGTTGGAGAGTTTAGTGGATGTACCGGAAAAAACCGCTAGTCAAAAACTTGACTCTGACGAAACCTATACCGAAGCAGTCAATCTGTTAAAGGATCAGTTTGAGATGACCTTGCTTCAGCCGATGGCGTATCAAAATACCTATGCGTTGGCTGTGAAAAAAGAATTTGCTGAGGAAAATGGACTAACCACGATCTCTGATTTGAAGAAAATCGAAAATAAAATCAAAGCCGGCTTTACCCTCGAATTCATTGATCGGACGGACGGTTATGCGGGCATCCAAGAACTCTATGGGCTAGATTTTCCAAGTGTCCAAAGTATGGAACCAGCATTGCGTTATCAAGCCATCAATAATGGCGATATCAATCTACTGGATGCCTATTCCACGGACAGTGAATTGCGTCAATATGGCTTAGTTATTCTAGAAGACGATCAAGAACTATTTCCACCTTATCAAGGAGCGCCTTTGATGAAAGAAGCCTTTGCCAAGGAACATCCAGAAGTCGTCCGTGCATTGGAAAAGTTGGCAGGTAAAATCACCGAAGAACAAATGAGTGAAATGAATTATCAGGTCAATGTCGAAGGAAAAAATCCAGCAGAAGTCGCGCGTACCTTCCTGATAGATGAAGGATTAATTAAGGAGGGACAAGAATGACACCAATTATTGAATTTAAAAACGTCAGTAAAAAGTTTGATCAAAAAATAGTGATCGATCAATTAGATCTGAGCATCAATAAAGGGGAAATCTTTGTTTTGGTCGGTCCTTCTGGGAGTGGGAAAACGACGACTTTGAAGATGATCAACGCGTTGTCAGAACCAACGGATGGCGATATTTACTTCAAAGAAAAACGAATCAAAGAATACAATATCCAAAAAATGCGTTGGCAAATGGGGTATGTTCTCCAACAAATCGCCCTGTTTCCGACAATGGATGTGAAGCAAAATATTGAAGTGATCCCAGAGATGTTAGGGTGGTCGAAAAAAGATCGCTCAGAAGCCGTGGATCGTTTGCTGACACAGGTCAGACTTGACCCAGAGCAATACCGCCATCGAATGCCTAAAGAGTTGTCAGGAGGAGAACAGCAGCGGATAGGAATTTTAAGAGCGTTAGCTGCTAACCCAGAAATTATTCTGATGGACGAGCCCTTTAGTGCTCTTGATCCAATTTCTCGAAATTCCTTACAGGAGTTAGTCCTCGATTTGCACCAAGAGCTTGGGACGACGATTATTTTTGTCACGCATAACATGAAAGAAGCGGTAAAACTAGGTACGCGCATTGCTGTCATGAATCAAGGGAAGATCGTCCAATGTGATACACCGGAAGTGATTGTCTCGCAACCAAAAACTGCTTTTGTGAAAAGCTTTTTTGAAGAGACCGGTGAAGACGAAGCAAAACTGGTCACAGCAGGGGATTTGATGCGGATGAACTTTTTCAGCGATGAAGTCAACCCAGTGGCTCCTCAAATCGCTGCATCTACTACTTTAAATGAGTTGTATACCTTATTTGCAACTCATGACACGGTAGTGATTGAAGAAGAGCAGAAACTGGTAGGGAGTCTAAGTCGAAAAGATGTGTTTGCTTTCTTGAGTCGTGATCGAACGTAAAAGGTTCTTTATGGCTACTAGAAATGTCATATTTTTTTAAAAATCGATGATTTCTCTTGCTCAATGTAAAAATTCCACGTAAGATTGAGGAAGATATCTTTTGTCAGAATGCCAGAAACGAGCTTTGATAATGACAAAAGATGCAGTAAAGGAGCGAAAGAGCAGCTATGGTAAAAATCCTAAAAGAGAATTGGTTACTGCTTTTCTTTATCGTCGCCGTGGTTCTCATCCGTTTGTTTGTCCTGACGCCAGTTCAAGTCAGTGGCCATTCTATGGATCCAACTTTGGCCGATAAGCAGCGTTTGATTGCATCAAAAATTTCTTCATATGACCGCCAAGACATCGTGATATGTGTTGAACCAGATGATCCAAGCAAAATCGCTGTCAAGCGGCTGATTGGTTTACCCGGTGATACCATTGAAATGAAAGATGATGTCCTAACAATCAATGGAGAAGTATACGAAGAACCCTATTTAGATGATTTTAAAGAGAAATTTGCGGACGATCAATTACAAGACGAATATTCTTATCGCGAAATGTTTCAGCAAATCGCCGCTGGTGCCGAACACTTTACCGATGATTTCACGGTAACGGTTCCTGAAGGCAGCTATTTTGTGATGGGAGACAATCGTTTGATCTCTCGGGACAGTCGCAGTTTCGGGGTTGTAACAGAAGATCAAATGGAAGGGAAAGTGCTGCTGCGTTTTTGGCCTTTGAATCAAATCAAACTTTTCTAATCACAAAAAAACATTCTTGCCTATGCAGCGAAAACGCCGCAACTGGCAAGAATGTTTTTTTAGATGACCCAAGCGACAAATGCAACCATTGAAAAGAACATCGTCCAAACCGCAATAATAGCTGATGCGATAAAAATAATTTTGATTGATAAAGGTTGGACAAATTTTCGGGCATCTTTAGAGAACGCATAGGTGATCGATGAAAAAATCAAGCAGCATAAAATAAAAAACACTGTTAGAACCATAAGCCTCTCCTTTACTGACGCAATGTCAAATGAATAATGTAATTATAACAGACCATGGTTTTTTGGGGAAATAAAAATGATTAAACGAGGGAATTTTCTTGTAGTTGTAACCGTTTTATAGGGAAGTGTAAGGAAGGTCGAACCTTGTTAGACAGCGAATCCATAAAAATAAGATGTGTTATTTAAGTATTTTTATAAATTTTTCTTTATCAATAAAAGAACAAAAGAAAAAAGCTTGTTGAAAAACGATGGTTTCAACAAGCTTTTAAAGGTTGGTTATGATAATTTTTTAATCCGATAACTTTCAAAGTAATCAGGTTTGCCTCGTCCTTGAACATACGCGATCACGCCCATCAAAGCAGCACCAATCGTGTTGGTTAGTAAATCGCCCATCGTATCCATCAATGCTTCACGACCAATAAACGGGGTGCCATCTAAGGTTGCATAACGTTGGAGATTCATTCCACCAACAGAGTCGCAGATGAATTCCCAAAACTCCCAGAAAACACCACACAAGCCAGCAAAAGCAAAGCCCATCAGTAAAAATAACCAAGGCGAAACTTTTGAAACGGGCACTTCTTTTAGTAAGAGACAGATCAATCCATAGCCTACAGCCGTCAAGACCATTGGGCTTACCGCATGCAGAATTTTATCCCAGAAAGCAATGGTTTCGATCAAATGTAAGATCGTCCCCATGAATACGGAGATCAGCAAGAAAAACCAATAAAAGTAGACGGTGGCATTTGGTAGCTGGATTTTTAAGAACTTTTTACTCATTTCTGGGACAAAGATCAATAAAATCCCAAGTAAGGCTTGACCCAAGAAAATCAGTCCTTGTGTTTGCGGATAGACGCCACGGAAAAATTCCCACAAAGAAAAACAAAACACGAGAATACCGAAAATAGTGAATACCTTTTGCAGTCGCTGATAATTTTGCCCCATTTAGTTGTCCTCCGAAAGATAGTCTGCTAAGCCAGCTAAAAGGGCTGCTTCAGAGGAATAAATCTCACCGTTTAGCTTGATCAAACCCACCGTATAAAGATTGACATAGTGGAACTGATTTTCCGCAACGGTTTGTAATGCTGCCAGCTTTTGCTGATTATCGGCACCTTGTTGGCGATTATCTGTATAAA
This sequence comes from Enterococcus sp. AZ141, assembly GCF_051714385.1. NCBI lineage: Bacteria > Bacillati > Bacillota > Bacilli > Lactobacillales > Enterococcaceae > Enterococcus > Enterococcus sp. AZ141. Next base: position 2,806,167 of record NZ_JBIORT010000001.1, read on the forward strand.
GCCCTAACACAGGAATGCCTTTTGCATAGGCGACACCGATCTCAGAGGCAACCCCAGCATCGATGGTCAAACCATCCAGCAAAGCGATCATCAAATCGCTTTCCAGTACTTTTTCGGTATCTGCCAACGCAATCATTTTGCTATCCGCGTAGGCGGACTTATCATTGATCGCGGCATTTTCTTGAGGTAAATAAATCTCCAGCTGCGGATACTGCTGACGAATCGACGCAACAAGTTCGGCGTTGTAGCGAAGGTCACTAGCAGCAAACAGGGGAGCAGCAAAATATAGTTTCATTAAAAAACACTCCTTAATCATTCATAGTTGTACGTTTTGTTGATTCGTTGTTTAGAAATAATCACTGAAATAGGCTTCCATATCAGGGATGATCGATTCTAGTAATGCCAGTGTTTCTGAATCGGTATTTAGCCGTTCCACACGCTCTAAGTAAGCTGGACGGCGGTAATTCATCAACAGACAAGACAATGTCTGAATATCCAGCTGGACAGCTTTTCCGATGGCTTCTCTTGAAACCACGATCTTTCCGTGATTGTATTGGACACCGAAGATTCCGTTGTTCCAATCGGCAACTGGGTCAGAAACAACAAAGTGAAAGGGTGTTTGAAAGGCTTCAAATGGGAAGTTTTTCAAAAACTGTTCAACATCGACGATCCGCGCCATGTAATAAGGCTCAATGGTTTCTTTGATTTGGCTATCATCCAGGTAGAAGGACAGGGGTTCATTTGAATAAATGTCTCCTTTGACCCAATAGACCATTGAGAAATGAGCAGAGATAAAATTCCAAAGACCATTGCGGGCTTCTTGATTTAAGTAGAACATTTCCTTTACATGGAAGACTTCTTCGGCTACCCAATAAAAAAGTACACCAGTCGGATGACCACTGGCATTGTAATAGACAGCCGCGGTGCGCTCTTCTTCATTTTCATAGCGCCAATACTCTTCCCAGTGAAAAGAGGTCCGCTGCAAGGCGCCATGGTTTTCCCGGGAGAATTGGTTATAGACAGTAAAGACATCAGGGTCATCTACTTCTTTGCGCTCTACGATCCCAGGGACTTCCTTGGTTTTCGGAAGCTGGGTATCACGAATTTTGAAGGTCAGCTTGTCGGACATGATCTCCCAGCCTTTGCGACGATAGTAGGGCACATTGTATGGATAAAGGTAGGAGATCCATTGCTGATCTTCCCGCATAGTTTCTAAGGCAAGCTTGATCAAGTCTTTCATCAGGCCATGTCCGGCATATTCAGGGTAGGTCCCAACACCGGTCACTCCGCCCATTTTGATCAATTTGCCGTGTATATTGACTTCACAAGGATAAACGGCGATTTGCGAGATCAACTTGTCTTCATTGAACCAGCCAAAGACCTTGGAAAGCTCTAAGATCGGGCGCTTAGATTTAATCATTTCCCGTTTGCTCTCATAGCCGCTTTCTTCAATATCCGATTCAGTGATCTGAAAAACGTAGCTTAACAGTTCATTGAACTGATCAACGTCTTTTTCATCCACCGCTCGAATATGTAGATTTTGATGAAAATTATTGTCCATTCTTTCAACTCCAATTTATTTACTAGCTCTAGTATAGCAAAACCTGAATGAATATGTCTAAATAACGGTTAAGAAAAATACTTTAACTATTGGCGTTTCGTTGGTATAATAGAAAAGCTGACTAAAAGAAATGAGGAACGTATCCATGAACATAGAAGAAATGAAAAAACGACAGGAGAAGATTCGTAATTTCTCCATTATCGCCCATATCGACCATGGGAAATCAACACTGGCGGACCGTATTTTGGAACAAACCCATACGGTGACGTCTCGGGAAATGCAAAACCAATTATTAGACTCCATGGATCTTGAACGTGAACGAGGAATCACGATCAAATTAAATGCTGTGGAACTTAACTATACCGCCAAAGATGGAGAAACCTACATCTTCCATTTGATCGACACCCCAGGGCACGTCGATTTCACCTATGAAGTTTCCCGCAGTTTGGCCGCTTGTGAAGGCGCCGTACTCGTCGTTGATGCGGCTCAAGGGATCGAAGCACAGACATTGGCAAACGTCTACTTGGCGTTAGACAATGATTTAGAGATCCTACCAGTTATTAACAAAATAGACTTGCCAGCTGCCGATCCTGAGCGAGTACGAACAGAGATCGAAGATGTTATCGGAATCGATGCCAGTGAAGCTGTTTTAGCTAGTGCCAAAGCAGGTATTGGGATCGAAGACATTTTGGAACAAATCGTTGAGTATGTCCCAGCTCCAGCAGGTGATATTGAAGCACCGTTAAAAGCGTTGATCTTTGACTCCGTGTACGATTCCTATCGTGGGGTGGTCTTAAACGTCCGCATTATGGACGGGATGGTCAAACCTGGAGATAAAATCAAAATGATGAGCAATGGCAAGACCTTTGACGTCACGGAAGTCGGTGTCTTTTCACCCAAAGCTATTCAACGAGATGCGTTGATGGTGGGCGATGTTGGGTATATCACTGCTGCCATCAAGACTGTTAAAGATACGCAAGTCGGAGATACGGTGACTTTAGCCAACAATCCAGCAGCCGAAGCATTGGAAGGCTACCGCCAAATGAATCCAATGGTTTATTGCGGATTGTACCCAATCGATACCTCACGCTACAACGACCTTCGAGAAGCATTGGAAAAATTACAACTGAATGATGCAGCATTGCAATTTGAGCCAGAAACCTCTCAAGCGTTAGGATTTGGGTTCCGCTGCGGCTTCTTAGGCCTATTACACATGGATGTCGTGCAAGAACGGCTAGAACGTGAATTTAACCTTGAGCTGATTACGACTGCACCATCCGTAATCTATCATGTCAACAAGACAGATGGCTCAATGGTCGTCGTTGATAATCCAGCAGAGTTTCCTGAACCAGTCACGATCGACAACGTGCAAGAGCCTTACGTTAAAGCACAAATCATGGTCCCTAACGATTACGTCGGTGCTGTAATGGAATTGTCCCAACGCAAACGGGGAGACTTTGTCACGATGGATTACTTGGATGATTATCGAGTAAACGTCGTTTATGAGATCCCACTATCGGAAATCGTCTTTGATTTCTTTGATAAATTGAAATCCAGCACCAAAGGGTACGCATCACTCGATTACGAAATGTCTGGTTACCGAACTAGCAAGCTAGTGAAGATGGACATCTTGCTGAATACTGAAAAAGTCGATGCGTTAAGCTTTATCGTTCACCGTGACTTTGCTTATGAACGCGGCAAAGCCATCGTTGAAAAACTGAAAAAACTGATCCCACGACAACAATTTGAAGTACCGATCCAAGCAGCCATCGGACAAAAAATCGTTGCGCGTTCCGACATCAAAGCCTTGCGTAAAAACGTATTGGCGAAATGTTACGGCGGTGACGTTTCTCGAAAACGCAAACTCCTAGAGAAACAAAAAGAAGGGAAGAAGCGGATGAAACAAATCGGCTCTGTCGAAGTACCGCAAGAAGCCTTCATGGCAGTTCTTAAGATGGATGAGGATGAACCGAAGAAATAGATTGTTTTAAATTGAAAAATCGATTAAAGGAATCTTTTCGTGTGGCAGAAAAAGTGTGACTAGTTGTTTATAACATTTGGCTCTTCGACATTTAGTGTTGGTAGAGAAAGATACAACTGAAAATTTAGTCATGACCAGTTAGGCAGAGTGCTTAACTGGTTTTTTTGGCTCTTTGTCAACAATGAAAATGGGACTGAAGAATCAATTGTGATTCATTAGTCCCAAAAATTATAGAGCCATGATTTCTTGCGAACAAATTGGAAATAAGCAAAAGGAAACAGGATGTAGAGACTATTTAGAAACGGTCTCATTCATTCTGTTTTTGTGTGTAGTTAGAACAGGTAGGTTAGCAGCATGATATCTTCATCCGTAAAATCAATGAATGAGAGATCAACTGCTTGATCAAGTTGCTTTTTGATTCGTTGAAATTTTTGATTTGCTAGTCTTTTATATGTGGATCGATCAATGGTAACTGACGAGTCGTGATCGTTCGCCATATACTTTTCTAAAAGACAGTTTCCTTGAAAAAGAAAGTCAAGAATGAGTTTATTTGAAAGCGTGATAGCTAAATCGCTGGCGATATGTTTTAAAAGCTTATATAAAACTTCATTGGTTTTAGCTGTATTTAGTCGTGAAAAAAGCTGATTAAAAAGTTCATAGTATTCGCTGTTTGTTCGTTCTGCACGATCATTCAAGGTATCGTCTGCCAAAAATTTCTTGTGCTCATTTTTTTTATTGATAATCGTTGAAGAAACGGAGACAACACTCATGATGTTTCCATTCAGAATACACAGAATATCATAGATATGGGCCATCGTCGGTGGGTAGGTAGTGAAGGTTAAGAGCCGGATTTCCAGGAGAATCTTATTGTCTATATCATTAGATGGGTCATAATCAGTGACTAGGACTGTTCCGCCACCGCGATCGATCGTTTTTAGATTTCTAGACATCTTTCTGACAAATGAATGAACCTCTCCCTTATCCATCGCCTCTGTTCGTCTGGAACTCATGGAAAAGATTGCTCTCTTTCCAATCAATTCGTTAAACCGCTGAGCCAAATGTTCCGCAATTCCATTGTCTCTGGCTGAAATCAGCATTGGGACTCTGACATCAGTTACTTTTTTGATCCCTAAAATAATCAGCTTCCGAATAAAAGTGGTTTTTGGCTCTGATATCCCTTTATGATACTTACGCAAGAAACGCTCGATTTTCTTGAGAATGCCAGTAATTCCTTTAAAATTATCGTCCTGTTTTGGAAAAATATAGTTCTCAATAGGGAAGCTTCCTCTAATAATTTCCGCGATCGTTTTGATAATGTAATTCTGTAAAATCGGATCTTTGATTAGCGGCGTCTCTGATAAAAAGTTGAATAAGCGTTTTTCCAAGGTATGCTGGTAGTCTTGCTCGCTATAAAAAACTAAATTTGTTGGCAAGGTATTAATCAAATGTTCGATCGTCTGCTTTTCAAAGATATGTGAGTCGATTAACCAATTCTCGGCTGGTGTACTGTTTAAGATTTCTAGTGTGGACAAGTTGGATTGAGTGGAAAAGGTAAGCCTTTCTGGAAATTTATCCCAAAAATGTTTCTCATCTCGTGGGCCTTCAACGTTTTGGTCAATTTTCTCAGATAAATGCCTGGTTGATACAAGAATTGTTGTACTGGCAGCACTCTCTATATTTCGATTGAAAAAAGCTTGAGAGATCGAATATAAGATCTCTTTTTTTATATAGGCAATGTTTGAACTGGCTGAAATAGCGGCAAGCGCTTGAATCACTTTTTTGGTAACCATAATTTCTCGTGAAATTTGTCTGCATTCTGTTAAATAAATGCTTGAAATAATTTCAACTTTTTCCTTTAAAAGACGTTCGCTAAATTTAGGGAAATATCCCACATAAGGACTGATTTCATAAAACTGTTCGATATTTTGCATATGAGGTGGTATCAGTAAAGCCACCAATGGTTGAGTGCCGCCTTCATTTTTATAATAAAAAGAGAGCTCATCGAGTTTTCTTGAAACATCTGATGCTGAAATGGAAGAATCTAGCTCGATGACCAAAAAAGAAGACAGACCTTCTTTTTTCCTTTTTAACTCTGGGAGAATATCAAGCTTGTTTTGTTCGGACCAAAGAGCATAGAAGATTTTTCTTGCAGATTTGGAAGTTTCTTTCCTTTTATTTTGCTCGATCAATTTTTCTAAAAAGAATTTTCTCCCGACGCCTTTTTCGCCTCTTAAAATAATTATTTTCAGCTCATTGCTTGGATAATAAAAGATCGGTAAAACATTTTGTACTACATTGTATAACGAACTCGTTTCACCAATGTCTAAAGCATCCAACTGAAATTCAGTCGCACTAAGAATTGATGTTTCATTTAGAAAAAGGTAGTTATTCAAGTGGTCATCTTTTTGAATTGTATGAGGCAAAGATAGATAGGGAAAATTCTTTGTCAAAACTTGAGTAGAAATGAATAAAGTTGGTCGTCCTTTTAGCTTGATCAGTTGTTTTTCTTGATGCAGCTTATTCAACATACGCGAAACATTGGAGCGATCAATTACTAAATCAACTGATAGAACCAATGCGCAACAGTCTGAAAAATCATAAGTACCCTGCATGATTTGCTCTTGAGTCATCTCTTCGATGCGATGGAGTAGTTTTTCCTGCTGAGTTGCCATAATTTCCTCCTAAATTTGTTGTATTTATCCAAGAATGCGCTTACACTGTTTTTCATAGAATTATACCACAAAATAATAGTTGGTGTTTCTATAGTGTAATATATTACTTTTAATGCTTTTATAAAGGTATTTTATTGTGGTACACAAAAGGTTTTTGGGAGATTTTGACTTGTGGTTTTGGATATGTGATAGTGAGGATGTTCTTAAAGGATGTAGTCTTAAATTTACCAGAGAGGAGCCGTTATTCAAGTAAGAGATTACAAACAATGCATAGGAGGAAACAGAAATGGAAAATTTAAAATTGACACGGATCGATTTTCGTTTGATCCATGGGCAGGTAATGACCAGATGGGTTAAGGAATACAACATTAAAGATATCGTGGTGATTGACGACAAATCAGCGAAGAGTCCCATCTTGAAAAAAATACTATTAAATGCGGCACCCTCATCGGTAAATGTTTTTGTAGAATCGATTGCAAGCGCTACCGAAAAATGGAAGCAGAATGATTTCCCTAAGAATAATTTACTTATTCTCTTCAAAGATACAAAAACAGCGGCCAAAGCATGGAAAGACGGAATTAAGTATACCTCGCTACAAATTGGCGGCATTGAAGGTTCCGGAAACAAAAAAAATATCAATAAAAATATTGTCATGTCAGAAGAGGATGTTCAGGACCTGGTTCCGCTACACGAAAGTGGGGTGCGAGTTTACGGACAACCTATTCCCGAAGATACGGAGTATGCATTTAAAAATATTTTAAGTAAGTTTTAAAAAAGGATTGTCTTTTCATTCAAGAAATTTCTTGAATGAACACTTTAATGAAATGATAGTAGGCATTTGAACAAGATTCATTAGTGCGAAGGAGGAAAAGAAATGGTTCAAGCATTATTTATGGGATTGTTAGCTCTGCTAAACGGGATTCAGTGGCCGCTAAGTTGGTGGCTGATCCGCGAACCGATTATGGCCGGGTTCTGGGTTGGGTTAATCTATGGCGATCCAGTTCAGGGAGTAATAATTGGAGCAACAATCAACGTGGCCTATCTAGGGTGGATTAGTGCAGGTGGGGCGAATGCTTCAGACCTATATTGGGCGGGATTACTTGGAACATTTGTTGCGATCCAAGGGGGGATGAGTATTGAGCAATCGGCTGCTTTCGCCATTCCGATTGGATTATTAGGAAATTATGTTCATGTAGCATACATGACTCTAGCGTCATTTTGGCCGACGCGAATGGATAAATTAGCCGACAAGGGTGATTGGAAAGGCATTCGCAAAATTCAAATGTTTGGTGGTCCGTTTATTGTGCTCTTCTTAAGAGCGTTACCGGTCTTCTTTATCGCCCTTTTTGGAAGCGAGTACATTCAGATTATTATTAATAGTTTGCCTGATTGGGCAATGAACGGTCTTGGAGCCGTCGGGAAAATTTTACCAGCTTTAGGGATGTCGATGTTGTTGAAATTTATGCTAAAAAAGGAACTTATCCCATTCTTTATCATTGGCTTCGCGATTGCGGCTTATACCGGCATGACAGACTTAATGATGTATGTCATCATCGCTGTGGCGATTGGTCTATTAATGTTAAAACTTGGCTTTGCGAAAGAAGAGGGGGAAACAGAGAATGGCTAAAGCATTAGAAAAAAAGGATATCAAAAAAGCAGCTGTCACTTGGTGGTTAACATCACATTTAACTTACAACTATCAACGATTACAGGCAGGCGCGATGACAACCGTTATGGGACCGCTTTTGAACAAGATGTACGAAGGAGACAAGGAAGAAATTACCGATGGATTGCAACGGCATATGCTGTATTTCAATACAGAACCTCGCTTGGGAGCCTTTCTACCAGGAATGGTGATCGCTTTGGAAGAAGGAATCGCTAATAATCCAACCGAAGAAATCGATAAATCGATGGTCACGGAAATTAAAACCGCGTTAATGGGCCCGTTAGCGGGAATCGGCGACACTGTTGTAGCCGGATTGTTGAAGCCAATCGTTCTAAGTGTGACATTAGGCTGGGCTTCACAGGGGCAGATTTGGGGAGCTTTTGCCTTTGGGATCATCTTTACGTTGATGGATTTTGCGATGACATACGGTATGTTTACACAAGGCTATAAGTTAGGGATGGACTCGATTGATCGTTTCTTAGAAGGACCATTCATCAAAAAAATGACTTCCTTTTTAGGAATCGTCGGCCTGTTCTGTCTAGGTGTAATGATCGTCAAATATGTCAGTGTTCAAGCAGTGTTAGAAGTGAAACTAGAGACGACAACTTTGTCAGTTGGTGAAACCTTGAATAAGATCATTCCAAGTTTCTTACCACTTGCCTTTACTTTTTTAGCTTATTGGTTGCAGGTCAAAGGACAAAGCGTCACTCGTGTGTTGTTGGTACTCTTCGCGATCGGTTTCCTAGGCGGTGCAATCGGGGTATTAGGATAAGGAGATAAACGTATGATTAAGTTGATTATTGTTACTCACGGACCTTTAGCTGATGCCTTCAAAGAAAGCGGTGCGATGTTTTTTGGAGATCAGGTAGATCAGGTAGCTACGATCGGATTGCTTCCAACAAAAAGCCCAGAGGTGTTAGAAGAAGAAATCAAAGCAGCTGTCGTCCAATCTGGAATGAAGGAATGTCTCATATTCGTTGACATTTTAGCTGGCACGCCATTTAATGTCGTAGCTCTCATGATTGAAGAGTTAAAAGAATATCATATTGAATGTTTTGCCGGGGTAAATATGCCAATAGTGATGGAAGCATTAGCTTCAAAGGAATCAATGAATGTAGCAGAACTAACAGAGCACATTGGAGAAATATCCGCTGCTACTATTGTTAATCTTCGACAGACATTAGAAATTTAAAAGGAGCGAATCGGAAAATGATAAAAGCAGAAAACACAATGCGAATTTTTAATACTGGTATAATGGCCGTTGTCCGCGTAGAAACGATTGAACGAGGGATCGAAGTTGCAAAAGGTTGTTTAGACGGTGGGGTTGATGTTATGGAAATCAGCTATACCAACAATAACGCTGGAGAAGTCATCCGAGCAATCAAAGCAACATTCGGTGATCAAATCTTGATCGGTGCCGGAACTGTTTTAGAAAGTACCACTGCACGCTTGGCAATCATGGATGGCGCGGAATTTGTTATTGCTCCAACTTATGATCAGGGCGTTCAAGAGCTGTGTAATTTGTATCAAATTCCTTACGCACCAGGGTGTACCTCTTATACAGAAATGATGGAGGCCTTGAAAAATGGTGCTTCATTTATTAAAGCCTTCCCAATTTCCAATTATTATGGCCCTAGTTTAGCGAAGGTAATAAAGGTTCCTGTGCCGCATACACCAATTTTAGCATCTGGCGGTGCAACTCTGGAAAACCTTCATGAATGGTTTGAAAATGGTGTGGATTGTATTGGTATTGGGGGACTCCTAACTAAAGGTACATCAGAAGAGATTGCACAAAATGCCCAGAAATTGACAGCTATAGTCAGTGAAGTTCGAGGAAAGTAAGAGGGGAATCAAATGAAAAAAACGGCGATCGTAAACGCGAATAGTTTTGGGAAATACTTTCCAGAATACATGGATCAGTTAAATAAACAAGTCGGGGAAACAAAACGTTTCAAATTTCCTTCAGACATCTCTCCTGAGGATTTAGCAGCTGAATTGAAGGATTTTTCCTTCATCATTATCGGGACCGAACCTAGATTGCCTAAAAGTTTTTTTGAAAAAATGCCTAAACTTCAATTGGTCGTACGCTTTGGGATCGGCTATGATAACGTGGATGTTATCGCGGCTAAAGAAAACAAGGTAATGGTCTCCAATATTCCGGCGTATATGGAAAGAGACGATGTTGCCGAATATGCCGTATCTTTGATTTTGACTGCAGCGAAATTAGTTACCTACACTGCTGAAAAAGTGAAAGAAGGTGAGTGGTCCAAAGATCGTGGACGATACTTAGGTCATCGCTTGAACAAGAAAACGATCGGCATTTGTGGTTTTGGAAACATTGGTACACGAGTTGCGGAGATTATGCAGGCATTTAACTGTAAGATAATTTGTTACGATCCGTATCTTTCTGTCGAAGAAGTGGAAAAACGCGGTGGAGAAAAGGTGGACTTTGACGAATTGTTGGCACAAGCAGATATCATCTCTCTGCACATGAACTGTACGGCTGAGAACAAAGGATTATTCAATAAGTCAGCCTTCAAGAAAATGAAAGCCAGCGCGGTTCTGGTTAATACTGCTCGAGGTGCTTTAGTAAATGAAGAAGATTTAGTGTTGGCATTAACGGCTGGCAAATTTGGTAGCTATGCCACTGATGTTTTAGAAAATGAACCTCCAACAGCTGATCATCCATTTATGAACCAAGAGAAAATTGTTTTGACACCTCATATTGGGGCTTATAATCATGAATGTAATGAAATGATGTGCGAAAGTGTCGTTGATGACATTGCTAGAGTTAATGCTGGTGGAGAGCCGAAACATTTGTTGGAAGGATAAAACTTAATTATTGAGCACGGAGATCTTAACTTATCAGTAATGATGGGAATAGAATAGATTCATTTGATTAGACATACATTATGGGATTAAAACTTGACCTAGAAATAGCAAGTGGAGAAATCGGTTTTAATCGTTCTGTATTTTCGGGCATAATAATCAAAGAATAAGGCCAACGATTGAGAAATAAATAAAAATAATCACTATCAGGAATGAATTGAATGGCAGACAAAAATTGATCTGCTCAGCCTATGAGATACATCCGGTTATCTAAGAGAAATAGTCAGAGCTGCAGAAAAAGCAAGTGAATGACAACGCTATTTCTTATGAGTGGTGTCGAAAGATGTGAAGACGTAGATCAATTTCATTTGTAACGAAAAAGCCCACTGAGATGTCAGTATCTCAATGGGTTTTTTGGTTTTATAAAAATGGCTCAAGAAAAGATTTGTTTTCCGGTCGTTTGCTTTCCTCTAAACTTGCAATACTTGTTAATAGAGAGAACAGATTGATTTTCGCCATTTTTTCTTCGACAGTTACTTGCAATTCATTATACGCACCATCCAGTACTTCTTGTATATTTGCACCAACAATGCAGTCTGGATTCGTTTTAGGATCGACTTGAATGAGATTTGTGTTTCCATGAATACTTTTATATATATCAAGTAGACTAATATCTTTGGGGTCCTTTGCTAAATAGGGCTTTGGTTTCCCAGTAGTTGTTCGAATCAGTCCAGATTTTTTTAAGTTTGCCATTATTTTTCTGACATTTGCAGCATTAGTTTCTACACTTTGAGCAATCATCTCACTTGAGAGCATATTAGTATCTTTATAGATGACGATATAACACATAATATGAATTGCATCACTGAGTTGAATAGAATATTTCAAGTGAATTCAGTCCTTTTTAGATTTTCTTCTTGACTTATCTTAACATACTATTTATTATATAGGTGTATCTTATAATTGTACAGCTGAATGTACGAACTAAAAAGGAGTGTTTTATATGACATATTTAGTAACAGGAGCTACTGGTGGTTTTGGAGGATATGCACTTGAATTCTTGAAAGATTTAGTTTCTAAAGATCAGATCTATGCTTTGGTACGATCTGAAGAAAAAGCAGCTACACTAAAAGAGAAAAGCTACAATGTAAGAGTAGGGGATTATTCTGACATCAATTCGTTGAGTAACGCTTTTGACGGCATTGACCGCTTGCTTTTTGTGTCTGGCGCACCAGGCAATCGTCAAGAAGAACATGCTAATGTGGTTAAGGCAGCCAAAGACGCTGGTGTTCAGTATATTGCTTATACAAGTTTTGCTGATGCAGATCACTCAACAAGTGCATTAGCTGCTGATCACATCTTTACTGAAAAACAAATCAAAGAAGCGGGAATTGCGCATACATTTTTACGTAATAACTGGTATTTAGAAAATGAAATGCCGATTATTGGCGGTGCTTTAGCTAGTGGGAAATTCGTTTACGCAGCTAAAGAAGGCAAAACCGGCTGGGCTTTGAAGCGCGAATATGCTGAGGTTGCTGCAAAAGCACTAGCAGGAACAGAATACCCTGAAATCCTTGAATTATCGGGCAGCCCTATTACTTATGCTGAATTAGCAGCAGCTTTAAAAGAAGCAACAAGGAAGGAAATCGAAGTAGTTTCATCTGATGATCAAACCTTTGTAGATAGTTTGACAGCAGGCGGTTTACCACAACCTGTTGCAGAAATGTTCTTGTCTTTCCAACATGATATTAAAAATAATCAATTAGATGTGACATCTAGTGACTTTGAACAAGCTTTGGGTAAGCCTTTGACGAGTCGCGTAGAAGCAATCAAAGAGTTGTTAAATTAGTCTTGCTATTTCCCGATTATCGAAAATAATCGGGAAATTTTTATAAAGAAGGTGTTGACGATGAACCATAGCGAAAAGAGGAAATGGCTGATTAACTATTTATTAGAGGAAAACAGTCACTTAAGTAAAATAGTAGATGCTAGCTCGGATGATCCGAAAGAACAAAATGATTTATTGCGATGCTTATTAAATATAAGAGAAGCGCGACCTATTCATAAGGACTTTATTGACATTCAAAATCAATTTCTTTTAGAAGAAAGAGCTGAAAATCAGATTTTTTCACTAAACGATGCGCAACAGTATACAAAAAACCTTTATCTCTGGCAAGGAGATATCACGAGGTTGGAAGTGGACGCCATCGTAAACGCTGCAAACGCACAGCTACTAGGATGTTTTGTTCCATTACACAGGTGCATCGACAATGCGATCCACTCTGCAGCAGGTATTCAATTAAGACTAGCATGCAAAGAAATCATGGACGCACAAGGGCATTTGGAAGAAACCGGCTATGCAAAAATCACCGACGGCTATAACTTGCCTGCCAAAAAAGTGATACATACTGTTGGGCCAATCATAAAAGATACCGTAACTAAAGAACACGTATCCTTATTGGCTGACTGTTATCGTCGCGTCTTGTTGCTTTGCGAAGAGTATCAATTGAAGAGCGTCGCTTTTTGTTGTATCTCAACAGGAGAATTTCGTTTTCCCAATGAGTTAGCTACAGAGATCGCTATCAAAACAACGCAAGAATATGTAACGCGTGTTCATTCACCTATAAAAATTATTTTCAATGTGTTTAAAGACATTGATAAGGAGTTGTACCATGAAAAACTACAACAATTATCAGAAAGTTTATCAAAAGATAACTGAAGCAGAGGCAATCGTTATCGGTGCTGGATCAGGCCTTTCTGCTGCTGCCGGGTTAACCTATTCTGGTGAACGGTTCAAAAAATATTTCAGAGACTATATTGATTATTATCATTTAACCGATATGTATTCTGCCGGATTTTATCCCTTCGATTCATTAGAGACGTATTGGGGTTATTGGAGTAAACATGTTTTTCATAATCGATATCAGCCTGAGGCTTTGCCGCTATATAAAGAGCTTCTATCTTTGGTAGAAGAAAAAAATTACTTTGTCATTACTACTAATGTAGATCATCAGTTCCAAAAGACGGGCTTTGATAAGAGACGATTATTTTATACACAAGGTGATTATGGGTTATTTCAATGTTCACGTGCCTGCCATAACAAGACGTACGAGAATGAATCATTGATTATGCAAATGGTCCATCAGCAGAATCAGTTCAAAATTCCCAAGCACCTCATACCATATTGCCCCAAATGTGGACAACCGATGCGGGTCAATTTACGGATAGATCAATTTTTTGTACAAGATGATGGTTGGGAAAGCGCAGCTAACCGATACAAAGAATTTCTAGAAAATTATTTAGGTACTAAAATCGTTTTTTGGGAGATCGGTATTGGTAACAACACGCCTTCCATTATAAAATATCCATTCCAAGAAATGACGAGGGCAACGAATCAGTCGACCTATATCGTCTGTAACCAACAAGCACAACGCATACCAGATGAACTCATGGATAAAACGATTATTCTACAAGGAAATATAGTTGAAACGATCAGAGAAATCGATAATTTTAGATAGGAGCGCATTCATGGACCATTCAAAAATGAAGACAGAAGATTATTTGAATTATTTAAAAAATGAGATTCATTCTACCGTTTTCGCCACAGTAGACGAAAACGGAAATCCGGTCACCAGAGTAATCGATATTATGTTGGTAAAAGAAACGAAGCTGTATTTTTTGACTGCAATATCCAAGCCGTTTTATAAACAGCTCAAAATGAACCCGGTCGTTTCCATCACAGGTATAGAAGGAGAAACATCAATGGAATCGTTTTCTATTACCTTACAAGGGAGAGTAAATGAAATAGGCTCTACCTATTTAGATGAAATTTTTGAGAAAAATCCTTACATGGCAAAAATATACCCCTCTGTAGAAGACCGAAATGTTTTACGAGTCTTTGAAATTTATAAAGGCGTTATGTCAATCTTTGATTTAAGCAAAAAGCCTATCTATCAAAACGCTAAATCTTTCGGATAACTCAAAGCAAAAGGAGACAATCACATGGCAAATAAAGTATCAGAAGAGGAAATGAACGAAGAAGAGTGGTTAAGCTGGTATAAGAAGCAGGAATTACCACAATATCCAAAACCAGCATTTACTGTTGACAATTTGATATTCAATGTCACGTCGGATGCAGTATACATTTTACTTGTCAAAAGAAAAAATCATCCTTTCAAAGGAAGGTTCGCTTTGCCAGGTGGCTTCGTTAACGAAGGAGAAAATATCATTAAGGCTGCCATCAGAGAGTTAAAGGAAGAAACGGGCGTGGAAGTGCAGGAAGTTTCTTTATTAGGTGTATATGGAGATAAAAATCGGGATTCCCGTGGATGGACTATTTCTGCTGTTTATATAACTGTTCTACAGCAGATGAAGACTCTTTATGCAGGAGATGATGCTTCTGAGGCTTTTTGGTATAGGGTTGATAAGGACAAAGTACTCTATCAATATGTTACGTCAAAAGAACGATCCTCTACGGAGAACTGGGAATCTCTTTTTGCTTTTGATCATGCGCAAATCATCCATGATGGATTTAAGTGGTTGAACGACGAATTAAGGCAAAGAGGCCTTTAACAAGTAGAAGCGATGTGGCTTAATTTTTTTCGAGTGGGGATAATTATTTATATGATAAAATTGATTGATCGCCGGGCGACTTACGCCATCTCTTTCCTGATATCCTCTAAAAACCATGGATAGTCAGTTTGGTTCCGATGTAATGAACTACTTCTGAGGATTTATCAGACTTAAAAGATGATGGCTTCAAATCCTCACTTCTTTCTCTTAGTAATAGTCAGCTTTGTTATAATCCTGTTTTACACAAAAGTAGTTGATTTATCTAGGAATAAGGTGGGTTAGACATAACTGGAATTGATAAGGAGGATCTGAACGAATAATCTACTTTGACGAATCTCATCTAGAAGAATAGAATGAAAGTATCTTCGTGAGAAGGTGCTTTTTTTATAGTAAAAAATGACCAAAAGAACTTAAATTATTTATTTTTATATGATTTCAATCTAATGATAGTTGGCTAAGTGATAGAGCTTTGGTTTCATAAAGAAAATCACACGATTTTGATTGGCAAAAGATAGGAGATGTTTTGTGCATGAAGGCATTGTACTTTAAAGAATTTGGCGATTCAGATGTGTTAACTTATGGTGAATTGCCTGATCCCGTCATTCAAGAAAATGAGCTAATGATAGAAATGATGTATATTGGGTTGAATTATGCAGATATTTATCGAAGAAAGGGCAGCTATCATATTGAATCCCGAGACCCTTTTATCAATGGCTATGAAGGAGTAGGGAAGATTGTTCAAAAAGGAACATCAGTCTCCAAATTTCAGCTAGGGGAAACGATTCTTTTTGTGGATGTTCCTTTTGCCAACGCAGAATTGGTGGCTGTTCCTGAGGAAAATGCCATCCGTATTCCATCTGGTATACCACCTAAATTAGCAGCCAGTATTGGTCTGCAAGGGTTGACAGCTGATTTTTTAGCTCATGATCTTGGCAATAATGTGAATAATAGTAAGGTCTTCGTCCATGGGATAAGTGGTGGTGTCGGACAAATTTTATCGCAACTATTAACCGCAGATGGTCTAGAAGTTTATGGCGTCACTTCTACGGAAGAAAAGCGACAACTGGCTTTAGACCAAGGAGCAAAACATGTCTTTTTAAGAAATACAGAATGGCAAGAAACCTATATTTCTTTCTTTGATACCGTTTATGATGGCATTGGGCATACATTAGCCGAAAGTGTCGACTTGCTCAAAAATAGAGGGAAGGTTATCTTTTTTGGCATGGCCGGCGGAAATCCGCCAGCGATCGACTTTATTCCCTTGTTATCAAAATCAAAAAGTATTTTGACAGGGGATCTGTGGGATTACTTGACAAGTTTTCAAGAGCGGGAGAGAAGAAGCACCCGACTGTTTACTTACTTTAGCAAGGATCAAATGAAAATCAGTCAACCAACCATTTTTTCCTTAGCTGACGGAAAAGCTGCCCATGATTATTTAGAATCTGGAAAAAGTGTCGGGAAAATTTTGCTGCAACCATAAGAAAGTAAAAAAGCTAAATGACTTTATCAGAAAAGATACACCGAATGTTTGCTAATTCACTAAATTATCTTTTTATATAATCGATACTTTTCTTATGATAAATCATTAAGGATAAAAATAAGTATAAAATGAGTAGAATATTGCAAGAATCTAATGTTTTCTGTTTCTTCAGTGAGAATCAGATAAAACTTTGTGATAAACAGTACATTTAATTTGAAAATATTTAATTACAGCAGTAAGATAAATATATCAAATACTTAAGGAGTGATATCTATGACAAACTATGAAGAAAAGGAAGCAAAAGCA
The DNA here is from genome assembly GCF_051714385.1 of Enterococcus sp. AZ141. NCBI lineage: Bacteria > Bacillati > Bacillota > Bacilli > Lactobacillales > Enterococcaceae > Enterococcus > Enterococcus sp. AZ141. The sequence goes on from NZ_JBIORT010000001.1 coordinate 2,823,234, forward strand.
TTGGTAAAGATTGCCGAGGTTCTTGATAAGTTAGATGAGAATTTAGCTGAATTAGACACACTAGATGCTGACGCAAAAAAACATAGTATGAAGAAATGGATCGTTGAGAAAAAAGCGATTCACAAAATCAAAAAGATCGCACACGAAGCCGGTAAGTATGAAAAGTACGATGAAAAAGCACTACAAAAAGAAATTGATGAAGTTGAGAAGTATATGTAATTGAAGAAAAATAAGAAATTGTCTTCATTATTCAGCAATTGAAATCTGAATTGATAAAAGCCAGATTTTAATTGAAGATTTAGAATTGACGATGATCTCACTAAGCCCATGCTCTTATGAGTGTGGGCTTGTTTGCTGTACATATGATTAAACACGACAAGCTGAATAGGCATGGAAGATCATGTTCTACAACGACAAGATAAAACCTTAGTTAAAGGAAGACGGGGAAAAATCAAAAAAAACAAAGAAAGTCTGTTTTTTCGTTTTTTTCATCGACTTTCTCCATTTTTTTAGACAAGCTTTTCGCTTATTCTAAATTTATGAGCGGTATCAAAGTAAAAAGTTAACAAAACGTTTAGACCATTTGAAAATACCTTTGCAGAAAATAGTGACGAGAGATTTATGGCTGATAAGCAATTCGATTGCCTTTTACAACATAGTAGAAAGTTCTTTATTGAAGATAAAATAATAAACTATATAGATGAAACGGGTGATTACATGGAAACAACATTTTTCATTTCTAAAAATACTTCTGTTACGTCAAAACAGTTGGAAAATGAAGTGATTGGACATGCTTGCGAGATCTTGCAACGTGACATTTTAACCGTTGTGACAGACACGAGGAAGGCAAATAAAATTGAATTGGTTTTACTTGATGAAAAAAATGAAACGGATGCTTTTCATATACTTTTCGTATCGCCAGATAAAGTAAAAGTGTGTGCTGAAACACCGTTAGGATTAATGTATGGGGTTCTTGAAATCTCTCATAAAATTTTAGGTGTTCAACCCTTTTGGTATTTCATGGAGATTCCCCCAATAAAAAAGCCATTTATTGAATGGACAGGTTTTGACTTAACATTGCCTGATTTTGCAACGGACTATCGGGGCTGGTTCGTTAATGATGAGTTGCTGCTGGATCAATGGGAAGATAATGGTTCAAATGAATATGTATGGGAACGTATTTATGAAACATTGTTACGTTTAGGCGGAAATGTCATCATCCCTGGAACAGATAAGAACAGTCATAGACATCGAGAAAGTGCGCAAGCGATGGGGTTGATCTATACACATCATCATGCCGAGCCACTAGGCGCTGAGATGTTTGCTAGAAGGTATCCCAGTTTGAAGGCTTCATACGAGGAACATTTTGTGTTGTTTCAGGAATTATGGAAAAAAGCCTTACACGAGCAAAAAGGTACCAAGGTTATTTACACACTCGGTTTTCGTGGACAAGGGGATTGTCCTTTTTGGTCAGAAGATCTTGATCGACAGTGGTCTGCAGCGGAAAAAGCAGTAGTGATCAACGAAATCGTCCATCTACAATATCATATGGTTAAAGAAGTCGATCCTCATGCAGTATGCTCGATGAACATTTATGGGGAGATGACGGAATTATTTAATCTTGACTTACTTGAGCTTCCAGATGATGTGATTGAGATTTGGGCGGATAATGGTTATGGCAAAATGGTTTCTCGTAGACAAGGGAATCACGATCCACGAGATGAGGTGTTAACAAACACACCAAAACCAAATCAATCAAGAGGAATCTATTATCACGTTGCCTTTCATGATTTACAAGCATCTAATTTCTTGACGATCTTGCCTAATAGCCCAGAATTTGTTTCTAGAGAGTTAATGGCGGTTAGAGAAGTCAAGATGGATAAGTTTGTCTTAGTTAATACAGGTAACATAAAACCGCATATTTTGTTCTTACAAGAAATAGCGAATTTCTGGCGAGCAGATTATCAGTTACGAACCAATCAAGAGATAATTTTAGAGCATGTAACACAATACTATCAAAATCAGCAAGAAGAGATCCAAGCTGTCTATGAAGCTTACTTTGAAGCGGTTATCCGCTATGGAACACATGAGGATCAAACCGCTGGGGATGAGTTTGCCTGTTATTTGATTCGAAAAATTATTCAATCCTGGCTCAAGCAAGAAACAAAAATTCCGAGGTTAGAATGGTTGATGGGTGATCGGAAAATCAAGGAGCAAGTCACAGAAATTTTCTCTATGATAGGAGAAAAGATAGTAGCCTGGGAGAATCTATTGCTGAGATGCCAGCAGATTACATTATCCCTTCAGGATAAAAATCCGGAAAATGCTCGCTTTTTTAATGATATTTACCTCTCAGTAGCCGTTCAATGCAAAACATTAAAAGCACTGCTCCGTTTGTTAGACGCTTATCAGATGATTGATCGGGAAGAAATGGTTTTTGTATTTGTAAAAGTTTTCGATGCGTTAGAAGAAATCCATCAACTAATTCAAATACTGAAAGAAAATCCAAGTGATACATGGTATGATTTTTATGAAAACGATGGCTATACCAACCTAACATTGACAAAAGAGATGATTAAAAGTCTGTTGTCTTACATTCGCATCATTGGCGATGGTCCAGATCAAGACCAGTGGGAGAGAAAATATATTATGGACTCCACTGAATCAAGAGTTATGTTGCTTTCAAATACTAAAAAAGCGTTGACGGATGAAAAGTTAGCAAGAAAAATCAGAGTAAGTTTTAGAAAAGTTCGTAAATAATATTAATTTGAGATGAAACGCCATTCAAAAGTTAGACTTAATATCTTACTTTTGAATGGCGTTTCATCTAGTATGCAGTTTTTTATTAGAATTCATTAGGCGTGTTGGCCAATTCTAGCACCATATTATACCAAGCAACACCTGCATGTTGTGATTCTGACAGTCCTTCTAGTTGATAGCCATGCTTTTTGTAATATGGAATCAATGATTCTAAACAAGTTAAGGTGATTCCTTTTCTATTTTGAAGACGACATTGTTGTTCAAGAACTGACAGTAGTTTACTACCAATCTGGCAGTTTCTATAATCAGGAGCGACAGCTAAGCTAAGAATACTTTGGTAGCCACCAAAAGGCTGATTAGGACGAGTACTTTCAAAAAGATCGTCAGAGAGATAACGTTTAGAAATAATGGGTCCTACAACGTAGCCGATCGGATAATCCTTTTCATTTACTGCAACAATAAAACTGTCACTTATTGTAAGTATACGATCCATCATCGCAGATTTGGATGCTGCTTCATCCGCTGTAAATCCTGCATTTTCAATCTGCATGATTTGATCAATATCATCTTCTTTTGGTGGTCTGAAAAAAACGTTCATTCAATCACTCCTATAATATTTAGGAATAGTTTATCATATAATGATCCTATTAAAATCCATCTTACGCGCTTCTATTTTATTTTTGCTTGTCTAACGTTTTTTAACATAAATGCGTTGACTTTTTCGCCACATATTTGAGGAAAATCGAAAGATAAATGGAAAAGTCGTTAATAAATTATTGTTTACAACTTTCTTTCAAACTCTTTAATAAGCCTTAGAAATTTTATATGGAAAGATAATTAAAAAAAAGATTGGAGAGCCTTAGTGGTAAATCAACTTTATGATTTATTCAAAAATGAAGCTTTCTTCTTGTACCAGGAGTAATGCCATATGTTTCTTTAAATTTTTGGTAAAAGAAATTAATATTCTCAAATCCGACTTGTTGCGAAATATCAACGATATCCATGTCAGTTGAAAGTAAAAAACGATCAGCTGCCAAGATACGTTGATTGATTACAAGTTTTTTGTAAGAATAGCCGGTGTTTTTTTTTAAAAGATTGGACAGATAATTAGGATTAAGGTTGAATTGTTTCGATAATTCTGTCAAAGTCACATTTGCATAATTTTTCTCAATGTATTTCAAAATTGGAACAATCGGGCTCTTTCGATATCGATCAGAACGATCCGTATAAGAGTCTTGATAGATATTCACAAGATCCGAAATGATCAAACTCAACAACCCTTCACAAATGTCGGTATATGCTGTTGAACGATCGAACCATTCGCATAACAACTCTTTAAAAAAGAACTGTAGACGTGTCCTTGTTTCTGAAGCAAAATGAATAAATCGATCATGTTTCATTCCATGAGTGATGGCTTCAATAAAAAATGAAGTCAAAACGCTGTCCGAGGAAAAACGGTTGAAGAAATTTGCAGTTAAATAGTACTTGGGAATAATCAAATTAATGAGAATATCATTTTCGCCAAGCGGTTCAATCTTGTGAACAGTGTTTGCATCCATCAGCAAAATTTGCCCTTCATACAGAAAATGTGGCTCATTGTTAATGATCTGCTGACATTTTCCAGCATACATATAATTAAACTCGATCCAATCATGGCAGTGAATCGGATAATTTTGAAAACGAGAATGCCGTTTTATAAAAAAAGGCTGTTCTTGCGTAATCATCTGTGAATTTGTCAGTTCCATGCAAAGAACTTCTTGACCATTGACAACTACTTTTTTATAGTCGGAATAATCAGGTTTCAAATTTCCGTTTCGATACGCCTTTTCATGATTAGAAACCTTACGGATCAGCCTGTCTAGGGATAAATGGTCCATCGTTGCGCTCCTTTTTTATCGATTTTAACAATCAAGAATCAAGTAGTCAAATCTGTGTTTTTGTCAAAAACAAGTCAGGAATTGATATTCGCTTTCGCTAAAGAGTCTGTTATATTGATAACAAGTTGAAATTGAAGGCGCTATCAAATCAACAATAAATGATTGGAAGGAAATATTATGAAAGAAAAAATCACAGGTCATTTCGATAAATTAAGTCCTTTTTTTGACAAATTAGGCAACAATGCTTATTTAAAATCGATCTCCGGGGCGATGATGGGGACACTAGGTCCTATTTTGATCGGCTCGATCGCTGTTTTACTTCTAGTATTACCTAATAGTCTTCCAGCACTTTCATTTTTAGCTGGTTTCGCAAATGTTTTTAGCAAACTAAATCAAATAACTATTGGCTCGATGGCTGTTTATGTCGTGGTATTAATGGCTTATCATTTAGTGAAAAATCTACGTCCGACAGAAGATGGTATTTCTGCTGCTATTATCGCATTGCTTAGTTTCTTTATCATTACCCCTCTAGGTACAACGACGGATGAAGTCAGCGCAATTCCAGCTACTTGGCTAAGTGCACAAGGAGTATTTTCCGCAATGATCGTTGGTTTGGTAAGTGGAAGGGTATATATTTGGCTGAAAGACAAAGGTTGGACAATCAAAATGCCAGCAGGTGTACCTCCTATGGTAACAAAAGTGTTTGAATCAATTTTACCTACGATTCTTATCAGTGTGCTCTTCATTGTACTAAATTCACTCTTTGAAGCAACCAGCTTCGGCAACATGCATCAGTTTGTTTACAGTATCATACAAGAACCGCTTCAAGGGATCGGAGGATCAATCAGTGCAGTCATTCTGATCTCACTGATTCAACAGGTTTTGTGGTTTTTCGGTATTCATGGAACAAATGTCGTTATGCCGATCGTTCAAGCCCTGTGGATGGCAATGGACGTCGAGAACTTAAACGCTGTTGCGGCAGGCCAAACACCGCCAAACATTACTGGCTATGCATTCTTTATGATCATAACTTGGAGCGGTATGGGCTTAGGATTAGCATTATTAATGCTGCGAGCGAAAAGCAAGCAGTATCGAGAAACAGGGAAAGTCGCAATTGTTCCAGCTCTTTTCGGAATCACTGAACCATTGATTTTTGGTACGCCTTTGGTATTAAACTTTAAATTAGCGGTACCATTCATTACCAATAATAGCATTGCTTTAATTTTAGCTTATGTTTTAACACATTTTGGATTTGTCGCTCGTTTTACTGGTGTTACTGCCATTTTCGGTTTACCAATTGGGTTCCATGCTGCTGTTCAAGGGAAACTGTCGATTATCATCTTACAGTTGTTCATTCAACTGATTTTGTCCCCAATACTATGGTATCCGTGGTTTCGAAAGCTGGATAAAGAAACCTATCAATTGGAACAAGCCGCATTGAAGGAGCAAGTGTAAACCCGAAAAAGAAAGCGGCTAGTGTCGCTTTCTTTTTTCTATGTGGCAATACAAAGAGAAAAGAGGAGCACAATGAAGTATACCAATCCGGTTATCAAAGGATTTCATCCTGATCCGAGTATTTGTTTCGATGGAAAATCATACTATTTAGTCTGTTCAAGTTTCGAATATTTTCCTTGTCTGCCGATTTTTAAAAGCCAGGATCTACTCAATTGGCAATTTAAACAGTATGCGATTGATTGTCCAGATCATATCAATCTGAAAGAAATCAGCAACTCGATGGGACTTTTTGCCCCAACGATCCGCTTCTTTGAGGAAACATATTTTCTGATATGTACAAATGTCACTCAAGGGAATTTCATCTGCCATACGAAAAACCTTGACCATGGCTGGTCTGATCCAATCTGGATCAATTGTCCTTTTGGGATCGATCCCTCGCTTTCATTTATTGATGGCCGATTTTTCTTCCAACTTGCTGCATCAATGAAAGGGAAAAACAGCATTCTACAATTTGAAATCGATCCTTACAGCGGGAAAATGCTGACAGATCCGGTAGAAATCAGCCAAGGGTGCGGTGGACGCGACGCGGAAGCACCACATCTTTTCAAGAAAGACGAATGGTACTATCTTATATTGGCGGAAGGTGGCACAAGAGAAGGACATATGGTAACGATTCAAAGAAGTAAATCAATCAATGGTCCATATGAAGGAGCAAGTATGAATCCTATCCTCTCGAATAGAGATATCAAGTCGCCGCTTCAAGCCGTAGGGCATGCAGATTTCTTTCAAGATAAAGAAGGTTTTTGGTGGCTGACAGCTCTTGCGACTAGGCCCAAACGTCATTTTACCCTGCTTGGTCGTGAAACGATTCTATTACCTGTAGAGTGGATTGACGGTTGGCCAGTTGTCAACCAGACAGGGAACGCATCGGTTGAAGTTGAAACAGATCGTTTTTCAAAGAGCGTTAAGCAGCGGAATGAACCGGTACCTTTTCTCTGCAAGAAGTTGCAGAGTGTACGTTTGCCAATTGATTATACGTATGATACTGATTTGGTCATTGATAACTTACCGACCCGTTTAGGAACTTCTAAGGACGAGCCCATTGCCTTTTTGTCCTTAAGTCAAGCTGATACTGACTGCTGCTTTGAAACGACATTGATGGTTGACGAATGTCAGGAGGGAACTTTTGGCATAGCAATCTATAAGGATGACCTGCATTTTTGCCAATTCGGATTGCGAAAAACAAAACACCAAACAGAGCTTTTTTCCAGCAAAATCATCTTCGATTTACATCTGCATCGATCCAATAATTTAAAAGATAGAAACAGACTGACCCTGAAATTATCTGGAGACAGCAATAGCTACAATCTGCTGATTATAGATGGAACGAGTACTGTAGTGTTTAAAGATCAAATCGCTGTACGTCATTTTACAAACGAATGTTCTGACTCAAAATTTACCGGTGTCCAGTTAGGAGTTTTTGCAGAAGCAGCTACAGGAAAGACTCGCTTTATCACACCAGAACTAAGATATCAATAGAAAAAACTATGCGAGGAGTAATAATATGAAAAATCAAACACTGGTACAATTAGTCAACCAACTGACCTTAGATGAAAAAATCGGCCAATTGGTGCAGTTATCTGGAGAATTCTTTCACGGAAGCGATTTGTCTTTGGGTCCTCAGCAAAAACTTGGCATCGAACAACAAACCATCGATGTTGTCGGTTCAGTACTAAATGTCACAGGGGCTCAAGTAACTCGAAAGATTCAAACAGACTACTTAAGAAAAAGCCGACACAAAATCCCTCTATTGTTCATGGCAGATATCATTTATGGATACCGAACAGTCTTCCCGATTCCTCTAGGATTGGGAGCAACATGGAATCCGGCGTTGATTCAAAGCGCCTACCAAGCCGCAGCCCAAGAAGCAAGAGCGGCTGGCGCGCATGTAACTTATGCACCGATGGTCGACTTAGTACGCGATGCTCGCTGGGGCCGATGCTTGGAGTCGACAGGAGAGGATCCGCTGCTAAATGCTGATTTTGCGAAAGCGATGGTAGAAGGCATTCAGCAGGAAAAAGGGGGGGATCTGTTCGGAATCGCTGCCTGTGTTAAACATTTTGCTGCTTATGGAGCAGCAGAAGGCGGACGCGATTATAATACAGTTGATATGAGTGAACGCAAACTGCGTCAAGACTACTTAATCGGCTATAAAGCGGCTGTCGAGGCTGGATGCAAACTAGTCATGACTTCTTTTAACACGTATGATGGTATTCCCGCTACTGCTAATCAATTTCTGATCAAACAAATTCTAAGAGAAGAATGGCAGTTTGACGGAGTCGTTATTTCGGATTATGCAGCTGTTCAAGAATTGATTCCTCATGGGATTGCTGCGGATGATCGAGAAGCGGCCAAATTAGCGATCGAAGCAACAAATGACATCGATATGAAAACCCGCTGTTATGCGAAAGAGCTTCGTCCGCTGCTGGAAAGCGGTGCGATTGATCAGCGGTTGATCGATGACGCTGTGTATCGTGTCTTGAAACTTAAAGAGGATTTAGGGCTGTTTGAAGATCCTTTCCGTGGCAGTTCAGAAGAAGTAGAGGCTCAAATACTTTTATCCGAAGAGAACCGGCAACTTGCACGAAAAGTTGCCTCCGAAGCGATCGTTTTATTGCAGAATAAGCAAGAGGTACTTCCTCTTACTCCAAACAAAGAGAAAATATTACTCGTTGGTCCCTATGGTGACAACCAAGCAATGATTGGTTTATGGGCAGTACACGGAAAAACAGGGGATGTCACAACATTAAAAACGGCGCTCCAAAATGCAGTTACGGAAAAATATGTTCATTACGAACCAGGTTGTCCGCTTTTAGAAGATGATTCTATACTTGGAGACTTTGGCTATACTGCCAGCGGCAATTCCTCATCAGCTGCACAGCAAGATCTTTGGCTGAAAGAAGCGTTGAAATCTGGCACTGAGGCAGACATTATTCTTTTTGCTATGGGGGAACACAGTTTGCAAAGTGGGGAAGCTGGCAGTCGAACGGACCTTCATTTACCAGCTGTTCAAAGAGCTTTTATTAAAAAAATTACCGCTCTTGGTAAAAAAAATATCTTGATCAATTTCAGTGGTCGCCCACTGGTGCTAAAAGAAGAAACAAAACAAATGGATGCAATATTACAGGCATGGTTTCCTGGTACAGAAGGAGCACAAGCAATCGTTGATATACTTTTTGGGAAGGTCAATCCTTCTGGTCGTTTAAGTATGAGCTTCCCAGAAGATGTAGGGCAGCTGCCACTTTACTACAATCACTTCAATACTGGAAGACCATTGAACAGCAAGACACATACAGGACGTTTCGTTTCGAAGTATCTGGATTGCTCAAACGAGCCGCTCTTTCCATTTGGTTATGGGTTGAGTTTTGGGGAAGCATCATACCATTCGTTAAAATTGAGTGATTCAACCATGAATGAAACGTTGGAAGCTGAAATTACGATCCGCAACAATTCTGCTTACTCCAGATTGGAGACAGTCCAGCTTTATATCAGAGATCACGTTGGATCGGTAGTTAGGCCTGTGAAAGAATTAAAGAAATATCAAAAAATCTCTTTGTCAGCTTATGAAGAAAAAACCGTTCAGTTCACAATAACAAAAGAAGATCTTTATTATTATCAAAAAGACATGAATTATGGCGTCGAACCAGGAATGTTTACTTTGTTTATTGGAAAAAATTCATCTGAGGGCGAATCAACAACTTTTGAACTTCTCTGAATTTCCTTCGCTGGCCCAGATTAAACACTGAAAAACAAGATAGAACAATAAGAGATGAGACTTGGGAGAGCTGTAGAACAACAGGAATTGTTTTACGGCTTTTCATTGTGTTGATTTTGTGAGAAATTGGTAAAAGAAAATCTAAAAACGCTTCTAGCGTATTGCCCTAAAGTACACTTCAGGAAATATACTTAAAAAGTCAATCTGATTGATAATAAGAAAAAGGGGTAATATGATGAAAAAAATTTTGTATGGAATACTTTTTTTAGTGATCTTTCTCACCGGATGTGGTCAATCACAAAATGAAGAGACAGAAAATGGTGCGACGACTGACAATACAGCAGAAGTTGATGGTCTAGAAAGTGAACAAGTAGGGAATGGAGGGGTAGAAGCTACGATTGCCATAGCATACTTTACACGTCCAGAGAATTTAGAACAAGAGCCTGAGATCGAAGCTGTTTCAAGAGCCAGTTTTAATATAGTAGACGGTGAACTCGCAGGAGATGTGCGCATTTTGGCTGAAATGATCGCAGAGGAGACAGGTGGTGAAATATTCTCCATTCAGACAGTATCAGGCTATCCAAATATTTATGATGAACATACAGCTACAGCCACTGTAGAGGTGGAAGAGGATGCGAGACCAGAATTGATAGAGAATACTGAAGAACTAGAAAATGCAGACGTTCTTTTTATTGGATTTCCTATTTGGTGGAACCGGGCACCGAGAGCTATTTTAACATTTCTTGAATCAAATGATTTTAGCAACAAACAAATCGTTCCATTTGCAACACACGGTGGTAATGGATTAACAAATAGTCAAAATGAATTGGAATTGCTATATCCAGACTACGAATTTCTCCCAGGATTTGGGGTAAGAGGGGGAAATGTGGAAGCGTCTGAAACGAACCTGCAGGATTGGCTAACGGAAATTGGATTCTAGCTATTTCTTTAGGTATCAGCAGATGGATGATACCTTTCTTGAAAAATAAAATGAAACATAATATTGTTATGGTAAACTAAATTTAATCGGAAGTCACAGCTACAATGAAGGAACATAAGGATCTTCATCGCAGCTGATTTGTAAAAAAAATCTATTATTAACTTGCTACATGAGCTTGTATAGATATTTAGACTATCTCGGGTAAGAATAAGCATAACAAAAACCCACTTATCCTACGTCAAATGCCATAAAATAAATAGCTGATAAACCTGTTCGTTTGTGCGAACAGGTTTTACATGTCATTCCATAAAACGATCTTCTTAAAATTCTACAGTCTTCTCCGCTTTTTTAGCATGATTCGCTGAATTAGCGATTCTTTGTTATTATTAAAAATGAATAGACCAAGAAGTAGGATGATTCTTTTCATTGCTAAGAGTTAAAATGTTGCAAAAAAGAGGAGGCGATTTAGTGGAATTTCGTTTATTAAAATATTTCTTCACGATTGCAGAGGAAGGGACAATTTCTCAAGCTGCAGAAGTGCTCCACATCACCCAACCGACATTGAGCCGTCAATTAAAAGAATTAGAAGATGAATTAGGAACGGCTCTTTTCATTCGTGATAATCGTACAATGCTCTTAACGGAAGCAGGTCGTTTTTTAAGAAGCCGTGCCGAGGAGATATTGAGTCTAACGGATCAAACCTTGCAAGAGTTTGAAGCTCGTAAGAAACAGTTGTTTAGTGGTCATTTCACAATTGGCTGTGTGGAAGCAGATAATTCCGACACGCTTTCTTTGATGTTGGAAGAATTTATCAGTGACTATCCAGATGTCCGCTTTCATATTCACAGCGGCACAGGAGATGATATCAACGAGCGTTTGGAGAAAGGCTTATTGGATTTGGCGATTTTGATCGAACCTATCGAGATCGAGAAATACGAAAAAATCGTTCTACCAAGAAAAGAGACTTGGGGCATACTGACATCGGCTGATTCTTTTCTCGCCCATAAAGAGGAGATCACACCAGAAGATATCAAAGGGGTGCCTTTGCTAGTGTCAAGGCGCCCGGAAGTTCAGCAAATGTTCAGTCAATGGTCAAAAATACCAATAGAAGAATTACCGATCGTTGGAACATATAACTTGATTTTCAATGTCTTTTCCTTAGTAGAAAACCATGTTGGTTCGGCGTTGACCATCAGCGGAGCTGTCGGAGAACGTAGGGATGAAACGATCAAATTTTTGCCTTTAGTCCCTCAAATCGAAACCAGCTGTGTCTTGGTGTGGAAAAGAAATCGTGTGATGTCGCCGGTTGTGACGGCGTTCATTGCCCGCTTTCGTGACGCTTTTGAATAATTGCATCCTAAAAGCCAAAAGAAGTGGAGTGATCCGCTTCTTTTGGCTTCCACCTCTCCCTATGCTTCGTAAGCATAGGGACTTTTTATAGAAAGCATTATTCAACGGCTCCGCTTTGCCTTACTATTAAATATACCAAGAAGAGAAACCAAGGAGGTGACAAAATGCCGGCAATACTTGTGTATTCACGAGCAGGGGAGAATCTTATTGAAGGGCAGCGAAAAAAGCTGATAGTGGGAAATACGCGGGTTCTAGCAGAGAAAATAGCAGAGAAATTACAATGCCCGCTTTATTCTCTTGAACCGACTTATCCTTACCCTGAAAGCTATCAAGCAATGGTCGAGCTAGCAAAAAAAGAAAAGGCGGCTAATGATTTCCCCCTCTATCAAGAGGTATCGACAGCGTTTTTTAATGAACGGGTCTTGTTTATCGGTTTTCCCAATTGGTGGGGCACATACCCGATGATCCTAGCGAGTTTTTTAAAAGATCACCGATTGGAAGGGAAGATTATTTTTCCGTTTTGTACTCATGAAGGCTCAGGATTCGGCAATAGCATTGAAGACTTTAAAAAGACTTGTCCTGATGCAGTTGTTTATCCTGGATTAGCTGTTCGTGGTTCAAGAGTAGCTAAAGCGGATATAGCTATTCAAAATTGGTTAAATCAGTATTTCATTAAAATAGATGAAGGAGTCGATCGATATGGTCAAGAAACAAACAGCAGGAAGAGATAACTTAGGCAACTTTGCGCCGAAATTCGCGCAACTGAATGATGATGTGTTATTTGGTGAAGTTTGGTCACGTGAGGCAGAATTGGCTCCTCATACGAGAAGTTTATTGACGATATCTGCCTTGATTTCCGGTGGCAATTTTGAACAGTTGACTGCCCATTTGACGATTGGCAAGGAAAACGGGATCACTGTAGAGGAAATTGCAGAAGTAATCACTCATCTGGCTTTCTATGTTGGCTGGCCCAAAGCTTGGTCTGCTTTTAACATCGCCAAAACGGTTTATCAAGAAGAGTTAGCAGAAGTGGAGGAAAAATAAATGTCAAAAGCTGATGCAGCAAAAGAAGCAGGAATCTTTTTATTGGGCAACACAAATGATGCCTATGCGCAATATTTTAGCGGTCAGAGTTACTTGAATCCGTTAGTAGCTGATCCAGCGATTCCAGTCAACATTGGCAATGTGACCTTTGAACCGGGTTGTCGCAACAATTGGCATCGGCATATCAATGGTGGGTATCAATTGTTGTTGGTGACCGCAGGAAAAGGCTGGTACCAAGAAGCAGGTAAGAAACCGCAAAAACTTACTGTTGGGGATGTCGTAGTCATCAAGGAAGGGGTCAAACATTGGCATGGTGCAGCAAAAAATAGTTGGTTTGCCCATGTAGCGATTACTGCTGGTGCTTCAGAATGGTTAGAAGCAGTCAGTGATGAAGAATACGATCAATTGCCTGACGCATAAGTGATGGTAAGGCAGCCGTACTTGAAGGCGTGTAACAAATCTTATGAGGTCTCACCTGACTGGCAGCCAATACTGTGGCTAGTCAAAAGAGATCGAAGAGATCAATGTGAATGAATGTACGGTCGATTCGATGATTCAACCGGGGTAAATAGGAAAGAAAAAAGAAGCGTCCACTTGCACAACTAACGTGCGAGTGGACGCTTCTTTTTGTTTAGCCAAGATAAAATTCAATCAAGGTTTTTGCAATCAATTTTGTCATAGGATGACCTTTCGTAAAGCTTGATGCCAAATAGATCGTCCTTGATAAGGGAAAATCTGCTAGTTCACGTAAAACGAAAGGTGCCTCATCTTCATAACCCCAAGTAATTTTAGGAAAGAAGGTGATTCCTAGTCCTTGATTGATAAGGGAGCGCAGCGTCGCTGGATCGTCCGTCGTTGAGCCGATAGTCAAACTGATTTTTTTTGCTTCAAAAGCTTCGTCGATGGTTCTACGCAGCGGGCTGTTTTCAACCAGCATCAGCAAAGGCACGTGTTGGATATCGGCAACTTGCAAGTCTTTTTTTTCTGCCATGGGGTGCTTTTGGGGGATCGCCAGTAAGATGGGTTCCGTGAATATCGGCAGATTAGTCAAGCCGTTCTTTGGCTCTGAGGTAATGTAGAAGGCTTGTTCTTTGTTGGTCTCCTTACTGCCGTGCTGCTTGATCGAAAGTTGGATCTCAGGGTGCTTTTCAACGAATGTCGCCACCAAGTTAGGCAAGGAAACGGATGCGACTTCAGAGTAGATCGTCACCGCCGGGACCATTTCTCCATTTAAGGCTTGGATCGCACTCATTCCTTCGTCGAAACGTGCTAACGTCTCAACGACATAGGGATAAAATTCTTCAGCATACATCGTCAACTCGATATGCCGACCGGCATGATAGAACAAAGGAACGCCTAGTTCACTTTCTAGGTGTTTCATGGCACGGCTCAAGGCAGGTTGTGAGATGTATAATTCTTGTGCAGATTGGGTAATATTTTTCGATTCGGCTACTTTTTTAAAGTAGCGTAAATGATCAAGGTTCATCAGATACTCCTCTTTCCATACCTTTTGGTTATGGATATTCACGAAACTGGTATTTTTTATTATAACAAACTTCCGTTATTATGACACAGGAAAGAGAAATTGTTTAGGAGGTGTTTCATGAGTACAGGTTTCTTATACCCAGGACAAGGCAGTCAGACCAGCAAGATGCTTGAGGACGTGCCTGCCAGTTATTTCCATCGGCTAGAACAGGCGACAGGCTTTGATTTACACCCTGTATCGGGGGATCTCAAACAAGATACCGTCTCTATTCAGTTGGCCCTTTTAGTAAAAGCGGCTTTTTACACGGACCAGATGAAAGCATCTGGTGTGCAACCTCAGCTTGTGGCGGGGCATTCGATTGGCGCTTTTTCCGCTGCGTTAGCTTGTGAAAGCTTAAGTTTCGAAAACGCCGCTAGCTTGGTCTATCATCGGGCGACACTGATGAAAGAAGCCTATCCGACTGATTATGCCATGGGGGTACTGGTTGGTGTAACGAGAAGTGAAGCAGAAGCGCTCGTGGCAAATACATTTGATCCTGCTGCTCCCGTCTATTTATCAAATGAAAATTGCCCCATGCAGCATACGATCTCTGGTCATATCAAAGGCTTGCGCAAGACGCTAGCTCAAGCGAAAGATTATCATGCGCAAACCGCCAAACTTTTAGCAGTGCCTGTCCCGTCCCATTGTGTGTTGATGGCAGAACTCGTGAAACGGTTTGCGCCATTTATGAACACGGTATTCCTTGATGTGCCTATCTGTCCCTACCTCAAAAATACGGATGGTCGGATGACCATGAACCCTGAAGAGATCCGTCGAGATTTGCTGCAAAATATTGCTTTTCCGGTGCAGTGGAACAAGATCATGGATGTTGCCTACGAAGCAGGACTTGATTTGGCTCTTGAATTTCCTCCGGGCAATACCTTAACAAAACTGATCCAAGCAAAATTTGGTAAAAACAAAGCGATCCGTGTGATCAATTTGGATCAACATGGCATGGATGATGCTTTATTCCTATATCAAAAATGGAGATGAATACAATGGAAAAACCTGCAAGAAACTGGGCAAGTAAACGTGAAAAGAAAGCCCAAACCATGAAAAAAATCGAGCATCTTCTCGATGGAAAATATGTCCCAACGGAAGCAATCATTGGAGTCTTAGAACAGTTGATCCGTCCGGGAGACAAAGTGGTCCTTGAAGGCGACAATCAAAAACAAGCAAGCTTTCTATCAAAAAGCTTAGAACAAGTCGATGCTCAAAAAGTCAACAATTTGCATATGATCATGTCGAGTATCTCCCGTCCAGAACATTTGACGATATTTGAAAAAGGCATTGCAACGAAAATCGATTTTTCTTATGCAGGCGCACAAAGTACGCGCGTTGCCCAAATGATTGAAGACAAAACTATGAAATTAGGGGACATTCATACGTATTTGGAATTATATGGTCGCTTATTTATTGACTTGATTCCGAATGTGGTCCTTGTGGCGGCGGACAAAGCCGATCGCCAAGGAAATCTTTATACAGGTTACAATACGGAAGAAACGCCAACGATCGTCGAAGCAGCAGCCTTTAAAGATGGGATTGTGATCGTTCAAGTTAATGAAGTGGTCGATCGTTTGCCGCGGGTCGACATTCCCAGCGATTGGATCGATGTCGTCGTGGTAGCAGACCAACCGTATCAATTAGAAGCCCTCTTTACGAGAGATCCGCAAAACATTACGGAATTACAAATTTTGATGGCGATGATGGCATTAAAAGGAATCTATGCAGAACATGAAGTACAATCGTTGAATCATGGGATCGGTTTTAACACCGCTGCGATCGAGTTACTTTTACCAACCTATGGAGAAACGCTTGGAATCAAAGGAAAAGTAGCGAAAAACTGGGTCTTGAATCCTCATCCAACGATGATTCCAGCTATCGAATCTGGTTGGGTCGAAAGCATCCACAGTTTTGGTGGGGAAGTTGGTATGGAAAAATATATTGCCGCTCGACCCGATGTATTCTTTGTCGGAAAAGACGGCACGATGCGCAGCAATCGAGCATTATCACAAACTGCAGGTCAATATGCCATCGATATGTTTATCGGTTCGACCTTACAACTAGATTATCAAGGAAATTCTTCTACAGTGACGAAAGGCCGCTTATCTGGATTTGGTGGTGCACCAAATATGGGGCATAATCCGGGGGGCCGTCGGCATTCGACTCCAGCTTGGCAATCCTTGCGGGATGAAACAGATCCTTTAGCAAAAGGACAAAAATTAGTCGTTCAAATGGTTGAAACGTATGGTTCCAATAAAAAACCTGTTTTTGTAGAAACGTTAGATGCGTTGGCTGTCCAAAAGCAAGCTGGTTTAGCCAATGCCCCAATTATGATCTATAGCGAAGATACGACGCATATCGTGACAGAAGAAGGCATCGCTTATCTTTATAAAGCAAACTCAAAAGAGGAAAAACAAGCAGCCATCGCAGCCATCGGTGGTGTAACTCCACTAGGAATGACCAGCACAAAAGCTTCTCTGGATGCCTTGCGCAAAGCGGGAATCGTGAAATTACCAGAAGACTTAGGGATCAAACGCAGTGATGCCAAACGATCATTGCTAGCAGCTCAAACCGTTGATGATTTGATCGAATGGTCCGATGGGTTGTATGAACCGCCAATGAAATTCAGAACGTGGTCTTAATAAGAGCAAGAGGAGAGAAGAAGAGATGGAAAAATTAGCTTATACGTATCAAACAACGAAACCAGTCACCAAAAAAGTCCATGTTGGCGTGGTTGGTTCTGGTGACTTGGAAATTCTGCTTTTTCCAACGGACAAACAAGAAACCACCGTTTCAGTGTGTACAGGAAGTGACGGCTTTGGCGATGTGTGGCAAAATGTCTTGACGCGTTTTTTTGAGCGCTATCCAATCAGTGCGCAAATCGTGATCAACGACTTTGGCGCCACTCCCGGTGTGGTTTACCTACGATTAACCCAAGCAATGGAGGAACTAGCAGATGAAGAATAGTTTTGTAGAATTAAATGCCAGAGAACGGGTGCACGCCTTATTGGATGCCAAGAGCGGTCGTGAATTGATCGATCCATTCGACCAAATGATCGCACCCAATCTGGTGGCTCAAGACATCGTGCCACAAAGCGATGATGGGATCGTTGTGTGTCGTGGAACGATTTCTGGAGAAAACGTGGTCGTGATCGCTATGGAAGGAAAATTCCAAGGTGGCGGGATCGGTGAAGTTTCTGGTGCTAAAATCATCGCTGCATTGACGCATGTGTTGGAAGAAAACCAAAAGGGCAATCCGATCACACCGATCATCATCCTCGATACTGGTGGCGTACGCCTCCAAGAAGCGAATTACGGCTTATTGTCGATTGCAGAAATCGGCAATTTGATCGTTGCAATAAAATCGTATGTGCCAGTGATTGGCTTAGTGCCAGGTCGGGTGGGTTCTTTTGGCGGTATGTCGATTACCTCAGCACTTATGAGCTACTTGATAGCGACGAAGAAAGCCCGTATCGGTTTGAACGGTCCTGAAGTCATCGAACAAGAAGCTGGCGTGAGAGAATTTGATTCCAGTGATAAAGATTTGATTTGGAACACCATTGGCGCCAAACAACGTTTGGCAGCACAAATGATCGATGAACTAGTGACTGACAGTGTCGAATCGATCCAAGAAGCTGTGATTGCGGCGATGGTTAAAAAGAAAGACAGTCATCGCAGCGAAAAAAGTGGTTTTTATCTTTCTCTTTTAAACGAACTTGATCTATCAAAGCCGCTGACTATCGAGGCATACAATAAGGCTCTTGCAGCGCATAAAGCAACTGAAGTGGCACCTATTACTGTAACAGAAGGCAAAGAAGCTGCTGCTGACAGTATCGGTTATCACTGGTTTTCAGCATTGACGAATCTGCAATTCCCAACCTCAACTAGTGCAACTGTCTATGCAGCTGCATCTGACCTTTTTACTGAAGAAGTCGTTGTTACAGCGATCGTGCCAAACCCAACTAATCCGATGTATCGGGTACGCAAGGGAGAAGTTGGTTTAGTCGAAGGGTATGAGATGGGCCACCTGTTAGAAACTGTTTATCAAGAAGACAAAGAGAAAGCAGTCAAACGGCCAATCATTGCGGTCATCGATGTCCCTAGCCAAGCGTATGGCTACAATGAAGAATTGATTGGTATTCATTCAGCTTTAGCAAACAGTGCGGCAGCTTATGCCAAACTACGCCAAGCGGGTCATCCAGTGATCGGTTTTATCGCTGGTAATGCGATCTCTGGGGCTTTCTTAGCGCATGGCTTGCAATCAAGTCGTCTGATCGCACTAAATAGTGAAAAAATCACTGTTCAGGCAATGTCAAAAGAAAGTGCAAGTCGGGTCACCAAACGGTCGATTGCCGCGATTGAAGCCGCTGCGGAAAAAGTACCAAGTATTGCTTATGATATCAAAAATTATACGAAACTTGGGGCAATCTTCACTTTCTTATCCTCCATTACGGATCAGTCTGTCACCTCTGAAAGCAAAGCGACTGTAATTGAAGCGATCAATGAGGCGATTGATGATGTGCGTAAAACGAATGACACGATGTTGACCAGTCGCTACACCAATCCGATCGCTAAAAAGAGCGGCCGGCTGGAAACGAATAACGTATTTGAAAAAATGAATGCAGAATGGAATGAGTAACGAATGAACCGTGCCCACGATATCGTTCAATTAGATAAAGAAGTTCTTGATATGATTGATATTCCGAAATGGTTTTCTGAAAAAGAACAGCTTTTTGCGACCGTCCGTCGTGGGAAACCCAGCAACCCTAGCTATTTACCCGTGGGGTTGCGCGGGGAAAAGCGGCAAGAACGGTTTGCCTTTGAGGCACCCTGTAACATGATCAAACGAACGATCCATCCTTGGGAATTGACCAGTCGTGAGAGCTTCCGATTCAATGAAGTAGCCAATTATCCAGTTTACCGCAGCTATCAAAAAGCACGGCTTTTATTGAAGTACTATTCTTGGGGAATTGGTGGCAGTTTGGGTTTTGAATTAGCTGCAAAACAGGCAGCAATCAAGCCGACAAGTGATTTAGATCTGTTGCTTTATGCCGACACGAAAGAAAAGCTGCCATTGGAACTATTGGAAAAGCAGGCAGCCTTTTTTCAACAGATCGATGTTCAAGTTATCACAAAACAAGGCGGGTTTGCCTTAAAGGAGTATTTGGAACATCCATCAAAAAAAATCTTAGTAAAAACAGACGAAGGGCCAAAACTCACCACTGAGATTTGGTAATTATTAGAAAAGTGAGCGAAAAACATGTTTGAGAACAACGATTTAAAAATCAACATCAGTGATTTCCAAAAAGTATTTGCCGTGACAGCAGTAATGATGCAAACGATTTTGACTTTTGCCTTATCCAATACCCAAGATGAAAAGACTGCAGCATTCATCGGTACCTTTTATGTCTTGGTGAAATTTACCGCACCCCTGTTTATTTTTGCTATTGTTTATAACATGGTTAAGACAAGTCAACATCTGTCTTATCTAGAATTTTTGAAAGAAAAGTTTTTTGAACTTGTCGTGCCATATGTGCTTTGGACGACGGCTTATTTATGGCTCTTTCCCGCTGTCCAACAAGGAAAACTTTATACTGATACAGCAACGTTTTTACTGAAATATGTGACGGGGGATGCGGCGCCACACTTGTGGTATACGATCATGATGCTGCAGATCCAATTGTTGATGCCGTTTTTTGTCTGGTTAGGCTACAAAGTGTTGACGAAGAAAAAAGCTGTTTGGCCAGTATTGATCGTCGCAACTGCTTTGTATGTCGCTTGGTATGTGTTTTATGATCGCCAAGTTTTTGAAGGACCGCATCATGAAAGCTGGTATTTATTGGATCGGTTTGTCTTTAGCTTTGTGATCTATGGGATCTATGGCGAAGCCGCTTTGATTTATCACGAAACCGTCTATCGCTTCCTATACAAGATTCGCTATGCTTTCTTGCCAGTGGGTTTAGCATTGGGGCTATTATCTGCCAATCATCTGCTACATTATTCAGGTGATCTAAGTTTCGCTCATGCACCGTATTTAAATACATTGCAAAGCTTATATAGCTTAGTATTGATTTTTGCAGTCTTTATGTTTGTGTCAACTATGATCAAGAACAATGCCCCTCAGTTAGGGACATTTAAGTGGCTATCTACTTATGCGTATCGAACCTATCTTGCCAATGTTTTTGTCTTTCAAGTTTTGTTGCTATGCTTCAAAGATTTGTTGCTGCAACTGCCAATGGGCATCATGATCATCGTCGCTTATTTGGCAACTGCCAGCTGTGGTTTTTTAACAAGCTATGTTTTGCATGTTTTATGGGTAACGATCAAAGGTCAAATCAAAAAATAGAGGAGGAGTTGGATGTTTGCATTTGCTGTAGAAGAAAATTGTCGACGACTCGCCCAATTGGTAGAAGAAGCCTTGATTGCAGAAGTGACATTGTCCCCAAAACCTGGGTTAGTGGATGCCATTGATTCAGGTGCCCATCACGATATGGATCAAGCACTCTTTCTGCGATCAGCTCGAGCATTGACGCCATACTTTGAAGAAATGGCCTTGGTGTCTTGGGGAAGCAGCATGTCTCAAGAGTTGCGGGAAGCAATCGCTGCAATCGGTCGGAAGGCAGAACAGGCGATGTTGGCAGCCACTGGTGGCATCAACACTCATAAAGGAGCCATTTGGGCATTAGGCTTGCTCATCAGCGCCGTCAGTAGCCAACTTAGTCGCAAACAGCGGATTTTTTTGCCAGAAGTCTTTTCTGACATCCAGCTTCTCACTGCATTTCCTGATCGTGCGCTGACTCAACAAACGGAAAGTCATGGCAAAACTGTTCAAGCCAAATATGGACATCTCGGTGCGTATGGGGAAGCTGCTGCTGGGTTCCCCCATGTTCAAATCGCTCTAGCGGATTATTTTTCTCGGGATTGTTCCAATGAGACTGAAAAAAGGCTCCACATGCTGTTGGCGATCATCGCTACACTGGACGATACGTGTATTTTATACCGCAGCAATCAAGAGGTACTGGCACTGGTTCAGCAACTCGCACAAAAAGCCAATCAGCAAGCGTTGCCGAACCCAGCATTTCATGCACTAGCAGCCTTCTGCCAGTCAGAAAATGTGTCTCCAGGCGGCAGTGCTGATCTGTTGGCTGCCAGCTTCTTTTTATTGTCCATCAACTCGGTTTTATCCGTAAACGAAGGAAAGACCGTTTACCAATAACTCTTTTCCTTAGAAGAAAGCCAACGATTCTTCTAAGGATTTTTTGTTTCATTTTTTCGCTCGATTAAGAAAAATAAAATCTCTTGCTATTTGCATAGTTTAATGATTAGATAATTCTTAGGCACTACTGAAATGCTTCGTTGCTCCATTGCAACGAATAAAGGAGTTACAGATGAAATACTATAATGCTTTTCTTCAAAATCTTGTGTTGCGGCGCTGGACGGTCCTGTTTATGCTTGCGGGCATTCTTTTTTTGTTTCGCAGTATGATGACCATTCTTTTGCTGACCTTTATCTTTACGTATTTGATTTATCGGCTGGTTCTTTTGCTCCATCGAAAAAGTCATCTGCCCATTAAGCTTACGAGCATCCTGACTTACAGCTTGATTGTTTTTATTCTTTATTTAGTAGCAACAAATTATGTACCAATCATCATCAAACAATCCGTCCAATTAGTCAATTCCGTTGCTGATTTCTACCAACGGACAGACTCCAATAATGAATTGATCGAATATGTCTTGAATTTATTGCAAACCAGTGAATATATTCAGAAATTACAAAGCGGCGTTCTAGTCGTGATCAATTATCTGTATAATTTCGGTGAGTTGGCATTGACGGTGCTGATCTCATTTCTGCTTAGTTTCTTCTTTATGATCGATAACAAAAAGACCGTTGCGTTTTCTCGGCTATTTTTGCAAGGGCGAGGGGCGTGGTTCTTTGAAGATGTTTACTATTTAGGAGCTAAGTTTACGCGTGCTTTCGGAAATGTGATTGAGACGCAGTTGGTGATCGCCTTAGTTAATACAGCAATCACTGTCTTCGCCTTAGCGGTGATGGGCTTTCCGCAGCTGTTGAGTTTGGCGTTGATGATTTTCTTTCTCAGCTTGATTCCTGTTGCTGGTGTGATCATCTCGTGTATTCCATTGACGTTTATTGCGTATTCTATCGGCGGATTTAATGACGTGATCTACATTCTATTGATCATAGTGTTTGTTCATGCGTTGGAATCCTATATCTTAAATCCCCGCTTGATGGCCAATAAAACAGAGATCCCGATGTTTTACACGTTTATTCTCCTGTATCTTAGCGAACATCTCTTTGGCTTGTGGGGCTTGATCATCGGGATCCCATTGTTCACCTTCTTTTTAGATTTAATGAATGTGAAAGAGATTCCGCGATTGCGTAAAAAAACCGATGACACCTTGCAGGACCAATAAAAATGATTGCTGTAAAGGATGGCAATTGATAGAAAAAACCATCTCTGCCGATGAAAGGCGAGATGGCTTTTTTATTTCGCAGCAATTTTTTTCGTAAAGGAGACAAAGCAGATTGCTGAAGAGGTGCTTTGAAACCTGCCTGTTTGGGAATACCCCAAAGAATGATAAAAGTGAACCAGCTTGGGTTCTTGCAGGATCGTATTCAAATGTATCGTATCTGTTTGTACGTTCCTTTCAATCAAGGTCATTGCTTGTCTACCGATCCCGCGGTTCTCGTAGGAGGGAAGAAGGGCGATGGAAGATAGCTTCGTCGTATGCTCCTGCTCAACCGTCAGTTTTAGGAAGCCCACGGTTTTCTGAGCGGTCATGATTAAATAATAAGTGGTATTCGACGCAGAAAACTTTGCGTTTAGCTTCTCAAAACTTTGTAAATAGGGAGAAGTTTCTCCATCTTGATAACGGAGAAAGAGAGATTTGAAGGCAGCTTTTTGTATCAAGTAGATAGAAAGTAAATCGGAAAGCTTCGCTTCTTTAAGCTGAATGAGCATGCACACCTCCATAAAAAGTCAGACATCATTTGTTGAAAGACATTGATTCGGTATAGAAGGTCCTGATGAAAAAGCCATCGAAGAGCAGTCTTTCATTGGCTCGTTTCCGTTTTGATCCTTCCCTCAACCAGAGGTTCAAAAACGAAGAGATCCGCAGGGCTTCGTGCCAACGGTGTTTTATTGAAAAAGATCATTTATCGATGTAACCAAGTCGTCATAGGTTTGACCGGTAGCGATTGCATAAACGGAAAGCAAAAAGACGAGGGCTGCTGCCAGCACGTAAAAAATTCGGAGGCGATAACCGTCACCTGTCCGGCGATTTTTTACAAAAGTAAAAATCGTCACAGCTAGATAAGCGAAGGTCAATAAACAAATAAGATAAGTAATAATTTCTGGTGTCATGGGCGTTTTCCTTTCTTTTTCTATTTGTATAAAAATATACTCAATAAATATAATATAACCATTTCGATACCGTCAAAGAAAGCGCTCAATTTTTGATACAAAAAACTGACCGAGTGGTAGCCACTGGTCAGTTCTATTCAAAAACGATGGGTCATGATCTTAATTGTCTTTTTTTTCCGCATCTAGCAAGCTTCTTAGTTCATCTGCTAAAGCGATACAGGCAATACTATCCGTTAAGGACATCAGGGAATTTTCGAGTTGTCCTTGTGCAAGAGCGGTGTGAACTGCTTGAATCTCTGAATGGAAATCATCGATCTCGTACCCAATATCATAGACCGTGTCTTCTTGGTCAATCGTCACGGTAAAAGAAGCGGGGCGATGGAAGTTGGGGATCGTGATTTTCCCTTTTGTTCCTTGTAATTCCGCCACCGTCTCTTTTGTTTGGTCAAATCCAGTCTCAATCACTGCAACAAAGTCTTCACTGACAAAGCGTGCTTCAACATAGGTATCAACCCCAGTTTCATAAAGGCTGTAATCGATCATTTCGGCAGTTAAATTTTCTGGTGAAAAATCTTGGATAAAGGCTAAGTTATAGATCCCCATATCCAGTAAAGCACCCCCTTGTTTTGGCAGATAATGGTAAGAACTGCCTTCGACTGGTAAATGGCGGCGAAAAGTAGTCGTGACACTTGTTAGCTCACCGATATGACCACCATCCACAAGTTCTTTTAGTTTGCGATACGCTGGGGTGAAGCGTGGCTTCATAGCTTCCATAAAGAAGACTTCGTGTGCTTGAGCTTGTTTTTGTACATCGCGCATTTCTTGTGCAGTCAAGGTTGCTGGTTTTTCACATAAAACAGCTTTTTTCGCTTGAAAGGCTTTGATGATCCATTCATAATGATACAAATGTGGCAAAGCAATATAAACGACATCGATAGTTGGATCATCTAATAGGTTTTGGTAGTCATCAAAGACGGCATCACACGGAAATTTTGCTTGAAACGCTTGCGCTTTTTCCATCGTACGACAAGCAACCCCATAAAGCTGGGCGTCTTGAAAATTTTCTAAACTTGCAGCAAAGCGATTGGCGATATTTCCGGCACCAATAATTCCCCAATTGATCATTTCATTTCCCTCTTTTCTTCAGTTGACGGGTATTCTGAGAGAATCCCTGATTCCAAAACAGATTGTTTTTTTCTTAACTCGACAATATTTTTTTGATATTCTTTGGCATACATCAATGCAAACAGTGAATCTAAAATATACTCAAAGGCGACCTGTGAAGAAAAGGTACCGACTTTGAGAAAATCACGTTCATCATGAGAAGCGATGATCGCATGGGTCGCTAATGGGATGATTTTCGCATGGGCGTTGCCAGAGATTACGATCACTGGTACCCCAACATCACGAAAGTGTTGCATGATTTTTTCGTATTGTGTATTTTTCCCACGATAGGTAATAAACACGGCACAATCATTTTGCGTGACGTTCGATGCATTCCACGCATCATCCCCATATTCATCCGCAATGATCAGATACTTATTGATTTTGACCAACTTATTTTGAAAACTTCTTGCCCGGATCTGAGAATCACCGCGAGCAAATAAGAAAATCCGCTGCGCAGCTTCCAACGATTGCACCACTGCTTCCATCGTTTCTGGGGCAACCTGAGCATGAGTTTTGTGGATCGAGTTGATCGTTAGATCGGCCATTTTTTTCAAAATATCAGGTGTTTGATCCTTGGGCGAAAAGGGAAAATTCGCGTCAACAAAGGTTGGATTGAACATCTGATTATGGGCAATTTCAGCCAGACCTAAGCGAAAACTTTTAAATCCTTCATAACCCATCTTTTTGGCTAGACGAATGACGGAAGAGTGGGATGTGTACGTATGCTTGGCGATGACTTCAATCGTCAACGAAGGCACATCATTGATATTTTGCAAAATATAATCGGCAATCCGTTTCTCCGTATTGGTCAATCCTTCTTGAAGCCGTAATTTATCTCCTAATAACATCAAACCACCTCTTTCTAATCATAGCCTAGGACAAAGAAAACCAAAAGCAAAAACTGCGCCTTTTTGGCAATTTGGTAAAAATGTTCAGAACCACTCAGCAGTTTGCGAAAAAGTCTGGTCAAAAGAACCTGTTTTTGGCAAAAGACTTCTCATTTCGAAGGATATCAGCAATAATCAAGCTATCAATTCATAGGAGGCGTCACAATGTTAACTATCGCATATCTCGGAAACGGAAAAAGCACCAATCGCTACCATCTGCCTTTTTCAACCAAGCTGCAGGATAAGATCAAAGTAAAGACGATCTATTCACCAAGCGGCAAGCTGACCTGGCCAACACTAGAAGGCGTTCATTACACCTCTGACTTAGAGGATATCTACCGTGATCCTGAAATTCAATTAGTTGTGGTCACGACCCCCAGTCATTTGCATTATGAATTAGGCAAGGATGTCTTGCTCCATGGGAAAAATGTCTTGATCGAAAAACCTTTTACGGAAACTTCGGCACAAGCAAAGGAATTGTTCGCACTGGCGCAAGAGAAAGGCTTATTTGTGCAATGCTATCAAAATCGCCGCTTTGATTCCGATTTTTTGACTACGCAAAAAGTGATCGAAAGCGGCGTGCTCGGAGATCTCTTAGAAGTAGAGATGCATTATGATTATTTTCGTCCAGAGATTCCACGGTCAGTGACCGAATTTTCATTGAATACTAGCTACTTGTACGGACACGCTTGTCATACACTGGACCAAGTGATCTCCTATTTTGGGCAACCAGACGATGTCCATTATGAGGTTCGGCAATTGCTTGGAAAAAATCGCATGAATGATTACTTCGATTTGGATCTGTTTTATGGTCGAATGAAAATCTCTGTCAAATCTAGTTACTTCCGATTAAAAGAGCGGCCTAGTTTTGTCGTTTATGGCGAAAACGGCGTTTTTGTAAAACAAACGAAGGATCGACAAGAAGAGCATCTAAAACAGTTTTATCTCCCAGATCATGCCGATTTTGGGATTGATTTGCCAGAGCACTATGGCACACTAACTTATATGGATGCTAACGGTGACTACCATGAAGAAAAAGTCATCTCTGAAATTGGTGATTATAGCCGTGTGTACGAGGGCGTCTATGAAACGATCATCCATGGCAAAGAGAAAATCGTGAAAGACGAAGAAACGATTTTACAAATCGAAATGCTAGAAACAGGCATCAATCAAATGATCACTGAGTCATAAGGCAGAGTGATTACGAGGCTTTTGACAAACAAAGCGCCTGAAGGCATCAACTGACTCAACGTAAAGGAGTAGATACGAATCGAATCTTCAGAAATCCTGCAAGAAGAACAGCAGCTGCAGTTTGATCATTTTGACAATGACCTCGCATTGCGATTGGTAATTGCCATTGATCAGTACGTTAAAAGGAACTACCCAAAGCCTGTAGGGATCAAAGTTGTTCATCATGGCTTGCCGATCATTCGATTTTTAATGGCAGGGCGAAAAGAAAGCCCTTGGCTTGAAAGAAAAGAACGAACGGTACTAGAAAGCGGGCATAGTTCACTATACGTCTATGCGCAAAAAGATAGAGATATACAATTTGCTAAATGGGCACAAGACGAACATTATGCAGTTTGTGGTGGTGGTTTTCCAATTATCGAAGATAGAGAAGTCACTGGTGCTATCTGTGTGTCAGGTTTGGCCCATTTAGAGGATCATAAAGTGATCACCGAGGTATTGAAACAAATGATCTAAGAAGATAGAAAAGGGGAAGCAAGATGAACTTAGCGATTTTAGGGGCAGGCATGATCGTCCATGATTTTTTGACGGTGGCAGGGGATGTCCCGCAGCTTGAACTGTCCGCTATTTTTGGGACAGAAAATGATTTAGAGAAAATGAATCACTTAAAACAGCAATACGGGATTCAAACCGTCTATACAGAGTTAGGGGCATGTTTGGCGGATCCCTCCGTTGACACCGTGTATGTCGCATTGCCCAATCATTTGCATTATTCCTTTGCCAAAGAAGCGATCCTCGCTGGCAAACACGTCATTTGTGAAAAGCCATTTACGTTGCAGACACGAGAATTAGTAGAATTAACAGAATTGGCTGCTGCCCATGGGGTGCTTTTGATGGAAGCCATCACGAATCAGTACTTAGCCAACTACCAAGGAATAAAAGCGCAGCTTGAAACATTGGGAGAGCTGAAAGTGATTGAATGCAACTATTCGCAATATTCTTCTCGTTATGATTCATTCAAAGAGGGAATCGTTTTACCTGCATTTAACCCAAAAATGGGTGGTGGGGCATTGATGGATATCAATATCTATAATATTCATTTTGTGGTCGGGCTTTTAGGAAAACCTAAAAGTGTCCGCTATTTTGCTAATGTCGAAGAGGGGATCGATACTTCTGGCATGCTGTTTTTAGACTATGAACAAACAAAAGTCGTTTGTATTGGCGCCAAAGATTCGACAGCGACGATTCGCTCAACGATCCAAGGGACGAAAGGATCGATCATCGTCAATGGACCGACGAATATGCTTGCCAGCTATGACGTTGAATCGGTCAATGGGGCAAAAAGCCATCAGGATCAAAGCGTTCACGGACATCGTATGTTTGAAGAATTTGCCCGTTTTGCACAAGCCATTCACGAAAATGATCATGCCTTTGTCAAGGAACGCCTTGCACATAGCAAGCTGGTGATGGAAGTAGTGGAAAAAGCATTGGCAGATGCCCAGATCGTATTAGGATAATCGCATCAAGGTGGAAAGACACCAGCTTCTTAGAGAAGTTGCTGGTGTCTTTGTGTGTTGTCTTATTTTTTCTTCTTTAAACTCAATAAGGTTAGTGGGATACCCAAGGTGAGGTAGCCGACAATCGTCATCAAACAGACGACTAGCCAAAAGTTATCTACTGCTAGAAACGCAATCAGGCCATAGGCCACCAGAATCGAGAGAAAATAAAAAAGAAAGAGCTGAAAAAAACGTTTAAAACTCACAGTCATTCATTCTCCTTTGTCGTTAAACTGACAAGAAAAGTATACCATATCAAACGCAATTTTAAGGGATGATTGTGATCATTCGCTGGAGCCGTTAAAGGCGAATTGTTTTGTGGGCTGACCGTGATTCGCTATACTTGAAGGGAAGAGAAAGAGCAGGATTTTTTAAGAGAAGGAGGAGACAGATGAAAAAGGTGGATGTACTGATTATCGGAGCGGGTCCAGCTGGTACGGCTGCTGCCTACGGGTTAAAAGCCAAAGGAAAGACAGTGGCGATCGTCGAAGCTGATTTATGGGGTGGCACGTGCCCCAATCGCGGGTGCGAACCGAAAAAACTACTGATGCGAGGCGTAGAAGTCAAAACAGAGGCGAAACGTATGCAAGGCAATGGCGTTCAAGGGCAGGTAGCCATTGATTGGCCGGCACTGATGGCGTTTAAGCGCTCGTATACTGATCGTGTGCCGGAGTCAACCAAACAAGGGTTACTGGCAGAAGGGATCACTACTTACTACGGACAAGCCACTTTTCGTGATGCCCATACGGTCGTCGTGGGTGCAGAAGAGATTCAAGCAGAAAAAATAATCATTGCGACAGGACAGCGTCCAGCCGTACTACCAATCGTCGGCAAGGAGCATCTACAAAGCAGTACTGATTTTCTTTCCTTTGAAAAGATGCCAGCAACGATTGCTTTCATAGGTGCTGGGTATATTACCTTCGAATTGGCAATGATCGCTCAAGCAGCAGGTGCTGAAGTTCATGTGATCCATCATAATGACCAGCCGCTAAAAGGATTTGATGCAGAATTAACCACAGAAATGGTTCGCTCAATGCAGGACCAAGGCGTTTCGTTTCACTTTAATCAGAATACACAGCGAATCACGAAAGAACAAAACCACTATACGATTCAGACACAAGCAGTGTCTCTCACAGTAGAAGCAGTGATTGGTGCCACGGGACGCAGACCCAATAGCGATCAGCTGCAACTGGAAAAGGCAGGGGTAGAAACGTCAAAACAAGGGATCGTAGTAAATGAGTTTTTACAGACTAGTCAAAGACACATCTATGCCATCGGGGATGTGCTCGCGAAAAAGCAGCCCAAACTGACCCCTGTTGCCAGCTTTGAAGTCGCCTATCTTGTCGAGCATATAGATGACCAGAAAATGCCTATCCGTTATCCGCTGATCCCTACACTAGTTTTTGGTGCGGAAAAACTGGCAAGAATCGGGATCAGTGAGCAAGAGATTGCCGATCATGCCTCAGAATATCATAGCGAGGTGATGG
Organism: Enterococcus sp. AZ141; assembly: GCF_051714385.1. NCBI lineage: Bacteria > Bacillati > Bacillota > Bacilli > Lactobacillales > Enterococcaceae > Enterococcus > Enterococcus sp. AZ141. The sequence continues at coordinate 2,853,630 of NZ_JBIORT010000001.1, forward strand.
ATCTTTCTTCTTGGTACACCTATCGACGAATCAATGATCAAGAGGCAAAAATCAAATTGGTTTATGACACATCTGATACCATCGTTGCTGTCACGATTTTTTCTGCACTGGCGGATGAGTTGATCAACCACTTCGTTTTTGTGTTGGAAAATCAGCTATCGAAAGAAGCACTGGCACAAATGATTTTTGCCTACCCCACACCTGCTAGCGATTTGTCCTATTTTCTATAAATAAACAAACAAGCCTGCGCTAGTTTCCGCTAGCACAGGCTCTAAATTATTATGTCCGTATTGACTATAGTCCGTGAACCTTAAATGAACCTTAAAGTTAGGCTGGGTTTCATTTAAGCAATGTCTTTGTTTTCTAGTAACCCTAGGTTTAGGCTTTTTTTGAAAGCCGACGGACAGCAACAATCAGTAAGATCGATGACAAGAAGAGTCCGACCAAATAGATGATGAAAATAGAATCTGGCTCATAGTGCCGATAATTGAATATTTTTACCATAAAAAAGAGAAACGGGATCGCTGCAATAAGGGTTGAAACGAAACGTTTCCGCCATTGTATGAAAAACGATCCAATCACTAGAAAAAGACAAAACGGGATCCAAAAGACCAAATGTCCGATAAGTTCGATTTTTCACACCTCCTAGCAAGTAAAATCATCATAACGTTTCTTCCTAAAAAGCAAGCGTGAATGAAAAAATAATCTCATTAGGCATGTATGAAATTATGAGTGGAGTCTTCTGAAAAGTTCACAAGAAATCTGAGAATTTCAAAAGGAAATGAAAAAACGGGCGGTTAGGAATGTCCCAATAGTCCGAGACAAGAAAGCACCTCTTGCAGCATTCGTTTTCACTTGAATCCTGCAAGAGGTGCTCTTCCGTAGAAAATCTGGTGCTTTATTCAATTGATATCAAAGAAATGATTAGGAAGGAACGGCAGTCTTTTTTTATGGCAAGATATTCTTACTATACAAAAGGGAAATGATCATACCTATATCCAATAGATCCTTATAATAAAATCCTTTCAGTGGACCAAAGTGTAAGAAAAATCCGAGAATCAGTAATACAAACAGCAGCAGGAAGAGCAGGTTGAAAATGGTCATCAAGCGAAAACTGAAATGCCAATTACTCAAGAAATACTGATATTTGGCTGCTCTGTAAATTTTGTTTTGAATTGGAATTTTCTTGAGTGCAGGGATCGATTCATGATAGGACGTAAATAATTCGTAGTCTTTTTTCGTCAGCACTTCTGAGAAAATGTGCGTCCCCGCTTGAAAGTCGAAATAGCCCCAATGGAATTGTTCTTTATCCTCTGGTGATTCGTGCTTCATCAGCTTTCTTGGCTTGATGGTGAACGCCTTGATGTTCTCATAGGGGTAACTGAAATAGGTGTTACTTTCTAAATAGTCGATGATGACCAGAAAAAGCATTCGGGTTTCTGTGAAAACCAACAAACGATTGCCGCGGGTATCATGAAAGATGTCACGGTATGCTTTTGCTTTCTCAGTTGTTGCATACGCATAGGCGCCAAGCCCTTGGTTGGCGAAGGCGAGGTTTCCATCTGGCGTCAAAGGCAGATAGCCAAGAATCGTTTCGTCTTTTGCTAAAAGCGTCCGAAGCTCCTCTAATAGATCTTGCAAGAAAACATATTGTTTGGACAGCTCGAAGGTTGTTGCTTTTTCTTGTTCAGTTACTTTTATCAGTGATTTATTTTCATTTAAGACTAACTGTTTAAAATCCATCGATAGTCATCCTTTCTTTTAAGCGTTTGCGGCCACGGGAAAGACGATTGTAGATTGCTGAGACATTTAAGTCCGTCTGCTCTGCGATGGTTTCGGGTGATTCCTGATAAAAATAGTAGAGCAGAAAGATCCTTTGATCAAGGGCTTCAAGGTCTTCAATAAAGCCCAAAAAGTTTTCCTTTGTTAAAGGTGATTCTTCAATAGCTAGTTCCTGCTCATCAACAGGTTTTTCTTCCAATGAGCGCTTGTTCAACTTTCGCTTGTGGTCAATCGCACGACTACGACTGATCAAAAGCAGCCAAGTAATCAAGCGGCTTCTGTCAGGTTGATACGCAGCAATCTTTTGCCAAACCTCGTAAAAAACTTCGTTCGCTACATCTTGGCGCTCGCTCACTTCATGCGGTTGGGAGAGGACACTATGAATCGTCCTCAGCATGCTATCACCATAAACAGCTAACAGTTCTTCTAAGCCGGCATAGTCTTTCTTTTTGATTCGTTCAATGATTTCTTCATCCTGCACCTTTTTCACCCCTTCACACTATATACGAAGAATGTTTGCCTTTTCTATCAGAAAAAGAAAAAAACCTCTGTTAACGAGGTTCATGTTCTTTGGCCAGAAGATCTGTTGCCAAGCGCTGGGCCAAATATTCCCAAAGAATGCCGCCAAAAAAAGCGCCTATCATATAAAGAATGACTGCTTGCAGCTCCAATGGATTATTTGCTAGCCAGAAAGAAAATAGCGAGCCGATGATGAATAGGTAGCTGCCAAAAAGCACTTGCCGCCACGAGCGTTTTTTAACAAACTTGCTAATGAGAAAGGTTGAAAGGATCATCAAGAGAATTTGGATGAATGCCAGCGAAGGCAAAAGTGCAAAGTCAGAAACAACCATTTCCCAAAATTGTTGAATCAAGAAAAAGAAAGCAAAGAGAATGAGCCCGCGTGAGAATATACTAAGCCGCAAGGAAGATATTTTTTTTCGCATTGGTTTACTCCTTGAAAGGTTTTCTTTATTATAGCAAATTTTTAGTTAAACAATGTAAAAAGATGAACGAGAAGGTCTGCAAAAAACTTCTCCTAAGTATGCGCTCTTTTAGTATACTTGAAAGAAACGAGTGGATGGACTCGATACATGAGGAGGATTGCATGCCAATGATTCTTTTTGCACCTGCGGTATTCAACTTGGCTGAAACGACACGGATGATCGAAGTCGCTAAACAAATGCAAGGAAATCACCACTGTGAGTTCTTTGGTTTTTCAAAGACCTTTGCTTCACTTATCATTGAAAGTGGTTTTACGTACCATTTATTGACGCCGACTCTTACAGAAAAACAAGAGGAACAGATTATAAAATTAGATCAACTGCGCTCATTCAAAAATCCCTTCACCAAAGAGATGGTTGCTGCGCGTATTCTGAGCGAAAAAAAACTGGTCGACAAGCTTGCTCCTCAGGTGATTGTAACTGGATCGAATGTCACGATCTTTCTATCTGCTCGCAGCAAACAGATTCCCTTAGTCTACGTAAAACCCTATGCGATGAGTGATCCCTTTTTTCGATCAGATAGCGCGTTTATCCCTTCTAGTTTGCGTTTCTTCGGACCGTTAAGGAAACCACTTTGGTATTGGACAAGAAAACAATTGGTAAAATCCCGCTGGATGCCCCGAGCATTCAAACACGCTGCCCAAACAGAAAAACTTTCTATGCCTGAAACGAGCTTACGAATGATGGACGCTGATTTAAATCTCATCACCACTCCTGAACGCTTTATAACAAAAGAGCTGCTGCCAGATAATTATCGAATCGTGGGGCCGATTTTTGCCAAGATGGGGGCGTCCTTGCCAGAAGAAGTGTTGACTTTTATTGAACAAAAGCGGCGGGAAAGAAAACGAATCGTTTATTTTGCAATGGGCAGTTCGGGGAATCCGCGCATGGTGCGAAAAATCTTAGCTTTCTTACAAAACCGTCCGGAACTAGCGATCATTGCTCCGGTTACGCATCTACTCAAGGGGAAACACAACGTCTCAGAGAATTTGTTCCTGACCGAATATCTGCCAAGTCATCTATTGCATGAGCATATCGATTTTTCTTTTATCCATGGTGGGGAAGGGACTGTTCAAACAGCTTGTGCCTCTGGGAAGCCGTTTATCGGAATCGGGATGCACTATGAGCAAAGCTGCAATATTCAGTACTGCGTGGCGTATGGCAATGCAATTGCACTGACAAAACCAGTAACTGAGAAAAAGCTGGAAACTGCTCTGACAGAGGTTGGAGATCTGAAGATTTGCCAACAAGCCTGCCAGCTAAAGAATCATTTCCCGACAAATGGTCCTCAGAAGGCGATGCAGGAGATTGAGCACTTTTTAGAAATAAACAATAGTGATTATCATTGAGATAATCACTATTGTTTAATAGAGATCTAATAGCATCAGCAAACCTGGGACCCACGTAGTGAAGATACCGCAAGCGATCGCAAAATAATGAATCTTACGACCAAAGTTTACCTTCACGATCGTATCCAAAAAGCCGCAAAACCATAATGCTCCCCATGTTAACCAAATCAGTGCAAAAAGGGGATCTTGCTCCCATTGCCAAGAGACCCAGGCAAAAGGCAAGGTATTGATGGCTACGAATAGCGCAAAAATTCCATAAATCCGTAGATCCAAACCAAAGAGATAAATAATTCCTACTAGTAAATACGTGAAGGCAAAGAGAAAGCCTGTGCCTGCTTCATAATAAGCACCTTGGAGCATATAGATTAGATTGATAATGAAAGATAACGAACCTGTAAAAAGATTAATTAAAGCAAGTGAACGATAGTCAATGTGAAGTAAACTTCCCCAGCCGTTGATTATCAAAGTAATTCCTACAAAAAATAAGCCGATCCCTAACATAAAATCCTCCTTTACTTAAATTTAGAATAACAAATTCCAAGAAAAAATAATACCTTTATTTATTTTTATGTCAATAAAAAGGAAAATAATTTTCAAATTTACTATTTTTTGCTGTTAAATTTGATAAAATCAATAACAAAGAGCGCTGCTTGCCGATGTTTTTCTCGTTAAGGGGAAAATTCCAGCGTTTAAAAGGAACTTTAACTCGTTGGAAGAATGGGAAAAGAGAGAGGAACAATAGATTTTCAGTGTATTAATTGGACAAAAAGCTGACGAGGCAGTAGCTTATCGGTTTTTACGAATTTGCAGCAGTGAAGACTGTTTTGCGGAAAGGAGGAATTATGCCGAGAAAAGATCGAATCTTACTTTTTATTGACGAATATATGCAAGCTCAAGGTTGCGCACCTACCATACGAGAAATCTGTGCCAATGAAGAGATAAAAACAACTTCTTTGGTTTATCGTCATTTATTGCGTCTTGAAAAAAGAGGCCTGATTTACCGAGCTTATCGCTTTAAGTCACGTTCGGTTCGTTTTACAGACGAAGGGAAGGCCTATGTCAAAGTGTTGCGACAAGCACAAGCCAACGAAGAATAAATAAAACCAAAATAAAAAAGCCTAAGGCTTTTTTATTTTGGTGCACGGTAGCCGGCAGCTTCCGCTTCAGCGATGGTTTTGAACCATTCTTTCGGGTTGGTAGTATCCTCGTAGTATTTAGATCCGGGCAAATGATAGATGCCGCTTCTTGATCCTTTGATCAAACCGTTTCCTTGTTGATCGACATATTCTTTCTGTTTTTCCTCTGTTTCACTGCTTTGAGAAGTGGCTGTTGTCGTGTTGTTTTCACTACTTGTAGCATTCTTCGGCTGCGTCATATCTTCGTTGGAAATCTCGCTGCTACCATCCGCATAGTTGATTGTGACACCATCTTGGATGTTGAAGATATAATAGTTGAATTGGATCGTATCCTCGCCAATAGATTGGGCTTGCATCTGTACCCCACGGGCAACCAGCTCGTCATCGCGATAGATCGGGGTGACGGAATATCGGACATAATGATTTTTATCTTGCTTGAGATAATAGTTGATATCCATTTCTAAGCGCAACATCTCGGGATTGTTCAACTGACTTGTCCCTGTGATCAGATTCTTCCAGTTTGCATTTTCGCCAGCTAAAGCAAAGCCAATCAAGTGGGTTCGATTATATAAATATTTCCCATTGGGGAGCTGTTTATTACGCCAACCTGTCGGTTTCACACTGGAAATATCGCCACGCTTTTCCGTGGGCATCAAGGATTGATTCAACATTGCTTCAGCAGAGGTCGCACGATTGAGGTGATCGAGGTCGCCGTATGCTTCCCAGGCGCCATTTTCAAGGGAAAGATCATCTTCTGAAAACTCAGGAATGTTCTGATTGACTTCAATCGTTTGGGTGCCTTGGTAAGTTAACTGTGCCAGCTCATCTGCACGAATATCCTTAGCAGAAGTGACTGCCACTTCTGATGATGGTGTTTTGTGATTTGGGAATAGATCATTACTGTGTAGGAAACTAAATCCGACTGCTGCGAGTGCGAGAAGCGCAGTGACCGATCCGATAAATGTTTTTTTCTTTGCCATCTTTTTTTGCCTCTCTTTTCATTGATGTATAGTTAGCATAAACGGGGAGTAAAAAAACTGCAACCCATTCATCATACCATTTGCATGGAGCGTTTTACAGAACTTTCAGGTTTCTTTTGCTTTTTGATCTCAAATGTTCTTAACCCACTTTCTTTACCAAGGGAACATGCCTGAACGGTTTTTTTTATTTGCAAGTCAAATTTTTCATGTTTTAAAAAAACTATGTGATATAATGAATAAAGTTGTTGCTATTTCCCTTTGATGCTTGTTTTAATAACAGGCATCTCCAGCTGCGGAACGAAATTTCAGCTGTATAGCACGCAACCTTCAAACGAAAGAAATCTGGACAATTTTCTGAACGATTTCCTTTCTTTCTTTGAGCAAAATTACAGGAGAAGGAGTGTATCCCATGAACCAGCAAGAAACCATCTTACATTATTTAAATCAGAAAGACTCTGAAAAATTAAAAGAACTCGTATCAGGAATGGAAGAGCTGCCGCTGTTACAATTGTTCAGCAATTTATCCGCGGATGAAAAAGTGATCGTTTTCCGACTATTACCGAAAGATAAAGCACTTATCCTGTTTGAAGATTTGACACCAGCTACACAACAACACTTATTACGCTCTTTCACCGATGAACGGGCAACCGAGTTTGTGAACGAAATGGCACCAGATGTCCGGGTAAGACTCTTGGATGAGTTGCCAGCGACCGTAACACAAAAACTTTTACAATCAATGGCACCGGATGAACGTGCTGCAACAAACCTCTTATTAGGGTATGAGGCTGAGACTGCTGGACGTTTGATGACACCGGAATTCATCACATTGAAAAAAAATATGACGGTCAATCAAGCGTTAGAAAAAGTGCGAATGCAAGCCAAAGAAAAAGAAACGATTTATACGCTTTATGTTACTGATCAAACGAAAACATTAGAAGGTGTTTTGTCGCTGAAAGATCTCTTAATGGCGCAAGGGGATCAACTCATCAGTGAAATCATGTCCCAAAAAGTTATTTATGTTACCACGGACACGGACCAGGAAGAAGCGGCACGTTTGCTAAATGAACTAGATATCATTGCGCTACCAGTCGTAGACAAGGAATCGCGAATCGTTGGGATCATCACTGTCGATGACGCCATCGATGTCATCGAGCAAGAAACGACAGAAGACATGTTTAATGCCGCTGGTTTAGTCGATGTTGCTTCTAATGAAGCAGACCGTAGTAACGTTCTGATCAACGGCACCCTTTGGCAAATTTGGAAAGTCCGATTGCCGTTCCTAGTGATCACTTTGGTTGCCGGTCTTTTAGCTGGGGTAGTCATTGATGAATTTGAACAAACATTGGAATCGGTGGCAGCCGTTGCGATTTTTATCCCTTTGATCATGGATATGGGTGGAAACGTTGGTACACAGTCCTCAACTGTTTTTGTTCGCGGGATGTCATTAGGGCATATTGATCTTTCGACCTTCACTCGCCATTTCTTTAAAGAAGTTTGGATCGGCTTAAGTCTAGGATTGATCGTAGGGGTCATCTCTGGGGCTGCTGCATCACTTTGGCAAGGAATCCCGATGTTAGGTGTGGCTGTTGGTATTTCGTTAGTTTTTGCCATGACCTTAGCCGCAGCACTTGGCTTCTTAGTCCCGTTTGTACTGATTAAACTAAACATCGACCAAGCAGCCGGTTCGGCACCGATCATCACATCGATCAAAGATATCGCCGGCTTGTTTATCTACTTCGTTTCAGTAAATGTTCTTTTGGGTCATTTGCTTTAGCATACTGTCCGTTCCGGTGGTATAATAAAGCGACATCACATGATGAGCACAACATAGAAAGGGGAAATGCCTTATGACAAATCAAATGAAGCAACATCAACTCGGAGGTTTCTCTTTTTAAGTGCGGCCTCCTAACTAACTGGAGGGAAATCATGGAAAAACAAGGAATTGTGGTCTTTCAGGCCAAAGATATTGCAAAAGTCCGCTTGACCACAGGAGAAGAATGTTTAGCAACGGTTTCAGGAAAATTTCGCCAACAGGCACTAGCGCCAAAGGATTATCCGATCGTTGGTGATTTTGTACAAGGACAGGTGTACGATCAAGATCATTTCTTGATTGATGCTTTGCTGCCACGAAAAAGTTTTTTACAACGAAAAGTAGCTGGAAATCGCACGGACGAGCAAGGCATTGCGGCGAACATCGACACAGTTTTTATTGCAACTAGTGCCAATGAAGAATTCAATTTGGCTCGGTTAGAGCGCTTTGTAACGATCGCTTGGGACAGTGGGGCTAATCCGGTGATTCTCTTGACCAAAGCCGATCAAGTTACTGCTGATAAAAAAGCAGAGCTGCTGCAAGCATTAAACGATGCATTTGGTGTGAAAACATTTGCTACGTCCATTTTTGAACCAAACGAATTGCTGATGGAAACGTATTTTTCTGACGGACAGATCAGCGCATTTATCGGTTCATCTGGGGTCGGAAAGTCCAGCTTATTAAATCAGCTTATGGCGCAAGACGTACAAAAAACCAATGACATAAGAGAGGATAGTCGAGGACGACATACGACGACGAGTCGCCAGTTGTTCACTCTGTCCTCTGGCGCAATGATCATCGATACTCCTGGTATGCGGGAAGTTGGCATCAGTACCGTCCGGTCAGCTTCGATCGACCAATCTTTTGAAGCGATCAGCCAGTATGCTGAAGGTTGTTTCTTCAGAGACTGTCGTCATGAAACAGAACCGAAATGTGCGGTCAAAGCAGCTATTGCTGCCGGTGAACTTTCAGAAGAAGCTTTCGCCCGCTATCGTAAAATGGAAAAAGAACTGGCGTATTTGAAGCGAAAAGAACAGATCAAAGAATTGAAAAAGTAAAAGTTAGCACTCCTTTCTTTAAGAGGAGTGCTTTTTTGTACGTGTTAAGAGAGTCTTTTTGAGTAAAGAAGAGGGACGTAGACAATGTCCTTGTGTTTTCACGAAAAGGCGGCCAATTCCACAGGGCACTACATGCTAAGTGGTTGAACTAAGCTAAGAACGCCTGTCTGGTTGCAAGCTACCGTCAAGAAAGGCAGTATAAAAAAACACAGTGGGGTGTTTTCCCACTGTGTTTTGAGCAATGATTTGCCCCTGCCAAGGTATTTCAAGTATAAAGCGTTGATTCTTAAATAGCAACTCGAAAAAAATCGCCTCATTCAGCAGAGCGTAAAATTTTTGCCATGGCTTTTCCTTTCGCCAGTTCATCGATCAGTTTATCTAGATAACGAATTTCTTGAACCATTGGCTCTTCGATCTCTTCTACCCGAATGCCGCAAATGACACCAGTGATCTGCTTTCGTGCGGGATTGAGCTGAGGGGCTTGACTAAAAAAACGTTCAAAAGAAAGCTCTTCATTCATCTGTTGCAGCGTTTCTTGGTCATAACCGGTCAGCCAGGTAATAATCTGATCTACTTCTTCTTTTGTTCGATTTTTCCGCTCTGCTTTGGCAATATATAGGGGATAGACTTTCGCGAAACTCATTTGGGTGATCTTTTGATTTTTCATGATATACTCCTTTAGTCTTTACACAAAGTATACTTTATTTTCTTCGTTTTGCCGAGATTTTCGACACTTGCTGTGTGTCAAAAATAGGCGAGGGGACTAAAGAATGATCTTTTCTTCTTGTTCACGAAACCCTAGAACTTTTTGACGTGACTCGCCATCCCAATAGAGTAAGTCCAAATTCTTATGCAGCATTAGCTGTGTATATAATTCTTTCAGCGTCAGAGCGGGTTTTTTTGGTTCAAAAAATAAAATCAATTGGTTATGGCTATCTTGGGCGATCGTCGTAAAAGGAATCAAGTTTTCTTTGTACATTAAATAAATTCCTTGGTAATCTGCTGCACTCGACGACGTTGTCAGTGCTGTCAAGAGGTCTCTTGCTCTCATAATGAACCCGCCTTTACTGTTTTTTGTCGATAGGCATCGATATCCAACATGATTTTTGTTTTGCCGTACACCGTATACTTTTGCACCACGAATTGACGGCGCTTATTCCAATAGCCGCCCACGGTTAGAAACATGCCGTCATCAACATCCCCTAAAAAATTCAAACTGTGTTTCGCAATCAAACAGTTGGTGGTACCTAGTGTAAAGCGGACCAAAGGGGAGGGGGCAAAGGAGACGATTCTTATTTTTGAGACAGATCCTTTTTGTGTTTCCATCATTTCTTCCTCCTTTAGTTTAAGTAGTGTAAACAGTTGTATTATTCGCTGAGATCAAACCATTTTCTTTCTTCGTAGAAAGCAACGTGACGAATCTCATCATAATGGATTTTTTCCGTTGTTTCTCCCGTCAAATAAATACCTAATGGGTCATAACCGCTGATTTTCCCGATAATATCTGGAGGATAGCCGCCTTCTTCATTAACTTCTTCTCGTTGGATCGCCACAGTTAGGTTCTTTTTCATGGCTTCAAATAAACACTGATTGATTTCTTCCGTTGTGAGTGACGGCTTAGGTGGACAATCAAACTTACGTGTCGGTTCCTCTTCAATTTCAGTTGTATGCTCAGATAAAAAGAATCCTTGCCACTTTAGCTTTTTTCGATCTTCATATGGTTGTAGCATACCCATAGCAATCACCTCTTATCTATATAATACAAACATACGTTCTCTTTTGTAAAGCGAACAGATTTTTAAATTTCTGATTCTTCTATGAAACATCTAAAAAGGGCATCAAACAAGGGGCTAGTGGTGGGTATCGTTTTTTTTCACTATATCTGTTATAATTTATCCTGAAGCGACGATGAACGATTTGGAAAATAGCTGGCGAAAAAGGAGAATAGTATGTCTGGATTAATCGTGGTCCTGCTTACGATCTACTTTGCAAGTAGGAAAGATAAAGAACAGTGGCTTTTTGATCGCAAACGATTGACTATTCTGGCGCTTATGTTTGTGATCGTCGGCATAAGTTTGGGCTTAAATGACAAAATAATGAAGGATCCTCTGAACCAAAATATTAGAAGTGATTTACTGTTTAATTATTCGTTTCCCTTATTGATATGTATGCTAGGTTTATTTATCAAAGAAATACCACGGTGGGGACGGATCGTGACTTTGTCATTTGGCTTTATGATTTTCGGGTATTTAGCTTTGCACTATTTGATAGGGTTTCATAACCCGTATTGGGAAAATCTACAGCTAAGTCCATTGTATTGGCTGCCAAGTGACTAGCCATACGAAAGTATCGCCAATGGAAACGCAAAAAAAGCACTCAATAAAGGGAGTGCTTTTTTTCGGCTAAATAACTGCAGCAAGGTGTTTCTTTTCCCAAAAAAATAGGTTAGACCTAAGTAACGAGGGGATCATATAAGGAGAAGTCATGACTGTTTAAATCAAAACGATTGATTCTTGACTAAACCGTGTCTTTTGATCATTGCCAAAGTAAAATATGCGATGAGCGTTCCTGCAATACCAAAAAGTAAATCGATTCGATCAGGGGTGTTCATAAAGCCGAAGACAGTCTCACTCAATAGATTGGCAATGAGCAAAAGCAGGGTCAATAGCGTGACGGCTTTAAATGGCGCACCTACAAGAAGCCAAAAGTACCCCAGTAAGCCAATAATCAAACTAATCGAAAAATTGGAGATATGAAGATAAAAGTCAGCATACCTCGAAGTAAAGAAAGAAATGTCCAAGTACTTTGATAAATAGAGGAAAAGGGCTGTGAACACAAAAAGCAAGTAGAGGAGTGACGCACATAGTTTTGGTAAAAAGGCTAGCTTTAATTGCTTCTTCTTTTTCATTTTTATTCTCCTTTTTAGGAATTGTCAGCCATACTTATGAAATTGCTTTTATCGGGTATTAATTCTACAAATGGAAAAAAGTTGCAAACCAGGCAAATCAGTGGTCTGCGCCTCATTAATAGTAAAATGAGGTGAGGTGATAAAATGACAATAATAAACAATGAGCGATTATGGTTAGGCTTAGGGGTAGAAATTATTTTGCTCATATCATTCAGCATGATTATGTATTTCATCCTGACAGTGGCAATTTGAAGCAAAGTCCGTTCACCAGTCAACGAAATGGAAAAATAAGCTTCTGGATAGCTGCTGGTTTGATTTTACTTGCCAACGAAATATCCTAAGTTATCTACCTGATTTTAGGGTTCTTTTTTATAGAATCATGTAACGGGTATTTGTTAGCATTTGCAACATCTAAGCACTAGTGTTAGAACTTTGAAACGGATTGGCTATATATGAATAAAGTTCGAGAAAAAAGCTCAAAGATTTTCAAAATGATTATAGCATACAATCAAACCGATTGGTTCGTAAATCAAGGCTAAGGCTGATAGCTTGAATCTGTATTTGCTGAGATAAAGAAAGTAGGACGACGAATCCGCAAGTACTTGCTACCAGACAGTTATCAATCTGTTAATCAGCAAATCAAAAAAAGAATCTGAAGAACATGTAAAACAAGAAATTCTTAGTTTTAATTGAATTTTAGGTGCATTAGCGACAATCTACTGATAAAAGTCATTCGGAGGGAGGTAAAATGATACAAAATTGTCTTGAACTATTTAGAATGGCACGAACCCTTTTTTGAATGTATCTTTGTATAATATATATTATGTAAACTAAAATAAAAAATTTTTTGAACACCGTATTTAGCTAGTAATTGTGCGACTCTCCTCCCTCTTATTCATGATTATTTCCTTCAAATTAACCTAATTAGCAGCATAATCCAAAAAAAACGGTTATTTAAGCGATAGTTTAAGATTTTTGTTTATTTTACGACTGACAAGAAAATCAATTGACAAATTATATCTGTACCTTTGTCTGTATTTGATCTTGTTGATCCTTGAATCTTTGAATTCAAACATTGCTTGCAACTGCTGGCCAATCTCAATGAATCACTCAGTGCTTAATGAATCGCTGTTCACGATTTTATCAGTAATGATTCGTACATAACCCAGCCAAATTTGTGCTAACTAATAGCCTAATGAGAATCTTGATCACAGGCAAACCAGCAACGATAAACAACAAAAGTTGAGTTGCGTTCAGTTTTCACCTAAACGGATCCGATTCCCATAGCGAGTCCTAATCAAGGGATCACAGTCATCTAAGTACAATTTTCTTTTTGTTGCTGCTAATAAAGCAATGACAGCTACGGAAAGTTTCAAACGGAAAGTTTCAAACTATGTAATACAGGATCGCCGAAAAGACAATGATCAAAACGACCAAAACAATGATTAGTTGATTTAAACGTCGAATAAGCAGGTTTTTCTTATTTTTTTCAAATTCTTTTCCTTCATTTCGATAATATTCTCTATCTTTTGTTCCCACGAGCGCCAACTCCTTTTCCCTGATTTTATCACTATCCTGAAAACAATGGGTGCAATCAAGGTGTTTTGTACAATAAATGGCAGTATTTTGTTAGAGCTTACCATCGTATACGTATAGAGACTAAATAAGACGACTGACGAGTTCCAAGTGATTCATAACCGCAGCTTTCCGAATAACGCCCATACCTGGAAACGACCTTTGCTGATAGGCAGCAATTAATAGCTGCAGCCCAGCTGTTTGTGTAGGATACTCTTCTTCATGCTGTAACAAAGCTTCCATGACTTCGAAAAACTTTTCTTTCTGATTTGGTAATTCTTCCTCAGAAAATAAGTGAACGATTCGCAAATCTTGCTCAGTTGTCGGATAGATCCAATGCAAAACCAACCGCTTTGAGGGATAACTGTGCTCATAATAAATTTTGCTATCGACAGAAAAATCACTAAACCCAGCATAACCCAATTTTTGATAAAGATGATGGGTTTTTGAAAACCCTTCGTCCGGACATTCTGTATAAAAACTATTTTTAGGTAAACGTGTAAACGGATCTTCCATCAGTAGTTTCGGGCCGTTGATTTTATTTAACAAACGAAACTCTTTGCCTACCAGCACCGGCAGTGTATTTTCCCGCCAATCACTAGCGAGTGCTGGGTCCGCTTGATGAACGATCCAAAGATCAGGCGTTTCTTCCACTGTTTCAATGGGTCGATCTACGATCATTGCTTTAGGGGCAGCAACATTTTGCAACTCTGATAACCCCTCTGCAGTCAGAAAAGCCCCAGCCTGTGGATTGCGAACAAGATAAAAAGGATGCTGCTTCCTTTGAAACAGGTCAATGGTCGTCCAAAACGTTTTTGATTGCTTGACCGGTTCAATGATCGGCTGGATCGCTTCTGACAAGCGATCTTGTTCCAACAGTGCTTTCAACGCCAATAAATCAAATTGTTTTCCACGAATATACGGGAAGTACATCTTCTTCTCTCCTTCTTACTTGCCTGATAAAAAACGTTTTTCCAGCGCTTCATAGGCTGCTCTCGTAGCGGCCAATTCTTCTTTCAAGGCTTCGATCGCTTGCATCTGAGTATCTTCAATAAATCGATCATAGTAATTGACTCCACCACCGAACAAGTCATACTCAGGCTGGCGTTTCTTCAGTTCTTGGTACAAACGTTCTGTTGAAAATACCCGCAATCCTCGAGCAGTCTGTTTTGCTTTGCCGACTTCTCTCGCTTGTGCCGAAATCAACCGAAACAATAAGCCATTTTCTGGAACCTGCAGCTCTTGCCGTTGGGGTTTCTTTTCGACACTGAAATACCCTTTGCTGCCCGTTTCTTTTTCAAGAAATGCATGATAGACCAAAACACCAATTGTAGGTGCAATCTGATCTTTGACTTTTTCATACAATGACTTGGGTAAGACAAAATAATTATAATTCCCAATAAAGGATAGTTTTGCTTTTGAGCGAAAATCTGCCAAACTAACTTTGAGTTCGTAGCAACGCCATTCAAATGTATTTTCAGTCGTCAAGCGACAACTCAAAGTATCCACGATGCCGTGATCATCTGGCATGACTACCTCTTCTACCACAATATCACTGTTTTCACGACAATAATAATAAAGTGCCTCTTCCATTTCTAAAGTTAAGGATGTCTTCACAAATTCACGACCTTTATCTTGTTTCACCTATTATAAAACATATGTTCGCATTTTAAAAGAGGGAAATAAAAGCAACCTATCATCCCCTCACTCATTCGGGCATCCGTTACCGAGAATCTCTTCAACCGTCCTCTTTGTACCGCGGAATCGTAACAAAAAAAGCAGCAAGAGCACACCAAGTTGCGTGATTAATAGACCTTTAAAGGGAAATTCAAAAGTAAAGCCTGCGGGAAGATGAAAGAAATGAAAAAAATCCTGCAGTGCTTTTTGACTAAGCCACAAACCGCTGACAAGCCCTATCAAACCAATAACAATGCTTTGAATGCCTACAAAGAAAAGCTCTTCTAAGGTGACCACCAACGGAGACTGTCCTAACAACAACCGAATACTCAGGGATTGCTGCTCCTCCCCCATCAAATGAAAACGATACATGTGATTGCAGTGCCATAAAAAGGCGGCGATCAATCCTATAGCTAGAATGCTAAGTACGAAGCGCAGCAAATGCAAAAAGAAAAGCCAACTGGCATATGTGAGATCCATCTGATTCTCACCACTATTTGTTTCGTAGTGCAGCCATTGGTGAAAAAAAACTAGCCAATTCTCTGCAAAGATAGCAATGATCAGTAGAAGAATCGCCAATACACCACTCATCAGCAAACTGCGCCTACGAAGTGCTGCGTGCCAGCCGAATTGGCAAGGATAGTAGAAGTACCGCCATTTGTTCATGATAGCCCTCCTTTTGGCGTCTATTTTACAGAACTTTTCAAATTTAGACAAACATCTTCTTGTTTACATAATATAATTATGAACAAAAAAGAGTGCGGCACGTAGCCCACACTCTTTTCCTTTTAGCTATCGACGTCTACAAATACCTTGTCAGCAGCTGCAACAAGCGCTGCGGAAATTCTGTTAGATTGGAAAGATCAATAAAGCGTTCTTCCCCATAAATCGCTTTGATCACCTCTTTGTCTTGGCCAATGGCAGCTGCCAGAAACAGCACCCCTTGTCGTTCATAGTCAGCGATCACTTGCTGAATATCTTCTTTGGCTTTTACCCCTGTATAATCAGGAAGAGCTTTTGGCTGGCCATCACTGATATTCAAGAGTAATTTAGTGGTTGCCGGCTGATGAGCGAGCTTTTCAGCTAGCACGCGCAAGACAGCCCCATCACGGTTATTTTGCCGAGGCTTCATTGTCATGAGTTTCTCTGGCACAAATTCAAAGCCTTCATTAAATTCTTTGTAAGCAAAAAGCGAGGTTTTTTCACGAGCGGTCACGTCCGCTGTATCGCCATAGATCATCAATGGCAAAGATAAACGTTCGGCAAAAGCATTCACCGCTAAGACCGCCTGTTGCGCATACAATATCCGATCTTCTCGAATCATCGAACCCGATTCATCGATGCGCAAAGCAAGAGCTAAGGAAGGCTGTTCATGAGGTGGATTCTTCTTGTCAAAGGTCCGGAAATCTTGATACGCAACCTTGCTGGCATCAAAGCGTGTGCCGCTGTACTTACCTTTACTGTATGCCGAAGCTTGTTCATTTTCCAATACTTCTTGGGTTTGCTTGATCAATGACTCTACGATCGGCAGCAACGGCTGCAAACGCTGTTGGGCTTCAGTCGCTTTTTCTAAATCGACGGGTGGTCGATGAACGATCAGCCCTTCTTTGGCATGGATTGATTCTTTCAATGCTTGTCGTGCTGTCTTTGATGCCGTGGTTTTCTTTTCTTTCTCCTGGGTTTCATACGCTTCGATCGACAAAGAATGAGCAGCAGGAGCTGCCTCTTGTGCCTCACTCCCAGCTTTTGCTTGGCCATCATGACTATTGCGTTCCAGTTCTTCTGAAAACGTCGCCTCAGTTGCTGCGCTTTTCGCTTCTTGTTTGTCAGAATCACTGGTTTCCATCGTTTCCGCCTCAGTTTCTTGATTGGGCGTCTCAAGGACTTGTTCATTTTTTAGGACGGGCGTACCTTCTTCCACTACATTGCGCTGGTCCGCCTCTTCGCTGCTGATTCGACGCCCTTTGATTTGTTGTTTAAAAGCATTTAGTGGTTGTCCAGAAAACAAAAGTCGCAGTTGCGCCAATAACCCTGAAGCTTCTAGTGCCTGTTGTAACAGAGAAAGCTCATTTGGATCGGTGGTGATTTTGTATAGCACTTTGCTATCAATTGCAGTAAAAGGATCTTGTCCTTGTTTGACTGCATTTAGCCAATAAAAATAGGAACGCATGCCCGCCACCCCTTTGATGGCATTGGCTTTGGCGGTCACGTCTAGCAAGCGTATGATCTCAGCCATTTTCTCCGCAGTCGTTTTGTCTGGATAATTGGTTTTGGCAATGCCTCGCTGCACCATGACTGCCAGCTCAGGTAAATCCATTTTTTCAGCATGCTGCATCCGGTCTCGCAAGGATTCGTTCAAGGGGCGGTTGCCTTGGTAATTCCGATTCGTTGTGATGATCACCACACAGTCAGGGTGTCGTCGGACGAAGCCAGTCGGGATATTCAGCATTCCATTTTGTTCAAGGGCCGAGTTTAGTGCCACTAGTACCGAAGCATCACGAATGACCGTTGGCTCTTGAATCTCAAGCAAGTAGCCTTTTTCCAGCGCCCGTACGATTTCGGAGGGATAAAATTTGTATTGAATCGTAGGTTGTTGATCACTGGTTTCGATTCGTTCGATCAGTTCTGCAAATTTCGCCCGTGCCCGCTCACGAGTCAGGGAAAAATGCCGCTGGATCAACCCCAAAACATCTTCAAAACAATCACTTTGATAAATCGCATCCAGCAAGTCCTTGTCCTCTTCTTGGTCGGTGTTGATCACTGGTAATAAAGCACCAAACACATCTGACTTATCCATATCCGCAAAGCAGGTGATTTTGGTGTAGGGCAGTTGCAGGTCGGCAGAAAGTGCCTTTGCCAACTGGGTCTTGCCGGAACCAGCATCGCCTTCCAACAACACATTGAAGATCTTCATTTCTGGATCCGTCCAGTTCAACGCGATCTCTGAAGCGATTCGCAGTTCTTCGGCACTGGTCTGATGACTTTGTGGTTTCTTCCAAATCATTGTTTGTTCTAATTTGCTAAAAGCGCGTCCTTTCGTTATGACAAAAGACGGTTGAATTTGTGTCATGGTAATCTGCTCCTTTTCTTAATAACCTAGCTCATCCAAAAGCCGTTTTAGGATTTTGAAGCGTTCACCATAAAGTTCGCCATCTTTTTGCAAGGAATCATAAAAAAGTAGAATGTCTTCATCGATCTTAGGATTTTCGGTGTCTACTTCAACGGTCATACGATTTCCTTGTAAGCCAATGATCTCGATCAACGGATTTTCAGGATCGTAAAACTTTTCATGGCGATAAGCCTCTTGAAAATACAAACTGGATTGCGCCACTAAGATTGCTAGATCTAAGATTCTAGTGAGCGGTAGTTCTTCTGACTGACGAGACCATTTTTCACCTGTGTGGCGCCAAACCTTGCCTGAGATATCGACTTTTCCCCGGTCGTTCCATTGTGCCAATCCGAGGGAAAGGCCTTTTGCATCCGTATGTAACGCATTTTTTCCGTCAACAGTATCATAGTCTTCCACTTTAATGACGGGCTTATGTTTCAAGTTTTCTGGTATTTTCATTGTTCTCACTCCTTGTTTAGTAAATTACTAATTTACTAGATAGAGTAAGTATAATGAGGAAGCTAGTTTGGGACAAGCAAAAGGTCTTTTCTAGTAGCTAGGGACAGATGTCTATAGAAAAAGCACTTGATAAGAAGTATCTAAAAACAAACGCTCTTAAAAAGTGCTTTTTTAAGACGCATTACTTCACTAGCTCAATTGATTGAAAAAAAGGCGCAATTCTTGCTTTCTCTGACTTGCAAGTTGGGCTTTGGGAATGCCTTGGATCGCCCCTTCAATACCATAGAGCATATGGAGGCAAGCGCCCGCATCACATTGTTGGCGGATCGTCACAAAAATGGCTTCGGCCGTTTTTGTGCGCAATTGTTCAGGGGTACTGATGCCGATACGAACCAGGTGATCCGCTAAAACTTGGCCTACATTTGGTAACTTTTGCAGTTCATTCATAGGTTTCTCCTTTTTGATTGTTGTCATCCTGCCCGTCTTCCTCTTGACGAATCAACGCATAGAGTTTCATATCTAACAGCTGATGGTTTTTCTCCGCATGCTTTCGCAAAACGCCTTCTAATGTAAAACCTGCCTTTTCCAACACACGACAAGAGGAATGATTCTTCGCAAAAGATTCAGCAGAAATACGAACGATAGTTGAAGTAGTAAATATATAGTCACATAGTTGTTGAACGGCTTGTGTCATCAAATCTTTTCCCCAGTACTCTTGTGCAATAGAGTAGCCAATCTCAGCCGTTCTATAATGGATATTTTCTTTGCGAACAGCACGGATACTGCCGACTGCTCGGTCATCCACAGTGATTGCAAAGGCAAATTCTGCTTCTTCCACAGATCGAATATAGGCTTGTGCATCTGCGACCGTATACGGGAATGGCAACCCCTCCCGTAAATAATCGTGGATGGATTGATTATTTAACGCATGGGCTAAATCTTGCGCATCGCTCATTTGCCACCTTCTTAAGGAACACTTCATAGCAATTCCTCCTTTGCCAGTCCTTCATTTTGCTCCTATTGTACGAGTTTGTGTGATTTTTTACAAGCGAATCTCAAAAAAGCAGAAAAAAGAACCAGCTAGACGAACGTCTAACTGATTCTTACATACATTGTCTTGAGGAGATAATGGCGTGAATAAACATAGAAAAATAAAAATTATTGCGCTGAAATAGCGATGCCAATGGCTTTTTCCCCTAAATGCGTGCCGATAACTGGTCCGAAGTGACCAATCTCAATTTCTGCATTTGGGTATTTCGCTTGAAGCTTCGCTTTTTCTTCTTTCGCTACTTCTAAATTATTGGCGTGGATTACATAAAATTTAACAGGCAATGCGATTTCTTGCTCCCGTTGACCAATGATATCTTCCGCGCGATTGAATGCTTTTTTGCTGGAACGAATGCGCTCGTAAAGCACAATTTTTCCTTGATCAAAGGTCAAAATCGGTTTGATTTTTAATAATCCGCCAATCAAGGCTGCTCCATTGGTTAAGCGACCGCCACGAACCAAGTTATTCAAGTCGTCAACGATCAAATAGGCATAGGTATTGTCTCTGATAGTGTCCAGATGGGAAATGATCTCTTCTACGGTTTTGCCTTGACTTGACAGATCAAGAGCGGTTTCTACCATGTGCCCCATCGGCATACTTGTGATTTTCGAATCGTAAGGAATGATTTGAACGCCTTCGATTTCATCGGTAATTCCATAAAGCGTTCCGATAAATCCAGAGATACCGCTTGATAAGTGGATACTAATGATCGTGTCGTAACCGCGATCTTTCAATGACTCATATAAGGCTAACACTTCTCCTAATACCGGTTGAGAAGTGGTTGGGAATTCTTTGCTGTTTTTCAACAAAGCGTAATACTCATCAGCTTCAATGTCGATGCCCTCATTGTAGACTTTTCCATCTAAAATAACAGGGATCGGTATGATAAACAAATCTTCATGGTTTTTGATCCGTTCCGGCAGATAAGCTGTACTGTCAGTAACAACGGCTAATTTCATTCTTTTTCCTCGTTTCAACAAATTTCAAACGTCATTAATAATATAGCATAAATTTACTTACTTTCAAATGGTTTTCAGAACTTTTCATTCTGCTTACTCATTAAGAAAATTCCTGATCGCTTGTTGATTGGTTTCAAGATTGACGACTAACACACTTCCGGCACTCGCACTTGAACCGTATTGCCAAGAGTCAGCGACTGGGACAGTCAAGCTGTCGACTCCTCCCGCCCCTCGAGCAATCGAGAAGGTATTTTTTAATAGGAAAGACATTGGCAGGTTGGTGGAAGCATAGCCTAAGACTTTTCCAGCTGCATAAGGCAATTTTAAAATAGCTAAAGGATTTTTCATTTCGCTAAAGATCGCATCCATTACTTGCTGCTGTCGTCTTACACGACCGAAGTCACCTTCTTCGTCCATCCGAAAGCGTGCGTATTGCAACAGCTCAAGCCCATTCATTTGTTGTTGCCCTTGCTTGATGGCAACTTCAAGATTTTTACTCATATCTTTTTCCGCGTTGATAGCAACGCCTGAGGGAAACAATGTGTCGATCACTTTTTCAAAGGAACGAAAGTCAACTTTTGCATAATAGTTGGTTTCTAGCCCGAAGTTCTCCGCTAACGTTTGTCTAACCAAATCAGCACCACCAAAGGCATAAGCCGCATTGATCTTGTTTTCGCCATAACCGGGAATCGTAACTAAAGTATCCCGCATAAAGGAAAGTAGCTTCGGTTGCTTACTGGGACCATCTAATTGCAAAACCATAATAGTGTCTGCTCGTCCAGCTTCTCCTTCACGACTATCACTACCAATGAGCAATATATTCCGAGCACCATTTGCAGCGGCCGTACCATTAAAGGTCTCTTCATCAGTCGTAGCAAAAGCAGCGTCACTTCTTGCGACTTGCTGACCGACAAGAAACGCAATCAATGAATAGGCAAAAAGCACCAATAGTACCCGAACCACAATACGCAGAACTGGGTGCTTCCGCTTTTTCTTTTGTTTGGGTTGCTTGGTCTTCTTAAGCTTTGGCGGTTTTTGTTTGCTTTGTTCCTGGCTTTGATGCATCGCAGGCCTCTGAGCAGATAGCGGAGGGATCGCGCTTTTTCGTCCCTCAGATTTTATTGCTCCTACTTGTGACTGTTCTCGAGAACTTTGAGCCGCACGAGAGTCGCTTGCCCTAGGATGCTCGGTGTTTTGATAAGGAATGTCTCCTACTCGCTCATCAGCAGAAGAAGTAGAATCACTCGGTCTGACGCGCTGGTTTCTTCTTTTGGCTTCTCGACGGGCAAAGATACTTTCTTTGGCTGCCTGACTGGATTCCTTTTCTAGCCGTTCATGCAGTTTTTTATTTTTTTCCATCCTGCTCATTGCTTCTGATCCTCCAACTAAAAAATAGCTCTCTGTCTATAAGGATACCCTAGACCTTATAGAAAGAAAGCTATTTTCTGAAATTTTAACCTTTTTCTAGGAAATTTCTTCATATTTTACCTTAGATGCTTTGATGCACCTTGTCGTATGCTCACAAATCCTGCTTGCTCATAAAATGATTTCACTTGGTTTGCCGACCAAAAGTTTAGTGAGAGATCATCGAAGCCTTTTTCCAGCGCAACGTTTTCAGCAAATGCCAACAATTGTTTTCCAATATGCATCCCTTGGTACCGAGGGTCAACAGCGATCGCTGCAATTTCCAGCCACTTTCGTTCATGCATCATCGCATTTTGTGGCAAACAGACCTCTTGAAGATGCACAAAGCCACAAGGCTGGTCCGCCAACCAAGCGATAAAAAAGTGGTGGCTTGGCTCTTGCAGCTGCTGTGTGATTGCTTGTTCAAATCTTGACTGATCAAAGGGCTTAAAAATCGTTGGGTACCATTGATGGTGCTGTGTTTGGATCTCTTTATGAAACGTTGCTAAAAGGGTTTCATCTTGGCTAAATTTTATTTTGACTTGAGTCATTTTTTGTCACTTCCTCAACAACATTTACGGAATACACGCCGAGAAGATGGACTTGACCACCCAACAACTGAATCTCTTCAAAAGCATTTACAATCAGTTGCCACGGCTTGTCCATCACCAGATCGATCACGAAAAAGTATTCCCCTAAGGTGGTTTTTGAAGGCCGCGATTCAATTTTGCTTAAATCAATTTCTCGCCAGCCAAAGGTTGCTAAGATTTTGTGCAAGATCCCCGGTCGGTTTGCTGGGAGCGTCACAAAAATCGTTGCTTTCTCAGCAGTCTGCTCTGGTAACTGGGTGTTTGCTGCTTTCTTCGTCAAAACCCAAAAACGGGTTTGATTAAAGGCAACATCTTGAATATTGGTTTCTTTGATCGTTAATTGATAGGCCAATGCCGCTTCTTTGGAAGCAATCGCCGCAACTGCTTCTTCTGGATGTTTTGCTACGTAGGCTGCTGCAGTCGTTGTGGAAGCAACCGCCTCAACAGTAGCTCCAGCAAATCGGGCTTCGATGAAGTCGGCACATTGCGCTAAGGCTTGCGGATGAGAAATAATCTTAGTGATGGGACGATTGTCTTTTGATGTTTGCTGAGAAACTAACAATTGATGATTGATCGGTAAAATAATTTCCTGTTCGATGCTCAACTGATTTTGACGAAACAGTGTATCAATAGTGGCATGAACGGACCCTTCTAATGAGTTCTCGTTCGGAACGACCGCGCGATCGATCACGCCGTTAGCTAGCGCTTGAATACAAAGTGGAATCGATCCATAGGGGATACAGGTATTTTCCGGATAAGCTTCTTGCGCAGCTAAATGCGTAAAGGAACTTTTCGGTCCTAAATAACCAATCTTCATTTTATGCACCCGCTTTGATCAAAATTTCCTGTACGATTTCTTCTGGTGCTTTGTTCGTCGTTTCAACGATCAATGAAGCAGTTTCTTCATAAAGAGGGATCCGAGGACGGTAAACAGCCAATATTTCTTCTGGTGATTTTGAGACGACTAAGGGACGAATGCTGCCATTATCCGCCTTTAAGCGATGAATCAGCTCCTCGGGATCTGTTTTTAAATACACGACGAGCGGCATCTCTTTTAAAAGTTGACGATTTTCTTCTTTTAATACGATGCCCCCACCAGTGGAAATAATTTGTTCCTTTGCCAAAGTTTTAGCTAAAATATCCGTTTCGATTTTGCGAAAGGCTTCTTCACCGTGTTGGTCGAAAAATTCTTGAATGGTCATGCCGATCTCAGCAACGATCAAGTCATCAAAATCCACATGAGACTGTTTCGTTTCTTCAGCCAAAAGACGACCAATCGTGGTTTTTCCAGCACCCATAAATCCAATTAATATCACTTTTTTCACTCGCTGTTTCCTCCTTTAGCCAAACGTGCGACATCCTCAAAAAAATCAGGATAAGAAACTGCTACGGCTTCGGCTTTTTCTAATTCTACCTCTTCATCTGTCAATAAGGCGGCAATTTGCAGCATCATGCCGATGCGATGGTCCCCCCGACTTGACACACGTCCACCATGCAAAGGGGTTGGACCGTTGATGATCAACCCGTCCTCGGTGGGAGTGATGTCCGCCCCAAGTTTTGTCAACTCTTCGGCAGTTGCATCAATTCGGTTGGTTTCTTTTACTTTCAGTTCTTCCGCATCTTTGATCACCGTTTTGCCATGAGCCTGCGTGGCTAACAACGCAATGATCGGCAATTCATCGATCAAGCGTGGGATAATATCGCCAGCGATGGTTACTGCCTGCAAGGTAGAACTTCGAACGGTAAGGTCAGCTGATTGATTCTGATCGTCTTGATTGGAACAAGCAATCGAAGCACCCATCTCCTCTAGCACGTCAAGAATTCCTGTACGAGTGGGGTTGATCCCGACATTTTTTAAAACGATCTCACTTTCTGGCATAATCGCGCCGGCTGTTAGGAAAAAAGCAGCGGAGGAAATATCACCAGGAACAATTACTTCTTGTCCTTGGAGTGTTTGAGGTCCCGTCACAGTGATCGTTTTGCCTTGTGTTGTGATGACGCCACCGAATTGACGGATCATTTCTTCAGTATGGTTACGGCTCGCCTCTTTTTCAATAATCGTCGAGGTACCTTGTGCTTGCAATGCCGCAAAAATCAGCGCCGATTTTACTTGGGCACTTGCTACGGGCATCTGATAATTGATGGGCTGTAAAGAAGCAGTACCATTAACGGTGATCGGTGGGAACTCCGTCTGCTCATGCCCTCTCACATTGGCACCCATTTCTCTTAATGGCAGCATCACTCGGTTCATCGGACGTTTATTCAAAGAGTTATCGCCGAATAAGGTGGTTGTAAATGGCTGTCCAGCCAAAATCCCCATCATTAAGCGAATCGTTGTACCAGAATTGCCGATATCAATTGGGTCTTGGGCAGGCTTAAGGCCATTAAAGCCCTGTCCTTCAATCGTGATCGTCTGACCGTCATCATGGATTGGAACGCCTAATGATTGAAATGCATGAAGGGTGCTATAGCAGTCTTCTCCACGCAAGAAATTACGGACAATCGTTGTCCCTTCGGCTAACGCCCCGAACATGATACTACGATGCGAGATTGATTTGTCAGCAGGGACTGCTATCGTCCCTTTTAGATGTGTTGCTTTTTTTAGTTTCATAACGGCCTCCTATTTTTTTCGACATGAATAGGTCGTCTTTTTTTGAATCAGCTGCTCTGCTTGCAGCAAATCATTTTGCGTTTTGAATGAAATCTGTAAAACACCAATAATATCTTCTCGAGTTTCAAGAATTTTCAAGTTGATCAAAGAGAGCTGATGTTCGCTCAATAGCCCCGTCACTTCAGCGACAACGCCGGGATGATCCGGTACATCGATGAATAGATCATAGAATGCTGGGATCGCCCCATTTTGATGAACCGGCAATTGATCCCGTGTTTCCTTCGCGGATTCAAAAAACCGAAAGATCGCCCGTTCGTCTTTTTTCTGCAACCAGTGAGCCATGGTCGTCATTTGTTTTTGCCACTCATCGATCAGCTGCAGCAGCTCCTGTCGATTACTCAATAAGATATCGGTCCACATACGAGGATCTGAAGAAGCAATGCGAGTGATATCGCGAAAACCGCCTGCTGCAAGTTGCTGTGCTCTAGGGTGTTCGTGGTTGAAGGCATCTGCCTGATTGACTAATCCCGAAGCAATAATATGAGGCAGATGGCTCAACATCCCTGTGATTTGATCATGCTCTTGGGGAGCAAGTGCCACATATTTGGCTCTAGTGCCGCGAAAAAGCTCTTGTAGTTCTTCCACCCGCTGACTTTTCGTCGGTGTGAAGATATAGTAAGCATTCTCGAAAAGGTTCTCATCGGCTGCTGTGATCCCTGATTTATGAGAGCCAGCCATCGGATGGCCCCCAATAAAATCAAAGGAAAAGGACTCGGCAAATTGCGTGATTTCCGCTTTGGTACTGCCGGTGTCTGTTACTAGCACCGAAGGCTTTAATGAAATTGCCCCCAGTTCGGCAAGATAGTTTTTGGTGATCTCTACCGGCAATGCCAACAAAATCACGTCGGCACGGACAGCACCTTCAGAAAATGAAGGGGGCACTTCGTCTACTAAATTTGTTGCTAATGCGATCTCATTGGTTTCCTGACAATCCCACCCCATCAAATGCACTTGCGGATGTGCCTTTTTGATACATGTTGCTAAGGAAGCGCCGATCAATCCTAGACCGGCGACGAAGATATTTTGGCTCATGAAAAGAATCCTCATTTCTACTGGAATTTTTTGCTGTTTCTTTAATCAGTAGGTTAACAAGTATTCTCGATACGCCTGAACAGATGCGGTCAATTCTTCGAAAGAATCACTTGGAAACTTTTCTAATAGTTCATTGGCCACCACTGTTGCCACCACACTCTCACAAACAACACTAGCTGCTGGTACAGCGGTGCTATCTGAGCGTTCGACGCTTGCTTTATACGGTTCTTTGCTGTCGATATCAACACTTTGCAACGGCTTGTACAAGGTCGGGATCGGCTTCATAACCCCGCGAACCACAATTGGTTCCCCGTTCGTCATGCCGCCTTCAAAACCACCTAGGTTGTTGCTGCGACGGGTGTAGCCCCGTTGTTCGTCCCATAAAATCTCATCCATGACTTTAGAACCCGGTAAAACACCTGCCTCAAAGCCAACACCGAACTCAGCACCTTTAAAGGCGTTGATACTGACCACGGCTTGGGCAATCTTCGCATCAAGTTTTTTGTCCCATTGCACGTAACTGCCAAGACCAGCAGGAACGCCGCCAACAAGCACTTCCACTACGCCGCCGATCGTATCACCATTTTTCTTCGTTTGATCGATCAACTGTTTAATTTCTTCCTCGACAGATGGATCTAAGACTCTTACTTCCGAGGCTTCAGAGCGTTGTGCGATTTCTTTGACAGTCAAGCCTTCTGGAATTTCTGCTTTGATGCCGCCTAACATCGTTACATGACCTGCCACATCGATGCCAAGCTCCTTCAAAATTTTCTTCGCGATTGCGCCGATGGCTACCCGCATAGTCGTTTCCCGGGCAGATGAACGTTCCAGGACGTTTCGTAGATCTTGATGGTGGTATTTCATGCCGCCGACCAAGTCAGCATGACCAGGTCTTGGTCGTGCCACTCGTCGTAGTTTGCGGTCTTTTTCTGGTACCTCTTCGATTGCCATGACCTTGGTCCAATTTTTCCAATCTTTGTTCTCGACCACTAAAGTCACAGGAGAGCCTAATGTTTTTCCATGACGGATACCGGAAGTGATACGGACTTGGTCTTTTTCAATCAACATCCGTCCCCCACGACCATAGCCGGTTTGTCGTCTCGCTAATTCAAAATTGATGTCTTCTGCTGTTAATGGCAATCCTGCCGGTAACCCTTCGATAATGGCGGTCAACTCTGGTCCATGTGATTCGCCTGCTGTAATATAACGCATGATCCGTTACCTTCCTTTCTTATACTAGGTAGTCTTTGATTTTTTCAGTCGGGATCGTCACGATTTTCGCCTGACCGATCGCTTCTAATAGAATAATCTTCAATTGTTGCCCGCGGGCTTTTTTATCATGAGTGATTGCTTGGTATAATTGCTCTTTATCTATTTCCCTTGGTGTAATCGGCAAGTGAAACTTCTCAACCATTTCTGTAAGTTGCTGGGTCGTACCTTTTGGTGTTAATCCGGTGACTTCTGCATGTCGGGTGATCATAATCATCCCCATCGCAACGCCTTCTCCGTGACTTGTCTCAAAAGCAGCCGTTCTTTCTAAGCCATGACCGATCGTATGACCGAAGTTCAGTGTCAGACGACTACCATGATCAAAGGGGTCTTCTTCCACTACTTTTTGTTTAACCTTTAAAGAAGCTGTGATCACATTTTCAGCGTGGGCCAACAAATCGGCTTCATCTTTCAAACCTGCTAACGTTTGCCAAAGTTCAGGATCTGCAATAGCGGCTGACTTGATGATTTCAGCAATGCCTTCTTGGACGCGTTTAAGCGGCAAACTTTCAAGTAAATCTGGATCGATCATCACACCGGCTGGTTGGGCAAACGTGCCAACGAGATTCTTGGCACTGCCAGTATTTACAGCTGTTTTTCCGCCGATACTTGAATCGACCTGTGCCAATAACGTCGTCGGAATCTGCAAGAAATCAATGCCGCGCATATAAGTAGAAGCAACAAATCCTCCGAGATCACCGATCACACCGCCACCAAGGGCAATGATCCCATCGCTTCTGGTCATTCCGAATTGGGCAAGACCATCATATAAACTAGCTGCTTGCTCTAGTGATTTGCTTTTTTCGCCGGCTGGTACGATTAACAGTGTCGCTTCAAACCCGGCAGCGGTTATGGAATCAACGATTTGTCCGCCATACAGGGGTGCGACATTGCTGTCTGTAATGACGGCAATGCGCTGTTTGTCCCACAACTGTTGTACCCAGGTTCCGACTTTTCGAAACGCCCCTCGTTTAATGAGGATATCATAGGAATGGTCTTCTAAGTGAATGTGTAACATTGATTTTTGCACCTCTTTTATTGGTTGTCTTCACGCTTAGTCTTGCAATGCTTTGATTTCTTTCATCGCTTTTTCCATGATATGGACTTCTTTCATCATGTTCATGTACGTTTTTTCATTAAGTGATTGAGGGCCATCAGACCAAGCATTGGCTGGATCTGGATGGATCTCAACGATCATCCCATCGGCGCCAGCAGCAACACCCGCTCTTGCCATTGGTGGTACAAGATCCCAAATACCTGTTCCATGACTAGGATCAACGATGATTGGGAAGTGGCTCAATTTTTTGATGATTGGTACTGCACTTAGATCAAAGGTATTACGGGTTGCTGTTTCGTAAGTTCGGATCCCACGTTCAATGAAAATCACTTCACTTTTATCTTGAACGGCGATGTATTCCGCAGCATTCAACCATTCGTCGATCGTGCCTGAGATGCCTCGTTTAAGGCCAATTGGTTTCCCGGTTTTTCCAACGGCAGCTAGCAATTTGAAGTTTTGCATGTTCCGAGCACCAATCTGTAAAATATCACTGTATTCCGCCACCATATCGATATGCCCTTCGTCCATGACTTCTGTGATGACTTTCATGCCAGTTTCATCAGCTGCTTGGCGAATGTATTTTAGCCCTTCTTCTTCAAGCCCTTGGAATGCGTAAGGCGACGTGCGGGGTTTGAAGGCACCACCACGTAAGATTTGTGCACCACCAGCTTTGGCGATTCGGGCACATTCACGAATTTGGTCTAATCCTTCAATCGAACATGGACCAGCCATCGTAACAAAGTTGCCGTCACCGATTTTCACACCATCTACATCCACAACCGTATCTTGCGGATGGAACTCACGAGAGGTCAATTTGTAAGTATTTGAGATCCGAATGGCATCTTCGACACCTTCGTAGCTGCGAAAAGCAACATCTTGGATGCGGCGTGTATCCCCTTTTAACCCGATAACGACCTGTTCTTTTCCTTGGTTGACTTGAACATCTAAGCCTTCTTTTTTGATTCTAGTTACAACAACTTCAACTTGTTCTGGCGTAGCGCCTGGTTTCATAATTACGATCATTTTATCTTCCTACTTTCGTTTTTTCTAATTTTTTTATTTTTTACATGGATTCAATAAGTGCTTTTACTTTTTCAACAGGCATTTCTTGGCCTGTCCAAAGTTTAAATGCAGCTGCACCTTGATACAGCAACATGCTTAAGCCGTTTGCAGTTTTGGCACCGACTTCTTTCGCATCTTTCAAAAGCTGCGTT
Source organism: Enterococcus sp. AZ141 (assembly GCF_051714385.1). NCBI lineage: Bacteria > Bacillati > Bacillota > Bacilli > Lactobacillales > Enterococcaceae > Enterococcus > Enterococcus sp. AZ141. The sequence goes on from NZ_JBIORT010000001.1 coordinate 2,883,718, forward strand.
TCTCTTGGATTATAGATGACATCATAGACAGCTAATGATTCCCGCAAGAGTGTTTTGTCTTTTAGAGGACTTACCGTATCATTCGGCTTCATCCCCACGCCAGTAGCATTAACTAAAAGACTGCTTTGATCGATGGCTGTTTTTAGAGCCGTCTGATCTTCTAAATCCGTTAATGTGATCTCAGAGGCGGTCTTTTCTGCGATCTGTGTCAATTTTTCCTGGATGATTGGATAAAACTCATCCTTGCGGTTAAAGACACGGATCGTTTTGACACCATCTAGTGCAGCTTGACTAATGATTGCTGTCGCTGCTCCACCTGCACCGATCACAGTCATCGTTTTTCCAATGATCGACACTTGAATGTCTTCAAGTGCGCGCATAAAGCCGATACCATCTGTATTGTGACCAATCAATCGCCCCTCTTGATTGACGATTGTATTGATTGCGCCGATCAGCTCGGCTGCTGGTGAGCATTCATCCATCAACGGTACTGCTGCCATTTTATGGGGCATTGATAGATTGACACCTAAGAGATCCAACTGACGGATGCTTTGGATACTAGCGGCTAAATCATTCGGCTCAACATCAAAGGCCAGATACACGGCGTCGATCCCTTGTTCTTCAAAAGAAAGATTGTGCATCGCTGGAGAGATGCTGTGTTTGGCTGGTTTGGCAAATAGCGCCGCCAACCGTGTGTGACCGGTTATCATTTGTTTCATCTGGTTCATTCCTTTCAACAAAAAAAGATGTCCACCGTAAATTTAAGAATCTACAGTGAACACCTTCAAACATTACATATCGGCAAAGCTAGATATGTGAATATAAAAAATAGCCACTATAGATTTTACGATCTACGTGGCTGCGAATTCATTACGAAATGCTCTAGCCATCATAGATACAAACTTAGCGTTTGTACCCATGCCTTCATGAATACAAACCTATCTAAAATAGCTAAAGTAATATTTATTCAGTTGTGTGGGGTTCGTTAGCAATAATTTTTGCATAGTCCTTCGCTCCAAACTGATGTAAGATTGACCTAAGTATAGGTTTAACTTTGAAAGATGTCAATGATTTTTTCTTATTTTTTTCATTTATTTGATTATTTTTTTTGAAAACACTGTTCTATCAAGGGTTTATAAGTCGTCTTCAAAGAACAGTAACAGTTCTGGTAAACTTAAGCGAGCTTTTTCATCTGCTGAAAGATCCTTGACGATTTCCCCTTTTCTGAGCAGGATCAGGCGGTCTCCGTATTTTAATGCATCTTCCATCCGATGGGTGATCATGAGACAAGTTAGGTTTTGTTCTTCCACGCGTTTTGCTGTGATTTGCATCAGCTGTTTGGAGGTCTTTGGGTCTAACGCAGCCGTATGTTCATCTAGCAACAACAGTTTTGGTGTTTGAATCGTTGCCATCAATAAACTTAGTGCCTGTCGTTGACCACCAGATAAACTGCCCGTTGGCGTATCCAAATGATTTTCCAACCCATTGCCGATTTCTTTACAAAGGGCATAGAACGTTTCTCTTTGCCCTTGGAGTTGTCGAAGACCTAGTGACCGTTTTTCCCCTCTTTTTTGTGCTAATAGAAGATTTTCTGCCACTGTCATACGGGGAGCCGTCCCCATTTTCGGGTCTTGGAAGACACGTGCCAAAAAGCGGGCGCGTTTTTCTTCCGAAAGTGCGGTCACGTTTTGATCATCGATCATCACTTGCCCACTCGTCAAGGGCATGGTGCCTGAGATGCAGTTGAATAACGTACTTTTGCCGGCGCCATTTCCTCCGACGACCGTGACAAATTCTCCTGGTTTTAAAGAAAGATCGATTTTATTCAAGAGTACTTTTTTCTCATTCGGTCCGTTGCCGACAACTTTAAAGGCTTTTTTTAAGGCTAACATTATTCATCCTCCGTTTCAAAACCAGTGCGTAGATGCAAGGCTTGTTTAAATTGAGGGATCAACAGGCAGATCGTCAAGACGATTGCAGAGAAGATCTTCAAGTAAGTCGTATCAAATCCAGCTTTGATCACAAATAGGATCAATAATTGGTAGATAATGCTGCCGATTACGATAGCGATCAGACGTTCCAGCAAGGTCAATTCACCATATAATACCTCACCAATGATGATTGACGCCAGTCCGATAACGATCACACCGATTCCCTTGCTTATGTCGGCGTAGCCGTCGTTTTGAGCGATCAATGCGCCTGAGAGTGCGATCACGCCATTGGAGACGATCAGTCCAATGATTTTCATTCGATCCGTATTGATCCCCATTGACTTGGCCATGTGTTCATTATCCCCGGTAGCAATATAAGCTTGACCCAAGTTGGTATGGAAAAAGTAAACCAAGACGCCCCCAATCAACAAGACCATGATCAATCCGATAATCACCGTATCATAATAATTCGGTAAATTCATTCTAGTAAAAAAATCTTGAATTTTCGGTTGGTTTAATAAAGAGAGGTTTGGTGAGCGCATCACAAACAGCATGACCGAGTTCAATGAAGACATCACCAAAATACCTGCTAAAATCACGGGAATTTTGCCTTTTGTATAAAGAAGTCCTGTCACACAGCCCGCACACATCCCAGCCAATACTCCTAACAAAGTCGCTAAGACGGGCGACACCCCATGGGTGATCGCTGTCACACAGACAGCACCGCCTAACGGAAAGGACCCTTCCGTCGTCATATCCGGGAAATTCAAAATACGATAGGTCATAAAAATCCCTAATCCCAGGATTCCCCAAAGTAGCCCTTGCCCTATTGCTGAAACAATCATCATTCTTCCTCCATATTCTTACAAGTTTTCTCTTTCAAGACTCTCTCGGTGATCGCAGGTGATTGCTGTTCCTAATTGTTACTCATCACTTGCTTCACTTTCCGGTGTCGTTGTAATCAATTTTGCCTCGTCTTTGAGGTTTTCTGGGATAGTGATTCCCAATAACTGCGCTTGTGTTTCATTAATGATCGTTTCGCCATCGCTGAATGTATAGATCGGAGTTGTCGCAGGTTCGGCCGTCCCGTCAAGAATTGCTGCCACCATCTTCCCAGTTTCGACCCCAATCGTAAATTGATCTTGCCCAACCGTTGCTAAGCCGCCTTGTTCCACCATCGTATCAACAGACGTGATGATGGGCGTTTTTGATTTATTGGCTTCTTGTACTACCGTCTGCATTGCGTTTGCGATCGTGTTATCTAACGGAATATAGATAAAGTCGACTTCTCGTGCCATCACTTGCACCATTTGAGCAATTTCGTTACTTGAAGGAACGGCATACGATTTGCTGGTCAAGCCATTTTCTTCGGCAGCAGCTTCTGCTTCTGCCACTTGGTATTTCGAATTGTCTTCAGTCGAAGAATACAAAATGCCGACTGTTTTTGCCTCTGGCAGCAAATCTTTTGCTAGTTTGATTTGTGCAGCAACTGGTGCTTTATCGGAAACACCAGTGATATTGCCGCCGGGTTGATCCATATCTGCCACGAGATTTGCCCCAACTGGATCAGTGACCGCTCCTAAAACGATCGGTACATCCTGAGTGACATTCGCCAACGCTTGTGCCGCGGGTGTTGCTACCCCAACCAAAACGTCGGCATCTTTATTTAGCAGCTGCTGGCTCATCGTTGCCAATTTGCTTTGATCCGCTTGACCGTTCTGGAATTCGATCGTCAAGTTGTCCCCTTCGGTATAGCCTGATTCTTTAAGGCCTTCTTTGATCCCCTCGGTGATCGCATCTAACGCTTCATGACTGACAAACTGCAGGATCCCAACTGTTTTTTCAGCTTTTTCTACTGGTTCCGAAGTCTCACTGGCTTGATTGGTCCCACTTCTCATTCCTAACTGATAGACAAAGGTCGCTCCTAAAAATAATAAAATAACGGCAACCGATGCAATTAATCCCTTGTTTTTCATTTTTCATTCTCCTTTTTCTGCTTACGTTTTTCGTGTTTTCGTTTTTACGGTTTTTGAGAACAAAAAAAGCAACTGCCTATGTGACGGCAATTGCAAGTAAGCAAAAGCCGCATAGAAGGTTGTCCTATGCGGCGATAAATTCAACTACCAGCATAGATACAGCACTTTAGAAGGTTCTCTAAAAAGTTGTATCTATGGAATGAGGTCCCATCAATACAACTATCTACGCCAGTTTTGCCATGATTTCACTTGCAATGGAATAAATAGTTTCATGATTGTTCCTCCTTCTCAACTTGTTTTCTTTCTTGATTGAATTCAGTTTAGCCTATTGATAAAAAAACGTCAACAATTTTCTGTCAAATTGTCAGATTTTTTTATCAATCATTGGCAGAAGAACGAATCGTCCACATGGGTAAACGATTCAATTCTGGGATGAATTCCGTCGTTGGCTGCTCAAATGAATCAAAAGTAAAGCGATTTTTCTCGACTCCTTCTTCATAGAAGACAAAGGTCACTTTATCAGGATCAATGTCATATTCATTGGAGAAAAATGCCACGTCATAGACGATCGGATAATAAAAAAATGTTCGATTCATTTCGTCTTCCTGTGCTTGGATCAGATCAAACACTTGATCCAGCTGTGGGCCATTTGGTTTACTGTACATCACAGAAATCGCTCTTGTTTCGCGAATCGTCTTATCAGCTGTCAAATATGGTAATGGCTGTACTTTTTCCGAAGGTAACTTGTCGAAAGCGATTCGATCCACTAAAGAGGCGTTGATGCGATTTTGAGAAAAAACGATCAAGCCTGCAAAAACCAGCGCGAAAAGAATGCCTCCGATCAGCGTGAAAATCGTTTTTTTCTGATCTCGGTATAGATCATCTAACAAAGCCTGCCAGCTTTCCACTGTTTTTTCTTTCGTGTAATGAACAAAGTTCCTAACTTGTTCCATAATTTGCCCACCTTTTTTAAAAATCCTACTATTAATTCATACTATCAATTCCCTTCTAGAACGTCAAGAAACTTCACATTTCTTCGATAATTCGGTAAGATAAAAGAAAACGGTAAAGGAGTCATTATGCATAATCTAGCTAGTTCTTTGATGACTGGAGCCAACCCAATCTTCGATTTCATTGTTGTCTGTTTAAACTTTCTCTCCATTTTCGTCATCGTTTGGGGTGTATTGATCGCAGGCATTGATTTCGTGCGCTACGAATTAACAGAAAAGGACCGTTTGGTGGCAGCCAGAGAGAATAATTTTATCCGCAATTATTTAGGGAGTTATGTCTTATTAGGTCTTGAGATCTTGATTGCAGCAGATATTATTGAGACGATCATCCACCCTACTTTCGAAGACATCGTACGTCTAGCTGCAGTCGTTATTATTCGAACAGTCATCTCTTATTTCTTGAACAAAGAAATTGAGCGTGCACTGCAAACCACCGATCACCAACCTAACAAGAAAAAGGAAAGCTAGCTGCCATGGCTTTTCTTTGGATTCTTCGGTATAATAGATAGGAATATTTGACATTGGAAGGATCAATCCCTCAGTCAAACTATCCTTATAAGAAAAGAGGGAAACAATATGTCTTTTGATGGTGTTTTTACCCATTTAATGGTCAAAGAATTACAAAATCAATTAACCAGTGGACGTGTGAACAAAATTCATCAACCTTATGAAAATGAGGTCGTATTTGTGATCCGTGCCCAAGGGAAAAATCATAAACTTTTGCTATCCGCACATCCCACCTATGCTCGTGTGCAATGCACAACGATCGCCTATAGCAATCCAGAAACCCCACCGAATTTCTTGATGATGCTGCGGAAATATTTAGAAGGGGCGATCTTAGAATCAATCGAACAAATCGACAATGACCGTGTGATCCATTTTCATTTTACTCGACGAGATGAACTAGGTGATTTACAATCCCTCGTCTTGATTGTCGAATTGATGGGCCGTCACAGCACGATTTTATTAATGAATAAGACGAGCGGAAAAATTGTCGATACAATCAAACACATTGGTCATTCACAAAATACGTATCGTACTTTATTACCGGGTGCTACTTATATTGCACCACCAAAGCAAACAACACTTAATCCTTTTACAGCCTCTCGCACCAAAATTTTTGAAGAATTATCGACCATCGATCCCTTGACGGCAAAAGAACTTCAACAACGATTCCAAGGCTTAGGCCGCGATACAGCAGAAGAATTAATCGCTCGAATCAATGCCAATCCCAATGAAAAACTGCGTCAGTGGGAAGCTTTCTTTACAGAGCTTACCCAGGAGCTAGCACCAAGTTATCTCCAGTCAGAGAAAAAGGAATATTTTACACCAATTCCCTATCCATCATTGATCGATGCGACCACCACTGTCACCTCTTATCAGAGTCTGAGCGAGCTTTTAGATGCGTTTTATCACGACAAGGCGGAAAGAGATCGGGTCAAACAACAAGGTGGCGAATTACTAAAGAAGATTGAGAATGAACTGAAACGGAACCAATTGAAGTTAAAGAAACGCCAACAAACGTTAATCGATTCAGAAAACGCCGAAGAATTTCGTCAAAAAGGTGAGCTTTTGACGACCTTTATGAATCAAGTCCCCCGTGGTGCTGCTTCAGTTGATTTGGAAAATTACTATGATGAGAATCGGCTTTTGACGATCAAATTAGATCCCGCTCTTTCTCCCAATCAAAATGCTCAGAAATATTTTCAACGTTATCAGAAATTAAAAAATGCAGTCAAATTGGTCCATCAGCAGATTGCCGAAACGAAAGAAGAAATCGCGTATCTCGAATCCGTGTTAGCCCAATTAGAAATCGCCTCTCCAATGGATCTGGCGGTTATTCGGGAAGAACTGATTGCACAAGGCTATGTCAAAAATCGGACGAAACAGCGTAAAAAAGCCGCTCCTTCGCAACCAGAACGATTTCTTTCTTCAGACGGAACAGAAATTTTCGTTGGAAAAAACAATTTACAAAATGACCAACTGACCTTAAAAACAGCTCGTAAGAGTGATATCTGGCTGCATACCAAAAATATTCCTGGCTCTCATGTCATCATTCGTTCGGATGATCCTAGTGAGACAACCTTAATGGAAGCTGCAGAGCTTGCCGCATATTTCTCAAAATATCGTCAATCTGCCCAAGTACCGGTGGACTATGTGCAAGTCAAACATATTCGGAAACCGAATGGTGCCAAACCTGGATTCGTCATTTATGAGAATCAAAAAACGCTTTTTGTGACACCTGATGAGGGAATTTTGAGATTAAAACAGTCCTAGCTGCTCCTCAGTCTATTCGGATCAAAAAATCATAGTGTAATCAATAAAAGAACCGACCACAAAAGCGCTGCGAAACTACACGCGCTTGTGATCGGTTTTTATGCTTTTTCCTTCTATCTACTGCTCTTTCAGCGACAATTTTGCTTAGCTTGAAACACAAAAGGCAAGCCTTCTCAGAATTTAGCCATCGACGTATCTGCTAGATCCGATAGAATGGCATTCGAAAATCACCGTGAGAAAGTAGCTTCTGCTAGCTAATAAATTCCACCATCCTCCATAGTGACTTTCTTCTCGAAATCAAAATGATACAGCTTTTCCCAGTGATTGATATTCAACGTTCCTTTGGTCAAATGGATTGCTAGAAAGCAACAGCCTTTATCATTCTCATTGTTGACTTCGTCGTACCAGACAAAGGCTTTGCGAATTTTGCATCTTAATTCTGCATTTTTAGGGTCTAGCACCCAACCTAAATTCTCCCCTTGACCGACCGCAGTAAACCATTCACCGCTAACAGCAATGGAAACTGCTGGGTTCTTTTTGATTTGCTTGATTTTATTGGATTGCTCGTGTGTCGACACGTAAAAAACGCCCTCTTCATAAAAAGCATCAACTTCTCGAACGACTGGTTGTATGTGTCCCTCTACAGTTTTGTCACAAGCTGTCGTCGCAAGGGCAATCACATTGTCTTTAAAATGTCCGAATTTTTCTTCAAGCAGCTTTATTCCTTCTTCATACTGGTGGGTCATTATTCTGTTCCTCCTTGCATCTTAATTCTTTTTTTAAAAGGAATCCATAATTCGACATGAACCACATGATTTTCCCCTTTTCGATAAAGCTCAGGAAAAAAATTCTCAGCAATCCAGCCATTTTTCTTGAGCCAAAAACGGGTATAACGCATCGCCTTTCCCATATTGATGATCAGTTGCTCTGAGACCGTATCAAAACTGCAAACAATATACTCACGTTCTGGTAAAGTCCATTCAGTGCAGTTGAGAAATTGCGAACCATCAGATATTTGACCAACAAAATAACTTGAATAGCCTTCAGGCGCATCTCCCGGAAATGAAACACCGATCAGGCAATGATCGGTGCGAGGCTGATTGGCAGTCTTTTGATAAAAATCATGCCAAATATCATCAATCGGATCAATCCCTGTTCGTTGGCCCAGCATTTTTCCATACTTAAATGGATAGTAACCAACAACGCCACAAAAAACCAGCGGTTGCTGATTTCGCTTCTTCTGAATCTCCAAAACGACTCCTTCGCTGATCAATGGATTGCCTTCTTCTGTGACAATATACCCTAAAGATAGATCCGGCTTATCAAAATTTTGCAAGCCGATCGGCGCTTTTTGGTAAAGAGAAGGTGAAAGTCCATAAACGGTCTTAAAGGTTCTTGAAAATACTGCATGGCTGCTAAAACCAACCTCAAAAGCGACCTCAATGACTCGACTTTTTCTGTCTTTTAATAAAACAGCGGCTCTGGCCAGACGACGCAGTTTTATATATTCCCTAACAGAAATTTTAACTAAGCGAGTAAATAAGCGTTGATAATAAAATACAGAAAGTGATGCGACTTGTGCTAACGTTTCGATCTCTAGCGACTCAGCAAGATTGTCTTCGATAAAATCGATGGATTTTTGGATTGCTTCCCATGCATGCATATGGATTTCCTTTCTTTCACTATAAAATACTCAGCCAAAAAAACTTTACCGTGTCTGCTCTTTTTCCAAAAAAAACTATATTTGTATTTATTTTCACAATGCATTAACCGCCGAGAATCAGCTTATTTAATATTTTAGCATAGCCTTCATGGTCCTAGAATATAAAAATAAAAAAAGACGAAGAGTTTTCGTCTTTTTCTAGTCAATGAGATTCTAAAAATTCTAACATCATTTTTATAGATTACCCTTACGAAGTGGTTTCTATACTGCCCATCAAATGAAGTCAGTGATAAACACTACGTAAAAGGATCTATTTTTATAAATTAATAGAAATAAATAGGCCGATCTTTGCGGTCTTGTAATGGGCGATTATTGTTTTCTAACACTTCTTCCCGGAATTCCAAAATGAAGCGGCGGCTCATCTCCCCGATCCAGTCAAAGACGAACCAATTGATTGGCCCTTTGGTTGGCGGTGTCGTCAACGAACCCACATAATGGAAATGGTGGGTGCGTTCTGGTAAGAACATAGTCGGATCAAACCATTGCGTATGGTTTTCAAAGTCCCAGATGCTGTCGTCTTGCTGATTGCAGATCCAGTTGAGCTTATCCGTCAATTTGAATAAGATGCCCACAACCAAGTTTTCTCCGTCCTCATTCATATGGACGAGATGAAACTCTAATTCTTGCTGTTCATCATCGATAATATGTTCAGACGGCATGTGGAAATGAATATCCGTCAAATAGTAGTTGATCCCTTTAAATGTGACATAACTTTCTTTGTTATATGGAACGAAGTGAATCGTATTTTTGAATTCTTTTTCCGTGAACCGCTCTCGTTTATAGTGAAAAGCCAAGTCCTGATCGATAGGTTCTTCGGTTTCATCGTGAACTAAAGCAATTGGGGATTGGTAAGGAAATTCGGCGCCTTGTGCATACCAATCGCACAAAGTGTGCCAATGTTCAGGTCCATTGTCTCCGGAATAACTCCAGGGAACATCCATATTTCTTTTCAAAAAAACAGCCTCCTAATTCAAGTTGACAGCAAGGAATAGCCCTTCCTATCAAAAAAACTTTCTCCCAATGCTATCAGAAAATAGGTAAAAATAAAACGAATATGCTTGGTCATTCCCTCACATATCCGTTTCTTATTTCAATTCCTTATTCACTCAACCAAGCAGCAGGATCTTTTCGCCACTCTTGTAACAGGGCAACATCAGACTCTTGAATAGCACCCGTTTCTAAAGCCGACTCGATCAACGCTGTATAGTTTGTCAAAGTCACATAGGATAGACCTGCTTGGTCAAAATTCTCTTGGACTTGAGGCAGCTCGTAAGTAAAGATCGCAGCGACGCCTAATACGTCGGCTCCTTCTCTTTTGGCTGCTTCACAAGCTTCTAAGACACTGCCACCTGTTGACAATAAATCTTCAATGACGACCATTTTTTGATTTGGCTGAATACGACCTTCAATTTGATTGCCTTTGCCATGTTCTTTTGCTTTGCTGCGAATATAAACCATTGGCAAATCTAACAATTCAGCGACCCAAGCAGCATGGGGAATCCCGGCTGTTGCGGTCCCTGCAATCACTTCTGCTTCGGGATAAGTCGTTTTGATGACTGCAGCTAAGCCTTTCGCAATGGCGCGACGTACATGAGGATAACTCATAGTGATTCGATTGTCGCAGTAAATAGGGCTTTTGATGCCGCTTGCCCAAGTAAATGGTTCATTCGGTCGTAAAAAAATCGCCTCGATGTCTAAAAGATCTTTGGCAATTTGATTGGATTGTTCTTTCATTGGCTAGCTTCCTTCCATTCTTGTTTTATTTGCAGATAACTTTCATACGGTGTCTTAGACTGGGTGATTGGACGTCCCACAACGATCATGGTAGCCCCCGCATTGCGAGCTTGTGCAGGTGTCATGATCCGTTTTTGATCGCCAACTTCACTGCCAGCTGGTCGGATACCAGGCGTCAAGCGTATGAAGGCATCGGTTGTTCTTTGCTTGATCTGTTTTGCTTCGTGTGCGGAGCAAACAACACCGTCTAATCCAGCTTTTTGGGCACAAGTGGCGTAATGGATAACACTTTCTTGCAGTGACGTCATGATCTGCTGATCATGATGCATTTGTGCCTCACTAGTGGAGGTCAATTGGGTAACTGCAATCAAATCAGGGACTTTGTGTCCTGCGGGGGTTCCTTGTTGCAGACCTTTTTTAGCAGCAGTCATCATTTCAATCCCGCCGGCTGCATGAACATTCGTCAAAGCAACACCTAAAGAAGCTAAGCGCTCCATTGCTCGTCCAACAGTATTAGGGATATCATGTAATTTTAAATCTAAAAAAATATCATGGCCAAAGGATTTCAACCAAGTGACGATCGCTGGTCCTTCTTGGTAGAAAATCTCCATTCCAACTTTTACAAATAATTTTTCTTCCACAGGAAATTGCGCTAAAAATGTTTCAATAGCCTGTTTGTTGGGGAAATCTAAGGCAATAATTGGTCGTTCACTCATCACACGTGCTCCTCTCTCACTTCTTTTATCAACTGTTCCAAAGAAGTGATCCCTAATTCTGCCATTCGGATAGGCAATTCTTCAATCAATTTTGGGCAAATGTAAGGATTGGTAAAGTTTGCGGTTCCTACTGCAACTGCACTTACACCTGCCAGATACATTTCAAGTACATCATCCACCGACATCACGCCCCCCATGCCAATAATTGGTAATTGAGAAACTTGCGCCACTTGTTTGATCAGGCGGATCGCCACTGGTTTGATTGATGGACCAGACAAGCCCCCGGTTTGGTTGGCTAAAATCGGTTTTCGTGTTTTTAAATCGATCCGCATGCCCAAAAGCGTATTGATCATCGTAAACCCGTCGGCGCCGCCTACTTCGATCGCTTTCGCAATTGGGACAATATCCGTCACATTCGGCGAAAGTTTGACATAGATCGGCACTTGCGAGACTTTTTTGACCGCTTCAGTCAATGCACCAGCAACCGCAGGATCGGTTCCGAAAGTGATACCGCCATGTTTGACGTTAGGGCAAGAGATATTCAATTCGATCGCTTTGACATTTTCTGCCTGACTGATTTCCTGACACACAAGAACGTAATCTTCGACGGTCGAACCAGCAACGTTTGCAATGATCGGTAACTCTGGATGTTTTTGAGCTAAGTCCGGCAATATTTGATTCATGACCGTTTCTAACCCAGGATTTTGCAACCCGATGGCATTTAACATACCACTAGGCGTTTCCGCTACCCTTGGGGTTGGATTGCCGAAACGTGGTTCAGGTGTGGTCGCTTTGATCATCACCGCACCTAATTGACTGATGTCATAATATTTATCATATTCTGCACCAAACCCAAAACAGCCGCTGGCTGGCATGATCGGATTTTTTAGACTCAATCCGGGTAGCTCGACGTTGATCGACATTAAATGACCACCTTTCTCGCCTGAAATACAGGCCCTTCGTCACAAACTTTGACACTTTTGGTACCTTGTTCGTCATCTTTCGTATGGCAAACACAGGCATAACAGGCACCCATCCCGCAAGCCATTCGCGCTTCCATGGATAATTGAACATCTGAAAGGTCTTCGAAAAGCTGGGCGGTGGTTTTTAAAAGACCGTTATTTCCGCAGGCAAAGACTGCCGCAGGTGTTTGCTCTGCAGCTAATAACAGGTTGCCAACATTTCCTTGTAAACCAGCGCTGCCATCATCGGTAGCGATCCTCGTATCTCCCAGTGCGCGAAATTCCTCTTCATAATACATGACGTCTTTGCTGGCAAAGCCCAAAAAGTGAATGACGTGGATCCCTTGTTGCGTCAGACGTTTCGATAGTTCGTAGAGCGGCGGTACACCGATACCGCCACCTACGATAAATGCAGTGTCCCCTTGGTTTAAATGATGATAGCGAAACCCATTTCCTAACGGCCCCATCACATCGATTGGATCACCAACGGTCATTTCTGAAAAAATTCGTGTGCCATCTCCTTCGACCCGGTAAATGATTCGGCATTCTTTTTTCTCAGCATCGATATGATTGATACTGATCGGTCGGCGAAGAAGAAAGGCATTTTGAGGAACCCGCAGGTGCAGAAACTGCCCTGGGGTCCTCATCTCATTGACTAATTCACCAGTCAATGTCATTTCAAAAATCCGTGGTGCCAGTTGACGCTGTTTGCTGATGGTCATGATTTCTTGCTTCATCAAAAAACTCCTTTATCTGCGTTAAATTGCTTTTGTTGAAAAACTGCGGGATTCCATCACTTTTAGAATTGCATCCGCTGTATCAAGAGAAGTAAAGGTCGGTACACCATGCTCCACTGCTTCTCGGCGAATGATAAATCCGTCTTCCGTTGCATTTTGGCGATCTTTGTCCATGGTATTGACTACTACTTGGGTCGTTCCTTTACGGATCAAATCAACAACCGTTTCTTCTGCTTGTTGATCAGAGATTTTAGCAACTCGTGTCACTTGCAGGCCTTTTTCTTCAAAGTAATCAGCGGTTCCATTGGTAGCCATTAAGGTGAAGCCGACCTCTACGAAACGCGCCGCCAGTGCTGCTGCCTCTTCTTTGCTTTCGTCTGCAACGGTGAAAAGTGCTTTTCCAAATTCAGGAATATGCAGGCCTGATGCCTCAAAAGCTTTATAAAGTGCTTTTGCCAAATCTTTATCTGATCCCATTACTTCACCCGTTGATTTCATTTCAGGGCCTAAGTAAGTATCGACTTTTAAAAGTTTTGTAAAGGAGAAGACAGGTGCTTTGATGTGTACTTCATTTGGTGTTGGAGCAAGTCCGTCTTGATAACCTAACGCTGTGATCTCTTCCCCGAGAATCGCCTTCGTGGCAATTTGTGCCATTGGGATCTCTGTTACCTTGCTTAAAAATGGCACGGTTCGGCTAGCACGAGGATTTACTTCAATGACATACACTTTGTTCTCATGGATGACAAATTGGATATTCATCATACCGATACAATTTAAACCTAATGCCAAGCGTTTGGTATATTCTTCGATCGTAGCGATTAGTTCATCCGAAAGATTTTGCGGTGGATAGACCGCCATTGAATCTCCTGAATGGACCCCTGCACGCTCGATATGTTCCATGATTCCAGGAATCAAAACAGTTTTGCCGTCACAGATAGCATCGACTTCACATTCTTTACCAACCAAGTAACGATCGACCAAGACAGGATGTTCTGGTGATGCTTTCACTGCATGACGCATATAATCTTCTAAATCGGCTTGGTTTTCCACGATTTCCATCGCACGTCCCCCTAAGACATAACTTGGGCGAACTAAAACAGGATAGCCGATTTTTTGTGCGATGGCGATCGCTTCTTGTTCGTTCGTCGCCGTGTCGCCTGGTGGTTGCGGAATATCTAATGCTTGTAATGCTTGCTCAAAGAGATCGCGGTTTTCGGCACGATCAAGATCTTCAATGCTGGTGCCTAGGATTTTGACTCCGGCTTTCACCAAAGGTTCGGCTAAATTGATCGCCGTTTGCCCGCCAAATTGGACGATGACCCCAATTGGCTGTTCCAAATCGATCACATGCAAGACATCTTCTAAGGTCAACGGTTCAAAATACAGCTTGTCGGAGATAGAAAAATCAGTCGAAACCGTTTCAGGATTACTGTTCATGATGATCGCTTCATAGCCAGCAGCTTGGATCGCTTTCACCGAGTGCACTGTTGCATAGTCGAACTCCACCCCTTGTCCGATTCGGATCGGTCCAGAACCTAGGACAAGAACAGATTCTTTTTCACTGCGCTTGCTTTCATTCTCAAACTCATAGGTGCTGTAGAAATAAGGTGTTGCTGATTCAAATTCTGCGGCACATGTATCTACCATTTTGTAGACGGGCAAAATCTTTTGCTCATGACGCAGCGTGCGGATCTCAGCTTCCGTGGTTTCCCACAGCTCAGCGATCTTTTTATCCGTAAAGCCGTTTTGCTTGGCTTTTTTCAACATATCAAGGGAATGTGGTTCGTTTGCTAATGCTTGTTCGATCTCAAAGATGTGAAGCATTTTATCTAAGAAGAATAAATCGATTTTCGTCATTTCATTCAAATCTTCGATAGTATACCCTCTTCGGATGGCTTCCATGACGTAGAACAGGCGATCATCTTGCGCCTTGATGACCTTCTCCATCAGATCATTGTCAGAAAGAGCTTCTAGTTCTTTCATTTCGATATGATGTGTGCCGATTTCCAATGAACGAACAGCTTTCAGTAATGACTCTTCAATATTACGACCAATGGCCATCACTTCACCAGTCGCTTTCATTTGTGTTCCTAATCGACGTTCCCCCGTTTCAAACTTGTCAAACGGCCAGCGAGGAATTTTTGCCACAACATAGTCCAGGGCAGGTTCAAATTCTGCATAGGTGGTTTCTGTGACTGGATTTTTCATTTCATCCAATGTTAAACCGACGGCAATTTTCGCTGCCAGTTTGGCAATTGGATAACCTGTTGCTTTACTTGCTAGTGCAGACGAACGAGAAACCCTTGGATTTACTTCAATCACATAGTAATTAAAGCTATGTGGATCAAGTGCCAACTGAACGTTACAACCACCTTCGATTTTTAATGCACGAATAATTTTTAATGACGCATCTCGCAACATTTGGTATTCATGGTCTGACAGCGTTTGACTAGGGGCAAAGACGATGGAATCGCCGGTGTGGATGCCGACTGGATCGAAGTTTTCCATATTACAAACAACGATCGCGTTGTCTGCAGAATCCCGCATCACTTCATATTCGATCTCTTTAAACCCAGCAATACTTCGTTCAATCAAGCATTGGGTCACGGGCGAGAGCTTCAAGCCGTTTTCAGCGATTTGGCGTAGTTCTTCTTCATTGTTACACATGCCACCGCCCGTTCCTCCTAGCGTAAATGCTGGACGAACAATGATTGGAAAGCCGATTTTTTTCGCAAATTCAACTGCTGCTTCCACCGTTGATACGATTTCGGATTCTGGGATCGGTTGATCCAATTCTTCCATTAATTGTTTGAATAAATCTCGATCTTCTGCCTGATCGATTGCCGCTAATTTGGTTCCTAGCAACTCAATTCCTAATTCATCCAAAATACCTGAGTTGGCTAATTCCATCGCCATATTCAAGCCCGTTTGTCCGCCTAATGTCGGTAAAATTGCATCAGGCTGTTCTTTACGTAAAATCCGTGAGACAAACTCAAATGTGATTGGTTCAATGTAGACTTTGTCAGCAATTTCTTTGTCCGTCATGATCGTTGCGGGATTCGAATTGACTAACACCACTTCGTAGCCTTCTTCTCGTAAAGCTAAACAAGCTTGTGTACCGGCATAATCAAATTCTGCCGCTTGTCCTATAATAATCGGTCCAGAACCGATTACCATGATTTTCTTGATATCTGTACGTTTTGGCATATTAGTTCTGCTCCTTCCATGCATCGATCATCTCTAAAAATTCGTCAAATAAGTGGACCGCATCATGCGGGCCCGGTGCCGCATCTGGGTGGTATTGGACACTGAATGCTGGGTAGCGGCGATGACGAACCCCTTCGATCGTGCCATCGTTCACTTCGACGTGTGTCACCATTAGTTTTTCAGGATCGATGGATGCTTCATCCACAGCAAAGCCATGGTTTTGTGAGGTAAAATCGATCCGACCAGTGGCGATCTCTCTTACCGGATGGTTCAATCCGCGGTGACCGAACTTCATTTTATAGGTATCTGCCCCATTCGCTAATGAGAAGAGCTGATGGCCTAAACAAATCCCGAAGATCGGTACCTTGCCTTGAATCCCTTGTATCATTTTAATTGCTTCTGGCAAGCTTTTAGGATCACCCGGTCCATTTGTCAGCATTACACCATCTGGTGCGAGGTCTAAAATTTCTTGCGCTGTCGTATTGTATGGCAAAATCGTTAAATTGCAGTTGCGGCGTGACAATTCCCGTAAAATACTGTGCTTCAAGCCGAAGTCGATGACCACGATATTGCGACCCGTTCCAGGACTTGGATAAGGTTTTGAGGTAGAAACTTGTGCCACTTGATTGGTTGGTAAAACCGCCGCTTTTAATTGATCAAAGGCATGGTCAAAGACATCTCCTGCATCAACGATACTCGCTTTCATGGTCCCATGTTGACGGATCTTTCTTGTCAGCGAGCGTGTATCGATTCCTGCGATCCCTGGAATATTTTTGCGTTTTAAAAATTCATCTAACGTCAGCTGTTTCCGCCAATTGCTCGCTAGACGCGCGTGTTCTTTCACAACGACCCCTTTACAAGTCGGTGAAATTGATTCGTAGTCGTCTCGGTTGACGCCGTAATTTCCAACCATCGGATACGTAAACGTAATGATTTGTCCGTTAAAACTTTGATCCGTAATGGCTTCTTGATAGCCCGTCATGCTGGTGGTAAAAACAATCTCGCCAAAAACATTGATACTGGCACCAAAGCCTTCGCCTTCAAAGTATGTTCCATCTTCTAAAATAAGCCAACGTTTCATATTATTGCCCACCTTTTTGCCATACTAATTTTCCATTTACAAATGTATAACTTGTATCCCCATATAACGTCCATCCACCGAAAGGCGTATTGACTCCTTTTGATAGAAATTGCTTAGGATCCACGTTATAAGCTGATTCTAAGTCAAAAATCGCGAGATCGGCTTTGTCTCCGACCATCATCGTTCCGGCGCTTAGACCAAAGATTGATGCTGGTTTCACGGTCATCCAATCCACTAGTTGCTGCAAGGTAAAGCGTCCTGTTTTGACAAAATGAGTGTACAACAATTGGAAGGCATATTCTGATCCGACGATGCCAAATGGTGCTTTTAAAAAGCTTTTCATTTTTTCTTCATAGCCATGTGGGGCATGATCCGTCGCGATACAATCGATCGTGCCATCCAGCAGACCTTCGATCAACGCTTCACGGTCTTCTTGCCCACGTAACGGTGGGTTCATTTTCCAAAAGCCTTCATCGGCAGGAATATCTTCATCGATTAGAAGCAAATGATGAGGAGAAACTTCAGCTGTCACATGGATACCAGCTTTTTTGGCATCTCGGATCACTCGAACACTTTCTTTGGTCGAGACATGGCAGACATGGTAATGAGCACCTGTTGCTTCCGCCAAAAGTACATCACGAGCGATTTGAGAAGCTTCCGTTACACTCAAGATCCCCGGTAGTCCAAGTTCTTCTGCTTTTTTACCAGCATGCATCACGCCGCCAAAGAGTAAGGAGTCATCTTCTGTATGGGCAACCAAGGCCAAGTCATTTTCGGCTGCTTGCTTCATTGCCAGATACATTGTGCCAGCAGTCTGAACACCCACGCCATCGTTCGTCAAGGCGAAAGCGCCAGCAGCTTTCATTCCAGCTGCATCCGTCAACGTTTCACTGCGTAAGTTTTCTGTGATCGGGGCGTATTGTAAGACATTGATTGACGCATCTGCGTTGATTTTTTCGTAAACAGCTGTTAATTTTTCCGGTGTATCGGGAACTGGGTCAAGGTTTGGCATTGCGCAAACTGTCGTGAACCCACCGCGAGCTGCTGCGATGCTGCCCGTTTCAATTGTTTCTTTGTACTCAAAGCCTGGTTCTCTGAAGTGTACATGAACATCCACTAAACCTGGCGTGATCAATTGCTCTTTGGCATCGATGACTTCGTCAAAATCTGTTTCGGGAAATGCTGTACCGATCCCGCGAATGATTCCTTCTTCGATCCAAATTGCTGCAGGAACACAGTGATTGTCTTTTTTGATGATTTTACCGTTTTTAATGAGTGTTTTCATGTAAACTTCCTCCTCTAATTCTTTCCTTTTTGCCTGTTAGGCCTTACCGTTCAACACCGCTTCAAGAATCGCCATTCGAACAAAGACGCCATTGGACATCTGTGTGATGATTCGTGAGCGTAAGCTTTCAACTAAGGCATCAGCCAATTCCACATCGCGATTGACCGGCGCTGGGTGCATTATGATCGCATGCTCTTTCATTCTTGCGGCGCGTTCGACGGTCAACCCGTGATTTTTTAAGTATTCTTCTTTTGAAAAGCTTTCCGTTCCATCATGGCGCTCGTGCTGGACACGAAGCATCATCATAACATCGACTTCTGCGACCAATTCGTCTAATGGTAGCCAATGACCGTATACTTCAAATTCTTCGTCATACCATTCCTTTGGACCTGAGAAGAAGACTTTCGCTCCGAGACGCTTCAACATTTGCATGTTTGATTTTGCGACCCGTGAGTGGGTGATGTCACCTACGATTGCGACTTTCAAGTCGTCAAAATGCCCAAACTCTTCATAGATCGTCATCAGATCTAGCAAGCATTGCGTTGGGTGTTGGCCGCTGCCGTCCCCGCCATTGATGATACTGCACTGGATCGTTTTGCTTTGGATCAAAGCGTCGTAGTAATTTTCATCGCCGTGGCGAATGACCGCAACGTCTACACCTAAAGCCGACATCGTCAAGACCGTGTCATACAAGGTCTCGCCTTTTTGAACAGAACTGGTGGAGGCTTCAAATTCGATGACTTCGATCCCTAGTTTTTTCTCAGCAACATCGAAGCTTTTGTGGGTTCTGGTACTGTTCTCAAAAAAGAGATTTGTTGCGAAATATTGTTCTTTTTGGGGCATCCATTTCGCCCCTCTTTTGAATTCTTGTCCTCTGCGGATGAGTCCCATCACTTCACGGTCCGTCAATGCTTCTACCGTCAAAAGATGCTTTAAGCTGATTCTTTCGGATTGAATAATCATGAATGAATTCCTCCTTTGATTCTGTTTAAACGATGAGTTGGCACAAGTTATTTTTCTTCGCTGCGAGAGCTGTCAGGTAAAATAAGATTCAAGAAGATCCCTAGGACAGTTGCTAACGCCATTGCGGATAATGTGAAGGTACCGACCGTGAAGACAAGACCGCCGATTCCTACCACAAGGATCACTGACGCAATGATCAAATTCTTCTTACGATCAAAATCGATTTTGTTGTCGATCAAAATTTTCAACCCGCTGGCAGCGATGACGCCAAAGAGCAGGAAGCTGATCCCTGAGATGACTGGACCAGGAATACTTAAGATCAATGCGCTTAGTTTTCCAACGAAGCCTAGTACGATGGCTAGAACTGCTGCACCACCGATGACGAACACACTGTGGACCCGTGTAATTGCTAAAACCCCAATGTTTTCTCCGTAACTTGTCACTGGGGGGCCCCCAACGAGACCGGCTGCAATTTGAGCAAACCCATCTCCCAATAGTGTTCGGTTCAAGCCTGGCTCTTCAAAAAAGTTCCGCTTCGTTAATTTGTTCAAGACCATCAGATGACCGATGTGTTCGGTCATGGTAACAAAAGCGATCGGCGCCATCGTAGTGATTGCATTCAGATACAGTTTAGGTTCATAGTTAATGAAGGGAATCTCGAAGCTTGGCATGCCAAACCAGTTGGCGTCAACGATGGGCTGCACATCGACGATCCCCGCTGCTAAGGCGATCAAGTATCCGCCCACAATCCCCAGAAGGATCGGGATCAATCCTAAAAACCCTCGCAGAAACATATTGAAGAAAATCGTTAATCCTAAGGTAGCCAAAGCTACCAGAATGTACTTGAAATCGTAGACTGAGTCATTGTACATTGCATTCTGGGCGGCGTTAGCGGCTAACCCTAATCCAATCACCATAATCACAGGACCGACAATGATCGGTGGTAAGATCTTATCCAACCAAGCTGCACCGGCACGTTTAATGATCATCGAAACGATCACGTAAACCAACCCAGTCGTGATGGCGCCTTGTGCGATAGCTGGGTAGCCATCAGATTTCATCAGCATCTGCATCGCTGCGATAAACGCAAAGCTGCTGCCTAGATACGCAGGAATCTTCCCTTTCGTTGTGACCAAGTAAACCAATGTTCCAATACCTGAACTAACTAAAGCGATGCTGGGGTTGATCCCAACGAGGATCGGAACTAATACTGTTGCCCCAAACATCGTGAAAAGATGTTGTAAGCTTAGACCTAACCAAGGCAGTGCTTTGGGCCGATCTTTGATGTCTAAAACTGCGTCTGGATTACGAAATTCTTGCTTCTGCATGTTGCTGTCACTCTTCTTCCTAGTCGTTTTCTTTATTGATCATGATCCGGTCAGAACCATCTGATTCTTCCATCTCCACGATAATTTCTTCACTTAAAGCAGTTGGAATATTTTTCCCAACGAAATCTGCCCGAATCGGCAGTTCACGATGACCGCGGTCAACTAGAACGGCGAGTGAGATTCGCTTTGGTCGACCAATATCCATGATGGCATCCAAAGCTGCCCGAATCGTCCGTCCTGTAAACAAGACATCATCGATCAAGATGACTTCTTTGCCATCAATGGCAGTCGGGATGTCTGATGAATGGATCTCTGGATCATCTTCTGCCTTTTTGTCATCTCGGTACAAGGTGATGTCCAATTCACCGACAGGTACTTCTACGCCTTCTAGTTGTTTTAAACGTTCTGCTATTCGTTGCGCGATATAGATGCCTCTTGTCTTGATTCCTACCAGCACCAAATTATCAATGCCGCGATTTCTTTCAATAATTTCATAGGTGATCCGCGTTAACGCTCGTTTCATTGTTACTGCATCTACTACTTCTTTCGCTGCCATATGTTATTCCCTCCTAATTTTGAACATAAAAAAACTCCTACCTGCTTGAGGTAGGAGTCATGTTTTCCGATCGTTGCCTAAAATCCCATTCTGTGGATTTTGGGTACACGTTATCATCTAGTAAGGGTTCGAATCTCCAACGCGGGAGTCGTCTGCTTACTCATTCCTTCTTAGCCTCACGGGACTACATTTAAAGGAGCTATTTAGTTGTTACAATTACTATACAGTTCTCACACAAAAAAATCAATCATTTTTCCGCAATTTTTTTAACGTGTCCGCGAACAGCTCTGGTAATGGGGCTTCAAAGACCATTGACTCACCCGTAGCGGGATGTGCGAAACCTAAAAGCTTGGCGTGTAAAAACTGGCCGTTGCCTTTTAAGGTACGCTTTGGTCCGTAGATTGGGTCACCGGCTAACGGGAACCCGATATATTGCATATGCACTCTAATTTGGTGGGTTCTTCCAGTTTCCAATTGCAATTCCACCAAGGTAAATTGATCAAAGCGTTCCAACACGGTGAAATGAGTCACTGCGGGTTTGCCATTCTCGATCACGGCTTGCATTTTCCGATTGACTTTCGAGCGGCCGATCGGTGCATTGATCGTGCCTTTTTCGTGGCTGATATTGCCATGGACTAATGCCACATACTTGCGTAACGAGGTTTTGTCTTTCAATTGTTTCGCTAACGACTCATGCGCCTGATCATTTTTGGCAATCATTAACAGACCCGACGTATCTTTGTCGATTCGATGAACGATTCCTGGCCGAACAACATCATTGATCGTGGATAAATCATCCATATGGTACAATAACGCATTGACCAAGGTGCCATTTGGATGCCCAGCGGATGGATGAACCACCATCCCTTGCGGCTTGTTGATGACTGCCACATCAGCATCTTGATAGACGATCGTCAAAGGAATATTTTCTGGCTCTAAATCTACTACTTCCGGCTCTGGCACTTGGATGACCAAGTGATCGCCTGCTTTTACTTTATAATTAGCCCGAACCGTTTCACCTTCTAAAGTAACGGCATCTTCTTTCAGCCATTGTTGAACTTGTGAACGGCTATGGTCAGGCAAGCGTTCAGCCAACACTTTGTCGACCCGCCCTTTTTCTTCTTTAATGATTACTTCAATTTGCTTTTCCATTTGATTCTCCTTGTTTCCCTTTTGCTTCGTCATCTACCAGTGCATAAATAAAAATCAAGATTACCCCAAACACTAATGACATATCAGCGATATTGAAAATTGGGAAATTGATAAAATCAAGCTGGAACATGTCCACCACAAAGCCATGCTGCAAGCGATCGATGAAGTTTCCGATAGCGCCACCTAGAACAAATGCCAATCCAAAGCGAAACCACAAACTGCTTTTTTGGTAACGAAACAATAGGTAAACAACGACGGCAACCGCGATAACGGTGATGATCGCAAAAAAAGTGATTTTTCCTTCTAGAATACTCCAAGCTGCACCGGTATTCTGAAGATAGGTCAGGGACAACACATTGTCGATCAGAGAATGTGTTTCACCTAGTTGATAATTGGCAACGATCCAAATTTTCAGCCATTGATCCAAGCCAATGACAACAGCACTTAACAAAAAAAACAACGCGATCATAAATTTTCCACTCTTTCTTCTTTAAAAATATCTCGTGGACGGATGATGCCCAAGAGATTTCCATTCGGATTTTTATCCTTGGTGATCAAAACCGCCTCAAGCAGGGCATTTTTTTGAAACAATTCTTCCACTTCTACGATGGTCGTTTCAGCCGACACGAAACAATAATTTGATCGTTTCCCATCTCCTGCTAATAATTCATCTGCCGTTCTGCCTGTCAACTTGATTTCACCATGGAGGCTTTCTTTCGCTAACCAGTATCCCAGCATCCGCAAAGTGATCAAGCCCAAAAATCGACCATTATCATAGATCGGAAATTGTGAATAGCGCTTTTGGGCAACGATTTTCAATAACTCTGGTAATGGCAGGTGCTTTTCAAAACCAGTCACTCGTTTCGCAAAACGCGGCATGACTTTTTCAGGTGCCAGTAAAGAGCGTTCAATTTCTTGAATGCGATTGACGACCCATTCATTCGGTTCAGCAATGACAAAGTTTTCTCCGATTTTTTCATGTACGATGGCATTGCGCAGCTGAGCCATTTGTAATAGATCATCTTCTGCTCTTCTGACATTGATATTTTTGCTTTTTGACAAGCGACGAACCATTTCAGAAAAACCCATATTCCGTGGATTATCCAATTCGTCACGAAGCCGCTTTTCGATTCGATTAAAACTACTCAAAAATTGATCTGCACCACTAGCCATGAGGAACCTCCTTGATAAGATACGCTTTTTTCAAATAAATCAAAACAAAGACAAAATATGCCACCAAATACACCCCGACAAAAAGCAACGAGTAAAGGGAAATAGAGAATAAGCCCAATACCCCCATCATGAGAAAAAGGCTTAAATAAAAGCCGATATATAATCTTTTAAGCGTAGGATTCATCACGATCTCCAGCTTGAGCGCTGATTGGCCTTGTGGTAGCTGAAAAGGCTGACTTTCTAAAAAAAACATGCGCACACGAATCGGTGTCTGCTCAGCTAACTCTAAAAAAATCGTTTGCTGATGATTGATGGCAGCGATTCTTTTTTTCCCTTGCATGACCTCTAAGGGACTGCCCATTCCATAAAAACCAGTCCTCCTAGTTAGTTGTAGCTCCATTGACAAAGATCACCTCAATTGGTTAAGTATACTTGATTATCAAAAGAAAGAAAATAGACTTTTGCTTGCTTCCTTGATTATTATAACAAGAATCCCTACTTTTATCTTCCATCACGTCTAATGAACGAGAAAAAGACGAATGCCGCTTGCATCCGTCCTTTCAAATCATCTCTTTCCGTTTTTTCGTTTCAAATGCAGCGAATGTCTTCTTTGCTTGTGATCACTCTTTTAGAAAAGACCGATCGCTTGGCCATCAGAAGTCACGTCCATATTGATAGCCGCAGGTTTCTTCGGTAATCCAGGCATTGTCATCACGGCACCAGTCAAGGCAACGATAAAGCCAGCACCTAATTTTGGCACGAATTCGCGAATCGTTACTGTAAAGTCATCTGGTGCGCCCAATCGCTTTGGATCATCACTGAAGGAATACTGGGTTTTTGCCATACAAATCGGCAGCTGATCCCAGCCTTGCTCTTTGAAGCTTTGTAACTGCGCTTTGGCTTTTGGTGCAAACTCAACCTCAGCTCCTCCATAGATTTCCCGCACGATCAAAGAAGCTTTATCCGCTAAAGGCAAATCGTCGGTATACAAGCGATGATAGTTGGCGGGTTTTTCCTCGATTAGTTGAACCACTGCTTTTGCTAGATCCGTTCCACCGGCGCCACCTTCTGCCCAAACGGCTGTCCGTGCGATGGTGACGTCGATTTGCTGGCACAAGGTTTCGACTAATGTTCGCTCCGCTTCTGTGTCTTGTGAGAACTCATTAAGCGCAACGACAACTGGAATACCATATTTACGCATATTTTCAACATGACGCTTTAAATTACTGAAGCCTCGCTCTAATGCTTTTAAGTTTTCTGTCCCTAAATCAGCGACAGCGACCCCACCATGCATCTTCAGTGCTCTGATCGTTGCTACCACTACGATCGCATCTGGTGCCTTTGATAAATTCGGTGTTTTGATATCAAGAAATTTCTCTGCGCCTAAGTCAGCACCAAACCCAGCTTCGGTCACCGTGTATTTGCCTAAGTGCAAAGCCGTCTCGGTTGCGATGACACTGTTACACCCATGGGCGATATTCGCAAAAGGTCCGCCATGGATCAGCGCAGGGGTTCCTTCAATCGTTTGAACGAGATTCGGTTTGAGGGCATCTTTTAAAAGTAAGGCTAAAGCACCTTGGACCGCCAAATCTTTTACGTAAATTGGTTGTTTCTCAAAAGAATAACCAATTAAAATCTTTCCTAATCGCTCTTTTAAATTATCAATGCTTGTTGCCAAGCACAAAATCGCCATGATTTCACTAGCAACGGTGATGTCAAAACCGTCTTCTCGGGGAACGCCTTGTAACGGTCCCCCTAGACCGACAATCACTTGTCGTAACGCTCGATCATTCAAATCGACAACGCGTTTCCATGTGACCCGACGTCCGTCGATCCCCAACTCATTGCCTTGCTGGATATGATTGTCGATCAATGCAGACAAGGCGTTATTGGCAGCCGTGATCGCATGCATATCACCTGTGAAATGTAAGTTGATGTCTTCCATCGGTAGAACTTGTGCTTTGCCGCCGCCGGTGGCGCCGCCTTTGATGCCCATTACTGGGCCCAATGATGGCTCACGTAAGGCGATGACGGTTTGCTTGCCGATTTGATTTAACGCATCTGCAAGTCCAATGGTCACGGTTGATTTACCTTCCCCTGCTGGCGTTGGGCTGATCGCTGTGACTAAAATGAGTTTACCCAGCGGATTGTTTGCTTTTTCGTTGATTGCTGACCATTCGATTTTTGCTTTATATTTGCCATAAAGTTCTAGGTCATCCCCTGTTAAACCAAGTGGTTCAGCAATTTCAATAATCGGTTTAGGCATTGATTCTTGTGCAATTTCGATATCTGATTTCATTTTTACCCTCAATTCACGAACTATTTAGCACTTTAAAATGTATTTTGTTTGCTATGCTCTTATTATACTTGATTTTATTCAGAAAGAAAGAGAGATTTTCCACACTTTTACAAGAAGTTTGCCGAATCCTCTATGTAAACAAAAACAACGTCCTTCCTAAGGCTGTGCCGCCAAAAGGAGTGATCGCTGTTTTCTAGATTTCTATGAATTACTCGTTGGTTTCGACCTGCACCCTTTTTTCAGGGATTTTTTCTTGAAAAAAAGTTTCTAACCATACCACATCTTTTTTACGTAACGTGAAGGTATACGTTTTTTGATGATCGGTAATGCTGATTAAATGGTTTTCAATTTGCCATTTTTCTATCTCAGGTAAAGAAACAAGGCGTTTCTTCCATAAGCGGGCATAGCGAATAAGGAGCAAATCATTCCTGATGAGTATGCTTCGATGAATACCTAACCATACAAAAAAGAAAAAGACGGCTAAAACGAGGTTGCTTTTCCAATAAGGTCTGGTATTTTCTAACGAAAGAATCAAACTGATAAATAATATCATCATAGTAAACGACCAATAAATGATCGCTGTAGCAGCTTCCGGTTGCCAATACAATTTACGCTTCATAAAAGTTCCTCACAACATAAAATTTCTAGTATACTATCTTTATCATATCAAAAAAGGGTGAGACAATGTTAAAAGTTTATCTTGATGCTTCCACGAAAGGCAACCCCGGCCCTAGTGGCGGTGGAATCGTCATTGTCGGTACTGATCTGCATGAGCAAATTGCGTTTCCGCTACCTGATTCAACTAACCACCAAGCAGAGTTCGCTGTGATGGTAAACGCGTTGCAGCTGCTGATTGACAAAGGGTTACAGGAACAGACGATTATGCTCTATACCGACAGCAAAGTCGTTGCGCAGACTATCGACAAGAATTATACCAAAAACCCTGCTTTTTCTGATTATTTAACGGAAATTCAATGCTTGTTGAAACAGTTCCCTTTAGCGATCATCCAATGGATCCCTGAGAGCCAAAACAAAGGTGCCGACCATTTGGCACGCCAAGGATTAGCAAAGGCGTTGAAATTAAAGGATCGGAGACAATAACCGAGAGAAGTTTTGTTTGAAGCGCAACCAGTAAGACTGCTTAGCTAAAATTTCATCCGTCAGTAATGTGGATTGCGCCATATCCTCTTCAAAGAAGCCTTTCAACGTTTGCGTGACATCGTGATCGTAGGCAAAAGCATTGACTTCAAAATTCAAGGCATAACTCCGAATGTCTTGATTTGTCGTCCCAAAGGAACTAATGGTATCATCCATCATGACCGTCTTCGCATGGAGGAAACCATTGTTATAGATGTAGATTTTTGCACCACGACGATGCAAATAATTGGCATAATGCTGTGTTGCCCGGTAAATGAATGGGTGGTCAGGCATACATGGGATCATGATTCGGACGTCTACACCTGAGTGGATGGCAATTTCCAATGCGTTCATCATACTGTCATCAGGAATCAAATAAGGCGTTTGGATCCAAATCGATTCTTTGGCAGCTAAGATCATTTTTACAAAACCGCCTTTGAGAATTTGGGTCTCACTTTCAGGACCATCAGCGACAATCTGCAAATCAACATTTCCAGAGAGCTCTTTCGGCGGTAGAATAAAGTAGCGATCCTCGTATTCCAGTTGATCCTCTTCTTTTTTTACAGATGCGTTCCAGTCACGAATAAAAATCTCTTGTAGTGTAAAACTGGCAGTACCTACGATTCTCGCATGGGTGTCTCGCCAATAGCCAAATTTGGCCTTTTTCCCTAAATATTGATCGCCGACATTAAAGCCGCCAGTCCACCCAATTTGACCATCGATCACAACGATTTTTCGATGTAGATGATAGTTCAATCGTGTGTTACGGATCAGGTTCTTCGAAGTGATGAAAGGCACGACTTTTCCACCGGCATCAATCAACGGTTGAAAGAATTTCCGATTGGCTTTCGGTGACCCCCATGGATCATAGACCAAACGCACTTCAACACCTTCACGGGCTTTATCGATCAAGATAGACAGAAATTGGCCACCGATCTCATCATTAAAAAACGAATAATATTCCACATGCAGATTATCTTCTGCTTGCTTCATGTCTTCAAACAATGCTGCAAATTTTTCTTTTCCATCTGTATAAAATTCTACTTTGTTTCCTTTAGTCAAGGGCGATTCATCAAGGTTTTTAAAATAGCGCTCTAATAGATGATTGTCATCTGAGTAAGGATGTTCAGGAAAAGAATAATTGTGCACTTTGATGATTTGATTCAACTCATTGATCCTACTTTGGTGGTGCTCACTAAATTTATAAATAATTTCTCCGTCGATCCCCCGACCACAAAACAAGTACAACAAAAACCCGATGCCGGGGATGAATACCAACGTCATCATCCAAGCAAAGACACTTGCAATCGAGCGTGGTTTCCGAAAAACAGTAATAAAGGCAGCAATCGTATTAATAAACAAAAGTGCCAATAATACCGTGGAAATCATGCTCATATCCATTTTTATCATAGTTTCCTCCTATATCCTGTAACCCTATAATAGGTAACTATGATCGAAAGCAAGCTTCAATTCATAGTCCCCTAGTGTTTCTTTGATTTTTTGTTTCAGCATTTCTTCGATTTCTTGATCACTATACGCCGATTTTGCGGGAATCACTAAATCAAACGCCAACAGATCTCCTTTGACCTGAAAATCATGCATCCGTAACTGCGGATCAACGAAGCGAATGATCTTTGACACTTCTTTTTTTAAATACCGATACTGCTGATCTTGAATTGGTACTGGATCAAGATGACAGACAAGGTCGACCTTTAAAGATTGGCGAAAATCTTGTTCAATAGCATCAATCACCTCATGCGCTTCTCGTAAAGACCACGTTTCATCCACTTCGATATGCACACTGGCAAAGCGATTTTTCGGTCCATAATTATGAACCAGTAAATCATGGTAACCGAGAATCGTCGGATAGTGATCCAAGCGCTGCTCCATGGCAGCTACTTCTTCTTGCGTTGGGCGTGCCCCTAATAATTCGTTGATAAAGGAACGAATCATTTTGATTCCGCTAATCAAAATATACAAGGCAATCAGACAGCCGACAAAGCCATCAATACGTAGGCCAGTCAACCACTCGATCGTCGCTGAAAACAAAACCGCACCCGTTGTATACACATCGTTGAGACTGTCTTGCCCACTGGCTTTAAGTGTTTGAGAGCCAATCAGGTTCGCCAGTTTGCGGTACATCGCTCCCTGCCAGATTTTGATCAAAATCGATAAAACCAAAACGATAAACAATAGTGGTGAAAGACGGATACTCGTCGGTTCCATGATGCGTTGCACAGAGCTGATGAGAAATTGACCGCCAACAAACGTGATGATCAAAGATACCACAAACCCACTGATGGCTTCAAATCGCTCATGTCCATATGGATGTTCACTGTCGGCTGGTTTCGCCGAGATCCGAAAACCGATCAATGTTAAAATAGACGAGGCTGTATCTGAAAGACTGTTGATGGCATCGGCCATAATCGAAACAGATTGTGCAGATAAGCCAATGATAAATTTTCCGGCAAATAATAGGAGGTTGGAAAGCAACCCGAGGCTACCCGCTAACTTCCCAATGGCTGTGCGTTCGTAGATACCATTTTTTTTGCTACGATTTAAAAAAAAGTTTAGCAAATCATCACCCTCTCAAAAAACCATCTTTCTTATTTTACCCCGAAGGAATTCAATTAAACAACTATTCGTATCGCTTTTTCGAAAAAAAAAGCGAATTCCCTTCAATTATCGAACGCATTTTCAGATAACACGTAGGAAAAAAGGAAAAAGATAACGGAAGGGTTTCCCCCACCGTCATCTTCGTTCAAAAAAGGACTGTGCTAAAGACCTGCGCTCCTCTTTCATCTATCATCTTAAACGAAAGAAATTCCCTGGCACAGATTCAACCAGTTAGTGTGCTTACTTGGCAGCTAACCACGCTGCTGCGGTCTCAAGTGCTGCTGTGATTCCTTCAGGATTCTTCCCGCCGGCTTGTGCCATATCAGGACGGCCGCCACCGCCGCCACCAACTTTAGGTGCGATCTCTTTGATCAAATCGCCCGCTTTCAATCCTTTTTCATTGGCTACTTTGTTCATAGCAGCTAAAAGATTCACTTTGCCATCATTCGCGGTAGCTAACACTAAAATATCAGAATGGTCTTTTTGTTTCCATTGATCGGCTAGTTGACGTAATTGGTTCATGTCCTTAACAGTCACTTTCGCTGTGATTAGACGCAGACCATTTACTTCTTTGACATCTTTGAAAACATCCCCTGCTTGCTGATTTGCTAACTTGCTGGCAAGAGCTTCGTTTTCTTTTTGCAATTCACGTAGCTGCGCTTGCAGTTGTTCTGTTTTGGCAACGACTTCTTTTAATTGGGCAGATTTAACGATTCCTGCGATTGCTTTTAATTGCGTTTCTTCTTCATGCAATAACGTATAGGCCTCTTGACTAGTCACGGCTTCGATCCGACGAACACCAGCACCGATCCCTGATTCAGAAACGATTTTGAAAATACCGATATCCTCCGTATTTGCCACATGGGTTCCCCCACACAATTCGATCGACCAATCGGCAACATTGACGACGCGAACGTCATGCCCATATTTTTCACCAAAGAGTGCCATCGCTCCCATGCCTTTTGCGGTATCGATATCCGTTTCGATCGTCACAACAGGGAGGGCTTCCCAAATTTTTTGGTTGACGATTTGTTCCATTTGGCTCAGTTCTTCGCTGGTCACTTGCCCGAAATGACTAAAGTCAAAGCGCAAATGTCCTGGAGCAACTAATGAACCTGCTTGGTTCGCATGGCTACCTAATACTTCTTTTAACGCTTTATGCAATAAGTGAGTCGCCGTATGATTTTTGATGATCTTATTGCGACGATGCTGATCCACTTGTAAGAAATAGTTCACGCCTTCTTGTAGTGGCGCTTTGACTGTAGCAGTATGCAAGAACTGACCGTTCGGTGCTTTTTTGACATCCGTCACTTCCGCTACGATCGTACCATCTTCTGCTACGATCGTGCCTGTGTCCGCAACTTGTCCACCCATTTCTGCGTAAAATGGTGTTTCAGCAAAAATCAGTTTTGCTTCACCTGTCGAAACAGAATCGTGTAACGCTTCGTCTTGGATGATCACTAATAATTCACTGTTAGCTTCAAGTGAATCATAGCCAACGAAACGGCTGTCTACTTTGATATCCGTCAATAAAGCGGATTGTACGCCCATTGAAAGCTCCGTTTGTCGAGCCGCACGAGCGCGGGCACGTTGTGCATCCATTTCTTGTTCAAACCCTTGATGGTCCACTTTCAACCCTTCGTCTTCCGCCACTTCTTCTGTCAATTCAACTGGGAAGCCGTAAGTATCATACAATTTGAAAATATCTTGACCAGCTAACGTATCTTGGTTGTCTGCTTTTACTTGGGCGATCACTTGATTTAAAATATCTAACCCTTCATTGATGGTTTCATGGAATCGTTCTTCCTCGTTGCGGATCACTTTTTCAATAAATTCTTGCTGCTCTAGTACTTCAGGATAGTAGCTTTCCATGATCTCGCCAACGATCGGTACTAATTTGTATAAGAAGGCAGCATCGATCCCTAATTTTTTCCCATGCATGACTGCACGACGTAATAAACGACGTAAAACATAGCCACGGCCTTCATTTGAAGGAAGTGCCCCATCGCCGATCGCAAAAGAAAGCGCACGGATATGGTCTGCAATCACTTTAAAGGAGATATCTGTCGTTTTGCTGTCGCCGTAGTTCACACGACCGCTTAAATCCGCCACTGCATTGATGATCGGCAGAAACAAGTCTGTTTCAAAATTGGTTGGTGCATTTTGAACGATGGAAACCATTCGTTCCAGCCCCATCCCCGTATCAATGTTTTTATGTGGTAGTGGTTCATAGGAGCCATCTGGTTGATGATTGAATTCTGAAAAGACCAGATTCCAGATTTCCAAATAGCGCTCGTTTTCGCCACCAGGATAGTTTTCGGGATCATCTTCCGCTACGTCATTAAACTCAGGACCACGGTCATAGAAAATCTCCGAATCCGGTCCACATGGTCCTGCACCAATGTCCCAAAAGTTGTCTTCAATCTCAACGATATGCTCTGGTGTTAAGCCGACTTCTTCTGCCCAGATCCGTTTTGCTTCTGTGTCTTTTGGATAAACCGTGACATATAACTTTTCTGGATCAAAAGCCATCCATTCTGGGGAAGTCAAAAACTCCCATGCCCAATGAATCGCTTCATTTTTGAAATAATCGCCGATCGAAAAGTTTCCTAGCATTTCAAACATCGTATGGTGTCTTGCTGTTTTCCCAACGTTTTCGATGTCGTTGGTCCGAATTGATTTTTGCGCATTGGTCATTCTTGGGTTTTCAGGAACAACACTGCCGTCAAAATATTTTTTTAGCGTTGCCACCCCTGAATTGATCCATAATAGGGTTGGATCGTTGACTGGGACAAGGGACGCACTTGGTTCAATTGAATGACCTTTTGATTGAAAGAAGTCCAAAAACATTTGGCGTACTTCTGCACTGGATAATTGTTTCACGTTATTCTCCTACTTTCTTCTGTGTTCGCTTAAGATACAGGGGCTGACAAAATTGCTGGTAAGGCGCTCTTATGCCTGTAGAGTCGTTTTGACGATAAAAAAACACCATTGCAGAGCAAGGACGTCGATACGCGGTACCACCTTGCTTGCAATGATGTGACTCATTACCTCTTAGACTCGTTAACGCGGAGTGGACGGCAACATTTCTGCTGCAGTTGAGCACCAAAGGGAGCAATCCGTCTGAATTCATGTTTTTCTCTCAGCAGTGAAAAACTTTCTGTAATGAATCATCAAACCGACCATATCCTTCGTCATTCAAAGTATAAGGAAATGTGTCGAAAAAGTCAATCCTCAAATCCGGTCTTTATTGATCAGAATCGCTTTGCGGTAACGATAGCTCTGCGGAGAAAGCTTTTGATCTGGCTGTAGCATTTTCCGTGAACGGTAATAACTGGCATAAGGCAATGCATCGAATAAGGGATGCCCACAAATTTGCCAGTTCTCCATTTTTAAAGACAAGCCATCTGTCAGCTCCCACGCATCCGCAAGCCCATAGGTGCAGCCAAATAAATTCGGTTCAAGCAATTCAGCGGTTGGCAAAGAGACACCATCGTCGCAAGACTTTTCATTGCCCCAGCGAAAAAGTCGCCGAGTAGCAGCACCGCAGACATATTCCCATTGATCCTCTGAAAGCAGCTGAAAGCCTTGTTTATCTAACTGCTGTTTCAATTCTGTTTGACTGACGGATTCGTGGGTAAATAACTGATAGGTTTCCGATAACGGCTCTAGTGCAGCAAAATAGCGATTCTCTTCGTGATAAAAAGCGGGTAATTCCCAACGCAAGCTTTCCTCAAAGGACGCTGGTGCTGTGAATTGTGCCTTTAGCTCTTTTTCGAAAACACTGAATTGATCGACTAACCCGTGAAACTCCCCAGTGATCGTATTTAACTGCCCGATATACCTTGCGCCAGCAGGCAGAGAACTTTTTTGGACTAGCATGGGATCAATCACAGCTTTACGCAAAGGGCTCGTCGACTCATTGACAAAAATCCCCCAATCCTGGCTGGTTTCTAACTCATAGATTGTTTCCAGTTGGCGAATGATCTCATTGGGTGGTGACTGCCAATTTTTACTCCAGCAAGTAGCCGGTAACCCTTGCACACCGAGATCCCAACCTAAGATCGCCTCAGAATTCCCTGGTATAAAGACAAAGTCTTCGCCATCGATCGTTAATTCAAAGGTAGCACATTTCAATCCTGCATACGTCAACTGACTAAAATGGACATCGGTGATCTCCTTTAAAGGACTAACAAAATACATTAAAATTTGCTGGATCAGCTGTTCTTTGATTTCAAAGGACAGTGTCTTCCAATTTGACCATTGTAACGCCTCAAAAAAATCCACGTCATTTCTCCTCTCATCTGCTACAATTACTATATAACGAGTATACCACGAAAAAGGAGGAAAACGACTGATGCTTTATTTTGGACGCAGTCCGTGGATGCTACAAGCGGTTTTCGCCTTGCGGCAAGCCGTTTTTGTAGAAGAACAGCACATTCCGGCAGAATGGGAATTTGATGAAAAAGACCAAACCTGTCCATACTTTCTTTGGCTTGATGGAAACACACCGATCGCTACCATTCGCTATCAATTCTCTACACCGAACACTCTGCAACCTGATCGCTTTTGCGTAGCTAAGGCCTTTCGGCACCAAGGATACGGCACCAAATTATTGCATTATCTCGAAATGCGTGGTGTCCAAGAGGGTGCCCTCCAATCAGTGTTATCCGCAGAGATCGACGCTTGTGCGTTTTATGAATCCTGTGGGTATCAAAAAACATCTGAACCCTATGCTGAAGATGGCGTATTGTGTGTAGAAATGACCAAACAATTAAAAACAGCAGTCAAGGAAGAGTAGTTCTCTTCCTTGACTGCTGTTTTGGTAAGCATTAGCTATTCGAATTTTTCTTGTTTTTGCGGGCGGTTCGAGTCGTTTGACGACGTTCGATCTTCCGTTTTTCTTTGTTCTTCTTATCAACGGCCCATTGAATTTTTTTCTTGTAGCCAGGCTTGATTTTTTTCTTCTTTTTCTTGACTAAGCCAATCAAGGTTGGGTCTAATTCGTCACGAGATTTTTCCCGCTTTTGCCGACGATTCCGATCGTAAGTCGCAACGATCTCGCCATTTTTGATTTCCTTCGGTTGGAAAACAACCCCTAGATCTTCGATGGCTTGGATTGCCCCTTCATCGCTTGGATCATATAAAGTGATCGCGGTCCCATCCATTTGATTTCGACCGGTCCGACCAACACGGTGGATAAAGAAATCCAAATCAGCTGGAATCTCGGCATTGATGACATGAGAAACCCCTTCAATATCAATTCCTCGCGCAGCTAAATCTGTTGCGACAACATATTGGTAGTCCAAATTTTGCACTTGGCGCATGATCCGTTTTCTTTCACGAGGACTGATGTCGCCGTGGATCTTCGCTACTTTTAAGCCTTGTTCCTTTAAGTAATCCGTAATTTCATCCACACGGCTCTTCGTGTTGGCAAAAACGATGGCAAGATAGGGATGGCCTGTAGTCAATAATTGATAGATCAATTTATTGGTATTTTTCCCTTTGGTAGAAATCAACCAATTCTCGATCGTATCAGAGATGACTGCTTTCGATTTGATTTCTTCGATCAATGGATTGGCCATGTATTTTTTCAAGAATGGGCGCAATTTCTCTGGAATCGTTGCGGAGAAAACCAGCATTTGTAGTTTCTCAGGCAAACGCCCCGCAATTTGATCGACTTCTTCCAAAAAGCCCATATCCAAGGTCATGTCTGCTTCATCCACGACAAATACATTGGCAGTGTGAACCCCTAAGGCTTGTTCGTTGATCATATCCAAGATACGACCAGGTGTCCCAATCACGACATGGGGCTGTTGATTTTGCAGACGGCTCAATTGGCGCTGTTTATCCGTTCCTCCAACAAAATTTGACACACGAATCTCCGGATCATGAAACCCGCCGATCTGTTTTGCGGCTTGATAAATTTGTGTGGCTAATTCACGACTCGGTGCAGTAATCACGACTTGCACTTCATCTTTTTCGGCATCAATTTTATCCATCAATGGCAGTAAAAATGTATGGGTCTTACCACTCCCAGTCTGAGATTGTCCAACAACACTACGGCCTTTTTGGATAACAGGTATCAATTTTTCTTGCACTTCTGTTGGATTAGAGAACTTTTTATCAGCAAGTGCTTCATAAATAAATGGTTGAAATTTAAATGACTCAAAAGACATTCAAACACCTTCTTTCTTTTAGCATCCTTTGGATTATAGCATATGTTGCCTTGATTTCCTAACTTTCTTTTGTCACGGGTTTTGGATCAATCGTGCTAATTGTATACGTTGCACTGCGGCGTTCATAGAAAAAGCGGCTTTCTTTTTTTATTGCAGCCCAAAAGAGATTCATGTAAAAGCCAAACTGGATCAAGCCAAAAATGACCACCATCAATAAACTGACGACCAGAAGCAGCGTATTATCCGAATCAAGAAACGGTGCAAAAAAGATGTTGACCCGACTGATGCTGGCATAAATCAGATAAAACAAACCATAACGTTTCAATAACGCAGCCAAGCTGACCCTCTGACGGGCTTCTTGCATGATTTTGATTCGTACGAGTTTTTTTCCAATCGTTTGTCCTTTGGCAAGATAAGCAAACAACACAAAGTACAGTAATACTTCAAGAGCAAAGTACCAATAGTCCCCACTAAAGTCTCGTACCGTCTGTTGAGTAAGCAAACGAACAGCGATCACCACAATGAAACTGACCACATTCAGTATTCCCCAATCGATCAACCAAGCAAATATCCTTCGGGTTACGGTTACCCGAGTACCTTTGGCGTATGAATCGGCATCCATCTCTTCTCTTGATGGCAATAAGAACGTAAATAGCGGGGCAATGCTCCACCCCAACAATCCTCCTAGTGTATTGACAAAGAGATCATTAACATCAAATAAGCGATAAGGACGGGGATAAATAAAATAAAGTCCTGTCAGCTGAGTCAATTCAAAAAACAACGTCAGACAAAACGTAATCGCCAGCGTTTTCAGAAAAGAACACTTGAAGTAATAACGTAAGTAAACGCCGAAAGGCAAGGTCAACAATAAATTAAAGAGTGGTTCGAGAAAGACCCCCTGCTTCATGGCAGGAAGATAGGTTTGCGGGTCGTGGATATTTAAGACCGTCTGTTGGACAAAATGGTGCCAGGATGCTCCTAGCTGCAATTCCATCTTAGGACCAGTCATATGAGCTACCTCTTCAATCGAGGGCAATGGCAGAATAACTAAAAAATAGGCGCATAATAAATAGAAGACAAACGAATAAAGAACCAGTGCACGAGAAAAGATAAAACGACCGTATTTTCGATATTGGATAACAAAAAAAATCATTGATATCGCCAATGCTAGAAATGGAAAAACCAGCAGAGCAACCTTTATTGGGGTAATATAAGCGGACATAAAGAACTCCTTCACGTTTTCTTTTTATCTTACACGCTATTTCCCAAAACGTAAATTTTGGAGTATCATAAAAGAAAAGGAGGTTAAAAAACCATGTTAAATCCCTATTTTGCCTTTGGCGTACCGGCATTCCTTTTGGTTTTATATGTAGCTTTTGCTCTTTTTCGCCGGTCTTCCGATATACCCTACTTAGGATTTGCCCTATTCATCATTGCTGGTTTTCTGACTGGATTTAGTTTACAAGTCATTCAACAAGCCATCAATGAAGTGGAGAAAACTTCTCTTGAACACGTGCAAGAAACCCACCTTTACTCGCCCTACTTATTAGCGATTCCATTGATTGTGGGCATTCTTTTACTTATTCTCAACTTGATTCGCGGCTATCTAAAAGTCAAAAACGTTCGTCTGCGGACAAAATAAAAGCAACCTACCTAGAAATACGAAATGATCCTGTTCCTCTTAATGGGAAATGAGATCGCTTCGTATTTTTTTTGGTAAGCTGCCTAGATTGCTAAATCCCTTCAAAAGATCCAACCACCACTCCCGTAGTAAAACAGTTTATCAACCACAAAAAGCGTTTATTCGTCGGCTAGTTCTTCATCCAGGTCTGTCTCTGACGTATCAGCAAAAGATTCTTTTACATCATCATTGACTTGTTCCAATAAATATTGCCAGTCACTATTCGACACAACCACCACATCGATATTCTTTTCTTCATCGATCAGCTCGAGATTCGAAACATCCTCTCCTAACTGCTGGAATAGGTCAATCAATGTTTTGTCTTGGAGTGTTACGTATTCAGTCCGTTTCATTCTTCTTCCCCCCATGAATCAAAAAATTCATAAAACAAGATATCGAAACTAGTAAGATCGGTCATCTTTTGTAAAGTAGATAGATCTAAACGAATAAACGCTTTTTCCACTAATAAATAATGGTTTTCTTCCAACGCTTCTTCGATAAATGGTAAAATCTCTTCCTCGTCCCCTAATGTCTCACTAGAGATTTGTTCGATTTGATCAAACAAGCGATCATCTTGCAACAAAAAGAATTGATCGTCGTAAAGATAGACTGCGATTTGATATTGCCGGATGGGTAGCTCAGCCCGAATGACAAAAAAGCATTCCCCTGAATTGGAAATCGCTGGCAATAGTTCACTCGGTTGTAATGCCTGTTGGTAGTACATTTCCAT
Organism: Enterococcus sp. AZ141; assembly: GCF_051714385.1. Classification (NCBI taxonomy): domain Bacteria; kingdom Bacillati; phylum Bacillota; class Bacilli; order Lactobacillales; family Enterococcaceae; genus Enterococcus; species Enterococcus sp. AZ141. Next base: position 2,922,171 of record NZ_JBIORT010000001.1, read on the forward strand.
CCCTCCTTTGTACTTACTATTATAAAGAACAATAAAGGAAAAAGGAAATAATCGAATTGCAGTTTAAAAAACTCTAAACAAAGTTAGACATCCCATTCTGCATAGAATTCTTCTAAAAAATCCTTCATGAAAGCCACGCGTCGCTGAGCTTCTTTTTTGCCATAATCCGTGTTCATCTTTTCAGGGAGCAAAAATAGTTTCTCATAAAAATGATTGATCACCGTCGTCCCTTTTCGGTAATCCTCATGATTTTGAAACGTCTTTGGGGCTAAGTCACTGACATGGATCGGGTGTTGATGACTGCCACCAAAATAGCTCGTCCGTAAAATACCGATCGCACCTAAAGCATCGAGACGATCTGCATCACGAACGACGCGGCCTTCTACTGAGACAACTTGTGCGCCTTGCAAAAGTTCTTTTGAAAAAGACAGATTTTCGATAATAGAAAAAATTTCTTTCGTTTGTGCTTCACTTGCCCCTGCTGCAGTCAAACAAACTCGCACTTCGGCATAAGCCGCTGTGACATCCGCAACAACTTTGTCATCCACCGTATCATGCAAGTAAGCTGCTGCCTGTACGACAAAACGATCAACCGCCAATTCGTCGGCATCGATGATAGCTTGACTTAAGCCCGCCACCCGTTTGACATGATCAAACCCATGTCCTGTGTAATCATTCCCCAAAATACTTTCGGCATAGGCAATTACTTTGCTAAGATCGGTAACATTGTTTTCTTCCTTCATCTTTCTCCTTCTTTCGATACGAAAGCAGCAAGCCTTCCTTTTTTCAGTGGTTATCGATACAAAAGGAAAAGAAGTTCAACAAAACGAGCACCCCACGAAACAGTTAGGGCGGCAACGTCTTGCGAAGCTTCTTTTCACTCGTTTCTTTTAAGCGAAATCTTGCGTCTCGCTGATTTTATAGACACTAAAATAGATCTTACGTAAATAGTCTAATAGATATTGAGGATTCAATAATTCATCCGTTGCATCTAAAATCAATTCATTTGGTTTCTTTGATGCCCCGTATTGATGGATATTTTCAGTCAGCCATTTACGAATCGGTGAATAATCATCTGAAGCCAACACTTCATCGACATTGATTTCTTTTTCCATCGCATGCAGTAATTGCGCGGCATACATATACCCTAACGCATAGGATGGGAAGTAACCAAAGCTGGAACCTGACCAATGAACATCTTGTAAGATTCCTTCAAGGTCATTCTCTGGACGAATCCCTAAATATTCCTCGTATTTGTCATTCCAGATTTTCGGCAGTTCATCGATCGATACTGTTTCGTTAAAGATCATTTTTTCGATCTCGTAACGAATAATGATATGGATTACGTAAGTCAAACTGTCAGCTTCAATACGGATCAAGCTGGCTTTAGAATGCTTCAAAGAATCATAGAAGGTGTCAAAAGACACATCATCAAACGAGCCTTCCGCACATTCTTGGAAAAATGGGTATTGCTTGGCCCAGAAATTGCGATTACTGCCGATAATGATTTCATTAAAAAGCGATTGAGATTCGTGGATCCCCATAGACGCTCCTTCATGAACCGGTGTTCCTTCGTATTTTTCGTCAATATTTTGCTCGTACATTCCATGTCCGGCTTCATGAATTACACCGAATAGTCCCATTGAAAAATCGTTTTCGCTCCAACGAGTAGTCAAACGCACATCGTTGTGATTGATCCCCGTAGCAAATGGGTGGACCGTATTATCCAAGCGGCCGCGAGAAAAGTCATAGCCTAAGTCGGCAATCACTTTTGAGATAAATTTACGTTGCTGCGCTTCGGTCATCTTACGTGACAGGATCGAAGTATCTGGTGCTGTTCCTTTTTCAGCCAATTGACGACGAATATCCATGATACCGTCTCTCACTTGTGAGAAAACATTATCCAAGATCTCAACCGTCATATTTGGTTCGTATTGGTTTAACAACACATCATAGTTTGTCAGCTCATTCTTCTTCCAATAAGGAATCAATTCTTTCGTCAAGCGAATATTTTCAGAAAGTGCGTCTTTAAATAAAGAAAAATCTTTTTCTTTACGGGCTTTGAGCCAAGCAGTATGTGCTTTTGACGTTGCTGCGGAAGCCGCCATCGCCAACTCATTTGGTACATCTTTTTGCAATTCATACTCTTCTTTGACTAGCTGATAAGCCGCTTTCCCAACTTCTGATAATTCTTCTGGGTGTTTCCCAAAATAGCTGATTGCTTCTTGGATCGGCTCTCCAATTTTTTTGTCAAAATAGAGGCCATATAAATAGCTGTCAACTTCCGCCCGGTAATCACTGGCTTTTTCTGGCATCCCCGTTTGATTGTCCCAGCCTAAGATCCCCATTGCTTGTTGTAATAGATCGATTTCTTTTAATTCTTTCAGAAATTCTTGTTCTTTCATTCAGCAAACTCCTTTTTGCGTGGCGGACGTTGTCCCCAGTATTGGAAGAGATCGGTACGAATCGCACCGTTGTATAATTTGCGTTTTTTTGTCGCTTTTTCGCCGTAATGGGTCTCAAAAGTCAAGTCACTGGTCAAAAAGTACTTGCTCCAGGTTTTAAGCGGTCGAAACACTTGGCCCATTTCTTGATACAGTCGCTGAACAGACTCTTCTTCTCCTAAGCGTTCGCCATAAGGAGGGTTAGCCACAACGACACCATACTCTTTTTCTGTTTTAAAGTCTTTAACAGCTTGTTGTTTGAAGGTGATCGAGTCTCCTAGACCGATTTCTTCCGCATTCCGGCGGGCGATCTCAATCATTCGACCATTGATATCCGAACCGGTAATATCTAATTCGACATCATAATCTGCTGCTTCATCTGCTTCTTTCCGTACTTTTTCAAATACTTCTGCTGGGAACCAATCCCACGTTTCGCAAACAAATTCCCGATTAAATCCAGGGGCGATATTATGGCCGATCAAAGCTGCTTCAATACACAATGTGCCTGATCCACAAACGGGATCGACAAAAGGCTTGTCTTTGTACCAATTTGTCAGCATCACTAAAGCCGCAGCCATGTTTTCTTTCAGAGGTGCGCCCCCTTTTTCTAAACGATAGCCGCGTTTAAACAAACTAGGGCCAGTCGTATCCAATGTGATCATCGCATGGTCTTTCAATAAAGCGACTTCTAATTGGAAAAAAGCGCCAGTTTCAGTCAGCGGCACACTTGCCGGACGATGATATACTTCTCTTAAGCGATTGACGATTGCTTTTTTGGTAATCGCTTGGCAGTCAGGTACACTATACAATTTTGATTTGATTGATTTTCCGGCTACTGGAAATTCAGCGTCTAACGGTAAAAAGTCTTCCCACGGTAACGCTTTAACTTCTTCAAACAGCTGATCGAAAGTCAATACGTCAAATTCCCCAACGACGATTTTGATACGGTCGGCTGTACGGAGCCACAAGTTCGCGGTAGCAATGGTCTCCATTGTCCCTTTAAAGCGCGCTCGGCCGTTTTCAACCTCACACTCGATCCCTAAATCCCGTAATTCTTTGCCCACTAGTGCTTCTAAACCGCTCGCAGCGGTGGCAATACAATTAAATGTTTTTTCAGTCATAACGCTCTCCTTCTTGGTATAAAAAAACCTTCCGTTGCTGGAAGGATTCCCTGATAGGTTGTGATTTTCTATAAGCCATGTTTTGTCCGTATTTTCCTCAGGGAGAAGAAAACACTGGGTAATTATCTATCTGCAATTACTTGCCTTCTTGCTCCGTTCATTTCCGTGCAAAAAGTGCCCCTACCATTGTTTGGGTTGCTCGCTCGAGGGGTTTACCGCGTTCCACCAAGACGGTTTCCCGGCTTGCTTCGTCACTGTGGCACTTTCAAGGATACTTTGGCATAGCTTGCACCTTAGCCATTTTTCCTGCCGTTACTTTCTTAAGTACCCTAGCTTATGGTTTCGCTAGGCACGAACACTACAAGCGTCTCAGCTTGTGCGAGCATGGACTTTCCTCAGCATAATCGAGTTATGCCGCAATTACCCGAAAATCACAACTATCTTTTCTACATTAGAATTGACGGGTTTTTTCGTTGTCGTCTTCAAAATCAGCATTTGTATAGTTGCTGTTGTATGAAGAAGAACGAGTGACAGGTTCTGATTCACGATCAAGCTTTTTGCCAAACACTTCTTTTTCAAGATTAGACAAACGTTTTAAAATATCAAAATTTGTGACTGTTTGGCTTTTCGGTGCTTCTTGTTGAACACGAGAAGCGATTGCTTGGTTTTTCGACAATTGATCGATTTTCGCTGTCAGACGATCGTTTTCTTCTTGCAGGGCTAAGATCTCTTTATTGTAGCTTTCGTAGTCTTTAATGATATTATCTAAAAACTCGTCCACTTCCACTGGATCATATCCACGCATTTTTGTTTTGAATTCTTGTTGCAGAATATCTTTTGGACTATAAATTAAATTTGCCATTATTTACACCTCATTGTTTATTCCAAATGGTTTTCACTTTCTAAACCATTCTATCAAAAAATATACGAAAATCAAAGTAAATTACTATCAAATGTTGCGTTTTGTAAATCATCCATTGTTATTTGATGAATAAAGTAGGGATTTTGCTCACTATAGGCTTTCGCATCTCTTAAGAAATAATTAGGTTTTCCTGGAAATTCGTCATCATATAACACAAGTGCACCTTCAGTATGCTCCAGTAAAAACGCTGTGTGATTTCTTAATTGACTGGGGTCTTGGTAAGGCTTATGGCTGGTGGCATTGACATAATCGGCAAATGACTTCGCTGTTTGCAGTGCCTGCTGATTCGTTTCGTTCCAATTTTCACCAAACCCTTCAAAAGGAAAAATAATTCCTAGTTTCAGTTCCGGGTATGTTTGTTTTAATTGTTCAATGGCTTCGGCACACCACAGCTCTGCTCCAAGATTCCCGCTGATCAAGAGCCATTCTAGCCCTTCTTCGACATAATTGGTCAATGCCGACATTATTACTTTCTTAATAACTGCAATCTTGGGATCTTTTGCTTGAAAGACACCTAATTCATAATTACGATAGCCAGTAAAGTATAAGGTTTTCATTGTTTCTCTGGTCATCTCTTTTCTTTCCAAACGACTTTTTGGTATAATGTTGCCTAGGAGTGTGAACAACATGGTTATTCGTTACCCGAATGGACAATCTACTACCTATGATGACGGCAAAAAACAAAAAATGCAAGAAAAACTAATAAAGCCAAAAACGTATGCCAATCGTGGGATGCGTTTTGAAGAAGCGATCAATGAAAGCAACCTTTATTATTTAAATCGCAAACTTGCGGTCATTCATAAGAAACCGACACCAGTTCAAATCGTCAAGGTAGATTATCCGAGAAGAAGCGCCGCAGTAATTAAAGAAGCCTACTTTCGAGAGGCCTCTACCACCGATTACAATGGGGTTTATCAAGGGCAATATATCGACTTTGAAGCGAAAGAGACTCAAAACAAAACGTCATTTCCCTTTAAAAATTTTCATCCACACCAAATCAAGCATATGGAAGACTGTTTGGAACAAGCGGGATTATGTTTTGTTCTTTTATGGTTTTCTAGTCTACAACGCTGCTTTTTTCTAGATAGCAAGTGCTTAGTTTCTCAGTGGCACCTGCAAAAGGAAACTGGAAAAAAATCAATGACGTTGGCCTATATCGAAACCAATGGGATCGAAATCATCCCCACTATTGCGCCGCGTATTCCCTATTTAAAAGCAGTTGATCAATTTTTAACGATGAAGGAGAATGATGAGTATGGCAAATGAATCACAATCGAGGACCTCTCGGCATGATTCTAAGAAAGGCACTGCTAAAAAAGCACCAAAGCCCCCTAAAGCCAAAGGCAAACGAAGTATTGGGAGTATTCTTTTAAAAGTGTTTATGGGCCTATTTTTCTTAGGCTGTATCGGGATTTTATCAGGAATGGGGCTGTTTTGGTGGTACGCCAAAGATGCACCAGCACTTGATGAAACACGTTTGGATTCGACTGTTTCTTCGCGCTTTTATGCCTCCAACGGTGAATTGATCACTGAATTCGGAAGTGAAACGAGAGAAAAAATCACCGCAAGTGAGATTCCCCAACTGCTGGAAGATGCGATCGTCTCTGTCGAAGATCGTCGGTTCTATCAGCATATCGGTGTCGATCCGATCCGAATCGTTGGTTCTGCATTATCCAATGCCACAACCGGCGGTATGCAAGGCGGAAGTACGTTGACTCAGCAATTGATCAAGCTGTCCTTCTTTTCTACCAGCGCCGAAGATCAAACGTTACGAAGAAAAGCACAAGAAGCTTGGATGGCGGTACGGCTTGAACAAACCAAATCAAAGCAGGAAATTTTGACTTACTATATTAATAAGGTATATATGTCCAACGGGGTTTACGGAATGCAAACAGCTGCTATGAAGTTTTACGGCAAACCTTTGGCTGAACTAGACCTAGCGCAAACCGCTTTGATTGCTGGTTTACCAAATGCCCCTTCTGCGTTTGATCCTTTCGCTCATCCTGATAATGCGAAAAGTCGTCGAGATGTGGTTTTAGGCGCAATGCTTGAAAACGAGAAAATCACGCAAGCGGAATATGATTCGGCCGTTGCCGAAGATATTCAAGAAGGATTGCAAGAAAACCCGCGAGAAAACCAAGAGTGGAAGTACTTTGATAATTACTTCAACGAAGTGATCGCAGAAGTCAAAGAAAAAACCGGCAAAGATGTTTATACCGATGGCTTAGATATTTACACCAATGTCGATATCGATGCGCAGAAACGGTTATATGACATCGTCAACAGCGATGATTATGTTAATTATCCAGACGACAAGATGCAAGTTGCCGCTACTTTAGTTGATGTCAATACGGGCAAAGTCACGGCTCAAATTGGTGCCCGCAACGTTGATGACGTTCTCGCAAACAACCTGGCTGTCAACGTCGCTCGGGACTTTGGATCGACCGTTAAACCGATCACAGACTACGGCCCTGCCTTCCAATTTCTACAAGACTCTACCGGTAGAATGATTTTAGATGAACCTTATACTTATAAAGGAACCGATATTCCTGTGTACAACTGGGATCGCCAATATATGGGCAATATCACGCTTCGAACTGCTTTAGCAGAATCCAGAAATGTACCAGCAGTGAAATTGTTTGATGAAGTTGGCGCGGATAATATCGCCGACTTTCTTAGCGGGTTGGGTATCGAATACCACACGATTACTCAATCTAATGCGATTTCTAGCAATACGGATAAATTAGATGGCACAAAATATGGGATCTCCAGCCTGAAAATGGCCGCTGCTTATGCTGCGTTTTCAAATGGTGGCACCTATTATGAACCTCAGTACGTCAACAAAATCGTCATGCAAGATGGGACCGAAGATGAAGAATCCTTTAAAGTTGATGGTCAAGAAGCAATGGATGATACGACGGCTTATATGGTGACCGATATTCTGAAAGATGTTATTTCTGTCGGTACTGGGACCAATGCGCAAATCGATGGGTTATACCAAGCAGGGAAAACGGGAACTTCCAATTACACCGATGACCAGCTAGCACAACTGGATACATCAAACGGTGCTTATCCGGATATAACTTTTGCCGGCTATACTCCCTCCTACTCATTGGCGGTATGGACCGGATACAACGACAAAATGACACCAATCACTGATAGTAGTACCCATGTGGCTTCAGATGTCTATCGTGAATTGATGCGCTATGTTTCTGCTTCTGTAGAAAACACGGACTGGACAATGCCTGACGGATTGACACGGATCGGGAGAGAGCTTTATCTTGAAGGGACATACACGCAGCCAAGCTATTCAGCACCAAGTTCTTCCAGCAGTAGTTCGTACGTTGAACCGACGACACCTTCTACAGAAAGTAGTGAAGCAACACCATCAAGTACAACAGAATCATCAAGCGAAGTGACACCCCCAGTGACAACACCTGATGAGGATGATTCATCTTCGGTCGTTACACCTCCTGCTTCTAGTCAGGATCCTGGCTCAACAACGCCTTCCAGCAGTGAAGAAAATCCTTCTTCACCGCCGGATCCACCAGAACCAAATGATGGTAACTCCGAATAACTGAGAATAGTGAAAAACAGTAGATCAGATTTTGATCTACTGTTTTTTTAATAACGACCATATAAATGTAGAAGCTTACTTTTCAAGCTCTTCAAAAAGCAATTTTTTATCTGAAAGCTGATAAACTTGATTATGCAGATCGTCAAACAAATGAATCACATTTTCTTTCGTCTCGTTCACTTCAAAAAGAATCTCCTTGGCACGATCATGAATGCCATCGATTCGCATTTCTGTCGTACGGATCATTCGTTCAGATTCGATCTTCGCTTCTTGAATCGTGCGATTTGCTTTTCTTCTAGCAAAGACTAAAACCTCACTGATTTCTGTTTGGAACTGCTCGTTTTCGATTTGTAGGGTTGCATTTTCTTCCCTTAGTGCTTCGATCTTCGCCTGAAGCTCTGCGACTTCTTCATTTGATTCGCTAGCTGAAACTTTTGCTGCAAGCTCTTCTTTTTCTGCCAATTGCTGTTTCAAATCAGCAATTACTTCTTGCAACTGCTGGATTTCTTGCCGCTTCAACGTCCATTCAGCGCGTTCCTTTTCGTAATTTTGTTTCTCTTTTTGCTCTTTTTCTTGCTGAACAGCTAACTTAGCTTCTAATTGCTGGATCTTTGCTTCAAGTTTTTCTGTATCTACTTTTGTAAGCTGTTCTTCTAGGTCTTTGACTTTCTTATTCGCTTCTACTAGCGAAGCTTTTAATTCTTTTGCCTCTGCTTCTTGTTGAGCCACTACCTTCTGCTGTTTTTTTAACTGTTTTTTTTCTTCCTGTAGTTGCTCATTTTCTAAAATCAATTCTTTAATTTCAAAAGATAAATTTTCAATCATATGATCCTTTTCTTGTTCTTCTGACTCTTGCTTATGTGTCTGGTTTATACTCAATTCTTTCTCCATACGTTCTCCTTTGTCTTCAACGAGTTGACTATCTTTGGCGTGGTTATCACGGTTCCCAGAGGATTTTTGCTGCACTGCTATCTTTTTGACACTTTGATCTGTCTGTTGATCAACAGACACTCTTTGGTGAGAAATCGGTTTTGCTAAAGTCTGTGCGACAGGTTTCGCTGTTTCTTTCTGGGTTTTAGGGGGTTCATTGTCCGCTTGTCGATTGGTTCCTTTCTCTTTTTTTTCAGGCGTAGCCTTTGCGGACCCTTGATCCTCAATGATTCCCTCTTCTTGATTTGTCTCCTCAAATTCATTCAGCTCTCCTATGGATAATTGATTTACTTCATCCATTAGCTTTTGGACAGAAAATAAACCTTTGTTTTTCTTTTTCATCATTAATTTTTCACACTGCCTTTTTGTTCATTTGTATTGATCGTTTCACTTTGATCCGTTTGAGGAGTAGAGGATATGCTTTCGCTCCCCTCGTTATTAGCTACTTCTTGAGCGTCAGTGTTTGGAAAGCTGCGTTCTAAAAGGGTCCAAACTCCATTCTCATCACGAATGATCGTCTGCTCAAAGGACTGATCAGAATCCTTGGAAAATTGAACAGAGAAGGTTCCTTGGGTGATCAAGGGAACGTTCTGCATATCATGTAGTAGACTAGAAAAATTTTCTTCCCATCCGTTTAAGTCATCAATTGATGGTAATTTGCTAGATAGAACAATCGAGATTTCTTGCAAGGGCTGATCAACAAAAATCATCGCTACGGTGCGACCTAGATATGGTGATAACTGATAGGCCAACTCATATTCAGCTGCAAACTGTGCTTCACGATCATTGGATACGAGTAAATGCTCCCAATCAATCGCTTCAAAAGCAAAGCCGTTCTCAGGATAAGCAAAAATCGGCATACGCATCCATTCCGTTTGCTCAGTTCTTAGCGCGAAGACTTCCTCTTTCAATTGACTAGTTTCTTCTTGCAGCCTTTGCAAATGAATGCCGCCTGTCAGCTGAAAAACTGTTAGTAGCAAGACACTTACGATTATGGCACTACTGCAGCCCAATACAATTAGCAGGTGCCCACTGCGCAGGTTGTGCTTAAATAAACGCAGTTTCCTTTTGGCTAAAGCATCTGACGACAGCTGCTTTTCAACTTTTCTTAATAAATATTCTCGATACAATCGCCAACCGATGATACTACCTGCTCCAATGGCAAGCAGTATCATCCCAATATAGATAAAAATCACAGTCTCTTCCTTCCATCAAAACTAAAATTCGTTTTATTCATCCCTTTTGATACAAACTTAGTCTCGTTGATATGTTGCAAGAAATGAATCATCGCAAACTTCCTTTCAAGAAGCTGATGTGTCAGAAGAACGTGGTCACCACACCATAAAAGGTTTTACTTGAAATGATTCCAAATTCTCTACTATCACTTGAAGTGAGCAGTGCATCGCCAACGACAAAGTACTCATCTTCTTTGAGGTACCCCCGAATCGGCAACGCCTCAACGGCTTCATCCTTCACAGTGATCATAAATGAAAAATCAAAGTCAGTATCCTCCGCCCCAATCAACAAACGCTCCTGTGTACGAACGAAGGAATCCCCCGGCACACCAATCACTCTCTTGATCAAAAATTTCCCTTCCTGTTCGAAAGCGATCAGCTGATAGCGATTTGGCTGGCGCTTTTTATGGATCAGCACAACTTGTCGATCCTCGATCGTCGGCAGCATGGACGTTCCTCTGACTAACGCCAGTCGATACGGCTGAAGAAACGCAATAAGCAAAAGGACCATCAAAAAGATACCGCTGATAGGAAGACCTATTTGTCTATGCCTTTTACTCATATTGCCAGCCCTCCATCCTTATTTTGGCATAATATATGAAACACTTGATGAGTGCGCCAATTCATTGCTGATCACGCGATAAGAGATTGTGGTTCCACCATAGACATTTCCTTCTGAAACCAAAATACCATTTGGACCAACGGCTTCAACAAAAGCGACATGCCCATAACGAGGATCAGATCCAGCTGTTCCAGGTGCAAAAGAGATCATACTGCCTGCTTTAGGTGTTTGACTGACGTTGTAACCTAAACGTCGTCCGGTATTGCCCCATTGACCACCATTTCCCATGTAGTCATCTACTTGACCGCCTAATTGACTCACGCGATTGAACACATACCAAGTACATTGTCCAACAGGATACGAACCAGAAAGATTGTAGTCACGACCGTTGTATTCTCGAAATGTCATGAGGGAGCGATACTCTTCTGGAATTTGTTCTTTTCCTTGGATAAACAAGCCTGTTTCTGTTGCGATCACTTGGTCATATTGCGTCAATCCATAGACCGCAATCAGTGAATTGATTTTTTTACTATAATTAACATCGGTCGCATAAGTGCCCGTCAAAGCATCTGCTGCCCGAAGATAGTTTTTTGATTCAGAGCGCCACACGTCTTGATAAAAGGTTGGATTTCCAGTGATTCCTCCGCGAATCAATTTGACATAATCAGCCATGGAATCTCGATAACTTGAATAGGAACGAAAGGCGGCTTGAATTTGGAATAGTTCTCCGTTGCCTTTATCTTCCATTGTTGGTAAAGTCACGCTGTTTCCTTGATAACTGCCTTTGATCCCAAAAAGGTTATAATGGGGACTGCTGGAAAGCCCGCTGTCGCCACTGCCGCTTTCAAGGATCGCTTGCGCGATCAATACAGAAGCAAAGACATCGTATTCTTGCCCTAAGCTTTGGGCTTCTTGTGCCAATGTTTCAATAAACGTCTGGGTCTTTTGATTCACTGTAAATTCGTAAGGGGCTGGATATTCAGTAACTAGCTTTTCGCCATATGTAGCCAATTCAGGATTTGATAGCCGTCTGATCGATAGCAGCTCTTCGATAGAAACCCGCTGAACTTCGATGGCAGTTTTCGTTGGCTCTTCTTGATTTGTCACTAAACTTGCTTGGTAACCATCTGCGAGGTAGATACCGATTAACTTATTTGCGTCATATAAAAGATCCCCCGGTTGTAATTGTTCAACCTGCTGTTCTTTTTCTATCCAGCTAGCTTCTCCTTTTATAACCGCTTTGATCCGTTCATTGATCCATTCGTCCATCGTCAATGGTTCTTCTAGTTCACCAATTTGCCCGATGATCTCGTAGACGAATGCCGCTTGCCATTGCGCATCATAATCAGCTAATATCGGCAAGGTGAAATCTAACAGATTCGAATCTGCGATCTTTGCTGCCCGAAAACTCTCTGGTAAATCAATGGTACGTCCATCATAAAAAGAATTTTTCAAGTCAGAAGTAGCATCTGGTGATTGAACGACAGGGTTTATTACTTGCTCAGGTGCAATAATCGGAGGTGTTTTCGGCTCCTCTTTTTTTGCATTTTCAGTATTTTCGTTGCTCTCAGTTGAAATTTCATTTTCTTTTGGTGCCAATGACTCATCAATCAAGTCGGTCTCTTTTGGCTTGTTCTCTGTTTCTATTTCTAGATCGTCCGTTTCAGCATCTTTTTTTTCCTCTTCCTCGGAAGGTTCCTTGGACTCTGATTCCTCTAGTTCGGTCGTTTCCGCTGACTCGGTCGTTTGTGTTGAGTCTGCTTCTTCAGACGAATCAAGAGATTCTACAACGGTATCTGCTGTTTCTGAATCCATAAGCGGTTCATTTGATTCGGAGGATAACTCGGTCGAGTCCTCCGTTTGCTCTTTGCTGACGTCTTCTTGACTTTCTTGGTCTTCTGCTGCCGATGAATCTTGGTCATCAAGTTGCTGTTCGGCATTTGTATTTTCTGAATAGTTATCAGGCTGAGGGCTTTCTTTCGCCAGTAATACGGGAGAAACAAAAAGTTGGCTTGCTAAAATCCCAGCACTGAATAATGTTAAATATGACTTCTTTTTTCTACTCTTCATACAGTTTCCTTTCTCTTGTTTCAGCCGGCATCATTGGTTTTGATCAAAACCTGACGAACTGATTCAAAGTTGCTTGAATAGTTTTTGCACGAGTTTAGGTGAACTCTGTATCTTCGCGATTATTTTTGAAGCAAACGATTGATTTAGCCAGCTTAAGCAGATTTTGCTCAGCAGCGTGATCTACCATAAAAAAGCGTTAAAATCCACTGCTTTTCAACCGATTTATTCACTGTCTTCCTATCAAGAATGGAAGCTGTCATAGGCGTCAACAGCTTCCATTTGATAAGATTGAGCATCGATCATTCGGTAGATGGGACAAAACTTAACTCCCATTCAATCGTTGCTTGATAGGTCATGTTACGCGGATTTGATCCAATGGGTACTTCAAGTTTGACACTATCCCCCATCGTCCCCATATCCCCGTAGCGCTGAATCCAGGTACCGCTTCCTTCATTTGCATCCGCTTCAGCGATCAAAGCGGGTACCCCAGGATCAAGGATCATTGATTCACTATAAGTGGGAGGAATTGCTGAATTGGCGGCATTCGTCAGCATAACTGCATTTTCTAAAATAATTCGTGCACCCCGAAGTTCTTCTCCTCGATCATTACGAAATCCTGCAGCGGATAATGTCGCGTTTAATTCCCAGCCGGTAAATTGAGCGCGCCGGTCAGAAATCTGCACGTAATTTGGCCGTTCCTCAGTTACTGAGCCATCAGCACTGCTAAGACGTTGTGGCAATGCCTTGTACTGTTTGGTATCTGCACTTATTGATACATCTCCAAAGCTATACTGGGAGATGAAATCGATACTGATAAACCCTAAATGTTCTGGTATATCCGGTTTATTTTCTGGATTCACTTCAATATCTGGCGCGATCGGATCTCGTGGATTCATTGTGGCAATCTCTTGAACAACTGTTTCAGCTGTATCAAATTTTCCATTTAAGAAAGCGTAAGCCGTCACCGTATTATGTTTTGTAAACCGATCCCCCTCGGCTAAGGTCAAGCTGAAATCACCATTGGCATCTGCTTGAAGATGAAACAAGCTGTTATCATCAAAAGAGGGTGATTGCAGTTGCGGTGCGGGAATCGCTGGATCTCCGTCAAAACGAATCACACTATATGGTGTGGCTTTTCCCCTAATGATTCTTGAGCCTTCCAGTGCCGGATCTTCCGTTAATGGTTCTAAATGAACCTCGACATCTGGAATATATTCAAATAGAATACGTTGTGCTCTTGTGGTAAAATTCGCGCGAAAATGATCAACGATCTCTTGTGAGATGGAAGAAACATTCGAAATCGATGACAAGGTAGAGGCAAAATTCACTTTTAAATTGAAGATTGGACTCCAACTGAAGTCTGGTTCCTCCGTCAAGTTTCCATGCCGCCATTGCTTCGCAGCTTGAATATCCACATCTAATAGCCCGCCGCTGCCGGAAATCGAAATAAGGCTACTATTTGCTGCATTTCCGGTAACCGCCCTTGTTTTCTCTAAATTGATGCGTTGTGCATCCGCAAAAGTGAAGGTTGAGGCCGAGCTCAAAAATGTCATCAAGGAATGAGAGGGATTGGTTCCGTCCGACTTAATATCCAAGACTCCTTCTTTAGCAACAATAAATGTGGCGGCACCGGCTACATGGATCACTCCGGAGGTGGTGGTCCCTTGATTCACTGCATCAATTTCGACACTGCTTTTATTTCCAATAAGCATCGTGCTTCCAGCACCCATGTAGATAATGTTATAGCCCCATCCATTGAGGCTTGTGGTACGTCCGTCAGCTTTGATTACCACTTTGCTATCCTCAGACATTTCAAAGTGGGCGCCGCTAGCATACATACTGATTGCGGGGGAGTTGGCTCGGGCAGTCAAATGAAGCTCTGATCGATTACCGATATTGATCCGTCCATTCGCAATATAAATATTTGCTCCAAAAGCCTCACCGGCTGTTCCAGCTGCACGCAGAGACATCTTTGCATCATTGCCAATAGTCATACGCCCCGTTGCATAATATAAATAGATATTGCCGGAATTTATTGTCGACATGTCAACTGTTGCGTTATCAAGAATTTCCAATTGTGTTACTTCCATATTCGCTTGGTTGGTTGCATTGATCGTTTGCACACGTCCAGATCTGGAAGTATATGTCGGAGTTTGATGCGATATTACTTCGCCAGACATAATAACAGGTGTCGCTAACGAGTGGATCAACTGATTGCCCGCGTTGGTTAAATTGTGGTAACGCATTCTGGATAGATTTTGTTGCGGAATACTCATATTCGTAAAATTCATGAAGCCATAATAGTTGCCATGAACGATATCGATATTTTGGTACGTGATATCCCACGGCGTTGCACTATTGACGGTACTATCATAAAATCCGACAGCAACAGCTCTAAAGTCGATTTGATACCCATTGCCTTCGATCACAAGCGTTCGCGAAATTCCAGAAGCATTGGTCCAAATATAGGCTACCCCATTCGACGGGTTGGAAGTTGCACTTCCCGCAGCCACTCCGGAAACTCCTTGAGTAGGATTGTTTGATGATTCAAAGTCATTTACGATATTGATATAATTTACTTCTCTATTCACGATTGCCGCCATAAACTCTTGCCAGTTGGAAACATCCCGGTGACTGATTTCGTCTAACGGTGTGACAGGTTCTGTCAATTGGGCAATTGCTTCTGCTTGGTCAGCTTCTGTGTCTTGCTGATTCTCATTTAGGTTCGCGTCATTAGAAGGTTGCGTGGTTCGTTTCCCTTCCTGCGGCGTGTCTGATGGTGAGACCTCTGTCTCGATCGTTTCATTATCTGCATCATCATCCGAGTCCTCTTCCCCGTCATCTTCTGCCTGTACTTCGATCGTTAGTTCCGCTTCACCTATAAAAAGTCGATAATCGCCTATTTTATTAAAGACGATAGGAATCTCGAACTCCATTAGCTCTTCATCAAAGGTAAGCGTCCATTCCTGTTCTTCTTCAGACAGCTTCTTATTCTTCAATTCTGCAGCAAATTCTTCTTCCACGATCGCTGCTTCTTTCGCTACAACTAGCGTAATCTCATTTAAAGGTTGGCTTGATACGACGAAAACGTCGATCGGTTGATCCACGACACCTTCAATCACACTAACTGGAAACTGAAAAAAAGGTTGATGGATGTCAAATTCTTTTGTTTGGATCGGTTGTGTTGCTTTATCAAGCAAGGACATATTCTGCGTTTCGTCCAACGGTTCAATCGTGTGATCGATGGCGTGGATTTCCGGCAATAGGATACTGCTCAGACTTGGAAAAAAAGTTTGCACACTTAGTAATCCAATAATGATCGCAATTATTACCTTGTGCGGGGTATTCTTCATTTCAACTTTTCCCACCTTCCTTTGCATTTTTTTTCTTATGAACAATTAGGATGATCGCAATAATTAGAAGCAAGCTGATTAGACCAGCCGTGGCGATCATCCACCAATTGAGTGACGTATCTACAGTGACATCGAGTTCATTTAAGCGGCGAGCATCTTCTGCCTCTACGCTAAATATCTGTTCCCAAGACCACTCTTCCTCTCCTGACCGCGCAGTAAGATTCAATACATACTCCCCATTACGAAAACGATCGCCATCCAAGGGAATTGGGAAATGCATATGTGAATTAGGAGCCATTTGCATAGATGATTGACTTGTTTCATATAAGATCGTCTCACCATCAACAGAACGAATTTCAGCTGTTACTTCCAATTGATTGACAAATGTTGCTGTATAATTTTGGATAACAGCACTAAATACGTTTCGGTAGTTTACTTGATCCGCAAAAACATCAAGCAGTTCCAATCCCGGATCCGTTGCGGACCGATTGTTGCTTACTACCACACCAATGACATAGGAAAATGCGTTCCGAATGCCTAATCCTTCTTCAGCAGATTGTGTTTGCTCCTCTTCCGAAATAACCTCTTTGATTCGAATGCCACCTGCCAAAACCCCTTTGAATTCCTCTTCTGGCATCGTAATCGGTAAAGAAATGATTCGTTTTTCTAATGGATCGAACAATAAGGTTTCAGGCACCTCTACCAGTTCATCAATTGATGCAGGTAAAGTCGGATCAGGGGATTCTGCATCCCTGCCATATTCCACAACACCATTCACATTCGTAAATGCCGTATGGGCAGAAATTTCTATTTCGATCGCTTGATCAGAACCATTTTCGATCTCTAAAGCCAATTCATCACGTTCTCCTGCCCCAAGATTTAAATCGAAATACCCCAACGCCCCTCCTTCCAGCTGACTTTCCGGTAAGATAGGCGTCACATAAAAGTTTAATTCTGATTCTGTCTGAGCATAGCTCATTCTTGGTGAAAAAAAGAATGATAGTAGGATGACCGCACAGGTAACCGTTTTCATCCATTTCATTCTCATACGTTGTTCAGTCAAAAGTGGTTCTCCTTCCAAAAAAGGCAGGAATAATTTACTATTCCTGCCAGTTGTTTCTTGTTGCAAGCTATGATCCTTCTTACGGATTTACTGTTTCGCCGCCACTATCAACAGAAGCAGTTAGCGTCCATGTCATTTCAGCAGTATAGTTAGTTGCTAGCTGCGTGGTAGAGCCTGGTACAAATAGTTGAATATCATCATTTCTGATAATTTCGCCTTCTTGTTTATTAAGATTTTGTTCTGTCAATTTTTCCTGATCTCCCCAGTAAATCGATGAAGCGCCCGCGCCTTGACCGACCGAAGCACGCATGACAGGAATGTCTTGATCGTTGACATCTAGGATCAACGCATTTTGTTCTTCATTATTGATAACGGCACTTGGCTGTAAGTCTCGATCACCCTCGCCTTTGTTGAACACGATTTCAGGGTTTGCCAACTTGATTTTTGCCCCAGTCAAGACATCTCCTGATTCAGAAGTAAAATCAGTTAGACTAACATTTAATGTCCAACCAGCATGCGTTCCTCGGGTATCTTGCACTTGGGCAAACGATACGTACGGTGTCGTCCCTGATTGATCAGCCAAATTACGCTCATCAGCAACGATTGAATACCAACGATCACTGGTAGAAATAGCATTCTGACCAAAATCGAATGTTTGTGGTGCATAAGCAATGGTAAATGGGCCCGTTTGTCCTGGCGGTGTTGGTTCGATTGTTTCTACTTCTGGGTGCACGACTGGCGGTTGTACCACTGTTAGATCGCTTCCGTCTGAGGTAAACCCTACAACGTTATCGGTAGTCGTTTCTAATGAAGATTGGGCAAAGGCTTGAACGCCTCCTGCTAGTAAAGTGGTGGATAATACAGCGACCGTAGCTAAACGAATCTTTTTCATTTCTAGTTCCTTCTTTCTTTTTTTATTCAGTACAAAACCAAGTTACTCAACCGTTTCTCCGTCCGGTCCAGCTGTTGCAGCCAAAGTCCAAGTAAGAGTTGCTTCATAAAGAGCAGCGTCTTTTGCTGTTGATCCAGGAACAAGTAACTCGATTCCAGCATTTTCAACAACCTCTGCACCTGCTTCTACTTGTCGATTGATTTCTTCCTGATCGCCCCAAACGACTGACGATACGCCAGCACCTTTTGTTTGAGCAGCAGTCAGAACCGAACGTTCACTATTTGTAGCATCTAAAATCAATCCATCCGCATGAATTTGTGGCTCATTTTCTTGGTTGCTTCCGTTATATTCCAATTTTGGCGAATTAAAACGAATTCTTGCTCCAGTCAGTTCATTATTCTGTGTTCCTGATTCAAAAGCACTTAAGGAAACTTTTAAGTCCCAACCAGCATTTGTCCCACGCGTATCTTGGACTTGAGCAAATGAAACATATGGAACTCTTTCTTCACTATCTTCCGCGTCTTTTAGCTTGTGTAATTCAGCCACTAGCTTATATTCTTGATCGGTATTAGAAATCACTTGCTCACCGAAATTAAGCGTAGGTGCGTAAGCAATCGTCAATGGTCCCGTTTGTCCTTCCGGGCCGACTGGATTGATCTCTACATCTGGACCATTAGGACCAGGATTTGGTGGTTGAACCACTGTCGCTTCGCTATCGTTTGGTACAAAGAGAACTTTCCCTTCTGTATCATGGTTTGTTACACTTTCAGTAGCGAAGGCTTCCGCGCTAATAATAAATAAAGTTGCAGCTAAAACAGCTGCCGATGCAAATCGTACGAATTTCAAATTAATCCCTGCTTTCAAATTATTTGTCTTTTCTTTTTAACCATCACAAATTTTGATCGATGTTTGGTATATTGCACATACAATACAACCAGTACAAGCAGTAATCCAAGAAAGATTACGCCGTAAGTTCTTGTCTCGTTGGTCTTTGGTAAAATACCACCTGGTTTTGCTACCTTGTTTGGTGGCGATATATTCTCTGTAGGGCCTGCTGGCGGTGCTGGTTCGGGTTGCCCAATAGGCTCATAAACACCGGTAAAGAGCACAGAGCTTTCTGTTTCAACCGACTGCACTTCCTGAGCATTCACCGCTGCCGTAGAAATAGTTATCCCATAAAAAAGAGTGCAAAACAGAACCATACGAACTAATTTCCATACCTTTTCTCCTTTCATTCTCCCTCCTCCTCTATACTTGCCACGTCTTATAAGTGATCTTTTCAAAACAGCGTTTGCCTAAGACCCGTTAACAAAAATGATTTTGAGATCGTTTCAGAATCATTTGAAGTGTGCAACGCTTTTTCTGTCATTCGTAAAATAGCAGAGAAAGACTTATAACTTTTGACAAAGTTCACTATACTGATGATTTTCACAGATTTGAAATATTATTTTTCACCAATGGGTGAATTTTCTTATTAATATTCCTTTTTATTGACCAAAAATAAGCATTTTTATAAAAAGAAAGGGTAAAAATTTTGCGAAAGAAGCCCATCATACTAAGCTTACAAATAGTTTCAAAAAAAAGGCGTATTGGAAGGTTCATTTCGCATCGAGCATCACCCCTCACACGATCTATTTGTGAAAAAAACCTGATTTTGAGTGGTGTAATCAAAAAAATTCAGTAAGCTTATGTTTTTCCAGTTACTTGAAAGGGCTTTAATAAAGGGTATTACGTTAATTACCTGTTTTTTTATCAAATTGTGCAAAAAAAAACGCTAAGCGATTTCGCTTAGCGTCTTGATCCTAGATACTTTTGGTCTATGTTCACCATTAAATGGTTTTCTTCCCCTTCATG
This sequence comes from Enterococcus sp. AZ141, assembly GCF_051714385.1. Classification (NCBI taxonomy): domain Bacteria; kingdom Bacillati; phylum Bacillota; class Bacilli; order Lactobacillales; family Enterococcaceae; genus Enterococcus; species Enterococcus sp. AZ141. The sequence goes on from NZ_JBIORT010000001.1 coordinate 2,942,194, forward strand.
CGAAGCTTTCCTTCTTGGCACATCGCCAACAACGGGCAAATCTCACACTTTGGCGCCCTCGCGGTACAATGATAACGGCCAAAGAAAATCATCGTATGGTGGGTTTTGACCCATAATGGTTCGGGAATCTTTTTCATCAACGTTTGTTCAACTTCTAGTACATTGGCATCTAATTTACAAATGCGCAATCTTTTTGACACCCGTTCGACGTGGGTATCGACAGCGATTGCCGGTATCCCATAGGCATCACCAAGTACCACATTCGCAGTTTTTCTACCGACACCTGGCAAAGAAACCAAATCTTCTCTTGTTTTCGGCACTTCACCACCAAAACGTAGCAATAGTTCCGAAGCACAAGCTTTGATATTTTTTGCCTTGTTTCGATACAGACCGATCGACTTGATTTTTGCAATCACATCTTCTAAAGGTGCTTCGCTCAAAGCTTGCGGTGTAGGATAAGCCTCAAAAAGTGCCGGGGTGACTTTATTTACCGAGACATCTGTTGCTTGCGCACTTAAAATGACTGCGATCAATAATTCAAACGCATTTTTGGATACCAATTCACCATGCGCTTCGGGAAACATCTCGTACATTGTTTCGATGGCGATCATTGTTTTTTCTTTGCTGATCATAGGACTATTTGAACTCCTTGTCTGTTACTCTCCTTCTAACCAATTATGCATAGGGATTTTGGGCATTGGCCCTTCTTCCTGTGAAATATTCTCATTTTGAAGAAATTGTTTTTTTCTTCTTTTTTGTTCTTCCTCAACTTGCGCTTTCGACGTGATATTCTTACGTTCCCAAGAAAGTAAGATACGATCGATGTAATTTAAGCTATAAGCCTGATTCAAAACCGCTTCTCGCAAAGCAAACTGAATCAGTTCCGGATCGTAATGGTCCTCATCCAACCACTGCCCGATCCGCTGGTATTCGATTGCTGACAATGGCCGACCAAACTCGCCTTCAAACAAGCGATATAACCCACGGATTTTTTCTTCATTTGATTCTACTGCCTCATTTTTCGATTGCTGTGTCAAGAGAAATTCTAAACGGTCATAGATTCCTGTGAAATCATAATAATCAACCATTTTTCCGGCAGCATCTTTTTTTGATTCCATTCGCAGTACATCTTTTTTAAGTAATTGATTTAACCAATGATAAATTTCTTTTTGATCACTCCCCATCACAGAGGCAATCTCACGTAAATCGGGGAAATCATTTCCTTGCTCATGACTGCGATACAACTGCAGCCATAACAAAAATTCGTCATTTGTCAATCCAAGATGATGGTAATTTTCTAAAAGCAAATTTGATATCGTTGTTTGCCCTTTTGCTAAATAGTCCTTTAACGAAACCATACTGTATCCTCTTCTCCTTGATTCACCTGAAACTCTATGATCCTTTGGTCCAAGATCAATCCAATAAAAAGGGGACGACGCAAAGGCGGACGTCCCACGATTCATTCTTGGTTACGCTTTTTCTTTGACTGCTGCGATGATCTCAACTTCAACCAAAACATCTTTTGGCAAGCGGGCAACTTCTACAGCAGAACGTGCAGGTAACTCTTCATTGAACAATGTGCTATAGGTATTATTGAAAGGAACGAAATCATTCATATTTTTTAAAAAACATGTCGTCTTAACGATGTCATCTGGCGTAAGTTCCGCCGCTTCAAGAATCGCGTTGATATTTTTCAATACTTGCTGAGTCTGTACTTCAATCGTCGTACCGACAACTTCCCCCGAAACAGGATCTAATGGCACTTGACCAGAAGCAAACAAAAAGCCGTTTGCGATTTTTGCTTGAACATAAGGACCGATTGCTTGTGGTGCTTGATCTGTAGAAATTATCTTCATTTTGTTTCCTCCTCTTTCACTTGGCATTCGGGACATAGACCATAAACTTCTAGTCGATGGTTATTTATTTGATACCCAGTTAATTTCGAAGCCGCCATTTCGACATCTTCCAATCCTGGATAGTAAAAATCAGCGATCTTTCCACACTTTTGGCAGATAGCATGATAATGAGGCTCCGTTGTAAAATCAAAACGACTGGAGGCATCTCCATAATTCATTTCTTTTACAAAGCCAATTTCTGTGAACAAACGTAAGTTATTGTATACCGTTGCGACACTAATACCAGGAAAATGAACTTCAATCGCTCGATAAATCTCTTCAGCGGTCGGATGGGCATCGTGACTGGCTAAAAACTCTAATATCGCTACTCGCTGCGGTGTAATACGAATATTTTCATGTTTTAATCGTTTGATCGCTTCATCGTAGATCGTACTCACAGGAGTTCCTCCATTTCTCTTATCTCACCTATCATACTATGTAAAACCTAAAAATTCAAACAGCTTTCCTTATTTTTTCAAAGGCAAAACGCTTTTTTCAGCCCGCTTCCGTCCCCTTTTTTCGAGAAAGAAAAGCAGACATTTCAATGCCTGCTTTCTCTCGATTGTTAGTCTTCAAACTGATACAGTGCTGTGGACAAATAACGTTCGCCATTGTCAGGCACGATTGCTAAAACTTTTTTGCCTTTGCCTAGTTCTTTTGCTACCTGTAAAGCAGCTTGGATCGCAGCCCCTGAAGAGATTCCAACTAAAATCCCTTCTTTCATCCCAACTTGCCGTGCAGTTTTCATCGCATCGTCACTGGCAATTGCAATGACTTGATCATAAATTTCGGTATCTAATACTTTAGGGACAAATCCAGTACCGATCCCTTGAATCTTATGCGGTCCTGGCTTACCACCTTCTAAAATCGCAGATTCAGCAGGCTCAACACCAACTATTTTCAAATTAGGATAGACGCGCTTCAGTTCTTTGCCCGCTCCAGTGATCGTTCCACCAGTGCCGATTCCAGCGACAAAAGCATCTAAACCTTTTGATTCAAATGCATCCTCAATTTCTTTTCCTGTCGTTTTTTCATGAATTTCTGGGTTAGCTGGATTTTCAAATTGTAATGGCATATAGTAGCCGTCTTGCTCCGCTAATTCTTTTGCTTTGTTAATGGATCCTGTGATCCCTTCAGACCCAGGCGTCAAAATCAACTCTGCACCATAAGCTTGTACGATTTTCCGTCTTTCGATACTCATCGTTTCTGGCATAACCAACACAACCCGATAGCCTTTTGCCGTACCGATCATGGCTAAACCGATCCCCGTATTTCCTGAGGTTGGCTCGATAATCGTATCGCCGGCTTTCAATAAGCCGCTTTTTTCGGCTTTTTCAATCATGGCTAAAGCAATTCTATCCTTTACGCTACCCCCAGGATTGAAAAACTCTAATTTCACATACACATCAGCAGAACCTTCTTCTACGATATGATTTAATTTGACGATTGGCGTATGACCAACTAATTCATTGACCGATTGATAGATTTTTGTCATTGAAAATCCCTCCCGTTCTTATTCTTCCATTCTACCTAAAATACCTCGGAGTTGCGAATAAAAAGTAAGCAATTTCAAATTTTTTTTCATATAGTTTTATACTTTGTTCTATTTCCACTGACCAGAGTTTGATTGCCACGTCAAAAAAACCTTAAGATTGGCTGCAATTGTAGCAATCCATCTTAAGGTTTTTAACTTACTTATACGATCAACTCTTGTCCGATAACGATGATCTCACTGGATAATCCATTCGATGCCATCAACGCATCAACGGTTGTGCCAAATCGGTTGGCGATATCCCAAAGCGTATCCCCAGAAGCAACTTGATAGCTCTGTGCTGAAGATGTACTACCTGAATACGTGGTCGTCGTTGTTTCGCTGGTCGTTGTGCTAGTTGTGTTTGTCCAGGCTGTATTTTGTGTCGTTCCTGTATCGAACCGTGTAAGCTGATAGGTTTCGATCAACCAGTTCAGTTTTTGTGCGTAACCTGGATCGGTAGCATAACGTCCCGTCAAGTAATTCGTTGCATCATAAAATGAGGTTGTTTGGCTTTTCCAGACACCACTGTAATGAGCAGTCCCTGTCGCGAAACTTGTACTTCGCAAGACGTTCGCATGATCCTGAAACGATTCCCAATAAGAGTTATATTGACGAAACGGTTCATTCATCTCTACCCACTGACCATTCAAATACTCTTGGGTAGGCATATACACACTTTGTCCGTTGTAACTGCCTTTGACCCCAAATAAATTGTAATAGGGGGCATTGGATAATGCGGAAGAACCATAGCCGCTTTCCAAAATCGCTTGAGCGATCATCACAGAAGCATATAGATCATTGTTGGCAGCAACATCTTGTGCTGACCAGCCAATTTGTTCGATGAACCCTGAGATGTCCTGCGTCGCATATTGATTCTCAGCAGCTTGTACCTGTTGAGGAACGAAAGTGACCGTCATTGGCGCTAACATCATTCCTGCACCCATCAAAGAGACCACCGCCTTTTTACTAGGTCTTTTCATCGTCTTCTTTGGTTGATGATGTCTTTCACTTCTTGTTTGATAACTTCCCATCTTTTTCCTCCAGTAACTGTACGTTTTTTCAAATAAATCAATACAGCTATTATACGGAAAAATGCCTAGCAGTGCAAACAATGTTCACTTCCGACCCGACAAAAGACTTTTAAAAAACTTTCTGGACATCCCTCTCAGTTTGTTAATTACTGAGAAGTTTTTAAAAAAACTATTAGAATGGAATTGTATTGCTTCTCTCTTACTATTTAAAAGAGTCTATATCTTGTGGTGAAACCATTTTTCAGAAATCTTAGCCACTACTACCTTAAATAAGTCACTCTGGCACTTTCAGAGTGAGCAGTACTCGAAAAAAACACGCTCGAAAATCGAAAAGATTCTCGAACGTGCTAGCTTTGATTGATTGTCGATCAATTAATCGATTGATTTAAAAGTATTCACAACATTTTCAACACTAAAGCCGAATTCTGCTAATACTTTGTCGCCAGGTGCTGATGCACCGAAGTGATCGATCGCGATCACTTTTCCATGGCAACCGGTGTAACGTTCCCAACCAAATGGGGAAGCCGCTTCAATCGCTACCCGTTTCTTCACTGCTTTTGGCAAGACGCTTTCTTTGTATTCTGAGCTTTGCGCTTCAAACAGATCAAAGCTTGGTAAGGAGACCACCGATACATCGATGCCTTCTTCTGCCAATTTAGCTTGTGCTTGAACCGCAAGATTCACTTCAGAACCTGTGGCGATCAAAATCCCCGCTGGTGTTTCACCAGCTTGTTTTGAAATCACGTAGCCACCTTTTGCGACATTTTCATCCGCACCGGTTTGCGTGCCTTCGATCACTGGTAGATTTTGTCGGCTTAAGACTAAGACCGTTGGTTTATCCGTTGTCGTCATGGCCAATTTCCAGGCAGCACGGGTTTCATTGCCGTCTGCTGGACGAATCACTTGGACATTTGGCATGCACCGGACGCTGGCTAATTGCTCGATTGGCTCATGCGTCGGTCCATCTTCTCCCACCGCCACGGAGTCATGCGTCAAGACATAGATCACAGGTGCATGCTGGATCGCAGACAAGCGCACCGCTGGACGCAAGTAATCAACGAAGACGAAGAAGGTTCCGCCATAGATTCGCGTACCGCCATGCAATTGGATTCCGTTCATCGCTGCCGCCATCGCAAATTCTCGGACACCAAACCAAATGTTGCGGCCTTCGTATTGGCCAGGTTCAAAGTCTTTTTCTGCTGCCACCATCGTGTTGTTGGATCCAGAAAGGTCAGCCGATCCACCCCAGAGACTAGGGACGGCTTTGGATAAGGCTTGGATCATCTCTTTGCTGGATACTCGACTAGCTTGTGAGCTGCCAACTTCGTAGCTTGGTAATGCTGCATCCCAATCTGCTGGCAATTCACCCGCAAAGGCTTGTTTGAATTGCGCCGCAAGTTCTGGGTAGGCTGCTTCATAGGCATGGAAAGTTTCGTTCCAAGCGGCTTCAGCTTTTTGTCCTTCATCGATCATGGTTTCTTTGAAGCGCGCGGCAACTTCTTCAGGTACGGTAAATTCTGGGTATTCCCAGCCATAAATCGCTTTAGCTGCAGAAATGCCTTCGGCACCGATCGGCGCACCATGAACGGCAGAGGTGCCTTGATTTGGCGCACCGTATCCGATCACAGTCTTGATTTCGATCAAGGTTGGTTTGTCGCTTTCAGCTTTTGCTTCGTCGATCGCTTTTGAGATTGCTTCTAAATCATTGCCGTCTTCAACGAGAATGTGTTGCCAGCCATACGCTTCAAAACGCGCACCGACATTTTCTGTAAAGGCTTTTGAAGTTGGGCCATCTAGGGAAATGTCATTTGAATCGTACAAGACGATCAGTTTGTCTAATTTCATGTGACCCGCCATGGATGCAGCTTCTTGCGAAACACCTTCCATCAAGTCCCCATCGCCACATAAAGCGTAGGTATAGTGATCAATGACTTGATACTTGTCGCGATTGTAGGTTGCAGCCAAGTGGGCTTCGGCCATTGCCATACCGACTGCCATGGCGATCCCTTGTCCTAAAGGTCCAGTGGTTGCTTCCACGCCGTCTGTGTGATCGACTTCTGGATGTCCTGGCGTGCGGCTATCCCATTGACGGAAGTTTTTTAGATCCTCAATGGTCACATCGTAACCAGACACATGCAACAAGCTGTACAATAGCGCCGAACCGTGTCCAGCAGACAAAACAAAGCGGTCACGATCCACCCAGTTGCGAGAAGTCGTTGGATTGACTTTCAAGTGTTTGGTCCACAAGGCATAGGCCATGGGTGCTGCCCCCATCGGTAATCCTGGATGTCCTGAATTGGCTTTTTGTACGGCTTCGATACTTAATGTACGAAGGGTGTTCACTCCTAATTGATCGATTTTATCAAACAATGGTAGTTCCTCCTAATTTAGGTTTTTTTTACCTTTATTACATCTTTTATTATACGTGATTCAGATGCTTATTTCAATAGCAATGAAAAGGAATTCACAATTATCTGCCGTGGAGACCTTTTTTCTTTTGAATCTCTTTTAATTTCTCTGGTGTCACATCAGCACCTTCAGGATCAACGATCTTCATTCCTTCGATATGGTGACGCATTCCTCCACGAAAGGCGGTTAAATACTCGTCACGTAGAACTTTTTGTTCGTTCGTTTCTGCCTCAGTCAAACCCTCTGTTTTTTTCTTGTTGGCAAGTTCATTGATTCGAGCTAATTTTTCTTGAGATAGCATATTCGTTCCTCCTTTTCCCTCTTGATTTTACTACAAACTAGCGAATAAAAACAATAGTGTAAAAAGCGAACATTTGTTTGAATATTCGATATACCTATGGTACACTAATGTTATCAAATGAAAGAAGGTGTCAGTTTTGGCAAAACGAACAGAAAATCGACAAATCGAAATTCTTAAGTTCATTCATACCCGTGTCACTGAAAAAGGCTATCCGCCGACTGTTCGCGAAATTGGCGAAGCCGTTCAGTTATCTTCTACCTCAACTGTTCATGGCCATTTGTCCCGACTTGAAAAAAAGGGGTTGATCTTGCGAGATCCTACAAAACCCAGAGCCATTGAATTAACTGCTTCCGGTCTTGAAAAAATCGATGTTCAGCCAGCATCCATTCCGATGCTTGGTGTCGTAACTGCGGGAGAACCGATTTTAGCAGTGGAAGATGCATCCGATTTCTTTCCGATTCCGCCAGATTTAGCAAATAGTACCGGTAGTTTGTTTATGTTGACGATCCGAGGAGAAAGTATGATCAATGCTGGCATCCTTGACGGCGATCAAGTGATCGTTCGCAAACAACAAAGTGCGCAAAATGGTGATATTGTGATCGCTATGACAGATGAAGATGAAGCTACTTGCAAACGATTCTATAAAGAAAAGAATTACATTCGTTTACAACCGGAAAATGATTACTTAGAACCAATCATTTTGCCTGACGTAACGATTTTAGGATTGGTTGTTGGGTTGTATCGACATCTGCTTTGATGCTCAACGAGCTGACTAGGAAATCTTCGTTTTTACGAAGATTTTTTTTCTTTCCTCTTTACAAACCGAACAAACATTCGTATAATAAGTATACAAACATAAGTTCGTATTATTTAAGGAGTGAATGAGATGAAAGCAGTTCGTCGATTTGGTTTTATGTTATGGGTTTTATTGATGGGTATTGTTATTGGCTATTTTGGCGTTCTAAGTGCTGTTCTGATTTTTTGTCCTCTAATGATGCTTTGGTTCATGCTATGGGATGAAAAGAAATTCCGCCAAGCAGAGCGCAAACGTAACCGCCATTATTATCACGATCATGATTTTTATCGTTACGAACCATGATCCTTCCCCTACATACGCCATAAGGCAGAAGAAACAAAAAAGGACTCCTGCGAGTCCTTTTTTTGTTTCTTCTTTTTTAGTATTCCATTAACGTCTTGATTTCAACACCTTGGATTTTATCTCTTCCATGTAAATCCATTAGTTCGATCAAAAAGGCACAGCCCACAACGATACCGCCTAGTTTTTCTACGAGTTCAATCGTTGCTTTGATCGTTCCACCAGTTGCTAGTAGATCGTCACAGATCAAGACACGTTGTCCTGGTTTGATAGCATCGGCATGCAACGTCAAAACATCCACGCCATACTCTTTTTCATACTCTGCTTCAATGGTTTCCCGTGGCAATTTGCCTTTTTTACGTACTGGGGCAAAGCCGACACCTAACTGGTACGCAACTGGACAACCAACGATAAATCCGCGGGCTTCTGGTCCTACCACCATATCGATGCCTTTTTCTTGTGCATACTCAACGATCTGCTGTGTCGCATAACGATACGCTTCTCCATCAGCCATTAACGGCGAGATGTCCCGAAAAATAATTCCCTCTTGGGGATAATCCGGAATACTAGCAATATACTCTTTTAAATCCATTTTTTTTCCTCCTAGACTGTCAACCACTGACGTAGGGTTGATAAATCACTCATTAATAAAAATTCTTCTGTTTTGATCATTTTTTGTCGTTGCTGATACAAATGACTCTCTGTCAGCGGACGAGAAACAGGATCAGCCGTTTTATTCAAAACACCATCTTGTATTGTAACAAATTCCAGCTCAGAAAACACCTGAATCATAAAAATAAGTAATTTTTCTGGAATTTTTAGATAGTTAGCGACCATCTTTAATTTGTAGCGAATATCCAAACGAGGCTGCTGCTTGATCAATTGAAAAAGCCGACCATATTGCTCTCTGGTGCCTCCCCCGTCTAAATAGGCATCTTCCGTCGAGTAAAACACAAACGCAATTCTTGAAGCATGAAGCGCTTGAACGACCTCTTTGATCACAGCAGAATCAGCAGGACAATCTAAAAACGCGATCTCTTGGAACGGACCAGCACAAAATGTATCTTTCACAGCAGCCACCGAGTCGAATAAGATCGTTTGTCCACAAAATCCTTGCAGCTCTCGAGGCAGTTTCTTATTGAAAACGACCCCTAATGTTTCATTTCCCAGAGAGACACCTTGCCGACTCCTTTTCGAACGATAATCAAACAACTGCAGCCCTTCCACTGCAAAGTCATCCAACATCAGCTGCGGTTTTTTGTTGCCATTCCATTCATTGATTGAAAGCTGACCAACGATCGATAGTCGATCATTTTCAAACTCTACTGAGTCTTTTCCAAAACCAAAGCCAATCACATCTAGCTGTAGATTGGACTCATCTGTCATCACTAACTTCAAGTGCTGGTTTTCGGTACCAATCTGGCGGGCATTTTGAGTCGATAAATTGGAAAACAGAAATTTCGGTAACGGATTGTCCGTTCCGAAAGGCGCTAAAACGTTTAAAGACTCAATAAAGTTGATCGATACTTCCGCCAATGGCAGTTCCTCATCGATCGCTAAGGGGATTCCCTGACTAAGATCAATTCCATTTTCTTCCACATAGCGATTCATCTGAGCTTGTAACATGTCCAAATGATCAATCGGGATACTTAAGCCGACCGCCGCATGATGACCACCAAAACTGGTAAACATGTCTTTCATCGTAGCCAACATTTCAAATAGATTCAACGCAGCGACACTTCTACCTGACCCTTTTGCTAACCCATTTTCTTTTTTGGTCAAAACGATCACGGGCTGTCCGGTACTTTGCATGATACGTCCAGCTACGATTCCTAAAACCCCTTCGTGCCAGTTATCACCTACGACCAGATGAACATGATTGGCAGGGTCGATTTTTTCTTGCGCTTCTTTCATGATTTCTTCAACGAAAGTTTTTCGCTGCTGATTGATCGTATCTAATGTCTTGGCTAAGGTTACTGCTTCTTCTTCATCAAATGTGGTTAACAAACGAACAGCAGGATTAGGATCTTCCAACCGACCAATTGCATTGAGGCGGGGGCCAACAGCAAAACCAATATCGGTTTCGTTGACTGTTCGTTTTTTCAATCCACTGACCGTCAACAACTCATTCAAACCAAGCCGATCAGTTTGTTGGATCATTTTCAGGCCATTGCTGACTAGTAGTCGATTCTCATCTGTCAAAGAAACCATATCAGCAATCGTCCCAATTGCAACAAGGTCCAGCAGTTCGACGGGCACTTCTTCTAATAGGGCACAAGCCACTTTAAATGCGACACCGACTCCCGCTAAATCACCAAACGGATAGTTTCCTTCAGGGTGACGGGGATGAACGATGGCAAAGGCTTCTGGGAGTTCTGCAGGAAGTTCATGGTGATCCGTCACGATCACATCGACCCCTTGCCCTTGAGCATAAGCAATTGCCTCATGTCCAGATACCCCATTATCAACGGTGATGATCAATTGCGTCCCTGCCGCAATTTTATCTTTATAGACAGTTATGTTGGGACCATACCCATCTGAAAAGCGATTGGGCAGATAATATTCAGCTTCAGCCCCTAGCAACTCCAGTGTTTCTTTTAATACGGTGGTGCTCGTAATCCCATCTGCGTCATAGTCGCCATAAATCAAGATCCGCTCACCATTTAAAATGGCTTCATGGATCCGTTCCACGGCCTTATCCATATCATGAAAGAGAAACGGATCATGAAGGTATTGCAGATCCGTTGATAAAAAAGCGTCTAGCGCTTCTGCTGTTCGAATATTTCTCTGCCATAGCAACGCGCCGATGCGCTCAGGAATCTTTCTTGCTTGGATCAATTCTTTAAATACAGGGGTAGCTTCGCTATCTTGCGGTAGCACCCAATGAAAATTTGCACGTTTCACCAAATCACTCCTAACTAGGTTATTATAGCAAAGTTTATGTAAAAAGGAAAAACAACGAAAGAAACAATTTATTTTTCATGTCACAAAAAAGAGCTTGCAGCGAACGATGCGCCGGCAAACTCTTTTCTTAATTGCTCTCATGTATTCTAGGCTTGCGATTCAAAAGACTTCATTTCTTCATCAATCGTTGGCGGCGTTGAGGCGCCTGCAGCACGTGACGAAAGTTGCGCTTCTTGATCGTCGAGTTGTTGCTGCCTAGCTGCTAACTCCGCCTGCTTGTTGATATATTCTCGTTCCAAGGCTTCTCGTTCATCTTGCAGAACTTTCTCGTTATTCGTGCGATAATCCGAGAGCTCTTTTCTCAATTGTTTTAGTTCTTTTTTTTGACGGAACATTGCACTTGTGGAAACCAGCAACAAAATCAATGCGCCTAACAAAGCAGAACCAATAATGACTAAGATCAGTGGCGATTGAATCGTTGTGAAGCCAAAATTGATCGGAACAGTCATATTGTTTGCAACCGCAAATAAAACGATCACTAAAATCAGTAAAATACCAACGATAACACGCCATTGATTTTTCATGGGTTTCAACTCCTATTTTTTGTTGAACATCGTTCCTGCCATATAATCCCCGATTGCAGGAAACAGTGTATACAGTTTTGCTGCCGCCCCTAAAATATGTGGGCGATTGATTTCTCGTTTTGGATGAATCATGGCTTTGACGATCGTTTGTGCCAATTTGTTTGGTTCAAGGACAAGGCTGCCCACCGATGATAAGTAACTACCGCTAGGATCTGCTTGGTCAAAGAATGCCGTTTCGATCGGCCCTGGGTTGACCGTTGTTACGTTGATCCCCAGTGGTTTTAGTTCTAAACGTAAGGCGTTAGAAAAACCAAGTACAGCAAATTTCGTTGCAGAGTAAACTGCGGTCTTCGGCGTAGCTATCTTACCCGCAATTGAAGCAACGTTTATGATATGACCATGCTTTTGTTCAGCCATTTGAATCGCAACTTGCTGAGTCAAAACCATCATCCCAAGTACATTGACTTCAAACATATTACGGATGACCGCAGGATCCATCTCTGTAAACTCTTGAAAGATCCCGTAGCCAGCATTATTGACAAAGACATCGATCTTTCCGACTTTCTCACTGATTTTTTCTAATAAGCGCTCCACGCTTTCAGGATTTGCTACGTCCAATTGAAACGCATACGCTTCTTTGCCGCTTAATTCCATACATTGTTCTTTGACTTTTCCGATCAAATTCGTCCTCCGGGCACAAGTCACGACGATCGCACCACGTTTTGCGGCTTCATAACAGATTTGTTCTCCAAGTCCGGCAGAACCACCTGTTACAACGACAACTTTATTCTCCAAGTTCATCTGATTCTTCCTCTCCGGCAAAAGGGATCTCGACAATATCAAAATCTTTGACGATCAACGTATTCGGAAATACTTCTTTTGCTTCATTTACTAAATTTGTAATATCTTTGCCAACATAGCGCGCGCTGATATGGGTCAATAGCAAACGCTTGGCGTGAGCTTCTTGGGCAACTTCAGCAGCTTGTCGCGTCGTCGAATGAAAATAAGCGCGAGCCAACTTGGCTTCTTCTTTGTTGAAGGTACTTTCATGTACCAAAACATCCGCATCTTTCGCTAAAAGCACGGCGTTTTGACATTTACGGGTGTCACCTAATATTGTCACGATCCGTCCTTTTTTGGCTTGACCTAAAAAATCTGCCCCATTGATTTGACGACCATCATCGAGGGTAACTACTTCACCTTTTTTCAAACGTCCGAAGACAGGACCAGGTTTCAGCCCAAGTTCAAGCAATGCTTGCACTTGCAACTCCCCTTGATGGCTTGCTTCGACAATACGATAGCCAAAACTATCAATCCCGTGATCAAGGCGCAGACAAGATACTTCAAATTGCTGATCTTTAAAAAGAATCCCTTCTTCTTCAATCTCAAAAAAATGCAATGGATAGCTGACTTTCGTCTGAGAAATCCGCAAAACGGTTTGAATGTATGCTTTGATCCCCTTGGGTCCATAAATCTCTAGAGGTGTGTCTCCGCCTTGAAAGGAGCGGCTGCTGATCAATCCTGGCAATCCATAAATATGATCACCATGAAGATGGGTAATAAAGATTTTTTCAATCTTTCTCGGTCTAATCGTAGAATGCAAGATCTGCATTTGTGTCCCTTCGCCACAATCAAAAAGCCAAACAGCATTGCGTTCATCTAATAATCGTAACGCAGTGCTGGTCACGTTTCGATGTTTCGCAGGCACTCCAGCACCTGTTCCTAAAAATTCTAATTCCATAAGCTTCTTTCCTTTCATCTCTTTCCAATTTTAGCGGAAAAGAAATCAAGTTGCAATTGAAGCTTGCGGTTTTTATTTCTCGGATTGGCTATCGGATTCATCGTTATGGGAATTTTTCCAATCCTCTTGAACACGTGCCTTGGTGGATTCTTCGACTTTTTTGGCCGTCTCGATCTCTGCCTCGACATCATCGTAGTCAAAACGAGTGATGTCACCGCCTAATTCATTCATGATCAGTTGGTTCAAAGGACGATTGTCCTCTTCATCGGCAATCAATAATAACCCCGTATCGCCTACACCAATTTGGTTTCCGACGTGTTCGAAGAGCATTTGCGCATTTTGGATCTCTTTTGCGTCACGAGTAGCACCGATCATACTACCGCCAAACCAGCCCAGCATGATTCCCAAAGGCCCACCTAACACACCAACGAGCATCCCGATCAAACCACCAGTTGATGTCTTATTGTTTCCAGTAAAATCAAGAAAATCCTCGACTTTAAATTGATGCACGCCTTCATTGGTGTGGGTAAGAACCGCCATTTGCTCTCCTTTGATCTTTCGTTCCATATGCATCCGTTTCACTTCAGAAAAGGCTTGATACGCTTTGGCACTAGCATCAAAGTTCATTACAATGACTCGTTTTGACATAAAAATCGCTCCCTTTGGTTTATTTGTTCTTTTCTTTATTTTAACAGTAAATCATTTAAATAAAAAAAGAAACCAAAAAGACTGCTGATCATTGATTTCTTAGAGAAAATCAATGATCGGCAGTCAAAACCAATTCAACTATGAAGGATTTTTTTAAAAAAATGATGTTCTTTTAAACGCTTATTCGACAAACTCAAATTCAAAATTACCGATACGCACAATATCACCGTCTTTGGCACCTCTCGCACGCAATGCTTCATCGACACCCAATCCACGTAATTGACGAGCAAAACGCATCACAGTCTCATCGTGATCAAAGTTCGTCATTTGGAATAGTTTTTCGATTTTCTCACCGCTCAAGATCCAAGTTGCATCAGGATCGCGATCGATTGCAAACTCCGGTTCATCCGATTGGAAGCCGTAATGAACCACATCTTCTTCGATTTCTTCATCGTACAAGAGGAACTCAGGAGTGACTTCCAATAGATCCGCTGTCGCATTCAGCAAGGCATCGATTCCCTTACGAGTGACACCAGAGATTGGGAAAATCATTGGTTCATCCGCGAACTCATCCGTTTTTTCTTTTGCCAGCTGCTCTTTGAAAAGGGCTAGGTTTTCTTCAGCATCCGGCATATCCATCTTATTGGCAACGATGATCTGTGGGCGCTCTAGTAAGCGCAAGTTATGGGTCGACAATTCATTGTTGATGGATAAATAGTCTTCATATGGATCGCGCCCTTCCATGCCGCTCATATCGATCACATGTAAAATGACCCGCGTCCGTTCGATATGACGTAAAAACTGAGTCCCTAAACCAACACCTTGCGAAGCACCTTCGATCAAGCCAGGCAGATCGGCTACTGCAAAACTACGACCATCAGTGGTCGTTACCATGCCTAAATTTGGCACCAGTGTTGTAAAATGATACGCGCCGATTTTTGGACGAGCAGACGAAATCACAGAGAGTAATGTTGACTTCCCAACTGAAGGGAAACCAACTAAACCAACATCTGCTAAGACTTTTAGTTCGAGCTCGATCTTTCTTTCTTGACCGGGTTCTCCGTTCTCTGCTAATTCTGGGGCTGGATTTTTTGGAGAAGCAAACCGAATGTTCCCACGGCCGCCCCGCCCGCCTTTTGCGATTACTAATGTTTGACCTTGCTCAATCAAATCACCTAATAAGGCACCTGTTTCAGCATCACGAACGGTGGTGCCTTGGGGTACTTTGATGTAAGTATCATCTGAGCCACGGCCGTGCATTCCTTTACTCATGCCATTTTCCCCGGGTTGCGCTTTAAAATGACGATTAAAGCGAAAATCCATTAATGTACGCAAACCTTCGTCTACGACTAAAATGACATCACCGCCACGTCCCCCGTCCCCACCTGCGGGTCCGCCGTCTGGGACATATTTCTCTCGGCGAAAAGCAACCATTCCGTCGCCGCCTTTTCCTGCTTTGACATCGATTGTCACTTGATCTAAAAACATGGACATTATTTGTCCTCCATTCTTTTTTTACTACCTTCTATACTTTTTGATTATCAGTTATCTCACTTTAAGTGGTTACTATTTCTCTAATAAGAAAGTCTATTTTATTGTAACGACCGAAACGCCTTTTGTCTATCTTTTCTCATGGGTTTCCGTAAGAAATCGCGAATTCTTAAGGGTTATTCTTTGACAGTCACAGGAAATCGTAGCAAACTTTTAAGTGTACCAGTACACAATCAAAGGAGGAAACAAGAAATGACAGTAAAAGTTGGAATCAATGGTTTTGGACGAATTGGACGTTTGGCTTTTCGTAGGATCAGAGAAGTTTCTGCCGATATTGAAGTTGTGGCAATCAATGATTTAACAAGCCCCGTAATGTTAGCACATCTATTGCAATTTGACTCGACCCACGGCACGTACCCTGGAACTGTTACTGCAACGGATAATGCTATCGTTGTCGATGGCAAAGAGACCCGAGTGTACGCTGAACCAGACGCAAGCAAAATCCCCTGGGCAAAAGAAAATGGCGTCGATATCGTATTAGAATGTACGGGTTTTTACACTTCCGCAGAAAAAGCCCAGGCCCATCTTGATGCAGGTGTCAAACGAGTCGTTATCTCCGCACCAGCTGGTAATATGAAAACGATCGTTTACAATGTCAACTCAGACACGTTAACACCGGATGATACTATCATATCCGCAGGTTCTTGTACGACCAACTGCTTAGCTCCAATGGCCTACTTTTTAAATGAGGAATTCGGGATCGAAGTTGGTACGATGACGACGGTTCATGCGTATACTTCTACTCAAATGCTATTGGATGGTCCTGTAAAAGGCGGAAACTTAAGAGCCGCTCGTTCCGCTGCTGACAACACGATCCCTCACTCAACGGGTGCCGCCAAAGCAATCGGTTTGGTTATCCCAGAATTAAATGGCAAATTACAAGGCCACGCCCAACGGGTTCCGGTCGTCGATGGTTCTTTAACAGAGTTAGTCTCAATTTTGAAAACCAAAGTAACCGCCGATGAAGTCAATGAAGCGATCAGAAAACACACCGTCGATAATCCGTCATTCGGTTACGATGACCGTGAAATCGTCTCTGGAGATGTGATTGGTACCACTCAAGGGTCTATCTTTGATCCGACACAAACAGAAGTAACCACTGCTGGCGATTTCCAACTGGTGAAAACCGTCGCTTGGTATGATAATGAATACGGCTTTACTTGCCAAATGATTCGCTTGCTAGAAGAATTTGCTCGTTTATAAGCTAAAGGTCAAGCAAAAAGTGCCGGTTCTTTTTTAGAACCGGCACTTTTTTATTCACTTGCTGGATGATCGTATTTGTCCAAAAAAGCTGCAATGTTTTCTTTATAAAGGTCTGGATCTGTTTTGTAGCTTTTCGCATGCTCGGCACCTGAAACAACCCACTTTTCTTTTGGTGCGTCGGTCGCGTTATACAAAATATCCAGCATCGAATAAGGAACAAACGTATCCGCATCGCCATGGATAAAAAAGATCGGACGCGTATTCTTTTGCAGTTGTTTGACTGCATCTGCTTCACCGAAGAAATACCCCGCTCGGATTTTTGTGACAAGACTAGTGACATTCATCAATGGAAAGGCCGGTAGACCAAACAATTGATCGAGTTGATAACCCAATTCTTCATTGACGTTGGTATACCCACAATCTTCAATAATAGAAGTGACATTTTTCGGTAAGTCTTCCCCACTGGTCATCATTACCGTGGCAGCCCCCATACTGATGCCATACAAAGTGATCGTTTCTTCAGAACCATTTTTTGTGAGTACTTCATCGATCCATTGCAAATAATCCTTACGTTCGTGCCACCCAAAACCAATATAATCTCCTTCGCTTTGACCATGCCCTCGAGCGTCTGGAACCAAGACATTATAGCCTAAATCATGATACATCTTAGCGTAGTCCGCCATCGTTTCTGCGTTCCCCATATAGCCATGCGCGATGATCGCCGTTTTCCCGCGATTCTTCTCCTCCGCCGGTAGATAAATGGCGGATAATTTTAAATCATCTTCAGAAGTTAGCTGCCACATCTCACGATTTGCTGGATCTGTAAACCAATTTTGCGATTCATTTCCCGTCTGATTTTCATCCGTACCAGGGGTATCTCCTTCCAAAAAATCTTTTTCTGAAGGAACCACCGCATAATCATAAAAATAGTTTCCTGCATACCCTAACCCCGCAATTGCTAATACAGCCACTCCGATGGCAATCTTCCAGCGCAATTTCACACTTGTCACGTCCTCTTGTTATATAGTTTACATAATATTATTATGGTTTCATCATTCCTCAAGGAAAGAACCCACTACATAAATTACCGTTTTTTGCTCATGTTTGTCAATCGCAAGCGCCCAAAAAGAAAACCATTGCCAACAATCTTTGTTGGCAATGGTTGATTTTCGTGGTAATTAGTTATTTTCGACCAATTTAAAACTTGACCAAGGTTTCAAAAATTCTAATAAGAATAGTTCCTCATCAGCGATCTTACCAACGACATTGACTCGACCATCATTTTTCATTGCTTTCAAGGCGATTTGCGTCTCCCCTTTGTATTGTCCATAGCCAGCATTATCGATCAAGACATCCCCTCTTACCATATCACGGGTATCATGAGGTGGAAATTCCTTGTCTTTATAATAGATCCGCGTCATCGTTGAACGCAAGATATATTCCGAACGATCTCCTCGATAGCTGTGCAGATTATCGAAGAGACAAATTCGTTCATCTTCAGTGATTCCGTCAACGACATCGACTCTTAATGTCGGATAATCCGCGTGAAACGCTTCAGCCATTGCTGCCAATTCTGCTTCTGAAGCATAGGCATTTCCAACAGAGATATCATCGATCAAACCCGTCAACACTAAATGTTTGACTTGCGTAGCTAGTGGCAGATCACGATGATCTTCCAAAGAGCATAAACCATCTTGTGTTGGCCATGGACCGAAATCAGCTTCGTGAGAATTCACGAAAGCCATCGTATTTAAATTGTATTTGCGGAATTTTTCCGAACAAAAAACGAAATGGTCGTAGCCCAACCCTGAATAGCGATGAGGATAGAAGTTATGCGAGCCGAGTAAATTTTCAGTATTAGGTGAATAACTCATGATGTTATCCACGTAGCTCGTACCACTGCTCATATTGATTTCGATTTTAATCCCGTAAGGATTACGCGTCATTTTGGCTTCTTCTGAACCAGTAAAACCAATATCTAACCGAACACCGTAAGCGCCCATCTCATCAAAGAAGGATAAATCATCATAAGAAATACCTAGCTGTTCGAATAAACCAGGATTGATATCTACCATGACTTCCATTCCTAACTGATTGGCATAATCCACGACTTGTTTAAAGTCTGCCAAGACTTTTTCTTTGTCATCGTTGATTTGCAGCAAACTGGTAAATACCCGTTTAAAGCCGTATTTGTGTGCCAAGTCTAAATACGCTTTGTCCTTTTCAAACGTTGAGCGCTCTGGATAAATCGATATCCCTAATTTTCCCATCAAAAAAACCTCCTGTAAATTCTATCCGTTTATTATAATGAATCCTCTTTCATTATAGCAAACATCTAAAAAGTGGTCTACACCTTTCCGCCTGTTTCTTTCTCATTCCACAAAATCTGCGCTTTCTTCTATGTCTCTTTTTTGTTATGATTATCATTAAGAAAACTGGAAGGAATGAAAGAATGAAAAAAATCCTATTCACACTGACAGCAGCTGCTAGCCTTTTATTATTAGCTGCTTGTACAGGTTCAAGTACCACCGATCCCTCATCAAGCAATTCGGCAGAAAGCACGTCGACCTCAGAATCCGTTGACTTGAATGCCCTGGAATTGCCGCAATTATCAACGGATGTGCAAGAGAATGAAGCTTTAGTTGAAATGGTGACGGAGGAAGGCTCGATCAAAATCAAACTTTTCCCAGAGATTGCACCCAAAGCAGTCGAAAACTTTTTGACCCATGCCAAAGATGGTTATTATGACGGCTTGACTTTCCATCGTGTCGTAGAAGAGTTTATGATCCAAGGGGGCGACCCTAATGGTGATGGCACTGGCGGAGAAAGCATATGGGGCGAAGGATTCGGCGAAGAATACTCGAACCAGCTTTATCACTTGCGAGGCGCATTGGCAATGGCAAAATCAAGTGCGCCAAACAGCCAAGGCAGTCAATTCTACATCGTTCAAAATGATCAAGACGTATCCGACGGTCTAGCGATCCAACACTATCCTGAAAAAATCATCGAAGCCTACAAAAATGGTGGAACACCACAATTGGACGGTAGCTATACCGTTTTTGGTCAAGTGATCGAAGGCATGGATGTCGTAGATAAAATTGCGCAAGCAGAAACCCAAGACTCTGGCAATGGTGAGAATTCTCAACCGGTTGAGCCAGTGAAGATCGAAACGATCAAGGTCTTACAAGAAGCCAAAGAATAAATAAAAAAACCGCTGAAGTCTCCGATACTCGGGAATTTCAGCGGTTTTCTTTTACTTTTGGTCGCCTACGATAAAGGTAAATTCGCACTCAGCAGCTTTTTTGCCATCCACTGTCGCTACCGCATCAGCAGTTCCAACGGAGCCTTTGATTTTGGTGATCTCAAAAACAAGTTTCATAGTATCTCCCGGAACAACTTTTTGACGGAATTTGGCTTTGTTGATGCCGCCGATATACGCCGTTCTACCTTGGAATTCCTCGGATTTCAAGATCAGGATCGATCCTGCTTGTGCCAATGTTTCTAAAATCAAGGCACCCGGCATTACTGGATTTCCCGGAAAATGACCTTGGAAAAAGTCTTCGTTGATAGTAACATTTTTCGTTGCGATAATCTTTTTGCCAGACTCGATTTCATCGACATAATCAATATATATAATTGGGTAGCGATTTGGAATCAAATCCATGACTTCTGTTTCAGTCAATAGTTTTTTCATGGTTTCCCTTCCTTGCTTAAGAATTTATTATAGTTTGATTATCAAAGTATCATAGTTCAGCGGAATTCGCAACTAAATATTTATTAAGAAAAAAATAGTTTGACAATCAAACAATTATGCTTAATAATTAGAAATCAAGATAGTTTGATTTACTATTTGTCATTATACGTATTTTATTATTGTTGAATTTATTAAGGAGTGGAATTATGAGTTTTTTAACCGGTAAAAAAGTTGTCGTCATGGGCGTTGCCAACAAACGCAGTATCGCTTGGGGCTGTGCACAAGCATTAAAAGCACAAGGAGCCGAAGTGATCTACACGTATCAAAACGACCGCATGAAGAAGCCTTTAGAGCGCTTATTGGAATCTGATGAATTTGTAGTGGAGTGTGACGTCGCTAATGACGAAAGCATTGCTGCCGCCTTTGATACAATCAAAGAATATGCTGGAGAGATCCATGGTGTCGTCCATGCCGTCGCTTATGCTAATAAAGAAGATCTTTCTGGCGACATTTTGAATATTTCTCGTGACGGTTATGCTTTGGCGCAAGACATCAGCAGTTATTCATTGATTGCCGTCACTAAATATGCCAAACCAATCTTAGCTGAAAATGCTGGAATCGTTACCCTTTCCTACTTAGGTGCCGAACGGGCAGTACCAAACTACAACATGATGGGTATTGCGAAAGCTGCTTTGGAATCAAGTGTTCGCTATTTAGCTGCCGAACTTTCACCGCAAAAGATCCGTGTCAATGCGATTTCAGCTGGCGCCATCAAGACGCTGGCAGTAACTGGTGTAAAAGACTATCAAAAACTGATCCAATTGTCAGAGGATCGAACACCAGATCATATTGGTGTAACGATCGAAGAAGTCGGCAATGCTTGTGCCTTCTTGATCAGTCCTTTATCAAGCGGGATTATCGGCGAAGTGATTTTTGTTGATAAAGGCGTTCATTTATCTTAATCAATAATTGTCATAGAAAAGTCTGCTATTTGCCTACCCGTTGGCTGAGCAGGCTTTTTCTGAAAAAAACAGGTATTTCAGAAAACCTCCTTTGCATTTCTATTTTATCTTCGTTAAAATAGATGCAGTAAGACTTGGAGGGATTTTATGAAACAACTGCTACTCGCAGCTAGCACGACCGATTCAAGTGGTTCCAGCATTACTGAACCAGCAGCTGCTCAGCTCAATGCATTGCAAAAATGGTGGGCGTCCATCGACTGGGAATCGATCATTGGCCTACTGATTCAAAAAGCATTGATGTTGCTTTTTTTATGTATCCTATTCGGTATTTTATTGAAAATAAGCAATATGATCATCGATCGGATCTATCGTTCCTATGAAAAAAAAGCCAGTTTCAATGTGAGTCGAATCAACACGATCCATACCCTGATCCGCAATACGGTTCATTACACATTAGGCTTCTTTTTTGTCTATGCACTCCTTTCAACCATCGGCGTACCTGTAGGCTCGCTACTAGCCGGTGCCGGAGTCGTCGGTGTCGCCCTCGGTCTCGGCGCCCAAGGCTTTATGAATGACTTGATTACTGGCTTCTTTATAATTACCGAACAACAAATCAACGTTGGTGATTACGTCCGCTTGACCAACCTGACGCTTGAAGGTACGGTGACGGCCGTCGGTATTCGGACTGTTCAATTAAAATCCGTGGACGGAACCGTTCATTATATCCCAAATCGTAACATCACGACCATCAGTAATACATCCAGAGCCAATATGCAAGTCGTGGTAGACGTACGTATCTTACCCTCTGAAGGCTTAGATGAAATACGTGCCATCATTGAAGAAGTCAATGAACAGATTGCTAAGCAGCATGAAGAAGAGATTCAAACGGCCCCTACGGTCTTCGGTTTGGTGGATCTAGGAAACAACAACTTTGCAATTCGCACGACCATGTATGTGACCAACGGTACGCAATGGAAAATCAAAGAGGAATTTTTGGCCGCATCGATCGATGCATTAACTGCCAAAGGCTATACGATCCCCAATGCGCCGATCGTCGGTATTTAAAAAAAGGTTATCCCGAAACTGGGATAACCTTTTTTCTATACCACATGCAGTTCATCTGTCATCTTTGGGGCATCTTCTTTAGAAATCAGCAAATAGCGTCTTTCAATTTCGTGCGCCAAATGATTGACGGATTTTAAAATCTCTTTGCGGGTGATAATCCCAACAAAGACATTGTCATCATCAACGATCGGCAAGAATGCTTGATCTACTAACAAATGCAGCATACTTTCCAACTCATCGTTTTCTTTGATGCAATTCACATTGACTTCCATGACATCTGCCACAGTCAGCCCTTCAATATTTTCCATACTGAAGCCAGTGAGATCCATCATGCGTTCTACGATGTTTGAGAGGCTGATTAAGCCGACTAAATGGTCCTCACTATCTAGTACAGGGATCTTTGAATAGCCCACTTTTGATAAAACAAGCAATGCGTGACTCAAAGGGTGGTTATAAAATACCGATGCCACATTTTCTGCCGGCACCAAGAAATTTTCTTGGTTCTCGAGTAATATTTTTTCTACGATCTGTCCTATCAATCTAATTGCCTCCATTTCACAGCTACTCTTCTATTTTACTTGAAAATGAGAATAGAAAGTTGAAACCTGCAAAATTATAATGAAATTTTTACTTTTTGATTCCGCTTACTTAGCGTGTGAAAACAAAAGCTAGCTCAGGGACTTTATGAAAGGAACGATCATAGTATTGGATTGCCCATTGTTCTGGCGTACTTTCGATAATCGCAAAGCTTTTGATTTGAATTTGCCCTCGCGGTTGGGAAATACTGCCGGGATTCAAGAAAAGCCGATTCCCAACTTTCTCACAAGCAATTTGATGCGTGTGACCAAACAGTGCGATCGAGGCATCGGCTTGTTGCGCTTGCAGCCCTAATTTCGTTACACCAAAACGGACATCTGCTAAGTGGCCATGAGTCATATAGATGGTGTCCAGCGGCGTTTTGATGATACGCTCATTGGGAAAACCACCGCCATAATCGCAATTGCCGCAAACGACTTGAAAAGTATCCCACAAAGGGTCTGTGTCAGGTAGTTCGGAGTCCCCACAGTGCAGGAATAAATCGACTTGATTTTCGAATTCATTTTTAAGATCAACAAGAATTTCACGATCTGAATGATTGTCACTGACAACTAAATATTTCATACATTTTCTCCTTCTAACCACTCCTGCCACTGTTCCTGCAGCTTTTTGATTGCTAGACCACGGTGGCTGACTCGGTTCTTTTCTTCTTGACTCATTTGGGCTGCGCTTTGCTCTGAACCATCAGGAATAAACAATGGATCGTAACCGAACCCATTTTCTCCACGGGGGATACGGCCGATTCTTCCCGGCCATTGAGCTTCAACCACCAAACTATCTTTTCCTGGCGCTGCGAAAACTAACGTACAGTGAAATTGAGCACTGCGCTTGTCATCTTCGACATCCGTCAATTCGTAAAGTAATTTTGCATTATTGGCAGCGTCACTTTTTTGCTCACCAGCAAATCGAGCAGAGTACACCCCTGGTCGCCCCCCTAATGCATCGACTTTCAGTCCTGAGTCATCAGCTAACACCGGTCTTCCCAAAATTCTGGCGATGGTTTCCGCTTTAAGGCGGGCATTTTCTTCAAAGGTGGTGCCGGTTTCTTCAACATCCGGCAAGGAAGGATAGTCTTTTAAGGTGCGGACATCGTAACCTGCTGCGCCAAATACGGCTTTAAACTCCTTGGCTTTTCCTGGATTGCCTGTAGCAATGACAATCGTTTTTTCGGGAATCTCATAAGGGGGTTCATCTGGTAAAAACAGTGCCTCTTTTTGATAGGCGATCAATTCTTCGATGGCCGTTTTTCCGTAGATCAGCATCTCATTCAACTGCTGACCATCAAAGGTCGCTTCTTCCCCAGTTCCTTGCAATTCGACAAATCGACCAGATTCCGTCATCACCAAATTCATGTCAACAGCAGCTGAAGAATCTTCTTGATAATCGAGATCAGTCACACAGGTACCATCTGGTAAGATCCCGACACTAATTGCTGCCAAATGCTCCTTGATTGGATCTTCCGTCAATGCTTTGTCACGCAACAAGGTATCGATAGCTAAACGCAACGCGACAAAAGCGCCGGTAATACTGGCTGTTCTGGTACCGCCATCCGCTTGGACGACATCACAATCGACGACGATACTACGTTCCCCTAATTTTTCTAAATCAACTACGGCTCGTAAGGAACGAGCGATCAGCCGTTGGATCTCCATCGTACGACCAGAAAGCTTGCCTTTGGCACTTTCTCGACGATTACGAGTGTTGGTCGCTCGTGGGAGCATACTGTATTCGGCTGTGACCCAGCCTTTTCCCGTATCTCGTAAAAACGGAGGGACCCGATCTTCAATCGTTGCCGAACAAATCACGGTTGTGTCACCAAAAGAGATCACAACCGATCCTTCGGGGTGTTTGTAGACGTTGGTTTGAATGTTGACTGGTCTTAACATTGTTTCTTTTCTGCCATCATGTCGCATTTAAAAGCCTCCTAAATCAGTGTGAATCGATGAGATCGTATCTAAATCAAGCCAATCATTGGCGATCTCATCAAATATTTTCGGTGAACCAGTAGTAAAGAATGCATGTTGCGGATGCGGATCGTCCTGACTCGTTGCTGCAATGGAAAAATAGTCCAACAAGGTACTGACTTCCCCCACCGTTTCTGCCCCTGAATCAATCAGCTGGATATGGGCGCCTAATTCATTTTGGATCAAAGGGCGCAATAAAGGATAATGAGTACAGCCCAGAATCACTGTATCTAACCGCTTGTTTTTCAATGGACGCAACGTTTCCGCCACGATTTTCTTGGCGACCGAGCTATGGTATTGTTTGCTTTCTACGATCGGCACAAACTTTGGGCAAGCCAAACTGACGACTGACGCATGGGGCGCTTTGCCATGAAGAGCGCGCTTGTAAGAGTCGCTTTTGATCGTTCCATTTGTTCCGATGACACCGATTCGCTGGTTTTTGCTTGCTTTGACTGCTGCTCGACTACCGGGCAGGATCACGCCAATCACCGGGATCGCTAGTTTTTCTTTGATTTCTTCAAGGGCGACCGCTGTCGCTGTATTACAAGCGATCACCAACATTTTAATGTTTTTTTCTAATAAAAAACGGGTCATTTGCCACGTATACGCGATAACTTGCTCAGCAGGTCTCGGACCATACGGGCATCTGGCTGTATCTCCCAGATAAAGAATCGATTCGTTGGGTAATTGCTTGATTGCTTCTTTGACGACCGTCAACCCACCAACACCAGAATCGATAAAACCAATTGGTCTGTTGTTTGTCATAGTTTCCATCCTTTACATGAAAAAAAGAGTTTGGTGCGTTTTTCTCTCTTATTCATTTTGGACTTTTTTTGTCTATTTTTCAAGTATTCCTTTCGTTTGCTAAAAAAGCTTTCCCAAAAAACACGAAACGGTCAAAAAGAAAAAAAGCCCCAACGATTGGCTCACAACCCACAAGTTGCACTTGCATGGGTAAAAGACCGATCGTGGGGATGATTTTGTCGATTATTCTTTTTAGTAATCGTACTGACGTTTTTCCAAAAAGCCAGAAAGCAATGATAATGCATAACAAACCAAAAAGTATAAAACAGTCATTGCCAAAAACATAGGCAAAACATAGTTTGTATTTTGACCATAAATGATTCGAGCATGATGAGTCAGCTCTGGTAAAGAAATAATCACGGCTAATGACGTATCTTTGATCAAAGAGATCAACTGACTGACGATCGCTGGCAACATCGCTTTAAATGCCTGTGGCACGACGATACTCCGCAATACTTCGACATAGCTTAGCCCTGTTGACAAACCAGCTTCCATCTGCCCTTTTGGCACAGCATTCAAACCAGCACGAAAGATTTCAGAGAGCATCGCTGATTCAAAAATCGTCAACGCCACAACCGCTGACCAAAAAATATTAAAGCGGATACCGATCTGCGGCAATGCAAAGTAAGTGAAAAAGATGATCAAGAGCAAAGGCAAGTTACGAATAACATCGATCACGACACCTAATACTTTAGAAAAGACCGGGATCGAGCTGAAGCGCAAAATGCCGGCGATCCCTCCGATAATAAAGCTAAATAAAATCGATAGGATCGACACTTCAACTGTTACCCGCAAGCCATCGATCAAGAAGCGAATGTTAATCGCTGAAAAAGCTTCAAAAAAATCCATAGTTCGTTAGCTCCTTTCTATGAGCGGACAGCCCAACGCCGTTCCAAGTAAACCATCAAATAAGACAATGGTAGGGTAATGATCAAATAGAAAAGACCAACAATGATATACGTATCGAATGTATTGAAGGTCTCACTTGCGATCAAATCCCCTTGATACATAATATCTAATCCTGCGACCATCGCCAAAATTGATGAGTTTTTAACAAGATTGATAAATTGATTGCCTAACGGCGGTACGACGATCTTAAAAGCCTGAGGCAAAATAATGTAACGCATCGCTTGGCTGTACGTAAAACCAGAAGACAAGGAAGCTTCCATCTGGCCTTTAGGAACCGTTTGAATCCCTGACCGGATCGTCTCAGCGATAAATGCCGATGTATAGATCGTTAAGCCAATCGTTCCCGCTTGAAAACCGTCAAAAGAAACCCAATACATTGGCACAACGACATAAAAGAACATCACGATGATCAATAAGGGAATATTTCTAAAAAACTCAACATACGCTTTGGCAATCCCTTTGATGAGGCGATTGTCTGACAACTGAAAAATTGCCATTAAGGTTCCGATCAAAAGACTAAAAAACAGTGCGATCAAACTCGCCATGACTGTGTATTTAAAGCCTTCAATAAACTGACCGGTATACGTTTGAAATAATTCAACCATTCAGTTTCCTCCTACTCTACTTTTCCTGATTCGTCTTCAGGGAACCACTTGTTGTATATCTCATCATAGGTTCCATCTTCACGCATTTCCCGCAAGGCTTGATTCACTGCATCAAGAAACGGCTTTTGTCCTTTATTGATGGCAATCCCATAAGGTTCTTCTGTAAAAGTTTCGCCAACTAAATGGTAATTGGGATTTTCACTCGCCATCCCTAATAAGATCGCATTATCCGTGGTCATAGCATCCCCTTGACCAGATTGTAAAGCAGTAAAGGCTTCCGCATAATTCTCAAGTTCTAAAATTTGCGCTTCTGGTGCTGCTTCACGGATGTTCACAGCTGAGGTAGAGCCTTTAACGACCAATACAGTGGTGTCTGCGGTCAAATCTTCGATCCCTTGAATAGGACTGTCTTTGGCAACTAATAAAGATTGACCTGCATCAAAGTAGACATCGGAAAAATCGACCTGTTTTTTACGTTCTTCTGTGATAGTCATCGTGGCGATGATTGCATCGATGTTGCCGTTTTTCAAAAGAGGAATCCGGGTTTTTGAGGTAACTTCAACAAAGATGGCATTGCCATCACGACCTAAAATTTTCTCAGTGATTGCACGAGCGATATCAATATCGAATCCCCGTACTTCTCTAGTCGCGATATCCATCAATCCAAAAAGACGGGTATCGTTTTTTACGCCCCAAACGATCTGATTCGTCTCTTTGCTGTTTTCTAAAATATCGATATCTGCGGCACTTTGTCCTTTACAACCTGAGAAAGTCACAAGGGCAAAGGCTAAGACTAGAAAGGAAAATATTTTCTTTCTCATAAGGGTTCCTCCTATTGCTTAATGATTTGTGACTTTACTCAAGAATTGTTTTGCACGTTCGTCTCTTGGTGCATCAAAGAATCCATCGACATCGCGCCGGTCTTCTAAGACTTGTCCTTCCGCCATAAAGACGATTCGATCTGCTACTTCACGGGCAAAGCTCATTTCATGGGTAACAACGATCATGGACATACCTTCACTGGCAATTTTTTTCATGACATCCAATACATCACCAATCATTTCTGGATCCAATGCTGACGTTGGCTCATCAAAAAGCAGCATCTCTGGTTTCATCGCAAGCCCTCTGGCAATTGCGACCCGCTGCTGTTGTCCGCCGGATAACATGGAAGGATAGGAATCTTTTTTATCTAACATCCCTACCCGATCAAGAAGTTTTTCCGCCAAATTGATGGCTTCTTGCTCATTTTGTTTTAATACTTTAATCGGTGCCAACGTAATATTTTCTAACACGGTTTTATTTGGATACAAGTTGAAATGTTGAAACACCATGCCGATGTTTTTTCTAATTTCTGTCATTTTGACATCTTTGTCAAACAAGTTCTTACCATTGACCAATAATTGACCACCTGAAATGGTTTCTAGGCCATTAATCGTACGGAGCATTGTACTTTTACCAGATCCTGAAGGCCCGATAACAACAACGACCTCACCTTTTTCAAATTCAAGGTTGATGTTTTTTAATGCATGGAACTTTCCGTAATATTTCTCTACGTTCTTAAATTCGATCATTGCCATTGATTCACACTCCTAGCTTTTTTTAAAATTAAATGAGTAATTGGAAAGATTTGATTCATATTATAGCTCAATCTTTTTTCATTTGTAAAGGTTCTTTTCCAATGTTCCCCCCTTATTTCTGAAAAGACAAGTGCTATTTTACTTTGATGTGAGGTTTTTGTCCATGAAAATTTTTCTCACCCCATCAGATCACAAGGAGAACCGGTTGTTTCTTTTGCTAAAAAAAGGTAAGATAAACCATATAACAAAGGAAAAGGTGGAAAAAAAGTGAATACGATTTTAACTGGCGACCGCCCAACTGGCAAATTGCATCTTGGCCATTATGTGGGGTCTTTAAAAAAACGGGTCGAAATGCAAGCTGACCCTGAAAATCAGCTTTATATCATGGTCGCTGACATGCAGGCACTAACAGATAATGCGAAAACACCTGAGAAGGTCTCAGCGAATATTTTAGAAGTTGCTTTGGATTATTTAGCCGTTGGATTGGATCCAGCAAAAACAACGATGTTTATTCAATCGCAAATCCCTCAGCTCTCTGAATTGACGATGTATTATCTCAATCTAGTCAGTGTTGCTCGAGTACGACGCAATCCAACCGTTAAAGCCGAAATTGAACAAAAAAAATTTGGTGAAGGCGTTCCTTCTGGTTTCTTCATCTATCCTGTCTCTCAAGCAGCGGATATCACCGCTTTTAAAGCAAATTTAGTCCCAGTCGGCGAAGATCAAAAACCAATGCTGGAACAAACGCAAGAAATCGTGCATAGTTTTAATTCTACGTATAGTGAAGTATTAGTCGAACCAAAAGCGGTTTTACCGCCAAAAGGCATGGGACGTTTAGCGGGGATCGATGGGAACGGGAAAATGAGCAAATCATTGAACAACGGCATTTACTTAGCTGATCCAGCCGATGTATTACAAAAGAAAGTGATGAGCATGTACACGGACCCAAATCACATTCATGTCAACGACCCCGGACAAGTTGAAGGCAATATGGTCTTCACTTATCTTGATGTATTTGGTAGCGAAAAAGAAAAAATTGCTGAATTAAAAGAACATTACACCCGTGGTGGATTAGGCGATGTCAAAATCAAACGCTATTTGATCGATGTTCTAGAAGCCGAATTTGCACCGATTCGTGAACGCCGTGAAGCTTTTGCCAAAGATCCCGGTGAAGTGATGAACTTACTAAAACTTGGTAGTGAAAAAGCTGAACAAGTTGCCGCTCAGACGTTAGCTGAAGTCAAAAATGCAATGGGCATCAATTACTTTGCTTAAAAAAACAAGCCTTTACGGCTTGTTTTTTTGTTTACAAATCGGAATGAATTCTTTCATGCAAAACCTATGTACAAACTCTGTGTTAGATTTCACGAGAACACTTCCTCCCCAGACTGACACTTTGTGTATTTTGATTTGATGCTGTTTCTTGCGCAAAAATCGAGGAGCTGTCCTAAAAAATAACTTCATAAAACGCTGATTAGAAAATGCATTTTTTCAGCCTAGCCAGTGTTTAAAAAAGGTTGTACCAAAAAAGCTGGAATGCCTTCTATAGAGAAATCTTTTAAGGCTTTCACTCAACTCCTAACATTTTTGTGTCATCTGAGCATCTATTATAATAGTAGAAAACGTTCCCCACCCAACTTCTTTGTATGGTGGAGAACGTTTTTCTACTTATTTGATTAGCGGATTTCTGCTTGAACGTTTTCTTCTAAGTTACGAGTAATTTTCGCTATTGCTTGATTGATCTCTTCATCCGTCAGGGTAGCTTCCGGATTGCTAAAGGTCAGACTGTACCCTAGAGATTTTTTACCTGCTTCAATGTTTTTCCCTTGATAAACATCGAATAAACGAATATCACTTAAGAAGCGACCTGCACTTTCACGAATGATTTCCATCACGGATTGGTTATCGATCGTTTCATCGAGCAAGAGTGCCATATCTCGGGTCACTGATGGGAACTTAGAAACTGGTTGATAGACCAATTGTTCTGTTTTAGCTGCTAATAACTGATCTAAGTTCAATTCAGCAACATAGGTTTCACTCACTTCGTAGGCTTTGGCGATCGATGGGTGGACTTGTCCCAAGAAGCCGATTTCTAGGTCATCTAGCAAGATCATTGCCGTACGCCCAGGATGCATCTCTTTGATATCTGCCGTTTTTTGATAACGAATACGGTCGGTTAATGCCAACGAATCAAAAAGATTTTCTAAAATGCCTTTCAAATGGAAGAAATCAACTTTTTGAGCTTGGGTTTGCCAGTCTTTCTCATGGATATTTCCTGTCAATGCTAGCCCTAAGTGATTGACTTCTGTTGGCAGTTCGTGTTTACTGTCGCCCGTTTGATAGAAGACGCGACCAATTTCATATAAAGCAACACGATTGTTTTTACGTGCCAAATTGTACGCAACGTCGTCTAACAAACCTGAAATAAGATTCAAGCGCAAGACGGCACGCTCTTCGGTCATTGGCCAATCCAATCGAGTCACTTGGCTCGATTTATCCGTAAATTGTTGTGCCTTCTCTTCCGTTGTCAAAGCATAGCTGATGGCTTCACTGACCCCGTTGCCTTCCAAAAGAGTCCGAACTTCTCTAGTCAGACGTTGCGCTTTGGTTAAATGACCGGCAACCGTTTCTCCTTGCGGTAAAGTCGATGGCAAACGATCATAACCGTAAATACGCGCCACTTCTTCAATGATATCTGCTTCGATCGTAATATCCCAACGACGAGGTGGGACTGAAACAATATAGCTGTCTGCTTCTTGACGATGACCAAAGCCTAATGCATCAAAGATTTCTTGCACTTCTTCATTAGTGATTTCTGTGCCTAAATAGCTATTGATCCGTGCTAAAGTAATCGCAACCTCCACAGGTTCTACTGCTACTTGGGAACCTATTACTGCCTCTTTCAAGACCGTTCCGCCAGCAAGTTCCGCAATCAGTGCTGCTGCTGCATCACAAGCTTTTGCAACCGTTGCTTGGTTGATCCCTTTTTCAAAACGAGCGGATGATTCGCTTCTTAAATTGAATTTTTTCGAAGTCAAACGAATCGCTAATGGATCGAACAAGGCCGCTTCTAAAGCGACTGTGGTCGTCGTTTCCGTGATTTCAGAATCAAGACCTCCCATGACGCCTGCGAGCGCAACGGGTGTCGTTCCGTTGGTGATAACGATGTCTTCTGGGGAAAGCTGACGAGTTTCTCCATCTAAGGTAACCAGGCTTTCATTTTCTTTGCCGCGACGTACCAGTATTTCCTTGCTGTCTAGCTTTTGATAATCAAAGGCATGCAATGGTTGACCAAATAACAGTAAGATATAATTCGTCACGTCCACGACATTATTGATTGGACGAATGCCTTCATTCATCAAGCGATTTTGCAGCCATTGTGGACTTGGGGCGATCGTTACGCCATCAATGATTCGAATTTGGTAGGCGGGTGCATCCGTTGCTTCAGTGACCTTCACCTGAATTTTATCGGCAGCAGCTACTTCACTTTCGGTAAGCGCAATTTCAGGAAACTTCGGTGTTTGCCGATAGATTGCACCGACTTCATAAGCAACCCCCCGCATGCTCAACGCATCCGCACGATTCGGAGTGATCGATAATTCGATAATGTGATCATCCATATCAAGATAAGGAAAAACCGGTGATCCTGGTTCTGCTTCTGCTGGTAAATAATAAATTCCTTCTGCGTATTCTTTGGGAATCACGCTATCGGCATATCCCAACTCTTGCAACGAACAAATCATGCCGTTGGAAACTTCTCCCCGCATCTTGCCCTTTTTGATTTTTACGTTGCCCGCGATTCGAGAGCCTGGTAATGCCACGATGACTTTGATGCCGCTTTTGACATTCGGCGCACCACAAACGATCTGTGAGTCTTCATCCTCGCCAATATTTACTTGGCAAATTGATAGATGATCAGAATCTGGATGTGGTCGGCAGTCGGTCACTTCTCCGACAACGATTTTTTTTAAACCCTCTTCAGGCACGTCAATACCTTCGACTTCGATCCCCGTCACTGACATTTTATCCGCCAGCTCTTTGGGTGTGATCTCAGACAGATCAAGGTATTCATTTAACCATTTGTATGATACTAACATTTATTGTTCCCCCTTGAACTGGCGAATGAAACGCACATCATTTTGATAGAATTGGCGAATGTCGTTCACGCCGTAGCGCAGCATTGCCACTCGATCAGGACCTAAACCAAAAGCAAATCCTGAATATTGGGTTGGATCGATCCCTGACATTTCTAAGACGTTAGGATGCACCATTCCAGCACCGAGGATCTCGATCCAGCCAGTTTGTTTACAAACATTACAACCGGCACCACCGCACTTGAAGCAGCTGACATCGACTTCGACCGATGGTTCTGTGAAAGGGAAATAGCTTGGTCGCAAGCGAATTTGGCGATCTTCCCCAAACATTTTTTGCATCATGACTTCTAAGGTTCCTTTTAAGTCACCCATCGTAATATTCTTATCGATTACCAAACCTTCAATTTGATGGAATTGGTGGCTATGGGTCGCATCATCTGTGTCACGACGGAAAACTTTCCCGGGTGAGATCATCCGCAGCGGCCCTTTAGAAAAATCATGAGTCTCCATTGTTCTCGCTTGCACTGGTGACGTATGGGTTCGAATCAGCACTTCCTCTGAAATATAAAAAGTATCTTGCATGTCTCTGGCTGGATGATCCTTTGGCAGATTCATCCGTTCGAAGTTGTAATGATCTTTTTCCACTTCGTAACCTTCGACTACTTGGTAGCCCATACCAACAAAGATATCTTCGATTTCTTCCATGATTTGCGTTAGCACATGGCGTGTTCCTCGGTCCATCTTTTTACCAGGCAACGTCACGTCGATGGATTCTTCAGCAAGAGCTTTTTCCAAGTTTGCTGCTTCGATAGACGTCTTGGCTTCTTCGATCGCTTCTGTCAAGATATCACGAATCTCGTTGGCATAGCTCCCCACCTTCGGCCGTTCTTCCGCAGAAAGATCTTTCATTCCCCGCAGAACTTCTGTTATGGGACCTTTTTTTCCAAGCACTTCCACTCGAATCTGATTTAAGTCATTCATGGTTGGACTTTCTTTGATTTTAAGCAATGTCGTTTCCTTCAATGCTTCTAATTTCTCTTGTAAAGACATGTATTTCCTCCTTCTATGCTGTGAATAGTGTAAGAATAAAAAGACTGGATTGACTGAATAAAGTGAGTATCATTCGTATAAAGACAAAAAAAGACATCATCCCTTAAAAAGGAACGACGTCTCGTGTTACCATCCTCATTCGCGAAAAAAACCGCGCACTCACTTCGGCTAACGACAGCAAAACTGCCGACTGACTGTAATCAGCAAGCTCCAGAAGTGAAATTCATTTTTCGAATACAGGACTTGCTTTCAGTCTGTGACAAGTCTCCCTTTTTCTGATTCAGCCAAATTACTAGTTTCTATCAACGCTTTTTATTTATTCATTTAAGCTTAGTTTACCTAATTTCCGGTGAGAAATCAACTGCATTCTTCCTCACGCACCCAGGTTTCTGCCCAACGCTTCACACTCATCATACTCTTTTCAAGAGCAATACCTCTTGGCGTCAAGCAGTAAAGATTGTTTTCTTTGCAGACAATTTCTTCCCGCTCTAATTCTTTCAAGCGTTCGACTAACACCCGATCACTCACTTGAGGAATCTTGTTTGCTAACTCAACAAATCTTTGTTTGCCGTCTTCAAGAAGGACATCAATGATCAAGCCGTTCCACTTTTTGCCTAAAATAGAAAAAGCTTTTTCAAATTTAGGACAAAGGGCGTAATCCGATTCTACTTTTATCATTCTCCATCACCTCTTTTACCTATTATAGCATATGACTTACGAATTGTAAGAAACTAGGATCGATCAGCTAGAATGCCACGATCATTTTAGGTTTTAACAGCACTAAATAGGTCTGTTTCACTGGTTTGTTCAATGCTTTCTCCAATGCTTGGCAGTAGAGTTTCAATTGACCATAATATCGTTCGCGCATTTTCTTTTCAATCTGAGCCTGACTGCCGAAAACATCATCTGTTTTAAAGTCATATAAAATGATTTCATCCGCCAATTCAATATAGCCGTCGATAATACCATGGATCAAAAGCGGCGCATCTGGTTCGTCAAACCCTTCAAAGATCGTATCAGCCTCTTTTAGCATCGAAAACGGCTGCTCCCGCTTCACCACATCAGAGGATCGGTTCAGCAGTTCACCTAGTTCAGTTTGATAAAACCACAAAATGCTCGATCGGTCAATTTTTTTGGCGATTTCTTCAGAAAAAAATTGCTTTTTCACGAGTTCAGCAATCAGGAGCTCCAAAGTATCTTGTGTTGGCGTCATTCCTAATGGAATCATTTGCAAAACCGTATGTGTTGCTGTCCCGATACTGCTGGCGAGAGGCTTCGTTTCCTGCAGAAATTTTGGTTTCGCCAATTCATCCTGTACGTAGCGATATTGCTGAGGATTCGTCTTCTCGGAAACCGACCGCCATTCCAACAAAGTGGTCTGTTGATCATCGGGATCGTTATAGAGTCTTTTCAATTCTGATACAGATTGATAACTAGTCGTTTGGGTCGCTTTTTGATAAGGATAGCGATATGCTAGGCGTTTCAAAAGATCATCGATATTGCTATCTGGCGCAAGCAATCGTTTAGACTCCTCGACTGGCACAAGGGTCTCTTGGACTTGTTGCGTGATCGTTTCTTGATTCCACCATGACAGACGAAAATGAGCAGGATGATCGATCGTCCGCTTGCGCTCTGACGCTTCAGAGAATACTGCTTCCATATCTGGATGGCGCATCAGGGTCCGTCCGACCCAATCCATCAAGCTCCCCCGGGCAACAAGCCGTAATGCAGGATCAAGAACCATCTCGGCTTGTGTCAGGCCAGATTGCCAAGTCTTAAAGGCATCCGCTTGATTTTTATAGGAGCCCACTAAGAAAAGCTTCTGCTCTGCTCGTGTCAATGCTACGTATAATTTTCGCATTTCTTCTGACAAGGCTTTTTTCAAACGAACTTGCTTGATGGCTTGAAACGGCAGTGTCTCAAATTTAAGGTTTTCTGCTGGATTCACATATTGGATCCCAGCTCCCAGCTGTTCTTCAAAGATATAGCGTTTTTGAAAATCTTGGTAGTTAAAGAATTTTGTTGTATCCAGTAAGAACACAACAGGGAATTCCAAGCCTTTACTTGCATGAACGGTCATCACTCGAACGGCATCTTCTACAGGAGTAGCCACAGGCTCCGCCAAATCTTTGTTTTTTTCTTGCATTTTTTCGATGAAGCGAATGAATTGGTACAAACCACGGAAACTGCTCTTTTCGTATTTTTCAGCTCTGTGTATCAATGCCACTAAATTTGCATAACGCTGCTGTCCTGCAGGAAGTCCCACAACATAATCCAAGTAAGCAGTATCTTCATAGATTTGCCATAATAAGGTTGGGATCGGTAATCTGCGTGCTTCTTCGCGCCATTGATTTAGTTTGGCTAAAAACCCATCCAACGTTTGCCACAAGGGTGACTCTTCTTGTTGAACATGATAATCCAATACTGCATCATAGTAGTCGCTGGAACGATTCGCTAAACGGATCTCAGCCAATTGATCTTCTGTTAGGCCGACGATTGGCGAACGCAAGACCGCCACAAGGGGGATATCTTGGTACGGATTGTCAATGATTTGCAGCAAAGAAACGACGGTTTGGATTTCCGTTGCCTGAAAATAGTTTTGAGCATCATTGACCGCCATCGGAATCCCAAACTGCTTAAAGACATCCAAAATGACAAGATTGTTTTTACGTGTAGGGGTCAATAAGACGATATCGTTGTAAGTGATTGGTCGATTTGTTTTGGCTTTTTTGTCATAGATCATGAATTTTGATTCAATCAACTCTCGAATCTTCAATGCAGTAATCTGCATTTCACCCTCTGTTTTGTCATCGATCAATTGTTCTTCGGATTCATGCTCTTTTTCATATAACAAGAGCTCTGTGGCAAAGGCGTCGCTTTCTGGAAAATGAGGAAAACCGGTAATCAAGGCTGCCGCCTCATCATAAGGGATTTGTCCAACCCGTTCATCCATCAGCTGTTGAAAAACTAGATTCGTAAAATCCAATACGTCGGAGCGAGAACGGAAATTTTCTGCTAAGACGATTCTCCGCCCACCATTCTCCGTTTCAAATGCCAAGTATTTTTCGATAAATAGCGTCGGATCTGCTAGTCGAAACGAATAGATCGACTGCTTTACATCCCCCACCATAAACATATTGCCGGGGTTATGATCGACTTGTCTCACCCAATATAAAATTGCCTCTTGCAGCCGATTGACGTCTTGATATTCATCGACTAAAACTTCTTCAAAGCGATCACGATAATAGGTCGACGCTTCACTTCCGCTACCGTCTCCTTGTAAAATCTGCAAGGTGAAATGTTCCAAATCATTAAAGTCTAAACGGCCTTTTGAAAGTTTCCTTTCTTGGAATGCTTTCATAAACGCTTCGGTCATAGCTGCCATTTTTTCAACGACAGGTGCGGACCGATGAAGCAGCTCCATCATTTCAGCCGGTGGGTATGGAAAGGCCGCTTTCAATTGCTCAACCAATTTTTTCGCATCATCTCGCAAAGGTTTAATTTCTTGAGAGAGTTCCTTTTGTTCTGGTTTGCGAAAAGCTGGGTAGCGAGCAAAACGCAACACTTGGATTTGCTCATAGAAGCCATCAACATCGTCTGAATCAAGCAGAGCCTTTAAGGTTTCCACCATTCCTAATTCGGTATCGATCAATAGTGCCGCTTTTTCCATCGCTTCATCAGAACGGGCATAGTCTTGCGCCGCCTGCAGCAAATGCGCCGCTGTCTTCAAGTTTTCTTGCAAAGTCGGCTTGATTTGCGATTGGTACAGGGTATTTTCAGCAAAGGTTTCTTTGCCGATATAGTGATCACTTAGATGAGCTAACCAGTTTACTGGATCCGGATTTGCTCGGGCAAAGTCATAAAGAGACAGGATCAGATCCCCGACGCCTTCATCGGAACGATCACTAGAAAAATTTTCCGTCAAACGAAAGAACGCTTCATCATTGGCTTCATATTGTTGATCTCTCAGCTGTGTCCAGATTTCTTCTTTCATCAATAAAATTTCGGTTTCATCAGTCATCATGCGGAAATTTGGATCTAAATCGATCAAATAATAAAAACGCCGAATCACAGTTAAACAAAACGCATGCAAGGTAGAAATGTTAGCTGTCGGCAATAGCTGCAACTGACGGACGAAGTGCTGACGCTTTTGCTCGTCACTTTCTTGATTGATGGCCTGCTGCAATGCCGCTTGAATCCGTTCTTTCATTTCTCGAGCAGCTGCTTCGGTAAAGGTCACGATCAGTAAAGAATCGATCGTCGTTCCTGCTTTTAGCTTTTCAATCACTCGCCGAACCAAAACGGTGGTTTTGCCTGAACCCGCTGAAGCGGAAACGAGGATATTATCCCCTTTATCAAAAATGGCTTGCCATTGGGTATCCGTAAAGGTTTCATTTTGCGGTTTTAAAGGGGTCTTACTCATCTTCTTCCTCCCTTAAGCGATGGATAATCTCATCTTTAGATAAGTTTTCTAAACGGTGGTACTCATTTTCTTTCAACAATACATCAAAGTCACAGATGCTGCGAAACGGACAAAACTCACACGCCCTTTTTTTGTCTTTTAATTTATAAGACGGGTTTAAGGCGATTTCACCGCTCAACAGCT
This sequence comes from Enterococcus sp. AZ141, assembly GCF_051714385.1. Taxonomy (NCBI): domain Bacteria; kingdom Bacillati; phylum Bacillota; class Bacilli; order Lactobacillales; family Enterococcaceae; genus Enterococcus; species Enterococcus sp. AZ141. The sequence continues at coordinate 2,981,018 of NZ_JBIORT010000001.1, forward strand.
TCTCACCACTTTGTTGCATATTTTTCCGATTGTGTTTTCTTAATAGTTCAAGCTCTTCTTCTGTATAAAACTTGTTTTTCGCCTGTGTTGTTTTTTGATAATTGCCGTTTTTGTCTTTCCGAACAGGAAATACCGGCGAATTTTTGCTGGCTTCAACTTCCTCATCGAGTAACGGGAAAACAGCCGGTTCGTCAATAAACAACCCGTCATACTTGAAACGTTTTAAACGTTCTTCTTCACTGGCTTCTTGTCCGTCCAAAAGCGGATTATGCACATGCAGATAATATGCCCCCGCTGGTCGAACCTTTGGCGAACCAACCAGTTGGACAGCATCCGTCAATGCGACGTCGAGATACGTGATCAACTGCATCGCAAGTCCGTAGTAGGCTTCAGAAAGGTCAAAATCTCGGCTGCTAGATTTATAGTCAACAACGGAAAGCCATTGTTCTTCTTCCGTTTTCGCCGTATCGACACGATCAATCTTCCCCCGCACATGTAGTTTCCCGCCAGAACTTAATGGTAATTCGATACCGTTAATCCCATTTGAGCCAGCGATCTGGCCGAACAGCACCTCCGTCTTTTCAGGACTAAAATGCATTTTTTGTCCTTGTTTCGCTAATGCCCACGCTACTCGCTGAATCGTCTTGCCTAATTGATACCGAATAAAATTCATCCGAGCAGAACTCGTCAGTAAGCGATAACGGCTTTCGCCAAAAATTTCCTGCAAAACGACTTCCACAAATTGCACGCGTTGGTCAGCAGTTAACTGGGTCAAGGAAATATTTTCAGCAATTAGGACTTTGACAAAGCGGTCCAACGCATCATGGAAAAACTCACCGGTCATTGCTGGATTTAAGCCATAAACTTCCCGTTCTTTTAACCGTAATCCGTAGCTGACGAAATACTTGTATTCACACTGATAGAACGTCTCCATCTGAGAAATGGAGCTGTAGATCGACGGGCCATATAGCGCCGCAGCTTGTGCTTGAGACAAAGGAATCGGAATATTTTGATGGGTTTGGCTTTCAAATACTTGGGCAGCTAAATCTGTCCATTCCGAACGTAACAGCGCTTGTTTCAGTTGCTCCCACACTCGAGGCAAATTCTCTTTGTTTTTTTGCGCTTGCTGACTGAGATTATTGATTTGGTAGATCAGGCCACGATAACTGCCAACATAGTCTCTCGGGTCACTGACTAGCGTCAAGATCCCCCGCTCTTGCAGTGGTACATCCAAATGCTTGACCACGCGGTCTAAATAAGGCGACATCTTGATGTTTTGCTGTGTATCAAAATTAACGGCATAGGACAGTGATAAGTGCTCTGTCGCTGAAAGCAAGACAGAATAAAAGGCAAATGGTTCTTTGACACTGCCTTCCACCACTGTGTCTCTAAGGTATTTCTCACCATTGAATAACTGATTGAAATGCTGACGTTCTTCATTCGTCAACAATGTTTTATTTTCCATTTTTCTTGGCAAAGCCGTTTCATTCAATCCCGGTGCAAATGTGATCTTCGCTTGTTTCGGACGTGCCAAATCAAGGCGGTTGATGTTGACTTGGTCGATCGCTGTTGGGATCTTTCCGAATGTGACATTTTCTAAGCCAGTCAATAAGACATCTTCAAAGAGCGCAAAATCAAAGGGCTCATCTCCATAGATCGTGGCATACTCATCCAGCAGATCCATTAAAGCTTGCCATGCTTGTTCATGATTGCGGGCTTGATCTAATTTTCCTTGTTGGATTGCCTGGTCTCGCCAATGCCTCAGCTGTTGCTCGACACCCGCATTCAGTAAAAAGCGATACAGCAGTTCTACGGCATCTCGATTTGTTCTAGCTGCTGTCAGCCAATCGAGTGTATCCACGACATCTTGCTTGAAAGCCCTGCGAAGCTGATTGGTGTACGCCGTCAAATCCACTTTGTCCACTGCTTCTTCTTCCGATTGTAAATACTCGATCAGTTCCCAATCTTCGTTTCTCGTCCAACTCGCTCCTTGGAAATCATGAGCCAGCGCTTTGTTCTCGGTAATATCCACCAACTTACGAAACTGGTCACGCCCAACAAGCCAATCTGCTTCGGAGCGATAGGCTGCCGGTAAGTAAAGTTCCGTTCTAAGCAACCGTAAAATATCATTTAAGCGAAAGCCATAGGATTGACAAGCAAAAAAAGCATTCAAAAACTCAACCAATGGATGTTGCGCCATCATCTGCTCTTCATCGATATAAAAAGGAATCTCAAACTCAGTAAAAATTTTAGGAATATACTGATGATAGACTTCTGGTTCGGCGATCAGTAATTGGATATCACGATACCGTAATGTTGGGTACCGTTTCTTATCACTCATCATCCCGCGGATCGACGCTGCGATTTGACGAATCTCTTCTTCGGGATTCCCAACTTTCCAGACAGCCAAGAAGTCTTTGACGGACGTCTGCTGATGATAATTGGCTTGTGATTGGGTCTGCCGCCAAAAAGTTTCTACTTCCTTGTATGCCTGCGGGATCGATCCCTCGTCTTCTTTGTCCACCTCTTGGTTGACGGAAAGTTTCTGATCTAAGTAAATGTTCACTTGATTGTCACGAGCAGAACTGATCAACTGATAATAGGTCCGTCCTGCTTCGTAAAATAAATTCAATGGCGTGGGCATCTCTTGTGGGTACCCGCGATCCAAAATAAGATCAATCACTACATGACTTCTCTTCATCAGTACTTGAATCAACTGTTGCTCTTGTGTTGAAAAAGCGGAGAAACCGCTGATAATAAATAAGGCGTGGGAAAGATCTGGCGCTTTGTTCAAAGAAACAGTGGTTGGCATTGCATGATCCACCGAGGAATCGCCCAGCAAGGAACCTTCCAGAAAGCGTGTCAGTAAGGTGATCGGTTGTTCGACTTGCAAGGCACGCTCTAGAAGTTCTTGTTCAAATCGTTGAAAAATTATCGCTAATTCACTGTATTTTTTTTCTTCGTCTTGGGTTGCGCTTGGTGCAGCACCACCTGCTAATAAATCTTCGATCCCCAATCGACTTGTATGCATTTCTTGATAGAAAGCCAATAATTGTTGGATAAAACCCGCTTTGTTGATCTCACCACGGTATAAGACGAGTTCTTCTTCTAGTTCCAAAAGCAGCTTACGCATGATCATGGAGGCACCATTTTCAGTGATGGCATTTTGAGAAAGCAAGCCGGTTTGCTGCAGATAAAACCAAGCCAAACGGTGAAAACTATACACTTGCGCGCGAATAGAAGCAAAATCTTCTACGCGATCCTCTTTCAGTAATTGAAGGATCTCGCGCTCTCGTTCAAATTTGTTGTAGTTAGGTACCAGGAAAAATACTTCTTGATGGTCTTTTTCTAACCAGCTTTTTGCATTTTCTATCACTGCTTGATCATGACGACAACGGCCATCGCCAAGAATAAATCGTAAACTCATGAAAGGACTCCTTCTCTCCATCGTCTTTTAAAAAAATCCACTAAAAAATCAGCGACACGCTTTTTCGAATGCGTCTTTATTTTTAAGAGACTCTCCTTAAAAACAAAATAACAATCGCAGAATTTCATTCTTTGCCTACCATACCAAAATCGGCAATTGGCCAGAAAACAAATTTTACATCCCCCAAAATTGTTGATTCATCGATCAGACCTAATTGACGACTATCTTTGGAAATTCGACGGTTATCCCCTAACACTAAAATTTGACCTTCAGGAATGACTTCAACACCAAATAACCCCATATCAAAATCACTAGTCAACGGAAAGCCATCTGCGACAGCTGCTTTGAATTCATCCAAGTAGGGTTCATCATATGCTTGTCCATTGATATAAAGGGTATCGTTTTGATAGGAAACCTGGTCGCCAGGTAATCCGATTACGCGTTTGATATAGTTTTTGCCTGCTTCATCCGGTGCTTCAAACGTTATGATATCGAAACGTTCGATCTCGGTATTTTTCAAAGCAATCACCCGCTCACCATCATGTAATGTGGGGTCCATCGAATCTCCTTTTACGATCACAGGGGTAAAGACATACTGTCTTAATAACAAGAGGAATAAAGTAAAGATCACGACAAATCCTACTGTTTTTAAAAGCTCTTTTACTTGTTGCACGCGTCCCTCACTCCTTGAATGTTTTAACTATATTTCCCAAGAATCGAACAAACATTCTTATTTTTCTATTCTACCATAAAATGAAAGGAGCAGGACATCTCCTCTCTGGTTCTTTATGAAAATTTGGGGAATCATTGGACTTGCGTATGAATTGTCATCTTATCTAATCCGTGCTACGGTTGAAATAGAACCCATTATTGAAAGGAAGTGCCAAAATGAACCAACAGTTACCACAAGTGCCCACGAAGTTATTGATTGACGGAAAATGGCTTGAAGGAACAAAAGAGTCGGTTTCGGTTACCAATCCTGCCACTAATGAAGAACTGGTAAAAGTCAGCCAAGGAGGCATCGATGAAACAAAGCAAGCGATCGATGCCGCCGCGAAAGCCTTCACAGATTGGTCAAAACGTTCGCCTCGAGAGCGAGCCGATTTGATGAACAAGATTGCTGATTTAATGGAACAAGAAAGCGACCGTTTGGCAAAAATTATGAGCATGGAACAAGGAAAACCATTAAAGGAGGCAGAGGCAGAAATCCAATCCAACGTAGACAATTTCCGTTGGAATGCCGCCGAAGCACAACGGGTCTACGGCGAAGTGATTCCAGCTCCTGCACACAATCATTGGCTGGTGCGAAAAGAAGCCATCGGTGTTGTTGGTGCGATCACGCCTTGGAACTTTCCTTCCAATATGATTGCTCGAAAAATCGCTCCTGCCATGGCAGTTGGCTGTACCCTTGTTATGAAACCATCTAAAGAAACACCCCTATCAGCATTGGCTTTAGGTGAACTTTTTCAACAAGCGGGCCTTCCTGACGGAGTCGTCAATATCGTCTTAGGGGATTCTTCTGAAATCGGGAAAGAGTTGACTGAGAACAAACAAGTTAAAAAAATCACCTTTACCGGCTCCACGAAAGTTGGGATGAAATTATACGAACAAGCTGCACCAACTCTGAAAAAAGTTTCATTGGAGTTAGGCGGCCATGCCCCGTTTCTTGTTTTTGCTGATGCTGATTTAGATTTAGCTGCTGAAAAATTAATTGCAGCAAAATTCCGCAACAACGGTCAGGTCTGTACATCCCCCAATCGAATTTTTGTCGAAGAATCCATCAAAGAAGCCTTTACTAAAAAGCTATTAGGGCAAATGGAAGCCGTAACTGTTGGTAATGGTTTAGAGAACCCCACCGTTGGTCCTTTGATCAATCAAGCAGGCGTTAAAAAAATCATCGACCAGCTGGAAGATGCGGTAAATAAAGGGGCTAAAGTCTTATTCGGTGGGAAGAAGCTTACTGAAGGTGAATACGAAAAAGGCAACTTCTTTGCACCAACGGTCATCGACGGCATCACTCCTGACATGACTATTTACTATGAAGAAACCTTTGGACCCGTGATTCCATTGATCTCATTTACGGATCGACAAGCAGTCATCGCCGCGGCAAATGATACGGAATTTGGATTAGCCTCTTACTTCTTTTCAACGAATCTGCAAACAATCTCGGATGTAGCCCAAAACCTCCAATATGGGATGGTTGGGGTCAATGACATTGCGATCTCAAACCCAGCGGCTCCCTTCGGCGGCGTCAAACATTCCGGTTTTGGTCGTGAAAACGGCAAATATGGTCCTGAAGAATACGTGACTGTCAAATTTATCGCCATTGATGCCCAGTAAGAAAAAAAGTCAGGCGCGTTTGCCTGACTTTTTTCTTACAAAGCATTTTGTTTTACTAACATTAAGTAAGAATGTATACTTCATTCTATGACAATAGAAAAGGTGGGAATACTATGACAAAATTTCTTGATACGATCAAACAGCGCCGTTCAATCTATGGATTAGGCAAAGATGTTTCACTCTCAGATACAGAAATCGAAGCCATCGTGAAAGAAGCAGTAAAAAACAGCCCAACTGCTTTTAACGCACAATCGCCACGTGCCGTGATTTTATTTGGCGATGCCCACGAAAAATTATGGACGTTAACGGAGGCTGCTTTAGAACCATTGACACCACCGGAGGCGTTTGAAGCAACGAAACAAAAACTTGCTGGCTTTAAAGCAGGTTATGGAACCGTTCTATTCTTTATTCACACAGATACCGTTAAGAACTTGCAAGACCAATTTGCCCTTTATGCAGATAACTTCCCGGTCTGGGCAGAACAATCGAATGGGATTGCCCAAGCGAATGTTTGGGTAGCTTTAGAAGAAGCCGGATTAGGCGCCAACTTACAACATTATAATCCAGTAATTGATGATGCTGTTGTAGCTGAATGGTCAATTCCTGAAAATTGGCAGCTGCGGGCCCAATTAGTTTTTGGTTCAAAACAAAGCGAACCAAATGAAAAAGAATTTTTAAATGATGACGAACGTTTCCGCGTTTTCCATTAAAAACGATTCCCGATTTTTAAACAAAAGACCCTTGATTACGGCCACATACGGCAGCAATCAAGGGTCTTTTAGTCATTTTTTCCTTGATCATGATCGACCAGAATATCGATCGGTGTTCCTTCATTCAAGTGCTCCGACAAAAATACCACCAATTCAGCTAACGGTTGTTTGAATTTCATTAATGGTCCCCGCATCCCTTTTCGAAAATAGTTCATCTTGATGGGCTGCCCTTCCTTTTCTTGAAATAATACGACCCGATCAATGTCTTGGTACAGTACCCCTTTAATACTCATTGGATGGACAATAATTCGATCTAGGGCTAACCCGCGGCTGTCTAGCACAAAGCTTAAAAAGACAAAACCTGAAACGATTCCTCGCACCTGATTATCCAATTGGTCATCCATCATCAACATGGATAGGATAATCATTACTGAAAAGATCGTAATAGCGATTTTGCTTAGTTTGCGCTCAACAGCAATAAAGTGAATCTCTTTGCGTACCACCAATAAATAGAGGTACAAAACGATCGTAAAGGCACACATCAATAGCGTTAACCCACTCATAAAACTCTCCGTTCTGTTTTCTTTTCCCTATTTTACCAAAAAATGATCTGTTACAAAAGGCTTAGCCTATTTCCTAGGTTTTTTGATATCTATTTTCACCAGAATTCGGTACAATAAGAAAAAAAGGAGGAATTATCATGAATGCATTTTTTGATAAATTACAACGCTATGACTTGCTTCGTGCCGTCGTATATATCGTCTTCGGCTTCATTATCTTGATTGCACCACGATCTGTTTTCAACACGATCGTTTATCTCGTTGCCGGATACATCGCATGTCTAGGAATCATCAGCTTGTATACGAGCTACAAAGAAAAACAAAAGGGCTATCGCAATGTGCAGTCGGTCTCTGGTATCTTACTGTTGATTGCTGCAGCTGCGATTTTAGTTTTTGCTAAAGGATTACTTGCCATCGTGCCATTTTTCTTAGGGATTATGATCACCATCAGCGGATGCACCCGCTTAATGGCAAGCTTTAACCAAAAACGCATTGGTTTACCTTACATCACGAGCTTAATCATCAGTCTTTTGATTATTGCTGCTGGACTCGTTCTCGTATTGAATCCATTCGCCACTTGGCTACTGTTCTTCCAAATTTTTGGCGGTATCTTGATTTTCATGGGGGCATCCGACGCTATTAATCATTTTCAACGAAAAAGAGCCTAATAAATGAGAATGTTTTAAAATTTTCTACGAATCTAACATCTACATGTAGACTTTTCCCGCTATTCCTTTTAAAATAGGAGATATCAAACAGTCAGTCCATTGAGAGGCGGGAGGTGCGACATGAAGAAAATTAAGCAAGAAGCAAAACATCCAAATGATGTGCCGGTAATTTTTTTGACCGATGCAACTGGCAAAGTCGTACGAAAAATCTCGATCAATGAGTGGCGTGCGTTAAAAGCGAATCCAGAACAAATCGAAGAACTCGATATCAAATTGTATCGTGAAGCGATCAGTTTCTATCTTCAAGAAGACTATGCGAAAGCAAAAGATCTCTTGCACTTCTTGATCAATAAAACGGACTATAGTCATTACGAATATGTTGAACGATTAGCCAATATCTATCGCATCGAAAATCGTCCTGCTAAAGAAAAAGTCCTATTGCTGACTGCTTATCATGCAATCAAACCGTTAGAATCCTCTGAAGGAATTCTAAGAAGGATCGAAAATCGATTACAAAAAATCGATGCCTTTGATTTTCCAACTTCGACACAATTCAGTCATTAAAAAAGCAGCTATCTTTCGATAGCCGCTTTTTTTATGCTTCTGGCAGTTTACGCAAAAGACGTAACCCGTTAAACAATACGATCAATGTACTGCCTTCATGGGCAAATACCCCCAACCCAATGTTCATCAAGCCGAATAGATTCAAGCCGACTAATAACGCGACGATAAACATGGAGAAAAAAATATTTTGCCAAATGATCCGATCCATCTTCTTCGCTAAGCGATAGGCATATGCAAAACGCGAAAGATCATTCTTCATGATCACTGCGTCTCCTACTTCAATCGCAACATCTGACCCTTCCCCCATCGCAAAGCCGATGTCTGCTTGAACAAGTGCAGGGGCATCATTGATACCATCACCCACCATGGCGGTTTGTCCGTATGCTTCTTGGAGTGCTCGTACCGCTTCCGCTTTGTTCTCAGGCAAAACATTGGCAGCCACTTGGTCAACCTTTAAGCGCTGACCGATTGCTTCACCAGCAGAAGCACTGTCTCCGGTGATCATAACAGTATGGATACCTTCATTTTTCAAATAATGAATCACAGAAGCTGCCTGTTCGTTCGGCTCATCCATCAATGCGATGATCGCCGTAACCTCTTCGTTGATGGAAAACACGACCATTGTTTTTCCTTGCGCTTCCAATTGACGGTACTGTTGCTCCATCAAACCTGTTAACTGGGTGTTTTCGGTTCTTTTTCCTAATCGATAGGTTTTTGTTCCTGCGACGGCACCTAAACCGGAACCAATCTCGTTTGTGACAGTCAACTGTTCGATTTCTCGTATTTTCTCTGTCTTCTCGAAATAAGTAACGATCGCATCTGCTAATGGGTGGTTGGCTTGCTTTTCCATCGAAACGATGACCGCTGCTGCCTCTGCTCGATCGATCGTATCAGCGAAAACGGCTTCCGTGACTGTAGGTTTTCCGACGGTCAAAGTTCCCGTTTTGTCAAAAGCCACCGCTTTGATCTGAGCGAAATTGGTCAAGTAATTGCTCCCTTTAAAAAGAATCCCTTTTTTCGCTAGATTCGAGATCGCCGATAAACTAGCAGGGACGGCGCTTGCCGCTAAAGCACAAGGAGAAGCCGCAATCATCATTACGATCCCACGATAAAAACTTGTATACCAATCCCAACCAAAGAGAAACGGTGCAGTCAAAATGAACAAAGGAACTGCAATGAAAACAACTGTTACATAGATTGGTTCGATTTTTTTGATTCGTGTTTCGGTCGGTGATTGATTTGATTGCGCCGCTTCCACCACTGAAAGAATTTTTGCGAAGACTGTTTCAGAGCTGTCTTTCGTGACTTCCATCAAAAATGTGCCGTTTCCATTAATCGTACTCCCATAGACTTCGTCTCCTGTAGTCTTTTCTCGAGGAATACTTTCCCCATTGATCGAAGCTTCATTGATGGCACTCGTTCCAGAAAGGATTACGCCATCTGTTGCTAACTGATCACCAGGTAGCACTTGCAAAATATCTCCTTTTTTTATCTCAGAAGCGGCAATTTTTTTGGCTTTCCCATCCGGACCCACCAAACGGGCTTCCGTGGGATTCAATTTGAGAAGATTGGTGATTTCTCGTCGACTTTGTCCCTCGGCGTATTCTTCTAAGAAGTGAGCGCCTGCAAAAATCAAAATCAACAAAGCTGCTTCATTAAAATTTCCTATGACCATGGAACCAATCGCTGCCAACAACATCAAAAGATGTACATTCGGTGTGAATCGCCGATTGGCTCTGGTACTCTTTATGGTATCCTCGATTCCTTCCCACGAAATGTGATAACCTGCTAATAAAACCGCAGCAAAATAAAACCCATCTTTCACCCATTGGTTCGGAACAAAAAGTGCCAGTATAAAGAGCAGTAAGCCTACAAAATAAATGTTACGTGGGAGAGTCCCATGATCGTGAGTATGAGAATGCCCCTCCGTTTTTGTGTGATCATGTTGACAAGTATGTTCAGCCATCATTAAAACCTCCTCTAGTCCATCTGTCATATGAACGATCAATCATATTTATAGACTTATTATATATGAATAAACAATCATATGTCAACCGAAAGAAGTTTTTCTTGTGAAATGTAAGCGTTTTGGGTTTTGTGATTCCTTATGGCATGCTAGAATAAACTTAGGAGAGAAAGGAGTGTTGGTTATGAGAACATTTACTGGCGGCATTTCACTAAGTCCCCCATTAAAAATGTTAAAAGAAAAATTAATGATCGAACAAGATGAAATTCTTACCTTTTCACCCACGATGGTCTTTATCCCTTTAGCACAACATATTGGTGCTCCGGTGGAACCGATTGTTTCCGTTGGTGATTACGTCAAGCAAGGGCAAGTGATCGCTGAGTCTGATGCGTTTGTTTCTGCCAAAATTCATGCATCTGTTTCGGGTAAAATCGTCGACATGGTCGATTGGCCGAATCAAAACAATGAAGAAGGAAAAACCATCATCATTGAAAATGATTATGCTTATCAAAATGATTTTTTGTCAGCCCCCTTCGACTGGCAATCTGCTGCTAACGAAACCATCCTCAACAAAATCCGTCAAGGCGGCGTCGCCGGCAAAGGCGGTGCAACGTTTCCCACCCATGTCAAATTCAGTATTGATGAAACCAAAAAAATCCATACTTTGATCTTAAATGGTTCTGAATGTGAACCGTTCTTACGCAGTGATGCTTTCTTAATGCAAAAAGAAGCCCAGAAAATCATTCACGGTGCAAAGATTGCCCAAAAGTTACTGGATGGTCCAAAAATCATAATAGGCATCGAAGATGACAAACCAAGAGCCATTTCAGCCATGCAAGCCGCAAGTGCAGAGGATGACACGATAGAAGTCGTTACTGTCCCAACTGTTTATCCAACCGGTGGTGAAAAGCAGTTAGTAGAGTTATTGACCGATCAAGAGGTGCCGTTAGGTGGTTTGACTGCCGATATCGGTATCGTCTTGATCAATGTTGCCACCAGCTTTGCCATCGCCGAAGCGGTCTGTTATGACAAACCGTTGATTGAACGCTATACAACCGTTACCGGCGATGTTCAAAATCCCTGCATCGTCAAAAATCCGTTAGGAACACTCGCAGGAGAATTGATCGACTTTGCCGGCGGCTTTCAAGGAGCCCCCAGCAAATTGATTCTTGGTGGACCAATGATGGGAAAATCCGTCAATACCTTGAAAGTTCCGGTCACCAAAGGCAGCAACGGCATCGTTGTTTTTAATGAAGAAACCGATTGGCTCTATGCCGAAAACCCCTGTATTCGCTGCAACAAATGTGTCGAAGCTTGTCCAATGCGCCTCATGCCAATGGAGATCGATCAGTTTTATCGAGCGGGGGATTATCAAAAGTGTGAAGAATTATTGGCAGAAGCATGTATCAATTGTGGTGCCTGTACCTTCGTCTGCCCAGCTAAACGTTCCTTAGCTGCCAATATCACTGCCGCAAAAGGCAAAGTTGCCCAGTTGCAAAAGGAGGCGAAGGAAAGTGCCTGATTATTACAAGGATTCCGATAGCGAACGTCTCTTTCAGCAAAGGAAAAATCAAGAAACACCCCCAAGCCCCCATATTCGCAGCAATGACGAGACCATTAAAATCATGGGGTGTGTAGTATTAGCCTTGCTGCCAGCAGTTTTATTCTCTGGCTACCTTTTTGGATTGAAAGTTTATGGCTTGTTTTTCATTGCACTAGCCACGGCGTTTTCTGCCGACGGACTTTGGTCCTATCTTGTCAAACGGCCGTTTCGCTTCGATTTAAGCATCGTCGTGACGGCCTTGCTTTTAACGATGAACCTCCCACCAACCGCACCTTGGTATTTTCCCGTGATTGGGGTGGCGTTTGCCGTAATCATCGTCAAAGAATTTTTTGGCGGTATTGGTTATAATTTTCTAAATCCAGCCCTCGGCGGTCGAGCCCTGTTGATTGGCTTGTTTTATAACCAAATGTTTCTAATCAGTTGGCCTGATCCACCTTTTGGCAGCATCGCACCTGATGTCGTTTCGCAGGCTACAGCGAACGATGTTGTTTCTGGTGCCACACCATTAGCTGTCATGAAAGCAGGAGAAACGTTGAGTGGCTCTGAACTAGTGGATGCCTTTTTAGGATTTACCGGAGGACGAATCGGTGAAACCAGTGCCTTACTTTTACTGTTGGGTGGGATTTTTCTCGTTTACAAGAAAATCATCTCCCCTCGTATCCCACTGATTATCTTTGCGACGATCGGGCTCTTTGCTTTTATCCTTGGTCCAGAAGGACTTTTTACTGGCAGTTGGCAAACGGTCATCGGTCATATCATCAGTGGTGGTGCCATGTTGGGTGCGATTTATATGGCGACTGATTATTCTTCGACACCAGGAACAAAAGCAGGAGAAAATCTTTTTGCCTTAGGCGTTGGCCTCCTCGTTGTGCTCTTCCGTTTCTTTGGTTTTACAAATGAAGGCATGAGTTATGCCATCTTGATCATGAATTGTTTTACCCCACTTATTGATCGCTTCTTACGCCTTCGCATATTAGGGGAAGGAAAAAAGACCCCGTTCAACCTTAAAATCATGAGCTAAATCGCAAAAAAGGAGGGTTCCTTATGATGATCGCCAATCGGCTAGTGGTCTTTCTAGTCATTCTACTCACAAATTACGCCTGTCAAAATTTGGCACCGACCGTCAAAGAGAAAAAACCGAACGTGACGACACGGGTGGTTTTCCTCTCAGGGATCATTGCGGTCGCTTACTTGTTCAGTGGGTTAAGCTTTTATCTTTTACTTCAAAATCGTTTCGTCTATGGCAATCAAGTGGTCACCAACTTGGTAAGTGCTGCCATCATCGCCTTGATTGCGGGGGGCTTGTGTTTACTGATCGTTCCAGCAAAAAACCGTTTCTTGACGAATGATCTAAAAAAGACGACCCTAGTCAGTGTCTTCTTGCTGACGATCGCCACCGTGACCCAATTTCCCTATACCGATTATTTAACCAATTTATTTGTTGCTGTAGGCATGTATTTCCTCTTTTCTTGTGCTTTGTCAGGGGTTCATACACGGAATCAAATTGCCACGATTCCGCCAATTCTAAAAGGTTTACCACTGGATATCGTAACACTTTTTCTATTCTATCTAAGCTTTTCCTTTCTCAATGGTGTCTTCTTCAATTATTTATTCTAAACAAAAAGCAAGTCCCGCTTTGGAAGCGGAACTTGCTTATTTTTTGCGGAATAACTCTCTGAAGGAACCGATCAAAAAACCAGTCGAAAAAGCACTTTGTGCTTTTTGCTCTTTTTCAGCAGCGATTTTTTGTCGGGTTCGCAGCCCCTTATTGGCATTTTTGGACTTCTTCCCTTCACGGAGTTCTTTCGAAGCCTTTTGAAACTCATTTGAGAAACGATTATACCCAACCATGTCGTTTCCCTCCTTTCTTTGTGCTTGACCTATAATAACGAGGATTTATTATAGGAATTGCCTTTCTGATGCAAATCAGGTAACATAACAGACAGAAAGATGATTTATCCCAGGTTTATCAGAAAGGAAGATCCCATGAACGAAACCCACACTGGATTGTTAGTCAATAGCCGCGTTTTTCAAGAAACGCCAATGATGCTGACAGGTATCCAACTTTTAGAAGACCACAAAATCGTAAATTGCATTATTAAGGATCGCTACTTAGCCAGCTATGTCTTACGCCTTCCATTAAATAAATACCAATTAGAAGTTGAAGGAAAATGGAACAAGCGGGAACAGTTAGTGATCAAACATATGAAGATCAAGAATATCGATGAATTTATTAAAATCGTCGGTACGCCAGAATAACAGGACTCACGAAAAGCAAGTGCAGACAACTGCCCTTGCTTTTTTTCTGAAAAAATCCAGCTGATTTTTCCCGCGTGTTCCTCCGATGTTTATCGCGACATTCTGGTAAACCGATCGATCAAGGCTTTTTGCTCCTCTTTGATACCGATCGCCAACGGTTTGATCATTAATTTGACAGTGGACGAAGGTGTCTGAATCTGAACTTTTTTATTTACCACACCGCCTAGTTGTAATTTTGTGATCTCATGGATCATAATTGTCTGCATCCCTTTTTCATGAAATTGCAGATCTAACTGAATCAAGTGGATTTTTTCTTCGTCAACCACCACGATAAAATACTTTGGTGTTGGCAGGGCAATCATTTTGGCTTCCTCGGCATAACCAGCCAGTTTTCCATGGAACTTCGCACGGTAGCTTTCTAAATCATCTTTTTTCACGATCCATTTCATCAAAAGCCACATCCTTCCTTAGATACCTTAAGGATACCTGCAGAAAACGCTTTTGCACAACAATATGCCTGCTTGTTTCCTCACATAGCCCCATTCAACACGTTTGATCATCAAAGACTTTTCCTCTAGACATAGACGTTTTTGTCACCACGACTGCTGAGTCAAGCAAAAAGACAGCGAGGCGCTTAGTGCCCTTCGCTGTCTTTATTTGGATAGTAGTGTTGGAAAAGTCGCAGAAAAATCGGTGCCAGCATCAAATAAAAGATGCCATTCCCCGCTGCATGCAACGCATCAAAGCTCACTCCTTGAAAATAGTAAGCCCAAAAACTAGGAAACCCATAAAGCTTGACACTGATCCAAGATATCACAAAGCCATACGCAAAACCTGCAAATACACTATAAATGACTTGTAAATACAACTTTTTCATAAACAGTTTGCTTTTTGATAATAGATACATTCCAAAAATTACGACGGCATAGCTAATCAATTGGGCAATCGTCCATACCCCCATTCCCATGTAAAAATTGGTAATCAGCATCGAGAGCAGACAAACGATCAATCCACGACTAAGACCTAAATGGATGGTTACTAATAAAAAGATCACCGTCATTGGTTGAACATTGGGTAAAGGTTGAAAAAGTGTCCTGCCGACGACGGCTGCTGCTACAAGCAACCCTAAATAAGCAATTTCTTTTCCAGCAAATACAAGTGGTTTATTCGAATTTTTCATAGGTGAAAACCACTTTATCGTTGTTTCCTAAAAAGGTATCATCTGCCCCAGTCGTAATCATTTCATCATTGATCGTATATGTCCAATAATAGCCAGCTTTTTCATCTTGGGCTAAACCGTCGATGCTGGTGATCATCCCTTGATTTTCTTCCAAGTCAAAGTTCTCTTTCATGATAGTCATCAAAGAAACCCCTTCTTTAAAAGTGACCGTTTTGGTTTCGATCTCCTGGTCTTGCTCTTCACTTTTATTATTGAAGCTGATTTGGGCAGTGCGCTCTTCGGCATTTTGTTGGACTGACGAAGAGTCACTAGAGGAGTTACCCGCATCCATCGATGGTTTGGCACATCCGGCAAAAACCAGACTTAGTAAAAAAATATAACTAAAAATTACTGTTTTCTTCATAATAATGGCTCCCTTGATTTTTTTTACAACACCTTATTGTACTAAAAATAAATAAAAAAGGCGAAATTTTTTTGTTCCCCTCTATAGAAAGCATTGTAAATCCATGTGACTATGGGTATACTAGCTTCAATCATTCGTAAGAAGAAATGAAGGAGTGTTGGAAAGATGGATAGAAAAAAAGCGTCCTGTACCACTTTACTAGTAGGAAAAAAAGCATCGATTGACGGCTCGACCCTGATTGCCCGTAATGAAGATTCAGGGAGCGGTTCGGAACCGCAAAAATTCGTCGTCATCACTCCAGAACAGCAAGGAAATGAATTTTACGCCGTTTTAAGCGGCTGTCGAATCCGTTTACCTAAGGATCCCTTACGTTATACTTCGACACCTGAAGCAGATGAATCCCAAGGAGTCTGGGCAGCTTCAGGAATCAATGAAGTAAATATCGCCATGACTGCGACAGAAACGATTACGACCAATTCACGCGTTTTGGCCATTGATCCATATGTGGAAGATGGTATCGGGGAAGCTGATTTCGTCAGCATTGTACTGCCTTACATTCATTCCGCTAAAGAAGGTGTTCTTCGCCTAGGGGAACTCTTAGAAACCTATGGGACCTACGAAGCCAACGGGATCGCGTTTTCTGATGCCGAGGAAATTTGGTATATGGAAACCATCGGTGGACATCACTGGGCAGCTGTTCGCATACCAGATGATGCCTATGTCGTGGCACCCAATCGCTTAAACATTGATCACTTCGATTTCGCCTCAGAAATGACGTTGTGTTCGCAGGATCTCGAACAGTTGATTGAAGACTATCAATTAAATCCTGATTTTGAAGGCATTAATCTACGCCATATTTTTGGCAGCTCCTCAGAAAAAGATACCCGTTACAACAACCCGCGGGCATGGTACATTCAAAAACACTTTAGCGGAACAGTTGCTGAACCGATCGATCAAGAGCTCCCGTTTGTATGCTACCCAAAACAAAAGCTATCCGTGGAAGATGTAAAATGGGCATTGAGCTCCCACTTCCAAAATACGCCTTTTGACCCTTACGGTACAGGGACCGAGACACAAAAAACACAATTTCGATCGATTGCTCTCAATCGCAACCAGCAAGTCCATATTTTGCAGATCCGCAACCACGTGCCTGCAGCAATCGCTGGCATTCATTGGCTCGCCTTTGGCCCCAATACCTTCAACGGCGTTGTGCCCTTTTATGCAGCTATCACTAAGACCCCACTTGGCTATTGTGATACGACAAAGACCTACGATCCAACAAATAGCTATTGGTTAGGACGCACCTTGGCGTTGATTGGGGACAGCGACTACGATCGCTATAGTGATCTTGCCAACCGTTTTGAAATGGAAACGATGGCGGCTTGTCGCCGCATCCAACAAGAAACTGATCGTAAAGCTTCCGCTGAAAAGGAGCCTACTCGTCTGCTTGAAGAAGCCAACGCTGAGATGGCCGAACTGTATTTAAAAAATGCAACAACGTTACTAGGAAAAATGGTGGAGTCTGGCAGTAATAAAATGGCCTTGCGTTTTTCTTTAGCCGATTAGTCAATCGTTGAAAATAAAAGGATTAACAAAAACTTTACATGGAATTGCAGCAATCTAAACATTGCTCTCCTATACTAAAGATACCAATTCGTTTTCTTTTTCCTTGCTGGTACAAATCAAGCAATTGATTTGTACTGGTCCCCCTATTGAAGACCAGTTGGGAAAAAACGTTGGGAGGAATGAGCATGACTGCAAGTATTTATCGGACTGTCACCAACGAAATTGTTAAAGGTGAAATCATCAAGAGCCAGAGTCAGCAAGATATGCTGATCATTCAAGACAAAAAAGGCTATTTCCATGTCGTTGAACCAATCCCCGCTACTACTACATCAACTCCCCACAGGACCAAAGACTAAAAAATCCACTGGCGATTAGAAAGAATACAGGATCTTTCTGATTGCTCAGTGGGTTCTTTTTTGTTATGTCAAACTCAATGTGAATCGGTTCAATCCATCAATGAGTTTTTCTCGCGAACAGCCAACGTTTAGGCGTAAAAAATTTCTCCCTTCATTCCCATAGATTTCCCCTGACATAATCGCGACTTTTCCCTTACGAATCATTCGTTGCTGCAATTCCACCATCGTTAAATCCAGTGCTGTACAATCAATCCACATAAGATACGTGGCTTCGCTTTTCGTGACCACGAGTTCTGGATGATATTCCTGTAAATAAGCAATCACATAAGCAATGTTATCATCCAGATAGTCATTGAGCTTATCCACCCACTTACTTTCATTATCGTAGGCAGCAATCGTTGCGGTCATGCCAAAAATACTGGTGGAGCTCAACCCATCGGCTTCTTTCAACTGAGTTAAGAAGCGATCACGCAACTTGGAATCAGGAATAATTCCATAAGAATAAATCAACCCTGGGAAATTAAACGTTTTGCTTCCCGAAGTAACAAGGGCTACATTTTTTTGCAACAATTCAATGATTGGTTGATGCCTTTGTCCTTTTCTTACAATATCCATATGAATCTCATCAGAGATGATAAATACATCATGGATTCTCGCCAATTCGATCATTCGTTGCAACTCATCTTTTTGCCAGACTCTCCCAGTTGGGTTATGAGGACTACATAAGAGAAGAACTTTGTTTTCAGGCTGTGCCATCAATCTTGTTAGCTCTTCAAAATCAATGCGATACGAGTTGGCATCATAGATGAGTGCATTAGGTACGATTTTTCTTTTGTTCTCTTTGATCATTTTATAAAACGCATCATACGCTGGCGTCTGAATAATGATCCCATCTCCTGGATTGCTGAGTAAGGTGACGAGTAGTTTGATGCTATACATGACGGAAGGACTGTAGACCAGCCAATCGCTGTCGATCCTACTTTTAAAGCGTTCAGAATACCATTTGCAGACCGCTTGCTTGAATTCATTATGATTCCAACGTGTATACCCAAATACCGGGTGCTGCATCCGCTTGATAAGTGCCGCTTCAACTACAGCTGGCACCTTGAAATCCATATCGGAAATCGTAAATGGCAACAAGTTTTTTTCACCAAAACGGTCTTCCACATAATCCCACTGGGTACAATGGGTTCCTTTACGATTGATTGGCTCATCAAAAAACATTTTCTTCACTCCTACTACTTGACAATTTTGCTAAAGAATCGCATCAAGTTGATTTCTGACTGTTGTTACTTTCGTTCCAATGATTACTTGAACGTTCGTATCATCTAAGTGAACGACCCCAAGCGCACCTAGTTTTTTTAGCCGTTCATCATCAACCAATGTACCATCGTTTAGAACGAGGCGTAGCCGTGTAATGCAATTGTCTAAAGAATCAATATTGCTTGCTCCCCCTAAAGCTGCCAAAATACCATGGGCATCGTAGCCACTCTTTCCAGAATAGGTCATTTCCTCTTCCAACTCATTCGTTTGATCGTTGTTCTCTTCTCTACCAGGTGTCTTCAAGTTCTTGCGAAGGATCACTGTTTTAAAAACAAAGTAATACAGGGCAAACCAGCAAGCTCCTACGATCAGAACGAGCCACCATTTTGTATATGCGCCTTGCATCACGCCAAAGATAAGAAAATCAAGCACGCCCCCATCGGTATTTCCAATCGTGACACCCAATAGACTCATTACCATAAATCCAGCACCTGTCATGATGACATGAAAAATCCATAATAAAGGGCTGATGAATAAGAATAAAAATTCGATTGGTTCAGTAATTCCTGTCACAAAAGTTGCAATGACGCCTGAAATCAACAAGCCTTTTATCTTTGAACGATTCTCAGGTTTTGCTGTCTGGTACATAGCTAATGCTGCTGCCGGTAAGCCAAACATAAAGGTTGGCATTTTCCCTTGAGACAAGAACGCCGTTGCACTTGGTGAGATGCTTAAACCGTTTTGTAATTCCGCATAAAAAATATTTAACGCCCCAAAGACTTGCTGACCATCGATCAGCTGACTTCCCCCTGCTTCGGTAAAGCGAATCATGGAAACCAAAATATGGTGTAACCCAAATGGCAGTAATAAGCGCTCACCTGAACCAAATAAGAACGGACCGAAAGGACCAGCTTGTTGGATCAAATGTCCGATTCCTGTGATGATCATAGCAAACAATGGCCAAATCATCGGAATGATCACCCCGACCACAGCTAAAGTAAGCGAGGTGATGATTGGAACAAACCGGGCTCCTGAAAAGAAGGCAAAACTATCTGGCAATTGAAAATGGTAGAAGCGCGTATGCAATTTATAAACGATCAATCCTGCGATAATACCACCTAGAACACCCATTGATAATGTTTGAATGCCAAAAACGATCTCTTGTCCTGCTTCTCGAAGTTGATCTGCAGTAGCTAATTGATTCGTTTCTTGTAAATAAAAATTGATGGATAAATGCATCACGACATAGCCCACAAAGCCTGAAAATGCCGCAACTCCCTTCTCTTTTCGTGCTAGACCTAAAGGAATCGCCATCGCAAACATGACGGGTAAGTAACTAAAGGCAAACCCACCGATCGTTGACATGAAACGAAAAACCACTTGAAGCCAAGAGGCACCTAAAAATGGGAAAACGTCGATCGTTGAAGAAGATGAAAATGAACTACCAATCCCTAAAAATAAACCCATGAATGCGAGTAAAGCGACTGGCAACATAAATGTTTTCCCAAGTCCTTGAAAAATTTCCATCCAGCTTGCTTTCTTTCCTTTTTGCATATCATTTCCTCCTAACACTTTTATCTCTTAAAATGTAAACGATATCAAGAAGGCTTACAATACAGTTACCAAAACAAGAATGACCATTCACAAAATGGAATGGTCATTCAGGATCAAGTCCTGGTTCGATTTGATTGGCGTATTGAATAATTAAAATATCCAGTAACGCTGCTAAAGAGATCCGTGGGCTCAAATCGACTTCATGATGATAAATCGTTGTCATTTCAACAGAAAAAGAGAAGGTGGCAAGCTTTTCCAACGTGCTTGTTGATTGACCAATACAGGCTAAAATCGGCACACCTCTTTGTTTCAACCGGTTAGCATAATTTAGCATCCCGATTGTTTCCCCACTATGACTAATAAAAATAGCCATATCTTTTTTTGATAGTTGATTAGCGATGGTTGTCAATTCATCCCAATCCGTTGAAGCGCCAACCGTTTTTCCTAAGAACCGCAACTTTCGACTCGCAGATAATGCAACCGGCGCACTTTGCCCTAAAGCAAAAAATTCGATTCGTTGTGCTTGCTGAAGCATTTCCACGGCACGCTGAAAGTCGGCTTCTTCGATCATTGATAAGGATGCCGCCAGCTGGTCAATCATTTGCTTGATCAGTGGGGATAAACCAAGAGAAGCTTGAGTAGATGATTTTTTTTCAAGAGTTTGATAATTCTTCAGTGAAAATTTGAATTCTTGAAAACCGGTAAAGCCAAGCTTTTTTGCCATTCTGCTGATCGTCGCTTGACTGGTGTACGTTTGGGAAGCTAACTCATCGGCCGTCATTTCTGAAACTTTCTCGGGCGCCCTTAAACAATAGTTAAGGACCGTTCTTTCTACTCGGTTCAGCTCTGGAATTTTGTATTGGATTCGTTTATATAAATGATTCATCACCTGCTTCTCCTCTCTACTATTGCTTCATTCTTCCGTCTCCACTATGCTTCATTTACACATTATACCTTCCCTCAACAAAAGTACAAACTGATGATGAATGGCTTGAAATAAAAAAAAGGACTCACCCTTTGAGGAGTGAGCCATCTTTGTTATTTTCTTTGCATCGGTCATCTGTAGACAGTCACTTCAGTAAACTCTTGCCCGTTGCCGTAATCATTTTCTTTCGTTTGACGCTTTCCATCAATTCGTTGTTTGCAACTGGCAAGTCCATTTTCGACATAGTTCACTGTATTTGCAACGATCCTTATTATAGTTGCTAGACCTTTCATCAAGGGATCATTTGATTCCATCCTCTATTCCCCCATTTCTATCACGCTTAAGCCGCTACTGGCTTTTTCTTATAACAAGTATAAAAGAAGTACCTTAAACGAAACTAAAAGAGAAGAACTTCGACAAAAAGAAAAGCAGACTAGTTTCTCTTTTTGGTAAAATATGGTAAATGTAATAGGAAAGGATGATCAGTCTCATGATAAAAACTTTAGTGGTAGCCAGCCATCCGGATTTCCACAATTCGCTTTCCCAACGATTCTTTAGTGAAAGTGCCAAGCTTCCTAACGTCACCATGCATTTCCTTGATGATCTTTCTGATTTTTCTCTCGCCAATGAACGGATGCTGTTGCAAACATGCGATCGTTTGATTCTACAATTCCCCCTATATTGGTACAGCGTTCCAGCAAAAATGAAAGCTTGGATCGATACGGTTTGGGAAAAATGTACCCCTGCATTGGTGGGCAAGGAAATCAGTTTCGCCGTTTCTACCGGCGTTGCCGCCAAAGAATTTCAGCTAGGCGGCCGAGAAAATACGACCTTCAATGAAATTTTGCACCCACTGGTACTCATGGCAAAAAAACACCAAATGACGGTACTCCCCATCGTTGTCCTCGATCAACTGATGTATAAATCAGAACAAGAGAAACGAGCCTTTGTCATTGCCTATCAGCAACTTTTATTAATGCCGGCTCCCTTTACATTTGATCAAAAGCAACAATGGTTTAACGAAAAGCTGGCGCGTTTGGTTTCTGAAAAACCGCAGCTTGCTCCTTTGCTATCCTTGTTGCAGGAAAACCATGAAACGTTGATCGAATTAGATGACGCTTTAACTGAATTGGAGGTGCTGTGATGGATCACGAATGGCTGAAGCCACTGATAGAGCAGTCAATAAAAGAAACAGCTGACTATCACGAAAAAGCATTTTTGCAAGAACTAGAGAAGTTGCTTCATCAGCAAGAAATTCGAATCGAATTGAAACAAGGAGAACTTGACGGAAAATTGTGGAATCCTAGTGAATGGTAAAATCTGCACTTGTATCCAAAAAAAACTTTGTTCCACCTAGCTATAAAACATGCTGGGTGGGCCAAAGTTTTTTTGAATCGTTTCTTTTGCTTGTTAACTAGGATTCGCACATACTCTTTGTAGCAGCGATATAGGCTGCTTGCAAACGTTTCGTGATCGAACCCAATGTACCATTGCCAACTGATTTCCCATCTACTTTGACGATAGGCACAATTTCCCAGACAGAATTGGTCAAAAAACATTCTTGCGCGTTGTTTAGTGCCTCAACAGGGACAGGTTCTTCTCGATAAGGAATTTCTAATTGCTGACACAACTGTAGCACCTTCATTTTCGTGATACCTGGTAATACCAAGCGTCCATCCGGATGTGTATAGACGATACCATCAATGACAAACCAGAGATTTGATGCCGAAGCTTCCGTGAAACATCCATCTCGTTGCAGGAGTGCATCATCGAACCCCGCTTCGATCGCTTGATCTAGCGCTAACAGATTTCCTAACAAGCTCAATGATTTGATATCACAATGCAACCAACGCTCATCTGGAAGAACGGTCGCAGATAGCCCTGCATGCTGCATTTCCAGAGGTCGTTCAAAGGGGATCACATTTGCGGTCACGACTCCTTTGACTGCTCCAGCAG
Source organism: Enterococcus sp. AZ141 (assembly GCF_051714385.1). Lineage (NCBI taxonomy): Bacteria > Bacillati > Bacillota > Bacilli > Lactobacillales > Enterococcaceae > Enterococcus > Enterococcus sp. AZ141. The sequence goes on from NZ_JBIORT010000001.1 coordinate 3,004,279, forward strand.
ACGGGAACTCGTGATTGCGGGGAGAGGCGATTCCTCTGGTGATTTGAAGATAGATCTCTCCTTCTGTGATTCCTTCGGTTTTAACCAGTAACTTAAGGTTTTCAGTTAATTTGGGAATTGTATAAGGCAACGTCAGTTTAATTTTTTGCGCACTACTTTCTAAGCGAGTCATATGCTCTCCTAACATAAAGCAGCGACCATTATAGATTCGAATCACTTCATAGATTCCGTCACCATACTGATAACCGCGATCTTCAATGTCAATTTTCACCGCTTCTCGATCAACGATTTGATCGTTCCATAAAACCTTCATTTCCTCACTCCTATCGTCCTTCTCGTTTCAATAAGTATAGCATTTGTCTTGAGGCCTTGCTACGTAGTGCATAAAAACAAAAAAACCTGCTGATGGAGACCGCTCCAACAGCAAGGTAGAACATTTTCGTTATAATGAATCTTTATCAATTACAGATCGTTCTAATTTTCGTTCTTGAAAAAAACGCAACAATGTACCAGACATTGCCATCACGATCGAATACACTGGCAGTGCCACGATCATGCCTACAAATCCAAGCAAGTTGCCGGCAATCAATAATAAGAAAACCGCAATGATTGGATGGATATGCAAAACTTTTTTCATCACTAATGGTGAAACAAGATACGATTCACCTAACTGAATGATCGTGATTCCGACAATCAGAAAAATAGCTGTTCGAATGTCTTGACTTAACGCAAATAAAAAGGCTGGTGCTGCTCCGATAAAGGGGCCGAAATAAGGAATAATGTCCAGAACGCCGCAAATTAATCCTAATAGTAAGGCATTTTGTAAGCCTAGCAAAGAAAAAATGAAATAGCTTGAAACCGCAACATAAGAACAAACCAGCAATTTCCCACCGATGTACGCTGACGCTGCTTGATGAAAATCACTACAAAGTTGTCGCATTAAGCCTTGATAGTTTTTCGGTGTCTTACTTGCCAAAAAATCAGGAACTTTCTCACCGTCTTTAAACATATACACTAATAACAGTGGGATCGTAAACAAGACGATCGCTGAATGAGAAACGATGGAGATCAAACTCGTCAGACTATTGGTTGCCCCGGTAATAAACTGTAAGGCAAAGTTGCTAGCTTGGGAAATATCAATCGAATCAATAAAAGGACCAAATAATTCTTCTAAATAAGAATGATCTATAGTATCGATCACCAAATTGATGATGATGGGAATTTGATTGATAAAACGCCCCATCTCATAGGCTAATGCTGGTCCAATCACCTGAACGATCAAATACGCTGCAAAAACGATCAGCAGCAATGTCGAATATAGCGCAATGCTTTTCTTTTTCGTTCTTTTTTTCACCCAATTAAAGAAAGGTAAAAAGATGTAAAAAATAAAAATCGAAATCAATACTGGTAAAAAGACACTAGAAAAAATGGCTTCCAGTGGTCGAAAGACAAACAGTATATTTGAATAGATCCAGACCGCGATCCCTAAGAGACAGACGATCACTAGACCTGCAAAAATTTTTGATTTTTTAAGAAACTCCAATAATAAATCCTCCTGATTCTAGAAAGTAATTCAACTTCTTTCAGTTTAGCATAATTTTAAAAACGAAGGATGATTTCAAGAAGAATTTTCCAAAAATCCATGTTTTTCATAGCAAACTTTCAATTAATTTAATTTTTTTCATCTCTATATCTCGAATCTAATCAATTTTGATGAGCTGAAAACGGCAACGGAATATGCAACCGTCTGACAAAGTAGACTGCTGAAGCAAACTGGAGCAATCCTAGCAAAAAGAAAATCACATGCAAGACATTCCATTCTCGTAATAAGATGACCTGCACGATGATCCAGACAACTAAACTCATGCCTAAAAGCATTACCCCGTGGTACCCTTTGTTAAGCCGCAAGAGGAAAACAACAATCAGATTACCCAAACCTAAGATAGCGAACAAAAACAAGCCGGGAATTAAGAAGGTCGTGAAGGGTGTTCCTTGCAGCATGGCCGCTTCCAAACCAGCAAATGTCTCCCCTTTGCTTAACGGCTCAATGCTTTTAAACGCCAATAGACTTCCTCCACAAGCGCCAACACCAATAAAGAGACACAAAAAAAGTAACGCAAAGCGCATCTTCATTTTTCTCCACTCCTTCTTAAAACCCAACGCAACTAAAAAAATATTCTCAGTGACACATCGATTTTCTTATTCCTTATTCGCTTTTTGCTGAATAGATAAATGCGGCAATTTGCTGCTCTTCCACAGAGGAAAAGCCACACGCCTCATAAAAATGACGCGTTTTTTCTGTGTTGTCCGTAATCAAAACCTTTTGCCGTATTGATGGATGATTCGCCAGCATTTTTTTGAGTAATCGCTGACCAATTTTTTGACCTTGAAACTCAGATGCTACTAATAGATCTTGAATATAAAGAATGGTTTGTCCATCGGTTATGCAACGGATAAGCCCCACTAGCTGCTCTTCAACATAGGCCGTGATCACCTCTGAGTGGGCTAACGCTTTTAAAAGACGCTCGGGATCTTTAGTATAGGCGCTCCAGCCAACTCCCTCATACAAAGCGAGTACTTGATTTGAATCAGATGGTAATTGGTCTTTAAAGACGATCTTCATACTTTTCCTCCTTGTAATAACTTAGCGATAGGGTGGAACAATAGAAATAGAGTTGACAGCTCTTTTCCAAACAAACTCTTGTTATCAAGCCGTGATGCATTGCTTGACTAAAGAGTATCCTGAGGAAAAGCGGCTGTCAACTCTAATTACGAAATACTTGAAGAACAAAATTGAACTGGTTCTGTTTCTAAGCCAGGACGTTAATCAATCAACAACTCATTTTTTAAACGTTGGCTCGTTGTCTGTTGCTCTTCAGGCGTTACTTCTTGATAGGAAATTCCATATTCTCCTCTGAAGCCATCGCCGGTGAACCCACTGCCAGCCATTTGGTAAGACTCGACAGTCCCTAATGCTGATTGATATTGGATAAATAATTGACTCATTTGCGAAAAAGTTAGATCGGTTTCGCCATTTTCTCCAATGATCGTTAGCAGATCCTGAATCCGCATCACGCTGGAAAGTGAAACTAACTCTTTTGCAAGAATCTCAGTCACTTCTCTCTGACGGCGCTGACGGCCATAGTCACCTTCTGGATCATCCTTTCGCATACGAGTATACTGAAGCGCCTCCCAGCCATCTAAATCGAGGACCCCCTCTGGGTAATCGATTTTCTCAGCAGTAAAAGCAAATTCATTTTCAACCGTGATGCCACCAATTGCATCAACAAGATCTGCCATCCCATCCATGTTTAAGGAGAAATAATGATGGATCGGTATATCAAGATATTGTTCGACGGTTTCAATCATCATTTTTGCCCCACCAAAAGAATGGGCATGATTGATTTTATCATGGTACCCTTGTCCCACGATTTCCACATAAGCATCTCTAGGAATACTCGTGAGGGTGGTTTTTCTTGTGGCAGGGTTCAACGTTGCTACCATGATGGTGTTGGCGCGAAAATCGGTTTTGCGACGAGAGTCATTGGCGATCCCTAACAAAAGAAGGCTTAGAGGCTCGGCATTTTCGATGACTTCCGCCTCTTCTCGTCCTTCGATTGGACGATGGATCGAGTGGGCAACATCCTCTACTTGAAAATACACCCTAACCGCATAGACAGTTCCTGCTGAGATAATTCCGGTCAGCAATATCAGGAAAATGATTATTAGTTTTTTTGCTGTACTCAATTTATCTCCCCCTAAGTACATATTTTTTGATTGAAAAGACGAAAGCATAGGTGATATAACTGATCCCACTTGCCAATAAAATACTTGCTAGCAAGTCGCTGGGATAGTGAACCCCAAATAGCAACCGACTCATCATAATCAGCAACAAATAGATCAATCCTAGAAATAGGGCCATGTTTTGGATAAAGTGACGCTTGCCTCTTTTGGCAGGAACTGTTTGCCCCAAGAAAAAGAGGAGAGAAATAATCAACGTGGTCGCTAATAATGTATGTCCACTCGGAAAACTTGCTGATGCTCGTTCCATACTGTCAGCAAAATCCGGTCTCGGTCGATCAACTACTTTCTTGATCACTTGACCAACACCACTGATCACAATCATATTCCCCATCAACCAAAGACTTTCTAACCGCTGCTTGCGCATAAATAAAATACTTGCTAACAGGAAATGAACGACAGCTATGGGAATGATCGTAGCCGTACTGGCAAGTGGGAGAAAAAGCGATTCCACAGCAGGTGTCCGCCATTGAGGCAACTGGGAAAAAAGGTTGTCGATGCTTTGGAACCAGCGCGGTTCTAATGCAACGAGGAAAAACAGCCATGCAAAACAGCTGCAGAGTATTCCGCCTATCACTCCTTTTTTTGCTGTTTTACTCATGTTAAGCCCCTACTTTCTTTTAATGTATACGACCTATTTTTGGCTTTTATCGGAAATTTGTCTAACCCAAAGATAATTCCCATAGCAATGCTGATCGCAATCAGAGAGGTTCCTCCTTGACTTAAGAATGGTAAGGGAATGCCGGTTAAAGGCAGCAAACCGATCGCCGCTCCGATGTTTTCAAAAATTTGAAAAACCAAACCAAACACATAGGTAATCGCAATATAGACCGATGCTTTGTTATTTGTTTTTAAAGCAGCAAAAATGATTTGATAGATCAGATAGAAATAAAGGAAGATGACTAAAGTACTTCCTAAAAAGCCATACGTTTCTCCAATGACTGTAAAGATCATATCTGACTCCCGAACCGGCACATACACCGTTGTATGGGTATCAGGTGCCCCCAATAAGCCGCCAGAACCAATCGCCCACATACTGCGGACTTGTTGGAAAGCGATGGAATCTTGGTACGCGAGTGGATCTGCCCAGGCTCTCACCCGATCCAATTGATATTGTGAAAAGTGAAGGCGAAACAACACACGATTGCCCCATTCCGTGAATACGAGTAGCAACAAAATAGCACCAAGAGCGGCAATCAAACCGATCACGACGGTCAGTATTTTCCAATGAACACCGGAAATGATGAATAAGGCACCTAACATCACGATAAACACCAAACTCGTTCCAAAGTCCCGCTGCATAAACATCAATAAAAATGTGGGTAAGCTGTATAGCAGGATCTTAGTAACATAGATCAAATCGGATTTGATTGTTCGTTCTGCTTTACGTTTCTCATAGACTAAAGTGAGATAGACCATAAAGAGCATAAAGGCCACTTTCATAAACTCAGAAGGCTGAATCGTAAACGCACCAAATCTGATCCACCGTTTGGTGTGCGTTTGTTCAAACATCGTTTGATCGTAAAACCAATGAAGAGAGGCCATCAAACCAAGTGATAGTAAGTACAAAAGACCAGAAAAGCGGAGGAGTAAATTCGTAGGAATCAAACTCGTTACAAAAAGAGCAATCGCCGAAAGGATACAAAAGAGGATCTGCCGAAAAACAATCCCTGAAGGATCATTGCCATCCATCACAGAAGCCTGATGTTGTACCCAGATACTTAACAAAAACAGCAGGAAAATCGGCAGCAATAAAGCATAGTTTGCTTCATGTCGTTTGAGGAACTTCATTAAGTATACCCTCCTCTCGTTCTAGTTTCAGGCATAAACTGAAGGCAAATGAAAGAATAAAGTAACTGGAGCCACCATAACTAATGAATGGCAAAGGTACCCCCGTCATCGGCATCAACCCTAAAATACTGGCAATATTGATACTTGTTTGTAATAACAGCAACGTGCTGGTTCCCAATAATATTAAGCCAATCTGAGGATTTGCGATTGCCGCTGATCGTATAAACAGACGTAAAATAATTACGAATAATAAAGCGATGACAAAAATGCCGAAAATCAACCCTAATTCCTCTACTAAAACGGAGAAAATAAAATCAGTCTCTGCTACTGGTAAAAAGCCTTTCTTGGTGATGCTATTTCCTAAACCAAGGCCCGTAAGACCACCATTGAACAAAGCATAGTAGGAATGGATCATTTGGAATCCTTGATTATATGGGTCGGAAAATGGATCTCCCACTAATCGAATTCGGTTATACACATGCATAAACATGTGGGGCAATAAATCATTGTTTCCTAAAAAGAGGATCAACATAGCAACCAAGAACAGACTGATTAATAACCCGCCAAACAAAAGAGCCGTGAGTTTAACGGGTACCTGAACCGTGGTAATCATGATAAAAGCCAAGAAAAGTAAAATCATCACGCCGGCTACTTTTGGTTGAATGAGGATCAACACACAGCACAAAAATAAAACGAAAAGCGGACGTTTCATTTCCTGCAAGGTAGTTTTTGCTGATTGAAAGTAATGAGCAAGGTATAAGACCATGCCCACATTCACGATCTCTGAGGGCTGAAATTGTATCCCTACAATCGAGACCCATCGTTGCGCTCCATTGACAGAAACACCGAAAAACGGCAAACGTGCCAATAGTAAAGTAAAGACGCCAAATGCCAACAGACCGATCGCTAAATATTTACTGAGCAGAATCTCACGCCGTGTTCGCTGAATAATGAAAAGGAGCACCCAGCTGAGTAACAGAAAGACAAGCTGACGCATAAATAAGCTTGCTGGCGGCTGATCTCTCGTTAATAAACGATAAGAACTTGCACTATAAATCATTAAAAGACCGATAAGGCTCAATAGCAAATAAGCTATGATCAGCAGCCAATCGATCTTCTTTTTTTCTATCATTGCTTCCACTCCTCTTGCCTTGGAGTAGGTGTTCAGACGGTACCAGTTATTATGCCCTTTGAGCTTAGTCATCCATCAAAGAGAAAAGCAAAAAAGTCTCACTTCTCTTAGGACGTCAGACTTTGCTAGCAATCTCATCGTCCGAGTTTTAGCACTATACAACGTAAAGAAAGTTGTTCCCTTTCTTAGCTATTTTATGAAAAGCCTTAATCCGACAATTCCTGTTTTACACATTGGCGTCTTTCGACGTTTCTGCGCAATAGCTTATGTTTGTATAGGAGCCTCACCTAACAAGGTTATATGTTATTTTCAATCCACTATGAATGGTACCCTTCCTCGTATAAAGATACAACCCATTCTTTGTTATTTTTATTTTTCTTTAACTTTTCTTAAAGAATTTAGATATTTCGAGTAATTTCCGATATTTAAAGAAAAATCAATGGAAATCATTCGACCATCACTGGATTCCCTTCGATCATACACGTTATTAAAAAACGGTCATTTTCAAAAAAAGACAGCTCTTTTTCTAAAACTCGAAAAAGAGCTGCTTTCTTGATTTTATACTCCCGCTCTAAATATATCTGTGCCGATCAATCCAATGATCGTTTGGCCTGACGCTCTTGCGCTGCTTTTCGTAACTGCTTTTGCGCTTTTTTAGACCCACGTTCAATATCTCGGGTAAATTTACGTTGGGCAAAATCGGAAAATAATTGATCTAGATCATAGCCGGCTGGATAGAGTGCTTCTCGTTTGGTGAGCAGTTGCAATCGCCGAGCAGCAACAACGAAACATTGTTTCTCAATATAAATCTTCGCTTGTCCCTGTTCCAAGTATTCATAAAAAACTCCCCGTTTTTCATGCTCTGCTGAAAAGACCTGGTCTCCCTTTTGAAAAATGTGCTCAGACTTTGTTTCCTGAGGATCGGTTCGTTTTCTGGACGTCTCAAAAGGCTGCTTCTCAAAAGAATAAGATTTATTCTTTAAATAGTCCTTTGCCGTTTGCACGACCTCAGCAGGAATCGCCATTTTTTCGGCGATCCAAAACGCATTACTTTCACCGACCGCATTGGTCAACAAGCGGTATTTCGGCGTCAGGGTCTTGGCATCAAAAGCCATCGCCGCTGTTTCAAAATCTTGGTGATCAAGAGCAAACTGCTTGATTTCACCATAATGAGTCGTGGCGATCATTAACGCCCCCGATCGATAGATCGATTCCATAATGGCGATCGCTAAAGCTGCCCCTTCATTTGGTTCAGTCCCGCTGCCAATTTCATCTAACAAAACGATACTATTCCGGCTGGCATTCGTCATGATCTGTGCAATATTCGACATGTGTCCAGAAAAGGTACTTAAAGAATTTTCTAGACTTTGCTGATCCCCGATATCCATCCAAAGACTTTTTAAAAACGGCACGCTGCTGTTGCCATTATGCGCTGGAAACAAGCCGTAATGTGCCATCGCACAAACGAGTCCGACGGTTTTTAAGACAACCGTCTTACCACCAGCATTCGGCCCTGTGATGACCATACATCGGTTCTCTTCTCCTAGTTTTAAAGATAGAGGAACAGCATCAGTGCCCAGTAAAGGATGCCGGACTTGATCAAGAAGCAAAACTTCTTCTTCAGTAATTGCTATCGGTTGACCATTGATTTCCCGACAATACTTTCCGCGAGCAAAAATAATATCTAGTACCACTAAAATATCAAGACAGGCAAATACTGCATTCATTTGTTCGGCGATTGCCCCGGTCAATTCTGATAAAACTTGGTATTGGGCGGCCGTTTCTTCCGCCTGTGCCAAAATCAATCGATCATTCAGACGGGCAGCTGCCTCTGGTTCAATAAAAACAGTCGCGCGTTTATTAGAACGTTCGATGATCGTCCCTTTAATTTGCTGTTGAAATTCGGCACGTACCGGCAGCGTATAACGGTCGTTCTTTTTGATCACACGGTTTTCTTGCAGATAGCGACTTTCTTTAAAAAACTTTGCAAAAACTTTTTTTAAATCGGCCTCATATTTCTCAATTATGCCACGAATTTTCCGTAATTCTCGGCTGGCGTTACTATCTACCTGACCATTGCGAATTTTTTGGAAAATCATTTCGGCGATTTCAGAAAAGTCGGCCAACCCCTGAGCATAGTGATGCAATCTTGGGGCAATTGATTGATTTTTCTCAAACAATTGACGGATGATGCGAAAAGACCGTAAAAAGTCTCCGTATTCAATCAATTCCTGCGGCTCCAATACAAAGCCTTTTTCAATCTTCTTCGTATGATGTAAGACATGCTGAAGCCCCATGAAAGGGACTTGACGTCCGGCGTCTAATAGCGCCATCGCTTCAGTTGTCTCAGACACTCGTTTTTGGGCGGAATGGATCGTAGCTGCTGGTTTTTCATTGGCAAAACGTGCTTTACCATAATCGCTGATTATTTTTTTACTTACTTGTTCTTTAATTTGTTCAAATTCAGTTGCTTGAGGTATCTTCATGAGTGATCCTTTCTTGTGCCTGAGGATCCCGGTAACATCCCCGTCCAAAAAAGTGTACAAAAAAAGCGATAGTCTCCCATCACCTGATTCATCAATAACGATTTTTATCGGTATCTACAGGCACAACAAATAAACAGTCTGTTTTTGCTTATTTGTTTTAATTAGCTGATTAGATACCTACGACACTCATTAATATACCTCTTTCTTTTTTGAACGAGTTTTTTTCATTGTAATATAGAAACTGTCCTTCTGTCAACTTCCTTCAAATCTCCTTCCCCTCAAAGAAAAAACGTCTCAGAAGCTGCTAGAAGCTCCTGAGACGTTTCTGATCTAGATCAAATAATAAGCTACTTACCTACTTACGAGCGAATCAGGTAATCAAACGCACCTAATGCAGCAGTGGCACCTGAACCCATTGAAGTGATGATCTGTTTGTATACACTATCGGTACAATCTCCCGCTGCAAAGACCCCTTCAATGTTGGTTGCGCCATGTTTGTCCACCACGATCTCATTGCGTTCATTTAAGACGACACGATCTTTTAACCATTCAGTATTCGGCATCAAGCCAATCAAAATGAAGACACCCTCCACAGCTAAAGTGAATTCACCATTCGTTTCACGATCAACGTAGGTCAATTGTTCGACATGATCGGATCCAACAATTTCCTTCGTTGCCGCATTCGTAATAACAGTCACATTATCTAACGTGTTCAAACGGTTTTGTAGCACAAGGTCCGCTTTTAGTTCTGGTAAAAATTCAAGAACATAGACATGTTTCGCCATGCCAGCTAAATCGATTGCTGCTTCGATCCCAGAGTTTCCGCCACCAATGACGGCAACTTCTTTCCCAGCAAATAACGGACCGTCACAATGCGGACAATAGGCAACACCTTTATTTTTGAATTCTTTTTCTCCCGGAACATTGATGTTGCGCCAGCGAGCGCCAGTTGCTAAAATGGCCGTTTTGGTTTTTAATACTGCACCATTTTCTAATTCAACTTCGATGACGTCATTGCGGCGAATATCTTTCGCACGCTGACCTTTCATCACGTCTACATTGTATTCGTTGATGTGCTCTTCTACCTGACGCATTAATTTTGGACCTTCGGTATAAGGGGTACCGATCATATTTTCGATCCCCAGGGTTTCCATTACTTGTCCACCCATTGTTTCGACAACCATCCCAGTATTGATGCCTTTACGCGCTGCATAAATCGCTGCGCTTCCGCCTGCAGGTCCGCCACCGACAACTAATACATCGAAAAGCTCTTTTTCAGCAAAGTCATCTTTACTCGTCGGACCAGCTGCTTTTTCCAACAACTGTTCGATCGTTTGTCGGCCGCTTGCAAATTCTTCCCCATCTAGAAAGACTGTTGGCACAGCCATAATTTTTTTCTTGTCAATTTCTTCTTTGAACATCCCACCTTCGATCATGGTGTGGCTGATGGAAGGATTTAGCACTGCCATGATATTTAACGCTTGAACAACATCAGGACAGTTATGGCAGGTCAAACTGACATAGGTTTCAAAATGTAATGGCTTATCGATCGCTTTGATACGCTTTTGTAGTGCTTCGTCAATTTTCGGCGGACGACCGCTTACTTGAAGCAACGCTAAAATAAATGAAGTGAACTCATGTCCTAACGGTAAACCAGCAAAAGCGATGCCGCTTTCTTCACCGGGACGATTGATCGAAAAGCTTGGTGTCCGTTCACTTGCTACAGCTTGAATCGTGATTTTTGACGACATTTCTGCGATTTCTTCTAAGAATTCACGTACTTTCGTTGAAGAATCATCCTCACCTAAAGTCGCCGCAAAAACAACCTCTGATTCTAGCATCGCTAGATATTGCGTCAGTTGGTCTTTGATTGCCTTATCTAATGCCATGAGAGCCTCCTAAATCTTGCCTACAAGGTCTAAGCTTGGCGTTAAAGTTTCTTCGCCTTCTTTCCATTTTGCAGGACATACTTCACCTGGATGGGTACGGACATATTGTGCGGCACGGATTTTATCGATCAAACCACTAGCATCACGACCGATACCATCCGCATTGATTTCAACCGTTTGTACCACACCATCCGGATCGATGATAAATGTACCACGTTGAGACAAACCTGATGCTTCGTCTAATACATCAAAGATTTCTGAGATCACATGAGAAGGATCAGCAATCATGATATATTCGATTTTATTGATTGCATCAGAGTGGTCATGCCACGCTTTATGTGTGTAGTGGGTATCCGTTGATACAGAATAAACTTCTGCGCCTAATTCTTTTAATGATGCATATTGGTCTTGCAAATCCTCAAGTTCTGTCGGACAAACAAATGAGAAATCTGCAGGATAAAAACAAACAACGTTCCATTTTCCTTTAAAATCTTCTGATGAAACATCGATAAATTTTCCATTGTGGTAAGCTTTCGCTTCGAATGAACCAATCTCTTTTCCAATTAATGACATATCATTTCCTCCAATTAGAATAATTATTTGAGAATAATCTCTATTAATTATTAGTATATCTAACTACAAAATGCAATAGTTTATTCAGAAATAGTCAAAAAAAATGTTATCATCCTCAGAAATGAGCATATTTATTTTTTATCGAAAGCAAATGGAGTATAGTAATAAGTTTGACTAATCATTTCTAAGCAAAGTTCCTACCTGTTAGATTCTCAATTACATCTCCTATTCTCAATTAAACAAAAAAAGATTGCCTCTTCCTATGATTCCTCGCAAAGTAAGGTGAGTCATAGAAAAAGACAATTTTTTTATTTAGTATTGAAATAGTTGAACAATCCACCGATCGTTCGCTCCCTCAACGTGATCCGCTTGCCGTCTAGAAAAACTTCTTCGACTGGGTAATGGTCTTGAAAAGGTGGGACTTCCAAGTATTGGCTCGCAAGAAAGCGCTCCGGGGATTCAACTGTTGTTACTTCTTTGCTGCCATTTTTCAGATAATGAATTTCTAACATATCCATTGCCTCTTTTCTTGTATTCTGAACTTTTAAAAAAGCAATGAGAACATCTCATTTCTCGCCGTTCTTTTTTGCTTAATTCAGTTACAAGGCGTATTATAGTCTTCCTTTTTTTAAAAGTAAAGAAAGCACTCTCGGTTGAAATGTCTCTTATTTTTTGGCTTTTGTCTGACCGATAAAGTAGTCTTCTAAAACACCACCAATAACAAAAATGACCCAAGAGTAAGCCCAGGCATGAAACATGAAGGACCAAAGCATGTAAACGACCAAAATCACTGGCCAGTAGACTGTTCGAAAAAAGGTAACTCTACCAGCGGATTCGCCATATTTATGACGTGTTGCTCGATCACCGGGATGATCTTCGTCGCGAATAAAATACGTTTCCGAAGCCAATTTCGCAAACCCTGCCCGAATAATACTTACATAAATAATAAAGAACACACCTACTGCAACCGTCAAGAAAAATAGCGCAATACCGAATTCGACAGAGTAATAAATCAGCTCGCTTAACAGTACAGGCGCAATCGAAAAAATGCAGGCGCCAATTCCTAAAACGAGACCAATTCGAAAACTTTTTTCATAATTTGCGAGTTGCTGAGCGGCTTCTCGTTTAGCATCCCTTTTGATCGGACGATCATCTAACTGTTTACGAGCACCGGAAAAGTGCAAACTGCTAGAGATGATAAAACCAACCCCGATGGCGATAAAAAGGATCATCACCATTACACCAAATAATTCCGCATAGAAACTAACAAAAAGCATCAAAGCTGCAAAAGCTGCGATACAAAAGCCGATTCCCAAAGACAACGAAAAAGCAAAGTGCCGCACAGTTCCCCAATAATCAAACGCATCGTCTTCTGTGATGGCATCGGACCAATCATCAATCGGCTCTTCTTCTTTTGAAACATCTAACTCTTGCAGCAGTTCATCCACCGAACCAAACTCGCTGATCACCGCACCGATGGCTTCATGCTCACTTTTCCCTTGGTGAATCAGTTCCAAGTAATGGTCTTCCATAATCGCTAAAAGATCTTCTTTTGCCTTCTTCGTTTCCGGTGTGATGGGTACTGATAAAAATAAGCTGTCTAGATAGTCATGAATGGTTTTCATTTGTCTCCTCCTTGTAAGAACTGGTCAACGACGATCTTCGTCTGCTGCCACTCCAATAGTTTCTCCGAAAGGCTTGCTTTTCCGTCTGCAGTTATCTGGTAATAGGTCCGCTTTTTGCCATGTGTCACTTCTCCGGGATACGAACGGATCAATCCTTGTTTTTCTAACCGAGTAAAAGCGGAATACAACGTCGTTTCTTTGATCACATATAAAGCATCTGTTCCTTCACGAATACGCTTGGATATTTCATATCCATAAGAGTCTTCTTTCGAAAGAATGGATAAAATGATTGCGTCGTTATAGCCGCGAATTCCGTCACTCGAGATCACGCAATCGCCTCCTAAATTACTTCATCTGTCGTACTAATTATAAATCAATTACTACGACAGGTAAAGTAAAGCTGGATAACTTGTCAAAAATCAGTCGCAGGTCCTAGAAACAGTTCGAATAAAAAGACACGCTTTCTCAGTAAACTGATAAGCGTGTCCCTTATTACTTAATTTTTTTCACCTATTTATTCAACGGCTGGCTTGACATCATCCATCATCAATTGGATCGACTCCAATCCGGAACCAGCTAAATACCAAACCGCAGCATCCAATTCAATCACTTGATCGTTTTGCCCTGCATTTGTTTCTTGAACAATTTCATTTGCAACAAATTCACTTTCGCTTTCATTGCCACCGATCGCTTTTGTCCGATCGATCACGAAAATGACATCAGGATTTTTTTCAAGCAAGTACTCATAAGAAATACTTTGTCCATGTGTCGACGCCTCTAATTCCCCATCTACTGCTGGGAAACCAAACGTGTCATACAAGATACTGTAACGAGAACCTGGACCAAAAGCAGAAAGATTGCCTTCATTTACCATAACAACCAAGGCTTTCTCGTCAGCATTTTGCGCTTGCTCCTTCAAGGTATCAATCTGACCTTGTAACGATGCTAGTTGTTCTTGCGCTTCCTCTTCCTTACCAAAAATTTGACCAATGGTCGTAATGTTGGCTTCGATCGATGCCCAAGTATCACTATTGTCAACGCTTAAGAAAACGGTTGGCGCGATTGCAGACAATTCCTCTTGGAAATCACGTTGTCGACCAGAAATAATGATTAGGTCTGGCTGCAGTTGATTGATTTTTTCTAAATCAGGCTCTTTGATTCCCCCTGCTGATTCAACATCCGCATACGCTGATAAATAATCTGGCAAATTGCTGGTTGCGGCAGCAACGATTCGATCCCCAAGGCCAAGTGCATCCATCGTATCTAATGCACTGTTGTCAAAGACAACAACTTTTTCCGGCGCATAAGGAACAGTGACAGTCCCATTGCTGTCCGTAATCTCGACTTCTGTCGGCGTTTGTGTACTTTCTTCTACTTGGGTTTGAGCTGTACCCGTTGAATCTGTTGTCCCTGTATTATTCGAGCCGCAAGCGGTCAACCCCGCTAATACGAAAATACTCATAAAACTTACTGCTATTTTTTTCATTTTTTCCTCCTTTGAAACATATTTTTTATTGGAAGGTGTAGCAAAATTGCCGCCCATCCACTTGTACCAGTTTGATTGGAATCTCATACAATGATTCTAATAGTTGTTCTTGAATCACTGCCTCTGTGTCAGCCGCTTTAAAAATCTGACCATCTTTCATCGCGACGATGTGATCGGCATACCGTGCTGCAAAATTAATGTCGTGCAAAACGATCACAACAGTTTTCTGATAGTCTTCCACCAAGGTTGTCAATAGCTTCATCAGCTGGTTGGCGTGTTTTAAATCTAAATTGTTTAACGGTTCGTCCAAGAGTAGATAATCTGTATCTTGGGCTAAAATCATCGCCAAGTAAACTCGTTGTAACTGACCACCAGAAAGTTCATGAATCGATTGATCACTATATTCGGTTAGAGATAACTTAGACAAAGCGTCATCAATGATCCCATCATCTGCTGCCGATTGTCGCCCCCGGTTATACGGATAGCGACCAAATGCCACCAGCTCTCTTACAGTCAGATTGACGGCATAGCGATTGCTTTGCTGCAAAAAAGCCATTTTTTTTGCTAGCTCTTTGGACTTCCATTGACGAATCTCCGTTCCATCCAGATAAATATCACCGGTGCGTTGATCCAACATCCGACTGACTAAAGAAAGCAAGGTACTTTTTCCGGCACCATTGGGCCCGATGAAGGCAATCATTTTCTGTTCCGGCAACGCTATGGAACATTCCGTCAAAACTTGTGTTTTTGCATAATTCTTGGATACATTTTTGGTTTCGATCATGTTTTTTTCCTTTCCAGCAGCAATTTGCTTATAAAGAAGATACCGCCTAATAATTGGATCACGGTGCCGATGGTCGTTTGCCATTGAAAGACCTGTTCCACTAGGAATTGACCTCCTACCAACAGGAGAAAACCAATCAAACTCCCACCGAAAAACAACCAACCGTGACGATAAGTTGGGAAAAGCTGATAGGTGATCGTTGCCACCACAAAGCCTAGAAAAACTGCTGGACCAACTAAAGCAGTGGCGGTGCCTGTCAGTAAAGCAATCAAAAATAAAACACCTTTATGAAGCCATTGAACAGATACACCTAAACTTTTGGCTTGCCCACTTCCTAAATGGAGCAAATTCAATTCTGGAATCAGCAGAACCAGACAGATACTCCCTAGCAAAATGATCGCGGCAGCAATCAATAGATGCTGGGTATTGATATTGCCAAAGCTGGCAAACAAACGACCTTGTAGTAAATCATATTCATTTGGATCCATCAACACTTGCAGAAAGGTGCTGAGACTACCGAACATCGTGCCACAGACCATCCCTGCCATCAATAACAAAAACAACCCAGCGACTGCTTTTTGATAGAAAAAGCCAATTAAGAAGCTACCTAGAACGGCAGTTAAGCCGACAGAAAACAAAAACATCGTTGCTGTTTCTTGGCTCAGCATCTGAATTCCTCCGATAAAAAAGAAACAAAGGGTTTGAACAAGAACATACAGTTGGTCCAAGCCTAAAATTCCAGGGGTCAGATAGCGATTGCTTGTCAGTGTCTGTAAGGTGATGGTACTAAAGGAGATGGCGATTGCAACTAAGGCAAAAGCCAAGATTCGGCGTCCCCTTAATGCAAAAGCAAATGACCAGTTTCCATAGGTGTTATAGGTCAGATAGGCACCACATGCACAAAGGATCAGAAACAACAAAAGAAAGAGTTTTTTCTTCATCGAAATTTCCTCCCCAGAAGCAAAATCAAGAAACAGCAGCCACCCAGTACGCCGGCAACAACACTGACCGGCATTTCATAAGGTGCGATGACGATTCTCGCCAATACATCACACAATAGCAAGAACGCGCTTCCGGCAAAGCTGATCAAAAGCAGATTGTTTTTCAAATGATCCCCAAAAACCATGCCGATCATATTTGGGATAACGATCCCTAAAAAAGGAATTTGCCCCACAGTCAATAAAACGATACTGCTAGCAAACGCCACCAGCGCAAATACAGCAAAACGCAAGAACAAGTAATTGATTCCCAGACTCTTAGCCGCACTTTCTCCTAAACCGGCGATCGTGATCTCATAAGCCAAGAAATACAATAGACCGAAAACGGGAATCGTCAAATACAAAAGTTCATACTGTCCAACCATAATGGTGGCAAAATTTCCTTGCAGCCAAGAAGAAACGTTTTGAACCAATTGGAAGCGATAGGCTAAGAAGCTACTGATAGCCCCGATGATATTACCGAACATCACCCCTGTTAAAGGCAGCATCATTGGATCTTTCTTTGGTAGAAATTGGCTTAAAAATAAAAAGAACAACACACCTGCGTAGGCAAACACAAATGCTGCTGTAGTGCGAATCAAATTTGAGGCATTTGGTAGAAAGAGCATAACCAGCAAAATTCCTAAACGGGCGCTATCCGTCAGTCCAATCGACTCCGAGGCCACAAATTTATTTTGCATCATGTGTTGCATAATTTTTCCACAGATACTAATGATCCCACCTGCAATGATCAAACTGATCGTCCGTGGAAGCCTAACTTTTACCAAAACAAGCCAATGATTCGGATCACCCTGCTGTAAACCTGATAAAGACAATTCATGGGTGCCTGCCAACAAGGAGCAACCCATTAGAAGAACAAAGATCAGCAGTAATCCGATTTTTTTAAACATGCCCCGCCCTCCTTATTGAGAATGATTCTCACTCTCTTTAATAGGGTAACGTATTTCACTTAAAATCACAAGAATTTTTTTAAAAAAATCCCTTTCCTATCGCAATTTCGAAAAAATGAGTGTGTAAAGAAAAGGATTATGTGATGTTTTTCTCTTATATCCTTGCGAGAAAACTTATTTTTATCTCAATATTGTCTATTTTATTGCTTTAATTATAAAATGCTCGCTCATACTATATTCATTTTATGAGGATCATTCAATAACAGATCACTTAGATTTGCAATTATTTTCATCTATTGAAACCCTTGTAAAGCCAGCACTTACTGATGCAATGGTGATGTAACTTTTCAGATAAAAGCAAATGACGCGCCGTCTCCTCCACCTAAACACCATTCGTCTATCGATAAGAATTTGTGAGTAAAAACAGTTTAGTCGTGGAACGAGTTTTATAGTTTTCGTTTTGAGTTTCTTCTTCCAAAAAATCATGATACCAGTTGAATTCAATCTCCGACAAAAGCCTACCTGTTTTCAATACGCGATACCAGTCGCTGATTGTAATCGATAGTCTTTCCCGATTATCTGTAATTAAAAAAAATAAACCTACGATCATCGCAGGTTTATCAAGAGTTATTATTTTACTTTAACAAGCCATCAAGGGCTAATTGATTCAAAAAGTGCAAAGGGAAAGAAATGGTTGGATTGAAAAAGTAATCCATTGTCGCTAGTTGGTGCAAGGTCGTCTTGCTATTGATCAAGGTTGAGATCGTATTGATGATCTCCAAACTTCCACGATCACTCGTAATGATTTGTCCCCCCATAATCACTTTCGTTTGCTGATCAAAAATCAGTTTTAACGTTACTTCAAAATCCTCATCTGTCGCGAAAAATGTCCGAGAATGAAATGTCTGCGTCACTGAATCTACTTCAAAGCCGTAATACGGTGCCTCGGTCTCATTAATACCTGAACTGCTGACGAAATAGCCAAACAGTTTACTAACGACGGTCCGTTGCATTTTTGGAAAAGGAATTTTCGTCGTTCCCCGTTCATTTGCCAATAAATTGGTGGCAGCTACGATCCCCGTCCGATAAGCATTAGTCACTAAAGGGATATACAAAGAGCTATCCGAATGATTGAAAGGAATCGAAACCAGGTCACCAATTGCATAAATCGCTGGGTCAGACGTTTGTAAATATTCATTTGTAAATACCGTGCCATCGAGATTTAGTTTTAAAAAGTCTTCAACCAATGCGACATTCGGTCGCGGATTTACGGCATAAACGACCACGTCAGCTCGAATCTTGGTTCCGTTTGAAAGCTCGATTCCCTGATATTCACCCTTCTCGTCTTTGATCGTATGGGCGACATTGCTGTTAAGATAGATTTGTAAGTTCTCTGGAAAGCGCGCCATCAAAATTTCAGCAATTTCTTGATCAAAATAACGGAACAAAAGGGTATCCATTCGATCAATCAAATGAACGGCTTTTTGCTGGCCACTTAAAGATTCCGCCAATTCAAACCCAATCAGACCCGCGCCAACGATCGCCACGGTTTGCGCACTTTCGATTTTTTCTAACGCTTGCTTTGATTGACCAATGGTTTTGTAGGTCGTTATATGTGCTTCGACATCTGAGGCAAACTCCGAACGGAAAGTACTCGATCCCATCGCCAAAATCAAGCCATCATAACTCACTTCGTCTTCTTGCTGATAAGATTCCGTTGATGTGACAAAATGAACCGTTTGTTCTTGCGGAAAGATTTTTGTGACTTCACTGTTTAACATCACATTGATTCCTTCAGAAAGAAGCTCACTCGCAGTTGCCGTTCGGGAATCTTCCAATCGTTGAATGTAGCCTTCCAGCACTAAATTCAAACTGCTAGCAACATAACCCAGAACGCTTGATTTTTCAATAATTATCACATCGACTTTTGGGTCAACTTTTTTTAAATGACGGGCAGCAGCAATTCCTGCATGAGAGCCTCCAATAATCACTATTCTCATATCTTTTCCAACTCGCTTTCAAGGTTCTCATTGCGTATTTCATCCACGATTTGATGAAGCCGCTCTTCTTCAAATGGGGTTGCCCCACCTGTTAAAATCAATCGTTTTTTATAACGATAGCCTTCCGAGATCTCAGAATGATCAACGATCAATAAATCATAATCCTTCTCCTTCGTCCCCTCAAAATGAATATTCGGATAGCCAGCCAATTCTTTGATCAAAAAACGCCGCAAAAAGCCACTGCGTAATCGTGATTGAGTCAACAAAATGCCGACCGTAAATGCTTTTTCCTGTTTTACTTGAATCCATTGACGGATCAAAAGCAATTCATTGGTCAAATGCTGCTTTTTCTCAAGAGAAAAGGACTGGTTTACGTTTTTCTCCAACTGTTCGATTGCTTGCTGTGCCACTTCAATCAAGCTCTCATTCGCAACACTTTGCGGCTGAAATTCAGCAAAGGCAATAATGCCGCCATGAATATACAACGCTTGGATCGTCACACTCGTCAAGAAGACGCATAATTCCGTAGAAGTTTCTGTAGTCTTTCTCTCACTATCACCAATTGCCTGCAGCAGCTCCCCATTTAACGCATCGATCTCTTGGAAGAAAAGTGATTTTTGCAAGGAGTCATCCAGTGAAGGGCGAATCAAGCCTTCAGCTAATAAAAATAAATAGAAATAAACCGTTTCATAATCGCTCCAGGATACGGCAAAACGACTGAGATAGCGTCCTAATATATTCCGCAAAAGCTGGAACATCGCTTCATTTTCCAATGACTTCAACAATGGATACGATGCTTCATGCTGCTGCGAGCCACGATAATCAAAACGGGCTTCCATAATACCTAACCACAGCCCGACTTTCCAGCGTTCGGATTGACTAAACGTTGTCTGTAGCTGTTTTTCGATTACTCGAATCAAATTGTTGATGGCTGGTGCATTCAAGCGAGCGATCAATTCTTCATTGGGATAACTTTGTGAAAAAAACTGATAATAGAAAAAGCGAATCTGTTTTTCATCCCCAAGCAATTTTTTATTTTTTAATTGGATGTCGAATTCTTTCAATAACTGATTGATGGCTTTGAATCGACGAAACAATGAAGCTTCACTCAACATCAGTTCTAACATCATTTTCGTCGTTGACTCATCTCGATGAAAAAACAAATACGACAATATCTGAAAATCGATTGCTTCTGAAAGATACGCATAAAAGAATTTTTTTAGTGAGAAATCAAGCGGAAGTGTTAACTGTACTTGATCATTTTCTAAATAAGTCAATGCCGCATCCTCATGGAAAGCGACTAAATTTTGATGAAGATTTTGAAGTTCTTTTTGCAAAGTGGGTGCGGAAATGGATAATGTTTTTGCAAGTTTCTTGTAAGAGATTTCTGAGCCGTTCTGAAAAAAAACAGCTAAAATTTGAAAATGAACCTGCTGATTTTTTTCAAGCAGCTGCATAACATTCATTTTTGAACCTCCTTCACCTTTCACATACTAATTTCCCAATTAATGGGTCGTTTGTCAACTATAAAAATTGCCTGAATGCCTTTGAGTTATATGGAAAAAGCGTTATTTATTGTTCCTAAAGCGCGGGAATGGTAAAATTCTTGAGAAGAAAGGTGGTGAACTATGGGAAAACGAATGTTAGCATTTTTTCGAACGGATCGATTATTTTCGATTTCCCTGTTACTAGCACTCATTGCGTGTTTTTTCGGCACCTTCCGTTGGTCATTTATTGACTTTAAAGTGATTTTATCACTGTTTGGGTTGATGTTAGTAATCAATGGGTTAGAAGAAGCTGGTCTTTTACGAGCATTTGGACAAAAATTAGTGGAAAAAAGTCGCAATCTGCGTGACTTGATCCGTTCAATCGTCTTGCTAAGCTTCTTCAGTTCGATGTTTTTAACAAACGACGTGGCTATCTTAACATTATTGCCCATCTACTTACTTTTAACGAGGAAAGAACAACAGCGCACCAGTGTCTTATTAGGCGCTGTCTATTTGATCGTGGCAGCCAATTTAGGAAGCAGCCTGTTTCCATTTGGAAATCCGCAAAATCTATTTTTATTTTCTTACTATCAGATTTCGCTGCCACAATTCATGTGGACTACCGGCACCTTTGTGGGACTTTCTTTGCTATTACTCCTTGTTTCGATCCAGCTCATCCCAAAGACTCCATTGGAAATCGCCCTGCAAGAAGAGCCCTTTGAAAAAAAGCCAGCGCTGCTCAATGCAGGATTATTTGTCCTTATGATTCTTGGTATTTTTAGTGTTCTACCTATTTCAATCGCTGTGCTCGTCGTCGCAGCCGTGGTTTGGTTTAGCAACAAACGATTATTCGCAAAAGTTGATTATCGGTTACTACTTACCTTCCTCTGCTTCTTCTTGATCGTTGGGAATATTCAAGACCAACCTCTGGTCACCGATCACATTCGACCATATTTTCAAGAAACACATCGCGCTTTTTTAGGTAGTATTTTACTCTCTCAAGGAATATCTAACGTTCCTGCAGCGATTTTGATTGCTCCTTTCACCGATTTAGAAAAAGCCGTTCTTTTGGGCGTCAATGTGGGTGGTTTGGGTACATTGATTGCTTCTTTGGCGAATTTGATTGGGTACAAATTACTGAAACAAGCCAGACCCAAAGAAGCGGGAATGTTTCAAAAGCTATTTTTTATCGTTAACGTCGTTTTTTTACTGTTATTAGGCAGTATCGTCTACCTTTTATTGTAGTAAATTCACTGTAAAACGAGATTCCAGCATAAGATGTTTCCAGTCAGCAGTCAACAGAACCCTACTTGCTGTACCTGTTTCTTGATCTTATGTCAGAATCTCGTTTTTTGATGTCTATTGTGTGATTTCTCCTAGGCTAAGAGAAGCTCAAAGGTGATTTTCGTTTGGCTTTCGACAGTCAATGCCTCACCAAAGACATGTTGAACCATTTCTTGCCGCTGTTCCAATGAATACTCCTCCTCAAAATAAAGATGAAATAATTCTTGATCGATCTCTTCCTTCAAAATATACTCGAATTGCCGACTCTGCCAATCGATCGCTTCTTCTGTAAACCACTTCTTGTAACAAGTATTTAGGTTCAGATCGTTCTTCGCTGAATGATTTTTTTCATAAGGCTGAAACACGTTCTCTTCTTCTGCGATCATTCTTAGAATAATTAATTGATGGGCCTTTCTTTGAAACTGAAGCAAGGTTTCTTTGTCTCTGACTGCTGGATTCATTGCCATAAAAATACAGGGCCAGTGCTGGTCTGCAGATAAAAAGTCTTTTTGGCTCTGCTGAACCAGATGGAGCTTGCTCATCGGATCTTCCATCGTTTCTTCGATGATTTTTAACATTTCTTTTGAAAAATCAATTGCGTAATACTCATCTACAAAAGGATAAAAAGCTGAAATGTAGCGACCAGTGCCCGCAGCAAAGTCAACGAAGGTCGATATCGGAAACACTTTCTGCTCCATCAAAAAAGCTGCTGCCTCTTCGGCGATTTTCAATTGGGATTCTCTTTGAATTTGCGCATATTCTTGCGCGAATTCATCCCAAAACAGCATCGCTTCCTCTTCTTCCATTTAGCGGACGCCTCCAGTGATCACTGTCTTTCCTTTCGTTCCTTGTTCAACCGCTTTTGTAGCGTGCTTTAAGGTCTCGATGGTAATTCCTCCATCAAACGTTTGGACCGCAGTCGTATGGATCTTTTTGTCAGCGAGCAACGAGGCGATCCGTTGCAAAATGCCCCCTTGTGTTTCAATCATCAACTGAGCATCTGTTTTTGTGAACATATACTCCCAATAAAAATCGATGCCGAGGTTTTTAAATGGATTTAAATCTAGCGCTTCTTTCGTATTCACGATCATTCCGACTTTGCCAAATGGCAAGATTGCTTTTGTTAATTGTGGCAAATAGGCCGAGGCGTCATAAAAAAGTGCAACGGCTGAAAAAGGTTCAGTGATTTGTTCAGCTAACGGCAAGCGGTGATTCAGTACCTGATCCACTTGATTGTCTTTAAGCCACTGATCGTTCTTAGGACTCGCAGTGCCATAGACTGTCAATCCTGCCCATTTTGCTAGTTGCGCCGCAATCGAGCCAACACCACCGCTGGCATTGACCAATAAAATTGATCCTTCATTCGCGTTCTCTTCAGGCACATACCCAAATTTTTCAAAAAGCAATTCCCATGCCGTAATACTCGTTAATGGCATAGCTGCAAGATCACCGTCAGAAAAGCCGGCTGGCGCCTTTGCTGCGATTCGAAAATCAACGACTTGAAACCTTTGATTCGCACCAGGTCGTTGTGTGGTTCCAGCATAAAACACCCGATCACCAACGGCAAAGCCATTAACTGCTGAGCCGATTTCATGTACTATACCTACTGCATCATATCCCTGGATATGGAATTTCTCACTTAAAGTGGTTGTTTGACGGCGTTTCGTGTCAATTGGATTCACAGAAACAGCTTGCACTTCCACCAATAGATCGTTTGCCTGACAAGTTGGCATTGGAAATTCCTTTTCAATAAATACTTCTGGATCATCTAAAGATCGTCCTTCATAAAAACCTAGTGCTTTATTTATCATCATACTGCTCCTTCCAAAAAAAGTGCTGAATAGTTATAAAAACCATTCTAGCACTTTTAACCAATTTAGAACATTTATTCTTCACCTTGAACGACAAGCGGAACCAAAAACGGATAACTTGTGAAGAAATCCAATAAAGATCGCTTCCATTGATCCGAGTCAATCGTGAGTAACGTTGATTCTGTGTACAAATGAATCGTCAAACGCTGATTTTTATCAAGCAGAACAAGGATCTCGCCTTTGTTTTCTGTGATAAAATCATACGACTGATTCTCCATCGTGATGATGAAAATTTGGTCAAGGACTTCCGCTGCAACAGGAAAATCTGTTTCCATATCGACAGCTAAGGTTTGGGTATTGTCGATCAAACTTGGCGAGACAGTAAAATCCAATTCTTTTAAATGAGCCAGTATCAAATTTACATCGTAATTAAACAGTGAAAGTTGATTGACTGAGAAAATATTATCGGCATGCCATTGACTGATCAGATGTAAAATCTGTTCATCGTTGACCACCACCGACTGGGAATTTGAATTGATTGTCAACAACGGCAAATAGTTTGATTGGTAACTTGAATTGACCGGATTTAACTTAAAACTAAACTCTAGTTCTTTTGTTTCTGTTAAACGAAAGCGGACATTGAAGTGCTTTGTCTTCCAGGTATCGTAATTGTCGGTAGCTGTTAAATGAATCACTTTTAATGGTTTCAAGAATTCATAGGCATAGTACTCAAGCAAGGTTTTTTTTGCAATGACAGAGATTTCTTGTTCTGTTAAGATCAAATGACGATAATGGTTGAGCAACCCGGAGAAATCAGCCTCCATGATTGATTTTCGCAATTTTAAATCAGCTAGCTCATTTTCGGCTTGTTCAATAAGGGACTCGATGCGCTGATGATCTTGTGCTTTTACAGCATAGTAATCATCTTCATATTCCGCTTCCTCTTCCACTAATTTGAAAGAATCATCCTCTACATTGTCTTCTACTAAAGAGCGATCATCAACTGTGGTAGACGCATTGGTTGCTGAATTTTCGTCGACCTCATTGACTTCTTCTGGTTGAACTTCTAGAGTCTCTTCCTGATCCATCAGTTGTGGTTCAAGAGGATTTTTCTGTGTTTCTTTCGTCAATTTCAATCAGCTCCTTTCCCGTATACTGAGCTAAGAAAGCCAATAATTTAGTATTGAATTCTTCAAAAGAACCAAAAAAAGTATCAATTTGTCGGAATTCTTTTTCTACGATTGCTTTCTTTAAACGCAATGTTTGATATTGCTGCTGCAGGCGTTCTTTTTCAGCAAAAACTTCTTCATTATTATTTGAATATCTTTCCCATTCTCTACGTTTGGCTTCTAGAGCTTTCCGGTCAGAAGTCAAACGCTCTAGTTCTTCATCGATTTTTGTCCGATTGAAAAAGCCCTTTGATTCCGTCAATTCATTTTCGGCTTCCGTAAGTTTATCGATCTGATTTTGGATTTCCTTCACTTCTGATAACGCAGTGATCCGTTTGGCTTCCAGCTTGTCCATCTGCTGTTCGATTGCTGTCAGCATCTCACGACTGCCTCGTTGGAACTTTTCCCATTCTTCATCTATCTCAGGGATAACAAAAATTTCGGGAATACTCGCATCGATACCAATCGTCGCTCGCTCATGATAATAGGTTCCTAACTTATAGTAATGCACCGTAG
>NZ_JBIORT010000001.1:3032500-3518264 GCF_051714385.1 Enterococcus sp. AZ141
CCCCACATCCTTTTCCACTTAATAGTTATTTGGGGACCTTAGCTGGTGGTCTGGGCTGTTTCCCTTTCGACTATGGATCTTATCACTCACAGTCTGACTCCCGGATATGAATGAATGGCATTCGGAGTTTATCTGAATTCGGTAACCCGAGATGGGCCCCTAGTCCAAACAGTGCTCTACCTCCATCATTCTCAATTCCGAGGCTAGCCCTAAAGCTATTTCGGAGAGAACCAGCTATCTCCAAGTTCGTTTGGAATTTCTCCGCTACCCACACCTCATCCCCGCACTTTTCAACGTACGTGGGTTCGGTCCTCCAGTGCGTTTTACCGCACCTTCAACCTGGACATGGGTAGATCACATGGTTTCGGGTCTACGACAACATACTCATTCGCCCTATTCAGACTCGCTTTCGCTGCGGCTCCGTCTCTTCAACTTAACCTCGCATGCTATCGTAACTCGCCGGTTCATTCTACAAAAGGCACGCTATCACCCATTAACGGGCTCTAACTTGTTGTAGGCACACGGTTTCAGGATCTATTTCACTCCCCTTCCGGGGTGCTTTTCACCTTTCCCTCACGGTACTGGTTCACTATCGGTCACTAGGGAGTATTTAGCCTTGGGAGATGGTCCTCCCGGATTCCGACGGAATTCCTCGTGTTCCGCCGTACTCAGGATCCTCCTAGGTGTTATCCAAATTTCGCCTACGGGGTTTTTACCCTCTTTGACATACTTTTCCAAGTATTTCGACTATCTGAATAGACTACCATATCGGAGTCCTACAACCCCAACAAGCAAGCTTGTTGGTTTGGGCTTTTCCCGTTTCGCTCGCCGCTACTCAGGGAATCGAATTTTCTTTCTCTTCCTGCAGGTACTTAGATGTTTCAGTTCTCTGCGTCTACCTCGACTGCGCTATGTATTCACGCAGACGTAACATCCTATAAAAGATGCTGGGTTTCCCCATTCGGAAATCTCTGGATCATAGCTTACTTACAGCTCCCCAAAGCATATCGGTGTTAGTCCCGTCCTTCATCGGCTCCTAGTGCCAAGGCATCCACCGTGCGCCCTTATTCACTTAACCTTTGACCTTACGGTCGGTTTTGAGTACTTCTTCTAGCGATAGAAGGTTGCTCAAGAAAATAAGCGTTGAACTTATTAAAAAACTCTTTTAACATTTCAACTCGGTGTGTGTTACTTGTTTTGATTTTTTCTTCGATATCCAGTTTTCAATGAACAAATTTTGTTTGAGAGTAGACCTCTCAAAACTGAACAAAGGCAAACGATGTGTAGTCTTCCGAAATATTCCTTAGAAAGGAGGTGATCCAGCCGCACCTTCCGATACGGCTACCTTGTTACGACTTCACCCCAATCATCTATCCCACCTTAGGCGGCTGGCTCCAAAAAGGTTACCTCACCGACTTCGGGTGTTACAAACTCTCGTGGTGTGACGGGCGGTGTGTACAAGGCCCGGGAACGTATTCACCGCGGCGTGCTGATCCGCGATTACTAGCGATTCCGGCTTCATGTAGGCGAGTTGCAGCCTACAATCCGAACTGAGAGAAGCTTTAAGAGATTAGCTTAGCCTCGCGACTTCGCAACTCGTTGTACTTCCCATTGTAGCACGTGTGTAGCCCAGGTCATAAGGGGCATGATGATTTGACGTCATCCCCACCTTCCTCCGGTTTGTCACCGGCAGTCTCGCTAGAGTGCCCAACTAAATGATGGCAACTAACAATAAGGGTTGCGCTCGTTGCGGGACTTAACCCAACATCTCACGACACGAGCTGACGACAACCATGCACCACCTGTCACTTTGCCCCCGAAGGGGAAGCTCTATCTCTAGAGTGGTCAAAGGATGTCAAGACCTGGTAAGGTTCTTCGCGTTGCTTCGAATTAAACCACATGCTCCACCGCTTGTGCGGGCCCCCGTCAATTCCTTTGAGTTTCAACCTTGCGGTCGTACTCCCCAGGCGGAGTGCTTAATGCGTTTGCTGCAGCACTGAAGGGCGGAAACCCTCCAACACTTAGCACTCATCGTTTACGGCGTGGACTACCAGGGTATCTAATCCTGTTCGCTCCCCACGCTTTCGAGCCTCAGCGTCAGTTACAGACCAGAGAGCCGCCTTCGCCACTGGTGTTCCTCCATATATCTACGCATTTCACCGCTACACATGGAATTCCACTCTCCTCTTCTGCACTCAAGTCTCCCAGTTTCCAATGACCCTCCCCGGTTGAGCCGGGGGCTTTCACATCAGACTTAAGAAACCGCCTGCGCTCGCTTTACGCCCAATAAATCCGGACAACGCTTGCCACCTACGTATTACCGCGGCTGCTGGCACGTAGTTAGCCGTGGCTTTCTGGTTAGATACCGTCAAGGGATGAACGTTCTACTCTCATCCTTGTTCTTCTCTAACAACAGAGTTTTACGATCCGAAAACCTTCTTCACTCACGCGGCGTTGCTCGGTCAGACTTTCGTCCATTGCCGAAGATTCCCTACTGCTGCCTCCCGTAGGAGTCTGGGCCGTGTCTCAGTCCCAGTGTGGCCGATCACCCTCTCAGGTCGGCTATGCATCGTTGCCTTGGTGAGCCGTTACCTCACCAACTAGCTAATGCACCGCGGGTCCATCCATCAGTGACGCAAAAGCGCCTTTCAACTTTCTTCCATGCGGAAAATAGTGTTATACGGTATTAGCACCTGTTTCCAAGTGTTATCCCCTTCTGATGGGCAGGTTACCCACGTGTTACTCACCCGTTCGCCACTCTTTTTCTTTCGATGGAGCAAGCTCCGGTGAAAGAAAAAGCGTTCGACTTGCATGTATTAGGCACGCCGCCAGCGTTCGTCCTGAGCCAGGATCAAACTCTCATAATGATTTGTTTGAATGACCATACGGTCATTAAGCTCATAAAAATTAACTTTGCTAGCTATTGCTTGCATGTATTTGTTTCAATAAATTGAAACGTCCTACACATTGGTTCGTTTGCTTGCTTTGTTCAGTTTTCAAAGGTCTACAGTGCTGTGTTAGCAACTTTTATATCATATCAGAGCGACGTTTGATTGTCAACTCTTTTTTAAAAGTTTTTTCGCTCGTTGTTTTTCAACTTCGCAGCGGCTGTCTCAGCGACTTCATTAGAATAACAAATGATTTGTTATTTGTCAACAACTTTTTTTAATTAATTTTGTTGATGTATCAACATCGATTAACTGTTTTAAAATTGCGACTTCGTTATAATATCATCTGTTTCATTTTTGGTCAAGTCTTTTTTTGAAGTTTTTTCAAAAGCTTTTTTGACCCGCTGGCTCAATTGCCAACGTTGAATACTTTATCATTCTAAGAATGAAAGAGCAAGCTTTTTTCTGAAATATTTTCAACTAAGTCGAGATAAACAAAAAAACTACCCAAAATAGGTAGTTTAATCAATATCGATCGTACGAAAACGGATCTGATTTTGATCGTCTCGTTTTAAGGTTGTTTCTTCTTTCAGATAAGAAAACTTCTTCTCATTGATCGCTGGATTCTCAAGCATTTCTTCATAACCCGCAAAAATATCATGGATATATTTTTTATACGCTTTTTTCTTTTTGATTCTTTTCTTCATTTGGCACCGTCCTTTACGTGCTTATCTTAGCAAGCCGAAAGGATTCTGACAACCATTATCCGCATTTTCATACCAAAAATTCACTTTGACACAACTATTCCATTAATTCAGCCAAGTGACACTAATGGAATAGAATGCTTAGCTTGCGGTCAAACGTTTTTGAAAAGCCAATCGCTCTCCGTTCGGAAAAGGGAATGTTACCTCCCCTTTGTATTGATAGCCAGCTGCTTGGATATTCTTTTGCATACCAATATTAGCTTTATACGTATCGATACGTAAATCAACGATTCCTTGCTCTAATGCAACCACTTCAAGAGCTTGCAGCAATTTGGCGCTTAACTTTTGCCCTTTAAAATGAGAACTGACAACGACGCGATGAATGGATAGATATGGACCGTTTCCATCCCACCCTGCGCCGGTAATTGCGTTGTAGACAGGATCATCACCAGAAACCAACGCTGCAGACGCTGCGATTTTTCCATCTTTCACCAACACATAGCTTTCACCATTGGCAATATCTGCTTTGATTTGATTTTCTTTAGGACCGTACCCATCTTGCCATTGCGGAGATCCTTGTGCTTTTAAGAAAGCAATGCCTTCTTCAAAAATCGCCATCAACTCAACCAGATCATCCTCCGTTGTTTTACGAAACTTCTCCATTAAAAACCACCTTTCTTCTATAAAAAGAAGCGGATAGTAAAGCATTCAAAGTCGTTCTTAATCAATCGTTTTTAATTTCCCCTGGAACTCACTGATTGATTGATACCCTTTTTCTTTCATGATCGCTGCTAATTCTTTCGTCAATCGTTCAAAGATCACCGGTCCTTCTTTTTGCAGCTCTGTGCCGATCTGCAACATAGAAGCGCCACATAACAAATGTTCGTACGCATCTTGACCATTACGAATCCCACCAGTACCGATAATTTTGATTTCTGGCTTGAGACGTGTATAGAAAGCCCGCACATTGGCTAATGCCGTTGGTTTCACATATTCGCCTCCCAAACCGCCAAAACCATCTTTTGGTTTGATAACTACTGAGTCAGTAGCAGGATCAATGAATAAAGCATTCCCAATACTATTGATTGAATTGATATAAGTTAACGGATACTTGTTCAATATCTTAGCCATCTCATCAAAGTGCGCCAAATCAAAGTATGGCGGCAATTTGACACCTAAAGGTTTTGTGAAAAAACCAAAGACGGTTTCCAGAATTTGATCGGTCAAAGGAAAATCATAGGCAACTTGGGGTTTTCCTGGCACGTTTGGACAAGAAAGATTTAACTCTGTGATTCCTTCAAAATCACTTTCTTGGATTTTCTTCAATAACTCAATGTTTTCAGCCACGCTCATACCAGCGACAGAGAAAAAGAAGGGCGCTTGCTGGGTCACTTCCTGCTGTTTTTTGATGGCATAGTCTAAGTAGTAGTCCACCCCTAGATTTGGTAATCCCATCGAATTGATGCTTCCTAACAGTAAATCGGTATAACGTGGTTCTGGATTTCCGGCACGCGCTTCTAGTGTTGCACTCTTCGTGACAAATGACCCAGCTGCTGACGCTGCTAATTCATCTAATTCCTCGATCGTCATACAATGGACTCCTGAGGCGTTCATAAACGGATTTTTGTATGTATATTTCCCAAAATTCGTAGCTAACATTGATTCATTCCTCCAATCTTTCCAACTAGTTTACCGTTTCATTTCTGAAAATGCAACGATGTCTTTGAGTTGGACAGGTTTTAGAACGAGCAACCTCTGTAATCAGAGTAGCAAATCAAAAAAACCATATCCATACAGCTTGTTAAAACTTACTGAATAAATATGGTTTTGAAAACAATCGGTTTATATTGTACTCAAATGTTTTTTTAGAGCATGATCATGATTTTATTAAAGCTTTCACTTCTATTTACCGCTAAATCAAATGCTCTTTGAAGATCCTCTAATGGAAAGCGATGGGAAATCATATGACTGACACTCAAGCGTCCGCTTTCTAAAAAGGTGATTGAATCAAACCATTCTTTACCTGGGAAAGGCGCAGAATAACTATTCCAAAAACCCTTAATGGTTAATTCACTGCGAAAGATTTTTTCAAATGCCCGTTGTCTAATCAAAACATCAGAATAAGCGATCCCTTGAAATCCAATTTTCCCGCCTTTTTTTGTCACTAAGAGACATTGCTCTTCGGTTATTTTAGTACCTGCACATTCCATTGCAATATCCACGCCTAAACCATCCGTTATTCGGGAGATCTCTGTTTCAAGATCTTGAAGACTAGGATTAATCGTATCGGTGACACCTAAATCTATTGCTTGTTCCAGTTTCTCTGATTGAATATCAATGCCAATGATCGTTTTCACACCCGCAATTTTTAACCATTGGATCGTCAGCAATCCAATCGTTCCTAACCCAAAAACTGCAACGACATCGCCCACTTTAGGTTCGATTCCATAAACACCATGCGCTGAGACAGCAAGAGGCTCAATCATGGCCGCTTCTTCAAAAGACAACTTAGTCCCTATTTTCACGATATTGCTCGCTGGCACGGATACGTACTCTGCAAATCCCCCAAACCGTTGCGATCCCATCATGATATAGTCCGTACATAATTGATACTTCCCGATAGCACAGTATGCACAGTTACGACAAGGAATAAACGGGACAACAGCGACCCGATCGTCTTTTTTTAAATGATGAACAGAATGACCAACTTTTACAATAGTCCCAGCCATCTCGTGCCCCATGATCATGGGTAACTGGTATTTCCAGCCTTTACTCATTTTGTGGATATCTGACCCACAGATTCCTGAAGCTTCTACTTTTACAATCACTTCATTCTGATGGCATTGTGGAACATCCATTTCTCGAATCTCAAATTCATTCAGTCCAATTAAGAAACCAGCCCTCATCCACTCTCCTCCAATCTTCATTCATGGGATTCATAGGCAACGTTTGTTTTGTCAGTATAATATTCATAGCCCTGCTGGAGAAGCGCTTGCGAATGTAAATGCACATAAGCATTTGTTTCTAGTCTTTCCAGATAATCATTTGCAAAAGCCAAATTAGTGGCTCCAACAATTACCCCATGTTCTCGCAATAACATTCCATAAGGTAGTTTTTCTTCATTTGTCACCATGTTTTGAGAGTAGTCACCAACCAAGTGTGCTAACTTTTCAGTTGTTGCAGGTGCATAATCCAAACAACGGATCGCATCCGGTCCGAAACGAAGGTTTTCACAGACGATGGGCATATCAGTCCCTATACAACTGTAAACCATCAAATTTAATGGATGAGCATGAATCACTGCTTTGATCCGTGGATCTGAGTGATAAAAACTCATATGCATATTGATTTCCCTGGTCAAGCGACCAGTGCCTTCGATGAGGGATAGTTTCTTATCTACCAAAAGAATTTGCGCTGCCTCTAATTCCCAAAGATACTGAACAGATGCCAAAGTAGGTGTCATCAAGAAATGATCTTCTGAAACTTTTATAGAGATATTGCCACCAGCAGCATCCGTTAGCTTCCTGTCAAATAAAGATTTGGCGATTTTACATATGAATTTCCGTTCTTCTAAATAATCCATCGGCTTCCTCCTGTCTAAAACGTAAATATTTTTCAATTAATCCATATTTCCCAAGAAACATTATATCTTCAACAATTTCTAAGTATTCTTCACTTCTTACAAGAGCGACGAAGAAAACATAAGTCACTTGAAAATAATCCTCAGATCCGTAAGAGATTTTTTGTTTATTCGTCAAAAGGCTGATCGTGCTACGGTGGACATTTCCCCGATTGTTCGCATGAGCTAAAGCAACACCTTCACTTATTACGATATAAGGTCCATTTTGTTTCACGTTTTCAACGACTTCTTCTACATAGCTCTGCTCGATACACTCATTTTGTGTCAATACTTCCCCTGCTAAGCGTAAAGAACGCTCCCAAGAACATTTTTGGTCGATTCTGATAACATGCGAATTTAACAAGTAATCATGCAATCTCCTTTGTGGTTGTTGGACAAATTGAACAAATTTTTCTTCAGTCTCTTCTTCATTAATCGTAAACAAACGGTCAACCATCTTTACTATTTTTTGGATATCTTCTTGGGTCACAAAAGGTGTTATTCTTAAAACATCCTCTTCCAAAAAAGGCGAAGAATCAGCAGTTAAGATTAAACGATTGGCTTTTTGACGGAAGCACATCTTACGATAAGTACCAAATGTTAGCACATTCATAATTTTGAACTGCTTGTATCGACTAATTTTCATAGCAATCATTTTCGCTATCGATAAATTTTCACACACGATCCAGATATCGATTTTGCTCATCTTATATTCTTGTCGGGTTAAGGCAGTTGCGATATGAATAGCGATCGTAGTAATAAATGATTCATTGAAGGATCGGGACAGGTAGTTTTCAATGACACCACTATTAGCCCTTACAGCTACGATAATATCCATAAACTGATGCCGCAAAAGACCGATATTTTCAATATCCAAAATAATGTTCTCTTCTTCAATAATTTGTAAGTGATTGTATATATCAGAAATTAAGTCAAATTCGTACTTTAGAGTCGTCCCTAAATCTTCATCAATTTTATTCAGAAAATAGATGACCAAATTATACAATTCAGCATCCTTCGCATTTTTTCGCTTTTTCAAATGACAAAATTCTGCTATTGCCTGTTTGTCTTCGAAAGAGATCGTTCGATCAAATCTTTTTTCAATTTGATCGATGAGTATGTTCAGGTTTTCCGACATAACGACAAATTTGGGAGATTCACCTTGTTCTTTGCGAGGCATATTGATAACGATAAAAATATAGACGAAAAGATCAAACTGCTGATACTTTTCTGCATACTTTAACTCGTTAAAAATGAATCCCAAAAAGTCTAAATACTCCATTGACCCGTCAAATGCCCGAAGGATTTGCATTCCGACATAATTGATGTATCCTTTTGCGTCTATATTTTCTAAAAACAATGTAAACAAATACTCTCTTTTCTCCGATTGATTCATCTTAAGGATAACCCCTTCACCCCTAAGCGTTTCGATATATTTACTCATGATCACTTCTTGTTTTTTCAACGTATTGATATCGCGGATGATTGTTAATCGACTGACGTAAAACAAATCAGCAAAATGATCCATCGTAAGAACATCTTCTGTTATCAATAAATTGATCAGAAGTAATGTGCGTCTTTCATCAGGATTCAAGGAATAGTCGTAAGGGGACAATTCTAAAACAAGCTGATAAGCTTCTGACAAATCTAGTTCATCAGGAACCCGTAAGTATCCGCTTTCAATTTTCACTTGCGGCATATCGTGAGTATTTAGAAACGAGTTCATGACTTTGATTTCACTCGTGAATTTCTTTGGCGAGAGATTCAAGTTTTTATAAAGTTGCTCCAATCTAATTTTCGTTATTTTGTTATATAGTAGGAGATAGATGATTTCAGCAGTAATTTTCCTCACAGCACTCCTCCTTAATGAATAGACAAATTCTCTCTTAGAAAATCAACAAGGTTTTCAGGTTCACACTTGCTTAATTGAACAATAAAATTTTGAGACTGGATGCTTAAAATCAATTTTTGAAGAAAATCAATATAGGTATGCTCATCTTTTAGTGCCATGCAAAATACATGTTCGACTGCTAAGTCATCTACTTGAGTATCCATCTGTTTAAAAGTCACAGGCTTTTTTAGTCTTGCATAACAAACAGAAGATTCTTTCACAGAGGGATCAAAGGTATGCGGAATCGCAACTGGCGGGTCAACTGGCAAACCAGTAGGAAAATGATGTTCGCGTTCGATACAAGACTCAATAAAACTATCCCCGACGATCCCTTCGTTAAGCAGCTCAAGTCCGCATTGTTTAATCACTTCTATATTTGAGCGCTCATTCAATTCGATTGCTTTAAATTTCATACACTATTTCTCTCCCACTAAGCCATTTATTTTGTCAATAATTCGTTTATTCATTCGGTCAATTACCCAACGATTCGATGAAATAAGCTGATTATAATATTTGCTAAATTGTAGCCCCAGAAACTATCTGTCACAACACCTTCCACAGGCACACCGGTCGCATTCATCATTTCGGTTGCTTCAGGTGCAAAGGTGTTTGTTCCAATTAGAACGATGACTAAGAAGAAAAAGCCAGTGACGAGTGTTCGAAAAAGATTGCCATTTGATGCTAATGCTAGCAGTGGAATCATATATACGATTACTGTTAAAACACCTACTGGAAAATAATGCATACCAGGGATAATAAATGCTAAGAATATTGCTATCGGAATCAGAATCACTGTCGTTGTGATCGCTGTCGGATCTCCAAGACCAAGAGCAATGTCCATTCCAATATATAATTTTTTCCCTTCGCCAATATGTTTCTTCATAAATTCTTTGGCAGCTTCTCCGATCGCAGTCAAGCCTTCCATCATAACAGAGACCATTTTGGGTATCAGTACTAGCACCGCCGAAACTCCAACCCCCATAGAAATCGCTACCGTAAATTCTTGGCGTGTCAATACGCCTAGAAAAGTTCCCACCAACAAACCGATAACTGCTGGATCTCCAAAAAAACCAATTTTACTTTCCACTTTTTCCAAACTGATATCGATTTTGTTAAGACCAGGAATCAAATCGATCAGTTTATTTACTAATAGTCCAAAAGGATAAGCGAATGTAATAAATGAAAATGTCGTACAAGTCGTGCCTTCCAGTCCGTAATACGCCTCCCATCTAGGAGCAAACCACTGAGCCACGAATAAAGTGACAATTGATAAGCCAACCGTAACAGTCAAACCTAGCCAAAAACTATCAAACAAGGCATACGCTAATGCTCCAGGAATCAAAAAATGAATATAGTTCCAAATGTCGACATTCATGACCGTTGTCCATTTCAAAAGAATAAACAATACATTCAACCCCACGATCATCAAAATAGCAATCGCTGCAAAAGGTACTGACCACGAAGCCGCTCCAACAGCAGCCCAGCCAACATCCATCGTGGTATATCCTGATCCCATTTCCTGATAATAATCGATGGCTGGTTGCAAGGAAGTACCAAGGAGTCCTACAACAAGTCCCAACCCTTGAAAGCCGATGCCGACTAAAAGCCCTGTTTTTAGCGCTTTGCCAATTTTCATCCTAAAGACACAGCTCAAAATAAAAATGACAACGGGTAGCATAACCGATGCCCCCATATCCATGATGTTCTGAATAACTGATAATACAGCTTCCATTTTTATCCCCCTTTAATAATTCGATGGCACTCTTCAACGATTTTCTGCGCGGTCTGCTCTTCGTTGATTCCAGAGATCAAACTGAAAACAGGAAGAATCGGTACTTTTACTGGCTTGACATATCGAGTAGTCACCAAGATTAAATCCACCGTTTCTGCTTTTGAGGGAATTTGACTAATATTCCCTTTGGTGATGGAAGCCTGAATGTTGCTCTGAGCCAAGATTTGTTTGACTTTCTCTTGAACAACTGTGGACGTGGCGATCCCACTACCACAGGCAATATAGATCTCAATTTTTTTATTCATTTTCTTTCTCCTCCTTTCCTTACTCTATTTTTGAGATTTCAATAAAGAATGAATTTTATACTCTTCTTCTGGTAGTAAAACGACTTTTAACGCCTTCCCTTCTCTTGTCAATTCGATGGCCTGATTGATGTCAGTTAAAGGCAACACATGAGAAATAATTTTTTCAGCAGGAAACTGATCTGATAAGGATAAATGGAAAGCTTTTTCGACTTGAATACTATTTGCACCATAATGACCATAAATCCAGAGATTGTTATAATGAACTGCATTCGTATCCATAGGCGTTAGTTGATTCTTTGCTACACCACCAAAAAAGACGACAGTCCCACATTTTCTAGCCATAAAAATACTTTGTTGCTGTGCTTCTATTGATGGATTGGCTGAAACCACTTTATGTGCGCCATGTCCATTCGTATACTCTTTCACCTTTTCAACAGGATTTTCTTTTGAAGAATCGATCCTATGATCTACATCAAACGCTTCCATAAGAGCTAGTCTGTCAGCATTTTTATCAATCACGATCACCTTGCTTGCTCCACGAATCCTTGCTAGAATCGCTAAAAAGACCCCAATTGGACCTGCACCAATAATGACGACCGAATCACCTAACGAAACCTGAATATTCTCCATGCATGCATAAGTGGAGGATAAGGGTTCAGCTAATGTTGCCGCGATAGGCTCTCGTCCTTCTGGCACTTCAAAAATCGCTCCTCGTTCTACTCTTGTAGCACTATATGCTATATACTCTGCAAAACCGCCTTGAAGATCGGTGTAACTTTCAGCTTCCGTACAACATTCGTGCTTCCCATTACGACAATTTTCGCAACGTAGGCAATGAGCCATAGGGTATACATAAACCATCTGCCCTCTTTGATACTTCGTCACATTTT
Source organism: Enterococcus sp. AZ141 (assembly GCF_051714385.1). Lineage (NCBI taxonomy): Bacteria > Bacillati > Bacillota > Bacilli > Lactobacillales > Enterococcaceae > Enterococcus > Enterococcus sp. AZ141. The sequence continues at coordinate 3,044,530 of NZ_JBIORT010000001.1, forward strand.
CATCAATTTCGACGATCTCACCAACGATTTCGTGTCCATAAATATGAGGGTAGCGCCCCGCTTTTGAATCAGTCAGCAAATTGCGAATATCAGATCCGCACAGACCAACTGCCTTAACCTTCAATAGAAAACCTCCTTCTGGACAGCAGGGTCGCTCTACTTGTTCATAGCGAATATCTCCTGGTCCATACATCAACGCAGCCTTCATTTTTTTCACAAACGTTCAACTCCATTCATTCTTTCTTATTTTACATGTTCATTGTAAGGTGCGTCAGATGTACCTCACAAGTAACACTTTTAGTATTTCAAGTTCCATATTTGTTACTTGAAAGAGAAAATGTCTGTGAAAAACCAAGAACGATTTTTCCTTTTTGCAATTATTTCTGAAGTCACGTAAAAAACAAAAAACCTCGTAACAATGAGTCACGAGATTTTGGTGAAGCAATCTATTCTATTTATGAGTATTTAAAAACTATCCGTAGCTCATCATATTGATAAGTGGACTTTATTGAGTACTCTTATATAGATAAAAGATTTTGCCACCCTATAGTTTATGGGCTATTTATAGTAAATTCTTTTACCAGATATTGCTAATCAATTACTTAGAAAACAAATATATTACAAACGATCTTTTTTGATTTTATATTTTAAAACTAGATTAGAGTGTGTCATTTCTTTAATTTGGAAAATTTTCCCGATAAAGTTATTAGTACTTATGTGCATCGTATAATTCTTTCAGAAAAAAACATATAGAGTCCTACTTCATTAACTTTAAGTCTCAAAATTTATTTATAAAAGTAATAAGTATAGGAATTCAGATCCATACGTTAACAAGCCCTATATTTTTTAATGTATGCATAGTATAGGTTGGATTTTTTAATATTACATTTTCATGCTATTAAAATTCCATTCAGACGCTTTGACACAGAAAAATTCCCCTTCGGCTTGAAAAAACTATTTTTTATATACTCTTCTAAACTTATTTTTTTCCTTATCAAAAACAATGGAATTATAGGGACTTATTCCATAGCTTTTTCTATAAAAATATAATTTAACCTGCATATCAAAAGGAAATTTCATTTGTTTTATATCAAAATCAATGTATTTTTGTAAAACTTTTAAAACAGTAAACATCATCCAGTTAATCAAACTGAGCACTGCAACAATCATCTCTTTTTGAGAGTAGTCATATTCATTAGTACTGTTACTTAGTACAGCAGAAGGATTTAATGAGTGAACTTCGATACTGTATAACATATAGAATTGATAAATATGATAATCTTCAAGTCCTAAAAAATCTTTTTTTTGGCACAAATCTTTAAAATTTCTCTCACTATACCAGTTTAATTTTAACGTTTTACCCTTCTTAGTTATATTAGATGGCTGATATTTATTCCATTGAAATACCCAAAAATTATATTCCTCAAAAAGATCTTCATATTTTGAGCATCTCTCTTCTTTACTCAAAATTTCTATATATTTCTTCATAGTATTTAACTCGTTACTGATTACGTATCGTTTAGCAGTGAGCGATTTTTGCTTAGAATCATCTATTGTGTTTAAATACACATAATTCTCAATAAATATTCTTGCTAATGCATTTATTCCACTTATATTTCTATTTTTTATCAATGTATCTATAGAATTCATTATATCAACTAGACTTTCAGTTAATATATATAGTGCCGTTTTTACTAAAATCTCTTCATTCTTTTTGCTGCTTATTTTACTCCACGAATACGTATGTTTTTTCTGATATACTCTTAACTGATATAGCAATCCACTACTTCCACAACATACTTCTAGTAAATCTTTAAAAAAGATATATTCTTTACTCTTATATATCATATAAAACTCCTTATAAATATGAATATATACTTGTTTTTTTCTATATATGGTTATATTGAATACTAAAAGACAATTCACAAAATTCCACATTATCTGGAATGCATAAAATTATGGATTAATTAATTAAATTATATACAACCAGACCTTTCTAATATACATTCGTAGTATTTATTGATAAATAACCAAAAATTTTTTATTGCATTACCGCCTGAGAAGATTATAAATAATAAGAACAATAGAATTTCTGAAAATATAAGGAATAAAAAAAAGAATTTCTTTCCTGATCCTATAACTATTCTTTTTTTACTACAAGATTTTTCTTATAAAAAATTTAATTCGCTAACAAAGCATGAAAGTACGTTATAGTTATTTAGCCGATTTTTGGAGTTTAACGGAAAGAGATTTGTAATTTAATTCAATATCTCTTCTTATTGTGCTTCCCATTAAAAACTTAAAAAATTATCCTTTACACATTGACACACTTAATACACTGACAATGTATCCTATTATATTATATAAATTGCTTAAACTTCAAGTTAGCCTTCACACTTTCATTGGTGTACACTGCCTCTAATAACTCATCTATAATAATGTTTTATTACTAAAAAACACTTCTACCAACTTTTTCAAAGTTAATAAAAGAGTTCTGTGTTTATATCCTCATTTTGCCAACTGTCCGACACCTAAGAAAACAGCTTGTTCCATCTAGTTAACAAATATGAAACAACTTTCTATGATTGAAAATCCTTAACGAATCCCCAAAGCAATCCGTGCATAACGACTCATTTTATCGGTCGTCCAAGCGGGATACCAGACTAATTTTACCTCTGGATTTTTGACTTCTGGAATATCGCTTAGTGCTTCGTGTATCGATTCAGTCAATACGTCGGCTAAGGGACAGCCCATTGTTGTTAAGGTCATTTTGATTACGGTATTGCCTGTTTCTGCATCAAATTCGACTTCATAAACTAAGCCTAGATTCACTATATCAATCCCCAACTCAGGGTCAATCACGGTTTCCAAGGCAGCCAAGACACGCTCTTTGATTGCTTCTGCTTCTACTTCAGTATATGCCACGGTTGAAGACCTCCTTTAATTCTTGTTTCAAATAATACCTTCTTTTGCAAGATTTGTAAATGGACGATCCTTGATTATGGACGGCTTTTCTTGTGTATTTTCAGTTCTGGGAAGACCCCTGTCGTTTTAAAGGTCCGTTGTTCATCATCTGTCGCAAAACGGCCTGTAATCGATTGGGTCGGCACAAAATTAATAAACGCATTGCCGTCAGCTTCTAAAACAGCTTGTTCTAAATCGTAGATCTCGTAGCGGGTCACGACCATCATGATCATATTGCCAGGTACGCCTGAATACCCTCCGACTGAGGGGAACAAAGTCATGCCGCGAAACACATGCTTAGAAATATTTTTCCCAACAGCTTCCGCATTGGTCGTAATAATCATTGCCGTTACCTTTTGATGACTTGTGTGCAGCATGTCCACAACGTAGCTCATTGCGAAAATCGAAATGATCGTGTACAAGGCACTTTCCCAGGAAAAGACGAAACCTGAGACCATGACAATGATGCCGTTTAAAATAAACATATATTTACCGACTGTTTTTCCAGTCGTTTTTGATAATATCAACGAAAGGATATCCATTCCGCCGGTGGTAAAACCCATTTTCAGTGAAAACGCAACGCCGACGCCCAACAGTACGCCACCTAGCAAAGCGTTAACCAAAATATTGTCAGTGATCGCTCCTTGCGGAAGGATCATCGTTAAGACGGAAACGACAACGACATTGATAAAGCTCAATAGTGTCGATGATTTCCCGAGTTTGATGAACCCGAGAACAAAGATAGGCAAGTTTAAGAGGAAAATAAACAGCCCTGTACTAAGGTGAACGCCAAAATGTTCCAAGGCAAGTGCCACGATCAATTGGGCGACCCCGTTCATCCCAGCAGAAAGAACGTTTGCGGGAATCAAAAAGAAATTTAAAGCAATGGCTGCAGTAATACCTGACAGCAAAATAACCCCTATTTTTTTCAATCGTTCTGATTGTTCGTGCTTCGTTAATAACTTACTCACAATGATCTAGCTCCTTCACTAAAAATCTCCTTCCAAAGAATAGCAGTTTGTGTGAAAAAATGAAACAATTATTTGCAAAAATTTACTTTTCATTCCCGCATCGTTCGCCTCCATGTTAAAATCATAGGTAAGAGATGAGAGGAGTGATTGATTTTGGCAAAAGAAGCAAGTTTTGATGTCGTATCTGAGATCAACACAGAAGAAGTGAAAAACGCCATTCAACAGGCGGAAAAAGAATTGAAAAACCGATTTGATTTTAAAGGCTCCACGGTAGAAATCAAGATGACTGAGGGCAAACTGACGATCGTTGGAGATGATGAATTTAAGTTGGAGCAAATCAAAGATGTGCTCTTTGCGAAGATGATCAAACGGAATGTACCAACGAAAAATATTCAATTTGGCGAAACGGAGCATGCCTTGGGGGCAAAAGCTCGTCAAACGGCAGAATTGATCAATGGGATTGATAAAGAAAACGCCAAAAAAATAACGACAGCGATCAAAAACGCCAAGCTAAAAGTTAAAACTCAAATTCAAGACAATCAAATTCGGGTAACCGGCAAAAGTCGTGACGATCTGCAAGAAGTGATCCAATTGTTGCGTAAACTGCCCCTGACGATCGATTTACAGTTTACAAATTATCGCTAATCAAAAAAACTAGAACAGAGTCTAACGTGATGGTTAGGCAAAATCGGCCTTACCCGCTGATTTTGCACAACCTCTCCTGAAAGCTCTGCTTCTAGTTTTTTTCTTGCCAAAAATGAGTCAATGCCTTTGATAACTCTTGTGGCCGACGAATGTTTAAGGCATGCTGCCAGTGCAGTGGGAAAAGTTCTTGGTAACGCGGTGTCCGAAAACGTTGATCCAGCAATAACACCACGCCGCGATCGCTGACATCCCGGATCACTCGACCGGCTGCTTGCAGGACTTTATTCATCCCGGGCAGCTGATAGGCATACGCAAAGCCAGCTGCCTTTTTCTCATCGTAATATTCCCGAATCAATTCTTGCTCGTGATTGATTTGCGGCAGTCCGACTCCTACCACTGCCGCACCGATCAAGCGATCGCCTTTCAAGTCGATCCCTTCAGAAAAAATTCCACCAAGGACACAAAATGCCACTAATGTTTTTGGCTGGCTCTCTTGTCCGTCTTGACTTGTTTCTAGCAGGGATGATCGTTGCCGCTCAAAAGATCGAAATTGTGCAAGAAACGCCTCGCGCTCTGCTTCGTTCATGGCTGTCCCCTGAATCAAGACCTCCACCTCTGGCGCCTGTTGGGAAAATGCTGCCGCCACATCATCCAAGTAACGATAAGAAGGGAAAAAGACCATATAGTTTCCCGCTTTCGCTGCGGTCATTTGCTGGATTGCATCAACGATTGCAGGAATGCTGGCTTCACGTTGGCGATACGTTGTTTGGATATAGTCTGCAATAAAAATTCCCTGATTTTTCGGATCAAAAGGACTTGGCAGGCGATAGCGCAAAGCTTCATTGCCGCCTCCTAATACCTCTTGATAATAGGTCAAAGGAGTAAAGCTCGCAGAAAACAACAGGCTGGCCTTGCCCTTATCTAACACAGATTCCAAAAACGGCGCTGGTTCAATGCAAAATTGCCGTAGTTTGATATCATAGCGGTCGATCTCCACCGTCGTTTCGTAGTGATCATCATAAAATTCACTGATCTTCAAATAATGGTTAGCTTCAAAATACACTTGCAGCACTTCTTCTTGCAATTCATGCTCAGGATTTGCCGGCAACCATTCCTTCATCAATTCAGCTACTTTGTAGAGCTGATTGCCCATCGTTTCATGGGGAGCTGCTTGATGGTGGTATTCCCACTCTTCCTCTTTTGCTATTTGAGCAATAGCCGCAAATTCTTTGTCAACTTTGTTTAGGGCGCGTTTTAATTTTTGCTGGTCATTGGATAGTTTCTTCTTTAATTCCTTAAATGGCTGCCGGGTAATGGTTGCCGAATACATTTCTTTGGAACGGTTGACTAAGTTATGGGCCTCATCCACTAGAAAGAAATATTCTTCATCCGGCTCCTCAAAAAATCTTCGCAAATAAACGGTGGGATCAAACAAATAATTATAATCACCAATAATGACATCGCAAAAGACACTGACATCCAGTGAAAGCTCGAAGGGACAGACCGTATGTTTCTTTCCGTAGGTCTCGATCACTTCTCGGGTTATTTGGTTCTCGTGATGCAACAGATCCCATAGTGCTTCGTTGATTCGATTGTAATAGCCTTGCGCATACGCACAGTGTTCTGGCGTACAGTTTCGTTCATCTAAAAAACAGATTTTGTCTTTGGCGGTAATCGTGACACTTTTGGTTTCACTACCGTTGTCTGCTAACTTGCTCAGTGCATCTTCGGCCACTTGTCTGGTGATCGTCTTCGCCGTCAGATAAAAGACTCGATCAGCCCCTTCTTCCCCTAGCACTTTTAATGCGGGAAACAGCGTTGACATGGTTTTTCCAGTTCCAGTTGGCGCTTCCGCAAAAAGTCGCTTGCCATTTTTTAGTGTTTTATACGCCGCTGCTGCTAACTCTCGCTGCCCTTTGCGAAAGGTTTCAAAGGGAAAAGACAGCAGCTGCAAAGACGTATTGCGGACACGGCGCCAATTCTCTTGAAAAACTAACCATTTATGATATTCCTGAAGTAATTCTTCATAAAAAACAGCTAATTCTGAAAACTGAAATGTTCTTCTCGTACGGGTGGTCAGCTTTTCAGTGGTTTGATAATAAGTCAATTGTACGGCGATTCGATCGATGGGTCTCTTAGGATCATTACCTTCAGCAGTAGGTTCTGCTTCTGGTTTCTCTTGATTTTCACTGTCACTAAGCGCTGCTTGTTCATTTTCTTGTAGTAAAAACAAATAAGCATAAACCATTCCCTGGGCAAAAAACAAATCGATTTGATCTTCAGGGATATCTTCGAACGCTGGTTCTGAAGTTTTGATCTCATCGATCACCCAAGAATTAACAGTTGCATCAAAAAAGAGACCATCGGCACGTCCTTCGACAGTGATCGAATCTTTCTCAAATTGGCTTTCTCGTTTGAAAAAGACTTCTTTTTGATACCCATCCCCAGCCTCTTTTTGTAGTTGGCGATGGATACGGGCGCCTTCTTGCGCGGTATGATTACTGACTTTGCGGCTATCAATATCGCCTCGGCGCAAAATAAATTCTACGATTTTTCTAACCGCAACTTTTCCTTTATACACGTGTTCACCTTCTCGTTTGCCATTATAGCGGATAGATTACTTTTGGAAAAGCGAACAGAAACAGCTTTTCATCCTCTGCGGAGAGTATCCTATCCAAACAGGTTTTATCACCATGAAAAAACCACTTGCAACAAAACACCTACTCATCAGATAATTGACTTCATTTTTTCTTCCAGAAAATGGGTTTGGCGAAGGATTTACAAAAAAGCCTACTCTACTCACCTAAGCAAGTAAAGCAGGGCTATTTTTTGAAAGATATTTATTGATCGACTTGAATATCATAACTGACACCATTTTGGTCAAAAGCTTGTTGATTGTCTAGATCTAAGGTGAACTCAAAGGTCCGTCCATCTGCTTTGATCGTCAAATGCTTCCCTTCAACCGTGTATGATGCATCTTGATAGGTGATCTCATAAATTTGATAAGGGTCGTTGGACAACTGTACCTCTGAATGGGAAAAATGACGCTGAAAATCACTTTCGATTTGTCCTTCATACAAGGCAACATCACTAGAGCTGGCTGAACTATCTTCTAAATCTGCCATCGGCAAATACTGCTTAACGATCGTCAACTCATTCTCATGAAAATCATAAACCCCTTGGCTTTGCGGAAAGATGACACTCTCATCTTGGATCAGCATCAAATCAAGGTCGCCATTTTCAACCGTTTTTGAGGCGGAAGTAACAGTTTCAGAAACTTCTTTCGAATCGTTGATGGTTAGCTCCTCTTGGCCACAGCTCACTAAAGCGAGCGCGGCGAAGCATAGAGTGAAAAAAAATTGCAGGGATTTTTTCATAAAAACACCTTCTTACAAAGAGTTGAGGTATACCAATCAAAACTAACGCAAGATACAGATCACACACTTTCCTCGAAGTTGGTCACGAAGAATGTTCATGCTTTCGTCAAAAACTAGACCCGTTTCAAACGAATCAACGCTTTCTTATTTTAATTAGTATAACAGCAGTTTTTTGCTAATGCGGTTTCTTAGAAAAATTTTCGAATTCCCACAATAATTCTAAGCTTTTCTCTCATCAAACTATTGGTTATCCTTATCACCTGCCTGCCAAAGGTTGATCACAGCATCTTCACGAAGTAAAGCCTATCCGTGCCAAGCACAGGTGTATCCGTAAGCACAGCAAACGGTTCGAAGCCGACTGCTTGGTAGAATTGCGGCGCTTGGTAGTCTTGGGTGGTAACCGTCACGGAACGACACCCCGCTTTTTTACCGTGATCAAAAAGTGCTTTTATCAATTGTTTCCCGACCCCCTGATTCTGATGGCTTGGATCAACTGCTAACAATTGAATATGGATCGTATTGCCTGTCCGTTTTCCAATCACCCCACCAAGTTGATCCTGATTGTCAAAAAAAGCAAATGAAAGCTGCTCTTGATCGGAAAAGGCACTCACTGCCTCTGTTTTTTTCGTTGAATGATTTAGCCATTGACAGACTGCCTGACGATTGTCTTCTGCGTTTATCGTTTTTATCATTAATTTTTCACTCCTAAAAACCTTTCTTTGTTTCCTCTTATACTTTAAGCTATACTTATAGTCAGACACAAGTATTTGTGATCCTAGGAGGTTTTAGCATGAAAATCATTGGTTTAGTGACAGGACCCGTTCAAGAAAATTGTTACCTAATTTGGAAAGAAGATGTTTTGTTGATTATTGATCCTGGAGCAGAAGCAGCGAGATTGATCGCTGAGATCGAAAAAACAGGCGCAAAACCAGCAGCGATTTTATTGACCCACACTCATTATGACCATATCGGCGCAGTTGACCATTTGCGGGATTATTATCAGATCCCCGTTTACGTGAGTCCGCTTGAGCAAGGATGGCTAAGTGATCCTATGAAAAACCTTTCTGGCCGTCATCCTGAATTAGGAACCATCACCGCACGTCCAGCTGAATTCGAGCTAGAGTTGAAAGAGTACGAGATAGCTGGCATGTCCTTTAAGGTTGTTGCAACCCCGGGTCATTCCATTGGCAGCGTCAGTTTTATTTTTGACAATTTTGTCGTTTCCGGAGACGCCTTATTTAAAGGTAGCATTGGTCGGACAGACCTGCCAACCGGAAATTTGGAACAATTGCTGACCAGCATCCAAACGCAACTCTTTGTTTTACCGAATCAAATGGCGGTCTATCCTGGCCACGGAGAACCAACAACGATCGAAATTGAGAAACGGACCAATCCGTTTTTTAACGCATAAACGTATGACGAATCAAAAGGAGGAATAACTAGTTATGGCAAAGACGGAATTGTATGTCGTGCGTCACGGAAAAACAATGTTTAACACATTGCAGCGGGTGCAAGGCTGGTGTGACACACCATTGACTCGAACCGGTGAACAAGGCATCCACTATTTAGGCCTTGGGTTACGCGATGTGGATTTTGTAGAAGCAGTATCCAGTGACAGCGGTCGAGCGATTGAAACCATGCGTCTGATACTGGGTGAACATGTCAGAGGACCGGAGATCCCTTATCACATCGACAAACGGATTCGTGAATGGTGCTTTGGCTCCCTTGAAGGGGCCTATGATGCAGAAATGTGGGGCGTTCTGCCGCGGATTCTTGATTTTCCTGATTATGATGAGATGATTGCTAATCATGTCACGTTTGAGGCGATTGCCAATGCGATCTACCACGCCGATACAGCCAATTGGGCGGAAACCTTTGATGTTTTGACCGAACGTGTCAAAACAGGGTTTGAAGATATCGCCTATCGCGTTGAGAAAAAAGGCGGCGGCAATGCGTTAGTTGTGTCTCACGGCTTAACGATCGCTTTTCTTTTGCATCTGATCAATGATGAGAACAATGTTCGTATGGATATTGAAAATGGTTCGGTCACTCGACTGATCTACGAAGACGGCAGCTTTACCATCGCCGAAGTTGGTAACACAGAATACATCAAAAAAGGCTTAGCGCTCTCCCAAGAGCTTTTGTCCTAAGAGAAACCTCTGACGGCTAATCAATTTCTTCAAGAAAGGAGCAGTTTTTGTTTTAAAAACTGCCCTCTTTTTTTAGGAAAAAGATTGGTATTCGAATCAGGAAACGGTATACTAAGAGTTGTATTTTGTCATAGAAAGGACTGGACCAATGTTTTTTACAAATTTTATAAAAGCGATTTTATTTGGGATCATTGAAGGGATCACGGAATGGCTGCCAATTAGCAGCACTGGTCACTTGATTCTTGCCGACGAATTTATCGGTTTGAATGTTACCCCCGAATTTATGACGATGTTCAATGTTGTCATTCAATTGGGCGCGATACTAGCGGTCGTCTACTTATATTTCCATAAACTGAACCCTTTTTCCCCACAAAAAAATGAAATAGAGAAAAAAGATACGTGGACGTTATGGTTTAAAGTTATTGTTGCGGTCTTGCCATCGGTTATTATCGGATTGCCGTTAGATGATTGGTTAGATGCGCACTTCTACAACTTTTTCTCCGTTTCGATCGTCTTGATCGTTTATGGGATCGGCTTTATCGTAGTTGAAAAACGAAACAAGAATAAAGCACCGAAATGTACCGATTTGAACAAATTCACCTACAAAGCGGCCTTGATTGTCGGCATGTTCCAGGTATTGGCATTGATCCCAGGAACTTCTCGTTCTGGTGCTACTATCTTAGGTGCTATCATGATCGGCGCTTCTCGTTATGTTGCTGCTGAATTTTCATTTTTCTTAGGTATTCCAACCATGTTTGGTGCCAGTGCCTTGAAAATCTTCAAGTTTTTGAAAGATGGCAATGCCTTTGATTTCCAAGGAACCGTCATCTTATTAACAGGAACCATCGTCTCATTCATCGTTTCGATCATCGCGATCCGTTTCTTGATGAACTACATCAAGCGTAACGATTTTACCGTATTTGGATGGTATCGTATCGTTTTAGGAATCATTTTGATCGGCTATTGGCTGATCCAATTATAAGCAAAAAGAGCAACTCTTGTGGCACTTACCTGCCCAAGAGTTGCTCTTTTTTTGTTTGAAAGGTCTCTAGTTCCTCACGTGTTTTTGATTACCATACCGTCAATAATATCCACCGCACTTTCGGTGTCGTTGATAATTGATTCAAAACGATCATAAACATCTTTCCATTTAATGATTTCAAGAACGTCCGTTTCGTCTGTGAATAACGCTTTTTTCATTTTTGAATACAAACGGTCTGCTTCTGATTCAATCGTATTCACATCATTAATCATTTGACGCAATGTTTTTGAATTTTTGAACTTAGGAAATTCTTTTAAGGCCGTTTCAACGCCTTGTGTCGCTTGAACGATCATTCCAGCAAATAAGTTGGTTTCAGGGCGGATCTTCGTAATGACCAAATTCTCAAATAAATAAGTCAGTCCCATAATGCCATCCAAAATATCATCTAGACGCTCTGAAATGACTAGGATGTCCTCGCGATCGATAGGGGTGATAAATGAATCATATAACTCATTGGTTAGCTCAGCGATCACTTTATCCCCTTCTTTTTCCAAAGCATGAATCTCAGCTGCTGCTTCGGTCAATGCTCGTTCAGAATAATCGTTGATCAAAAGCGAAAAACGTTTGGCAGCTAAATGGCCGTTCGTCGCCAACTGCTCCATTGCTGCAAAATAATCGAATCCTTTTTTTCGTGCCATTACTTTCTCTCCTCACAAAATTAGCAATAAAAATTTGACCATTAGAAACGCAATCAATCCACAGCCAGGAAAGGTTAAAATCCAAGCATAGATCATTTCTTTTACAATGCGCCAATCAACGCTAGAAAAACGCCGAGACGCTCCAACGCCCATGATAGCGGTCGTTTTCGTGTGCGTTGTTGAAACTGGGATACCAAATACGGAAGACAAGAACAAACAGATTGCTGCAGTAACATCTGCAGAAAAGCCTTGGTATTTTTCCAGTTTTACCATATCCATCCCCACTGATTTAATGATCTTCATCCCACCGACCGATGTACCGATCCCCATGGTCAAGGAACAAAGAACCATCACCCACAGTGGGATGGCAAAGCCATTGCCGGTCTTTTCAGCAAGATTGTTGTAAAAAAGGCCTAACATGAACACACCCATGAATTTTTGTCCATCTTGGGCACCATGCAAGAAGGCATTGGCACCAGCCGCAATGGCTTGACCAACTGTAAAAATTTTGTTGGCTTTTCGCCGTTGGGTATCGCGAAAGAGCCATACGATCAGTTTCGTGATCAGAAAGACGCCAATGAAGCCCATCAACGTAGAAACGACAAGACCGATCAAAACTTTCAGCCACTCCTCGCCATTGACTGCATGTAACCCACCAAGGGCCATGGCTGCACCAGTCAGTCCTGCGATCAACGCGTGGGATTCACTGGTTGGGATCCCAAAATACCAAGCTGCGACCGTCCAAACAACAATTGAAAATAAGGCAGCGGCTAATGCGATCTGTGAGACCCGAAAACTCCCGCCTGAATCAAAAGTCACAATGTTGCTGATGGTTTCTGCAACTTGCGCATTAAAATACGTCATCACTAGCACACCTAAGAAATTCATGACGACAGCCATGCCAATGGCGATATTCGGGCGTAAGACTCTCGTGGAGACAGCGGTTGCAATAGCATTCGGCGCATCCGTCCACCCGTTGACGAAAATCACCCCTAATGACAAGACAATCGTTAGAAACAAAGCGATATTCACATAGATTCCCCCATTTAAAAATTCCGAAGTAATCATAGCATAGAAAGCTCTTTCTGTGTAAACTTTTTATAACTATTCAGTAAAAAATGTGTAAAGAAGCATTTTTCAAAACCATAAAGCAAAAAATAGCACGGCCAAAAAACAAATTTTTGTGTTAAGTAAAATTTCTTTACAACTTTTATTGCAATCACTCTTGGCATTAGGTATAATGACTAGTGTTGATTTATACGTTTTCTAAACGTAATTGAACTTTTTTTTCGGAGGTGAAATACATGCCAAACATTGAATCTGCAATCAAACGTGTTCGCACAAGCGAAGCGGCTAATGCTAAGAATTCATCTCAAGTAAGCACAATGCGTACAGCAATCAAAAAATTTGATCAAGCTGTTGAAGCTGGTGCTGATAACGTAGATGCGTTATATAAAGATGCTGTTAAAGCAATCGATATGGCTGAGACTAAAGGATTGATCCACAAGAACAAAGCTAGTCGCGACAAATCTCGTTTAAGTAAAAAAATTGCAAAATAAGCAAATTAAGAAAGGCGCAGCAATCATCGATTGCTGCGCCTTTCTTTTTGACTTACTGTTTGCCATGTTTTAAAACAAATAGCTGGAACAAATACTCTTTGTCCATCTGGCCACTTTTTACTAAGTAATCATTTTCGATCAATTCGTTATAGAGTGCCGCTAATTGCTTTTCTCCAAAGCCTCGCGCTTGCTGCATCGCTAACTTCACTCGGTACGGATGAATCCCCAACGTTTCTGCGATATTGGCTTGCTGGTAGCCAATTTTCATCAAAATCGCTGCCTGTAACAGTAGACGGACTTGGCTGATCAAAATAGCATTGATCTTGATCGTCTCTTCCCCTTGCAATAATAGATCGTCATACAAGCGCAACGCATCCGATACGTTCCCCTTTAAGACATCACTGGTTAATTCAAAGACATTATGTTCCAACGTCTTAGGGATCAACTGCAAGACGATCTCTTTCGTGATTTTATTGCCGTTTCCTGCATACAATCGTAGTTTCTGTAACTCCTGCATCGCTTTTGATAGTTGCAGATCCGTTAACCGTAAAAACAAATCAAACGCCTCTCGGCTCATCTCGATGCCATCATTGGCCAACGACTGTTGGAGATACTGACGCACGTCGGCTTCTTTCATAGGTGCGACATCAATCACAACTGCGGCTTTCTTCAGCTGCTTAGTAATTTTTTTCCGTTCATCTAATTTATCGACATCTGCAAAAATCACCATTACCGATGATTCCAATGGGTCTTTGATGTAATTCAAAAAATCATCTAGGTCATGCTCAGGTGCATTGCTCTTTTTTTCAGCCGTTAAGAAAAATGGCCGCTCAACGAAAAGTAATCGCTGATCGCCAAAAAAAGGCAACGATTGGGCTTCTTGGATCACCATATCAAGGGGATCTTTCTCCATGTCAAAGGAAGCAAAATTCAGATCATCTTTCCCAACGGAAAAACGCTCCAAAAAGGCCGTGCGAACTTGCTCTTGTAAAAACATTTCACTGCCGATGACTAGATAAATCGATTGCAACTCCTTGGTTCGAATTGCTTGCAACGCTTTTTGTAATTCCATCGTTCCCCCCGCTTTCATTCTTATCCTACCATTAGTCAATCGGATAGTCTAGCAGCGTTTTTATCAAAAATGATTGTTGTTTTTCAGACCAAATAAATTGGATCATGCCTTGCTGATCGGTTCGCAAAACGGTCTGATTTACCAACGTTTCAAGCACCTCTTCATGAGGATGCCCGTACCGATTGTTCCGTCCACTTGAAACGATCCCGAATTGGGGATCGATTGCCGCAACAAACTCAGGTGCCGTCGAGGTTCGACTGCCATGATGCCCTAGTTTCAATACATCAACTTTTAAATTCGGATAATCATGAATCAACTTTTTTTCCCCTGCTTGTTCGAGATCACCAGTAAACAAAAACGTTTTGTCTCCTACCTTGGTTTTAATCACCAGCGAATCTTCGTTTTGTCCTGCACCTGATTCTGGTGCCAATACTTGCAACTGAAGGGAATCCCCCACCACTTGGTCAATCGTCGTCCAAACAACGTTTGTCTGCTTAAGCAGTTCGTTTAATAGCTTGGCGATGCGGTGATCTTGTTCACTTCCTGGTACGAGATATAACGTTTCAACGGGGATCGCCTTCATCAAGGCTAGTGCGTCCCCCATATGGTCCGTGTCCCCATGAGTTAGAAACAAACCAGTAATCTTCCTGACTCCCTCCCCTTTCAGAAAAGGAATCAATGTAGATTCCGCGGCAGCTTGTCGTTTGCGCTCTTGCCAGTTTTCTTTCGGAAAAGACAGTGAACCTCCAGTATCGATCACATAAACTTCGCGATTTTTTTCTGCCTGCAAAACGATACTATCGCCTTGACCAACATCGACATAACTAATGGTGGATAAAACTCGATTCTGCTGAAAGACGATTGGTACAACAAGCGAAAAACAGATCACCAGCAGCCACCTTTTCTTTTGGTAAAAGAGCATGCTGAATAAACAACAACTGCCAGCCAATCCTGCAGGAACGGCACCCACCGTTATCGACACGCCTCCTACAGCGCCCACGACAACTTCCATAAGCAGCAAAAGCCCTTCAAAAAGGGCAATCAGCCCACTGATGGTTGGGAAAAGTGTCCCAGCAATGAACATTACGAAACAGGCTGGTAGCAAAACCAATTGAAAAAACGGTAAAAAGACAAACGTCAAAAAGCCCCCAAATAATGGGAATTCATAAAAGAGCGAGACAATGACAGGCGCAGCCAGCACCGTGAGGAACTGACAGCGCCAAAACCACGTCAATCCGATTGGTCGCTGCATTACTATCAAGAAGGTCATCAAAAGACTTAGTTGCCCCGATGTTTGAAGCAATACTTTGGGATCAACGAATAAAAGAGCCGTTAAGACGATCCCATAATGATCACTTGCCGATAGCCGTTGTTGATAAAGAGTGGTCACTTGAGTAACCGACAATGCCAAGACAGCACGCCAGACACTAATGCCGCCGCCACAAATCCCAATTACGACCAAGAAAAAGACCCCCATTGGCAACAGCATTTCTTTTTGCGTAAACCCCAATCGGCAGAAGCATCCGCGAAACCATTTGAAAAATAAGACAACATGCATTCCTGAGATCGTAAAAAAATGCAATAAGCCACTCGCACGATACATTTGACGTACTTCTTGAAAGTCATGGTCTTTAAAACCAAAGAGCAACGCATTGATATAGGCTGCTGAGCGTTCAGGAAAGATTCGTTGCACAGAAGAAATAACCTCTGCTCGAACTTTTGCAAGCGAAAAGCCTGAGTCTGCTTCTTCCATTCCTACAATTTTCTCAATATGGACTGTGCCAATAATCGATCGACTGGCCAAATAGGCAGAATAGTCAAAGCTATGGCGATTTCGTGGTTTTTCAGGAAGAGAAAAAAATCCTTTCACCAGCAGCTTTTTTCCCCAAACGGATCGATCCTGCCATTGCTGTTTTTCAGTCTCTGAATAAACCGTGTAACGGCCAATCACTTTACCTGCAGAGGATTTTGCTTCAAATGTAAGTAGATCGCCATTGACTTTGATCGTGTCTGGCAGCACATTGACTACCCCTTGATACTCACCTTCTTGTATGTTCCCAGTCCGAGAAAGAGAAACGCGGACACTTAACAGCAACAGTCCGACAAAACAAATCATGCACAAAAATGCTTGTCGTTTTAAGACAAGCATCCCGAAATAATAAAGTGCAATGAGTCCCAGTAAGATGGACTGCCGATAGTAAGCAGTCACCGAACAAGCAAAAATAATACTAAGAAATAAAAATGAATCAGTTCTTTTTTGTTGGTTGTGCATCATTCAGCACACCAAACGAAAGTTTTTCAAAATACACCGGATCGAGTTCAACTTGGTGGACGGAAGCACCTACTTGTTGAATCAGTTCCATTGCATACTGATTGTTGCGATAGTCATTCAAATAATGGATCTTTTTGACCCCTGCTTGCAAAATTGCTTTCGTACAGGGAAGACAGGGAAAATGCGTCACATAGATTTCCGCATTGTCTGTTGACACCCCTAATTTTGCACATTGCAATAAGGCATTCATTTCTGCATGAATCGTCCGAATACAATGGTCATCGACAACATAACAGCCATCGTCAATGCAGTGTACATCGCCACTGACGGACCCGTTGTAGCCTCCAGCGATGATTCGGCGATCTTTGACTAATGTAGCGCCGACTTCAAGTCGGGAACACGTACTGCGTAAAGACAGTAATACAGCTTGTGCCATAAAATACTGGTCCCATGGGATTCTCGTATTGCTCATTCGTTTGCTCCTTTGTCATTGATTAGTTCTATTCTAATCGAATTTCTTGAATTTTCAACCGTCATTTCTTAGTATTTCTTACATTTATTTGGTTCAGTCCGCCACTGTAATCATCTCTTTCAAGGACTCAAAGGTCTTCTCTCCGATGCCTGTGATCTTTTTTAGGTCATCAATCTGTTTAAAAAAGCCATATTCTTCTCGGTAAGCGATGATTGCTTCTGCTTTTTTGGCACCCACACCTGGCAGTTCTTGCAGTTGCTGTGCACTGGCTTGATTCAGATTGATTTGTGTCACTGCTGTTTGGCTGCCACCTACTCCTGAAGCATTCATCTCCATAAACGCTTGATCCTCTTTATGAGGGACGATCACCATCTGTTGATCTTGTAGCACTTGTGCTAAGTTTATGGCTGTTTCTAACGCCTCTTCTGTCAGACCACCTGCTTGTTCGATCAATTCATACATCCGCGCACCTGATTTCAAGCGATAAATTCCCGGTTGGTGCACTTCCCCTTTGACATCGATAACGATCTCATACTCTTCATCGTGAAGACTATCTTCTTGAAGGGCTCCACCTTCCCCCATTTCAGACGATTGACCTGCTGCATCTGCCATTGAATGCCAGTTTGTTTCTTTTTTTTGCGAGAACGGTACAAACCAGATGATCAGCAACACCATCAAAACAGCACCACCAACTGCAAATCGCCAATAGTCTTTGAACAGCTTCCATCGATCCATTTTCACCACCTCATAGATGAAATACGCAGATAATTCAGTATTATTTGGAAAACGGAAAAATAAAGACGATCTTTTTGCAGCAAAAAAATGACGGAACCAATCATAGTGCCATTTTCATAGAATGCAAATTCTTAGACAAAATGACAATGTATTGCAGAATTAGGGTGCTGTTAAGGCAAATCTTCAAAAAGCGCTTGAATCAGATTGAAACTATTGATACACTATTTGATAAAAAATCACAGGGAAATGTTGGATGTCTAAAGTAACCCAGCGTCTCAAAGTCCATGGATAAGAATGCTGCCAATGATAATCACCCTTGTGATAAATTGAACATTTCATTTGAAATTTTTCACAAAAAAAAGGAGGCCGACTTGATTAAATCGTATAGATGGCAAATGATGCATATCTTACTGGGGAGTTTCTACCTAATCTTGATGATTTATTTCACTCACACTATTTATCAAACTACATATTTAGGCATTCGGGCTTACCAAATAAATGACGAATGGTTTATAAAACGTATTTATGATGGTGGTCTGGGAGCGGATACTTCGCTGCAAATCAATGATCAGCTAGTAGAGCTCGATGGAAATTTGCCAAAAGAGAATAAACAATTAACAAATTGGCTAGTTGTCGAGCAAATCAATTCACTCACGATCCAAAGAGAGCAGCAACGAATCACTTATCGCTTTGATTCGCCCAAAACATTTCTGCCGATATTTTTTACACTTTTAGCTTTTAGTGGATCGTTAGTTTTATTCTTGCTCTTTTTTTATCGAAAACAGCTTCTTTCAAAAAGATCACGGCTTTTTTATTTATGGCTCTTTGTATTTGCGTTTATTTTTTTAGCGGCGTTTCCTTCAAGTATTGGGAATACGTTAGGTAGAGTGATTTTGATTATCTCCTTATCCACTTTTCCATTTTTCTTGAATTCATTTTTGAAGATCAACAGCTCATATAAAATAAGCAATATAGGAATCTTTCCAGCACTGCTCCTCCTATTAAATCTAGCAGCAACCTGTTATGCCGCTTTTTTTCAGATTGGCTATGTACTCGCTGAATATTTAGCAGTCGGTTTTGTTTACAGCTTGATGCTACTGATGCTTGGCGAATATTGCTTCTCTTTTTTTAATAAAAGTCACAAAAAACATAGAACAGCTACCAAAGTCAACCTTCCAGTAATTCTATTTGTAAGTATTGCCCCTTTTCTTTATTTATATGCATTCCCTATTGGATGGAGTGCACCTTACTATATGCTGGTATTTTTTATCTTTCTGCCTTTTATAGGAATTTTCCATCGCTTAGCAATTGATCGCGTCTTGAAATTTCGGTACCGTATCACAACCAGATCGATCTATCTGATACTCTCACTATTTTTAACGGTAATCGTCATTTTTATCAGCCAACTTAACGCTTACGTTCCTAATCTACTAATTATTCTTTATCTCTTCCTTTTAATATATACTCTTTTGCCGCTTCTACAAGAATTATTCTATTTAGCAAGTCACCATAATGAACCAATGAATTCACTAGATGTATTTTTAGCAGTTGAAAAAGAACGAGAGACAATTTCAAGCTATATTCACGATGGGATCATTCAAGAGATCATCCACTTGTTACGTCAAATTGAAAATGATAGACAAACAGTGCCAAAAGAAAAAATCATCCAGCAGCTTGATGAATTGATTTATGATTTAAGAGAACTTTGCTCAGATATATATCCTCTGCTTCTGCAAGAAATAGGATTAGAAAAAACATTGGCTTCTCTTTTCGTTCAAATACAGCAAAACCACCCTGTGCTCATACATTTTGCCTATGACCGAACCATCCATTCAGATTCACCTGAAATCAACAACTTCATCTTGCGCTCAGTCAAAGAATTGCTCAATAACAGTATTTTGCATGGACATGCAACAGAACTGATAATCACAAATGCAGTTGAGGATGATACAGTAGTATTCGAAATTAGTGATAACGGAACTTTTGGACAAGACTCTCTTAGTAAAGGTCCTCATTTCGGATTAAATGTAATTAAAGAAAAGCTTTCGTTATTGTCGGGTAGATTTGTCATTCACTACTCACCTACAACCATTCAGCTTAGAATTCCAAAAAATATTTTCGAAGGAGCAAACTATGCCGATTAAACTTGCATTGTTAGACGACCACGAACTCGTCCTTGAAGGAATCAAAAATACGCTGCAAAAAGAGCCCTCATTTTCGATTATAGGCGCATTTACAAAACCAACAGATTTTTTTCAAGCTATGGCAAACCAGTCAATTGATATTGTCCTCCTCGATATGATGCTAAAGGGCACGCATGCCTTTGAGCTGATTCCTCGTATTCATACCTTAACTGATGATACTTTGCCAAAAATAATTATGCTGTCGGGTTTTTATGAACCACTTCTTCATAAGCGTGCCTTTGAACTTGGTATATGGGCTTTTTTGAGAAAAGAAGCTTCGTATGATGAATTGATCACAACGATAAAAACGGTCTACCATGGCAATAAAGTTTCCCCTGAACACCTTTTTCTTGAAAAAGACATGCGTCTCTTAAGTGAGATAGAACGGCAAGTATTAGAATTGATTTCGCAGGAACAAACCAATGAAAAAATCGCAAAAAAACTATTTATCAGTCGCAGAACCGTCGAAAACCACGTTTCATCTATCTGCAATAAGTTGAACGTACAAACAAGGATCGGTGCTGTTCGAGAAGGAATCAAACTGAATTTAATCAAATGATGAACTCCGCAAAAAAACATTCGGATAATACGGATGTTTTTTTGTTTTTGCTTTATTAAGATAACAGTACATACAAGAAAACTTTAGGAGGATCAAAATGATCGAATTGAAACATATCAATAAATTTTATGGTGAAAATAATCGTAAAATCATTGCATTAAATGATGTGAGCCTCACGATCAATAAGGGTGAATTCATCATCATTTTAGGGCCATCAGGCTCAGGAAAAAGCACTCTTTTAAACCTATTAGGCGGTATGGATCGTCCAAGCCAAGGAGAGTTTCGCATGGGAGAAAAAGAAATCTCTCATCTTTCTGATGAACAGCTTTCAGATTATCGGCGTGACGTCGTCGGTTTTGTCTTCCAGTTCTACAACTTGATTCCTAGCTTAACCGCTTTAGAAAATGTCGGCATTGCACAACAACTGAGTACAAATAATGAACCAGCCTCTCACTACCTTGAATCTGTAGGGTTATCCCATAGAAAAAATAACTTCCCTAACCAATTATCTGGCGGAGAAATGCAGCGAGTATCGATTGCACGTGCTTTGGCAAAAGCCCCAAAACTCTTACTTTGCGACGAACCAACTGGCGCTTTAGATTCACATACAGGGAAAAAAATATTATTTTTATTAAAAAAAGCTGCGGTGAATGTGGATACTGCTGTGGTGATGGTCACACATAATGCAGAGTTCGCTCAATATGCGGATAAAATTATTCATTTGCATGACGGAAAAATCAAGTCGATTGAACAAAATAAGCCTCTGAAGGTAAAAACAAAGGAGTCTTGATATGAAATTTCTGTCTATAAAACTGGTTAGAGATCTTAAAAGAAATTGGACGCAATTCTTCTCCGTCTTCTTAATGGCGTTTCTAAGTGTCCTTGTATTTGTTGGGTTACAAGGTGTTTGGGGCGGTTTGGAAAAAAGCCTGGACAACTTTATTGATGCAAATGGTCTGGCAGATGCTTGGGTTTATGGTACTGGCTTTACTGAAAACGATATCCAATCAACCCAAGCACTAGATGGGATAGAAAAGACATTCTCTCAGTACGAATTTACAGTTTCTGATTTGACTAATCAAGCGCCTTCCTCATCATCAGAACGCACTTTGACTCTTAGTGCACCACTTGGAAAACCTATCGCAGAGCCTTATTTCGTTCAAGGTACTACCTTCCATGAATCCCCTGGCTTTGTTTGGATCAATCACGACTACGCACAGGCGAATGATCTTACCTTAAATCAATCACTGAGGATTATGGTTGACGGTCGCGAAATTGAATTGACCATAGCAGGGATGATTTTAACAACTGACAAGCTTTTCTTCACTGGTACACAAGAGTATATTGCCCCCGACCCGAAACGCTATGGCTACGGGATTTTATCAGAAGCGACTTTAGAAATGATGCTGGAGACATCCGTTTTACCTAACGTCGTCGAAGTCTCTGGGACTAACTCTCGCTTAAGAACCGAAATTGAATCGATTATGGGGGAACGCCATATTGCGTACTATGATCAAGCAACCTTGACGGAAGTTTCTGAAGCCTTGGGCCGCGTCACTCAAATTCGAAATCTATCCTTTATGTTTTCGTTCTTGTTTATCTTACTAGCAATTCTTGCAATGTATACAACGATCAAACGGTTGATTGATACCCAAACAAAAGAAATCGCAGTCCTTCAAGCGTTGGGGTTTTCAAATAGAACAATCGGGTTTCATTTCACTAGCTTCGGCTTGATCATCGGCAGCTTTGGCATCGCCGCTGGCTTGGCAGCAGCGCCCTTGCTTTCGCATTTTGTTTTAGAAACGCAAAAGAATATTCTATCTCTCCCACACTGGACAGTTTCCTACAATTACCTTTCATTAATCGTTTGTCTGCTCGTGTTAATCATTTGTATAGCTTCTGCTTATTTTGCTTCTGATCAAGCATGTACTGGCCTGCCAGCGGACTTCCTTAGAGGGAATACAAAAGGCAAGAGTGCCCATTTGTTACTAGAAAAGCTTTCGTTCTTCTGGAACCCGTTAAGTTATGAAGCCAAATGGGGGTTTCGCGATGCTGCTTCTAACAAAATGAGAGTTTTAATGGGGATCATCGGAGTTGCTGGTGGTATGATGCTGATCACAGCCGGACTAGGCATGCCCCAATCCATCAACCACTTAGTTAACAAAGCTTATACAGAGGATTTTACTTATCATCAACGAATAAATACTAGTGATTCAGCATTTTGGGAAGAGTCGTTTGGTCAAGAGGTACAAATTTTACCTACCCGCTTTGCACCTGATGACGGCTACAATCGCTTACTGATGATCATTGATCAAGGGGATTTTGTTCATATGAAAACAACTGACAACGAGTTGATTACTCCTAGCGGTATTTATCTAACAGAAGGTTTTGCTAACAGATCAGGCATCCAAAAAGGCGATCAGATAGAAGTCTTTCCAGCATTTCATGAAAGCTCATTTCGCTTTGAAGTATCTGGGATCATAACTAGTGAAACAAACCAAGGTGCATATTTGTTAAAAGAAACTTGGCTGGAAGCTGGTGGGACTTTTCTGCCTCAGACGCTTTTAGTAGACGAGGAAACTGCTGAAGCATTGTCCGGCAATCCTGCAATCGCATCAACGATTGCGCGACAAGATCAAATGGACAATGCGTATGAATTTGTTGATAGTCTAAGAGGGATCTTTACAATGATCATTGCTTTTGCAGTTTTATTAGTCATCGTTGTCCTTTACAATTTAGGAACGCTAAATTTTGTCGAACGAACTCGTGACTATACCACTTTAAGCGTCCTTGGCTTTAGAAAAAAAGAACTTCGCCGAATCACTATGATTGAAAATGCTGCAACAACGATGGTTGGCTGGCTGATTGGGATTCCTGCTGGAAGGTGGTTCCTTTCGCAGTATGTAAGCAACTTTTCAACCATCACGATTGAATACACCGCCCACTTCACCTGGATCAATGTTACAATCGCCTCTTCAATTGTTTGGCTTAGTTCGTTAAGTACAACATTTCTTGTCAGCCAACGGATCAAAAAACTGGACTTGGTTTCTGCATTGAAAAATGTCGACTGATTCCCTACTAAAGAAGGTGCACCTATAATTGGTTTCTACAAGTACACCGTCTTTCTAACCTACTTAAACTTTTTTTTGGAGGTATCGGTATTTATAGCACTTCAGTTTTCTGCATCTCTTTTTTCTTCTCTGTTCATTGACCACGATTGCTGCTTTTTTAATCGAAAAAGTGAATTGGGGTCTCTTTGGTACTTTCGGTATGTACTGGCTCGGACTAATTTGTGACTCATCACTAATTTTTTTCGTCATTGACAGTCTCATTCGGATATCTGGGAATATAGGAACGATCAACATTTCTGAAAAAGGAAAGCTGCTGATTGATATAGGGTCGATCGTTTTAATCATAAGCTACTTGATTTATGGGATTGTGTCAGCAAATCGTATTGTCCATACGACGTATGAAGTAAAGATTGAGCTTGATGCTGCTAACGCAGCAATCTCAAATGAGCAGTGTTTTTTAACTAATCAATTTCAAGCAATTCAGGAATTCACGACGCCGATCCTCGGTGATACAACGTTGTATAATATGGCTGTTCGCTGGTATCGATCGCAATACCGATCCCGAGAAATTGATACTCATCGTTTAGAATCGTTGCCCGATGTCCCTCTGAATTCATTAAACCTTGATGGGCGTAAATACTGCTGGCTTGGCCAAATGCCAAATTCTCCCCTGCAGCAGTGAAGCTGATCCCGTCTTCTTGCATCCGATCAAATGGAGTCGATCCATCTAACCCAATATGGTCAAAATATCGATGTTCTGCCATGTCTTGGCTATGCTTCACGGCAGTCTCACTGGTTGCTTCACTAAATCCAAGGGGCGACAAACCAAATTTCACTCGGGTGGCATTCGTTAATTCAAATAACTGTGTTCGTAAGCCGCTTAAAACGGCGGCTTGATTTTGGCGAAAATCATTCGCATGGCGTGTTTCTAGCGAGCGATTGATGATTTGAATCGCAGTCACTGTATCTTCGGCATGAACATCATAGAAAAAAGTAATCAATTGATCGTCTTGTAAGAACAGATCATAGTCGGCATCGGAATCGATGCGATACCGTCTTGATCCTCGTTGTAGACTTTCTTGGCGCGTACCCATCTGATTACGAACGCTTGCTTTTGAAGACCCGATACCTAGCGTGTCATCGATAAGAATCGTGTCTTGATTCGTATAGATCCCTTGCGCAATATCATGTTCATCGTACATCACCATCATGAAGTTACGAAAATCATCGTGATAGGAAGTCCAGTTCAGTCCATACCTATTCGCTGATTCATTGATCGCTTCTCCAAAGGTTTCTTCGATCACTTGTCGTGATTCATTATATAAATATGTCTGGGCAGGTGTTTCTACCGATGGCCTGGCTGAAGTGTCTTGTGAAGGAGAAAATTGGGACGAGAGAGATTGAGTGATCTCGTTGAGTCGAGCATCCCGAAATGCCAAGCGCCCGTCTTGCCATGTAATCATCTGGCTTACAAAATAAAGAAGCCCGATGAGAAAAATGCTTTTGATTAAGAATTTTATTTTTTTCATATGACACCTCCGTCAATGAATCATTATGTGTTAGCTGTAGCGCGATCGTTTATCCACTCATTCATCCCTAGATTGGATCGCTGATAACCCATCCTGCCTTTTCTAAAGACTATCATTCCTGTGGAAAATTGACCAGCTGCAGCATGAAACTTCTTAGATGGTCTATGTCTTTTTAAGCTCCTGTTAAGAAACTTTTTTACTCACGAAAACTTTGCAGCGCCATCGAACGCTCCATCAATGGATTGGCAATTTTAGCTAAGGTATGACGATCGTATTCTTCTGGTCGCTTGATAGTGAGGTAAAGAATAAACTGTGGATCATCCGTTGGATAGATCGAGACCGCCGAATAAATATAATCAAACTCTCCTGTCATGTAACCTTGACCATTCTCATTGGCGATCTGAGCAGTCCCAGTTTTGACAGAAATCTCATGGTTCGTCAGTTGGTATACATCATAAGCGGTGCCATAGCGTTCATCCGTCACTACATCGGTCATGTATTCCAATACAGCATCAGCCGCTGTTTGTGAAATAGGCTGAGAAACGACTTCTGGAAAAACTTGGGTCTCTTCTCCCACTTGCCGAATCAATTGCGGACGAATCATCTCGCCACCATTGGCAAATGCGCTAAATAACTGCATCATCTGCATCTGATTGACCCCAATCGCATGGCCATAAGAACTCATGGCATAATCCACCCGATTTCTTGAAGGTAAGATACCAGGCACCTCACCGGGAAGCTCACTTCCTGTAACTTTCCCTAGTCCAAAATCAGTTAAATACTGCGCCCATGCATCAAAACCGATCCGTTGCTGAAGTCGAACCATCCCAGTGTTGCTTGACCAAGCTAACGCTTGCCGCATCGTCAACTCACCATTTGCTCCTGAGTCGTGGTCGTTGATGACTCGATCTTCAATCTGCATACTCACAGGATTGTAGCGTTCCGTCGGATCAAAAACACCTTCATCAATCGCTGCCGCAACGGTTGCCAGCTTCAAGGTCGAACCTGGTTCATACATCTCTTCCGTAAAAAGATTACGCCAAATAAAGTGCTCATCCGCAATTCCTTCTTGGGTCTCTGGATGAAAACTAGGTCTTTGAGCCATCGTTAAAATCTCTCCAGTTTTCGCATCCATTAATAAAGCCGTCAGATTCTCTGGTCGTGTTTGTTCCATAACCTCATCCATCACTGATTCAGTGAATAACTGCAGATGAGCATCTAATGTCGTCCAAACATCGTTCCCATCTACGCCTTCTTCTACCATTTGATTGGTTGCAGGAACAGGATTCCCTGAAGCATTGACTTGAAAAGACTCTCGCCCATTTTGATTCTTCAAAAAGTCGTTCAGTACATATTCTAATCCAGAAACTCCGACTCGAATTTCATCATCATCTGACGTTGTTCCTATCAAATGTGAAGAAAAGATACCATTCGGATAACTGCGACTTGAACGAGCATCGAAATAGATACCGTTGATTCCAGCTGCATCAAACGCCGTTTCGATTTGATTTCGAGTAGTCACACTTAGACCACTGCCAACATTGCCAAATTCCACTTGAAAGACAGGCGGATCTGTTTGATTCGCACCGTCTGTCAAGATAGACAAAACTTGCTCGTTAGAAATAGGTAAATACTCCGAAAGAATCGTTGCGGTCTCCTCAAAGCGCGCTCTGTCTAAATACATGGGTCGTCCATTGTCAATGTAATCTTCAGAAAGAACCGCTCGAACAGTATAGGAAAGAATATCCTGTGCGATCACTGTCCCCTGCCGATCAAAAATCGCCCCTCGACTTGTTTCGATCGATCTTGAACTATAATATAAATTTTCTATTCTTTCAGACAAAGAGACGCCAGCAATCACGCCGACTTGAACAATGTAAATCAAACGTGCAGAAAACCCCATAAAAAGCGCAAGACTGATTATGTATAACCAATGACCGACAAGCTTACGATTTTTCTTCGCTTTTTTCTTTTTGACTATATGATAGTCATACATCGCCAAAGCGCCCCTTTCGATCGAATATACCTCTATAGTATTGGGTATTTGTGATGATCTTGTGAGGGAAAGAACAATTATTTTTCAAAGAGTCATTTTCCTATTAATTCAGCGATTATGCTGTGATATACTTTAAAAAATATAAATTATTTTTAAGGATGTGAATAAAATTGCAAAAAATATTGATTGTCGATGATGACACTCATATGCGTGCCCTAGTGAAAACTTATGCGGAGATCGAAGGGTATCTATGTTTTGAAGCATCAGATGGAAAAGAAACTTTGGAAAAATTAACCAATCATTCATTCGATTTGATTCTCCTAGATGTCATGATGCCGGGAAAAGATGGCTTTCAGACGCTTTCGGAAATCAGAGGTAGCTGTAACACGCCAGTCATCATGATTACCGCTCGAAAGGAAGAGTATGACAAACTCTTTGGCTTCAATCTTGGTGCCGATGATTACATCGCCAAGCCATTTAGCCCTAAAGAGCTGATGGCTCGCATCAAAGCTGTGTTGAAACGAAGTAGTCAATTTCAGTTCGAAAAGATCGTTTATGGCGATCTCGAAGTCAATGTTTTTTCTCATACTGTAACGATCAAAGGGAATCCTCTGCCGCTTACGCCAAAAGAATTCGATCTGCTGGTCTATTTGACAAAAAATAATCATATTGCTTTGAGCCGAGAATCAATTTTAGAAGGTGTCTGGGGCTTCGATTATTTCGGTGATACCAGAACAGTGGATACACACATCAAGTCCTTGCGAGAGCGTCTAGGGGATTACCGAGAGTTGATCCAAACGGTTTGGGGCGTTGGGTATAAATTTGATTATGAAGACTAGTCGGTTAGGTTTTACTTACATCAAAAGTAAATTACTCGTGCGGCTTTGGTCCGCCAATATGCTGCTGGTCATCATTGGCATTGCTTTTTTATGGACTGTTCAAATTTTGCTCTTTGAACCAAATTATATCAATGTAACGAAAGAATCACTTTTAGAAACAGTTCAGGAAACAGCTGCCGCTGTTGAAGAAATGGCAGTAGATCCAGATGATTTACCAGAAGATCCATTGCTTTTCCTCAGTAAAACGATCGTTGGGACTCTTTTTTTAGTCGACGAGGATGGCGAAATTCTGGCGGCATTTAACAATGGACAACAATTAAACATAGATGGGTTGAGCAACGAATACAGCTGGTTGTTATCTCATGCACCCACTGTCCTTAACGGTGAGAGCCTTAGTACTGTAGAAGACTTTGAAAAGTCTTCTGCCATTCTTATTGGCGTTCCTACGACTCTTTTCCAACGCCCAGCTGCCCTTTTGCTCTCCAATACGATCACTCAAATCGAAGCGCTTCAAAGCATGAATCGACAGCAACTCTTTCTATTCACCATCATATTAACAATTTTTGCATCAACGATCTCCTTTTTTTTAGCACAGCATTTTATTCGCCCGATCAAAACCATCAAAGAAGCCATCATCCGCTTAACCAACGGAGAGCTTTATTCCGTACCCAAACTAAACCGTGGCGATGAATTAGGTACACTTTCTGAATCTGTTGCGGACTTAAGCACAGAACTTCATCGAGTAGACGTGTTGCGAAAAGAAGTGATTGCCAATGTTTCTCATGAACTACGATCCCCCCTCGCGTTGATCACGGGTTATGGGGAGATGGTACGTGATGTTTCTGGAAGTGACGAAAGCCTTCGAAAAGAACATATGGAACTAATTATCAGCGAAGCCCACCGTATGAGTGCCATGGTTGATGACATCATGGATTTCTCTATCATGCAAGCAGGCTATACACAGCTTAAAAATGAAATCTGGAATACATACGAGGTGGTTTCCTCCGTCGTTGCCTACGCAAGAGGGATCGCCAATCAATATGACATCACTGTCGATTTTGAAGCAGATAGTAAGAATGGAATTGCTCTTTTTGATCGCATCAAAATGGAACAGGTTTTGCGTAATTTAATAAACAATGGCATCAACCATACACCTAAAAACGAGCGTCTTTTGATCAAATTAACGAATACATCTACAAGAACAAAAGTTGCTGTCATCAATCCTGGAAAAGATATCCCTCCAGAACAACTCGAACTTATTTGGGAAAGATACCAACGCGTCCAACATCAAGCAGGACATAAAGAAGGAACCGGCATCGGTTTAGCGATCGTGAAAACCATTTTGACTTCTCATGCCTTCGAATATGGTGCTGAGTCGAAAAATGGTGTGACCTGTTTTTGGTTTGTTGTGCCGAGACTAGAAGACCAATGAGAACTACGTTTATACCGTTCATCATGAGTACTGAATGACTTACTTTCTATGCACAAAAAAAGCCTTGATTTCTCAAGACTTAATGATTTCTTGTATTTCAGCCATTGATTGGACGGTATGGTCGGCAGATACATCTTTTAAGAGACCTTCTATATCATAAAATATCGTCTTGACACCTGCTCCTTGTCCTGCAAAAACATCCATCGTGCGATCACCGATCATGACAGTCTGATCTTTGTCTAAATGATATTTTTCGACAAGATAAATCAACGAAGTTGGATCAGGTTTACGGGGAAAGTTGTTTTCCGGTCCTACGATCTCAACGATCAGGTCTGCCATCTGTTCTTTTTCTAACAGCTCTTTTGTTGAAACGACATCGCGGTGGGTCAAAATGTAGTTCTTGCCACCAGCAGCAACCACGGCTTCTAATGTTTCTTTGGTTCCTACAAAGGAAAGCGACAAACGATCATCCAGCGCTTCATTTGCTTTGAATGCTTTAGTGAACTCTTGAAAATCTAAGTTGTATTTTTCAGCAACTTTTTTGGAAGATGAATCTTTCAATATATAATAAATCTCCGCTGGATCTGGATCGAAGCCATACTCCTTCAATGTCTTAATAAAAGCTTTTAACATGATTGGGTAGCTGTCGTAAAGTGTTCCGTCAAAATCCCATATGTAAGATTGGTACATGATATCCCTCGTTTTCTCCCTTTTTCAAATGAATGAAAGTTCCATTCATTTTCTGTAACTCTAAAAAGTTTACCACACTTTGTTTGGTTTGTCTTATTTATCAAGGGATTTCCTCCACAAGAAAAAAGCCATTAACCTTGTAACAATTCCATTTGCACAAACCAAAATACAAAGGAATATGTTACAGGTTAATGAACGTTCATCTTTACTAAAAAAGCATTTGAAATAATTACCAGCTACCAGAAACACCGCCACCGCTGCTACTTCCTCCGCTAAAACCGCCAAAATCATTCGAAGAACTTTGTGTATCGGCAATGACTTGTTCTTGATGGGACACGTGATTATTCATCATCACAAAGAACAACGCCATATTCATCCCATGCGGGTCATACTCTTGGCGAGCATTATTTAAAACTGCTGCTCGATCAGAAGCATCAAATGAGGATAATTTGTTTGCTAAATCTGGGTGATTTTGATAAACCTGTTTCAAGTCAACTTGGAACAAGGCATCTGTTTTCACTTCCGCTAGAACATTAGAAACTTCTTTCGGAATGGCTTGTACCATCTCAGCATAGGTCGCTTTTTCCGTCACAAGTTGCGCTAAATAACGCCCCTGCTCATTGCGTCTTCTGATCTCTTCTTTGGCTTGCTTAGCTATTTCTGCTCGATAAGCATCTGCTAAAGGCAGATTTTCGGGTAACACCGCATCAGTCAAATCGTAGTCTGCCATCCTTTCAGTCACTTCCCTGCCTAATTGGGCTTCATAGGTTTTTAAGGTGTCATGTTGTGTAAGGATCACCTGACCGAAATGTTTGACCGTGGTTTTTTTCTTCATCAGCAAGTTTGAAAAATAAGAGCCAATTGCTGGATTCGTCAAGGCATGTTGGATAACTCGTTTATCCGCAGTCGACAATCCGGTGATCGAACTCAATTTCGCTGGCACGTAAGTACTCGTCACATACTGCGTAAATGCTTGTTGACAATCTTTTGCCGTCTGATACTGATGGTAACGCTGATAGTTCTTTCTATTGCTAGCCCATTTCAAGAAATCTTTCTGTTGGAAGTGACTATCTTCTAACAGATGTTTCGGCAACGGCAGGTGCTCTTCAAATTGCCGTTTGGTTTTAAGATGGCGAAAACTGATGAACCCGACAAGGCCTGCAGCTGCTGCCGCTACGACACCACTGACGATTTTTCCAATAGTGAACCACATTTGCTTAGTGGATTCTGCTTCTTGTGCCTGTTTTTCTGCTAACATTTGATTGCCATCTTGATAAATCGTCCCTAATCCAATCGTTTCATCCGCTTCTTTCATTCGCTGATAGACTTCATTAGAAGCTGCCAATATCGCTGTATCATAATCTTCATCTCGTAATGCGTCTTTGGCATCTTCATCCACTAAATCATCTTCCGATAGCTCACTGAAGACATAGGATAGTCCATCGCCATAACCCAGACGAAACTCACGATCATCAATGGCAAAGAGAAACAATAGTCCATTATTGTCCTCTGGATTTCCTAAACCATATTCATTGAACAGTTCCAAATTACGCTCTTCAATCGATTGCCCATCTAAGGAAGGGATCGTGATCACAGCATATTCTGGCGCGCCAGTCAATGATTGGAACCCCTCTTTATTCAAGGCATCGATCTGTTCGATCGTCTCTTGTGAAAGGACCCCGGCATCATCGCGAACAAATGTCTGTCCGAAGGCAATTGATGGTTGAAGGACAAAAAATCCCATCAAACCAACAAAAACCAACATCCCAAGTTGGAAGATTTTCTTCATTTTACCACCCCTTTTTATCGTGTTATCTTTCATTGTATTCGATTCCAAACAAAAAAACATCCGCCTTAGGAATGAAAAAAATAGTAACAGGACCAAAAAACCTTTAAAAGACAGCATTCTGATTAGTCTTTTAAAGGTCACTTTATCATATTTTCTTACAAAATGAACACGAGCTAGTTTTTAAATGAATGGATCGGTGCGGGAATACGGCCGCCACGCAAAATGAAATCAGTAGACTTCGCAGGATTGGTTTTCATCACTGGCGCTGTCCCTAATAACCCACCAAACTCGATGCGATCGCCGATTTCTTTGCCTTTCGCTGGAATGATTCGGACAGCTGTCGTCTTGTGGTTGATGACACCGATCGCTGCTTCATCCGCGATCATTGCGGCGATCGTCTCAGCCGAAGTATCTCCCGGAATCGCAATCATATCTAAGCCGACAGAGCAGATTGCCGTCATGGCTTCAAGTTTTTCTAAATTCAATAAACCAGCTTCTACTGCTTTGATCATTCCTGCATCTTCAGAAACGGGGATAAAAGCACCCGACAGACCACCAACATGGTTGCAGGCCATTACGCCGCCTTTTTTGACTGCATCATTTAACAATGCCAAAGCAGCTGTCGTTCCGTGGGTACCGACAGATTCTAAGCCCATTTCTTCTAAAATCAATGCCACACTATCACCAACAGCAGGAGTTGGTGCCAGCGAAAGGTCGACGATCCCAAATGGAACGCCCAAGCGCTCTGAAGCCACGCGCCCGACTAATTGCCCCATCCGCGTGATCTTGAAAGCCGTTTTTTTAACTGTTTCCGCCACGACATCAAAGGACTCGCCTTTGACTTTTTCCAAGGCACGTTTGACGACACCAGGTCCGCTGACACCGACGTTGATTTCCACATCAGCTTCACCGACTCCATGAAAAGCCCCCGCCATAAAGGGATTGTCTTCCACAGCATTGGCAAAAACGACCAGCTTCGCACAGCCCATATCTGATGCTTCGGCAGTCTTCTTGACTGTTTCTCCCATCAGACGCACTGCATCCATGTTGATCCCAGCTTTCGTTGATCCAATATTGACCGACGAACAGACAAAATTGGTTTGTGCCAAGGCTTCTGGAATCGATTCGATCAATGCAAGGTCACCGCCTTGATAGCCTTTTTCTACTAGCGCACTATAGCCGCCGATGAAATTGACCCCGACTTCTTGCGCCGCTCGATCCAATGTCTTCGCAACTTTGATACAGTCTGCGGGTGTCGGCTGGCAAGCTGCTACTACGATCGCTACAGGCGTAACCGAAATCCGCTTGTTTATGATCGGAATACCATACTCACTTTCGATTTCTTCACCAACTTTGACGAGGTCTTTGGCTCTTGTCGTGATTTTTTGAAAAATTTTCTCACAGGTACGATCAATATCGGCGTCGATACAATCCAATAATGAAATCCCCATCGTGATCGTACGAATATCTAAGTTTTCTTCTTCCACCATGCGAATGGTTTCAAGTATTTGATTTGTCTCCATAGTGCCTCCTATAATTTATGCATGGTATCAAAAATCTCTTGATTTTGAATGCTGATTTTCACACCTAATGCCTGACCTATTTGGTGAAGCTCCTCACGAACACCGTCAAAATCCTGATTGGCATCCATGTTTAAAAGCATCATCATCGTGAAGTAATCTTCCATGATCGTTTGGGACACATCTAAAATATTGATTTCTAATTCTGCTAATTTCTGGCTGACACCAGCGATGATCCCAACCTTGTCTTTTCCAATAACGGTTAATACGGCTTTCATATTCTCCCGCCTTTCATTAAATTTTTCTTATTATAGCACAACAAAACCACATTTTCGATGTAACATCAAACGAAAATGTGGTTTATTCTTTAAATGTTCGTTATTACGCCCGTTCAATCAAGTTTGCTTGGCTATCAAACTCATAAATGATCGGCTGTGCGTTAGGAATATCGATCGTATCCATGTCATCTTTGGGCACGTCCTCCAAGTATTTGACTAACGCCCGCAAACTGTTCCCATGACCAGTAATGAGAATATTCTTATGATCTTTAAGTAACGGAACCACCTGATCTTGCCAAAATGGAACCACTCGGGCCACGACCATTCCCAGATTTTCTCCCTTAGGAATCAAGCGAGGATCCAAAGAATCGTAGCGTCGATCGAAATCATTTTCCTCCACATATAAAGGCGGTTCATCATATCCTCGACGCCATTTTTGCACCTGTTCTTTTCCATATTGTGCCACCATCTCATCTTTATTGACCCCTACCAGTTGCCCATAATGACGCTCGTTTAAGCGCCATGTTTTGTGTACAGGCACCCAAAGCTGATTGCTAGCTTCCAAAACGGCATCACACGTGATGATCGTTCGTTGAAGCACAGATGCAAAGGCAAAATCAAAAGTAATCCCCATTGCTTTGATCTGTTCCCCTGCTACCCATGCTTGTTGCCGGCCTTTCTCGGTCAGCGAAACATCCAGCCATCCTGTCCAATAATTTTCGAAATTTGCTTCACTTTCTCCGTGTCGAATCAATACGACCTTCATCCTACCGCCTCCTCTTCACTTTTATTATCGCAAGAAATCAAAAAAAAGTCTTATGTTTCGTTTTTTTTGGCTTCTTCTGAGACCATTTTCCATTTGTTCATTCAGTGTGGTCACATTTCTTTATTATCCGTTATTTTCAGAGTGAAAGATCGAATATGTATTTTTAGAAAAAAGACGCTGTGCCTTCTTCACATTGCTCTTGGTCGGATTGCAAAAAAATTGAATAAATGGTTTTACGCTCTACAACATTTTTTGACTTTTTTTCTCTGACTTATTGACTTCAACTGATGTTATGCTATGATAGTTTCTATCACTTATATGTATTATTATACATTTATTAGTTATTATTTGCATTTTTAATAGATGCGCAGAAAAAGTTAAAGGGGCGTTTACATGAAAAGGTTTAGTAAGGGTACTGTTTTATTAGGGATCATCACAGCATTGCTGCCGTTTTTCTTTGTCGGACAAGCACATGCAGAAGAAACTGATCCAATCTATGAAAAAGTCAAAGAAAATGGTGTATTAGTCGTGGGTTTATCTGCCGATTATGCACCTTATGAATTCCGTGCCAATGTTGACGGAAAAAATGAAATCGTGGGAATCGATATTTCCATTGCCCAAAAGATTGCAGATGACTTAGGGGTCGATCTGAAAATCGAGGAACTTGGATTTGATGCGTTGTTAGGGGCGTTAAAAACAGGCAAAATTGATGTCGTCATCTCTGGGATGGCTGCTACGGATGAGCGCCGCAAAGAAGTCAATTTCACTGACACCTATATGGAAGTCCAACAAACTGTTCTGGTTCGAGCGGAAGACGCGGATCGTTTCCAATCGACGGCTGATTTTGATGGTGTGGCTGTCGGTGCACAACGACAAACCACCCAAGAAGAGCTGGCAAATACAGAATTGACTGGCGCGACTGTCACCTCTTTGCAAAGGGTGCCTGATTTGATCACCAATCTAAAATCACGCAAGATCGATGCGATCGTGATGGAAGGTCCCGTTGCCGAAGCATATGTGACGGCGAATGATACATTGGCATTAGCCGAAAATGTCACGTTTGAAAACGGTGTGAAGGAGACCGCCATCGCCATCTCGAAAGAAGCGCCAGTTTTACTGGAAAAACTCAATTCCTCCATTGAAACCATCATTAGTAATGATCTTTTAAGCCAATACAAAGAAGATGCCTATCGATTGATGTTTACCGAAGATGGCACGATCGATGAAGAGCAAAGCTTTTGGGAAAAATATCTGCCTTTTTATATCACCGGAACTGGCTATACCATCTTCCTAGCCTTGGTTGGGGTATTATTCGGCTCTATCGGTGGCAGTTTGTTAGCCTTTATGAAGCTTTCTAAATCAAAAGCACTGAAAGTCATTGCCGCTGTCTATATTGAATATGTTCGAGGAACACCTTTGTTAGTACAAATATTTATTGTATACTTTGGAACAGGCGTGTTAGGCTTAGAGCTTTCGAAATTAGCTGCCGGCTGTATTGCCTTAGCACTAAACAGTGCCGCCTATGTGGCAGAAATCATTCGTGCCGGGATCAATGCCGTCAACAAAGGACAGCTGGAAGCCGCTCGTTCATTAGGAATGAATCAGATCCAAGCGATGCGCTTCATCATTTTCCCGCAAGCCATCAAAAACATCTTGCCTGCTCTAGGAAATGAATTTGTCACGGTCATTAAAGAGTCTTCGGTCGTATCGGTGATCGGTGTGTCTGAACTGATTTTCCAAACAGGCGTCGTTCAAGGGGCCAGCTTCAAACCGTTTTTACCATACGTTATCGTATCATTGATCTACTTTGTATTGACCTTCGCCCTCTCACGTCTCTTGGGTGTTGCTGAAAGGAGAATGAAAACTAGTGATTAAAGTTGAAAAATTAGTGAAAACATTTGGCGAGAATACCGTCTTAAAAGAAATCGATCTTGAAGTGACACCTGGTGAAGTCGTTGTGATCATCGGACCCTCAGGAAGTGGAAAAAGTACTTTCTTACGCTGCTTGAACCTTCTTGAACAGCCGACCGGTGGGAAAATCACCTTCGAAGGCAATGATTTGTTGGCAAAAGGTGTGAAAATCGATCAGATTCGTCAAAAAATGGGAATGGTTTTTCAAAGCTTCAATCTATTCCCTCATAAAACGGTGTTAGAAAATCTGACTATCAGCCCGATCAAAGTCAAACAGCAAGAGCAAGCCGCTGCCGAAGAGACAGCGAAAGGATTGCTGGAGCAAGTTGGCTTAGCTGAAAAAGCGGATAGTTACCCCTCTAGCCTTTCTGGCGGGCAGCAGCAACGGGTCGCTATTGCTAGAGCGTTGGCAATGGATCCTGATGTAATGCTCTTTGACGAACCAACATCGGCTTTGGACCCAGAAATGGTCGGAGAAGTGTTGACGGTCATGCAAGCTTTAGCAGAAAAAGGCATGACGATGGTGGTCGTTACCCACGAAATGGGCTTCGCTAAAGAAGTTGCCGATCGTGTCATCTTTATGGCTGACGGTATCATTCAAGAACAAGGAACACCAGAACAAATCTTTGAGCATCCGCAAAATGCGCGGACACAGGATTTTTTAAGCAAAGTTTTATAGAAATTGGAGATGACAAAATGAACCGTCCGTTGATTGCAGAACGTTTTTTACAACCAGAGGAAAATCTTTTAATGGAGATCGCCACTCTTGCGAAGAAAACCCCAAATTTGATTGATTTGTCGATTGGTGATCCTGATTTGATTACAGATGCGACGATCATTGAAGCAGCTTTTGCTGACGTCAAAGCGGGTCATACAAAATACACCGCTTCAGACGGCAGTGCTGATTTTATCCAAACTGTCGTTGATTTTTATCAAAAGCAATACCAGCTTACTTTTTCTCCTAGCCAAGTACGAGGAACTGTCGGTGCATTGCATGGCATGTACTTAGCTTTGGCTGCCATCATTGATCCTGGTGATGAAGTGATTATTCATGAACCATACTTTTCACCTTATAAACAACAAGTCGAACTAGTCGGTGGTGTGCCGGTCTTTATCCCGACCTTTGAAAAAGATGGCTTTCAAATCGATGTCGAGGTCTTAAAATCCGCCATCACTGAAAAAACTCGGGCGATCATCATCAATTCACCAAACAATCCTACTGGTGCTGTTTTTTCTCCAGAAACTTTTGAAAAAATCGCAGCAGTTGCCATTGAACATGACTTGCTGATCCTCTCGGATGAAGTCTATGAAGCCTTTTGCTTTGATGATACCTTTGTACCGATGGCAGCCTTCGCACCTGAGAACACCATCACATTCAGCAGTTTCTCAAAAGCCTTTGCCATGACTGGCTGGCGGATCGGCTACATGATCGCACCTGAATCGATCAATCTTACGGCAAAACTGATCAATGAGGCGATCGCCTATTCGGCACCAACCCCTTCATAACGGGCAGGTATTTACGCATTGAATCACTATGATACCCTCGTGCCGCAAGTGGTTGCTGTCTTTAAGGAACGACTGACTTACATTGAACAACGGGTTGCTGAGATCCCATTCCTTTCCTTATCCCCTGTCAAAGGAAGCATGTATGCCTTCATCAACATTGAACAAACAGGGTTGGACTCTGTCAGCTTTGTAGAGAAATTATTAAAGGAAACCAGTGTGCTGATGATCCCTGGGAAAGCCTTTGGAGAAACGACCGGCGATGGCTATGTTCGCTTAGCTGCCACCCAATCGTTGGACTTGTTAAAAGAAGCTTTCGACCGAATTGCCGCGTGCTCATTTGACTAAAGAAAATCCCACTCACTACTAGTGTGTGGGATTTTTATTGTTGATGGACACGACCAACATTCAGCAGCTGTTTCGCTATGTCACAAGTTTCATGTAGAAAAAGGGACAGAAGAATCCGATTTGATTCTTCCATCCCCTGACTATCTACTCGTTTTTACTTTTTTGCTTCTTCAAGCAGTTTTGCCATCGCTTCTTTTTGATAAGCTTCTGTCAATTCAGCGATTTTTGCTTTTTGGGCTGCCTCGTCCATAGTTGGATCAGCCATTAATGCAGCTTGCATTTTTTCTTGGACATACGCTTGTCCTTGTGTTTTCATGGTGTCCGCTTGTTCTTTCGCTAAAGAAGCCAGTTTTTTTGCTTGATCCACACTCAAGACTTCCCATGAATCTGGTAATGAGAACGTATTGGTACGGCTGACATATTGGCCATCGTTATCAGCGATTCCGAACAAGAAGCGTGATAGGTCACTTTTATAAACCCAGCGCGTCGTTTTTGTTTCTAATTGAGCTGAATCAGCCCCTGTTTCCACGACATTGGTCACTTTATCAGTACCGGTTTGTTTTGGTTCCTCTTGATCAGCATCCGTTTTATACAGGTAGATTTTTTCCGTACCATCTCCTAA
Source organism: Enterococcus sp. AZ141 (assembly GCF_051714385.1). Lineage (NCBI taxonomy): Bacteria > Bacillati > Bacillota > Bacilli > Lactobacillales > Enterococcaceae > Enterococcus > Enterococcus sp. AZ141. The sequence goes on from NZ_JBIORT010000001.1 coordinate 3,083,463, forward strand.
TGGCTGATACAATAGCAAATCAAAATTCTCGTTATCGGCACTAGAAACCAGTGCTGTTGTTTTAGCAGTCGTTTCTTTTTCCATTCCAAAATGGTAAGTCAAATTGGCCATCAATGCGACGACACTAGCTACGAAGACTAGACCTAAGACCAATGATAAACCTGTTTGCCGCTTGTTTTTGGCAAAGACATTCAATACCGCAAATCCTAACACGCTAAGAACGATCAAAAGCAAGATCATTTGTCCGCACCTCCTTCAAGAACCGTCAATCGTGGTTCTTTTTTCTTTAAGGAGAAGGCGATCAAGAAACCTAAGAAACTAAAGACCGCTGCCACATAAAAGGCGGCATGGTAGCCGGATAAAGTCGCTTCGATTGCTTGGTCTTTGTAGGCCAAAGGCGTTTTATCCAGCAAAGAATCACTTGGCAAGTTGCCTTTGGTGACGTTTGTCAAGACACTGATCAAGATAGCCGTACCAATTGAGCTGGCTACTTGACGGAAGGTATTGTTTACTGCGGTACCGTGACTGATCAGATTACCAGGCAAGGCATTCATTCCTGAAGTCGTTACTGGCATCATCACCATTGAGATCCCGAACATCCGAATCCCATAAAGAATAATGATATGCAAAATCGGTGTATCTTTTGTTAGGAAAGCAAATGGTAAGGTTGCGGCGGTCAAGATAAACATCCCGGTGATGGCTAAACGTTTTGCACCATACTTATCAAAGATCGCACCAGTAATCGGCATCATGATCCCCATGATCAGCGCACCTGGTAATAACATCAATCCTGAATGGAACGCTGATTCACCACGAATGTTTTGGATATACAATGGGAGAACCATTTCAGCACCGATCATCGCCATATTCGTGACCCCTGAAAGGATCGATGCCAAGGTAAAGGTCGTTGACTTGAACACGCGCAACTCTAAGAACGGATGCTCAATGTGCAATTGACGCCATGCAAAGAAAGCAATGAAAAAGACACCGGCTGCAAGAAAACCGATTACTTCAATACTGCCCCACCCTTTGTCACCGACGCTTGAAAAGCCATAGAGCAATGTACCAAAACCAAGCGTTGATAAAATCGCTGAGAACAGATCGATTTTCGGATGCGACAATTCAATCACACTCTTCATTAGAAAGAGCGCTAAGACTAAGACTAAAACGACGATCGGAATGACCATTCCGAACAAATAACGCCAGTCATAATGATCAATGATCCAACCAGATAACGTTGGGCCTAAGGCTGGTGCCAACCCGATAACGATTCCGGACATACCCATGGCTGAACCGCGTTTTTCTGGTGGGAAGATCGACAACATGATATTTTGCAAAAGCGGCATCGAGATCCCTACACCAGCAGCTTGCACTAAGCGGCCAATCAATAATGTAGAAAAGTTCGGTGCAGCAAAGCAAGCGATCGTTCCAGCCAGGAAGATGCTCATTGCGGTTAAGTAAAGATTTCTTGAGCTGAACTTGTTGATCAGCCATGCGGTGATCGGGATCATGATCCCATTGACCAGCAAGAAACCGGTGGTTAGCCATTGGACATCAGATGCAGAGATGTCAAAGGCATCCATCAAGGTTGGAAAAGCCGTTGTTAACAATGTCTGGTTCAAAACAGTACAAAACGTACCGATCAGCAAAACCATAACCAGTAAGGAACGATTGTAAGGTTTGCCGTAGATATCTAAAGGACGACTCGTTGACATATTTCACACTCTTTTCAGTATATTTTTCATAAAACCTTCTTTACTTTAAATCTTTCCCTAACATTTGTCAACCTACTTGACATAAAAGTAAAACAAGTTACAATGTTAACAAATACCTTTACAAGAATGGAGTCCGTATGTCTCATCTTTTTCGAAAACTCGTTGATAATGAAAACTTGTTGGTCGGCATCAGCGAACTTAGCCAAATGTGTGATATCTCCCCTCGCCAATTGCGTTATTGGGAACAAAAAGGATTTATTCAATCGGTCCCACAAGAAGAAAATGCCCCACGAAAATACCGACTGCCCACGGTCGTCAAAGTGGAAATGATCAAAACGTTTTTAGATGAAGGCTTTACGTTAGCCAAGGCTGTTGAAAAAGCAGACAAAAAAATCAAGACCGCCCATCATATTCGCAAAGTGTTTTCTGGGGTTTTACAGAATTTAGAAGTCATCAATGAACGGTTTACGATCATCAGTCTGGGACCAGTAGACGAAGACGGAAAAATCCTCCATATCATTCACGATGAAGAAACAGACCGATTGCAATACGAAGTGCTGCCGGCTAATCAAACGATCGATTTTGAGAAGTTCAAGCAATGCACGTCAAAACAAGCGGAATAAAGGATTCCCTATCCTCACCTCCTAATGAAGCAAGCACCCTTGATGACGGTGCTTGCTTCTTTTTTGGTGTTCGCTTTCCTTTTAAAGAAGGTGTCGTTTCATTTACATGGAAAAAGCCTCATGATATAGTCGAAGGGAGAAACGAACCTTTAAAAGAATGGGAAGTGTCATATACATGGAAAAAGAAGTTTTTATCCAACAAATCAAGGACGGAGTGATCGTTTCTTGTCAAGCATTGCCTGGAGAACCCCTATATACCGAAAACGGCGGTGTCATGCCCCTATTGGCAAAAGCAGCTCAAGAAGCTGGTGCTGTTGGCATCCGTGCCAATTCCGTTCGCGATATTCGCGAGATCCAAGCAGCTGTTGATTTGCCGATCATCGGAATCATCAAAAAAGACTATCCACCGGAAGAACCATTTATCACAGCAACCATCAAAGAGGTACACGAATTAGCAGCTTTACATATTGCGGTGATCGCCTTGGACTGCACCTTGCGCAAACGTCATGATGGCTTGACGATCAATGCCTTTATCAAGCAAATCAAAGCTCTTTACCCCCATCAACTACTCATGGCAGATATCGCCACCTATGAGGAAGGCATCAATGCCTTTGAAGCGGGTGTCGATTTTGTTGGTACAACTTTGTCCGGCTACACGGCGAATAGTCCTACCAATGAGGAACCGGATTATCAGTTGATCCAGCAATTGGTTGCGGCGAAGGTTCCAGTAATAGCCGAAGGCAAGATCCACACCCCGGAACAAGCAAAAAAAATTCAGGATATGGGTGTGACCGGTATCGTGGTTGGTGGTGCCATCACCCGACCAAAAGAGATCGCCAGTCGATTCGTGCAAGAGCTTCTCAACTGAGTCGTTCATTTCCTAAAATAAGTCTTTCTATGCGCCTTGTGACAGAAGGCGCATTCTTTGTTGTCTTTTTGAGAAACGTTTATACTTAAAAGAGAACGAATGACAACAGAGAAAGCGAGTGAAGAAAATGACAAAAATCAATGCTGGTACAGCAATGATCAAGATTTTTGAAGCGTGGGGCATCGACCATATCTATGGAATCCCCGGTGGATCTTTCAACTCAACGATGGATGCTTTGTACCATGAACGGCAATCGGTCAAATATGTTCAAGTACGTCATGAAGAAGCGGGTGCGCTGGCAGCGGCGGCTGATGCCAAACTAACGGGAAAAGTCGGTGCGGTTTTCGGTTCTGCTGGTCCAGGTGCCACCCACTTGATCAATGGCTTATATGATGCCCAAATGGATAATGTGCCCGTCGTTGCCTTGTTAGGACAAGTAGCTTCGAGCTCGATGAACTACAATGATTTTCAAGAAATGAATGAAAATCCGATGTTCGCTGATGTCAGTATCTACAATCGCACGGTCATGTCCCCTGAAAGTTTGCCCCACGTGGTGGACGAAGCCATTAAAGCATCCTACAAATTTAAAGGAGTCGCTGTGGTAACGATCCCGGTCGATTACGGGTTTGCAGAAATCGACGAACAGGAGATTGCAACCGCAAAAAATCATAAGACAGGTGTTCTCCAGCCTGATGAAGAGGGTTTACAGGCTGCCCTTCCTTATTTTGAACAAGCAAAAAAACCCGTCCTTTATATCGGACAAGGTCTCTTTGGTCATTTTGATGCCATCGATGCTTTTTCTAAGCATTTCTCGATGCCTATCGCAGCTTCTGTCTTAGCCAAAGGCATCGTGCCTGATCTTTATGAAAACTTTCTTGGATTTGCTGGACGGGTTGCGACAAAACCTGCCAATGAAGCTTTGGCAGAAGCCGATCTCATCGTTTTTGTCGGCAGTGACTTCCCTTTTGGCCGCCGCTTTTTCAATCCTGGTGCCAACTTTGTCCAAGTTGATATCGACGCCTCGAAATTTGGTCGTCGTCATCAGACGGATGTCTCCGTTTTAGGAGATGGTGCGACCGCTCTTAGAAAATGGACAGAGATGGCAGCCCCTCGTCCTGCAGATGCTTGGTTAAAAGCCAATCAAGAAAACTGTCGCAATTGGCATGCATGGCGCCATCATTTTTACCATGATTCGCAAGTTCCTTTGCGTCCTGAACCTGTCTATCGAGAAATCAACCGGATTGCAGCTCCTGATGCCCTGTTTGTCACGGATGTCGGTAATGTGACGATCCACAGTATCCGTCATTTAGAAATGACGGGTGAACAGCGTTTTATAACGTCTGGCTGGTTTGCGACAATGGGTAATGGTGTACCTGGTGGGATCGCAGCTCAATTGAGCTATCCGAATCGCCAAGTATTTACCTTTAGTGGGGATGGCGGTTTTGCGATGCAAATGCAAGACATCATCACCCAAGTGAAATATGATTTACCAATCATCAACGTGGTCTTTTCCAATGACTCATTCGGCTTCATCGAAGCGGAGCAAGAAGATACCGAGCAAACCAAGTTCGGTGTCCAACTAGCCGGTGCTGATTTTGGTAAAGTTGGGGAAGCATTAGGTGCGAAAGGCTTCACGGTAACGAAGGAAGATGAATTAGCATCCGTCTTTACACAAGCTAAAGAAATCAACGGACCTGTGGTGATCGATGTCAAGATCGCTAACGAACGACCTCTTCCTGTCGAAGAACTGAAACTTGATCCGAACCGCTTCAGCGCTGAAGAAATCGCAGCGTTTAAAGCAAAATACCAAGTCCATGATCTGCCAGCTTTGAGTGAGTTGTACGTGAATTCTGAGGAATAAAAAAAAAGAGAGAAAGACAGCAACCCTGTCCTTCTCTCTTTTTTTAATCGCTCATTTCGTATTAATAATCCATCGCCTTACTTATTATAAATTTTCGGGCCTTTACGCATGTTTTTCCGATCATTTTTTGGGGATTCCATCTTTTTTGAACGGCCGCCGCCTTGTTTTTTCTTGATTAGTTCTAACATTTTTTCTTTTTGATCCATCGATTCCACCTCTATTTCTTAGCAATACGATCTGTCGGTTGAAAAGAAGTGTTCCTGACTTCTTTTATGTTTGCGAACAACTACTTTATTTCGATTGGGTTAAAAAACAAACGCTGCCTATTGACGTGTCTAGAGTCAGCAGTTCCTTTTGACATTTTTACTACCCTGATTTAATCTACTTTGATTTTGATTGTTTGTCAATGGCTCTTGAAAAAATCATGTGCTTTTGTTGCCTTCTCCCAAATAACAAACCACCATTTATTATATTATTTTATCATTTTATCTAATTAAATCGAATATTTTTATTATTTATTGGTATAATTATAACAGAATCTCTGTTCCTTTCTTTTGCTTCCTTCGTTCTTCTTCCGATTGTCTCCTAACTTTCGTCGTTCTCACAAATCACACTATTTGAAAGGAGGTGGATATGTGCTGCACACTTATGCACCTGAGCAAATTTATTTGTATGTTTTGATTGGCTGTGCTGTTTTAGCCTTTTTGCTGCTTCTGTTTGGGGATATCTTCGATTTCGACGGACCAGTCGATCCGATGTTAATTATTCCATGGTTTGCCTTTACAAGTCTCTTCGGTTACTTAGGAGAAAGTTTTCTGTCTGGCTATTCGCTCCTACTTTTCGTCATTAGCGGCTGCCTTGCTACAGGGCTCGTTTTTCTCTTGAATTTTTACGTGCTGATTCCCATGCGAAATGCGGAAGCGACACTGTCAAGTTCTGAGAAAGATTTTGAAGGTCGCATCGCAACGGTGCTGACGCCGATTCCTTGTGAAGGAATGGGCGAAATTCAACTCACAAGTGTCACTGGTTCAAGCAATCGACCAGCTACGGCTTTCCAACCAATCGATGAACCATTAGCAGCTGGATCGAAGGTTTTGATTATTGAAGTCAAAGAACGAGTTTGCTACGTCGTTCCTTACACAAAAAAATTTTTGGATAACTAAACTAAATCACTAAAGAGGTGTATCTATGGATATTCTATTATCACCAATCGTTTTCCCGATCGCCATCGTGGCATTCATTTTATTAATGCTTTTGATCGTCTTTGTCACGAAATATCAAACAGCCAAGCCCGATGAAGCATTGATCATCAGCGGAAGCTATCTAGGTAGCAAAAATGTACACGCCGATGAAAGCAACAACAAAATCAAAATCGTGCGTGGTGGCGGAGCCTTTGTTTTGCCAGTGTTTCAACGATCGAATCGAATCAGTTTGCTCTCCAGCAAGCTGGATGTCTCAACGCCGGAAGTCTACACTGAACAAGGGGTTCCCGTGATGTGTGACGGAACTTCCATTATTAAGATCGGCTCATCCGTGGAAGAAATTGCAACGGCAGCGGAACAATTTCTAGGAAAAACCCGTGAAGAATTAGAAAATGAAGCGCGGGAAGTGCTAGAAGGCCATTTGCGTTCGATCCTTGGTTCGATGACTGTGGAAGAAATTTATCAAAATCGCGACAAATTCAGCCAAAGTGTGCAAGAAGTAGCCTCTGTCGATCTAGCGAAAATGGGCTTGATCATTGTCTCCTTTACGATCAAAGAAGTACGAGACAAAAACGGCTATTTGGATTCTCTTGGAAAGCCTAGAATCGCCCAAGTCAAACGGGATGCTGAAATTGCGGAAGCTGAAGCACTGAAAGAAACCCGCATCAAAAAAGCCCAATCGGAACAAGAATCGCAAACAGCGGAATCAAAACGCATGACCGAAATCGCTGAAGCATTGAAGGAAAAAGAATTGAAGCTGGCGCTTTATAAGAAAGAACAAGACATCGCCAAAGCCGATGCCGATCAAGCCTATCATCTACAAAGTGCCATCATGAAACAAAAAGTCCGAGAACAAGAGATTGAAGTCGAAGTCGTTGAACGACAAAAACAAATCGAATTGGAAGAAAAAGAAATCTTGCGTCGTGAGAAGCAATTTGATTCAGAGATCAAGAAAAAAGCCGATGCGGATCGTTATGCGCTTGAACAAGAAGCGCTAGCCAAAAAAGCATCTGCCTTAGCTACCACTGAAGCCGAGCAATTTCGAACAGAGTCCTTGGCAAAAGCCGAAGCCGATAAGATTCGTTTGATCGGTTTGGCAGAAGCCGAAACCACTTTGGCGAAAGGAACGGCAGAAGCCGAAACGAAAGAAAAAGTCGCTGAAGCCTTCAAGAAATACGATGAAGCAGCCATTCTGAGCATGATCGTCGAGATCCTGCCACAATTAGTCAAAGAAGCAGCCGCACCACTAGGCAATATCGATAAAATTTCAGTCGTTGATACAGGATCAGGTGAAGGTGGCGGTGCCAATCGTGTCACCAATTACGCCACCAATCTCTTATCGACCACACAAGAAACGTTGAAAGAAACCCTCGGTCTTGATGTGAAATCGTTGATTGAAAACTTCGCCGGTTCCACTACGAGCGAGCCGCCTCAAGAATAAGAAAACTGCTGTTAGTCTTCATCGCTTTACAAGCGACAAGGCGAACAGCAGTTTTTTTCTTACTCATTGCTATTATGCTTACTCAGTAACCTCTTTGACATATTTTGCAGGTACACCAGCCACGATCGTGCGCTCAGCGACATCTTTGGTCACCACCGACCCAGCAGCAATGATCGCATGGTCACCGATGGTCACACCGGCAACGATCGTTGCATTTGAGCCAATCCAGACATTCTTCCCAATCGTAATGGGGGCTGGATAAAGCGTGCTACGATCTTCAGGGTGAAGGCCATGATTCAAGGTAGCTAGAACAACGTTATGCCCAATTAGGGTATCATCACCGATCGTGATCCCTCCTTGGTCTTGAAAATGACAACCCGCATTGATAAAGACATCTTTGCCAATGCTGATATTCTTGCCATAATCTGTATAAAAGGGTGGAAACAGCGAAAAAGTCGGCTCAACTGGTTTTCCTGTTAATTGGGCAAAAAGTTCTTGTAACTCATCAGACTCATGGTAGACTGTATTGATTTTCATCGTGATTTTTCTCGCCTTAGCACTCAGAGCTACCATTTGTTTGGAAGCTTGCGAACCGGCAAGTAAGGGTTCGCCACTTGCCATGAGTTTGTTTAATTGATCGATCGTCATGTGTTTTTCTCCTATTCATTTGTTATTCACGAGGATTTCTTAACGAAAAAATAACCTCTACGTCTTCCGCCCCAAGTACTTCTTTTAACCCCGTCGGATCTTCAATGACACCGATACGATTATAACCACCATAAGAATTGGTAAAGGTCTGATAAAACAGCACCAACGTATGACTATTCCAGCTCATGATTTCTCCTTCGTGAATGATCTCCGGCCGTTCTGTAGTCATTTCTGGCAAATTCTCAGAAAAACGATAATATTTCTCGTTGTTGTTCAAATCACTCATTGTCACCGTAAAGGGCATTTGATTCATTAGGTGCTCAGACACCTCATTTTCATAAAACTTCGCTAGAAAATCCTGTTGACCAACCGTAATGACGACAGCTGTTGCTGCTGAAAACTGCTGGACATTCTCTTGGCTAGCTTCCGATGAAGTTTCGTTAGCGGATTGCATATTGGTTCTCTCTGTTTCGCTTGTCCCACAGGCACTTAATAAGAACAGCAAAATAGCGGATATCAATTTTATAAGCATCTCTTCGCTCCTTTCTGGTGATGATTCTATGTAGAAGCGGGCAACTGAATGCGTATTTTCAAAAAAACACGACTGCTCAGCAGAGGCAGAGTGACCGAACAGTCGTGAAGATCGTTGTGGCTATTTAGTTCAAATGTTCTTGGAAGAATTGGGTCATTTGATCAAAAGGAATTACGTCTGTTTGATCATATAGATCAACGTGCGAAGCATTAGGAATGACCGTCAACTCTTTGTTATCGCCTTGTAATTGTTCAAAGGCGTCTTGACTGAAGTAAAGAGAGTGGGCTTCTTCTCCATGGAGTAATAAAACGGCGCTTTGGATCTCATCGATATACGACAAGAGCGGCATATTTAAGAACGACAGCGATGATGTCACGTTCCAACCGTCATTAGAATTTAACGAACGTTCATGATAGCCGCGTTCCGTTTTGTAGTAATCGAAATAATCTTGCATAAAGACCGGTGCATCCTCCGGTAGTGTATCTGGCACTCCACCTGCTCTTTCGTAGCTACCGTTAGCAAAATCGACTGTCCGCTGGGCGTTCAGCTGTTGGCGCAATTCATGACGTCCTTCAGCCCCCATCTCATCAAAATACCCCTGAGCATTGACTCTCGACATGTCATACATCGTGGCGGAAACCGTCGCTCTCACACGGGTATCAATGGCTGCGGCATTCAATGCCATCCCGCCCCAACCGCAAATTCCGATCAAGCCGATTCTTTCTTCATCTACATTTTCTTGGACTGACAAAAAATCGACTGCTGCCTGAAAGTCTTCTGTATTGATATCTGGTGATGCCACATAGCGTGGTTCCCCACCGCTTTCGCCTGTGTATGAAGGATCAAAAGCGATCGTAACAAAACCTCGTTCAGCCATCGTTTGGGCATATAGACCAGATGTCTGTTCTTTGACTGCCCCAAAGGGTCCGCTAACCGCGATTGCTGGAAGTGGTCCTTGCGCATCAATTGGTTCATAAAGATCAGCAACTAAAGTGATGCCGTAGCGATTTTCAAAAGTTACTTTTCGGTGATTCACCGTGTCACTTTCTGGGAAAACTTTGTCCCATTCATCTGTAAATGAAACATTTTCTGTCATCGTTTCTCCTCCTGAACTGGCTTGTGTTGCTTCGTTTGCCGCCTCGTTATTGCTGCTGCAAGCACCTAAAATAAGTGGTGCTAGCATCAATAGTGATACAAGTGCCTTTTTTTGCCAATTTTTCATTTCATTCGCCTTCTTTCATGGTCAATCATCCTGTACCTTAGGGCGACATATACAACTCCTTTTCTCTTTTGATCTTTTGTTTGTTACCAGCAACTCATAGATCAAAAGAGTGATTCTCGGATTAAATCTATTGTACTTCGCGGTCTTTTCCATGTAAAATATCAATATCAAATACCTAACTATTCATTATACGAATAACAAGAGGAGCACTTTAAATGGAATTAAAAAATCTGACCACCTTTTTAGCAGTTGCAGAAAAAGAGACAATTTCGGCTGCCGCAAAACATCTGCATCTTTCTCAACCTTCCTTGTCCCGACAATTGATGGAGCTAGAAAAAGAATTAGGCGTGACGTTGTTCACCCGAGGCAATCGCAAAATCACACTAACAGAAGACGGACTGTTGTTTCGTAAACGGGCGGAAGAAATCGTAGAATTATTAGAAAAGACCCGCTCAGAATTTTCGTCGCCTCGAGATACGATCGCCGGCAATGTATCGATCGGAGCTGGAGAAACTTATGTGATTCAGTTGCTAGGAGCGATCATCAAAGAAATCCAAGCTGAATACCCTAACATCAAATTTCACTTTTATAGCGGCAACGCCGATGAGGTCAAAGAACGATTGGATAAAGGATTGTTGGATTTCGGTGTCGTAATCAGTCCAGCAGACGTCAAAAAGTACCATTCCTTACGCTTACCTGCCAAAGATACCTGGGGCGTGTTGATGCGAAAAGACAGTCCTCTAGCTGTCAACGAAGTCATTACCCCAAAAGATCTCTGGGACGTTCCCTTGATTACTTCGCGACAAAGTTTGGTCAGCAGTGAACTTTCTAAATGGTTGAAAAAAGACCTGAAAAAATTGACGGTCGTCGCCACATATAACCTAGTTTACAATGCATCAAAGCTGGTAGAAGAAGGTGTCGGTTACGGATTGACTCTAGATAAATTAGTCAACTTCGCCCCAGATAGCCAATTGTGTTTTAGAAAATTGAGCCCAGCACTGGAATCAAACCTTGACGTCATTTGGAAAAACACTCAAGTTTTTTCAAAAGCTTCTGGACTTTTCTTGGAGCGGATGAAGGAACAGTTTTCGTAGGATAGGTATTGAAAAACAAAAAACGAAGTGTTTCATCTTTCACATGAAACACCTCGTTTTTCTTTATTAAATGAGATGATTTATTGGCTAAAATCAGTTAAGGCATTCCCGTTCTTTAACTTGGACGTCTTTTTCCATCCACTGAAATAGATGAAAAAATAGCCTATCTCCTTTAAATCACGACTCTTTATTACGAGACTTCCTAAAAAGCCATTGCGCATTCCGATAGCTATGGGTAAAAATATACAAATTTCCTTAGCTTTTAAGAACGACAAATATAAGAATTTTATTTTTTCGAAAGAAAATTGCTTAAATAGAATGCTTTCGAAACTCAGCGATTTGGTAAATATCACTCAAAGGAACGTCACTCGCTACATCAAAAATCACAGAAAAAAACTTCATTTTCGTGCCATTGGTCGGCGCCTTATGAATCCTTTCTTTTGTGTCATCACTGATTGGTAGAGACAATAACTGTGTTCGGACTTTCTCGCTAAAGTGAAAGGAGACTTTGAAGAAGCCCTCCCACATCGAAAGCCAAAAAATTGGTTTCACTTTATTCGTCCCACGAGTCGTTGTCCATTTGTATTCACCTTTGGACAACCACGCTTTTCCATCTTGGTAATAGCGCCAATCCATAAGAGAGATGCCCTCGTTTTCAAGCGTTTCGACAAAACGTTGATAAATGGCATATCCCTCACCCAGTGATTCCGCAATCAGTTGCTCTGTTGGTTTCACGTTTTTGTCTCGAAACAATTGCTCTTTGCCTTCCATCCTTTCGCTCAACTCCTTGCGCTTTTTTTAGGTTTTTGCTACGTTACAATTTAATTTTGTTGATATCATCAGTGATGACCCAATCGTCCATATTTTTTTCACGATTGTACTGAAATGGCGTTATTTCTTCTAATTCAGCGATTTCATAGACCGCTAGATACTTTTTCCCTGCCCAACGATCGACTTGCTTTTTCGATAGATTCAACTCTTTTTCATAGCGTTCTACAAAATCTATGGATTCTTCTTTCGTCATCTTTTCAGATTCAGTCACATTGGCAATGATGCCCCGATGAGTGATGGTCAAATCGCCGCCGGTCTCCACAAAATAAACAAGATCGTTGATTTTGGCTCTTCCTCCTAAGGGTGATTTTCTGCCAGCTGCCCCCCGAATGATCATTGTTTTGTCGCCATGAATCAGTTTCTCAAGCTCTTTGGCTTCCTTATTTAAATAGACCAAATGTTCTGCCCGCCCAGCTTTTCCTTGATACCATTCTGCTGTTTTTGTCATAAGAAGTTCCTCTTTTCATATGAATTGTTTTTTAGCGTTGTCCATTCCATACTGAATGGTTATTGGAACATTTTTTCAATCGTGTATAGGTGAGAGCTGCAACTGTTTCGATTGATGAATGAATAAAAACATTTGTGCAAAGGCATCTGGGATACCGCATTGGTCAAATGTTTCCGCATCTTCTTTCGTTTCGAACTTGGTGATGTCAGCCCAAATTTCTCAATCTACTAATCATTCAAAAGAACGGTATCCTCTTTGTTTGAAAATGTATTCACGGTTGAATTGTTCAACGACTGGAACAAATTCTGCTGTTGAAGCACCTTTTATTAATTTGTATAAGTTATGAAATGCAACCTGTCCCATCGTGTGTTCCTCCTTTCCGATTCCCTCAAGAAACAGAGCATTTAAACAACTAATAGTCGTCGATTCAACATTCGAATGACTTTTTAACATCCCGTTGTATTTTTCCCTATAATTTCTAAACAGTTGCAACAAAAAGTCCGTTCATCTGAAGAGCATCCGATACTAAAACGATCACTCAATCACTTCCCCTAAAAGCTTGTCGTGGGGAACGATCAAACATTTCTCGATTGCTTTCCAATAGCTTTCATACAGCCTTTTTTGGGCTTTGCCATAGTTTTCTTCGGTATCAAACTCCCAATAGTGGGCATATTTCACACATTTTATGACTCTTGTCAATGGATCAGGCAGGCGTCCTTCCTTGATGGTGCTCATTTCTTTAATGTAACGGGTTCGTTTCATTAATCGAAAGAACAAAGCCCCCTCCATGGCCTTCATTGCCTCTGTTGCTTCCTGCATGATTGCTTCAAAGGTATCGACTTCACTTGGTTTTACTTGATAAATACTGATTTCTGAAAACACTCCGACCGCTCCTTTCACTTGTGATTTTCTTCTCAATTATAGTATACCAAGTTTACGCCGTTGATAGTTTGGTCATTTTATTCATTTCTCATTTATCTTCCGTTTATTATTGATTTGGCCTCCTATATGCGGGATCAAATTGCTAGATTTTAAATTCATAAAAGACTAGCAGCCAAGCTTTATCCGTAGTCACCTGCTCGCCATAGTCATTAAAAGGATCATAAAGCTTTCACCTACAAAAAAAGCAATCAACTTTTGACAGTAGACTGCTTTTTCTTAACGCTCATTATTGCAAAAAGAACGGTTTTAGCTCTGTCTCGATAAAGTCGATTCGATCAAAGACAGTTGGCTTAAAATAAGCCGTAATAGCAATGACGCAATCTGATTCGGGATCAATATAAAGGACATTTCCGCTATTACCGATGGCGGCATAGGTGCTTTTCTCAGTATCCAAAATCCACCACAAATATCCATAACTCATGTTTTGAAATTTCTCTATGTTTGTCTCTAGCGGATTGACCATTTCAGTGAGCCATTGTGAGGAAATCACTTGTTTCCCTTGATGGATGCCTTGGTTCAAGCATAGCTCACCGATTTTGGCTAAATCTTTTGCTGAAAGGCATAACCCGTAACCTGCCGCCCCAATATTTAAAGGATCGCAAAACCAAACTGGTTTTTTTGGTGCCTTGCTCATTGTAAAGTGCTTATGTTCTTGTGCCGTTTTCGCATAATAATTGGTTATTTCGGCTACACCAAGAGGGCGAAATAAATAATGGTTCGCATAATCAACGGTCGTCATTCCAGAAGCTTTCGCTAACAAACCAGTGAGGATCTGCAGACAAACGGTTTGATAATTGAATTCATTTGTCACTCCTTTTCTTCCTCCCAATAAATCAAGGGAGGCGCTGGTCCAGTCGTCACTCGAACAAACTTTTGTCCATGGATCACCTTTGCATTTATACGGGGCTCGCATCGTTAATAGGTGTTTGATGGTAATATCGTGAATCGTTTTTTCGCCCCGTTTTACGGAATAGTCTGGAAAATAATCGAGTACTTTGTCATTGACACTCCTGATGAGGCCTTGATCTATCGCTATTCCGACTAGTAGAGAAACGATACTTTTCGTAGCGGACATAAGGTGGCAAGTATCGTCTGGCTTATACTCATGCCATTCATCCGAGTAAACTTCCTTTCCATTTTGGTAGGCAGAAATTTGGCAAATATTGGGCTGGTTTTTACTGATACATGCATGCAGTTCTTGTCTGTTCATTTGTGAAGCCTCCCTTCAAAGATAAGCATAGTACCATTAAAAATTGTTTTCAATGTTATTTTTAAAATTGTTTTTGAAAGGACTTTTAAAAGACTACTTCAGAGGAACAAACAAAAAAGGCCCTCAATGATAGAGGTACCTTACATAAAACTTTCGAATATCGATTTTTGATTTCTATCCAGTTTTTTTGTGAGGATCGTTATCAACAATTCTTCTAATGCCGAAATAGTGGCGATGGTCCCCAAAATCAAGACAACAATTCTTTCATGGAATACGATGAGCAGCAATGGAAAAATACATAAAAGAAATCCGACTGCATTGTTGAGCCATGTATGCAGACTGCTAAAAGACTGAAATTTTACATAGCCAATCAGATAACTGACGAAGCGGATGATAGCGATCACCAAGATCCAAACCATGATCGTTTGGGTTTCCAAAAGCTGCGGTAGAAAAGAAAGAAAGACAGCGAGAAAAAAGCTTACATCTGCGAAACTATCTAGTAAGGCACCGACCTCACTCGTGAGGTTCATCCTTCTTGCTAGTAGCCCATCGACAAGGTCACTTAAAAAACAATAGGAATAAAGCAGCCAAAACCAGCCAGACATTGGCTGAAGGAATAGTAAAAGTGGTGCTAGAATCAGTCGAGAAGTAGTAATGATATTGGGTAATTGCTTCATTTGTTCCCCCTGAGATACATTTTCTGAATACCTAAGATTGTTGCAAGTTTTTTAAAGAAGCTCAGAAACGTTAAAATGTTCTTTCTTCTAAGCATTTCGGCGATGCCCCCTATCAAAGTCTCACAGCTAGTCCCTAATGCTCCTATAAAAATCGTATCCGTTCTGTACTATCTGGTATCTGATTCCGAACCTTTATCCATCGTCCTGCTCGGTAAACCTCGTATTCTTCAAAGCGGCAAGGCAGCCCTTTTGCATGGGCGATATCGTTACTGTCCATCACTTGAAAATGCAGATGAGGCGAAGTCGAATTGCCGGAATGACCGACATTGCCAATCACCATCCCTTTGGTGATTTTTTGTCCTACGGAAACTTTGATGGATCCTTTTTGCAAATGGACGAATGCCATATATACGCCCTCAGAAGCTTTTATCACAATGTAGTTGCCAGCTATTTGTTGATACTCATCTTTTTGTTCATTAAAAAACAAACCATTTTTTAAAGCAATCGAAAAATCTACAACCCAATGAACGACTTTGCGTTCCCGATAGCCCTCTCCTACAACAATCACTTCACCATCACAGGGCGCATAGATTTCTTTGCCCCAACAATAACAGTTCTCAAGGGGAACTCCTAAGAAGAAATAGCGCAGAAAGCTTCGGTCGTGAAAAGCTTTTGTTTTCCCCTCAAAATCGACTTGTAAAAAATCAAACGCATAACGTAACCCCATTCGATCGGTGCCATGACTAGGAATCTTCTTGGCTGGTGTAGTCGGCGCAAGCCACTCACCTCTTAAGGGAAATTCAATGGTTATCGGCTGCTCTTTCATAGGACTTTCTCCTTTTTGGATCACATGATCTCTTTTATTTGGAAATGACTATCAGCCTCGCGGCAATCTATACCTGTGCTTTACTCCTTTTCACTATAGGTCACCTAAGCCTTTTTTTCAACTCTAAAAAAGTGGGCTAATAGGAGTAGCTAAAAAAAAACACCTCAATCATATAGTGATTCCAAAAAGTTAGATCAAAAATTCTAACTTCTAGAAGTCGCTTCATGGATGAGGTGTTCTCACATTCTATTTTACTGTAGGTCCTGTCGGTGACGACTGTTCGACTAACTTTTTTTAACGGCTATTGTTTTCGCTCCACAAGTCGGTAGTAGACTCTTGCAGTGATGAAATACACCAGTAAATAGATCATTGTAAACAGCAGAACAGAGATCATCGATACCGTGATCAATAAGTTGCGATCTGTCAGACCAAAAAGAAGCAATAACTTCCGAATCATCGGCAAAGCAAATGCGAGATGGATGATCGCTACCGCCAATGGAAATGAGAAAATCATCAAGACTTGCTGCTGGATCACTTGTTTGACTTCCTTATGGCTTAACCCAACTTTTTGCAAGATCTCAAAGCGTTCTTTGTCCTCCATCCCTTCGGAAACTTGTTTATAATAAATGATCAATGCGGCAGCTAAAATAAAGACCACACCAAAAATCAAGCCTAAGAAGAAGAAGCCGCCGGTAAAGGTTTTGGTCTCACCTTCAAAAAGATCTTTTGACTGAACGCTCGCATGAGCATCTGCTGCCAGAAGTTCGCTGCGAATCTCTTTTGCGATCGCTTCGCGATCGCTTGCTTGAAAATTAAAGACTGTTGTTGTCATTGGTTGCTGGTAAAGTTGAAAATCTTCTTTTTGATACCAAGAGCTTAGCTTTTCAGTAAGCCACTGATCATCCGCCACAAGAACAAGATGCTGAACCGGGTTTTCTGTTTTCGTGAATGTTGGCAGTTCCTTCAATTCCCGCAAACGAAATTGACGATCATCGATCGTGGTCTTTTCTGGTAATGCTTGTTGGGTCCAAGTTGCGGGAAAAACAAATAATTCACCTTCAGCAGGTCCTGTTTTCCCACTGATTTCATGGTATTCAGAACTGGTAAGAAAAATAAGATACACGGCTTTATCTAAACTACCGCTATTTTCTTCAAAAGTGGTTGAGGGAACAAAATTTGGTTCCTCAAAGGTAAAAAGCAATGGTCTTGTTGTAGTGACTTGCTGGCGCTCTTTGATCGTTAGCTTCTCTTCAAGTCCATCAATCACTGTGTTGATTTGCTGGGAATCAGCCGCTGACTCAATTTGAACATCGTATGGAAAACGAGTTTCGATCACATTCTTTTGTCCAAAGTAAAGACTGGCGGTCGTAGCAACTGTCACTAACACCATCGTTGATAAAATACAAATACTTGCTAAACCAGCCGCATTTTGTTTCATCCGATACAGCATGGTAGAGACATTGATAAAATGGGTCGTTTGATAATAATAGGTCGTTCGTTTTCTTAAAAACTGCAACGCTTTGATACTGCCAGAAATAAACAACAGATAGGTGGCTAAAATCACGAGGATCACTGCGACAAAGAACAGGCCTAAGGCACTGATGGGAGACTTGATCGTCACAGAGATCGTATAGCCGGCTACTAAACAAAGGACACCTAATAGTGCTAAAATGCCTTTCGCACGAGGCTCTTTTTCATTACGCTTGCTTCCCTGTAGCAGTTGAAGTGGGTTGGTTTTGCGTACTTGCAACAGGTCAATTAAAAATAGACAACCAAACACGCACATAAAATAGAGGATCACAAATCCAATGCTCTCAAATGAAAGTTTAAAAACAAAGAATTCGCCTACGGCTAAGATTTTCTTCAGAATCAAAAATCCTAATCGTGCAAACAATAAGCCGCTGATCAACCCGGCCGCAAGACTAATAAGAAAACTGTAAAAGAGTTCCCAAAAGACCACGAAGGCTATCTCGCGTTTTCCTAGTCCCAAAACATTGTAGAGACCAAATTCTTTTTTTCGCTGCTTGATCAAAAAGTTATTGGTGTAAAAGGAAAAGATCGCCGCAAAGATCATCAGGATGATATTTCCTAAATGAAACATGAAAATGGCGCTTTGACTACTAGGAAGTTCCTTCATCCCCGGATTGTTCACGATGATTTGCGTCATCATCAAAACAGCTACCAAGAAACTCATGGATACTAAAAAGGGTGTGTAGGCTTTGGCATTTTTACGTAAATTGGAGAAGGCGATTTTTTGAAAGAACATTCGTTACTCCTCCTTCGCAAAAACAGCAGTCATTGTTTCGGCGATTGCTTCTAGAAAAGCGGTATCACTCCGTTCTCCTCGATACAACTGGTGAAATACATACCCGTCTTTGATAAACAAGACGCGTTGTGCGCGACTGGCTGCGATCGAACTGTGGGTGACCATCACGATCGTCTGTCCGTTTTGATTGATCTGCTGAAATAATGTCAGTAGTTGATCAGAGGTTTTCGAATCCAGCGCTCCGGTTGGCTCATCTGCTAATAGCAGTTCTGGTTTTGTGATGATCGCTCGTGCGACGGCAACACGTTGCTTTTGTCCGCCAGACAATTCATACGGGTAATGCTGCAATAAATCGGCGATCCCTAAAGTTTGTACAATAGGCTGAAGCTGCAATTCCATTTGTTTGACGCAAACTTTCGATAAAACTAATGGCAATAAAATATTGTCCTTTACCGTAAAAGTGTCCAATAAATTAAAGTCTTGAAAGACAAAGCCTAAGTGATCCCGTCGAAAACTTGCTGCATCTTTTTCTTTGATGGTGGTCAAATCGATGCCATTCAGCTGCATCTCACCCGCTGTCGGTTGGTCTAACGTCGCCATCAAGTTCAGTAGCGTACTCTTCCCCGAACCTGATTCCCCCATGATGGCTACATATTCCCCTTCTTCTACCTTAAAGGTGATATTCTTCAACGCTTCGACGGGTTGCCCATTCAGCTGGCTTTGATAGATTTTTTTTACTTGTTGAATGTTTAAAAGTGTCATCTTGTTCCCTCCTTCCTTTTTAGAATAAGCTGACTGGCAGAAAAAAGCGACTTACAATAAAAACCGCAAACTTACAGTGTTGAAAGTTTGCGGCTATCGGTTATTTGTGGTGGGAAAATGAAGTGTGACGATGGTTCCCTGTCCCACTTCAGAATCAATCGCTAAACGGCAGCCGATTTTTTCAGCCGCTTGTTGACTCATATATAAGCCTAGCCCGCTCGCTCGTTGCTGAAAGCGACCATTTTGTCCCGTATATCCTTTCTCAAACACCCTTGGCAAGTCTTCCTTACGAATACCAATGCCGCTATCTTGAATCACTAAGGCATTGTCTTTAGTGAAAACATTAATGCCACCGGTTTCAGTATACTTCAAGCTGTTGAAAAGAACCTGTTCAAAAATAAAAATGAGCCACTTTCGATCAGATGTCACCGTCAAATCCACTGCCATATCCAGTTGCAGATTCTTTTTCGAGAAAAACAAGGCATACTTTTTGATTGTTTGACGAACAAGGGGCTCTAAAGCAATCGACTCAAAGACAAAATCATCATTCGCTAAATTTTGTCGCAAATAATTCAACATCATTTGCAAGTAATCGTTCACCTTAAATAATTCCGCTTTGACCTCCGTCGGTGACAGGGTATCGCTTTGAACCAAAAGATCCAACGCCGCTAGAGGCGTTTTGATTTGATGAAGCCACAAGCCGAAATCTTCATAAATTTCTTCATTTTTCACGGTCGCTTTGTATTCAGACAGAGTTTTTTCTTTTGCCATCTGCCTAAGAAGCGTTTGATACTCGTCTTCTAGCCGATTTCGAGTGGTCGGCAAGAACGCCAACGCCGCTTCCGTCATACGTTCTTTTCTTAATAAATGCTGTAGCTGCTTTCTTTTTTGTGCGTAACGAAAATAATGAAAAAGGGAAAGACCTCCTAAAATCACCCCTGAAAAAACCGCATAGTCAATGAAGGGTTCTAATGGAAGGCTGTGAAGAAAGAATAACCCTAGTAGACCCGCACTAAATAGCAGGTAAACGAGATAAAACTTTCCATACAACACGAAATATTCTTTCACATTAGTCATAGGCGTGTTCCTTTTCTATCAAATAGCCTTTATTCTTTACCGTTTGGATCAAATCGGATAGTTCGATCTGGCTCAATTTTTTTCGCAAACGAGTCATATTGACGGCTAATGTATTGTTATCGATGAACTCTTCACTATTCCAGAGCATTTCAATGATGGTCTCTTTGGCTACGATCTTCCCTCGATGCTGCAAAAGCAAGGAAAGAATCCGAGCTTCATTTGGAGAAAGCGGCAACTGTTCCCCCTGATTTTTTAATACATTTTCTGTTGGATAAAAGGTTACTTGCCCTATGTCAAAGGTCAGCGCTTGTTGGTGGCTATACTGATAGCTGCGCCGTAGCAACGCTTGGATTTTTGCCAAAACGAAGGCTAAATCAAAGGGTTTTGTTAAATAATCATCCGCCCCCATGTTCATCGCCATGATTTGATTCATCTGCTGATCCATCGACGAAAGAAAAATGATCGGTACTTCTGACTCCTTGCGAATTTCTTGGCACCAATGATACCCATTGTAATAAGGCAAGGAGATATCTAAAAGAACGAGATCAGGTTTGATGTCGTGAAACTCTTGCAAGAGTTCAGCAAAATTCTTGGCCGAATGGCATTCGTATCCCCACTGCTGCAAATAATCGGCTAAAACAGAGACGATCGTCGCATCATCTTCAACCAGATAGATTTTTTGCATGTCTTTCTCCCCTCTGTTGATTATTCGGTCGGTTCTTTAGAGACAGTGTACCAGAAAAGAAAAAGAATCGTCTAGATGGAGGAACATTCCAAAGGACTGTTTTTTCCTTAATCTTCTGCCAAGTGAGCAAGGATTTCTTGGTACCGTCGGGTGGCGAAGGAACTAATTTGTCCTTTTTTACAAAAATTCAGTTTCCCCAGTTTTGGTACAACCCGTTCTACAATAACATTGCCATTTTTAACTTTCGATTCAAACTGCTGCAAAGCCTCCAGAAACCGTGCGTCTTTTCTGGCAGAAGGATAAAAAGACAAGACATACAGATAATAAAAAAGATTGTACCCTCTAAAGGGGTATTCTGTCTGCATAAACAATGTGCCCATTCCGTAATGACAGGGACTGATTGGCTGACGAATCTCCCAATGAGCAAGCAAGCATTCGATTGCTTGATTAAGTGTTTCCATCTGTTCACGATCATGAGTATATCGAAAGGCATCAAGGACCGTTAACGTCGTCATCGGGGTTGAATAGCGGGTCTCCGGGCCGCGACCAAAACTGTATTTATTGCACTTCCAGCCGCCATCTGTTTCCTGAGTAGCAAGAAAATAGTGAAAGGTCTGTTGTAGCCGCGGGTCCCTTGCGTAACCAAGAGCACACAGCGTTCGCAAAGCCAGCGCTGTATGACAGGGATAAATCCCCCCTGATGGCGAAATTTTAAATCTGCCATCTTCTCTCCATCCTTGAAAGATCAATGCAGCGGTCTCTTTTAATAAGTTCTCCTCAGGCGACATACCAAGTTCAAGCAAATAATGAGGACACTCTAAGGTTGTAAAGGGTGCTCCTTTCAGTAATTTATGGTCTGGCGTCGACCATAAATCGGCGCCATGATCATATTGACGGGAAATGATTGCTTCGATATCTTGCTGAACCGTCTGATCCATATTGTTCCTCCTCCATTTCTTAAGTGCCCTGCAATCAACGCAACAATCCTTATTGACCCACAATGCAACAGCTTCTAGAATGATAAAATCGACGTTTTTCAACACATGAGTTAGATTTTTGTATTCGAATTGTCCAAATAAATTTTAGGACCAACGAGTTTTTCAGGATGGACGTACTTAAAACAAGAGTGTTCAGATTTTCCTGATGACAGGTTCTAAAAAAGTTTCTCTCTAAACTCGCCTGATTATGCTAGCCCCTTAATGAAAGATCACCTTAATAAGAACGCGCTCACGCAATAATTTAATGCCACACTCTTCTAGTTAAAGGAATCAGGCATAATGAAATAGCTCAAAACGAATGCCTTCTGGGCTTTCAAAGAATAAGGCATAGTAGTTAGGAGCGATGCGCTCTTTGTACTCCATTGGTCGATCGTGAAGGATCTTTACCCCTAAGGTTTTTATTTTGGGAAAGACCGCATCTACTACTTCGCGGCTTTCCGCCTTAAACGCCATGTGCTGAACCGAGCCAGGTTTTCTTGAATCGATTTTCTCCTTCTTCCATTCTTTTCGTGGGGAACAAATACCGAAATCAAATGAATCCCCTATATATTCTACTACTTCCATCTCGGCATGTTCTAAATACCCAGAATATTTCTTCTGAAGGTCGAAACCTAATAGTGCAAATAATTGATCATAAAAACCTTCTGCTTTTTTTACATCATTGACTGTGATTTGGATATGGTGAAACTGAATGTTCATAATCGCTCCTTTCTGGCTAACAAAGTAAGTGTTTCAGGAAGAAAAGCCGCTTGCGGAAGTTTGATTCAATGGAATTAGCTAGGAAACTCATTTAATGTAGAAATCACATTTTCCATTGCCTTTGCTACCTCTTTAGGCAACTTATTATAGCCATCATTTTCTGTTTCTTGAGCCAAAATAAAGTCCAGCCGTCCTTGCATCCGCTCTCTTAAATGAGAAACATAGGAGGCATCTTGAAAATCGACTTTAAAGCCTGTTACTGGCAGGAAACTCATTTCGGTGATCCCACCGAAATTTTTAAATTCAGCCTCGCCTTCCACAATTTTTTCAATCGATGTTAGTGTGACTTCAGGCGTGACTTTCTTGCCTTTGTAAAAGCCTGTATTTAGAATGTAACAAGCCGTTTGGTTTTCTTTAAACAAGTGCATGAAATGGGCAAAATCTTCCCCTAAAGGATAGACCCTAAATGGATTGGCATAAGGTTCGATGACCAGTTTATCTATATCCGTGGTCTCGACAATATGTTCAGCTGTCGTGCGCTTCGTAGCTAAGGTCAAACCAAAAACAGCGGCTAAAATCGGATCGTCAATTTTTACTACAGGAGGTAGCGTGTCATCTTTCATGATCCAAAATATTGCATCGATCGGCGAATCTAAATGATCCACCCGGTTAGGTGTGACATACCGTGACTTGACGGTTCGACCATTCCCGTTACGAATATCTTGGGTCACAAGCACCTTCTTTCCTTCCTCGTCTAAAGTAACCCCAACATTTTGACAGGTGATAAAGTAGCGGACATTTGGGTTGGTTAATGGATAATCCTGCGTTTTATCAAAATAAGAAGGCTCCAGAGCAGTGGACGCACCGTTTGTTTGATTGATCACAAACGCATCGTCATGCAGAACCTTGATATCATATTTGCCATCATGTTCTGCCAATGTAATGGTCGATTTTCCTGATCCTGAAAGACCAAAAGCAGCCATCGTAAATGTTCGATTCGGTAGCTGATATTGCTTCATTCCTCCATGACACGCCACAAAGCCATTGCGATGCGCGGTAGCCCAAGCCAAAGTTAATGTCGCTTTTTTCAATTCACCAAAATAGTTTAAGCCTAAGACTGCCGCAACATTGTGTTCAGGATCAAAGAGAGATAGCCCATAGGGAAAATCAGGATGTGTCCAGTCCGGATCAGCGTACAAGAATATATCTGTCTCTGGATAGTTCTTGGAGTGTTGATACCTTTCCTGCCATGATTTCGTCAGCATTTGAAAATTCAACAAATAAGAATAAAAATTGGTTTCATAGTACTCTGGTAGCAACAGGTGTGCTTTGACCATAAACGCTTCGTCTAACCCTACAACAACTTCACCGCCATAGAATTTTTTACGTGTCCCTTGAAATAAAGCATCTCTTAAAATCCCTTCATACAATTTTCGATCAATCCCGGGATGTCCGATGATGCGTCGAGCTGCCGCTGTCCGTCCAACAACTTTTCCGTCATTAAACACGATGACTTTAGCATCCTCTGGTAGTCCTAACTCCTTGGTGTGTGTGACCCGCATATCCGTAAGAATAGCACCAGAAGATTCTTTTGCTAAGCAATAGGCCGTGGCTAGATCATGAATCCAAGTGACATTGTTCCCATAAAAAGCTGACTCTATCAACACTTTAAAACTCGACAAATGCGTATTCTGCGGTGTAATCTCTTTGTGTGAAAATGCACGAATCGTTGCCATGTGTAATCCCTCCTAACAAAAATTTTCTATTCACTACGTTTATTATAATACTTTCTAATCACCACACGCCATATTTTTATACACATTAACTATAAATTGCCGACAAACCATTTTGTTAAAGGATTTGGCTGTCTGCATATTTGTAGCTTCACTGCTTTTTGCATTGATTTTGTCCCCGCTCATCATTAGTGAGAAAGAACAAAAAAACTGGAACAAAAAAGAATGTCTTTCTGTTCCAGTTTCTGGTTTTATATTTCATCCATTCTAAACGTCACAATCGACGTAACTAGATAGACAGATGGGTTTTAGTTGCTTATTTCTCAATTGACTTGCTTTCTCTAGTAACTTTGCTATCGTAAGATTTTATGACATTTACCATAAAAAGAATTCAAAATCAAAATTGCTGAAAAAAACTTGTTGTTTCTTAACCACGTTCTAACAACACGACACACTCCACATGGGTCGTTTGTGGGAACAAATCTACAGGTTGAACTTCTTTTGTCACATACCCTTCTTCCGCAAACAACGCGAGATCACGAGCCAAGGTTGCTGGATTGCAGGAAATGTAAACGATGCGCTCTGGTTTAACCGCAGCAGTCGTTTCGATAAAGCTAGCATCTAAACCTTTGCGAGGTGGATCAACGAAGACGACTGTCGGTTGAATGCCTTCGCGTAGCCATTGCGGCATGATTTTTTCGGCTTTACCGATAAAGTAATGCACGTTTTCGACACCATTTCTTTTGGCATTGGCTTTGGCATCGTTCACTGCTTCAGGAATGACTTCCATCCCTAACACTTCTTTCACGCGATCAGCCAAACTAATCCCGATCGTTCCGATTCCTGCATAAGCATCCACAACGACATCATTTTCAGACAGTTGCGCCATCTCGAAGGCGGTTTGATACAAGACTTCTGTTTGCGCTGTGTTGACTTGGTAGAAAGATTTCGCTGAGATTTGGAAGGTTTTACCTAATAATTGATCATCGATCGATGACTTGCCATACAACACACGCTCGAATTCCCCCATGATCACATTGGTTTTTTCTTCATTGATGTTTTGAATGACAGAAACAACTTCTGGAATCTCTTCGTGGATCACTTCCGCGATTTCTTCTCCTTTGAAGAATTTCGGTTTACGTGTCACTAATACGACCATCATTTCACCTGAGTGATGCCCACGACGAACGACAATATGGCGTAAGAACCCTTCATGGGCTTCTTCATTGTAGGCTTTGACATTGAACCGCTGCAAAATATCTCTGACTTTGATGATTGCTTGATCGATGTTTGGATCTTGAATATAAAAGTCTTCGATCGGTACCAGAGTATGGCTGTTTTTGCGGTAAAATCCAGTCGTTAATTCCCCATGGATTTTTTGCACAGGGATTTGCGCTTTGTTGCGGTAACCAAATGGTTTTTCCATTCCGATTGGCGCATTGACTGTGATTTCAGGCAATTTGGCGATTTTAGCCAAAACATTCTCTACTTGCTGCTGTTTGAAGGCTAATTGTTTGTCATAGCTCAAATGACTCAATGGAGCGATCCCGGTGCGCAACAATGCTTCATTCGGCAATTCTTGCCGATCAGGACTTGCTTGCAACAATTTCATCACTTTGGCAAAACCAAATTTGTTGCCGACTTTCAACACTTTGACTAAGGCACGTTCATTTGGCAGGGTGTTTTCAATAAATAATAAGTACCCATCGACTTTGGCGATCCCATTTCCTTCATGGGAAAGATCCAAAATATCAACTTCAAGTTCCTGATTCTTTTTAACAGGATAATTTTTCATAGATTTCTCCTTTGTGCTTGCTTTCTTCATTTTAAAAAGGAATGGCCGAAATTGCAAGCGGTGTTTATTCTAACGGTTCAACTTGACTTCGAGCAAAAAAGAACCGAAGGAGGGAAATCGGCTGATTGCTTTTTCTGGGTCCTGCGGCGAAGAGCCGCTGCAACACAGGAGCAATCCCTTTTCCATCCTTCGGAAAATCGAACAGATCAGAAGTGTTTAAAACTTTTGATCACTGTTTTAGTTATCAGTTATTTTTCTTTTTCTGTGATTTTTCCCGTTCGCTCTTGTTCAAGATTTGTTTTCTTAAACGAATGCTTTCTGGTGTTACTTCACAGTATTCATCATCATTCAAGAATTCCAGTGATTCTTCCAAAGAAAGAATACGAGGTTTCTTGATAACTGAGGTTTGGTCTTTGTTTGCAGAACGGACGTTGGTCATTTGTTTTGCTTTCGTGATATTGACCGTTAAGTCTTTGTCACGAGAGTTTTCACCAATGATCATTCCTTCGTACACTTCGGTACCTGGTTCAACGAAGACCGTTCCACGTTCTTCAATACTCATGATCGAGTAAGTCGTTGCTTTTCCTGTATCGATCGATACAAGTGCGCCTTGATGACGGCCACCAATTTGTCCTTGGATCATTGGCAAATATTGATCGAAGGTGTGGTGCATGATGCCGTAGCCGCGAGTCATTGATAGGAATTCTGTCGTGTAACCGATCAAGCCACGAGCTGGTGCCAAGAAAATGATCCGTACTTGTCCATTCCCTGTATTGATCATATCTTGCATTTCTGCTTTACGCATTCCCAATGATTCGATTACTGATCCCATGTATTCTTCTGGGGTATCTATTTGCACCCGTTCAAATGGTTCGCATTTCACGCCATCGATTTCGCGTTCGATAACTTCTGGACGAGAAACTTGCAATTCAAAGCCTTCACGACGCATATTTTCGATCAAAATTGACAAATGAAGTTCGCCACGTCCAGAAACGATCCATGAGTCAGGTCCGATTGGATCCACACGCAATGAAACGTCTGTTTGCAATTGCGCCATTAAGCGTTCTTCAATTTTACGAGCGGTTACGAATTTTCCTTCGCGACCCGCAAATGGTGAATTGTTCACGATAAAGGTCATTTGCAAAGTTGGTTCATCAATGTGTAAAACAGGTAATGAATCTTGATGATCGATTGGTGTAACAGTTTCACCAACGAAGATATCTTCCATCCCAGAAACGGCAATCAAATCACCGGCTTTGGCTTCTTGGATTTCCAAACGTTTCAAACCGAAGAAACCGAAAAGTTTCGTCACACGGAATTTTTTAACTTCTCCGTTTAATTTCATCAATGCAACTTGGTCGCCGACTTTGATTGATCCGCGGAAGACACGGCCAATACCGATACGTCCAACGTAGTCATTGTAATCAAGCAATGATACTTGGAATTGCAATGGTTCGTCGCTGTTGTCGATTGGCGCTGGAATATGTTCGATGATCGTATCAAACAATGGTGCCATCGTTTTTTGTTGATCAGCAGGATCATCTGATTCACTTGAAGTTCCGTTAATCGCAGAAGCGTAGATCACTGGGAAGTCCAATTGGTCATCGTCGGCACCTAATTCGATAAATAGTTCTAAGACTTCATCGACAACATGCTCAGGACGAGCAGATGGTTTGTCGATTTTGTTGACAACTACGATTGGCACTAAGTGTTGTTCCAACGCTTTTTTCAATACGAAACGTGTTTGAGGCATCGTTCCTTCATAAGCATCAACAACCAAAACAACACCATCGACCATTTTCATGATCCGCTCTACTTCACCACCAAAGTCCGCGTGTCCTGGGGTATCCATGATATTGATTTTTGTACCGTTGTATTCAACCGCTGTATTTTTCGCTAAGATCGTGATGCCACGTTCTTTTTCGATCGCATTTGAATCCATCGCCCGTTCTTGTAATTGGGTATGGCTATCTAACGTTTGGGATTGTTTCAATAATTCATCAACTAATGTAGTTTTTCCGTGGTCAACGTGGGCAATAATAGCGACGTTGCGGATATCATTTCTAATATTCAATTTATAAACTCCTTTTTTGGTGACATTGCACTCGACAAGCCATTATACCAGAATTTCTTTCTGAAATATAGTGCAAAGTTTTCATTTTTACAGAAAAAGCAGACATCTTAGCGATATCTGCTCCAATTTATCCTCGTTTTGGCATAGAATGCCTTACGGGAAACAGCAATTTCAGTTCAAACCAGCCATCTTCTGTTTGGATCACCATCGTTCCTTTGTATTTATTCACCGTTTCGCGGACACTTTTTAATCCATACCCATGAAAATGTTTGTCTTTCTTGGTAGTGATCGGCAAGCCGTTTTCAAACGTTAAGGGTTCTTCGTAGCGATTTTCTAGGCAGATCAAAAGCATCTCCCCTTTACGGCTGATTTTCAATTGAATCAAGCGATTATCTTCTTTGGTGATTTTGCGGACACTTTCAATGGCATTGTCGATAATATTACCAAAAAGCGTACTGATATCCACTGAATTCATAAAAGAAAGGCTTGCCCCATCTGCAATCACGGTGAAGGTGATTTTTTCTTTCTGACAAAAGATTTGTTTTCCTGTCAAAACAATATCTAACACACTATTGCCAGTGTCCATCCTTAAGTCATACGAGTTGATTTCTTTTTCCATGACAGCCAAATAATCCTGTGTCTCCTGTGAGAGAGGATCATTTTTCAAAATATTGATCAAGTGTTTCAGGTCGTGATACTTTTGATTAATGATCTCAATGCTTCTTTCCGAGGTTTGATAATTGATCATTTGATTTTTTAGCAAGCTTTCTAACTTCTGAACCTCAAATTTTTGTTTCATTTCATTCAATTGAACGTGGTAGGCAAACAGCAGCGCCACTCCCCCAAAATCCACCATCGTTCGAATATTAAAAATATCTCTAGCCATGCTGCCACTAAAAGGAGTATTTTGATACACATAGCTGATATTGCTCATGGTGAAAACAACGATCACGATAATCATCACCGAAGTGATTTCTCGATAGGTGATCACTTGTTCGGCACTTTCGATCACAAATCGTTTTTCCAATTTGTACAAAAGGCCTAACAGCATACTGCATCCCAAAAAAATAAACGCATAGGTCCCGATATAATCGAAGGAAACTTTGAAATCCAGTACAAGGAAATAGTAGATTTGATACGTGAGTGATGCAGCAAATTCACCTACGATAAATGCCCGTGCAGTGAAATACAAGGCATTTTTCCACGGAATCTCAGCAGTGGTAAAAAGAAATAGAAACATTATAAGTGCTGAAATGATAATGATCGGAATAAAATAGACTTGTGAGACATCGGCATTGATGATTTCCATATGCAGATACAAGATCAAAAGGAATACAAAGACCCGCCCAATTTTTTTCTTGGTTAGCTTCTCTGTTTTCGTCAGTAATACGAAAAGTAAGGTACTCATCCAATAAGCGATCGCATAAAAAATACCTGGAGTTTCTGATAGTTGATACGGGGACAAAATTGCTTCACCTCATCTAATAGTCATTTAGACATGCCATTGTTTCGCCAGTGTATCCATGATCAATTTGCGTTTTCCTCGGCTGATAGGCAACTCTGCTTCTCCAACGATCACAGTCGAATGATTAATACCCGTGATATGCCTCAGATTGACAATAAACCCACGATGGATCCGTAAAAAACGATCTGGTTGTAACTGCTGTTCCAATTCCCGCATGACACCGATCGATTCTAATTCTTGATCCGTTAATTTAAAAATCAATTTATGTCCTTGGCTTTCCACGTACTGAATCGCGTCTTGATTGACGCGATAATAATTCTGTCCGGCTTTAATACGCAGAAAACTGTCTTCTTTCATCTTCAGTCGCTTGATTGTTTTTTTTAAATACTCCGACAACGAATAATAATTAAAGGGTTTAAGGATATAGCCAATTGCATTGACATCATAGCCTTTGACTGCATATTGCGCCGTACTGGTAATAAAAATGACGAAGACATCGGAATCCCGCTTGCGAATTTCCTCGATCGCTGACATTCCATCGATCAATGGTAGATGGATATCCATCAACAGCAAATCAAATTCCGAGTCATAACGCTCTACGAAATCATACCCATCATGAAAGGTTTCTACTTGAAAAACGACTCCTTCTTTTTCTTGAAAAGTTTGTAAATAAGACAAGAGCTGTTGCCGATATTCTTCTTGATCTTCCACGATTCCAACACGGATCATGCGCTCACCAGCCCGCTGCGTTTTTTTATAGTCATAGTATTCAATCTCCCTCCTCATAAAAAGTAAAGCGTTTTTTTGTCGTTTTTCTTTTTTTATTTTAACATAGTTCGTTATTTGTGAATCGATTGTTTTTACGCAGGAAAAGCATAGAGAACGAACGCTTTCACGTCATCTCTATGCTTTATTTTTTATCGCTTTAACCAGTAACTGTTTTCTTCTGTCCAACATCGAAAAAGGCTGCGATGACAGAGATCAACCAAGTGGCTACGAAGATAACGATGATCATGATGGCTTGTGAGCCCGCATCGAACGCCGCTTCATTGTTCATTTCAAGGTTAGAGCCGAAAATATAGCCAAAGGATTCAAGTCGCATGCTGATGAAGCGCACTCCACCTAAGATAATCAATAAACTAGCTACGATACGGCTGATATCAGCTGCCATTAACAGTGATTTGGTTTTTGCATGAAAGGATAGCCCAATCGTCAAAAGCAGGAATACTAGCGCTGCTGCTAACAAATACAAAACATTGACTTGCAGGTCTTGATAATACGCTTTATTAACGTTGGAGATATACAAGAAGACCAAACTCGTCGTAAGGACGAAAACCAGCAGATAGATATACAAACTGATTTTTTGTTTCTTTAGCATTGTCATCATTGTTCCGCTCCCTTCTTCTTCATTGAAATAAAGACATAGCCACCAAAGCTAATAACTGCTACTGCAAGGCCGCCATAGATTCCGACGGTCATGGCTGTCTCCCACCATGGCGTAATTCGGATCGTCTGAACATTTTGGGCGGCACTTTGGGCATAGGCATATAATTGATACTTCATGTTTTCTCTCGCTTGTTCAACAAATTGCGCATCTTGGGCTGCCAAATCAACGGTCAGATAAGGCCAAGCCTCTAAGACATTCGCCATCGTCTCATTTGAGGCAAAATCTGCCATCATCGTAACGCCTGCCATAATAATGGATTCTGGACGGAAGTAGCCGTTGTTGTTGACCATATCTGTCGTCAATAAGCCATTAAAGCCCCACTCTTCTCGTAAAATATTGATCAACATTGGGACAGAATTGTTCCCATTCGTTGCACCGATCCGACTGAAGGTCACCATTGCACCTAACGCACCGGCATCCTCAAATGATCCTTGGAAGGCACGTAAATCGCCTTCACGGGCTTTTTGCTCCGTCATATAAGGCGCGATGCCACTTCGTTGTGTTTCTTGATCATTAAATGCCAGATGTTTTGGACCGATTATGATTCCGTAGTCCAAGGCACCTTTGACTGTATTTGCCGACATATAATTAGACAACATTGGGTCTTCCGAATAGTATTCATGGTTTCTTCCGTTGTAAGGGGTCCGATGAATATTAGCTGCTGTCCCCCAAATCAAGTAATTTCCACTCCATAGACCGTCATTACCAAGTAAGTTGCCCCATTCTTCTGCCAGCTCATGACTAAAGGTGCTGCCGATGATCGTAGCATTTGCCATCGTTCCTAGATGGTAATCAGCATTTTCATCCTCTTCATTTAACCCTCGACCACTTAGCGTTGTGCCGAAACCATTCGGACCGTCATTTTGATAAACGAGTGGCGAATTGATTTCTTCAATGACATCACTCGTACTTCCACCTTTAGCGATTCGCGGTATCAAAATGTCTAAAGGAATCTGATTGACTAGCTGATCCCAACGAATATCATCGATGTCAGTGACCCCTGCCATATCAGAAAACATCAATGGGTCTTCGATTCCATCTACATTGGCTTCCCCATTTTCCGTAAATTGATAGTTTTCATTCGAAAGGTTTTGGACCCATTCTTCCACTTTGTCACCGTCGATCGTCAAATCGTCATAGGTTCGAGGAAAAGTTCCTGCCCAATCTTGTCGAGTAAGATAGGTGGCATAGTCTGGTTTGTAGTAGTTGATGTCGGCATCTTCCAGCTGATTCACGATCGCCGTGCCATTTTCAGAATAAGCAAATGTTTCTTCGTCAACGGTTCCTTCTTCACCGATCGCCACACTCACTACCTGAGCTTCATTTCCATCGGTATCATGCCCTTTAGCTGCCAATACTGCATTGACGGCTTCGTGTGCTCCATCACCAACAGCAAAATAATAATCGCCGCCATCTAAAATATACCCGCCTAATCCGTCTTTCGCTGTCGAATCCCAGCTAGCCATATATTTCATGTCAACTTCGATCGTAACTGTTTGCGATTCAGAAGGCTCTAATAGCTCTGTTTTCTCAAATCCGATGAGATTGACAGCTGCCTTTTCGATGTTTTGCTCACGATTATAGTCCGTGTATGGCGCATTAAAGTATAGCTGACTAGCAAATTTACCGCTTACATTTCCTGTATTGGTAACAGTCACTGTCGCAGTTACTTTATTGTTTTCTTCGTCGATATCGATCGCATCTAAACGCTGGTCAAAGGTCGTATAAGAAAGACCAAACCCAAAATCATAGGTCACTTCATTGGCATAATCCCAAACGTCTGCCCCATCGATCGCACCGACGTTGCTATCGGCTTGTCCAGCACCGACCACTGTATCATAATAGCGGGTTTCATAATATTTATAACCGGTATAAATTCCTTCGGCTTGGATCAAGTAGTGGTCGGCAGCTAATGACGCATCCCCACCAAAGCTTCCTAAAGGAGAAGTTGCTGGCAGTTCCCCCATCAAGGATTCCTCAAAACGAATTTGAGATAGATCATCCAACTCAATTTTACCAAAATTCTGCATCGCAGGGGAATTCGCAGTTGCAACAGCATAGGTGTCCGTCAAGCGTCCTGAAGGATTGACTGCTCCCGTCAAAATATCGGCAACACCTAAGAAGCCATAAGCACCAGGGAACCCAACGTACAAAATAGCATCGATGGCATCGTCTTTTTCCAGCTCGTCGATTTCCATCGTCGAACTGCTGTTGATCATAACGATCACGCGATCGAAGTTTTCTTTCGCAAGCTCAATCAAGGCTTTCTCATTTTCAACTAGACCTAGCGGCGTATCCGTCCCATAAACTTCTTGATCGATGCCTTTTTCTCCAGGATAGTAATCACTGCCCTCAGAGCCTGGTCGTGAAATCACCACAATGGCGGCATCATTATACTCAGCAAAGCTTTCTGTAAAGTCGGAATCATCATTTTGTGCCGTCTCATACAGATCTGTTGCTGGTTCAGATGGTTCATAAGGGGTTGAAAAATTAGCTGGACGATGCCCGTAGATCGGAACGGTATTCCCAAAACGCTCAAAAGAGCCGGTCTGGATCTCCCCCAGACCATTGTAGATCTCCGTCATCGTAGGATTTAATTCAAATCCTCGTTCCTCTAAAGCTTCTTGCAGATTGATTTGGGAATCGCCAACAACGGTACTCCCCATTGTCCCACCTAAAAATGGATAAGCACTCCCCATCCCCAACAAGGTGACCCGATTCTCTGTTTCCGCTAGGGGCAACGATTGATTTTGATTTTTTAATAAAACGGTCCCTTCTGCTGACATTCGTTCACCCAGGTCACGATGGGCTTGGATCAGCTCCGCACTAGTTTCGTAATCAGAAGTGAATTTGTCATCATTGATGATTTTGGTACTTGAAGTCCCAAGGGCACCATCAATGATCGGGCGCCACTGATCTGCAACGCCGGTCAAGCCCATCAAAGCACCTGACATCGATAATGACAGTGCAGTCATCCCTCTGCATAGTCGTGATAGATTTTGATTCATGTAGATTTCCTCCTTTTTTCAACTCATGTTTTCCCTTTGGATATGTTTCTTGAATGGTATTTTCTTATCTACTCCCTCCTTTAGGTTTTCATCGCTTCTTGCGATTGTTTTGCCCGTTGTTCTTCTAAAATCAATCGTTCTTGGGGATCGATCCATTCTCCGCCAGATTGGAGAACCTTTTCCTTCTGACTAGCTAAGATCAGCGCCTGGTCTTCTTTCGTGTGCTTTTCTACGGTTAGAAAAAGGAGCAAGATCGCAATACCCGCATAACAAATCAACTCAAACCCTAAAAATGCCCAAACAAGAACGGACGAAACTTGTGCGTTTTGGGTGACAGCAGTCGGGTCATAGCCGCTGAGCGTCAGCAAACTGTTGACTAAGGCATTCCCAACCCCTGTCAGACCTACCATGATCGAACCGTAAACAGACATCGTAAACCCATCGCTACGAAAGCCATTTTTGGCTTCTAAGTGATCCAGCACATCTGAAAGTAGCGCTAGTGTCACAAACATCGCAGGCACAGCACCGATCCCTTTTAAAACCAAACCGATGGCAACCGTTGTGAAATCATGGACATCGATAAAACTGATCAGGCCACCTACCACAGCAAAAACGATCCCTAGCAAAACGGAATTGCGTTTACCCAGTTTGTTTGCCAGCGGCCATGCCACCAACATCCCAATTGCGGTCGGTAAACCAGCGATCAAACCTAGTGAGCCCATTGCGACACCGGCAGAGGCTTCGTCGACCACGGAACTAAACATCCAGCGAGCGTAATACCCCATCGATCCGTTTTTTACGAGCCCACCGAACTGGAACAAGAAGAAGTAAGAGATGATCAACCACCAATACTTATCCGAAATACAGGCGGAGAACTGCTTTTTCAAAGAAATCTTCTCTTCTTTGATCGCTAGTTTGGCGTTTTCTTCAGTGATTCGTTCTCGGGTAAAGTAATACTCTAAGAAAATGGCTAGAAACGTCGTGACACATAAAAAGATCATCATCACGCGCCAGTTGTTATAGCTAGCTGCTCGATCGATCACACCCTCCGTCGAAACGAAAAGATAGCTTTGTAACAAGATCGGCACTAAGATACTTCCGCCTAACCCGACAGCCGCTACACCCGAGGCATTAGAAAATGTCGCTAATTTGCCGCGCTGATTACTATCTCGTGTGGATAAGGCGACCATGGAACTATGTGCTGTGTAAAAGAATGGATAGGCTACGGCGTAATAAAAATTATAGGAAAACGCCAGCCAGATCATCTGTAACGTCGGGGATGCGTTCGTTGGTGTAATGAATAGAAATACGATCGCTATCACCAATAACGGTGCAGAAATCAACATATACGGTCGAGCTTTTCCCTGGCTGGTTCGCGTATTATCGATTAATCGACCAACGAATAAGTTACCCAAAATGACAAAGACCACTGAGATTAATGGTAATAAGGCTGAAAAATGCCCGAACTGATTTGTATCTGTCCAACCAATCACATCTGAATAATAACGGTTCAAATAGGCACCGAAGATCGCATTGGAAAGCAATGCCAAAAAAGGCCCAATAAAATATCCTAGAAAAACTTCTTTCTTTTCGACTTTTGCGGTGGTGATTTTAGTCTTGAAGGCGGGCGCTTCAAAGAGTGTTTTGACTTTCATGCGCTGCTTCCTCCTATTGCTTCTGAAAAATGATACTGTCCGTTGGTCAACTGATGGCGCTGACCACTAGGCATTTGTAAATAAGCGGTCGTCCCGATAGGTACCTGCACTTCAATCGAAAAGTAACCATCAGCGATCTGCCAATTGCTGATAATTTCGCCATAACTACACCTTACTTTCGTCTTGGCAAAGGTCAGATCACCACCAATGATCGGTCGCACAGTGAACGCTTGATAGCCGCCTTTGATCGGTTCGATCCCGGCGATCCGCCGATAGAAAAAGTCGCCGACTGCCCCGCTGGCATAATGATTGAAGGAAACCATTCCATTGGTTCCATCATCGGCACCCGTATTACTAGTACCGTCTTCTCTCAAGGCATCCCAGCGTTCCCAAATCGTTGTTCCGCCAGCTTTTACTTGAAAAAGCCAAGATGGGCAGGTATCTGTTAAAAGCATTCGATAGGCTTCTTCTACATACCCATTATCTGCCAATGCAAACAAAATATACGGGGTACCAGGAAAACCGGTGCCGATATGATATTCGTTTTCTCGTACCAAACGTGCCAGGTTGGCTGCCGCTTTTTTCGCATCTGTCTCTGAAAGCATTTGGTAATAAAGCGGTAAGACATACGCAGTTTGAAATTCTTTTTTCACACGGGCATCTTTGTCCATCAGTAATTGGCGATAAGCAGTGGATGTTTCATGAAAAATTTTCTGATAGTACGTGCTATCTTCAGAATAGCCCAAGATCTTTGCAATCTGTGCTAAAAGATTGCTGGTGTTGGCAAGGCTAGCCGTGCCTGTCCATTTGCCCCGCAGCATCCACGTCCAAAGTTTGCCTTCAGGGGCGACCCAATCGCCATAATGATGCAGCAAACGCCAAATTCGTCGGTGCTTGCCAAAGGAAAACAGTTGTGCCCAAAACAGACACGCTTTGTGGTATTTCTTCATCGCATGGTATGTGGTGCGCAGGATTTCTGGATCACCACTACTTAAGTACTCCGCCCATGGAACCAAAATCACGGCATCTCCCCAGTGATCAACGGCCATTGGGATCATGATCTCCCATTGAAAAGGCACGACCACCAGCGGTACGGTTACTGGAATTCCGCCACTTTTTCTTTGTTCTGAACGGACATCTTGAAGCCACTTCTCATAAAAACGACGCATATCAAAGTTAGTAGAAGCCGTTCGAGCAAACAAAGCAATATCCCCGGTCCAGCCCATTCGTTCATCCCGTTGGGGGCAATCGGTGGGAATATCGACAAAATTAGATTTTGCTCCCCACAAAATGTTGCTTTGCAGCTGATTCAACTGAGGATTAGAACAAGTAAAAGAGCCGGTTTCCCTTACGTCAGAATACAAAGCGATTCCTTCAATGATGATTGCTTCTGGATCGATTCCTTCGACACTCAGATAGCGAAAGCCCATGTAGGTCAACCGTGGCTGATAGACTTGCTTTCCCTCCTTGCAGGTGTAAATAATTGCTTGCTTCGCAGTCCTGAGCGGTTCGGTAAACAGTTCGCCATCCATCAAAATTTCAGCATGTCTGATCGTTAGTTTCTGACCTTCATTTCCTTGAATGGTCAGCTTGACAATACCGGCAAAATTTTGCCCCATGTCATAGAGCCATTTTCCACTCGGTGATCGTGTCATTGACGTTGGCTCAAAAACCTCATGCTCTCGCACAGGCACACCAATTTGGGCAATGATCCGCGGCTTGATTTTGACTGTTTCAAGGGAAGCTGGTTGCCACGAGCGTTGCATTTCATGGAACCGTGCATCGTAAATTTCGCCGTTGTAAAATTCCGCCTCTTTTAACGGACCCTCCATTGCTGTTTGCCAGTTTGTATCAGTAACGATCTTCTCAAAAGACCCATCACTGTATTCAATGTGAACCTCCGCTAAAAAGGCTTGTCTTTTGGCATAGACGCGGTTGCGTCGTGCGTAGGTAAACGCACCAGAAGCCCATCCTCCTGCCACGACAACTTCCATTTCGTTGCTCTTTGCCAACTGTTTTGTGATGTCATACGTTTGATACTGCAACTGATGTTTATAAGAGGTGAAACCTGGAGCAAAATAGTCGCGACCAATTTTTTCTCCATTCAGGGTCATCTCATAGATCCCTAAAGCTGTGGCATAAATCCGTGCCTTGACAACTGACTTTTCACAGGAAAAGGTATGTTTGAAGTACATCGGTTTTGGCGATGCTTTCTTCTCCGTAAAACGATAACTTCCATTGGTGATCCATGATGCTAAAAATGAACCGTCCATCTTCCCCGTCTCAAAATCGCAACTGGCTGCTGCTTGATTTCCTTGATCATCTTCTACTGTCAAATGGACGGTATAAGTGGCGAAAGGCTCCAATGGCGGACCATCGTAATAATGATGGTTCCCACTGGTCGCATCGCACGTCCATTCCCCCAGCGTTAAGACTGCTTTTTTGATCGTTGTATTTTGTCTTTGACTGGCAACGGTATAGGAAAAACAAGGATTGGACTTATCAGTGACGCATTCTTTTTCTAAATCTTCAACAGTAAAACGCGTAATCTCTAGCATACATCCTCCTTCATTTCGTGTCATTGCTTTTTTTCACTACTTCGTTTATCTGAATGGCTGTACGCTCAGACCTACTTCCGTCAGCTGCCATCAGTTCGATTTCGTTTGCTTCAGAATCAGCTTGCACGATCGCTAGTGCTTCGCCATAATAGGTTTTCGTTTTCGAACCAGTATAGCCTTCTGGGTTGTAAGGACAAGCATGACCTAACCCTAATAGCTTACCGCCTTTGACAGAAACCGCGACTTCATGGTTTTCCATCGGCTTTAAAATGCCGTTGCGATCGGTATACCGCAAACGAATAAAGGCCAGCCCTCGAGGAGAAACAGTACTACTTTCAGGTTCAAGCGTTAACTGAGTTTCTTTTTGTGCGGTCACTAAAGAACTACGGCCAATTTCTTGCTCATTTTCGTCATAGGAAACAACGGTCAATGTGCCACTTTGATAAGTGGTCTTGACGACGGTTCGACAATCATTTTTCATTTTTTTCTTAACGACGAGCTGATCATTCAAATAAAGAGCGATTTGAGCCGCTCGAGCATAGACTTCTACTTCGGCTTTCTGACCTTCGCAGCCCGGCCATGTCCAAGAAGGCATCGCATCCGTCAATTTCCATGCGGATGGTGAATGTTTGCCTTTTTGATAAAC
Source organism: Enterococcus sp. AZ141 (assembly GCF_051714385.1). Taxonomy (NCBI): domain Bacteria; kingdom Bacillati; phylum Bacillota; class Bacilli; order Lactobacillales; family Enterococcaceae; genus Enterococcus; species Enterococcus sp. AZ141. Next base: position 3,122,471 of record NZ_JBIORT010000001.1, read on the forward strand.
AGGCTTCACCGCTAAAAGGGGCGTTGTGGTTTTTTCGAATGCCACTTTTGTGTAAAGGGTTTCGCCACCTGCTGCACCGGTGATATCCAAGCGACCGCTTCCAGCGGTCAACCAACCAGCTGGACTGGCATTTTTAGGATAGGCATCTTCATAAACCCACGAACCAATACCGGCTTCACCGATATAGTCCATGCCTGCCCACACGAAATCCCCAATAATACGAGGGTGTTTTTTTGCCAGTTCCAAGAAATAAAAAGCATCCTTACAGAAAGTTTCTGTGCCTAAAATCAGGCGCTTTGGATATTTTTTCAGGTCTTTTTTATAGCGTAAAATGCCGTAATTGTAGCCGGCTATGTCCATATTGGCAAATGATTCATAGGTCGTGCGGTCACTTCCTCTGAGGGTGGCCCCCAACTTCATGGTTTTATCGCCCAACAAACCAGCCAGCTTATTATAAAACTCACTTCCGACAGCTTTTTTCTTTTCTTTTTGGGCTTTTTCATCAGTATAGACCCCAAAGCCTAATGAGCTTAGATAATTGAAAAAGATGTTGACACCACATGTTACCGGTCGCGTTGGGTCCAACCCATGCAAGTGTTCCGTTAACTCTTTCGTCAGCTCGATCCCCCGTGGTTCGGCTGTTTCCGAGACTTCATTCCCCGTCGAATAGAGGATCACGCTAGGATGATTAAAATCTTTGTCCACCATATCAGCAAGATCCTGACGCCACCAATCACTAAAATCATTGGCATAATCGTAACGGGTTTTATGGGTGTACCACATGTCGACATATTCATCCATGACCAGCATTCCCAACTCGTCACAAGCATCAAGTAGTGCTTTTGAGCAAGGATTATGGGCTGAACGAATCGCATTATAGCCAGCTTCTTGCAAGAGCTTGACTTTTCGTCTTTCGGCATCTGGAAAAGCAGCGGCGCCTAACAAGCCGTTGTCATGATGTATACAGGCCCCTATTAAGATGCGACGAACCCCATTGATCAAAAGCCCCGCTTCCGAATCCCAAGTCAGCGTTCGTAAGCCGAATCGAGTTTGATACTGACTGCCTTCATACTCAATTTGACACTGGTATAAGTTCGGCTCTTCTGGTGACCATGCCTTTGCATTGGGCAGCGGTAGGTTGATCTGTGCTGATCCGTCGATCGAGACATTCGTCCTTGCGATCACTTCCTCCCCATCGACAATCGAGACCCGCGCTTCGCCTTTACTGTTGGATTTTAAAGTCAATGAAATCACTGGTGGTTTTGTTGATACAGTAGTGATTTTTATGCCATTTAGCAAAAGATGCTTTTTCGGTAAAACCAGCAGATTGACGGGACGGTAAATCCCTGTGCCAGTGTACCAGCGACTATTTGGCTGATCGGCATTTCGGGCAATGACCTCAATGGTATTTTCCGATCCAAAGTGCAAGAACGCATCCGCTTCGACATAAAAGTTGGTGTATCCGTATGGACGAAAACCAGCCTTTTTTCCATTGATGATCACTTCGGCGTTGCGATAGACTCCTTCAAATTCAAAAACGACTTTTTTATCTTGGTAGTCCTCAGGCACGAAAAATGTTTTCTTATAGAGGTAATCAAGTCCTTCATACCAGCCGATGTTGGCAGCGCCTAAACTCGATTCGCTTCGTGGCTCTTCGCGCATTGCATCATGTGGGATGGAAACAGGTTTCTGAATGTTTGTGCCTAAAACACCACAGACCCAACCTTCATTAAAATTTATGATCTCCAAAAGAATCCCTCTTTCTTCCTCAATTCTTTACGAAACCAATTATAGCGTGCACAACACGCAAAAAAACGCTTTCTCACGAATGGTCGACTTTTTTGCACGAACGGTTATGATCTCCAAAAAAAAGACAAACCTCATTGATTCATAAGGTTTGTCCACTGTCTTGAAATAATCTTATCTGAATTGATTTCCTTCAATTAAAGCCATAAAATTTTTGAGCAAGGTGGTAAAATCCTAAAGAAGCTTTTCGCCCGATGGCACCTGGGAAATGGACGCCGTGTCCTAAGAGACCGAACCGTAAACGAAAATACAGCAGCTGATCACGAGAGCGAATCAACTTCCACAGCTCCTTTTTCTTTAGCAAGCTTTCTTTCGACCCTTCTTTGATCAACAAAATCGTTGAAACAGTTGTGATTGCTTCTAAATATCGACGCATATAACGAGTGAGTTCTTTGCCGGTTTGATCCAGTGAAAGATAGTAATCGATCATTGTCCGGTTGACTTTCAATTGCTGGTCGATACGACTGATCATCACTTTTTCATTGACGGACTGATCCGATCGACCAATATAATAGCGATAAAAATCGACATTTAAGTAGACCATTTTTTTGACGTAGGGCAATGGTTCATAGACATACAGATTATCTACATAAAAGGTATGTTTGGGCAACTGCAAGTTTGCTTTTTCTAATACGCTTTTGCGATAGATCACCGAGTGCATCAATAGGTACTTACTGAACGGAAATCGCACGTCCCCCCAGCCGAATGGTTCATTTTCTGGCAAGAAGCGCTGATAATGAATGCAACGCTTGTTTTTCTTCCACTGGGTTTCATAGACGTAATTACTAATAACCATATCGACCGAATTTGCCTGTGGATCGCTTGTCAAAAAGATCAAAATTTGTTGGTAGGCCTCTTCATCTACCCAATCGTCGCTATCTACGATTTTGATGAAGGTGCCACTAGCAACTTCTAAGCCCGTATTGATCGCTTGACCATGTCCGCCGTTTTCTTGATGGACTGCTTTGATTTGCTTTGGGTAAGAACGCTGATAGCGTTCAGCGATCGCTCCGGTTTGATCATGGGACCCGTCATTTACAATAATGATCTCAACGGTTTCCCCTCCTAATAATAATGAATCAATACAGCGTTCCATATAATCTTGCGAATTATAGCATGGAACAATTATACTTAAAGTTTTCACGCTTGATCCCTTCCCCACATTTAACTTTTTTGCTTCTTTCCCCAAAGTGTTGCAGCAGATTTATTTTTGTCTTTTGAAAAACATGTAACGATCAGTGAAGCTGCGATAGTTGTTTCTTGTACTTTCTTTGAAGCTTTTTGTTACGGATAAATGCCCGACAAAGCCCGAAGCTTCCTTTGAAGAAATGCCCATTACACATAACCAACAGTTGGTCGATCATTGCCATGCTGACCATTCCATTGGTCATCTTGGCGATGCCACGAAACGGCATGTTCCAAATGAATAATAAGTTTAGATCCAATTTTCCTTTTTTTTCGTTGCGCTTCCTCATGGTATTCAAGACAAGAAAAACCAAACGACCTAGAGGACTTTTTGCCTGCTGCAACTCTGCAATAGTACTGTTTTTGGCTAATGGCTGATCGCTTGATTCTTGCGGTAATTGTTGGTTCAAAAACTGTGCAAAATCATGTAGCGTTGCTTGTTCGATCCGCTCAGGATAAATAGCTCGTTCGTTCACCGTTCTTGGTCGTAAAGTGGCGGCTTTCTGATCGATCAAAAGCGTGCCTTGAAGTTGGCTCTCTTCACAATTCCCACCAATAAATAGGGTATATTCTCCTGCCTCAACTGCCCAGCAATTTTGTTGGCTGTCATAAACACGAAAGGTCTTATCATCAAAAGGCAATGTGACCGTGCGTTTTTCACCACTGGCTAAGGCTACTTTTTTGAATCCTTTTAATTCTTTTTTCGGTCGCATCAGTTGACTTTCTTTCAAACCAACATACAATTGGACTACTTCTTCACCATCTCTGTCTCCAACATTTTCAATTGTAAATTTTACTTGATTTTCTTCAATGATTAAACCACTATAAGCAAATTCCGTATAACTTAGACCGTAGCCAAATGGAAACAAAATTGGTTTTTTAAACGTGTCATAATAGCGATAGCCAACAAACAGTCGCTCTTTGTAATAGGCAAAGCGGCTTGTTGCTGGGAATTCTTGACCGAACAAAACATCGTCATAGGAATATGGATAACTTTCTGCTAGTTTTCCGCTCGGATTATATCGACCGAAGATCACATCCAGCATCGCAGAAGCGCCTGCTTGTCCACCTAAGTAGCCATGAAGCACACCAGCAGCTTTATCCAGCCAGGGCATTTCAACAACCCCTCCCGCAGATAAAACAACAATTACTTTTGCAGTCGTCTGACAAAGTTTTTCAATCAACTGATTTTGATTTGCGGGCATCGCCAACGTCTCACGATCGATCCCTTCACTTTCATAGCTCTCGTCAAGTCCGGCAAAGACCAGCACAACCTCACAGTCAGCTGCTAAAGAAACAGCTTCTTCGATCAATGCTGCTTGTTCTGTTGCTGTTTTACTACTACTTTTTCGGACATAGCCTTGTGCATAACCTGCCATTTCAGGAGTATAATCGCCAATCTTTTCTAAAATCGACTCGACTTGTTTCGCATTTACCATCGAAGACCCCGCACCTTGGTACCGAGGTGTTTGAGCAAAATCGCCAATAATTCCAACCTTTTGCTTAGGATTTAAAGGCAAGCAGTTGTCATCATTTTTAAGCAGAACCACGCTGCTTCTGGCTGCTTCTCTTGCGATTGTATGATGCTTTGCCCAATCGATCGCATCTGTTCCAGATTGCTTCTTCGTCTCTGAGAAGACCGCTGCTAGTTCAGCAACCCGTACATCAAGCTCCGACTCAGCCAAACGATTCCTTTCAATTGCTTCAATAATTTCTTGTGCGCCAGCGATCCCTTGCCCTGGCATCGCCAAATGACAGCCATTTCTGACCCCTTCAACATGGTCATTATCCCCGCCCCAGTCGGAGACAACAAAGCCAGCAAATCCCCATTCATCTCGGAGAATCTCTTGTAATAAGCGTTTGTTTTCATTGGCGTAAATGCCATTGATCATATTATAGGCGCTCATGATACTTTTAGGTTTTCCTTCAGTGACGGCGATTTCAAAATTTGTTAAATACATTTCTCGTAATGTCCGCTGATCAACGATGGAATCCGATGCCATTCGTCTCGTTTCTTGACTATTGACAGCAAAATGCTTCGGGCAGGCAATCGTCCCGTTTTCTTGAATACCTCTGATATTTGCAGCCGCCATTTTCCCTGCCAAATAAGGGTCCTCACTGAAATACTCAAAATTGCGCCCGCCTTTAGGATTTCGCTTGATGTTCAGACCTGGACCCAAAACGACATCAACCTCTAACGCTTTTGCTTCTAATCCAATACATTCACCAACCTTCGCAGCAAGTTCACAGTCCCAGCTGTTTGCAATTGTTGCCGCCGGCGGAAAACAAGTTGCTGGAACGCTTTCATTCAGCCCCAGGTGATCTGCTTCTCCCATTTGTTTACGAATACCGTGCGGACCATCTGCCATAAAAATCGATGGACAGATCGCTGGCAGCTCATGTGTCTCCCAAGTATTTTTTCCTGAAACAAACAATGCCTTTTGTAAACGTGTTAATTCTGCGATTTTTTCTTGGCTATTCATCTAAACCCAACTTTCTGCTATGTATAAATCATACGTCTATAAATCTACTAGCAGTAGTTTATCATGGAAACGCCAAGCAATGAGCGCCCTTTCATGAACGGTCGCTTTTTGCTCATGAATAACCAGCCAATTATAAAGATTCTTTGACTCTTTTAGAAAACGCTTGCTTTGCTCGGTGGCAGCCTTTATCTTAGAATTTGTATATCTTAAACAAAAGCTGAGAGGAGCGAACACATGAAGACTGGCAACTACCAGTACTTGATCGTTGGTGCGGGCTTATTCGGGTCGATCTTTGCCCATGAAGCAGCCAGAAAAGGGCATCGTTGTCTGGTGATCGATAAGCGTGACCACATCGGAGGCAACTTGTATACTTATCAAGAAGACGGCATCACGGTTCATCAATACGGCGCCCATATTTTCCACACGGATAGCAAAGAGATTTGGGCTTATATGAATCGCTTTGCTGACTTCATTCCTTTTACCAATCAAGTCTTGGCGAACTACCAAGACCAACTCTATAACTTGCCTTTTAATATGAATACCTTTTATCAACTGTGGGGCGTGCGAACGCCTGCAGAAGCGCAAGAAGAGATTAAACAGCAAATTGAAAGTGCCGGTATAACAGGAAAGCCTAAAAACCTTGAAGAACAGGCGATCCAATTAGTGGGAACCGATATTTATCGTAAGCTGATAGCCGGTTATACGCAGAAGCAATGGGGAAAGCCCCCTAGCGAGTTGCCGAGCTTTATCATTCGTCGACTGCCGATTCGTTTCACCTATGATAACAATTATTTCAACCATCGGTTTCAAGGAATTCCCGAAGGTGGCTATACGCCGATTTTCCAGAAATTATTAGATGATGATCGGATCGATGTTTGTTTGAAAACGGACTTTGAAGCTGAAAAAGCAGCCTATTTAGCACGTTTTCCTAAAATAATCTATACAGGACCGATCGATGCCTTTTTCGACCAAAGATACGGTCCTCTAGAATATCGTTCGTTACGTTTTGAAACAACCAAACATCCATCACCAAACCTTCAAGGAAATCCCGTAATCAATTACACGGATGAAAAGATTCCCTTTACCCGCAGCATGGAATGGAAACACTTCGATAAGCAAGGTGAGTCAGATACAACCATTCTTACCAAAGAATATCCATCCCCATTCACGATTGGTGCTGAACCCTATTATCCTATCAATGACGAAAAAAATAACCAGCTGTATAAAAAATACAAACAGCTGGCTGCGAAACAGCCGCAAGTCCTGTTCGGAGGACGTCTCGGCTCGTATCGGTATTTAGATATGGATCAAATCGTCAGTGAAGCATTAAAGCTAGCACAAAAAGAACTTACTGCGAACTAAAAAGGCTGGGCTGCCGTTTTCGCTACTTAGGGACAGCGTTGACTACCACCAGGTCCAACTAGTGGGAAACGGAGCCAGCCTTTTTTTCTATGAGCGTCAGTTCATCGTTTATCAGATAGTAGGCATGCTTTCTTATTGATTGACGATCGCCAATAATTCTTCAAAAGCTTTCGGTGTACCGCCTACGAACAATTCCCGTCCATTCAAGGATAGCGGCTCTCCTTTGATGTTTGCCATCTTTAATCCAAGGGTTTCTAACAAAACGCCCCCTGGCGCATAATCCCATGGCGCAAGATGAGAAAGATAGCCTGCTCTTTGTCCTTTAGCGAGGGCGATCAGCTCTACCCCAGCACAGCCAGTCATACGAATGCCTAATGCTTTGTCACTGACCTCGGTTTCGTGGTGGCGGTTATGGATCAACATGGGCGAATTCAAGCCAACGAGACCTTCGGATAAGGCAATATCTTTCGGCGGTTCGATCTTCTCGCCATTGTTATAGACACCAATCTCTGGACCACCCCATAAGAATTCATCTTTCATAACATTATAGACAAAGCCAAAGCGCCCTTTGCCCTCTTCGTAGATCGCGATCATGATACAAAAGTTTTCTTTTTCTAACACGAAATTCATCGTTCCATCGATCGGATCAATGATGAAGACCCGCCCACTCATGTCGGCAAGTGTGTCCAGTCCGTTTTCTTCACCTAAAATTTTGGCATCCGGATCATAGGATTGGATCTTACCAATCAGAAAATCTTGCGTGGCTTTATCCAATTCTGTCACTAAGTCTTTCCGTCCTGATTTTGTCTCGACCACTAAGTCTTCTTTATTTAAATTGTCTTTGATCGTTTCACCTGCAGCGATCATCCACTGGCGAACTTCATTAACGATTTCATGCATTCGTTGATCTACCCTTTCATTTTTAGTTTTCCCTCAGTCTTTTTCGCTGCCTGCACAGCATGGTACAGCGAATAGCCTGATAGTTCTTCAAATTCTCTGCCTAAACGGCGTTCCTCGCCAATGCTAGGAACGACTTTCTTAAAGGCTTGATACGCCTCAAGAAACGTACTACTAGGAAGGCCTTTTTCATAGGCTTGTTCTAATCGTTCCCACATCTTCATGACGACGACCATTTCATCTGTCGACCAATCTAAGTCAAGAGGATATTGATAATCCCGCATATTACCACTCCTATTCATCTTATTCAGTGTACCACAAAATTGAAAATAGGTCAGAGCCTCCGCTGCAAAAAAGGTACATCCTAGCAATGAATGTACCTCTTGTATACAAACTATTGAGATTTTTAAAAGCTGAAATCCGTGAATCTCAAATAAGAAGGAAATTCCTTTTTTCTTCCAACGAGATTGCTTAGTAAAAGATGACCGATTTCAAAAAGGTTCGTCTAGAAAAGCCCGCAAAAACAAAAAATTTTTAATGATAGTAATTGATTTCCACCACTGTTTACTTATGAAAAACTCTGGATAATCCGTTCCCCATTGCCATGGAATGACAAATGATCCATCTTCTTGTTGGTATTTTAAAATTTCTTGGGCTTCTTTTTTACATAATTCTTCACTAAAGATCCCAAGCAGCTGCTCTCTTGTAAAGAAAAAATTTGAAGGTTTACTGACATAAGATGTGAACCACTCTTCTGGCTCGTTTGAGACTGCATGGCGAATTTGCCAGAATAAGATCTCGCGAAAGCGTTCATTTGCTAAAACAGGCTGATACTGGATTTCTTCACAGTCTTGTAATAATTCTAGATAGACGACTAATGTGTGCATTTCACTGGTTGGCTCCTTAAGAAAACTTGCAACTGCTGTTTCGGCGATTTCTTGTGCTTTTTGATAGAGGGTCGTTTCCCCTGTTCTTAAGATCGTACCAGCTAGACTGACCGTTGGGTTGTCTGCTGGCACGCCCACAGGACTCTCCCACCAAATCGCATGCGGATAGGATACCGTTGACGGCACTTGGTTGAGCCATTTCCCTTCAGAAAATTCTTTTCCACTAGCTAAATACCTTAGAATCCCTTGGACTTGTGGATTTGACGAATGAAGGCATTCAAGCTCTCGTAAAATTCGACATGCCTCCCACACTGCAATCGGTGTACTATTGGGATTCCAATAATCAGGTTCCAAACCATGCCCATAACCACCATCTTCATTTTGGTAGACTTGTAACGCCTTTAATACAGCCTCGCGAGATCCATTTTCAAAATGGTACTGCCAACGAGCAAGGTCTAAAGGGCGCGCGTTTTTGTAAATAAATTTTCGTGCTTTTTCGAATGCTTCCATATCTTCGCCTCCTTTGGCTTTCTTTTATTATCGCTTACTCCCCTAATGATTACAACGCTTACATCAATATCATTTCTCTGAACGACCATTCTCAGAATAGCTTCTTGGCATTTTTCAGGAAGCATACTTTTGGTGTTTCCCTTGGCATGATGTTACAGTAAGAATAACAAGAAAAAGGAGGAATTCTCTTGCGTTTAGAAAACAAAAAAATCATTGCCTTAGTCGACAATGATTTCGAAGATTTAGAACTTTGGTATCCGGTCCATCGGTTACGGGAAGAAGGCGCACAAGTCGATTTAGTCGGTGAAGAAGCGCATAAAACGTATATTGGCAAATATGGTGTACCCGCAGAATCAGCCTATGCTTTTTCTGATATTCACGCCGATGACTACGATGCCATCTTAGTTCCGGGTGGTTGGGCACCTGATAAATTACGGCGTTTCCCAGAGGTCATCTCTTTCGTGCGAACGATGGACAAAGACCAAAAAATCATTGGACAAATCTGTCATGCAGGCTGGGTCTTGATTTCTGCGAATATCCTGCAAGGCAAGACGGTTACCAGTACACCAGGCATCAAAGATGATATGACAAATGCTGGAGCCACATGGGTCGATACACCTGTGGTTACGGATGGACATATCGTTTCCAGCCGCCGTCCCCCAGATCTACCAGACTATATGCGGGAATTTATTGCTGTTTTAGAAAAGAAATAGTACCCATTGATCAGATTTAAAAGAGTTGCGACCAAAGCAAATACGGCCGCAACTCTTTTTTCTACCTATCGATCATTCGCTTACGATCGCTAGTTTCTGGTTACTTTTAGGGATTTTTTTCACACCGATAAAGGTCAATGCAGCACCTAGAACGGCAAACCCAGTCCCAATCAAAAGCATTTCCCAGACACCGAAGCTTTGGATCAACATCCCGCCCAAAAGATTGCCGATCACGCCACCGATCGTGGTAGCGATAATGATGATCGTTTGTCCAAAAACCCGGTCTTCATCTGCCAAACTATGGTTGAACAAATAAGCAGAAGCAGGAATAAACAAGGCAAAACTAACCCCTTGCATCAAATGGCTCATTTCCATCAGGATGATGGAGCTGATCAACAGCATCAGCACCCCACGAATGGCAAAGGCAACACTGGACAGCAACAGCCAAAAACGGCTAGACCGTATCCTCACTAACTGTTCAAAGAAAATCATGCCCGGCAATTCGCATAACGCCGCAATCATCAGGGCGATGCCAACTTCCTTACTGCCACCGCCAATATCGGCAAAAATTTGTGCCAAAAAACTGTTGATCATCGTGTGGAAGCTGAAGAGAAAGCTAAATCCGACAAAGAGAAAGAGTAAAAAAGGATATTTTTTTAAAAAGGCACCTGAATGACTTTGTTCTGTATGCATCACGGGCATTTCTGGCTTCTTGATCGCTGGCAGCAAAAGCAAAATAATGAGAAACAAAACGGCTTGCCCGATAGCGATCATTGGTAAAAGGGCTGCCGAAAACTCCTCTAAGAGCTGCCCCAGTAAAAAGGAGGTCCCCGCAAAGCCTAGTGACCCACCGGCACGGGAAAAGCCAAAATTGATTTTGTTGCCGCTATTTGTGTATTCAAACGCCAAGGCGTTGAGAAAGGACTGCATGGAAACGAGCAAAATCCCTCCTAAAACATAGGTCAGTATTGATAATCCAGGGACCATCACACCTGCTAAGAGCACCGCGACCACGCCGATTGTCATCGTTTTCAAGACAACGATCAGTGGTACTTTGCTTTTTTTGATAATGACTTGACTGATGAAGGGCTGCAAAATCGTAGACGCAATATTGACTAGGGCTAAAATACCGCCAATTTTTGCTGGATCGACCTTGAAATAAATCAAAAAGAGTGTCGCAAAGCCATAGATTGAGCAAAACATCATCCAATAAAGAAATTGCAAACTTGTGTAGTAAAACCGAATCCTCTTGTCACTTGCATGATTACGCATACATCCCCCACCTTATCCATATTCCTTAGCAACTAAATATAGCATAGAACCGATGGATTTACTATCCTTCTATAAACAGAAACCGCAGTTTTATTTGAAACACTAACCCACAACAAAAAAGCGCAGCATAGTATCCTGCGCTTTTCCTACTGCTTCAACTATTTAGAGCTGTTGGAAGGCTTGCGTGAGATCTTCCAATAGATCGTCGATGTTTTCCAATCCAATGGATAAGCGAATCGTCTCTGGACGAATTTTGGCTGCTGCAAGTTCTTCTACGCTAAGCTGAGAATGGGTCGTCGAAGCTGGATGGATGATCAAGGACTTTGCATCGCCAACGTTCGCCAGTAGCGAGAAGAGCTTAGTTGCGCCACAAAAGGTTTTGCTTGCTTCTGCCCCACCCTTTAATCCGAAGGAAAAGACCGAACTGGTCCCTTTGGGGAAATACTCCTGCGCCCGCTTAAAATAAGGACTGTCCGGCAGGGTTGGGAAATGAACCCAAGAAACTTCCGGGTGCTTGGCTAAAAATTCAGCAACTTGTTGCGCATTTTCTACATGACGTTCCATCCGCAACGAGAGGGTCTCGATGCCTAAAAGCAACACCCATGAATTGAAGGGAGAAATCGCAGCACCTGTATCCCGTAAAAGAATCGTTCGGGCCCGAGTGATATAGGCAGCGTTACCAGCGGCTTCTACCCATGAAATTCCATGGTAACTATGATCGGGATCGACCAGCTTGGGAAATTTGCCGTTTGTCCAATCAAAGTTGCCACTATCAATAATAGCCCCTCCTAAAACAGCCCCGTGACCACCGAGGTATTTTGTCGTGGAATAAACGATGATGTCCGCACCATGCTCAAACCCTCGAAAAAGATAGGGAGTCGCAAAGGTGTTGTCAATGATGAGGGGAATCCCGGCTTCATGAGCGATCGCTGCAATCTTTTTAAAGTCGGCAATATCAATATCTGGATTGCCTAAAGACTCTAGAAAAACTGCTTTGGTATTTTCTTGGATGGCTGCTTTTAGTGCTGGTAGATCTTCACTATCGACAAAGCTTGTGGTGATGCCAAAATCTGGCAATGTATGGGCGAACAAATTATAGGTACCGCCATAAATTGAAGCGGCAGAAACGATATGATCTCCTGCTTGCGCGAGATTTAAAATTGCATAGGTGATCGCTGCTGAGCCAGAAGCCGTAGCTAACGCACCGACACCACCTTCTAATAGGGCTAATCGCTCTTCTAGAACCGCGGTCGTCGGATTGGTAATACGGGTATAGATATTGCCGCTCTCACTAAGACTAAATCTCGCTGCCGCTTGGTCAGCATCATCAAACACATAGGATGTGGTTTGATAAATGGGTACGGCGCGACTTCCTGTGGTAGGATCTGGTATTTGTCCTCCGTGTAATTGAATCGTCTCAAATCTTTCTGTCATACTATTCCTCCTTAATAATGCAAATAAAAAAGCCCTCTGATATCGAGATATCAAAGGACGTGTTTACGTGTTACCACCTTTATTCGAGCAGACTTTCCAGCATGCTTCTCAGCAAGTACGCGACAAATAAACGTCGTTATACTCTGACGCGATAGCGGGCGCACCCGGATCTCCTTATCTTTCGTACAAGTTCAGAAGATCACCTTAGAGGCCATTTTCGATTGATCCTACAAGTTCTTCTTGCACCTTACGAAGACTCTCTAGGCTTGCCAAATCAATTTACTTTTCTCATCAACGGTTGAAATATTAAGAGCATCGTATCATTTCCAGAAGATTCTGTCAATAGCATAGGATCGCTTTATTTCTGGTGATAAAAAAACTCGTTCACTAAATGATGAACGAGTTTCACAAAGCTTAAATGTGGATTGGTAATCCTAGAGCTAACTCAGCAGCATCCATTGTGATCTCACCTAGAGATGGATGTGGATGGATCGTTAACGCGATATCTTCTGCGTTCATGCCAGATTCAATAGCAAGAGCAAGTTCTGAAACCATATCGCTTGCTCCTAGACCAGCAATTTGCGCACCGATGATCACATTGTCTTCAACCGTTGTTACTAAGCGGATGAATCCTTCAGTTTTTCCTAGAGATAACGCACGACCGTTACCTGAGAATGGGAATTTGAATGCTTTTGCTTCAATTCCAGCATCTTTGGCATCTTTGATCGTCATACCGACAGAAGCCAATTCTGGGTCAGTAAAGGCAACTGCTGGCATTGCTTTGTAATCAACGGCAACTTTTTTACCAGAGATTGCTTCAGCAGCGATTTTTGCTTCGTAGCTAGCTTTATGTGCTAATGCAGCACCAGGTACGATATCACCAATTGCGTAGATGTTTGATACGTTGGTACGGCCCTGTTTGTCAACCGTGATCAATCCGCGTTCGCCTACTTCAACACCTGCTTGTTCTAAGCCCATGTCATCAGTATTTGGACGACGACCAACAGTAACCATCACGTAATCAGCAGTAACTGATTCTTCTTTACCATCTACGGCATATTTCACAGTTACGCTATCGCCATTGTCAATTGCTTCTTTCGCCATTGCGTTGGTAACGACTGTTACACCTTTTTTCGCAAAGTCTTCTTCAACCAATTTGACCATGTCTTTTTCATAGGTTGGCAAGATTTGAGGAGAGCCTTCAAGGATCGTTACTTCTGCCCCTAGGTTTGCATAAGCTGCACCTAGTTCAGAACCAATGACACCGCCACCGATAACAACGAATTTTTTAGGAACTTCTTTTAATGCCAATCCGCCAGTTGAATCAAGAACACGTCCGCCGAATTTGAAACCAGGGATTTCAATTGGACGAGAACCTGTTGCGATGATTGCATTGTTGAAAGAGTATGTTTGTGCTGAATCTGGGTGGATGACACGCAATGTGTGATCATCAACGAAGAAAGCTTCTCCTTCAATCGTTTCTACTTTGTGTTTTTTCAATAGGAAACCAACACCTGAAGTTAATGTTTTAACGACTTTGTTGTCTTTCCATTCTTGAGTTTTGGTAAAATCAAGGGAAACATTTTCACTTGTTACACCAAACATTGTTGAATCCAAAGATTCTTGATAATGATGACCTGCAGCGATCAAGGCTTTTGAAGGGATACAACCAACGTTCAAACAAACGCCGCCGATGTATTCTCTTTCAATGATTGCTACTTTTTGTCCCATTTCAGCAGCGCGGATGGCAGCTACATAGCCGCCAGGTCCCGCACCGATTACAACTGTATCTAATTCAACAGCAAAATCTCCAACTACCATTTGTTAATCATCCTTCCATCATTAATAGCTCTGGATCAGCTAATAGACGTTTGATATTATTCATTGCTTGTTGCGCTGTTGCGCCATCAACGATACGGTGGTCGAAGCTTAATGAAAGTTTCATCACACGTCCGACAACGATTTCGCCTTCAGCGTTTACGATTGGTTGTTGCGCGATTGTACCTACACCCAAAATAGCTACTTCAGGGTAGTTGATTACTGGAGTGAACCAGCCGCCACCAACTGAACCGATGTTACTGATTGTGATGGTACCATTACGCATATCATCTGCAGCCAATTTGCCGTCATGAGCAAGTTTTGCTTTTTCGTTGATTTCATCAGCGATAGCAAACATGCCTTTACGATCTGCATCTTTTACGTTTGGTACATACAACCCATGGTCAGTATCTGTTGCGATACCGATGTTGTAATAGTTTTTGTATACGATCTCTTGTTTTGCATCATCGATCGACGCATTCAAGATAGGGAATTTTTTCACTGTTGCAGTCAATGCTTTCACAACATATGGTAAGAAAGTAAGTTTTGTGCCGTTTGCAGCAGCAACTTCTTTGAATTTCTTACGGTTATCCCAAAGGTTTGTTACTTCTACTTCATCATGCAAGGTTACATGAGGTGCTGTTTGTTTGCTGTTTACCATCGCTTTAGCGATTGCTTTACGTGTAGGTGTTAAGGCAACACGTTCTTCTAAATCACCTAAGTTTGATTTGAAGGCTTTTGCTGGAGCTGCTGGTTTGCTTTCAGTTGCTGCAGCTTTTGTTTCTTCTTTCGCAGGAGCTTGAGTTTCAGCTTTTGCAGCTTGTCCGCCACCTGATAGGAAGTTTTCGATGTCTTCTTTTGTTACACGTCCGCCTTTACCTGTTGCTGATACTTGGGAAATATCCACATCTTTTTCGCGAGCGAATTGACGGACAGAAGGCATAGCCAAGACACGTTTGTTAGGATCTGCTGCTTCAACAACACTTGCTGAACCAGAAGTTTCCACTTTTTCTTTTGGTGCTTCTGCAGGTGCGCTTGATGAAGCAGGCGCACTGTTGTGACCAGGTGCGTCGATTTCAACTAAAACATCACCAACATTTGCAACTGTTCCTTCAGCAACAACGATGTTTTTCACTGTTCCTGTTACTGGAGATGGGATTTCTTCGACTGATTTGTCGTTTTGAACTTCAAGCAACGTATCGTCTTCATTGATGGTATCTCCTGCTTTAACGAACCATTTTACGATTTCGCCTTCTGCAATTCCTTCACCGATATCTGGTAATTTGAATTGGAAAACGCCTGCGCCTTCAGAAGAACCAGCTGATGCTTCAGCCGTTTCCGTTGTAGGTTCTGCTGCTGGTTTTGCTGGTGTTTGAGACTCTGCTGCTACACCTGCATCGCCTTCGTTGTCTTCATGTCCTGGTGCATCGATCTCAACAAGGACATCTCCAACGTTTGCGACTGTACCTTCAGGGACAACGATGTTTTTCACTGTTCCTGTTACTGGAGATGGAATTTCTTCCACTGATTTATCATTTTGAACTTCTAGTAAGGTATCATCTTCATTGATGGTATCCCCTGCTTTGACGAACCATTTTACGATTTCGCCTTCTGCAATTCCTTCACCGATATCCGGTAATTTAAATTGAAATGCCATTTTCTATTCTTCCCTTCTTCAACTATTAAAAGTTCACGATTTCTTTCACTTTGTCTTCGATGTCTTTTGCATTTGGCAACCAAATGTTTTCAGCTTGACCGAATGGGAAGATCGTATCTGGTGCAGACACGCGTCCGATTGGAGCTTCTAGTGATAGAACCGCACGTTCAGAAATTTCAGAAACGACTTGAGCGCCAACACCTGCTTGTTTTTGTGCTTCTTGAACGACAACCACACGACCAGTTTTTTCAACTGATTTGATGATCGTTTCAACATCAAGAGGAGCAACTGTACGCAAGTCGATAATTTCAGCGTTGATGTTTTCTTTCGCTAAGTTGTCAGCAGCTTTGATTGCTTCACGAACCATTGCACCATAAGTGATGATTGAAACATCAGAACCTTCACGAGTTACTGCTGCTTTGTCTAAAGGAACTTCGTATGCTTCTTCTGGCACTTCTTCACGGAATGAACGGTAAAGTTTCATGTGCTCTAAGAAAACAACTGGGTCATTGCTGCGGATAGAAGCAATCAATAATCCTTTTGCATCATATGGGTTTGATGGAATAACGACACGGATACCAGGTGATTGAGCGATCAATCCTTCCAAGTTATCTGAGTGCAATTCTGGTGTGTGCACACCGCCACCAAATGGTGAACGAATAGTGATTGGTAAATTACGTGTACCACCCATACGGTAACGAGTACGCGCCATTTGACCAACGATTTCGTCAAATGTTTCAAATACGAAACCAAAGAATTGGATTTCTGGAACTGGACGGAAACCTTCTAATGCTAAACCGAAAGCCAAGCCGCCGATACCAGATTCAGCAAGAGGGGTATCGAAGACACGATCTTCGCCGAATTTTTCTTGTAAACCTTCTGTTGCACGGAAAACCCCGCCGTTTTTACCGACATCTTCACCAAAGACTAAAATCTCTTTGTCATTTTCCATTTCAACAGCTAAGGCATCTGTAATTGCTTGAATCATTGTTTTTTGTGCCATGACTATTTCGACTCCTTCGCTTCGTAAGTTGCAATTTGTTCTTTAATGTTTTGTGGTTGTACTTCAAACATGTTTTTCAAGAAATCTGAAACTTTTTGTTTTGGCACGCGGTCCGCTTCAGCGATCGCTGCTTTGATTTCTTCTTTTGTTTGTTCAATGACTTGTTCTTCTTTTTCTTCAGACCAAAGTCCTTTTTCAGTTAGGTAAGTACGGAAACGTACCAATGGATCTTTTTGTTGCCATTCGCTGTCCATGTCTTTTGAACGGTAACGGGTTGGATCATCACCAGACAATGTATGTGGACCGTAACGGTAAGTCAAGGTTTCAATCAATACAGGACCGTTGCCGTTTGCTGCCCATTCACGAGCTGCTTTAGAAACATAGTACACTGCCAATGGATCCATACCGTCAACTTGGATACCAGGGATCCCAGCTGCTGCAGCTTTTTGTGCCAATGTTGGTGCCGCACTTTGTACTTCACGAGGTGTAGAGATCGCAAAACCATTGTTTTGGATATAGAATACAGCGTTTGCATGGTAAGCCCCTGCAAAGTTGATTGCTTCATAGAAGTCCCCTTGTGAAGAACCGCCATCACCTGTATAAGTGAATACAACATTTTTCTTGTTGCGTTTTTTCAATCCTAAAGCAACGCCGGCTGCTTGGACGTATTGTGCACCAATAATGATTTGTGGTGGCAATGCTTTTAAATCTTCTGGATAAAGGTTCCCAGCAACGTGGCCACGTGACCATAAGAAAGCTTCTTTCAATGGCAGACCGTGTTGGATCAATTGTGGTACATCACGGTAACCAGGTAATAAAACGTCTTCTTTTTCAAAAGCAAATTGACTTGCTAATTGGCTTGCTTCTTGTCCAGCAGTTGGCGCGAAGAAACCTAGACGACCTTGACGGTTTAACGCAGTTGAGCGTTGGTCTAATACACGAGACCATACCATACGAGTCATCAATTCAACTAATTCGTCGTCACTTAAATCTGGTACTAACTCTTGATTTACAATTTTCCCGTCTTTGTCCAAAGCTTGGTAAGTTGGAAAATCCGCATTGACTTGCTCCAAAATCGCTTGGAAATCAAGTGCTTTTTGTTTTTTTGCCATCTTGACACACTTTCCTCTCTGATATAAAAATTCACTTTCGTATGTAACAGGGTTTAAATCTGTACTATCGAAATTTCATTTACTCTTATAAATTATCATTTAACTTCGAAAATGACAAGTGAAAAGGGTATTTTTTTTAATAAAAGAATTCCCACTGTAGCAACTCTTAAGAAAACATTAGTGAAATTAATCACATTAAAGCAATCGCTTTCTTCAATTTTTTCTTTTCAGATTCTTTTTTTTATTTAAGAATAGTACAGCATCCACCATTCCGCTAAACAGATTTATCATTAACCTCCTTTTATCACTTGTGAAGGATTCGACTTGAATCAAAGAGAAATTTCTTAATATGAGAAAAAAATAATACAGAGAACGGATAAAAAGAAACAGATCGGCGATTCTCCCCCTGTTAGGAAGAACGCCGACCTGTTTTTTTAAATCCATTCTCTCGTGACATGAATGTAAATGCGTTTCGCAAACTCAACTGTTACTAAATAAGCTAGATTGATACCGACATACCATGGCCAGTAACTTGATGGCAGTGCTGCAAAATCAAAGACGGTATGCAATGGCGTCAAGATGACCAAGAAGCCAACTGCAATCGCTAGAACACTTGAAATCAAAACTGCAGGTGATGCGATACTTTTGATAAATGGTAATTTTCTCGTTCTGATCATGTGAACGACTAAGGTTTGTGTCGTCAAGCCAATCATAAACCATCCTGCTTGGAACAAGGCTTGCTCTTGGATGGTATTTGCACTAAAGACATGCCACATCATAAAGAAAGTCAAAATATCGAAGATGCTGCTGACAGGTCCAATGCCGACGGTAAACTTCAATAGTCCACCCACTTGCCATTTAACTGGTTTTTCTAACTCTTCTTTATCTACGTTGTCCCATGGGATCGTCAATTGGGCCATATCGTACACCAAGTTTTGAACCAACAGTTGAATGGACAACATTGGTAAGAAAGGTAAAAAGGCACTAGCAACTAAGATCGAGAACACATTCCCGAAATTCGAACTCAAAGTCATTTTGATGTACTTCATCATATTGGTAAATACTTTGCGGCCTTCGATGACCCCTTTATCAAGGACATTCAAACTTTTTTCTAATAAAATGATCGAGCTGGCATCTTTGGTGATATCTGCTGCGGTATCAACCGAGATACCAACATCTGCTGTACGTAAAGCAGGCGCGTCGTTGATGCCATCTCCCATAAAGCCGACCGTATGGCCTGCCGCTTGAATGGTTTCAATGATTCGGGATTTTTGCATTGGATTTAATTTTGCAAACAGATTAGTTTTTGCAGCTTTCTCTGCTAACTCTTCATCTGACAGATGATCTATATCGGTTCCTAACAAGTATTCATCTGCATCAATACCAACATCTCGACAAACTTTTTGCGCAACGATCGCATTATCTCCCGTTAACACTTTGACATTGATGCCATGACCGTGTAAAGAAGCAATCGCTGTTTTTGCTGTTTCTTTTGCTGGATCTAAGAAGCCCATAAAGCCAATCATGATCATATCTTGTTCATCTTCTACAGAATAAACGGCATCTGCGTGGGCATCTCGTTTTACAGCAACAGTCAACACGCGCATTCCTTGTTTATTCAAGCGCAAATTCACTTGACGCAATTGTTTTCTCAATTGAGGAGTCAATTCCATCACTTTGCCATCAACTTCTACGTACTTGCAGACTTGTTCCATTTCCTCGGCGGCACCTTTAGTGACCATCAGTTGATGACCATCTGCATTGACAACAACCGTCAAGCGGCGACGTGAGAAGTCAAACGGAATCTCATCGATTTTTGTCACATCGTTAAATGGCGCTGCCAAGCCTTCTTCTTCATAGTAGTTTAAGACAGCAATATCCATCAGGTTTTTCCACCCTGTTTGATAGTAAGAATTTAAATACGTCATATCAAGGACTTGTTTATCTTCTACGCCAAATGGGTTTAAATGCTGTACCAGTACAACACGATCTTCGGTGATCGTACCCGTTTTATCGGTACATAGTACATCCATTGCACCTAAGTTTTGAATCGAAGGCAATTCTTTGACGATCACTTTTTCTTTTGATAAAGAGATCGCCCCTTTGGCTAAGTTACTGGTGACGATCATTGGTAGCATTTCTGGCGTCAAACCAACTGCTACTGCAATCGCGAAGAACAACGCTTCGCCCCAATCACCCTTGGTCAAACCATTGATCAATAAAACGATTGGGAAAAGAACCATGACCATTCGCAACAATAGCTTGCTAACTTTTGTTAAGCCATCTTCAAAGGTTGTTTTGCCCCGTTTCGTGGTCGCATTTTTGGCAATATCACCGAAGAAAGTACTTTGACCGGTTTTCAAAATAATGGCTTTTCCTTGACCACTTAAGACATCGGTACCCATGAAAACAAGATCTTGCATATCTAGTGCAGAAATTTGTTCATCGCTTTCTTTGATCCCAGCATCGACAAATTTTTCAACTGGCATTGATTCGCCTGTTAATGAAGATTGATTGATAAATAAATCTTTGGTCCAAATCAAGATCGCATCCGCAGGAATCATGTCGCCGGTTGCTAAGGTGACGATGTCTCCTGGAACGACTTCATCCATCGGAATTTCTCTCGTGATTCCATCTCGGGTTACGGAACAAGTATTTTCAATAAGTTCTTTTAACGCTAAGCTTGCTTTTTGGGAACGGTATTCTTGGACGAAAGTAATCATGACACTGGCTAAAATCATGATTCCCATCACGATCACTGCTTCAATATCGCCTGTTACAAAAGAAATAACCATTAATAATGCCAAAACTAACACAAAAGGATCTTTGAAAGCACCTAGGATCATCAACCAAGCAGGTGTTGGTTTTTGCGCATCCACTTTGTTTGGACCGTACTCTGCCAAACGTTCTGCAGCATCTTCTTCCGATAGCCCTTGGAAGGATGTCCGCATTTCCATCAGCAGTTCTCTTTCGGTCAATTTTGCCAGTAATTTTAGTTCTTGATCTTTCGATAGTTTTTTTAACATCTTTTTTTCCTCCTAGCACTTAGGAGTTGCTTACGCCACCCCTAGCGATTCGATAATTACTCCGCTGTTTCATCTGGGGACTGGGGTATTCCATGTGAATCTTCCTTTCTTTTTATTAGGTAAGTCACTGTGGAACATGCGTAAAAGACACAAAAAAACGCACGCTCCCAATAAGCATGCGTAAAAAACTCATGATCATTGTAGAGCTTTAGCACTATAGGGCGTAGATAGCAAATCTGCTATCAGCTACTTTGGGTTTAACCTTCACGATTAGACCTGTCCTACCAACTAAGTATCTCTCGATACTTTTGCGGCAGCAGCTTGTGTCCATATAGGAGCCTCACCTAACAATTATTTGTATAAAATGTCAGTTCGCCGGAAGTCTATCTTCCAACTACCCACATAATAACTGCTATCCTAGCCAATGTCAACCGCAACAATGGAAAAAAGCACCCTTTTTTCATAGATTTTCGTTGGTTTTCAAATGAAAGGTCTTACAATAAAATAACAACGTTAAAGAACTGGTGTGATTTTATATGTGACAAAACTTTTTTTACACGAACAGATAGAGAGAAATCCTCTCAGGGCAAAACCCAGAATTCATCAAGTCACTTCGGCTATCCCATTGAAGGAGAGAATGTAATAAATTTCCGAACTCGAATAAAAAATAGACAGCCATTTAAATAAACAGCTGCCTATTTCTCTTTCACATCCGATTCTGAAAAATGATTTTTTCGGTATTCTTTCGATCTAGCTCTCACGAAAAATGATCTGCTAAAATTTTCAAGATTCGCCGACTAGCTTTCCCATCGCCATAGGGATTTTCTGCATGTGCCATGGCATTGTAAGCTTCTGGATCCTCTAGTAGTCGCTTCGTTTCTTGATAAACCGCAGCTTCAGACGTACCGATCAGTTTTAACGTACCTGCAGCAATTCCTTCTGGGCGCTCTGTTGTATCTCGCAAGACCAAAACAGGAACGCCTAACGACGGTGCTTCTTCTTGGACACCACCAGAATCCGTCAAAATCAATGTGCTTTGATTGGCAACATTGTGAAAATCAATGACATCTAAAGGCTCAATCAGCGTGACATTTTCTAGTTCCCCAAGTATCTCCATAGCAATCCCTCGGACTTGAGGATTTTTATGCATAGGAAAAACCACTTTGATGGTTGGTTTCTCCTTAGCGATCTTCGCTAAAGCGCGGAAGACTTGCTTCATCGGAACACCTAAGTTCTCGCGACGGTGCATTGTCAGAAGAATCATGGTTTTATCTGCTGCAGAAAGTTCTGGATGCTGATAGTCCTCCGAGATCGTATAACGCATCGCATCAATGGCGGTATTTCCCGTTACAAAAATTGCAGCTTTATTGCGATTTTCCGCTAATAAATTTTCTTTGCTTTGGACAGTTGGCGCAAAATAAAAATCCGCTAATACATCGATCAGCTGACGATTGGCTTCCTCCGGATAAGGAGATTTTTTGTTCCATGTACGCAAACCGGCTTCCACATGCCCCACAGGAATCTGCTGATAGAAAGCTGCCGTCGCGGCTGCATAAGCTGTGGTCGTATCCCCGTGAACGAGTACGATATCAGGGGTTTCTTTTTGCAAGATAGGTTCCAGATCCAGCAAAACTTTGGTAGTGATTCCTGTCAAAGTTTGCCCTAAAGTCATAATATCCAGATCATAATCTGGTATGATTTCAAAAACCGTTAAAACTTGATCCAACATTTCTCGATGCTGCGCCGTCACCACAACGATCGATTCAAAACGCGGGTCGTTTTCCAATTCCTTTACTAGTGGCGCCATTTTGATGGCTTCCGGTCTGGTACCGAACACAGACATCACTTTGATTGTCATTTGGTCACCCGCTCCTCTACTTCTCATTGCTTCTATTATAACGAAGAAAACAGAAAAACAAAATGGTTGTTCCAACAAAAAAAGAAACGACCGCTAAAAGGCCGTTTCTTCAGTATCCATCTTAAATAGTATCTCCATTGAAAATCGAATTTTTCACGATTACGTAATCCACTTTACGAATCGATTCTAAATCTTTTCCACCTGCATAAGAGATCGATGACTGCAAGTCTTGCTGCATTTCAACTAACGTATCTTTTAAAGAACCTTTGTATTGAATCCAAATTTTCTTTCCTTCTACGTTTTTCTTTTCACCTTTTTGAAATTCTGATGCAGAACCAAAGTATTCTTTCATTACAACGCCATTTTCTACCTTGGTTTCCCCTGGTGATTCTTCATGCCCAGCAAACAATGAACCGATCATGACCATGGTTGCACCAAAGCGGACAGATTTAGCGATATCGCCGTGTGTCCGAATGCCACCATCTGCAATGATTGGTTTGCGAGCAGCTTTGGCACACCAGCGTAATGCTGCCAATTGCCATCCGCCAGTCCCGAAACCAGTTTTGATTTTTGTGATACAAACTTTCCCTGGTCCAATACCGACTTTTGTTGCATCTGCGCCAGCGTTTTCCAATTCACGAACTGCTTCTGGCGTTCCAACATTTCCAGCGATCACAAACGTTGCTGGTAAATGCTTCTTGATGTGTTGAATCATATTGATCACGGCGTTTGAGTGACCATGGGCAATATCGATCGTGATAAAATCAGGAACAAGCTCTTTCTCAGCTAGTTCTTCTACAAAGGCATATTCATTTTCTTTGACACCCACGCTGATTGAACTAATCAAGCCGCGGCTTTTCATTTTTTTGATGAATGGAATCCGTGCTTCTTCATCAAAGCGGTGCATAATATAAAAATAGCCATTTTCAGCTAAAAATTCTGCGATTGAATCATCAATAATTGTTTGCATATTTGCAGGAACAACAGGCATTTTAAACGAGTGTCCGCCTAATGTCACCGTGGTATCACATTCTGAACGGCTGTTCACGATACACTTGTTAGGAATCAGTTGTATATCTTCGTAATCAAAAACTTTCATGTCAAACATAAAAATATCCTCCAAATCTTACTAAGAGTGAAGCAAGCATCAAATGGCAGCAGCCTATTTTTAACGCCCACAACAATTTAAACCACCTGGAAATGAAATACAAGCTTTTTAGAAATACTTTTTGAAAAAAAAGGATGAATGTTCGTCTTTCGCGAACATTCATCCTTATAACAACTGAATAAAACGGAATTTACGTATAAATTAAGGCAAGATGTTCCCTGCTGCTTTATACACTTCATACCATTCATGGCGGGTCAATACGATCGAAGAAGCTTGCGCAATTTCTTCAATTCGATGCGGGGTCATCGTTCCGGCAATCACTTGCATATTTGCTGGATGACGTAAGATCCACGCAGAGGCAATACCTGTCGGTGTCGTTTGATACTTGTTCGCTAGTTCGGTTAATTTTTCGTTTAACTCTGGGAATTTCTCGTTGCCGATAAAGACCCCTTCAAAGAAACCATACTGATACGGAGACCAAGCTTGGATCGTCATCTCATGCAAACGAGAATATTCCAAAATTTCTCCATCATGGTCGACACTGCCAGCATCCGTCATATTGACATGAATCCCTTGATCGATCATCCCTGTATGCATGATCCCGAATTGCAGTTGATTCGCTACTAAAGGTTGCGAAACATATTTTTTCAATAGCTCGATTTGACCAGGTTTTTGATTGCTGACACCGAAGTATTTCACTTTGCCGTCTTTTTCTAATTGATCAAAGGCAGCTGCCACTTCTTCTGGTTCAAACAAAGTATCAGGGCGATGCAATAGTAGCGCATCCAAATGATCGGTTTTCAAACGCTGTAAACTACCTTCAACGGAAGAAATGATATGCTCTTTCGAAAAATCAAACATTTCACCTGGAACGATGCCACATTTTGATTGAATGAACAACTCTTCTCTTTTGGCATCCGTTTTTGCTAACGCTTCCGCAAAAATCGTTTCACACTCCCCACGCCCATAGATATCGGCATGGTCAAAAAAGGTAATGTCATTTTCAATCGCTGTCGTCAATACTTTCACTGGGTCTTTGGCATTGTTGATTCGCATCAAGCCTAAAATCACGCTAGATACTTCTAAATCAGTGGGACCGAATTTAATTTTTTTCACGTAAAGTTCCTCCTTATTTAAACTACATTCTTATTTTAGCACAACAAGATGAAAACGCTACACCAACGTCAAAAAAACCTCCTATAAAATGAAAACCACCAGCACAACCGATTGGTTCTACTGGCAGCCCTCCTTTTTTTTCAGTTTGTGTTATGCACAGAAATATTCTTTACTTCATCGCCTTTGATGAGTTGCTATATTGCAAGGCTTTATCGCCGATATCGTTTCGGTAATATAAGCCAGATAAAGACAACCTGCTGATTGCTTCATAGACGTTCTTTTGTGCAGCAGCTAAATTCTCAGCTGATGCTTCCACAAGAAAAACGCGCCCACCAGCTGCCGTCAAACCACCTTGGTCGGCAGCTTCATCCACTCCTGCATAAAAGAATTGCGTTCCTTCTCCTTCTGGGCTTGGGACAGGCATTCCTTGCTGATACTTGCCTGGATATCCTTGAGAGGCAATCACGACACCGATCGAAGCCGATTGATTCCATTGGATCGTAGGTACTTGGTCCTGTAAGAGATCATCAATGATCTGGGCTAGACTGCTTTCTAAGCGACTTAGCACGACTTGTGTTTCTGGATCGCCAAAACGCGCATTGAATTCGATGACTTTCGGTCCATCATTGGTAGCAATCAGACCTGCATAGAGAATCCCCGTAAACGGTGTATTGTTGCGAATCATCCCTTTTGCTGCAGGAAGTAAAACTTCTGCTACCGCTTGATCGACCATTTCTTGCGGAATCTGCGGTACCGGCGTATAAGCCCCCATACCTCCTGTATTCGGACCTAAATCGCCATCGAAGGCACGTTTATGGTCTTGGGCAATGACCATTGGATAGACGGCTTCGCCCTTCACAAATGCCAATAGCGAAAACTCCTCGCCAGCCAAAAACTCTTCGATCACCACTTTTGCACCACTTTCACCGAAAGCATTTTGCTCCAGCATCGCTTCGACTGCTGCGTTTGCTTCTTCAATGGTTTCCGCGACAACCACGCCTTTGCCCGCCGCTAAACCATCTGCTTTGATGACGATTGGCGCACCTTTACGTTGGATATAGGCTTTTGCCTGGGCACTATCTGTAAAGCTTTGATAGTCTGCTGTTGGAATGTGATTGTCCCGCATCAATTCTTTGGCAAACTCTTTTGATCCTTCGATCATCGCTGCTTGGCGATTGGGGCCAAAAATTTTCAAGCCCGCCGCCTGAAAATCATCTACGATGCCATTTAGCAACGGAACTTCCGGACCAACGAAGGTCCAATCAACCTCCTGCTCTTGAGCAAAAGCAATTAGACTTTCATGATCGGACTCTTCAATTGCGACTGTCTTGATCCCGTCTTTTCGCATACCGGGATTACCCTTCGCACAAAAGACTGTTTCCACTTGAGGATCCTGCAGAAACTTTTTTGCGACGGCATGCTCTCTACCGCCACTACCAATAACAAGTATTTTCATCGTCTTCTCCTATTTCTTAGTGTTTAAAATGACGAACACCAGTAAAGACCATCGCCACACCGTATTTATCTGCCATGTCGATCGACTCTTGATCTTTTATACTGCCACCAGGTTGAATAATCGCTTTGATTCCTTGTTGCGCTGCATATTCAACACTGTCATCCATTGGGAAAAAGGCGTCGCTTGCCAGCACTGAACCGGCCAATTTATTGTTTTCACGGGCTTGTTCGACGGCGATTTTCACCGAACCCACGCGGTTCATTTGACCAGCGCCGATCCCGACGGTTTGCTGTTGATTGGCTAAAACGATGGCATTAGATTTCACGTGTTTCACCGCTTTCCAAGCAAAAGCCAAAGCTGCGCTTTCTTCTGTTGTTGGCTTTCTCTTTGTCACCACGGTCCAATCTTCTGGTGTTTCCATTTGATCATCTGGTTCTTGCACCAATAAGCCTCCAAGGACAGAGACAACTTCTGGCTGTTTGGCTGCTTTTTCGAAATCAACAACCAGCAGGCGCAGATTTTTTTTCTTCGTTAAGATTTCTAGTGCTTCTTCTTCAAATGCAGGTGCAATGATGATCTCAAGAAAAATCCGCTGCAGTTGCTCCGCAGTTGCCACATCAACTGGACGATTCAAAACAATGATCCCGCCAAAAATCGACACTGGGTCTGCTTCGTAAGCTTCTTGGAAAGCTTCAGCAATCGTTTCTCCACTTCCGATTCCACAGGGATTCATGTGCTTGAGGGCTACTGCAGTTGGCTCTGTAAATTCTTCTGCGATCCGCAAGGCAGCGTCAGCATCTTTAATGTTGTTGTAAGACAATTCTTTGCCGTGGATTTGTTTTGCGCTGGCAATCGAATAGGGCACGGGTAATGCATCTTGATAGAAGGAAGCTTTCTGATGACTATTTTCACCATAACGCAATGTTTGTTTCAAAACATAGGTTTTCGTCAAGGTCTCTGTTTCTGTTTCAGCCACCGCTTTGGTCAAGTATTCACCAATCAAGGCATCGTAAGCGGCGGTATGGCGGAAGACTTTGGCAGCTAATTTCTTTCTTGATGCCAACGTCGTATTGCCTTCCTTCAGCTCAGTTAAAACCCAGTCGTAATCGTTGGGATCAACGACAACAGTTACTGAGGCATGATTTTTCGCCGCAGAACGTAGCATGCTTGGTCCGCCGATGTCGATATTTTCGATTGCGTCGGCTTCTGTGACGTCAAGCTTACTGATGGTTTCTTTAAATGGATAAAGATTGACGACAACAAGGTCGATCGGTAAAATGCCATGCTCAGCCATTGCCTCCATATGAGAAGGCAGATCACGCCGTCCTAACAGACCACCATGCACCCGTGGATGTAGCGTCTTGACCCTACCATCCATCATTTCAGGAAATTCTGTGACCGCTTCGATGCCGATCGGTTGAAGCCCCGCTTGTTCCAAGGCCGTTTTTGTCCCGCCGGTTGAGATAATCTCAAATCCTAAATTGGTCAATTCTTGGACAAATGGTACGAGTCCTTCTTTGTCAGACACACTGATTAATGCACGTTTATTCACGATTCGATAGCCCCTTTTCCACGATTTCAGCTAAAACAGCTGGATAGATTTGATGTTCTACTTGATGAATTTTTTCTGTCACATTTGCTAATGTATCGTCGGTGTCGATCCGAACGATTTCTTGGGCAATGATTGGCCCTGTGTCAATGCCGGCATCGACATAATGAACCGTCACTCCCGTCACTTTCACGCCGTAAGCGAAGGCATCCGCGATCCCAGATTTACCTGGGAAACTCGGCAACAAGGAGGGATGGATATTGATGACTCTGCCTTCATAAGCGGATAATAGAGTGTTGCCGATGATTCGCATATACCCTGCTAAAACAATAAAATCGATGGCATGATCCTGCAATTCTTCGATCAATTTATTTTCAAAGGCTGCTTTTGATGCAAATGCCGCTGGCTCTATGACAAGCGTTTCATAGTCTCTCGCGCGGGCTTTTTCTATTACTGGCGCTGCAGGTTTATCGGAAAAGACCAACCCGATCTGCGCTCCTTTGATTTTATTTGCTTGGATCGCATCGGCGATCGCTGTAAAATTGCTGCCCGTTCCAGAAGCAAAGACGGCGATCCTCATCGGACTGCCTCTTTGAAGCAAACGGCTTCGTTGTTACGTTTGGTCACTTTACCGATCCGGTATGCTTGTTCTTCATTGGCGGATAGAAGTGCCATCACTGCCGCAACATTTTCTGGCGCAACGGCTAAGACCATACCGATACCCATATTGAAAATCTCGAACATTTCTTGATGAGGAATCGCGCCATGAGTAGCGATCATATCAAATATTGGCAACTGCGGCCAAGTGTCTAAGGCGATTTCTGCCGCAAGTCCTTCAGGCAGCATCCGTGGGATATTTTCAACAAAGCCGCCACCAGTGATATGAGAAATTCCAGCTAACAATCCTTCTGTCAATAAAGGTTTCAGTGCATCAACGTAAATTCTCGTTGGCGTCAATAAACTTTCTGCAAGCGTTTGGTTACCAAGTTCCGTAAACGTTTCTGCTCCTGTATAGCCATGCTGTTCAAAAAAGATTTTTCTGACTAAAGAGTACCCATTGGAGTGAATGCCTGAAGAAGGCAAACCAATCAGCTCATCGCCTTCTTTAATGGTTTCTCCAGTGATCAAGCGACTTTTTTCGACGATCCCTACGGCGAAACCAGCAAGATCATATTCTTCTGGCTGATACATCCCCGGCATCTCAGCGGTTTCCCCACCAATCAGGGCAGCCCCCGCTTGCACACAGCCCTCTGCGACACCAGCAATGATTTGTTCGATCTTTGCCGGATCGTTTTTACCAACTGCAACATAGTCAAGGAAGTAGATAGGTTCTGCCCCTTGAGCGACGATATCATTCACGCACATCGCGACGCAATCAATGCCGATCGTTGTGTGCTGTTCTTGTTGGATCGCCAACAAAAGCTTGGTTCCTACACCATCTGTCCCAGAAACGAGTACCGGTTCTTTCAATTGGTACGATGATAAGTCAAAACAGCCACCAAAGCCCCCGATTGCCCCCATCACGCCTAGCCGTTCTGTTCGTTTCACATGCTTTTTGATCCGTTCGACTACTTCATAACCGGCTTCGACATCGACACCGGCTTTTGCATATGCATTTGCCACGTTCGTTCCTCCTCAATCATTCATCCGCTTTTCTTCATTCAGCTCATTCGTCGTTAACGCAAGTAAACCAGCGGTCCTTCACTGCTTCGTTTGAAAAACCATTTTTGCCTACTATTTATTCAGCTTATTCAGCTAAAGACGCGAGATAGTTTTCTTCATAATCATACAAAGGGGTTGGATAATCGCCATTGAAATAGGCCATACACAATCCTGAGTAAGGTGCGTCGAAATCTAAACCGATCGCTTCGATCAACCCGTCTTCACTTAAAAAGGCCAAAGAATCTGCTTCGATTTTTTCGCAAATCTCAGCTTCCGTATATTTGGCTGCGATTAATTCTTTTCTCGTTTGAATGTCGATCCCGTAAAAACATGGATAGCGCAAAGGCGGCGAACCGATACGCACATGAACTTCTTTGGCACCTGCCTCTTTTAGCAGTTGCACGATACGGCGGCTGGTGGTTCCTCGGACGATCGAATCGTCGACTAGAATCACTCGTTTGCCTTCGACTACGCCACGAACAGCTGAGAGCTTCATTCGCACGCCTTGCTCTCTTAACTCCTGTGTCGGTTGAATAAACGTTCGTGCAATGTATTGATTTTTTACTAAGCCCAATTCATAAGGAATACCTGAAGCTTCTGCGTACCCGCTGGCAGCAGATAAGGATGAATTCGGTACACCAATGACCATATCCGCTTCGATCGGCGCCTCTTTTGCCAAGCGACGGCCCATATTTTTACGGGCACGATGAACATTGACGCCAGCGATGTTGGAATCAGGACGGGCAAAATAAATAAACTCCATCGAACAAATCGCCGGTTGTACTTCTTGGGTATACTGCTCGATTTGAATGCCTGCATCATCAATGATCACGACTTCGCCCGGTCGGACATCACGAATAAATTCCGCACCGATGACTTCCAACGCACAGGTTTCTGAAGCCACCACATAAGCACCATTGACCATTTTCCCGATTGACAATGGCCGAAAGCCATTGGGGTCTAGTGCTGCGATCATGGCATTTTCCGTCAGTAAAAGGTACGCAAATCCACCTTTAACTTGATTTAATGCCTCCTTGACCCGATCCATAAAAAGCGGTTCTTCGCTGCGACGGATCAAGTGCATGAGAATCTCTGTATCGGAATTCGAGTGGAAAATCGCACCAGCCTCTTCTAATGATTTCCGTAGACTTTTCGCATTCGTCAAGTTGCCGTTATGAGCTAAGCCAATCTGCTGATCAAAAAATTTGAATAAAAATGGTTGAATATTATCAACGCTACCATTACCAGCAGTTGCGTAACGAACGTGACCAATGGCAGCATCTCCTGTCAGACGCTGGAGGACACGTTCATCCGAAAACACTTCCGCTAGCAAACCTAAATCACGGTGACCATTGAGTTTTCCCGCATCATTCGTGACGATCCCAGCACCTTCTTGGCCGCGATGTTGCAAACTGTGTAGTCCGAAGTAGGTGACACGAGCGGCATCTGGATGACCCCAAACACCAAAAACCCCACATTCCTCGTTGAGGCTCTTTACTTCATTAAACATGGAATGGCTTCCTCCCATTTCAATTTCGCCTCAGTAAGGGGCATCTCGATCGTATCATCTTGTGCTTGCATGCGAATCTGGCCATCAGCAGTCACTTCCCCGATCGCTATTGCAGCAGCACCTACCAGTGCTTCAAAAGCTGCTTGCTTATCAGGTGCGACTGAAAGCACAAAACGGGATTGGGTTTCTGAAAACAATTGTGCTGCTGGCAATGACACGGTCACATTTAGACCAAAGCCCTTGTCAAAAGCGGATTCGGCTAAAGCGATCGCTAAACCACCTTCGGCACAGTCGTGGGCACTTTGAACAAGACCTGCTTGGATCGCTGCGGTAACCAATTGTTGGTTCATTTTTTCTGTTTCAAGGTCAAAGGACATTAAACGCCCAGCGATCTTTCCTGTCTGCAGTTTTTGCAATTCAGACCCATTGAAATCAGCATGGGTTTCCCCTAGGACATAGATCACATCCCCTGCTGCTTGGAAATGCTGCGTCGTGATATGCGCCAGCTCTTCGATCAATCCGACCATCCCAATTACAGGCGTTGGATAGACCGATTGTCCGTCCGTTTCGTTGTATAAGGAGACGTTCCCAGAGATTACTGGTGTCTCTAGTACACGACAAGCTTCTGAGATCCCGTCAGCAGCCGTAGATAACTCCCAGAATCCTTCTGGTTTATCTGGCGAGCCGAAGTTAAGGCAGTCAGTGATCGCCAATGGACGCCCACCGGAAGCGACGATATTTCGAGCAGCTTCTGCAACTGCGATCTGTCCGCCGACTTCAGGATCTAAGTAGAGGTAACGAGCATTACAGTCAGTCGTCATCGCCAAGGCTTTATTGGTTCCCTTGATTCGTAAAACGGCCGCATCACTGCCGGGTCCTACCACGGTATTGGTACGAACTTGCGAATCGTAGGTTTCAAAAATCGAGCGTTTCGAAGCGATCGTCGGCTGCTGCAGCAGGTCCGCAAATACAGACGTTGCTGAATGAATCACTGGAACAAAGTCCGGTGTTTCCTTAAACACTTTGATCCGTGCTGGTTCTGCCATCTCTTTGTAGTAAGTCGGTGCATCTTCAGCTAAAGCATCCACTGGTAAATTAGCGACTTCCTGTCCATGATGGAACAAACGATAGTTGCCATCATCCGTCACTTCACCGATCACGACTGCTTCTAGATCGTATTTCTTAAAGAGGGCTTCCACTTCAGCTTCATGCCCTTTTTTGACACAGATAAGCATCCGCTCTTGGGATTCTGACAA
Organism: Enterococcus sp. AZ141; assembly: GCF_051714385.1. Classification (NCBI taxonomy): domain Bacteria; kingdom Bacillati; phylum Bacillota; class Bacilli; order Lactobacillales; family Enterococcaceae; genus Enterococcus; species Enterococcus sp. AZ141. The sequence continues at coordinate 3,155,151 of NZ_JBIORT010000001.1, forward strand.
CATCATTTCATAAGGCGTCATATTGGTTTCTCGTTGTGGAACATCATCTAATGTTAAGCGCAAACCTGATCCGGCTTTTGATGCCATCTCGGCACTAGAAGAAACCAATCCAGCAGCACCCATATCTTGAATTCCGACTAAAATGTCCGAATGATCCACGATCAATTCCAAACAAGCTTCCAACAAAAGTTTTTCCATAAAAGGATCACCGACTTGTACGGCGGAACGTTGTTGTTCTTCTCCTTCGACAAATTCTTCCGATGCAAAAGTCGCCCCATGTATCCCGTCGCGTCCTGTTTTTGCGCCGACATACATGATGGTGTTCCCAACACCTTTGGCCTGCCCTTTTTGAATATCCTTGTGGGCAATGATCCCTACACACATGGCATTGACTAACGGATTGCCTTCATAACAAGGATCAAATGCCACTTCACCACCAACGGTCGGAATCCCGATACAGTTGCCATAGCCACTGATCCCAGCAACGACTTCTTCCAAAAGATATTTCGTTCTTGGATTATCTAACTCACCAAATCGTAAGGAGTCTAAAACAGCAATCGGTCTTGCTCCCATACTAAAGATGTCGCGGATGATCCCACCAACACCAGTTGCTGCTCCTTCATAAGGTTCCACCGCAGAAGGATGATTATGGCTTTCCGCTTTAAATACGACAGCTAGATCATCGCCGATATCCACGATGCCCGCACCTTCTCCCGGACCTTGCAGTACTTGCGGCCCATCTGTCGGGAATTTCCGCAAAACAGGTTTGGAATTTTTGTAAGAACAATGTTCACTCCACATCACTGAAAAGAGTCCAGTTTCGGTATAGTTTGGTAAACGTCCCAAAATATCTTCTGAGATCATCCGATATTCTTCTTGGGTCAATCCCCATTGCTCGTATAATTTCGTGTCTTTGATTTCTTGTGGTGTAGGTTCTTTTACGATCATTTTATCCATTTACCGGCACCTTCCCAAAATTTTTCAATAATGAAGCAAAAAACTTCTTGCCATCTTCTGAGCCTAATAAACTTTCCATCGCTCGTTCTGGATGGGGCATCATGCCTAGGACATTGCCTGCTTTGTTGCAGATACCAGCGATATTGTGTAGACTGCCGTTGACGTTATCTTCATAACGGAAAACGATTTGATTGTTGGCAACCAATTCCTGATAAGTCGTTTCATCACAATAATAATTGCCCTCACCATGAGCGACAGGAAGCGTAATGACTTGATCCGTTTCATATTCAGAAGTAAAAGCTGTTTGATTATTCACTTGCAGACGGACCGGCTTGCAAATAAAATGCAATGATTCATTTCTTTGTAAAACCCCTGGTAACAAGCCCGCTTCCGTTAAAATTTGAAACCCATTGCAGGTACCAAAGACAGGTTTGCCTTCATTTGACAAACGAATGACCTCTGACATGATCGTAGAAAAACGGGCAATCGCTCCGCATCTTAAGTAATCACCATAAGAAAATCCTCCTGGAAGCAAAACACCGTCAAAACCGGCTAAGCTTTCTGCATCATGGCGCACATATTCTGCTTCTGCCCCCATGATATCTTTGATTGCCCACATCAAATCAACATCACAATTTGATCCAGGAAAGACGATCACTGCAAATTTCATAGGGCTGCTTCCTCCATTTGAACTATTTCATAACGGTAGGTTTCCATATTGACGTTTGCTAAAAGTTTGTCACAGATCGCTTCAATCTCCTCTGCTACTGCTGCTTGTGTTTGATTGTTGGAAGGTGTCACTTTGATTTCAAAGTATTTCCCGATGCGAATATCACTGACATCTTGATATCCTAAGCGATGAACAGCTCCTTTGACGGCTTCTCCTTGAGGGTCCAAAACAGATTCCTTATAAGTGACGTAAACTTTGACTAAATACATGTTGAATTCTCCTTTTCTAAACGATTTAAAACTTCTTCATAAACAGGAACGATGTCCCCTAAATCACGACGATAGACATCTTTATCAAGATGTTCATTTGTACCCATATCCCATAAGCGGCAAGTATCTGGTGAGATCTCATCAGCCAGGAGCAACTCGCCCTTCTTGGTTTTGCCGATCTCGATTTTAAAATCGATCAGTTGAATCTGGATACTTGCAAAGATTTCCAGTAACGCAGCGTTGACTTGTAGTGCCAGTTTTTTGATCAGGTCCAGTTCCTCTTTTGTGGCAAGACCCAAATAGAACACATGATCGTCATTGATAAACGGATCATCTAAGCGATCCTCTTTGTAGTAAAACTCCACGATCGGCTTTGGCAGTTTGGTTCCTTCTTCGATGCCCAAGCGCTTTGAAAAACTACCAGCAGCCGTATTGCGAACAACGACTTCTAAAGGAATCATGGTGACAGCTCGAATTAATTGTTCGTGTTTAGACACTAATTGAAGAAAGTGACTTGGGACATTTTTATCAGCTAAACGCTGAAAAAGATGCGCAGTGATCTGATTGTTTAGGGCACCCTTCCCTGCGACTGCATCTTTCTTTAAACCGTTCAGCGCAGTTGCTTGGTCCAGATAAAGGACTCTCAACACATCTTCTTCGTTGGTTTTAAACAATTTCTTGGCTTTTCCTTCATAAAGAAGCACTTCTGATTCCATATTCCACCTCAGTTAAGTATTATTTTTCACATAGCGATGACACACATCTTTATTTGTTTATTATTCTAACAACGCTGAAAAAGCGGGTCAACGATTATCTGTACATTTACACATTAATAAACACGAATGTTCGCCTTTTATCCCATCAAGCAAGTTTACCTCTCCCGTTTGACTGGCGAAGGGTTTTATAAAGCGTTTACAACATTCTATTTTCATGCTATATTTAGGTCGTATTGTAGCTACATTCAAGGAGGAGTACTATATGTGGTCGCTAAAGAATCGTGCTGAACTTTTTTTAGCTCATCTAACAGACAAAGAAAAACAACAGCTCCATAACGAATTATTGGCCGTGCAGCAAATCCTTTCCATTAACCAACAAACGAGTTTCTATGTATTCAGTCCCTTCAAAAAAGGGGCACGTCCTCACTATGCAGAAGAACAAAAAAGAGTTCTACAATTTCAAAATGGCCGCAATGACGAATTGATCATTCACCAGATACATCGTCAAAGCTTATTTAAACATACGTATTCTTTCCGTATTTATTTTAATTTAGAAGAAACGGACTTTTCTTTTTTAGACGATCTTTTGCATCTTTTGAAGGAACAAAGTCAAGCCCCTACCTTTAACTTAAGTCACGCTACGCACTGACGGGTAATCACTAAATAAAAATAAGATAAAATAAACAAAAGCCCGAAATTTTACGGGCTTTTTTTGTTATACTGTTTTCAGACAAAAGAAAGGACACGATTATGCTATTTACAAAACAGTCATTTGATGCTTTTGCTTTAGAAACATTAGAAGAAAGAATGGAAAAAATCCGTTCAGAGATCCAGCCGGTTTTCCAAACCATCGGCGAGGCAGCGATCCCATTATTTGAAGAAAGCTGTCAAGACCCTTTTTATTTGCATATCGCACAGCATCGGCGTAGAACCGTCTACCCTCCTGCCGAAACGTGGGCGGGGATCGGCCCTAACAAGCGTGGTTATAAAATGGATGCCCACTTTCAAATTGGAATCAATCAAGCGTATGTCTTTGTTTGGCTCAGTGTGATCGATCAACCGAAAAATCAAGCAACGATCGCGGAATCTTGGCTGGCTCAAAAAGAATTATTTGATCACTTGCCAGCAGACTTTACGCTATCTCCTGATCATACCAAGTATGACCACTCTCCAATCGCTAAATGGCCAACCTACTTAGAACGATTACAGAAAGTCAAAAAAAGTGAACTTCAAATTGGCAAGATCTTTCCAAAAGAAATGATCGAAGACGTTGAAATGGCGGATATTTTAGCAGTTTATCAAACGCTGTTGCCGCTTTATCACGCCCGTTTGTCGGCACTAAAGGAGGAACAATAATATGTCAGAAAACCGGCGCTCTCGCAAAGAAAAACCAGCGAAAAAACCTAAGCGTTTCGTCTGGCTGGCACTCCCTGCCGCCTTATTAGTACTTGGTGGCGGTTATTATGGCTATACAGTCTATCAAAATCGACAAGAAGAAGCAGCAGCAAAAAAAGTCCTCAATTCCTTTATCGATGCTATATCTGATCAGAAGTACAGCGATCTATCTGCTTTACTGACCGAAGAAAGTTTGGAATCAAACGGCTTTACCGCAGACGAAGTCTCAGCAAAATACGAAGCAATTTTCACTGGTATCGGTGCCGAATCATTTAAAGCTTCAGGAATTGAGGTAACGCCCGATGATAAGGATTCCGATCAATTCAATTTCCAATACAACGGTTCCTTAACCACCTCGTTAGGTGAATTAACCGAGCTGTCTTATAGTGGCACGATTACTCTGGCTGATGACCAAGCCAAGATCGATTGGTCGCCTCAATTGATTTTTCCGGGAATGGAAGGACAAGACAAAGTTAGTATCTCTGTAGATAATGCCACACGTGGAGAAATCTTAGACCGAAACAACGAACCGCTAGCAGAAAATGGCACGCTCTATCAACTAGGCGTCATTCCAGGGCAGCTGGGTACGGGAGACGAAAAAACCGCCGATATCAAAGCAATCGCGGAACGTTTTGACCTATCAGAAGAAGCGATCGATCAAGCGTTGGCGCAATCGTGGGTCCAAGATGAGTTGTTCGTTCCCTTGAAGATTATCGAACCAACCGACGAAATGCCAACTGGAACAAGTTTAAAAGAAACGACGGGACGGACTTATCCTCTTGGAGAAGCCGCTGCCCAGTTGATTGGTTATCTAGGGAACGTGACTGCAGAAGATATCGAAAAAGATGAAACACTAGCAAGTAACGGACAAATTGGTCGTAGTGGTCTGGAAGCTGCCTTTGACAAAGAGTTGCGGGGCGAAAATGGCGGAAAAATTGCCATCACTGATGAAGACGGTGCTGAAAAATCGGTTCTTTTAGAAAAAGAACGGGCAGATGGTAAAGATATCCAACTGACCATTGACGCACAAGCCCAAAAGACAGCTTTTGACGCCTTACAAAATCAGGCGGGCTCCACGGTCGTCACAGAACCAAAAACCGGTGATCTGCTAGTATTAGCCAGCTCACCAAGTTATGATCCCAATAAAATGACCCAAGGAATCTCACAAGAAGACTATGATGCGTATGAACAAAATGAAGACTTGCCTTTCATCAGCCGCTTTGCTACGGCCTATGCGCCAGGTTCGACCTTTAAGACCATCACGGCAGCGATTGGCTTAGAAAACAGTACGATCGACCCTACCCAAAGTATTGCGATTGATGGATTGAAGTGGCAAAAAGACAGCTCGTGGGGAGACTACTTTGTCACCAGAGTCAGCGATGTAGCTTCTGTCAATCTAAAAGATGCACTGGTTTACTCTGATAACATCTATATGGCACAACAAACCTTAGCTATGGGTGAAGATGCTTTTCGTAATGGCTTGTCGAAATTGATTTTTGGCGAAACGTTTGATTTACCGATTGCGATGAATCCTGCTCAAATTTCCAATGAAGACTCCTTCAACTCAGAGATTTTACTGGCAGATACCGGCTATGGACAAGGAGAACTGTTACTGAATCCCATTCAACAAGCTGCTGCTTACTCGGTCTTTGCCAATCAAGGGAAGCTGGTCTATCCCCGTTTATTGAAAGAGACAGAACAAAAGGACAAAGAAGTCTTTAAAGCAGAGACGATTGAGCAAATCAATCAAGATTTAACGGCGGTTGTCTCAGATGCCAACGGAACGGCACACTCTTTGGCAGCGCTGAACATTCCACTAGCTGCCAAAACAGGAACTGCTGAAATCAAAGAAAAGCAAGATGAAAAAGGCCAAGAAAACAGCTTCTTATTCGCCTTCGATTCGCAAGATCAAGGATTTCTGATGGTTTCCATGTTAGAAGATCGCCAGGATAACCAATCAGCAACTGGTTTAGCACCTGATCTATTGACCTACTTAGCTGAAAATTATTAAAAAAGCCGCAACCTTAAGACGGAGGTCTCAAGGTTGCAGCTTTTTTTATTCGGCTAAACCGACACGTTCAAAGATCGTGTCAACTTGTTTTAAATGATGGTTGTAATCAAACGCATCATCCAAATCAGCTTTGGTCAAAACATCCGTGATTGCTGGATCAGCTTCTAACAATGGGCGGAAATCCGTTTGTTCATCCCAAGCTTGCGCTGTTTTCGGCTGAACCAAGTCATAGGCTTGCTCTCTGGTCATCCCGTGATCGATCAATTTCAACATCACCCGTTGGCTGTAGATCAATCCAAAGGTCGCATTCATATTGCGCTTCATATTCTCTGGGAAAACGGTCAGATTTTTGACGATATTGCCAAAGCGATTCAGCATGTAATCGATCAAAATCGTCGTATCCGGAATAATGATCCGTTCTGCCGATGAATGTGAGATATCCCGTTCATGCCAAAGGGAGACATTTTCATAAGCCGTCACCATATGACCGCGAACGACTCTTGCAAGTCCGGCCATATTTTCAGAACCGATTGGGTTACGCTTATGGGGCATGGCAGAAGAACCTTTTTGTCCTTTGGCGAAGAATTCTTCAACTTCCCGCGTTTCTGATTTTTGTAGTCCACGGATCTCGGTGGCGAATTTCTCAATGCTGGTTGCGATCAATGCCATTGCTGAGAAATATTCTGCATGTAGGTCACGAGGCAATACTTGCGTGGAAATATCTTGCGCACGAATCCCTAGTTTTTCACAGACATACTCTTCGACAAATGGAGGGATATTTGCAAAGGTTCCAACAGCACCACTGATCTTTCCAGCTTCGACCCCTTTTGCTGCCCGCTCAAAACGTTCAACATTGCGTTTCATTTCTGAATACCACAAGGCTAATTTCAAGCCAAAGGTCGTTGGTTCCGCATGAACACCATGGGTACGTCCCATCATCACGGTATGCTTGTATTCTTTGGCTTTTTCGCCAATGATCGTCACGAAACGGTTCAAATCTTCCCGAATCAAATCGTTGGCCTGTTTCATCAAGTAACCATACGCCGTATCAACAACATCCGTCGACGTCAAGCCGTAGTGGACCCATTTACTTTCATCACCCAAAGATTCAGAGACTGCTCGGGTAAAAGCAACCACATCATGTCGCGTTTGCGCTTCGATCTCTAAGATACGGTCGATATCAAAGGATGCTTTTTCACGAATCAATGCAACATCCTCTTTCGGTATCTCTCCTAATTCCGCCCAAGCTTCGTCAGCTAAAATCTCGACTTCTAGCCACGCTTGGTAGCGATTTTGATCGGTCCAAATAGCACCCATTTCTGGTCTTGTATAACGCTCTAACATGTTTTTATCTCCTTTAATCCCAAATATTGGTTTGATAGATTTCTTCAGTGGTTTCTGCAATGTCTTCCGTCAAAATAGTGATATGTCCCATTTTGCGACCGGTTTTTGCTTCTTCTTTGCCATAGTAATGAAATTGCCAAGCAGGTTTTGTGGCAATCAGATCATAGGTTTCTGTCAATTCATCTCCTAAGACATTGACCATGACTGCTGGTGAAAGCAAAGAAACTTCCGGCAACGGCCAGCCACAGATGCCGCGGATATGAGCGTCAAACTGACTCATGGAGCAAGCTTCGATCGAATAGTGACCCGAATTATGCGGACGTGGCGCCAATTCATTGACATACAAGCCGCCGCTTTTGGTCAGGAACATTTCGATGGCTAAAACGCCTTGCAGATCCAAAGCTTTTGCAATAATGTGAGCGATCCGTTTGGCTTCTTCGGCAACTTCTGGATCAATGTGCGCAGGAGCGATCGTTTGATGCAAAATATTGTTACGGTGGATATTTTCTACCACTGGGAAAGTGGTAAAGGTTTCTCCATTACCGGCAACTAAAATCGATAATTCTTTTTCAAAAGGAATCCATGCTTCTAATTCGCAAGTTCCTTCGCGAAGTAAATTCATGGAAGGCGCCAAATCAGCCGTACTGTAAAGCACGTGCTGTCCTTTTCCGTCATAGCCGCCTCTGGTGGTTTTTAATACACAAGGGTAACCAATGCTATCGATGGCATCTTGGATGTCTGTCGGGCTGATGATCGTGGCATAAGGTGCAATCACGATATTGTTTGCCTCTAAAAATGACTTCTCTAACAAACGATCTTGAGTGATTGCTAACAGATCGGTGCCTTGAGGGATATGTGAGTAAGGCAAAATAGAGTTCAATGCTTCAACACTGACATTTTCAAATTCATAGGTGATTACATCGGCACGTCGAGCCATTTCTTCTAAAGCAAACACATCATCATAGGCAGCAACAATATGCCAATCAGCGACTTGGGCTGTTGGACAATTGGCAGTAGGGTCTAAAACGCCAACCCGAAAGCCCATTTCTTTGGCACTCATTGCCATCATACGACCTAGCTGTCCTCCGCCAACGATTCCGATCGTTGCGTTGGGCATTAAAGGTTTAATCAAGTTGATCACTACTTTCCAATACGATTTCTTTTAATGTATTTCTTCGTGCGTCTAATTTCTCCGCTATCTCTAAATCATACATGGAAAGCATCTGGGCTGCAAGTAGTCCTGCGTTAGTTGCGCCAGCTTTTCCGATCGCCGTTGTTGCTACTGGTACACCACCCGGCATTTGCACGATCGATAAAAGGGAATCCAAACCGTTTAATGCGCGGGATTGGACGGGAACACCAATGACCGGCAATGTTGTTTTAGCTGCCACCATTCCAGGCAAATGAGCAGCGCCACCCGCTCCTGCAACAATGACTTTAATCCCTTTTTCTCGGGCTGTTTCTGCAAATTCGAACATCAAATCTGGTGTACGATGTGCCGAAACGACTTTTTTCTGATAAGGTATCGCTAACTCATCTAAAATCAAGCAGCACTCCTTCATTGTTTCCCAATCTGACTTGCTCCCCATAATCACTGCAACTGCTGGTTTCATTTGATTTTCCCTCCAACGATTTTTTACGATTCTCTTCTGAATAAACCTCAGAAGTATTTTTCTTACGAAAATCATTTTGTTAGCAACCTTTTATCGCTACGCCTGAGATATCCCGAAGTCACATGGCTCTGCTAACAATCACTTTCACCTCTAAATAGTAACGAGTAGCCCGAGCAATGTCAAAATATTTTCGAACTATTAACAAATTTTACTTTTCATTGTTCGCTTTTATCTCAAAGATATGTATTCAACACGTCAGATATCCGATAATAAGACAAATAAAGGAACAATACAAAAAATCCAGACGAATCCTCGTCTGGATCAAATAAACTTACTGTTGCAAGCGCAATTCCGTCACTTCGTCTGTTTCTTTCGGCAGTCCATTAAAGAACAGATTCAAAACAATGGCAGTCAAACTACTCATGACGATCCCATTGCCTGTAAACATTTGAACGGTTTCAGGCATTTGACTGAATAAAGTGGGCATCATATTGAACCCTAAACCAAAACCGATTGATACTGCAATCACTAACAAGTTCTTGTCATTCATAAAATCAACTTTGCTCAGCATTCTCATCCCTTGAACAGCCACCATGCCAAACATCACTAACATGCCGCCGCCAAGCACTGCCTCTGGAATGATCTGTGCGATGGCACCGACTTTTGGAAACAACCCTAATACGATCAAAAAGATTGCTGAAAAGAAAATCGGACGGCGCGTCTTAATGCCTGAAAGTTGAACCAAACCTACGTTTTGTGAAAATCCAGTATAAGGAAACGTATTGAAGATCCCACCAAGGATCACCGCCAAGCCCTCCGCACGATAGCCGCGCTTTAAGTCATTGCCTGTAATCGGTTTTTCAGTAATGTCTCCCAGTGCAAAATAAACGCCTGTGGATTCTACCAAACTAACGATGGAAATAATGATCATCAAGACGATCGACCACAGATCAAAGGTTGGTAAACCGAAAAAAAAAGGCTGAGGCAAATGAAACACAGGTGCATGAGTGATGGCAGAAAGATCAACCAAGCCTAATAATGCTGCTAAAATAGTCCCACCGATCAAACCGATCAGTACGGCAATCGAGCGAATAAAGCCTTTGCCAAACACTTGCACGCCAATGATCAGGGCAATCGTCACAAAGCCTAACAATAAATTCGTTGGATCACCAAAGTTAGCAGCTGCGGCATCCCCTCCACCGATTTTGGTGATGGCGACTGGAATCAAGGTCAAACCGATGACGGTAATCACCGTTCCCGTCACCAATGGGGGAAACAAAACTTTGATTTTCGAAAAAATGCCGGCGATCAAGACAATGAAAATCCCAGCGGCAATGATCGCTCCGTAAATCGCACTGATTCCTGATTTGGTGCCAATCAAAATCAATGGGGAGACAGCTTGGATGGCACAACCTAAAACGACTGGTAGGCCAATCCCAAAAAAGCGGGTGACGACTAATTGCAAAAGCGTAGCGATTCCGCACATGAAAATATCGATCGAGATCAAATACGTCATCTGCGCTTCATTAAAGCCGAGGCCTGTTCCAATCAACAAAGGGACGGCAACAGCTCCTGCATACATCGCTAGCAAATGCTGCAAGCCCAAAACTGCTGAACGGCTATTCGTCTCTTTCATTAGGCATCTCCTTCTAAAAAGCTAACTTGGCCTTCCGACAATGAGGCGATTCGTGCTAAGGAAACAACGGGGATTCCCATTTCTTCAAGCAATTGTCGACCAGTTTGGAATGATTTTTCAATGACGATCCCAATGCCAACGACTTTTGCGCCTGCTTGCTGACACAATTCGATCAATCCTTTTGCAGCTTGTCCGTTTGCTAAGAAATCATCAATTATTAATACCGTATCATCTGAAGATAAGAATTTCTTGGAAATCGATACTTGGCTGGTCACTTGCTTAGTAAAGGAATAGACCGATGCGGTCAACAACTCTTCATCCATCGTCAGACTCTTTGCTTTTCGAGCAAAGATCATTGGTACCTGCAACTTTTCTGCAGTATAAAGTGCTGGTGCGATCCCTGAAGCTTCGATGGTCACTACTTTGGTGATCCCACTTTCTTGAAATCGTTCTGCAAAAACTGTACCGATTTCTCTCATCAACTCATAATCCACTTGGTGGGTCAAAAACTGGTCCACTTTGAGAACCCCTTCACCCAAGACGTTCCCGTGTGTTTTGATACGCTCAACTAATTTATCCATCCTAGCTCTCCTCGTTCCTTTCTATTCCATCCTGAAAAAAAAGACACTCTTTTTGCCAAAGCAAAAAAAGTGTCTAACAGGCACGATTTTTACTTATAGTCCGATATTTACGGTATCGGGTAGAGACTGTCGACCATATTTCGACGATATACAAGTAATTTTTAAATGATAGATTCGATTATGCCTGTCTTTGATTAAAAACACAAGCATGGAATGCCCTTTATAAATAAAAATATTCTCATTTGTGGATCATTTGCTACTCTGGTTTCTCCATATCACGATAGTGCTCCATCTTTTTACTGAAAAGCTCCCCGTTGGAAGGCGGCGTGTAAGTGATCGCATTCGCACCTGCTTCAATCGTTTCTAAGATGCTCTCCTCAGTTGGACCACCCGTTGCAATGATCGGCAGCTTCGGATATTTTTTACGGAAGAAAGCCACGGTATCCGCTGTGTCCTTGCCGGCACTGATATTGATGACCTTCACACCAGCTTCAAGTTTGGCATCAATTTCAGTATACTTACTCGTTACGGTACTGATAACGGGAATATCCACGACTTTACAGACTTGCTCCACAGTTTTCAATGGCGTGGGTCCGTTTAAGACGACCCCGATCGATCCCTGAGCTTCAGCAAACATGCTCATATAAGAAGAGCGGAATCCTTGGGTCAAGCCGCCGCCGACACCAGAAAACACTGGAATATCTGCTGCTTCGATAATTGCTTTCGTAATTGCTGGGTGCGGTGTAAAAGGATAGACCGCTATCACAGCGTCCGCATTTGTATTACGGATGATCGCAATATCCGTAGTAAAAATAATGGAGCGGATTTGTTTCCCAAATATTTGAATGCCGCTAGCCTCTCGAATAACTTTAGGCACTTTGACGATATCTTTGCGTAAATCAGTGGTGATTTTTGGCATATATTTTTCTTCCATAAGCAGCCAACTCTCTTTTCTTATTGATCAAATCGATTCAATTGGTAGGTTTCAATGACTTGAATGATTTTGCTGGCATAATCTGGATCCGTTGCATACCCTGCATCTTGTAAGGCTTGTGCGGCACTGCGGTAGTCGTTTGCTGTCAAGACATCTACATAAAGCGCAGGATTCCAATCAACACCATTTACAAACAACATCGTATGATCATCCATTGATTCTTCCCAAGTATCATAGACACGAAAATCTCCTTGAATCGTGACCCATTCTCCATTATAAAACTCTTGGGTATCTAATGTCACCTTTTTTGAATGACCAAATGACTTGATGCCAAATAAATTATTGTATTTGCTGGCTAGAGAACTCTGGCCCCAATCTGATTCAAGAATCGCCTGACCTATAATGATACTTGGTAAAATCCCATAGCCTTTTTGCAGTTCTTGCGCGTAAGGAGCAATGCGATCGATAAATTCTTCATGAGAGATCGCTTCAGTATTTGTTTCTTCCTCTTTCGGAAGAGGATCCGCCAAACTATTTAAGGAAAAAATAAAAGCAATCCCAATTAAGAATAACCCTAGAAAGACTAATGGGAAACGAGTCTTCTGTTTTTTTCGTCTTGCGCTCATTTTTTCACTTCCTTTGTCTGACTAAACACGTTCTTAGCGAACAAGTCGCCTCCACTCATCAACAACTCTTCTTGTGCTCGTTGACTATTTTCTTGATTTCTAGTAAGAGAATTAGTAAAGATCCAGTCCTCCTGCAAAGGATCTGCCAATTCGTGATACGACAGCTCTGCTTCTTTACGAGTGATGTGTTCTTTTGCCTCATCAAGAAACTCTTCGAATGTTACCTCATGTTCTTCAATATATGTCGCCACTTCGACGCCTACATAGCGTAAATGCCATGGTTCATAATCGATTTGGGTAATGTCATGTTTCCCTTTCGGATAACGGATGATGAACCCATACTCTCTCGCATGGGCTTGTAGCCATTTTCCACCGTCTGTAACGCCGAACCCCTCATTGAGAAGTTCGCCTGTATGATTTTGATACCAGTCTTCATCGATTACGTCAATCGCAAGACCGGTATGGTGCTCACTATATCCCGGCTCAGTAAAGGTCAGTTTCGTGATACGAATTGCTTCTTCTTTTGTATTCCCTTGGCGGATCAAGCTATTGACATTGGCATCGAATATTTCCTGTTGATACTCTACCGAACGGTAAGCAGAGACCATGACTAAAGGATGTCCAGCCACCTTTGCTGCCTCAGCTAGTTCTTCGTATGCCGAAACGATTCGCTTGTCCACAAGGTAGCCATTTGATAATTTCCCTAAATCTTCTTGCGCGATTTCGCTGACGATTTTATTTTTTGGTCCTACCAGAGCCAATGACCAATCATTCAATGAGACAGTTGGGAAATCATCTTCGTTCACTTCATCACTAACAGCTGCTTGTTCTTGCGCATCCTCTGAGTATTCCGTCGAAGTTTGACTGCTGGATTCAGTTGTTGTGCTCGTCACTGTTTGAGTAGTAGAACGAGCGATACTTAGATTCTTTATTGGGGTGACTGCGGTCACTCGATTCACTTGTATGGTTAGGAGAACCAAAAACAAGAATCCTGCTGCCGCAGCCATTCCATAATACTTTTTCAAAAAATACCCTACCTTTAATTATAAGTTTCTTCCAGATTTTCTTTAACCCACTCTAACAACTCGATTTTTTCATTGCGGATCTGCTGCTGAACAACAGCGGGCAATCGGAAGTTTAATATATCATCATAACCCCACTCATCATACGTAATACTGACTCTCAAATCAAGGTATTGGGCTGTTTCTTCAGATTCTGTTAACAATTCGACTTTTGCTAAATCGCTACCTAGCCACGTTCTGGCGATTTGGGTTTTCATTTTTTTGAACTCGACGACCGCTTGATTGCGTTTTTCTGGATAAATGACGGTCTGGCGAATGATTTTTTGGATCAGCATCCATTCATAATCCGAAAACAGCAGTTTCACTTTCTGATTTTCAGCAGGCGATAAACTCATTGTGCCGTTTTTCCAAGCTTCCCATTGCTCCTCAGTGATTCCTAAATGTGTCTGATAAAACTGTTTTTCTGATGTGTATTGCTCGATAATCGTATTTAAAATAATGGCTATTGATACATTATGCATATGTTATCCCTCCTCTTCTATATTTTACTGAAAGTCAGCCGTAATGGAAACTTTTTGCGATTGTTTTTGATTATTTTAAAGAATTCATTTCTTTTGTTATACTAAATATGAAGGAGATGATCAATGATGAAAAAATACCGTTGGGGAATGATTGGACTTGGAGACATCGCGACGCAATTTGCCGCTGGTTTTTCCAATGAAGCAAGTGAACTGTATGGAGTCAGCGCCCGCAGTTTGCCAAAAGTCCAGGCCTTTGCCGAAAAATACGCTATCCCCCATGCTTATGAAAGCACAGATGCTATGCTGGAAGATCCGCAAATTGATATTGTGTACATTGCAGTACCTAATGATCTTCATCACGAATTTATTATGAAAGCTCTAATGGCCGGAAAACATGTCCTCTGTGAAAAAGCCATTACGACCAGTGCCGATGAATTAGCTGAAGAATTGACCTTAGCCAAAGAAAAAAATCTGATCTTAGAAGAAGCTATGACGATCTTCAATATGCCGGTTTATGCACGTTTGAAAGAAGAGATCGATGCTGGACGCTTAGGAAAATTAAAAATGATCCAAGCACCATTTGGCAGCTATAAAGATCCTGATCCCACCAATCGTTTCTTCAACCCAGATTTAGGTGGCGGTGCGTTACTGGATATTGGCACATATGCCGTTTCATTTGCTCGCTTTTTCATGACGGATACGCCAGAAGTGGCGTTTAGCAGCATGAAGCCCTTCTCTACAGGTGTGGATGAACAATCTGTAACGATCCTCCAAAATCCAGCTGATGAAATGGCTAGTGTCACGCTGACTTTCCAAGCGAAAATGCCTAAAACAGGTATCGTTGCTTTTGAAGAAGGGTACATTACGGTGGATGAGTATCCTCGTGCGGACAAAGCCATGATTCATTTCCGCGATGGGTCAAATGAGGTCATCGAAGCTGGTGACAGTAATCAAGCCCTTAATTATGAAATTGCCAATATGATCAAAGCCATCAATGGCGATATCGAAGGATCAATCCACTTGACCACCGATGTCATTGACGTTCTTGATCAAATGCAAGCTTTTTGGGAACAACAGTAAAAGTGAAAAGACTCCTTTGCAGGAGTCTTTTTTTTAGCGCTCCATCGTCTGAATCTGTTCAGAAAAGTCGGCTTTGATTTCAATAAAACTTTTAAAGGTTTGCAGAAACTGAAACAGTTGGGCCCGATTTTCAAATTCTGCTCTTGTTTGCGGCAATGGTTTTTGTCGATAATCTTCGTATAAAGCTGCAATTTTTGCCAAGATCTCTTTTCCATCGTTATTTTCATGAAAGGACTGGGCGGTAAAGGATAGCAGCTCTTGAAACGCATTTGTATAGGCTTCTTCTACCCAAAACAATTGTAATAGATCAACCATTTCCAAGAGTAAGCGCGCTTGACTTTGCCGCATGGTGAAATACTCTTCATAATAAGAGGCTTCTCCTCGCCACTGGTTTTCACTATGAACCATCGCTTGCTGTTTGCCTTGCTTGATTTCTCCTAACAATGCTTGGCAAACATGAGGGAGCGTCGCCTTTTCTTTTTCTGTTAACGCGATCGACATGTCTTTTAAAAGACTTTTAAACGTTTCTTCCACCAACTGCTGTTTTTCTTTCAATGCCCGTTCGCCGTCTGGCATATACAAGTTAAATAAAAGTGCAAAGCCGATGCCAATACTCATCAACAAAAAAGCATTTCCAATCAATGGCCAAGCAAAAGAACGTTCCATCATATAATGGGTCACCAAGACCGAATTGACCACGATCCCATCGGTTAATTTGAAATAGACTGCCGTCGGAATAAATAGGAAGAGAAAAAGAACAAAGCCCAGCGGACCAAAGCCTAAAAGATGAAAGCTGACAAAAGCTAGGAGCGTCGCGATCGCCAAGGAAACCAAGCGACCGATTCCTGTAAAGAGCGAGGTTTTCTTTGTATTCCCAACACTCAAAATTGCGATGATCCCTGCGGCTGGTGCATACAATAGACCGATCTGCTGAGCAAGAAACATGGACAAACCGGAAGCAACTGCTGTCTTCACTGTTCTCAATCCAATTTTCATTTTTGTCACCTCCTTTGAAAAGTATACTAAATTGTGAGGAATAAGACTAGAATTTCTCAACAGCATTGGGTATGATTAAGTAAAGGGGGCATTCTACCATGAAACTGGGGCGTTTTCGCTTAGGTATGCGAACGATAAAAACAGCCATCGCTGTCATGCTTTGTATTCTGCTCTTTCATTTCCTTGATCGCGGCCAGCCTTTGATTGCTGCCTTGTCTGCTGTCTTTTCATTGCGACAAGACCTGACAACAACAATCTCTTTTGGGAAATCACGGGTGTTAGGAAATACGATCGGCGGCGGTACAGCCATTTTTTATTTTTTGACGAAGCAATATTTTCAAAATGATTTTCTGATCGAATTGTTTGTCCTGCCCGCACTGGTCATCTTTGTCATCGTTTTTTCAGATGGCATCAATAACAATTCTGGCATCATCTCTGCCATTGCGACGATGCTGTTGATCACTTCCAGTGTCCCACAAGGTGAATCGATCATCTTTGCATTGGACCGTGTGCTTGATACCTTTATCGGTACCTTAGTTGCCCTGTCAATCAATTTTGTTATTCGACCACCTGAGGAAGAGAAAAAGGATGAGATTCAAGAAGATTTGGTCGTGCTAAGGCAAAAAGAGCTTGAACTAAAAGCCATGCTAGAAGAAGTCCAAGGGGAAATCTCTGAGCAAGAAAAACAAGAAAAATAAAAACAGCCTTTTTCCAGAATGCTTCTGAAAAAAGGCTGTTTTTGTTACTCATTGGCTTTCAAGGCATCGATCATATTGACATGTTTCAACTTGAAATACATCGCGATCCCTACCACGCCTGAAAACAAGCAGGTCAATCCCGCTGCATACACATAGCTCATTGGTTCGACTGTCGGTGAAAACATGGCGATATCAACTTCGATGGTCTGTAAGACAAATTGATGCTGAAGCACCCCTAATAACAAGCCAAAACCAATACCGAAAATCGTTAAAAAGATATTCTCACGAAAGACGTACATCGTCACTTCTCGATCATAAAAGCCTAATACTTTGATAGTCGACAACTCGCGGATCCGTTCCGCTATATTGATATTGTTCAAGTTGTACAACACGATAAAGGCTAATGCCCCTGCTGACGTGATCAAGATCCAAATGACGATGTTCAAGGTTGCTGTCGTGTCATCTAAGGCATCCGCTGAAGCTGAGAGGAAGGAAACATTGATGACATTATCTTGTGCCATCAGGTCAGCTGCGATCGCTTCTTCATCTGTTTTGCTTAAGCGCTGATTGAATTTCAATAACTCACTATTGTAAGCAGGCGTTTCCTGAAAGATCTTTTCGTACGTTTCAGGTGTCAAATAAGCAAAATGGCCCGTGTAGTTTTCTGCGATGGCAGCTACCTTCAGTTGAAATTCCTCGCCGCTTTCATTCGTCAACGTTATCGTATCACCCACCGATAATCCAAACAACTTAGCAAGCTTTTCATTGATGATGGCGCCCTCTTCTTCTAGCTCGTAAGCTTCTCCTGAAACCCGATCATTCAAGTGGACAAATCTCGATAAAGCCGCAGGATCTTCTGGCACGGTGACGGTTACTTCTTGCTGCGTGACCCCCGATTGAGCCAACGTCAGACTTTCCGTATGCAAGAATAACCCTGATTCAAAGCCTTCAATATCTTCTGAGGCGACTTTTGTTTCACTCATTGCTTCCGAATCCTCATCATCAAAGGTGATCACCGCCTGATACTGCCAGATTTTCTCAAACTGTAAAGGAATGATATTGCTGATAGAATCTCTCAGGCCAAACCCAGTTAAAATCATCGACGTGCAGCCAGCGATCCCTAAGATGGTCATGAGCATTCTGGACTTGTAGCGAAACAGGTTTCGCATTGTAACTTTTTGAATAAAACTTAAGTGCCGCCATATAACGGTGATTCTTTCTAAGAGAATTCGTTTCCCTGTTTTTGGGGCCTTTGGTCTCAACAAGGAAGCCGATGACTGTCTTAAATCAAATCGTAAAACCAGCAGCGCAATTCCGATGGTGCAAAGCAAGCTAACACCCACAGCAATCAATGAAAGCCGCAAATACCATGGGGTGTCATACTCCGTGAGATTGTAAAGTGGTCCATAAGCTTGAATGATGATTGCTGGAAAAAAGGAAAAGCCTACTGCTAGGCCCAATACAGCACCTGTGATGCCTGCTGCAGAGGAATAAAGCAAAAATTTCTGTCCAATCTCCCAGTTGCGATAGCCTAGTGCTTTCAACGTTCCGATCTCACTGCGTTTTTCATCGATCATCCGCGTCATAGTGGTTAGACTCACTAAGGCTGCGATCAAAAAGAAAATGACTGGAAAAATCGTCGCTAACGAAGAAACGCGTTCCGCATTGTCTTGGTATTCTGAATAACCAGGATTCGCATCGCGGTTTTCGACACGATAAACTGCCGGTTTTAGCTCCAACAATTCCTGCTCTTTTTCCGCAACTTCTTTTTTGACATCTTCAAGCTTTTCGCGTTCTTTTGGTGCTCTTTCTTTAAATTCGGCTAGCTTTTCTTGAAGGGTTGCTTCGTTTTCTCGGTATTCCAGCCAGCCCTTGTCTAGCAAAGACTGACCATTAGCTTGCTCAGAAGCTAAAGTCTCACGAGCAACACTCAGCTGCGATTCTCCTTGAGTGATCTGGGTCTGAGCCTGTGCCAATTCTTGGCGTCCGGCACTGACCTGGCTCCAGCCAGCGTTGACTTGCTGTTGCGCCCGTTGAAGTTGCACTTCTTGTTCATTGATTGCAGCCAGTTGTCCGCTTAATTGGGCACGTTGTTGCTCACCTTCAGCAATGAGTGGATTCAATGTATCTTCAGCTGCCGTCAGCATAGTAGCAATCATCGTTTCATCGATTTCCTCCAGATCAGGAATCGGACCAAGGACATCTGTCGGTAGGTTCAACTGTGCCAGAGCGGCTGTTACTTGTGCATAGACGGTAGGCAGCTGGGCCATTTGCTCCTCTGCAGAAAGTTGACCCACACTTCTGATTTGATCCATGCCTTGGTATGCCAGCGCAAGTTGCTCCTCCACTTGTTGGATGCCACTTTGTAGTTCTGACTTTTGTGCCGAAATGGGCGCTAACTGGGCTTGGGCTGATTTTACTTGGGCTTCTTGCTGAAGCAACGCTTGTTCGCTTTGATCCAGCAGTCGTTGGTTTTCCGCCAACGCTTGCTTACCCTCAGCTATTTTTTGTGCTTCACTATTCAACTGCTCTTGGGCAGCTTGAATTTCTGTTTGGAATGCTGCTTCTTGTTCCGTCAGTTCCCGGTGCGCCTGCGCTAATTTTTCTTGTGCGTCGTCGAGTTCCCTTTGTGCTTCTTGCAGAGCCGTTTCTCCGTTGCGGATCTGTTCTTTGGCTTCGTCAATGGCTGGTTGTGCTTCATCGATCAGCTCTTGTCTGCGTCCTTGCGCCCGAGGAGCCAACTTTTTCTCAACTTCAGCACTTATTTGATCTCTTTTCGTCTGATACGCCACTGAATAGCTTTCCATTTGAGATAAGTCATCAAAGCGAACTAAAAATCGGGCGTACGCACTTTCTTTAAAATCCTCCTCAGGAATCACCGCAAAGTAATCCACAGTCCCATTACCAACGGTACTGTTCCCCCGATGAAAGTTCTCAATATATTCAGGACTATTGACAAAGCCCACGATCGTGAAGGTATGGGTTTTTAATTGATTTTCGCCACTTTCTGGCAACTCAAAGGATTCATCTAATTCGAAACCACCACTATTTTGTGCCGCTTGATCTAAGGCGATTTCCCCTGATTTTTGCGGCAATCGACCAGAAGTCACCTCATATTGATTGACAGATCGATCAGTTGAAAGAGAGAAGACACGAATCACAGCACGATGATTTTCGGCATTGATATCAGCGATCTGCTCCGTCTCAACCGCTGTGACGCCAGGCATTTCCTCAATGATTTGCCGATCGGTATCCGACAACCCCAAAGTTGAAGCAATTGTAAGGTCGGCTAATTGTTGGCGAGAAAAGTAATCTTCAGCAGCTTGTTTCATATTAGGGCCGGTGGCGCTGATCCCGACAAAAAAAGCGACTCCTAAAAAGATAATGCCTAAAATGGACAAAAACCGCCCGGGTGCTTGCCTAATTTCACGTAAACTGGAACGTAATAATGTTTTTTTCATAGGCATTTACCAAGAAATAGAGGCAATTGGAATCGGATGAGTATTTTTTTCCATCTTGCGAACCTTTGCGTCATTGATATGGATCACGCGATCCGCCATGGGAGCCAATGCACTGTTGTGTGTAATGATCAAAACGGTCGTCCCAGTCTCGCGAGCTGTTTTTTCTAAAATAGCCAAAATCTGTTTTCCCGTTTCATAGTCAAGTGCCCCAGTTGGTTCATCACAAAGCAGCAGTTTGGGCTTCTTGGCTATGGCACGAGCAATCGTGACCCTTTGCTGTTCACCGCCAGACAATTGTGCAGGAAAGTGATCCAAACGATCACCTAATCCAACTTGGGTCAAAATCTCAGCTGCATCAAGTGCTTCGGGTACGATTTGTGCCGACAGTTCCACATTTTCTCTAGCCGTCAAGTTCGGCACCAAATTGTAAAATTGAAAGACAAATCCGACGTCTTTGCGACGATAGGTCGTTAGTTGTTTAGCATCAAAACCAGCAATATCCGTTCCATCGACAATCACTTGGCCGCTGTCACATTGATCCATCCCGCCTAGTATGTTCAAAACGGTGGACTTACCGGCGCCACTAGGACCAAGGATCAGCGCGATCTCGCCTTTCTCTACGGAAAAAGAGACGCCATCATTGGCAGCAATCATCGTATCGCCCATTGTGTATTTCTTCACTTCTTTCACTACTTCAATATAACTCATTTTATTCCTCCAAGAATTCCAGCGCCGCATGCGCTTTCTCGCTTAACAGTGTATCACACTTTTTCCCTTGAAAGAAACCGCAAAAAAGCAGCACAAGGTCGTGCTGCTAAAAAACAAGTCATTTATTCAAAGTGATCCAGATTGGCAAAAGCAAAACAAATCATTTTGTGTGGTCCGCAATTCTTTGTTGCGTTTCTTGCCATAGTTTCTGTGCTTGTTGCTGCTCCTTCGGGATCTCGGTTAGGACTGCTTGACGATCAACAAAGTAGCGGCCACTGATACCCGCAACGTCTGGACTTAGCGCTAAGTAAATCGCTGTATCTGCCCCTTCTTCGGCTGTTTTAAAAAAAGGCGTCAACATTTTATAAATAGATTGACCAAATCCTGTTTGTCGACTGACCCCTAAGCTGGTCGCCACAGCTCCCGGATGCAAGGAATTAGCAGTAACGGTCGTATTGCGTAGCTGAAACGCAAGCGCATCCGTAAATAAAATCAGGGCTTTTTTTGAGCGGCCATATTCCCGCCAAGGGAAAAAATCCGGTACATCGAAAAAGCGCTGATCCTTTTTCTTTACAAATTTGTAGGCGCCGGATGACACATTGACGATCCTGCCGGCATCGGCACGTTTTATTAGCGGCAATAACTGACGGGTCAGTTCAAAATGCCCCACGTAGTTTACGCCCAGCATTTGTTCAAATCCATCGGCTGTTCGCTCTTTTTTTAAATTGACGATGCCCGCATTATTGATCAGTACATCCAATTTCTCAAAGCGGGCGTTGATTTCAGCGGCTGACTTGCGTACGCTAGCCAACGACCCCAAATCACCGATCACTAGATCGATGCTTGGATTGCCTGTCTCTTTCTTCAAACGTTGCTGTGCTGCCTGCCCTCGTTCAGCAGAACGGCAATACAAAATCACATGCATCCCCAATTCTGCCAATTGTTTGGCTGTTGCAAAGCCCATACCGGCATTGGCGCCGGTAACTAAAATCGTCTTCAAATCCCCATCATCTCCTTCATAGGATGTCGTTTTCTTTCATCATAACTGAAAACAAAAAAATCTGCTCAAAAAACAGATCAAGAGAAGCTCTCTTCTTGTTTCTTTAAGCAGATTGTTTTATTTTACGCCTGGTAGCGGCAGACGCCATCTAAATAGGTGGCTGTTACATTCATTTCTTGATCCAAAACAATAAAGTCAGCTGGGCGACCTTGTTTGATCATGCCGCAAGCATGGTCAATTTTACAGCTGATTGCTGGAATCAAGCTGGCCATCATGACCGCTTCTTGAGGGGTAGCGATTCCCCAGTCTACTACATTTTTCACAGCTTCTTTTAGTTTCAAAATACTACCAGCAAGATTGCCAGTTTCCATTCGAGCCGTTCCGTCTTTCACCACTACTGGAAATTCACCTAAAATATAATCACCATCTGGCATGCCGCCAGCCATCATACAGTCAGTGATCAAGGCAACATGGTCGTGACCAGCTTTTTCCATCAAAATCTCAGCTGCTTGAGGATGCACATGGTGGCCATCACAAATCAACTCTGAAAAAACTTCTTTTAATGAAAGTAGGGCACCAACCATTCCAGGCTCGCGATGGTTTAATCCGCGCATACCGTTGAATGCATGAACAAAAACGCTAGCACCAGCTTCAACTGCTGTTTGCGCTTCTTGTAATGTACCGTTACTATGGCCTAGAGCAACCACTACGCCTTCTTCCGTCACTTGCGAAACAAACTCACTCACACCTTCTCGCTCAGGAGCCAAGGCGATTTTTTTGATAATTCCACCAGAAGCTTCTTGCCATTCATGGAAGGTATCGATATCAGGATCACCAAAATAAATTGGATTTTGTGCACCTTTATGTTCTTCAGTAAAGAATGGGCCTTCAAAATAGATCCCTTGGATTTTTGCTCCTGTAACTTCGTCTTTGACTTTCCCAACGGTTTCAGCAACATCCCGCAACCGTTCTTTGCTGGATGTTAAGGTTGTTGGCAAGAAGGAAGTCACACCACATGATAAAAGGCCTTCCGACATGGCATTAATGCCTTCTGCATCGTTGTCCATCACATCATGGTTCATAAATCCGTGGATATGAGTATCCACAAGACCCGGTGCTACCCATTTGCCTGAATAATCTTCTACGTCTGCACCAGAAGGGACTTCATCGACGATCGCTCCGAATTTCCCCTCTTTGACCTCCAGGTAACCAGGGCCATGAACCGCTGATTTTAGAAAGAATTTGTCTGCGTAAATATATTTATTCATCTTGATCGCTCCTCTATTTCTTTTCTTCCTTAAAAGTACTCTTATTTAGGGAAGAAGTCAAGAAAGGTCTACACCACTTTGTCAGATTGGCGAATATCCATGACAGCACGATACAGCTGAAAACTTTTTTCGGCTGCATTTTCTTCTTTCAGTCTATAAAGTAAGTGTCCCTTCAGTTCAAACAATTCTTCTAGAAAATACAAACTGTTTTTTTCTCTGGCTAAGGAAATGCCTTCGTTCGTTACCTTTAGCGCGAGGCAATCTTCTTGTTGCTCCTTTAAAAAGACCGCATAATTGTAGTAAATTTTGGTCAATGATGTGGAGAGACGTTCCGGCGGCAGTGCGTGCATGGCATCGTAAGCTTTTTCTAAGTAAAAACGAGCCTCACCCAGTTGCAGCAAATCACTATAGACGCGACCCATGCAGCTCAGGATACGAATTTCCATCACCGACACATTGGTCTTATCCTGTTGATAGGAGTAGGCCAATCCTTTTTTCAGCGCCTCAAGGCCGGCATCATAGTTTTGATCGAGGAAATAATCACAGCTGCCTAGATAGTAGTAATACATTTGCATATCTGAATCCAGATACAAATAATCCTTGATCGCCTTATCTTCCATTTTTTCCCGCATTTCTTGAAACTGCTTATGGACAAAATGTGATTCGATTTCGGCAAAGATTTGATTGGTTTTGTTGATCTCTTCCGAATGAAGCATCATTACTTGATCTAAGGTGACTCCTAAGCGTTGGCAGATTTGGTACATCACCCAGACATTCGGCAACTCTTCGTTGTTTTCAATACGGCTTAAAACACTTTGCGAACAAATATCTTCCGCTAACATCTTCTGTGTCATCTTTCGTTTCAACCGAATCGAACGGATATTTTGACCAAAAGATTCTTCTTTTTTCTTCATAATTGTCCTCCAGGGGGAATTCTTATAAAAACCGAACGTTTCTTGTCAAAAATGCGAATTCGCATTTTTAATTTTCTTTATTTTAGCACATAATGACAAAAAGGAAAGCAATTTCAAGAATGTCTTGTTATTTTTCCACAATTTCAAATGAGGTGTTAAGATGACGATCGACAGTACGATCTTTTTTACATGGGATGGCAAGAAGTATCAAGGGATCATCGAACGAGAATATGAGAACTCTGTTCTGGTTCAAGTCACCGATCCTAGTGCTGAAATGCTGGATAAATTTACCAATCGAATGATTGTGAGCAAAAAAATTTGTCAACCAGTTGCCGAATAAAAACATAAGCACCACTCCCTCACGGTTGTTGAAGGAGCGGTGCTTTTTTATATTCTTATTTCTGACGATAGGACGCCAAAAATTCTGTCATTTTTTCAGCAGTCGTTTTTAAGTCTTCCATATTAGGAAGATAAACGATTCGGAAATGATCTGGCTGTTGCCAGTTGAACCCACCGCCGTGAACCAGCAAGATGTGGTGCTCGTGTAAAAAGTCTAAAACAAATTGTTCATCATTGGTGATATTAAAGCGTTGAATATCAATTTTAGGGAAAATATAAAAGGCGGCTTTCGGTTTCACCGCTGACAATCCCGGAATGTCATTGATTGCCTTGTGGATAAACGCTCTTTGTTCATAAATACGACCACCTGGTAATAGTAACTCATCAGAACTTTGATAGCCTCCTAATGCGGTCTGAACGATTTGTTGCGATAAGACATTCGAACACAGTCGCATCGAAGATAGCATATTCAAGCCTTCGATATAGTCTTTCACATGGGACTTGTCGCCACTGAGGACCATCCAGCCCACACGGAAACCTGCCACTCGATGAGACTTAGACAAGCCACCTAGCGTCACAACGAATCGATCTGGCGCTAATGTAGCAATCGGCACATGGACATAATCATCCATGACTAACCGGTCATAGATCTCATCAGAGAAAATGATCAAGTCATGCTCACGAGCAACCTCGACGATTTGTTGTAAAACTTCTTTCGGATAAACGGCGCCGGTGGGATTATTTGGATTAATAATGACGATGGCCTTCGTCTTGATGGTTACTTTGGCTTTGATATCCTCGATATCAGGATTCCAATCTGCTTGTTCATCACAAATATAATGGACGGGTTTTCCGCCAGCTAATGAGATCGAAGCAGTCCACAAAGGATAGTCTGGCATCGGCACGAGCACTTCGTCCCCATTGTTACATAACCCTTGCATACACATCGTGATCAGCTCGGAAACACCATTACCTGTGTAAATATCATTGATGGTCACATCAGGAAATTTTTGTAATTGATAATATTGCTCGATCGCTTTACGTGCCGAGAAAATCCCTTTTGAATCAGAATAGCCTTCCGACTCTCGCACATTCATAATCAAATCTCTAACGATTTCATTTGGGGCTTCAAAGCCAAAAGGCGCGGGATTCCCCGTATTTAATTTTAAGATACTGATGCCTTCTTCTTGCATCCGATCAGCTTCTTCTAAAACCGGGCCGCGTACATCATAACTGACCCCTTCAAGTTTTGACGACTTCGAAAATTTCTTCATATTCCATTTCTCCTTTAACCATAGGTCAACGTCAGGTTATTGGTTCTCGTCGTTGATCTCTTTTCAGATTGAACCTATTATAGCAAAAAAATTTTAACTGTGGCGAAAATTTTTCGCCTCTCGGTCGAGAGCGCTTGCCCTGCGTTCATCCACTGAATTTGGTTCATTCAGGAATTTTCAGGAAAATACTTCAAGTACAATTCATTTAACGCCAAATGCCCCACCGAAAAATCAGTGATTCCTGCTGCGATAAAACGTTGCGGCAACTGCGGATCGCTGATTTCTACCAGATAGATCCGTCCTTGCAGATCGATGGTCACCGTCGTTAATTCTGGAAAAGCCACCAAAAAATCTGCCGAGTCCGTTTTTAAGTACAACGGTTGATTGACTAACGACTTGCGACCAAAGTATTCGTGAATGATCTTGCCGTCTTTTAAAAACAAGACCCGATCCGCGTAGGAATCCAAATTGGTCAAAATATGCGAAGCAATCACGATCGCTTTCTTTTGCGCTCGCAAGGCTTTTAATACGTTAGAGATCAATTCCACATTGGTCGGATCCAAGCCATTCATGACTTCATCCATCAGCATATAAGGCGTATCCGTCACGATCTGCATCGCAAAACACAGACGTTGCCGCATGCCCAGCGAATAGGTACCCACAGGACGTTTGATATAGTCACTCATCCGCAAACGATCAATCGTTTCTTCCACTAAGTGTTCCTCTGAACGCCACATTCGCTGATACAGCTTGAGATGCTCGAAACCACTCAAATCATTGTACAAATCATTTTGGTCAGGAAAAAACGAAATTTGTTGATGCGCTGCCACTTCTGATTTTTTGGTCACATATACTTGACTGCCATTCAAAAATACTGCGCCTTCATTCGGCTGGATGAAATTCATCGCCACATTCAATAGCGTGGATTTCCCGGTGCCGTTAGGGGCGACTAACCCGACGATTTCCCCGGGAGAAAAGGCAATGGAAAGCTGATCCAATACTTTTCTCGTATACGTGACCGTCACATTTTTCAGTTCTAACATATCGTTCCTCCTATGCCAAATGAAATTTTTTGCGTTGGATCGTCACGAAGAAACACATTTCGATCAGAAGCCAAACGCCTCCTAATAAAAGCAACCCTTTTTCCATCG
The DNA here is from genome assembly GCF_051714385.1 of Enterococcus sp. AZ141. Lineage (NCBI taxonomy): Bacteria > Bacillati > Bacillota > Bacilli > Lactobacillales > Enterococcaceae > Enterococcus > Enterococcus sp. AZ141. Next base: position 3,182,335 of record NZ_JBIORT010000001.1, read on the forward strand.
TAAACCCTGCAGAACCAAAATAAAAACGTGTCCAGCCTGAAAGGACTTGTCCCACATTTTGATACAGATAGACATACAGCGTTTTATCAAGGTAAGCACTGAACCAACGTCTTTGGAAAATATAGGGTGAAAGCAAGCAAAAACCAGCCAAAAGCAAATTAACCAGTTCTGAGCGAAACAGGGCACTGAACAACAAGATGCCGCGACAATAAATAAACTGCAAAAAAAGCGTCGCAAGAAAACATTGGCCTATAAAAAGACCGATGGCTTGTGTTTCAAAAGCGTTGAAATCTGTGATCGGGTAGCGGGCATCAAAGGTCGGTGATAAAATCGTGACCGGTAGTTCCAGGGAACCAAAGCCGAATTGAATGCCAGAACCCAACCAGAGAAAGAACATGGTCCCAAGCGTTGCAATTGCAGAACCGACCATCAATACTGCCGTTTTGCTCCAAAGGATCTCTTCTGCCGATAATGGCAGTGAAAGAAATAGGGATTTATGTCTTCGTTCTTTTGGCAAACAATCGATCGCCAAAAATAAAGAAACAGCAAGCAATAGAATCGGTAAATATCCAGTAAAACTTCGCTGCAATGCCTGTATCCCCGTTTTTTGCTCCATGACTGCTTGCGAGAGTTTCTTATTCGGCAACTGGCTGAAGGCTTCCATAAGCTTAGCGGTTGAAGCATAACCAAAGCGACCGTCATAGGCAGCGTAGTAATTTTGAAACGTATAATAATCCGGTGTATAAAAAACATTTCGTTCATCGGTAAACTGCAACGCCAACTGGTACCACGTAGTTGTTCCTCGTGCATAAGCTTGCCAGTTTTCATCAGCTAGTGCATCTAATCGTTGTTTTTCCGCTTCGTTCCATGGGGTAAACATTTCAACTGCTAAGCTTGCCGACCAATGGTCAGAAGGATTGGCTGCTTGTTGATCAAGAAAATCTTGTCGCACAGTATAGCGTTGTTGCATTTCTGTTTTATCTACTCGTTCAATCGGGCGAAAATCTTTTTGCCAAAAACTGTAAACGCCGCTATAGATAAGAAGCAAGCAAAAAAGACCAATAGTTTTCTTGCTCTTTAAGAGTTGTCGTAATTCAAATAAAAAATAGTCTTTCATCCTTTGCCTCCTCTCAACAAGCGGTTCTGTTTATCCGCAACGAGCATCAAAGCTATACAAAGGAAGATCCACACCACCGTCAGCAGCCAACTAGCATAGACTCCCCAAGAAGTACCAGAACCCGATGCAAAGGCGCCCGAATAAAATTTATCCATAGCAGCTATATGAACTGGTAACAGTGGGATCTTTTGCAACATCGGAATCAAGCCGAGCCCATAAAAAAGCACCAGCAAAAAGAAAGAGACGTATCGATTGGCTGCGATCATGTTCATGACAAAACCTAAGCATTCGATCAAACCAATCAGCAAGCCAAAAGAAACCAGGCTATATAAAACGCTCTGCCAAAAAGGTAAGGCTACCCAATCCCCATTGAGATAGACGGCTACTGGATACTGCCAATCCCCGAACTCCCCCAGAAGGCTCATTGAAAGAAAGACGCCTAAGAAGAACACAATCAAAACGCCTAAATTTGTAATCCCTTTAACCACAATTTTACTTAACATCCGAATCGGAAAAATCTGCGGGTACGAGCGAATCAAAGAGAAGTGTTCTCTTTCTTCTATCAAATTGTCACTGGCAAAAAAAGCCCAAAAGAAGAAGCCAAAATTCAGCAAAAACGTTATTGCCAAAGCGACAGCGGTCTGGGCATTGGCAGCAGTGAGGACCGGCTCTTTTTCTTGCTCGACTAAAGCTTGATAGACCTTCTGATCTTGTTCGATTGCCCATAAAGGTGGCAAAAATCCTTTGTCATCAACTTCTGACGCCCAAATCTGCTTTTTTAGTTCTGCAATTTGAATACTCGTTTGATTAAATCGTTCGTATTCTTCCATAATCAAGTTGGATAACTGTCGCGAAGTCAGTGTATTGTTTTCAAGCAAAAGTTGATACACCTCTTGTTCAGCAGGTGAACCCGACTGATTGGCTTGGTAGCGATCAACAAGCCGTGAGGCTTCCGCTTTTTCTGCAGTGATCGTGGCGGGTAAGTTGATGGGTTCCATCAGCTTCAAATAAATGGAAAAACAGCAACCTAAACTAAAGGCACCAATGAGCAGGAAGAGGAACGTTTTCTGTTTGACAGATTTAGCTAACTGGTTTTTAAAGTAGTTCATTTGCTCTCCTCTCAAAAAAATAATTATTCATTCTTTTAGCATACCTTTTATGGGAGAAAATGCAATCTAAAGTCTGAAAATTCTTTCAAATAGCATTAGGAAAAGTTATTGACAAACCTGTTGAAAATCAGGTAAGATATTTTCTAGACGCGGCGTGACAGAACTACCTCAGCCTGCGTTTCCTTCTATAGTATTTGCGGAAATGACGGAATGGCAGACGTGCAAGATTGAGGGTCTTGTGAGCAATCGCTCGTGTGGGTTCAAATCCCATTTTCCGCATCCTTACAGCTTCCCTATTATGGGAAGCTGTTTTTTTGTTTGCTCAAAAGATTCCCCATGGCGATCCTTCGATGAATTCTTTCGATCGCTTTGATCTTGAGCGTCTACTCCTAGAAAGTTGATACGAAGCTTCCTTTCCCAAATGTAAAAATCGATAAAAACTCTTTTATCATTGCATTTCAAACCATTTTTCATATAAAATGAATAATATAACAATTATTCTCGAAAGCTGGTTCGATGCTCCGCTTTTTCTTATTGGCGGATCAGAAACAGTTGCCTGAATTTACTGGTGATGAAAAATCTTTTCAGCATTTTTCCCATTCACCTTCTCTCCTCCTTCCCCCAGATAAACAAACCTCTTCCGACCGTTTTCTCAGTTACTTTCGATAGAAAGAAGGAGCCTAATGAAAAAAAGAGTACTGATCACCCTATTGTCATTCGTTATTTTGCTTATCGGTTGCGCAAAGGCAGATGAAGAACTGTCAGAGACCGTTGCACTTGGCATCGACGCACGACTGGAATATACAAACCAATCCGGAACGGGCTGGGCCTATTATCACCCAGCAACCTTAGAGTTGTTGATTGCCGGCAGTCAAGCCGAATTGGCTATTTTGGAAGAGCTTGATTCTTCCGACGAAGATCTTTATCAGTTAATCAGCCACACAATTGATTTGATGGCAACCGCTGAACGAGCGTTAGTGGAGCGTCGGATCGATGTCCCTGCTTGGTTTGCTGCCCGCATTGGTTATAGCGAGGCTCTGGCTGCGATTCATGAACGGAGCCCTATCATTCTCAGTAATCAAGACAACCTCAACCGTCTACTGGAGGTAGCAAACGAAACGATTCCTGAAGCCGACCCGCGTCAAAAGCTGGGGCTTTTGGCAGACGATATTGCGCAGCTTCAGCAGCTCACCGAAGATGAGCTAACTCTTTATCGCAGGATCAAACTTGACGACGAACTCACCGCCACTGTTTACCACACAAGTGAAATGAATGTTGACGTCTTCGTTTTTTCGAAGCCCGAAGAGGAGTACGCATCTGGATTTACTGTTCTTAATCGGGAAACTGCCGACGAGCAAAAAGCTGCATTCTATGAAACGATTTTACGAGGGCTGGTCGTAAATATTCCTCGTGAATCGTTGATGTTTATGAATCGATTCGATCAATCTTCAGATGAACATCAGCTGGCTGTGATGACCTATGGCTTTGATCATGACATTGATCAAGACATGGTCACTACCGTGTATCAACAGCTTCAAGAAGCAAACGCAAAACAAGAAGCAGCTACGGCTTTGCAGCAAGAGCAAAGCCAGCAAAACCAGGACGAACAAACTCAGACCGAGAATGAAGGAGCTTCAGAACAAAGACGAGCGATCGCACGTGCCGAATCCTATACGAACCTCATGGCTTTCTCACGTGCACGATTGATCCAACAATTAGAATTTGAAGGGTTTACCCATAATGATGCGCAATGGGCAGTTGATCAGCTCACGATTGATTGGAACGAGCAGGCGTTGAAGAAAGCAAATAGTTACCATTCCTTGATGAGTCTTCCTCCAGACAACATTCGCCGGTTATTGGCTTCCGAAGACTTTTCAGAAGAACAAATCGACTACGCGATGACAAACATGGGTAACTAAAAACTAGCGAACAAAAGGACATCGCGATGCCTTTATGATAGCCCTTATATTGTTGCTATTTTTTATACCCAAGAAAGTGCTCGATCTGATGCGTTCATTCGAACAAAATGGCGAAGTTTACCAGAGTCCCCGAGGAGGAGAAAAAATGAAAAAACAAGTTTTGTTGCCATTATTACTGATACTATCCCTGATTTCAGGATGTGGGACGATAAATTTAGCAAGTCCTGAGGAACTTTCTGAGCGCATCGGCGCCGCTTTGGATGCAGGTTGGGAACATACCTATCATGCAGAAAAGCTTACTTATGAGTTAAGTATTGAAAATTTAGAACTGATGATTCGTGGCAAAGAAGCAGAATTGGCCTTTCTAGAACAGGTCAATAGCAACTCAAAACACAAGGCGGCATTCATTGAAAACACGGAAAAGATGATTCAACTCGCCCAAGAAGCGATCGAAGCTCGCTATCTGGATATGCCCAGTTGGGTTGCCGCTCGGAATGGTCGTATCGCAGCCTTACTTGCCATCCATGAGGAAAGCCCGATCATCGTCAGTAGACGAGCAAAATTGCAAGAATTATTCAAAGAATACGAAGAGGATTTGGCACTAGTGACAGCTAGGGCAAACACTCCATTTGCCGATGAAGAAGCGTTCAATGAAGATACACGAGAAAAGCTTGGTTTGACGCCTGATACACTTGAACGTTTACACCAACAAAGCGACGACCAAGATATCGAGTGGCAGACCACTATTGATTTGGTGAACGGCGTGACCATGAATGTCTTTTCAACAAAACATGAGCCAGTGGAGATTCTCACATTTACGAATGCTGGCGAAAAATACCCTGCCGCAATCACTTTGTTTAATGGGCAAACGACGGAAATCGTTCCCGAGATAATGACTCCTTACGAAGCCGTTTCCGCTTATTTTTACGAAATTGCCGATGCAGTTTATGAAACGATTCCAGTCGGTTATCGATTTCTGGTTGAATCACTATGGCTTGAACTGGAAAACGACAATCGTTTTCAATTTAGAACCTACGTGTTTGATAACGAAGTGACCGAGGAAACGATTTTAGCAGGGTTTCATTTCGCCCCGACTGTAGCAGCACGCTATGAGCGCGAAAACAATGCGACAGAACGAGAACGTGAAGCCTTTTTCCTCGTTAGAGCGCAAGGAAATCGTCGCTTTTATTCAAAACAAGAGATGGCAGAACTGTTAGAAACAGAAGGTTTCACTGCGGAGGAAACACAATGGGCACTAGAGACCCTTGACGTAGATTGGTATCGCCATGCTTTAGGGCGCGCCAATCAATCCCGCCGGGTGTTAGGGATCCGTCAAAGAAATATGGCCGCTCATCTTGAAGGGAACGGCTTCTTACCTGATGAGATCGAATTTGCGATTGAAAACATGGAAAATTAGTATGTAGTGGACGAGACAGATCCCATTCCCCATTTTTTCTTAGCGTAAACAAAAAACCGACCAATCTTCCTGTTTAAGATTGGCCGGTTTCTTTATTTTTTGGTTTTGATTGGTACCATGGCTTTGCGCCGATGCTGTTTCATTATTGCTTGAAGACCATAGACACCAACTCCGATAATTCCTGCAAAAGCCGAAAAAGCAATAAAAATCACAGGAGACGCCCCACTTTCTATTAATTGTTTCCCTTGGACAAAGAAAAATAAGCCCATGCTGATCAATAATGCTAGAAATAGTGATTGTCCCGCCCCGTTTTTTTTCATGCTTGCTCTCCTTTTACTTGATTATAGGTTATTCTCTCATTTCATGAATGAAAAAACCTCCATCTTAAGGCTGATTCTTTCTTTCGATGATCAGATTGATCCCATTCGGATCAGTCAAATGCAAGCGGCTGTCTGTTTCTAACTCATAAGAAACGCCACTTGCCTTTAGATGACTTCGTAACGTAGAAAAAGCCAAAGCTGGCAAAACGATCGTAAAGTACGCTAAGCCTAGATCCTTTTCCTCCATAGCTGGAACATTTCTTCCCATCCAAATATTCGATCCGATATGGTGATGATACGAACCAGCAGCAAAAAACTTTGCTTGGCTACCAAAATCTGAAGTCAAATGCATGCCTAAAACTTCGGTGTAGAATTCTTCTGTTTTTGCCAGATCCGCCACTTTCAAATGGACATGCCCCACCGTGGTGCCAACTGGAAAAGTCGTTTGTGATCGGTCAGCGGCTCCCAGCACGCCTTGCGCGTCCATTTCGATAGTAACGCCTACGATCTCACCGTCTGCTCGAATATCCCATTCACTCTTCGGTTTGTCACGATACACTTCGATCCCGTTTCCTTCTGGATCGGTCAGGTATAACGCTTCACTATACCCATGATCGCTAGCACCATCCAGAGGGGCTTTGGCCTCCAAATAATGAACCAGCATATTTCCTAGGTCTTTACGGCTAGGCAAAAGAAACGCCGTATGGAAAAGGCCTGTTTTCCGTGTCAAAGGCAACGGATCACTTACCTTCTCTAGGACTAAGAGCTCTTGTGTCCCCACGCCCAATCGCGCGTGATCTACACTTTGCTCCAATAAAGTTAGGCCAATCACGTCCGAATAAAACCGGCTCATTTTTTCCATATTCGCTACTTTTAAAACGACTTTGCCAATTGCGGCTGTTGCATCGATTTGATAGGTTGATTGAATCATTGTCATCGCCATTTCCTCTTTTCTAAACAGTTAAATTCACTTGTACCTTTAAGTATAACACTAACTTTTAGTAAGTAAATAAATCTGCTTGTTGAGGAAAGGATTCCTTGATCTCCCGTGACTCCTTGTAACAAAGCTTTTCCTCATCAGTCACAATCAAAGACAGCTCGCTCACTTTTGCAATGCTTCAATCAGTGAAATGGCCGGCTGCATCGCTTCTTCGGTCGTCCCTTCTAACACAACATAACAAAATGGCTTGTATTCAGCGGTGATGGCCAATAGTTGTTGATAATCAATCCTTCCTTCTCCCAATGGCACTACCTTGATTTTACCATCGATTACTTGATAGTCCTTCAAGTGCAAGCAAACGATGGCATCACCAAAGCGGGAAAAAGCTTCCCTTGCCAAAGCGACTTGCTCTTGATAGTTCTTCGCCGTAATCAGATTGGTTGGATCAAAGATGATCCCTAAATAGTCAGACGGTACTCGTTCCAGCAATTCTTCGATTCGATCGATCGATGATAGTGGATGATTCAAGCCCGCTTCAATCCCTAGCATCACTTGATGTCTCTTAGCCACTTGGACCAAACGCTTGATCACCTGAACCAAATCATCGAAAACGACGTCACTAAAATTTTCCTCGGTATACCCCATATTTGGCAAAACCGAACCAGTTTCACTTGCAACCATAGCTGCATCAAAGTATTTGGCATGTGCGAGATAGGTCTCGAATCTGGATAAAATCGCTTCCCGTTTTTCCAGATCAGGATGGATCAGATTACTATAACAACTCAATAAAGCGACCTGAACATGAGATTGCCCAAAAACACGTTTGAAAAAGCGGCCTAAACCAGGGCTTAATTGCTCTGGCTCTGCCCATTGCGGGAAGGATTTATTTAATGCAAATTGAATGTTATGAATGTTTTTGGCGGCAATTTTTTGCGCTAATTCTTCTGGGGACCCATAATTCTTTAAATCATGCCCCCGAACAGTTAGTTGAAACATAGCTTCTCCTTTCTTCATTGCTTTTGAAGCAAAAAGAAGACCAAGCAGCGAATCACTTCAACTGGTCTTGGTCTTCCAATCATTCAGCAGTAGCGGCTCCTCACTTCATCCATTCCTTCTCAACAGATGATCAGAACCTTTTGTGACCTTTATTGTTGTGAACGATAATCTTCCGTGAACTCATCAATGATTTGCTGTCCACCATTTCTTAAGAAGGTTTCGATCGCTGTATCAAACCCATCGATCTCGATTTCCCCAGTCATATATTGGTAGTAAGCGTCTGAGATTCCTTCAATCAAGCTTGACCATGAACGATCATAGGTTTCAGAGGTCAGCGATTGTGCAGGATTGATCACCGCAAACTCTTCATTTTCCCGAATCTTTTCATTGGCTAAGTTGACATAGGGGTTGCTTGAAGGGAAAACTGTTACTAATTCTGATGGACGAGACGAAGAAAATGGTTGTACTTCTTGTTGCCACTTCGTATCATCTAAACGGACATAGACACCCTCATCATCAATTTCATAATGGACCCCTTCGATCCCTTGCGTCATCAAGGTAAACGGCTCTTCGTCCATCAAATCGTTGATAAATTTCAAAACAACACGTAAGTCTTCTTCGGTTTCAACATTGTTTTTCGGAATGGCTAACCAACCGCCCATTCCACCATTGGTATCAGAAAGGATACGACGTTCCACATTTTCATGGACGATATCATTGATCAAGACCCATTCCATATGCTCTTCATCAGTACCAGCTGCATCATCAATGTAGTTACGTACTTCTTGCAAACCACTCAATACAATCCCACCACGACCTTGAACGATATAGTTCTTCTGATCATTTTTCGCCATTACCGCAAAATCAGAATTCATCCAGCCGTTATCATAGATATTACGGAACCATTCCATTGCTTCTTTGTATTCTGGTTGCATAAAGGATGGCATCACTTCATCATCATCCGTGATCGTAAACCAATTGTCTGCACCAAAGTAACCTGAAAGTGAACGGAACCCAACATTAAAGGACTCATCACGTTCAACGAATCCGACCGTGTCATCTACCCCATTGCCATCTGGGTCTCCTTCTGTAAAGGCTTGTGCCACAGCTGATAATTCTTCTAAAGTCGATGGCACGTCCAACCCTAAATTGTCTAACCAATCTTTTCTTACGAGGACACCATAACGAGCGATCGGTTTTAGAAACGGTACACCATAGATATGACCATCGATACGAGAAGATTCTAAGCGATCCTCAGAAATTTCTGCCAGATTCGGAAACTCTTCTAAATAGGGTTCCACATCCCAGAACATTCCAGATGCTAGCGAACTACGGACGGTTGTGTTATTGATTTCTGTCAAACTTACGATATCTGCTAAAGAATTTGACGCTAATGCTGCATTCAAGCGTTCTGTTTTTGATGCGTCCGGCACCCATGTAAAGTCGATCTCGACCCCTGTATATTCTTCTAACTTTTGTGTTACATCCCCAGACGGAGGTGAAGCGGTATGCAGCATCGCCATCCAAGAAATACTTGTTTTTTCATCACTTTCTGGTCCATCAGATGAACCTCCGCCATCGCCGCAGCCTGCTAAAAACAGTCCTGCACATAATAATAAACTTGCTACTTTCAACTTTTTCATTCGTTACCCTTCTTTCTCTATTTTTAGGGAATCATCATCGAGCGGATCTTTCCCTTGATACTTAAAGTACGTAAAATCGGCATAGCTTCCAGCAAAGTGATCTAGATCATGGGCACTGATTCCAATGAAATTCCCTGTAAAACCACCAGACAAGAACTGGATGTTTTGCTTTTTAAAGGGATGCCACGTTTGTGATTGCCGATAGAACCATTCTGCTTCTAGATAAGAACCGACTACTTTCAATCCGATCGGCTCACTTGAAGCAGCGAGGGCCAATTTATCTGGGAACAAGTGAAATTCTCCTTCACAACACCGAATCAGACGAAGGATCTTGCCGTCTTTTTCATCATAAGTCACATAGAAAAACAAATAGTTTTCTTCGTTTAAGAACAACGACAATCCAGCCATCTGATTAAACGATTGGGGGTGGTATTCCATCACTGTTTCAGCTTCAAAACAAACGTCTTGTTGACGAATCGCCAATAAGTGCTTATGAAAGTTCGATTGCATCGATTCTCCGCCGATCAATCGCAAATACCCTGGTCGCTCACTCAGATTGCACCACTCTTCATTGGGCAGCAATCGTCTACCGTTCCATGCTTTTTGCAACGATCCTTTAAAGTCATCAATAAAAACAGCAGGTGATGCCCTTTGCTTCTGAGCATCGCTAGCGAGCCTGATGGTTTGATCTGGGATCGTATCGTTATTGCTAAGACGCAGCCATCCTTCGTGATCCCAATAGACAGTTTGGAGTGCTGTCTCTCGTCCAAGGATCGCTGCCCCTTCTACTGGCCGAGTCATCAAATAGCTCATGACCCATTCTCCTGATGGCGCAATCGTCAAACTGCCATGACCTGTACATTGAAAAGGGGAATCTTCGCGCTGATAGGCACGCATCATGGGAAAATGCGGATCTACTTCATAAGGTCCAGTGATGGTTTTACTACGACAAACTGTTACCGCATGACCTGCACCCGTTCCTCCTTCTGCCGTCAGTAAGTAATAACACTCATTGTGGTAATAAAGATGCGGTGCTTCAGTCTTCGCCAACTGGGTTCCAGAAAAAATTGGCACTCTGTCACCGATCAATCGGCCTTGTACTTCAGAGTATTCTTGGAGCACGATCCCCACCGATTTATTTGGTGTATCCTTACGATAATCCCAAAGCGCATTCAATAACCAGATACGCCCCTCTTGATCATGAAACAAGGACGGATCAAAGCCACTACCATTTAAGTAAATGGGCTCACTCCATGGCCCATGAATCGTAGGAGCCGTGATGAGATAGTTTCGACAGTCTTTGAAGGGACGTGTCGTGTTGCGAACATTTGTATAGACACAATAGTATTGTCCGTTTGCGTAACTGATTTGCGGTGCCCAAATGCTGCAATTTGCTGTGTTACCTAATAAATCCACCTGATTGGTCAGAATATCTGTTTCATGGGACCAATTGACTAGATCTCGAGAACAGTAGACCCGAATTCCTGGCAACCACTCAAAGGAAGAAACCGCTAAATAATAAGTATCCTCGACTTTTAAAATACTCGGATCAGGATGAAACCCTCTTAAAATCGGATTATTGATCATTGCCTTCATGCAACCCCTCCTTGTTTGCTGACTGTGTCCGTTGTTTTTTTGTTGTGTCGGTCATCGCGATGGAGAAAACAAAAACCCGCCGCTAAAAAGAAACAAAAGGCAATCGGAAAAGCGATCATTTGACTACCAATCAATGTCACGACACCAGTCAAAAAATAAATAGCACAAGATTGCTTTCGATAATTACGATAGCGAACAAGCATCGTCGCCACTGAAACCAATATCAGGAGTGCCAACAGCGTGAAGCCAAACCAAGCACCGAGTGTTTGAAATTGCACCAATGCTGCTTCTGCCGTCATTTGATTCAGTACAGTGGGAAACACACGTTGAAAGATCTCTTCGAACTGCTGGACAGTCATTTGATTGATCGCCAAGGAAAAGCCGCCCATCAACACCAGAGCGAGAACCATCCCGATCCAGCCAGACCATTTTGCCTTGCTCATTTTTCTATCACTCCTTCGATAGTCACCCATTCAGGACGTTTGGGGCTTGTTTGGTAACAACACATTCGCTCCGTGAACGCGACCGTTTGGTGGCTTGCTGTTTTTCCCCAATCAGACCATCCGCAAGGGGCGAGCTGTTGATCAAAGCAGCAGGATAAAAAGGTTACTTTGGCTTCATTGCGCCAAGGGCGGCCTAGATAATAGGCTTTGTCCCCTGTCACCCGACACCGATCGAAGGTTAACCCGCTTGCTTGTTTGCTAGTTGAGGCAGCAGTTACGTAGTTCGTTTGTGGTGTATTTTTACAATGCAGGCGACACTCTTCAAAGGTGACGGAACCACCGCCAAAAATAAAATCGACTGTTCCACTGATCCTGCAATGCAAAAACAAACTCTGTTGTTGGTCAAAGATTGTTTTTCGCCAAGGACTGATCATTGGTTCGCCTTCTTTGGTATATTTTGGCAATGGACCCAGACACAAGGTATCTTGAAAAGCATCGAGATGACAGCGTTCGAAGCGAATGTCATCCCCTTCGATATAGACGGCAACTGCTTGCCCGACTGCTTGCCCATACCCTGCGTCATTGATGATGGTCAGGTTTTTTACAAAGACTTCTCGGCTATTGATAAAGAGCGTCGCTGTTTGAAAGGTTCCTCTTTTTTGCCCATTTTCATCGGTTTGCTCGGCAGCCAAGTGGTAGCATAAGAACGTGTGGGGTTCCGCGATCAACGTAAGCTGGTTTTTATAGATTTTCACCTGTTCTTGATACACGCCAGAGGCGATCGTGATCTCACAAGGTGCGTTTAAGGCTTCAGCAGCCAACACGGCTGCTTGGATACTCGTAAAATCACCCTTTTGCGGCTCTTTACTAACCTTTAGCTTGATAGGAGGTGTTGTTTTAGAAATTCGATCCACTGCGCTCTCATCTCCTTGGTTTCTTCATGACCACCTGGCAAGCAACACGCCTGCCAATGCTCCTTGTAGCCTATTGCTTCATAATGCTGCCCGACCTGCTGATCCAAACGAGCGACGCCGCTTGAGGGGCAGCCACGATCCTCTTTGCCAACCAAACTCAAACGCGGGCGTGGTGCGATCTGTTTTTGGATCGCCGCAGTCGTAAAGTCTTTCAACACATTAGGAACATAATAGTAAAACCCATGTTTGCTTAGACGGTCCTCTTCGATCAATGCTTGATAGTCCACTTGTGCTGCCATGTCCACCACCACTGATATCCGTTCATCAAGCGCTGCCAACCACCAACTCATCAAGCCGCCCATGGAAAGTCCCAATGTGGCGATAGCGGAATGTTTCACTTCTTTGCGGGAAGCAAGATACGTCAAAAACTGTTGATTGTCATAGATTCGCTGACCCCATAACGTTTTGCCTTGCAAGAGAAATCGCTTGTAGCTATCATTTTCACCATTTTTTCGTTCGCCAAAGCCCCACATGTCGATCACCCCAACAGCGACGCCCAGCTTCATAAATGCAGCGAATAGGCTTTCCTTTTGCATATAAGGCGGACTTTGCCGAAGTTCTTCTTTCCCTATCGTGAAGTCACCGCCATGAGAATGATTGAACAAAACGAGTGGAACCGGTTGCTGAGAGCTAGGATAAGCAAAGTAAGCAGGGACATCTTCTTCTTGATTTAATCGTAGAAGTAAATGTTCCAAGGTATAATTTTGCACCTGCTCTTTTGTTTGCTGAACCACTTGTGGTGCAACTTTCATATCAGGACCTAGCAGCTGAAGTAACTGAGGATCCCTCACAAAAAATCTCCTTGAAATGCCAGAGGCTGACGATTCTCAAAAGACTGTGTGACGGTGATTTCCCGACTGTTCTCGATATGGAACGCTTCAGTTACACCTTCCAAATTGATACGATCAAACTGAATATTCCGTCCACAGCCAATATAAAAGCCTTGTTTTGTCATCTCTTCGATACCTGTCATCATTGCAGGCTTTCCTGGAATTGGGTGTTCAGCCATAGAGACAGCAATATCTTGGAAAGTGATATCTGAAATAAATTGTTCAGCCAAGCCATAAACAAACCCAGCGGCCGCATGGACATTCCGAGCCGAGATATTTGCAAAATGGATTCTCCGGAAATGAGGGGTTTCCTCGGTGATCGGATACGGATTTTTATCCCAAACATACTTCTCTTTGCCTTTCGGTCCACAGAAATAGTAAAGATTTAAAGTGAATGGACAGATGACATTATCCATCACAATGTTATTCACTCGAATATCTTCGATCGTTCCGCCACGTCCACGACGTGATTTCAAACGAATCCCACGATCGGTATCTTGAAAAATACAATTACTAATAGTGACATTACGAATATCGCCGCTCATCTCACTCCCTAGAACGACGGCCCCATGCCCATGAAGCATATGGCAATTTACGATCGTGATATTCTCACAAGCGACCCGTTCTTTAGTGTCCTCCGTTCCTGATTTGATGGCGATGCAATCATCACCAACATCGATATGACAGTTACTGATGCGGACATTTTTACAAGATTCAGGATCGATCCCATCCGTATTTGGCGAATCCGCTGGATTTTTGATACGAAGATTATCGATCGTTAGATTTTGACAAAGAATCGGATTGACGGTCCAACTGGGTGAATCGACAAGACGGATATCTTTCAACGTAATTTGCTGGCAAGAGTCAAAACTGATTAATTTTGGTCGTGGATAAGCAAGCTGTTCACGATTTTCCCGAAAGGTCTTCCACCATCTTTGCCCTTGCCCATCAAGCATTCCTAGTCCTGTGACAGCGATATTTTCCGCATTCTCGGCATATAAACAAGAGGCATAAACTTCCCGTTTGACCCCTTCCCAGCGAGACACGACGACGGGATAGTCTTTGGGATCATCAGAAAATACTAAGGTCGCCCCCAATAGTAGGTGCAGTTCAATGTTACTTTTTAAAAAGAGCGCACCCGTCGGATAGCGTCCTGCTGAAAAAGTGATTCTGCCTCCTCCTTGTTGATGCAATTCATCAATTTTTTCTTGAATCGCTTCTGTCAACAGACCTTCTTTTCCTTGTAAATCAGCTGTAGTCAATTGGATATTCATTTCTTGCTTCCTTCCTCCGTTAATGGTTGCAGCAGTAAACTCGCTTGTAAAAAGGCACCGTATCCTTTGAAATCATTCGTGATAACGGGTTCACTGATATAGTAAACAAACGTACCATCCCGATTATCTGGTCCACCAAGACCAGCAACTTCACAGTTTCTGATCAGATTCAACCAACCTTCTTTTGTTAAAAAGACAAACTCATCCAGCAATCCTTGATAGGTCTCTTGGGCAAACACTTGCCATTTTTGATCGATGATCCCTGCTTTGACCGCTTTCGCTGTTGCGTAACAAATCATTGAAGAAGCGGATGCTTCTAAATAATTCCCACGCTCCCTGCCTTTATCTAAGACTTGATACCACACTTTTTTCTGGGGATCTCTTACTTTAGCAAGAGCTTCTAGACAGGAGACAAACATGTTTTCTAATGGATTCTTCTGCTCTGATTCCCCTAATAGCACCATCGTATCTGCGAGAGCCATCATGAACCATCCCATTGACCGTCCCCAGAAATTTTTTGAACAACCGGTCTCAGGATCTGCCCACGGCTGGACTTTTTGTTCATCCCACGCGTGATACAAAAGACCCGTTTTTGGATCTAGGGTATGCGTAAAGCATAAGGTGAATTGCTTGATTACATCTGCCAATGCTTCTTCTTTCTCAAATGTCAGTGCGTATTCTGTCAAAAAGGGGGCTCCCATATATAAGCCATCTAACCACATTTGATACGGATAGATTTTTTTATGCCAGAACCCACCTTCGCTTGTTCTTGGCATCTGCTGTAATTGTTGATACAGCGTGTCCAAGGCGATCTTGTATTTTGAAGCACCTGTTTCTTTGTATAGTAAGAATAAACATTTGCCATTATTGATGTAATCGATATTCATCGCATCCATCTGATAGTTTTTGATACGACCGTCTTCGTCAATATAAACATCCATCGTGTTTTGGATATAGTCGAAATAGCGTTTATCACCAGTTTGCTCATAGGCTTCTTTCACGCCTTGTAAAACGACCCCGATGTCATAGGACCATTTTCCGTGATAAATTTTTTCTTTGCATAAGTAGTCATAGCGCTCAAATAATGTGTTCAAAGCAATTTCCGAATAGTTCTTCATGTACGATACTTCCTTTTATTGTAGTCTCCTCAATTCATAGAGCTGTTTCAATGAATCCGTTTTACTGGCTGTATTTCATGAGGGTTCAACTTGTTTTGCTATTTTTCAGGTGTTTTCTAGTAACCGTTTTGTTCACGGACCAGTAAAAGTCTTTGAGCCGTTTTCTTTAGATAATGACCTCATCTTCTTTACTGGCAACGGTTTGCTCCGTAGTCGATGCCGTTTTTGAAACCACCTGATCTGTTTCAATTGGGTGGATATCTTGAAGAATTTTTTTACCAGCAAGGGCAAAAACACCACCAACTAAGCTGCTCCCCATCAAAATGAGGCCGATCAAGAAATAGCTGCCAAGAACTAAATAGCCAACGATCAAAATCGACCAACTAATGATCGAATAATGCAGATAGCCTAAACCTAACAACGCACTCCCTCGCAGGATCTCAAACACGGTCACAAAGTTAGTGGCTGCCATGACGGTATACACGTGCATGAATAGAAAGAGAAACGCAATCAAAAAGAGGACATTCGCTACTTGGATAAACCATGGAAATGGCGCAAATATATTGGTGATCACGATTGCTGCGATGATCAGAAACAACCAACTGATCAGCACCGATTGTCGGAACCGTTCTTTACTATAGTAGAAAAAACTTTTGATCAAAGGCGGTCGTTCGTGAAGACGAAGCCAGCGATCATAATATTTCATCATGGCATACGAGGCTGGTCCGATTCCCAAAAAGATTCCCCCCAGAAGTGTCACACTTAGCCAAAGAAAATGAAGGGCGATCAGGGTCAAAAACGCGGTTAGCCCATCGTTGATTTTCGTGATTTTCTCAATCGTCATATGATCCCCTCTTTCTTAATAGATACCATCTTCCCCAATTTTTTTCGCCAAACGATTCGCAAAAACAACGAGGATCAAACCTACAAAACCTTTAAACAGCCCAACAGCTGTCGAGTAACTCAATTGACCATTTTGAATCCCGGCGGTATAGACAAAGGTATCAAAGATTTGGGCAACCTCACGGTTCATTGAGTTCATTAATAGGAACATATGCTCAAAGCCCATATCTAAGATCGAACCGATTTTTAAAATCATTAAGGTCACAATCGTCGGACGAATACACGGCAACGTGATGTGCCACATTTTACGTAGTTTGCCAGCCCCATCCATATCCGCAGCTTCATAAAGCTGTTCATCAACATTGGTAATAGCGGCTAGATAGACGATCGTCCCCCAACCGGCACCTTTCCAAAGATCTTGGAAAATGTACATTGGACGTAGCCAAGTACGGCTAGTTAAGAATGGGATACGTTCCCCACCAAGACTTTCGATCATGTTATTGATCACACCGCCTTCAGTCGTCAACAGGACGTAGAAGATTGAAACTACGATCACCCACGACATAAAATGAGGCAAATAAATAATCGTCTGGATACTTTTTTTCAAGCGACGGTTATTTACTTCATTTAACATAAGCGCCAATAAAATAGGAAAAGGGAAGGAAATCGTGATATTTAAGAAAAACATGATCAGCGTGTTGCGCATCAACATCACAAAAGTATCTTCAGTAAAGAGCCGAATAAAATGAGTAAACCCAACAAAGGGACTGCCTAAGATCCCTAAGAATGGCTGGTAGTCTTGAAAAGCGATGACTAAACCGCCCATTGGAATGTAACGAAAGATAATAAAATATAAAATACCTGGCAATACCATAATATAGAGCGCACGATTTTTTCTGATTTGCGCCCATTTTTTCTTTTTCAACCGCAGTCGCTGTTCTTCTTCAGTAAGTGGTGAGAAGTAATTATCAACTTTTGTTTCCATACTTGTTCCTCCGAGTTTTTTTGATTTGATAGTCCCATGGTAGCGTGTAAGAAAGATAACGTATATAATCATTTTCTCAGCATTGGAAAGGCATACAATTTTTAGGATTATTTCTCGGTCGAATTGGAAAACCATTGATTTATCAACGTTTGTCATTATTGTGATTTTTTTAACATGTAAAAGTGATTATATACGTTGTCCCCGCCTCATGATACGTTGGAAATACCTATTTAAGTAAAAAAAGATGGAGGTTTTTCCTATGCAACAAACCCTAAAAAAAACGAACCGCCCGAAGAGTGAACGGGTTGTTCAAGGATTTATTATCGGTTTTCTACTACTCTTTACCTTAATGTGTCTCTTGCCTTTTCTGAACATTCTCGGAAGCTCCTTTGCTTCTTCTTCTGAGATTGCGACACGAACATTTATCATTATCCCACGTGAATTTAGCTTAAATGCTTACCGGTATATTCTCTCGACTCCCACGATTTTTACGAGTATTGGTGTTTCCCTTTTTGTGACCATCGTCGGAACGGTTCTTTCAATGATCTTGACCTCTTTTATGGCCTATGCTCTTTCAAGAAAATATTTGCATGGACGTGGCATCTTCAATTTTATTGTCGTATTTACGATGTTGTTTAGCGGAGGGATGATCCCAAGTTTTATTTTGGTACAAAGCCTCGGCTTGATCGATTCTCTCTGGGCACTGATCTTACCGAGCGCCATCAGTGCATATAATATGATCATTATGAGAAACTTTTTCCAAGGGATTCCTGATAGTTTAGAGGAATCAGCAAAAATGGATGGTTGCTCTGATTGGGGCGTCTTTTTCCGTATCATCTTACCTCTTTCCTTACCATCGATTGCGACGATCTCTTTGTTCTACGCTGTTAGTTATTGGAATACTTATCAATCAGCGATTTTGTACATCAATGATTCAGCGAAATGGCCGATCCAAGTGCTCCTTCGACAAATCGTGATTGTCTCCAGCGGGATGAACGCCGATGCCGCTAGTGTCGATGTTGTCCCCCCAGCACAATCCGTGAAAATGGCCGTGATCGTCGTTGCGACTTTGCCAATGTTGATCGCCTATCCATTTGTCCAGAAGTATTTCGTGAAAGGTGCCATGGTTGGTTCCGTCAAAGGGTAGCCAACAGGCAGCAAAGAAAAAAAGCGTTTTTTGATCAACGATCAAAAAACGCTTTTTTTCTTTTAATCTTTGGATCGTTTGCGATACTCTCCGGGTGTCATCTGTTCTTTCTTTTTGAAAAAGCGGATAAAGTTTTGAGAGTTGGTATATTGTAGGTTGGCGGCGATTTCTTTGATGGTCAAATCGGTTTCTCTTAACCACTTTTTCGCGACTTGCAATCGATAGTTTTGTAAGTAATCGGCAAAATTGATGGATAATTCCTTTTTAAACACATTACTTAAGTAATTGGCATTATAATGCAACTGTTCAGCAATGCTATCTAAGGAGAGATCTTGGTCGTATTGTTGGTGTACGATCAAGACCATCTTTTCAGACAAGGAGCGAATTTCTCGATCTGTTTTGGCTTGTGTCGTTTCAACGATAGGTAAAACTAACTCTTGATAGATGATTTGCTCAACTTTGAACAAACTGGTTTGGTTGAGCACGGATTGATAGACTTTACGACTATTCTGCAAGCTAGTATGATCTGCTCCTAGGAGTTGTCCTAGCTGAACGATACTGTTGATCAACTTAAACAAGGCACTTTCAATCGTCAACGGATTTTTGTTTTCATGAATGATTTCGCGTACGACTTCTGTGTAACTCGTTTTGATGGTCGCTAGATCCCCACTACGCATTGCATCCAAAAAGGTGCTTTCTGCTTCTCTAGGGTACTGAACGATCGCGTTATTGTCTAATTGTGCCGCAATGTCGTCAAAAAAGATAATGACTTCTTCCCCTAAATTCATTCGATAGTGCAAGGCTTCTTTAGCGTTATCAACCGCTAATTTGGTTTCTACGAGGCGGTCGTAGGATTGTGAGACCCCACAACTTATTTTGATTTTCAAGTAATCTTTTGCCGCTTGATGGATCTTTTGACAATAGGTCAATACTTGTTTTTGGTCAACTGATTCAGGAAGCTTTAAAATTGTTCCTTGGGTTTCTTGACTGGAGATGATTGGCTGAAAACGCAAATTGGCCGGAATGATTTCAGAAACGAGATTCTCGATGGCAAGCAAGAAAATATCAATAGTCGCTGTTTCTCGTCCACACAAATCATCGATTTGAATCAGTAATACGGCAAAGTGTTCCGTTTCGGATACTTCATACCCAAATTGTGACAGTTTTAAGTGACTATCTGCTTCTGAGATACAGCCGCGAAACAAGTTTAATAGAAACAAGGATTCTAACTCGGGCTTTTGATGTTCAACTTTAACAGCAAGATCGTGGTTTTGATGTAAGACCTGGTCGATATCGGAAATCAACTGATTAACTTCTAATTTCTGACCTTGTTTTTTTGGCTTTAAAAGCTCACCGATCCGATTGATGGGTGAGGTAGCCACGATCGCAATGCGATAGGATACTAATAAAAAGAGGATGATCAAAAGACTGCCAATCACGATCAAACCGCTTCTTAATTCACGGATTGCTTGCGAAACGCTAGCAGGTGCCAGACGGATCACATGATACCACTGATTGTAATCCGATTGTGTGACCACATACTTATTGTTTTCTTTGTCAGTGAAGATGCCATCGCCGTGGGCAGCTGCAATCATTGTTTCTTGTAAGGCAGAATCGATCACTTCACCATTATCGAAAAGCAGTTGTCCGTCCGCATGAAAAATATTCAAAAAGGAATCGTCATGATCTGCCACCAACTGCGCAATGGTATGGTCTTGGATTTCAGCGATCCCCAAAGCAGTGGTTTCCTGTCGAAAAACAGGCAGCGTCATCACCATTTTTAAATAGCCATCTTCTGGCAACCAATACAAGTAGCGTTGGTTGTCAATCAACGCTTGAAAAGCAGCGAATTCAGTATCATCGATCTGTTTTAAGGAGCCTTCTTCGATTTTCCAATGCTGATTCAAATTCACCAATTGGTAGCTGGCGTTTTCGATTCCCATCACACCAATGTAAGCCAGTTGCGAATTGATCTCTCGCACTTGTCGATAATTCGTCACGGAAAATGGCTGTTCCATCGTATCGGAAAAGCTTTGAGTACTGCTATATGTAGAAAAGGCATACTCTACCATCTGAATTTTTTGATCCAGATTTTCTTTGACTTGGTTGACCAAATTATGTTGACTTTGCAGAAACGTTTCTTGAATGTTTTGATACGTTCGATGATAAATGACCCCACTAAACCCAATGATTAAAGCGCTACCAATTAGAAAAATCAAAATAAATATTTTATAAAACAAGTTGGATGTTTGATGATAGCTTAAAAAGAATTTCATAGACTCCCTCCCATTACCTAACTATCTTCTTTTATACTAGCACATCCCAGAAAAAGTTCCTATGTTATTTCGAAAAATGTTTCACGTGTGCATCCGTGGTGTATTGACATTCTCGTGGGAACAAGCTATGCTTGAATCAAGCAAAAAGGAAGAAGGTTTTCTATGGTCACGATCAAAGATATCGCCAAAGTCGCTGGTGTTTCACATACAACTGTTTCTCGTGCGTTAAACGATAGCCCATTAATCAAGCCAGAAACAAAAAAGAAGATCGCAGCCATCGCTGAATCTTTACACTATGTGCCCAATGTCAATGCCAAAAGTCTGGTGAATCAGAAATCTTATATCATTGGTCTTTATTTTTCTCATCTATCCATTGGTACTTCCGATAGCTTTTTAGTCGAAGTGATCAAAGGAATCAGTGATACACTACCATCCGAATATACTTTGGCGGTTCATGAATTATTGCAATCCGATACATTTGATGAAGAGCCGAATCGCCTCGATGGAGCGATCGTGATGAGTCAAAGTGATCGTGATGACGGCTTTATCGCTGCTCTTTCAAAGAAAAACATTCCCATCGTCGTTTTGAATCGTCAATTGCAGGATGCAACCTTGATGAATGTCACTAGTAATGATGCCCGAGGGGTCTATCAAATGATCACCTATGTGCTTGAACAAGGCTTTCGAAAGATCGCCATGATCGAAGGGATCGCTTCCTTTGGTTCCGCTAGAGAGCGTCGCAAAGGATTTATGAAAGCGATTCAAGAAAAGCAGCTTGTCTGCCCGAAAGAATACTTCGTTGCTGGCGACTTCTCTTTGGAAAGTGGTCAGCTGGGTGCCCAGCAACTACTCGCTTTACCTGAACCACCTGAAGTAATTTTTTGCGCCAATGATGATATGGCGATCGGTGCGATCAATGCCTGTCATCAAGCAGGACGAAAGATCCCAGAGGAGATCGGTATCATCGGTTTTGATGATAGTTCTTTTTCTCCCTATACGTATCCCCCATTAACAACGATCCGCAAACCAGTCTATGAAATGAGTCAATTGGCAGCAACTCTGCTGTTGCAAGCATTTGCCAATCAAGTAGTTGAGAAACAACATTTCTTTGATACCTCGTTAATCATTCGTCAATCGCTGTAAGCCTCTTGTTTTCAAGAGCGCTTACGCAAAAATGTTAACGTGTGCATAACTATTTTTTAAGGAGGATTCTATGAAAAAAATTACCGAACACCCCCATCAAACCTATCCAGCCCGAGTGATTCAATTCGGGGAAGGCAATTTTATGCGGGGCTTTTTTAACTGGCAGCTGCAGCAAATGAACAAACAAGGGCTTTTTAACGGCAGTGCCGTTGTGGTACAGCCGATTGATCACGGCTTGAAAGAGCTGTTGGCACAACAAGAAAATCTTTACACCGTTATCTTAGAAGGACTTGTCGATGGCGCTTTATCTCAAACATTTGAAGTCGTCTCCACCATTTATCAAGTGTTGAATCCATATCAGCAATGGGAAGACTATCTTGCTTTAGCAGAAGACGAGCAACTTGAGATCATCGTTTCTAATACGACGGAAGCAGGTATTGCGTTTCACCCAGAGGATACCTTACACGATACCCCTCCCCACAGTTTTCCCGCAAAACTGACCGCTCTTTTGTATCGTCGTTTTCAACGACAAAAACCGGGATTTTTGATCATTCCTTGTGAATTAATCGATCGGAATGGGGAAAAACTAAAAGAGATCGTCTTACAATATGCCGCATTATGGTCTTTGGAATCAGACTTCGTCAACTGGTTAGAAAAAGAAAACACCTTCTGCTGCAGCTTAGTCGATCGGATCGTTCCAGGATATCCTCGCGACAAAGTGGCACAATACCAAGAGGTTCTTGGCTATGAAGATGCCGTAATGGTCACTGCGGAACCCTTTATGCTATGGGTGATCGAAGGAAACGGCGTAGCCGAAAAGCTCCCTTTGCAAGAAGCTGGGTTGAATGTGATCGTGACAGAAGATATGACTCCTTACCGTGAACAAAAAGTACATTTATTAAATGGTCCTCATACGGCGATGGTTCCCCTCGGTCTTTTAGCGGGTTTAGAAACCGTTGAAGAAGTAATGAACGACCGTGAATTTGCAGCCTTTTTAGATGGTCTTTTTCAGGAAGAGTTGATTCCAATGCTTGATTTGCCTAAAGCGCAGCTTGCAGCTTATGCGGACCAAATCAAAGAGCGCTTCAGAAATCCTTATGTGAAGCATCAGCTGCAATCGATCGCTTTAAACAGCGTCTCAAAATTCCGTGCGCGTCTTCAACCAGTCTTAAGTCGTTATGTCCAACAAAACCAGCAGTTACCAAAACGAATCACTGCCGCACTGGCAGGGTTGCTGACTTTCTATCTCACACGACCCTTTCAAGATGATGAGCTAGTGACAACCATATTTCAGCAAGTGAAACAATTACCAGCAGAAGAACAGATCGCCGCTCTATTAAAAAATGAGCAACTTTGGCATGCAGACCTGAGCTTTATGACAGAGACAATCAATGAAATGTGCACATGCCTTAAACAAGACGGACCTCGCCAGTTACTTGCGTCGATTGACACCCCTGAGCCAAGTTTGAAATAAAGGAGAATCTTTATGTCCAGCACATTAACAGAAACACCCGCTCAACTATTGAAATTGCACCCTAAAGACAATGTCGCAGTCGCATTAAAACCACTAGCTGCTAAAACGACCCTTGCATTTGAAGGCCAAACGATCACCCTTTTTGAGGATATTCCACAAGGACACAAAATCGCCCTCAAAGATCTAGCACAATCACAAGACGTGATCAAATATGGCTACCCCATTGGACATCTCTTAGCTGACGTGAAAACTGGCCAATGGTTGCATACCCACAATGTCAAAACCAACCTTTCTGGTACTTTAGCATACACCTATGCCCCCGATTTGCATCCCGTCCGTTATCCAAAAAGGGCTGCGACGTTCCAAGGGTACCGGCGGGCAAATGGCAAAGTTGGGATTCGTAATGATTTACTGATCGTGCCAACAGTTGGTTGTATCAATGGTATCGCTGAGATCATTGTTGAAAACTTCAAGAAGAATCATCCAGATCTTGGCACTTTTGATCATATTACGATCCTTAAACATCCCTACGGCTGCTCCCAGTTAGGCCAAGATCATCAAAACACCCGTCAAATTTTAATTGATGCGGTGCATCATCCAAATGCCGGTGGCGTCTTGGTCTTTGGCTTAGGTTGTGAGAACAACACCGTTCCCGAGTTTAAGAAAAACCTGGGTGACTACGATCCAAAGCGCGTCAAATTTATGGTGGCACAGGAAAGCGACGATGAAATTGCGGTCGGCGAAAGCTTATTAGAAGAATTACTGGAAGCAGCAAAAGAGGATCAACGAGAAGCCGTTCCCTTGAGTGAGCTAAAGATCGGGTTAAAATGTGGGGGTTCTGACGGGTTTTCTGGGATCACCGCCAACCCTTTGTTGGGGGCATTTTCTGACTTTTTAGTTTCTCAAGGTGGCAGCACGGTCTTGACGGAAGTACCCGAAATGTTTGGCGCTGAACAAGTCTTGATGGCGCGTGCACAAGATGAAGCAACCTTTGAAAAAATCCTCCATCTAATCAACGACTTTAAAGATTATTTTCTTGCTTACGGTGAACCAGTCTATGAAAATCCTTCTCCTGGCAATAAGGCAGGCGGCATCACTACGCTAGAAGATAAGTCATTAGGCTGTACCCAAAAATCTGGGACTTCCGCTGTCGTCGATGTCTTAAAATATGGGGAGAAACTCCGTAAGCCAGGCTTGAGCCTGCTGGAAGGTCCAGGAAACGACCTTGTTGCCGCTTCTGCACTGGCTTCTGCCGATTGCCAACTCGTCTTATTTACCACTGGTCGCGGCACGCCATTTGGTGCCTATGTGCCGACCATGAAAGTTGCCACGAATCAAGAGATTTACCAGAAGAAACCCCACTGGATGGATTTCAACGCCGGTCGCTTGTTGGAAGAGCCGATGGAGGTCGTGCTGGAAGACTTTATTCAAGCGATCATCGATACTGCCAGTGGAAAACCGACGCGTAATGAAGCCAACAACGTTCGTGAGATCGCCATCTTTAAAAATGGTGTGACACTATAACCAAAGAAAAGAGGTTCGACATGTTTTTAAATGAAAACTATTTACTGCCAAATGAAATTGCTCAAACCCTTTACCATGAATATGCCAAAGAACTGCCGATCATTGATTACCACTGCCACTTAGACCCAAAAGAAATCTATGAGGATCGTCCCTTTAAAACTATCACCGAGGCTTGGCTAAGTGGTGATCATTACAAATGGCGATTGATGCGCGCTTGTGGCGTACCCGAAGAAGCGATTACAGGCAATGCCAGTGATTATGAAAAATTTTTGGCATGGTGTCAAACAGTGCCAAAATTGGTGGGAAATCCCCTTTACAGTTGGACCCATTTAGAGTTAAAGCGATTTTTTGCGATCGATCTTCCCGTTACTGAAGAAAATGCCGAAACTTTGTGGAGGCTATGCAACGAAAAATTGCAGCAAAAAGACTTTACCCGAAGAGCTTTGATTGCTCGCAGTAACGTCGAGATCGTTTGCACCACAGATGATCCAGTCGATGATCTTCACTATCATCACCAATTAAGCCAAACAGAACAACGTTTTCGTGTCTTGCCGACCTTTCGACCTGACAAAGCGTTACAAATCGACCATCCGAATTTTCTTACCTATGTTACCAAACTCGAAAAGAGTGTCGAGAACGCGATCACTACCTACGATGCTTTCTTGAGAGCCTTGCGGGACCGTGTAACCTACTTTCACCAGCTTCACTGCCGCTTGTCTGACCATGCGCTGGATACTTTAGTGTATGCTGCAGACGAACAGTTATCCCTTGAAGCAATTTTTGCTAAAGCATTAGCTGGGGAATCTTTGGAGGAAAACGAAGTCTCGTTCTTTAAAACCAATGTTCTAGTTGAACTGATGAAGCTGTATCACGAACATGGGTGGACGATGCAACTGCATGTCCATGCGTACCGCAACTGCAATCAACGAATGTTTGAGCGCTTGGGACCAGATACGGGCTACGATGGCATCAATGATCAACCACTGACTCAAAACTTGCAGAAATTATTGAACGCTGCTGATGCGCAGGACCATTTGCCTCAAACGATTCTCTACTCCTTAAATCCCAATGACTATGATGCACTCGTCGCTTTGATGGGGTGCTTCCAGCAAGAAGGCAATAATAAATTGCAGTTAGGATCTGGCTGGTGGTATAACGACACCCGCGCAGGCATGCGTCACCAATTGACGAAATTCGCAGACGGCAGTGTGATCTTTAACTTTGTCGGCATGCTGACGGATTCAAGAAGCTTTCTGTCTTACACCCGTCATGAATATTTCCGACGCGTCTTTTGTGAATGGCTTGCTGAGATCGTTGTACGTGGTGAAGCACCTGCTGATCTTCGTCAGCTAAAACCATTAGTAGAAAATGTCTGTTATCAAAATGCCAACAACTACTTCAAATTTTAGGAGAAAGCAAATGGTAAAAATCGTCATCGTCGGTGATTCCACCGCATCGATCAAAGAGCCTAGCGCTCGTCCAGAAACGGGCTGGGGAGAAAAAATCTCACGGTATCTCCCCCAGCATCAAATCGTCAACTTGGCAAAAATGGGCGTTCCTCCAAGAGCTTCATTGAAGAAGGACGCTTGTTGCAGGCAGAAAAAGAACTACATGCTGGTGATTATCTCTTGATTCAATTTGGACACAATGATCAAAAAACAGATAGTCGCGGCACGACACCTGTTGAATATCAGCATAATTTAGCAACCTACGTGCAAACGGCACGCCAGCAGCAAGCGACACCGATCCTATTGACCTCGATCACTCGTTTGCATTACGTGGAACAACAACAACTTGATCCTTTGGCAGTCGGTCCTTACCCAGAAGCAATGCGTGCTTTGGCTACCTCCTTGGATGTGGTCTGTCTGGATCTTTTTGCCGCAACACAACGGTTCTTTTCAGCGCTGGAACCACAACAGGCGAAAACCTATTTTCTTCATTTAGAAAAAAACCAGCACCCCAATTATCCAGCCGGCATTACGGATAACACGCATTTGAATAACCAAGGTGCTACAGCCGTCGCCAAATTAGTTGCCAAATGTTTGACAAATGCTCCATTACCGCTTGCACAACAAGTTTTGTTAGATTGAAACTCATTGTTCGTGTTGAATCTTCCCCTAACATAAATACGCTACCTGATTTGAAAAAGAGCTACTCAAGCAAAACGCTGCGAAGAACATTTTCCTTCACAGCGTTTTGCTTTTCCTTCTTTTTAAAAGATTTGTTTGCCATTCCTTTGCTTCAACCCATTTATCGCCAAGCTACCTTTTAAAAACTTGCATTTCTTGGGTGTTGTACCATAAAAATGGGAACGATTGCAATCGTCCCCATCCTTACTATTGATTGTTTTATTCAGGTTGTTTCCCGATATACGCCAAGATACCGCCATCTACATATAAGACATGGCCATTGACAAAGTTTGATGCCTCAGAAGCTAAGAAAACCGTTGGTCCTGCTAAATCTTCTGGCTCACCCCAACGGGCAGCAGGTGTTTTCGCTACGATAAATTGATCAAAGGGGTGACGAGAACCGTCTGGTTGGATCTCTCGTAATGGTGCAGTTTGCGGTGTTGCAATATAACCAGGTCCGATCCCATTACATTGGATGTTTGCTGAACCAAATTCGGCACAAATGTTTTTCGTCAACATTTTCAAGCCGCCTTTAGCCGCTGCGTAACCAGCCACCGTTTCTCTTCCCAATTCACTCATCATTGAGCAAATGTTAATGATTTTTCCATGTCCTTTTTTGATCATTGACGGTAAGACTGCTTTTGAAACGATAAATGGAGCGTTCAAGTCCACGTCAACGACTTGGCGGAAGTCTTCAGCAGACATCTCCAACATCGGGATTCGTTTGATGATCCCAGCATTATTGACTAAGATATCAATCACGCCAACTTCTTCTTCGATCTGCTTGACCATTTCGTTGACTGCTTTTTCATCCGTTACATCACAGACATAGCCGTGGGCTTCGATCCCTGCTTCACGATAGTTTGCTAATCCTTTATCCACTGATTCTTGATCCAAGTTGTTAAAAACGATCGTTGCTCCTGCTGCTGCTAATGAACGAGCGATCGTAAAACCGATCCCATAGACAGCGCCTGTCACTAATGCGATCTTACCATCTAAACGAAATTGATCCATTGAAAAATCCATAATTGATAAACCCTCTTTCTTTTTATTTTAAGTCGTCCATTGCCACCATATCCATGTCGGTATAGGTGATATTTTCGCCACACATTGCCCAGATAAAGGAGTAGTTACTGGTTCCAACCCCCGAATGGATCGACCAGCTTGGAGAAATAACTGCTTGTTCTTCACTAACGACTAAATGCTTCGTTTCATCTGGTTTGCCCATCATATGGAACACTTTTGTGTCTTCGTTGGCAAAATCAAAATACACATATGCTTCCATCCGACGTTCATGGGTATGACTTGGCATCGTATTCCAAGCACTGCCTGGTTCTAAGATCGTGTACCCCATTTGTAATTGACAGCTTTCACAAACATTTGGGTGAATGTATTGATAAATTTTCCGTTCGTTTAATGTCAAGCCCTCGCCTGTCTCCATTGGTGTGACTTGATCGATACTGATTTTTACATTTGGGTATTTCTTATGTGCTGGCACGCAAGATAGATAGAATTTCGCTGGATTTGCTGGATCATCAGAGTGGAACAAGACTTGTTTGGTTTCCTTGCCGATATAGTAGCCGTCTTGTTTTTTCATTGGTTCTTTTTGGCCATCGATCGTGATCGCACCAGGTCCTCCAATATTGATGACGCCTAATTCGCGACGTTCTAAGAAGTATTCCACCCCTAATTCGCTGCTTAATTGCACTTCTAACGCTTCTTCTGTCGGTGTCACTCCGCCAAAGATCATCCGATCATTGTGGGTATAGGTCAGCATGATTTGTCCTGGTGTGAAAATTTTTTCTACCAAAAATTCTCTGCGTAATTCCTCGGTACTATAGTGACGAATATCAAGTGGACTATGGGTATAGCGTGTTTCCATGTGTTGCATGTTTTATTCCTCCTATCGGATAATTTTTCCTGAACCTGTTGCAATAAATTCTTGTATCTCATTGGCGCTAAACTGATTACAGTCGCCATGGATCGTATGTTTCAAAGCAGATGCGGCAGTTGCAAAATCAATGATTTCTTGGTCTTGTTTCTTCGTGACAAGACCATGTAGGATACCAGCTGAAAAGGCATCGCCACCTCCGACGCGATCAACGATTGGATTGATCTCATGGGTAGCAGAAACGACATAATTGCCGTTATGCCATAGGCTTCCTGTCAATTGATTGTGACTTGCTGAGAGCACCTGACGACTAGTTGAATAAAAGAGCTGGATATTTGGGTATTTCCGATGCATTTCTTGATAATAGTAGTCATCTTCGACTTCCTCTGTTGGAGCTGCTACATCCATAAAGACTTGGGCATCTAACTGTCCTGCCGAGCAATAATCGACATAGGGGAGCACTTTTTGCAAAAAGTCGCGCGCTTCAGCGGTCGTCCACAGCTTTCCACGATAATTGATATCGAAACTGATTTTACAACCAGCTGCTTTCGCTTCTTTGATCAACGTCAGCAAAAGTGTCTGCCAAGTCGTTGAAAGAGCTGGTGTGATCCCTGAAAGGTGAACAATGTCAACCCCATCAAAAAGGTCATATTGCCACTCATTTTCTTTCATTTGAGCAAAGCTAGAGCCTGCGCGATCATAAACCACTCGCGCTGCTCGTTCCCCGATACCGGTTTCAATATAGTAAGTACCTAGTCGGGAACCGCCACGAAGCAAGTGACGACAATCGACGCCATAGCTTCGTAAATGATGAAAAACGGCATCTCCTAAAGCATTTTCCGGCACTTTACTAGCAAAAGAAACGTGATGACCAAAATTTGCCAAGGAAATCGCAACATTGGCTTCCCCGCCACCATAATGGGCAGCAAACGTCGAACTATGGGCGATTCGGTCGCCTAACGTTGTCGATAGACGCAACATGATTTCTCCTAGTGTCAGAATGTTTGCCATCTTACTTTCCTCGAATCTCTTTTAATTTTGCCGCATATTGTTTCGCTACTTCTGTTACTTTGTCAAAATCCCCACTTGCTGCTGGCGCTAACAAATTCCCCCCTACACCAACGGCTACAACACCCGCTGCAAACCATTCTTGCATGTTGTCTAAGCTGACACCACCGGTCGGCATAATGTTTAATTGTGGCAATGGCGCTTTGAAGGCCGAGATGATACTTGGTCCATACGCACTACCCGGGAATAGTTTAATGATATCTGCGCCTGCTTTTAAGGCGTCCTTCATTTCTGAAATGGTCATGCAACCAGGCAGATACGGGATTTGATATAAATTACATAATTCAGCCGTTTCTTGATCAAAGGTTGGGCTGACGACATATTCTGCTCCTGCCATGATCGCTAAGCGGGCGGTCACTGCATCAAGAACGGTCCCCGCACCAACAACTACCTCTGGATTCTCTTTGAAGGTTGCTACTAATTCAGCGATTACATCCGCCGCTTGAGGCACTGTAAAAGTCAACTCAATGCCGGTGATCCCCCCTGCAACGATCGCTTTACTTGCTTGTAGTGCTTCTTCTTTTGAAGCGCCACGTACAACAGCGATCACACCGCTTTCCTTTAGTTTCATTAAATTCGCTACTTTTTTCATTAAGACCCTCCACTTATTTCCTATTTGGAAAATGGTATTTATTATAAAGAAACTTACACGTTCATTATACCGTTCTCGTTTTTATTTGCAAGGGCTTTCCATTAAAAAGTTTATAACGCTTGTTCAATTTGTTGTTTTGTCGCAATAATCGCATCGATCAATGTCGTTTTGTATTCTGGGGTCAAGCGGTATTTCGGTAGGCTGATAGAAAACGCCCCAACGATCTCCTGATCTTTTATCAGTGAGGCGCCGATGCAATAGATTTCTTGTTCCATTTCTTCATCATCAAAGGCTACTTGGTTCGCTTTTGCCTGTTCCAATTCTTTCTTCAACTTCAACTGATTTGTAATGGTATTTTCGGTATAAGCGGTTAAAGGCGTTGCTGCCAAGTACTCCTCTACTTGAGGGGCATCAAACTCCGCTAAAACGGCTTTCCCCATGGCAGAGCTATACAACGGTCTTGTGATTCCTACTTTTGAAGACATGCGGATCGTTTGATTCTGAGGCTCCAATTTATTGACATAAAGAATCTCATTGGCGGTCAAGACCCCTAAGTGGATCGTTTCATCCGCCGTTTTCTGCAATGCTTCCAAGTATGGCAAGCTGATTTCCACTAAATCAAGCTCTTGAATGTTTTGATTGGCATACTTGATCAGCTTAGACCCTAAGCGATAATTCTTCTCTTTGTCGCGTTTGACATAGCCGATCATTTGTAGCGTTTCCAATATTTTCAAAGCTGTGGATGGGGTCAGTTTCGTTGCTTCTGAAATTTCTTGCAATGGTTTACTTGGCGCTTCTGCGAGGTAATCTAAAATGGTTGCTGCTTTTAGTAGTACGGTTCCATATGGTTTTTGTGTCATCATTTCTCCACCTTTATTTTCTATATAAGAAATTATAATATCTTTTTAGGAAATGCACAATCTTTTTTCCTATATATCAGCATGACGCGATTCCTATTTTACTTTCTGTCGTTATTCATTGTATGATGAAGACAAGACAAAGGAGTGCCGAACAATGGACTTAAATGTATTGATCAAAGGAAAAAAATTGACTGACAATGAGCTGCAAATTCTTGATTATTTGCTTGCAAATACCGCTGCGATCGATGGACTGCCCTTAAGAGAAATCGCTAAAACGATCTACACTTCCCCAGCAACCATCGTGCGGCTTGCGCAAAAACTAGGTTTTTCTGGCTATCTAGAGCTGCTTTACTTCTTAAAGAATCGCTTGAAAAATCAGACGATCACTGAAGCCGCCATCGATTACCAAATTGACGCTGCCAGTATTGCAGATACGATCGAAGCGATCAAAGAAATCTATGGACAAAACAAGAACAAGTTTATTACGATTTATGCCACAGGTTTTTCGGGGATCGTGGCAGAATACCTACACAAAAAAATGCTTGTCAACGGCATCAAAACCTTATTAGTCAGTGCTTCTGACTCAGGTGGGATCATTAGTAACAACATCGAGAACATAAGTATGTTGATTACTATCTCTAAATCTGGCGAAACACAAAAAGTGCTGGAAAAGATGGCATTAGCCAATGAACATCACATACCAACTGTTTTGTTTTGTGGGAACGGTGAGCATCGCGCCAATCAACTAGCGACCTTTTCCTTTGAAGTGACAGATGAACGTCCCTACGACACCCAAAACATCCAGTACACCAGTTTCTTTGGCAAACTGCTCTTATTGATGGAATATATCGTCGACGCTTTCACGTGTGTTGAAAAAGAAAACCAGCAACCCTAGTGGATTGCTGGTTTTTGCTTATGCATGAAAATACGTTTTTGCCAGTTCTTGATAAAGCGCGTGGTTCTGCGGATCAGGAACAAATTTTTCATCTGGCTGATCTTGCCGCACAACAGAGCTTTTGTACAAATCATACAAGCCGAATATCGGTTCATTTTCATCGGAAAGATAACAGGTTAGCCCCAACACATCCGCGGTCATTTGACCTAATAGTTTTGTTTGAAAGAAACCACCACTTACAGTGACTGCCCCTTCCAACTGCGCCATTTGCTTTAATAAATCGATGTTCATCAGCATGCCTTCGAGGACTGCCCGCAACATATCTGAGCGATTGTGTTTCAGGGTCAAGCCAGAAAAGCCACCTGTGATTTCATTCGTCCAAAAGGGTGCCCGCTCGCCATTTAAATAGGGGAAAAAACGTAAACCGTTGCTGCCGATCGGTGATTCCTCCATGACTTGCGGCAGATAATGATAAAACCCATCAGGATCTTCTGATAAGGTCTCTTTTGCCCAAGCAAGCACACAACCGCCATTATTCGAAGGTGCCCCTACGACATAGAGGTCTTCTTGCAGATAGTAGCAAAAATTTTGTTTTTGGCGATCAAAGACCGTGGTCTCACTTACTTTACGAACCGCCGCACTGGTTCCGATCGTCAAGCTGTTGCGGATCCCTGTAGAAATATAGCCAGCATATGCTGCCAAACACCCATCGCTAGCCCCACACATCACTTCTACCTCAGGCTTCAAGCCACACCGCTGCGCCATCTCCTTGGTAATCAAAAAACGATCAGTCGGTGCACATAAAGGCGCTAATTGGGCTTTTGAAAGGGATAAATAGTTGAGAATCTTTTGACTCCATTGCTTTTCTCTCAAAGAAAAAAGACCGGTCGCTGATGCGGTACTATAATCGATCCGTGCTTGTCCGGTAAACAACGCCATTGCTAGTTCTTTTAAGCCTAACCATTTCGTCTCTTTGGAATATGAACCACTTGTTTGAAAATAAGCCAGTTTCGCAAAGGGAGACATCGCATGGATCGGTGTCCCTGTCTCTTCATAAAACGTTGCCGCCAGATCCGTTTGACGAAAGGCCGTCATCGTTTGATTCGCTTGATTGTCTGACCAAATGTAAATCTCTTCTGCTGTCTCACCAGCCACTGGCATCAAACTGTGCATAGCGGTACTGAACCCGATCACTGTGATTGCCGCTTTTAATTGAGCGGGAATCGTTGTGACACCACTGATTAATTGGCTACTGATCTGGGTCGCTGATTGGGTCTGTTTTAACCCATGGCTATGGGTTTTGATTGGTAATGACTGTGAGTAAATGATTTTCCGATCTTCAATAACCCCAAATTTTATGGCTGTTGTGCCGATATCAATCCCTAAAAACATCGCATTGCTCCCTCTCATCTGATTCAATTAGCTTTATTCTACCATAGTTAGTGGCATATTCTAGCATACCTGTCTGATCGTTTTGTTGAGAAGACGTTTAGTGATGATTTTCTTCAGAGAAGTATTCTTCCACAGCAAAAATCAAAAAAAGAAAGATTCTTGGAGAATCTTCCTCTTTCCAGTTACCCCATCAGAAAATGTTTCGCAAATGTGAAACAAATCAAGACAATCCTGGCCAGTAATCACCATTTTCCGAGACCAAATCATCGAGTAACTCTTTGGCTACTTTTGCGCTAGGAATCGTTTTGGAAAGGCTTAACGCTTGCCACATTTTTTGATAGCTCTTTTCCACATATGCTTCGACCACTAATTTTTCCACAGTCACCTGTTGGAACATGAGCGCTTGTTGGAAGGCAGGAATTTTTCCTTGAGCGAGGGCTTCTGGTCCATCAGAACCGACGATACATGGCACTTCCACCATGGCATCATCCGGGAAGTTCGCAATCGCGCCGTTGTTTTCCACAATCATGACCATTCGCTCATGCGTATTAAAAGCGATGGCGCGTGCCAAATCAACGATAAAGGTTGCATGGGCATCAATCTCAAAAGCGATCCCTTCAGCAGATCCTTGTGCAGTGATCTTTTTGGCATGATCGAACACTCGTCTTTCCCGTCCTTCCATCACTTCATTGGAACGCGTATACTCTGGGTGTTCTTTCATGTGTTCGTAGACGTAATCTGGGTATAAATAATACTTCAAGTACGTATTTGGCAGATATTCTGGTGTGAGAGCCAAGAGGTCTTTGGCTTTTTTGTGGGTGTCTTGCCAACTTGGGTCTGTATGTTGGGTATCCACTTCGATCTGCGTCAAATAGCCATGTTCTGCAACATAGTCACGTATGGTTTGAATGTACTCCGTGCCTTCTTTGTCTTTGACACTAGTCCACCAGCCAAAATGATTCAAGCCAAAGTAGCGAACTTCTAACTCCTCTGGCTGTTTGCCAATGATTTGCGACATGCGACGCAACGTGCCCACGGGCATGTCACAGATATTCAGAACTTTTGATTTAGGACGCAAGACTCGACATGCTTCAGCTACGATTGCAGCCGGATTGGAATAATTCAGCATCCAACAATCGGGGGAATACTTTTCCATGTAATCAATGATCTCCAGCATACCAGTGATGCTGCGCATCCCATAAGCGATCCCTCCTGGACCACAGGTTTCTTGACCAAAGACGCCATGACGCAAGGGAACTTTTTCATCTTTTTCCCGCATATCATACTTTCCTACTCGGATATGCGCCATACAGAAATCGACATCGCTGAAGGCTTCCTCAGGATCCGTCGTAAATGAAAATTCGATTTGCGGTGCTTGTTCTTTTAATAAGATCGCTAGGGCTTCACCGAGGATCGCTTGGCGTGCTTCATCATTGTCGTATAGTTTCAGCTTTCTTAAAGGAAAGCGTTCTTGATTATCAAGCAGCATCATAACGATTCCCGGGGTAAAGGTACTGCCGCCCCCTGCGATCACTACTGAAAAATTTTTCATCATTCAATCTCTCCTTCTCTTCCAAGATAATTTTCTAATTCTTCCCGCACTTTCGGCACGGTCAACCCGTAAACGACATGGACATTTTCACCATTTTTGATCACGCCTTTGGCTTGTGTTTCGTCTTTTAGTAGCGCTTCATCCACGAGTTCAGGATCCTTTAGTTTTAAACGTAAGCGGGTATAGCAGTTGTCGATGGTTTTGATATTGTCATCGCCACCTAGCGCTTTGGTGATGATTGCTGAGATACTTGTATCACCAGTCGGACTAGTGGCGGCTTGGTCACTCGCCATGACCCCGACACCTGCTCCAGCAAGTTGTTTTTCTTTGTACTCTTTCTTCGAATACAGTTTGGTCTCTGTCCCATCTTCTTCACGCCCGACCGTTTTCAAATTCAGTTTCGTGATCAAAAAGCGGAACAAGAAGTAATAAAGAAAGAAGAAGACGACTCCGACGATCAAGTACACTGGCCAGCGAGTTTTCTCGATCCCTAAGGGCAAGTTGTACAAAAGAAAGTCGATGAAGCCATTCGGTCCGATGGCGCGAGAACCAAAGAGATTTAACGCCACCATGCTCAAGCCGCTAAGTGCAGAATGAATGACGAACAAAACAGGTGCCACGAACATAAAAGAAAATTCGATTGGTTCAGTCACACCTGCAATAAAGGAAGTCACAACTGCTGGAATCAAAATGGCTTTGACTTTGACTTTATTTTCTGGTTTTGCCGTTTGATACATCGCCAAACAGGCACCGATCAGTCCAAACATTTTTGAGATCCCACGAGCGTCCCAAATGACACTTTGCGATAATACGCGGACTGCTGGGTCAGCAATTTCCGCAAAATAAATGTTTCGTGCCCCTTCAAAGACTTGACCGCCAACTTCTGCGACACCGCCTAATGAAGTATACAAAAACGGCGTGTAGATCAAGTGATGCAAGCCAGTTGGAATCAATAAGCGTTCCAACATACCGTACAAGAAGATGCCAAAGTTGCCCGTTTGTTGAATGATGCCACCTAAACCGTCGATGCCAGTTTGTATTACTGGCCATATAAACGTGAAAACGATGGCTAATAACACGACGACCGGAATCAAAACAATAAAGACGAAGCGCGCGCCGCCATAAACTTGAAAGGCGTTGTTAAAGGTCGTATCGATAAAACGATTATGGATCAATGCTACGACGATCCCTAAAATGATACCCAGAAAGACCCCCATGTCCAACACTTGGATTCCTAAAACGATCGCTTGTCCTGAACCTTGAAGGGCATCGGCTGGAACCAACATCCCCCGAAGTTCCATGAATTTATTCATGGCATTCAAGAAGACGAAATAACCTAACAACGCGGTAAATCCCGCTTCAGCTTTTTTCTTATTAGCTAACCCTAGAGCAATCCCGACACAAAAAATAATGCCCAAATTGGTTAAGATCGGTAATAAGGAAGCGGACAAGATACTACCAAAACCGGTGGTTATCGGATTATCCAAAAAGGGAAACTGCTCAAGCAAGCGGACATTCGTAAACACATTCCCAACGGCAATCAATATCCCTGCGATCGGCAAAATCAAAACGGGCACAAACATTGCCTTGGAGAATTTCTGCATCGCATCCATCACTTTTTCTTTCATTGAGGAAACTCCTTTGTAATTGATTTGTAGGTTCATTATAGGAAACATTTGTTACTAATAGAATAGCAAACGTTTTCAATTCAATGCGTTTCAAAGATTGGAATGTGTTTCATCCTGTTTACTTCCTTGCCAGTGGCGATTACAAGCAACAAAAAAAGAGTGAATCAAGATTGATCCACTCTTTTTAGATGCAACACTTTTTGATAGAAATACAAGGGCCCAGACAGACAAAATAGATAGAAGATACCTGGTGCTGATTGCCATGTGAAGAAATAGCCGATCGCTGCTAGGACTAAGATTCCGATCCCTTTATGGTAGTGCATCATCGTAAAGAAAAAACTACTACGAAAAAGGTCAAACAAGTTTTGCCGATCTTGCATTTTTGATTGCATCACATACAGGTTAATGTTGTAAGACAACAAAAAAGTAAGAAAAATGATGGTCATAAAAGAGAAAAACAATGAATTCGTCAAAGTAGCAGAACGCCACAAGCTGAGTCCGCATAAAAATGAGAAGAGATTGAAGACCCCTAGTGGCAGAGTCTTCAATAACGCGCTTTTGCTATTTTTCAAAAAGGGTTTTAGCAGTTTTGCTTCAGGATGTTCGTAAGCATCGACCACTGCTCGCAAAGCGGCTGGAAACGTGATGATCGGAAACGATACCACTAAAAACAAGAGATTCAATACCAGCATACGAAAAACGATTTCGCAAAGACGATAAAAACGACTCTCTAAAGCAAACATCACACTCACACACCTTTAGTTTAATTTTTCAATATTTTCAGCGATTTTCTCATTTCGGTAATCAACGATTGCTGACCATCCATTGTTTTCTCGTTCTTTTAGGTAGTCTTCCCAAATCTGACGGCCCGCTTCTTCCGAGTCTGCTTGAATAAAGTTGACCAACGCTTGCACTCTTGCTGTGTTGATGGAAGTGAGGTTTCTTGCTTCAGAACCGGTGCGAGGATCAATGTCTTCGATCTCAAAACGCGGCGCCAATTTGTCTTGCGACCATTCCACCATCTGCCGAATCGATGTTGCTGGTTTTTGTCCCATTTGAATGGCGTAATTGTCATTGCCAACAAACCAATAAGAACCTAAACCAATTTCCTTATCAAAGCGAGCAATATCAGAATTTCGTAACGCTTCTGTTTCTTCTGAGTACTCAACCACGCCATCCACAAGATTGTATGTTTCCCCTTCGATACCAAAGGTAGTGACCATCGTGCCATACTCACTTGCTAAATACGTCAAAAGTTCCATGGCTTTTTGGGGTTCTTTTGTCGACGTCGTGATGAAGGTTTGTGTCCATCCACCAATATTTCCGCCAGTAAAAGTGGAATCATCGCCATTCGAATTTTTCGGACCATCGACGGCAATATAGGTTTGCTCAGGATTACGGGCATTATTATCGGACATAAACTCATTGAGTCCCTTCGTATTCGTATGCAGGTAAGCAAAATAACGCCCTTGTCCTAGTTTTTCCTTCATCGTGTTGTCATTGTCTGAAAACTGGTCATTGTTGATGTATCCCTCATTGTACGCTTTTCTAAATGTCTCGATCCAAGTGATGTACTCCTCATCAGCGTCACGATCATTGAATTGACCGTCTACACTTGGTGCGATACTGAGAAAGTCTTGCAAAGTACCACCATAGGCGCCATCCCCACCATTGGAAATATCTAGTGCAGTCGAAGCAAATGGGACTAGAGCTGCACCATCATCTGCTGTCGGAAATGCTTCTTTTGCCCGTTTTAACGCATCTAAAAATCCTTCTGGCGTCGACATATCGGGTTCACCTAACGCTTCGTAAATATCTTTGCGGACAATGAAAACTTGGTCTCCCACTACATTGCCGTCCTCATAATCTTGTGCAGTCGTGGAAAAGCTCGGGTATCCATAAATGTTGCCATCTTCTAAAGTAAACCATTGAACAGATTCCGGTTTCGCTGCATGTTCTAAGAAGTAAGGGTCATATTTTTCTGCCAAAAGATTCAATGGCAAGGCAAATTTTGTCGCTTCATTTGCAGCAGACAGGTTTTTATCGAAGGTCATGATATCTGGAAGATCGCCACCAGCTAGCATCGTATTAAGGTTCTCGTCATTTCCTGAAATAAATTCGACATTGATATTCATGTCTTCTTTGATTTTTCGCGTCACAGTGTCTTTGCCCCACCCCGGCTGAGCATACCAATCAAAATTGACATACCATTTTAAGGTCGCTTCATGGTCGGTGTCTTTTTGCCAGCTTGGTGTATCTTTGTCTGCTTCAAAGCGAGCTTCTGGCAGATCTTCTACCTCAGCAGCTCCTTTTGACTCGCTGCTGGAATTACCACAGGCACCTAATACCATGACTGATGTACATACGAGACCGATCCCTAAAAATAATTTGCTTGCTTTCATTTTTTTCTCTCCTTTTGTCTATTCTTTTACTGATCCAAGAGTCATCCCTTGAATAAAGTACTTTTGTAAAAATGGGTAGATCACGACGACAGGAACCGTCGTTACCACCATGGTTGCTAATTGCAATGACTGTGAAGTTGTATTTCTGACAACATTGGTTCCGGTCGCCACTGCGGGCGATAGATTTTCCGAAACGATCCGAAATAGTAGCATTTGTAAAGGATATAAACTACGATCATCCACATAGATATTGGCGGTCATGTAGTCGTTCCACTGAAAGACGCCGTGGAATAATGCAATGGTTGCCAAAACTGGAAGGGACAATGGCAAAATGATTTTCACGAAAATAATAAAAGGATTCGCGCCATCCATCATGGCAGATTCTTCCAGCGAAAATGGAATGCTCCGGAAAAAATTCATCAAAATCACCATATCGTAAAAAGAAAATAAGACAGGAATGATGTAAACCCAAAAATTATTTAACAACCCTAATTCTTTGAATAAGAGAAAGGTTGGGATCATTCCTCCGGAAACGAACATCGTTAAAATCCCCATGTTCATGTAGATTTTCCGTCCCATTAAGTTTCTGCGACTCATCCCATAGGCGACCATCGCCGTTAATGCCGTATGCAAAACAACGCCAATCACTGTTTTTGCAACTGAGATAACAAAAGCTTTATAGATCGCAGAATCTTCAAAAACGGTGTAGTAACTTTCTAGTGAAAATTCCCGTGGCCAGAAATAGATCCCCCCTCTTGCGGCATCGGTTGCATCATTGAACGACAAAGCGACGATATTCCATAATGGCAACGCAATGATGGCTAAAAAGAATACCATGAAAATCACATTGGCGGTATTGAAGATCTTCTCATCTTTTGAAAATGTTTGTTTCATACTTTTCCTCCTCTAAAAGACTGATTCATCACTGATTTTTTTGGTCAAAAGATGACTTCCTACTACGAGGATCAAAGAAACAACCGACACAAACAGGCCAACGGCGGTCGCATAGGAGAAGTCTCCTTGTTGGATCCCCATTTTATAGACAAATGAATTAATGACTTCACTGGACTGATAATTGACAGGGTTTTGTAAGACGAGTGTCTGATCGAGGTTTGAACCCAATAACCCCCCCACTGACAAAACAAATGTCAAGGCGATAATATGACGGATCGAAGGAATCGTGATCCGCGTGATCTGCTGGAACTTCGTGGCGCCATCCATTCTAGCTGCTTCATAAAGAGCTGGATTGATCCCCGTCATAGCAGCGATGTATAAAATCGTATTCCAGCCAACTTCTTTCCAAATATCGGAAATGACTGCAATCGCCCAATATTTTTCGGGATCGGTCAAGAAGCGGATCGGTTCATCGATCAACCCAAAACCTAACAGTAGATTATTGACCAGACCGGTATCAGACAACCACGTAATAAACATGCCACCTAAGATGACCCAAGAAAGAAAGTGCGGCAAATAAGACACCGTTTGAACGACCTTCTTCAAGCGCACATGAACGATTTCATTGATCAATACCGCTAAACCAATCGCCGCTGGAAAGCCAATCAGTAGTTTAAAAAAGCTGATGCCCAATGTATTACTCATCACCGTCCAAAACATTGAATCACTAAAAAATTCTTGAAAATATTGAGTACCGACCCACTCCGCATTTGCGATCGAATCAAGAACTGAGTAATCTTTAAACGCGATAACGATCCCATACAATGGGATAAAATTAAAAATAATCATCAAGATAATACCTGGCCAAACCATCGCTTGATAAAAGCTTTGGCTTTTTAGTTTTTGCAAAAATGACCTTTTCTGTGGGGTTGCTTTTAGCATGACACCTTTTGATTCCATTTTTCCACCCTTTCTAAAACGCTTACTTTTTCACCCAAAGGAAATACATGCTTTCCTTTATTGGTTCATCAATTGATAGACCGCACCAATCATACCAGCATCATTTTTTAATTTTGCTCGTTGAATCGGTGCAATCGTGCGACCTTCTAAATAACCAATACTTTCATGGCGAGCTTTTAGCTGGCTCATGGTCTCTTCAAGCCTTGTCATGAAACCATCATTTTCACTGACCCCACCACCAACCAAAATCAGCTCGGGATCAAATGTACTGATCAAATTCAGTAAGCCCACTGATAAATCTTGGAAAAATTGAGCAATCACTTGGTTCGCTACTACTTCTCCTTGTTCTCCTCTCTGGAAGATCTCGACTGCATCTTGAGGCAGATCACTTCGCCCTTGTTGCTGAAGTGCCAGTTGATACTGATGGCAAAGACCACCCACGATGGCTGCTCGTTGATTCAAGGAAACTGACTCTAGATTTCCCTGTTCAGGCAATGTGTCGATCAGCATCCACCCAAATTCACCTGCCATGCCATGACTGCCTCGATAGAGCTGATTGTTGACGATGATCCCGCCACCAATACCAGTTCCCACAACAAGACAAAGATAGTTCTCACAAGCCTGTGCATGCCCAAGCCATTTTTCAGCAATCGCTGCAGCATTGGCATCATTTTCAACAAGGACTGGCAGCTTGACACGTTTCTCTAATTCCAACTTTAGGTTGATTCCATAAAGCGGTTTGATTGATCCTGCCGTGATCATCGTGCCATCTTTTTGGATGATGCCCGGTGCGCTAATACCGACACCTTCGATCATTGCGTCTTGCTGCAGCGATTCGATCAATGCTGTGATGGATTGCAAAAATTTTTCTTTTTCATGAATGGTTGGCATCTGTCCTTTCTTCACAATTTCACCCGTTCTCAAAATCACACCATATTTGATAGCCGTTCCTCCAACATCAATTCCAATAAACATTGCTTCACCCTCATTATTCATTTACTTGTTTTGTCGATTGATTAATACTCAATTCTCCTGGTAAAACGTAGGAGACACCACATGCATTTTCCTCAATCATTTCGATCAAGTGGTTTACTGCCGTGACCCCTTGCAATTGGATTGGATTTTTCACAGTCGTCAACCGAGGCATGAAATAGTCCAAGAGATCGATGCCATCAAAGCCAATTACGCTGAAATCATCCGGCACCCGCCACTTGGTCTCATGGATCGCCTTGACCGTTCCGATCGCACTAAGATCATTTCCCGCCAGAAACGCTGTGGGTAAATCTTTCTGCTCTAGCAAAAACTGTTGCACGCGGACTCTCGTTCGTTCTTCTTCAAAGAACCCCTGC
Source organism: Enterococcus sp. AZ141 (assembly GCF_051714385.1). Taxonomy (NCBI): domain Bacteria; kingdom Bacillati; phylum Bacillota; class Bacilli; order Lactobacillales; family Enterococcaceae; genus Enterococcus; species Enterococcus sp. AZ141. Next base: position 3,225,035 of record NZ_JBIORT010000001.1, read on the forward strand.
AATTGATAGTCCGACCGTTTAGAAACCCCTGCCTCGTTTAATGCTTCTAAATACCCTCTTAAACGCTCATCACTATCATAAACACCAGTAATACCACTGATAAAGGCAATTTTTTTGTGGCCAAGTGACAAAAGATACTCGGTGGCTGCTTTCCCTTTTTCGAAAGAATCAAAGACTACACTGCCGAAGTTCTTCTCTTGAATGTTTCGATCGATAAAGACGGCTTTGATTTGTTCTCGTTCCATCGCAGCCAAATCCTGCTTCGTTAAAAAATCTTCAAATCCAATAATGCCATCAACAACACCACCTAAAATACTATTGAGGACAACGCGCTTATCTGCAGATAAAAACACGTTGACTGCATACCCATGTTTTTCTGCCTCTCTGGCAATGGCTTCAACTAGTACGCTAAAGTAGGGGCCCTTAATGCTGGTGGTGTAAAAACCAAGCATCTTGGTTTTCGTGTTTTTTAATTGTTTGCCCATCAAATTTGGGACATAATGCAACCGCTGCGCGGCAGCCATCACACGTTCTTTCGTTGCGGGCCGAACAACATCGACACCGTTTAATGCTTTAGACACGGTCGCAATCGACACGTTTGCCTCCTTTGCCACTTCCCGAATCGTGATTCGATTTGTCAAATGATTCTCCCCTCCTGAAGGATTCTTCCCAAAAATAAAAACGTTTTTATTTTGCTGAAAAAATCAACGACCACTCTAAGGTTGGCCATCCGATAAACCAACTATATATAAAAACGTTTTCACCTACAATGGTTCTAGGACTAGTTGGCGCATGTACCAGCACCTTGAAACCTGTGCCACTTTGGTACAAGTTGTACCCGAAAAAAAAAGCCTCGAAAGGCTTTTAAATCGTGAGCGTACCAATCAACTTCGCTGAGGCAGCAGCAAAGCCAAGGTATAAGGAAATCGTACCAGGATCACTTTCTGTCGAGAAATCGGAATGAACATAAGCAAAATCCTCTGGTGTAACATAGAATGAATGCTGCCTTTCTTCGGCTGCAGCAAGATGGATTTTTTGCCATTGTTTCAATTCCCTCATCGGTCGTGCTACTTCCGTAACATCGTCTCTGCTATAGAGTTGCAATGTCGTTGTATGCGGCACATCGCCCTCATTTTTCAGTGTGCAACTGATCTCAAATGGCGCACCCTTTTCCTGAGGAATAATGATTTGGGTGTGGGTAATCGTGCATTTACTATAGCCTATCCCCGAGCCAAAAGAAAACAACGGCTCATTTTTTTCATCCATATAGCGCGAAATATATTTTTGATCACTATTCTCTTCTGTCAGTGGCCGACCTGTAGAGAGTTGAGCATAAGTCAACGGCAACTGTCCTTCTGCCCTTGGAAAACTCATAGCTAAACGTCCTTGCGGTTCAGATTCGCCCATCAACAAATCTGCCAATGCATGACCGCCTTCTGATCCAGGGAACCAGGCAATCATGATTGCTTGACAAAGAGGCTCGATGGCGGTCAAAACCAGTGGTCTGCCACAGAAAAGAATCGTTGCGATCCTAGGATTGACCTGACTTACTGCTTCAATCAATGCTTCTTGCTTTCTTGATAAAGAAAGTTTGGTCAGACTTGCCGCTTCTCCCGCTTCCTCGCTGGTTTCCCCCAGAGCCAATAAAACGACCTCAGCTCCTTTAGCGACTTTACACGCCTCATCAAGAAAGGCGCTCGTCAACATTTCCCCATCAGGGTACGGTAAGACAGTTAAGTCAATTTCTTTTTGAGAAAGACCTTCCGCTAAGGAGACCGCAGCCTCTGGTTTGCCGATCCACGACCAAGCCCCCAAAAGATCCTTTGAATCTGCTTTGGGACCGATCAGCGCGACCTTTTGCTTTTTCTGCAAAGGCAACAGTGCCTGGTTTTTCAGAAGAACCGTTGTTTGCTTTGCTGCTTCTCGTGAAAGAAGACGGGTTTCCTTTAGGAGTCTAGGCGTTAAGTTTTCCGGTGCTAACCCTCTATAAGGGTCTTCAAAAAGGCCTAGCTTGTTCTTTAAATGTAGCACATGAAAAACCGCCTTATTCAACTGCTCTTTCATAGCAGGATCTGCCTGAATGATTTGCTCTAGTGCGTTCAAATAGCAATCACTCATCATATCCATTTCGACACCTGCAGTAAAAGCTTTCTGTGCGGCTTCCTTTCGATCAGCAGCTACACGATGCGCCATCAATTCCGCCACCGCTGCCCAATCTGAGATGATCAAGCCATCAAACCCAAGCTTTTCTCGCAATACTTCCTGCAACAATGGTTGATTGGCTGTGGCCGGCACACCATGGATCGTATTAAAAGAAGTCATGACCAATTCTGCACCAGCTTCAATCGCCGCCTGAAACGCGGGCAGATAATTTTGGTAGAGCTCCAGATCAGACAAATCGACAGTATGGTAATCCCGGCCGCCTTCTGCAGCGCCATAGCCGATAAAGTGTTTGACACAAGCAGCAATTCGCTGTTTATTTTCTGCAAGGGAAGCAGTTCCTTGATACCCTCGTACATAAGCAGCCGTCAACACCGCAGATAAGGTCGGATCTTCCCCATTACTTTCCAAGACCCTCCCCCAGCGCGCGTCTTTAACATGATCCGCCATCGGTGAAAACGTGACATGGACACCAGCTTCTGCCGCTTCTTTTGCTGAAGCTTTAGCAACCTCTTCCACTAACTGCGCATCAAAGGAAGATGCTAAGGCCAGTGGAATTGGGAAAATCGTTTCATACCCATGGATAACATCTGCCATAAAAACAAGAGGAATCTTTAAGCGACTTTTCTGAAGATAAGACGTTTGGATGGCATACACTTGTTCCGCAGTATGAGTGCCCAACACAGAACCAATCGAAAATAATTGGTCTTCACTCATGTGCCATTGTTGCATCGGACCGGTGATTTCTCCTCCTTGCGCAAAAAAATCTGGCGTCAGTTGGACCAACTGGCCCACTTTTTCAGCTACAGTCATTTGGTCAATCAGTTCTTTTAGTTTTACGGTTTGCACTATTATTCTCTCCAATCATTAGGCTCTCTTCTTTTGCTTATCGAACTTGCGGCATTTGCTCCTTCTTAGCAGAAGCAACATGTTGCCGATTCCTTTCATTCAGTATAATTAAAAACGTTTTCAAAAAAAGACGATCTTCATACTTTGGTGCAACTCATGGCAAAAAGGAAAAATCTTCATCATGGTACAAGGTGTACCATGAATAATGGATAACACCAAATCCCCTGATACATCCGACATTATGTCTTCTCCGATGCTAACAAAAAGAAGCTGCAATTCGCTGCAGCTTCTTTTTGTTTATTGTTAAGGAACAAATGAAAGTTCCCAAAGAATGGTTGCTGAATATCTCGTGGCCTGAGGAATCGCACTAATTGGCACCTCAAGTTTGACACTTTGATCCATTGTTTCTCGATCGCCAAAGCGCTGGACCCAAGTGCCTCTGCCTTGGTTGGCACCTGCTTGTGCGATTATCTCCGCATTTCCAACAGTCAGTGCTGCTTGCTGTTTGTGAGTAGGTGGCTCAGACACGTTTTCTCGAGTCGTTACTACATCGATATTGTCTAATAAAATTCTAGCACCAGTCAGTTGATGCCCTTCATCACTTTCAAAAGGCTCTCGTAAGGTTGCATGGAGGGTCCATCCAGAATTTTCCCGCCTCCGATCTGAAACCTGCACATAATTAGGCCGTAGATTATCATTTGGATCAGCCGGCTGAAGCAGTTTCTGCGGCAGGGCATCGTAGGTCGTCGTTTCTGACCGAATGCCAACTGTCCCAAACTGGAATTGGGAAACAAAATCCAAGCTGACAAACCCTTGTTCTGCATCAATCTCAGGCGGATTCTCAGGATTTACTTGCGTATCCGGATCAAGAGGGTCTACTGGTTGCGGAGTACTTTCCAAACCATAAACCAGCCAGTATTCTTGTTCATCTCGGGTGACTCTTGTTTCCAGCGGCTGACCGTCCCGCTCGTAAAGATATTGATAATAAGGAATTGTCAAAGGCAAGATATCAACCGATTCATTTACGAATTCTCCTTGATAGGTTGGTTCCCTCAATGCTACCCCTTCTTCATCTATGTGATTGATCTTGATGTTCGATGGCACGCGATCAAATAAAAAAGTAACATTCTGATGGAAAGGCTGCGGCATAATAGCAAATGTACCTGGGTCAAAGTGTTCTGTGACATACTCAACCCCGTAATAGTCATACCCTAACTGATAGGGTTCATCGCTCTCTCGGTTCTTGGGGTCAAGGGTATGAAGGAAACGTAATGGTAGTTCTAATGTTTCAGTTGGTAGAATATCCTCCCCTGTCTCTCGATCTCGATAATCCACATGGACGGTTCCGGTACCAATGTAATAATTCATCTCTTCAAAATAAAAGGTATGGCGATCACTTCTCGCACCAGTACTACCAGATATAATAAATGCCATTGCAGAAATATCTGATGGCTGCCAATCACTGATGTCACGTTCCCATATCATATCTCTATAAGTAACTTTAAACCAGCGACCTTCATTATTTGGCTGATATTCAATCAGGATCGGATCATCTGCTCCGTTTCTAGCACCCGTAGTTGCTGCTGGAGCATCACCTTCCATATATGTTTCCAGTAATAATGGTGTCCTATGATAAATAAAGCCAGCAAAGGGCGCTCCATTGACAGCTATAGGATCCCTCTCAACGATAAAACCATCCTCGCCAAAAGAACCACGGCTATCATTATAGTTATTGTCTAGCTTAAAAGCGAACGCATCCCTCAAACCTCCGATTCCAAACGCATTGCCATCATAACCTATCCTATAGGTCTCAGAATTGTGAAAGCCAAATGCCATTCCATCTGCGCCAAGTGGTTTAGACCCAATATTGGCTTTACCTTTAAGCGTAAATGGCTGATCCAGACTAATTCTGTCTTTTAACGTAACATAACCGACTGACCTAGATATATCTTCTGTTAGTACTAATAGCCCAGTTTCATCATTGTAAGTAGCAGTGCCTTGGACATCAAAGTGTTCTCTAAAATTGTTTTTGTTAATTGTCACTTCGACCATCTGTCCACTTCTATCATCAGCTTCTGGCTCTCTCGCTTCCGCATCCGCAGCTTGATCTGCTTCCGCAGAGTCATTCTCTTCTTCAGTCGAATCAGTGTCTTCGGCCTCCGTATGATCTAAGATCAGCAGGCGCTGCGTAGCAGTCTCGGCAACGATGATCTCATATTCTCCGATCGTATCCACAAGAATCGGTAAGACAAAAGTCGTTTGTGGGGTCTCGCTGTTCAGCTGCCACACACCTTCGTGGTCTGTTGCTACCACCGTCAGTTCATCGTTCAAAGCTTCCTGATCAATGATTATTTCCTGAGGCAACGCGATGTCCACCGTTTCGAGGGCAACTTCTGAGTAGAAAATAAAATCTATTACGTGCTCGACCTCGCCTTGGATCAGTTCCTCCGCAAAGGAGATTTCTCCACTCACTTCATCGTCGGCCTTCTCCTCGTGTTCTTCCTCTGGTGTCCACGAAAAAATCGTCTCGGCATTCATGATTGTTAATGTTGTAATCAGTGGGAGTAAGGCAAGTAGAACCAGCAACCACTTATTTTTTTTGCGAAAAAATGAGTTCATCGCATTCACTCCTAAATGTCATTTCTCTTATTTTCCCCATGGGATCTAGCCCCACTTAGGGAATGTTGATTTCCCTTTTTTGATAAGTTGTTTTACTACGTATATGTTAAGTGCGGTGATCAGCAAGAGACTTCCAAGAATCACCCAATCCAACCGTTGAATGAAGTTTGTCTGGGGCAGCTGCCCGCCGGGTTTACCCGTGTCTTGCGGTGGACGCGGAACAGGACCGGTTGGTGGAGATGGTTCTGGTTGATCCAAAGGCTCATAAATCCCGGTAAACCCCACTGTCCCCTCCGTTTCCGTTGAACGTCTCTCCTCGCCAAAACTCGTTCTTGTAAACCCGAAAGCGAACAATAAGACCAAACATACTTTCAAAGCCCTTCCTCTAATAGATGCACCGTTGATATCCATTCTCCCTCCTCCTTGTGAGTTGTTCATTTCGAAAACGATGGTTTTCAAACATGTCATACTAATTATATCGATGTTCTACTTAGAATAAAATTCACGATATTCCTCGATCGATGAATATCCTGCATGAAGATAAAAAAAACATACGTTTCATTCATATGTTATTGTTGCAACTATTTTAGAAACTTGCCATCTCCCTTTTATACAACAAAAAGCTCAGTGATCTTAGATTACGTTATTCCTTTAATCCTCGACACCTTGAATCGACGCTTCATGTCAGGCGTCCCTCTCATTTTCTATCAACAAGACTGAACCGTAATTAGCTTGCTAAAATGCAAAAAAACAAACAGGTCCAAAAGTCATCAAAAGAAAAGTCTCTTGATCCATTAAACCTGTTTGTTTTTTTCATTTATTAAAGGAAAAATGTAGCTTATTCCCCTGCGGATAAAGAAAACTGACGAACCGTCTCCGACAACGCTTCGACTAAGAAAAGGCAAGGAATTTGCGTCGTCAAATCTTCATACTTGTTGATGCGTTTCACATCAACTGAATAGTCTAAGACATAATCGGACATTCGCCCCAGTGTGCTGTTGGCGTCACTGGTGATTGCTACAGTGGTGAAGTCAGGATTATTACGAAAGCCATTGACCACTTCAATGATCTCGGTGGTCGTTCCGGTGATTGAAAGGACCACGATCATATTGTCTGACGTATGTTTCAGCTTCGCAAAGATTGGATAGGTATTATCCACCAAAGCATAACTGTTAAATCCGATCGTGGCAAAACGGCGGGCAGCATATTCACACATTGAACCTGACGCACCGATGCCATAAAAAATAATATTCTCACATTCCAGCATTCGTTCAGCGATTCGCCGGATTTTTCCTTCGATGTCTCGCGGGAAGCGTTCCGGATCCAAAACGGTCATACTACTAAAAAAACTGACAGCATCTAACTCAGGTGCTTTGAACTGGGTACGAAATTCTGTAAAGCTCTCATACCCTAATTTACGGATAAAGCGCATAACAGAAGAAGCTGAGGTGTGGGATTCAAGCGCGATCTCACGGACCCGCATATAGGGAATCTTATCACTTTGGCTCGACATATAATGATAAATCGCACGATCGGTCTCTGATAATTCATTGAAATCGATTTTTCCAAAAAAAGACATAGTAAACGCTCCTATTTTCTCATTCTCCTATCAATGTACCACAAGCTAGCAAAAACATCACAACTGTTTGATAAGAAATAATTCCATCGGCTGTTCAAATCCAGGACTTGTCAAAAGTAACCCACCGGCATCTTGGTAACCAAGGTTGCGATAGAAATGCTGTGCCTGCTCGTCGACTTGCGTGGAAGTCAAACAAAGAGCATGGCCGGCTGCTTTTTGCTGTTGTTCCCAATAAGTAACCAACCGTTTCCCAAGTCCCTTGCCTTGATGCGCTTCTGCGATCACTAACATGGTACAAAAAGGAATCGTGTCCCAGAAAAAATTGTAGCGCAGTAACCCTACTGGCTGTTCGTCTGCAACTATTACATAAGCAGTTTTTTCCATTATCTTTTTGGCGAAGACTTCCTTTGGTAAGTGAGTATCCAAAGAAAACCAAAACGCTTGATCTGCAGCTATTGCCGGTCGAATCGTAATCACTGATTTTTCGTCCCTTCCTGCTGTTTTTTTGTCTTATCGTAGAGAAAATGGTCTATTTTAATCACTTTCCGTCTTTTCGTATTCAGAAAGCAATGCTAAAAAGGCATCGCCATACTTATCCAATTTGTTTTGGCCAACCCCTTTGATCTGTAAAAAATCGATCGGCGTTTTTGGCTGAACTTCCGCCAATTCTCGCAGTGTTTTATCAGAAAAAACGACATACGGCGGCAAATTTTGTTCTTGTGCGAGATTCAATCGTAAGGTGCGCAGTTGATCGAACAGTTCATCATCAACCACTAACTGTTTGACTTTGGTTTGTTTTCTATAAACTTTTGCTTTTCCAAGCAACACATCAATCCCCGCATTGGTCACACTTAACAAAGGGTATTGCCCTTCTGACGGCAAAAGATACCCTGATGCTGTTAAATAATCGATCAGCTGATTGACTTCCTTTTGAGACCAATCTTTCATTAATCCATAAGTTGGTAACTTTTCAAAGCCCCACTGTTTGACTTTTTGGTCGCCAGAGCCCGTTAGCACTTTCCCCACCAAGGCTTTCCCGAAGCGTTCGCCCATTCGTTTCACACATGACAACACTTTTTGTGTATCCACTGTGATATCCACTTGTTCTCTTTCATCAAGGCAATTGCTGCAACGACCGCAATCGGGTCCATCTTCTCCAAAATAACGCAAAATATAGCGCTGTAAGCACAGTTGGGTATGTCCGTATTGGCTCATCTCCCGCAATTTCAAGTATTCGTTTTGGCGATAAAGAATATCTGATTCGGATTGATCGATAAAAAATTGCTGAATCTGCATGTCTTGTGGAGCATAAAGTAAGATCGCATCACTGGGTTCGCCGTCTCGTCCGGCACGCCCGGCTTCCTGATAATAAGACTCCAAATTTCCAGGTATCTGGGCATGGATCACGAAACGGACATTGCTTTTGTTGATTCCCATCCCGAATGCATTGGTCGCTACCATCACTTGCAGGCGGTCATAAAGAAATTCTTCTTGGAAAAATGAGCGCTCTTCTTCTGAAAGTCCGCCATGGTAATACCCGACGGACACGCGTTCATGTTTCAACAGGTGATAGATCCGTTCCACTTCCTTGCGGGTACTGGCGTAAATGATACCTGATTGTCCTTGGTTCATTTTCAAATACGTTGTGATGTAGGTATCTTTTTGATCCTTGACGACTTGAAAAGCCAAATTTTCCCGAGCAAACCCGGTTTTGACTTGATTTTCTGCCGGAATTGAAAGTAAGTTTTCGATGTCTTCGGCAACTTTGGGTGTAGCTGTCGCGGTAAGGGCAACGATCGTTGGCTTCTGCTCCCAGTTTTCGATCGTTTCGGCGAGTCGCAGATAGCTCGGGCGAAAATCATGTCCCCATTGGGAAATACAGTGGGCTTCATCAACGGCCAATAAAGCGATCGGCATCTGCCGCAATGAGTAGCGGAAAGATTCTGAGTCTAAGCGTTCTGGCGAAACATACAGCAGTTTGATTCGCCCTTGGCGTGCTTCTTGCAAGCGTTGATTGATCTGTGCTCCTGTCAAGGAAGAATTGATATACGCTGCTGGGATCCCCATATCAACGAGGCTATCTACTTGGTCTTTCATTAATGAAATCAAAGGGGAGATGACCAAGGTCACTCCATCCAGCAAGAGCGCTGGCAATTGATAACAAATGGATTTCCCTCCACCTGTGGGCATGATTCCCAAAACATTTTGTTGTGTTAAAATAGATTGAATAATCGTTTCTTGACCTTCACGAAACTGTGAATAGCCAAAATGTTCTTTTAAGACTGTTTGAATAGTTTGCATAATACCCTCTTTTCCATTTCCTTATTATACGCAATTAAGTACGCAAAGAAAACGGCATTAAGAGAACTTTCGCTTTTTATTCGCTTTTCAATGAAATCAAACAAAGGAGTCTTCTACTATGAAAAAAGTTATGATTATCGGCGGTGGGATCATCGGTTTGACCCTCGCCAATTATCTTGATAAAACCAAATTTGACGTGACTGTCATTGATTCCCTCATCGGTCAAGCAACATCTGCCAGCGCTGGCATCATTTCCCCTTGGCTATCCAAACGCCGCAATAAAAAATGGTACCAGTTAGCACAAGACGGAGCCGCTTTCTTCCCGAAATTGGTACGGGATTTTGCTTTAGATGAATCCATCTATGCCCCATGTGGCACTTTGGTAGTGCGACCAGAAAAGGCGCTTCAAGAACTGGCAGAATTAGCTGAAAATCGACGTAAGGCGGCACCAGGAATCGGCGAAATCGACTTACTGACGGGCTCACAAACCAAAGAGGTATTGCCATTACTAAAAGAAATGCCCTCTTTACGAATCACAGGCGGTGGCCGCTTAGATGGTCAGGCTTATCTTGCCCACTTAAAAGCAAACGCTCAGCAGCAGCAAGTGACTTTTATTGAAGAAAAAGCTGAGATCGTCAGAACCGGCCACCATTGGCAAATCAAAACCAAGGATCACTTTCTTGAGACCGAGATTCTTTGCCTGACAGCTGGACCGGGATTACTAGACTTGTTATCACCTTTAGGGTATCAGGTTGATATCCGTCCGCAAAAAGGCCAGTTGCTCTCTTTTGCCACCAACCTGCCGACAAACAGTTGGCCGGTCGCCATGCTAGAAGGCGAAGGCGACTTGATTCCCTTCTCTAATGGTCAAATTTTATTAGGCGCTACTCATGAAAATGATGCTGGTTGGGATTTGACACCTACTGAAGCAGCCCAGCAGCAATTGATGACAGGAATCGGTGCTTTCCTTGAAGACCCCGAAGCACTCTTTGCTGCCCCAATGACTATGCGAGTCGGCACACGCGCTTACACCTCTGATTTTGCGCCTTTCTTTGGGGAAGTGCCTGATGAAACGAATTTGTTCGCCGCCAGCGGGCTAGGTTCTTCCGGTTTAACGACGGGACCTTACATCGGTTATCTTCTAGCAAATCGGATCAATGAGGTACATGCGCAACCAACAGACTTCTCGTGCTACACCAAACCGATGACAGAGTATATCAAGAAGCGCCTTTGATAGGAAACCACTAAAAAACCACCAGAACCGTTACGGTCTGGTGGTTGTGCTGTTTGATTCTTGTAAAATTACGGACAATTTCCTAACTACTAGTTAAACATATTCTCCTGTTTCCCAATAATCGAGTAAAACTTCATTGATGATCTCACGATCCAGTGGTTCACGGATATCATCATCAAAGGCATCTTCGATCGGGACATCGCCCACAGCTTTGATACAAACCGGGACGACCGGATTCGGATGATCCTCTGCTGTCAACACTTTTTCAATCTTGATCTTATGTGTCCAATCTGCCCCCATATCATAAATATAGGTCATGGACTTACAATACTGAAAATCTTGGTCAATAGCGGACGCATCCGTTGGAACGGAATTGCCTAAGCCGATCGATTTCGAGCCGGCAATAAACAAATACAAATGTTGATTCATCCACTCAAAGGCAATCTGGATCAAAATATGTAGCTGTTCATAGGTCAGCCCTGCAGGAATAATCAAACGACGCCAAATTGGCGGACGGTATCCTTCTAAATCAATACGGACCTGATAGGCGACCGGCGTATCTGCTGCGTCATCAAAGGCCGTATGTTTTGTTGGAAATGGGACGATTTTTGGCGAGATTGCAGCAATCCGTGGGTCATCAACGGGCAATAGATCATGTTCTTCGGGATCGGTGTCTTTAATCATTGCTAACATCGCTTCTTTCTTTTCAGCTGACCAAAACTGTGGTTTGGACATCCGAGCGAAAAAGATAGGTTGTTTTTCAGCCAATACAAAGGCAATTTCTAGGTATTGCGATTTGGTAATATGCTTTTCTTTATACATGCAGTAATAAAAGTCTTCAATGGCTGTTTTGGCAAACGGAAGAAAATTTAGACTGTACGGTACTTCTTGAGGCAGCATTTCAGTATATACCCATTCAACAAAGACTTTGTCTTTTAGTTTGGTCATGCCGCCATCTGTTTCCGCGCAAAAGATCAAGTAAAAAACAGGATCTAAGTAATGCTCAAGATCGTCGTCACTAACCACACTGGGTCCGCCATACAAATCAACGTGATCCATCATCCGGTCAATCACTTTCGCTAATTTCTTCAATGTTTTTTCCAAAAAAATCTCGCTCCTTCCTATCAAGTTTACTTTGACGAAAAGAGCGAGGATTGTCAATCTTTTTTTTAATGGGAAAGCATTTCCTGTGCAATTTCTAATCCGCTCATCCCCGTTGGGTAATAGGTCGGCCAATGCTCCATTTCCTCTAGTAACGCTTCATGACTCTCGTTGCCAAAGTAGATATGGAAATGATGTGAAGCACCTGGTGCGATCATATGGTCGCTAAATTGGATATATTTGAACGCCGCATCTTCATCGGTGCTTTCAAAAAAGAAGCGTACGCCACGATTACCAGCTGAGTAGTTCAAAACCTCTTTGCCAGTATACACATACTTGGCTTCTTTCTCTGTACCATCATCAAAAATAAATGTCATTGTATTGTCTGTGATCTTGATCTGAGCAACATCCGTTTGATACCCTGTCGTATAATACTCTTTGTATTCGTCAGCTGTCATTTTCTTGTCCATTTTTGCTTTATAATCAAACACTTGATCCAATGTTCCGTCTTGTAAAAATGGGTAAACGGATTGCCAGTCTCCTGCCCAGTCAGATAAAGGACGGTCTTGTACATCGGCATCCTCAAAGTAGCCGTTATAAACTGTTTTTTCTTTTTCGGCTTCAGCCATTTCTTTGTCATTTGCTACATCGGTGGTTTTTCTCAAGGCATCGCGGTTTTGCTCCATAATTGAAATGTAGTCTTCCCCGTTATCCATCTGCTCTTGGGTCAAGCCTTCTAATGGATTCAAAACAGCCAGTTCGACTCCTGCTTCTGACGCTAACGTCCGGGCAATGCTGTCTTTGGCATTTTCTTCAAAATAGATCGTCTGAATGCCTGTTTCTTGAACGAACTCTTTTAGTTCTGCGATCCGTGAAGCGGAAGGCTCTTCACTTGGTGAAAGACCGGAGATCGGAACTTGGGTCAATCCGTATTCTAAAGCTAAATAACCAAAAGCGGCGTGCTGCGTTACAAAATGATTTTGCGCCGGATTGCTAAATGCTTCTTCATACGATTCATGAAGATCTTGTAACTGTGCTAAATAATTTGCAGCATTTTCAGCAAAGGCTGTCGCTTTCGCTGGATAAGCCTCACTCAGCTGGTCACGGATCGCCTCTACTTGTTTCATGGCTAAGCTTGGGGCTAACCAGACATGGGGATCTAATTCATGAGAATGACCATCATCGTCGTGGTCATGATCGTGATCGTGATCGTGGTCGTGGTCATCGTCACCGGGTAACAGGACCATTCCTTCTGTGGCTTTAACCACTGTCACATCCCCGTCATTTAACGTGGCTTCAATCGAAGGAACCCACATTTCCATGTTCTCGTTGTTGTAGACGAAAACATCCGCATCTTGGATCTTTGCCATATCTTTTGCAGAAGGTTCATAATCGTGGGAATCAGTGCCCGCGGGCATCAATAATTCAACCTCCCCTTCATCCCCTACAACTTGACGAGTAAAATCATACATCGGATAAAACGTAGCCATGACCTGGATTTGTTCATTATCAGAAGCAGCGTTGCCTGATTGTTCAGTTGCATCAGAGCCTCCTTGTCCACAGGCCGCCAAAGCTAGGGCTACTGTTGATAACATCGTTATTTTAAAAAACTTCTTCATTTTCAAAATACACTCCTTTTTATTTTTCCATATTTCCTTTTCCTCGGCAAAACACTGATAAATCAATTACGATTTACAAAAACAAAACGTAACGTTTACGTTTTACCATCGGTTTTCTACTTTACACAACTATTTACTCCTTGTCAACAGCTTTTCAAGATGTTTTTTTATATGTAAAAACTTTCATATGTACCACTGCTGATATCATTATTAACTTACTGAATGGATCGGTTGATTCGGCAACAATCGGCAAATGACGAAAATTGCTATCTATTGTCCTTTGTCGCCTCCTGTGCTACACTCGAGGGGTAATTGAATACAAGATTATCCACTAGGGGCGCTTTATGCTGAGATAGACGTATGTCTGGTCCCTTAGAACCTGATTTGGTTAGTACCAACGTAGGGAAGTGGCAGCGCATGATTTTTCGCGTTCCCATTTTTTCTGTCTACGTGTGGATAGAAAAAGGAGGAACGCTTTTTTTGTAGACAGAAAAACCATCGAGAGGAGAAGAGAAAAATGACAAATGAACCAATCGCCTGTGCGGCAGATGGGATCGATATCACGGGGTGCCGAGTTAGCTTGTACCCAATGAAAGACCATTTCGCGCAACAAATTTTAACAAGTATCGAAAAAACGAATACGAGCGCTGTTTGGCAGCAGACCGATCTGTTCAGTACCCTTTTTCGAGGGGAAGCGCCTAGTGTCATAGACGCAGCAGAGGCGCTATTTATCAACGCCTACGAATCAAAGACACACCTCGTGGGTGAGTTCACTTTTTCCAAAGGCTGTCCCGGAGACACTGCGGGTGACACATTCTTGAATGGCGAACAGGCGCAACCCAATAAAGGAAAGAACCTTGCGAATGGTGACTTTTTGGTTGATTGCAAATATTCGTTTTACGTATTTGGCGAAAATCATTATATGGAAGAAATCGCCACGATCGTCCAACTGGCAGAGACTCATGGCTTGAGCCCTCGTTCCGCTCACTATGTGACGATGCTGACCGGATCAGCAAGCCAACTCTTTGCGTATTTTGAAGCCGCATTAGCTTATGCCCATGACCATCTCCCCCACTATGTTCTGGAAGCGACTGTTTCGGTCAATAGCCCTTCAAAAAAGGAGGCGATGCCACATGACTAAGTGGGCTTTGAAAGATGTCATCATGGTAGGAATTGCTTCGTTGATTTTTGGCGTGATCTATCTTGGGGCTGTCCATTTCGGATTGTTGTTAGGTACGCTTCTAACGCCCTTTGGTTTATCTGTCTTAGCCAATGAGTTTATCTTTGGTGTTTGGTTCATGGCGGCAGCTTTTGCCGGATATGTGCTACGTAAGCCGGGAGCAGCTACGATCACTGAAATGATTGCGGCTCTTTTAGAAGTGTTTATGGGAAATTTTTATGGACCTATCATTTTTATTAGCGGTTTTGTACAGGGGATCGGAACAGAAGCCGGCTTTGCATTAGGCCGCTACCGACGCTACGGGTGGTTCCCTTTAGTTACTGGAGCCGTGGGCGCCACGATCACGAGTTTTCTTTGGGGAATCATTCGGTCAAATTTCATTAACCTACAATGGCAGTTGCTGTTGGCGATCTTTCTTATTCGCTTGCTTTCTTCGTTATTCTTTTCAGCCTTTTTAGTGAAGATCGTCTGTGACCACCTGACACGGATGGGGGTTCTCAACAGTTACCCCATTGCTGAAGATCAAACGGTCATCGTCAAACGGAAAACCGCATGAGCCTGTCGGTAAAAAACGGCAGTTTTTTGGTGGATCAAAAGCGACTTGAATTGACTCTGTCTTTGGCCCCTGGTGAAACAAAAGGGATTTATGGTGCTTCAGGAACAGGAAAAAGCACCCTTTTCCATCTCTTAGCGGGACTAAATGAGAAGGGGTTTGATGGAGGGACGTATACGATTGACGGCCAAACGATGAACCAGCTTTCCATCCGGGAAAGAAGCACGTCCGTCAGCTTATTGTTTCAAAATCCTGATATGCAATTTTGCATGGCAACACCGCGAGAAGAGTTGCTTTTCTGTTTAGAGAATCAATGTATTCCCCAAAAAGACATGCCAAACAAAGTGGCTGAAGCTTTGGCATTTTGCGAGATTACTCACCTTGCTGATCAACCTTTCACGACCTTGTCTGGTGGTGAAAAACAGTTAGCCGCATTGGCTTGTTGTCTGATATTAAAAAGTCGATACTTGCTTTTGGACGAACCCTTTGCCAATTTGGATTCCGACACAAGTCAAAAAGTCATACGAAAACTGCAGCAAATCCAACACAAAAATGCTCTTGGTATTTTATTGATCGATCATCAAATCAAAGAGACCGCTAACTGGGTCGATGAGTGGCTGCTGATTGAAGAGGAATTCAGAACGATCAATCAAGCAGCGCTCCGCCAACTTGATCAGCACCTACGCAAGTCGCTGCCGCTTGTGAACATTAAATCGACTTCTAACGAAAAACGGCTTTCATTTCAAAATTTCCGATTACCCATCCGAAACCATGAAATTGTTTTCCCAGATCTTGCCTTTGATAAGGGCTCACTGATTGGAATCACTGGACGTAGCGGCAGCGGCAAGTCTTCGTTTTTAAAAGCTATTTTACAGCAGCAGGCCTATAAGGGGGATATTTTTTTGGCAGGTAAACCAATCAAGAAGTATCCGTCACCTTTTCGCTCCATCAGTTGGATCATGCAAAATCCGCAAGACCAATTTTTGGCAGCTACCGTTGCGCAAGAGCTTAGCCAAGGAAGCGCCCCGACCGAGAGCGACAAACTACTCGAAAAATTGCGTCTGCAAAACAAGAGTGCCCAGTCGCCTTTTCTACTGAGTCAAGGACAGCAACGGCGCTTGGCTGTTGCCTCCTTACTGCAGCGCCCGGTCGACCTACTGCTAGTAGACGAGCCGACATATGGTCAAGATGTCACACAAGCTTGGCAGATCATGGAACTATTAGCTGCTAAAGCAACCACTGGCACGTTAGTTTTGATCGTTAGTCACGATGTCTTATTGTTGCAACAGTTTTGCTCGCAAATCATTGATTTCAATTGCTATCAAAAGGAGGTCGCAGATGCGTACACTCAATCCCACAGTCAAGTTATTCGCCATTTTAGGACTCGCCTTAGTGGTTTCTTTTCAAAATAATTTCAGATTGAATTTATTGCTCTCTGTCCTATTCTTCGTTATTACTGTAAAAGAGCGCTCCTTGAAAAAAAGTCTTTTGCTCTTTTCTGCATTGACATTGGCAGCTGTAGGGGTCTTTTTCACTGGTCTCCTTTACTATCAAGACCATCAAGGCGCTCCCTCCTCAACGGCAGCTATTCACTATGGGCTTGACATGGCGAGCCGAATCTACTGCTTCGGTATTCTGGGCAGTTCTTTCAGTGTGACGACCACGATCAATGAATTGATTTATTCGCTGCAGCAACAGCTGCACCTGCCTGCCGTTTTTGCGTACGGTCTGCTCGCTGCGTTTCAAATTGCTCCGATCATTCCAGCAGAGTATCAAAACATCCGCAATAGCATGCGTTCCAGAGGAATCTCAGTCAATTCGTTTTCTTTCAAAATGTTGGTTCCTTTACTCGTCAAATCCATTCGCTGGTCCGAACTTTTGGCGACGGCAATGCTTTCAAGAGGTTTCGACGGTGAAGGAAAGCGAACTTATGCCAAGACATTTCGAATCACTTTTATGGATACGCTGTTTTTATCCTTATGTTTGATGGTGGGACTTGGCGGAACACTCATCCTATAAAGGGGAAAGAGACAAAAAGACAAAGAAACGTAAGTGTTTCTTTGTCTTTTTTCATTGATTTATTAAGAAGTGATCGTCTTTTTTACTGAGCCAGATTTGATTTGGTAAAACGTAACAAACATCGTTGTTGCTAATATATACAAGGCAAAAAGAAGATACATGTTTTTAAACAGCTGGATCGTCGTTTGGTTCAACCAGGCCCCTACTTTGGGAATATAAAATATCGGCTGGCCAATCAATTGACTTTTTTGAATTTCGTTTGGTTCCATCTGATTTTGATTGTCGCCAATGGTGTAGAGCACCGATTGATTTTCCCCAACCGCAACGATTCGCCGCGTCCGCATCTGTCTACCTTGATCAACATAATACGTTACTTCGTTGCCAACCACTAAATTATCTTCAGAAGCTTTTTTTACAAAAAGGAGTGTCCCTTCAGAATATGTCGGTTCCATTGCATCACTAGCAACAATAGCCATTGTGAAACCAAACGCATGTGGGATCACCACAATTAGTACAGACAGCAGCATGAACATCAGTACAAAAAGTGAGAGCATGATACTTTGTTTTGGAAAAAGCTTCATTTTCTATTCTCCTTCTAAACCTCAGTTTCTTTTATGATTCTATAACATAACTCTATTTTTTTCAAATATTTAAAAACGTTTCATTGAATTTTTATACGAAGATTACTCGATTATTATTTGACTTTATTTAATTATTTATATTATGCTAAAGGCGATTAAAAAACAGAGGAGAAAAAGTATGCCTTTTTTAAATAACAAGTTTTTTTTTTAAGCGTTGGATTCCCTTCATCCTTCTGGTCCTATTTTTACTGGGAAGTATTGTCTTTTTTCTCGTTCTTTTTTTATTCCCAACTTCTGATATCCATGCAGTGGAGAAAAAGGAAGACTGGATTTTCTATGCTGAGGACAATCCCGAATCTACTTTTATTAGCCGTTATGTGAAACATTTACCTAGTGTAAAAGCCAATGATCGTTTTGTGATGAAGCGAAAAATGACCAACGATTATAAATACCCTACAATGTTACTAATTGGCGATCATCAACACATGACTGTCTATCTCGATGATCAAGAAATTTACACCAACGATGAGCCCAATGATCCACTGACTCTCAATCATCCAGGCAAAACATTGTCTTTTATCACCTTGCCTGAGGATTATGTTGGTAAAACCTTGAAAATATACGTGACTAGTCCTTTTGACACCTATTCTGGCTTCCCAGCAGAAGTCTTTTTTGGCCCTGCAAATGCACTGATCGGCTATGTCTTCAGTCTGTCAATTTTAAATATTTACATTCTTTTATTTACTGGTTTTATTTGTATCATCAATTTATTTTATGTCTTAGTTTCTTTTATCAATCAACGAAGGCTGAAAATATCTTCTCTCTTATTCAGCGGCTTTGCCTTAACAGCAGGCTTGGAAGCGGGCTTCAGCGATATGCTTGGTGGACTACTGTTTCCCCCGATCGTCAACTCCGTAATGTTAAATATTCTTTCTATTATTACACCAATGTTCTTGATCGGCTTTTACTGTACAAATATGCATTTTATTCGTAAGTACTACCAGAAATGGTTATACTTCCACTATTCATTCGGTCTATTAGCGATACTTTTCGCACTTTTCCAAGCACAAAGTTTGCCCGTCATCATGAATTATATGTTCTTGTTGAATATTACCAGTACCTTCATTACTTCTTTTGCAGCAATCTATGAAGCATTGAAAAAAAATCCTTTTTATGTCATTTGTGCGCCTTGGATCGTGATTGCGGCTATTGGTCATTGTTTCTTGTATATTCAGGATATTTTAGTTTTGCCACAATCTGATATTAATTGGCGTTCGATCATCTTTTTCTTATTAATTATCATTTTTACTTGCTACGGCTTCCTTGAACTCTTTTTTGCCAGCGAGGGTAAAAATAAGCAGATCGATACGGCAGACATCAAAGTGCGTTTATATGAGAACCAACAAGCGATCAGCCCTGAACAAACGTTAAAATGGCAGCAAGTTTTACGGACCATCAAACAAAGAACCCATACGGTCAAGGATATGTTAGAAGATCAGCAGTTGGCAGCGGCCTATGAAGGCCTTAGTGAGATTGAAGAACAGATCAAGCAGCAGTTAACGAGTCCTTCCGTTGAAAAAGAATCACTCACGACGATGCTGCTTGCTAATTATAAACACACAGCTGCTCAAAAAAGGATCACCTTTGCCTGTGATGGCATCATAGAACCACTGGAACAATTGGCGGAAAATGATCGTCTATCCTTGATCGCTCATTGCCTAGAGTACGCCATCCGATACTCTTGTGCGGTCACTGATCCTCAAAAGCGAAGACTCGCGTTGAGGGTGAATGACACGAACGGCCAGTTGCATATCGACTGCCAAATGCCGCTTCTCTCAAATGAAGAAGGAGAAAAACTACAGAACAATGAAACCAAACGACAAGCGATGCAGGCTGACATGCAAATGCTAGAACAACTTTGTTTAGCCTACCAAGGAAGTATCCGGATTGAAGAAACTGACGGGCTTCACCTCTTGCATTTGACACTTAGGGCGAAAATAGATCCGCTGTCTTTCGACTGACCGTCTTGCTACATTAGTTTTAAAGGAGCGATTTTAAGAAAAAGCGAAAAAACTCTTGCTTTTTTCTCTTTTTCGCTTTAGCATGATAAAGAACAGCAACAAGCATTGGAATAGTAGTTTTATGATGGTCTTAGAGAGTCGATGGCAGCTGAAAAATCGACACCCACTGATAAAATGAACCTACCCAATGGCAATGACCGCAAAACGGTCGGTGGAAAGGCCTTATCCTTTACGAGTTGGATTATCCCGATAGATAATCAACAAAGGTGGTACCGCGAAATCCAAGCATTTCGTCCTTTTTTAGGACGAGATGCTTTTTTATTTTTTTAAGGAGGAAAAAGAATGACACAAAAAAATGATTTTACAGAATGGTATATCCAAACGATCCAAAAAGCCGAATTGATGGCTTACTCCCCAGTGAAAGGCTCCATTATTTTCCGTCCTGACGGCTTCGAACTTTGGGAGCATATCCAAGAAGAGTTCAATCGATTCTTGAAAAAAGAGGGCATTCGTAATGCGTACTTCCCAATGCTGATTCCGCAAAATTTCTTTATGAAAGAAGCCGATCATATTGAAGGTTTTGCGCCTGAATTGCCATGGGTCACAGAAGTCGGCAATGAAAAATTGGAAGAACCTTTGGCCTTGCGTCCAACCTCAGAAACCATGATTGGCTCTGCCTTTTCTGATTGGATCAACTCCTACCGTGACCTGCCTTATGAAATCAATCAATGGGCAAACGTCTTTCGTTGGGAAAAGAAAACATTGCCTTTCTTGCGTACCTCAGAGTTTTTATGGCAAGAAGGCCATACCGCTCATGAAAACGAAGAAGATGCACGTCAACGCACCATGAAAATCTTGGATGAATATGCCCGCCTTTGCGAAGAATTCCTAGCGATCCCTGTTTATCGCGGACAAAAAACCCCTTCTGAGCGTTTTGCTGGAGCAGTTGATACTTATTCGATCGAAGCGATGATGAAAGACGGCAAAGCAGTCCAAGCAGGAACCAGCCACTACATGGGGACAAAATTTGCTGAAGCATTTGATATTACGTATTTAACGAAAGAAAACAAGCATGTCCATGCCCACACAACCTCTTGGGGTGTCTCTACCCGCTTGTTGGGGGCCTTGATCATGACCCATGGCGATGAAAATGGGTTAGTTTTCCCACCAACCATTGCACCAACCCAAGTTGTGTTGTTACCAGTCGGTCCATGGAAAAAGAATCCAGCCATCTTAGAAAAATTAGTAGAACTGTATGCCAACTTTAAAGCCAAGGGCATTCGTGTTCGATTGGATGATTCTGATAACTCACCTGGCTATAAGTTCAATGAATGGGAACTAAAAGGCGCTTGCTTGCGAATCGAATGTGGCCCAAGAGATTTAGAAGCTGGCAAAGTGATGGTCAAAGTCCGCGACTTGGCTGACAAGCAAACAGTCGCCCTTGAGGACTTGGAAGCCTTCGTTGATCAAGAACTGCAAGCAATGACCCCACGCTTATTGGCAGCTGCGAAGGAACGTAACAAAGATAATGAGTACACCAACATCGATACATTGGATGAACTAAAAGCCCATATCGAAACGTGCAAACAAGAAGACAAAGTGACTGGCTTTGTTTTGATCGGTTGGGACGGCTCGGAAGAAACGGAAGCGAAAATCAAAGAAGAAACCGGCTTTACTACCCGAAACATTCCGTTTGAAGCACCAATGGAAAAAACAGTCGATATCGTCAGTGGCAAACCTGCCAAGCATACCGTTTGGATCGCCCGCGCATACTAATAGAAAAAACGAAGCAGCCAGATTGAAAAGGCTGCTTCGTTTTTTGATTAATAAATCAATGAAAGAAAATCTTCAGGCGTGATGTTGCCAAAATATTTTTTGACATCAATGTTGGCGATGACTTGTGCCAAATCTTCCTTGGCATAACGAGTACCGATCAGGGCTTGTTCGACATCTGCAATGTCCCCTAGTCCGAAAAAGTCGCCAAAGATTTTGGCATCCGTGATTTTTCCTTCTGCCACATTCAAACGAACTTCGATGGAGCCGATTGGGAAGCGATGACGGCGTTCAATATCAAAAGCTGGAGATTTACCGTAATTCCAATCCCAGTTGCGATAATACTTATCGGAAATCTCATTGATCTTGACCCAATCCTCTTCAGTCAGTTCATAGGTTTTGACTTCTTCCACGGAATCGACACCAAAAATCTTCAATAAGATTTCTTGACGGAACTCTTCAGTCGTCATATCTTGCTTCTCTTTTGGCAAGAATGGTTTGATGTTGGTCACTCTTGAGCGGATCGATTTGATGCCTTTTGATTCGATTTTGTCTTTGCGGACTTTCAAGGCGTTGACCACTTCATTGATGTCACTGTCAAACATGATCGTCCCATGAGCAAACATCCGGCCATTCGTTGCGTACATCGCATTCCCAGAAAACTTCATGTCATTGATCACAAGATCGTTGCGCCCTTTTAGTTGCGCCCCTTCAACCCCCATCTCATGCAAGGCTTGGACGATTGGTTTGGTCAGTTTTTCAAAATCTCTGAAAGAATTGCCATCGTCAGGCATAATAAAGCTGAAATTCAAGTTTCCGAAATCATGATAGACTGCACCGCCGCCGCTGAAACGACGAACGACATGAATCCCATGTTCATCCACATATTCCTTATTGATCTCTTCGATCGTATTTTGATTGCGTCCAATGATAATCGATGGTTCATTAATGTAAAAAAGTAAGATGGGTTCATCCACTTTCATTTCTTGAAGAAGAAAAATCTCGATGGCTAAATTGATGCGTGGGTCGTTCAGTTCATTCGGTACAAAAAGCATACTATTTGTTCCTCCTAATTAGATGATTTCTACTATTTTTTGAACAGCCGCCAACTCAACAGGGATTCCATTGGCAGCTAGTGCAGCCTCTTCTCGTAACTGTTCTAAGTCACCATGTTGCGGCAAATGCGTCAACATTAATTTTTTCACCTGCGCTGCATGGGCGATCTCCCCTGCTTCTTTTGAAGTAAAATGAGCCTTGTGCCGCTCATTTCCTGCAAAAAGATAGGTATCTGCCAAGAATAAGTCAGCCCCTTCAGCAAACGGAACGAAAGATTCTAAATAGCCAGAGTCTCCAGTAAAAACAAAGACCTTGCCCGTGCTTTTCTCAACAAATCGCATGGCATAGCAAGTGACTGGATGGATCGTTTTCATAAAGGTAATGGTGAAAGGGCCCAATTCCAACGACTCAGACTGAAGGTAATCAAATCCTTGGGTCACTCCCGGCATCGTCAGACTTTCAAAATGAACCCTGTCCTCCCCATGACCGTAGATCGGCAAAACCTGCCGTTCTTCGTTTTCGGGATATAATTGCCAATAGTATTGTAATACCCCCAGATCCGCAATATGATCGTGATGGTAATGTGTCAAAATCACTGCATCTAAGTCTAAGGGATCAAGGATCTTTTCTAATTGGACCAAGGTGGTACTTCCCGCATCAAGCAGCAAATGAAAGCCATCTGACTCTACTAAATAGCCAGTAGTCCCTTCACCATTATACGGATAGGCACCTAAACAACCTAAGACAGTTATTTTCACATGTGTTTCCTCCTCTTTGGCTCCAGCTGATTTTCTACTTCTTTTATGCTATCACATCTCAGCTGATTTGACTAAAATCTGACCATTTTTTTTGCGAAAAAGGATCAAGAAAATGAGAAAAAAACGACGTCTATTGATGAATCCCTTGAATGAGTGTTCAACTCTATCCTTAAGGAACCATTTCAATGGTACGTCGTCTTTTTTTGCTTATCTGATCAGCGCTCGTTGTTCATTGATCAATTCTTCATAGAATGCTGCGTTGACCGCATACGCATAGGCGTTTGCCCACAACATCCCGATCAAAAGCGCCAAGAAACCCAGAATAAACCAACCAATCAGTGATAACTGCAGCCAAATGTATTGCCCCAGATGCGGTCGCAAGAGAGCAAAGGCTACTTTGATAGACTGAAGAACCCCTAATTCCGGCTGATCATAGCGTAGATAGATTGCTAATTGGATCACACCAGTAACGACTTGCGACAAAAAGAAGAACAAGATGATGGAGAGAATCGTCCCAATAACAAAAGCGATCGAACCGTTAAACATCGATACATCAATAGAAATTCCCCGATTAAAATTGAATACCAAGCCCAAATATTGATTAAGGCCTGATAAGACAAATTGCGGCAAGAAAATCGCAAAACTCAAAAGATAATTTAAAAGCGCGCTCACTAAATTTAGTAGCAAAAACGGTACATACAGACGCTTATCAAAGACGAGAAAAATATCCGCCACCTGGATTCCTCTGCCACGAACCAGATAGAGTGCCATAATACTCAATGCTACTGAAAAAGCAAAGAAGACAAAATTGTCCAAGATCAGATCGATCCAGCTCTCTGCATTGTTTGCACCAAAAGAAGTCCCAATACTACTAAAAAGCGAGCTGACCACCGCTTGTACCGCAACCGTTGCTAAAATACTTAAGACGAACGTTCCCCAGAATCCGCGCAAGGAGTTTTTAGCCGTCTCTCGAATCATTGTATTTGATCTCATAGACTCACCTTAATAACTGCGCAATGCTTTAACGGTCTTATCGTCTAAGCGGCGAACCACTTCCGTTACAAGCTTGACTGTATTGAAGTAGTCATCCTCATGAATGACAGAAGTATGAGAATGCAGGTAACGAACTGGCACAGTAATAGCGATCGAAGGAACCCCATCACGAGTCAAATGCATTTGACCAGCATCGGTTCCCCCACCAGTGATCACGGTATATTGGAAAGGAATTTCCATCTCTTCGGCGACATCGATCACAAAATCCAATAATTTCTTGTGAGGAATCATGGAAGCATCGAAAATCAAGACTTGTGGGCCTTTGCCTAACACAGAATCCGCTTCTTTTGGTGTCATTCCAGGTGTGTCCCCAGCGGTACCAGTATCTAGGGCGATAGCGATATCAGGATTCACTAAGTGAGTGCTTGTTCGCGCACCTCGTAGTCCAACTTCTTCCATCACGTCACTGCCGGCAAACAAGCAGTTTGGATGTCCTTCGGCTGCCAAGGTTTCTAATACCCGTAGTGATACCGCCGTACCGATTCGATTGTCCCATGCTTTGGCTAGCAAAAATTTGCTGTCGTTCATCCGTTTGTATTGGATATAGGGGGTGATCATGTCTCCAGGACGGATGCCCCAGCCTTTGGCTTCCTCTTCGCTTGACGCGCCGATATCGATGAACATATCTTTGATATCGTAAGGTTTGTTTCGAGTCTCTGGACTCAACACATGGGGTGGTTTTGAGCCGACGACACCGTGGATCAATTTGCCATCATTGGTTTTGATCTCCACTTGCTGTGCCAGCATCACTTGCCCCCACCAGCCACCAAGGGTTTGAAATTCGATAAAGCCTTTTTCCGTAATTTTCGTTACCATAAAGCCGACTTCATCCATATGTCCCGAAATAAAAATTTTCGGACCGCCGCCATCACCAACATGTTTGGCAATGACACTTCCTAAACCATCAAAAAAGATATCTTCAGCAAAGTCTTTGGCATATTCTTTAAAGACTTCACGCACTTCCTCCTCATTCCCAGGAACCCCACGTGCAGTCGTTAGGTCTATTAAAAGCTGTTCTTCTTTTTTCTCCATCTTGCTTCCTCCTTTGTCTCATTGATTATGATTATACCATTCTCTTAATCTGGTACCAGAGGGAAATACAAAAAGATTGGTTAAATGAAAAAAACGATCCTAGTTTCCTAGAATCGTTTTATCGTATAAATAGATCAAGTTTCAATAATCCGCAGACACAGCTTGACGGTAATCAAATAGGCAAACAGATAGACGACTGCTGCCACTGCTGCAAACAAATGAGCAACCCAATACCCGGGACTATCGATGATCTGTGTGAAAGTATTGATGGCAAATACCGCATGCAAAATCGCCAATAAGGTGCCAGGCATAAAAATCCAAATGTTTTGCCAGTACACCAACTTGCGCACTTCATTACGGGTGTAGCCTAATTTTGTCAATAGTCGGTAATTGTACTTTTCCCGCTCCGTGTTAGAAAATTGCCGAACGATCAAACTACTAGACGTGGTGATCAAAACGATCACCCCAACAAATAGCGATACGAACAAAATGATTCCTGCTTGTCGTCGCACCCCGCGCATTGTTGTAAAGCGATTGGCTAACGTTATCCGATATGCGGTCGTCTGACCACTATCACTACTTGAATCCCGAGCGGTCTCTGGATAAAAGCGTACGTTTTTTTGGTCGTCGCTAAATTCATAGGTCAATGGATGCGCCCACTCGATTGGCAGCTCTTCATCCAACAACTGTGTCAACGCGTCTGTTTGCACCTTTTCGGTCTGTAAATAAGCAATGGTATAGGTGAATCCTTTGATTTGTTGGTACGCCTCATCTTGAATGACAAGGACATTGGGTAAAGAATAGCGTAAAGCACTATCACCAAAATAATCTTGTTCGGCTTGAATGAGTTTAAAATTATGCTGACTGCCGACTTTGACTTCATCGCGATATGTGATAAATGAACGAGTTACGTCGTATTGACTGTCAAAAAGTACAGCTTGCTTATCAGTACTCAGTCGAATCTCAGGAGCACCCGGAACCAGTTTTCGCAGACGCTGATAATCCGAAAGTGCCACCAGATTCACCATCATATTTTCGACACTTTCATCTTGCAATTCTCCTAGGTAGCGTGTCTGCACCGTCATATTGGTCATTTTGTAGGGAATTGCTTGTTCCGCTGTAATTGGCACATCCGACTTTTCTAAAAGGGTACGCAAGGCCCCTGCCTGCTCTCCTGACACCTGAAAGGAAGTTGGATAGATACGGTTCGTTGCTTGGTAATTCAAAGAGATGACCCCCATTGTTCCCCCGATCAATGAAATCGCGATTGCAGTGATGATCGTCAAAAGGGCGTAGCTTTTCCACGTCCTTTGCAAGTAAGCACGCACGTTATTGTAAGCAATCAACTTCGCCCCTTTGATAAGGCGTTTTTTTGGTTTACTCAAAAAATACAATAGTGCTGGCAAGGAACAATCAAAAAAGAGATAGGTTGCCGTTATACAGCAAAATAGAATCAGTAAAGGGATCCATAGAATCGCTGAAAAATCTTGCGTATACGTGATATAGTTGGTCCATGTTTCCCTTAGGGTCAATGACAGATAATACCCTACCCCAAGTAAAATCAGACCTAGGACCCCCATCAATGTACGAAACGGAGTCATTTTCATTTTTTTGATCGGTAAGCGGTATTCGGTCTTGATCAATTCACTCATTGGGGTACGCCAAACAAAAAGGATCACTTGAATACTCAATATAATCATTGCGGCGATAAAGACAAAGACCGTCGAAAAAATCGATTGCGGTGAATTAAAGAAATGACTGGTCAAATTTAGGCCCATCGCCCGAATCAAAATCATTGAGAAGAATTTTGAAAAAATAATTCCCATAAAGATACCGGTCACTAGAGAGAAAAAATTTAGTAAAAACGTTTCCCGTAGCAACAGCCAAGCAAGACGACCTTGCCGCAACCCCAAAAGCTGGTAAACACTGATTTCTTTTTGTCGCTGACTAAGAAAAAAATGATTGGCACTCAGCATAAAAAACAAGACGACAAAGGCAACCACACTGCTGCCGAATCCTAAAACCCCTTCAATGCGGATGTCTTGCTGGACCCGTTGATTCAGCAGACGATCATTCATCAAGGCGTTAAAGGAATAAAAAATCATCACGGCGGTCATCATACAAATAAAATACACCATATAATTGCGAAACTGCCGCAAAAAACTCCGCCAGCCGATTTTAAACAACATGGCGCGGACCGCCTCCAATCGTAGCCTGCATATCGATGATTTTTTCGAAAAATTCCTGACGGCTGCCTTTTTTGACAACTTCCGCAAAGAAGACACCATCGCGAATGAACAGAATCCGATTGCAGTAGCTGGCGGTAAAAGGATCGTGGGTGACCATCAAGATCGTCGTTTTTTCTTGTTGATTGATTTGCGCTAAATACCGTAACAATTCTGTTGCCGCTTTTGAATCAAGGGCTCCCGTGGGTTCATCAGCAAAAAGGACCGCCGGACGACTGATGATCGCCCGAGCAGCAGCGACCCTTTGTTTTTGCCCTACAGACAATTCTTCTGGGTAGCGATCCAACAAGTGTTCGATCCCTAACAAATTGGCCGTCTCCTCGATACGTACTTGGGTTTCCTTCACGGGCAAGCGATCAATCGCTAAAGGCAGCAAAATATTGTCTCTGGCTGTCAATGTCTCTAAAAGATTAAAATCTTGAAAGATGAAGCCAATCTGCTGACGGCGAAAATCGCTGAGGGCTTTTTCCGACATTCGGGTAATGTCTTTGCCATCGATATAGATCGAGCCTAAGCTAGGTCGCATGATTGAAGACAAAAGATTCATCAAGGTCGTTTTCCCAGCACCGCTTGGCCCCATGACCCCAACAAATTCTCCT
Organism: Enterococcus sp. AZ141; assembly: GCF_051714385.1. Lineage (NCBI taxonomy): Bacteria > Bacillati > Bacillota > Bacilli > Lactobacillales > Enterococcaceae > Enterococcus > Enterococcus sp. AZ141. The sequence continues at coordinate 3,253,368 of NZ_JBIORT010000001.1, forward strand.
TGATCCACTGCAAAAGAAAGGTTATCTAATACTTTGGTTTGATTGAAACGGGTGCCGTAACTTTTTGTCAGATGCTTCACATCGATCATATTTTTCACACAGAACCCTCCTTTAAAAAAATTCTCTCCTTATGGTAGCATACTTTATCATTGAATACTTCTGCTTCAAAACAGAGAAAAAATAAATTTAAAAAAGTTTTTATTCATTATGTGAAACATGGAACAACCAAATCCTTAATCTTATCAAGTTTTCTCGAAAACACCTCAATGAATATACACCATATATTGTGTATATCCAAAACACAAACCCTTTTCGACTACTATATATAGTTGCTCATTTCTACAATTTGTTTTATTATATTGTGGAAGATAAGGAGTGGTAGAAATGATGAACATTAAGAGAAATCCTGAGCAAGGGTTGGAAAGACAGTCCGCTTTGCGTCAGTTAAAAATCGTAAAACGTGATGGACGGCTTGTCGATTTTGATGATCAAAAAATTTATGATGCGTTAGTGAAAGCCCTGAGAAAAATCAACGGTGAGCTTTCTCCCATCGACCACGAAAAAATCACCGAGATCGTTGACAGTGTCGATCACGAGATCGCGGAACGTTTTCGTACAAATGTAAAAATCTATGAGATCCAAAATATCGTCGAGCATATCTTGTTAGCAAAGAACGAGTATGCCTTGGCTGAAGAATATATCAACTACCGGACCCATCGTGATTTCGAACGCAGCAAAGCAACAGACATCAACTTTACGATCAATAAATTGATGAATAAAGATCAATCGGTCGTCAATGAAAATGCCAATAAGGATAGTAACGTGTTCAACACACAACGTGATTTGACCGCTGGGATCGTAGGAAAATCGATTGGTTTGAAAATGCTGCCTCCTCACGTGGCAAATGCCCACCAAAAAGGCGACATTCATTACCATGACTTGGATTATCATCCATATACCCCAATGACTAACTGCTGCCTAATCGATTTTAAAGGCATGCTAAATAATGGATTTAAAATTGGGAACGCCGAAGTGGAATCGCCAAAATCGATCCAAACGGCCACCGCTCAAATCTCACAAATCATTGCAAATGTAGCATCGAGTCAATATGGTGGCTGTTCTGCTGATCGAACAGATGAATTATTGGCTCCTTTTGCTGAGTTGAATTACCAAAAACATTTAAAAGATGCCGAAGAATGGATTGAGACACCCGAACGTCGGGAAGCTTACGCGAAGAGCAAAACCCGCAAAGATATCTACGATGCAATGCAAAGTCTAGAATACGAAATCAATACGTTATTCACCTCTAACGGACAAACGCCGTTTACTTCCCTTGGCTTTGGTTTAGGAACCAACTGGTTCGAACGGGAAATTCAACGAGCGATTCTCCAAATTCGCATCAACGGGTTAGGCAGTGAAAAGCGTACTGCTATTTTCCCGAAATTGATTTTTAGTATTCGCCGTGGGGTCAACTTGGCACCTACCGATCCGAACTATGATATTAAAGAACTGGCTTTAGAATGTGCCACTAAACGGATGTATCCGGATATTTTAAATTATGATAAATTGGTTGAATTGACTGGCAGCTTTAAAGTGCCGATGGGCTGTCGTTCTTTCTTGCAAGGCTGGAAAAACGAACGTGGTGAAGAAATCAATGTCGGTCGGATGAATCTAGGTGTCGTGACATTGAATATTCCACGGATCGCCTTAGAAGCAAATGGCGATCAAGAAAAATTCTGGTCACTGCTGGAGGACCGTCTGCAAATCGTTAAAGATGCCCTTGTCTATCGAGTGGAACGCTGTAAAGAAGCGAGTCCCGCCAATGCGCCGATCCTTTATATGTATGGGGCTTTCGGTGAACGTTTGGATCGCAAAGACAATGTCAACGAATTATTCAAAAACAAACGTGCCACTGTTTCGCTTGGTTACATTGGTTTATACGAAGCTGCTTCGGCTTTTTACGGTGGAACTTGGGAACAAGACCCAGAAGCAAAGGCCTTTACGATGGCGATCGTGAAAGAATTGAAAGCTCATGCCGATGCCTGGGGCGATGAATACGGCTATCATTTCAGTGTGTACTCGACCCCTAGTGAAAGCTTGACCGATCGTTTCTGTCGCTTAGATACCGAAAAATTCGGTGAAGTTGAAAATATTACCGACAAAGAATATTATACCAATAGCTTCCACTATGATGTGCGGAAAAATCCGACACCATTTGAGAAACTTGATTTTGAAAAGGACTATCCAAAATACTGTTCTGGTGGCTTTATTCATTACTGTGAATATCCAGTCTTGCAGCAAAATCCAAAAGCGTTAGAAGCAGTTTGGGATTACGCATATGATCGGGTCGCTTATCTTGGAACAAATACCCCTATCGATCACTGTTACGAGTGCGGATATGAAGGAGACTTTAATCCAACCGAACGAGGCTTTGAATGTCCACAATGTGGCAATCACGATCCAAAAAGTTGTGATGTTGTCAAAAGAACCTGCGGGTATCTTGGAAATCCTCAAGCTCGCCCGATGGTCAACGGTCGTCACAAAGAAATCTCTGCTCGGGTCAAACATTTGCAAGAATAATCATAAAAGGAGTGTTAGATTTCTTCTACACTCCTTTTATCGAACAACCCCTGTAATTCACAATAGAAAGAAGTTTTCGTATGAGAAATCCTAAGCCCCAAGAATGGAAAGCAAACGAGTACAGTCAAAATTATATTGCTGATTACAAAGCCTTCAACTTTGTGGACGGTGAAGGCATCCGAAATAGTTTATATGTGAGCGGCTGCCTGTTTGCTTGTGAAGGCTGTTTCAACAAAGCCGTCCAAAACTTTCGCTACGGCACACCTTTTACCCAAGAGCTAGAGGATCGAATCATTGAGGATCTGCGACATGACTATGTTCAAGGACTGACCCTCCTAGGCGGCGAACCTTTCTTGAACACGACGGTCTGTCTGAAAGTTGTTGATCGCGTTCGCGCCGAATTTGGTCATAGCAAGGACATTTGGAGCTGGTCAGGCTACACTTACGAAGAACTGCTCTTGGAGACCCCTGACAAACTAGAACTTTTATCCAAAATTGATATTTTGGTGGACGGCCGTTTTGAACTCAGCAAGCGAAACCTTAACTTGCAGTTTCGTGGTAGCAGCAATCAACGAATCATTGATCTTGCTGCATCTCGAGAACAAGGAAAAGCGGTTATCTGGGCAAAGTGCAAAGATGCTGAAGCAAGTTACGAACAAATCAAAAAACAAATTTAACGACTCAAAACACCGTGCATCTTGAGATGACCCCAAAAGTTAGACCAAAAAATCGAACTTTTGGGGTCACCACATCTTCCTTCAAAGATGATGCACGGTGTTTTTTTGTTATATAAAAATCAGTGACCAAGCTTTTAAAGGTACTTACTTGCTTCACGAACCGTCAAAGGCGCCAGCCTTTTTTGATGGCGTAGAAGAAAATCTTGGACCCACTGAGGATTCGTCTTGGCATAGTCTCGCAAGCTCCAGCCAATGGCTTTGTTGATAAAGAATTCAGAACTCCCCAAATTGTTGACAAGGATCTCTTCAAGTAATGGTCGATCCATCTGTTCTTTTTGCAACAATTGGTGAAGAATCGCCACTCGCCGTAGCCAAAGATTATCCTCAAGACTCCAACGAAGCATCTCAGCCTTTAACGCTGGCAGTCGGCGAACAAGCTTTCTGACGACCTCACTTAGTGCGTCCACGCTATCCCACCAAGATTTCGTTATGACTAACTGTTCAATTTTTCCTAGATCAACGGCTGATAAAAAGGGCTCCAGCGCCACTAAATAATCAATCGCAAGGTACTGGTGTTCCCGATAGCTGCTTTGCCAACATTGATCGATAAATTCCCAATCGATTCGTTTCATTTGTTTTGCTACTTTAAAGGCTGCTTTTTCCTGCTGACGGCGCAACGGTGTAGGGATGCCTAAAAACTCAAACTGATGCCGCATATAGGCGGCCATTTTTTCCCTTCGTTCTTCATCAGCCAAAGCAATCATCGTTTCATATACTTGATAGATCGTCATATTGGTCCTCCTTTTTAGGTCTACTGATCGTCAGATGTTTGCCATAAAGGCAGTACGATATTTTCATAGGTCAGAGGATCGAGATTTGTGACGGTGATTCCCAAAAGACGAATGCCTTTTTCAAGACCTAAAATCTCTTCCCAAATGAGACTGGCTTCTGAAAATAACTGTTCTTTTTTATGAACGTAAATCGGCAAAGTCACTCGTTTAGTGATCGTAGAGTAATCACTGTAACGGACTTTCAACACGACTGTTTTGCCATGTTTCTGTGTGCGCTTTAGTGATCTCTCAACTTCTTCTGCGATGGCGCGTAATTGACTTAAGACTTGTTCTTCACTCGTTAATGGATTGCCGTATGTATGCTCCTTACCGACTGATTTTCGTTCTCTGGTCACACTGACTGGTGAATCATGGATTCCTCTAACTTTGCGATACAAAGAATACCCCATTTTGCCAAATTCGCGGATCAACGCCATCTCACTCCAAGCGTATAGATCTGCTCCTGTAAAAATGCCTAACTCATGCATCCTGGGGACAGTTTTCTTCCCGATCCCATGAAATTTATCGATGGGTAGTTGTTGTAAAAAGGCCACTGCCTCATCCGGCATCACCACTGTTAACCCTCGTGGTTTATGATAATCCGAGGACAATTTTGCCAAAAACTTGTTGTAACTGACGCCTGCCGAACAAGTCAAATGGGTCTCATGCCAGATGTCTCGCTGAATCAGACGAGCGATCTTAATTGCTGAAGGACAGTTGATTTTGTTCACTGTGACGTCCAGATACGCTTCATCAATTGAAACTGGTTCGATGATGTCGGTGTATCGGTGAAAAATTTCTCTGACTTGCTGGGACACTTCACGATACTTTTGATGATTCCCCGGTTTAAAAATCGCTTGCGGACAAAGCTCGTAGGCTTTTTGTGCGCTCATTGCCGAATGGATGCCATATTGTCGCGCCAGATAATTCGCTGTCGTGACCACTCCTCGGCCGCCGGTATCACTTGGGTGACGGGCAATGACAAGGGGATGCTTGGCCAGCTCAGGATCATCCCGTTCTTCCACCGAAGCAAAAAAAGCATCCATATCAATATGAATAATTTTGCGGCTCGTATCATTTTTTAAGGGAAATTGCAGTTCCGACATCGTTGCTCACCTCGCTTCTTATTATAAACGAACAGAAGTTCCCTATCAAGCAAGGAATCAAGACAAAGACGCAAAAAGGACCAATTTTCATTGGCCCTTCCCTATACGTTCGCTACTTTTGCTGCACGGTTCATGACCCAAGAAGTTCTGCTATAAGGCAGCTTCTCCTCGTTCATTGGTGCGAATCCGAATCGCTTCTTCCAAAGGGTAGACGAATATTTTGCCATCACCGACTTCATCTGTCCGACAGATCGATACAATCAGCTCAATCACGGCATCGACTTTTTCATCTGCCAAAACAAAGCGGACATTTACTTTCGGTAAAAGAGTCGTGATCACTTCTTGGCCACGAATAAACTCTTTTAACCCTTTTTGATTGCCACACCCGAGAACTTGACTGACCGTCATCCCACTGATCAGATCCGATTGATCCAAAGCGGCTTTTAGCTCCTCTAATTTTTCTTGGCGAATAATCGCTTCAACTTTTTTCATGACTGCTCCTCCACTCTTAAGAATCTAACCCCATAAAGGTAGGATAGGCCGTTTCATCATGTTCGATCCGATCCATCCCCACCGCTTCTTCTTGCTGAGATACGCGAATCGGCATCACCCATTTGATCAAGGTAATTATGACAAAGGATAGGATACCAGCGAACAAAATCGTAAATACGATACTTTCGGCTTGTGCGATAAAAAGATCAACACCGCCATAAAGCAATCCTGAATGTCCACCAACAGCGGGATCGGCAAAGATCCCGGTCATCAAACCACCGAAGATTCCGCCTACCCCGTGACAACCAAAGGCATCCAATGCATCATCTAACCCTAATCGATGTTTGATGACGGAAATAAAGAAGTAACAAAACGGACTGACTAAAGCGCCAATGATAAAGGAAGACCAAAGGGAGACAAACCCCGCCCCTGGTGTGATGGCAACTAAGCCCACCACTGCACCTGTACAAGCACCGACGATTGTCGGTTTTCCCACGACGATTTTTTCGATCAGCATCCAAGAAAGCATCGCACTGGCTGCTGCTGTATTCGTGGTCATTAGGGCGTGGATCGCTAGACCATCAGCTGCTAACGCAGAGCCAGCATTAAAGCCAAACCAGCCAAACCATAAAAGACCGGCACCTAGTACAACAAAGGGAATATTATGAGGACGATATTCGGTTTGATGAAATTCTCGTCGCTTACCGACAACGATCGCTAAGACTAGCCCACTGATTCCCGAACTGATGTGAACGACATTGCCTCCTGCAAAGTCGATCGAGCCGATCGCATCTAAGAAGCCACCGCCCCACACCATATGCGCCATTGGAAAATACACGAAAACCAGCCAGAAGCCAATAAATAGAAAAATAGCAGAGAACCGCATTCTTCCAACGACTGATCCAGTGATAATCGCCGTTGTGATCAAAGCAAACATCATTTGAAAGGCAGCAAACAACCCTTCTGGAATTCCCTCTCCTTCTGACATCGAAACATGATTGAAAAAGACTTTGTCTAAATTGCCAATAAATGATCCTGTCCCGCTAAAGGATAATGTATACCCTAGAGCGACCCAGAGGACGGACGCCAAGCCCATCGTACAAATCACCATCATCATGGTATTGAGGATGTTTTTGCGTCGTTCCAATCCTCCATAAAAAAATGCCAATGCTGGAGTCATTAGAAAAACCATACCGCTACAAATTAAAATAAATGCAATATTCCCTGTATCCATTTTACACGCCTCCCTTTCTATATGTTAGCTATCCTAACACCATATTTTCGAATAATCTAGATTTTTCTGAGAAAAACATGAATTTTTTGAAAATAGCTGACTTTATATGTTAGGTAATATCACATAAGTGAGCGTGTGGTACAAAAAAATACCGAGAGAAGTCTCGGTATGATTACTCTTCTATTTGGTGATACGCTTGATAGACAAGCTGTTTCTTTACTTGATTACGTTTAGCCACTTCTTTGATTGCTTCTTTTGAGGACATTTCGGCCTCTTCCATCAAGGCAGCTACTTGTTCTGCGTAACTTCCTTCATAAACAATTTCATGTATTTCAGAAGAGCCTTCCACCAACAGACAGCATTCTCCTTTGATTGGCTGCTGCTCTAAATAGTCGATCAATTCAGAAAAGGTCCCTCGCAAGTATTCTTCATGGATTTTTGTCAATTCTCGGCAAATGACTGCCTGACGTTCACCAAATACCTCTAGCATTGTTTCAATCGTCGCTGCGATTCGATAGGGTGACTCATAAAAAATCATCGTTGCTTTCTGGGTCGCTAATTCACTCAAGGCTTGTTTTTGTTCTTTTTTCTTACGAGGTAAAAAGCCATAAAAAAGATTTGGTTGCGGCGATAAGCCTGAAGCAATCAACGCTGTCAAACCTGCCGTAGGTCCCGGAAGCGCAATCACCGCGATTCCTTCAGCTAGACAGGCCTTGACTAATTCATGCCCCGGATCACTGATGGAGGGCATACCAGCATCGCTGCATTGGGCAATGGTTTTGCCCATCTGCAGCTGTTCTACCAAATGCGGAACTCGCTCTTTATAATTGTGTTCATGTAAGCTTTTTTGCGGTGTCGAGATCTCAAAATGATTCAACAATTTCTGGGTATTGCGAGTATCTTCACTTGCAATCAGGTCCGCTTCTTTTAAAATTTTGACACAACGGACCGTCATATCTTCCAAGTTCCCGATCGGTGTCGGAACAAGATACAGTTTTCCAGTGTCTTGTTTATAACTTTGTTGCTTTTGCATGTACTGCTCCTTTCGAAAAAAAGACCAGTGGAAACTGATCTTTTTTCTAACGAACCTATTAGACTGTCAGTCAGTTATTTGCCGCTTTCACGATAGATCACTTCTAGACAAAATGCACAAGGTTCATCATGTTCTCTGCGAGAACCGTATAAGTCATAACAAACATGAAATCCTTCTTCGTAAATCTTTTCTAAATTCATTCGTGATTTAGAAAGTTCTTGTTTGACCGATTCAGCGGGTGCATCTGCCACTTGGTTCAACTCACGAATGTGTTCACGTAAGCGTTGATTTTCCAATTCTAATGTCGTATTTTTTTCGACGATTTCTTGCAAAGACTGCTTCATTTCCGCTAGATTATTTAAGGAATTTTGCAACTCCGATTCTAACTGATTCAATCCGTCATATATTGATCGTTTGTCCATGCTCATTATGGTCACCTACTTATTTTGTCACTAGTTCTTCATAATCATATTCGATTGGTGTTTGCCGATCATGCAAACGGACTTTGATCACTCGGCTCAACAGATCCAGCCCAACCACACGTCCTTTGCCATCTGGCGTTTCAACTTCCTTGCCGCGATCCGGCAATTCTTTTTTCGTCCGCTCATATTCTTCACTTTCATACTTAAGACAGCACATCAAACGACCGCATAATCCTGAGATTTTCGCAGGATTCAAGGAAAGTCCTTGATCTTTAGCCATCTTGATGGATACAGGGATAAAATCCCCTAAAAACGTCGCACAGCATAGTTTGCGACCACAGGGCCCAACTCCGCCTAGTGCCTTCGCTTCATCCCTGACACCGATTTGGCGCAGTTCAATCCGGGTATGAAATTCACTTGCCAAGTCTTTGACTAATTCGCGAAAGTCAACACGGCTTTCTGCAGTAAACGAAAAAATCAGTTTTGTCCGCTCAAAGGTATAGGCTACTCGAATCAGTTTCATTGGCAACTGATGTGCGCGGATTTTTTCTTTTCCAATTTTTAACGCTTCATCTGCCGCCTTTTGATTGGCTGCTGCCTGTTCCAAATCTTTCTTCGTCGCCCGACGTAAGATAGGTTTGACTACCTGAGGCAAATCGCTCTCATTCATTTCTCTGCTTTTGGTGACGACTGTGGCAAGACATTTAGCATCTTGTGATTCCACGATGACTTGGTCATTTATAGTATAGGTCTGTTTTTTCGGTGTGTAAAAATAAATCTGGCCTACGTCATGATAACGCACTCCGACAACTTCGATCATCTCTGGTCTCCTTTTCCGGCTGCTGCGTTTTATCCATAGATGATTTTCACGGAAAATTGTTCTGCCACACCTTGGAAAGACACATTGGCTTGCAACTTTTTTTGTGCTTGCAATGCGGCTTCAATGGCACGATTGATCTCTTTTCCCCATAAACCTTGCCCCAACAATCGATCCCGCTCCTCTTGAAAGTAAAATAACAAGAGCAAAAAGATTTCTGATTGCTGATTTTTTTCTTTTGCTAGACCCAATAATTTTTTCTGAACAAAAATAAATGCTTGCGGGTCTTTCTTCAAAAGGTAATTCACCCAACGCTTAACAGCATCCTTAGTTTCATTAAACCATTCATCTTGCGAGATTTCAACTGCTTTATGATAACTATTGGTCAAGTGGCTTAGAAGTCGGCTTGTCTCTTTAGAAAGTCCCTCTTCTTGTAACTTTTCTTGCAGTTTTTCTTTTGACAAAGGAGAGAAATGAATGATCTGACAGCGAGACTGGATGGTTGGCAAAATACGACCAAGGCTCTCCGTTTCTAAGATCGCCAGAAAGTTTCCCACTGGTTCTTCTAAAAACTTTAGTAAACTGTTGGCAGCGCTGTTGTTCATTTTGTCAGCTTGAGACAAAATAAAGATTTTCAAACGGCTTTCAAAGCCGCTTTTTGAGAACTCCTCTTGCAGCTGTCGAATCTGGTCGACTTTGATCATCTGCCCATCAGGTTCAATTTGGATAACGTCAGGATGCTCTCCTTGGGCGATCCGTAGACAATTGCTGCATGCACCACATGGCGCTTCTTCTTGTACATTGGCACAAAAAAGGCGTTTTGCGAGCCATAGACTTAGTTCATGCTTGCCAGTCCCCTTGTCCCCTTCAAAAAGATAAGCATGAGCAATGCGCCCATGCTTGATACTTTTTTTTAGTTGGGTAAAAACAAGAGGCTGGTATTCTTGTAGAAATAACTCCTCCATGAAATGCTCCTTTTTTAATATTGATGGAATCCGTCAACTGGCAGCACGAATACGGTGGCGCCACCGACTTCGACTTCGACTGGATAAGGAACTTGACCATCTAAGGATATATCTAGTGACATCGGTGTCGAGACATATTGCTTTCTTGATTGACAGGTTTTTTTAATCAATTCTAACGCATCTTGCACACGGTCATCTTCAATACCAATGATAAACGTACTATTACCAGCCTTTAAAAAACCACCCGTTGATGACAATTTTGTAGCACGGATATTGGCATCAATAAACTCATTTGCCAAACGATTACTGTCTTTGTCTTGTACGATTGCCATAATTAATTTCATGGGACCATCTCCTTTGTGTTATCCAACCTACCCTAGATTGATTTGAAGTAAGCAGGATACGATTCAACGATTGCTGAATAGCTGGATTCAACAACTTCTTGTAACCCCATTCTAGCATCAATCTTATGAATGCGTACAGGATTTTCTTCCGCTAGCTTTAGATACGCATGACGAACCCGTTGATGAAACTCCAATCCTTCCGAATCTAGTCGGTCATATTGATGTGCACGATTTTCTTGGATGCGACGCAAGCCAGTATCAGAGTCAACATCTAGATACAAGGTAAAATCAGGGGTCGTTCCTTCCGTCGCAAACTCGTTGATCCGTGCGATCTCAGGAATCCCGATGCGACGTCCAGCTCCTTGATAGGCAAGCGAACTGTCAACAAAGCGGTCACAGATCACGATGTGTCCGGCGTTCAATGCCGGCAGGACAACCTCAATCAAGTGTTGGCGGCGTGCCGCTGCATAAAGTAAGGCTTCGGTCCGCTCATCCATTTCTTCATTTCGCGGATCTAAAATAATTTTACGAATTTTTTCAGCGATTTTAACTCCGCCAGGTTCTCTTGTTTTAACGATTTTTCTTGTTGCTTCAAGCTGTAACCGAGGATACAATTCTTCGATCACACTGGTTTTTCCAGCACCATCCGGTCCTTCGATGGTTATAAACAATCCATTCACCCTAATTGCCTCCAATATCTTTATAATTCTCGGCGACCTTCTACTGCTTTTAGCAAGGTCACTTCATCCGCGTATTCAATATCGCTGCCCACAGATAAGCCATGAGCCAAACGCGTGACTTTAATACCGGCAGGCTTGATCAAACGCGACATATACATCGCCGTCGCTTCGCCTTCCGTGGTCGCATTGGTCGCAATGATCACTTCTTTGACCTGATCATCATGCAGCCGCTGTATCAGGGATGCAATGTTGATATCTTCTGGACCTGTCCCTTCCATCGGGGATAACACGCCATGCAGCACATGATAAAGTCCATGATACTCGCGGACTTTTTCTAATGCCATGACATCTTTAGGCTCTTCAACTACTAAAATCGTTTCTTTGTCTCTTGTGGGATCACTGCAGATTTCACAAGGATCTTCTTCCGTTATATTTCCGCAAATACTGCAAAAGTGCAAATCTCGTTTAACACTAAGCAACGATTTAGCAAACTCATTGACGACTTCTTCTTTCATATCAATCGTATAAAATGCCAAACGTGTTGCGGTTTTTTGTCCAATTCCCGGCAGTTTCATGTAACTGTCGATCAATCGGGCGATCGGTTCAGGATATTGCACCGTCATTTCTCCTTTTATAGACCCGGAATGTTTCTTGTATATTTGCCCATTGTTTGTTCCGATTCTTTTTCAATTTTCTTTAATCCGTCATTGATGGCTAAAATGATCATATCTTGCAGCATTTCCACATCGTCAGCATCAACGATTGCTTCATTGATAGCAATGTCTTGTAACGTCTTATCGCCAGTAAAGGTCGCTTTGACATAGCCATTTGTCGATTCGCCGATAAATTCTTTGCTGTTTAGTGCTTCTTGTTCTTTCATCATTTCTTTTTGCATTTTTTGCATTTGTTTCATCATGCCTTGCATATTTCCCATGCCTCGCATCATTATTCATCACTCCATATTCATTAATTTTCTTCAATGCTGGTTAATTCACCAAATAACTCTTGCGCTTTTGTTACTAAGTCGTCATTTTCTGGTTCGACAGGAGCGGCTTCGGTCTCTTCTTGCTCTACTTCAATTTCTGACTCTTCCGTTGCTTGACCGCCAGCCAAAAACTCTTGTCGTAGCGTCGGCCAACTTTCTTTTGTAATAAAGACAGCCTGTGGGGCGTAGTCTTTGATCATACGGGACAATTGATTATGGATCATCAATTGAAACTCTTGGTCGTTACTTGCTCGCTGACATAAGATCTCATAGTCAAAAGCGATCACGACGCCCGATTCGCTGGCAGCTTTTGCTTCACTGGAGTGCAGCATAGCTCTTTGCGTCACGGAAAGAGACATCAAAAGATCGTCCCAAACATTACGAACATTTGCCAAGTCTTTCTTCGTTGCACTTTTCAGCACTTGGAACACGCGTTCCTTTGGTAAACGGAACGTAGTGGTCGCCTTGGTTTTCTTCACTGGCGCGGTGGTTTCAGCAACGGCACCTGTCGGTCGATTCTCTTGCAGTCGTTGCACCTCTGCCTGAAGTTTTTGCAGTGCTTGACGTAACTGCGCCACTTCTTGACTATTGTCAGCTGAATTGCTGGCAACAGCAGCACTTTCTGGATCATTGGCTAATTTGACCACAGCCACTTCCAAATAGATCGTAGGATTGTTCGTAAATCGTACTTCATTTTGCGTATCGTTTAAGACCGTGATCCAGTGATAGATTTTTGCTGGCGGGGTAATTTTTGCCAGTGTTTGAAACGCTTCAGTCAACTGCAGAGACTTTTCAGATAGCAGCTGCGGCGCTTGTTGATACATCAGCAAGTCTCGACAATAAACCAACAAGTTTTCCAATAAACGGCGGGCTTCTTTACCAGAGGCTAATAACTCCCGCAAGGTCGCTAACGCATCGGCAACTTCTTTTTCCCCACAAGCCTGCATCAGACGGTCCATCATTTCATAGGACAAGCTGCCCGTCACTTCTAAAGCATCTTGGGTCGTTACGGTTCCATCACTAAAAGCGATCGCCTGGTCGGTGATACTCAAGGCATCCCGCATACCGCCTTCTGCGGCTCGCGCAATGATCTGTAAAGCTTCTGCTTCGTAATTGATCTCGCTAGTAGTAAGGACCGTTTCCAAATGACCCACGATGTCTTGCGTATTGATCCGTTTGAAATCAAATCGTTGGGTTCGGGAAATAATCGTTGCTGGAATCTTATGGGGCTCTGTTGTTGCCAAAATAAAGACAACATTTTTCCGTGGTTCTTCCAATGTTTTTAGTAATGCATTAAATGCGCCTGTTGACAGCATGTGCACTTCATCAATGATATAAACTTTGTATTCTGCTTGGGTCGGTGCATAGTTCGCACGATCACGAATAAAGCGAATTTCTTCTACACCGTTGTTACTTGCCGCATCGATTTCGATCACGTCTTCTTGCGTTCCTGCTGTGATTGAGCGACACATGTCACACTCATTGCAAGGCTCGCCATTGACTTGGTTCGGACAATTGATGGCTTTGGCAAAAATTTTCGCTGCACTTGTTTTCCCGGTTCCTCGAGGGCCCGTAAACAAGTAAGCATGCGAGATTTGATTTTGATCGATTGCATTTTTTAAGGTTTGGGTAATTGCTTTTTGTCCGACAACATCATCAAAACGCTGAGAACGCCAAACACGATATAATGCTTGATAGGCCATAGTTTTCCACACTCATTTCAAAATTCGCTACCTTCTATTATACGTAATATCAGCTAAAAAAACCACCGTTTGCGTGGTGGAATCTCAAAAGAAATGGAAATTTAATTCGAAGAGCCATTCCGCGCGCTTTCACTCACTATATCCTTTTATTCCTCCCTATTTTCAAGAAAAAAGACCATTCCTCTTCTCCAACTTTAGACTGATAACGTAAATCTCACCTCCTATGGTATAATGAATCTACGTTCATCTATTGTGATGAAAACAATTTAAAGGAGGACTGAAAATGGGTATTATCAAAGCGGCAACAAGCGCAATTGGCGGCGGATTAGCAGATCAATGGCTAGAGGTGATCGAGCCTGACAATATGAGCGATTCGACAGTAATGACAAAAGGTGTCAAAGTGCGGCGTAATGACAAACGCGGTTCTAACAGAAAAGGCACGGAAGATGTCATCACTGATGGGTCAGTGATCCATGTCTATCCGAATATGATGATGTTATTGGTTGATGGCGGGCGAATCATCGATTATACCGCTGAAGAAGGCTACTATACCGTCAAAAATGAATTAGCGCCTTCGATGTTGAACGGTTCACTGAAAGATGCGATTTCTGAAACCTTCGACCGCTTTAAGTTTGGCGGCGTTACACCACAAAAACAACAAGTTTTTTATATCAATCTTCAAGAAATCAAAGGAATTCGCTTCGGTACTTCATCGCCTTTGAACTATTTTGACAACTTTTATAACGCAGAACTATTCTTACGGGCGCACGGAAACTATTCCTTACGAATTACCGATCCAATTTTGTTCTATACGAATGCGATCCCAAAAAACAAAAGTCAAGTCGATATCAACGACATCAATGAGCAGTACTTAGCTGAATTTTTGACCGCCCTACAAACCGCGATCAACAAAATGTCCGCTGATGGCGAACGAATTTCTTACGTTCCATCTAAGAGCATGGAATTAAGCAAATATATGGGAACGGTTCTTGATGACAGCTGGCGAGAACTCCGCGGCATGGAAATCGTTTCTGTTGCCGTCGCAAGCATCTCTTATACGGATGATTCCGTAAAACTGATCAACATGCGGAACCAAGGGGCAATGTTAGGCGACCCTTCGATTCGTGAAGGCTATGTTCAAGGTTCGGTTGCTCGTGGTATGGAATCTGCCGGTAGCAATGCCGCTGGGGCTACGACTGGGTTTGTTGGCATGGGCATGGGGATGAACGCTGGTGGCGGTTATTTGAACCAAGCGTCACAAAACAACCAACAGCAAATGCAGCAACAGGCTTCTGCACAAAACAACGCAGATCATTGGGACTGTCCACAATGCGGCACCTCTAATACTGGTAAATTCTGCAGCAATTGCGGGACGCCAAAACCAACGAGCGATGGACCAAGCCTGAAAATGAAATGCAGCGATTGTGGTGAAGTGATCGATTTAGCCAACGGCATTCCAAAATTCTGTCCGAATTGCGGCAAACCTTTCAAAGGTGTCCCAGTAGACTAATTGAGGAGGATTGCTGATGGATGTTATCACACATAAGTGCCCCAATTGTGGGGGCGCTTTAACCTTTGAACCTGGTGATCAAAAATTTCATTGTCCATTTTGTCTGAGTATTTTTACTGAAGACGAAGTCACTGCCTTCGAAGAAAAGCAAAAAGAAGCGCAGATGGCCGATACTCCTGTCTCAGATCCTTCTGCAGCGACCGAGACTGAACCGTCCCTTCAAGAAGAAGTTAGAGAGCAAGCCGATGCACAAGCGGGGCAGATGGACCTTTTCACCTGCCCCAGCTGCGGTGCTGAAATCGTGACGGATGCGACTACAGCCGCAACCTATTGCTACTTTTGCCATAACCCGGTCGTTTTGTCGGGACGGCTTTCAGGAGAATTTTTACCTAACAAAGTCCTCCCTTTTGCCATCGAAAAGGAAGAAGCAACTGCGAAATTCTTAGAATGGGCGCAAAAGAAAAAATTTGTGCCACGGGATTTCTTCGATCAAGCACAAGTAGAGAAATTGACTGGTGTGTACTTCCCTTATTGGGTCGTCGATGCTGAGATGAATGGCTCGCTTTCAGGTATGGGTACCTCTTTGCGTATTTGGCGCGTTGGTGATATTGAATATACTGAGCACAAACAATACGATGTCTTGCGACGAGGAAAAATCAAGGTGAATGAATTGCTCAAGCATGCGCTGTCAAAAAACGTTCAGCAAAAAATGGTGACTGGCGTTCAGCCGTTTCCCCTTGAAAAAGCTGTTAATTTTCGCAGTCAATATTTAGCCGGCTTCCAAGCAGAAAAAAGAGACATTGAATACATTGATCTTTCTGACGAAGTCAAAAACGAATTATCGGGTTATGCTGAAAATCTGCTAGCAGGTACCGTCAATGGCTATACTAGTTTTAAACGCAACAATCGTTCCATCAATCTAACAAAAGAAGAAAACAACTACGTTTTGCTTCCTGTATGGCTAGTGACCTATCGAGCCGATGATGAAAACAAGAGTGCCTTTTATTATGCGATGAATGGGCAAACCGGAAAAGTCAGCGGTGTTTTACCGATTAGTTACAAGCGCTTGGGAATCGTCAGTGGCGCAATTTTCGCGGCAACGACCATCCTCGCATTGATTGGAGCGTATTTCTTATGAAAAAACTATCTTATTTGTTGTTACTGCTGGTTGGTTTTTTCTTAACCGCCCTGCCCGCCTTCGCAGCCGAAGAGACAGTCGCAGACCACGCTGGACTCTTTACCGAACAAGAGATCCAGAAGTTGAACGAAGAAGCAGAAGCGCTGAATGCAAAGATCAAAGGCGAAGTTTTTATTCAAACAACAAACAGCAATACGGGAGATATCGAG
This sequence comes from Enterococcus sp. AZ141, assembly GCF_051714385.1. Lineage (NCBI taxonomy): Bacteria > Bacillati > Bacillota > Bacilli > Lactobacillales > Enterococcaceae > Enterococcus > Enterococcus sp. AZ141. The sequence continues at coordinate 3,270,093 of NZ_JBIORT010000001.1, forward strand.
TTGTACACTGATCGATATCTTTCAAGACGGATCGGCAACGACAACAACGGTTCGGCATTGGTGATCGATATGGCGCAACGGAAATTTCACGTTTCGACTTCCGGAAATATGATCGATTATCTTACCGATTCACGTCTAGATAAGCTACTTGATGCGGTATTTGACCAGATGGCAGAGGGAAATTATTATCAAGCTGCATTGGTCTATCTGCAAAAAGCAGAGGGTTTTGTGGAAGCAGGTGTTCCTGCCGATCATTATCGTATCGATCGTGATACCGGAAAAATTACTTATTACAAAGTGATAACGCCACTAGAAATTGCTATTTGCTTAGCGATCGCGGCAGTGATCAGTATCGCTTTTTTCATCATTGTTAAATCCCGTTACCAATTAAAAATGGGCGGCTACAAATTTAACTATCTAGAAAAATCAAGTATTGATCTGACCCAAAAAGAAGATCGCTTAGTCAATTCCTTTGTCACAACCAGACGCATCCCCCGTCCTTCGAATAATGGTGGAGGCGGTGGTGGCGGTTTTTCTGGCGGCGGCGGTGGCAGTACGACCCACTCTTCTGGTGGCGGAACATTCGGCGGCGGCGGACGCAGCTTTTGATTTTTCAAGAGTTCCTTTAATCAGGAACTCTTTTTTTGTTGACAATTTTCATAAAAACATCTACCATTTAGGAAAATATAGGAAATGAGTTGATTTTATGTTTGAAATTATTAGAAACAATAAACTTTTTATCAGTTTGAGTAGTTTGCTAGTTTTTTTGACTGTCCTGACAAACCTCGCTTTCCCTTTGCTTCTACAAGAAGATCACGCACTTCGCTTTGATCATCTCGTCGGCTTATTAGCGTTCATATTAAGTATTACTTATTGCGCGCAATTCTTATTGATTGTGATGAAAGAGCGCTATGCAGCTTCGATGAATGTTCGCCATCTCTTAGAATTGTTAAAAAAAATGAAAAGGAAGAGTTATGTAGAACTCTCTGAAAAGGAGCCCACTTATCTATTAAACCGCATTTTTGGCGTTGTTGATTCCTTATACTTGTTTATTTGCGGTAGTTTTAGCGAAGCCATTCGCTGCTTTTTCTTATTGCTAATCCCACTTTTTTTGTGTTTCCAATTGCATTATTTACTGGGTTTCATTTTACTATCGCTATTTCCCATCAATGTTTTTGGGTTTCGATGGATCAATCAACAGTTGAGTATTAAGATGAAAAATATGCAAGAAGCATTTGCTCTTAGCAATAAGGAAATGTTAACAACATTGTCCCATATTGATACAATGAAGCAATGGAGTGACGCTGTTCTTGAGCAGCTGTTTTCCTCTCAATTGACATCGATGTATCAAACATTAGCAAACACCAATACTTTTGCCCAAACGACTAGTTTAGTCCTTAATGCGATCAATCAGATCGCCCAGATCGGCGTCTATTTGTTTATGATTCAAGGAATATTACAAGATGAACTGCCAACCTCTGCGTTGATTTTGATTGGCGTGCTATTACCCATTTACTTTTCTGCATTAAGTGGTTTAACGAAAATCAATCTTGATACAGCTACTCTGAGGACCAATCAACGTTTTGTTAACGAAGAATTGGCTGCTCCCGATGACCGCTGGAACCAAACGTGTGAAGCTACTCTGAGTCTTACTTTCGACCACCCTGTCGTATCCATTGGCAACCACAGCTTTTCCTTTCCCATTGAAGAAACCTTGAAACCTGGTGAACATATTTACTTGGCTGGCGCTTCAGGAAAAGGAAAATCAACGTTTTTAAAGGCAATTGCTGGCCTTTATCCATCAGAAGGAATTTCGCTTTCAACGAAGAGTAAACGCATCAAGCCAAGAAACCCTGAAACAGATAAAACCCTCTACCTTGCTCAAGACCCTACGATTCTCTCTCGGACAATTGAAGAAAATCTTGTATGGGGAAGAAAAATGACGGGAGAAGAAAAAACAATTATCGAAACCTCTGGTATTTTAGCGCCCATTTTTCAACAGCGCTCATGGACTAGCAGGCTTGCGGAAAATGGTGCCGACTTGTCTGGAGGAGAAAAGCAAAGAATCGCTCTAGCTCGCATATTATTAAGTGATGCCGAAATCATTCTTTTAGACGAAGCTACCAGCAGCCTTGATGATGAAGCTGCCGAAAAGATTATGAAGTGTTTAAAAAAACATGCAGAAAAACGCATGATCATCTATACTAGTCATAAGAAAGAGGAGCAACGCTTTTGTGATCGTACAATCGCTTTGTAGGAGGAACCGATGAAAGATTATTATACCGTTGAAGAAGTCGCTGAAAAACTGGGCGTAACGACTCGAACCATCCGAAATTATCAAAAGACCAACCAACTTAAAGGGACAAAAATTGGCGGGCAGTGGCGCTTTTCTTACAAAGATGTGGCTTCGTTTATGGGCGAACCATTTGAAGATCCCCTGCTTTCTTTTGCTTCAATACGTTCAGAAAAACAGATACCCGAAAGCTTACTTGCCATTGATTTCTTTATTGAATCAGAGGAATTGCTACAACAGCAAAAAAAAATCGTTATTGATGAGTTCAATGCACTTTACTCAGGGGAAAGTCGGCGTTTTTACTTTGAAAAAATCAACCCAACGATGGCACGATTTACATTGGTCGGACCGTTGAAATATGTAACAACCTTTGGACAGTGGATCGAAACAATACTTTCTCTCCCAAAGTAATCATCTGAGCGCCTGCTTTGAATTTAAAAGAAGAGACCCAATTAGGAGAATGTCTAATCAGGTCTCTTCTTTCTTTTTTGGAAGGCTTGTTGCACTCAGATGATTTCCTTAAACACAGAGAAATCAATATTGCCGCCGGAGACCAATGCCACAGTTTTCTTTCCTCGAAGCAAATGATCGATCTGTCCGCTTAAAATCGCCGCCGTACTTAATGCACCAGCCCCTTCTGCGATGACTTTTTCCCTCAATGCTAAGTAATGGATCGCTTGTTCGATATCGGATTCTTCAACTAAGACCGTTTCATCGATACGGGTCTTTAAAACATCATAGGTCAGTTCCCCTGCCAAAGCAACATCACAGCCATCGGCGATCGTTCTACTGCGGCGATTGGCTACTAGCTTTTGCTGCCAAAGTGAGGCGATCATGCCATAAACGCCATAGGATTGAACGCCGATGATTTTGACTTCTGGACGAAGTTCTTTTAAGGCTAAAGCAATCCCAGCAATCAACCCACCACCGCCGATGGGAATAATGACATTATCAACATCTGGAAGATCCTCCAACAGTTCGATCGCAATCGTTCCTTGCCCCTCCATTACTGCACGATCATCAAAGGGAGAGACAAATACTTCGCCACTATCTTTCATGGCGTCTAGTGTCAGTTGTTTGGTTTCATCAAACGTCTCTCCTGCTAAAACGACTTGTGCGCCATAACTTCTTGTCGCCTCTATTTTTGTTTTGGCAGCCGTTAATGGCATAAAGATTCGGACATTGATCCCCAGTAACGATCCGGCGAGAGCAACACCTTGCGCATGATTTCCTGCAGAACAGGCAATGACACCGCGAAGTTTTTCTGCATCAGTCAATGACGCGAGTTTGTTATACGCCCCCCGCGCTTTAAAGGAGCCGGTACGCTGTAGATTTTCTAATTTCAAAAATATCGTGCCCTCTTTTTCTTTGCCTAAAATATTACTTGGTGCAAGTGGTGTATGGATCATGATTGGTTTCAATCGTCGATACGCAGCAGCGATCCCCAGACTGTCCGTCAACACTTCCTCAATCACAAACGTTCCCCCTTTTTTGTTTTTTTATACTCTCATTGAAGCACAGAACTTGTAGAAAAACAATCTGGGGAACTCGTACAAGCAAAGATCGGTTCCCCTTTCTTTACACGTCACTGTCACCAAATATTCTTACAGAAGAATTTTCAGAAAATAATGACATTTCTTTTCTGAAGTGCTATACTTAGAAAAATTAAAAAAGGGTGTGAACGAATGACAATCGATTGGTCAAATTTAGGGTTTTCTTATATCAAAACGCCATGGCGTTTTTTGGCAACATGGAAAGACGGTTCTTGGAATGAAGGCGAACTTACCGAGGATAATTATCTGCATATCCACGAGGGATCAACCGCTCTTCATTATGGACAGCAATGTTTTGAAGGACTAAAAGCCTACCGAAGAAAAGATGGCGGCATCAATTTGTTCCGTCCAGACGAAAATAGCAAACGGATGAACCGCAGTGCCTATCGCCTGCGTATGCCAGAGGTTCCTGAGGCCTTTTTCTTAGATGCGGTAAAACAAGTAGTAAAAGCAAATCAGGAATATGTTCCGCCTTATGGCAGCGGCGCCACCTTGTATATTCGTCCTCTATTGATTGGCGTCGGAGAAAATATCGGTGTAAGCCCAGCACCAGAGTATATTTTTACGGTTTTTTGTATGCCGGTCGGACCTTACTTTAAGGGCGGATTGACACCAACCAATTTCATTGTTTCTGATTATGATCGCGCGGCACCAAATGGTACTGGCGCAGCCAAAGTTGGTGGAAATTATGCGGCGAGTTTGTTACCTGGATACGAAGCCCATCAACGGAAATTTTCCGATTGCATCTACCTTGATCCAGAAACGCATACCAAAATCGAAGAAGTCGGTTCTGCCAACTTTTTCGGGATCACGGCTGCTAATGAATTTGTGACACCAAAATCTCCTTCTATTTTACCAAGTATCACAAAATATTCATTGCTGCATCTAGCGCAACATTCATTAGGATTGACCCCTGTGGAAGGTGATGTTTATCTCAATGAGCTGGATCGTTTTGTCGAAGTGGGTGCCTGCGGAACAGCTGCTGTTATTTCCCCGATCGGCGGGATCCAAAACGGCGAGGATTTCCATGTGTTCTATAGCGAAACGGAAGTTGGTCCACAAACAAAAGCATTGTATGACCAATTGACCGGCATTCAATTCGGCGATATTTCGGCACCAACCGGTTGGATCTTTGATGTTCCATTGGATTAAGCGAACCGGGCTACATCCTCTTCAACCGAACGATCACTACGGACCGTTCGGTTTTTCTCTTACTATCGATCAATTTATCATCACTGCATCAGAATTGATTGCCACAACTCTTTTGACTTGTTACAATCATAGCAAAGGGAGGCGTAATGATGGGCAAACGATTCGGCTATTCTTTGCTAGCAACAGCCTTGTATTTGGTGGTTTCCAATATTGGTAATCTCGTTTTTGGTATTAACCGCAGCTTTAGTTGGACCACAACGTTGTGGGAAGCATTTTTCTTTTTTATTTTCGTGTTCTTATTCCAACAATTTCGAAAAAAATAAGCAGCGATCCTCGCTCATAAAAAAACGAGGATCGCTGCTTATTACTTTTTAGGAATCTCAGCCTCTAACAAAAAAAGCGCCAAATCCCTTCATACAAAAGGATTTGACACTAAGAAAAATTATTTAACTGTTACTGAAGCGCCAACTTCTTCTAAAGCTGCTTTCAATGCTTCAGCTTCGTCTTTAGAGATGCCTTCTTTAACTGCTGAAGGAGCTCCGTCAACGACTGCTTTCGCTTCTTTCAAGCCTAAGCCAGTTGCTTCACGAACTGCTTTGATAACTTTAACTTTTTGATCGCCAGCTGCAGTCAATTCTACAGTGAATTCAGTTTGTTCTTCAGCAGCACCAGCATCGCCAGCTCCACCAGCTACAGCTACAGGAGCTGCAGCAGATACGCCAAATTCTTCTTCGATAGCTTTAATTAAATCGTTTAATTCTAAGATTGTCGCGCCTTTTAGCTCTTCGACAATGTTTTCAATGTTCAATGCCATTTTGTTTTCCTCCATTTAAGTAAGTAGTTTAGTTTTTAATACTGAAAAATTATGCGGCAATTATGCTGCATCTTCTTCTTTTTCTGCCACTGCTTTGACAGCGTAAGCCACGTTGCGGATAGGTGCTTGTAGCACAGATAGCAACATAGAAAGAAGTCCTTCGCGGTTTGGCAATTTCGCCAATGCAGTAATTTCTTCCAATGAAGAAACTTTGCCTTCGATGATACCGCCTTTGATTTCTAAAGCTTTTGCGTCTTTTGCGAAATCGTTAATGATTTTTGCAGGTGCAACAACGTCTTCGTTACTGAATGCTACGGCAGTAGGGCCAGTGAATACTTCACCTAAACCTTCTAGACCAGCTTTTTCAGCAGCACGAGAAAGAATTGAGTTTTTGATAACTTTCATCTCAACGTTTGCATCACGCAATTGTTTACGTAAGCGAGTTACTTCATCAACAGTTAGTCCACGGTAGTCAACAACGACTACAGATGCGGCTGCAGAGAATTTTGCACTCACTTCATCAACGATCGCGGATTTTTTAGCGATAGCTGCTTCACTCATTTATATTTCACCTCCTGATTTTGATGGAAGAGTTTCTTCGAAACAAACTGTTCCTTTGTCCTATAAAGGACAATAAAAAAACTCTATGCCACCGTAGACATAGAGGGACTATTGAAGATTCTCAATAAACGTCCTCGGTAGGAAATTAAGGCAAATGCCACCTACTGTCTTCGGTACAGTTAAACTTTTAACCTTGACTACTTTACCATAGATAAGGTAGTCAAGTCAATAAAAGTTTTGAATTTTTGTATTAAATTAGAAAGAAGCTTGTTCTACATGGATCCCAGGACCAAATGTTGTTGTAACTGAGATATTTTTCATGTATTGACCTTTTGCTGCTGAAGGTTTAGCTTTCAACAATGTTTCATGGATCGTTTTGAAGTTTTCAATCAATTTGTCATCTTCAAAAGAAACTTTTCCGATTGGTACGTGGATGTTTCCAGCTTTGTCAACACGGTAAGTAACTTTACCAGCTTTTACTTCGTTAACTGCTTTTGTTACGTCCATTGTTACTGTACCAGTTTTAGGGTTAGGCATCAAACCTTTAGGGCCTAATACACGACCTAATTTACCAACAGTAGCCATCATGTCAGGCGTTGCAACAACAACGTCAAAATCGAACCAGCCACCTTGGATTTTTTGAACCATATCGTCGTCACCAACGAAATCAGCACCAGCTGCTTCTGCTTCTTTGGCTTTATCGCCTTTAGCAAAAACTAAAACTGTTTGTGTTTTACCAGTACCGTTTGGTAATACAACCGCGCCACGGATTTGTTGATCCGCTTTTTTAGGGTCTACGTTTAATTTGTAAGCAACTTCAACCGTTGCGTCGAATTTTGCAATATTTGTTTCTTTTGCCAAAGCTACTGCTTCTTCAACTGAATAAGCTTTTGTAGCATCAACTTTTTTCAATGCTTCTTGCATTTTTTTGCTTTTTTTAGCCATTTTGTTTCCTCCTTGATGTGGTTATAACGGTAGAACCTCCCACGTGTCCCATATTTTTCAATATGAAGCCGACTGAGAAGCTACTTCCTTAGGGCTGTAATTATTCTACAGTGATCCCCATGCTTCGTGCAGTTCCTTCAACCATGCGCATTGCTGCTTCAACGTCAGCTGCGTTTAGGTCTTCCATTTTCAATTCAGCGATTTCTTTTACTTGATCGCGTGAAACTTTTGCAACTTTTGTTTTGTTTGGTTCGCCTGAACCTTTTTCAACGTTTGCTGCTTTTTTCAACAATACTGCTGCTGGTGGTGTTTTTGTAACGAAAGTAAATGAACGGTCTTCGTATACAGAGATCACTACTGGAATGATCAAACCTGCTTGATCAGCTGTACGAGCATTGAATTCTTTAGTGAATCCCATGATGTTGATACCCGCTTGACCTAGCGCAGGACCTACCGGCGGAGCTGGTGTTGCTTTACCTGCAGGAATTTGCAATTTAACGATTTTTTCTACTTTTTTTGCCACGAGACATACCTCCTTGAGTCCGTGATGTGGTTAATTGGAGATCCAAATTTCTCCTCCCACTTTGGTGATTCATGTGCACACACAAAAAACGTGTGACGAAAGCACACTGGAATATTATAGCATCTTTATGGAATAATTCAAGGTTTTTCAGCTGATTTTTTTGAAAAAATGCTCACCAGCGCTTTTCGTTAGTCCATCGCTAAAAAAAGAAATAAAAATCACTTGCTTTTGGTCTGCTTTTTTCATTCTCTCATTTTTTTATGCTACACTACTACTGGAATTCTTCCCTATTCGTTTACTACTATCGAGGTGAAAAAAATGGAACAATTAAAATACCGCAGTGTATTTGACATAATCGGACCCATCATGGTGGGTCCCAGCAGTTCTCATACCGCCGGTGCTGCCCGGATCGGAAAAATCGTTCGCAGTATTTTTGGCGAACAGCCAGACAGTGTAGATATCCTGTTGTATGAATCGTTTGCTAAAACCTATCGCGGTCATGGAACCGATATTGCGTTAGTTGGCGGTCTCTTAGGCATGGAGCCAGATGATGCTCGCCTAGCGGACTCTTTAAAAATCGCTTATGAGAAAGGGATCGAAGTCTTATTCGTCCCTAAAAAAGAAAAAGCGGAACATCCGAATATGGTCAAGATGATTTTGACAAAAGGTAGCCACAAACTATCTGTCACTGGCATCTCGATCGGTGGTGGCAACATTCAAATCTCAGAGCTTAACGGCTTCAAAATTTCTCTGACACTGGGTACCCCTACTTATGTGATCGTCCATCAAGATGTTCCGGGAATGATTGCGAAAGTAACCAATTTACTATCAGAGGCTCAAATCAATATCGGTACGATGACCGTTACGAGAGAAGCTGTCGGTGATAAAGCAATCATGATCATCGAAGTCGATCAGCGCAATGATCAGCTGGCGCAACAAATCAAAGTTTTGCCGCACGTTTACAGCGCTGCGTATTTTGATTAAAGGAGATAAGCACATGTTCTATACAATAGAAGAGTTAGTAATAGAAAGTAAAAATTATCCTTCCGTTGCAGAGATGATGATTGCGATCGAAGCAGAAAATACTGGTCGTAGTCGCGAACAAATCCTTGCAATCATGGAAAAGAATTTAGTTGTTATGGAACAATCAGTCGCTGAAGGTGTCGCTGGTGTAAAATCGGTGACGGGATTGACCGGCGGCGATGCGACTCGCATGAACGACTACCTTGCTGCCGGTGATTTTTTAAGCGGAGAAACCATTCTACAAGCGGTCCAAAATGCCATTGCAGTCAACGAAGTCAATGCGAAAATGGGCTTGATCTGTGCAACACCGACTGCCGGTAGTGCGGGTGTTGTTTCTGGTGTATTGATGGCCGTACGTGAGCGTTTGGCACTGACTCGAGCGCAACAAGTCGACTTTTTGTTTACAGCCGGCGCCTTTGGCCTGGTGATTGCCAACAATGCCTCGATTTCCGGTGCCGAAGGCGGTTGTCAAGCAGAGATCGGTTCTGCTAGCGCAATGGCAGCGGCGGCTTTGGTTTGTGCAAAAGGTGGCACCCCCCACCAAGCGGCTCAAGCGGTGGCGATCACCCTCAAGAATATGATGGGCTTGATTTGTGACCCTGTCGCGGGCTTAGTCGAGGTCCCCTGCGTGAAGCGCAATGCCTTGGGATCTTCCCAGGCCTTTATCTCTGCCGACATGGCATTAGCAGGAATCGAAAGTGTCATCCCACCTGATGAAGTGGTCTTAGCGATGTATCAAGTCGGACGACAAATGCCTAGCATTTTCAAAGAAACGGCTGAAGGTGGTCTAGCCATGACGCCGACTGCCCAACGCCTACAGGCAGAAATCTTAGAAGCCAATCGTTGATGTTTTTTTAGAAATGAACACGAATAAAAACCAACCAAGAACAACCAATCGTTGCTTGTTCTTGGTTGGTTTTCATTTTCCCATTATTTCCAACGACGAAAAGGCAAGCACTCCCTACTTGTTAAACAAGTAACAAATGACATTGGCGGTTTTTCTACTCCCACTCGCCTACCCTATAGTGTTTCTTTTGGGCAACGGGTTTTAATACCTTCACAGGCTCGGAAAATTTAGGTTTTCCTTCTGTTTGATCCAATGGGACCAATGGCTGCTCGCTTTCTTGTGCTTTCAAGTCCATTTGTGGTTTTTCATCCTTGGTAGCTTGCGCCTGATCGGCTGATTTTTGCCAAAGCTGTTTGCTGAGATCCAATAAGGGAATGATCATCATGGCGACTAGCCCGCCAGAAAAACCATTGTTATACAGATTCAAACCTCCATGTAAGAAATCAATATTCAGTACCATTGAGGCGTGCACAAAACCGACCACCAAGCCGCCTTTCCAGCCATAGGCATTTGTTACTGCACAGAGCATCATCGCAAAAATCGCTGACGTGACTGTAACCGTCTCGTTGATGGTGTATACGCTCAATAGATTGGCAATCGTCACCCCTGCCAATAAAGGCAGCGAGTTAAAGACATGAGAGCCACAAGCAGAAAAGCCGATGACGCAAAAGATCGCACCGATAACTGGTCCATTTAAAACCGCACCAATACTGACGACATATGCCACAAGCAAAAACGTCATCAATCCCATGTTGATCATCGTATTATAAACGCCGGTATCACGTAAGATATCTCGTTCGATTTTGCCACTATGAGACCAAATCGCTCGCATATTCAATCGTTTTTTCTTGATTGCCATCAGTGACCCATAGCCTACGAACACACTTCCTAAAACCAGCATCATGAGAATCAAACGCGGCTGCTGTTCTTGCGACACCAATGTTCTTAGCTCAATCGTTAGGCCAAACATCCGACAGATAGCGGCGACTAATGTACACAACATTCCTGAAGTGAATCCAGCACTGTATAAACTGACGCTTTGAAAAAGTCCTTGAAAATATAAGGCCATGGGAACCATCAAAAAACCGGTAAAAATTCCAATACCGTACCCCATCACCAAGCTAAAATAAGGCGGTAGTGAGTCATTGAATGCAAAATAGCTGACGATTGGAGAAACCGACGATCCATACAAGGCAATCAACAGAAATTTTTTCAATGGTTCATTCATAAAATACGAATACAGACGGACGCCTAAAAATATCGGGATAAAATTTAGTAGATTTTTCCCAAAAAAACCATACCCAGTCACCATAAAGATAGCAGACACCGCGCCTCCTGTGATCGGCACCCGATAATGATAGCAAATCGAGATCGCTACAAACGTCATCAAACTGCTGTTTAATAAAGCCGACCCTACAGAAGTCATAGCAATATAATCTGTCACAAGATGACTTTCCGAAAATAAAATCAACTTGAGCTCTTCGACTGCCACCCTTGGATCGAAAAACAACATGGCAAAGAAAAACAGCAGCAAATTAAAAAGAAACAACAAGCTATACCCATTATGTACAGAGATCATCCCTTTAGTATGGGGATGAAAATCATTGTGAAACTTTACTCTAAAAAAAGCAAATAATTTTGACATAAGACCCCTTCCTCTTATAAAGCGCTTACTCATTTTGAGAAAAAAAGTGGGCCAACGAATTGGTCCACTTTATTCTCATTACTGTTATTTTACCGTAAATGAGCCGTTCATGCTAGTCTATCCAGCAGTTAAATTTTATCTACTTGCTCAAAATCAAGTTCTGTACTGGTTTCACGACCGAACATATCGATGTTCACTTTTAGTTTTTGTTTTTCTTCATCGATTTCTGCTACTTGTCCTTCTAGACCAGAAAACGCACCTTCGATGATTTTGACGGTTTCGCCAATTTCGACTTCCAGTTCAACTGTCCGAGTACTCATACCGATCGAACGTAAAATTGAATTGATTTCTTCTTGTAATAAAGGCGCTGGCTTGCTTCCTGCACCATGAGAGCCAACGAAACCTGTTACCCCAGGAGTATTACGTACAACGTACCAAGATTCATCCGTCATGACCATTTCAACTAATACATAGCCAGGAAATGTTTTATGAACGATTTCTTTGGTTTTGCCGTTTTTTTCTTCTGTTTCTACTTCTTCGGGAACGACGACACGGAAAATATAATCACCCATCCCCATGCTTTGTGCACGTGACTCTAGGTTCGCTTTTACTTTGTTTTCATAGCCAGAATACGTATGCAGTACATACCAATTTTTTTCAAAAGATTCCATTTTTTTCGGACTCCCCATCTTTTTTGTAAAATAAAAAAACCTCAGCTGCACCGAAGTTTTTCCTCAAAGCGATTATAGCACGATTTGTGATAAATGACTAGCGCTATCAGTAAGAAGTGTTACTTTAGGATCCAATTGAAGACCGTTTGAATCAGTGTGTCCATCACAAAGAACATCAATGCAAAAATAATGGTTGTTTGAATCACCACAAATGTATCTTTGCGTAATTGTTTTTTTGATGGCCAAGAAACGTTTTTCATTTCTTCAACAACATTTTTCAAAAATTTCATTCGATTCCCTCCTTACTTCGTTTCACGATGCAACGTATATTGATTGCAATACTTGCAAAATTTGTTGATTTCAAGGCGTTCGCCTTTTTTACCTTCACTGACTGATTTTGAATAGTTGCGGGATCCGCAGACAGAACAAGCCAAAGCAGCTTTTTTCGTTGCCATCTTAGTGTCCTCCCCCTTTTTATAAAGTTTTCCAACACTAAAAATACCATTTATTTAAGATTGTGTCAATTTTTGATTTTCTGTCGTATAAATATAGTTTCTGCTGATTTTGTGGTATGATAATGGTGTTAAATGGGTATTTGGGAGGGAAAATTATGTTATTAAAAACAATGGTTTACAAAAAACGCGATTTAACAACGGTAAAGGAAACAGCTACCTTAGAAGAAGCGCTGGCAATTTTAGAAGAGTCTGGTTATCGTTGTGTGCCTATCCTAGATGAATCAGGAAAGATTTTTAGAGGAAATATTTATAAAATGCACATCTATCGCCATAAAGCAAATGGCGGTGACATGACTTTACCCGTCACCTATCTGCTAAAAAATGCGACGAAGTTCATTTATGTCAACTCTTCATTTTTTAAGGTTTTCTTTACAATCAAAGAATTGCCTTATATTGCGGTACTAGATGAAAACAATCAATTTTACGGCATCTTGACTCATAGTTCCTTATTGAATATGTTGTCACAATCATGGAGCGTCGAACAAGGAAGCTATGTGTTGACGATCGCATCAACAGGTCAACAAGGCGACTTAGCGGTTATCTCAAAAATAATCGCAAAATACAGCAGTATCGCTAGCTGTATCACTCTCGACATCGGTAAAGACGAATTTATTCGTCGTACGATGATCACTTTACCAGCAAACACATCAAAAGAATTATGCGACAAGATCGTTGCGCAACTAGAAGCGAAAAACTTCAAAGTTGTGGAGATCGAAGACTTAAAAGCAGAATAAAATAAAAGATCATTCCTTCATTTCTTAGGAATGATCTTTTTTCTTGTTTTTTGAGAACCATCAAAGCAAAAAACAAGCTTTTTTTACACGCGCTTATCGAAGCGAACGGCACGATTGATGATATACATCACCGGTGCCGTAATCGTCATTACAATAAATTCACTCAATGCCGTTGTTGCAAATGTTGGCCAGAAAGGCAATGCTAAGGTGATATTTAGCATAATCGCAATCAGGAACATACTTAATGAAAAAACAATGGTATTAAATGCCAGTCTTACGAAAACATTTGGAATCTTCTTATATACCAATGCAGTTGCTCCTAAAGCCAAGAAGCTTCCGAAACCGCCGAATACGACATCCAAGATCCCCATTCCAAAGAACATGTTATACACTACAACCCCGCCAACGACACCCCACATCAATTTTCTGTTGAAAACGACCAAGTGATTCAATCCTTCAGATATCCTAAATTGAATCGCTCCTGAGGCAACGGGTGAGACTAGAACCGTTACAGCAACATAAAGTGCCATAATGATCCCATTGGCTGCGACGACACGCAAACGTTGATTGGTTAGATTTGTTGATTTTTCCATTTGATCCCTACTTTCTCCGAGTTTTGATTACGCGGGATGGTTGATGAACCGCGGTGCGCTTCGCACAAGTACTTATTATACACATTAATAGCCATATATCAATGTTAAACCGGCCATTTAATCATCAAATCATCTAGAATTCACCTGACAAAACTTTATGCAGATGGAATTGCTCCCTCTATTCCTTCATCCGTTGATTCAAAGAAACACTTCGCAGCTTTCATTTTCTAGCCCTATTCGACTATCAATGAAGCATCCATCGTCAGATTTCCTAATGGCTTGTGATTCAATCTTTACCCTTGAAAGAGATGGGAAAAATATTATTTTTACGCCTACCGAAGAAATGAACGATGAAGATGGTGGCTTTGTGTTGAAATCTCGCTAAATCAAGGCGCATCTCGTGATGAAAGGTTAAGTGCTGAATTACTTTAAGATTCGTCGGATCTACGCACAGAAATCATCTTGAAAACGTAAAACATCCCTTTTCGCTAACGGAAAGGGATGTTTAGAATGAATCAGACGATTCAGTTACTTTTTGATCAAAAATAGCTTTCTTCTCGTTGCCTCGTTACCTTTTTGGTAAAGCAATTTCTCATAGATGTTTACTCAGCGAATGCCTGCCACACCTCTATCTAGCTGGTCGAAAGCCCGCTTTGTAGGCTTCCACCTCTGTCTTGAACATCAGAATTGGACTGGTCGTTTTATTATAATATTGACTCCCCGGTATATGATAAATCTTTTGTTTGGAGCCTTCGATCAGCCCTTTGCCCCGTTTGTCTACATATTTTTTCAGTCCATCTCTAAATGCATCATTCGTCGTTCCAGGTGCTTTCCCACCTTTTTTCACCAGTTTGACCTGGATTGCTTCCAGTTGAAAACCAAAGCCAGACGTTCCTGAAGACTGTCCGTTTTTCGCCCACCCCATCCAGCCAAATTGTTGTGCATTGACTCGATAATAGACATCGTAATACTTAGCGATCTCACCGGTGAGTTTGATTTGGATCGCCTCCAACCGTTGTCCTTTTTCACTTGTACCAGACAGAGTCCCATTTTTTCTAAACGATTTTTCCCAGCCTTGTTTCTGAATGGAGGTTTTATATTCAATATTCCCTTTGTATTTTTCGTTAGTAATTTTTATCTTGATTGCTTCAAGTCGCTTGGCTTTCCCTGTGGTCCCTGACGTCTGACCGTTTGTTTTCCATGATTGCCACCCTTGAGACTGGATATTTGTTTGATAGCTCACACTTGGTGAAGATGCAGCAAAAACTGTCATCGGAAAAACAACAAAGCCAAGTAAAAGAACAAATAGTATGGACACTTTTTTCATTTTAAACCCTCCTTATTTTGATTATCTCAATATAATATCTAAAAAACAAACTTTTTATGAACAATAAATATTTTTTTATCAAAACACTTATTTAAACGTTGAACAGACTGAGAAATAAAAAAAGGAGTCTTAAGCGATGGCAACGAAAGTCAATTCATTTAGGGTTGGGGTCACTTATTGTATTCCTTTCAACACTCAAAGTTGAAAATTGCATGGTATCAAGCTAGCTTCTCGACGACTGATAAAATTTGCCTGTCAACGTACGATGAAAGAATCGTTGTTCATTTTTCTGAAAATCTAAGCAATTGACCGTCTGCAATGTGGTATAATCGACTTCGTTGAAATTTGTTTTGAGAGGATGGCATGATTGAACTTATTTGGATTGACCTTTGGCTTAAGAAATGTAAAAACTGGAATCAGTGTATTCCTCTGTATTTTGATTAGTGTTCTTTTGAATCGTGAAACCTACGTCGTATCAACGATCACAGCTGTTTTCACATTAAGAGAAGATCATGAGAATACCGTCAAATACGGGAAACATCGGATTGCCGGTAACAGCTTCGGCGCAATCGCTTCTGTATTTTGTATTGCGATATTTAACTTTTTCGGACATTCGTCCTTTATTCAAATGATTGCAATCCCTTTAGTGATCATGTTAATGATCGCTTTATTGGTCAAATTTGATTACTCCGAGGGAACAGTTGGTGCTTGTGCCACACTATTGACGATTTTATTTATGATTCCTCAAACTGAATCTTACTTGTATGCTTTTAATCGGATTGTTGATAGTTTTATCGGCATGACGATTGCAATATTGGTGAACCGCTTTTTTCCATTTCCGAATAAAAGTACCGCAGGGACGAAGACGACAACAAATGAGAGTGATTCATTTTAAAAATGGAAAAGGAAAAAAACCATCTCAAAACAGCTTTGAGATGGTTTTTTAAGAATGGATCAGTTACTGAAAAGAACTTGTTGGTCTTCAATTAATGGATAAGAAATCGGTACATTACCTTCCAAATCTTCTTTATTCATATCAACTGCAACGATTTGACTATTTTCATACGTACGATAGTAATAGATTCCTTTATCTGTATTGCAGCAAGAAGAATAAATCGTGTACTCATAGCGCTCATTGCCTATGTCACAAAGTCCTTTTTGTTGCTCAACCGAACCTAAAATATGGAAGAACTGACTAATGCTTTCGGATTCAGATTCTCCAGAAACGGAATTCAATCGGGTAAAAGCTACTTTGACAAAGCGAGACATCGAAGAAAGATCTCCTGGCAGACCTAAGCCGCCCATTCCACGACTATATTCATCAAAATCCAGCTTGTCAGAAAAATGGGTTTCCGGAGTTTTCGATGATAACACACGGTAGTTATTCAAATTGAACAATTGATAATCAAATGGCGGATTATTTGTCAAAACTCCCACCGGATTTTCATGAATATGAAGGCCATCACTCATACTTTCCACAACGATGGCACTTTTTTTATCAGCAATCATCCAATGCAAAGGCGATAGAGGCAAATCTTCACTAAAATTGATCCGAACGAGATTGACATTGGCTAATAGCCCTTTTACTTCTTCGACAGTAGCGCATTGTCCTAAGAGCCATGGGATGAACTCAAAAGGCGTAACATTCTCTTTTCCTTCTTGAAATTCATTGTAGACAGCATTTTCTGGAAAATTCAATCCAGCGATACCTAAACCTTTTTCATTGACCGCATCATAATACAGTGGATACTCAGCGACACCAGCAGCAATCCCAATCATTGCGTAATGGTGATCTATTTCACTTACTTTGCGAAATTTGAATGGATAATTTCTCGGAGTAATGGTCACTACTTCTTTATAAGAAACATCATAATCAAAATTTCTGCCAAAATAATGATCTTTCGTTACATAAGTTAACGCAGTACACATAATACTTCCTCCTAAAATAAGTTTTTTACACTTCTAATTTACTCCTATCGCTTTTTTTTAACAAGGAAAAAGCAATAAATAATAATAAAAAGATAATTAGATATATTATAGTTATTTTAATATCTTTTCTCAATAAAATGCAAACCTTTCGAATTTTTACACAAAATAAAAAAACGCTTTTTTTATCACTATTTATAACAATACGCATAAACATAGTTAAATAATGGTTAAAATAACCAGATACTTCTTTATTCGTGAGGCTTTTCAAGGTAAAATAAATAAAGTATCTAAAAAAGAAAGGATATGTTCTTTTTTAGATACAAAAAAAATATTTCTTCATAAATTATAATATAAGCAAAATATTACAATTTATTTTGAAAAAAAGGGGTTTAAAAATGAAAAAGATTTTATTTGGTTTTGTACTAGTATCCACTTTATTCCTGGCTGGTTGCTCTAGTGAAGATGTGGAAAGTGATACTGTCGAATCGTCACAACAAACAACTGAAACAACAATGGAAAGCTCCGAAGATTCTGAGGATGTCGCTGCTTCTGAAGAAGAAGAGATTGAAACTAATGAGAGCTCAGAAGAAGAAATTGACAGCCAAGCGAATGAGCAAGCTTCTGATGAATTGGAAGCACAACTTGAAAAATTATCTGATACGTACGCTGATCTGATCGCAGAAGTTGAAGGGTATATTGCCAATCCTGAAACTTATGATTTGTCCGCTTACACTTCTGTTATGCGTAGCTACACTGATTTGATGAGAGAATTTCAAACAACCACTGAGACAATTGAAGCGGCTGATCTAGGTGACGGCTGGGCTTACTACGATATCTATATGGATATTTTAGAAGAATCTGTGAAACTAACTGAAGCCTTCGCCAATCTACCAGAAATGCAGCAATAACTAAAGGAGCTCTCCTATGAAAAAAGTACTAATTAAGCTAGTACGGATTTTATGTGTGATCACAATAATCCTTAACATACTAGGCACCTCTGCTTTATTTTATCTTGCCCATACTCAAAATTTACTGGGATTTATGTTTCAAACATGGCAAAATAATCCGTTTAATTTTAGTAATTACGATGTGCTGATAATCAATAATGCGATTATATTTTTAGTGGTTCCAATTTTGATTTTAATTTTTGTGAAAAATCCAAAAAAAGAATGACTGCTACTTTCTAAAAGACATAAAAGCAAAATCGAATGAAAACTCGGTTTTGCTTTTCCTTTATCTTTTATTTAAACTATTTAAATTTATCTAAAAGACAACAACCAAATCATGTAAGCGATTGCTAAAAGAGAAAAATGTGCTATACTATAAGTGTAAGGAGCAAGGATTCCCAGTAAAGCAGACGAAGCAGGTTCTGCAAGAAAAGAATTGTTGTCAACTTAGAATAAAAGACAAAGGATGTGGGAATTTGAGTTACTCCTTACTAATTGAATAGGATTCGGCGATGGGCATCATTACCTGAGGATCAAAGTGGACATAAGAACCTTTGAAAACCCAGAAATCACAATCGTCGAATC
Source organism: Enterococcus sp. AZ141 (assembly GCF_051714385.1). Taxonomy (NCBI): domain Bacteria; kingdom Bacillati; phylum Bacillota; class Bacilli; order Lactobacillales; family Enterococcaceae; genus Enterococcus; species Enterococcus sp. AZ141. Next base: position 3,288,750 of record NZ_JBIORT010000001.1, read on the forward strand.
TATTTTTTTGCTCTTTTTTCAGGCATCGTCTCCCCGCCTTCTGTCGAAACATGCTATAATTAACCGCATTGAACGAAAAAACGATATGGAGCTATTCATAAAATGAACTATTATTATCACTTCCTCGTAAACCCTGCTTCAGGTAGTGGACGAGGAAAAAAAGCGGCGGAACGTGTGCAAAGAATCGTAAAAAAACATCGTTTCCCCCATCAAATCTACCTAACCAAATCACCCGGCGACGAACGGAACATCACCAGAAAACTCTTAAAAGAACGCCTTTTGCCTTGGGATGATGTCTATTTAGAAAATGGCGAGATGCTTTATCCATTATTGGTGGTTATCGGCGGTGATGGAACGCTTCACCAAGTAGTATCAGAGTTACAACTTGAACAACAACAAATTCCCGTTGCTTACATCCCCGCTGGCTCGGGAAACGATTTTGCGCGAAGTATCGATCTGCCACGAGAGCCGGAAAAAGCGTTTTGGAAAATTGCCGGTACTACTAAGCCCCAAGAATTGGCCATTATCCGCTATGAAGAGCAGATCCAAGAGGAAAACGGCATCGCTCTTAATAATGTGGGTATTGGTCTTGATGCGGCAATCGTCTATACCACCAATCACTCTGTGGCAAAAAGCAGTCTTAATAAGTTCAACCTCGGCTCCTTTTCCTATATCGCTGCAATTATCCGCGTTTTGTTTCTTCAAAGAGGTTTTCCGATCTTAGTCGAGTGTAATGGGCAACAATTCAGTTATAAAAAAGCTTTTTTGTGCACCACGACCAATCATCCTTACTTTGGCGGCGGTGTTGCAATCGCCCCAACCGCTTCAGTCAGAGAGAAAAAGTTTGATTTCGTGCTCGTTGAGCGTGTGTCGATTTTCAAGATTTTCTGGCTGATCGGTTTACTGATGCGTAAGAAACACATGAATTCACGCTACTTTCATCATCTCTCCACGTCGAAGCTGAGAATTATCTCTACCGTGCCCCAACATGGACAAGAAGATGGCGAAGAAATGGGCCAACGTCCCTTTGATATTACCTTTACTACTGCCAATCAATTATTTTGGTGCCCATAAAGAAAACGATACAAATCAGCAACGATTTGTATCGTTTTTTTCTGTGTACCTGTTAGTTTTTCGCTGAGTTGTACTGCCAACGAGGACTTCCTTCTTTTCCCAAAACAAAATGAATCATTGAAAATACTGCTGCAAATGCAACCAAGACAAAGCCATTGAACCAAAACGATTCAGTAAACCCTTGATTGTACGTGAGGGTCTCGCTAATCAAGGTATTGTTTTGAACAAACCAATACGTTGGTGTAAACGCCGCGATTTTATTGACGATATCTGGCAGGAAATTAGCTGATACAAAGACACCACCGATAAAACAGCTGCCGGTTATAAAGATATTGCTGATCCCGCCGATTGCTTCTGAATTTTTCACCAGGGAAGTGACACACGCCGAGAAGCTGATGACTGGTAATAAAAACAAGAACGTGTTCAAAATGTGGTACCAAGCTGCTGTATCCCAAGACGTGCGGATCACTAATAACACCATCAGTAATAAAAAGCCGAAAGTTAAGAGCAGCGAATAACTGATCAAGCTTAACAGGATTTTCCGCTGTAAGACACGTTTAGCAAGAGGGGCGCTCTGGTTTCGCTTGCTGATTGCTTTGCGATTAAAGGCCATATTGATCACGCCAAACCCGCTAAATATTGATAGAAAGAGACCATATGACAATAAGTTAAAGGTCATGCCTGTTAACATTTTTTTCATTCGTTGACTATATTCTGTACTGAGTTCAACTTGCCCAGTGACGGCTAGCGCTGTTTGTGCTTGTTCTATCGCCTCACTAACTGTTTTACCTTCTTCTTTAAAAAGCAAAAGCGTCTGTAAGTACGTGTTCACTTGCTGGGTGACAATGGTTTTAGAGAAAGCATCTGGCCGGCTTTGAATCTCGATTGCTGGCATCTGGCCGGCCTCCACCTGTTCCGTGAAATCTACTGGTAAATGCAAGACGATGTTTATGCGATTAAAATAAAGGGCATCATCAATTTCTTTTTGTGAGGTACCCTCCAAAGTGACCAAGGTCTGCTTCTCCTTCAAGTAGTCCCGAAGACCGTCAACGACTGGCGACTCCTCTTCACTGATCAAAGCAATGTTGGCTTCTTGTAAAGAGGTGTTTTCGACGTCGATGCTTTGTGCATAAAAGAATGTAACTCCCACAGTGATCAGTACTCCAATTAGTAAGTTCGACTTATTGGCCTTCAGTAAAGTCCAAATCGTTTTATAAAGCGTCATAGCGCACCCCTCTTTCGATCCAAGTATTTCCAATTGCGAAAAGGACGATAAAGCCAGTCAACCATAAAAGATTGGTATAAAAGCTAGCCAGATCTGTATAGTAGTATAATTGATAGAGACTTTCACTGATCAAATTGACGAGATTTATTTGCCCCAGTATCGGCACATGTAGATCAAGCCAATACTTGATTTGTTCCGAGCCCATCATCCCGGCAAAAAAGCTTATCGCCATCGTCACGGAAATCAAAATGCCATCCTTTTGCACCAGATTCATTTTTGGCGTCAGATTTCCAATCAATGTTCCTAGCAAAATCGCACACAATGATCCCAACGCGGCAACCAGTAGTAGCCACTGCCATCGTTCACCAAAGTCTACTTGATAGACAAAACGAAAAACCGCTAAAATAATGTAGACTTCTACTAACACAATCGTAAAACTCGCCGCTAAATTCGCACTTGAAACCAATGTGCGTTTTCTTGGTATCAAGGAAAGCCGAATCCCATTCGCGGATTGATTGGCTTGCTGATCCTGAACATTGCGAACACCCCACATCGTCCCATAGAGGATCGCCATCCCAATCAAAGTAAAGAAATAAAAACTTTTAACACTCATGTCACGATCAGCATTCACTTCTTGAAAAGTCGCTTCCTGTTCAAACGCGGCCATAATTGGTGCAAGATCAAGCGTTTCAAGTTCTGCTGCTTTACTAGAAATAATCGCTGTACGTTGTAAAAATTGATCCATTACATTTTTCATCAACGTCTGACTCATGCCCGCTTGCCCCACATGGAGTGAAATCGTTTCGTCAGCTATCAGATAAAACCCAGCTAAATCACCCGCATTCAGCTCTTCAACTGCCTCTGCTTCTGATAGTTCCTTAAGGTCAAATAATGGTTTTTCATTGATTTCCACTTGTTCAAGGACCGCGGAAAAATTTTCCGAAAGCGCTGATTGATCCCCGTTTTTTACGATTCCCGTCGTGATTGTCTCTAAATTTCCTGCTTGATCGATCTCCCCAAAGGCCGCCATAAACATTAGGCCTAAGAGAATGGGAAACGCCAACGTCCAAAACAGCATGGATTTATTTCGCAACAGCACTTTTGTGCGATATTTGTAAAAATGCCAAAACATGTTTTCCCCTCCTTTAGTCTCTCAATTCCTTGCCCGTGATCTCTAAAAAGACATCATTTAAGGTCGCTTCTTTGGTTGCAATTTTTCCGTAACTGATTTTCTCTGCTTGTAAGAGCGTCAAAATGGGGAGCAAGACCGTATTGAGTTCCGTCGTTGTTACTTGGAGCTGTCCCTCTTTATAAACGATCCCGTCAGCAGTAATGGTGGTTTGAATTGTAGCCAACACATGGTCTGGCAGTAAGGGGATGTCGATGGTCAAACGATCTGCCGTGCGTACCATGTCTTTCAGAGATTCCTTGGTCCCTTTGGCAATCACCTGTCCCTGATCCATAATCACGATCTGGTCACAAAGAATTTCCACTTCTTCCATGTAATGGGTCGTATAAACGATCGTTGCTCCTTGGCGATTCAGCTCTTTGATGCTTTCCAAAATTTTATTACGACTTTGGGGATCGACGGCGACTGTTGGTTCATCTAAAAAAATCAAGCGTGGCTTATGAGCGATCCCACAGGCAATATTCAACCGTCGTTTCAAGCCACCACTCAGCTCACCTGGATGGAAAGCCACGAAATTTTCCAATCCCACTAATTGTATGACTTCTTCGATCAATGCTTGCCGTTTCTCTTTGTCAGCAACATATAAACCACAAAAATAATCGATATTTTCTTGTACACTTAGTTCTTCAAAGACGGCAACATCTTGAGGAACGACGCCGATCATTGCTTTAACGGCATAGTTTTCAGGGGTCATGGTTGATCCAAACAGTTTAATGGTGCCTTTGTCATAATTTAGCAAAGAGAGCATACAATTGATAGCAGTCGATTTCCCACTACCGTTTGGTCCCAATAATCCTAAAACTTCCCCTTCTTGTACTTGCAGATCAAAATGATTCAATGCCACAAAATCACCATAGCGTTTAACTAATTTATCAATTTCAATAATCATGATGAAAAACTCCTTCCAAATTTCTTGTTAATCTGACTATAATAAAGTTTAAGAAAAGAAACTAGTGACGATTGACCAAATCAACTATGACATTTGTCACAATGAAGGAGTCTGCCATGTCCAAATCTCGACTACTCAGCGAAGCTGGCTTTCTACTCGCAATCTCGTTGCTTCTATTGGTAAATCAAGGATTTGTTGCCGTACAAGTCATTTTTTTGCTGATCGCTATTTTCTTCACTGGTGTCAGTTATTTATTGCCTAAGAAAGCAAGCTGGTTTTTTCAAGTTATTCTATTGCTTCTATGTACTTTTTGGTCAGAGCTTGCCCTCTTTCTGCCTGCAATGATGCGGGTGATCGCTCCTGAAGAAAGAAAAGATGACATTCTATCTTTATTAGGATTTTTATTGATCGCAACAGTTGGCAATCAATCCCCCTCCAAGATCGCCTTTGTCATCCTTTTGTTGCTTTTTGCTTTTTACTTACGTAAAAAAGAACAGCGAATGTCTGCTCTTGAGAAAAAGTACATCGCTTCAAAAGATACTCATTGGGAAAAACAGCAGCAATTATCGCAGCAAAACAAAGTACTAGCCTTATCACAAGAAACAAAATTGGCCTTACAAATTGCCGAAGAACGAAATCGAATCGCGCGAGATATCCATGACAATGTTGGCCATCTGCTGTCGAGTGCCATTTTGCAGATTGGCGCACTTGAAATGATCAATCAAGAACCAAAACTAAATGAGCCCTTAGCAAATTTGAGTGCTACGGTTCACACTGGGATGGATCGTATCCGCCAAAGCGTTCATGATCTCCATGAGACATCGATTACTTTCCAACAGTCCTTAGAGTTTCTGATTGCTGATTTTCCATCTTCAGTCACGATTGAAGGAACCTTATTTGAAGGATTGAACGAAGCCCAGCAAAATTGTTTCTTAATGGTGATCAAAGAAGCCTTGACCAACAGCATCAAACACAGTCATGCCAAAACCGTTGTCTTGCATTTTCGGACACTGCCTGCTTTTTTCCGCTTGCAAATCACCAATGATGGCGTCCGCGGATCTCAAATTGCTAAAACTGGAATCGGTCTGAAAACGATGCGTCAACGGGTCCAAGAACAACAAGGACAAGTTCATATCTTACAAGAAAACCAACGCTTTCAGTTGACGATCATTTTACCAAAGGAGGAACACCAATGATTACTGTAGTTATTATTGACGATGATCCGTTTGTGACGACCTCGTTGCAAACCATTTTAGAAAGCACAGAAGAAATTCGTGTATTAGGCATCGGTCATTGTGCCAAAGACGCCATTGACCTCTATGAAACTCATCGTCCTGACGTTTTGCTGACGGACATCCGCATGCCGGAACAAACTGGGATCGATGCTGCCAAAGAAATACTGGCTAAATTTCCCCACGCGATCCTTTTGCTATTGACTACCTTCAAAGATGAAGAATACATTCGAGAAGCCTTTTCCATCGGTGTGAAAGGTTATTTGATCAAACAGAATTTACAGGCAATCATCCCTTCTGTCAAAGCCTCTTATAATGGCCAAGTTGTCTTTGGGAATGAAATCGTTGAGACCTTCACGCAGCTAATGAAGAACGAACCATCAATTGACAATCAAGCTTCCTTTAGCGAACGTGAATTTGCGATCATCAAAGAAGTAGCAGCGGGTAAAAACAATAAAGAAATCGCCGATGCCTTGTATTTGAGTGATGGAACCGTTCGTAATTACATCAGCCAATTACTAGAAAAGCTGGGGTTACGGGATCGCACGCAATTAGCAATCTATTTTTATCAGCATTTACAGTGAGTCTCATTAGACACAAAAAACCTGAAGAAATGCGCCTTTGCATTCTTCAGGTTTCTTTCTATTCGATTATTCAACAGTTGGTTTCTTCTTGGTAGAAAATCATGGATTTCCAGGACTGCCAGGATTCGTTGGGTTATTTGGTGTGTTAGGCGGGAAAATCGGCGCCTTATCTAACGTTTTTTCTAATCCTGATTCTTCCCGTTCGCCTCGTTCTGCATCAGGGCTTTCATCTAATTTAAATTCTTTTTCCATCTCATCCAATTTTTTAAAGTCGTTGCCAGATTCTTTTGCGAGTTTTGCTAATTTGTCTTCGGTTTCTTTCGCCATAATGTAACGCCTCCTTTTGATTTCAGCTTAGCATAAGAAGCTGAAAAACCAAAAGAAAGCGCTCACTAACAACCCATTTTTAGCATTTTCTCATCGTTATAATCCCTCGTTTTTTACGGGCATAAAGTCGTACGGAGAACAGTCCTTCATCCCAATCATTGGATCTACTAAATGCTTTTTGACCATCGTTAAGGTCAGCACACCATCGTTTTGCGTTTCTTCGATGAGTGCTTCTTCCCCCGTAGTCCCTTCACTTAGGACCTTATCCCCTGACAGAGGCTTGGCCGTTTCTGTCTGATTTGATGCCGACGGCTCAGGCTCGGCAAAAGCAAACAAGTCCAACCCACTATCTGGTGACTTTTCTGTCGCTTGCTGGTTAGCAGCAGCTTCAGTGCTGGGATTTTCCTTTGGCTTCGAAGCTACCATTTTTGCCTTCGTGTTCTCAGAGGAATCATTATAAAACGGATCATCGGCTTCCTCAAACTGAGCCAATTTCGCCCGTTGCAGCGGCGTCATTTCTTCCGTGCCATTGATACGTTCTTTTAATGTCGTTAAGCGAGTGGCAGATTCGTGACTGACACAGGTTTGGTAGGCTTGCGGTTCACCAAGTAAAATCAGCATCTCTTTGCTGCGAGTCACAGCGGTATATAGCAAATTGCGCTGCAGCATACGTTGGTATTGATGAACCATCGGCAAAATAACCATTTGAAATTCACTACCTTGGGATTTATGGATCGAACAACAGTAGGATAATGTGATCTTGTTCCATTCATTACGCTTATAGGTCACTTCATTGGCATCAAATTGAATGACCAGTTCGTCAACCTTGTCTTCCGACTGTTTGGCTAGAGTGATCCCAACGATTTGGCCCATATCGCCATTAAACACGTTATCTTCAGGAGAGTTTACCAACTGCAAGACCTTATCGCCGATACGATACACCGTATCATTGAAGGTGACCTCTTTTTTGGTTCCATCGTTGGGGTTAAAAATCTCTTGCATCATTTTATTCAGAGCATCGATCCCAGCTGCCCCACGATACATCGGCGCCAACACTTGAATATCTTGCGGCGTATAACCTTTGTCTTTCGCCCGTTTCACGATCTGAGCGATCAACGGTTCGATCTTGTACGCATCACACGCAAAGAAAGAACGATCTTTTTGGTTTTGTGTAAAATCAGCAGGCAGCTGCCCGTTTTTGATGGCGTGGGCCAGTGGAATAATACTTGATCCATCTCCTTGACGATAGATTTCCGTCAATTCTTGTTTCGGGATCGCATCGATCGCTAGCAAATCATGAAGGACTTGTCCTGGTCCCACAGAAGGAAGCTGATCTTTATCCCCCACAAAAATCACTTGCATGTTTGTAGGGATCGACTTAAAGAGCGTATTCGCCAACCACGTATCGACCATTGACATCTCATCGACGATCAGTAAACCGCCTTCTAACTCTTTGGGACTAATCGATGGTGCTTTTTCACGGCCATTCAATCCTAACAAACGATGGATCGTACCACTTGGCAAACCAGTCGTTTCGTTCATCCGTTTGGCGGCTCGACCAGTCGGTGCTGCCAAGAGAATCGGAAAGGTTTCGTCGCTGTATTTTGATGGTTCTAAGTCCAAATCGTTCAACTCAGCAAATAATTGTACGATCCCATTGATCACTGTTGTTTTCCCAGTACCTGGGCCACCTGTCAAAATAAACAATGGCGATCGGATTGCTTCTTTGATCGCTTCTTCTTGCGAGGAACCATAGGTGATGCCTAAGTGCTTTTCTATTTTACGTAACGTTTTACTGATTTTTTTCTCAGGATAGACGATTTCTTTTTTGCGGGAAAGCAAGCGTTCGATGGAACTGGCAATTCCCCATTCAGAAAAGTACAAACTATTTTCATATAAACGGGTTTCTTCTTGTTGGATCTTTCCTTCTTCCACTAGATGAATGATCTTTGATGCCAAATCGTCAGGCGCAATCTCAATGGGGCGGCTCGTTTCTAATAGGCGCAGTGTCTGCTCTAACAAATCTTGGGCGTGGATAAAGGTATTGCCCGTCTGCAAGGACTGGGCGAAGATTTGATGCAAGACCGCCGCTCGAAACCGTTGCGGTGACGAAGCTTCGATCCCCAGCTGTTCAGCGATGCCATCTGCGCGTTTAAAGCCAATGCCTTCAATGTCTTCCACCAGCTGATATGGATTCTCCTCAATAATGGATAGCGCCTCATTTTTGTAGGCTTGATAGATAGCAAAAGATAGCTGGCTACCAAAGCCATAGCGACTCAAGCCAACGATTACTTGATCCATCCCATGGTTTTGCCGAACGGTATCTAAAATCATTTTTTGCTTACTTTCATTTAACCCTGGAATCTGCTCCAACAATGCCGGTTCTTCCAGCATCCGGTCGATCGCTTCTTCTCCTAAAAGATCAACGATTTTTTCAGCGGTCTTCTTGCCGATCCCAGGAAATTTTTCTCCAGAAAGGTAGGCTATCAACCCTTGTTCAGAGGTCGGTTGTTCTTGTTGGTAGCTTTCGGCCTTCAACTGGACGCCATACTTGGGATGATTGACCAGCTCACCAAAAAACCGATACTTTTCCTCTTCTTGGATTTCGCCGAAACTACCAGTAACGACGATCTCCGAGTCTTTGTAGTCGGCATTATTCTCAGCGACTTTAACTAATAGTACTTTATAAAAATTGCTGGGATTCTGGAAAAAGATGGCGGCAACATGGCCGACAAAAAACGTTCTTTCTGGAATCATGGTGCCGCTCCTTTCATGGTTTACAATAAAGCGTCTAATCCTGCCTGATTGCTTAAAAAGCTTGCTTCATTCCAAACTTTTAGTTCAAAAGGCAATACTTTTTGTTCATTCGTCTCTAATAAGCTAACGCTGTTATTGACTAATCCACCTTGCTCTCTTAATTCGGCTAATGGTTTGCCTGCAAGCCACTGGATAGCAGCCGTAAAGGATGCCCCATGACCGACGAACAATAATGGGCCTTCATGCTGCATCACCGCATCCATGACGACGGTCTCGATCCGGCTCAATGTTTCTTGGATCGGCTCTCCCTTAAAGGCACTGGGATCGTAGCGATCAAGATGATTACGCAGATCAGTCAATTGTTGAGGATACTTCTCATGCATTTCATCGATAGAACGTCCTTCTAATTCACCAAGTCCGATCTCACGCAGGTTCTCATTATAAATAATTTCAACAGGGTGATGGAGCCTTGTTTGGATCTCTTGGGCAGTTACTTTTGCTCGTAAAGACGTGCTTGAATAAATCTTCTCAAAAGGAATAGCATCCAGATGATCACCGAGCAGTTTGATCTCTTCATGACTTTCCGGCAATAACGGTGAATCCCCTAGCATCCCTTGAAAGCGGCGCGCTTGGTTCCACTCTGTTTTTCCGTGACGGGTAAAGTATAATTGCATCGAACAAGCCTCGTTTCTTAATCTAGTTTGTCGTTCTCATAATGGTGTGTCAATTCCAGCTGTGGGAAGCCTTGCTGCCGCAAAACTTCATAAATGATCAAAGCAGCCGTATTTGATAGATTTAGGGAACGAACATGCTCATCATTCATCGGAATGCGTAGGCATTTTTCGGCATGCTCACGCATAAAGCTTTCCGGAAGCCCCGTCGTTTCTTTCCCAAAAATAAAGAACTGATCATCATCTGCGGTATAATCGACGTCAGAATACACGCGATTGGCAAATTTCGAGATCAGGTACAACGGACGCTCTCCTAAAAAGTCCATAAAAGTAGCCAAATCTTTGTGATAGGTGATATTGACATCATGCCAATAATCAAGTCCTGCCCGCTTCAATTGCTTGTCATCCGTTGAAAAGCCTAGTGGCTCTATTAAGTGTAAATGAGTATTTGTTGCTGCACAAGTACGTGCAATGTTCCCCGTATTGGCCGGGATCTGAGGTTCAAAAAGAACGATGTGATTCATAGATAAAAACTCCTTTCGATCGGATATTGCCGATCGGTTCTCGCATTGATTTGTGTTTTTACACCTTACATTTTCCATTTCATTCTCAATAGCTTCTTCAATAACTTCTATAGTACCATATTTTGGCACACTTGTTTTTCTAGAAACAACATTTTTTGTGTGCTTTTTTGGGCATAAAAAAAAACGTACCAACTCGGTGTCGATCACTGCGAGTCGTTACGTTAGTGAAGCTCTTTTCACTAACTTTTATCAGAACAGGAACCTGATAAAAACCAATGAAAAATGACTTGAGAACAATATATCACTCCCATGGCATGATTGCAAGAGTAAATAACAAAAAAGTTCAAAATATTTTCAGGAAATTTTCGCAATCAACACCTCAACATCAACAGTTATCTGTGCCAAAGGGGTTTGACGCAGCTTTTCTTTCCTTTCCTCCGAAGCCCCCCACTCTAACGGCGACATGGCAAGTAAATCTTGCCGATTTTCTTCAGGAATCGCAAAAACATGCGTTACTCTTTGACGGGATGCGGTGGGATAGTGTTCAAAAAATTTGCTAACGACCCGTTCATTCGAATACTGCTGTTTTGTTTCATCATCAGGATAAAAAGCGGCTCGTAGTTCTTTTAAATAATCCGCCGCAGGGACGACTTTGATCAACTGTCCACCCTTTTTCAAAATGCGGTTGAACTCCCCGTAATTTGACGGTGAAAACAGATTGAAAATCGTATCAAAGCTCGCTTCAGCAAACGGCAGGTTGGTCAGATCCGCCACACACCAAAAAGCCGGTACGTTTTGATTGGTTGCTAGATAGACCCCGTCTTTGGCGATATCAAAGCCGACAGCCGCCTGAGTCTTTTCATTGACCATCTGCGCAAGTAAACTGCCTTCACCGCAGCCGACATCTAAAAGATACTCAGCAGCCCCCAAAGCTGCTTTGATGGTCTCAAGGACTGGTGCATACATGCCGCTAGCGATCATACGTTGACGCGGCAAAAACAGTGCTTGATCATAATCTGCTTTAACTTGATGATCCAAAAAGAAAAGTGTGCCTTTCTTTGATAAGTCAAATCGATGACGATTTGGACAAACCAAGCCATTTTCGGTTGGGAAAAATGCTTGGCGGCACAATGGACATTCAAATAAGTGATAATGGGCGTTTAAAAAAAGGCGCCCCCGATCGATTTTTTTTAACATTCAACTTCCCTCATCTCTGCTCTACTTTAGCATATTCTTGTGGTAGAATGCTAGTGGATAGAATAACAAATCAATTGAACACCCATCTATTGGAGGTAAATCATGTTAAAAGAATTTTGTGCAGAAAATTATACCAATATTCCCTTAGCAATCGCACGAGGCGCACAGCGGATTGAACTCTGTGATAATTTAGCGGTCGGCGGAACAACACCAAGTACCGGCGTGCAAGAAGAAGTCCTGCAGTATGCTGGCGAAAAAGGAATACCCGTTATGACGATCATCCGACCTCGAGGCGGTGATTTTGTTTACAATGACACTGAGTTGAAAATCATGCACACCGACTTGATCGAAGCAAAAAAGCTAGGAACAGACGGCGTTGTTCTAGGTTGCTTAACACCTAGCGGCTGGTTGGACGAAGAAGCATTGGAGCTATTGTTAGAAACTGCAGAAGGCTTGCAGGTTACTTTTCACATGGCCTTCGACGCAATTCCTGCAGCGCGCCAATTTAAAGCGATTGATTGGTTAGCTGAGCATGGCGTACAGCGGATTTTGACCCATGGTGGTGCTGCAGGGACTCCGATTGAAGACAACTTCGATCATCTGAAAGAATTGATCGCCTATGCTGGTGAGCGTTTAACGATTTTACCTGGCGGTGGCATTTCCTTTGAAAATGCCCGACATGTTGCTGATACATTAGGTGTAAAAGAAGTTCATGGAACCAGAATCGTCGACTTTAATGATTGAGCTTGCGTGACACAAAAGAATCACGCAAAGAAATCCCCACAAACGATGAGAACGCATCGTTTGTGGGGATTCTTTTTAGATGGCTTGCAATAAGTCGTATTGTGATTGATACAAATGATGGTACAAGCCTTTTTGTGCCATTAGCTGATCATGGTTACCAGATTCAGCAATCGTTCCCCCCGCCACGTAAAAGATTCGATCAGAATTTTTGATCGTGGACAGCCGGTGAGCAATGATAAATGAGGTTCTGCCTTCTAACAGCTTCAACAATCCTTCTTGCAGCAATTCTTCTGTCTTCGTATCGATACTTGAGGTCGCTTCATCTAAGATCAAAATTTTTGGATCAGCCAACAACGCTCGGGCAAAGGAAATCAGTTGCCGTTGCCCTGCAGATAAAGTGCTTCCTCGTTCTTCGACGACGGTTTGATAGCCGTCTTTCAACTCCGTGATAAAGTCGTGAGCACGGACGATTTTCGCTGCTTCGATGATCTCTTCTTCTGTCGCATCTAATTTTCCATAGCGAATATTCTCTATGATCGTTCCTGAGAAAATAAAGGTATCTTGCAGCATGACCCCCATTTGTGAACGCAGCGATTCCAGCGTTACGTCACGAACGTCCATCCCATCTACTTTAACACTGCCTTCATTGACATCATAAAAGCGGCTCAGCAAATTGATGATCGTGGTTTTCCCAGCACCAGTAGGGCCAACCAAGGCAATGCTTTCCCCGGGTTCGATGTGGAAGTTGACATCAGAAAGAATGTTTTTGCCTTCTTCGTATCGGAAGGTCACGTGTTCAAAATCAACGGTCCCTTTCATCGTCGGCAATACTTTTGCATCTGGTTTGTCTTCGATATCTGGCACTTCATCCATCGTTTCAAAAATCCGTTCAAGATAGGCTGTTGCTGTAATCAAAGAATTATAAAAATTCCCGATGTTGATGACTGGATTCCAAAAATTATTGATATAACTGATAAAAGCGATCAACGTACCTGTGCTGACATCGACACCGATTTGGCGAATGCCGACAAAATAAATCAAGCAAGTCGTAATGACTGAAATGTTTTGCACCCCAGGCCACATGAGAAACTGAATTTTGACAGCTTTCATCCAGGAAGTCCGATAATCATTGCTGACTTCTTGGAAAATCTCTGCATTTTCTTCTTCCCGTGCGAAGGATTGGGTAATCTTGATGCCGGCAATACTTTCATGAATGTAAGCATTTAAATTGGACTGTTTATTACTCAACTCCTGATAGGCTTTGCGCTGGTTATTTTTGATTACCATCACCATGATGAACAAAATTGGCAGCAACGCAAGGGAATATAGGGTCAATTTGAAGTCGATCGCAAACATAAAGATCAAGGTGATGATGACGTTGAAAACATCGGAAATCAAATTGATCAGGCCATTACTCAACAGGTCACTCAGTGTATTGATGTAGTTTACGATGCGGATCAAGATCTTGCCATGGGGCCTTGTATCAAAATAAGAAAACGGCAGCCGCTGCAGATGTTCAAAAATATCAAAGCGCATATCCTTCAAAACATCTTGCCCAATATTCGTGATATGGTAAATACGATAACGCATGCAGACGCCAATAGCGATCAAGGTCACTAAAAAGGCAGCTCCTAAAAGCAGCAATTGATTGACATTTTTTTCAGGAATCGATGAGTCGATGGCGATCTTCGTGAAAACGGGCGCCAGCATTCCTGCTAAGTTTGCCAGGATGATCGTAAATAGTACTTTTCCAATACTTTTTTTATACGGTACGACGTATTGGGACAAACGCTTGAAATCCTTCCAGCTAAATTCCTGGTCTAATTCCTCATCGACATCAAATTTATTTCTCGCCATCGTCTTCACCTCCTGACAAGCCTAATTGTTTTTGATACACTTCATAGTATTTTCCTCGCAGTTTGACGAGTTCTTCGTGGGTGCCTTGTTCAACGACCCGACCTTTTTCCATCATCAAAATCTGATCGGCTTCTCGAACAGAGGAGATCCGATGGGCAATGATGAACGTCGTTTTCTCTCCTGTTAATTTTGTCAGCTCTTGTTGGATCTTCGATTCTGTCTCCATATCGACGGCAGACGTCGTGTCATCCAAAATCAAGATCGATGGATCTTTGGCTAAGGCCCGCGCAAGAGAGATCCGTTGTTTTTGTCCGCCAGAAAGTCCGACGCCTCGTTCACCGACAATCGTCTCGTAGCCTTGAGGCATTCGAGAAATAAAGGTATCTGCATCGGCGACTACCGCCATTTGGCGAATAAAGCCTTCATCTGCTAAAGGATTTCCAAAAGCAATATTGTCAGAGATGGTATTAGAAAACAAGAAGACATCTTGCATCACCATTGAAATGTTTTCCCGCATTTGGCGCACAGGATACTCTTTGGCATTTTTTCCATCAATCAATACTTCCCCTTCAGTCGGGTCATAAAAACGTCCGACTAAATTCACCAAGGTCGTTTTTCCTGAGCCGGTTTCGCCTAAGATCCCTAACGTTTGTCCCGGCCCAATCTTGAAGTTGATGTTTTCCAGTACATTTTGCTCTGGATCATCTGAAAAGTGGAACGAAACATCTTTAAATTCCACAAATCCTTTGATCGGTTCTAATTTTTCTTGTTGGTGAACCGGTATTTTCGATTCTTGTGCCAGCATTTGTCGAATTTTGATACAGGCCGCAGAAAATCGCTGAACATCGTTGATCAACCAGCCACTCATACGCATGGGGTTGTTCAACATCCATAGATAGCCATTAAACGCAACAAGATCTCCTAAGGTCATGTCCCCATTGATTACGAAAATTCCGCCTAAGACTAAGGCAATGACTGACAAACTTCCTGCTAAGCCATCAAGCCAGGGCAGATAAGTGCGGGAAACTTTGGCAGATGCCATGTTGCGGGTCTTAAAATCTTCGTTGTAGGAGCGAAATTTTTCGATCTCAAAATTTTCACGAGCAAAAGCTTTCACCACCCGATTGCCGCCAATATTTTCTTCTACCATTGAATTCAAGCGCGAAAAGCTCTCACGAATGTCAAAAAACAGTGGGTGTGCTTTTTTAGACATGCGGTTGGTCAACAGAAAAATGATCGGTGTGACAGCCACCAGTGCCAGCATCAATTTCCAATCAATAAAGCTCATCACAACCACCGCTGAAAAGAACCATAAGATACATTCAGCGATATTATAGGTCACCCAAGAAACAAAGTGGCGAATAGCATCGGTATCCCCGGTCATTCGTGCCATAATATCTCCCACACGAGTGTGATTGAAAAAGTCAAAATCCAATTCCTGCAGTTTCTGATACAAGTCTTCCCGTAAATCGTATAGCGTATTTTGTCCGACCCGTTCAAATAAAATTTGATAACTATAGCGGACAATGGTGCGAATGACGGTCGTTGCGATCATGATCAACAGTAATGGAATCAATAAGTGCGTTTTTTGCTGATTGATGACATCATCGATCACCATTCCTCCCAAGTACGGATTAACAATGATCAGCGCTGCATTGATCACTAAAAACAGGATCGCCAATATGATTTTTCCGCGGTTCTTTTTGGCATAGCGCCAGATCCATTGTGTATTACTCATCTAATTCCCCCTCTCGTTGTTAAGCTTAGCGTTTTGAAAAGCGATTTGAATGGTTTTTCTTACTCATTTTGATGTAAAATATTAGTAAGAAGCACCATTCCCTTTTTTTATCGGAGATGGGCACCCAATTGGAGTGAATCAGCCATGAATTTAGTTAACCCTCGGACCTTCAATCCCGAAATCATCTATCTCTTTGACCCATGGACGCAAGCAGAAAGTCATGGAGAAATGCATCATCATGACTTTTTAGAAATCAGCGTCTTGTTAGAAGGAGAAAGTACGTATTATTTTGAAAAAGAACCAGCGAAGAAAATTCGTGCTGGCAGTGTCATGCTTTTTAATCCTGGTGTCGACCACTGCGAATTACAGCCTAAAGGCACTCGCTCCCACCAGTTGCATATTGGACTGAAGAATATTTCCTTGGAAGGATTCAAGCGAAATTTTTTCCCCAACAAACACCCATTGTTAGAATTAGGCAAATACCATCATCAAGTTTTGGAAAAAGCGTGGCAGTTGGTGCGAGAAAGCAGTGAAGAGCGGGATGAGTTTCAGTTGATGCAAAAAGCTGTCTTGATGGAGATGCTCGTCTATATTTTACGCGGACTAAATGAAGACCACATCAATGTCGTTCCTTACCTTTCCAAAAGCCAAAGAAGACAACAACAAATCGTCAACTATACCGTCTATTATTTGGAAAATCATTATAAAGAAGAAATCACCTTGGAAAAACTGGCACAAGATCAATTTCTCAGTCCGACGTACCTTTCCAAGATTTTTAAAGAAGCGACAGGGGTCAGCCCCATTAACTATTTGATAGAAATCCGCCTAAAACGTGCCAAAGACATGCTAAAAAATGACAACCTCACGATCAAGGAAGTCGCCTCTGCAGTTGGCTATCAAGATGCCTATCACTTTAGCAAGTCTTTTAAAAAACTTTATGGCGTCTCTCCTTCTGGGGTGTTGCCAAAACCAAAAAATTAAAAAGCAAGCCAATGATTCTTCACTCGAAGAAAAATCATCGGCTTGCTTTTATTTTTTATTCATTGAATAAAATAGTTCATAAAAAGACTGGCAATATTGAAATAGATCAAAACACTGGTCAAATCACTGAGGGTCGTAATAAACGGACCGCTCGCCACTGCCGGATCAAACCCAAGCTTATCCATTAGCATCGGAATCAAACTTCCCGCTAAGTTGGCTACTGTGATGGCACACATCATAGCCATCCCGATCACAAACCCTAGAATCGGATTTTGTTTCCAGACAGCCACAATAGCAAAAATCGTCAATCCGGTAATAGCTCCTGTGAAAAGTCCTGTAAGCACCTCACCGACCACTGTTTTCATAAAGCTATTTTCTTTATCATCATTGATCGCCAAGCGGCGTACGGCTACCGCTAAAGATTGGGTACCGGCATTGCCGGCAGTTCCGGTGATCAGTGAGATAAAGACGGCGAGAATACTTGCTTCACTAACTAACTCTTCATAATGGCTGATTAAACTGGCGGTTGCCATTCCGAGAAAGAGTAAGGTGATGAGCCAAGGTAACCTTCTCGAAGAAGCTTTGATCGGGTTTTCACTGACTTCTTCTACATTGACCCCTGCCAAACCCGAGTAATCACTGGCTGCTTCATCATCGATAACGTCGATGATATCATCGACGGTCACGATCCCTAATAGGTGATCGTCATAATCGGTGACTGGCAATGCGAGAAAGTCATAATCCCGGAAGGTCTGAGCGACATCCTCTTGGTCATCTCCAACATGAACCGACATCACCCGCTCGTTCAAAATATCAGCAATCATGGTATCTTCATCATTGATGATCAAGTCTCTTAAAGAAATAACGCCCACAAGTTTGTTGTCGGTATCCACGACGTAAATATAATAAATCGTCTCAGCAACATCTGCGGCATTTTTTAAGACATACATCGCTGAACGAACCGTTTGGTTGGCAACAATGGAAACAAACTCGGTTGTCATCAATGATCCAGCTGTTTCATCTTCATAATGCAATAGTTCTTTGATCTCGCTAGCGGCTTCAGCAGTCATCAGACTCAAATATTTGGCCGTTTGTTTCTTGTCCAATGTATTCAGTAGATCGACAGCATTATCGGTATACATCTCTGCTAACATCGTTGCAGCATATGCCGGCCGCATTTCTGAAAGATAGTCCACCATGTTTTCATCGTCTTCTTCAATGACGTCAAACATGTCTGCCAATTCTTTCGGCGATAGATACGTATAGACGATTTGTCGATCGTCTGCTTCTAGAGATTGGTAGAATTGACCCTGCTCGTAGATATGCAGATCCAAGAATGCCTCACGAAATCCCTGGATATCATTGTCTTTTAGTGCTTGATTCAGTTGATCAAATCGTTCGGTTAATTCTTGATTTTCATCCAATCTCTTCACCTCATTTGTTATTGCTTATCGATAGCTGAACAAACAGCGGCCATGTCTGCAGGTAAAGGCAGTTCAAAAGCCAACGGTTCATTCGTAAAGGGATGCTGGAATTGCAGCTGACAGCAATGAAGTGCCTGTCGTCTGATCCCAAAAGCCATTGGTCCCCCATACATCTCGTCTCCTAGTAAGGGACAACCGATTGCAGAAAAATGGACCCTTATTTGATGTGTCCGGCCTGTGTGTAGTTGAATGTCGACTAATGCGCAATCTGAATTGCGCTGTTTTAGCCAATACTCCGTACGTGCCTCTTTTCCTTCTTCACTGACCTTGCGTTTCAAAAGCGAGGTCAGGTCCCTAGCGATAGGCAAATCGATCTCGCTATGGGCGGATAATGCGGAAAGATCTCCCGCAACGAGGGCTTGATATTTTTTAACAACTTGCTTCTTCCGTAACTGGCTATCCAGCTTCGCATGGGCAAAGCCGTGTTTTGCAAAAAGCATCAATCCTGATGTGTCACGGTCTAAGCGAGTCACTACATGGATCACTTGATCTTCATAGTGTTGCGCTTGATAGTAGGCCTTGACTCGATTGGCCATCGTGCCAGTCGGATGATATTGCGCAGGAATCGATGAGATGCCAGCCGGCTTATTCACGATTAACAGATGGGCATCTTCATACACAATCTCAATAGGTGTCGGATCAGCCAGCATCATTTCATGTTCCCCTTCAGGAGGAATTACAATAGTTACCCTATCATTTTGCGCCAAAGAAAACAAGACGTTTTGCTCGTGGTCGTTCACAAATATCTTTCCGCCTTGAAATTTTATTTTCGCTAGCAGACCTTTGGATACTCCTTGTTCCTTCAAAAAATATTTGACTTGCTGCCCTTGTCCGGTATATTGATACGTAAATTCCATGAGTTTATTCTTCTCCAATAAAGGAATCTTTGACACGATTCCAAAAATGCATATGCCGATAAGACGCAAAATGAATCCGTTCATCGGCAATCCGGTAATAGATTGCGTCGATTTCTTCTTGCTCGATGGTAAATTGATCAATCGTCACTAAATAGTCGGTACTTTGTTGCAGTTGCACTTTGACCCACTCGTGATGACCCACGACGATCGGTGATCCAAGTGTCCGAAAGACGCGATTGTTCAAAGAAGCAATCTCTGCTAATTGAAACGCATTGATACTTGGGTGCAATACTGCCCCACCAACACTTTTGTTATAGGCAGTTGAGCCGGTTGGCGTTGAGATCGAGAGGCCATCCCCGCGAAACTTTTCAAAGAGGTCTTCTTTAATAGAAATATCGGCAACCATGGTGCGATTGCCGCGTTTGATCGTTGATTCGTTCAATGCCAGGAAATGCTTGTCTGGTTTGCCATTTGCATAAGTGATTCGGACATCCAATAAAGGATAACTGACACTCTTTTGATGGTCATTGCATAAAGACTCTACCAATTCATCCAATTCATAGTCACGCCAATCTGTATAAAAGCCGAGGTGTCCCGTATGGACCCCTAAAAATTGTACTTGGTCTAACTTATGGTTGAACAAGTGAAAAGCAGAAAGAAGCGTACCATCTCCACCAACAGAGATCACTAATTCAGGGTTCTCTTGATCGATCTTGTTTTCAGACTGCTCCAGGAGGACAGTTAAACGCTTCGTCACTTCTACTGACTTGCTTTCTTGATTATGGACGATTGCCACGCGGATGCCTTTCATTCTGATTCCTCCTTCGGCAACTTGGGCGTGTCATGTCCGCCGCGTTTGCCTTTCCCATGAGAAAACAACCGCTGTGCCTCTTGGATCTCTTCACGAATATTAGACATCTCTTCATCTAGCTGGTAGGCTGCTTCTGCCGAACGTCGTAGTCGCTCGCTAATTTCATCGGGAAATTCCCCTTGGTATTTGTAGTTCAATGAATGTTCAATCGTTGCCCAAAAGTTCATCGCCAGTGTACGAATTTGTACCTCTGCTAAGATAATTTTTTCTCCATCGATCAATTGAACTGGATACTCGATCACCAGATGATACGAGCGGTAACCACTGACTTTTTTATTGGTAATATAGTCACGTTCAATAATGACTTTCATGTCTTTACGTGTCCGCAACAGTTCAACGACTTGGTGAATGTCTTCCACAAACTGACACATGATTCGCAAACCGGCGATGTCAGACATTTCTTCTTCAAGACGATCCAGTGCGATTCCTCGTAATTTGCTTTTTGTTAAAATGCTATCTACTGGCTTGACACGCCCCGTGACAAATTCAATGGGAACATGTTTGTTTTGTTCCCGATATTGTTTTCTTATGCCTCTTAATTTTACTTTTAATTCTGAAACCGCCTGTTCATAAGGCGCTAAGAATTCTTCCCAATCTCGAATCATTCTTCTCCCTCGATTCTGTTCATAACATACCTCTTATTCTACCATACTCTTGGAATAAAACTGAATGGACAGAAGTGCAGAAACAAAAGATTTTTTTGTCTGCCCCAATCGTTTCCGCTTTTCTTTGTTTAGTTTCTTTGACGGAATAGCTGAAACAGCGTACACTATGTTTGCAATAGAAAGAGAGTGAAAATCAATGGTCGAACAAGTAGAGATTGAATATAAAACAATGTTGACGGAAAAAGAATACCACCAGTTGCTTGCTTATTACAAATTGTCAGAAGAAGCCTTCAAGACGCAAACCAATTATTACTTTGATACGCAAGACTTTAAACTGCGAGAAAAGCATTTTGGCTTACGCATTCGCACGACTCCTACCAATGCAGAATTAACGCTAAAGACCCCCATTGAACACGGTCTGTTAGAAACGACTGATCCTTTGACAATCGAAACCGCAGCGTCATTGATCGCGTCAGAAAAAATTTTAAAAACAGGTGTGGTTGCTCAACGCTTAAAAGCAGCGAATATCGAACCTGATTCATTACACATGATCGCAGCATTAAAAACGAAACGGGCGGAATTTCCGATCAATGAAGGATTACTTGCTTTGGATGAAAGCTGGTATGGTCAACAGCATGATTATGAGTTAGAGCTAGAAGTCAGTGAGCCAATTCAAGGAAAATTTGCCTTTCAATCGTTATTGCATTCTTTTGGTGTTCCTTACCGACCAGCAAAAAACAAGATCATTCGAGCCGTTGAAGAAAAATCATTGTAGGATGCCCTTTTGCTTACTTTTTTCGCGTTTTTTTGCTATATTTAATAAAACATACTTATTTTGTTTTTCAAGTTACTCAAGAATCTTAATTGGGGAGAGATTCAAATGATCGAACTTTTTTTATTTATTAATCCGATTGGGCCTATTTGTTATGATATCGAAAAGGAGATTCTCAACAAATTAAACACGAGCCGCAAAAAAATCCATTTGCAGATCCTGCCTTTCGTTAACTTGTTTTCCGTAGGTGTTTCAATGGACTATTTGTCCATGAATAAGGCGGATTTGGTCTTGCGAAATGAACAGACCAACCAAATCTATGCTGCGTCATTGGATTATAAAGCAGCCCAGTTGCAAGGAAAAAAAATTGCTCGGGATTTCTTATTGAAACTGCAACAACGGATAGGGATCGAAAAACAGGAATATTGCGACACCTTAGTGAAAGATCTATTTTCAGAAACGAACGGTGATTTAGAGATGTTCCTAGAAGATCGTACATCTGAGTTAGTGAAAAAGAACTTTGCCACCGATCAGAGGGTAGCGAAAGACATGGGCATCACGATCACACCTTCTGCTGTGGTGTATGATTTTTCAAGTGAAGAAGAATATGGGGTCCTTTTAGAAGGATCAGAGGAACTGAGAAGTCTTCCTCTCGTCTGTGGTACAGCAACAGAACTCGATACATTTACGCAAAAAGCTCAGTCTTTGAAAGCACCAAAACTTTCCACTATTCATGAAATTGATCGAGGGTTGATTCTTTTATGAAACCCTATTCAATAGCGACGCTGCGCAGCGAGCCAAACGATGATCTTGTGTTTGGCTCGCTGCGCAGCGTTTTTCATTGCAGGAGGAACAAAAAAAACAAACCAATCCTTTTCGGACTGGTTTGTACTCTTTTCAATTATGCTTCGATTTCTTTTACGAGTTCTTCCAATTCATTCAAGCGTTGCTCAAATACTTTCATTGCATCTTCAATATAATCTGCTTTCGTCATATCTACGCCTGCTTTTTTCATGACTTCGATTGGATAATCACTACGTCCGGCTTTCAAATAGTTCAAATAGTTAGTTAAGGCATCCGGTTCGCCAGCTAAGATTTTCTTCGCCAAAGCAGAAGCTGCCGAAAAACCAGTTGAATATTGGTAAACATAGTAATTGTAATAGAAATGCGGAATGCGTGACCACTCAAGACGAATCTCCGGATCTTTTTCAACTGATGGTCCGTAGTATTTTGCATTTAACTCGGCATAGTTCTCGCTTAAGAATTCACTGGTCAACGGCGTTCCTTTCGCATCTTCCACGTGCATGAAGTGTTCAAACTCGGCAAATTGCGTTTGACGGAAAATCGTTCCTTTGAATCCATCAAGAAAATGATTCAAGACATAGGCTTTGACCCGCGGATCAGTCTCAGTCCGAAGCATGTATTCCGTTAAAATATTTTCATTCGTGGTTGAAGCGATTTCTGCTAAGAAGATCGAGTAATCCCCATAGGCATAAGGCTGGTTATTCCGTGTGAAGTAACTATGCACACTGTGTCCCATTTCATGAACGAGGGTAAAGAGTTGATCCAATCGATCATTCCAGTTCATTAAGATATAAGGCAGTGTGTCATAAGCACCTGAAGAATAGGCACCACTGCGTTTGCCTTTGTTTTCAACGACATCGATCCACCGATTGCTGAAAGCTTCTTCAACTACAGCTAGATACTCTTCCCCTAATGGTTTTAGCGCTTCTTTCGCTTTTTCGACTGCTTCTTCATAGGTATAGCGAATCGGTGCTTCCCCTAAAATCGGCGTGTACACATCATACATATGAAGCGTGTCGACAGCCAACAGGCGTTTTCTTAATGCCATATATCGGTGTAATAATGGCAAATGCTGATTAACGACGTCCACTAAGGTATCATAGACACTTTCAGGAATATGATTGGCACTCAAAGCGGCTTGGCGTGCCGAGTCGTATTTACGGGCTTTGGCTTTAAAGTTGTGGGCTTTGATATTCGTACTTAAGGTTTGGGCAAAGGTATTGCGGAATTGCTCATAAACGCCATAGAGACCTTTAAAGGCCGCTTCCCGAACAGACCGATCCGTGCTTTCCATCAACTCACCGTATACACCATGAGATAGCTGTACTTTTTCCCCGTTTTCGTCTTCAACTACTGGAAAATCCAAATCAGCATTGTTTAAAACAGAAAAAATGTTGCCGGATGCTCCAAAAATTTCGCCTGCTCCGGCCAATAGCGCTTCTTGATCGGCAGGCAAAACATGGGGCCGCTCGTTAATAGTTTTTTCGATCATATGACGATAAACAGCTAGTTTCGGTTCTTGATCGAAATAGCCCCAAATCGTTTCATCGGACATCGTCAATAATTCGGGATCAAACCAAGCAACGGCTTCACTTACTTGCGCAACTAAACTGCTGGCTTTCGCATATAAGCCTTGATAAGTCGTATTAGCGGTATCTTGATCATTTTTCAAATGACTGTAAACATACAGTTTCTCTAAACGGCGAGAAAGATCTAAGACAAATTCTAAAGCGGATAGGAAGGCTTGTGGCCCATCTGCTAAAGTGCCTTGGTAACTGCTAGCTTCTTTAAGCTGTGCTTGGATTTCTTGAAATTCTATGTCAAAAGCCGCATCATCGGCATAGATTTTCGTTAAGTCCCACGTTTTTTCGACTGGAATCGATTCACGTGCTGGTAATTGTTTTGTTTCTGACATTCCCTTCACTCCTTGTTCATTGGTTAAAAATATCTTATCACACTTTTCAACGAAACCAAATCATTGGCTTGAAAAAGAAACCGAATTTTCTAAATATTGGCATTCTTGAAAGATTTCTCTCAATATTTCTCTTTGATCAAGCAAAGGAAAGCACCATTGCCAATGCAGCTTCCTCAACTGAATCAACCACTGTTCAAAACTAATGGGACATTCACTTAAATAGAGAAAGCGAAAAATCAGTATGTGGTGTTCAAATAAAAAGCCAAACCGACTTTCACAATAGCACCAAAGAGGCAACTGTGAGACATTCCCATTCAACGGGTATACTATTTCTTGAATCTCTCTGATTTTAGGCAGTCTGTTTCGCAGTTTTCGAATCACCCACAAACGATAATCGACTGCTACCCATTCAATAGAATGATGGGTATCTGATTCATCTGCTTCGTACAAAGGTCGAAGTGTCTCTTTCCTGTATGGCTCCCCTTTTTGTATAACGCTTCGTCGACTGATTACCCCTTCTTGATAGTGCCATTTGATTTGGTGCAGCCGCACCAAGGCCTGATTTCGCGTATCAATGAGCCACAAGCAAAAGCCAGTAGACGGATAAGTACAGCAGGCTTTTGCCAAAAGTGACCAATGGCGTTTCGGATACAATTTGGTCCCTAGGATCCACCAAGGCTGATAACCATTTGCTAAATAAGTGCTGGTTCGTTCCAGAAATCGTGAAAACTTGAGTGAAGAACACTGGACTTCAACGGCAATATTTTTGTAACAGAGATCAGGTCGCTGCTGAAGTTGCGGCAAGTAGGCTTCAAGTTCAATATCCATCTCTTGATACCATTCAAACAAAAGTTGTTTTGCTTCCAAGTGCTCCTTCGTCTCCCCTTCACTGTATGTCTGACAATCAGTAATGGCTTGATGGGCAAAGTGGGACTGTCGCTTAAGTCCTTGCCTCAAAATCACTTCTTTCTGACAGCCTGGGCAATAAAAAGGGCCCGAGGATTTCTTTGCCCCTTTCGCTAGGATGACTTCTTTTCTTTGGTTCAACGCTTTCAACATCTGGCTCACCTCAATAAGAGGTACGCCAGATTCGTCAAACACAATCAAAAAAGCCAAAAACATTGTCAAAATGTCCTTGGCTGGAAATGATTTTCATCCATTAATCATTCTTGAAATAGAAACGAGTCAATTCAAGTGCATCGTTTTCCATGATCAACTCACCGTATTCTGATAAAACTTCGGGCGTCACTGAAGTCCTTTGGGCAAATTCCATCAAATAAGAAAGTGCATTTTCCACTTCAATATCAGTAATATCTACATCCATAAATCGAATTTCAATATAATAATGATTGCCCATTTGGTAAAGATTGGTTGCAACGGAATCCAAATATACTTCGGATGCCAATTGAATCATATCTTCGAATCGCAACAACTCAAATACAAAACGATTGCCGATTTCTTCTGCTTGCTCTGACTCTTGTAATTGAGCCGCTACATGTTTTTTCAACATATCGGTAATGTCTTCATTCGCTTCATCGTTCATCTCATCAAAATTTTCCATTCCTTCTGGTGGAAGATTTTTGCTAATAAACAATTCTAACCCATCGCCTTTAGGCAAGACTTGGAAAGTTACAGCTTCACTGCCTTTAAATTCTTCGTCAATATCAACTTCTTCAAGAATACTGTAAAAGAAGTTTTCAATTTCATTGTGATTTCCTAGAAGGTCAAGAAAAGTGATGCCTCTCGCAGCTAAGTCTTCACTTTTGATCAATACACGAATGGTGTTCTCATTGATATGTTCCATTTCCATATTAGCTACACCTCACTTTTGCTACTCACTATAGGTTCATTGTATCGAAACCTGATAAAAAGTAAAGAGAAAACGAATATCCTCTTAAGAAAAACGTAAAAACTCAAAAAAAGACTCACTTTCTACGAGAAAGCGAGTCGATGAAGTCAAATTTATAAGCCTGCCATTAATTGCGCTTGTCTTAGTTCCAGTTGGCGAACATCCCTAGGTAAGAACCGACGAATTTCATCTTCGTTAAACCCAACTTGCAATCGTTTTTCATCGATCATAATTGGCCGACGCAATAATCCTGGATTTTCTTGAACAAGTGTCAATAAATCTTTTAGGGGCAAGTCATCTAGATCCATATTCAACTTTTGGAATACTTTGGATCTGGTGGAAATAATTTCTTCTGTGCCATCTTCTGTCATTTGTAGAATTGCCTTAAGCTCAGAAATATTTAACGGTTCTGAAAAAATATTTCTTTCAACAAAAGGGATTTCGTGCTCTTGTAACCACGCACGAGCTTTGCGACAAGATGTGCAACTTGGGGAAGTGTATAGTGTCAACAACGTGCATCTCTCCTTTTTAATTTTCAATCAAGCAAGTCCTGTTCCCTCGCTTGATTTCAATTATACAGGTTTAACTAAAAAAAATCTAGTCTAAATCTCATATTTTTTAATAAAACTCGAAAGTTATATTAAAAGCGAAACCTTTTAGGCAAAAGGTTTCACTCAAAAAGTTTATTTTTAAATGAGAAAAATCAAATTTTTTTTTAATATTACTTCTTTTATACAACAGTGTGTCAAAGGTGTATCAAAAAGATGTCAGAATATTAAAATACTCTTTTAGTTGAATCCCGCGTTTTTTAATTTCCCCTCTGTAATTACATGTGTAATCAAAAAAATGGAGAAAAAAACCAAGTCCATGGCTCAATCGTTTTCAAAGGAAAAATTTCACGATACCTTGTTGCCTTGGAAACGACAGGGCTACAATAAAAATATATGTTATTTTTTCCAGAGAAGATTCTCAACCAATGTCTTCATTCTTGATTCCATTGTATCACATTCCTTTTTAATCAGAAAACCATACAAGCATTTCTGTCATAATCGACAATAAAACAGTAGGAGAAATGAATATCTGCTTATAAATGAAAAGGGTTTCTCACAAAAATTTAGTGAAAAAAGATCAACCTAAGAAACCCGTCTTTTATGCTTTTTCCTGACAAAGTATAAAAAGACTAGTGTTTTCTTGGATTGATCGTTCATTTCTTTCTTCTAAGGGAGAGAAGGTTCTCCATCACGAGCGAATTGCGCATCATGCAATGCGCGATAATGTCCCTTTTTCGCCATCAAATCTTCATGGGTCCCCTCTTCTAAGATGCCTTTATCACTAACGACAATGATGCGTGTCGCATGTTTGATCGTTGCGAGGCGATGGGCAATGATCAAGGTTGTACGGCCATCTGCCAAAGAATTCAATGACTCTTGAATCACTTGCTCGGTTTCCGTATCCAACGCTGATGTTGCTTCATCTAATATCAAAATCGGCGGGTTTTTTAAGAACATCCGAGCAATCGCTACCCGCTGCTTTTGACCACCGGATAATTTGACTCCTCGTTCACCGATGACCGTATCTAACCCATCCGTCATTTGATCGATGACCTTTTCTAAGTGTGCTAATTTGACTGCCTTTAAAATCTCTTCTTCTGTTGCATCAAGTTTGCCATAAGCAATATTTTCTCGAATCGTTCCCGGGAAAAGAAAGACATCTTGCTGCACAGTCCCAATCTGCTGACGTAAAGAAGCCAGGGTCATCTCCTGAATATTGATGCCGTCAATCGTAATGGCGCCTTCAGTGACTTCATAAAAACGCGGCAACAAGTTGCATAACGTGGTTTTCCCTGAGCCACTTTGCCCGACGAAGGCGATCGTCTCGCCAGCTTTGATCGATAAATCGATGTGATTCAAGACTTTCGTCGCATCCGCATAGGAAAAAGAAACATCTTGGTAGACGATATCCCCTTTTAATGATTGAACAGCCCGTTCCCCTGGTTTGTCTTTGATCGTCGGTTCTTTATCCAATTCTTCGGTCAATCGTTTGAAGCCAGCGATGCCTTTCGGATAGCTTTCAATCATCGTATTGACCTTCTCAATTGGTCTAACAAAGACATTCGATAATAAAATAAACCCAACAAACTGGCCATTCGTCAGTTCACCACGAATCACGTAGTAAGCACCAAAAATCAGAGCAAACAAGTTGATCAAGCGAATCAGAAAGTAATTATACGCTGAACTGATCGCCATTACCTTATAAAAAAGGATCTTCGATTGCCGATAGATTTCGCTCAATCCATCAAAGCGTTTATGTTCGAACGTTTCATTAGCAAACGATTGGGTCACTCGAATGCCGCTAACAGATGCTTCCACTCCGGCGTTGAACTCACCGAGGTTGTCATAGATCTGTGTATTGACTTTGGTCATTTTCTTATTGAAAAAAACCAAGGCAATCGTAATCAATGGAATCAACGCAAATGTCGCTATCGCTAATTGAACGTGCATATTCAACATCAATAGGAATGCCCCCACCAAAGTCATGATGGTAATAAAAACATCTTCTGGCCCATGGTGAGCGACTTCAGAGATTTCAAAGAGATCCGTGGTCAAGCGACTGATCAGCTTGCCGGTCTTTTGATTGTCATAATATTCAAAAGATTGGGTCTGCAGATGTCGAAACAGTTCTTGACGCATATCTGTCTCAATATTGACCCCAAGTTTATGACCATAAAAAACCACGATATATTGCAACACAGTATTGATCACATAAAACAAGAACAAGCCTAAGCAAGCCAATAGTATCAAGCGAAAGTTGTTCTGGGGCATGATCTTATCGATTACTTGGTTGACGGCAACGGGAAAGGCCAGTTCTAATAAACCAGCAAATACCGCACAAGTAAAATCTAGCATAAATAGTGACCGATACGGTCGATAATAACGAAAAAACCTTTTTAACACATTTCCCCCTCCTCAATAGCTTTCATTATAAGCAACTCTTTGAAGAAATGCAAAATGAGAAACATGTGAAAATGGGTAAAATTCACTATAATTTTGAAAACGTATCAAGACGCGGATTTCTAAAAACAGTAAATAAGACCTTTATTTCACAAGGTTTTTCCTCTTTTTTTTAGAGTCATAATGGCTTATGATTGATTCGAAAACAAACTGAAAATTTTCACTAACTTTGAAAGGCGTGTCTCTTTTGATCACTAGTATTCTTTTTGATGTCGATGATACCTTATATGACCAGCAACAACCATTTCGTAATGCCATAACCTCATGCTTTCCACAAATTGCCCGCAAGGACCTAACCGCTCTTTATTTGCGTTTTCGCGTACATAGCGATGAACAGTTTGGAAGGGTATTGGCGAATGAATGGACGCTGGAGCATTTTCGTTATTACCGGCTGACTCATTCTCTAACGGACTTAGGTTATTTCTCTATTACTATGGAAGAGAGCTGCCAGTTTCAGCTGTGCTATGAACAAGAACTAGATGCTATCACGCTACATCCGGAAGTTGAGTCAACCTTGAGTTATTTGTCCAAATTGCCAATCAAATTAGGAATTATTACTAACGGTCCCACCGACCACCAACAAAAGAAGTTGAATCAGTTGCAACTGACTCGATGGATCAAACCAGAGCATATGATCATTTCACAAGCAACCGGTTATCAGAAACCAGAGCTAGAAATTTTCCAATTGGCAGAAACCGCCTTTGCTCTTGATCCAGAAACAACACTGTACGTAGGTGACAACTTTGATAATGATGTAGTGGGCTGCAAAAAAGCCGGTTGGCAAGCCTTGTGGTTCAATCATCGTCTTCGTCAGGCGCCTAATGGATTGGAAGATTTACCCGATGTGTCGATCACTGCTTTCTCGCAGCTCCAAGAAAGTATTGACGCCCTCTTGCAGCTTCCTGCATACGCCTATAACTAAAAAAACATGGACCTTCGCTTCAAGCGGGTCCATGTTTTTTTGAATGCTTAATTTTCTTCGCCGATACTCAAAATTAAGCGAATATCTTCTTCGGTCATTTGTTGAAGCTGGGTTTCATTGCCTTGAATCACTTTTTGGAAAAGCTCACGCTTTTCTTGTTGCAATGCATCCATTCGTTCTTCAATGGTTCCTTCGGCGATCATTCGCCAGACTTCGACTACATTTTTTTGACCGATCCGATGGGCTCGTCCAGCGGCTTGTTCTTCCACTGCCGGGTTCCACCATAAATCGTATAAAATCACTGTATCTGCACCAGTCAGATTTAGTCCAGTTCCTCCTGCTTTTAATGAGATCAAGAAGACATCTTTTTCGCCACTATTAAAAGCATTGACCATCGTCAAACGATCTTGCGGCGGTGTGCTGCCACGCAAATAGAAGGATTCAAACCCTTCCTGGGCTAATTCTTCTTCAATGATCGAAAGCATACTGGTGAACTGAGAAAATAGCAGGACACGACGGCCATTTTCTTTGGCTGCTAAGAGTAAATCTTTGACCTGTTCAAGTTTCCCAGAAGACCCTCCGTAGTCCTCCACGAATAATCGAGGGTCACAGCAGATTTGCCGTAGACGAGTCAAGCCAGCCAAAATACTGATCCGATTTTTGCGGAAAGACGTAGAATCCATTTGCGCGATTTCTTCTCGCATTTGTCGCAAATACGCCAAATAAATTTTCTTTTGTTCCTCTGTTAGGACACTGTAATAATTTGTTTCCAGCTTTTGCGGCAAATCATGTAACACAGATTTTTTATCTCTTCGCAAAATGAAGGGTTTGATCATTTTTGCAATTTCCTGTGTAGATAGTTCCTTAAATTTCTGCTTGTTGGGGAAAAAGCCTGGCATAATCATTTGGAACAAGGACCACAATTCTTCTAAATTGTTCTCGATCGGTGTGCCACTGAGGGCGAACCGCTGCGGAACTTCCAAGGATCGCAATGCCTGTGCCGTTTTGGTCGCGCTGTTTTTGACCATCTGTGCTTCATCTAAAATCAAACACGATAGCTCTAGTGCTTGATAGGCATCAATGTCCTGACGCAAGCTTGCATAAGAAGTAATTCGGACGTCCGCTGATTGCGCCATCTGCGCTTCTCGCTCTTCTTTCGTTCCACTGATGACAGTCGCTGAAATTGAAGGTGCGAACCGTTTGATTTCTTGCTGCCAGTTGAATGTTAGACTGGCTGGCGCCACGATCAACGCATTCAATTTTTGATGCTCTTGTTTCTCAGAAAGCAAATAGCTAATGGTTTGGACGGTCTTCCCTAACCCCATTTCATCAGCAAGAATGCCGCCAAATTGATAATGGCTCAACATTTTTAGCCAACGAAAGCCAACTTCTTGGTACTGCCGCAACTCAGCATGCAAGTTGTCTGGCAACTGTGCCTCAAAGTTTTCTGGATGGATCAAATCTTCCGTCATTTGCTGAAAGCCTGTACTAAAACTCGCTTGATCGGCAAACTGTTCTTGCAGTAATAGCCCTTGATTCAATGGGACTTGGATTGCCCCGTTTTTCGTATCTAACGATAGCCGTAATTTTTTGAGGGCAGCACTTGCTTCTTGAAACTCTTCCGACTCCAGCGAAAGAACTTGCCCATTTTCTGTGGTATAAAATTGCGCAGATTGCAACAGACTCCGCAAAACATCGTTGATCTCTGATTCTTGAATGCCGCTAACATCAAACTTGATATCCAACCAAGAACCATTCTCTTCAATCACGATTTCTGGTCGATGATGCTGGGCATCAAGGTAGAGTTCCCTCAGCTTCTTGCCGATCCGCACTTCCCCTAATTGTCTCAAGACCGGGATCTCTCTCGTAAAAAAGGTATAGAGTTGCTCACCTAGCGGTAGATTTTTTTGCCAATTTTTGCTGCTGGCTTGATAGCCAAAGGTTTCAATAATGGCTTCGATCCGTGCTTCTTGTTGGAAATCACGTAAAATCTCTGGATGATTTTCTGGCATGTATTGATGTTTTTCATCACTTGAAAAAACGACTTCTCCATAAGTAAAATCAACTTGTAGATCTACTTGACCTTTGATTTTCCGCAAGGAGAAAACTGCTTTCAATTCAGATTCTTCGATGTCATTTTGAACCTCAGGAGCCACTTGGACACGCCCAATTTTTCGCAAATAAGGCAAAACTTTCATAAAGAGATTCGCCAGCTCTTCTTTTGGATAATCAATGATTGGCTGTTCAAAACGTTTAAACAGCTGCTGCATCGTGACATAGATCTCCTTTTGCTCGACAGTCAATTCATAAAATGTTCCGTCCAACAGCCCCCAGTTATAATAACTAAGTAAGTGGTCGAAGTCTTTTACGAACTGCAGCGGAAAATGATCCGCTTCTTTTGTAACTGAAAACGTCAATGGTTCCCCCGATTGGAAGTCTACTTGGCTGACCTTGGTTTCACCAATGGTGATTTGCGTGTAGACATCATTGAATTGCAATAGCAGTTCCTTGCCGAATTCAACGGGCAGAAGCAAGTATTTTTTATCAAGTTTGCCATTGATTTGAATGCCCGCTTGCCCCATTAATTGTTGGGTTTGCGCGATTCCTGTCAATCGATTCAATAAAGCTCGATTTTTCTCATCAAAGGCATCCGCAGAAAGCAAAAAGGTCTGTTGCTTATTGGCCGCATAGTGCTTGTTCTCTTGATACATCTGTAAAAATTTATAAATGTTTTTGACGACATAGGTCCTGGCCGTGCCGCGATGCCCGACCTTCAAAGAGACCCCTAAAATATCCATCTCTTGGTGATAAGGATTTGTCGCAATCGTATCTACCCGAAATTCAATCTGTAATGGTTTACTCGCTTCCTTTTCGCTGTCTAAGCGAGCAAAACCATTGGAAAACATCTCTGAAGCAGAAAAGGCTTTTTTGATGGGGGTTTGTTCATTGATTTTCCGTGTTTTTCCTTGTTGGCGTAAATAGAGTTCGACGGCCACCGTATGTTTGCAATAATGATGTTCTTCCCAATAGGGACATTGGCAATAATCCACTTCTTTGGCAGTAGCATCCAAAGTAACTAAATACAATTCTGTTCCGAGTACTTCTGCATGCCACACATTTTTTTCTTTATCCGGGGTGACAGACAGGACACGGCCTTCATTAAGATACGTTCTCCCCCGCTCGATTACTTTTTCTGGAATACTCCACTTCATAAGAGCCCTCCTCTCCTTATTCTTTTATTCGGATCCGGCTTTGCCCGCTGCCGTTGGTTTCTACGAAAACTTGCTGCAGGATCCTTGCCCGCAGTTCTCGAACATGACTGATGATCCCAATCATGCGCCCTTCATTTTCGATCATTTCTAATGCTTCCATCGCCATTTCTAATGATTCTTCATCAAGCGAGCCAAACCCTTCATCGATGAAAAGTGCTTCGATCTCAATCCCGCCAGCTCGTTGCTGGATCACATCTGCTAAAGAGATTGCTAACGCTAAGGCTGCAATAAAGCTTTCACCGCCTGACAGTGTATGTGCTCTTCTGACTTGACCAGCATTATCGTCATAGATGTCAATTTCTAAGCCTGTTGAGCTTCGATAGCTCCCAACTTTATCCGCTAATTCAAATTGATAGCGGCCACGAGTCAACCGAGCCAAGCGTTCATTGGCGACTTCTAAGATCTCTGTCAGAAATTGCTGCAGTACATACCGTTCCAAGCTGGTTTTTTTGACGTTTTCGCCGTTGATGGTTTCTGCCAACTGCTGAAGTTGGCCTAATTGGGCCAGTTCTTCGACATTTTGCTGATAAATGACCTGCAGCTCGTCAAACAACCGTTGATTGCCGTTGACTTTCTCCTGTTTGCGAACTGTTTCTAGCTGTAGTTCCTCCATCACGGTCTGCAACTGAAGGTAGTCAGCTTCCAATTGGTTTAAATCAATCGCAGCTTGCTCTTTTAACTGTGCATCTAACAATGCTAGCCGTTGCTGAACAAACACCGTTTCTTGCTCATAGGTTTTGATTTCTTCTGAGAGAACGGTTGTTTGAGCGGCTTGGGCAATCAATTCCCGCATCGTTTCCTCAGTCATACCAGCTTCTTGAAGTCGCTGCGTCAGTCGTTGTTCTGCTTTTGTCTTAGCCGCTTGCTTTTGTTCAAAAAATTGCTGCAGATTTTTCAGCTTCTCTGAAAGAATCGCTTGCTGTTCGTTTAGCTGCGCTTCTTGTCGGGCATCAGCCTCAATTTGTTGCGTATATTCCCTCAGTAAACCATTGGTTTTTGCTAAATCGGCTTGTAATTGTTCATACGTTGCGCCTGCAAGTTGTTCCTGTAAAGAAGCCAATTTCCCCTCCGCAAGCTGGCGCGCTTCTTGGGCTTTTTTCGCTTGCTCACTGACTTGCTGATAGGACTCATTTAACGTTGCTAATTTCTCATTTACTGCCTGATGTTTCTTCTGCGCGTCTTCATAAGAAGCGGCTTTTTGTTGATTGAAAGATTGCCGTTTCTTTAGTTCCGCTACCGCCGTTTCCTCGGTAATCGTCTCTTGGTTTTCTATCGGCTGCAAGGCAGCAAATGCCTGTTGAACTGCAGTCCAAGCGAATGCCACTTGCTTCTGCGCAGCAACACTGGTGGCTTGCCATTCGCTGATTCGCAATGTGGCTTGCTCCTGCAGCGTTTGATTTGCCGATACTTGCTGCTGGATCTTCGTCAATTTTTCTTGTGTTTGCTCAAGTCTTTGTTCACTGGCAATGATGTCTTCGATGCGATAGGTCGTGTGCTCCTGTGTATTCGGATGATCCAATGATCCGCAAACCGGACAGGGTTCATTTTCTTCCAGCAAAAGACGAAGCCGAGCAATTTGCATTCGAGCATTTTGACTGGTTTCTTGTTTTAACGTTTTTTGCAGCTCCAGCAAGGATGCTGCTAATTGCTGTTGTTCAAGAACCAACTCCGAATGAATTTGTTGCTGTTCCCCTGCTTTTTGCTCGGCTTCACGAAACTGCGCTTTTGCTTGCTGCCATTTTTCTACCAGAGCCTGCGTTTCTACTAATTTCACCGCTTCTGCTTGAAACCCTCGCAATGCTTCGATTTCTTCTGCCAGATGCTGCGCTTGCGCTTTGGCACTTGCTTGCGCTTGGTTTATCTTCGTTAATTCGGTGGTCTGTTTTTGTGCGGCTTTTTCAAGTTGCACCACTTCTTCTTGCTGCGCTTGTGTGCGCTGTGCTAGCGGGATCTGCTGCTGGATTCGTTGAACTTTTTGACTAGCAGCTTCCTGTTTTTTCTTGATGCCGTCAATCAACGCTCGTTGGTCTTGCCAGCTTACTTGTTGCTGCTGAATTTCTTGCAGCTGCTGCTTTGTTTCGTTGATTTGCTGAGTAGCTTGCTGTGCTTCTTTCACTCGTTCTTCTTTTTGCTGCATGATTTCTTGATGTTCAAGCGCCCACACCAACTGGTTCAACTGTGCTTTTTTCTGAGCGATCTCGGTTTTTTTAGCATGCAGCTCTCGGGCTTTTTCTTGTAGACCTTGCCATTCGATCCGTGCATTTTCAATTTCTTTTGCACGGTAAAAAGCGTCTTGCGCAGCTTTCATTTCTTGGATCGCTTGGTCTTTTTTGTGCAATAACTGCTGAAGCTGCGCCTGTTGTTTTTCTAAATCCTGCGCCCACAAAGTAAGACCTTCCGCAACCGTTAAAACCTCCTGCGCTTCTTCCCATTCAAAGCGCTCCATGATTTGCGAGGCGAGCAGCTGCTGATGCTCAAGCTTTTTACTTTGTGCTTTGACTTGCTCTTTCAACCATTCATTAAATTGTTGATACATTTCCGTGCCAAATAAATTCCGTAAAACGCGTTCTTTCTCATTGCTGCTGGCAATCAGAAAATTACGAAATTCTCCTTGCGGCAACATCATGATTTGAAAAAACTGTTTTGCATCCAGCTGCAGCAGATCCTTGATAAACGCATCAACTTCTGTCCGTTTACTGATCTGCTTTTTCTCTTTGCCATCGGCGTCAAAAATCGTCAATTGAACTTTTGCCGTTTGGTTGGTGACCCCGTCACCACGTTTTTTTGCTAACGTCTGTTCCGGTTTCCGTTGGATCTGGTAGGTAAAACGCTGATGTTCAAAAGTAAACGTGACGCTGGTCTCTTCGGTTGGTGAAGCAAACATCGATCGCATTTCTTTGCCTGAGCGCAGATTCCCCGATGTTTCACCGAACAAGGCAAACGTCATTCCATCGAAAATCGTCGTTTTTCCTGCACCAGTTTTGCCGCTGATCAAAAACAACCCGCCAGCTTGCAGCTGACTAAAATCCAATTTTTCATCAATGAATGGACCAAAATTTTTCACTTGTAAAGACTTCGGTTGCATGACTATTCCCTCTTTTCCACGACAAATGCTTCATTTAATCCTTGTTCGATCCATTTGGTTTGTGAATCGAACAATGAATCTCCCGTCATTTCTTGAAAAAAATGACTGATCAAGGTCTGCGGGTCGGTTTCTCGTGTCGTTAGCTGTCTTTTTTTCGTCTGTTCTCGTCCATTCAACCGTTCGACAGACAAAATAAATGGATAGATTTTTCGCAACTGATTCATCATATTTGGAATCACAGCACGATCCGTCAGCAGAAAATGCCAAAACGCCTCACGATCCAGATCACGGTAAAAAACCGGATCGATCAACTCCTCAAAGGACGCCGTCAGCTGCTGGATATCCCTTTTTGGTGTCAGTGGAATAAATTCATTGGTATCTTTTACAGTATCAATAAGATAGATCCCTTTTTGGTTCGTCCGTTCAGAAAGGGAAAATTTCAGTGGTGAGCCGCTGTACCCGATCTTTGGGTGTTTGAGAGCCGTATTGGCATGTAAATGGCCTAAAACAACCCGATCAAAAGGCGCAAAAGCGGTGGTCGGTACGCTGTCCAATCCGCCAACTTGAATTTTTGTTTCTGAATCTGTTTGGCTAGAACCCGCCACAAAAAAATGGGTCACTAGCACTTGCTTTTTGGACGAGTCAAAGTTCTTGGTCATCTCCTCAATGACTCTTTGGACACTATCAGAAATCTTCATTAATGGTTCATCAAAAAACAAGCGGGCCTCGATGGGTTCGAAATACGGTAGTAAAAAGAATTGTGTATCGTCAAACTCAACCGGGTGCAAACTTTGTTCGATGCTGGTGGACAGGTAAAAGCGTGTTTGTTGAAACCACTGACTGCCGGTTTCTAAACGAGTTGGACTATCATGATTTCCTGAGATAGCCAATAATGGCAGTTCATTCGTTAAATTGATTTCAGCGATTTTTTCATTTAGTAATTTGACTGCATCAACAGCAGGAACCGAACGATCATAAAGGTCCCCCGCAATGACGATGGCATCGACCTTTTCTGCTCTTGCTAGCGCTATGATTTGATCAATGATTGCTCGTTGGTCTTCCAGCAGATCATAGCCATGTAGTTTTTTTCCGATGTGCCAATCAGCTGTATGTATAAAGCGCATTTCTTCACCTTCTTAAAAAATATCCTTCCAATCATTATACCACTTTCCCTGATCGTTAGACATCTCTCTTCCAGCGAAATTTCATTTACCACCCATTTTTGATAAAAATAGCGAACACCTAACATCATTATTTTGAAATGTTTTTTCAATTATAAATTTATATATTGAAATATAATTACACTTCATTTACAATGAGTGTGAAATCGAATTCAACAATCGCTTTCATCACTATTCTAAAAGAAAGGAGAAACGATATGCTTGCAATAGGACTCATGTCAGGAACCAGTTTGGATGGAATCGACGCTGCTTTAGTAAAAATCAACGGCTGCGGTATCGAAACTGACGTCCAGCTGATGGAAATGCTCACACTGCCCATTGATGAAGAATTGAAGGAACGA
Organism: Enterococcus sp. AZ141; assembly: GCF_051714385.1. Classification (NCBI taxonomy): domain Bacteria; kingdom Bacillati; phylum Bacillota; class Bacilli; order Lactobacillales; family Enterococcaceae; genus Enterococcus; species Enterococcus sp. AZ141. Next base: position 3,326,708 of record NZ_JBIORT010000001.1, read on the forward strand.
ATAAAAACTGCTTGTGATCCGGTGGAATCAAATGTTCCCCTCATCTGCCAATTAAATACTGAATTAGGGTATCAATTTTTGAAAGCGTGTCAAATCCTCTGCCAAAAAGCCGGTATTGAAGAAAAAAGCATTGATTTTGTTGCCAGCCACGGACAAACGATCTGGCACTCCCCCGATGCTGATCCAGCGAAAAACAGCACCTTGCAAATTGGCGAACCTTCGATTATTGCTTATGGCTTACAAACGAAAGTCGTCGCCGATTTCCGAGTGATGGATATGGCTGCTGGCGGGCAAGGAGCGCCCCTTGTACCTTATACGGACTATCTGCTCTATCAATCAAACGATAAAAATCGTTTATTGCAAAATATTGGCGGCATCGGCAACGTTACGGTTCTGCCTAAAAATGGTGGCTTAAGCGAATTATATGCTTTTGATACAGGTCCAGGAAACATGGTCATCGATGAACTAATGGTTCAGCTATTCGGTCAGCCTTATGATGCGTTTGGTGAAACAGCCCGAGCGGGAGCAATTATACCCACCTTGCAAAAGGAATTAAGAACTCATTTTTATTTGTCCCAGCAACCGCCGAAAAGCACTGGACGTGAACAATTTGGCAAACATTTTGTGCAGCAGCTAATGACCGAATATCCCCAAGTAGCATCGGAAGACTTGGTGAGGACTTTAACCGATTTCACCGCATTTTCCATTGCTGACAGTTACCAACGGTTCATTTTCCCTCAGTTGGGAACAAATGATATTGAAGTGATTCTTTCAGGTGGTGGCGCCCATAACCATCTGCTGATTGAGATGATCGAAGGCTATTTACCCGAAACAGTAGCCGTTGTAACACAAGATGACATTGGCGGTTCGAACGATGCCAAAGAAGCGGTGGCTTTCGCCATCTTAGGAAATGAAACCCTTCACAGCCGTGTCAACAATGCCCCTGCAGCAACCGGGGCAGCCCAAGGCGTGATTTTAGGAAAAATCATTCCGAATCCATGGGAAACAATAATGTAAAACATCTTAGGAGGATAAACCATGTTAGATAAATTCACTCAGTTCATCGAACGCCATCTGGCAGGACCGATGGAAAAACTTGGCAGCCAGCGTCATTTGCGAGCGGTTCGTGACGGGATCGTTTCAACATTGCCATTGATTATCGTCAGTTCGTTCTTTATGATTTTAGCCTTTCCACCGCTACCTCAAAGTTGGGGCATCTATCAATTCTTGTCTAGCAATGCCACAACCATCTTATTGCCTTATCGAATGACGATGTACATTATGAGCTTGTATGCTGCATTCGGGATCGGATACAGTCTTTCTCGCTCTTATAAGCTTGATGGTCTTTCAGGCGGGATCTTAGCTACGACCGCCTTCTTACTGACCTTCACCCCGGTCAATATCCCAGCAGAAGCGTTGGATGCTGCCGGAACGGTCGGTTTTGTCTTGCCAATGGCCAATTTAGGGAGTGCTGGTATGTTTGTGGCGATCATCACCTCGATTCTTGCCGTTGAAATCTATCGGTTAACGGACAAATCGAAATTCAAAATCACGATGCCAGAACAAGTCCCACCTGCAGTCGCTCGCTCTTTTGAAGCCTTGACTCCCACTTTAGTGATCATTTTAGGAATGGGCGCGATCACTTACTATATCGGTTTTGACTGGCACACGATCGTGGCAAAAGTGGTCGATCCTTTAGTCAGTGCCGCAGATACCTTGCCAAGTGTGCTTTTGATCACCTTCTTGACGACCTTCTTCTGGTCATTCGGGATCCATGGTGCTTCTATCGTTGGTTCACTGGCTCGTCCATTATGGTTACAGTTGTTAGAAGGAAATACAACAGCGCTTGCATCGGGAGATATGATTCCCAATATTGCAGCCGAACCATTTTATCAATGGTTCATCTGGATCGGTGGGGCTGGTTCAACGATTGGTTTGGCTATCTTGTTAGCGTTTCGCACCAAATCGGAATTCGGTTCAAAACTAGGAAAAACAGCCTTGATTCCAGCTATTTTCAACATCAACGAACCACTGATATTCGGTACACCGATCGTCTTGAATCCAATCTTGATCCCACCATTCATCATTGCGCCTTTAATCAATGGTGTCATTGCATGGGTCGCCACCTCAGCAGGTTTAGTCAATGCCGTCACGGTCAATGCCCCTTGGACATTGCCTGGACCAATTGGTGCTTTCTTAGCGACTGGCGGCGATTGGCGTGCGATCGTGCTGAATGTTCTTTTGATTCTTTTATCGATTCTGATCTATTACCCATTCGTAAAAATCTATGACAAAAACGAATTGGAAAAAGAAAATCAACCAGTCACACAATAATTTGTTGATAAAGGTCGGACGAAGCACCCATCAAGACCATCGGAAGAAGCGCTCCTCAGCAGCATTTTTCGATACTAAGAGGTGCTTCGTACGATTTTTTTAGAAAGAGGGAAAACCATTGAAACGAGAAATTGGCCTTTCGATTTACCCCGACCATAGCGATCCTTTACTGGATCAAGACTATTTAAAAAAAGCTGCTGCCCTTGGTTACTCTCGCTTATTTATGAGTATGCTAGAAGTCAGTGAAGGCAAAGAGACCGTCAGAAAAAAATTCTCTTCGATTATCGGGTTTGCCAAGAACCTTGGGTTTGAAACGATTTTAGATATTTCCCCAGCTGTTTTTAGTGATCTGGCGATCTCTTATGACGATCTAAGCTTCTTTGCAGAATTAGGTGCGGACGGTATCCGCTTGGATCAAGGGTTTGATGGCAGCAAAGAAGCCCAACTGACCTTCAATCCATTCGGCTTGGCGATTGAATTAAACATGAGTAATGATGTGAACTATTTAGAAAATATCCTTTCTTATCAAGCCAATGAACCTTTTTTATATGGCTGCCACAATTTTTACCCCCAACGAGGCACAGGCTTAACGGAGGCTTTTTTCCGCAACTGCAGTCAACGTTTTAAAAAATATGGGTTGAAAACAGCCGCCTTCATCACTAGTCAATCAGCCAAGATTGGCCCTTGGGAAGTCAATGATGGCCTGCCAACCTTAGAATCTTGTCGCGATTTACCTTTGGCGTTGCAAGGAAAGCTGCTTTTTGCTTCTGGGTTGATCGATACGGTGATTATTGGCAATGCCTATGCGTCGGATGCAGAACTGAAAGCTCTGGCGGCGATCGATCGCTACAAACTGACCTTTGGCGTTTCCGTAGAAGCAGAAGCCAGCGAAATCGAACGGAGGATATTAGCTGAAACCAATCATTTTCGTCGCGGTGACAGTAATGCGTTAGTCGCTCGGTCCACACAATCACGGGTGAAATACCGTCCCATCGAAAACCTCCCTCATACAAACCAAGAACCGTTTGCTTATGGGGACATCGTTATCGGCAATGATACCTTTGGTCAGTACAAAAACGAATTGCAGATCGTTTTGACCCCTCACCAAGACGCCCGAAAAAACAAAGTCGGTGCTATCCCAAAAGAGGAGTTGCCTTTGTTGGAATATTTGAAACCATGGACCAAATTTGCTTTCGAATTGTTGGATTAAATCATTAGAAAAAAGCCGCTGATCACAAAAGGATCAACGGCTTTTCTTAGGTATTAATCTTCTCTTTTGGACTCATCGATTTGATAAACAAATGACGGATCGATCGCTTGATCCAGTGTGTCAAATGCACCTTGGATGCGCCGTTCCACTTCCGCCAAGCCCTCTTTGTCCATCTTTTTGATGTCACTGATATCGATTGGCTCCCCAAAACGGACAGTCACTCGCTTGCGTTTAAATAAATCCTTTAATGTCAGCGGTCCTTGATAAACAGAGGGAACGATCTTGACTTTGGCCATTTTCGCGATCAACGCCATGCCACCTTTTAAGGCCGTTGCATGTCTCGTACCACTTGGGAACATGATCAAGCTAAGATCGGTTTCCTTCAAGATTTTGACTGGCGTCTTTACCGCGCTCGGTCCAGGTTTGTCCCGTTTGACTGGAAAAGCATTGGCATGAATCAAAATGAACCGTAAAATCGGGTTTTTGAACAGCTCTTCTTTCGCCATAAAACTGAATTTCTTTGGCCGAGCAGCCACTGCTAGGTACAATGGATCCCACCAGGTTCGGTGAGGAGCCACTAAAATATAGTTTTCATTTTTAGGTAAAACCTCTTTGTTTTGATAACGAGCATTGCCGTTGATCAAAAATAATACTACGCGAACCACACCGCGCATAAAGCGAAAAAACATACTCATTTTCCTTTCTATTTCTCTCCTATTCAAGTATGCAAAAAAACGGTTTAAATGACAAGCCTTTTTTAGCGTTTCCCATTATTCTTAATCGTAGTATAATACATTGAAATGAATTTAGAACAGGAGTATGCTTCATGTTGCAACCGAACGAACGCATTGACCAATTGTATGCCGATGACATCAAGATTATTCAGAGTTCCGAAGTTTTTTCTTTTTCATTAGATGCTGTCTTATTAGCCAATTACGCTAGAGTACCAAAAAGAGGTGTGATCGTTGACCTTTGTGCAGGGAATGGCGCAGTCGGTTTATTTATCAGCAGAAAAACGACTGCTCATATTTATCAGGTCGAATTGCAGGAACGCTTAGCGGATATGGCGCAGCGCAGTATCGAATTAAATGACTTGCAAGAACAGCTGACGGTCTATCCTATGGATTTGAAGAATCTCTTTCAAAAAATCAAACCTGATTCCGTCGATCTTTTGGTCTGCAATCCGCCTTACTTTAAAAATATACCGACGGCGATCAAAAACCCGAATCCCTATTTAGCGATCGCCCGGCACGAGATCACCACAAATTTAGATGAAGTGATCCAAACCGCCAGTAAAGCGTTAAAAATGAATGGAAGGTTTGCGATGGTTCATCGCCCGGATCGCTTTCTCGATATTTTGGACCATATGCGCACCCATCGAATCGCGCCAAAACGAGTCCGCTTCGTCTATCCGAAAGTAGGCAAAGAGGCCAATATTTTATTGATTGAAGGAATCAAGGATGGTAAGGCGGAAGGGTTTAAAATTGATTCTCCTCTCATTACCTATGATGAAACGGGCTCTTATAGTCCAGAAGTGAAGGCGATGCTCTATGGCTGCTGACAACCATTACTTTTATGTCTTACGTTGCAACGACCACTCCTTTTACGGCGGCTATACTACCGATTTGAGTCGCCGCTTATTAGAGCATAACAAAGGGATCGGGGCAAAATATACCCGTCCCGCTAGTCGCAGACCCTTGCAAATGATCCATGCGGAAAGCTTTTCCACTCGCAGTGAAGCCACTCAAGCAGAAGCCGCCTTCAAAAAATTGCCTCGCAAAAAGAAAGAGGACTACCTGATCAGTCATAGGAAAAGCAATGTTCTCTGACCAAGCATGCAAAAAACTACCTGCGCACGGAAGTTTCCTTCTTGAGGGAGCTTTCTTTCGTGACTTAGGTAGTTTTTTTATCGTTATTCATTCCTATTCGGTAACGCCCATTGGGTTTGACTTTTCCCAAATTCTTTCGGGATCACAGAATCAACGGATTGATATTCGAGGGTTTCTTGGGACTTTGGAATCGTAATTGCCGTTAAATAGTTGTTGGTTTCGGAATAGAAACCAATTGTTTCAAAGGAAGGATCAGTCAAATGGTATTGAACCCCCTGCAGTTTAGCAGTTGTTTCCTCATCCACAAAAGTCGGTTGATAGCGAGCATAGTAAACCTGGGCGCCCATTTTAAAATATACGGAGTTATGAGCAGAACCAAGAAATTCAATCTCCCGTTCCACCGGTATTGCTTGATAGATTCCTAAAGTTTCAATCGCTTCATTGCTTTGGATGCGCTGATAAATTGCTGTAGTATCAGATTCGTAATATTTATAGCCTAGAAACATCTTTTCGCGATCTCGGATATTCGGTGTGATCAGCGCATTATACGTTTTGAATTCACCATACACTTGATCCCCAATAAAAAAACCTAATAGACACGTAACGACTATGCCGCCAAGCAATAGCGTCACTTTTGGGTTGCGGTTTTCTCGATAAAGCAGAACCATCAGGAACCCTAATAACGCAATCAGACCAACTACCATGAGAATTGGTAGGATCACATAATAAAAACGCTCACTTTGCAGCCATTTTTCGCTCGTCATAAATGCAACCATTTTTTATTCCTCTTCGATTCCTCACTACTCACTGTCTTACCCTTGGTAAAACAGTAGAAGGATCGTCCTTTCATCCCTTTTCATGCCAATTATCCTCAAGGCGCTCAATTCCCATATAAGTTCTTATGAGATTAATTTTACCATAACTATGTAGAAAAGATAAGTGTTAGATGAATTGCTTTTCACAACAAACATCCATTGACAAAAGGAGGGTTTTATCAGATAATATTGATGCTAATCGGGAATGAATGTCTCCCTCAGTTCTTACTGAAACCGCAATTTTGCTAATGACTTCTACCACTTTTTTTAGTGTGTAGCAGTCATTTTTTTATTTTCACTAGGTCGTCGTATTTGCAGGAGCATTGTTCCTATATTCTTTTTAAAGGATCGTGATAGAAATGATGAAACAAAAAACAACTAATTGGGAACTGACTGCTTTAGGTGTGGTCAGTCTGGTTATTGGCGTATTCGCTGGAGCCGTCGACACCTTCTTTGGGAAGATCCTACTTTCCTTAAGCGCCTTTCGTGATAGTCATTTTTTGCCCTTGATTCTCTTTTTACCCATTATCGGCATTTGTTTTACTTACCTGTTCCAAAAGTACGGTGACCGAAGTCCTCAGGGAATGAATTTAGTGTTTTTAGTCGGACATGAAGAAGAAAAAGACATTCCGTTGCGCTTGATTCCTTTTGTAATGGTGGGAACCTGGCTGACGCATTTATTTGGAGGAAGCGCTGGCAGAGAAGGGGTTGCGGTTCAGTTAGGTGCCACCATCGCCAATCGCTTAGGAAAATGGCTGCGACTAGAAAAGTACGCCAGCACCCTGATCATGATTGGGATGGCTGCGGGATTTGCTGGTTTATTTGAAACCCCGATCGCTGCGACGTTCTTCGCACTGGAGGTACTTGTCATCGGTAAATTCAGTCATCATGCACTCTTACCAACTTTGCTGGCTGCTTTCACTGCTAGTACGACTTCTCAATTGTTAGGATTAGAAAAATTTAGTTTTGCTTTGTCACCGTCCCCCGATTTGACTTTGGCTGTTTTTCTGAAATTACTTTTGATTGGCTTACTATTTGGTATTGTTGGTGGCAGCTTTGCGGGATTATTAGAAACGATGAAACGGATCATGAAACGACGCTTTCCTCATCCTCTCTGGCGCATCGGCATCGGTTCACTCGTGCTAGTCTTACTTTTTGTCCTTTTGTATCATGGTCGTTATTCAGGTTTAGGAACGAATTTGATCAGCGCTAGTTTCACGAATCAACCAATCTATTCTTATGACTGGCTGCTTAAGATGGTGTTAACTGTACTGACTATCAGTATTGGTTTTTTGGGCGGAGAAGTCACCCCTTTGTTTGCGATCGGCGCCTCTTTGGGCGTCGTGCTGGCACCGCTCTTCGGACTGCCTATCGAACTGGTGGCCGCCCTAGGCTATGCCAGTGTCTTTGGCAGTGCTACTAGCACTTTATTTGCACCGATCTTTATCGGTGGGGAAGTCTTTGGCTTTGAAAATCTGCCCTTGTTTGTGATCGTCTGCTCCGTCGCCTACTTTATCAGTAAACCCTATAGTATTTATCCCTTACAAAAATCATTGGCAGACGGGAAATGATTCACTTTTGATCCCTCCTCCAGAGCAAAAGAAAAAACCGCGAACAAGTCGCGGTTTTTTTCTTATTTCGCACGTTTTAAGTAGGTACCTTCAGCTGTATTGATTTCTAGCATTTCGCCTTCTTCAACAAAGTCAGGAACATTGACAACTAAGCCAGTTTCCATCGTTGCTGGCTTGCCTGAACCAGTCACAGTCGCCCCTTTGATCGACGGCTGTGTTTCAACAACCTTTAAGATTACGCTTGATGGTAGTTGAACGCCGATTACTTCGCTGCCGAAGAATTGGATTTTTACTTCCATGTTTTCAAGAATAAATTTCATTTCTTCTTCTACCACTTCAACTGGAATTTCATATTGTTCATAGGTTTCCAGATCCATGAAGAATGCTGTATCATCCATTGTGTATAGATATTGTACAGCTTTCGTATCAATATGCGCTTTTTCAAATTTTTCTTCTGGACGGAAGGTTGTATCATAAGTCGAACCAGTCCGAACGTCCCGTAATTTCATACGCATAACCGTATTTCCCTTACCTGGTTTGTGATGGCTAGCATCTAATACTTTGATAAGTTTGCCGTCTTGAACGAATGTCATTCCAGCTCTTAAGTCACTTGCATTGATCATAATTTTGAAATCTCCTTCACTATGTGATAATCCTTGTCTATTGTATCAAAAAAAGCTGCTTTATTCTAGCTAAATCAGTGGGAAGGTCGCACAAGTTTACGGCGTTTCTCCATATAGTGAGGGTCATACTCATCTGTCTCAATATAAATATAGACTTTTTTATCTGCCATCTGGTGTCGAATTTCGGCTTCGATCTCATTAATGATCTCATAGCCGACCTCTTCTTGTTTCGAGGCAATATCAACTTTTGCCGCAATCAAAATTTCTGATGGTCCTAAATGCACCGTTTTAACATCAATCAAGCGATCAACATCTGGCCGTTCAAATGCTCTTTTGATCACTGCTAGATCCCGTTTTGTGACACTTTCGCCAATCAGTAGACTGTAAAATTCGCGGGCTAAGAAAATGGCTGCTACCATCAATAAAAGACCAATCAATAAACCACTGAAGGCATCAAAAAATGCGTTACCTGTAATCATGGTTAAAATCGTACCAAATAGTGCGATCATTAGGCCGATCATTGCACAGAAGTCTTCTGTGAAAATGATCAGAATCTCACTATGCCGACTTTCTTTCAAAAAACGATAGATTGGTTGACGTTCCACATTCAGTTCGCGGATCTCCTTGATCGCGATCCACAACGAACTTCCTTCAACGATCATCCCGAAAATCAAAATAGCGATCACCAACCAAGCGTTACCAACTTCATGGGCAGGATGCAGCAGCTTTTCTACCGCTTCCATCACACCGAGGGCGCCCCCACCAAAGAAGAGCATCATCGCAACGATCGTGCTAAAAAAATATTTCGCCCGACCTTCTCCAAACTGATGCAGTTCACTTTGGCCCTTTGTTGCCCGTTTATCCCCGATCAATAAAAAGATTTGATTGCTGCAATCCACGACACTATGAATGCTTTCATTCAACATGGCTGCACTGCCACTTAGTGCATAACCGACAAACTTACTAATAGCCACCAAAATATTTGAGATCAGGGCAGCGATGACCGCCATCATACCATTTGCTTTCTTTTCCACACCTTACGCTTCCTCTCATCAATAAATTCCCTGTCTTTTACTCTGCTATTCTTCTCAAATGAATCACGGCTGACTGAGTTTCTTCAATCAACAGGTGCTTGTTTTTTCAACTTTGCTTCTCGGCGGCTGATTTTTTTGGTCCAAAATCCACCTGAGATATACTTGGGTTCATAGCTGATGATAAACGCTCGTTCTTCCACCGCTTTGATGGTTTGATAGAGCTTTTTCTCACTTTTTCTTTGGGAAAGAATCTCTAAAATCAGTCGTGGCCCTTCTAAGCCTTCTCCATAACTTTGTGTAACTCCATAGCCTTCTTGTCGTAAGATCTTTGGCAAACTCTTTTCCTCATCCGTATTACTAGGTAGGATCACTGTGACCATTGTATAGCCCAGAGCCAGCTTATCTTCGATTTTGATACCAATACTGACTCCTGCAGCATAACCTAATGCATAGAACAAGAGATTCAGCGGGTTATCCAAACGATCCAATACCATAGATAAGCCTAAAATATAGATCGTGATTTCGATCATACTCACTAATGGGGCAATCACGCGATACCCTTTCATTGTCAATAAAAATCGCAGTGTGTTCAATGTAACATAGGCGAGATTGATAAAGAAAATCATCGCCAGCATTTGTAGATCAACTTCCATCTTTGATTCCCCCTTGTTCTTAGCATATCAAAAGGCAAGAGAAAATTAAAATATTTGAGCAGGATTTAATTACTAAAATAGCTAAATAAAATTTATACTGGTGAAGACACAGTGCTTAAGTGATTTCATTGATCACTACCATGTCATGATTTTGCTCATTGATCCATTGCCTGTGGTTTCACTCTCTTCTATTGATCGAAAAGCATATCCACCAGAGTGGGAAAAGCAGTTTAAACCACCGCTCGTCTGTTTCAGACAAAAAGAAGTCCAATGGCAACTGGACTTCTTTTTGTCTGAGCAACTTTTACAGTGTTCGATCATATTCACGATTGCAGAACATGCTTACTTGTTTTCCAAGGTTTTTTCGTCAGCACCAGGTACGAAACTCAGCTCCCAATGAAGGGTTCCTTGATAACTTGTTGCTTGCGGCCTCGCGCCAATAGGGATTTCCAGCTCGACACTTTTTTGCATGGTATGCTCGTTTCCATAGCGTTGAATCCAAGTACCCGTCCCTTGATTTTCATTGGCACGTGCAATCACTTGGTTCTGCGGTCCTAGCTCAATTGCTTCAACGTAGTCTGGTGCTTCAGAGCGATTTTCTTTAGAGGTGACCATTTCAATATTATTCAAATGCACACTCGCTCCTTTTAAATAGTGCTTAAACGCATCCGTGCTGACGAACCCTTCCTCAGATAATCGGGCACTCAAGGTCCAGCCATTTGGGAGAAATCGACGATCGGAAACCTGAATATAGTTTGGTCGTTCGGTTGATTCATGATCATCCACTGAAGAAATTCGTTGCGGACGCGCCGGATAGCGGCTTGTCGACGAGCGAATCGGTACTGTACCAAAATCGAATTGTGAAACAAAGTCTATACTGATAAACCCGCGATTTTCTGGTATCAATGGTGGATTTTCAGGTAGAATCGGTTGATCAGGATCAAGGGGATCTTTTGGGTCAACGTCACCAATGGGTTCCACAGTGGTTGATGCTTCTGCCCATTTACCATCAAGAAATGCCTGAGAGGTGACCACCTCACCTTGTGTAAAATACTGGAAAGGTTCTAAATCAGATAGATCAAGTAAATAGTGCCCATTTTCACCCGCTTGTGTGTGAAAGTACTCGCTATTACCGGCACTATCGACTGTCGTTTCAAGCGTCGGTTCTGGCATCAGCCCCTCTCTTTGAAATCGAAGGTAGCTACCAGGATTGGCGGTTCCCGAAATCGTATAGGCATTAGGTAAGGTTCTATCTTCTGTCAAAGGATCGATGGTCACCGTGATGTCTGGGATTCTCTCAAATAATAGACGTTGTGAACGAGAAGCAAACTGCGAGGCAAACCCTCGACTTGTTTCCTCATTCAGTGAAGATACATTGGTCACATTGGTGTTGGTTCCGGAAATCGCCGCAGTCATGGACAGAATCGGTTGCCACTGAAAATCAGATGGATCTCCTGTATTTCCATGCTGCCACTGGCGAATCGCCTGATTCTTTGCAGTGATTCCTCCCCCTTCAATTAGACCATTTGTTGTGGTCGTTATCGGGCGGGTTCTTTGCAAATTGACACGCTTGGCATCGTCGATCGTCAATCTTGCGGGATTGTTGGCACCGCTAAAGAAAAGTAGGCGTTGGACAGGTTGTGGGCTGTCCGTACGAATATCTAAGGTAGCATCTTTGCCTACGTTGAGATTGCCAGTCGTGCCAGAGAAGTGGAAGATATTTGCGGTTGTATTTTGATTTGTTGCTTCAACTTCTAAGGTGCTGCTGTCTTCTAAGGTTACATGAGTATTGGCACTCAACCAGAAAATATGACTATACAACGTTCGGTTTGTAGCAGTAACTGACAAGCGACTTTTTTCCATTAAGCGAATATCATGGGGCGTGCCTGATGTGATGACTGCCGGACTGTTGTTTTGTGTATTTAATGCCAATTCCGCGCCTTTTCCTAACTCAATGCGTCCATTGCCAGCGACAAAGCGAATATTAGCACCGCCTGCTTCACCAGCTGAACCGTTGGCATTTAATGATAGTCGGGCATTATCCCCTAATACGAGACGCGCATTTGTATTATAAAAATCAAGATTTCCTGAGCTGATCGTCGACATTTCGACGTTTGCTCCCTCACGAAGCTCTATTTGGTTGATTTCAAAATTCGCCTGAGTATTTGTGTGAATCATCCAAGAAGCATTGAAGTCTGATGTATATCTAGGCGTTTGGTGTGAAACCGAATGTCCAGAAAAGCTGGCTCGAGAGTGCAACCCGTAAAACAACTGATTGCCCGTATGGTTGAGATTGTGGTATCGAATGATTGAACGCTGCTGATTTGTCATGTTCAAATCATGGTATTCAATTGCCCCCCAAAAGTTTCCATGATAGAGTTCCAAATTTTGCAAGGTAATGTCCCATGGAGAATCAGGATTGACACTGGAATCGCGGAAACAGATCGCTACGGCTCTAAGATCCATCTGATATTTGTCGAGGCCATCGATGATTAACGTTCTTGAAACTCTCGAGGCATTGATATAAACATAGGCTAATCCGCCGTTAGGATTGACGCTGCTGCTCCAGCCGTCAATTCCCGTAATGCCTAAACGAGGATTATCGTTCGTTTGAAAACTGGCTGTCAAATAAATATAATTGACCGTCGGATCGACCATTGCAGCCATAAATTCGACCCAGTTAGCAACCCCTCTCTTTTTTACGTCGTCGCCTAACAGATATAGATTGCCAGGATCTGACTCTGATTCGTCAGGAATCTGGCTTTCTATTTCCTTCTCTTTTGGTAATTGATCCTCTTTGTCCTCTTGATCGAATTGGTCAGTGGAGTCACTCGAATCGGTTAGCGCATCCTCTTGTGTATCCGTAGGGTTTGTCTCCCGTGCTTCCTTTATTTCAAGTATTATCATTGATTCTGCTACTTCAAATGGAAACGCCCCTGCTGTATCAACTACCAATGGAACCAAAAAATCACTTCTAGGGATATCAGTCGTTAGTTTCCAACCATTCTCTTCAGTGGTTGACGTAATTTTGACTCCCTTTGGCAACTCCTCTTCAACAAAAACCGCAGATTGCGGCAACCGGATCGCTATTTCACTAATGGGACGGCCCGTATGAAACGCAACTAGTAACATGTCTCCTACAGTCCCGGCTTTCGTTGATTCATCAAAATAAATGGCAACTTTTCCCTCAGCCTCTTTCTCTCGTATCGGTTCGAATGGGTCACTCGCAACCGTTTCTTCCTCCAGCTGTGCAGCAAAGAAAATGTTTGAAGAAAACACACTCATGGTTGAAAAAAAGTAGAGTCCTCCAAGTAAGCCAATAATGATGGTGAAATATACCTTTCTCTTTTTCTTGTTCATTTGTTGATGCCCCACCTTTCAGCGTATCTTTCCCTTGAAATCGATCATGGATCAGTCCTTCCCAAAGAGCAGCTTTAACCATCAGGACGCTTGCTTCCTTTTTTCAATTACGGCTGATCAGAAAACCACAATCCTGCCATCGATTTTAAATGACAAAAGAAATCGCCAATTAAAATAACAAACATTATAAATAACGATGGTTTTGATCGTTTCACTTTATTCTATAGCCCACGCTATTGCTTAGTAAAATCAGAATATTCCTCAGTCGGTGAAAAATGTAATTCGACTAAGTATTTTGTGAAATCGGCAGTTTCAGCACACAAAAAAAACAGCTAGATGTTCGCCATCTAGCTGAAATCATTCATCGTTATGATCAAAGGACTACTTCTATTAAGAGTAACTGTCTCTACTATTTAGAACGAAAATAGCCATTTGAAGATTCTTCTTGTTGATCGTCTTCAATCATTCCTTTTAATGATCGATCTAAAACGGACCGTTTTTTCTCACCATTTTTTTTATTGTTGGCTCGAAACTCGCTGCGTGTCATCCCAACAGAGGGGTGGCGATTGAATTTTTTGACGGTTGGATCGCTTTCTTCTTTGACTTGATAAGCTGCTGGTTCAGTATCAAATAACAAATAACTTTCTTGTTTTTTTGCCATTGCATCCATCAAATCGTTCGGCGTAATTTCAGGTTTTTGCTCATCTGGAATAATTGATGCAGGAATATATTTAGGCACGAAGTAAGAGCGTCCCGAATATTCTTTTTTCGAAGAAACAGGAACCTCAGCTTTTTCCTTCTTACTAGTCACTTGATAAGAAGAATGGTTCGCTTCTTTGCCAAAAAAATTGGTTTTTCCTGTCGGCATCTGCTCTTTCACCGGACGTTTTCCGTACTGAGGCAAGTTGGCACGGTGATTGGCAAGCTCTTCTTTTTGACGAACATTGTGCCCTCGATCGCGTTGGCTGGAATGCACTTTACGCTGCAAAGATTGATTTTCTTCCTTGTGAGAATGACTCACGGGATCTTTGATTTCGGTTAAAATCCAATCATCTGCTTTACTGAATGCGGGGCGATGCTCGGATTGAAGCTTCACACCGTCTGTATCATCATAAGCAGGAAAACGGAAGTGTTTTCGTTTCACATCTAAATAATTTGCCACTGTACTCATCCTCTTACATGCATTTTTTTCATCATACCACAAATAAAAGAGAATTTCACGAAAGACTGCGCCGTTTCAACCGAAGTCGCTTCAATTGTCTCCCCTTGGAGGCACTGACTCCGTCAAGCTTGCCGCATTTGGTTCTTTGATATGGGCAAATAATGGATCGATCTGCCAAATATCTGCTGCATAATTTCGCACCGTTTCATCCGCCGAAAACTTCCCAGCATTCGCAATATTCATTAGACTGATTTTTTGCCAGCGATGAGTATCTTGATAAGCAATATCCACCCGATGCTGTGCATCACAATAGGCGTGGAAATCTCTTAATAAAAAGTACTCATCATTGTATTTCAAAAGTGAATCAAAAATCTCGCGGCCTTCTACTTGAATATTGGGGATTGTCCCGTCAATAAAGGCATTGACTACACGTTGCAATAGTGGATCTGACTCATAATACGCATAGGCAGAATAATTACGCTGGGCGTAATACTGATACACTTCTTCTTCGGTTAGCCCAAAGATCGCGATGTTTTCATCACCGATTGCATCTCGAATCTCAATATTGGCACCATCTAAAGTGGCGATCGTTACTGCCCCATTTAGCATCAACTTCATATTACTTGTCCCTGAAGCTTCTTTGGAGGCCAATGATATTTGTTCACTGACATCCGCTGCTGGGATAATTTTTTCTGCTAAAGAAACGTTGTAATTTTCTAAAAAAACAACCTTGATTTTATCATTGATGGTTTCATCATGATTGATCAGATTCGCCACTTCATTGATGACTTTAATGATCGATTTTGCGTAGTGATAACTTGGTGCGGCTTTGGCACCAAAGAGAAAGACTCTTGGATGAAACGCAGCAGTTGGATCGTCTTTGACCTCAAAGTAGAGCTTTAGAATATGCATAAGATTTAGTAATTGTCGTTTGTATGCATGCAGACGCTTGATCTGCACATCAAATATTGCCGTCGGATCTACTGTGATGCCCGTTGCTTTTTGAATGTACTGTGCCAGTGCACGCTTGTTACTCATTTTTGCGTCGGCAATTTGTTGGAGAACAGTTTCGTCCTCATAATAGTTTTTGAGTAGTTGCAGGTCTAATGGATCATTGCGCCAGCTTGTACCGATGGACTGATCCAATACTTTGGCTAACGGTTGATTGGCTAGCTGAAGCCAACGCCGTTGCGCGATGCCGTTGGTCTTATTGTTGAAACGGGCAGGATAAATAAGATAAAAGTCATGGAGTACCACTGATTTTAGTAAATCAGAATGGAGCTTGGCTACGCCATTGACACTGTGGCTGCCGATGATCGCGAGATGTGCCATATGGACTTGATCATCAATAATGATTCGCGTCCGTTCCAGTAAGGCTTGCGGATGGACCCCTTGCATCGTTTCCACAAAACGGCGATCAATTTCTTTGATGATCTGATCCATTCTCGGCAAAACTTCTTCAATCATGCGCACGGGCCATTTTTCTAAGGCTTCCGCCATGATCGTATGGTTCGTATAACTCATGACTTTCACGGTGATCGACCACGCTTGTTCCCAAGCAAGACCTTCTTCATCAACTAAAATGCGCATCAGTTCTGGGACGCAAAGGGCTGGGTGCGTATCATTGATGTGGATCGCTACTCGTTCACTCATCATGGCCAAAGGTAAATTCAATTTTTTATAATAACGGACGATACTTTGGATCCCTGCAGACACAAAAAAGTATTCTTGCATCAGCCGGGTCCGTTTGCCTGTCTCATTGGAATCATCGGGATACAAGACCGCTGTCAGATTTTCCAATGCTTGCCGCGATTCTAGTGTCGCGTAGTGCGCCTCATCTTCGGCAGGAACCTCGACACTCCATAAACGCAAGGTATTGAGATGGTGATTTTGGTAGCCAACCATTGCTGTATCATAAGGAACCGCCCGCCAGGTAAAGCCACCTTCATAGACTGGGGCTAATTTCCCGTCCTCTCCGGTAACGAGATAGACATGGCCCCCGAAACGAATAGGCACCGCCTTGCTTTCTTTGCGGACTTCCCAAACATTCCCCGAACGCAACCAGTCATCGGGCAACTCTACTTGATGACCGTCAATAAATTTTTGTTTAAATAATCCGTAGCGATAGCGGATCCCATTGCCATTTCCCGGCAAACCTAAAGAAGCCAATGAATCCATAAAACAAGACGCTAAGCGACCGAGTCCCCCGTTGCCTAAAGCCATGTCTTTTTCCGTCTCTGCAACATCGTCAAGTGAAACCCCTAACTCTTCAAAAACGGCTTCCGCTTGCTCCAACAGCTGCATATTTAACAGATTACTCTTTAACATTTTGCCGGGTAAAAATTCGATTGAAAAATAATACGCTTGTTTCTGATCCTCCAACAAGAGATTTTTTCTGGTCTGGCGCCAGTCTTCTGAATACATTTGCTTCACGACATTGGCTAGCGCCTGAAACAATTCCTGCGGTGATGCTTCATCGATCTCTATCGCAAACAGTTCGTGCACGTTGGTTTCTAACAGATCACGCAATCGTTCTTTTGTCATAGGGTTACACTCCTTTATGCTAACCGTTTATAAAAAAGAAGAATTCTTGCCGCCAGAATGGCTAGTCATACAACTAGCCGCTCTGTTGCAGACAAGGATTCTTCTGTCTTAAAACAATCAAACTTTGATATTATTATACAACTCAACATAAAGATCTGAGCTTTGATTCCAGCTAAAATCTTTTTTCATTGCTTGCTTGACTAATGCCGTCCATGTTGTCGGATCCGATTCATATAATTCAATCCCCTGTTTTAAGGCATTCATCAAGTAAAAAGGTGAAAACTCTTGGAAGCCAAAGCCGGTTCCTTGTTTCGTGATCGGATTATAGGAATCCACCGTATCTTTCAAGCCACCGATTTCATGAACGATCGGTAATGTACCATAACGCATCGCGATCATCTGCGATAGTCCACATGGTTCAAAAGCCGAAGGCATCAAGAAGAGATCCGCTGCTGCGTATAACTTTTGCGCCAGTGCAATATCAAAAGAAATCGCGGCAGCACATTTGTCAGGATATTTCTGCGCAAAGTAGCGAAAGCCTTCTTCAAAATCATGCTCACCGGTTCCCAATAGGATAAACTGGACATCAAACTGCAAGAGGTTTTCCATTTCTTCAAGAACTAAATGGAACCCCTTTTGAGTGGTCAAACGACTGACAACGGAAATCAACGGAACCTCTTTACGAGTTGGCAAGCCAAACTGTTCTTGTAGCGCTCGCTTGTTTTTAGCTTTTCCTGATAAATCCTCGACACTGAAAGGATAGTCCAAATGAGGATCGGTTTCTGGATCATTCATTTCATAATCAATTCCATTCAAGATACCGCTTAGCTTGCCACTTTCCATGCGTAAAATGACTTCAAGACCACAACCAAACTCAGCTGTTTTGATTTCTTCACTATAGGAAGGACTGACGGTCGTGATGCGGTCCGCATACAAGATTCCTGCTTTCATAAAGTTCAAGCAATCGTTTAAACGCAAGGTTCCATCATCATATCTTTCCGTACCCATCCCAAAAAGATCCGGTAAAATATCGCGACTATACCACCCTTGAAACCCAATGTTATGGATCGTCAAAACGGTGCGTATGTTTTGATACGCTTGGATCCAATGATATTTTTCTTTGATCAAGAACGGAATCATCGCCGTATGGTAATCATTGACATGTACGATGTCTGGAATAAATTCAATGCGTTCCATCATTTCGATCACGGCTAATTGGAAGAAAGCAAAGCGTTCCCCATCATCATAAAAATCATAGAGCCGTTCGCGACCAAAATAGTAGAGATTGTCTATGAAATAATAAGTCACAGCGCCTAGAACTAATTTTTTGATTCCACAATATTGCTTGCGCCAGCCGACCGCCACTTCAAAGGAAAAACAATCTTCCATTTGGTCTTGGTATTCGGCAGGCATTTTCGTGAAATAAGGTAAGACGACAACTGTCTCGACGCCTTTTTTGACCAACTCTTTTGGCAATGCACCTGCAACATCCCCTAACCCGCCTGTTTTAAAAAACGGAGCGCACTCTGCTGCTGTAAACAAAACCTTCATGCGCTTGCTCCTCCGATTACATCTTCTGTCACATGAGAATTCTTCTTAATGACAATCGGCGTTTCTTTGGTTCCCTGCACTTTTACACCTTCTGCGATGGTTACATTTTTATCTAAGATCGCATAAGAGACTTCGGCACCTGCTTTGATTTCGTTATTTCCGAAAATGATCGCGCCTTTGACTTTTGCCTCAGGATGGATTTTCGTACGGCGAGCAACCAGTGACTGCTCGACAGAGCCTTCAACGATGCAACCAGAAGCAAAGTGGCTATTTTTCACCTCAGACGTTTCCGAGTAATAGGTTGGTACTTCATTCTTCAATTTGGTATAGATTTTTTGATTCGAATAAAGCAATGAAGTGAATTTATGCACATCTAGCATGTCCATATTTGTTTGATAATAAGAAGAGATATCATAAATGTTACTTAAGTAACCAGTGTACTCATATAGGCCAGTGTTCTCCACAGAGATCATCTCTCGTAAAAATTGACCGAGATCTGCCGTTGCGCCAACTTTTTGCCCTTCTTTAAGAGCCGCGATCAGACGATCCGTTTGAATGATAAAAATATCCGTACACAAGTTGACTAGGGAGCCAACTTCCCCTTTTTTCGCTTGGATCGCTTCTTCTAAGTGTCCTTCACTGTCAACATTAAACAACAAGTCACTTTCAGAAACATTGTCACTACCGATGCGTTTATACACCACAGTCATTTCATTGCCTTGTAGTTGATGAATTTTCAGCAAAGCACGCAAATCGATGTTGCATAAGATTTTGCTGCCCATAAATACAGTGTGATCTGATTTTGATTTTTCCAAATAGTCAATGACGTTATAGTAGTACTCTTGCCCTTCGGCTTGCTTTTTCAATGAGTCTTGGAATAAGTGGATAAAGAACCGGTTTTGAACACCGTCCAAGTTCCACTCTTTTCCACCACCGATATGATCAAAAACTGACTGGGTCTCTCCTTCATTGAAAATCATGTAGACTTGTTTGATGTTGGCATTTTCAATACTTGAAAGATTGAAATCCAGCAAGCGATATTTGCAGTCAAACAACAAGGTCGACAGCGGACGATTCTCCGTTAATGGCATCAAGTCTTGGTATCGCTGTAGGTTCCCTAAAATTGCACACATTTTATTAGTTCTCATCAATCGTCACCCCTAAAATTTCAGAATAGCCGACTACGGCAATTTCGTCTGTTCCATCGATCTCTGCGTCGTCACCAATCACTGCATTTTCCCCAACGATCACACGATTTAATTTGACATTTCTACCAATCACCGCTCCAGGCATGATCACGCTATCTTTGATAGTCGAGCCTTCTTTCACTTGCACGTTCTCTGATAAAATACTGTGCTCGATCTCCCCAGCAACATAGCAGCCGTCCATCACAAGCGAATTTTTAGCAGCACCGGTTTCAGTTACAAAGTGCGGCGGTGCGATTGGGTTTTTGGAGAACACTTGCCAGCTTTTATCCCGGATATTCAACTCCATGGCTGGATCAATAAATTCCATGTTGGCTTCCCATAAGGAATCGATCGTTCCTACGTCTTTCCAATAGCCAGAGAAGCGATAGGCAAAAACGTTGTCGCCGCTTTCTAGATAAGAAGGAATGACATGTTTCCCAAAATCGACCATTTCGCCGTCTTTTGTGTAGTTACTCAATAGCATACTGCGTAGACGACTCCAATCAAATATATAGATCCCCATCGAAGCAAGATTGCTTTTTGGTTCGGCTGGTTTTTCATCAAATTCGATGATGCGGTCATTTTTATCAGTATTCATGATTCCGAAACGAGAAGCATCTTTCATCGGAACTTCGAGAACTGCAACCGTCAATGAAGCATCATTTTCTTTGTGTTTTTCCAGCATTTCTTCGTAATCCATTTTGTAGATATGGTCGCCGGACAAAATCAAGACGTATTGCGGGTCCATCTCATCGATATAGGCGATGTTTTGATAGATGGCATGGGCAGTTCCCTCAAACCATTTTTCGCCTTCTGAATTTGAATATGGCTGTAAAATCGTCACACCGGTACTGATTCCATCCAATCCCCAACTGGCGCCATTGCCGATATGGTTGTTCAGTGCTAAAGGTTGGTACTGCGTGACTACACCCACATTTTTGATTCCAGAATTGACACAATTACTCAACGTGAAATCGATGATCCGATACCTGCCGCCAAACGGAACTGCTGGCTTGGCAATATTTTTTGTTAGTTTCCCTAAACGAGTCCCTTGTCCTCCTGCGAGGATCATTGCTAACATTTCTGTTTTCATTTTGTTTGGTGATCTACTCACCGTTCCCCCTCTACTCTTTTTTTATGCTTTCTTTACTGCTTTTTTACGAGTCATTTTGATTTTTTCTGGTTTGATAATCAAAGCCCCAAGTGCAGGCAAAATTGTTTTGATTTGATAGTCGTATTGTTTAAAAGGGGCATTACTGGTCTGGCAGTCTTGGTTATTAGCCACCCAAGTTCCACCAAATACATCCCGTTCAGTGTTTAAAATCTCTCGATACGTTCCTTCGTATGGCACGCCGATCGCAAAATCGTGACGCTCCACTGGTGTCAGATTGACAACAACGATCAAGAAATCTTTTTTCGTTTTTCCTTGTCGTAAGAAAGTCAATGTCGTTTCATCTAAGTTGTCTGCATCGATCACCATCAATGAATCTTCTTGATCATCCAATTCCCAAAGGGCTCGTTCTTCTTTGTATAGTTCATTCAAGGTCTGGGTGAAGAACTGCATTTTTGCATTTAATGTGTCGTTTAAATCGACCCATTCAAGCCCATGATCATATTTCCATTCTAAAAACTGTCCCCATTCACTACCCATGAATAACAATTTTTTCCCTGGATGCATCATCATGTACGTATAGAGATTTCGTAGTTGTGAAAACTGTTTGTAGCGGTCCCCCCACATTTTATGCATCAAACTTTTTTTACCATGAACGACTTCATCATGAGAAAGTGGCAAGATATAATTTTCTTGCATCCGATACATGAAAGAGAAAGAAAGCAGATTTAAATGATCTTTACGGAAAATCGGGTCCATTTCATAAAAACGCAGGACATCGTTCATCCAGCCCATATTCCATTTATAATCAAATCCTAACGCGCCTTCTTCGACCATTCCTGTTATTTTGGTTTCAGACGTACTTTCTTCTGCAATCATGACCACTGCTGGATGGGCTAACTTGATAACAGAATTAAGCTTCTGTAAAAAGTAATAGCCTTCAAAGTTGCGATTGCCCCCTTCGTGATTTGGTTCCCATGGACCTTCATCATAATCGCGATAGATCATGTTGGAAACGGCATCTACCCGAATACCATCAATGTGGTAAAATTCGATCCAGAACAAGGCACTTGAGATCAGAAAGCTTTGGACTTGTGGTTTGCCGAGATCAAAGTTGATCGCACCCCAGCGAACATTTTTGGCACGGTTTTCATCCATGTATTCAAATGTCGGCGTGCCGTCATAATAAGCTAAGCTGTCATCATTGACACAAAAATGTCCTGGTACCCAATCAACAAAGACACCAATATTTTCTAAATGGCATGCCTCTACAAAGTCTTGAAATTCTTCTGGTGTCCCATAATAGGAACTGAGCGCAAAATAACCTGTCAGCTGATAGCCCCACGAGGTACCTAATGGATGTTCCATCAAAGGCATAAATTCGATATGGGTATAACCCATTTTTTTCACATAAGGAATAAGTTCATCTTTTAATTCAGAGAAGCGATAAGGGGTGCCGTCTTCGTGGTGCTTCCACGAGCTGGCATGAACTTCATAAATATTTAGAGGTCGATTAAATGTTTTCTGTCTTTTTTTGCGGCCTTGCCATAGTCCATCCCGCCATTTTTTTTGTGGGATCGAATGCAACACGGCAGCAGTTCCTGGTCGAGCTTCGAAATGGACAGCAAAAGGATCAATCTTCAATACTTCTCGTCCATTTGCTTGTTTGACTTTGTATTTGTAAAGCTGTCCTTCTTTTACTTGGTTGGTCTCAATCTCCCAGACCCCAGATTCTGCCCTTTTATTCATTGGCAAAGTGTCTGTCCATTGGTTGAAATCACCAACCAGCCAAACTTGTTGAGCGTTTGGTGCCCAAACACGAAACACATAGCCATCATCCGCTTGATGGGCTCCTAAGAAATGTTGGACATAAAAATTTTCACCGCTCAGAAAGTCCTTTTCTGCAGTCAGTACCTGTTGTTTGGTAACCACTCTCTCATCAGTCCTCCTTCGACTCATCTTGATCGCTTATTCTTTAACGATCGATCATTGTCCCATTTTTTCATAGAGAAGCATTTGCAATCAAACGATCTCTACTGTTAGCATAGCATAAAATAAAATTCTAGTAACCTAATAACCCTATGATACGAACGAATTATTCAGGACAGAAAAAAACAGCTTGAACGTATCTGTTCAACCTGTTTCAGCTCTACTTTTTAGCTTTTGGAAAATGAAGTATGTGACTACACTTAACTGAAACAAACTTGCCAAAACCAGGATGAAAACAACCATCACCGGAAATGTCTCAGTTAATTCAACATATGCCAGCAGTGTCCCAAATGCAGAAGAGGCGGAGCAAAAACACCAGAATCGAAACCCGTAAAAACTCGTCACTACGGTATAAAGACTAATAATCCCCAATAAGAAAAGCTGAGTAAATCGGTCAAATACCGTATCGGTATAATAAATTTCACCTAACATGACTTGGATCGTACCAAAACTAGTTGGTACTTTATAAAGCGTCAGCAATGCACCGATCAAACTGAATGCACCAATCAAAAGATGACTGCCAGCTAAGCTGATTCGAATGTTTAGTTTCACGCGTCCTTCACAACCTTCAATCTTCGATCCTTTTACGAAAACAACTGCTTCTACAGCCGTTTCCCTTCTTCGCTAGAGCCGAAATCACCTTCAATTATTTTGCTTGCCAAAGCTCTTTTACTTGCCCATCGGTGTAAACTTTATAGGCTTTATTTACTGCCAAGGACTTGTCTGCGTGACCAATTAAGTAATAATTGCCATCACAGTCAAACTCTCCCTCACTCAATAATTTATAACTCGTTAATGGACCATCTGCCATTTTTTTTGCCAAATAACGAAGGGCATTCGCGGGATTCACTAAATAGTTTTGATTCACTAGCCAATCAATAACCACTGAAACGATCGTATTTGCCCCAAATCGTTCCTTTTGCTTTAATGCGAGAATGAGATCTCCATCAGAAAAACGCGTTTCATCGATCCCCGCATTTGTAATTGCTTGCCGTGCCGCTTCTATCTCTGACATTGATACGAATGTAATCATTTCTGCTTTCGTTTTATTCCGTTCCAACTGTTCAAAATCAACCGTTTTATATCCTTCCATTTTTATATCCCCTTTCAACGTTCTAAAATCATCATATCATCAAGAAATCAAATCTCCAAACAAAACGATCGTTATATTTTAATTTTTATTCATCAAATTATCATTTTAGTGAACAAGAAAAAAAGCTATTAGAATAACATCTAACAGCTTTGTAATATTCAGAAAATTTAAAACAAATAACATAATTATTAGAAATCTCAATTATCATTGAAAAAAAACGTGTTGTATGAACCTGCTTTTTTCACAAAGTGAGCGAGCACTGATCGTTGCAAGAAAATATCCTTTTCAGCAGATGGATAACGGCCGTTTTTTAGATTATCACAATTTATTTCTTCCAGCAAGAAATCTAGCTCGGAACTAACGATTTTCAACTGTTGAAGCGATTCTAGAAAAATACTCGGACGCACTTTTTTGTTTTTACGGATACGTTCAAAGATGACACTTACTTGATCTAAGTAATAGACCGGATCGACATCGCCGATCAAATCCATTAGTTCGTCATAAACCGATAGATTTTGCAGCTGGCGATTTGCTTCAAAAAAAGCCGGCAGCGTTGGTGGCCATGGCGCTTCTGCGTATGAGATCATCTGAAAACTTTCATGGGCCAAGGAATAAACAATCCCCTGCTCCACCTCCTGCAAACAACCATAGAAGTATTTATTTTCACTACTTAATGTCGCAAAGTTTTTGAGAAAACCAGCGATTTCTTGTGTTGACCAATCAAGGGCATCTTGATAAAAACCGTCACTTTCTTGCAGCTGCTTTTGATCTTCTTCAGTATAAACAGGAAAACCTAAAAAATAGCGTCGATTTTGGCGGATGATCAAAGCTGATGCGATCAGACGGTCAAGGGTTTTATCAATTGACACCTCTGGAAACTTCGCTTTTAGCTCTCGTAGTGTCGGCGGTTCTTGACAGCTTAAAAGCACATGAACCAAATCATGGAATTCAGAAGATGCCAGGATCGGTTGCAACGAACGATAATGGGGACTATAAAAAAATTTCACTGTGTGTACTCCTTATTAAAAAAATCATGAAAAATGCTGGCTTGATCTACCAAAACAGATCTCACCAGCACTCTGACATTTATCCTAATTATCCTTCGAAAACCGCTGTTAATTGAGGAACGATTTGTTTTTTACGAGAAACAACGCCAGGTAAAAAGGCACGATGGTTCGTTAATGTCGTTTCAAACGCTGCTTCTACTGGGGCAATTGGTTCACCAACAACTAATAGCTCAGAATTACTGTCTAAGATATCAGTAGCAACAAGCAAGAACAAATCATAGCCATTTGCTGACATTGATTCTTTCATGGCAGCTTCCAATTCTGCTTGACGGTCAAAGACCTCTTTTAGGTCGACTGTATTGACTTGTCCGATACGGATGTTTTTCCCGCCCATTGGGAAGCTTTTTGCATCAAGATCCAGCAATTCTGCGGCTGATTTCGTCCCAAGATTTGTGCCGGCTTTCAACATATCCAATCCGTATGCTTCCAGTTCAACACCTGCTAAAACCGCTAATTCTTTTGCTGCCGCTACATCTTCATCGGTACATGTTGGCGATTTGAACAACAATGTATCGGAGATGATCGCTGAAAGCATGATTCCTGCGATCGCTTTTGGAATTTCCACTTGATTTTCTTTGTATAACTTCAATACGATCGTACTGGTACAACCAACAGGTTCTGCACGATAATACAACGGATTGGCTGTCTCAAAGTTAGCAATACGGTGATGATCAACCACTGCCAACACTGTAACATCCGCAATATCTGCCGCACTTTGCTGAAACTCATTGTGATCCACCAGCATTACTTCTTGTGTTTCCTTAGTTACTGAATCGATTACACGAGGAGCAGCCAGGCTAAAGGTGTCTAGTGCAAATTGTGTTTCTTCATTCGGTGTACCTAGCGCCACCGCTTCACAGTCTTTCCCAAGTTGATTTTGTAAGTTTGCAAAGGCAATCGCTGCACCAATAGCGTCGGTATCAGGATTTTGGTGACCGAATACTAATATTTTCGACATTTCTTCATCGCTCCTATTTCAATTGATATTCACTTTCTAATCATAGTAAAAAAACAGGAAAGAAGCAATAGCAATCTCTTCTTTCCTGTTTTGATCAACGGGTTAAGTAGCCTTTATAGTCATCTACATGGAGCAAACGTTTGGCATTTTTCACCCGATCTTCGGTTGGTGGTTCGATCCCTTCAAGGGGATATTTCAAGCCTAGCTCATCCCACTTGTATTTCCCCATCGTGTGATAAGGTAAGATCTCAACTTTATCGACATTCTTCAACGTCTTGATAAATTCATCCAAACGGATCAAGAAGTCATCATAATCGCTTCTAAAAGGAACCAGCACATGACGAATCCAGACGGGCTGATTGATCTCTGAAAGATAATTTGCCATATCCAAAATATTATCATTGGATTGGGTGGTCAGCTCTTTATGGGCTTTGTTATCGATATGTTTGATATCAAACAACAGCAAATCAGTCACAGTCATCAACTCTTGAAACTTACTGAAAAAAGGCTCTTCTCGTGTAAATGGTTTTCCGCAAGTGTCCAGTGTTGTGCTGACCCCTTCTGCTTTGGCTTTGCGAAACAGATCGATCAGAAAGTCCATTTGAAGTAACGGTTCCCCACCACTAACGGTGATCCCACCTTTTTGTCCCCAGAATTCGCGATATTTCAACGCCTCTTCTAAGACGTCATCGGTCGTTCGTTCGATACCCGTGCCAATCTTCCAAGTATCTGGATTATGACAAAACTGGCAACGCATGCGGCATCCTTGCATGAATACAATAAAACGGATACCTGGTCCATCTACTGATCCAAAACTTTCTGTTGAATGTACTTGTCCTGTTACTGCCATAATGCTCTTCCTTTCTTCGAAACGACGGATAACCATGCTCCGTCTGATACTCTCAAAACAAGAGGCGGCGGATTTTCCCGTCCGCCGCCTGAAGTTGTTGCTTATTACATTGCTTCGTGCATTGTACGAGCAATGACATCATCTTGTTGTTCTTTGGTTAATTTAATGAAATTAACCGCATAACCAGAAACCCGAATCGTTAATTGTGGGTATTTTTCTGGGTGAGCTTGCGCATCAAGTAATGTATCACGGTTAAATACGTTGATATTTAAGTGGTGACCACCTTTTGCTGCATAGCCATCTAGCATTGTTGCTAGGTTTTCTTGTTGTGTCTCATCGTCACGACCTAATGCTTTAGGTACGATTGAGAAGGTGTTTGAAATACCATCTAATGAGTAATCATATGGTAATTTCGCAACTGACGAAAGACTTGCTAATGCACCATGCGTATCGCGGCCATGCATTGGGTTTGCACCTGGAGCAAATGGTGCACCTGCACGACGTCCATCAGGCGTGTTCCCTGTTTTCTTCCCATAAACCACATTAGAAGTGATTGTAAGGATCGAAGTTGTATGTTTTGCATCACGATATGTTTTTGTGCGTTTTACTTTCTTCATGAAAGCTTTCAACAAGTTGACTGCGATATCATCTACACGGTCATCATTGTTTCCGTATTTAGGATAATCGCCTTCGATTTCGTAATCTTCAACAATGCCGTTTTCATCACGAATCGTACGAACTTTGGCATATTTAATCGCTGATAATGAATCAACTGCAACAGAGAAACCAGCGATACCAGTAGCCATCGTACGTAGAATATCTGTATCTTGGAGCGCCATTTCAATGCGTTCATAAGAATATTTGTCATGCATGTAATGAATGATGTTCAATGTGTTCACATACAGATCACAAATCCAGTCCATCATTGTGTCATATTTTTCCATTACTTCGTTGTAATCCAAGTATTCAGAAGTAATTGGTTGGAATTTTGGTCCAACTTGTGCTTTTGATTTTTCATCGACCCCACCGTTGATTGCATACAACAATGTTTTCGCTAAGTTGGCACGAGCACCAAAGAATTGCATTTGTTTCCCGATGCGCATTGCGGATACACAACAAGCGATTCCGTAATCATCGCCCCAATGTCCACGCATCACATCATCGTTTTCATATTGAATCGCTGATGTTTGGATCGACATTTTCGCACAGAATGTTTTGAAGTTATGAGGCAAACGTGTTGACCATAAAACAGTCAAGTTTGGTTCTGGTGCTGGACCTAAGTTTGCTAGCGTGTGTAAGAAACGGAAGCTGTTTTTTGTTACCATGTGGCGTCCATCTTCACCCATACCAGCGATTGACTCAGTTACCCAAGTTGGGTCACCAGAGAACAATGCGTTGTAATCAGGCGTCCGAGCAAATTTCACAAGACGTAGTTTCATGACAAAATGGTCAACGATTTCTTGTGCTTCTTCTTCAGTGATCACGCCATTTTTTAAATCGCGTTCAACATAAATATCAAGGAAAGTTGACGTACGTCCCAATGACATTGCCGCACCATTTTGCTCTTTGATGGCTGCTAAGTAACCAAGATATAACCATTGGAATGCTTCTTTCGCCGTTTGAGCTGGTTTAGAAATATCAAATCCGTAAATGTTTCCTAATTCTTTCAATTCGCTTAAAGCGCGAATTTGTTCACTTAATTCTTCACGTTGGCGGATAATGTCTTCAGACATGGTTCCGTTTCCGCAATACAATAGGTCTTGTTGTTTTTCTTTGATCAAGAAATCCACTCCGTATAATGCAACACGACGGTAGTCACCAATGATCCGGCCACGGCCGTATGCATCAGGAAGACCTGTGATTACACCAGAACGACGAGCTGCTCTGATTTCAGGTGTATAGGCATCAAATACCCCTTGGTTATGTGTTTTACGGTAGTCGCGGAAAATGTGAGAAACTTCCGCATCGATTTCATAGCCGTAAGATTCTGCTGCTTGTTCTGACATGCGGATGCCGCCAAATGGTTGCAAGCTGCGTTTAAATGGTTTTTCCGTTTGGAAACCAACAACTGTTTCTAAGTTTTTGTCTAAGTAGCCAGGTCCATGAGAAGTAATCGTTGAAACGACTTTTGTATCCATATCCAATACGCCGCCAGCTTCACGCTCTTGCTTGTTCAGTTCCATGACTTGATCCCATAGCTTCGTCGTTGCTTCAGTAGCATCTGCTAGGAATTCATCTGTTCCGTCATAAGGTGTGTAGTTTTCTTGGATGAAGTCGCGTACGTTTACTTCTTCTTTCCAAGTTTTTCCTTTAAATCCATTCCATTGTTCCATCTGATGGACCTCCTTAAATTTTCTGTTCACTAATGTAACAGCTTTACGTGAACAGTATAACACACACCCTAATGATTGCAAGTGTTTTCAAGAATTATTTTGAACAATTTAGTTTTTTTTAAGATTTTTATTATTAAAAACGTTGATTTATAAGCATTTATCAAATGTGAATCTTTTATTAAAGTGCGTTTTTTATCAATGTGAAAGATTAATTAAGGGGCAAAAAAGCAACCATTCTGTACTGGTACAGAATGGTTGCTTTGTTATAATTTATAGTACAGAATCCTCTGCGATTGCAGGACTGATTTGTGTTTTCACTTCGTAGATTTGCCCCCCTGTTTTCTCATCCATGATAAATGAGCCGTTGGAGGTCCGATCATTGATCGGGATTTGATTCGTGATGACTTCAAAGGCTTGTCCTTTTTGGTTGGTTACCAGTAGCTGCTGGTTCTCTCCATTCCCCATATAGACTACGCGATGAGGGTTTTTCTTCAATTCCCGTAAGACCATCAATCCACGCTTCGCCCGTCCTAATTGGGTGATCTCTTGGGCTAGCATGCGTTTTGCTGCGCCACGTTGGGTAATCAGAACGATCGGTGTATCCCCTTCTGAATAAACTAACAACCCATTGATAAGATAATCATCCGCTTTAAGGTTCATCGCTTTGACCCCAGCTGCTTTTGGTCCCACAACGGGCACTTCATTAAGCGAATACCGTAAGCCAAAGGCAAGATGACTGACTAAAAAGACATCCATTTCTTCTGTTTGATCAGTCAAAAAGACATTGACTAATTCATCTGATTCATCTTTCAGCTTCATGATCGTCATTGGCCGTGTCTTATAGGTGCGCCAAGGTTCAAATTCCGTCATTCGTGTTTGTTTAATCATGCCGTTTTTACTGATCAGCACAAAGTTTTTCAACGGATCGATCTCTTTGTAGGCAAAGACCCCAATGATCATTTCATCTTGCGCCAGTGTCATAACCGTTTGCGAAATATGTTCGCCTAGATCTTTCCATTTTAAATCAGGCAATTCATGAACCGGACGATAGATCGTGTTTCCTTTATTGGTTACCAATAACAGATGATCCAACGTATTCATTTGGTTGCTGTAAAGTAAAGAGTCGCCTTCTTTCATGCCGATCTCTTCTGGTTTTGAGGCACCGTAAGAACGCAAACTGCTGCGTTTGACATAACCGTCTCTTGTGACTGTCACGACGACTTCTTCTTGCGCGACTAAAACTTGTGTTTCGATCTTGATTTCTTGAATTTCGGCTTCGATCTCAGTCAATCGCGGTGTCGAATATTTTTTCTTGATCTCCCGCAATTCCTTTTTGATCACTTTCAGTAATTCACTTTCCTCATTTAAAATCGTTGTCAATTCAGCGATCGTTTCAGCAAGTTCTTTCGCCTCTGCTTGCAATTGTGTGATATCCGTATTGGTCAAGCGGTACAACTGTAAGTTCACAATGGCTTCTGCTTGCTCTTCCGTAAAACCGTGCTGAACAACCAGATTGTTTTTGGCATCTTTTTTGTCTTTACTGCCGCGAATGGTGGCGATCACTTCATCAAGAATCGATAAAGCTTTGATTAACCCATCGACGATATGCTGTCTCTTTTGGGCTTTTTGCAGTTCAAAACGACTGCGTTTTTCGATCACTTCACGCCGATGCTTGATGTAGCTTTCTAAAATCCGTTTCAAACCGACTTGTTGGGGGCGCATATTGTCGATAGCCACCATGTTGAAGTTGTAGTTGATCTGCAATTCGGTATTTTTAAATAAATAATTTAAAATTCCTTGTGCATTTGCTTCTTTTTTCAGCTCGACAACGATCTGCAAACCAGTACGGTCAGTTTCATCACGCACTTCAGCAATCCCGTCGATCCGTTTATTCAAACGAATCTCATCCATTTTTTTGACTAGATTGGCTTTATTGACCTCATAGGGAATCTCATTGATAACGATTTGCTGCTTGCCACCTTTGATGTCTTCGATCTTGGTTTTCGAACGCAGGATCACTTTGCCTTTGCCTGTTTCATAGGCTTTTTTGATTTCTTCTTTCCCTTGTAAAATCCCTCCTGTTGGAAAATCAGGGCCGGGAATATACTTCATCAGCTGATCCAAAGAAGCTTGCGGATGGTCGATCAAATAGACCGTTCCATCAATGATTTCCCCTAAATTATGGGTGGGAATTTCCGTTGCATACCCAGCTGAGATCCCAGTTGAGCCATTGACTAACAGATTTGGGTATTTTGCTGGTAAGACCGTTGGTTCTTTTTCGGTATCATCAAAATTCCACACCAATTCGACGGTGTTTTTTTCGATATCTTTTAACAGCTCACCGCTTAATTCTGAAAGTCGTGCTTCGGTATAACGCATGGCAGCTGGCGGATCACCATCCATACTCCCGTTGTTTCCGTGCATTTCAATCAAAATCTGACGCAATTTCCAGTCTTGGCTCATGCGGACCATTGCTTCATAAATACTCGAGTCACCATGGGGATGAAAGTTCCCCATGATATTCCCGACTGATTTCGCTGATTTGCGGAAGCCTTTGTCATACGTATTGCCGTCTTGGTTCATGGCGAACAAGATGCGCCGCTGAACCGGTTTTAACCCATCACGAATATCTGGCAATGCCCGTTCTTGAATAATGTATTTGGAATATCGACCGAAGCGATCTCCCATCACTTCTTCCAATGTCAATTCTTGTATATTGCTTCTGTGTTCCAAGAGACCACCTCCTATTCCTTAACTAAATGTTTGCTTTCTGCTTGTTCGGTATCCATTAACTTTTCATCAACTAATTCCGGTACCGTATCTTCTTTTTTATCCAAAATACTGCCATCTTCTTCTAAACTGAATTGAACATGGCTTTCGATCCACTTCCGACGAGGTTCTACCTTGTCCCCCATCAGTGTGGTGACACGGCGTTCTGCTTGGGCCGCATCATCGATTCTTACCCGAATCAGCGTCCGCGTTTCTGGGTCCATCGTCGTTTCCCACAATTGATCGGCATTCATTTCCCCCAACCCTTTGTAGCGCTGAAGCATATAGCCTTTACCGATTTTTTGGGTCAGTTTGCTTAGTTCATCATCCGTCCAAGCATATTCGACTACTGCCTTTTTCCCTAACCCTTTAGACACTTTATACAAAGGTGGCAAAGCAATGTATACTTTTCCCGCTTCGATCAAAGGTTTCATATACCGGTAGAAAAACGTTAAAAGCAGCACTTGGATGTGCGCCCCATCGGTATCCGCATCGGTCATGATAATGACTTTGTCATAATTGCAGTCTTCAATCGAAAACTCTGGGCCAACACCGGCACCGATAGTATAGATCATGGTATTGATCTCTTCATTTTTCAAAATATCCTGCATCTTGGCTTTTTCTGTATTGATAACTTTGCCTCGTAACGGTAAAATCGCTTGGAACTTGCGGTCACGGCCTTGCTTCGCTGACCCGCCGGCTGAGTCCCCCTCCACCAAATACAATTCATTTTTCTTAGGATTACGAGACTGAGCAGGCGTTAATTTTCCAGAAAGCAGTGACTCACCTTTTTTGCGTTTCTTTCCTGTGCGGCTTTCTTCTCTCGCCTTTCTGGCAGCTTCACGGGCCTCTCTTGCTTTGATCGCTTTACGAACCAGCATTTGACTCATTTCACTGTTTTCTTGCAGGTAATAGCCTAGTTGCTCGCCAATCACATTGTCTACAGCATTTCTTGCTAAGGGTGTTCCTAATTTCCCTTTGGTCTGCCCTTCAAATTGCAAAAGATTTTCTGGAACACGGATCGACAACACGGCCGCTAAGCCTTCACGAAAATCACTACCTTCAAGGTTCTTATCTTTTTCCTTCAACAAATTGACCTTGCGGGCATATTCATTGAAAGCTTTCGTCATTGACGTTTTCATCCCCACTTCATGGGTACCACCATCTTTGGTACGTACATTGTTGACAAAGGACAAGACATTTTCCGAATAGCCATCATTGTATTGAAAGGCAAGTTCTACCTCGATTGCTTCTTTGGTACCGGAAAAATACACCACCTGGGTCAAGGTATCTTTTTCTTCATTTAAATAATCAACGAATTCTTTGATGCCTTCTTCATATAAAAAAACTTCATGAATTGGTTCTTCCCCACGTTCATCCGTCAGGGAGATTTTGACCCCTTTTAGCAAGAAAGCCGATTCTCTTAAACGTTCTGCGAGAATTTCATAGGAGAATTTGGTTGTTGAAAAGATCGTGTCGTCAGGTTTAAAGGTGACTGTGGTTCCAGTTGGTTTACGAGTTTTGCCGATTTTTTTCAAAGTACCCGCTGGTTTCCCACCGTCTTTGAAGCTCTGTTTGTATTCGATGCCATCACGAACGATGACTACTTCCAGCCAGCTGGATAGAGCATTTACAACACTGGCACCAACCCCATGAAGGCCGCCAGAAGTTTTGTAGCCTCCTTGGCCAAACTTCCCGCCGGCATGTAGCACTGTGAAGATCACTTCAACAGTAGGGATTCCCGATGCATGTGTCCCGACCGGCATTCCTCGCCCGTTGTCTCGAACACTGATACTATTGTCTTTGTGGATCGTAACATCGATTTCATTGCCGTATCCTGAGAGTGCCTCATCAACCGCATTATCGACGATTTCATACACTAAGTGATGTAAGCCGCGGCTATCGGTCGAGCCGATATACATTCCTGGCCGTTTTCTTACTGCTTCTAGGCCCTCTAAGACCTGAATGGAAGCATCATTATATTCTGTGGTTTTCTTTGCCAAACCCACCGCTCCTTTAATCTTGATCAGTCCTTTTTTACTGCTGAAAGGACTGCAAAAAAAATCTTAACACAAAATACGCTTTTTTCAAGCGAACATTTTTCTAAACTATCTTATCCTTTTTCCTTTGTTTGCACAAGCTAGAGTCACAAAATGGCTTGTTTGTGTTTCACAGCTCCGAGGAAAGCTGTTTTTCTTCTTTCCCTGACTAGCGAAAGATTTTCTTATTGTTGGAAAGGCGTTTTCATGCTAAAATTGCCCTAGCCTTGCAAAGAAAGTTGGTTATTATGAATACGATTCTTTTATTTATTGTTGCTTACCTTTTAGGTTCGATCCCCTCGGGTGTTTGGATTGGCCAATTGTTTTTCAAAAAAGATATTCGCCAATTCGGCAGCGGCAATACGGGAACGACCAATACATTTCGCGTTTTAGGAAAGAAAGCCGGGATCGTTGTTTTATTGATGGATATCTTAAAAGGAACTTTGGCAACCAGTTTGCCTGTCCTCTTTGGTCTCCATACCGTCAATCCGCTCTGGTTTGGGGTCTGCGCGATCTTAGGTCATACCTTTCCGATCTTTGCCAAGTTTAAAGGCGGCAAAGCGGTGGCGACAAGTGCTGGGATGCTCTTAGGATACAATCCGCTCTTTTTCATTTATTCTTCATTGATTTTTGTTATCTGTCTTTATGTGACAAGTATGGTAAGCCTGACCAGTATGATCGCGGCGTGTTTGATCACCTTATCGACGGTCGTTTTGCCTTTTATCGCCCCTGCGATATTGCCTGAGCAAAACTGGTTGCTGACCTTCATCGCGATCGGCGTAACGATTTTTATCTTTATTCGCCATCGCGAAAATATTTCACGTATTAAAGACGGGACTGAAAGTCGGGTACCGTTTGGTCTGAATAAGCGTCAAGCGAACAAATAAGCAGAAGCTGAGAAAAGTGCAATGACTTTTCTCAGCTTCTTTTTGCCTGCTTTTATTTGACTGTGATCGAGTACTTTGTTTCAAATAACTCCTCAGGCGAAAGTGCTTGAATACCCAATTTTTCTGAAAGCTCACCGGAAGCTTCCAGTGTATCTGCGATACCGCACCATGGTTCTATACATAGAAACGGCGATTTTACGGGATACGTGGACCAAAAACCGACATACGGCATATTATTGTAGCTTAACGTAACACTATGAGGCGATTTCTCACTGCGAATCGAGTAGGAATGTAATCCTTTCGTTTCATAAACCAGCGCATCATTTGCAAACATATCGTGGGTCAAGCGCAAATCCGTATTCGTTTGACCGAGTGTGCGTTGTTCATAATCAATATAATTGCCTTTTAATGGCAATTTCACTCGTGATTTTTTTGGAGAAAAAGAAAGGTAGTAGTCTTCAAATGTCAGCCCTTTTTCAAGTGGGACGTTGAATGCAGGGTGTCCTCCAATGGAGAAGAATAGTTCTTTTTGACCGCTATTCTTTACTTGGTATTTGACGACTAAGCCATCACCGCCTAATTCGTAACTGACATACAGCTGAAAATCAAACGGATACTTCACTTTGGTTTCAGTTGAACTTTCTAATAGAAACAAGGCATAGTCTGTACGTTTTTCAACGACAGTAAACACCATGTCTCTGGCAAACCCATGACGGGGCAAATGATAACTTTTGCCCTCATGCTGATAGGTGTCCTCTTTTAAGGCGCCAACAATCGGAAATAAGATTGGCGCATGCTTTCCCCAGTGGTTTGGATCAGCTTGCCAAATATATTCAAGGTCATTGCTTGTATCAACTAAGCTTTGTAGCTCAGCCCCTTTTTCTGCAATTTTTGCTTGCAGATGACCCGCCGTGATGGTAACTGTCATGGTCTCATCTCCTAATATTGATGTTTCGTCAATTCCTCTTTAAAGCGGCTGTTAAGCACTTTTAAATAGGTGCCTTTCATCCCCAAAGAGCGGGATTCTATAATGCCGGCAGACTCTAGTTTACGCAAAGCATTTACGATCACCGACCGTGTAATTCCAATGCGATCAGCGATACTTGACGCGGTCAGACGACCTTCGTCGCCTTCTAATGCCTCAAAGATCGCTTGAACAGCTTTCAACTCACTATAAGAAAGGGTGTTGATTGCCATTTGAACAGCTGTGGTACTGCGAACATCTTCTTCGATACTGCGGGATTTTTGGTACAAGAATTGCATACCAACAACTGTCGCACTGTATTCCGCTAATACCAAATCGTCGTCATCAAAGGACTTATCGATTCTGGAAAGAATGATCGTACCTAAACGTTCTCCTGCACCGTAAATCGGTACGATGGTCGTTAGTCCGTTGGGATACAACTCACGGCCTTCTACAGGAAAAGCGGTCATATCATCACTGATTGGCACATTAGCTTCTGTGGAAGTCAGGTGATCGACTAAATCTGTATAATTTTTAGGAAACTGTTTTTCAACAAACATTTTTTTGATGCGTTCATTATTGACATCATGGTTCTCAACAAAACCTAACACGCTACCGTCAATGCTAATAATATACGCATTGCTGTCTAGGATGTTTCCTAAAATGACAGCCATCTTGTCGTAAGGCAAATCAGAAGCTAAATTAAAGGTGTTTTTTTGCTGCAATAATTCGTTGATTTGTCTTGTCTTTTCTAATAATGTTTTCATTGGTCCGCTCCCTTTATAAAATATACCGGCTTAAGTCTTCATCTTTTGCGATGGACGCAAGTTTTTCTTCCACATACGCTTCTGTGATGGTGATTTCACCCATTTGCATCTCAGATGCTTCAAATAATAAGTCTTCAAGTAGTTTCTCTAGAATCGTATGCAAACGACGAGCACCAATATTGTCGGTATCGCGATTCACTTGATAAGCAATTTCGGCAATTTTCTCGATAGCTTCCATCGTAAAGACTACTTTGACATTTTCGGTTCCTAACAAGGCAATGTATTGCTTGACTAAGGCATTGTTGGGCTCCGTTAAAATTTTAACAAAGTCTTCTTTTGTCAAATCATCTAGTTCCACACGAATCGGGAAACGCCCTTGCAATTCAGGGATCAGATCGCTTGGTTTCGACAGGTGGAATGCCCCAGAAGCAATAAAAAGGATATGGTCTGTTTGTAGGGTTCCGTATTTCGTATTGACTTGCGATCCTTCAACGATCGGCAAGATATCTCTTTGCACCCCTTCACGAGAAACTTCTCCTGACTGCTGTGATTTCGAAGATACTTTGTCGATTTCATCTAGAAAAATGATGCCACTAGATTCTGCTAAACGTAATGCTTCACTATGAATATCCGCGTCGTTGACCAGTTTTGAGGATTCTTCTTGAATCAGCAATTCTCGTGCTTCTTTTACGGTTACTGTGCGTTCAATTTTCTTTTGCGGTTTCAATGCTCCTAAGGTTTCATTCAAATCGATCCCCATTTGTTCTAAGCCATTGTTCATCATCGGTGCTTGATTTTTCGGCTCATCGACTTGGATCGTCACTTCCCGGTTGTCTAAAAGGCCCTTTTCTAATTGCTCAAAAATGGCTTGACGGTTGCTGCGAATCTCATCCGTCAATTCTTCTTTTGGCTCTTCTGGTTGTTGTGCGGCGTTGAACATATTCATCATTTGTTCATAAGGATTGGTATTCTTTTTCTGTTCCTTTTTAATACCAGGAACTAAGACTTTTACTAAACGACGGTTGGCTTTTTTCTCTGCTTGGATCCGCACGTTTTTATATTGTTCTTTTTTCACGATTTGGATCGCATTCTCAACGAGGTCACGTACCATCGATTCTACGTCTCGACCGACATAGCCGACTTCCGTGAATTTCGTCGCTTCTAACTTAACGAAAGGTGCATCAACGATCTTTGCTAAGCGTCGCGCAATTTCCGTTTTACCAACCCCTGTTGGTCCGATCATCAAAATATTTTTTGGTGTGACATCTTGTTGCATCTTTTCATCTAATTGCAGCCGGCGGTAGCGATTTCTCAAAGCAACAGCCACTGATTTTTTGGCGTTGGTTTGTCCAACGATGTATTCATCTAACTCTTTCACGATTTCTCGTGGTGATTTGTTTTGGTTTGTCATATCGTCATCCCTCTTTAAAACTCTTCTACAATGATATTGTGATTCGTAAAGACACAAATGTCTGCGGCAATATTCAAGGCACCTTCAGCAATTTCTTTGGCAGATAGTTCACCGCCATAACGTTTCATCGCACGGGCTGCTGCCAAGGCATAGTTTCCACCTGAACCGATGGCTAAGATTCCTTCATCTGGCGAAATGACTTCGCCTGTCCCAGAGACCAAAAGC
The DNA here is from genome assembly GCF_051714385.1 of Enterococcus sp. AZ141. Classification (NCBI taxonomy): domain Bacteria; kingdom Bacillati; phylum Bacillota; class Bacilli; order Lactobacillales; family Enterococcaceae; genus Enterococcus; species Enterococcus sp. AZ141. The sequence goes on from NZ_JBIORT010000001.1 coordinate 3,365,044, forward strand.
ATCTCCTTATCATTCATGACGATCAGCATCGCCTCTAATTTTTGCATCGACTGCTGAGTCCGCCATTCTTGTGCCAATTCTACTGCAGCTCGTTGCAAATTTCCGTTGTATTCATTTAGTTTTCCTTCAAATTTTTCTTCCAAGGTAAAGGCATCTGCCACACTGCCGGCAAAACCAACGATCACTTCACCGTTGTAAATTCGACGGACTTTCCGAGCGGTTCCTTTCATAACGACCTGTTCTCCCATCGTTACTTGTCCGTCACCGGCCATGGCAAATTTCCCATCTTTTTCAACCGCACAGATGGTGGTTGAATGAAATTCTGACTTCATTTATGTTCCTCCTGTACCAATTTTACGCGCGTGGATGAAATTGGCGATAATTTTTTTGTAAACTGTCTTTGGTGACATGCGCATAAATCTGTGTCGTCGATAGATTGGCATGCCCCAACAATTCTTGAACGGTCCGCATATCGGCGCCGTTGTTTAATAAATGGGTTGCAAACGTATGCCGAAGCATATGAGGATGGATTTTACTGTCTAAACTGCTTTTTCGAATGATTTGATTCAAAACATATTCGATCCCAGTTGCAGTGATCCCGTCACCAAGATGATTCACGAAAAGGATCTCGTGTTCCTTGTTCTGCTTTTCCATCAGCTGTTTGCGTCCTGAGGAAAGATAGCGTTTGACTGCTGCTTGTGCGTAACTACCGAAAGGAACATAGCGATCCTTATTCCCCTTCCCATGGATCAGTAATACGCCACTTTCCCAATCGATTGCCCCCAGTGTGAGACTGCTGCACTCACTGACCCGCAAACCTGAACCATAAAGGACTTCTAACAATGCTTGATTGCGCTGTTGTAGTGGCTCATCGCCAGCAACACTTTGAAAGAGAGCATCCATTTCCTTCTCATAAAAAAAACGCGGCAATTTGGCGTTTTTCTTTTTTAAATGAATGTAGGCGAAAGGATTCTCTTTGACGATCTCATGCTTGGTTAGAAACTGATAAAAAGATCGCAAACTAGCCATTTTACGACTGATGGAATTACGGCTGTACTCTCGTTCCGTCAAATAGCTTAAATAGACGCGAACATCGCGGTATTCCACTGCTAATGGGTCTTCATTGCCAGACTCTTTTAAGAAGTGAAAAAAATCGCCCATATCTTCTTGATACGCTTTTTTTGTCTTTTCCGAATACCCTCTTTCAACAATAAGATAACGAAAAAACTCTTCTTGAAACTGATCTGTTTGCAAATTAACCCCCCTTTTCATGATTCGAAATAACTTTAGCATAGACCACAAAAAAAAACAAATGAATTGTCAGAATTTAATCAATATTTCAAAGTTTAGACATAATTGTGAAAACTTTCTAAGAATCTACGTAAGATTCTTATCTTTGTTCAGAAAGATCCGTTAAATGCGCCAGAAAAACGTACCAGTCCCTCTCCTCAAAAGAAAGAGGGACTGATACGTTTCCACTTATTTGCTTTTATTCGATTGGATCAGTTGTTGGCTGATGCGAACTAGTGCTTTCAGATACAACCTGAACTAGCTCTTTGTTTCCTTGTTTTGTGGACATCGTGTCATTGATTAACCCAACTAAGTCTAATCCGGTTGTCTCTTTGATCGTATCAAAGGTTCGCGCTAAACCAGCTTCCCCCATTGATTGAAGACCATCATTGCCGCCAAAGCTAACCACTTTATCAATATTGCTCAGTGGCGCATTGACCTCTTTCGCGATTTCAGGCAGCACTTTGATGAACTCCATCAAAATACCAGCTTCGTTCAGTTTGGTCAAAGCAATCGCCATCTTTTCACGGCTTTCCGCTTCGGCTTGACCGACTTTTGCGATCCGTTCCGCGTCGGCACTACCTAGTTTTTCAATTCGTTCGGCTTCTGCTTGGGCAGCTAATTTAACTTTTTCCGCTTCCGCTTGTGCTCGTGCGATTTCTCTTGCTTTGTCTGCTAAAGCGTTTTGTTCAACCACATATTTATCCGCTTCGGCTTTTTTACGGACAGTTGCATTCAATTCTTTTTCCGTCAATTCCGCTTGTTTTTCTTGAATCTCGATATTTTTTTCTTGTTCGATCAATTGAACTTTCATTTGTTCGCCGACCGCGATCTGTTCCGCTTTCGCATCCGCAACTTCGCGTTCTTGTTTGTATTGTGCTTGTTTCAATGCCATATCTTTTGTCGCTTCTGCAATTTCTGTTTGGCGACGGATCTCTTCATGCTGTGCCAATTGCTCATTCTCAGCTTGCTTGATTCGAGTTTCTCTTAAGGCATTGGATTCCGCTACTTCGGCATTTTTTTTCACTTCAGCAATCTGAGGGCGTCCTAACGCATCCAAGTAGCCATTGCTGTCGCTGACATCTTTGATCGTAAACGAAACGATCTCCAACCCCATTTTCTTCAAATCCGTAGAGGCAACTTCTTGCACTTGTTCCGCAAAATCATCGCGGTTTTTATAGATGGCTTCTACCGTCATCGTTCCTAGAATCGCCCGTAAGTGACCTTCTAAGACTTCTTGGGCTTCATCTTCCAATTCACCTGTGGATTTGCCTAAGTATTGCTCAGCAGCTGTCTTGATCGACTCGGTACTGTTGCCGACCTTTACAAGCACCGTCGCACTGGCTTTGATCGGTACGCCTTGTTCCGTATAAACTTCTGGTGTCCCAATCTCTAACTTGTGGGTCAATAAACTTAATTTATGGGCTTTTTGAACAATAGGAATCACAAACGTCCCACTGTTTTTTAAGATTTTGATGCCTTCTTTTCCTAAAAACGACCCCGTAACGATCAATGCTTCATCGGGTTTCCCAATGCGATAGCGTATCATCAAAAAAGCGATCAATAAAACAACGAGGACAACACCCCATAAAATCGGATTACTTAAAAAATCTACTGCTGATCCTGTATCCACCATAACGTAACACTTCCTATTCTATAAAATTTTTACTTTCCACCACCAACGCGATCCCTTTTTTATCAAAATCGACAATGATGACTTTGGTTCCGACTGGCAATCGAACATTGTTTTCACGATTTTCTTCCCGAAAAAAACGTGCAGGATAAACAGAACGTGCACCTTGACTCCCTATCTCCATGACTTCGCCGATTGTATCTCCGACAATCTTTTCCGTCAGTTCACCGATCACAAAATCATTGCGACTAATGACATTGCTGCGGTTTTTGTCTGTGATGCGATTGTAAAGCCACATAATGGGACCTAACAGCAAACTAAATAAAACAAAGACAACGAAAATGACCCCGACCAACAGGATCAGCCATCCTAAAAATTGAATTACTGTAGGAAAACGCTGTAAATAGTTTTGAATCAAATGAATCCATTCTCCAATCACCATCTTCACCACCTTCTGTCATTGTTACTGTCTATCATAAGTCACCTTGATTAAAGTTTCAAGACAAATTAAAAAAAAACCTTCTTACCATTTATTAGTAAGAAGGTGATGACTCATCGCTCTTATAGTTGTTCTTTGGCTTCTTCTAAGGCAGCTAATGCCCGGTTTGCCAATGCTTCATAACGAGATTTTTTATCTCTGATTCGTTCTGGAAGTTCTGGCAGCAAACCAAAGTTGGCATTCATCGGTTGGAAGTGTTTGCCTTCTGCATGAGTGATATAATACGCCATACTGCCAATTGTCGTCTCTTGTGGCATAATGATCGGCGCTTCCCCTTTTGCAAGTTTGGCAGCGTTGATCCCGGCCATCAATCCACTGGCTGCACTTTCAACATACCCTTCAACGCCTGTCATCTGACCAGCAAAAAAGAGGTCTTCACGTTTTTTCGATTGGTACGTTTGTTGTAACAACTCTGGTGAATTCATAAAACTATTCCGATGCATCACGCCGTAGCGCACAAATTCTGCCTCTTCCAAACCAGGGATCATCCGGAATACCCGCTTTTGCTCGCCCCATTTCAAATGTGTTTGAAAACCAACGATGTTGTACAGAGAAGCAGCTGCATTGTCTTGCCGCAGCTGAATCACTGCATAAGGACGCTTGCCGGTTTTCGGATCTTCCAAACCAACGGGTTTCATCGGACCAAACAACATAGTTTTCGGTCCACGGCCAGCCATAACTTCGATTGGCATACATCCTTCAAAGAATTTTTCTTTTTCGAATTCTTTCAAAGGGGCCACTTCCGCATTGACTAAAGCTTCACGAAACGCATAAAACTCCTCTTCGTTCATTGGACAGTTCAGATAGGCTGCTTCGCCTTTGTCGTAGCGTGATTTCAAATAAACTTTATCCATATTGATGGTGGATTTATCGACGATCGGTGCTGCTGCGTCATAGAAATAAAATCCTTCTGATCCGTTAAAAGCTTGGATCGCTTTTGATAAAGGTTCAGAAGTCAAAGGTCCAGTTGCAATCACGGTAATCCCTTCTGGAATTTCAGTGATCTCCTCTTCGATGACAGTGACTAAAGGATGTTCTTTTACACGTTTGGTTACTAACTCTGAGAAATCATCACGATCCACAGCTAAAGCACCCCCTGCTGGAACAGCTGTTTTGTCTGCAGAGGTAATAATGACTGAATCTAAGCGGCGCATTTCTTCTTTCAAAACACCGACCGCATTCGTTAAATTGTTGCCCCGAAGTGAATTCGTACAAACAAGTTCAGCAAAATTATTTGTGTGATGGGCTTCTGTCGATTTCTTAGGACGCATTTCATAAAGCTTTACTGCGACACCTGCTTGCGCTGCTTGCCAAGCAGCTTCGCTTCCGGCTAAACCGGCACCAATAACATTGATTTCTTTCATAGTGCTCTCCTTTTATTTCAAAAGCTCGCCTCTTCTCATAAGAAACTGCTTGTATTAATCAAAAGGACCGGCACTTTCTTTTGTCAGCCAACATCGAGGCTGACCGTTCAAAAGAATGCGCCGATTCTTTTTTTAACAGGGAATCCTGCTAGTTATTTTTGCACATTTTCTTCATAGTCCCCATTGATACACACGACTTGCTTGCCGCCTTTGACTTTCTTCTCGACTAAGTAATTATCACATTTCGGACAATTACGGCCTACAGGTTTGTCCCAAGAAGTAAAGTCACAGTCCGGATAACGGGTACATCCATAAAACAACCGATTTTTTTTCGATTTTCGTTCAACAACTTGGCCTTGGTGACAGACCGGGCACTCAACGCCGATTTCTTTGACGATTGGTTTCGTGTTGCGACAGTCAGGGAAATTACTACAGGCATAAAATTTTCCGTAGCGACCTAATTTGATCACCATTGGATGTCCACAAAGATCACAGTCAAAGCCTGCAGGTTCGTCTTTGATTTGGATTTTTTCGATACTTTCTTCTGCGGTCGTCAATTCTTTTTCAAAGGGACGGTAGAATTGATCGACGACTTTGACCCATTCTTCTTTCCCAGCTTCAATGCTATCCAAGCTATTTTCCATTTCAGCAGTAAAATGCATATCAACGATTTGCGGGAAGAATTCCTCGATCAATGAATTGACGATCTCACCAAGTTCAGTTGGCTCAAAACGTTTTTGTGTCAATTTCACATAATAACGTCGTTGGATTGTTTCCAACGTTGGTGCATAAGTTGAAGGACGACCCACACCGTTCTCTTCAAGGGTTTTGATCAAGGTGGCCTCACTGTAGCGGGCAGGTGGTTGAGTGAAATGCTGTTTTGGTTCGATCGATACGGATTGGACCACATCTCCTTCAACTAACTCTGGCAAAATGTTCTCTTTGTCTTCTTTGCCATCATCGCGCCCTTCCACATAGACCTGCATAAACCCTTTAAATTTGATCTTTGAACCATTGGCAATAAAGATGACACCATTTTGATCCAAGGTAACTTTCATTGTATCCAAAATCGCCGGCGTCATTTGACTAGCCACAAAGCGAGACCAGATCAAGCGATACAGTTTCAGTTGGTCTTTGTCTAAGAATTTCTCCATGGCTTCTGGCGTACGCATCACACTTGTTGGTCTTACCGCTTCATGGGCATCTTGTGCCCCTTGTGCATTCGCGCGTTTTTTGCCACCGTGCGCCGAGAACTCTGAACCATAAGTACTTTCAATAAATTCGGCCGCTTCGCCTTTGGCTGTGTCTGCGATTCGGGTCGAATCGGTACGCATATAGGTGATCAAACCAACGGTTCCTTGTTTACCAAGAGCGATCCCTTCATAGAGCTGCTGTGCGACCATCATGGTTTTCCGCGTTCGAAAGTTCAGTTTACGGGCTGCTTCTTGTTGCAAGCTACTGGTGGTAAACGGTGCCGCCGGGTTGCGTTTGCGTTCTTTCTTTTCAACCTTCGTCACTTGAAACTCTTTACTAGAAAGACGATCGGTGATTTCTTTTATGCTTTCAGCATTCGGTAATTTTTTCTTTTTGCCATCTAGGCCCCAAAAATTGGCTTTGAATTTTTTCGTGGCTTTTTTAAAGTTCCCATCGATGCTCCAATATTCTTCAGGAACAAACTCACGGATCTCTTTTTCACGATCTATAATAATCTTAAGCGCCACCGATTGAACACGGCCAGCACTCAAGCCTTTTTTCACTTTACGCCAAAGGATCGGGCTCAATGAATACCCCACCAATCGATCTAAAATCCGGCGCGCTTGTTGAGCGTCAACGAGATCTACATCGATCGTTCTTGGTTCTTTGAAAGCTGCCTTGACCGCATCCTTAGTGATCTCATTAAAGACGACTCGGTTTTTATCTTTTAAATCTAACCCTAGTAGAAAAGCTAAATGCCACGCAATAGCTTCTCCTTCTCTATCCGGGTCACTTGCGAGGTAGACTTTTTCGGCTTTTTTCGCAGCTGAGCGGAGACTTTTGATCACATCGCCCTTGCCACGGATCGAAATGTAATGCGGTTCGTAGTCATTTTCGACATCAATTCCCATTTTACTTTTAGGAAGATCACGAATATGACCGACACTTGCGACGACTTTGTAATTTCGTCCAAGGTATTTTTCAATGGTTTTCGCCTTTGCCGGCGATTCCACGATTACTAAATATTTATATGCCATATAAAGAATGGCTCCTTCCTGAATTTTTCCTACTATTATATTCTATCAATCAGTGAACCTATCGTATGCAGATGAAACATACAAATCGTAGCTTATCATAGCTTTCAAGAAAAGGTTTGTCAAGGAAGGTTGATTGGAAAAATCAAAAAAAGGCTAACTCCTGTAAAATATCTGACACACTAATCGTACATTTTGCGCCATCTTGAATCAAGTGGTGACAACCTTTTGACTGATCGGAAATCATTTCACCAGGCACTGCAAAAACTTCTCGGCCATTTTCCATTGCTAATTGTGCCGTAATCAAAGAACCGCTTCTTTCTTTAGCTTCAATCACACAGATTGCTTTTGAAATACCGGCAATGATGCGATTGCGTAAGGGGAAGTGATGTCTTTGCGGTTTGGTGTCCTGAGAATATTCACTCAGTACTAGATGTTCTTGACGAATCTGCTGGAACAACGGATACGCAGAAGTAGGATAACAATGTTCCAAACCAGAAGCAATCACGGCAATGGTTTGTCCCCGATTTCTGATGGCTGATTCATGGGCAAAACTGTCGACGCCATTTGCTAATCCACTGACGATCGTATAGTTTTCTGTCACTAAAGGCGGGATCAGCTTTTCGCAAACTTTACGCGCGTAGCGAGAAGCTGTTCTTGCGCCGACAAATCCAATCATGGGCGTTTGCAACAATTGCAGATTTCCTTCGTAAAATAGTAATAATGGTGGGTCCGCAATTTGTCTTAAAAGCATCGGATACTCCGCTGAAAAGAAGGTGAGGTAGTTTTGTCCCCCCATCTTTTGTGTGATATGCTCTTCTGTCATTTGCTCCCACGATCGGCGAAAGACCGTCCTATGCTGTGGAAGGACGCCGATGGCAATCATCTCTTCCAACGAACAACGCATTTCTTTTGTTTCCAGCCAATGCCAAATAATCTTCCAGCAACCTTGCAGACCGATTCCCTGACAGTAGTACAGTTTTATCAACTGTTTTTCAAAATCTGTTGCTTGTTGATATTTCATAAACAAAGCCCTCTTTTCTTAGTGATCTTACTTATAAGATTCGCTAAAAAAAGAGGGATGGATGAAATTTATAGGTATTGTTTAACTGGGGCAAAGGTTTTTCGATGAATAGGGCAAATTCCATGGGCAGCTAACCCTTCTAAATGAACTTTGGTCCCATACCCAGCATTTTGATCAAACCCATAAAAAGGATACACATCATGAAAATCTTTCATTAAATTGTCACGATAGACTTTGGCAATGATACTTGCTGCGGCAATCGAAATGGAGCGGGCATCGCCTTTGATCAAGCTTTGTTGAGGGATGTCGGTCTCGATGGTCATCGCATCAATGAGCAAATGTTCCGGCTTGACCGCTAAGTCGATCAAAGCTTCTTTCATCGCCAGGCGGCTCGCTTGATAGATATTTATCCGATCGATTTCTTCAGGACTAACCACACCGATACCGACAGCCACGGCTTTATTTTGAATTTCGATAAACAGTTCTTCTCTTTTCTTCGCAGAAAGCTGTTTTGAATCATTCAGACCTAAGATCTGACATTCTTTAGGCAGAATGACCGCAGCTGACACCACGGGTCCTGCTAATGGTCCACGCCCCACTTCATCTAAACCGGCGATAAAACGGGCACCTTGTTGAAATGCTTCGTTTTCAAAACGCATCATTTCTTCGTATTTCTCCTGCAAAAGCTGCTGTTTAACTAATTGTTTCTCATATTGTTGCAGTAGCTTTTGGACCCCCGCGCGTTCATCTGCCTGCAATTCCTGTAAAAATGCCAGGTCATTAAATGTTGGATCAAATAATCGCTCTTTGATTGACTTAATCGGTTGTTTCATCTTGGCTTTCCATTTCCTCCACTCGATCTAGTGTATAACGGCCTAATTTTCCTTGCCGAATGTCAAAGACAACAAGCTCGCTTCCTCGATCATAGTTATCTTTATACCCACGTTTTTCAGTGATTTTCATCAACAGGTCTGGCGCTAACAACGCCTCTTCCTCCGCCTTTAGTTGGTAACGATTGGCGATTCTTTCAGGATAATAGCGGGCAAAAAAATCAAGTCCATACAATGCGATATCATCCAAATGGATCAGCTGATCTTTAATAGCCCCCGTCAATGCCAATTTTTTACCAATCTCAGGATCTTCAAATTTTGGCCATAAGATCCCAGGCGTATCTAGCAGCTCTAGATCAGTCCCAAAACGCAGCCATTGCTGTCCTTTGGTCACGCCGGGTTTATTACCCGTCTGAGCAATTTTCTTCCCTACTAAACGGTTCATCAAGGTTGATTTTCCGACATTCGGAATGCCAATCACCATCGCTCGAATCGCACGGGGCTTCAATCCTCTGGCTTTGTCACGAGCGATTTTTTCCTTCAAGACTTGCTTAGCCGTCGGGACAATGGCTTTGACGCCTTGATTGTCTTGGGCGTTGATCGCCAAGGCTAAATAGCCTTGTGCTTGGAAATAATGCTCCCATTTTTTGGTTTGAACGGGATCTGCTAAATCCGCTTTATTGATCAAGATCAATCGTGGTTTTTGCTGTAATAATTGGTCCAGCATGGGGTTGCGGGATGAGATCGGCAAGCGTGCGTCCACGAGTTCAAAAACGATATCCACGAATTTTAATTTCTCACTTACTTCACGTCTGGCTTTCGCCATATGGCCTGGAAACCATTGAATGGTCATTTGAACGTTTTCCTCCTTGGTACTTCTTCGAATTGGTAAAAAGACAGTAGTGTCTAAATCCATGCAGTATATACCTAACAAGAACGAGGACTATTTGCTCTAAAACCATCAGAGAAACTAGTCACACTGGGCATTTTGCTAAAATTGCTTTAGGACAATGTTCTTGTTCCAACCTCGTGCATAGGTAAAGCTTTCAGCGCGATTCTCATGCGTCATACGCGCTTTCTCGCTTTTTAATTTTGGGGAAGTGGTTGGAAAAAGCTTGTCTACCCACTCATTCTTCCTTTTTTCTGACACCTTTACCATTAGACCGACTGCTTTTTACTACCTTTTATCTTCGTTATTGTACCATATTTCAAACGACATGTTTCGTTCTGAGTAAGGTTAACAAGTCATTTTCTAGTGGATCTAGAGGAAAACCTGCTATCTTTGCTTCTTATCACTGGGAGTGATCAAATCATGCTGTTTTTTTCTTTTGATTTTGCTAATCACCAGCAGGAGTAGTAATAGTGTGGTGCTTACAACTAGCAGCACCCACAAATCCTGCTGGTTTGCTTTTTTTGCGGCATTTGTTTCATTTTCTTCATTGTAAGGAACCCTTTTGCCGCGAACCAATAAACGATGGCTATTGACCATATAGGGTGTGCAGGTTAGTAAGGTGACATAATCACTGCCTTTGACAATTTTTAGTGCTTCGGTATCATCAGGGGCGACCGTTTTAATCTGATCTATTTGATACGCCAACGTATCATCAAACGTTTCGATATAAAACTCATCGCCGATCTGCAGCTTAGGCAGATCCGTAAAGAGGGTTGCACTCGTTAACCCACGGTGTCCGCACAAAACTGCATGGGTATCTTCACCACCTATTGGATACGAAGCGCCCTCCAATAATGTTGCTCCTCTTTTTAACAACGTATCGGTGGTTTGATCAAAAATCGGGAGAGCGACACCAATCACGGGGATCTTTAAAACGCCGATCGTATGTCGTTCATAGTAATCAGGTGTATCGCCTGATTCTGAGTCCCTTGTTTCTGATAAATCTTGCGTTTCTTTGATTCCAGGATTGCTGGGATGCTGTGCCAGCTCTTGATTTACTCGTTCCAACTGGTTCCTTTTTTGTTGTTTTTCTATTTCACTCATTTTTTTAGCTTGGCTTTGGTAGTAGCTGATCAACTGTTGATCCAAAAAGGTGTTGAGCTGATTACTTACAAAAGGATAACTGATGATCAGAACACCTAGCAGCAGCAGAATACCCATTAGAACATCCAACAAAGTCACTTTTTGAGTAGGTACTTTCGTGCCATTTCTTTTCCTTTTGATTGTCATCGTGCATTTTCATCTCATTTACTTACCCTTTTTTCCGTTTAACAAAATAACACCCAGCTAAACCAACGATCACCACTCCGATGGCGCCCATTAAATACGTGCCGGCACCACCAGTTGCCGGTAAGGTTCCTTTGCGGCGGTTAGGGACTTTTTCTGGATCTCCCAATTGCTCTTTCGTTCCATAAGACGTTTCATGTACTTCAAAAGCGATGCGATTTGTTAGCAGTACATAATTTTTTGGTGCTTTTACTTCTTCCAAATAGTAGGTGCCAAATTTTAACCCGATGATATCAACTAATCCATCTGTCCCTGTGGTAAATTTCGTCGCTTCATCCGCTGTTTGCACCCAAGATACCTGTTTGGTTCCTTCTTCGATTTTCAGGTAGTTGGCATCATCACGGTCTTGATCCCGTACAACAAAAACTGCATCTGCCAATGCTTCGGTAGCGGTCACAGCCCCATCGACTTTTAAGAACCGTTTGCCCCCTGTCAAAACTTCCACGCTTGGAGGCGTTTGATCCGTCATGAAATCCGTTTCTACATTTGCTTTATTCGTAAAGCCATTAATAGGCATAGCCTGTTCATTTAAATACATATAATACACAAAGCGCAATTGATTTCCCGGCGTTAATTGCGGCACGAATTCTGGATTGATAGTTACCGTAAAGCCAGGCTCTTTTTCCGTTACTTGGTAATTCGTCGCATCGATTTTCTGCTCTCCATCATACAACGCATAGCCCGTTTCTCCTTCAGCTGTATTTTCAAAAGTTAATGCTGGATCATGGGCATCGATCAATTGAAAATGTTTGTATTTGTTTTCTGATCCTACTTTATCTTGAATACCTGATGGGATATTGACCGTTAGGTGATATTGGATTCTTTCGCCGATCTCCACGTCTTTGCCGTCTAATTGTGGTGTTGTTTTTGTAACATTTGTTGTGTCATTCTTGATTGTTAGCTCAACAGTAACGTTACTTCCTGAATCAATCGAGAAATCCTTGATTCTTTCTTCCTCGATTAAGGCGGCTTGACTTGGGGCTTTCGTTTCCTCTAATTGATAGGCGCCTGTTTCTAGTTGCGCAATCTTTAGCTGTCCTTTTTGGTTCTCACTCACATCGATACCAGCGTCTCCAGCAGCATATTGTTTGCCTGTCAAAAAACGGTACGCTGCCTGTTTGTCAGTTGTCCATGTATAAAGTCCATCGGCTGCACTTAAAATGTATTTCTTGGTATTTTCGCGTCCTTCTTGCTTTGAAACAACAAATTCCGCATCATTCAGTGGTTCGTTTTCCCCCGTTCCTCGCTTATTCACAAGGAGCGTTCCTTCATTTGTGACGATATTTTTCGGATAAAGATGGATCGTGTCTAGCTCTTCTTCTCCATAAACATATGAGCCATCAGCTTGTTGGATCATTTCATATACGGGAAAGGCGATCACCATATTCTCAGCAGTTGTAACGCCGTCTTTAGGGGCTTCTACAATGGTGTAAACTGCATCCCGATCGGCTTGTTTTTTCGGCAATTCAAAAACCAAATCACCGGCTGCATCTGTTTTTCCGCTAGCTATAGGGGAACCAGACGTCAAGGTTTGAACTTGACGCTTGGCTTCTTCAACGGATGCCCCTGCAGATCGTTTTTCATAAAATGCTGCTGTCACATCATAGACAGAAAAAGTGACATCGGCTAAGCCTTGGTATTGATCAAACTCTTCCATCTCAGTCCCACTATTTTGAATCAATGAACCTGGCAGATTGACCATTTTCTTTTTATGGAGATGGATCTGTGCCAAATTGCTCTCTGCAGACACTTGCTGATTTTTTGTTCCAAAAAAGACAAATGGCAAAAGTAAAAATAGGAGACAAACCATTTTCGTATGATTAAAAATCTTTTTCATTGTTCTTTCCTCTCTTCTAAATTTTTTTTCGTTTTTCATTCGCTAATGGAAAAATTACTTTAATGAAGGCTTATCTTTGCGCTTAACGTGCAAATAGCTACCAGCTAAAAGGACTAGCAGACTTGCTGAAAGAATGACCATCCATCCATGCCAATTCCCTCCGGTTTCAGGAAGAGACACTTTCACTTGATTGGTTACGATCAATTCTATTTGATTGTTCTTTTCTCCAGAAACAAGAAGATTCGGTAGTCGTTCTTCATCGATAAAGACCTGACCATCCTCTTCAATCTTGATTTGGACAGGTGCTGTTAAACCTGCATAGCCTGCGGGTGTACCAGTTTCTTCCAAGGTATAGCTGCCGGGTGTGAGATCTTGGAAGTGAAATACCGCTAGTGCTTCTCCGTTTTCAGGCAGTTCGACAGTCCGTCCGTTTCCACTTAGCCGGAATTTTGCCCCCTCAAGTGCTTGTCCCAGTTCATCCTGTTTATTGACCACCAAATCAAAAGGTTTTAACTGATTGCCATGGGTAAGGGTCCAACAGTTGGCATCCCCGTCGACATTTTCCCCTTGATACTGGATTTTTCCGTCTGTACCAACGACAAATTCATAGTCACCGGCAACCGTATCATATCCGAGCGGACCGGCTGTTTCTGAGATACGATAAGCGCCAGGCTCAAGGATCGTAAATTCAGCCATCCCAACATCATCCGACGTTTCTGAGGCGATTTCTTGATAATCCCCTCCTGCTGTTTTTTGTTGCAGAGAAAAGACAGCGCCTGCTAACAATACTTGCTGCTCATTTTGCAACGTATATTTTCGAATAGCGACTGGAATTTCTGTAAACGGATTGGTAATCTCCAGGATAATCGTATGCTCGACCAGTGTGACAGGTTGTCCATCAATCGTCGCATGCCCTTGCTCATCAATATGGATCAGCCACTCTGTTTGCTTAGCCAAATGATGTCCCGCCGGTGCAGTGACTTCCTTTAAACGATACGTCTGACTTTTTTGCAACGTAGTATCTGCTGGCAGCCCGTACGTTCCATCCCCTTGATCCACAAGGGTTACTGTCTTTCCAGCGCCCGTCAATTCAAAAACAGCACCTGTCAGCTTCACCTCTCCTACAGCGGATTTTTTGATCAGATTTAATGCGAGGGGCACAAACGTCTTTGTGTTTTTCCATGTAGAAACGTCCACTCTTGTCGACTCGTAGCCTGATACTGCCAGTTCATTTGTGACTTGATAATTAAACGTTTCTCCTTGATTGTTATAAAGCGGCAGTAGACGGGTTTCTTCGTAATCCGTTCCATCCTTTTCAGAAACCGCGGAAACCTTGCTTCGTTCCCAACTTGTCTGATCTTGTGCATCGGTCTCAGTAAGTTTGAGATATCCTGTTTGCCAGCTCTCCTTGCTAGTAACTGGGCTTCTGCTTATTTCAAAATAGACAGATTCTGGGCGACTTGACGTATCGCCATCGTATTCCTCCCAGACTTTTTTGATCGTCAACTCTTTCCCAGGTGCTTTGGCAGAAGGCACACCAAACAATGCCTTTTGATCGGACTGATGATTCGGATAAAACACCGTTTCTCCATTCATTTGATACCAAGTATCTGGTTTAAAATCCGCTGCTTCCGTTTGAATCCGCACTTGATAATGAATTTGCAGTTCCTGTCCTTCGCCTAAATAAAGACCAGAAGCATTGAGTGTATTGTCAGATATCGTGACCTCAGGCTGCACCGTTAGAGCAGCAGAACCGACACTTTTGATGGACAAGCTATTTTCTTCGTATAAAAATGGTTGCGAAATGGGGTCAGTAATCTCTCCATCAGTGACTGTCGCCGAAATATGAAGGGCTTTTTTCTCGAGATAGTCGGCAATATCCGCTGCTTCATTGGCTGACTCATAATAAAGATGCCCCTCTTCATCAGCAGAAACCATCTGTCTCATTTTGTTCTCAACATCGGCCTTTGTATACCCAGCTGTTTGATCCCCTTGCAGTTGAATCCCCAATCCGTGAATCTCAATCCCGCGCTCTTTTAACGCCATCGCCTCACCGATCGTGGCGACAAACGTATTGTTGATCCATTTAGAGTTACCGTACTGATCAGATGCAAAATACCCGTTGTAGAGATGTGAAGTATTCATCGGCTGGTCTTGAGAAAGAGAAAAGGCGGTTCCATAATAACTACCATCTGCTTGTGTATGCACTTTGGACACATGATAACTGTAGGTCGGCACGCCATCTGTTAGCAAAACGATGACTTTCTTATGTCCATTTTGCGTTGATAGCATATCCCCAGCTTGGCGCAGCCCTCTTTGGGTAAAGGTCCCCCCAGCTGCTGTTTCTGGCGTCATCGTTCGGATCGTCTCTTTGACTTCAGAAAATTTTCCTAACTGGCAGGTTTTGTTTTGGTAATTGTTACCATCACTGGAATAACCGACATAGCCCATGTAAACACTGTCTTGAATGCCGCTTCCTTCAATTTGATTCAAAAAGCGATCCACACCTTTTTTTACTTCAGTGATGCGTCCCATCTCATTCATACTCCCTGACCAATCCACTACCAACACAACATCGATCGGATCAATTTGGCGTTGAACATTCCCTCGTACATTTAGGTAGACATCAAACAGTCCTGGAGTATTCGTCTCTTTTGCAAATTTCCGTAAAGCAAAATCCGCTTCATCTCCCACACCACCATACTCAATATACGAGTTGATCAAATTTTCTGGATCACCATTCCATGTAGCTACGCCATCCCAGGTTTCGCCTGCATCTTTGTTCCCCTGATGATTTAAGACATTGCTCTTTTCATCAATTGTCCAATTAGCCGAAGGATACGTCCCGCTTTGGTCTGTCGTATAATCTGGTTCAATCGAAGCAAAAGCCTGTGAAACGGTCGATTTTTGATAAAGACGTTCTTGTTTAAACGGTTCAATGAGTGTTTCGTCTTCAGAAGAACTTGTCGTTGTTCCTGTTTCCTTTGTCTCTTCCTGCGTTTCTTCATTCGAAACACCTTTTGAGTCTTCATTCGACACTTGTTCCGAAGTTGACTCCGTGCCGGTTTCTGCAGCTTGTGAATCAGTTGAGCTGACTTCCACCCTATCTGAGGAAGCAGATTCTGTCGCAAGCGGAATGTCAACTATCAATTCATCCAAAGACGCCAATTTGTGCGATTCTTGATTTTCGTGATCATATTCTTCAATCTGAATCGCCAACTTCAGTTTTTTTGTTTCACTAGGTAGTTGAAACGTTACTTCTTGTTCACAGGGTGTTTGCAAGAAGTCTTGTGTTGTTAGCCAAGACTGCGCGGATTCATCCTCAATAAAAACCATCTCTTTGTTGTTCGTTTTCGTTAGCGGTTGTTCTTTTGTTTCATCAAGTGCATATAATTGTAGCCAGATGCGTTGCTGTTTGTTTTTTTGTGATAGCTGATATCGTAAAGTAAATTGATTGCCCTCCCGTTGACCTGTCAGCTTGATCTGCTCCGTTTCGGTAATAGCGATCGTATTTTCTTCTTGTGCACTTGCTGTCCCATTTGTTTGCAAACTCGAATAAATGAAAAATAATATCCCCCCTAACATACAGAAAATGAAAGAGAACCAGTGGTGTCTCTTTGTCAAAAACATAAAAAGACCTCCTTTCAAAGAATCAAAAATTACAAGCTGATGATACAAGAAAGAAGCGAAAGACACCTCTTTTTTTTATTTTCTGAAAAACAGGAAAAATTTACGCATCTGTAGTTATTCATAAATAAAAAAAGTTTTTTATTTCAAAGCGTAACCAATTAACCAACGTTATTTAATAACTAAAAAAAACTAGCGTTTTTCACATGCGATTTCTATTTTTGTTCTTTATGAGACAGCTCTGGCAAAAATTTGTCTCAGTTTTTCTAAAAAAAAGCAAAAGTTTTGAGACGTGTCTTTACACAGTAATATAAATAAGTTATTAATAAAATAAGAAGGTGATCATTTGATTGAAAAAATACTCTTAGATACCCGAGCATTAGACAAAATCGGACTCTACGGAAAACTACTATCAATTGCTCCGGGTGAATACAACATAGAGTTCGTGAAAAATCTGACCCATTTAAGTGCAACGAGATTGAAAAGTTTACTTTCCTCGATCCAAGAGGACCTGCAAAACCTCTCCCCAGTAAATCTTTCATTACATAAAAACACCCTTAGTCTCCCTAAAAATTTGATTGAATACAATCAATATCAGCAGTTTTTAGCCCAAGAAAGTATTTCTTATAAAATGTTGTTAAGTATCTTGACCAATCAAGATGAAAGTTTGCTGGCATTTTGCCAAAGAAACTATATCAGTCGTTCGACTTGTTTCCGACAAACGAAAAAGCTTCAGGATCATTTAAAGGAATTTAACGTAACCTTAAATCAATCCGCCATGACGCTTATCGGTTCAGAGATGGTGATTCGCATCTTATTGTTTAATTTTATCTGGCACATTTCTTTAGGGGATAGTTTGGTGAAGGCCTTTGACCAAGAGATCGAAGAGCTTTTTGTTACCTATGAAGGAACGAAATACAAAAGCAAGTATGAAATTGGCAAAAAAGAAGCCTTACTTCATTGCAAGATTTGTCTGTTTCGTTTAAAGGATGGTCACAAGACAAATCTTTATCAGTTAACGAACCGATCATTTATCCCCAGTGGTGAAAAGCTTGATTTCTTCTCTGCTTTCTTTATGATCATTGATTCAGCAATAGACATTCTTGAGATCAATTCTTTGTTCTTTCTTTTTTATTACTGGCCGATGCTGACTTCTGCCAAAGATGTGCGTCTTCCGATTGTAACGGATTGTTACAATCACGAAAAGCTAGAATTAAAAGAGCTGATGACTGAGTTTGAAGAACATTGCCAAAAATTTCTCTGTGATTTTGACTTCGACCATCAGTCGTTCCTTTATATGAATACATATCTTACGTTGTTGAAGTTCTGTATATTTAAGCAAAAAGTCCCCCTTTCGAATTTTTTCGAAGCAAATGTCATTAAGGATAAATACCCATTACATACGATTTTGACAAATACCATTCAAAGTTTTTGGCGTAAAATAGCAAATCGTAAAGGTTATGAGTGGTTAAAAACCTGTTATACCGATCTTGCTTTTTATCAAGCCTGTTTGCTTTATCCCATTTACATTGAAAAGGAACAAAAATATAAACTTAAAGTTGCTTTTGTCTATGTATCTAACTACTTGGTTTCCATGGAAGTTTTTAATATATGTGAACGGTTGCCCTACGTTGAAATTGAACGGATCACGCTGCCAACTGAAGAACCTTTTGACTTTTATATTTTGAGCTCACCACAGCTTTTACCCCCTTTTACAACCGAAGAAAACTCGGCGATCATTGATTTTTGTCGCTATCGTGATTTTGAAACGAATTTATGTCAGAAACTATCGAATGCTTTTAATGAAAAAATAAAAAAATTAACAGCAATTAGTGACTAAACAAACGCTTTTTTCGATGCTAACCATTTCCCTTTGGAAAAAGAATAAAAAGCTAGACAAAATCCCCCCTTGGAATCAACGGATAATTCCAAGGGGGGGATTCATTATTTAATTATTTATTGATTTTACACAAACTAAATCAATCGAATATGAGTCAATGGATAATAAACAAAACGAGCATTGCCTAAAATGGCCTCTCCTGATATTGGTCCAAAGGAACGGCTATCTTTGGAGGCACGTCGATTGTCTCCAATGACAAAGTAACTATCTTTCCCTAACTTCTCAACACCTAATAAAGATTCCAAATCAAAGTCATTGGTGTAAGAGACAGACTCGTGATCATTGCTGCGGTTCTTCACTAGAAAATCTTCATCTACCGGTTCATCATCAATGTAAAGCTGATCATTGACATATTTTACTGACTCACCCGGTAAGCCAATCACCCGCTTGATATAGGTCGAACCATCCGGCAACTGGAAAACAACGACATCAAAACGTTGGATGGGCGAAATCTTCTCAATGACCACCATGTCTCCTTGTTTTAAGGTTCCTTCCATCGAATTTCCTTCAACAGGAACTGGGATCAACAAGAATGCCCGAATCAAGAATGCTGTTGCAAAAGCGATCAACGCATATTTCACTACTAGCCAAAAACGATCAACCCAGAATTTTTTCGCCTCCACACGTCTGCCTCCTCTCCAATTTTTCACTTAGTTTATTCTTCAGAAAGCAAGGACAGTGCTTTTAAATATGCTGGGTCCTCTGCTTTGAGTTTCTCCGTTACTTCTTTTTCGATCGCTTGGGCAGTGTCTGCATCGACTTCCCCAGTCACTTTTAAATCATTAGCCTCTTGAAAAGTCTTCACTGCTGCTGTCGTCTCATCATTGAAGGTATCACCACTAGTGGCATACCCTAACGCTTTAAGAAATTGATTTAGGTTATTGACTGCCGTTGATGATTGTCCAGTTTTTAAGGCATTGTCCCGTGGTAATGGCGGGAAATACGCATACTCTGGATAGTCCTCTTCATAATCCGGCATCACACCTTGATCATTGACCCAATTTTCATCCGGTGTCAGCCATTTCATGACCGTCATTTTTAATTCACTATTATCCCCCAGATCCTTCACGTTCTGAACAGTTCCCTTGCCGAAGGTTTCTGTACCAACAACTGGGATATCCGCTGATTCTTGCAAGGCTGCGGCAAAAATCTCCGATGCAGAGGCACTGCCGCCATCGACTAAAACAACGACCGGCTCTGTGACTTTGAATCCTTCATCCAATGCTTCGCTCGCTTTGGTCTCACTGACCACCCCTTGATTGTTGGCAAACTTCACGATCGTTTGGCCGTTTTCTAAAAACATACTTGCCATGATCTGTACTTGGTCCAGCAATCCGCCAGGATTTTGTCTTAAATCCAAAACAAACGACTTTGCGCCGGCTTCTCGCAGTTCGGTGATGGTTTCTTTCAACTCAGCTGCTGTGTTTTCACCAAAGGAAGTAATATCGATACGACCGATTGTGTCATTATTTTCAGCAATTTCTCCATGGACTGTTTCGATTGGGATCACATCACGAGTGATCTCCACATCAAAGGTGTCCTGATCACGTTGAATCGTTAAGGTGACTTTCGTCCCTTTTTCACCACGAATCTTTCCCACAACTTCAGATAATTCCTGTCCCTGCGTATCTTCACCGTCTACCTTGACGATTCGGTCATTGATCCGCAGACCACTTTTTTCAGCAGGCGTATTTTTTATCGGCGCTTGTGCGACTTCTGGATAGTCTTCAACGATCGACAAGGTAGCACCAATCCCTTCAAAACTTCCAGAAAGTGATTGTTCTAAGTTATCCGCATCTGATTGGTTCAAATACGTCGTATAAGGATCATCTAGCGCATCAGTCATCCCTTGAAGGGCACCTTCTATCAAGGCATCCTCATCAACTTCTTGGTAATAATTCGCAAGGATTTGGTCATATAGCGACTGGATTTTCTCCATTCCGCTGGCTTCTGTGGTCGTTTCTGTCACCGGTTGCGTCGTCTGCTGATTTTGCTGAGCCGTTTGCCATAAATAGACACCGCCTCCTGACAAAATTGCGACACAAACGAGAGAAACGATATATCGGCTCGTCGTTAAACCTTTCATTCACAACACCTCTCTGAGAAAAAACAGCTCCGTTCTGCGGATTTTATGCAACCATACAAAACGAAGAATCGTTTTTTTATTTGTTATTTTCGAGATACTCTGCCCAGATACGATCAAAAATATCCATGGATGGCAAATAATCAACATTTAGTTCCAGATAAGAAGAGACTTCATCATAGTCATCGCTGTGCTTCGGAAACTGGATATCATGACTTGCATGAGTAGCAAAGATCTGGGCCTCATCTGTATGACTCGGTCCTTTGACTGCCATTAAATAGGTATAAAAACTTTTACGCATGTTCTTGCTCCCAATGATTTTCTAAAAAGGATGCTCTACGTGCATGATTGCGAGCAAAATTCTCAGGATTCTTTTTGTAATACTCTTGGTGCTCTTCTTCCGCTAAATAAAAGGGTTGGGCTGGTTCGATCGTGGTCACGATCGGATCGGTAAATCGACCGGAAGCCTGAAGCGCCTCTTTGCTGGCTTCGGCTTTTTTCCGCTGCTCTTCATTAAAATAGAAGATAGCCGGACGATAATTGTCGCCGCGATCTTCAAATTGACCAAAAGCATCTGTCGGATCCGTTTGCTGCCAATAGATCGTCAAAAGGTCTTCATAACTGATTTTTTCAGGATCAAAAATGATTTCCACTGCTTCTGTATGCCCGGTTTGATGGCTTTTGACCTCTTCATAAGACGGATTTTCGGTATGTCCTGCGGTATAGCCGGAAAAAATTGAATGCACCCCTTCTAATTCATCAAAGGGTTGGATCATACACCAAAAGCACCCACCGGCAAAAATTGCTCGTTCCATTATTCATCCTCCGTTTCAGCTGGTAAATATAAACTCATTTGAATTTCATCATCCACAAGATTGATTTTGTTGGCTTTGATAAACAAGCCATTTTGCATACGGAATTGATCCAAACGTATCAAAATGATTTGTTCATCGGCATTGACATCGATCCAATCAGGAAATTTAAAACTACGTTTGATCATTTTCATTACTTCACTGGTGGGCAGATCCAAGGTGCCGATTGATAAGCTTTTGGCTTTCAATTGAACGTTACCTTCTTCGGTCACGTAAGGATCAAAATAGAGATAGAAGGTGATAGGAAATCCTAATACTTGAAACTCTCCCGTCAACAATGCCTCATTTCTTAGCTCAAAATTATACTTGACCTCTTGATCTTTTTGAAAATCTGACAGATAAAAATCAATCAATTGGTTGACCTGGCTCTTGTTGCTGTTAACGGTCAGAACAGGACTGCCCTCCCGTTGAACAAGTTCAGCACTTTCATTTAAGCCGGTTTCTCGCTGTTGAAAAATTCTTGAAGCAAAGAAAACCGTTGTGCCTAAAAGGATACCGACCAACACTAGAAAAGCAATTTTCCAGTAGTTGATCGATTTTTTTTTCGTTGCAGCTGTTTTTTCCGGCTGCTTCGTTGATTCGCTTGGTTTCATTTTGCTTCCTCCTCTAGCAACCAATAATTTTGCGTTTTGATCACTTCATCGCGAACGGCATTCGCCATCAGTTGATACCCAAGATTATTGGGATGGAAGCGATCGCCTTCATACAAAACATTGTTTGTGATATTATTCCCGACAGTTTGCGATGAGTCAGTTGTCGTTGAAGTACTGCTTTGTGATTCATCCGAAGCTGTCGTCGATGAATCAGATAAGCGTTCTGTGTCCGATGATTCGGCAGTTTTCTCTGATTCTCCTTCTTCTGTATCAGCAATACCGACCTCATCACTTAACCCTTTATAGAGCAAATCGTTGATAGGAATAAAAAAGGCATTGTCTTGCTGATTGACGAACGTTTCCGTTTGTTTATTCCAGTTATCAATGATCGTCTGCATATCCGTGATTTCTGGGAAATTCAGATAAAATGGATTGTAGATGCCCAAGACATAGATTGGTGCATCACTATTCAAATCGCGGATTTGAGCAAACAAGTCTTTTAAACGTTCCTGGTAATCTTCCATCGGTTCCGTAAACGTCTCAATGCTCAAGCCGAAGAAATTGCTCTGAATCACTTTTAGTACGTCGTTACCGCCGACAGTCAAGGTAATCAAATCCGCTTGACTAAGATCTTGGCGTAAGTCTTCATCGTTTTTCACTCGCTTTAAAATCTG
This sequence comes from Enterococcus sp. AZ141, assembly GCF_051714385.1. NCBI lineage: Bacteria > Bacillati > Bacillota > Bacilli > Lactobacillales > Enterococcaceae > Enterococcus > Enterococcus sp. AZ141. The sequence continues at coordinate 3,387,737 of NZ_JBIORT010000001.1, forward strand.
ATCGCTTCTTTCACCAGCGACCCCATAATTTTTAGTTACCAAATTGCTCAAATCATAGCGATCCTCTAGATCCCCAGCCAAAATTGGCACAAAGCCACCACGAGCTGTTTCATCACCAACCCCTTCTGTCAAGGAATCCCCAAGAGCGAGATATTCAATGGCGGATTTTTTCGAATCATTGGCTGCTAGCTTGTCCACAGGGGTCAGCAATGGTTGGGCTTTGGGAACAGTAAAATGAAACAGTAAGCCAGTTCCAATAGCTATCAATCCCACAACGAGTAGATAAGTTACTAATTTCTTCCATTTCACAGGTATTCAAACTCCTTTGTAATCTTTGCTATTTTAACAAAATTCTCATAAAATTCCTAGTCGCAATCCTTCAAACTTAAGAAAGAAAACAGCTACCTGCCAAAGAGTCGACAAGCAAAGGCAGCTTCTTTTTTTGTTTTTTCTTCCTGACAGCTTGTCATACGCCAAAAAGCGATTCGTCATTAAACGAATCGCTGAAAGAAAACATGCTTTTTTATTCCGTACTATAAGTAATCGCAAAGGCACCTTTACCTGTGTGAGTGGCGATGATCGGTGTCGTGTGCAACAAGGGGATATCCAACTCGGGGAATAGTTCCGCTAATTCCTTTTGGAAACGTTCTGTGATTTCTAACCCTTCAGCATGAGAAATACCAATTTTCGTCACTTTAGGCATACTCTTCAGTTCAGCTTTTAACTCTTCAAACCATTTATTGAAGGTCTTGACACCACGTCCTTTGACGACTGGAATCAGTTCTGAATGATCAAAATCCATAATCACTTTCATGTTCAGCAAACTCGATAAAAGACCTTTGGCACGACTGATACGACCGCCTTTTACTAAGTTTTCTAACGTTGAAACGCCGATAAATAATTTCGTATGCTCCCGCACCAAATCCACCTCTGGTAAAACTTCTTCTAGTGTCTTACCGGCTTTAGCCAATTCTGCTGCCCTAATCACTTGAAAAGCCAACGCTTGGTCTGTCGTGTCACTATCGATCACGGTGACTTTGGCTTTTGATAAATGACTGGCTTGACGAGCCGCTTCCACGGTTCCGCTAAGCCCTTTGGTCATATGAATCGATAGTATTTCACTGCCATCTTTGCCTAATTCATCATATAGTTCTACAAAATGACCGATTGGCGGCTGGCTAGTTTTAGGTAATTCTTTGGCTTGCGCCATCATTTGCATAAATTTTTCTCCCGGCAGCGTTTCATCATCTGGATAAACGACACCATCGATCATTACAGATAAAGGCACGACATGGATAGCCAAAGCATCACGGACACTTGGTTCCATCGTACTGGAAGAATCTGTCACAATTTTAAGATTTGCCATCATATATTCACTCTCTCTTTAAATCAAGTCTTTTTTCGTGGTAAAATAACCACAGACCATTTATACTAAGTATAACAGAGAGAAAATTTTTTTTCATCTAATTTCGATTCGAAAGGACGGTGCCGAATGCAGCACATGAAGTTTAGTCGCAGATATTTGATCGTCAATGAAGTATTAAATGCAGTAACCCACGGGATCGGATTAGGACTGAGTATCGCAGGACTGGTCATCCTCTTAATCAAGGGGGCAAATCTAGGGTCACCTATCCATATCGTTTCCTATGCCATTTATGGGTCGATGATGATTTTGCTCTTCCTCTTTTCTACCTTATTTCACAGTTTGATTTTTACCAAAGCAAAAAAGGTCTTCCAAGTCTTTGATCATGCCTCCATTTTCTTGCTGATCGCCGGAAGCTATACACCTTTTTGCTTGCTTAGTATCCAAGGCTGGCTTGGCTGGTCACTCTTTGTCTTGATTTGGCTACTAGCAATTAGCGGCATCGTTTATAAGTCACTGACTCTTCATAAAAAAGAGACTGTCTCAAAAATCTCCACCCTGATCTACATCATCATGGGCTGGCTATGTGTCGTCGCCTTTAAACCTCTGATCGAACATTTAGGCTACTGGGGAACATTTTTACTAGCAAGCGGTGGTGTTTCTTATACTGTAGGTGCGCTATTCTATAGTTTAAAATCCGTTCGATTCATGCATGTGGTTTGGCACTTATTCGTTATGTTAGGTGCTGGACTGATGTACTTCTCCGTCTTGTTGTATACCTAAAAATGAAGCATTGCTTACAAACAAAGAACAGGAAACTTTCGCTGCAGAAAGCTTCCTGTTCTTTTATTTTCTATGATAAAATTCAAATTGATGGGGATAACGGTTCTTTTCATCGACGATCCCATCGATCACATGATCAAGTTTCCATTGCGCCCAATCAATCTCTGGGAAATACACATCTCCGTTAAATTCCGCAGCGATCACTGTACGGTACAATTGATCGCAATCGTCAATCATCGCTTCAAAAACACCCGCTCCACCAGTTAAAAAAACGGGATGCTCTTGTTGCTTCACATACGCTAAGATTTCCTCTCGGTCATGCATCACTAACGCGCCGTTGGCTTGATAGTGTGGATCACTTGTCAAAACGATCGTCGTACGCTGCGGCAGTAATCTTTTTCCCATGCCTTCAAAGGTTTTGCGCCCCATTATAATCGTATTATTGATGGTTTGCTCTTTAAAAAATTTCAAATCATTCGGCAAATGCCACGGCAGTGTGCCATCCGCTCCGATCAAACCCTTTTGATCTTGTGCCCAAAGTGCGATCAACATAAAAATTACATCCCTTCTGTATAAAATGATTCCGAAATAGTAGCAGCAACCTGCAGCCGCTGCATCAGCTGAAAAGCTGATTCATGCTCAAATGAATCTTTGTTGCGCTCATCAAAGCGCAAGCCATCACAGGCTTGGTAAACAATTGTGCCGCCGCTTCTTTGGACATTTCTCGGCCATTCCCCATCGTTTAAACGCGCGTTGTTGTTTTTCAGTAAGGTCGGTATCAGGGAGATAGGAAAGAGAGCACTACCAGCTGCGACATCAATTTCTTGTATTTGAAAAAAGTCAGCTGCGATCTCGTTGATCAAGCGCTCCGTTCTTTGCCACGTTTGCGGATGACTCGCAAACGCCCTTGCAGTTCGTCCTAGGATACAATACGTATTCTCTGGTAACGGCTGTTTGCTTATTGCCACAAGTTCTTCTGGATACGTCTCGATCCAAGTCACTACGCGATCAAAATCACAAATATGCAATGAATCCAGCATTGGTAAATTATGCTGTGCAGCAAAAACAAGTCTTCTGCGGGCATCCGCCGCCCCTTTTGCTGGTATAAAAATGGCAGTGCACTGCTGATTTGATCGAATGGCTTCTTTTAGCTCCGGCACTGTTTCCTCGGATACGGATAGCCAAACTGCATCATAGTGCTGATGCAAGAAATCAATGCATTGATCAATGAGCAATGCATGAATCGATCCAGCATGTCTCTGATGAAAGGTCGCCGCAAAGCCTCGTTTGTGGGTATTTTCTATTACGCCTCATTCCTTTCTTTATGAAATGAAACCAAACAACCACTTAAACTGCGATCGGTGCTTTGATTGTTGGATGCGGATCATACCCTGCCAGGGTAATATCTTCCATTTCAAAATCAAAGATTGACTGTTTTTCAGGATTTAACTGTAAGCTTGGCGCCGGACGTACTGAACGAGTCAACTGTTCCTTCATCTGTTCTATATGATTACTGTACAGATGAGCATCACCTAATGTATGGATAAAATCTCCGACTTCTAGTCCAGTTTCATGAGCAATCAGGTGCGTTAATAGCGCATAACTAGCAATATTAAAGGGAACGCCTAAAAAGACATCGGCACTGCGTTGATATAACTGACAGCTTAAGCGACCATCATGAACATAAAATTGAAACATCGTGTGACAAGGGGGCAACGCCATCGTCGGTACATCTTCTGGATTCCAAGCAGAGACGATCAAACGACGAGAGTCTGGCGTTGTTTTGATCATCTCGATCACTTCTTTGATTTGATCGATAAACCCACCCGTACTTTTTTCCCAATGGCGCCATTGGTACCCATAAACATGACCCAAATCGCCGAAGGTTTCAGCGAATGTATCATCAGATAAGATTTTTTCACAAAACTGTTTCAACTCATGTTGGTACTGTTCATTGAAAGCTTCATCCACTAAGGAACGACGGCCAAAGTCCGTCATGTCAGGACCTGTGTAAGCATCACTTTTAATATAGCGTTCAAACGCCCATTCATCCCAAATGTGGTTATTATGTTCTAGGAGATAACGAATGTTGGTATCTCCTTTTAGAAACCACAATAATTCGCTTTTGATCAAGCCAAAAGGAACTCTCTTGGTTGTCAACAATGGAAAGCCTTGGGACAGATCAAAACGCATTTGGTGACCAAAGACACTGCGTGTTCCCGTTCCGGTACGATCACTTTTATCATTGCCTTCTGCTAATATTTTTCTTCCTAGATCTAAATATGCTTGTTCCATCGTTCTCTCCTTTACTCTACACAAATTCGCTCAAATATTCCCAACGATCCATTTTTTCTGCAAGTTGCGTTTCAACCTCGCTGATTTCTTGCTGTAATTTTTGGAGCTTGGTAAAGTCAGCTCCTTGATGATTCATCTCTTCAGTCAAAGTGGCAGCTTTTTCTTCTAACACCGCGATATCATCTTCAATTGTCGCCCACTCTTTTTGTTCCATATAACTCAGTTTCTTTTTGACAGGCGCTGCAGCAGACTCCTCACTATCAGCAGAAAGCGAATCGTTTTTTGATTCTTTTGGCTCTAGTACACTTGAACTAGCTTTATTGGTATTGGCTGCTAAGTACTCATTAATGGAACCAAAGTAGGACTTAATCCTGCCGTCTCCTTCGAAGATCAGCAATTTTTGGGCAACTTTATCTAAAAAGTAGCGGTCATGGGAAACAGTGATCACTGCACCTGGGAATGTTTCCAAATAATTTTCCAAAATCGTCAGGGTATCAATATCCAAATCGTTGGTCGGTTCATCTAACAAGAGAACATTTGGCTGTCCAATCAATAGCTTGAGTAAAAATAGTCGTCGTTTTTCTCCGCCAGATAGCTTGCCGATCTTAGTGCCGTGCATGGATCGCGGAAACAAAAACTGTTCCAGCATTTCTGCGACACTGACTTGTGAGCCATCCACTTTTTGCACTTCCTCGGCTGCTTCTTGCAAATAAGCAATCATTCGCTGATCAGGGTTCATCGCTTCAATCGTTTGCGTATAATAAGCCATTTTCACAGTCACGCCAATCGTACGCTCCCCTTCTTCTAAAGGCAGGTGACCAGCTAAAATATTGAGCAACGTTGATTTGCCCGCACCGTTTTCTCCTGTGATCCCTAAGCGTTCTCTTGATTGAATCAACAAATCAAAGTGAGACAAAATCGTTTTGTTTTCAATCTGGAAACTCGCATCTTTTAGCTCTAAGACTTGTTTGCCTAAGCGTGTCGTAGCAACATCAATGGCCACTTCGCCGTTACGTTTTACTTGATGTAGGTTTTCTTTTAAATCATCGAAACGATCGATCCGTGCCTGTTGTTTCGTTGTACGGGCCTTTGCTCCGGTGCGAATCCAAGCCAACTCATGTTTGTATAACTGCTTGCGCTTGTCTTCTTGCGTCTCCTCCACTCGTTCTCGTTCTGATCGAGCATGAAGATACGTCTCGTAATTGCCTTGATATTCATGCAGCTTGCCAAAGGACAATTCAAAGATTCGGTTAACGACTCGATCCAAAAAGTAGCGATCGTGGGTCACCATCAATAACGCACCCCGATAATTTTTTAGATAGCCTTCCAACCATTGGATCGCATCATAATCTAAGTGGTTAGTCGGTTCATCCAATAACAACAGGTCTGGTTCATCGATCAATACTTGAGCCATAGCCACTCGTTTCTTTTGACCTCCAGATAACTCACTGACCTTTTTCTTTAAATCACTGATCCCAAGTTTTTGGAGGATAATTTTGGCTGTTGTATCTGTGTTCCAAGCATCCGCTTTATTCATCGCTTCTTCTGCCAATTGATAATTGCGCTGCGTTTGTTGATCCATACCATTATTTTCTAAAGCAATCAGCGCTTTTTCATAGTCGCGAACAACGCGGATCAGCGGACTGGTCCCTTGAAAAACAGCATCTACAACGGATAATTCTTCTTGTAGCTGATTGTCTTGCGCTAAAAAGCCAATTCGATAATCTTGACTAGCAAAAACAGTTTGGCGATCACCATCTCCACGATCCAAACCTGCTAAGATTCGCAGCAAACTTGATTTCCCCGTGCCATTGACACCGATCAAACCGATCCGATCTTTTTCATGTATCAGAAAAGAAAGCTGATCAAACAGTGTTTTTTCACCGTAAGTTTTGGTTAATTCACTTACTTTTAATTCTTTCACAGAATCCCTCCTGAGTTTTTTCTTCGCTCATTGTACCACATTTCATCCGAGGAAACGATGAGAGAAAGGAGCAGTTTTTGCAATAAAAAAGAATGCCTTCGTCAGTTTATTCCCTCTGATCATCGATGTTGATCATCTTTTAGGAATAACCTGACGGAGACACTCCATAAAACGTGCATCAAGTTGCGCGCCTTTAGAGACATATTATCGGCGGAACATCCGCTGTTTCGGTTGTTCTTCCGCTCGAGACATCGCATACGATTCTAACAGATTGACATTGCGTCGGTACTCATTTGCAGAAATCGTTGAAATTTTCTCAGCCACTTCATATTCATCGATCGTCTTGCGCTCAAGATAATAGCCCCAAAGGACTTTCTTAACAAAAATCGGGTCTTGCTCAATCATGATCGTTTCAATGAAATTGCTATGTTCAAACCGTTTGATGCTCATTTCTCGTTGACGAATAAAGAAATTGATCAGCGAGGAATCATAAACATCTTCTAAATTGCTCAAACTGTGAAAAATGTATTCGCTGTTTTTTAAGTAGATTTTTTGTACTTCAGAAATGTCTCGTTGTTTCAAGGCATCTTTCAGTTGCTGCTGCCGCTGTAAAAACAAACGTGGATGGATCAGTACACGAATAAAACGCTGAATAAAGAAGAGCCAAAAACTAAAGAATGAGAGAATTTGTTTTGCGAGGGAATGCTGCTGCTGAGAAATAAAGCGTGAATAAAAACGATAGCCATTTAGGCTGACTTTCCCATTTCGATAAGCTTCATCCAAGCCGTCTTGTTCGATCGATAAGATCAATCCTTGAATTTCTTGGATTTCTTGTTTTTCTGAATCAGTCAAACTATTGCGATACAATTCCCAACGACGATTTTCATAGGAATTGATGACAGCATCGATCGCTAAGCGACCTTTATCAGAAAGCTCTTGTTTTTCTTCTGCTTCCAATTGTTCGATGACGTCTTCTAAGATCAGCAAGTGATTGAAGTCGACACTTTCGGCAGCTTCACCATCTGCCAAATAAGGTAAGACCATCACGCTGATGATCAATGTCAGCAAAATTACACAGGCGGTCAAAAACAGGAGCAAGCTCCGTTCCTGAAACGGTGTCTCATGCACCATCACCGGTAAAATGAAGATGGCTGCCAAACTGACTGTTCCCTTGACGCCACCAAAGGTCAACAAGGCGACTTGATTCATGGATACTTGTTTTTTTGACTGTAAGAACCAATAATAAAATAGCAAAAAGATAAAACGTACGAGGAAAATCACCGCTGTGACGACTAAAATCGTGATGACTAGATGCCAGTTTGCATAGTTTTTGCTTTCCCAGATCGGTGAAAAGACTTGTGACAACTCGATCCCTAGAAAGAGAAACACTAATGCGTTCAATGTAAAGACAATGGTCGACCATGTGCTTTCCGAAATGTTCGCTAATTCTGCATCAAACAACGAGATCCGGCGTTTTCTTTGGGCTTGGGCTACACCTGCCACAACTGCTGCGATAATCCCTGAGACGCCAATCATTTCTGCCAGCAAATAGGCAGCAAATGGCAAGAGCAGTTCAATCAATAAGTATACTGTGACATCTTGTGCCGAGATTTTTTCAATAAAACGTAAAATCCGGCGTTTCAGCCATACTATCAAGTAACCGACAAGCCCGCCACCGATACTAGAGAAAAGAAGTTGGAAGCCTGCGTTGGCTGCTGAAAAACTCCCGGTAGTCAAAGCCACGATAGCAAACTGTAATGCGGTAACCCCCGAAGCATCGTTCAGTAAGCCCTCGCCTTCAAGAATATGCATAATGTTTTTGGAAATTTTCAAACGCTTTGCTAATGAGGAGACTGCCACCGCATCAGTTGGTCCTAACGCAGCCCCGAAAGCGAAGCAAGCAGCCAGAGGTATCGTCGGCATCAACCAATGGAGGGTTCCGCCGACCGCAAACAGCGTCATTAACACGCCACCAAAAGCCAAAAACAGCACGATCTTGCTGTTTTTTAGGATCTCAGGTACATCTGCTCGTTCCCCTTCTCGAAATAGCAATGGACCAATGATCATTACTAAAAACATTTCCGGTTCAAAGGCGATCTCTTGACCCATTTCTGTAAGACCTAATAAAATTCCTAAGATGATTTGAATAAAAAAGATCGGTACTGAGGGCAATATTTTGCTCGCCACATTTGATAATGTGACAAGAATTGCAATGATAATGACGAGTTCAATAAATTCCATCCATTACCCTCTTTTCTTTCGAATGGCTAATAACAGCTCAAGAAAATCTTCTTTTTTTAAAAGGATCTTGTCGTTTAGAAGACCTAACTCCTTTTCGTTATTTTCAATCTCGCATTGGACACGCCGTGATTCCAAGCGATATAAATCGTGTTTCATTCGTTCAAATTTTCGGAAAAGCAATGGATTTTTCCGTTGCAAATAATCCCGAATCTCCTTTTTTTCAGATGGTGTAAATTGTCCCAACTGCTTCATTAGTTCTTGCTTACTTAAACATTCCTTGTTCATAATTACGTTTTTTACCCCTTTTATCATCAGTTTATCTTTTTATTTAACGTGCAAATCAAAATTATCTCTTGACCGCTAGTATTCTAAGCCAATCATTCAAAAATAGCAAGTCTTTCTCACTAAATGTTGGTTTTCTATCAGTTTTCTTATAAAACAAAAAAACCGCAGTCTTCACTGCGATTTTTTATGCTTATTTCATATATAAGTCGTAGTAAGCATCCATGATCTCTTTGGCGATTTGAATATTTGGATGGGTATCTGTGTCGCCTTTTAATTGAGGCATTACGATCGCAATCGCAATATCCGCATCACTGCTTGGCCCGTAGGCAACGATGTTTAGGTTAACTAAGCTGATGGTATTGCCATTACTATCCACAATTGGTGTTTCGGCAGTACCTGTTTTGGCAGAGACCTCCATTTTCGCAGAAGCCAAGCCTTTGGCAGTTGCCCAAGCATCCGTTCCATGAACTGCATCATAAAATCCATTTTGAACAATTTGCATTTGAGCATCTGTTAAACCAACTTCATTCAATACCGTTGGTTCGATCTCTTCGATCAGTGAGCCAAGACCGCCAGTTTCATCATTGCCGTAAATACCGTCGACGATATGAGGCTGCAATCTTTTGCCACCATTAGCAACGGTTGCTGCATATTGTGCCAGCTGCAACGTGGTATAGGTATCAAACTGACCAAAAGCCAAGTCAAGGATCTTCCCACCATCACTGACGGGGTCCATATTATCGATCGATGTGCTGATACCAGTCGCTTCTCCAGGTAAATCGATCCCAGTTTCAGTTCCCATACCAAAAGAGGCAAAAGACGAACGTAGTTTTTCATAGACATCCCCTTGACGATCCACTGTTGGAATCGAGATACCTGACTGATAATTGATGCCCATCAAACGTAAAGCGACTTGCATCATATAGGAGTTAGAAGAAACTTCCAACGCCTGCTCCGCAGAAAGGTTACGATTATTTGCCCCAGTTGGGTTGAAAATTGAGGCTTTTACATCGGAGCCAATTCTGATTGGTTGATCCAATAACACTTCATTGCCGTTTAAGACCCCATTTTCCCAGCCAGCAGCCAAAGTCCCTGCTTTGACAACGGACCCTGGTACAAAGGAATTAATGAAGGTACCAATGGCATTTTCCTGCAATTCATTTGAACCTGTATCATGATGATAGCCGGACATTGACAAAACGCCGCCGGTTTTTGGATTTAACGCCACTGCGTAAACCCCTGGAGAATATTCTGCTGCCCCAGAATCAATCAGTTTTTGGAAATTGTCTTGCAAGATTTTATCAACTCTCGCTTGAAACTCAGCATCTAATGTTAATACAAGGTTATCCCCTTTTGCCCCAGCAAAGGTTTCTTTTTGACTTTCAATATTATTATTGTTATCAAGGGAAATCTCGGAAATGGATTTTGTGCCTTGTAAGACTTCTTCATACTGCTGCTCTAAATAACTACGTCCAACGCGATCATTACGAGCATAGCCTTTTTCTAAAAATTCATCCAAAACTTCTTCCGGAATCCCTTGTTCTTCACTAGTCACCGTTCCGATCAAACTAGCCAGAGAACTTCCTTCAACGATGTTTCTCGTCCAATCAGTCCCCGTGGAGATTCCCGGTAAATCAACCATATTTTCAGCGACAACAGCTAATTCACGGTCAGACACATCCGACGTCTTAATAAAGACCGTACTCAAAGATTGGGCGCTATTCATCCGCTTAAAAATCGTGGCTGCTTCTAATTCTGCATCAGAGAAATTGATTTCATCTTCTGTCACTTTATCAACGGTTGCCGCATATTGTTCAGAAGTACCTAAAGAACGCTCTTCATCACTCAATCGGTCAGTTGCTGCTTCAAGATTTTCTTCATCGGCCAGCCAAAAGTCCTTAAGATCACGATCAGACAAGTTTTTGTCCACAGGTACTTCGATCAACTCGCTCAATTTTTTGGCCGTTTCTAATAAATCTTGAGCGGTCATTTTGTTTCCGCGGGTAAATGTGATTGCTGCATTGGCTTGATTTTCCACCAGCGCTTTTCCAGAAGCGTCATAGATCATTCCCCGAGGGGCGCTTCCTTTGACTTCCACTACAGATGAAGCTTTCAACTGCTGCTCAATATTGTCGCCATTGACGATCTGTAGATAGCCTAATTGAACGATCAAGGACACAAACAAAGCAAAAATAATAAAAAACAAAAAGTTCAATCGAAATGGAACATGAGATTTGCGATACGATTTAGCCTTTGGTTCTTCTGGCCCCTTGCGTATCCCTTGGACAACTTTATCTTTCAAATTCTTCATCTCATCTATCCTTCCAATCTATAATGACTACTGTCCTATTTTACCAAAAAATTCGATTCGAAACAGAAAAAACAAAAAATATCCATTAATCCTTAGAAAAAACTATAAAAATTGGCGTGAATCCGAGTAAATGTTTCACAGTTTGATTGTTTCATTTTCATTCTTTCATGAAAAAATTGTTTTTTTAAGCTTTCTTATGTTTTTTCATTTGATGGTTTCGTGAAACAAGATTTACATTTCTTTTTTTGTGGAAAACTAGATCGATTGAAGCGAGAGGAGCTTTCATATAAACGAAAAATCGACACACAAGCAGTTGCCCATGTATCGATTCCGCTATCCTATCAAACAGTTGAAGGAGACGTACAAACCGACACACCCTCAATTGATCGAAAGACAGCTATATGGATCTATTCACTCGCACCCTCGCCATCGGAAAAGACTGCACTGTCATCGTAGAACTGATAGTTGACATAGCCTTGTGTATGTTCATCTCCTTGTGAGAGCTGATTGTTTTGAGGGAGGGCCAGTTGTTCTCTGAGTGTATTTTGCATGTGTAAGAGCTGATTGACCCCTAAAAGCTGATAGTAGACATCATTCAACATTTGCCCCTCCCCTTGAAGCTGCTCTTGATGAATCGTCGTAAAAGCAGGTAAATAGTTCTTTGCGACATCCAGCATATCGTCCCATGTTAGATCTGTCTTTGAATTTTTTTCAACAGCTTTTAATATTTTCTGATAATTATTGATTCCATCCAAACTCATCACTTTTTTTAAAATTTTTGTTACAACTTCTCGTTGTCTTTTCTGCCTACCAATATCTCCTTCTGGGTCTTCTTTACGCATACGTGCATAAGCTAGACCAGTTTTCCCATTTAAAGTGATTTTTCCTTTCGGAACATGGACTCCCTCGAGCGTAAAGTCGATATCATTCGTTACTTCGATTCCACCAACTGCATCAATCAAATCTCTCATCCCTTGCATGTTGATTGTCACATAATGATCGATCGGTATATCCAAAAGATTTTCCACAGAATCCATTGCCATGGCTTCTCCCCCAAAAGCGTATGCATGATTTAACTTGTCTAAAGTTCCATACCCGATGATTTGAGTAAATATATCCCTGTCCAAGCTAACGATCGTAGATTGCTTTTTTTCTGGATTTACTGTAACAACCATCATACTATCTGAACGACCTTGCTCGGTCCTTCCTAAAGCTCCGGTATCAATTCCTAGTAACAAGATAGAAAAAGGTTCTCTTTTTTCAATGTTGACAGTTTCTGAACGCCTTTTTGTGTTTCGATCAACTGGTTTAGAAATATGTTCAAAAGTTGAACTTGTATCATTATAAACTTGCAAACCGTACACAGTTAATCCGATAATTCCCAGGACCAAAATCCCTAATATTCCTATTACTATTCTTTGATATTTTCGCATCTTGCACCTCGTCCGATAAAAAATAACAATCGACTAAATTTTCGCATAATTTATATCATAGAGCAATCTCATTTGTTATAAAACATTTGTTTTAATAAAAATGTAATGTAAATGAAACAAAATGCAAGGATTCCTCCCTTGAAGGAAAGAAACAGTTTTCTCATTCTTTTCTTTCATGGTTTTGCCAGAAACTATCTAGACCGAAAAAAAACCTTGCTTAGCTGCAAGGCTTTTCAGTCGATTCTTTAATTAGGTAATTAGACTTTGGTTACTTCCGCTGCCTGCGGCCCGCGGGCACCTTCAACGATCGTAAATTCAACTTCTTGACCTTCTTCAAGTGATTTAAAACCGTCTCCTTGAATGGCAGAAAAGTGAACAAATACATCATCGCCACCGTCAACTGTAATAAAACCAAACCCTTTTTCGTTGTTGAACCATTTTACTTTCCCATGTTCCATAGTGTGTAAAGCCTCCAATAATTATAATCCGACGATTCCGTCGCCTTTATTATAGCGGATTATGTAAGCGTTAGCAATATCAAAACGACTCTTTCTATTCACAAAAAAAGAAGCCTTTTAGCAGGCTTCTTTCTAGTAAATTGTTTAAGCTTTTGCGAAATATTCGTTTACTTTGTCCCAATTAACAACACTCCAGAAAGCATTGATGTAATCTGGACGAACATTTTTGTATTTCAAGTAATACGCATGTTCCCAAACATCTAAACCTAAAACAGGCGTTTGGCCATCCATCAATGGTGAATCTTGATTCGCTGTTGATGTGATTGCTAATTTGCCATCTTTCACGACTAACCATGCCCAACCTGAACCAAAACGTCCGGTTGCTGCAGTTTTGAATTCTTCTTTAAAGTCTTCAAAGCTACCGAAAGCTTCGTCAATTGCTTCTTTGATGGCTCCAGTAGGTTCGCCACCAGCATTTGGGCCTAAGATTTCCCAGAAGAACGTATGGTTGGCATGGCCGCCACCATTGTTACGAACTGCTGTTTGAATATCTTCTGGTACAGAAGAAAAGTCAGCTAATAATTCTTCAACTGTTTTTTCACCTAATTCAGGATGTTTTTCAATCGCTGCGTTTAAGTTTGTTACATAAGTGTTATGGTGTTTATCATGATGCAAATGCATCGTTTCTTCATCAATGTATGGTTCTAATGCATCGTATGCGTAAGGTAAATCTGGTAATGTGTAAGTCATAAAAAAATTCCTCCTCAATGATAATGTTTACATAAGTAACATTATCAGACTATCAGACTTTGTTCAAAAAATATGCTTACTTTTTCTCACTTTTTTTCGTATTGAAAATCAAAAATTTACTAAACACATAGTTTGCCAAAACAACAACAACTTGGGTGACCAGCTTGGCAACTAGATCGCCGGTTGCCAAAATTGAAATAAATAGATACATACAAAGCATATCTAAGCCTAATGATAAGACGCGAAAGAAAATGAACTTCCCAAATGCCGCCCATGACTCTTGCTTTGTCTCGGTTTTTGCTTCAAAGACCCATAACTTATTTGTAAAGTAGGCGAACAAAACAGAAGCAATCCAGGAAATCACATTCGCTGTCTGGTAATAAAAACCAAATCCTTCACGAAAAACGAGGTAGACGACAATGTTGACTACAGTCGTTAATCCACCAAAAAATAAGTACGTAATCGGCTCCCACAACTTTTTTTGCTGCAAGAACTGCTTGTATTCGTTGTACTTTTGCATTCTTTTGCCTACTTTCATTTCTTTATTTATTCATTCATTCGATTATTGGTTCTTTTTTTGTGAATTCCTTGTAATTCAAAGAACCCTTCGTTACAATTACTCTAGTTATACCACAAAGGAGTTCATCAGCAAATGACTATCATCCAACTATTTAAAATTGCTTTTTTCCGAATACCTGATTTAAAATTTGTCAAAAAAGCAGAATTTTCCAAAGTAATCGTTTTTCTATTAAGCGCCTCCGTGCTTATCGCGGTACCGATGACCATCAATGTATTAGGTGTCTTTCGCGATGTGCAAGCAGACGGACAAAAAATTGGAGAATCGATTCCAGATTTTACGATCGAAAATGGGCAGCTTGCTACAGCGCCGGATACGCAAGGTTTCATTTATCAAACCGATTCGATCATCTTTACTTTCGATCCAGATGGCAACCGTACGCCAGCAGATATTGCATCTGATGTCACTGGCTCTGTCATCGCTGTTGGCTTGTTAAAAGATCAGCTGGTCATCCGTATCCCCTCTTCTGGCTTATCGACGTCAATGTTAGATTCTAATCAATTAGAATTTGATTACAGTGAGCCTGCGCTGCGCAATCTTAACGGTCAGGCGATTCGAGAAGCGCTATCAAACCAAGCGATTCCATGGCTAATCAAACTCATTGTCTTTTTTGTTGCATTGTATCCATCATTTGTCAGCTTGCTGATCACCTTAGTGATGGGGACCTTTATTGCAACGATCTATACAAGATTAAAACGATTCTCCTATACCTTCTTTGAAAATTTAAAGATTCTAATCGTAAGTGCTGCATTGCCTACGCTTATTAGTGTAATCGTACAACTACTATTGCCTTCCTTCGATGCAACCACCTTTATTTTGTTTGGTTCTTTATTCTTATTCACACAAGGGGTCAAACATTCTCCAAAAATTCAGTTTAAAACCTAATCTAGGCCATGGTCAATTCCTTGAACATGGTTTTTTTCTCATTCTTTGCTACACTTATGTTAAAAGGAGGCTTGGCAATGAAAAAAATAATCTTAGCTACTCGAGAGTTTCGTGACACATATGTGAAACAAATCGAAAAAGACTATCAATTTCTTGTGTACACAAAGGACCAAGCAATTGATTGGTCACAAGTAGAAATCACCATTGGTTGGAAGTCGGAATGGAAGGACTACCTGCTAACTGAGAAAACAAATTTGAAATGGGTCCAAGCAATTTCAGCTGGCGTAGACACCTTACCATTAAAAGAGTTTGCGAAATACAATATTCGCTTATCTAATGGCAGCGGCATCCATGCCGAATCGATCACAGACCATTTGTTGGCTCTACTATTTATGGAAAACCGCGGGATTTTCCAAGCAATTCAGCAACAGAGAAAACAGCAATGGTCACCAAATACAATCCCCTATACAAAATTGTCGGACCAAGAGATTTTGATCGTTGGTACGGGACAAATTGGCCAAAAGTTAGCTCAAGCATTGACCTTTTTTGGTGTAAGTCCCATTGGTATCAATACTAGCGGGCATGACGTGACAGGTTTTGAAAAAACGTTTGCGTTATCTGACTTACACGCTTGCGCAAAAACCGCCGATTGCGTCATCAACAACCTTCCTCTGACGGAAGAAACCAATCACTTGTATGATGCAGCTTTTTTTGCCCAAATGAAACCTAGTGCTTCCTTTTATAATGTCGGCCGCGGGCCAAGTGTGGATACCACTGCATTAGCAAAAGCCCTAGAAAAAAAGCAACTATCATTTGCCGCTCTGGATGTTTTTGAAGAAGAGCCATTGCCCGAAAATGATCCGTTATGGCACATCGAAAACCTTTTGATAACCCCCCATATCTCAGGGCATACGCCCCATTTTCAAAAGGCATTTATGTCCATTTTCTTAGCGAACTTCCAACAATTTTTGGCAAAACAAGAACTTGTAAAAAATGAGATAAACTTGGATAAAGGCTACTAACATATTCTTTCCGCAAAAAAAGTGTACAGTCGGAGGCAAACCCTTCAACTTGTACACTTTTTTTATTTTTGTTTTTCTTGATCTTTTTCGGTTTCTTTCAAAAAATACAAGGGTCTATTTTTAGTCTC
This sequence comes from Enterococcus sp. AZ141, assembly GCF_051714385.1. Lineage (NCBI taxonomy): Bacteria > Bacillati > Bacillota > Bacilli > Lactobacillales > Enterococcaceae > Enterococcus > Enterococcus sp. AZ141. Next base: position 3,404,192 of record NZ_JBIORT010000001.1, read on the forward strand.
TAAGAAAATTTTTCCGATATACTTGCCGATGATTCCTAAACAAAGCAATTGTAGTCCACCAACAAATAAGAAGATGCTGACCATCGAAGGCCATCCTGATGTCGGATCTCCAAAAATAAAGGTTCTTATCACTATAAATACCAAAGCAATCAGAGAGCCAAAACAGGAAAGCGCCCCAATAAACGAAGCAATGTTCAGCGGCGTATCCGAAAAGTTAACAATCCCGTCGATCGAATATTGGAATAGTTTCCAAAATGACCACGAAGTCTCACCGGCGACTCGTTCCCGGTTCTCATAAGCGATGTATTCTGTATCAAAGCCGACCCAGCTGAAGATCCCTTTTGAAAAGCGATTGTACTCTGACAGTTGTAAAACGGCATCCACCATATTACGACGCATCAAGCGAAAATCTCGGGCACCATTTACCATTTCGGTATCGGCAATCTTGTTGATAATATTATAGAAGGCATCTGAGAAAAAACTACGGATTTTCGGTTCTCCTTTGCGATCTGCTCGTCTGGTCCCAACACAATCAAGCTCTGGTTTTGCTTCCAGCATCGCAAACATTTCTGGCAGTAATGTCGGCGGATCTTGTAGATCTGCATCCATCACAGTGACAAAATCGCCTTTCGCCGCTTGTAAGCCTGCATAAAGTGCCGCTTCTTTACCAAAGTTTCTCGAAAAAGATAAATAGCGAACACTTTCAGGATGGGCACGATATAACTCTCTTAAAACAGGTAGTGTTTGATCTGAAGAGCCGTCATTAACAAAAATATATTCAAAAGGCATGTTTAAATACTTCTTCACCTTTTCTGTTTCCTCAAAGAATATCGGCAAGCTCGCCTCTTCATTAAAACAAGGTACAACAATTGATAACATCGGTTTCATCTCCTAGAGCCAATCGTGGGAAGCCGGTCAGCTATGACCGAATCCACATTATTTTTTATCTTCACTAAAATCGTACTTCGGTTCATCCAACGTTTGATCATAATCAACTGTCAGATTATAGCCTTTGAAAAACCACTCATCCGCTTCATCAATAAAAAAAAGCAATCCGTCAATGGTTTGTTCAACGATCGGACGTTCTGGTTTGTCCACTGAAATCCCCACGGAAAATCCGTCATGCACTTGTGTCTTTCCATAAATTTTTCCAAAAAAACGAATCCCGCTTCCTTGGTCTACCACCAACTCTTTTTTGAACCATTGCATTGCTTCAGGACTTATTGTTAAGTTCATTTTCTTCACTCCTAATCATTCATATGTTCATCGAGTATATCTACATCATCTGTATTGCCGATCACGAGTAAATTGTCATTTTCACGCACGATCGCCTCTGCATCAGGCGAAACGATCACTTGTCCTGGTCCCCGACGAATCGCAACGACTGTCAGACCATACTTTTGTCGAAAATTCAGCTCAATCAGGGATTTATTGAAAAAGCGTGGATTGGACACGCGAATCTCTGCTAAAGAAAATTCATCAGATAGTTCAATATAATCTAAGATATTTTTGGAAACTAGATTATGAGCGATGCGAATCCCCATGTCACGTTCAGGATGGACAACACGGTCTGCGCCGAGTTTTTCCAGTACACGGGCATGGTATTCGTTTTGGGCTTTCGCTAAGATATTAGGAACACCCATTTCTTTTACCATCAAGGTCACCAAAATACTAGCTTGAATATCCTCACCTATCGCAACAATGACATGGTCAAAGTTACGGATACCCAATGAACGCAACGTCATCTCATCTTGTGCGTTGCCGACCACCGCATGGGTGGCGATATTCATATATTCATTGACACGATCTTCGTTGCTATCGATTGCCAACACTTCTTGACCTGATTCAATCAACGTACGACAAATACTTCCACCGAAACGACCTAATCCAATAATTGCATAATTTTGCTTCACCACAACCGCTCCTTTGTTTGCCAGATCATTATTTAGTATAACAAAAACCTCCCCTGCTTGCCATGAGGAGGTATGATTATTAAGATTTTATTTTATCAAGCCATGTTTAAAAGCATATATCGTAGCTTGCGTACGATCTTCTACTTCTAATTTTGATAAGATATTTGACACATGTGTCTTCACTGTTTTCAGCGTAATGAAGAGTGAATCCGCAATCTCTTGGTTGCTCTTTCCTTCAGCGATCAACAGTAACACTTCTTGTTCCCGATTGGTCAAATCTTCATGTAGGATTGGTGTCCGATTCGTCAAACGATCCATCATTTTCGTGGTGACTTCGGGTTCTAAGACCCGCTCTCCTCGCTGGGTTGCACGAATGGCTTCCGCAATCTCATGAGCAGTAGACGTCTTTAACAGGTAACCGGCCGCACCCGCTTCAATTGCAGGATAGACTTTCTCGTCATCAATAAAACTAGTGACAATGATGATTTTTGCTTCTGGCCAATCATTTAAAATCAATTTCGTAGATTCGATCCCATCCATTTCATCCATCACCAAATCCATCAAAATCACATCTGGACGTAATTCCAATGCCTTTTCATACCCGACTCGACCATTTTCCGCTTCCCCAATTACTTCTATATCGTCTTGAATTGATAGATAAGAAGAGACCCCCAGACGAACCATTTCATGGTCATCAACTAACAACACTTTAATCATACGTTATGCCTCCTTCAACAGTGGAACTTTGATTTCAATACTGGTTCCTTGATTTTTAAAACTAATAATTTTCAACGTTCCGCCAACAGCACTTACCCGTTCTCGGATATTCATCAAGCCATAGCTGCCGGCCTTTTGATCTTGGGGATCAAAGCCAACTCCGTCATCGATCACCCGCAATAACACGTTATTATCGATGCGATGCAAGTATACTTCTAACTCATCAGCTTTCGCGTGGCGCAGTGTATTAGACAAGAGTTCTTGGATCACGCGAAAGAGTTGATCTTCAATCGAACTAGGCATCGTAAAGTCTTCAATATCCCAAGTCAATAGAATTTTGATTTTGGTCTCTAATTCCTTTAACAATTGCTCGATTCCTTGCTTTAGACTCTTCCCTTCCAAAGTTACAGGTCGTAGATGAAGCAAGAGCGCCCGCATTTCAGATTGCGAAGCATTGATAATGTCTGTGACCATAGCTAACTGTTTCTTTTGGCTTTCTGGAGCATCTGTTCGAATCGCTTGCTCATTCAGTGCAGACATCATCATCATGGCGGCAAACAGCTGTTGAGAAACAGAGTCGTGCAGTTCACGAGCCAAACGTTGCCTTTCTGCTTCTAAAATCTCTTCTTTCGTCTGACCATCAACAAACTGCGGTTTCGCATTCAATTGCTGTAATTCCATCGACATCTGTTTCATCTTCGATTGGATACTGGCAATATCACGATCCACATTCGCAATCAAATGGTTTTCAGACGCATGTGGGATCTTTGTTTCCAATAAAGGGCTATCGATATAGCCGCTGGCTAACAGTCTTAGCTTTTCTTCCACCGGACCGTATTGACGGTTGCGAAAAAAAGAAATCAGTAAAAAGACAGCTAAAGCAATCAATGCAGATATTACAAGTAAGTGAAAGACGATTGGGATAAAAAAGAGTTTGATTTGAAAGACTTCTATCAGCCAATTATTTTTCCCACTGGCATACAAATAGGAAAACAGCATCAATATCATGGTGAAAAAACTTGCTAATCCTGCGTAAAAAGCGATCATGCCTCTTGAAAATTTCCCAATCATACCCGAATCACCTCAACATCACCAACAAGGGTATTCGTTAAGATTTTCAAACGCCGACTATTTTCGCCATAATCCGGGCTGTAAATCGTCACTTTTTCATTTTTCAAGCTCGTTTCTTCGCCTTCAAAGATAACGGAGCCAATAAAAGTACTGTGCTCTAATTTGATCGCTATGCCAGCAGGCACTAAAATACGAGTTCTACCAAAGCCTTTTCGTACGATCACGACGTTTTCTTTCTTAGGCAATAAAGTGTTGCCTAGATCGATGAAAGTGTCTCCCGTCAAGATATCTAAATTGATATCGTCCCATTCATAGACTTGACTGCCGATCCGTTCATTGCCTAACCATTGCTGCTTTTGTTTCAGCGGATGATCCACTTTGGGTTCTTCAGTTTCAACGATAATCATTTGTTTTTTGCGCCAGAATGAATTTTTAGTTAAGTCGATTCCGGTAATCTCGACTCCTTTTAAACCAATAAATAAAATCGCAAAAATCAGCATCAGCCACAGTGCTGGACTATTTAACAAACTGATCAAAATAGCAATGGAACTTGAGACCATCAAGAAATTTTTAAAATTGCTCTTGCGCTCACTTCGGTTCACAAGGACCAAGCACGTCACACCAAGTATTAATAAAAATAATAATGGCGGATTAGATAAAATTTGCCATACCGCAAAAAGCAGTAAGAGCGCTTCAACAATAAAGAAAAAACGCCAAGGACTTTTCATTCAAGCTCCTCCTCCTAGTAATTCTACTTTATCATACCTGAAAAAAATGGTTTGTCCATCCGTCGCTGGTCCGAAAAAAGACCCTGTTTGATCAATTTCCCTAAAGGAGAATGAACAACAGGGTCACCTAAATCTACCTAGTGATCAAGCGACTAGCTTTTCTTTACTTCTGTGATTCTTACTTGCATATCTCCGCCTGGCGTTGAGATCGTCACTTCATCATTGACTTTTTTCCCAATCAAAGCACGAGCGATTGGTGAATCATTGGAAATTTTACCAGAAAACGGATCTGCTTCAGCACTACCAACGATCATGTACTCTTCTTCGTCACCATCAGGCAACTCAACAAAAATCACAGTTTTTCCGATGGAAACTTCATCAGAGTCTACACCCTCATTATCAATGATCTCTGCAAAACGAATCATATTTTCTAAAGTAGTGATTCGGCCTTCGACAAACGCTTGTTCATCTTTAGCAGACTCATACTCGGAGTTTTCGGATAAATCGCCAAAACTGCGGGCTACCTTGATACGTTCAATGATCTCGCCGCGTTTTACCGTTTTCAATTCTTCTAATTCTTGTTCTAGCTTTTCTTTTCCTTCAAGTGTCATTGGGTAAACTTTTTCTACCATAGTTCTTTTCTCCTTTTAGTAACTTCTAATAAATCGCAAAAGGTAATCTTTTGCGATGAGTCCACAAAAGATTACCATGCTTTTTTTTAAATGTAAACTATAAACCTATGAAAATTTAATTTGAGGTATTGTTTACATATTGTTCCACTAATTGCATATGCTGTTCATAGGTTTCCGCAAAGTAAACTTCTTGGGTTTGAATGTCAGCAACGAAATAATAGTAGTTGTTCGGTGTTGGATCTAAGACCGCTTGGATCGCTGCTTCGCTTGGATTGTTGAATGGTCCAGGTCCGTAGCCAGTATGCACATAGAGATTATAAGGAGAGTCAACTTGAGTGTCCTCATAAGTGACTAGCTCTTTGTGCTCACCTAACGCGTATAGAATCGAAATATCCGATTGCAGCGGCATATCAATCGCTAAACGATTGAAGAATACCTGTGCGATATTTTTACGATCTTCTAGCTTACTACCCTCTTTTTCAACAAGTGAAGCCAATGTAAGGACTTCTTGGACCGTCATTTCTTTTTGAGCAATTTGATCGAAATATTTGGACAAGACTGAATTTGATTTATCCACCATTTGGGTAACGACTTCTTCTAGGGTATTCCCTGTATAGTAGTCATACGTCGCTGGGAACAAGTATCCTTCTAGTCGGTAACGCACGCCTTGCGCATCGCCGGCACTTGCTAAAAGCTCAGGATAGGTTTCTTTCATTTTTTCAAAGAACTCATCGCTTTCCATCAAAGCTAAGAAATCGTCTTTCGAGATATTTGTTGCTTCCGCTAGAGCATCACCGATTTGATCCACATCAAACCCTTCTGGAATCGTCACTTTTGCATCAGAGGTGACCGAACCTTCGCCATTTTGCAACTGCTCACTTATCGCTTCCAGTGTCATATTTGGTGAAAAATGATATGTTCCTGCTTGAAAGCCCGTCAGATTATTAAATTTTGTGTAATAATTAAAAATCATTCCACTTTTGATAATGTTCTCATCCTCTAGGATCTCACCAATTGCTTTATTCGATGAACCGCTTGGAATAACAATCGTCACCTTCTCAGTATCATCTGGATCTAATGGCTGCAAACTTGAAGTAACATATCGATAAGCTGAGAAACCTAATATTCCGCCGATTACTAAGAAAACAAGAACAACAATCAACACGATCTTATTAACTATTTTGTCTTCCTTGCTGCGCTGCAATCTGCGTTGGTTTTTTTCAGAAACAGTTTCTCGCAAACTTTCTGAAGAAGCTGAATGATTTTGTTTTTCTTCTATATGTTTACTTTTATTTAGATGATTACTACGAGATCCCACAGAATCGTCATCCAACAAGCTGTGTTCAGATATCGATTCTTTTTTTGAACTTGATTCTTTTAAAGACTCCATAACTTTCTCCTTAAAAGAATCTTCTGGATGTTGTTTAGACAAAACAACTCCTCCTTAATATCTTCTTTTTGACTTGTATCATTATACATGAAAACTCATCAGAAAGAAATGACATTCTTTTTTTTACTTAAGTATTCTGCTCATTTAAAACTTTTATAATTTTTCACCGGTCACGTTTTGCACAATATTTTTTGCGATATTGTCCAAATTGTTTCTTATTCTCGCAACATCTGAAGGATTGGAGATAAAGCCAAGTTCCATTAAGCGATACTCAATCCCTCTAGATCTGAAAATATTTAAATTCAATAAGTCTTGTCTAAAACTCAACCCATTCGAATTAACAAATGAAGGATGCCAGCCGACATAGGTCCGAATGGTATTCGCTAGCCCGATATTAATTGAATTGGATCCCCCTGGTCTCACTATGACGTGCCCCCCAGAAGCTCCGATACCTCCGCTATCTAGATGAAATTCTGTAACTGAAGTGATTGCGTTACTTACAAGGTGTGCTCCTTGTCCGTTTCGAGTGTCAGTAAACATGTCGCGTGACACATCATAAAAATTAATTCTGCTTTCTTTCAATTGATTGGCATACTTACGCAAATATGGAAGCAATTCATTTCTTGTAAAGTCTCGCTCATTCGTCCCGCTTCCCACTGCTCCCGGGTCGATTCCCCCGTGTCCCATTACAAATAGAAACTCTTGCATTTCGATATACGGTTTGGCTGTCGACCCTGGTGCCGGTTGATTTTTAGGCACAAGTTTTATTTCGAGCGACTCAACACGTTTTGCTAACGAACTCGTTCCAGCCCGCTGATCATTTCGAGCCCAATCAAGCCAACCATAAGTCTGGGAATGCACTCGATAATAAATATCATAAAGCAATGAAATATTGCCGGTCAATCGAATTTGGAGTGCTTCGATCCGTTTCGCCTCACCTGTTGTACCGGCTGTGCTCCCATTAGATTGATACCCTTGCCAACCATAGGTTTGAACATGCGTACGATATTCTATTCCACCTGTAACTGGAGAGTTTTCTAAACTTAGCTGGATTGCTTCCAGTCGTTTTGCCTGACCAACTGTTCCAATACTTGCTTGGCCCGGATTAATCGTCGTCGACCATCCAAAAGTCTGAACATGTGCACTCAAATGAATACTTGGTGTTTCAATTGTTTCGTAGGAGATAAACGGCATCGTACTATCTCCTGGCGGCGCCGTTCCTTTTTGCACAAGTTGAACTTCAATTGCTTCTACTCTTCGTGAGAGCGCGACACTTCCCGACATTTGATCGTTTTTCGCCCATCCTAACCAGCCAAACGATTGAATGTGAACCCGATAATAAACATCAAATAATTGAGACAAGGTTCCTGTCAAGCGGATCTGAATCGCTTCTATCCGTTTAGCTTCATTTGCTGTACCTGCAATTGCACCATTCGTTTGGTAGGATTGCCAACCATAACTCTGAACATGTGCACGGTATTCGATATCTCCATCATAAATATTATTATCTAAACGAAGCTGAATCGCTTCTAATCTCTTTGCTTCTCCAGTAACACCTCCAGAAACAAGACCGCTCGATTGGGACTCTTGCCATCCGTAAGTTTGAACATGCGAAGATAAATGAAGCGAAGGTTGGGTTACATTGTCAGTTGAAACATAAGGTTTATCAGTGCTCCCGGGTGCTGGACTACCTTTTTCCACTAACTGAATTTGGATAGATTCTAGTCTTTTAGCAAATCCAGAAGTACCCGCTTCATTCCCGTTTTTCGCCCATCCAAGCCAACCAAACGTTTGTGAATGGACGCGGTAATAAATATCATAGCCCTCCGCTAACTCATCGGTCAAATTAATTTTGACTGCCTCAAGGCGCTTAGCTTCACCAATCGTTCCAGAAAATTCGCCATCTCTTTTTTCGCCTAAATCCCAACCATAAGTTTGAACATGTGTGGAATAAACGATACTACCTTTCAGTTCTGTGCTGTCTGGATCAATAGCGAGCGACATTCCCTCCAAACGCTTCGCCTGTCCAACTGTACCACCAGTAACATTACTAGCTGGCGGTACTTCTGTTTCCCCATCTGTTTGTATATGTACCATTAGTTTCAAGTTCGGTAAACCTTTTGCGGATTTTAATTCAATATCATCCTCTTCACTGGAAGAAGACGTTGTCTGCTCTGTCGTAGAATCAAACGTACTTGAAGATGATTCTGTTATATCTTGCGTACTTGAGTCACTTACTGAAGTTGAACTTGTACTTTCGCTATTTGTTGTAGAAGTACTATCCGACATTTCCGTCGTTTCTGTAGATCCGCTTTGATAATTTGAATCAGTACTGCTGGTTTGCTCATTTGTCAAACTCTCTGAAGCGTTACTTGTCATTTCTTGTCTTACAACGTTCGTTTCAGCAAGTCCAATGATTGGACTGAAACTGCTCGCAAGGATTACTAGAACCAGAAAGAAATTAGCCAACCTTTTTTTCATATGAATTACTCACTCCTTTTTAATTAGATGCGGTTTTTTATTTGAATACCACAAGTTTTTCTTGAGTATAGCAAATCTAGAAGACAGATTTTATTTTTTTGACTTCCCCTGTAATCAACAAACATGAAACCAATAGAATTAACCATAAAATACCTTTGATTACCAGTAAGACAAAATAGTTCGTGTTGATCGTGATGAGATGATCGAACAAAAAGAGAGCAGCTGCTAAAACGACACTGATACATACTGGACTGATCAGCTGCTTCAAAACATCTGAAAGTTTTCCTTCCAAGACTTTTGTCATCAAAATCCAGTAGGAGGTGAAAAAATTTAAGATGTACGCTACACAAACAAAGGCAGCCACGTAAGTTATCTTCGAGAAATTGATTCCAACCAATGTTAAACTAAGAATCAAAAAAGTTGAAATCATTCCCGTTTTCAATAATGTTTTTGAATGGTTTCTTGCCATAAATATGCTTCCAGTTGCAGAAGTAAGCATCTGCGCCCATATACTAAATGCCAATATTGAAAAAGGAACGACAGCGGCATACCAGCGAGAACCAAAGAGAAATAGGATAATTTCCTCAGCATTCATTACCATAAAAATAGTTAATGGAAATGCGATTAATCCTAGGACATGGACAATTTTTAAAAACGTTTCTCGTATCAACTTCACATCATCTTGATGATGTGACAAAACAGGTTGCAGAACTGGGGAAATAATACCTAAAAATACCGTATTGGGCATAGTAATCATTTGATAACTCTTTTGATAATTTGCTAAGGGCACGGGACCTAAAAATCGTCCAATTAGTAAATTATCTGAATTACGGGAAAAATAATTTAATATTGTAAAACCTAATTGGTTTTTTGCGAATGACCATAGTACTTTAAAAGGTTGCGGGTCTAAACTTTTTGTGTACTTGATCTTAACTACAGCAAAATTAGCAAACAGCGTAGCAATTGCAGGAATAGCGGCACTTAAAATCAATGCATAAACGCCAAAGCCAGCAAAAGCTGAGGCAATACCAAAGATTGCACCAAAAAGATTACAAAACAAGAGCCTCAAATTAAGGGTTCGAAATTTCAATTCTTTATTTAAAATTGCTGTTGGTACAACGTTCATTCCTTCTGAAAATACAATGATCGACATAAACCAAAATAGCGATTTATAGATAGGATTATTATAGATAATCGCAACAAAATGGCCGAATATCCCAAAACCGACAGCTAACAGAAAAGCAAACAGAACTGTATAGTTAAAAACAATCCCATAATCTTCTTCCTTCATCTCTTTGTTCTGAATGATCGCCGGACCTAGACCAGCTGTCACAAACATTTGGAAAAATACTAGGAAAACTTGAACATTCGCTACCACCCCAAATTCTTCAACTGGTATTAATCTTGACAGTACAACGTTTATCAGCAATTGGATCAAAACATTGCTGTACTGTCCGATTGCTGTAAAAATCATACCTGATCTAAAAGCATTTCTCATCTAGATACTCATCCTTCTCTTTAAGTCTTCATTTGATAACGAAAAAAATCCGCTCATTAATGATAAGTTCTTTTTTACATTTTTTAACTTAAAAAGATATGACTTCTTCAGATTGTCATTATATAATAAGTCACTCGAAGCATCTTCTTTGTGATAAATGCTCAACGATGGTATATACAGTTGTTTGTATCCAAGCCGCTGACAAAGGATTGCCAAATAATCTTCTTCATTATAAAGAAATGTTTCCGGATAAAATCCAATGTAATATCTCAAATAATTTTCGGTAAAAAAGATTGCTGCACCATGCAGTGTCTTCTCGTAAGGATCAAGTATTTCCTGGGTTTCATCCGAAAAAGAAGCTGATTGATACGCGTTGTCCCGAAGCGTCATCAATTTCTTAAGGTGCGGATAGATATTTAAACGCAATGAGCTTTCCAACAATAACAATATCATTCTATGGAAAACCAAATCTGCTTTCTTTTTTAGATTGACATTTAGTGTATTTTGGTTCTTTCCGTCTCTGGTGATAATTTTTGTACCAATCATGCCAATATCCTCATTGTACGATATTGAAGCTAGTTTTTCTAAATAAGTTCTATCTTCAAGGAGAGTGTCCCCATTTATAACCAGGACCCTTTCAATTCCTTTCTTTCTAAAAAGTGATAGACCAAAATTATTTCCTCTTGCAAAACCAAGATTTTCTTTCATCTTTACAACGGTAACCTGCTCTGAATCTTCAAAGTTATCTGATAAACGTTTGAATGAATCATTTGGTGAATCATTATCTACGATTAGGATATCTATCTCTTTAAAGGTTTGATTCATTAAAGATCCCACACATTCAATTGTATCTTCAAAAGCTAAATAATTTAGAATTAAGATTCCTATTGTTTTCTTCATATCACTGATCCTACTTCCTAAGCTACTATACGATGTTTTAATATTCTTGATAAATTGATAAGATTTCTCTTATCAATTGACAAAAAATGGGGCTTTATCATAAATACATTTTACAGCAATACAATCATTCAGATTGCGTGTTCTTGATAGAATTGCCCTAATGCTTCTGGATATTTCTCTAAAAAGTTCTCAGTTAATCTGTTTTTCTTTAAAACATCTAAATTCTTCTTGCTTATTTTACTCGTTAAAGTTGAGTTTTCTGTTGTTCAATAATAATAGCTTTTACTATCAATCAATGAAATCTTCGTTATCTTATCAATCATTTCATAGAAAAACAGCCCGTCCTCATAAATAATTCCTTCAGTTTAAATCGGTGTAACAAAATCATCGCAATCAATGAATGCAATCAATTTGCCACTGGCATACGAAATCCCTGCGTTTCTAGCGCTTGATTGGCCACCGTTACTCTTGTTGACTAATCGAATAACTCTGGAGGTGTTTTTCTTTATGACTTCATTAACTACCTCTATTGAATCGTCTGTTGAGCCATCATCAACAACGATGATCTCTATGTTTTTATAGGTTTGATTCATAAGACTAGTGAGACATTCACCTATATATTTCTCTCCGTTATACATTGGAATTATTATACTGATTTTCTCATCCATTATTTTGTACTCCTCAAATAGTCAATTACAGGCTTAAAGGTTTTTTCAAAAGTAAAATGACTAAGACCATATTGAAAAATAGCTGCGCTTAATTCCTTTTTTGAAGAATTTTCAAGCATCGAATCGTACCACTCAATTAAGCTTGGAATATTGATTGGTGTATCATCGCTCGGTACACGATAATAAAACGGAAGATCACAATTATCCAAATCAGTTTTCACTCCAGAAACAATCGGCAACCCTTTCGCCAAATACTCTTTTCCTTTTAGACTACTATTATAAGTTACTCCAGATCGATGACGGGCTAAAGAGTCAATCCCAATATCTGCATTCTGATAAAACTGATCCAATTGAGAAAATTCTATTCTGCCTAATAACTTCACTTTTTCTTCTAAGTGGTAATCAGAGACCAGCTTTTTATAGTCCTTTAAGACAGGACCATCACCGACTAAAGTGAACATGACGTTTCTCTTAGCGTCAGATAAATTATAGTATTCGTGCAGTCCTTGTATGACGCGATCATATCCATGGTAGAAACAAAGTGCTGCGACCCCTAGTAATCGGATTGCACCATCTCCCTCATTACTACCTTCAATCGGACTAGCAAAGTCGTACGCATTCGAAAGATTGATACATGGTATATCAAAAATTTTTTCATCATCCGAAAAAGTCAGAACTCGATCAACGTAGTGTTTTAAATATGGTGTCCAGAGATGTTCTTTGGCTTGAATGTCCCATTTTACAATTCCTTTAAATTCGTTCATATAAGGATATGTTGGAATTTCTAATAAGACAATAATTGATGGATTCATTGTCTTGATTTTCTTTAATAAATCGATAACACTTTTATCAAAAACCGCACTTTTTCTAATGTAAACAAAGTCGTACTCTTGCCAATTTATTTTCTCTTTTAAAAAAAACTGTCTTGAAAAAAAAGGAACTAGGTTTAGAAACAGATGACCTATATTCCTTTTTGGGTTTATTAAGGGTTTCATGGAAAAACCATTTTTTTCAAACTCTTCAATTTGTCGATTGATCTTCTTTTGAATTCCACCAGCATGGGTCAAGTCTTGGGAAAAATAAATACCCTTCATTTTTCTCCTTCTTTCATTTCTCTAATTTCCTTTTTCAAGAAAGATAACTCTTGTGTTAATGTTTTGACTTGTCTTTGCGTATTTATCAATGCAATACTAGTTGTTAAAGTGATAAACAATAAAAAGGCTGTTAAACTATATAATGCTAAAGAAGTGAGTGTAGTGATCCCTAAGAAGTGGGCGATTGTCGTCCCTACTTTGGGAAATAATGCACCGATCAACATTATTATTCCCAGTAAAAGCCATTTGTTCATTTGACGTACTTCTGCATGATCTTTACGAATCAAATAAACAGTTAAGACAAAAAAAGCAAATGCTAAAAAAATAGCAATAATTTGTAATTGAACCGGCATTAGGATTCCTCCTTTTTAATCAAAGATGCAATCAGAATAGCCAAAGAGACATTAACCATATACGCTGCCGAGTCGAAAAAATGAATACTTGAGCGACCAGTTGTTCTTTCGAACATGTTTACCCCAATCTCTTTCACCCGGATGTTTTTGGCTACTAAATGCATGTAGCTTTCAGGTTCCGGATACTGGCTCGGATATCGATGGGCAAATTGTCTGATTACTTGCCGGTTTCCTGCTCTGAAACCACTCGTTACATCTTTGACGCGCATTTTTGTCAGAAGGTAAATAAGTCCTGAAAGAAGCCTGATTCCTAATTGTCTTGCACCAGTAGATTTAAACGTCGACGTGCTGTCTTCTACAAATCTGGATCCGACGGTAAAATCAGCCTTATTATTGATAATCGGTTCAACCAACTGACTTAAACTTTCAATATCGTGCTGTCCATCGCCATCATATTGAATCGCGATATCATAATCGTGTTCTAATGCATACAGATATCCCGTCTGCACAGCTCCTCCAATACCTAAATTGTTCACCAACTCGACATGATGAATATTGTTTTCTAATAATACCGCTTCCTCATTGTCTGTAGACCCATCATTGATAACAAGATAATCTAAATTATATGGTGTTTTTTTTCTATACTCGAGTACCTTGTCGATTACTTGGACAATACCTTCTGCTTCATTATATGCTGGAATAATAAGTAAAATTCTTGGATTCACGATTTACACCCTAACTTTTCTTATAATTGATTGCTTTCTTGATTTTTCACGTAAAATTTCATGAGAAAAGAAGCAATGGTTTTTCCCCAATAACGTTTGTACATTTCCAATTCTTCTGCTTCTCTCGTTTTATCCAGGGTTGTTGCAGTTGTTTCAGATTCTTCGTGAATTCTATGATACATTGCATTTTTTGAGATGTAACAAATGTTTTCCGGCCGCTTCATGATTCGTTCCCATGCATCCCAATCTACTGCCATTCGCATCTGTTCATTAAATTTGAAGTCATTGAGCACCCGCAAATTATATGAAACAGCTGGACAACAAATAAAGTTCCCAAACGCATATATTCGCCTTTGATACCACTTTGATTTTAATAACCCCATTGTTTTTAAACCGAACGTTTTAATTTTAAGATTTATTGATCTTTTTCTGATTTGACTTTCTTGATCGATTTCCTTATAATCCGTAAACACAATACTTGTTTGATTATTATTTTCGAACGCATCAATGACGCTTTCACCATACTCTTTTAAATAGATGTCGTCTTGATGAACGATCGTCGCATATGGCGTATCAACAAAAGACAATGCATTGTTCCAATCTCGTCCGATACTTCCGCCTGAACTAGTAAACATAGGTATCTCATAAGAGTTGGCAATCTCTGTTATATAAGTATTTGGTGTACTTGTGTACAAAATCAGCTTGGACTTTCCTTTTTTCAGACTCGTCTGATTTAAACAAGAAAGTATACATTCTTCTAAAAAAGAAGACTCTTTATAAGCGCAAATAACAAATGTATGCATGAATATCCCTTTCCATGAATTGTTAAGAGTTTTAAATATCCAATTCTAAAAAATTATACTCGACTTTTTAGTAATTCTCAACAAAAATTAAAATCCCTAAAAAAACTTAAAGAAGACAAACTCGCATTAATTGGCAAAAAATGAAAAAAAATAAGGATTCCACGCCTTTTTTTAAGTTTTTCTTTTGGAGACTTGTCATTATTCTAGTATACTATATATAATATGTATTTGGAGGTACAGGATGCTTTTTTCAATCTTACTTTTTATTCTCATACTCTTTTTAACAGCACATAGAAGCTTTTATCGCCGATTTTCGTTTTCTCTATTTTGTGCCGTTTCTCATCTGTCATTCACGGCATTTATTGCACGATCACTCGGCTTAACTGAATTAAGAAAAAATCTCTTATCTTTTAGTTTCCTTTCAACCAAGTCCGCTGTCACTGGTGTAAGTATCCTTGTTTTTCTTTTTCTCTTATCAACGGTGCTGATTATCAAAAAAACAGGTCTGATTGACAGAATATTTCAATCCTTGACCTGGCGTCTTCAACTTTCTTTTTTTATTTTTTCATTACTAGTATTCATTGGAGCACTTGCGGGAAACAGTGCCGTTTGGACGAAAAGTTTTTTTGGTAATGTAGGCATTAGTGAAATTCTATACACTTTGTCTCAACCCTTGACAGGAACAGATGCGGGCCAAATTTATACGTTCATTTTGGGTCCTTTATTAAATTCTATTATTCTCACTCTTAGTTTTCTAGTAATCCTATACTTGCTACTCTATGCTCTATCTTACAAAAAGTTTCAGCAAATTAAGTTAACCAAAAAGACGAGTTTCTTTTTTGCCTTCATTAGTGTAAGCCTCACTATATACGGTTTTTTCTTTGGTATACAAACATTGGGCTATGCAGAACTAAAAGCATATTTTTTTGAGAAATCAACGATTTACGAAGATTTTTATGTGGACCCGAATGATGTTGCGCTTACCTTTCCAGAACAAAAAAGAAACCTTATCTATATTTACGTCGAATCATTAGAATCAACGTACTTATCCATTGACCTTGGCGGAATGCAAGAAGTCAATCTATTACCAAATCTCACAGAATCAGCTTATGCAGATGGACTAAATTTTTCGCACCAAAGTACTTTCGGCGGTGCTCGTCAAGTTCCTGGTGTTGGTTTTACAGTAGGAGGAATGGTTGCTCAAAGTTCTGGGGTTCCTCTGAGAGTCTCTGGTGGCTATAACGAAAATGAATATGGCAATACTTCATCTTTTATGCCTGGTGTCACCACAATCGGTACCATTTTAGATCAAGAAGGATACAATCAAACACTGTTAATCGGTTCCGATGCAAGCTTTGGTGGCAGAGATAAATTTTACTCTCAACATGGAAATTACCAAATAAAAGATTATCAATATGCCATCGATAATCAATGGATACCGTCTGACTATAAAGTCTGGTGGGGATATGAGGATGAGAAACTTTTTGAGTTTGCTAAAAACATACTTATAGAAGATTCTCAGTCAGAAGAGCCCTTTAATTTAACGCTTCTAACAGCTGATATGCACTTCCCAGATGGTTTGATGACCGAAAATACACCTAAATTTTTTGAACAGCAATATAGTAATGTCATCCACTATTCAGATTATATGTTAGGTAATTTTATACGATGGGTTCAGCAACAGTCTTTTTATGATAATACCACTATCGTAATTGCCGGTGACCACCTAAGCATGGATCCCTCTTTTTTTAATGGTATCCCTGAAGACTATGAGCGAACTGTCTTCAATCTCTTTATTAACTCACCGGTAACAACCTTGAATAATACCAATCGTTCTTTCAGTACATTGGATTTGTTTCCGACCACTTTATCTGCATTAGGTGTTTCCATTGAGGGAAATCGATTAGGCTTAGGAACAAATCTATTTTCAGAAGAAATGACTCTAATGGAAAAATTAGGGTTTGATGAATTCTCTAATGAACTTAGTAAGACATCAAGCTTTTACAATCAGCAGATTATGCAAGGATCAGACCTTGAAGTTAAATAATGAATTGCTAAATCACACCAATTACTACGATAAATTTTTACTATATAATTGAATATACTAACCAGTCTTTTAGTAGTGTCAGTAAAAACTCAATTATTTTTTACTGACACTATTTGATATGGTCGAGGAAACAACTCTACAATAAAGATATCGTAAAATCTGATCATTTTGTTTATGATAGCATTAAATCTCTGACATATTCACCTATCAAGCAATTTTTATTGCTAATAGAATTAAACAGCTTTTTTAAAGCCTTGTTTGTATGTTTTGCTTTAATACTCGATCCCTACTATTTCTAGGAGTAAGCGGTCCGTGAAATAGTAAACTTTTAACTGAAAAAGTAAAAAAGACAAGGTTGCCTTTGTTGTCGGGCTCTATAATTTATGGGACTGATGAATCAGAATTGATTCTTCAGTCCCATTTTCATTTTAGGTATTAAAAAACATATCGTTCTCTAGTATGATTAAATCACCACAAAATAAACAACTGAGAGGACGATATGCTATATGAATGATTCTATCAAAAAAATGCTGAGAATAATAGAGAAAGATTTGATGATTATAGAGGTCTCTTACGAGACCCTTCAGAAGAAAAAGACGTTGGTCGTCGATGCTGTTCTCTCGCCTACTCCTCGTGCTTGTAGAAGTTGTGGTTCTACTGTGGTAGATGGAAACGGAAAAGCAATTATAGTGAAAAATGGGAAGAAGGAAACGATTGTCCGTTTTGAACAATACAATCATATGCCTTTGGTTATGCGCCTAAAAAAGCAGCGCTATACCTGTAAAAACTGCCGAACCCATTGGACTGCTCAAAGTTATTTTGTCCAACCCAGACATTCAATCGCAAATCATGTTAGATATAAAATTGCTTCTTTACTGACTGAAAAAGTATCTTTATCTTTTATTGCGAAAAGCTGTCAGGTATCTTTGACCACCGTTATTCGTACATTGAAAGAGTTTAAAAGCTATTTACCAAAGCAATCTAAGAAGATTCTCCCCAGAGTATTGATGGTTGATGAATTTCGTTCGCATGCTTCCATAGAAGATAAAATGAGCTTTATTTGCGCAGATGGCGAAACAGGAAAATTAATAGATGTTTTGCCTACGCGTAAATTACCTCGATTAACAAGCTATTTCTTAGGTTGTACCAATCCAGAAGAAGTAGAATTCTTGGTGACAGACATGAACGCCGCCTACTTCCAGCTCACCAAACGTGTTCTGCCAAATGCGAAAGTAGTGATTGATCGGTTTCATATTGTCAAACACATGAATCAAGCGTTCAATGAGTTGCGTATCCGTGAAATGAATGAACTTCGTAAAGCCGGACAGAAAAGCCAGGCAGAAAAACTGAAAAAGAACTGGCGCTTTTTGCTAAAAAATCGTGCAAACATCAACCATTATGAATACAAAACATGGAAAAGTTTCCGAGCACCAAAATACCCATTTCTTACTGAAGCAATGATGATTGATCGATTGCTTGAGTTTTCTACGCCCCTGAAGGAGGCGTATCCCTTTTTTCATGAATTAGTTGAAGCCTTTCGAGACAAAGACCCTGACTTATTTTTCTGCATATTGGCAGAACTTCCCGAAACGTTAGATGACGGCTTTCGGGAGAAGCTTCAAAACCTTCTGACTTATGAAGAAGGCATCACCAACGCAATGATCTATCCTTATTCCAATGGAAAAATAGAAGCGAAGAATACCCACATAAAGTCAATGAAACGAGTATCCTACGGATTTAAATCATTCGAGAACATGAGAATTAGAATCTTTTTGATCAATCAATTAATCAATGTAAGATAACAAAAAATCTGAGCCAGAATGTGGTTCATTCTGACCCAGATTTGATTTTGCACAACTCATCAGTCCTTATTGACAAAGAGCCTGTTGTCGGCCTTGTCTTTTTACTTAGAATCATTTGAACTTTATTTAAAGCTTTTCCTTATTTTATACTTAACTCTTTGCAGGAAACTTCTCGTTTGATACTCAAATTGCGCCAGTTTGCTCTTTTTTTCATTTAAGGTCAATAAAGATTTTATATGGCGAATCGCTTTTGGCGAAGCAGTTACGGAATCGATTGCTTCGATTAAGTCTTGATAAACATAATAAATCTGGTACTTCTCTTTTGCTTCAACGGAGAAATTGACTGTTTCGCTTTTGAAGTCATCAAAGTTATCTAATCGAACGCGGATCATTTCTACTAATTTATCTATATCACCTAATGGATAGACACAACCGTGATTAAAAAAATCATATGCTGACATGTGCCCTGGATTATTGGATATAATAACTGGTACACCGTTTAAAAGAGCCTCAACATAAACTAAACCGAATGTTTCCATTGCTGAAGAAAAAACGCATATATCTTTCGATGTCACATGCTCCCATGGATTGTCTACATTTCCTAGAAAAGTTATATTTTTTAAACGATTTTTTTTGATATAATCGAGACATTTTTCTTTATACTCATCATCCCATGCACCAATAAAAACCAACTCAATATCGTACCTGTTCAACTGATGATATGCTTTAATTAATTCTAATTGATTTTTTCTTGGGTTGATACGTCCTACTGAAACGATTCTTTGAACATCTCCCTTTTTAAGGGAAACTTGTTCTAACTCTGTGTAGGGAGCGAATGATTTAATTTTTTTCCTTGTAAACAGCTCTTGCAAATTATTGCTCAACTCGCCTCTAACAGCAAAAATTTCATCAGAAAATTCTTCTATAAACTCAATTTTATCCTTGTAGTAAGCAAATTCGCCGGAAGGAAATTCATGAATTAACCAGATATGAGAAACGTCTTGAACAGCCGCCGCCATCGCACCTTGGAACATGTTTGCTGTATTTGTGATTACCAACTCAATATCAAACTCGTCTATCTTTTTTGCAATGAGATCGATAGTATTTCTAAAAGATGCCGCTCGTTGTTCTTCACTTCCAAATAACATTCCTGGTGCATCCTCCCACCACCACCGTTGATTTGAAACTAAAAAACATTTGATCCCATTACTTTCAAAAATTCGCGAGTAGTCATTTACTTCGACGTCTCCACTAACCGGTGCAATATTTACTACTTCATATCCTTGCTCAACTAGATATTTCATTAAATTAAATATTGAAATTTCTGCCCCGTTGTCCATTGTGCCAGTTGGTGAAAGGAATAATATTTTTCTCATTAAAATCTCCTTTTCTTATTCTTATAAATAGCCATACAGTGCGACACAAGAATTAAAAAATGTAATGACATAGATTGTTTTAACGCAAAAGCTAGTAATTTTATTTGAATCCAAATGACTCATTACCTTTTCACTTTCAAAGCCTAGTTTATTAAGAATAGGCCCTAGAAATAACGGCAGGAATGCGAGTAAATAAAAATGATACCTGCCTTGTACACCTGGGACTCTTAAATCACCAATTGAAAATACTCGTGGATCACCTGTTATTGCCAAGATCGTTCCTGAAATAATCACAAAAAAAGTAGCCAAAGTAAGCACACGTGTCTTCTTAGGGATAGTGATTTTAATAAGCATAGCAGAAAGAGTAATCATCAAAGTATAGTTTATCAAATTGATGAACCCCGCGGCTTCACTAGCCATAAAGTATGGCATTGGATTCTTCAGAAAATAACCGATAGAAGCAATTACATCCGAATATGATCGTAAAAACAAAGTAATTGTGTATCCAATATTACTGATTAAATACGAAAGAACATCTTCATTTTCATCCACTGCGACAGTATTAGCTGCAGGAACATCCTCGAATAGATGGAAAATCGCACCGTTCATCAACCATAAAAAGCCTAATGAAAAACATAGAAGTACTGCAAAAACCGTAATTTTTTTTGTTTTCCTCGTATCAAAATATTTTGCAGGCACAAATAAAGGCAGTGCAGCCAACAGAATCACTGGTGCCTTACAAAAAACCAGCCCAAGGCAAGTAAGCATATAAAGTATGATTTTTCGAAAATTAACTTCGCGTTCACCAACAAAAAAATTGGTGAATTGAGCCAATATCAATAGTACTAGACCATAATAAAGATTATCGTAGGTAAAACCAGATGAGATCCATACGGCAAATGGGGTCGTAGCTGCAACGAAAAGCGCTAATTTATAAACTTTGCTTACCTTTATAGCCCAAAAAGCCAACAATGCATAAAACAGAACATTAAAAATTCTCCCTAAATAATAGTGAACAGATACTCTTTGCGAGAATAATCGTCCAATGGTTATGCCTATAGCACTTGGTATATAAGCGGGATTATTAAACCCGCTTTTTTCAAGCCAGTCTTCATTATAGGTAGAGGGAATAGATTCAATTTCAAGGAATTCTTTGTGGTAAAGATTAGTATTCAGTTCATTTCCATACTCGGGTTTACTAGGTAATTTGGTAATAGCTAAGAAATCCGGGGATATGGCAAGAAAATTTCTTTCATCTGTTTGATTTCTGACTTTTCCATCTGCTACTTCTAATGCGTGGTAATAATGCGTATTCTCGTCATAGTTTTGTCGAATTGGTAGAATCAGTGCATTTAATGTACCAGCAATAAAAATTAAGACAAACGCATTTCTGGCGATTTTCGTTTCATCACTTATTCTTGAAACTATCAGTAAGAGTATAGCAGCTGCTAAGGCCAAAACAATATACAGTTTAGGCCAAGTTAATTCTATATATTGTAAGAAAAACTGAGCAGTCAAAAGAATGAATAAAAAAAGAATAAGCAGCTTGTAATTCTTTTTTAGTTCAATTAGATTGTTTTTAATAAATAGCATTAATGGATACTCCTTAAAAAAGCACTTAGTTCATCTTCATGCTCTGATGTTGTACAATTTTTAATTACGTAATTATAAGCATTCTCACCGATAGTTTCTCTAAAAGTCTTATCGTTTATCACTTTTTCTAATTGGTTGAACCACTCATTATCCTTGACGAGTATGCCGTTTCTGTTGTGCGTTACCATCTCTTTAAAAGCACCAATTTCACTTGCCAATGTAGGTATTTTCACTAAAGCAGCCTCCATCCATTTGATTTCAGACTTTGCCTCATTAAAAATCGAATGTACCAGCGGTGCTAAATTAATGTCCACTTGGCAAATCAGTTTCGGCAATTCTTTCCAATCAACAAATGGATGAATGACCAGTTGCGATTCTACCCTTTCCATTTCTTTCGGGACATCTAAATGCCCAACTAAATGCAATTCCACTTGCGGAAAAGTTTCTAAGATTTCTAGAATAGCAGGCTTAATCAATTCGAAATTCTCATTATGGGTGATAGATCCCGAAAAGTACCCGATTTTCACCTTTGTACTATCTTCCATCTTATTTTCAACTGCATCATGACTGATCGCCACCAACTCTTGGTTCGCAAGATTTCGATTAAGCAGTACGTTCTGGTGATAATTCAGAAGTTCCTCTTTTAAGACACCTGTGGAAGCTATCGCCCCATCACACATAAGCATCATTTTTTTGTAACTGATAACGCCGCTATCGTAATTATTTTTTTCAACTTTTGTAAGATTTTGGACGTACGTCAACTGATCCGTGTACTTGGTATCGATCACTAAATCGTCAATATCATACAGCACAGGTTTATGGTACTTTCTTGCTAAACGAATCAGTTCTGCTAATCGCTCATCATATGGTGCACGGTAGATAATGATATGACTTGCGTGCTCAGCTAATCCCATTTGAAATGTAGAAAGATTAACATGCCAGACATCAAAGCCTAGGTTTTTTAACTGTTCAATCTTATTTTGTACACGGTATTTTGTTAACTGCGGAATTGCATTTTCGACACCATCTATTATGAGAATATGTTCTTTGTGCTTTTTATTTTTGATATCCTCCATGATTTGATCGATCACAGCACCTGGATACTCCGTTTCATTTCTAATATATTCAATTAATTCAGGAACTTCTGTTTTCCTCTGAAGTCCTTGCCAAGCAAATTTCTCGTCTGTATCGTTTGCAAAAGCTGTGTATTTAACGATAGGTACACCCTCTCGAACCATTTGAAGGGGATGGATATACATTGGACTATCCGTATTCTTTTCGGTTAAAGCCCCGTGTTTAAAGCCCAAGTCGCTGAAATGTTTTGTAAAAACCGTTTCATGCTTTCCGATTGCTTTTTCTCTTGAGTTCGTATCTCCAAGATTTTTCCAATAGTCATAAAATGATGGATCGTGAAACATTGATTTCTCAATTACTAAAAAATAGGACTGTAAATGAATAGGGATATATCCATACTTGTTATACTTGGTAAAATCAGGTTGTTCTTCTCCATAAGAAACTCCCCAGAAATCAAGTTTTTTAGCTGCCATTTTATTAAATGCTTCTGTTAAATCTGAGACTGGACCAACATTCGTATCATTCACCAATAACAATTCATCATACTTACTTAATTCCTTTTCGCCAAGAAAATCGATACCGTGTTTAAAGGCTGCCGTATCATATCCATCATTAGATCTAAGAACGACCTCCCCAAACTTACGAAGCTTTTCTAAGTCAGACTCCGGTAATTTACCATTCACTACGATTAATACTTTTTCTGAAAAAACTGCTAATGAGGAAAGAAAAATGAGTTTATACTCTTGCAACTGGGATTGGCTTTCATAGATAACATATACCAATACTCTTTTTGGATTTTGATAAACATTTTTTTTGCGTGTTGTTTTTCGTTTGCTAGATAAAACTAAAAATTGCAAATTAGGGATTTTTCTGAGTTTAACCAATAACTTTTGTTTTGCTTTATCAACAAGTACTAATCCTTTACTAGGATTTCTTAAAAATCTTAGTCCATAACTGAAAGGCTTCACAATAAGTTTACCAACCCTGTATGACTTAGATGACATCAACGCTTGTTTATCGTTTTCCAGCAACTGAATTAATTGCGCCATAGATAAATTCTGATTTTGCAAGTCATTTTTTTCAAGATTTTCTTCAAGTAATCGCTGATCTATCGCCTGTTTTTCATTGTTTAAGTCTTCCACTGATACTTTTAATTCACTAATTTCTGCAAGCAATAATTCATTATCTTTGTTTTGTTGTTTTATATAATTAGTCAAATCTGCAAGATGATTGATTAATTCTTCGTTTCGGTCTTCCAGTTGCATGATATTATTCTTAATTGCTGAAAGAACCAGTTGTGGATATTGTTCCTGATGCTTGCTCAGGAGATAAAGATAAATCTCATAATAAAATTTTTCGGTCCCATGCTGCCCTTTCCTTGATATTGATTCTTGTAGCACTCGATAATTTAATTTTGTGGAAGAACATTTAACAGCTTTCGCATGGTTGGTAAGAATCAGTCGCATAAAAAAGTCATAGTCGACTAATTTTTTTCTGTTTAACGCTAAATCATATGTTAGCTGACCAACAATTTCTTTTCTTATCAACGAGCAATTATCAATAAAGTTACTAGAAAGAAACTCTTCCAATTGGAATGGTTTGGCTTCCATAAACAACTCACCTGTTTCAACATTTACAAGATCAGTATATACAATATCTGCTTCTTCTTTTTCGGCAGTTTCAACTAGCTTTTCAATATATTGATTATCTAGATAATTATCACTGTCGACAAATAATAGGTATTTTCCGACAGCTCGCTCAAGTCCTTTATTTCGTGTCACACAAACGCCTCGGTTTTCTTGAACCAAATACTCATGTTTTAGCGAAACATGTGATAAATAATCTCTAATAATCTGATCTGAATTATCTGTCGATCCATCATTGATAATCACTAATTCTAAATGTTTATAGGTTTGGGAAGATACACTTTCCAGACACTGACCAACATATTTTTCATGATTATAACAAGTTATAATCACAGAAACTAATGGTTCCAATACGACTCACCTTTTTCTATAAGTAGATTTTTCTGATCACTTAAGCTTCTGCCAGCTTCCATTGCTTGTAAAAATACCGCTTGAGGCGATCCGCTCGCTTTTTGATCGATTTTTTCTTGGAGAAACGATTATTACGGGTGAATTTTCTTGATCTGAAAAAGCAAATGGTTCGTCCGCGGCGTTTCGAATTGATACGCCTAACCTTAATTTGCATTCATTGATATGATTTAACTCGCAAGCATATTTAAAAGTCTTTTTACCGATACCTTTTGTCATTTCATCATATGAATTGTCGTTGTACATCCAAATGTTGCGATCGATATCTGTCATTGAAAAAGCAATATACGTCTCCATATCTTTTAACACTTCATAAGAAATCAAAAACTCTACTCGTCGATTCTCATCGGTAAGCATTTCATCAGATAATAAATCTACTGTAAAGTTTCGAATTGTTTCCTCTTCTTTACTTTTTGTTTCAACTTTTTGTGGTTCTTCTAAAACCTCTTCCTTTTCAATAACGGTGGAGGCCCCCGTCTGTGTAACATTGTCTAAAGAATATTGATTTGCTACATCATCTGGGGTCCCGATGATTTTTACTTCCCCTTTATCGATCATCAGTGCTTTATTACAGTATTTACGAACAGATTCCATTGAGTGAGTCACGAGGATAATGGTCTTTTTCTCATCTTTGGCCTTCATGAAATAGTCATTGCATTTTCTTTGGAACGCTTCATCTCCGACAGCCAATACTTCATCTAAGACTAAAATATCGCTTTTCGCTTGAATCGCTACAGAAAACGCAAGCCGAACCTGCATGCCGCTTGAATAATTCTTTAATTTTTGATTCATAAATTCAGTTAATTCCGCAAACTCAACGATATCGGAATACATTCCATCCACTTCTTTTTCGGAAAAACCAAGCATAGCGCCATTCAAATAGACATTCTCTCTCCCAGTTAATTCTGGATTGAATCCAACGCCTAACTCGATGAAAGAAACCAATTTTCCGTTCACTTCAACAGACCCTTTTTCAGGTGTATAAATTTGGGAGATAATTTTTAATAAGGTTGATTTTCCACTCCCATTTCTTCCGACAATTCCAAAGAAATCTCCTTTATTCACTTGAAACGAAATATCTCTTAGGACTTTTTGCTCATTGTATCCTTTGATTCCTTTAAAATAATTAACGATCGTTCTTTTTAAACTCGTTGTACTTTCTGTAGGAAGTCGAAACGATTTTCCTATATGATCCACTTTCACTGCTATTTCATTATTCATATTAAATAATCTCCGCAAATTTTTTCGAATTTTTATTAAAAATCATGTAGCCGGCAACTAATACGATCCATGGCAAAATATATGGAATTGCGACGATCCAATTCGTATTTATTAATTGCCATACCGTAATATTGCTTGTACTTGTTAAGATATGCCGCATATCTTGAATGATTTGAGCCATTGGATTCATCATCAAAAGTTTGGCAATGTTCACGTCCATATTCATTACAAGTGTCAATGGGTAAATTAACGGTGTAAGGTAAAAACCCGCTTGAAGGACAACCTCCCAGATCGGTCCAATGTCTCGGAACCTAACATAGATTGTTGCCAAAATAAAAGACACGCCCAATGAAAAGGCATAGAGTTCAATCAGAAGCAGCGGTGCTAAAAAAGCATAGATTGAAATATCCGCTCCATTGATCATCGCAAATAAAAGAACGATCACAAGGCTGATTACTAGATTGATTAAGGCGTTGATCGATACAGCAATAACAATGATATGTGTAGGAAAGCTTAGTTTTCTAAGCAGATCACCTCGTGTGACGATTGATGACATACCTAAATTTGTCGTTTCGCTAAAAAAGCTCCATAGAACGGTTCCCAAAAGTAATGCCACTTCAAAGTGAGGAACATCTTGTCCAAATTTAAGAAAACGCACAAAGACCACATACATGACAGTAAACAACATCAAGGGCTTCAAAACAGACCAAACATAGCCCATAATACTTCCTTGATATCTTAGTTTAAAATCGGTTTTTACTAATTCTTTCAATAAAATTCTATTTTTACGCTCGAACATCATTTTCTCCTTTAAGGTTCCACTAATCTTTTTTACGGTAAAACTTTTTAAAGCTATCCTTAAAAAGTATACTCGACATTCCCCTCTTTCTCAACCTCTAGCAGATCATTTCAAAAATTGAGAAAAAAAATTAATGTTTCATTGACAGATTAAACGAAAAAAAGAAAGCCGCATTCAACGAACGAAATTTGGCCTCCTTTTTCTCAAAGTTTTTAGTCTCTTTCAAACAAATCTCTTGTGTATACTTTGTCTTCTACGTCATGCAGTACATCTTCCATACGATTTGCTACAATAACATCAGAGATCTTTTTAAACGTCTCAAAGTCATCAATCACTTCAGAGTTATAGAAGGATTTCTCTTTTAAAGAAGGCTCGTATACTACTACGTTGATTCCATGGGCTTTGATCCGCTTCATAATTCCTTGAATGGAAGAATAGCGGAAATTATCAGAATGAGCTTTCATAGTCAATCGATAGATGCCCACAACTTTCGGTTGTCGATCAAGGATCTGCTCCGCGATGAAATCTTTGCGGGTCGTATTTGCTTCGACGATCGCTTGAATGATATTGTTCGGAACCTTATCATAGTTAGCTAGGAGCTGCTTGGTATCCTTGGGCAGACAGTAGCCGCCGTATCCAAAAGACGGATTGTTGTAGTGGGAGCCGATTCTAGGATCCAGTCCGACGCCTTCAATGATTTGTCGTGAATCAAGTCCCCTCACTTCCGCATAGGTATCTAATTCGTTGAAATATGCCACGCGCAGCGCCAGATACGTGTTAGAAAACAGTTTGATTGCTTCAGCTTCAGTCGGATTTGTTAAAAGAACGGGAATTTCATTTTCCCATGCATTTCGCTTGAACATCTCGGCGATCTCTTTCGCTCGCTCACTGCATTCTCCAACAACAATTCTCGAAGGATGCAAATTGTCGTATAAAGCTTTTCCCTCACGCAAAAATTCAGGTGAAAATAAAATGTTCTCTGTGTTAAAACGTGCTTTAAGATCTAATGTATACCCTACAGGAACTGTTGATTTAATAATAAACACAGCATCTGGACGCAACTCCAGCGCTTTTTCAATCACCGATTCTACAGTCGACGTATCAAAATAGTTTTTATGCTCATCGTAATCTGTAGGCGTCGCAATAATTAATACATCCCCAAAGTCAACTGCTTCATCAAAAGCTTTGGTGAAACGAACGGACAAGTCTGTCCGCTCCAAAAACTGGTGAATTTCTTTGTCTTCAAGAGGTGAGATGTTCTTTTGCAATTGATCGATTTTTTCATCCACAATATCATAAGCAAGTACTTCTTCTTTTTGCCCCAATAACAAAGCGTTTGCTAATCCTACATAACCTAAACCAAAAACGGAAACTTTCATCATGATCCCTCTTTTTCTAGTTTTCTTCTTTCTCTAAAGATGCAGTCATATCAGCCAATGCTTCTTCCCAAGTAGGAATAACAAAACCGGTATTCTTTGCTTTTGTAAGATCCAACACCGAGTATTGTGGTCGTTTTGCTTTTTGCGGATATTCTGCTGAAGTGACAGGTGCAACCTCAACATCAGTTTCTTTCAGAATTTCTTTGGCAAATTCGTACCATGAACAGCTATTGTCATTTGATAGATGGTAGATCCCATAGTCTGCATTGTTTTCGATAATATAGACCATAAATTCAGCTAATGTTCGGGTCCATGTTGGACGGCCATATTGATCATCAACGACGGTTAAGCGCGGGTGCGTTTGCGCTAAACGTTTCATTGTATATACAAAATTATGTCCATATTTACCAAAAACCCATGAAGTTCGAATAATGAAGTATTCATCTAAAAGATCTTTCACTGCTTGTTCACCCAGCAATTTTGTACGACCGTATTCATTTTGAGGATTCGGCTTATCTGTTTCTTTGTAGACCCCCTCTTTTTTCGTTCCATCGAACACATAATCAGTACTGATGTAAACAAACTTTGCTCCTACCGTTTTCGCCGCTTTCGCAACGTTTTCCGTCCCGTTGACATTGATTTTTTCATCAAGTTCCTTGCCTTCATCTTCCGCCTTATCTACTGCTGTGTATGCAGCACAATGATAAATAACGGTCGGTTTTAATTCTTGAATAAACGCAAGAGTTGCTTGTTCGTCCGTAATATCCATTTCCTGGGCATCCGTTGAGACATATTTTAATCCTTTTTCATCTAATAGATGTCGCAGCTCCGTGCCCAGCTGCCCATTTCCGCCTGTCAGTAAAATCATATTTCTCATCCCTTCAAAAAAAGCAGGTTTCCCTGCTTTTATTTATTGTCCATTCGCAGCATAATTTTTCTCTACCGCTTCTTTTTCTGTCTTCCACCATTCTTCGTTGTTGCGATACCACTCAATCGTATCGGCTAAGCCATCTCGGAAATTGGTGAATTCCGGTTGCCAGCCCAATTCTTCTTTCAATTTTGTCGAATCAATTGCATAGCGTAAATCATGACCTGGTCGATCATTTACGTGCTCATACGCGTCTTTGGGCTGATCCATTAGTTCTAAAATCAGTTCAATTACTGCTTTATTATCCTCTTCACCATCGGCACCGATGAGATACGTTTCACCCATTTGTCCCTTTGTTAAAATCGTCCACACAGCTGATGAATGATCATTTGTATGAATCCAGTCACGGACATTTTTCCCGTCACCGTACAATTTCGGCTTGATGCCGCTCAAAATATTGGTAATTTGTCGAGGAATAAATTTCTCAATGTGTTGATAAGGTCCATAATTATTAGAACAATTGGAGATCGTCGCTTGGAGACCGAATGAGCGCACCCAAGCTTTTACCAAAAGATCGGAACCAGCTTTTGTTGAAGAGTAAGGACTTGATGGGTTATACGGCGTTTTGTCCGTGAATTTTTCTCCCGCTCCTTCGCCATGTCCCGGAAGATCTTCTCTCAAAGGAAGATCGCCATATACTTCATCGGTTGAAACATGATGGTATCTTACATTATACTTTCGGCATGCTTCTATCAGCGTATACGTTCCTATAATGTTGGTTTGAACAAACGGAAAAGGATCTTTCAACGAGTTGTCATTATGAGATTCTGCAGCATAATGAACGACAGCGTCTGTATCCTGAACCAATCTATCTACCAGCTCCTGATCAGCAATGTCGCCGACAACTAATTCGAAGCGATTCTTTGGAAGACCATTAAGATTGTTCTTATTTCCCGCATAGGTCAGCTTATCTAAAACTGTTACAAAAACATCAGGATGATTATTGATCACATAATGAACAAAGTTAGAGCCGATAAATCCTGCTCCACCGGTTACAATAATTTTTTTCATCACTTTCACTCCTTATACTTCACCATAGACAAATGTATTTTCTATTTCAAATTCTTTCAGTGTTGGATGTTTTTTATCTTTTTCTGATAGAATCGCTTTTTTCACATCTATAGGCCAAGTAATTGCCAAATCGGGATCATCAAATGCAATGCCGCCATCAGCTTCAGCATTATAATAGTTGTCACACTTATACAAGAAGTTCACATTTGGGGTCAGTGTCATAAACCCGTGGGCATATCCGCGAGGTACTAATAACTGACGATGGTTGTGTTCGGTTAACAAGTACCCTTCCCACTCTCCATAGGTCGGGCTGCCTTTACGAATATCTACGATAACATCAAGTACCGCACCAGTCACCACACGAATCAATTTTGTTTGTGCTGCTTCACCTTTTTGAAAATGCAGGCCTCTTAACACACCTGCTCCAGCAGATAATGAGTGGTTATCTTGAACAAAATCAAAGTCAATTCCTTGTGCTGAAAATTTTTCTTTTGAATAGCTTTCAGTAAAAAAACCTCGATGATCGCCGTAAACGTCCATCTCTATTAATTTTACATCTGTCAATTTTGTTTCTATAACTTTCATCAAAGCGTCTCCTCTTTATTCAGCAGCTAGTCGTAATAAATATTGACCATACTGATTTTTTTTCAATGGCTCAGCTAAAGCAACCAACTGCTCTCTTGTGATATAGCCCATTCGGAATGATATTTCTTCCAAACACGCAACTTTCAAGTTTTGCCGTTTTTCAATCGTTTCAATAAAAGTAGATGCCTCAAGCAATGTTTCATGTGTTCCTGTATCAAGCCAAGCGAAACCTCTTCCCATGACTTCAACAGAAAGTTTATTTTTTTCTAGATAAACTTTATTGATATCGGTAATTTCTAATTCTCCACGCGCAGACGGTTTGATATTCTTGGCTATTTCGACTACTTCGTTATCATAGAAATACAGACCTGTTACAGCATAATTTGATTTCGGCTTCTCAGGTTTTTCTTCAATAGACAAGGCGTGCATATCGTCATCAAACTCCACTACACCAAATCGTTCAGGATCATTTACATGATAGCCAAAAACAGTTGCACCTGATTCTTTTGCAGCAGCTCGTTGAAGCATTTTCGATAGACCGCCGCCATAATAAATATTGTCTCCTAAGACTAAACAAACACTATCAGTGCCGATAAACTTTTCCCCAATAATGAATGCTTGAGCGAGGCCGTCAGGACTTGGCTGCACTGCATAGTCAATTTGCAGTCCTAAGTCTTTGCCATCGCCGAATAACTCTTGAAAGCGAGGAGTATCTTGAGGAGTGGAAATAATTAAAATTTCTTTGATCCCCGCCAACATCAATGTAGACATTGGGTAAAAAATCATTGGTTTGTCATAAATAGGCATCAATTGTTTAGAAGTTGCTTTTGTTAATGGATAAAGGCGTGTTCCTGAACCGCCTGCTAAAATAATCCCTTTCATTCATTACGCTCCTTAAATAATTTACTTGTATTTCTCACCACAGCATTATCTCATTTCTAGAAAGCTTTGTCATTCAAATCAAAGTTTTGAAATGAAAATGTAACTTTTATTTATCAAATACCTTTCTCATGATCAGGCTTCTGATTAAACCCCAGCGCCACACGAATTGCTGGCCAAATGAAGCGGATGTTTTGATTTCACTAGCATTTTTTTCATGTCTTCGATACAACGTTAACTGCTTATCGATAAGTTCGATACGGTTGCCTGCCATTGCACCGATCCACATATCATGCATTGGAATTGCTTGCGGAAACGGAAGAATAGATGGCTTCAACTCTCTTCGAAAAGCCATGCCTGCTCCGATGTACTTATTTTTAAGTAAATTTCGTAAAAATCCGACTTTCACATTCCGATAGGCAAAATAGGAGGGTTCAATCAGTTCAAGCTGCTCATCGACAATTCTCAAATCAGAAATGACTACCTGTGTCTCTTTTTTTTCATTAAATTTTGCTTTTGTATCAGCAACTTTATCGGGAAGCCACACATCGTCTTGGTCGGCCAAAAAAATCAGATCGCCTGAAGCCTGGTTAATTGCGTGTTCAAAATTTTTGATAATGCCTTTTTGCGGTCCTTCCAAAAGTTTGATTCGGGGATCTGCGCGATAAGAATCGAGGATATTTCTTGTCTTGTCAGTAGAGAAGTCATCCGAAATAATCAGCTCATCATCAGGTGCAAGTTGAATTAGAATGCTGTCCAGCTGTTCTTGAAGATACTTTTCTCCGTTATAAGTGGCTACACATACTGATATCATAAATGATCCTTCCTAAATGACAAGTATTCTTTCCATGTTCTTCGACTGAATCGGCACATTTTGGGTGAAAGTGCTTGTTTTATTGTTCGAAAAAAAAGCTGTTTTTCATGTTCCTTTTTCTTTTCTTTATCGAAATCCCTATAGAATTTCGATTCACTGGTAAGAATCTGATCATATCTTTCCCTAGTCATCGTTTTATAATGCATGACTGAAAGATCATGATTCAGCTTTTGGTTTGCAATCAAAAACCGAAAGCCTTCTTGATGTAAGCGAAGAAAAAGCCAATGATCTAAAAAATCCAGTGGAAAAGCATCATTGAATCCGCCGATTTTTTTTATAGCCGCGAGAGTGACTGCGGTGCCGGAATTGATTGCCATAATCCGCTGTTTTTGCTCACCAATAGCAGGATATGCCAGATTTCGATTGATGTAACGATCAGCTAAGACCGGCGATACCTGTGTTGTGCCACTGTAAATCAGCGGCACAACAGCACCTATTTCAGTTCCGATCGTCTCAGCCATAAGAAAGTTTAGGTAGGCTTCTGTCAGCTCCGTATCTTGGTCCAAGAGAAGCAGCAAATCAAAATCGCCCCTAGACGCAGACTTAAACCCTTTATTGTATGCTTTGGAGAGACCGGGATTGGCTGGATCATGGAAATAGGTCACTAATGGATGCTGAAAAAAAGGCTCATCATGACTTTGTGGACTGTTATCATAAACCAGCAATTGGATCTGCTGGTTCTTCACCGCTTTTTCCAAAAGCGGTGAAGCCGACGCTTCTTGCCAGCTTCTTTCATACATTACGATCGTCACAAATAAACGGTTCATCAAAACAGCCTCCAACCCCATTTATTAAAAAATTTCATCATCGAATGCATAAACACCAAAAAGAGTTTTGCACTTCTATGAGCTCCTTTACCGTATAAGTGCACGACTTTTTCAAAGGGCGTATACAAAATGCGGTACCCCGCTTTTTCATATCTCAAACACAAATCATTGTCTTCAAAATACATAAAGAACTGTTCGTCAAAGCCGCCGATTTCTTTAAAGTGAGCGATTTCTACCAACATAAAACAACCAGAGCCCATTCGGATATAACTGGTTTGATCTTGTGGAAGGTCACGGCACTCATAAGCAGACAGTCTTTTTTTAAATACTTTTTTTACCCAATGAAACGGAATAAATCGCAAGAAATAATCGAATACAGCTAATCGTTTTCTTACTAAATACTGAATAGAGCCATCTTCGTTCAAAACCTGAGGAACTACGACAGCTGCTTCATTCTCTTGAATTCTTTTTAATAATCCTTCAATTGATTCTTTCGTGACAAGAATATCAGGATTGCAAATAAATCCGTATTCTTGCGTTGCATTCATTAATAATTGATTGTGTCCATGACCAAATCCAAGATTTTCATTGGCTGAGATGACAGTGACAAATGGATAGTCTTGCATTTTAGCAATGTATTCTGCTTTCGAATTATTATCAAATATTTTCACTTCAAAGCGTGGATCCTCTCCTATCTCTTTCTCCAGATGATCCAATGTTTTGAATATATCACGACTATTATGTGTCACAATACTGATGATTATTTTATTCGTTTTTCTATTATCCATAGTGTATTGTCCTTAATGTTATAAAATGAGAGATACTAGTCAATTTGTTATTATATCACATCCCCGCGCGTAAAAAAAGCACACTCGGCAAGCAAAGCGATTTCTTCTGTTCAGTCCCAGCCGCCCGTTGGATTGCTGCTTGCTTCTTTTCTGAAGTAATCCCTCATCATCAAGAGCAGATAAAAACACCAGCCCCGCTAGAGACTTTCTAGCAAGGGATGGTGTGATGAGTGAATCGTTTACGCTTTTGCACAAAATCTTTTTAAATTACGGATAAATCCGATTCAACAACCGTGGAAACGGAATGGATTCTCTTACGTGCTCGATTCCTGATAACCAGGTAACGGTCCGTTCTAGTCCAAGTCCAAAGCCGGTGTGAGGAACTGAGCCGTACTTGCGTAGGTCTAAATACCATGAGTATTCGTTTTCGTCTAAGCCGTGGGCGCGGATTTGTTCTAGCAGGTATTCATGATCGATAGCACGTTCAGAACCGCCTATGATCTCGCCATAGCCTTCTGGTGCGATCATATCGGCACAGATCACGACATCTTCTCTCGTTGGATGTGGCTTCATATAGAAGGGTTTGATGGCTTTTGGATAGTTTAAGATAAAGACGGGCTGATCGAATGAATTGGCAATAAAGGTCTCATGTGGTGAGCCAAAGTCATCGCCCCATTGAATATCATCAAAGCCGTTCTTTTGTAATAATTCCACTGCATCATCGTAAGAGATTCGTGGGAATGGTAATTTGGTGTATTTTTTCAAGACTTCACGGTCACGACCTAAGACGTCTAACGCATAGTCACAGTTATCGAGCACATTTTGCACTAAGAATGCCACGTACTGCTCTTGGACTTCTAAACTTTCTTCTTGGTGCATAAAGGCCATTTCTGGTTCAATCATCCAAAATTCAATCAAGTGACGACGTGTCTTTGATTTTTCGGCACGGAAGGTTGGTCCAAAAGAAAAGACTTTGCCAAACGCCATAGCGGCAGCTTCCATGTACAATTGACCGGACTGAGATAGATATGCTTTTTGATCGAAATAGTTGGTTTCAAATAAATCGGTCGTTCCTTCTGGTGCTGATCCGGTTAGGATCGGTGGATCGATTTTGATGAAGCCATTCTTGTTGAAGAATTCATACGTTGCCCGGATGATTTCGTTTCTGATTTGCATGATGGCGTGTTGTTTTGAGGAACGCAACCATAAATGACGATGGTCCATCAAGAAATCTGTTCCGTGTTCTTTTGGTGTGATTGGGTAATCATGGCTTTCCCCAACAACTTCTAAACCAGAAATGCCAATTTCATAGCCAAATTTTGAGCGGCTGTCTTCCCTGATTTCCCCAGTGACCAGTACGGCAGTTTCCTGATTTAAATTTTTCGCTAATTGGAAAACTTCTTCCCCTACTTCACTTTTCACAACGATTCCTTGGAAATACGCTGTTCCGTCGCGAAGTTGTAAGAAGGCGATCTTGCCGCTGGAACGTTTGTTAGCAACCCATGCGCCGATTTGAACGGTTTCGCCAACGTGTTTTTTTGCATCTAAAATTTGAATAGATTCCACTTGATTCTCTCCTATCTAATTAATAAAGGCACCATAGAGCATTTTAAGCTTTTTGGCGCTTCTTTTCAACAAAATCATGGATTCGTTTGGTAGCTTCCGCTAACGTGTCCCAATCAGTTGCATAGCTGATTCGTAAATAATCCGGTGTGCCAAAACCAGCACCAGTCACTACTGCCACGTGGGCTTCCATTAGTAAAGCTTCTACGAAGGCATCAATGGTTTGATAGCCGCACATTGTCATGGCTTCTTTGACATTTGGGAACAAGTAAAACGCGCCTTGGGGTTTCGTCACCTGAAAACCAGGAATAGCGGCAATTAGCGGATATAGTTTGTTCAAGCGTTCTTCGAAGGCCTGACGCATCACTTCGATCGATTCTTGATTACCAGTCAGTGCCTCAACTGCAGCGTATTGGCTAGCAGCCGGCGGGTTGCTGGTAGCTTGGGAAGCGATATCGACCATCGCTTTGATGATTTTTGCATCGCCGACAGCAAATCCGATCCGCCACCCAGTCATAGAATAGGTTTTAGAAACGCCGTTGATCACGATGGTTTGTTTGCGGATCTCTTCTGATAGACTAGCGATTGATGTAAAGGTATTGCCGTTATAAACCAAACGACCATAGATATCATCCGCTATGATCCAAATATTATTTTCCACTGCCCAGTTGCCGATTGCCGTTAATTCTTCTTTTGAGTATATCGCCCCTGTTGGGTTGGCAGGCGAGTTTAAAATGATGGCTTTCGTTTGCTCTGTACGAGCGGCTTCTAATTGAGCAACAGAAACTTTAAAATCTGCTGATTGCTTAGCTTCAACAAACACAGGTGTCCCTTCTGCTAAACGGACTTGTTCCGCATAACTGACCCAGTAAGGAACTGGAATAAGTACTTCATCCTCTTCATCAAGAAGCGCTTGAAACAACGTATACAAAGCAAATTTCGCGCCATCTGTCACGATCACTTGGTTTGAATCATAGTCAGCACCATAAAACTCTTTCATATAAGCAAGAATCGCCTGTTTTAGCTCTGGAATCCCAGCAGTTGCTGTATAAAAACTAGCTTTGCCGCTCTCAATCGCTGCAATCGCTGCTTGGCGAATGTTCTTCGGGGTAATAAAGTCGGGCTCACCGACGGTTAGACTTAATACGTCTACACCTTGGTCTGCTAATGCTTTTGCCTTAGCAGATGCCGCTAACGTAGCGGAGGGTTCTAATTTTTCTGCTCTTTTTGAAAGTACCATGTTTATCATCCTTCCTACGATCCAAATTTCTGTCTATCAAAAGCGCCTTTTTATAGTTCAGTGACCGCTTTGATTTCTTCTCCATCTTTGAAACCAATCAAATAATAGTTCAAGCGGCCTTGGTCGTCTTTAGTCATGACTTCCCAAGCGGGCTCGCCTTTAAAAATACCCAATGCTGCTTTTTGGATTTCCTGCCCTTGATGGTTGTCGCGAACGAAGGCCTTGGCCTGTGCTTCCGTCAATCCATCCCCTTGATTAAAAACGGAAACCTTTTCGCCGCTTTTAGGAATGATCACGACGATCTCATTGTTATTCGTATCTTTTCCAACAATGCTAAAAGATGTTTCCTCACGGGTGAACCAATAAAATTGTTCGACCTCTGCTAAATCGGTGTATCTTTCTGCTATTTCGATCGCTTCGTTTCTTGCTTGCCGCATTGGACGAGAAGAACGGAGATAGAAAATAGAAGCGAAGAGAATAACGACCAGTAAAACCGTGATCGCACTCAGCAAAATAATCACTCGCCGATGTTCTTTGTCTTTTGTTTTCACACTTCGTACTCCAATCTTAAATAAAACTCATTATATCAGATGTTCGACTCATTTTTCAAAATCAACCGCCGCTTTTTCCTCTTGCGCAAAAAAATGTTGAATATCTTCGGCAATTTCGGTTGGACTAGCTTCAATCAGAGGTAAGTTTTTAGGTAGACCTTTGACCATCCGTTTGCCATACTTCGTTGATAACAAGCGTCGATCAAGGACGACCATCACGCCTGTATCCTCTTCAGAACGGATCAAGCGCCCCAACGCTTGGCGTAGCCGTAGAATCGCTTTAGGTAAGGCATCTTCTTTGAAAGAATCGATGCCTTCTGCTTCCAAGAAGGCATGCCGTGCTTGGACCATTGGTTGCTTAGGATTCTCAAAAGGTAAGCGAGTCACCACAGCGATCTTCAAGGCCTGACCTGGTAGGTCGACCCCTTCCCAAAAACTGCTAGTCCCTAATAAGATGCCATTTTCCGCTAATAAAAATTTCTTTAAGATTTTCTCACGGGTTCCGCCAGTTCCTTGAGCAACGATTTCTCTGCCATAATGCAGGGCTTTTTTATTCAATCGATCATAGACATTTTTCAAAGTTTCGTGCGCCGTAAACAACACAAGCGCTGGTTGCGGATTGTCAAACAAAATTGGGACTAACGCTTCGACTAAATAATCCGCGTATTCAGCAGCTGATGCTTGTTGGATCGAGAGTCCTTTTTTAACTACATAGAGTCGAGTTTGTTTGCTGTAGTCATAAAAAGCGGGGATCGTTTTGACTGGCACATCGGTCAAGCCGATCTGATGGGCAAAATATTCTTTTTTTCCTGGGATCTTCAATGTCCCCCCAAGATAAATGATGTGCTGATAGCGTTGATACCACGTGCTTTCCACGATCGAATGCCCTTCTAGATCAGCTAATTCAATCACAGCATTTCCTGACTGGGGATGCTTTTTCAACCAATGAACGTAACGAGGATGCCACCAAGTCAACCATGCGGTCACCGTTTGTTCCTGGGTTTCCATTTGACCAAAGAAATCAAACAAACGAGCAATCACGATTCGTTGTCTTGCATACCACCGATCATTGGTCAACTCGAATCGCTGACGCAACTGTTGTTGGATCTCATTGATTTCTTGATAGTAAAGGCTCAATTTCTGATGCAGCTTGTCTTGTTCTAACGTGCCATCATAGAGGTCGTCATGGTGCACGACTTGTAGCTCTGGCGCATCGATCGACAAACTGCGAAAATACTGTTCTTGTGTTTCGACCAAGATCGACAACGCGTTTCGATACAACGAGAACATCCGTTGCAGAAAGTCATCCTCGGTAATGATTTGGGCAATTTCTTCAAATAGGCCTTCTTCATTTAGCTGTAAAAACTGCCGCTTGAAGTGAGCAGAGTCAAAGACATGTTGACTAAAGCCTTCTGCTTGCTGCGGCAACTGTTGGGCTTCATCAATCAATAAGTAATCACTCGTTGGCAACAGTGGCTGCGCTCGCCGGTTTTCCTGCATCAAAAAGGCATGGTTGACGATCAAAACATTGCTTTGCGCCATCCGCTTATATAAATGTCGAACAAAATCTTGTTCATAGAAGGGTTGATCTTTGGCTAAAAAAGCAACGCCGCGATGGCGGATGTCGGTAAATAAAGGATGATCAAGTCGAACCAAGTTCAATTCATCGAAATCCCCCGTTTCTGTTTTAGTCAGCCAAACTAAGATCCCCATTTGGTATTGCGCATATTGCTTTTGCTCTATCGGTTGATCAAGGGTCGCTTTAAAACGCTGCAAATCAATGTAATGACGATGACTTTTGACCAAAACTGCTTGCAAAGGTTGCTGCAGTACTTGGTTTACCAAAGGAATGTCTTTGTTGATGATTTGATTTTGCAATAGAATTGAAGAGGTACTAACGATCAACGGATTTTCTGGTGTCACTAAATAGGCGGCTGGAAACAAGTAACCAATGGTTTTCCCCATGCCTGTTTCTGCTTCAATGATCAGATTTTTCTCTGGCTGGGTGTAATGCGTATACACTGCATTCATCAAGCGTGCTTGTTGTTTCCGATAGACTAAGTGCTGGCCAAAGCGCTGTTCTTTTTCCGTTTTAACTTTCGGATACGTTTCTTGAAAATGCGTAGATTCAAAAAGCGGGACGGTCTTTTTCCGCAATACGATACCGTCGATCACTTCTAAATCTTCTGCCAACTCTGGGCCTTTTTCTTTTAAGATTCCATGGATATAGTCACTCGTTTGCATGCCCATTTGACCGCTTAAAAGCGCAATTTGTTTAAGGGTCGTTCGGGGCAGTTCTCGCATGATCGCTTCGATATACAAAAATAAAGCTGCGGTCACTTCTGCATCACTATCAGCTTGATGCGGGTTATCATGACGAAAGCCGATGCTATCTGCCAGATCGCCTAAACGAAAGCTGCTTTCTGTTGGTAGAAACACTTGCGCCAATTCCACCGTATCGATTCCGGGAAGTGATAAAGGCGGTAGCCCGCAACGCACAAATTCATTGCTTAAAAAATGATAATCAAAATAAATATTATGCGCCACAAAAATCGTGTTGCTGAGTAAGTTATAGATCGTATCAGCTACGTCTTCGAAATATGGCGCTTTGCTTACTTGTTGGTTTGTGATGTGTGTCAATCGTTGAATTTGCTTAGAAATTCTGCGGTCAGGGTTGATATCTGCGGCAAAACGATTGATGATCTTGCCATCTTGGACTAAGACACAGCCAAATTGAATAATTCGATCAATCGTCGAATCGGTTCCTGTTGTTTCAAGATCCACCACAGCGTATATGGGTTTCATTGTATTCCTCCTTGCACACTGTCTGCATTATACTACAAAATCAATGGCGATTACATCTGTTTTCCCACTAGATAAGAGGGTTCTCGGGAGGTAAAATTAGAAAACCAACCATTGGCGTTTCCTAGCTGAAGAAGTTTGTTGCTGTTCGCTGATCGCTTTTTTCGACAAAAAAAGGGATCTTTTTTATAATTTACTGTAAGGAGGCGAAAAAAATGAATGATTTCAAAAACAAACGAGTGATTATAACGGGGGCTGCTTCAGGGATTGGAAAAGCGGTGGCAGAACAATTTCTAGCACAGGGCGCACTTGTTGGGTTAATTGATCGCAACGAAGAAGAGCTGCAGGAGTTTCTTGCTGACTATCAAGCACAAGCCCATTATCGAGCGGTTGACGTCACTGAAGCGGATAAGCTGCAAGAAGCAATGAGTGGTCTTGTAGAAGAACTAGGCGGTCTCGATGTACTCCATGTCAATGCCGGCATCAACGGTACCTGGACACCGATCGAAGAGCTGACAGTGGCAGAATGGGATCAGACGATCAACACAAACTTACGTAGTACCTTTATTACCGTCAAAGCAGCCATTCCCTTTATGAAAACGAACGGTGGCAGCATTGTCATTACGAGTTCAGTCAATGGAAACCGCATCTTCAGCAATTTTGGTGCGACTGCTTACAGTACGTCTAAGGCAGGTCAAGTCGCCTTTACAAAAATGGCTGCGCTGGAACTTTCTGGTTATAATATTCGGGTCAATGCCATCTGCCCTGGGGCGATCGCGACGAATATCGATGCCAGCACAGAAATTGAAGAAGAGGTTGCTCGCGTTGAGATCCCCGTCAAATATCCAGAACGTTCTCGACCATTAAAGCAAGAAACAGGCGTGCCAGAACAAGTCGCCAACCTTGTGCTTTTTCTATCTTCAGAGGCTGCCGGCAATATTTCTGGAACGGAAGTCTATATTGATGGAGCAGAATCTTTGCTTTAATCCAACAAAAAAACGAAAAATCAAACCTGATCCCCTCACTTGTTTCATTGAAGCCCTTGAGATGGATCATTTCTTGATTTTTCGTTTTTTCGTTTGGGTTATTTTTCCACCAAAGCCGCGATTTCTTCTAGAAAAGCAGTCTTGCCATAAAAATCTGCATTTAGTAACTCTGGAAAAATGGCTTCAAAGAAATAAGTGACACACGGACGATGCTGAAACTCTTTGACGGTTAAAACGGCCTCTCGAAACATTTCTTTGTATACTTTATCTGGGTTGCTTTTTGAGATCTCTTCAAAAGATTCATACAAAAGATCGATCTTATCCGCAATTGCTAATAGCTGCCCTTCAAGGCTGTTGTCTTTGCCATCCGCTAAGCGTCTGCGATACGTTGCTTGAAAGCTTCCTGGAATTTCTTCTTCGATGAAGGCATCGGTCATTTTTTCTTCAACGGTTGATAACATTGCCCGCAATTCTTTGTTCGCATATTTGACCGGCGTTTTGATATCACCGATGAAACGTTCAGTGTAATCATGATTCAAGGCTTTTTCGTAGAGAATTTGCCAATTGACTTGATTCCCCGCCTTTTCTTCGATATCAGCTAAGGTCTGGGCAATCATCGTTACTCGAAATGAATGAGCAGCTACACTGTGCTCAGTAAACTTAAAAAAACCCGGCGCTCGTTGGATCTTCTCTAAATTAGCCAATCCGAGAATAAATTCATTCAATCCCATAAATGTGCCTCCTTTTTTTAAGAGTATAACAACTCCTTTGTCTGCAAGCAACTATCTCGCGCACAAAAAAAGAGCAGCTAAGCTGCTCTTAAAAGGCATTCACTAATTATGCTTTGTTAACGTTAGTCGCTTGAGGGCCACGTTGTCCGTCTTCGATATCGAAAGTCACTGCTTGACCTTCTTCTAAAGTTTTGAAGCCTTCGCCTTGGATAGCTGAGAAATGAACGAATACATCGTTACCGTTTTCTGCAGTGATGAATCCAAAACCTTTGTCTGAGTTAAACCATTTAACTGTACCTGTTTCCATAATAAAAATCCTCCTTGTGTTTATACACATATTTTGCAATTACTTGTATAAGGTGAAAATGTGGAAGATGTTTAAGATGAAACAAGCTACCATAATTTACCGTAACAAAAACTACACTTTGTATTATAGCACATTATCTTCATTATGACTAATAGAAAATCAAAAAAAATGAAAACGCCTTTATTTTTTTATAATTCGCAAAAAGACTGCTGCATTAAAGATCTGCAACAGCCTTCTCTTTTTTGGAAACGATTTATTGGCTAACGACGCAACTGCGTTTAGTAGCGCAAAATCGCCGTCAAACTTTTTTCTCCAGGGGCATCTTTTTGTTCCAAGATAGATACCTCACCGCCGTTCTCTAAAACATCGATTGCCAGTGTATTTAACACTTGCCGCCGATCGTACTCTGTATCAGGATCTTCTCCAAAACCATCGGCGAGATTTGAGGTAGCCACAAACAGATAGGCGATCCGGCCTTCTTTGGCTGCAGGCACGATATCAACCAATTGGTCAATAAATTTTCGATCCAACAGCTTGCCGTATTCCCCAACTTCTTTTTGTGTCAACTCCGCAATCAGCTTTTGCGTACACGTTTGGATCTCTTTCAAGGATAACGATGCTGGGGAAGAGGAAATACTTGGTTCTGCTTTGAAAAAGTTCGTTTTTGCCACTTTTTTAAACAGCGTTTGATTTTCTGGTAATGCAAACAGATACATTGGTAAATGCTCTTCATTTGAAAAATCATTCTTGAAAAATGCATCAACTGCTTGGTAGTAGTTGACGTGATCGATCTCGACTTCTTCATCTTTGGCACTAAAGCCGTGATAAGCAACGCCTTCTCCCCCTGAGTTAGGGCCACCTTGAGCACTGTAATTAAAGTTACCACCACCAGTGACTTCTTCCCCCAGCGCTTTTTCAATCGTCGTCGGTGCCTCTTCTGGCAACTCGACTTCACGCACTTGATTGTTTTCAACTTGATAGACTTGCATTGAATCGCGATTCAACGCTAAGAGATAAAATGGGTAATTAAATTGTGCATTTTTGATGACAGCTAATACATAAGGGGTTTCCCCTACGTAATATTGATCATCCACACGAATACTTAACCGATGGACCAGTACCTCTTCTGGGGTGATAATCACCGCCACACTTGTTGTACTGTTGCGCCAAAATGATTGATCTGCAAGCAGTTCATCAATTTTCATTTGAAAAAGATCCCAAGAATGTTCTGGGTATTTCTTTTCAAAGCGGCGCTTCGCATCTTTGGCAAAGTTCTTAAATTTGATTTGATCCTTTTCGACATTCTGGTGGCCGACATGCGTATTGAGCATGATCGTGACAAATGGTCCTTTGATTCCGTCAGATATTACCTGCGATAAAAAACTTTTTCCAAATTTTCCCATTCCACATTACCTCCTGCTTAATCAAATACAAATAAAGTGTACCATGCTTATTTTCTTCCATAAAGTAAAACGATTGCACGCGTTTATTTCCTCATTCGTTTTTCTGATGACTCACTATACTGGCTATTTTTCAGCGGATCAGCCAATGTATTTCTGGTGGCCCATAGAAAGCCTCGTTTGGTCCAAGTCTGAATGGTCGGCTCTTTCAGCTCTTTTAGACTGTGTCCAACGGATTGGAAAAAGACTCTGCCCTTGCCCCATTTTTTGATCCACATCATTGGCAGTATGACTTCTTGGTTAGCTGCATTCGGATGATCTTTAGCGGCAAATGTTGAGGTAGCTAACACAGTGACGGCTGGATCAACCAAGCAATAGTATTGCTCCGTCGTCAACTGAGGGATCGATTGCGTATTTGCCGTAATATAGTGATCTGTCGTAAGATCGATGCTATAGGTCGTTTCCAAGCCACCAGGATGTGCCAAAAAACAGCCACCAGTCAGAAACAACCAGCCTTTACTGGCTTGAAAAGCCGAAGCAAAGCCGCCATGAACTCCTGCTAATCCTAATCCTTCTGCTACAGCCTGAGTAACATTTTGCAGCGGCTCATCAGGCAATTCTCCTCGCGTCCAATTCATGATCAACAGATCCAGCCTTTTTAATTCTTCTTTATGATAGAGAGGTTCAAAATCTGAGGCGAGTGTCACCTGATATCCTTCTGACTCCAGCAACGTTTGGTAAAACTGACTGGTCTCTTTTGGGGCGTGTCCTTCCCAACCTCCATAAATGATCAATGCTTGTTTCATTTTGTGTTCCCTCCTTTCTTTCTAACTTAGCGAAAAAAATGCAAAAAGCGAAGCAGAACGATTCTTCGCTTTCCTTCGCTAGTATTTTTTTCTGATTTAACGGTTGATTGAACGCCCGACACGATTGATCGTATGGCGCATGCCTCTAATCGCAACCGATGTTTCAAAAATATTTTCGGTCGGTGCCATGCCGCCATAGCCGGCATCACCGATATGCTGCAGATCGACCCCACAGGTTTTGTTGATAATGGCTAATTGCCACAACGTTTCTGGACGTGCGCTTTCTTGACTCGTTCCGATCGCTGACATCGTCAATAAGTCATATTGTTTGGCAATTTGAACAGCTTCAATCAGATCCTTTTCT
The DNA here is from genome assembly GCF_051714385.1 of Enterococcus sp. AZ141. NCBI lineage: Bacteria > Bacillati > Bacillota > Bacilli > Lactobacillales > Enterococcaceae > Enterococcus > Enterococcus sp. AZ141. The sequence goes on from NZ_JBIORT010000001.1 coordinate 3,449,092, forward strand.
AGAAAGCCTTGAATCGAGCCAACGGAAGGCAGTAACAAAATATCTGCCCCAGCTTCAGCGTAAGAAATGATGGCTTCTCGATCAACCACAGGCTCATCTGAGCCGGCACTGTGCATTTTTCCAGCGATGATCAACCCAGAGAAATGTTCTTTTGCCAATTTTACTGCTTTAGCGATTTCTCGGTTGGTCACACCTGTTCCAGGATTGCCTGTAAAGCAGAGAAAGTCCACCCCGAGTTCTTGGGCTTTTTTGATGGTGTCAACCGAACTTGTTCGGCCTTGACTGATGCTGATCTTTTCACTCATCATCTCCGTCGTAGCTGGGATCGGCTCAAGATTGATGCCGACAGGTCGTCCAATCAGTTGTTTTAGTTGAGGAATCGGGTTTTCAATCGGTTGTTTAGGATCAAGCAGCTGCTCCAATGTGATACCAGGCATCCCAAAAATAGCTGGGCGATAACAATCAAACCCATTCAACAAAATTAAGTCAGCCCCAAAAGCTGCCGCGACTTCTGCGTTGGTGATATCGCCAGCTTGCGGCATGGTTTGAACCACCGTTTCACAGACGATTACTCGTCCTTCGCTCGCTTTAATGGATTGTTTCAATTCTTGCGCCGACATTTCTTTGATTTCACTATAGTTTGCACTTATCAATCGTTTGACCATGTTTTTCTTCCTTTCTTTTCCTTCTCATCTTGCGAGAAACACGAATAACAGGTAAAATATAGCTATTGTGTTCCCTTAGTTAAATGGATATAACAAGTCCCTCCTAAGGATTAGTTGCTGGTTCGATTCCGGCAGGGAACGTTTTTTGAAGAAAAAGATTCCTTATTTTTAAGGAATCTTTTTTTGTTAGAAAGTGAATGCGTCTGTGTCGATTTGCTTAGAAATAGTCTTCCAATAGTGGTTTTCCTGTTGGCAAGTTTTCCTGAATCAACACTGCAGCTTCCTGGTCCGTTTCCATTTGCTGGAAAAAGACCAGAGAATCGAGGGATTGTGCCTGCAAGAACAGCTGCACAAAACGCTGAATCGACAAGGTTGCTTTTGGCAGCTTGGTGGCCGTCGTTTTCGTGACCTGATGCTGAGCGTTTTCGATTGTCACTTCATAACACCCATTATTCCATGGGGCATATTCATCCCCTTGAATTTCTATGGCAAAACGACCAGCTTTTTTCATCGTAAATGGATAACTTTTTAGAAACCCTTCCACATCGATGACGCGCGCCATCATGTCCGGGCGCACTTGGTAGTGAGACAATGGTTTGGCCGCGTTTGCTTGTAGGACTTCCCCATCAAACCCTGGTCGATAGTTAATCTGTGCTACTGAATCTGCATGGGAGACGATAAACCGATTAAATCCTTGGTAAGCATTCGCAGTCAAATAGCCCCACTCTTGAATATCGAAACGTCCTCCCTCGATAAAGTAAATCAAGTAGCCTTCAGGGACCCCTGCTTCATTGCGATAAATCGCAAACGTATACGGTCGGCGCAAAACAAACTTGATTTCTTCCCACCAGGGTTGGCGAATCAGTCCGCCCTTTTGATGGCGCGGCAATTGATGATAAATCTCGTGAATGATCGGCTGTGCTTCCTCCCAATTCATGCGTTGAATCGTTCCATTCACTTTCTTGCCATCGGGCCATTGATGCGCATCGACTTCATAAACCGCCCGTTCAAAAGTATACTCATACCCATATCTGCGATAAAACGCAAAGGAGAAAGGTGCCAGATAGGAAAGAACGATTTTTTGTTCATAGCAGTCCTTAATGATTTGTTTCATGATCCGATCGATCCGACCTTGGCTGCGATACTCTGGATACGAAGCCACAAAACCGATCCCTGCCATCGGATAACTCGTTCCATGAAAGTTCACATCAAAAATCGTTGCCATGATTTGGCTCGCCAATTTTCCATTCCCATCGTAGGAACCATAATTCCAAGAATTTTCCGCAAGCTTGCGATAGCGCTTGATATTTGTTTCATTCAATTCCCACTGAAAGGCATAAGAAACCAAGTCCAGTCCTTCTTGCGAACCAAATTCGGTCATTTTTTTGACATCTGTCATTCCTTCATCTCCTCTACTTGAAAACACGCAAGAAACGCAAAAAAGGCGTCAGTCGACCCCTTAATATGCTTCTTCCATCATACTCAACATTTTTTTAAATTGCTTGCGTTTGAAATATCCTAGAATCGTACCTAAGAGCATGTCATTTAATTGCTGAATCATGCCTTCAGAAGTCATTTTTTCTTCATAATGCAAGTTGCAGTGCGACTCGTCTATCGCTTCGATCTGATAGTGTACACGGAAGGTATTTTTTTTCGTCGCCGTTTGGAACGCATAGGCTTGATTCTTCTTGACCGTTTCGATTGTTATGGTGGCATTACTATCTTTATAAAACTGTTTAAGATAGCTGTATCCTTCTAATTGCTCTTCAGTAAGTGTTTGATCTGTCGCTTGTTTAATATCATGTAAAACGGAATCGATGATCGTCTTATATAAAAAGTCAGCGGGTACATTCATTTTTTTAGTGATTTCCATCTTGCGCCTCCTTGTCTTTCTTGTTGCGTTTGTGTCCAATTGAAGCCATGATTCCTCCAATAGCCATTAGAATGACTGACGTGATGAGATTCACCCAGTGGTATTCACCTGACTGCGCGTTAGCGCTGTATATAAATAACATACTACCGATGCTTATAAAAAACAATCCATTTTTAAACATGATATCACCTCACTATTGACTAACGACGTTAAAGTATAGTACTCGACCCCAATCAGTATTTTTGATTGCGTCTTTGGCAAGTTTCGCTGCTTTTTCTTTGTCTTCTGCCGTTGTTTCAAAAATCAACTGAATCCCTTTTTTTTCTTTAAAGGTATACTTGATCTCACCTTCTGTCAAAGACTCAAGTAATGCTTTGATGTTGTCTTGTTGCATCGCGGAATTTACAATAATCATTTTTTCTCCTCCTAAAAAAGATAGCTAGATGGGTGAAGCCACCCATCTAGTTTATTTGATTAGTTCTCTTGGTCTGCTGGATTGATTTTGTTGGCAGCAATAATAAATGGTGCCCAGATCAATAAAGCTACAGCCAAATTAATAATTGTCAAGATGATCGCACGCCAGTCTCCACCGGTAGCTAAGAAGCCACTTAGGATCGTTGGCATTACCCAAATCACATTTACCACAACTGGTGCAACTAACCCTAAAGTTGTTGCAAAGTAAGCAATCGTTGCTGTAACTAACGGTGCAACAATAAATGGAATGATAAACAATGGGTTTAACACGATTGGTAGACCAAACATTACTGGTTCATTGATATTGAACAACCCAGGTCCAATCCCTAGTTTACCAACTGTCTTATAGTCGGCACGTTTAGAGAATAGCAAGATTGCGATCAAGAGCATTAAAGTCACACCTGCTCCACCAGGCCAAACAAATGCTTCGAATGAACCTGCTACCCATTTATAAGGAACAGCTTCCCCTAATTGATAAGCATTAGTATTTTCAACCATTGCCACACCATAGATCGATTGTAGAACAGGTCCCATGATATTTGTTCCATGTAATCCAAAGAACCACAAGACATGGACAAGTAAAACAATGATAAATACGGCAAAGTACCCTTGAGAGAGACCCAATAATGGTTTTTGGATCGATTCGGAGATCCAGTCAATTATCGGCATACCGACAAAGCGTTCAAATAGATAGTAAATCAAACCTGAAGCATATAGTCCGGCAATCCCAGGGATAATCGCTGCAAAGGCACGGGAAACTGCTGGTGGCACTGAATCTGGCATTTTGATAATAATATTTTTTTGCATCAATTTTGCAAAGATAATAACTGAAACGAAACCAAAGATGATTGCCGTGAACAATCCAGAGCCACCCATATAGGCGCTAAATGGGAAGTAGCCCCAGCCTGCAGCGCTGATCGTTGAACCATCTGCTGCAAATCCTGATGTAGCACTTGTACTGTTGATCATGTCTACCACGTTTGCTGGTAGTGCTTCTTCTAACGCTAAAGAAAGAGAAGCAGATTGTGGAATACCCATAATAAATGCTGCTAAAGAGACCAACGCACCTGATAGTGCATCAACATTGTAAGCCTTCGCTAAATTATAACCGAATGAAGCTGAGAAGATAACCGCCATAATTGCTAAGGTACCTGTCCAAACTAAACCATTGACTGCGATCACTGGCGTGAAAAATTTCGTGATTGCATTGTCCGCACCAAGATAAGTGTTTGGAAAATCACGCATGAAGGCGTTCAATAATACTGCAATTGCCCCAGCCATCGTTGCTGGCATCATTCCGATAAAAGCATCCCGCAAGGCAACCAAATGCTTTTGCGCACCAATCTTAGCTGCAACCGGGAGAATGTGTCTCTCCATCCAACTTGTTAATCCATCCATTCTTAATTCCTCCTATAAGTTCTATTCGTCAAAGAAGATTTTTTGATTCATCGACAATAACTACTTCTATCCGTTCAAAGATTATTCGTTATTTAGACGTCGATAGACATCAATGATTTCTTTCGCTAAATCGGTAAATGCGATTGATGTCATTAGGTGATCTTGTGAATGCACGGTCAACAATGTCACGGTCATATGATTGCCTTGCGCTTCTTGTGTCAACAATCCTGTTTGCGAATGATGCGCTTCCACAAGAGATGCTTCAGCATCTTTGATTTTTTGGTCAGCTAATTCGAAGTTCCCTTCTTTTGCTGCCGCGATTGCTTCCATTGCGTCACTTTTTGCATTACCACCATACATGATCAATCCCATAATGGCTTCCAAATTTTGCTCATCCATCTTTAAAAATCCTCCTTACACTTCGATCCTAAAAAATCTTAGTTCATTAATGTTTCTGCTTGTTGCAATACTTTTTCGCCGTTCATCATGCCATAGTCTGCCATGTTGATCACGTCCAAAGGAATGCCTTTTGGTGCTAATTTTTGTTCAAATTGTGATTTCATGAAACGTACTTGTGGTCCTAACAATAGAACATCGACTGGTTTTGACTCCAAATGTTGGTCGGCTTCTGAAGCTGAAACAGCAAAGATATCTGCTTCCATTCCTTTAGCTTCGGCTGCTTTTTGCATTTTTGTCACCAATAGACTGGTACTCATTCCTGCTGAACAAACCAGCATAATCGTTTTTTTCGCCATCGCGCATCTGCTCCTTTCTGTTGTAAGTTACACTTTACTATAAAGCAAAAAGCGTGCCAAAAAAAAATAAGTTCAGACCTTTATTTATCAATGGTCTGAACCAATTTCTCATTTACACACTCGCAGTTTTTTCATTACACACTAAAATTGTGTGCGGATTCATCATAATTTTTGATTTTGTTTTCTAAAAACATTTGGGTTAAATAGGCGATCTCATCTTCAGAAAATTTGATTTGATAATTTTTTTCAATTTGTAATAAATGGGTTCGTAAAACATCCATTTCAATTCGGTACCGTTTTTGGAAAGTAGCTAAGTTGACGAAAGTACGGGAAGGCTCCTTCTTCAATAAACTTTCTACCAAAAAGGCTAAATGAATGACTAATCCTGCATCGACGGTTGGTTCTACAATCACATGCAATTGATTTTGAATCTGATGAACGATTCGTTGCAGGCTTTCGATCAGATGATAGACGGACCCAACATGAGTTATCGTATTTTCCAATGAACGCACGATCTTTTCGATCGGCACTTCATCTGAAGCGATTCGTTTTAGCACATTCAAGCGATTGTCATCAAAAACATCATAGGCGGAGAAAAACGGAATGTTTTGATAATCGATCTCGACGGTGCCGGCAATAGCTTTGATCTCATATTCTTCTAGCAAGCCGTCAATATGTTTTTTGAAGGTTTCTTTTTCAATAAATTGCATTTGGATGATCTCGACTTTTGATTGATCGACGACGGGATAAATTCGTTGATAAAGTTTGGCAGCGACACCTTCCCCAGTAAAGCAAGTAACGATGACTGCCTTTTTATTTCCTTTTGCTTCACGAACCGTACGGAACTGTTCTTGTACGATGGTTTCAAAAGAACGCTGAATGTTTTGGTAGATATCTTCTAAACTGCGCCCACTCTCTGCCATCCGCAAAGCTTCTAAAACAATCATCGTGCTGACCATCGAAATAGCTTTCGTACGAATCCCCGTCTCTTCGGAAATCAAATTCGCAAATGAATTGAGGGAGCCCATATCGGTTAAAAGCAATAAGCCATTGCTCATCTTCTCTTTGTTTTCATTGATATAATTCAACAGCTGGTCATACATTTGCCCGACTTCCATATCCAAAGACATATTCATTGCCTTGCCATGGTCGGTCTCCAGCAGCTCTTGGGCTGTCTCCAGCATACTGCTGGCAGTTGCCTTGCCATGCATCAAGACAATGATCTCGATTTTTTCAAGGGGCAATGGCGAAGGCTGTTTGACTTGAATCGCTAAAAACATACTGATAAAGCCGATTTCATCAAATGGGATCTCGACATGACGTTCCTCTTCAATGATCGTCGATAAATCCATTGCCACTTGAAATTCGGATTTTAAGTTTTTTCTAATCGTGTTCAAATCCGGATGAACGATCATATGTCCCTCTTTAACACGTTCCAGCGTACTTTGCAAATGCAACGCAAAGGCAAAACGGGCTTTTTCACTATAAGTTCGATCTAACCTCTGACCTGCCAAGTCATAAAGAACATTGGTCAGTTTCCAAATGTCTTCTGGAATCAACTCTTTATGAACAGGGTTTTGGATCAATTCTTCGACATATTTTTCAAAGTAGGCATCCACATCCTTAGAGATCAAGTTTTCTAAATCAACATTGGCTACACCGGTTTCAATCAGTGTGCTGACTTTTTCTTCGATCTCATTGTACACCTGCATATTCCGTTGCGGATCACGAGACCAGACAACATCTGGGTCGCCGGGTTCGAAACTCAGAAAGTCGCCTTTGCCATCTAAAAACCGATCCAAGCGTTCTGACATTTCTTTGATCTTCAACAGCCCTTTTTGAACTTGCAGTGAGCAATCGCCTTTTCGAATCAGGAGGTGTTTTTTCCCATAGGTCCGATAATGTAAGAATGCCTTCGCACAGACGAGTTTCAGGTCTCGCTTGATTTGACCGATGTTGCCTTCTGCATCATAGAGCATAAAGGCCAATATCGCATCTCGCTCGACATCGATCCGCTGATTTAGACGGGTCGCCTCTTGCTTGATAAACAAGGAAATGATTTCATACCGTTCATCTAGCGAACGACTTTCCACATTTGGCAAAGTAATAGCCATGGGAATTCGCCGATTGAAGGTCGTCAAAAAGGTTTCTGATGATTCAGTGGTGGCACCAATGATCTGCACGGCGGCTTCATGAACTTGGTTGCTTTCCCCTAATGGGCGGTAGATCCCTTTGTCAATGAAGGTAAAGAGCATTTCTTGGCCTTCTGGCGGCAGTCGATGGATCTCATCCAAGAACAATATGCCGCCATCGGCTTTTGCCATAAGTCCTGGACTATCTTCTGCAGCACCTGTGTAGGCCCCTTTTTTGATGCCAAAGATGTGACCAAACAACAACTGCGGATTTTGTGCATAATCCGCACAATTAAACGATACGAAAGGAGCATCTTTTTCTAACATATTTGATTCAACCGCAAAGTGATACATACATTCGGCAAATAAGGATTTACCGGTACCTGTCTCTCCAAAAATAATGGTATGGAGTCCTCTAGGCGGATATAAAATTGCTGCTTTGGCTTGCTGGATACTTACTTTTAAAGAAGCTTGAACCCCAACAAGACTTTCAAAACTCACTTCAGAGGAAACATCCACATGCACCGTTTCTTCTAATGGCTCATAAACGACCGGACGGCCGGAACGTTTGCCGATTTTCTTTTCTTTATAAAGCTCACTGAGATAACGGCTTGCATTGCTGCGATCGATTTGTAAGATTTTAGCGACGTCAACTGCGGTCAACCCTTGCTTATGCAGTTCGATCGTTTGAAAAATCTCTTCTTTTCGCGAATTCATTCGATAGCCTCCTCATTTTTTTACACACTAATAATAAACAACGTTAATGGTAACACAAAAAGACGCTCAATGGCGTCTTTTTCCTTTGTCTTTTTGCTTTTTCGTCTTTTTCTTGGTCTTTTTAACAGGAGTGTGTAATTTTTCAGATGTTTTCTTGGAAATTTTCTGCACACTTACTATTTTCGTTTCTTTCTTGCTTTCCTTTTCGATAACAGGTGCTTCTGTGTGTAATTGTCCCCCATGCAGATAGACTTCCTTGAGTTCTATGGACAATTGATTCGCGATTTTTTTCAAATCCTTCAACGAATGGTCTTGAACGATCGTGACGACGGTTCCTTCTTTGCCCATTCGTCCAACACGTCCTGCCCGGTGCAGATAGGATTCTTTTTCTAACGGGACTTCCGTATTGATGACATAAGGCAAATCCACCACATCTAAGCCGCGAGAGGCGACATCGGTCGTCAATAATTCTACTAGTTTTCCTTGACGGAAGCTCTCCAGTGCGCCTTTTCGGGCAAGTTTGTTTTGGTCAGATGCTAATGATGCCACCGGCAAGCCGTGAAACAGCAGTTTTTCTTCTGCATTTCCCATTGCGCTTAATTCATTGAAGAAAACCAAGGCTTGAAAGCTTGGTAAATGAGCAAAGCGCCTTAAAGCATCCACGATTCGTCGTTGCGGATAATTCAAATAGTAGTGATGGATCACGCCTTTGCTCTGATCTTCTTGGGTAACATCAATGATCAGCGGCTCTTTTGTCACCAATGGTCGAATCTCATCAATCACTTCGTTAGCGGTTGCTGAAAAGAAACTACGCTGGATTTGTTTTGGCAATGTTTGATTGATCTTGGCAGCCAGTGTGAAGGCCCCTTCTTTCAATAATTGGTCAACCTCATCTAATACCAACGATTGCAACTGCTGGGTCTTGATTTTTTTTGCTTTGATCAATTCTAACACTCGGCCTGGGGTGCCAATCAAGACCTCGGGCTTGTCTTTCAGTTTTTCCACTTGGCGTTTTGTACTTGCGCCACCAATTAGGGGCAGAACGGTCAAACCAATGGCTTGGGCCCATTCCCGGGCCACTTCTGTGACTTGCATCGCTAATTCTTGTGAAGAAGTCAAAATCAACAACTGATTGCCTTGCTTTACCTCGACTTTTGTTAACAGTGGCAAGAGGTACGCCAATGTTTTACCAGAACCGGTCGGTGAGACTCCAATGACAGACTCACCATCTTTTAAAGGGCCAAAGGTTTTCTCTTGGATCAGGGACGGTGCGTGATACCCTGCCGCTTGCCATTTTTCCTGCCAGATGTCTGGCAATTGTGTCAATTCAAATACTGTCATAAATGTTCCATTCCTTATTTTTTATCTGCATCAAAAATGATGCCTGCTTGTTTACGCATAAGAGCGATGGTTTCATTGACACTGCGAGCAAGTTCCACCCATTCCTCATACCGTTGTCCTTGTTGGGGATCATTTTTGTTTTCGATGATGTCTGCAAAGTCTTGTGCTTCTTCGATCATCGGGTTTTCTAAAGCACTTACTGCTAATGCCTGGGTTTGTTTTGTTTTTCGCTCATAAAACGCGGCTTCTTCGATGGCATTGACGGCATTTAGGTCTAATGTACCGTCTTCAAAATAGATTTCTGAACGCAACTCTGAATCAGCAATTTTTCCTGTTTGGATTGTGACATCAAAGTCAGCATAGCGCAACACTGCGGTCCCGATACCATCTACACCAGTCGGTAATTTACGAGCAAAATAATGAACATCTTGCGGTTTGCCAAACCAAGCGACCGCCGCATAAATCGGATAGACGCCCAAATCCGCTAAGGCACCGCCAGAAAAATGTGGAGAAAAAATATTTGGTTCCTCCCCAGCTAGTACAGCGTCATAACGAGACGAATATTTCATATAAGAAAAGGTCGCCCCAAGAATGACACCGCGTGTCGGTAAGAATTCGGCTACAGTAGAAAAACTTGCTTCATGGATGTTGCGAGCTGCTTCAAAGAATAATACCTGTTGCTGATTTGCCAATTCGATGATCTCCGCCATTTCCTCAGGCGTTGAAAAGGCTGGCTTCTCCACAATGACATTTTTTCCTGCTAAAATACCTTGCTTGGCTTGTTCAAAGTGCAAACTATTCGGAGACGCGATGTAGACCGTGTCCATATGAGCTAAGCCAAAAAAAGTGTCCAGATCGGTCGCATATTCGATGTCCCCATATTTTTCTCCAAAACGTTGTGCCGTTGCTAACTTTCTTGAGTATACGGCAACCAATTGATAGCGTTTGGTTTCGTGGGCTGCTTGTACAAATTGATCGGTGATCCAATTTGTGCCGATAATCCCTAAATGAATCATGTTTTTTCCTTCTTTCTTCTATAGATTAGGGTCGTCAAAGACGACATTCAAATCAAAAGGGATTGGTTCTTTGACCGTGATCATCCCTTGGTTTACTTGGCAATTATAGGCAAACACTTCGACACCCTTGCTTTGCGCTTCAGCGATTTTAGTGGCCAGATCCGGTTGCATCTGTCGATGGATCGTGGCGATTTGCACCGCTTCAAATTGGATCATAAACAAAACCGCCGCATAATAGCCAGCTTCTTTGGCATGGATCAATTCATTGACGTGTTTCAAGCCACGAATGGTTGGTGCATCTGGAAAAGCACCGACTTGCTTGTTTTCAAGGGTCATTCCCTTGATTTCTAAAAAGCCTTTTTCTTGTTCATCTGTTTCAAAATAAAGGTCGAATTTTGATGTCCCATAGACAACTTCCCTTCGCAAAAGCGCGATTCTCCCTTTGATATTTGGCAACTGGATCGTGCCATCCAAGAGGCCTTCATAGCCTAAACGATTCGGTACTTGACTATCGATGTTGATCCATTGGTCTTGTTTCTTGACTGAGATCAAGTCGTAATTGGTTTTGCGTTTCGGATTGTCCCAATATTGCAGGGTAACAAGCGCACCTTTGTGCAAGAGCTCTTTTCCTCGTCCGGTATTTTTTACATGGACGATTACTTCTTGACCGTCAACGAGACATCGGGCAATGAACCGGTTGTCTCGCACGAGAAACGTGGCTAAAAGGGTATTCGGATAATTCATTTTCTCACCTGCTCTTTTGAATCATAGCATATTTTGATAAAAACTTCTAAACTTCAAACTAAAGTACCATGCTTTTTTACCTTCTCATGGTATACTTATGGCAATTATTTTCTAGTGCGAAAAAGTGGACACCTGTCCACAAGGCACAACTTGATGAATCCTAAATGATAGGACGTGTATAAATGAAGAAAAGGTCTATTTTGATTGGTTTATCTCTTGCAACGGGCGTGGTCAGCTCCTTGCTGTTGCGAAAAGAAAAACAAAAAAATGAGAATCGCCAGAATTTCATTGGTAATTGGCGTTTTACTTCCAAGACAAAAGAAGATGTCACGATAGAAATAGCCAATGATTATTCATTGACCATCGAAGGCAAGCCTTTGACTGCTTCCATCGTTGAATTGACTCCGATGCGGTTAGTTTTACTGGACACATTTGGCTATCATTTAGTTCTTGAACAAAAAGGCTCCGTCATTACTTTATATGATGAAGCAGAAGATTGCCACTATTCTTTGACAAAAATCATCTAAAATCGCTGAGAAAGCCAAGTTCATGTTTTCTTCACATTTTCTTCGGTCAATTCTCAGACTTTTTATCAGCATTTCTTGGCAATCCATGCTATCATTAACTTAACAAGTGGTTGAACAAGGTGTTCCGTTGAGTGATGTTTGATCGTTCATAGATTAAGGTGTAGGTTCGATTCCTACCTTCCACATTTATTTTAAATAGAAAGAAGGGATTTTTATGTTAACGACCTTTATTTCACTCTTTTCCATCTTTGCTTTAGCTGCATTGTTAGCTGGGACATTCTTTTTAGCAAAATTGGCTATGCAACAAGAAACGAAGGCGGTGAAAGTTCCCGTCAGAGTCCAAAACCAAAACCCGAGAATCCATTCCAATCGTCGCTAAGTGAATCAGTTTGACCCTATGTCAATTCACAAAAACTTGCCTTCTATTTTATAGGAAGGTAAGTTTTTTTGTTAGCTATTATTTACAGTAAACAACCTTAGTCACGTAACGTCTCAATTTGTCTACTGAGGGATCGGTCTTACGCAATTAAATGCTAAGTTTTCTCTTAGAGTATTGCAACGGTGGATACTCTTTGTTAAAATTTTTGCTTAGATACAACTTTAAAGGAGCTACTACATATATGCAGAAAATAACCAAGTTCGGGTATTCCATCGTTGCTGCTTTGGCAATCCTCTTTGCTGCTGCCGGCTTACCCGTCGTTTCGTATGCTGATGATACAGCTATGAGCGCCGAAGAGATCCAAGATTTTTCAGTCGATGCAAAAGCCGCTTATTCCATTGATTTTGACACAGGCAAAGTGTTGTATGATCAAGATGGTGAGACCGCCATGGGCATCGCCTCCATCACCAAGATCATCAGTCTCTACCTTGTAGCTGAGCAAGTAGAGCAAGGAACCATCGCTTGGGATGATCCTGTCCCTATTTCAGATTATGCCGCGAATCTCAGCGTGTCGCCAAACTTATCGAATGTCCCTTTGCATCAAGACGTTACCTATACAGTAAAAGATTTGTATGATGCCAGTTATATCCAATCTGCAAATGCTGCAATCGTAGCGCTCGCGGAGCTGATTGCTGGGTCTGAAAGTGCCTTTGTTGATCAAATGCAAGAAAAAGTGCAATCATGGGGCATTACCGATGCAAAGATCGTTAATGCTTCTGGCTTGAACAATACTTATTTAGGGGACAATATCTATCCCGGGTCAACTTCCACTGACGAAAACGAACTATCCGCAAAAGATGTCGCCCTGATTGCTCGCCATTTGCTGCAAGACTTTCCAGACGTTTTAGAAGTAACAAGTCTTTCCACCAAACAATTTGGCGAAGGTTCCTATTCGCCTGTCGAGATGGTCAATTGGAACTGGATGCTTCCAGGTTTTACGAATACTAAAGATGGTGTTGACGGTCTTAAGACTGGTACGACAGATATGGCAGGCGCCTGCTTTGTCGGAACCGCCGTCAAGGATGGTCAACGAATTATCACCGTCGTGCTAAACGTCAATGGTCATGCGGAAAATCCAAGCGTACGTTTTATCGAAACAGGTCGGTTGATGGACTACTCCTTCGATGCTTGGGAACAAGTAGAAATTCTACCAGAAAATGCACAGTTAGAAGATACACAGACGGTGTCAGTCAAAGATGGGAAAGAATTGAGTGTTCCCGTTGCCTTAAATCAAGGTTTGACCTTATGGGTACGTGGAGATATGGATGCAACAGCCTTTGAAACAACCATTGACTTTAATGAGCATTATCGTGATTCTGCCCTGCAAGCGCCATTGACTGAGGGCACAGAAGTCGGTACTGTAAGTGCTTCGATTCCAGCTGATACGCTTGGTTATATTGATGCTTCTGATCATGACGAAACTGCAGGATTGGTCACAACACAAACGGTAGAAAAAGCCAACATCTTTGTTCGTGCTTGGCGCGGTGTGTCTACCTTTTTCGAGAATCTTTTTTAATCCAAACCAAAGAAAAAATCTGTCCTGAGCAAAGATTGCTTCTCGGACAGATTTTTTTTATTCTACCGTTTCCACCGTTGCTGCTGCCAAAGGCTCAACAGGGAAAAACAATTCAACTTCCCCTTCTTTAAAATGAGGAAGATATCTTTCTTGGATCGCTGCTGACAAGTGGACGTTATTTTCTGGTAAAACTTCCATCAACATTTTTTCAGTCATCATGGTCAAGTTTTTTTCATCCGTTTTTACAACGAGATAGGTCATTGCGGGCATTTCCCAACGGACCCAACCGACGGGAGGAAAATTTTCTGTATGGACTTGAACGCCTGCCAAATAACGGCCGGTTTCTTGCCAAGGCTCTAACCAATTGGTGCCATCACTCATTAAGCCCCAAAATTCCAGTTCTTCTGCCTTTTGATCGCTCACTAGAAATTCGATCTCTTCAAAATCCTTTGTTGCAAGTTCCCATAGCGCTGGTACCCAAGAAGCTCCTTCTTCCGCTAATCCCTTGCCTTCTTTTCCGATCACATAAAAAGCGGGCCGTTCAACGCGAATCACTTCACCTAATTGCATGTTCCTTCCTCCTTCTTTTCTTCATTTTAGCGAATTGCAAGAAATTCAGCAACTTTGACCTTAGCAACAAGCAATTTTTGTCATTTTTCGGTATACTAGGTGTATCGTTAAAGGAGTGAAAAACATGGATTTTACGCAATTGCTGATTTTTGCCATCAGCTATTTGACGGGTGTGATCGTCGTTCAAAAGTGGCGCAAGAGTAAAGATGAGCCAGATATTTTCTTTTTTGAGTGCTGTTGGACGATTTTAGCCCTGCTGATTTATTTAGCCGTCTCAGAATTACGGACAGGCAGTTTCTTTATTCTAATACCAGTCGCCTTCGCCGGCCTTTTTTTATTTTCTTATCGGCGCAACAAGCACCGACTCGTAAATGGCTTGCTCTTTAATTTGTTTGTCTTAGCATTTGGTGGCTACCTAGTCATTAATCTATACCGAACACAAGATATTCTTGTAGGTGGTCTATTGGCTGTTTTGCTAGCGATCTTCTTTGCTGTATTATTATTCGGCTTAGCCATTCTCGTGGTCTTTCTTTACTGGAATTCCATTATTGTTTTACGAAGAGAGTCGCGATCAATCGCCAATCTATTGACCCTGATCTTAGCAGTGGTTTTGACCGTTTTATTATTTTCAGATACCCTTTTGCACTTTTTCCCGGATTGGATCCGAACCTTATTCGGCGTTGTTCCCCTAAGTCTGATGTATCTATTTGTGGTCTTTTTGAACTTTTTATCGATTTCAGTCATTTATCAGTTCAATCATCCTCGTTACAATCAAGATTTTATCATCGTCTTAGGAGCAGGTCTTTTGAATGGCACCACGGTCTCCCCTTTATTGGCCAAGCGTATCAATAAAGCAATCTCGTTCTACGAAGCGCAATTTAAAGCGAAAAAAACCGCTCCTCGGTTACTGATGTCAGGCGGCCAAGGAAGCGATGAAAAGCTGCCAGAAGCTGTCGCGATGAAAGAATATGCAGTTGCGCAAGGAGTGCCCGAAGGAGAGATTTTAGTAGAAACAAATTCCACGACTACTTATGAAAACATGAAGTTTTCGAAAGAAATCATGGATTCCTTAAAGCCAAATGGCTACAAAGTTATTTTTTCCTCCAACAATTACCATATTTTTCGTGCCGGTCTCTATGCAGATCAAGCACAACTTAAAGCGGATGGTATCGGAGCACCCACCGCCTTTTACTATTTACCAAATGCCTTCTTACGAGAATTCGTAGCGATCCTTTTTATGCACAAAAGACGACACTTAATGGTATTGATCACCTTACTGATCCTTTATGTAGGCGCAGCGATCCTCCAACTTATTTTTGGCTAAGCAAACAAAAAAAGTTCTTTGAACCGGCTGGTTCGAAGAACTTTTTTCTTATTGAATCGTACGATGTTTCTTCCAGAAACGTTGTTGCCATTTTTCTTTCATACTTTCTGTAAGTGGTTCTGATGCTTCTTTGATCGCACAATATTTGTCAACCATTGTGACAATATAGCTTTCTTTATAACGTGGCGGCGCAATCGTTGCTCCCCACATATGTTTCAAGATGATATCTTTTTCTAGATCACTTAGTTCAGTGATTTTTTCAGCATTTTTTACTGCAATTCGTGGATGCATATACGCATGGGTACCTTCATCAAACTTTGTGGTACGCCAGTCATAGTAGAATAAATCATGAAGGAGTCCTGCACGAGCTGTTGCACGAGCATCACCGCCCCATTTCTTGGCCAATTTGTAACTATAATAAGAGACGCTGATCGAATGTTCCAAACGTGTGGAGTTCATATGCTGCACAAAGTTGGCTAATTTTTTTACAGCTTCTGTTTCTAACAGGTCAGCCACGTAAGACATATATTCGCTATCTTCTTGCCATTTTTCTGTCATAAATTTTTGTCTGCCACCTTTTTTTGATCTGCTTGATTGTTACAAGACAAAGTATAGCACCTATTCATCGAAGATTCTAGGTGAGGTGCAATAGATTCAAATAGTTTAACAGTTCCTTAAAAATCTATCTGACAGAAAAATACATCAAAATTCCGGCTGCAATGGCGACGTTCAATGATTCCGCCTGACCATAGAGGGGAATATACACATTTTTGTCAGTCAAAGCCAACAGTTCTGGGTGAACCCCTTGTCCCTCGTTACCTAAAATGAAGGCAGTTGTTTGTTCTTTAGGAAGCTCGGTATAAGGAACGGCTTCTTTATTTAATTCGGTGCCATAAATCGTCACGCCAGCTGAGCGTAGCTGCTTTAGAAATGGCGGGATCGCTCCTTCTAAAATCGGCAAATGATAGTTGCTTCCTTGCATGCTGCGTAAGACTTTTGTGCTGTAAAGATCTGCTGTTCCTTCGCCGAGAAACACCCCGCTAAATCCAGCAGCATCCGCTGTTCGAATCATGGTACCAACGTTCCCGGGATCTTGCACATTATCTAAAATCAACCAATTACCCGTCAGTGTCTGTAAGTTTTGCTCTTGCTTTTCCACCACGGCAAAAATTCCTTGTGGTGTTGGTAAATCAGAAAGCATCGCTGCGATCTCCTCTGTGATCAAATAGCTTTCTTCCTGATAATCATCGAGCTGCCCGTTGGCTTCGCTTAACCCTCGCGGTGTCACCAACAACGCTTTGATAGGTACTTTGGCCTGCAGCGCTTCTTGCACTAAATGCCAGCCATCGATCAAATACGTATTGGTCTGTGTACGGTGTTTTTTTTGTGTTAGTTTTTTGATTTCCTTGATAAAGGTATTTTTTTTCGATTGAATTTCTTTCATGTGGTCACCTCGATTTATTATAGCATGAGTCAATCGATCTAACTTGTTCTTTTACTGAAAAAACGCTATCATTATAAGCAGAGGAGGGATTGTCCATGAAGAAACTACGAATCCATGTTCAAGGGCGTGTCCAAGGTGTCGGCTTTCGTTATACCACGAAAATGCTTGCCGATCAGTTAGGGGTCACAGGATCTGTAAAAAATGAGGCAGATGGTTCTGTTTCGATTGAAGCAATGGGAGATGAAAAAATCATCGATGCCTTTGTTGCCGGAGTGAAAGATTCTCCTTCTCCCGCTGGAAAAGTGAACCAAATCGACATCCAACCAGACGATACCATTAAAGAACGTACTAGCTTTGATGTAGTCTATTATTGATAATTGAATGTTTTCTAAGTCGAAAGATTGATTTTTCAATGAATTTCTCTTTGTACATTGAAATAGTCGGTCTTTTTTAGTATAGTTATTTTTGTCTAAATTTATTGTGAAGAGGAAGAATAGAATGTCTAAAATGAATAAATGGCTGCTTTCATCAGGATTATTTGGCCTGTTATTAGCATTATCAGGCTGTGTCAGTACCAATGCTGATGGTACGCCGAAAGAAACAGGAATGATTTATCGCTTTTTGGTGAAACCTTTAGGTGATATGATCACGATGCTCGTTGAAAACTTCAACTGGTCTTACGGCTGGGCGATCATCGCCGTAACGATCGTTGTCCGCGTCATTATCTTACCATTAGGGATCCATCAGTCTCGAAAAACGATGATTCAAAGTGAAAAAATGCAGTTTCTGAAACCTCAAGTGGATATTGCACAAGCCAATTTGAAGAAAGCAACCACTCGGGAAGAACAAATGCAAGCGCAAGCGGAGATGCAAAAAATCTATTCTGAAAACAACGTCAGTATGTTTGGCGGTATCGGTTGTTTGCCTTTACTGATTCAGATGCCGATCTTCTCTGCCCTCTACTTCACCGCCCGTTACACACAAGGAATCCAAAACTCTGAGTTCTTTGGCGTATCATTAGGTGACCCCAGCATCCTCTTTGTGGCGATTGCTGGTATTTCCTACCTGGCACAAGGATACATCTCAACCATTGGGATTCCGGAAGAACAGAAAAAAACGATGAAAACCATGTTGATCGTTTCTCCATTGATGATCGTTTTCATGTCAATGAGTGCACCAGCTGGTGTGACGCTTTATTGGGTAGTCGGTGGGGTCTTCAGTTGTATCCAAACATTTATCACGAATGTCATCATGAAACCAAAAATTCGTGCCCAAGTCGAAGCAGAAATGAAAGCCAATCCGCCAAAAACGGTGGTTACGCCTCGCAAAGATGTAACTCCTGAAAAAACAGAAGCTGTCAAAAAAGCGTTGAACACGACAAAGCCTAGTGGAAAAGGTCGTAACGCAGGCAAGCAGCAACGTTAGTAATTCTTGACCAAATCGCTCAATGAGTGGTTTGGTTTTTTGTTGTTTTCAAATGGGAATCAGTTGCTTCTTCTTCTGCCTTTCGCTATAGTAAATGAGAGGTGAGCACATGTTTCAAGCATATATCAATATTTTTGTCATTTTCAGTCTCATGTTTATCGGTTATTGGTTGTCTTACAAACAATGGTTTTCTAATCGAACCGCCGATACGTTTTCAAAATTGGTATTAAATGTCTCATTACCAGCCAATATGTTTTTAACGATTATTAAAAATTTTACGAAAGATGAATTTCTTTCATTGGTTTCGGGGATGATCATCCCATTACTTTCCATGATGATCACTTACTTCGCTGGTTATTTATGGCGACGTTTCGCGCAAATTGAAGCCAAACACCAAGGCGCATTTTCCGCCATGTTTACCTTTTCCAATACGATCTTCATCGGCTTACCGATCAATTTAGCTATTTTTGGTGAAAAAGCCGTTCCTTATGTGTTGTTGTACTATATTGTAAATACGACATTATTTTGGACCATCGGTATTTTTGAGTTAGCAAAAGACAATCCTGATTTTGGTGAAGCCCGGATTTCCTTTCATCCATTGGTCATGCTAAAAAAGATTTTTTCACCAGCCTTGATTGGTTTCATCATCGGTTTAATCTGGATGCTATTCACCTTACCGCTGCCCTCATTTGTTGATGGCCTTGGAAGCTATCTAGCAGATTTGACGACACCCTTATCAATGTTTATTATCGGAATCATCGTCTACTTTGGGGGACTCAAAAATTTGCGAATGACGAAAGACATTGTCGGTGTTTTGTTTGGTCGTTTCGTTCTTTCGCCCCTCGTTGTGTGGCTGTTAAGCAGAATCATCCCTGTTCCTGAATTGATGCTTTCTGTGTTTATTATTCAAGCCTCTATGCCCGTCCAAAACTCTGTCCCGATCCTTGTACGAAACTACCAAGGGGATGAAGAATTTGCAACTTCATGTCTAGGCTATTCCGTCTTACTGTACATGGTGTATTTGCCTGTTTTGCTTTTTTTCTTTTTTTAGCTATTTAAAACTTTGTCGAAAAATACTCGTTACCAAAGGCATTCGCTTCTTTCGGTAACGAGTATTTTTCTCCTCTTTGTATGGTAAAGGTTCGATTGATTCGCTACCAAGGCTGGCCCCTATGATTTCCCACAATAGACCACGATCTTTCTGATTTTCGTCAGATTGTGGCTGCTTAGATCGATTTCACAAACAAGACAAAAAAGCACATCATGCAGAAACTAGCTATACTAGCCATTATGATGATGTGCTTTTTTTTATCTTAAGTGAACAGCCGGTGGTTTACAACATATCAAACAACGACAACTGATTTTCATCAGGTAAATCTTTTAGAACACCGTTATCCGTCATGTATTCAATCAAAGTCTTAGAAACTTTCCCGCGATTGGCGAGATCTTCTTTCGATAAGAAAGGACCATTTTTCCGTGCTTCCACGATTTGTTTCGCTACGTTTAGTCCCAAACTCGGTACTGCTCGAAATGGTGCGATCAATTTTTTTCCGTCGATCACGAAGTTTTCCGCATCCGATTTATACAGATCGATCATCCCAAATTCATAACCGCGCTCTAACATTTCATTGGCTAACTCCAGAACGGTTAACAGATTCTTTTCTTTCGTTGACGCATCCAATCCTTTGTCAGTGATTTCTTGCATCCGTTCTTTTACGGCGTCTTTTCCTTTTGACATGGCAATCAAATCAAAATCATCCGCCCGGACAGAGAAATAAGCACAGTAATAGAGAATTGGGAAGTACACTTTAAAGTAAGCCACCCGCAACGCCATCAAAACATACGCCGCCGCATGGGCTTTCGGGAACATGTACTTGATCTTCGAACAAGAATCGATATACCATTCAGGGACATTGTTCTCCCGCATCGCTTGCAAGTAAGTGTCCCGCAAGTCGTCAGGGATCTTGTTCCATTGCCCTTTACGAACCGTCTCCATGATTTTAAAGGCCATCCCGTCATCTAAGCCAGCATGGATCAAATACACCATGATATCATCCCGACAGCCGATTACTTCTGCTAGACTGGCATCTCCGCGACGAATCAGTTCTTCGGCATTACCCAACCATACATCGGTACCATGGGAAAGACCAGAGATCTGCAAGAGCTCTGCAAACGTCGATGGATGGGTTTGATCCAACATCCCCCGCACAAATCGGGTCCCAAATTCTGGGATGCCTAATGTACCTGTTTTGGAGTAGATCTGCTCTTCAGTCACACCTAGCACGTCCGTACCACCAAAAATACGCATCACTTCCGGATCATCCGTGGGGATCGTTTTAGGATCGATTCCTGATAAATCCTGCAGCATCCGAATCACCGTTGGGTCATCGTGTCCCAGGATATCCAGTTTTAAAATATTGTCATGAATGGAATGGAAATCAAAGTGGGTCGTTTTCCATTCTGAATTTTGATCATCTGCTGGGTATTGAATCGGCGTGAAATCATAGACATCCATATAGTCTGGAATAACGATGATTCCCCCCGGATGCTGACCAGTTGTCCGTTTGACGCCAGTTGCACCCTTAGCCAATCGATCGACTTCAGCTGCTCGATAATGGAGATTATGATCGCGCTCAAAGCCTTTTACGAAACCGAAGGCTGTTTTATCGGCTACTGTACCGATCGTTCCGGCACGATAGACATATTCTTCGCCGAAGAGCACTTTCGTATAGTTATGGGCCTCTGGCTGATATTCCCCAGAGAAGTTCAAATCGATATCGGGGACTTTATCGCCATGGAAACCAAGGAAGGTTTCAAAAGGAATATCATGGCCATCTTTGTTCAGACGTGTGCCGCATTTTGGACATTTTTTCTCTGGCATATCATAACCAGAACCATACGAGCCGTCTTCGTAAAACTCAGAATACTGGCAATCGGGACAATAATAATGAGGGGCTAATGGATTGACCTCAGTGATCCCAGTCATCGTTGCTACGAAACTAGAACCGACTGATCCCCGTGACCCTACTAAGTAGCCGTCTTGATTGCTTTTATGAACCAGTTTTTGTGAGATCAAATAGATCACGGAAAACCCATTCCCAATGATCGAATCAAGCTCTTTTTTCAAACGTTTTTCCACAATTTCTGGTAATGGATCACCGTATAGCTCTTTGGCACGGTTGTAACTCAAGTCGGTGATCTCTTGTTCAGATCCGGGAATCTTTGGTGTATACAGATCATCTTTTACCGGAATGACTTTTTCACAGAGATCAGCGATTTTATTTGGGTTCGTCACCACAATTTCTTTCGCTACTTCCGGACCTAAAAACTGAAAAGCGGTCAGCATCTCATCGGTTGTTCGGAAGTGTACATCCGGTAAACTATGTCGATTCAAGGGATTGGCGCCCCCCATCGAATTGATCAAGACCTTACGATAAATGGCATCTTCTTCGTTCAGGTAGTGGGCATTCCCAGTAGCAACAACGATTTTCCCTAACTCCTCACCCATTTGGATCAAATTCCGAATAATGTCTTCTAGGTCTTTTTCGCTTTTCACGAGCTCCGTTTCTAGGAGATGGGCATAAACTGCTTTGGGCATGACTTCGATATAGTCATAAAACTTAGCAAGTTCCCGCGCTGCATCAACCCCTTTTTGCATCATTGCGACAAAGACTTCCCCTTTATCACAAGCGGTTCCGACTAACAATCCTTCCCGCAATTTCACCAATTCTGAGCGCGGGATCCGCGGGACTTTATCATGGAAGTACTTCACATTCGACATCGAGATCAGCTTGAATAAATTCTTCAATCCCGCCTGTGTTCGGGCTAAGATCGTGGCATGAAAAGGCCGAGCTGCTTTATAGGAGTTCTCGCCCCCAACGTGTCGGTTCAAATCTTCGTGCAGCAGCATGTCATGTTTTTCCATCGCTTCTTTGACAAAGATCCACGCTAAATGACCGGTTGCCTCGGCATCGTAGATCGCTCGGTGATGTTGCTCCAAACTAACGCCGAATTTTTTGGAAAGGACACCTAAACCGAATCGCTTAAACTCTGGATACAAATAACGAGCGAGTTCCAATGTATCAATGACGGGATTTTCTGCTTCTGGAATACCGTATTTTCGATAACTTGTATTTAAGAAGCCCATATCAAATGACGCATTGTGGGCAACTAGAATGGCTCCTTCAGAAAACTCACGGAACAAACGTAAGACTTCTTCTTCCGATTTTGACCCCCGAACCATTTCATCGGTGATCCCCGTCAATTCTACGGTCGTTCGTGATAAAGGATGGCCAGGATCGATGAATTCATCAAAGGAGCCTTCCACGTTGCCTTTATGCATCCGCACAGCGGCCAATTCAATGATGGTGTCGTACACTGCAGACAATCCGGTGGTCTCCACGTCAAACACGATATAAGTGGCATCAGTCAGTGGGACAGGCTTCGGATTATAGGCAACCGCTACCCCGTCATCCACGATATTGGCTTCCACACCGTAAAGAATTTTTACCCCGGCTTTTTCTCCGGCGTGATGGGCATCAGGAAACCCTTGTGCGCCGCCATGATCGGTGATCGCAATCGCCTTATGGCCCCACTTGCCAGCTTGAGCGACAAAGTCTGCCACATTGTTGGTTGCATCCATCGTACTCATATTGGAATGCAGGTGAAGTTCGACCCGTTTTTCGCCTTCAGGTGCATAATCTTTGCGGGCCTCGTGTTTGACTTCCAGCAAATCTTGCGCATTCATAACGAGATCTCGCATAAAAGTATCTTCTTGAACACTACCACGCACTTTGACCCAACTACCTTTAGCAATGGCATCAAAGACTTGTTCATCTTTTTCATTATTGGAGAATTTTTTCACACTAAACGACGACGTATAGTCGGTGATTTTCAAAATCAAAATCTTCCGTTTTGAACGCAATTCTCGAACTTCTTTATCAAAGACATACCCTTGGATCGTAACTCTGCGTTCTTCCTCAATGATATTGATCATCGGTGTCACAGGTTCATCGGCAGGAATATTACGTCCCAAGGCAATTGGTCCGTCAAATTCGACTGTTTTGACTTCTTTTTTGCGTTGCTCGTGGGCCATTAAGTTCTCAGCGGCTTGCAATTGGAAGGCTGCCGTTTGTTCTTCTTTTCGTGCTTCAAGTTCTTTCAAGGCTGCCTCAGCCTGTTCTTTGTCTAGCTGCGGCAAGATCCGAAATTTTTGAAACCCGAAAGTCCCATAATTTTCCTCAATGATCGGTAAGTACTGTTGCTGCAAAATCGTGATGACCGCATCATTGTTGACGGGTAAAATCACTTTGTTCTCTTGAATCATAGGCATTTGATTTTTAATCACTTGATGAACTAACGGCCGATCACAATTTTGATTGGCTAACGCTAATGGCCAGTATTCTTGAATGAACTGCTCATCGAAGGAACCATCTTGAGCTTCAATGACAATGCGAACTTCCGCGATCTCTTTAAACGCTAGTTCAATGTGTTGTTTAAAGGATTGATACACCATCACCGGTAATAAACGTTCAAATTGGAAATAAAACGTCCACGCTTTTGATTGTCGATGCACGGTTACTTGTCTGATTTGGGCAGTCTGCATCAACGGATGCTGCCGAAGATTTGGGGCAGCTGCAATTTGGTCTAATAATATCTCAAAGGTCTCTCTTTCTTTTGACAATTGAAGATCCTCCTTTTCTCAGTACTCACTAGTATACCTCTTTTTGTCTTCACTTTCATTAAAAAATCGAGAAAGGATTTCCTCTCTCGATCTACCATTTGTTCCGATTTATTCTTGGTTGGCTAATAAAATCGTCAAGGTCGAAGCGACTTCTTCTTTCCTCACTTCAACGGTTGCGCCAGTATGCTTGATTTTGATCTCCACGATGCCTTCTACGGCTTTTTTACCGATGGTCAAGCGAATCGGACAACCAATCAAATCGGCATCTGCAAATTTGACCCCTGCACGTTCATTGCGGTCATCCACCAATACTTGATAGCCGACTTGGTTCATCATTTCTTCTACTTCTTCACTTAAGGCATTTTGATAGCTATCTTCAATCGACGTTTGGATGATATGCACATCAAATGGGGCAATTTCTTGGGGCCAATCGATCCCAAACTCATTGCCGTATTGTTCGACGATTGTTGAAAGCAGCCGAGAAACGCCCAGACCATAACAGCCCATGATGATTGGTTGTTCATCGCCATTTTCATCGACAACCGTCGCTTCTTGGGCCTCGCTGTACTTGGTTCCTAACTTGAAGATATGCCCAACTTCGATTCCTCGCGTAAAGGTTAAGGTTCCTTTTCCATCTGGGGAAGGATCGCCTTCTTGAACCAAGCGAAAATCGGCAAAGGCTAGTGGTTGAAAATCACGGCCTACATTTGCATTGAGAAAATAGCTCTGTTTTTCTGCAGCTGGTACGATCAGATTCGCCATATCTTGGACATGCTGATCCGCATACAATTGGATCGAATCAGCAAGCTCAATGGGGCTGCGAAGTTGTGTGTCACTGGTCAGATAGGACTCGGCTTCTTCAGCAGTCAGGACCTTCACTTGATCAGCCGCTAAAAAATGCTTGATTTTTGTTTCATTGAGACTGTGATCACCTCGAAGCAATACCATAATGACTTGCTCGTCAACGAGCAGCAAAAATACTTGAACGATTTTTTGCAAATCCGTATCGTGTGTTTTCGCCAGTTCCTCTAACGATAATGATTCTTTATGAACGACTTTTTGTAACTCTAAGTAGGTCTCATGAGATTTTTTAGCGATATACTGACTAGTTGCTAGTTTCCAATTGGCGACATAGTCGCTTTCAGTCGAATAACAGATCAGCTCTTCGCCGATTCCAGACAATGCCAAAAACTCTTTTGAATCTCGGCCACCCATCAAGCCATTATCCCCGACCACTGCCCGATACTCGATCCCACAGCGTTTCAATATGGCATGGTAAGCCATTTCGTAGCGATTATAGGTTTGATCTAAGCTGGCTTCATCGGCGTGAAAAGAATAGCCATCTTGCATGATAAATTCACGGCTGCGAATCAATCCAAAACGCGGCCGCTGTTCGTCCCGATATTTCGTTTGGATCTGATATAAGCTCAAAGGCAGTCGCTTATAAGACGTGATCTCGTTTTTGATCAATGTCGTGAACGGCTCTTCGTGAGTGGGCCCTAAAACGATCTCTCGTTCGTTTCGATCTGTCAACCGATACAAAGACTCACCATACAGTGAGGCCCGTCCAGACTCCTTCCATGGTTCATACGGAAGCAAAGAAGGCATCGCCATCTCCACAGCATCGATTTCTGCCAGCTCCTCACGAATGACCCGTTTGATCTTTTCTAACACCCTTTGTGCTAATGGCAAGTAGACATAGATGCCTGCCGCCACTTGTCGAATATACCCTGCCCTAACTAACAGTTGATGACTTAACGTCTCCGCATCGCTGGGGGTTTCCCTCAATGTCGGAATCAAACATTTTGACTGTTTCATTTTTTTCTCCTTTGCTACAAAAAATCATGTTCACCCGATCAACAATTGATTTGCTTGTGCGTCTTATTTTTAAAAGAAGAAACGTTGGATATCATTCCAGGTAACGAGAACCATCAGCAGCATCAAAAACCCAAACCCAATCAGGGTAATGATGCCTTCTTTTTCTTGACTGATTGGCTTGCCTCGCACACCTTCTAAAATATTTAAAACCAGTTTCCCACCATCTAATCCAGGAATCGGCAATAAATTAAAGATCCCCAAATTGATGGAAATCATCGCCATCATGGCGATCACCGTTGTGACACCTTGCGATGCGGCTTGAGAAGACAGTTGGAAAATCGCTACCGGTCCGCCCAATTTATTGATATCTGGTTGGGCGATCAAGTTGCCGACTGCTCTAAAAATAACCAGCGAATTGTCAATGGTCGTTTGTAAGCCACCCAGTAAGATGTCTCCGATCCCAGTTTTTAACGAAGCCGTGATCCCTAAGAAACCGATCGTGGTCTCCCCTGATTCTTGACTCGCAGGAGTTGCTGTCAAATCAAGTGTTTCCGCTCCTCGTTTGACTTCTAGAGTAATCTGAGTAGCTGGGTACTTTTGGATCTCTGTCGTCAATTCTGACCAGTTGGAAACATCGACGCCTTCAACTGCTAGGATTTCGTCGCCATTTTGCAGCCCGGCTTCAGCAGCCGGGGTTCCTGCTTCGATTCCTGTCACGACGGTTGCATCTTGATTCGCGACACCACCTTGCGCAAACACCAACCCAGTGAATAAAACCAAGGATAAAATAAAGTTATTCATCGGTCCTGCAAAATTCGTCAGCATTCGTTGCCACAGCTTTGCAGACTGGAATTGAACGTCTTTTGGTGCGATCCGAACTTCAACGCCATCTTCATGAATGATCGTTGCGTCATGATCCACAGCGTACGTAACCGCTTCTTGTTCATTGCCGTTGATGAAGCCAGTGATCGTCAACTTCTCCTCCAAGTCAAAGTCGGTCACTTCCATGGGGATCGCTTGCGGCAATTGGATCTTTTTGCTTGTATTGATTTTGGTGACTTTGCCAGTTGCATCTTGAACCAAGGAGACTGGCATGCCAGGCGTTAATTCGGTCTCATCTTCGCCCCAGCCTGCCATTTGGACATACCCGCCTAATGGCAGCATCCGAATCGTGTAGGTCGTCCCATCTTTCGCTTGATGCGCGAACAATTTAGGCCCCATACCGATGGCAAACTCTCTTACTAAAATACCTGCCCGTTTTGCAAAGAAGTAGTGTCCAAATTCGTGAATCACTACCACCACGGAAAAGATAATGATAAATACAAGTATCGTTTTCATGCTCGTTCCTCTCTTTCACAGCATCCCTCTCATTCAGGGCAGCCTTTCCTTATTTTATCACACCGGTTCCCGTTGAGGAACTCACATTCCCGTTGTAACAAGAATTTAAAAAAAGAAGCGCAAGCCAAGCCTGCACTTCTTAAAAATTTTCTAAAAGACACCGAATAAATACATGATTGGAAACACAAACAACATGCTGTCGAAGCGATCTAAGATTCCTCCGTGACCTGGCAGGATATTCCCTGAATCCTTCACGCCATAGTGACGTTTGATCGCGGATTCCACTAAATCACCAAATTGCCCAGCGATCGAAAAGAGGACCGTCAATAAAATCATGATGGCACTACCGTGTCCAAAATAATCTTTCCCAGGAAATGCTAATAGATACAAACCAGCTACGACCACCGCAGCAGCAATCCCGCCTAGGGCCCCTTCGATGGTTTTATTAGGAGAAATCTCCGGCCATAATTTTCGTTGGCCGTAACGCCGTCCCACCATGTAAGCCCCAATATCCGTTGCCCACACGATAAACAGCCCGAAAACTAAAACAACTAATCCATCCGTTGCTGACCGTGCCGTCAAGAAACGTTCAAACCCGACACCGGTATATAAGCTAACGATCACCGGAAACCCAGCTTCATCGATGGTATACGTATTTTTCGAAATAACCGCGATCCCTAGTAACAAAAGAACGATCAGATAGTACAAGGCACTTTTATCTGTCCCCTCTGGCAAAAAGAAAAACCAGCGTTCTTGAGGCAAAACTAAGATCACCGCTCCGAGGATTGAAAGAATTCCTTCAAAACTGAAAATAGCTAGTCCTTTCATCCGAAATAATTCATAAACACCAATTCCTGCCATTGCTGCTGCCAGCAATTCGACGGCAATGCCGCCAACATAAATAATTGGCAGGAAAAAGGCTAATGCGACGACCGCAGTGATTACACGTTGTCTCACTCTTCTTCCTCCTCTGTTTTCAAACCGCCAAAACGCCGGTTTCGTTGTTGAAAGCTCCCAATCGCGTCCTCTAATAACGCAGCATCGAAATCAGGCCAGAGCGCCTTCGTAAAGAATAACTCGCTGTATGCAATCTGCCATAACAAGAAATTACTGACACGTTCCTCACCACTCGTTCGAATCACCAATTCAGGATCCCGCAAAGGGCTTGGTAAAAAACCAGTCATCAAATGCGTCCCCAGCATGTCTTCCGTGAGCTCTGGTAGGGCTTCGCCGGAAGCCGAGAGTTCTTCATAAAGCGCTTGGACAGCTGTCAAAATTTCTGCGCGGCTGCCATAATTCAAAGCAAAATTCAAGATCATTCCCGTATTGTCTTTGGTTTGGTCGATCGCTCGCTTGACCGCTTCTTGCGTGTGTAGGGGTAAAGAATCCGTGAACCCCATCACTTTGACTTGAACATTTTCTTTGATTAGCTCAGGAACAAAGGTGTCGAAAAAGTCGACTGGTAGTTGCATCAAAAAGTCTACTTCCTCGTTCGGCCGTTTCCAATTCTCTGTCGAAAATGCATAAAGCGTCAATACCTTCACACCTAAGTGTGAAGCGTGTTTCGTGATTTTCTTTACCGTCTCCATGCCTTCTTTGTGGCCAGCTACTCTTGGCAAGCGCCGATTTTGCGCCCATCTGCCGTTACCATCCATAATGATCGCGATGTGTTGGGGAATCGGCAGTGATGGATCAAATTCATGTTCAGCCGCTTCTTTGATATATTTGTCTTTTTGTGGAAAAAAACGCAGCATCGTATTCGCTCCTCTTCCAATTCTTGAAATTCATCTTTTACATTATAACAATAATCAGATTTCTTGCCTATGAAAACCAAGAAAAGATTTCCATATTAAGAAAAAACAAAAAAACAGCTGTCATATTCAAGTACATGAGATAGTTTCGCCCATAAAAAAAGAGCCGCTGAAGCGACTCTTCGTCATTCCTTTTAAACTTCAAGTAATTCTTGTTCTTTTTCAGCTGCGATGGCATCGATTTCTTTGATGCTGTTATCTGTAGCAGTCTGCACTTCTTTTTCAGATTCCCGCAAATCATCTTCTGTGATGTCGCCAGCTTTTTCTTGTTTCTTGTAAGCTTCCATGGCATCCCGACGAATGTTACGGACGGCGATTTTCGCATTTTCAGCTTCTTTTTTCACGTCTTTTGCTAATTCTTTACGGCGTTCTTCCGTTAATTGAGGAATCACCAAACGAATCACTGTTCCGTCATTGGCAGGCGTGATACCAATATCACTTTGCATGATGGCTTTTTCAACTTCTTGGATCATTGTTTTGTCAAAAGGTGTGATCATCAAAATTCTTGCTTCTGGAATCGTAATTGAAGCCATTTGGTTCAAGGGTGTTGGTACACCATAGTAAGTAACCATTACGCGGTCTAAGATGCTCGCGTTCGCGCGGCCAGCACGGATTTGTCCTAGTTCCCGCTGCAAGTTTTCTGCTGCTTTTTTCATTTTGTCTTTTGCTTCTGTTAAAATTTTGTCAGCCATGTTATTTCCCCCTTACTGTCGTTCCAATATGTTCACCTAAAATGGCGCGGCGAATGTTTCCATGCTCATTCAAGTTGAATACGACTAATGGAATATCGTTGTCCATACTTAATGAACTTGCGGTTGAATCCATTACTTGCAATCCTTTGGAAATGACTTCTAAATGAGTCAATTCTTCAAATTTCACAGCACTTTGATCCGTTTTAGGATCTGCTGAGTAGACGCCATCAACATTGTTTTTTGCCATCAAAATGACATCGGCGTTGATTTCAGCTGCCCGTAAGGCTGCGGTCGTATCAGTTGAGAAATAAGGATTCCCGGTTCCGCCAGCAAAAATGACGACCCGTCCTTTTTCTAAGTGGCGTTCTGCTCTACGACGAATATAAGGCTCAGCGATTTGACGCATCTCGATTGAAGTTTGGACACGCGTTGGTACACCAGCGTTTTCTAGTGTATCTTGTAATGCTAAAGCATTCATCACAGTCGCTAGCATGCCCATGTAATCAGCTTGGGCTCTTTCCATCCCCATTTGCGCACCGATTTGTCCACGCCAAATGTTTCCGCCGCCGACCACGATCGCCATCTGTACACCTAATTCGTGGACTTCCTTGATCTCTTTAACGATCTCCTGGATGGTCGGTGGTTTGATCCCAAAGCCTTCGTCACCCGCTAATGCTTCACCACTTAATTTTAATACAACACGTTGATATTTTGGTTTGCCCATCATGATTCCTCCGTACATTCTCCAATACTATTGTAGCATATTGGTGCTCTTTCGTTGAAAATTATCTACACTATTTCTTCAAAAACCGTTTTTGCTTAAAAAAAGGGAGCGCACTTCCATGCGTTCCCATCTGTTCGAGGAACAGAATTATTTTTTCACTTGGCTCATTACTTCTTCAACGAAGTTGTCTTCGCGTTTTTCGATACCTTCGCCGACTTCAAAGCGGACAAAAGATTTCACAGTTGCGCCTTTTGATGCAACATATTTTTCAACTGTCATATCTGGGTCTTTAACGAATGGTTGGTCAACCAAAGCGATTTCTGCTTTAAATTTCTTCAAGCGTCCTTCAACCATTTTTTCAACGATGTTCGCTGGTTTGCCTTCGTTCAATGCTTGTTCTGTCAAGACTTGTTTTTCATGATCCAATTCTTCTTGAGAGATTTGTGCTTCGTTCACGTAGCGAGGGTTGATCGCTGCAACGTGCATTGCAACATCTTTCGCAACTGATTCGTCAGTTGTTCCTTCAAGAACAGTCAACACCGCAATACGTCCGCCCATGTGTAGGTAACCGCCGAAAGCAGCATTGTCATCTTTTTCAACAACTTCAAAACGACGGAAGCTGATTTTTTCTCCGATTACTTGTGTTGCTTCGATCAACGCAGCATCCATTGTGCCTTTAGAGGTTTCTAATTTTAAAGCAGCATCCATATCAGCTGGTTTGTTTGCTGCGATTACTTCAGCGATTTCTTTTACTAAGTCTTGGAACATTTCGTTTTTAGAAACGAAGTCAGTTTCTGAGTTCACTTCAACGATTGCTGCTGTGTTGCCGTTGATTGCTACAGA
Source organism: Enterococcus sp. AZ141 (assembly GCF_051714385.1). Lineage (NCBI taxonomy): Bacteria > Bacillati > Bacillota > Bacilli > Lactobacillales > Enterococcaceae > Enterococcus > Enterococcus sp. AZ141. The sequence continues at coordinate 3,480,361 of NZ_JBIORT010000001.1, forward strand.
TGCTAAACCTTCAGCAGCAATACGGTCGTTTTTCTTCGCAGCTTTTGCCATACCTTTTTCACGTAATAAGTCAACGGCTTTTTCGATGTCGCCTTCTACTTCAACTAATGCACGTTTTGCGTCCATCATTCCTACACCAGTCATATCGCGTAATTCTTTTACTAATTTAGCTGTTACTTCTGCCATTTTTTGTTTCCTCCTAAATGTTTTTAAACAAGATTGCTTGTCTTTAAAAAAAGCTGTTTCAAAGGAGAGTGAGGCTTGGCGCCTAGCCTTTGAAACAGCTCCATCATTTATTATTCAGCTGATGCGTTGTCGCCTTCGACAACATCAACGATTTCTTCGATTGAAGTTGCGTTTTCTGTTGATTCAGCAGCAAAATCTTCTTCTGCTACTTGGTCTTCGCCTTGGTTACCTTCGATGAAAGCATCTGCCATTTTCGCAGTGATCAATTTAACGGCACGAATAGCGTCATCATTTGATGGGATAACAACATCGATTTCGTCTGGATCACAGTTTGTATCGACCATCGCTACGATCGGGATATTTAATTTGCGTGCTTCTTGAATCGCGATACGTTCTTTACGTGGGTCAACAACGTACATTACATCTGGAATTCTTGGCATATCAGCAATACCGCCTAAGAATTTTTCAAGACGTTCGCGCTCTTTGTTCAAGCCAACGACTTCTTTTTTAGGAAGAACAGCAAATGTACCATCTTCTTCCATTTTGTTGATTTGTTTCAAACGAGCAACACGTTTTTGGATTGTTTCCCAGTTTGTCAATGTTCCACCTAACCAACGATGGTTAACATAGTATTGACCTGAACGGATTGCTTCTTCTTTGATTGCTTCTTGTGCTTGTTTTTTAGTACCTACGAACAATGCAACGCCGCCTTCTTCAGCAACATTTTTCATGTAGTCGTAAGCTGCGTCTACTAATTTCACTGTTTTTTGCAAATCAATGATGTAGATGCCGTTTCTTTCTGTGAAGATATATTTCTTCATTTTTGGGTTCCAGCGACGAGTTTGGTGACCAAAGTGTACGCCGGCTTCTAGTAATTGTTTCATTGAGATTACTGCCATGTTGTGTTTCCTCCAATTTGGTTTTTTGTTTTCCTCTCTTGCTCTTTTACTCCTTGAAGAACTGAATCGATCAGCACCGCTTCGCAGATGGAACAAGATGTGGGATTGACGTGAAAAACTCACGCCTTAAACAGTATACAGTAGCTAAAAAAGAAATGCAACTGATTCAAATGAAAAACTACGATTCGTGGTCCCGCTTTTTTTTAACGTTCTAATTCTTTTCTTATTATATCTAGGTTTTTTCGGCTTTATCTGCTATGATAAGGCTGACTTAATCAATCATGCTTAAAGGAGTTTACCTATGCGAAAAGCTGATCGCCATTTACTTATTAGACAAATCATTACTGAACATACTGTACGCACGCAAGAAGAATTATTGCAGCAATTGGAAGTCCAAGGCGTCTCCGCCACGCAAGCGACTATTTCTCGCGATATTCGTGATTTGAAAATCGTGAAAGTGCCCGATGAGTCAGGTCAGACAAAGTTTGTCATTTTTCAAGGAATGCAAGCTTCTGAGGATGAAAAAGAAGAAGAGCAGCGTTTGATACAGATGATCGAAGACGTTGTCACTAAAGTAGATCGTGTGCAATTCATGACCTTGATCCATACCGTTGCGGACAATGCGCCTTTGCTTTCGGCAGCGATCGATGAAGTGACCATGCCAGAAAAAGTTTGCTCGTTGGCGGGCTTTGATACAGTAGCGGTGATTTCCCGCAGCGACGAAGACGCTGAAACTTTTTATCAATTTATCAGAAACCACGCGGTCTTATAGCGCAAAAACAGCTATAGGATCTAGCTGCATTCTTCACTACAAAAAAGCTGTGCCCTTGTCGAAACAAGAAGCACAGCTTTTTTTGTTACATTTTGTCGGGTGCGTGTAAACCAAGCAACCGTAAATCTTCTTTCAATAGTGTAGTTACTGCATAAACAAGAGCTAGACGTGCGTCTTTTTCCGTATCTTCGGCTAAGATTTTGACATTGGCATAATACTTGTTAAAGGCTTGTGCCAACTTGATGGCATGTTTGGCAATGACGGATGGTTCATATTTTTCCGCCGCTTGCATGACCGTTTCTGGGTAGCGCTGAATCAATTTGATAACTTCCCAGCTCTCAGCGTCTGCCAACGCCAGACTGCTGACAGCAGCGGGATCAAAGTTGGCTTTTTCAAGAATGCTCATGGCACGGGCATGAGAGTATTGCACGTATGGTCCGGTCTCTCCTTCAAAACGGACGACTTCTTCTAGCGTAAAGTCGAAATTATTCAAACGGTCATTTTTCAAATCGTGGAAAACGACTGCCCCGACACCGACTTGTTTTGCTACTTCTTCTTTGTTTTCAAGTGTTGGGTTCTTTTCAGTGATTTGTTCTTTCGCTGAATCGATCGCTTCATTCAATACTTCTTCCAAAAGAACAATCTTGCCTTTTCTTGTAGACAGTTTTTTCCCATCTTTGGTGATCAACCCAAATGGTACGTGGGTCATATCATCTGCCCACTCAAAGCCCATTTCCTTCAAAACAGCTTTTAATTGTTTGAAGTGATAACTTTGTTCATTCCCTACCACGTACAATGATTTTGCAAAATTGTAGGTCCGTTTGCGGTAAAGCGCTGCAGCCATATCCCGTGTGATGTAAAGGGTCGCACCATCGGACTTACGGATCAACGCCGGATTTAAGTCATAGGCAGCCAAATCAACGATTTCTGCCCCTTGGTCTTCTTTTAGCAAGTGTTTTTCTTCTAATAATTCCACGACTTCTGTCATTTTATCATTATAGAAAGCTTCGCCATTCAATGAATCAAAGGAAACTTCCAACATATCATAGATTTTATTGAATTCTTTTAATGATTCATCACGGAACCATTGCCACAAATCCATTGCTTCTTGGTCACCATCTTCTAGTTTCTTGAACCAAGCTCTCGCATCATCTTCTAATTGCTTATCTGTCTCGGCTGCTTCATGAAAATCAACATACAAACGTAATAGTTCGTTGATTGGTTCCGCTTTGACCGCTTCTTCTGACCCCCACTTCTTATAGGCAACGATCAATTTCCCAAATTGTGTGCCCCAGTCGCCTAAATGGTTGATGCGAATTGGCTGATAACCGATTTTTTCTAAAATAAAGCCGATCGAGTTACCAATCACAGTGGAACGCAAATGCCCCATTGAGATGGGTTTGGCAATATTTGGTGAAGACATATCGATCGGTACTGCTTGCTGATTGCCGATGGTTTGATCGCCAAAATGATTTTTTTCTTTGAGAACCAGCTCTAAGACATGGGCAGAGATTGCTTTTTTATCCATAAAGAAGTTTAAATACGGACCGACCACTTCAATTTTTTCAAAAGACGCTTGATCGATTTTTTCTGCTAAGTCTGCGGCAATTTGCTGCGGCGCTTTCCGATAGACTTTTGCTAGCGAGAAGGCTGGGAATGCCACATCCCCATGGTCGGCTGACTTTGGATTTTCCAGTAATTGCTGAACTTGTTCGATCGATAGATCTTCTTTTACTACTTGATGGATCGCTTGTGCGACGATTTCTTTGTTATTCATAGTATCCCTCCTATAATGACTGAACCCATTTTTTGATGAAACGTTGTTTGAAGCAAGCAAACAGTTGTATGTTTTTCATGCAAGAAATGATTGATAAAAACAAAAAAGCCTCTAGCGCATAACTTGCACTAGAGACGAGATTTCCCGCGGTACCACTCTGATTGTCCTATTCGGACCCACTTTTTTCTGATAACGGCAGAATTCCGTTTGCTTAGCAAATTCTCACAAGTGCGTTTCACAATCTGATCAATTCGGCTTCCACCACCCCGAACTCGCTAACTGATACTCGAATCGCTACTTCTCTTGTTTCATCAAATCAAGGCTATTTACTTCCCAGAAAGTATAGCAAAGAAATGTTTGTTTGGCTAGCGAGATTCTGGCATTTTTCAAAAATTTTATTTTTATACTTTAGGAATAAATAGATCCCCGGCAGTCACTGCCATGATCGCTTTGATTGAGTGCAAACGATTTTCGGCTTGATCAAATTGACGAGCATACTTGCTACGAAAGACCTCGTCAGTGACTTCCATCTCAGAAATCCCATACGCCTGCGCTGCTTTTTTGCCATAAATAGTTTGTTCATCATGAAAAGCCGGTAAACAGTGCATAAAAATCACTTGGTCATTTTGCGTTTTTTCCATCAACGATTGGTTTACTTGATAAGGCAGCAGCTGTTCGATCCGCTCTTGAAATTTTTCTTCTTCGCCCATTGAAACCCAAACATCGGTATACACGACATCAGCGCCTAAAACACCTTGATCCACGTCATCCGTCACCAGGATCTTTGCGCCAGAGTGCTGAGCATAGGCTTGTGCTTGTTCGATAATGTTTGCTTCTGGCTGCAAGGCCTTCGGGGTGACGACATGAATATTGACCCCTAAAATCGCACTCGTCACTAACAAAGAATTGGCGACATTGTTGCGCCCATCCCCACAGTATGCGATCGTCAAGCCAGTCAGCTCACCAAAGTTTTCTTGAATAGTCAAAAAATCAGCGATCATTTGTGTTGGATGCCAGTCATCCGTTAAGCCATTCCAAACAGGCACGCCTGAATAGTTGGCCAGATCTTCGACGACCTGTTGGCTAAAGCCGCGAAACTCGATCCCGTCAAACATGCGTCCGAATACTTTGGCGGTATCTTCAACGGATTCTTTAGACCCCAACTGAATATCATTGGCCCCTAAAAATTCCGGATGCGCCCCCAAATCCACCGCTGCAACCGTAAAGGCCGCTCGCGTCCGTGTTGAATTCTTTTCAAACAAAAGTGCAATATTTTTTCCTTCTAAGTAGCGATGTGGTTGATTGTTGGCTTTCATCCCTTTTAAGTGCTGGGAAAAATCAATTAAATATTGCAGTTCTTCTTTTGTGAAATCTTTCTCTGCTAAAAAACTGCGTCCTTTAAAAACTGATGTCATTGCATACCCGCCTCTCAAATAATTAATAAATATACATCAGAATATCAAATAATGAAATATAATACAACTATATCTTCTGTTTGCTCATAAATGAAGCAAAAAAAAACACCTAAGAACGGATCTTAGGTGCAATCATCTTAAGAAATCCTATGGGCAAAGCTGACACTTGGATCAGCATTCAATGAAAGGTCTGCTAGGTGCTGCTTTTTCAACGCAACATGGGCATAGGCACCAATCATGGCCGCATTATCTCCGCAAAGGCGCAACGGTGGAATCAACAGTTCTACCTCCGGCAATTCCTGCATTGCTTTTTGTAAAGCGTCACGCAAGCCTTGATTCGCGGCGACCCCGCCAGCGACGATCAGTTGTTTTACCGGATAGGCTTGGCATGCCCGCACTGTTTTGTGAACCAATACTTCGACTACGCTGGCTTGAAAACTGGCTGCTAGATTTTCTACTGACAATGCTTCCTCTCTTTGCTGTGCATTATGCACAAAGTTGATAAAGGAACTCTTCAAGCCACTGAAACTAAAATCAAAATTATCTTCTTGCATCATTGCTCGAGGAAAGTGATACGTATCACTACCTAGATGTGCAAGGCGATCAATTTCTTTCCCACTAGGATAAGGCAAACCGAGAACTCGACCAACTTTGTCATAGGCTTCACCAGCGGCATCATCTCTCGTTTCTCCGATGATCTCAAAAGAGCCATCTTCTGCCATATACACCAATTCGGTGTGGCCGCCGCTGACCAATAATGCCATTAAAGGAAAAACCAATGGCTTCACTAGGCGAGCTGCATAAATATGTCCTGCCATGTGATTGACCGGAATCAGCGGTAAGCTGTGGGCCCACGCAAAGGCTTTCGCTGCAGAGAGCCCAATCAACAGTGCCCCAACCAACCCTGGACCATAGGTGACAGCCACGGCTGATAATTCTTCTGGTTGTGTGTTGGCTTGGGTCAATGCTTCGTCGATGCACAAAGTAATCTGTTCGACATGGTGACGACTAGCGACTTCTGGTACGACACCGCCGAAGCGCTGGTGGCTCTTGATCTGCGAAGCAACAATGTTACTTAAAATGGTGTCGCCGTTTTTAATCACTGCCACACTGGTTTCATCACAACTGCTTTCAATGGCTAAAATCAATTCATTCATTTGATTTTTTTCCGCCTACTTTCTTTTCCATAATCAACGCATCCTCTTCAGGATGACTGTAATATTTTTTTCTACGACCGATGACCGTATAGCCCATGCGCAAATAAAGGGCCTGTGCTTGTAAATTCGACACACGTACTTCAAGATAGATCCGCCGACCATCGGTTTGTTCCACGAGCGATTCCATTTGTTTCAACAATTCTTTCGCCAAACCATGCCCTTGATATGCTGGTAAAACCGCTACATTAAACAGCTCTGCTTCATCCAGCACTTGCTGAAAACAGAGAAACCCAATCAGCTCTTGGTTGGTTTTTCCATAACGAAACAAATAGCGACTGTTGCTGTTTTGCAAATCTTGCTGAAATTGCTGCAGATTCCAAGGCGAGCCAAAGGGATAGCTCTGATCCGCCAATGACCAGAGCATTTGCGGTGTCGGGATCGTTTGATCTGCTTGTTCGTTAATCATTTAAAAATTTCACCATATCCAATGCGTCTTCATTGCCTTCAGTGTAATACGCCGTTTTGATCGCCTGTGAAACAAACCCGAGGGTCCGATACAAACGTTGCGCATCACGATTGCCCAGGCGAACTTCTAATGTCAAACGGTCGCATTTGTTTTTCCTTGCATAACGTTCGATCTCTCCTAGCAAGAAAGAACCGATCCCTTTTCCTTGATAATCAGGAATGATCGCGATATTGGTGATATGGGCATCAGCGCCTAAAATCCGCACCCCGATAAACCCAATCATCCGTTCATTATGCAAGATGCCCAAATAAAGATGTTTGACCCGTGAATAAAGTTCTGACAAAAAGGCGCTCTTGGTCCAAGGCAGTTCCCCAGCATACACGAGACGCTCCACCTGCAGCAGCTCTTTAATGTCATCACCGACTAATTCACGAACAACATACGTTTCCCCTCGTATCTCTTTTTTACGCTCTGGATATTGAATCTGACGGAAAAGAGCCAACTTTCCCGTCATCGTTTTAAATTTTTTCAACATAGGCATCCACTCCCGGTTCATGCGAGGCTAACCATTTTTCTTCGGCTTCAACTAATTTTAAATAGTCCGGTACAAAATCATGGATCGAAGCCACCGGCGCTTCTTCTTTCGCAATAGCAGCTAAAACAACGCCATTCGGGTAATTCCAAAACGACACTTGATTGATATGGGCTGTCGGCAGTTCCGCCTCGATCATGTCTTTAAATTTGACGGTATCGGCGCCGACAAATAGCACTTCTTGACCATCAACTGCTTTTAGCTGGGTCAATAACTCAGAAAGTGAGATATGCTGGTCTTTGATCCTTGTTTCTAAGGTCCCATTATGCCATTGGTAGGCACCTGCGTAGACATTTTGACGGCGAGCGTCAAACAACGGGACGATCACTTGCGATACGCCCACGCAATTGGCAGCGACTGCTTTCAAACTAGAAACACCAATCAGCGGGATGTTCAATGTTTGTGCCAGCGTTTTTGCTGTTGTGACACCGATGCGCAAACCCGTATACGAACCAGGACCTTTCGCAACAACGATTTGCTCCAGCTCTTTAGGGGCCATCCCCACTGCTTGCATCAATCCATCGATGGCAGGCATCAATGCTGTGCTGTGGTTTTTGATCGCCATCGTCTGGCTTTGTCCCAACACTTCTTGACCATCGACCACCGCAACCGCCAGTGTCTGGTTTGAGGTATCAATCGCTAATGTTTTCATCTATCTTCTCCCCATTCAAAAAACTCTCTCATATTCTACCATATTCTAATCAAATGCCCAACCAAGTCTCCAAAAAGATGCCTGTGTTAAGAAAAAAAGCAATAGGACAACAATACCCGAACCTTTGAAAAAAGCAAGCGCGGTTGCAGCTGCAAACCAGCGGGGCTGTTTAAAGGTTCGGGTAAGGCGATATTCATTTTTTTGTTATTTCATTAAAACTCAGTTGACGTGTGTAACGGTATCCTCCGATGATTCAACTGGTTGCTAAGAAGATTGGCGCGTAATCAGCTCCGTTGCGATCGTAACTTTTCGAGGAACGGGTGCTGCATTCGTAATGATATCCAGCAAGGTCGTCACTGCCAGCTCCCCCAGCCATTCCGTATGAACTTTGATGGTTGACAGAGTCGGAAAGACGTACTTTGCGACACTGACATCATTGAAGCCGATAATTGCGATCTCATCTGGAATCTTGATGTTTTTTTCTTGCAAAGCACGCATAGCGCCAATCGCTAAGGCATCACTGGAAGAAAATAAGGCACTTGGCAACTCTTTGTTTTGCTGCAAATACTCTTTCATCGCCTCATAACCGCCCTCTACTGTAAACGGTGCGCTGAGATGATATTGCGGGTGGTGCAACTTCAACCGACGAAGCCGTTCCTCAAAAATCCGGCGCCGAGGGTCTTCGATTTCTTGGTGATGGTCCTTGGTAAACTCAACGCCTGATAACAAGCCGATCCTTTGGTGGCCTTTTGCAATAAAGTCATCGATCACTAAATCGACCGCTTGTTGAAAGTCCACCACCAGAGAATTGACGCCCTGGGCCAATGCGTCAAAATCGACCATCAACAAATTGGATTGGCTTTTTTTCAATTGACGAATCTGGTGATCATCGAATTTCCCTAGCGCGATCGTTCCATCGACGGCGGTATCAGACAATCCTTCATAGGGTTCTTTCAGCAAACGGATCCCTAATTCTTCGGTTTTGTTTTCAATCCCGATACGGATCGCTAAATAGTAAAGATCCGCTAATTCTTCCTCGGTATCAAACCATTGGATCAAGCGCATACTACTGGTTTCTGGCTGACTCTTTTTTTTATGTTTTGTGTAATTGAGTGCTTCTGCGGCCTTAAAAATTTTTTCTTTGGTTTCAGAGCTGACCGATAATTCTGAATCGTAATTCAGCACCCGTGATACAGTGGCTGGCGAGACGCCAGCCTGTTGTGCAATATCTTTGATCGTTGCCATCTTCCAGCCTCCTTTTTTTGCGGGGAACTTTTTTATAAAGTAGCTATAAAGCGAGCAAAGGCCGTTTGCCCTGTCTGGTCTCGTTTAAAGACGCCCGCATGCGTCAATACTTGCGTAAAGACTTCTCCTAATGCATTGCGCAAAATCTGCGACACGTTTTCGGCATTGCATTCTGGGTGCTGGGCTTTGATCGCATCTGCCCACGGTATATGGTAAGCCGCGATCTGATTGGGCTGATCCAATAGATAAGCAGTCACTTCTTCTAGTTCCGGAGCTAAACGCGGTGGGAGAACTGCCAAACCCATGACTTCAATCAATCCGATATTTTCTTTTTTGATATGCTGCACTTCTTGATGTGGATGAAAAATGCCGTCAGGATGTTCTTTGGAAACATTATTATCCCGCAAGACTAAGTCCATTTCAAACAGCTCTCCTTGCTTGCGGGCGATCGGTGTCACCGTATGATGCGCCGTCCCATCTTCTGAAAAAGCATGGATCGAAACACTTGGATCTGAGTACTGTTGCCATTGGGCTAACACATATTGGCAAGCGGCGGCTAATTTTTGTTTGTTTTTCGCTTGTAATCGTATCACCGACATTGGCCACTTCACGATCCCCGCAGCGACATCAGGAAACCCAGTCAAAGAAAAGTGTTGTTCGATTGGCGCTTTTGCCATGGCAAACGTATGCCGCCCTCCTTGGTAATGGTCATGGGACAAGATCGAACCCCCAACGATCGGCAGATCGGCATTGGACCCGACAAAATAATGCGGCATCACTTCAATGATCTGCAACAAGCGAGCGAAGGTTTGCAAATTGATTTTCATAGGCCGATGGTCTAAAGAAAGAAAAATCGAATGCTCATTGTAATAGGCGTAAGGAGAATATTGGAAGCCCCACGCTTCATTATCCAAATTCATACGAATGATCCGATGATTGGTCCGCGCTGGGTAATTGACTCTTCCTTGGTAGCCTTCATTTTCCAAACACAACATACATTTCGGATAATCTACAGAAGTAGCGGTACCTTCTTGGGCAATTTGCTTCGGATCTTTTTCAGGTTTTGATAAATTGATCGTGATCTCGATCTCCCCATACTCCGTATCAACAGGAAAGACGATATTTTTAGCGATAGCCCGAGTCTTGATGTAATCATTTTGACGGCACAGCTCAAAGAAATAATCCGTCGCTTCTTTAGGATCATTGGCATAATGCTGCGCAAAAAAAGCATTGACTACTGAAGGCGGTGGCGTCAAAAAGTCCATCAACTGGGCTTCAAAGATTTCTCTTTCTGCGTGAGAATCGCCAATTTGCTGATTGCTCAATGCACATGCCACCAGTTCGTCCATCAATTCAATCGAGGAACGAGCAACAGAACGAATTTCGCTGGGCTCAAAAACAGCTTCCCCGATCATAGCTAGTACTCGGTTTTGCAAATAAATACGATCCATTTCCATCCAGCCGCCAGCCTTGATTGCTAAAGTGACGAAATCGCTGATTGTTTGGCTGATCGTCATTGGTTATTCCTCCTGCCCTTGATACCCATTTGGATGGCTGACATGCCAATTCCAAGCAGTCTCGATGATTGCTTCGACGTCGGTATAGACTGGTTTCCAGCCTAAAACCTTTCGTGCTTTTTCACTCGATGCCACTAAGGTACTTGGATCACCGGCACGGCGAGGCGCCACTCTGGCTGGGATCTCTTTTTTCGTTACATTGCGGGCCGCTTCCACCATTTCTTTCACAGAGTACCCATGATTGCTGCCTAAATTGAAGACATTGCTCTCATTGCCTTTTTGTAAATATTCTAATGCCAACAGGTGAGCAGCGATCAGATCTTCGACATGGACATAATCACGAACACAAGTCCCATCTGGAGTATCGTAATCCTCCCCAAAAATCGCGACTTCTTTTCGTTGTCCTAAAGCAGCTTGTAAGATGATCGGTACTAAGTGTGTTTCTGGATCATGGTCTTCACCGATCGAAGCATCCGACTTCGCGCCAGCCACATTGAAATAACGCAATGCGACATACTTCATACCATAGGCTTCATCGCACCAACGCATCATTTTTTCCATGATCAACTTGCTTTCGCCATAAGGATTTTTAGGATTTGTTGGGGTTTCTTCCGTGATTGGACTATGATCAGGTTCCCCATAGGTTGCTGCTGTAGAAGAAAAGACAATATGTTTCACTTGATGTTCCTTCATCACTTCTAAGAGGACCTGCATCCCATACACATTATTGTTGAAATATTTCAATGGTTTTTCTACGGATTCCCCCACCAAAGAGCTGGCAGCAAAGTGAATCACGCCGTCGATCGTTTCTTTTTCAAAAACCGATTGTAAAAATGCTTTGTCGCGAATATCCCCTTCATAAAAGGTTGCTGCTGGATGGATCGCTTGGCGATGTCCTGTCAGCAAATTGTCAACGACAACGACTTGTTTTCCTTGTCCGATCAATTGATCGACTGCATGAGAACCGATATAGCCGGCTCCTCCTAATACTAAAATCGCCATATTTTCAGCCTTCTTTCTAAATTCCTTCATCATTTCTTATTCTACAGTTTTCGTGCACCATCATCAATACTTGCTTGATAAATGTCGGTTGCGTAGCCGATTTCTGCTAAATAGGTTGCTTTGACGGACGCTTCAAAATCAGCCCATTCACTTGCTTTGACCAATGCGATCCCGCAGCCGCCAAAGCCCGCACCAGTCATCCGCGCACCTAAAACAGCAGGATGCGCTTGAGCAGCTGCGACTAATGTATCTAGTTCACGCCCTGTCACTTCATAATCATCCCGCAATGAAGCATGCGAAGCATTTAACAACTGGCCGAATTCTTCAAGATCACCAGCAGTCAAAGCAGCTTTTGCTTTTAATGTCCGTTGGTTTTCCGTCACTGCATGTTTCGCCCGTTTGATCAAGCGTGGATCATCGATCAATGCTGTATTTGCAAAAAAGGTTGCTTCGTCTAATGCACCCAATGAATCAACGGCTAATGATTTTTGCAAACGAGCTAATGCTTCTTCACATTCTGCACGTCGTTCATTGTATTTAGAATCAGCCAATTCGCGGCGCTTATTGGTATTCATGATCGCTACGACATAATCACCAAATGCCGCTGGTACGACTTCATAATTTAAAGTGTTCGTATCTAAAAGCAATGCATGGTCTTTTTGACCCATTCCGATCGCAAATTGATCCATGATCCCTGAGTTAACGCCAATAAACTCATTTTCGACTTTTTTGCCGATTTTAACTAAGTCCAAGGTCTTCAAAGTTAAATCAAAGAGATCTTTTAGACAAACCCCCGTCAGCAATTCAATCGATGCAGAAGAAGAAAGACCTGCGCCATTCGGAATGTTGCCATAAAAAGCGATGTCAAAGCCACGATCGATCCCTTGCCCCGCTTCTTTTAGGAAACGAACGACCCCTTTCGGATAGTTTGTCCAATCATCTTCTTTTCGGTAATCTAGCTCATCTAACTGAAAGGAGATCACGCCTTTTTCTGGAAAATTCTCTGAATAGAGTTGGATCAACTGGTCTTCACGTTTTCGTGCTACTGCATACGTCCCTAATGTGATTGCCGCCGGGAAAACATAACCGCCATTGTAATCTGTGTGTTCACCGATCAAGTTGATTCTCCCTGGCGCAAAATACATGCCTGTGCCTGCTGTTCCAAATTTATCAATAAATATCTGTTGCAATTGCTCCATTTCTCTCACTCCCACTTTCTTTTTAGTAAACTTATTGTAAATTATTTACTAAATTATTTCAAGCGTTTTCAATCCTAAAAGTGATTTTTTTTGATATTTTTTCCGTTTTCATTCATAATGAACCTATAACTAAAGGCGAGGTGTTTAATGATGAAACGATTTCTTTCAGGATTTTTAGTAGGAACAGTCGCAACGGTTGCTGCAGCTGCAAGTGTTGTTATGACGGTCAAGAAACAAGTGATTGATCCAATTGACGAACAACAAGCAGATCATGATGAAAAACGGAAACGCGCGATGCGTAAAAGCGTTGCCCGCTAATCATTTGCTACAAAAGAGCCGTCAGCCTTCAATAGGCTGGCGGCTCTTTTAGGTAATCATTCTGCCTTCTCCAGTAAGTCCTGCAAAATCACGGCTTGATTTTGTTCTTCATTTTTCGCTCCGTATAGTAAGGTCACGGTCTGTTGTTCAGCAACCAACGCTTTTAACCGTGCCAAGGCATCTTTAGCTGGCGCTTTCTCTAATTCTTGTAGATAGCAGCCTTTAAAGGCATCAAAACGTTCAGGATCATGCCCAAACCATTTGCGCAATTCAGTACTTGGTGCGACTGCTTTGAGCCATAGATCGATCTGGGCTGCCTCCTTTTTCATTCCTCTAGGCCAGATGCGATCCACCAATACCCGATAGCCATCTGTCGTTTCCGCCACTTCATAAATTCTTTTTCGCTTGATCAACGCACACTCTCCTTATCGATAGACCTAAGTTCAAATAAAGGCAAAAGCCCACAATGTAAATTGAACAATGACTTACTTGAAACACTCCATTTGGTGTTTCGTCACTCATTCAAATTTGCTTGTGTTCTTTTGCCTTGAGTTCTCTCTTTTATAAACTATTTTTCTTTTTCGTCTTGCCGCTCCAACCTTCATACCCTTCTTTTAGGATATAGACATTGGTAAAGCCTTCTTTACGTAATTTATTTGCTGCCCGAATACTCAACGATTTACGCGTGTCATATAAGTAGATTGGTTGATCTCTACGAAATGCGCTGAAGGAATTGGTTAAAACCGTAAAGGGAATATTACGCGCCCCTAAAATATGCCCACTGTCAAATTCATTTTTTTCCCGAACGTCGATCACTTGGGCTTTCTTCATTCCTGCTTTAAATTCATCTTCTGAGATGATCGTTGCTGAACGGCGTCCCATAATTTGAAAATACGCCCAGTTCAAAGCGATTGCTAAGATTATTAATGCCAAAACCAAGTTTAGCCACATAATTGGTGTCATTTCTTCTATTCCTCTCTATTGTAACAAACATTCTTTTTTGATTTATGCTGCTTTAATGTATCATTGCCTAGCAGCTTGTCATCTATGCTTTTGCTGCAAACTGCAAAGCTAATGATGCTGCCCCAATCACACCGGCATCATTCCCAAGTTCGGCCAATTTGATTTCAGTACTTTCCGTTACCTGTGGGAAGGTAAATTGAGCAAAGTAGGCAGCAACCCGTTCACGTAAAAATTCACCGGCTGCCGATACGCCTCCACCTAAAACGATACTTGATGGATTTAATGTGTTTCCTAGGTTTCCGCATGCCAACCCAAGGTAGAAGCACACTTTATCAACGACCATCAAGCCAAATGAATCGTTTGCTTGAGCCGCTTCAAAAATATCTTTACTTGAAACATCTTCCCCATTGTCCAGCTGTTGTTTCAATGCCGAGTCGCCAGCATATTCTTCTGCCAACTGTCGAGCAACTCGCACAACACCCGTCGCACTAGAAACCGTTTCTAAACAACCACGTTTGCCGCAAGTACATTCGAACCCTTCAGGATCAACAGTGATATGACCGATTTCTCCGGCACAACCAGCAACCCCATGAAGCAATTGCCCTTCCATGATGATACCGCCGCCAACACCTGTACCTAGTGTGATAAAGATGACATCAGGATTGTTATCCCCTGCCCCTTTCCAACGCTCACCTAAAGCTGCTACATTGGCATCGTTATCGATGGCAAATGGGATTTTTGTGCCTTTTTCAATCAGTTCTTTGACTGGCTGAAGTGTTTTCCAGTTCAGATTGTAGGCACCTATGACGGTTCCTTTGTCACGGTCGACACTTCCTGGTGTCCCCATACCAATACCGATAAATGCTTCCGGCTGTAAGCCATATAATTCTAGGCGATGATTGATCGATGCCACGATTTCTGGCACGATATGTGAGCCTTCATCAAGAATATTGGTGTCAATACTCCATTTTTGCTGAATCTCGCCTTCGCTCGTTAAAATAGCGAATTTCACAGTTGTTCCGCCTAAATCAATTCCGATGATTTTTTTGTCCATCACTTGTTTTCCTCCCGGCTTTCTTCAATTCGATGCTCCCGCGTAAGAATTCGCCGGGCAGTCAGATATACATCCCGATCTATCAAGCGACTGTCATAAAAGTTTTTCAACTCGATTTGCATCAGTTCTATATCGTAGATCCGCTTGCCGACATATACGTAAACACCAAATTGTTTCAGTAATTGTTGTACGTCATATAACGTTTCCATTTAACCACTTCCTGCTTATTATACAAGTAATTAATATTTTTTAAAACCATATATCACAAAAATAGCCAATAAGAAAACAAAGAGTCCGCCAGAGAGGATTCTGGTGTGGATCGAATATTTTCCATAGTTCTTTGGCAATGCCAAAAGACTCCCTAACAATAACCCACCGAGGATCCCGCCAATGTGTCCCCACATATCAATCGTTTGATCAAACACCCCAAAAACCAGGTTCAATCCAACGAATAGGGCAAATTGCCGTACCATTGCTTGGATGCGGTAATCATTTCTAAAATGCCAACCTAAAATCAAAAATGCCCCGAAAAGCCCGAATAATGAAGTACTAGCGCCTGCTGATTGAACCCCTATTTGGTTGAAAGCAAAACTCATGGTATTGCCCATGATGCCGCTTAGTAAATACAAGGCAAAAAAACGGCTATGACCATAGATGGCTTCTACTTGTTGCCCCATATAATAGAGAATCACAGAGTTGATCGCAAAATGTGCCAACCCGAAATGCAGAAAGATTGGGGTAACGAAACGCCAATATTCATTTAAATAGACGACAAACGGACCAAACATCACCCCGCCTGATTGAATAGAGGGACTAAAATAACCCAAGATAAACACAATAGTTTGGATAGCTAAAAATAGATACGTGAAGATCGGCTGATTCAGCCATCTTTTCATTTGAGAATTCATTGACGTGCTCCTTTACGTGCGAATAAGCGAATCCGTATAGATTTTATCGATTGGAATGTCGAATACATCTGGTGTCCATTGATCGTTGAATTGTTCTCCGAAGACCAAAGAAACGGTCTTGCCATCAAAAGCTGACAAGAAACGATCATAATAGCCGCCGCCAAAGCCGATGCGATAGCCTTTTTTCGAAAAAGCCAAGCCGGGAACAATGAGTAAATCCAAGTGATGGGCTTCTTGCTCACTGATCGGCTCTTCAACCCCAAATGCCGACGTTTCATAACGCGTTGCCGGCTCCACATGATAAAACTGCAATTTTTTTTGTTGTGCTTTCGGCACTGCGATTCGTTTGTTTTGTTCAAATCCTTTAGCAAAAATAGCCGCTGTATCAAATTCAAATGGCAACGAACGGATCACTCCTACTGACTTAGCCGTTTGCCAAAGCTGAGAAGAAAACAGCAACTGCAAAATCACCGTTTCTTTCTGCTGCTTTTGTTTGCTCGGCATTTTTTTTAATGTTTGGATCATGTGCTCTCTAATGACTGGTTTTTCCATTGGATCACTCCTCTCAGAAATAGTACCAAAAACTGTGTCCAAATAGCAAACTAGAATCGCAGATTTCTTGGCAAGATCATGACTATCTGCTCATCCTTCTTTACGCCGGATCAGTAAAAAGACAAAGTACGGTGCCCCCACGATAGAAATGATGATACCAGCTGGGATCTCACCGCTTGTCAATAGTAAACGACCGATCGTATCACTTACTAAGACCAGCAGACTGCCGATCATTCCCGCTAAGAAAAAGGCACTGCGAGATTCTCTGCCGATTAGTCCCTTGGCGATATGAGGCGCCAATAAGCCCACAAAGGCTAAATTACCGGTATAGCCAACCGTACTGGCAGCCAAACCAACCGCAATCACTAAAAACCACGTCCGCAACCGTGTCAAAGAAACCCCTAAGCTAATTGCCTGTTCCTCACCAAAACCAAGCAGATTAAGTTTAGGTACGGTCCAGAAAGCTGCGACAGACAATACGATGACCCAAGGAAGCAGACTGGTAATTTGCTGCCACGAGGTTCCCCAGATAGATCCAGAAAGCCATGCTGTTACAAAGCGATAGCGGTCTTTTGATAATTCCACCGTAAAAAGTAAAGTAGCCGCGGCCAACCCTGCATTGACGGCGATTCCCGCCAGCAGCACTCGCTCCATCGACAACAATTGGCGGTGTTTATAGGCAATCAAATAGACCAGTACAGCAGCCAACAAGCCACCGAAGATCCCAACGACAGGTAAAAGCTGCGATCCTTGGGTATAAACCCCTAAGTAGATCATTACAAAGAGACCCGCGCCATTGTTGATTCCTACGATACTTGCATCAGCCAGCTCGTTTCTTGTCACCCCCTGCAAGACAAAACCAGAAAAACCAAAGGCACCGCCGGCGATCAGCGCCAGACAAGCCCGTGGTAGTCGAAACTCAGTAAACGTCAGTACCTGACTCGAAGAAGCCGTACCTTGAAAGATTGCCCCTAATGTCTGAAAGGTTAAGATTGTTTTTCCCACCATGACACTTCCTAAAAAAGCGGCCATCACCAGTAGAAAAAAAACAAAGAGTGTTTTTTTCATCAGTCTTCCCTCCGTATCTTGACCAATAGAAAAGGCACACCGATCAATGCCATCAGTATCCCAAAGGGTGTCTCAAAAGGGGGATTGATCAAGCGACCTGCCAGATCAGCGGCCATCACTAGGGTCCCACCTCCAATGATCGTCAAAGGCAAAATTAATTGGTAGTTTTTGCCCACCATCCCCCGCACGACATGAGGAACCATTAAGCCGACAAAGCTGACCGGTCCTACAAGCGAAACCGCCATTCCCGCCAAAACTACGACTAACAGTAAGGCAGATGCCCGAATCAGATGCAGGTGCTTGCCTAATGAAATGACGGTGTCATCTCCTAGTGCTAACAGATTGAGGGCTTTTCCTAGCCGTAGCACAAAAACGATGGCGATCAGATAGATGGGCCCCACAAAACGCAGTTGCTGCCAAGTCACATTCGCCGCACCACCGATAAACCAAAAGGCTAGCTCTTGGTTTAAATCAAATTGCAATGACAGAGTTTGACTAATGGCTGAGAAAAAAGAACTTAATGCCACACCAGCCAAAATCAGTCCCGTGGGCGACATGCCTAGTTTGGCGTATCTGGTCAGTAAAAAAAGCAGCCCAGTTGCCGCAAACGCACCAAAAAAGGAAAACAGCGCCGCTTGACTCGGTTGCACACTAGGAAAGAGGATAAATGCGATCGCTAGTCCCAAGGCAGCCCCACTATTGACACCTAAAAGACCACCATCTGCCAAGGGATTTCTCGTAATCCCCTGCATGATGGCTCCTGTAACAGCAAAACAACTTCCTACTAGAAAAGCAGCCAAAACACGTGGCAACCGAATATTGCGCAAGACTTGATGCAGCTGATTCTCATAATCAAAAGCAAAGACGGCATCCCAGATCGTTTCAAAAGAAAGGTCCGCTGCTCCTTGAGTGATCGCTAAAAAGAAACAGATAATAAAGCAGCCACTAAAAAGCAGCAGCAGCCAAGGAAACTTTTTCATATCTGCGCTCCTAACTCATAGGTCAAGACCAGCGGCTTTGTACTATTAGGAAAGGTACCTAACACGGCATCGATCTCAAACAAACGCTGCAGCCATTCTTTGGTCAGTACCGTTTCCGGTGTACCGGAAACCAAAAGCTCTCCACCTTTTAATGCGTAAATATAATCAGAAAAACGTGACGCATGATTCAGGTCATGAATCGACATAATGATCGTTTTCCCATAGGTTTTATTGATTTGCTGTAATAAGAGCAAAATTTCTAATTGATGCGCAGGATCTAAAAAGGTTGTTGGTTCATCTAAAATCACGATATCCGTATCTTGCGCCAGTGCCATGGCGATCCAAACGCGCTGCTTTTGTCCCCCTGACAGCGTACTGATCACTTCTTCTGCCAGTGCCGTCAAACCAGTTGCCTGCAAAGACCAGTCGATCGCTGCAAGATCTTGTTCCGATAGACTATTCAGTCCTTTTTGATAGGGAAAACGACCGTAAGAAACAATTTCGCGAATCGTCAAGCCAATCGATGAGTCGCTAACTTGTGAAAGCAGCGCAATCTTTTTAGCCACTTCTTTGGTTTTGATGTTCTGGAGGTTTTGTGTATCTAATAGGACCTCACCAGACAAAGGCTGTAAAATTCGGGCGAGTGCCTTTAAAAATGTCGATTTTCCACTGCCGTTCGGACCAATCAAGCCGATGATTTTCCCTTCTGGAATCTCAATTGTTAGATTTTGCACAATTTTTTGTTTTTGATAGCCGACACTCAAGTCAACTGTTCGTAATTTCGCCATATTCGTCCCCAAAATAATTGATTGATAATGCTTATCAATTATGAATGTAATCCTACTATTCGTCAATAGTTCTAAAAAAAGGAAATAAAAAAATAAGATTGACAAATCAGCGTTTCTCCGTAATAATAGCAATCAGCAAATGAGAATTATTCTCAATTAAAATGATAAGTGCTCATCTTTTAACAAAGGAGGAAGTTTTTCTATGAAACAATGGTCAAAAAGAAGTACTTGGCTTACCCTGCTAGCAGCCTGCTCCCTTACTCTACTGGGTGCTTGCGGTACGAATAATGACTCAACGGATAGCAGTGGATCAGCCACTACTTCTTCAGAAATAGCAACAACCTTTACCGATGCGATGGGAAATGAAGTCACTGTTCCCGAAAACCCACAACGGGTGATCGGTAGTTACTTGGAAGATTATTTGGTCGCTTTAGGGGTAACCCCGGTTGCTCAATGGACAGTCGGCAATGACAGTGATCAAGCATACTTGCAAGACAAACTAGCAGATGTGCCAAGAATCAACTATGATCTGCCCTATGAAGATGTCTTGAGCTTTGAGCCAGACCTGCTGCTGATGGATAGCAATTCCATGGTGGAAGGCGACAAATATGATCAGTACAGTAAGATCGCGCCGACCTATGTGGTCACAAATGGCGAGGAAGTAACCTGGCGTGAACGTCTGACAGATATCGCAAAGGTCTTACACAAAGAAGAGGAAGCTGCCCAAGTAGAAGCTGATTATGATGACTTAGTCGCTACTACCAAGGAAACGTACGCTGATCAAATCCAAGGCAAGTCAATTGCTGTTTTATGGGTGGTCAATAATTCTGTCTTCATGGTTTCAGAAACAAAATCAAGTGGTCAACTGCTGTATCACGAACTCGGTTTTGAAGTTCCCTCGCTTGTTTCAGAAATCAGTGAAAGTGCCACTGCTGACTGGTCTGCCGTTTCTCTGGAAAAATTGGCAGAATTGGATGCCGATTACTTGATTTTAGTGAATAGTGATAAAGGCGCTGATTTTTTCAGCGAACAAGTCTGGCAAAATCTTGATGCAGTCAAAAACAATCATTTATGGGAATTCGGTCCTGAATCAAGCTGGCTCTACAACGGTCCTATCGCCTATACCAAAATGATCGAAGATATCCAGAGCAAATTGGACTAATGCGTTTCAAGTAATTCGTCAAGTAAAACTACTTAACAAATTTCAGGAAAAAGCTAGCATTCCCGCACAAAACATGCTATTATATTTTAGTCTGAGAGATTTCTTAGAGGATTCTTGTATCGTTAGGGGGGAAAATCATGCGCGTAAACATCACATTAGAGTGCACTTCTTGTAAAGAACGCAACTACTTATCAAACAAAAACAAACGTAACAATCCTGATCGTTTGGAAAAGAAAAAATATTGCCCACGTGAAAGAAAAGTTACTTTACACCGCGAAACAAAATAATACTATTTAAGAAGTTCGCAAACGCTGATAACCAAGGCGTTTGCGAACTTCTTTTTTTTCAGACATTTTGCAATGATAGCTGCTGCATTTTTATTTCCCTCTTTACACAACCACTCCCCTATTTTCACTTATTTGCTTTGAACTTTTGAGCCAACTTTTTCTTTGAAGCGACGTATAAATAAATTTTAATGTATAATGTAAAAAAGAAACTAATGTTCAACAAAGGCGGCACATAGAACATGAACCAGCTTTTTCTTCTAGCTGTCCTTTCAATATACTTTGAGTGCCAGTCGATCCTTTCAAGCTATACTGCCTACAGGAGGTGAACCCATGCTTGGCAATTTTACGTATCTACCTAGTAACTATCGTCTGTTTTATGGCGCTTTTCTTTTTGCTCTTATTGGAAATATGCTTTTCATTTTCATTAAACACCCTGCTTGGACCTTTAGCTTACCGACAGTGATTATCCTCTTCTTAATAAATGTCTTCTTTTGGACAAAATACAAGAAGAAAGTTATTCCTTGCACAACTGATGCACTGTTTTATGTTCTGCTCTTCCTATTGGTATTTTACAATCACTAACATAATGCTTATTTTGATACTAATTGTTTCTCTTTCCCCTATTCCGTCATAACGAAGGAGTGTTGATGCGATGGAGATTTCCCATATCACGTTGATCGTACAGAATTTAGCAAAGACGACAACGATGCTGGAAACATTGTTTGAAGCAGAGGAAATTTATGATAGCCGAGACCAGCCCCATTCTTACTTCCCAGAAAAATTCTTTTTGATCGATGGCTTATGGCTTGCTGTTATGGAGGATGCCTCCCAGAAGCTGCCGAAAACGTATAACCATATTGCCTTTAAAATCGATCAAACTCAAATCGATTCCTTGATTACGCGCATCCAAGGACTAGGATTGAAGATCGAAAAAGATCGTTCTCGTATCAAAGGCGAAGGTGCTTCCATTTACTTTTACGACGATGACAACCATTTGTTTGAACTACATACTGGTACGTTGGCTGAAAGGTTGCACCATTACCGTCTGACAGAAACGAGGTAATCTTCATTGCTAGCAACTGCATTGACTGTTATGGAAAGAATTCCCACAAGAAAGGAAGAAAACAATGAAACTAGATATGGTTGGTATTATCACAAAAAACATGGAACAGGCACTGGCTTTTTATCAAGTACTTGGCTTCACACCATTAGGTCAGCACTCAGAAGATTATATGGAATTAGCAAACGACGGGGTTCGCATCTCTTTGAATAGCCGCCAGATGGTTGCCGGGATCTACGGACATGCACCAATGACTGTTGGTGACACAATTGAATTAGCCTTTTTATGTGATTCCCCTGAAGAAGTTGATGCCCTTCATGCAAAAGTCGTAGCTGCCGGGTATCAGTCTTTCAAAGAACCTTGGTGTGCCTTTTGGGGGCAACGCTATGCCATCGTCAAAGATATAGACGGCAATCTCTTAAGTTTGTTTGCAACCCTACCTGCCGAAAATTGATTTAAGCTACGACAGTCGGTCCAATGGAGCGGCTGTTTTTTTATCCGTTTTTCGGGTAAAAAGACAAAACCCCGTATTTATGTCCAATCGAATTCTGATAATCTGAAATGAATGTATTCCTTATAAACCAACATTTCCCATCATTATAAAATAAAAATAATCTCTCTATAAAAAAACAAATCCCCCTCATCCACTCCTGTTCGCTTGACAAAAAAGAACAAACGTTCGTATAATCTCGGTAAGGAGTGATAAAAATGGGTGGTTTTAATTATGCGCTCGAGCCAAAACGCGATATCTTATTTATAGATGTCAAAAGTTTTTATGCTTCTGTCGAATGCATCTCTCGCGGGTTAGATCCTATCCAAGCGATGCTGGTCGTCATGTCACATTCTGACAATACTGGTAACGGCTTAGTCTTAGCAGCTTCCCCAAAGGCAAAATCGGTATTGGGGATTTCAAATGTGACTCGCAATGACAACCTGCCGACACATCCCGATTTGTACAAAGCATCGCCGCGTATGAGTTTTTATATCAAAGAAAACACCAAAGTCAATAATGTCTTTCGCAAATATGTTGGACAAGACGACTTGCTGCTCTATTCGATCGACGAAACGATGATGGATCTGACCCGTACACTGGATCTTTTCATTCCCGATAAAACGATCTCTCGCGAAGAAAAACGTTGGTTGATTGCCCAGCAAATTCAAAAAGACATTTACGAAACAACGAAATTGTATGTCACCATCGGCATTGGCGATAATCCATTGTTAGCAAAACTAGCTTTAGATAACGAATCCAAACACAATCGTTCCTTGATCGCTGAATGGACCTATGACGATGTACCGACAAAAGTTTGGCAGATCGCCCCTATGACAGAGTTCTGGGGGATCGGTCGGCGCACAGAAAAACGACTTCACTTGATGGGGATTGAAACGATCGAACAATTGGCTCACGCCAGTCCTGATCTTTTACGCAGTCGCATGGGGATCATTGGCGAGCAGCTCTATCATCACGCCCACGGCATTGATCGCACGATTTTATCTGAACCGACACCACAAGTGATGGAAAAAAGCTACGGCAATAGCCAAGTTCTACATCGCAATTATTATTTACAAGAAGAAATCGAGATCGTCATCAAGGAAATGGCGGAGCAAGTTGCCGCTCGAATTCGCCGCCATCATTGTCAGACCGCTTGTATCAATGTTTACATCGGCGTAGCCTTTGGTGAAACTGCTTCTGGCTTTTCCCGACAAATGAAAATCCCGCCAACTGACAATACCCGTAAACTTGTCGCTCATTGCCTATTTCTCTTTCGAAAATTTTATACCGGGCAAGTCGTTCGCCACATCGGTATTACCTATTCAAAATTGGTTTATACAGAAAATGTCCAGCTGGATCTTTTTGAGCAAGCAGAAGCGCAGTTGCGCCAGCGTAAATTAGATTTGATCATCGATAAGATTCGTGAGAAATATGGCTTCACTTCGATCGTTCACGCCACAAGCCGAATGGAAGGCGCTCGCGCCATTGCTCGCAGCAAATTAGTCGGCGGACATGCCGGTGGTCTAGATGGGATCGCTAATATAGGACCCGTCCATCAGCAAAAGGAAAAAGAACCGTTTGCTGATGGTTCGAAAAATACTGGCACTTGATTCGTTTTTCTTTCCTTTTTGCTGACAAATCTTAAGATAACATTAACAAACGGTCCATTTTTTAAAGATTTATGTAATTTCGATTCGCCCACCTCCCCCTTTGTTCTTTTCTAAGGTACTTTAATAGCAAGGAGTGTGAGCAGATGAAAATTGACAAAATCGAATACAAACGAGTCATCAATGGTGCGGGACACCTTGAGTACGATTTGCTG
The DNA here is from genome assembly GCF_051714385.1 of Enterococcus sp. AZ141. Taxonomy (NCBI): domain Bacteria; kingdom Bacillati; phylum Bacillota; class Bacilli; order Lactobacillales; family Enterococcaceae; genus Enterococcus; species Enterococcus sp. AZ141. The sequence continues at coordinate 3,504,695 of NZ_JBIORT010000001.1, forward strand.
CAATATTTAGAAAAGAATCGGGCGACTGCTGCACAAAACCTGAAACAGTCTGAGATCGATTACCTTCTGGAAAAAGATATTCAGCATCGGATCATTCAACATGCTCGTAAGAGTTTCTTTGGCGATACAATCGTTTTAAAGGATGAATATGCCGAAGATTATCTTTTATTAAAAAAGTATACGGATATGTTCCAAGAAACATTCTAAAAAAAACGCAGAACCAACTGGTTCTGCGTTTTTCTTATTCTTCGAAATGTTCTTGATAAACATCATCAACCGTTTGATTTGGGTCGATCACGATATACAGACTCTTCGTTTTTTCACTGATTTTTGTTGATTGGTATACATTATCCAATCCTTCAGTATCTTTGTCCTTGTATGGGAAATAAACAAGATCCGGTGTACCGTTACGGTAAAGAATTTCCATCCGTTCAATATCTTCATATTTCAACGCACGAGCAAACATCCCTAATTCAAGTCCGCCTAAGTTGATGTCATGTGTTGCCACATGATCGCCTTCTTGAAAGATTTCAATTTTGAACCCAGCACATGGATGAATCTCAACGAATTCGCTTCCGTGGATACGGCCAAAACTGGTCGTGATTTGTTTGATCCATAAGTCACCGATGTAACGGCGCTCGATCGTCCATGTTTCTCCATTACGGAAATAAAATTTTAAAGCTTTCATTTCTCTAGCCATGACAAAACGCTCCTTTTTATTAATAATACATTTTAATTCTAACACATAGTCGCTACTGGGACACAAATTAACTTTGGTTTTCGTTGACTTTTTTCATAAACCGAGAGATTTCCACCGCCGCTCGTTGATGAGTCCCTTTAGCAATGAGTTGTTGCGCCCCATCGGTCACCTGATAATCAAACTGGAATCCTTGTTCTTTTTCCCATTGTATAAGAACTGTGATTGTCGCTCCGACTGGTGAAGGTTTCAAATGATCGATCGAAAACTTTGTACCGACGGTGGTAAACCCTTTATCTAAAGTAGGCTCAAGTGCTTCCCAACAGGTGTTTTCCACCATTGCGACTAGTCGAGGGGTTGCTAAAACCGCTAAACCGCCAGAACCCAAAACAGCCGCAGTGTCTTGAAGGTCAACGAGAAAGTCTTTTTTGCTTTCCATTCTTCAGTTATCCCTCCTTCGCTAAATATGCTTGGGCAAACGCCAATAGTGCTTCTTTTTCATTAGGGATTTTTCGTGTGATGACTGCAGCTTCGGCAGCGGCCAAGACTTCTTTGAGCCACGGACCAGAAGAACGATCAACTGTCTGCAGTAAATCACGTCCATTGATCGCCAGCTCCTTCAGTGAATGGATCGGTAGCTGCTGATAGCGCTGACTGATTTTTGCAGGATCATTGGGCAGCTTGTCATAACGCAATAATCCTTCAGCTAAACAGGTTGCTTCTAAACCGAACTGATACAACAGCAGATCGTTCCATTCGCCGTTTCGACGCATTAGTAGTGCTTGATAGACCGTTTGTACTTGGCGGATGCAGTCATTCGAACATTTCCAAGCTTTTAAAAAGCTGCGGACTGCCTCAGGAGCTAAACCGATTTGGTCAATGAGCAATACCCAAGCCGTCGTTTCGTTTTCTAATGGGATCGCTGGCAGGTCTGCCATCCGCAGTAACGCCTCACCGTATTCCCGCAAGCCTGGGCAATAGATATAGCATTCGGTTTCTACTAGTGCTCGTAGTGCTTGGTTCCGATGATTGCCTAACAGCAATTTCACGAATTCAATCATGATCCGTTCAACAGAGATTTTCCCCAACAAGGCATGATTCGCATGGATAGCAGCCAATGTTTCTGTTTCTAAAACAAAGCCCAATTGACTGACAAAACGCAGCCCCCGCATCATTCGTAGGGCATCCTCATGGAAACGTTCCTGCGGGTGACCCACTGCTCGTAAAATCTGATTGTCGATATCTGCCAGTCCATCGAAAAGATCAATGATGACCCCATCTTCTTGAAGTGCCAATGCATTGATGGTAAAATCCCGCCGCTTTAGATCTTCTTTCAAGGAACGGACAAAATCAACTTTGTCAGGTCTGCGATAATCCTGATAGGCGGCTTCGGTTCGAAAGGTGGTAATCTCATATTGCGCCTGTTCCCACAAGACCAGCACCGTCCCATGCTCGATACCAATGTCAATAGTTCGAGGAAAAAGCGCCTTGATTTCGGCTGGAAAAGCGCTGGTAGCAATATCGACATCATGGATCGGCTGGCCTAAAATCGTATCCCGCACGCTGCCGCCAACAAAGTATGCTTCATAGCCCGCGGCTTCGATTTTTTTTAGGAGTGGCGCAGCTTCTGCAAATTCTTTTGGTAGTTTAGTCAGCTTCATGTACTTTCCCATCTTTTCTTTCAAAACGATACGCATCCCGCTGATTGAATTTTGCCATATTTTCCTCAAACACTTCAGTCAGGTCGATGTCTAGTGAATTGGCCATGATCATCGTCACAAAGAGCACGTCACCCAGTTCTTCTGCCACTGTCTTTTCAACTTCATCGCTTTTTTTATTTTTTTCCCCGTAATAGTGATTTACTTCTCGCGCCAATTCGCCAACTTCTTCAGTCAAACGAGCCATTTGGGCGAGGGGGCTGAAATAGCCAGTTTTAAATTGTTGAATATAGGCATCGACTTCTTCTTGCATCGATGCCAAGGAACGTTTATCTGTCATCTTCTTCACCCTTTCTCGTTTATCTTACCAAAAGAATGGCTGCCTGCCTAGATAGAGCCCCCCTCAGGATTTGTTGTACATTCAATGATTTCGTGCTACATTGATACTTGTGGAAGTTGAATAACGGAGGAAACAGGATGCGGGCATTTTTTTCATGGCGAACGATTCGCGACATTGTTTTGATTATTTTCGGTACGAGTATTTATGGCTTCGGTCTAGTCTATTTAAATATCCCAAATGACTTAGCAGAAGGCGGTGTGACAGGGATCACCTTGATCCTGCGAGCCTTATGGGGAATCAATCCTGCCATTAGTACATTGATCTTAAATATTCCGATCATTTTGATCGGTGGCAAAATTCTTGGTCGACGCTCATTAGTGTATACGATTTTAGGAACCTTTGGTTTGTCTTTTTGGTTGGCATTTTGGCAGAGTGTTCCCCTGTTGATCGATCTACAGCATGATCTACTGATCGTCGCACTCTTGGCTGGTTTGATTGCAGGGATCGGTAGTGGGATCGTCTACAAAGTCGGTGGAACAACAGGTGGCGTCGATGTACTAGCGCGCATTTTAGAGAAAAACTTTGGGGTGACGATCGGGCGGTCGCTTTTGATCTTTGATGTGTTCGTCCTGTTGCTTTCTTTGACCTATATAGATTTGAACCGCATGATGTATACCTTGATTTTTTCTTATGTCTTCACTCGTGTGATCGATTCGATCTTAGACGGCGGCTATTCAGCCAAAGGGATTTTAGTAATCAGCAATCACAGCGAAGAGATAGCTCCTGTTTTAATGGATGAATTGGAACGCGGTGTCACGTTTTTACAGGGCGAAGGGGCTTACTCAAGAGTATCGAAACAAATCATTTATATGGTGGTCAGCGGACGGGAGATTTCTGAAGTCAAGCGCATTGTTCATGACTTTGATCCGCAAGCGTTTGTTTCTGTCATCAATGTCCATGAAGTCGAAGGCGAAGGCTTTACCTACTTAAGACCTAAGTCACGGTTCTTACAGCGCAAAGCAGCGGTCTCTAAAACAAAATAAAGACTAAAAAAGCAGTCCCGGTTAAAGGACTGCTTTTTTATTTGTCAGCGGCTTTCTTCTTTTTGTTGGAGCAAGTGCCGATTTACTTCATCGGAAAGTTCTAAGAAGGCATCACGATCCCCATTTTCCAATGCTAGATCGATCTGCCGATACAAGGTATCAATTTTGGTTTTTGCTTCTTCTTTTTCAAGGTACTGGGTAACATGTTGGGTCATTTCTTGATCCAAGTGGTCGTTCCAACGTTCATAAGGATTGTCTTCTAAAACTGCTAAATAAAAGGATTGCGACCAAGAATCTGGAAAGAGACATTCAAGATACAAGGGTTGTTTCCAATTCATGCGAATCTCGTGAAAAATCTGATCAATGTCATAAAAGGTCTGTCCTTCGATACTCAAGACAAAGGGTTCGCCTCCAACTTCCGTACTGCGGACACTTAAGCCCCGTTTGGCTGCGGCTGCCCCTTCTACAAAATGAACATTGGCCAAGATCGCTTCATGGTTCGCCAGATAGTTTAACACCCAAGAGACTTCTCGGCGGCTGAAGGAAACGGTCGAAACTAACCAATTAAGAAACTTTTTCTTTTCTTGTACATTGATGTTCATTTCTCTCACCTATCTTTCTAATAAGTCCTCCACGATCGACTGTACTTCTAAATCACCTGGTTCGTGTGCCAAATAATGTTGTAGCAAATGAAGAGCTTCAGGTAAACGCCCTTCTTCACGTAAGAAAATGCCGTATTCCTTCATAAACGCCGGTTCATGGTGCAAATCAGCATTGGCTTCTTCGTAATATTTTGCTGCTTTGTCAAAATCTTCTAACGCATTGAAGGCTTGCGCTAGATTCCATAAAGCGTGAGGCTGTTCATTGTCTTCCATTCGCTCGATCGCCAAGATCGCTTCTTGCCAACGCGCTTCATTCAAGTATAAATTACTTAAAGTCAGTAATGTATCCTCTTCTTTTTCACCAGTTTCCAGTGCTTTAAGTAAAAATGACTCGGCTGCTTCACTGTCATGAAGTCGGTAAGCATTCTCGGCAGCAAAATGATAGAAATCCACTTGATATGGATCTTCATGAATCCCTTCTTCGATCACACGTTGCGCTTCTTCCAGCTGTTCTTCTTCTTGCAATGCTTCAGCCAAATAAAGATACAAGGCCCGGTATTGGGGATTCATGACCCGCAACTGCTGCAAGTAGCGAATCGCTTGTTCATTTTCCTTCAGCTGCAAATAGACTAAAGCCGTTTGAAAGAGACGCTCGTCCGTCTGTTCGTCTTCTAAGCTTGCTTCAAAATATTCCAACGCCTCTTCAAACTTACCTGCCATACTCAATGAAGTTCCGGTCCGTTCAACGATCGAAATCCCCGAAATATCCGTAATATCTTCTTCCAGCAATCCTTGATAAAGGTCAACAGCTTCTTGATAGCGATCCGTTGAAAAAGCTAACTCAGCTAAGGCAAAACGAATCAAGGGTTCCTCTGGCACAAGGCTTTGCGCTTCTTTTAGTTTGGCTTCACTAACTTCAGGGATACCGATCAATTGGTAAAGATCCGCACTCAATAACAAGGCTTGCAGATAAGCTTCACTCGTTGGTGGTATTTGATCGATATAGGTGAAGGCTGTTTCAATCTGGTCTTCTTCCATCGCAATTTCCGCTAAAGGAAGCAGCAAAGCTTCATTTTCAGGATGCCGCTGCTGCAAGGTTTCAAATAACGTTTTCGCCTCTTCTAAAAAACCGATCTGCAGTAATTCATCGCCTAAAGCGCCAAGTGTCTCATCATCATCTTTTTGCAGTGCTTCGGTAAAATTCAATTGTGCTTCAGCCAACTCTTCTGCGGCTAGTGCTTTTATCATTTTTTCACTATAAGTTTCCATTTAGACCCCTCGAATCTCATTGATTAATCGCTGATAAGTCTCCATCGTCTGGACAAGATCTTTCTCCTCGATTTCCGTTCTGCCCCCTATTGTACCAACTTTTGCCAAAAATAACAGTTTTTTTTCTTTTTGCTGCAATTCTAGTACACGGCTGAAATATTCGCTTAAGGAAAAAGACTCGGGCAATTCGATAGGAAAGCCTAATCGTGCAAGCCATTGGCAAAATACTGGCAGATCGACAGTCAACTGCTGCTGCTGGACTGTCCAAATAAAATGAAACAAAAAGCCAAAGAACAATTTCATTGCATCAGACAGCAAGTGACCATTTTCTGTTTGATAAGCAGCATCGGCAAAGAGTTGCCCAAACTCCTCTAATTCGCGTCCCGACTGCTGATACAATTGGATCAGCTGATTGGTATAAGCTGCCAACGAGTGTCTCATCAATGCCTGATGACTGGGGTACGTTCGATAAAGTTCCTTTAAAAAATCGCTATCGGCAAGCACGCCACCACGGATCAGGGTCAAAAAGTCGACAAGTTTCCCATCGATTTGCTTTTCGGCAATCGTCTGATCGAAAATAACAAATTGTGGTGCATTAGGATTTTCCAGCATCGGGATATCTGGCTTTTTCACAACGATCGCTGTTTCTTTGACACTTTTGGCTAAGGCCCGCAAGGAAACAGGAATCAACCAAAGCTGTGTCGATAGGACCGAAGTCGCATGGATAAAACTGCTCAGTGCCAATACACCTTCATTCCCAAACCCGACGATCAACAAGGACTCTTGCTTTGAAAAGCGACCGAAGAAATCCATTGCGGCCTTAAATTCACTAAAGTTGTTGCAATACATTTGGTTGGTACAAATATACCAATTGACCTCGCGCGGCAAAAACAGGCGGGTTACTTTTTCTGAAAAGCGGTCATAATAACGCTGATTCGTCAAAATGATCACCTGCTGCGGCTCGATCGACTGTCCTTTCATGACCGATGCCAATGTTTCCCCGTAAGAAATCTGGGTTTCTTGCTCATTTCTGTAAAAAACAGCTTCCATCGGCTCACTCCTTTGTTGCTACTACTTACTATTATAGCAAGAAGCCGCTGAAACACCTACTAAATCGCTAACCATTAGGAAGTATTTTCACCGATTTGTCCCATGATTCTATGCCAAAAAGCAAAAAACATGGTTTCCTGTATTACAAAGGAAACCATGTTTTTTTTCTAAACCAAAAGCGAGTAAAGTGATTGATTTTGCTGAAGGTTGATGTAGCCTTGATCAAACTGTTCAATTCGTGACAGTAATGCGGGTAGATCGTTTTTTTGTTTCAACAAGATTCCCAGCATTACTGGTCCTGTTCCACGATTGATTTTTTTCGTATATTCAAACCTCGTGATATCATCATCAGGCCCTAATACATGGCTAACAAATTCCTTCAACGCACCGGGACGTTGTGGGAAATTGACGATAAAATAATGTTTCAATCCTTGATAAATCAGTGATTTCTCTTCGATCTCTGCCATGCGGGAACTATCATTGTTACCACCACTCACAATACAGACGACCGTCTTGCCTTTGATTTGCTCTTTGATCTCATCCAGGGCTGCCACGCTCAAGGCACCAGCTGGTTCAGCGACGATCGCTTGTTTGCTGTATAATTCTAGAATCGTTTGGCAGATTGCACCTTCTTCCACCGTTACCAATTGATCCACATAGCGTTTGGCATGGGCATAGGTCTGAGCTCCGACTTGTTTGACTGCCGCACCATCGACAAAGGTTTCAATATGCTCTAAAGCCACCGGTCCTTGGTGATCAAAGGCTGCTTGCATCGAGGCGGCCCCTACAGGTTCTGCTCCAACAACTTTTATATTTGGCTGCTTTTCTTTCAAATAGGCTGCGGTCCCGCTGATCAAACCACCGCCACCAATGGCAGCCACCACTAAATCGATCGATACTTGTTTTTTTTCAGCATCCGCCAACATTTCCACGGCTACTGTTCCTTGTCCTGCGATAATATTGGGATCATCAAAAGGAGCAATGAAAGCCATTTGCTTTTCTTTTGCAAATTGTTTGGCAGCCTGCGCCGCCGCATCAAAGGTATCTCCCACCAATTCGATTTTGACGTAGTCTCCGCCGAAAAAGAGAACTTGCGCGATTTTTTGTTGCGGCGTCGTTGTTGGCATGAAAATGACCGCATGGATCTGCTGTTCTTGGCAGGTATAAGCAACGCCTTGGGCATGATTTCCGGCACTGGCACAGACGACGCCACGACTGGTCTGCACAGGATCTGCTTGGGTGATCGCATAGTAGGCACCTCGTAATTTGAAGGACCGGACTTTTTGCAAGTCCTCTCGCTTCAACAAAACCGTCGCTTGGTATTTTTCAGATAAAAAGCGATCATACTGCAGCGGTGTATGACTAACTGCTCCCCGCAGTCGTTCATATGCTTGTTCGATTGCAGAAACTGTCACCAACAAACGCGCCACCTCTAATCTTTCGCAACAAACGGCATCATTTTCCGTAACTCGCTGCCGACTTTTTCAATTTGATGGTTGCCGTTTTCTTCACGCATTTTATAGAATTCAGGGAAGCCATTTTGATTGTCTTCAATGAATCCTTTCGCGAATTGACCATTTTGGATATCTGTCAATACGGCTTTCATGTTTTCTTTGGCTTGTGCGGTGATCACCCGAGCACCGGAAACGTAGTCGCCATACTCTGCCGTATTCGAGATCGAATGGCGCATTTTTTTGAATCCTCCTTCATAAATCAAGTCAACGATCAGTTTCAATTCATGACAGACTTCAAAATACGCCAATTCCGGTTGGTACCCGGCTTCTACCAATGTTTCAAAGCCAGCTTCGATCATGCTGGTCAAACCGCCACAAAGTACGGCTTGTTCCCCGAAAAGATCGGTCTCGGTCTCTTCTTTAAAGGTCGTTTCCAAAACGCCGACCCGTGTGGCACCAATGCCTTTTGCATAAGATAAAGCTGTCGCTTGTGCGTTGCCAGTCGCATCTTGATAGACTGCAAATAAGGCTGGCACCGCAAACCCTTCGGTAAAGGTTCGACGCACCAAGTGGCCCGGTCCTTTAGGCGCAACTAGGAACACATCCACCTCTTCTGGCGGCGCGATCACATCAAAATGAATATTAAAACCATGCGCAAATGCTAATGCATTGCCGGCAGAAAGATTCGGTTCGATCTCATTTTTATACAACGATCCTTGGATCTCATCGGGTGCCAAGATCATGACTACGTCCGCTTTTTGAGTGGCTTCGGCTACTGGAAAGACTTCAAATCCGTCGTTTCTTGCAGCTTCTGCTGACTTTCCTTCACGAATGCCGATAAAGACTTCATGACCTGTGTCCCGTAAATTTTGCGCATGAGCGTGCCCTTGAGAGCCGTAGCCGACGATCGCAATCTTCTTGTCTCCTAGATTATCTGTAACTTCCTCGTTGTAATATACTTTTACCATACTTGTTTCCTCCGAATTCTTTCTTTATTTTAAGCAATTCAAAATTGCACTTACCCTCTTGTAAAGCCAGTGACACCCGTTCGTGCCAACTGTTTGATCCCGTAGGGACGCAAAACTTCGATGCATGCTTCTACCTTTTTCGTATCACCGGCAACTTGCACAACGATCGTTTTCAGTGCGACATCGACAATGTGCGCTCGAAACGGATCAATCACTGCTTGGATCTCCGAGCGGCTAGTGGTTGGTGCATTGACTTTGATCAGCACCAGCTCTCGTTCGATATGAGGAACTTCTGTAATATCAGAAACCTTCAAGACATCTATTTGTTTATTTAAATGCTTGGTCACTTGTTCTGTTTCTGCCAAATCGTTCACGTTGACAATGATCGTCATTCGTGAAAACTCTGGCCGTTCCGTTGTGCCGACAGAAATACTCTCGATATTGACCTGCCGGCGGTTTAAGACACTCGTGATGCGGCTCAAAACACCTGCTTCATTATGGACGATTGCTGCTAATACCCGTTTCATCCCCTTAGACCCCCATCATTTCATGATTGGCTTTCCCCGGTGGGATCATCGGCAACACATGCTCTGAGGGCGAGACCATTACTTCGATCAGTTGCGGCCCCGTATGTGCAAAAGCTTCCGCTAGCATAGCAGAAAGCTGAGTGGGTTCATCGATCCGACAGCCTTCGATGCCATAAGCTTGTGCTAGTTTAACAAAATCAGGTTGCTGTGCAAAAACAGAGGCAGAGCGTCGTTTGCCATGAAATGTTTCTTGCCATTGGCGGACCATTCCTAACGAACGATTATTCAACAAAACAAATTTGACATTCAAGCCATACTCATTCAAAATAGCAAATTCCTGGTTTGTCATTTGGAACCCGCCATCGCCAACAAACACCACGACCATTTTTTCTGGATGAGCAAATTGGACGCCAATTCCCGCAGGGATACCATAGCCCATCGTGCCTAGTCCGCCACTGGTGATCAACTGCTTAGGAAAGCGAAACGGATAATACTGCGCGACCCACATTTGATGCTGCCCAACATCGGTGATGACGTAAGCCTCTCCTTTGGTCAAACGCCCTACTTCTTCGATGACTTTTTGCGGTTTGATTTCTTGTGCTTGAGTGCGATCATAGCGATAAGGTTTTTCCGTCTTCCGTGTTTGGCATAGATCCGACCAGGCAGACCACGTTCCTCTAGTTGGCGGATACCGTAGCATCTGTTGCAAAGCAGCCTTGGCATCGCCGACGATTGGGATCTTTGTCTCTACAATCTTGCCAATCTCCACCGGGTCGATGTCGATATGAGCAACGATGGCCTGCTTGCCGAACTGACTGCCGGCAGTCGCTAAGCGATCATCGAAGCGAGAGCCGATATTGATAATCAAATCGGCTTCTGATAAAGCCATGTTCGCCGCATACGTTCCATGCATACCGCCCATGCCCAAGAAAAATTGATGATCATTTGGCAGTAAGCCTAAGCCGAGCAACGTTGTGACTGTCGGCAACTTGTACTTGGCAATAAATGCATTTAATTCAGCCGCAGCTTCAGCCGCGATCACGCCTGCACCAGCCAGTACCACTGGTCGCTGTGCTTTTTCTAAAACGTGCATCAATTTTTCAATTTGCAGACGGGAAGGCTCTGCATTCGGTTGATAACTTTTCCTTGTGATCGGCAATGAGCAGGTTTCAGCGGTTTCTTGCAATGTAATATCTTTCGGAAGGTCGATCACAACAGGTCCCTTACGCCCAGTTGAAGCGATGTGAAAGGCTTCAGCGATCACTTTCGGTAAGTCATCCACACAACGGACTTGGTAATTGTGTTTCGTGATCGGCAACGTGATACCTAGAATATCCGCTTCTTGAAAAGCGTCTTTGCCAATTCCTGGTACGGCCACTTGCCCCGTGATAACCACCAACGGTACGGAATCGCTCATAGCATCGGCAATGCCAGTAACGACATTCGTAGCACCTGGACCACTTGTCACTAAAACGACCCCAACATTGCCAGTAGCTTTGGCATAGCCTTCAGCGGCGTGGATCGCGCCTTGCTCGTGACGCGTCAAAATATTCGGAATCGCTGCATCATATAATTGGTCATATAACGGTAAGACGGCGCCACCCGGGTAGCCAAAGATCATTTCGACGCCTTGCTCTTGCAAGCTGTCCACTAACACTTGCGCGCCAGTCCTTAGATGCGATGCTTGATAGTCGATGTTTTCCATTGCTACTCCTCCTCATCAGGTACTCGCATAATCCCGCCCGTATTCGCAGAGGTCACTAAAGCGGTATAACGTGCAAGCCATCCTTTTTTTACTTTTGAACGAAACTTCGGTCGTTCTTGCGCACGCTTGGCAAGCTCTTCTTCTGAAACTTGCAGATTTAGCGTTCGATTTGGCAAATCAATAATGATCTCATCGCCATCGTTGACTAGTCCTAATGGACCACCGGCTGCAGCTTCCGGAGAAATATGTCCAACTGCGATCCCCCGCGTCGCTCCTGAAAAGCGGCCGTCTGTAATCAAGGCGACATCTTTGCCTAACCCACGACCAACGATACTTGAGGTAGGCGCCAGCATTTCCGGCATTCCCGGCCCCCCTTTCGGGCCTTCATAGCGGATCACTACGACATGTCCTTTTTGTACGGTATGATTGTCAATTGCTGCGACTGCTTCATCATGAGAATCAAAACAGATCGCTTTCCCTTTGAACACTTGGACACTTGGATCAACCCCGCCAACTTTGATGACACTGCCTTCTGGGGCGATGTTTCCGTACAAGATCGATAGACCGCCAACTGGACTATACGGATTTTCTTTCGGATGGATGACTTCTTCGTTGTGGATCTTCGCTTCAGCGACATTTTCTCGCAACGTCTTACCGGTAACAGTCGGTCGATCGGGATGAATCGCTCCCTCGATATCACATAGCTCCCTAATGATCGCTGAAACCCCACCGGCTTCATGGACATCATGCATTGAATAGGCTGATGATGGCGCGATTTTTGAGAGATAAGGCACTCTTTTAGCGATTTCATTGACCCGTCTTAAGTCATAATCGATCTCAGCTTCATTGGCGATCGCTAAGGTATGCAGCACTGTGTTGGTGGACCCCCCCATCGCCATGTCTAAAGCGAAGGCATCATCAATAGCTTCTTTGGTCACGATGTCTCGAGGTTTCACTTGTTTTTCAACAAGATCCATCAACTTAAAGGCGGCTTGTCTAACTAGTTCTCGTCGTTCTTCAGACACGGCAAGAATCGTACCATTGCCTGGCATTGCCAATCCTAAGATCTCTAAGAGACAGTTCATTGAATTGGCAGTAAACATCCCTGCACAGGAACCGCAAGTCGGACAGGCATTTTGTTCCATAAACTCAAAATCTTCTTTTGTCATATTACCCGTCTTGTACGTCCCAACGGCTTCAAACATGGAAGATAAGGTTATTTGATGTCCCCGAGGATCAATGCCGGCTTTCATAGGACCGCCGGAACAAAAAATTCCTGGTACGTTGGTCCGCATGGCTGCTAAGATCATGCCAGGAGTGATCTTGTCACAATTTGGGATATAAAATACGCCGTCAAACCAGTGGGCATTGATGACGGTTTCTGCAGAATCAGCGATCAATTCTCGGCTAGGTAGCGAATATCGCATACCGATATGTCCCATAGCAATGCCATCATCTACGCCGATTGTATTGAACTCGAAAGGGATGCCGCCAGCTTCACGAATCGCTTCTTTTGCGATATCTGCTAACTCCCGTAAATGCACATGCCCAGGCACGATATCGATATAGGAATTACATATCGCAATAAATGGCTTGTTCATATCATGGATATTTTTAACTTGTCCTGTGGCATAGAGCAGACTCCTAGCTGGCGCTGCATCGATCCCTTTTTTAATTTGATCACTTCTCACACTCATCATCTCCTGCATTTTGGAATAAAAAAAAGCATCCCGGTTATAAAAAACTGGGATGCTTTGCCAGAATCCCATTTTACTTACGCAAATAGGACTCAAACAAACGGATAATTTTTGCTTCCGTGTTCTAAGTCCTGGTATCAATAATAATGACTAATAAATATTGATTAAAATTACGCATAGAAAATGGCTCCTTCATTAGAAATAGTAACGTTCTTGTAATTGTTTACCAATATACCCTTTGCAAAATCACTTGTCAACGAATTTTCTGAATTTTTTTCAATAATGACAATTCTAAGGAACCCTTTCTCACATCAGATGTCATTTAATCACTTGCTTGTTTTGATAAAAATGACTTTTAAATCACCTTTATTCTTGCTTGAGAATTAAAGTGTGCCAGCAACCCATGTTTTTTTAAGATCAAAAGAAAAACAAAAAATAATTTTGAATTTTCTGACAATAACAACCGATTCTTTTCCCATTCGTTCCGCCTGCATGGTGGCAGTCCCTAGTTAGACAAAAGAAAAAACCCTTGATTACTCAAGGGTTTCTACAAGACTCAA
>NZ_JBIORT010000002.1:0-94822 GCF_051714385.1 Enterococcus sp. AZ141
ACTCTCACTGGGGTGAATGGCTCACAAGTACTAACTAGTGAATCGGATCCAAATGACTTTGAAGAACGTTACACCCAACTGTTCAGAGAATCATGGTATAGCACACTTATATTTAATGGATCTGGGATTTCTTGGGTCGCTCCCCCGCGCCCTTCCTATGTACTTTCCTTAGAAGCGAGTCCTACTGTTGGGGGAATGCCTATGGCAGAAACAACAACGATTATTCAAGGGGAGACAACCATGATTCATGCGAATCCAGCGGAGAGATTTGACTTTCTTCGTTGGGAAATAGTATCCGGAACCGGAAGCCGTATTTTAAACCCCACAAATGCAACGACTACTTTTACAATGGGGACTACTGATACAGTTGTACAAGCAGTCTATCAAAAGAAACAAGGGGGAGACATAACGGTTGAATATGTCGATAATGCTCTAAAGGAACTGGCAGAACCAGAAATTATCAGCGGGCTGATTGATGAAGAATATGAGACGAAGGCCAAGGAAATTGAAGGATATTCTTTAACGGAAATACCCAAAAATGCATCAGGACAATTTACCGAAAAGGCCCAGACGGTTACTTATGTATATACTAAAGATACTCTAGATCCTGTGTTACCAGTCGATCCATTGGCACCTGACCAAGAAGTGGATCCGGAAAATCCCCCAGAACTTCCTGAAGACCAAGGAGCACTCAGTATTGATTTTGCGTCACATTTTTCGTTTGGAACCCAAGGCATTTCTGCACAGACCAAGTGCTATTATGCCCAACCGCAACGCTTGTTGAATCTGGACGGCACCGTCAATGACGCCGAAGAACGACCAAATTATATCCAAGTCAGTGATCGTCGCCCAGAAGAAGAGCGCCACGGCTGGCAATTAGCAGTTACACAAAATAGTCAGTTTATGGATTCTCAAAACAATCAACTTAGAGGCGCACGTTTGTTGCTTAATAACCAACAATTTGCGTCTGTCCAAGAATCCAGCGAACCGATGCTACAAAATCAAGACGGCGTGGTCTTGATCCCAGAAGAAAAGACGCCCCTTGTGCGCGCACAAGACGGCCAAGGCTCAGGCACGTGGGTCTATCGTTTTGGTGATCGAGAAAGTGCAGGAGAAAGTGTTGCCCTTGAGGTGCCGCCAACGGCGGATCCAAGAACAACCACCTATCAAACGACCCTCACCTGGGAATTAAGTGCTGTCCCCGACAATTAGCCGAAAAAGAAAAGGGCCGCGGCTCTTTTCTTTTTCTTCACAGAAAGGAAAGAAAAAACGATGCAGACGTTATTTCATCAGTTGGTCTTTACGGCCAAAACCAAGCGTTGGTTGACTTTGTTGGAGGTATTGGAAGAAAAAGAACACGTCCTAGCCCAGACTCTGATCGATCAGACCGGCTTCGGGCGGCGAACGATCATGGAAGACATGCGCGCAGTCAAAACTTATTTTGGCAAGACGATCCAATTGGTCGGCAATGAAAAAGGCTATCACTTCGCTTTTTTTGACCCAAAGAGGTATTATGAAAAGAAACAAGAGCTGTTGGAGGAAGAGAAGCTGTTTTTGTTTGTCGATCAGCTAGCTGCAGGAAAATGTTTGGACAACCAACAATGGACGACGTTTCTCGGGGTTTCGAGTTCGGGCTTTCAACGGATGAAACGACAACTCCAAACCCTTTTAAAGCAACAGTATGGACTACAGCTAGTCGCTAAAACAAATCTGCTTCGTGGCCAAGAAGCCAGTATTCGGCAGTTTTTTTATGATTTTTATTTCACGCTGCCTTTATATCCAACCGAGCTTCAAGAACACATTCGACACCTCCATCAGGAAAAAGCGATGGTGCAAGTAGGCCAGTGGCAGCTGGATCCAACAGTCGTCAATCAATGGCTGAAACTAATCAACGTGCGTGTCGAGCAAGGCTATTGCTTGCCGGATCAAGGCAAACACAAAGACTTGCAAGCGACCCTCGTGCAGGCACTGGACCAACAAGTGAACGTGGCACTGCCGGCACCAGAAAAAGCAGCGTTGTTTTTGCTTGCTTTAGACGAACGTCAGTTTTTGAACCCGTTGACACAAAAAGCATTTATTCAAGCCTTCTCACCGACAAAAGAACCACACCTTCTCGTCCGTGAGACCGAAGGTCTGACCTATCGTCTGTTTGAGACGCTGCTTTTTTTGATGGAGACGTTTTTCCAATTGCCGCTGCTTGAAGAAGAAGTGCCCGAAAGTCGCAAGAAGGACGTACTGCTAGCGGCGCTCATGGCCCAGTTTTCGGCGCAGAAAAAGCGATACAGTGAGACCATCGTCCTTTCTTATGATTTGGTTGGTCCTTCCGCCTTGAAGCGTTGGATCAAAACAGAGGTGGAAACTGCGGGGAAAGAAAGAGGCTTTCACTTCGTCGATGCCTCTTTGGTGAATCGACCAGGTGTTCTTCGCCATATCAAGGTAACGAATCAAAACCAACAAATGAGAGCGACTGGGAACATTGAATTGCCACAATTTCCTACAAAAGAAGCGATTCGGTGTATTCTATCCGAGTACTTTTAACGAGTAGACGTGTAGAAGAACAGGAACCAAATGAAAAAGTGAGGGATAGGGATGCGCGAATTGCAAATTTCTTTTATTACGAGTGCCGAGATCCGACGCTGGATGCGGATCTTGACCATTATTGAACGAGAACACGACTTTACGATCGTCGCATTGAGTGAACGATTGACGATCTCCCAGCGAACGATGGTCAAAGATATCCAAGCGATCAAAAGCCATTTTGGTGAGACCATCGAATTGCGTTCACTTCATAGCGGCTTTCATTTTGATGAACGTGATCGAGTAAGGTACCAAGAAAAAAAAGAAGCGCTATTAGAAAACGAAGTTCTGTTTGAGATCATTGGTACGATTTTTTACGGTGAACCCGTGGCACTGGCCGAGTTAGCCCACCAACACAGCTATGCCGAAAGTACCCTGCGGCGGTTTTTGGTAAGAGTCGTACCGATCGTAGCCGAGTATGGGTTGACATTGACCTTAAACCCTGTCAATTTGGTAGGAGACGAAGCCAACATCCGAAAGTTCTTTTTTGACTTTTACTATAGCAGTGAACAGACCCCCTTTACGATTCGTCCGCCCGAAGGGCTGCATGCATTGATTCTAAACGAATTGTCCGGCAAATTAGGAACCTATGAATTGGGGACAGGGACGACCGTGTCTGCCTTTTATTACCATCTGTATATCACGATGGTTCGCGTCAATCAAAACCAGTTTGTTTCCTTGCCGGAGTGGTTGAAGACCATCGATTATCAAGAAAAGGATTTTCAGCTGCTGTATTCTCTACAAGCAAGGATCCATCAGGAATACGAAATCTATTTACCCAAAGAAGAGTTTTCATGGGTTCATTTATCGGTCATTGTCAAACGAACGATCCATCGGGTAGATCATGAACGTGTATTTAGCCAGCACTTCAACTGCTGGGAAGGGCTTGAGCAAGTCACGTCAGATTATTTAGCCGATCCGTTTTTTGCACAATGGGATACCGACACCTTAAGCTATTTTATGACATCGTTTTTTGTCTCACGTCTGATCAATGAAGCGTTGAGTCCGGTATTGAATAAAGAGTTAGAAGAAGTTCGTGTCATGGTCAAGCAAACCTATGGACAGATCCATGAGATCAATTCCTACTTCTTACAAAAGCATGCACAGACACTTCGCTTTTCAGCAGTGACCTTTGAAGATGTGGCCGTCAGTTTTACGTTATACATGGATATGTTGTTTCATTATTATCAACCAGTCAAACAAGTTTTGTTTTTACTGGAAGGAGATTATTTGGTGGTGCAATCGATTCGCCTGCAAGCCCAAGAACTTTTGAGTGACCACTACAATTTACTCTTTCTTCCACTGCAGGAATTGACGCAAGAACGCCTGAATGATGCACAGATTGATCTGATCGTCACCAATTACCGGCCATACCTTTTGGATTACGCAATGGAAACCGAGTATATTTTAATGAATAGTATTCCGACGGCGCAAGACTGGACACGGGTCAAACACCAGTTGAATCCATTGATCGACCGGATCGTTTTTTAAAAGAAAGAAGGAAAAAGAACTATGGCGGTATTTACTACCCAAGAAGCCTATCTTCAAGGGTTTCAAATGACCTTGGAAGAAGCAAAAGAACAAGAAAGCCCAGTCCTGAAGGACTATATCCAGTGCCAAACGAACCGATTAGAGTCGTTAGTCGCACAAATCTCCAAAGAAAATTTCTGGCAAGTCTTACCCGAAATCTTAGGGATCGATGCAAGGCTGGGGATTGTCTCAGAATTGATTGTTTTTGATGATTTTTCAAATGAGGATATTGTTCGAATGGTAGAAACAGATTATCCTACCTATTTCAAAGAATTATGTGGGTATGATCTCAGTATGGAACCAAAACATTCTATAATTTTCAATGTTTTATGATTTATCCGCTCACGGCTAATCCTAATCGCTAGTAAGAAAAATAAGCAGAGTGATCAGAAAAAATTATTATTTCTGATCACTCTTTTTAATAAATAATATTCAACACCCGAATTAATTCTCAGCGTTCACTACTCACACGAAACAACAATGTCGTTGAATATATAATTTGGAGTCTTCTAATGAGATCTTTTTTGGGTCAGAAACTTAAAAGTTTTTGATCCCTTTTTTATTCCTCATTTCATAGCTCTTTCGGTGGCTCAATTAATTAGGTCAGAAAGTTACTCTCTTTCGGGGACAACAGAGTATACATTGTTGGCCCATTTTTTTTAATCAAATTTATAAATAGTTGATAGCGGCCATTTAGATTGTGCAAAAAGATTTTTCGAATTATAAAACATTCATGATGAATTATTTTGAGAAAGAGTGTTCAGAAAATGACGATTTTCTGGACGCTCTTTTTAGATACCATACTTAATAAGTATTGCTCTGTTTTTGTGTTCATAAACTCGTAACTAAATCATTGTTCAATTAAAATTTAGATTTATGAGTATTAGGCCAAATATTGTATGTGGACAGAAACTTAAAAGTTTTTGATCCTTCTTTTTTTGCAATTTGCATGATTTATTGGATCGTTGTAGTAGTCTGGAAACATTCCTTTTTTCTAGTGGAGCTCGCTTTACTTCTTCTCTATTTTATGTCCGTTTTTCTAAATTTGCATGTCGAAGTGAAAATTTCGATTATTCATTTAATAAAGAATCTTGTAATCTAGGAGATGCAAGAAAGGTGTTCCATTGAACCTTAATTGTTTATTCTCGTTTACTAAAAACCTTCGTTTTTGGTTTTGCAGAAAAAAAGGCATTCGAACAGGTCGAATGCCAAAATAAATGTTGTTAAATTAGGGTTTCTTAGATTTGACAGACATACGCAATGATCAATCTAAAAAACGAAGATTTTTGAGACGACTATTTAAAGGAGGAGGGAAGATGCATAAAACGGTTGGACGTTTGATTGGGATGCTCGCAGTGCTTTTGGCACTTCAATTTCCATTGTCCGTCTATGGTACACAGGTCCAATCCGTCGAGTCAGAAGGATCTGTTGGATTTACCGGGGCGTACAAACCGATCGGCCCGCCCGATCCACCCCCAAGCACTAGTCCGCCAAAACCAGGCGGCTCGTTACCACAAACGAATATGACCGAAGGGTCATTTGCCGGTTGGGTCGGCAGCTTCTTAGTGACCGGTGTTTTAGTGGTCGTAGAGGGCAAAAGAAGAAAAGTAACACAAAAAACTATCAATTGAGAGAAAGCTGGAATAAAGAATGAAATTTATCCGTTTAGCAACTGTAGCTGCATTATCAACAACGATCTTTGCCGGAGGCCTACAAGCCTTCGCCGAAGAAGCTGATCAAGAGAAGGAAACACAAGAAGTTCGCAAAACAACCACTGAGGGTCAAATCACCTTCACGCCAGGAAATGATGACACAGTCGTTGATCCTGGACCGGATGGCCCTGAGGTAACTATTCCGCCAGTCACTGGTCCTGATGGGCAAAACAAAGGACCTTTAACAATCGCAACTGTGCCAACAATGAACTTCGGTTCACAAATTATCTCAACTACAGATGAACATTACAATATGGTCGCTGAAAGACAACAAAAAACAGGAACAACCGGTGAAGAAAATAAGGTTCCTTATGTAAGTTTGGCACAAGTCCAAGACACCCGCGGTACCAATGAAGGATGGGAATTAAGTGTAAGTTTAACAGAATTCCAAGCACCTACGGATACATTAAACAAGGTATTAAAAGGCGCAAAAATCACGTTATTCGATCCGGCCCTACGCTACAGTATCGATGATGCAGCTCAAGCACCGAGCATTCACGCAAGTGGATTGGAATTGATTCCCAATAATGATGCCGTACCGATTATGACGGCAGCTAACCAAAAAGGTGCTGGTACCTCGACGGCTGTTTGGGGAGATCATGATGCGATTGCAAAACAAGTAGAAGATGGCGCAGCTGTTGTAGAGAATGAAGCGATTCAATTATTCGTTCCTGGTTCGACTGCTAAAGATGCGGTAACGTATACATCTACCTTGACATGGGAATTAGAACTAACACCTGAAAATGCCCTTTAAGAAGTAACAATTTCCATGTTCCATTAGTCACTAGCAGCGTTACAGATCTCTGTGGCGCTGCTTTTTTTAGAAAGGATAAAAAAAAATGAGACACAAACAAATTACGCAAAGCGGGCTGTGGCTCCTAGCGATACTTTTCCTTTTCTTGCCCATTTCAGCCCAAGCTGAAGAGACGGCCTTAAATACACATGTCACCCCGCTTTTCCCCGAAAGTCAAGTCGATGAAAGCAACGGGTATTATGAGCTATTACTCGCTCCTGGTCAAAAAGAGACCTTGCAGCTGAAAGTCGGTAATTCCAGTTCAGAACCAATCAATGTCCAGGTTACACCGCATACGGCGTATACCAATACTTTGGGAAATGTCGAGTATGGCAAAGATGCCGAAGAAGCAGATCCAACCTTGGTTCACTCCTTGGATGAGCTGATGACTCCTTCGGAGGTCATTACACTCGCAGGAAAAGAAACAAAGGTCATAGACATTCCTTTACAGATGCCTAAAGACGCCTTTGAAGGGTATTTAGCTGGTGGTTTACGAATCACCGAAGTGAAAGAAGAGGAAGAAAGTGAAGCCCCAGAAGGAGAAGGGGTCGCGATCAAGAATGAATTTGCCCATGTGGTAGGTGTGGTCGTCAGTAATACCCTAGACTCGGTGCAACCGGAGTTGGAACTATTAGATGTGTTTGCGGATCAATTGAACTATCGCAATGTGATCAGTGCCACGCTACAAAACTTTACACCAGCTTTTGTGAATCGCTTGGAAGTGGAGGCGACGGTCAAACGTGCAGGAGAAAACGATGTTTTATATGAGGCCAGTAAAGAAATGATGCAGATGGCGCCCAATTCGAATTTCAACTTTCCGATTCCGTTAGAAGGAGATCGTTTTCGTAGCGGGAACTACGTGTTAGAACTAACAGCAAAGTCAGGAGACAATGAATGGTCTTGGACACGTGAATTTACGATTGAGGCAGACGATGCCCGCAAGTTGAACCGGGAAGATGTGATGATCGATAATCGTCCGAATTGGTGGGTTATTGGTTCAATCGTCTTGATTATTGTTTTACTTGGCACCATTTTATATCTACTGATTCAAAAAAAGAAAGCAAAAGAAAAAGAGCAAGAGCAGTAAGAAGGAGGAGATGAAATGGCCACGAGATTCAGACGACCGATTCTTGTATTAGGGACGACCATTTTGGTCATGCAAGCCGTATTCATGCCTGTCGGCATGGTCTACGCAGAGACAACGATGGACACTGAGGAACAAGAACTAATGGAACTACCACCAATGAAAAACTATCTGGAGGAAGAACAGGTTAGTGATCCGCGCTTTTTCTTTACTCGTTCTCGGATGCAAGGAACGGTAGAAGAACCCCTTCAAGTGACATTCTTTTCTGATCAAGAAGTATCCGAAGCACGAGTATTCTTACCAGAAGAAGCAACGCTTCTGAAAGATCAATTACCAAAAGGGATTTCAGTTGAGGAAGGAGAGCGGCCTCTTGAATGGATTGTTCAGTCAAAACGTGCGCAAAATACATTTGTCCTTCCTTTAGTAGTTGAAAAAGCGGGAAGCTATGAACTGTTGGTGGAAGAAACGACGGCTCAGCTAGAAATTAGTGAGCAAGAAGAGACTAGTGAGGAAGTCCCAGTCGAAGAGACGGAATCGCTCAAGGATGATACAGCTGGACAAGAGGAAATAGAAGAAGATCAAAAGAATGAACAATCGGTAGACGAAGCACGTGAACCTGTATCCAAAGATCCGCAGGAACAACAAATAGATAAGGAAGAGACCGATGAGAGGTCACAAGTGGTCGAACCGACCGTTTTTGATGGAGAGCCAGCAGAAGTCACTACGATGGCAGAATTCAGAAAAGCAGTTGCCAATCCTGATATTGGGATCATTTCTATTCAAGCCAATTTGACAGAGGCTACCGCAAACGTACTAACTGTGGATCGTCCGTTGCTTATCCAAGGAAACGGGTATACATTGACTTTTGGTATCAATGGATTTTACTTTCAACTAGAAGAAGTAACCCAAGCAAGTACCGTTCGAATTGAAAATGTGACACTGACAAAAATTGGTGTTACACCATTAATCAACGCAACGGTAGAAAGCAGTAAAAATTGGACTGTTGAATTAGAAGACATTACCGAAGTGAATGCGAATAGCATGCGATTAGCCTCTCTTCCTGAAGGAAGTATTCATTTTACAGGTGGTGTATCAAACTTTACACGTACAACTTCTGGACAAACTTTCATCGAAGCAAAAGAAGTTGTAGCAACAAACCAAGCAGAAGTCACTATTAGTCGAGGGAATGCGACCGTCTTCTTTTCTTCTACTACAGTGGCGAATCCAAAGCTCGCAGTAGAACAGGGGGCAAAAGTTACAATCGCAACTACCGCTGGAGTATCCAATACGATTGATCTAAGAGGAGATAATCCCGAAATAGCTCTTCAAAACGGAGACGTATTAGTAAATACAATAGGATCAGGATCAGCTTCTGCAACAACCCCAACAAACACAAGCAACAACGCGGTCGTCCTTTCTGGCAAATCCCCCAACATTACTGTTCATCAAGGCAGTTTATTTACAGTTAGAACCACGTTGACAAAAAGAGGAATTCATTTAGTTGGAGACAATGCGCAGCTAGAGGTTAATAACGCTACTCTATCTGTTGTCTCTGCGACACGAGCAGCGTTAAATATTGCTGGAGAATCACCGAAACTAATTCTTGAATCATCAAGGGTAAATATTACAAGTACTTCTGGTCAACGAATCAACTTGATTGGTTCAAAGCCAGTTTTAAAAATAGAAAATAGCCAACTAGATATGAAAGCGACAACCGGACGAGGGATTTATTTGCAAGGGGAGACGCCACAAGTGCTCATGGAAAATAGTCAGATACTTATGACTGATACTGATGCTTCGCAAGGGATGATCTTACAAGGAACAGATGCATTGCTTTCATTGAGTAATAAGAGTGAATTGGCAATTACAGGTGCAGGAACTGGAACGTTAGAAAATATCCAAATTGGGAATAACAATGCACGCCCGGAACTTTCAGTCACCGGAGAATCTAAGCTTTCTGTCACAACAACCAGTGGAACAGGTGCTGCGACAGATACGACAAATAACGCCATTCATTTACGAGGGACTACACCTAAGCTCAATATTCAGGATGCTACTTTAGATGTCAATATAGTTTCTGGAGCAAAAAGAGGTCTTTTTGTAAATGGTTTGTCTGCTGATATTTTATTTGTTGATAGTTCGATTATTTCAAGCAGTGCTATTAATGCATATGCAGTACAGAGTAGGGCGTCGAATACTGGTTCTGCATTAATTAAAAACACTAAAGTTACTATTCCCAGTGGGAATTTTGCTGTTATGACTGGTGAAACTTTAGAAATAAACAATTCTGAAATCAATTCAGCTAGATTTTTTCATCATGCTTTGAATGTAGTAATAAAGAATAATTCTTATGTAAAACTTCACCATGATGGCAGCAAATCTAATTTAACTACAACCGGTAGTCCTTTAGAGGGAGTCTTGGGAGCTGACAGAAATGGGCAAACATTTACTATCTCATCAGGGGCTATAGTAGATATAAAGCGAACGGATGGATCTGCTAGAAATGGATTTAGAATGGGATTAGGCAATTCAACAGTTTCTGTAGAACAGGGTGGAAAGCTCTATATAGATAATTTAGGAAACGGTACACCTAACAATAGTCAGGATGGTGCTCCAAATGCAGGAGTATCATTTAGAAATGGAGACAACAATAAATTTATTGTAAAGGACCCGGGATCTGAAGTATCAATTATTGCAAAAAATGGTGCTGCTATAACAAATTCTTGGTCTAGTACAAAATTTTCTATGGATTTAGAAGTACGCAATGGAGGTTATTTCTCAGCTATTAGCAACACTGCCACAACAGATTCGGGTACATTTAATGTTTCTACTCTGACTGTAAATTTCGATAATCCATTATTCTTAGACTTTAGGAATTTACAATCAAATGGTGGAGTTGTCTTTTCGACTAATAGTTCTTCCACATTAGCTGCTTCAAACAGTGATTTAGGTTTATGGCAAAGATTAAGTGATTTAGATTCCGACCCCACTTTTAATTTTCGGAATTTAGATTATTCATTTTCAGGTACAAATCTTTCTACATTGGTTAGCACAAGTAGCCCGGAAGAACTGAACACATCAGTTATTGGAACAAGCGGTCTTTCTCAGTTCAGTAGACTGTCTTCAAATAATGGTCGATGGGCAATCGCAGATGAATTGAGAGTCCCAACCAACGCGGATAAGAAAATTCACGGGCGAGTTAGTCTTCCAGTAGGTCTAGATGATAGTCGTCCTGCTTGGGGTGATGAAGCAATTGTTACCGTAGAAGTAGAATCACCATTGGGAGAAACGACACAAGAATATACGGCCAAAACGGTTGGTGATACAAATGAATCGCCAGGGATCAGTATTTATGGTGAAGAGCCGCGTGGAGGACTCTTTGAAATCGCATTAGATGAACCGCTAGAAGCCGGATCGAAAGTTCGAATCAGTAAAGTTGAACTAACCAGTGGCGAGCTTACGGATGGTTTCGAACACCAGATTTTAACAGAAACAGTTGAGGTTTTTCCAATCATCCCACCAACACCGCCACAATTTTCTTCGTCAATCATTGGTGAAAATGCCAAGATTATCCAAGGAACTTCAGAAAATAAAGAAGTTGAAGTGATCGCAACACATAATGGACAACTTTTTGATACATCGGAAGTTACAGTCAACGATGACGGGAAATTTTCACTTGATTTAAGTAAACTTTCACTAAAAGAAGAGGATGAAATTCAAATCTTTTTACGGGATAATGCAGGATCTGCCAAAGCCGCAGAGGTCGTTGCTCCACCTGAAACAAATAATGACCGCGGAAATATCAATCCGGCAACCGAATTGATATTCCATGATGTGACATTTGAATCGGCGACTATTTTAACAGTTGGGGATATTGGTTTTGTTTCTCCAGTCGATCCGATGAATCCTGAAATAGAAGTCACACCCGAGAATCCCCCAGAACTTCCAGAAGATCAAGGGACACTGAGTATTGATTTTGCGTCACGGTTTTCATTTGGAAACCAAGGCATTTCTGCGCAGACCAAGCGCTATTATGCACAACCGCAACGCTTGTTGAATCTGGACGGAACTGTCAATGACGCCGAAGAACGACCAAATTATATCCAAGTCAGTGATCGTCGACCGGAAGAAGAGCGCCACGGTTGGCAATTAGCAGTTACGCAAAACAGTCAATTTATGGATTCTCAAAACAATCAACTTAGAGGCGCACGTTTGTTGCTTAATAACCAACAATTTGCATCTGTCCAAGAATCTAACGAACCGATGCTACAAAACCAAGACGGCGTGGTGTTGATCCCAGAAGAAAAGACGACCCTTGTGCGCGCACGAGACGGCCAAGGTACAGGAACGTGGGTCTATCGTTTTGGTGATCGAGAAAGTGCAGGAGAAAGTGTTGCCCTTGAAGTGCCGCCAACGGCGGATCCAAGAACAACCACCTATCAAACGACCCTCATCTGGGAATTAAGTGCTGTCCCCGACAATTAGCCAAAAAAGAAAAGGGCCACGGCTCTTTTCTTTTTCTTCACAGAAAGGAAAGAAAAAACGATGCAGACGTTATTTCATCAGTTGGTCTTTACGGCCAAAACCAAGCGTTGGTTGACTTTGTTGGAGGTATTGGAAGAAAAAGAACACGTCATAGCCCAGACTCTGATCGATCAGACCGGCTTCGGGCGGCGAACGATCATGGAAGACATGCGCGCAGTCAAAGCTTATTTTGGCAAGACGATCCAATTGGTCGGCAATGAAAAAGGCTATCACTTCGCTTTTTTTGACCCGAAAGGGTATTATGAAAAGAAACAAGCGCTGTTGGAGGAAGAGAAGCTGTTTTTGTTTGTCGATCAGCTAGCTGCAGGGAAACGCTTGGACAACCAACAATGGACGGCGTTTCTCGGGGTTTCGAGTTCGGGCTTTCAACGGATGAAGCGACAACTCCAAACCCTTTTAAAGCAACAGTATGGACTACAGCTGGTCGCTAAAACCAATCTACTTCGTGGCCAAGAAGCCAGTATTCGGCAGTTTTTTTATGATTTTTATTTCACGCTGCCTTTATATCCAACCGTGCTTCAAGAAAACATTCGACACCTCCATCAGGGAAAAACGATGGTTCAAGAAGGCCCGTGGCAGCTGGATCCGACAGTAGTCAATCAATGGTTGAAACTGATCAACGTACGTGTCGAGCAAGGCTATTGCTTGCTGGATCAAGGCACACACAAGGACATACAAGGATCCCTTGTTCAGGCACTGGACCAACAAGTGAACGTGGCACTGCCGGCACCAGAAAAAGCAGCGTTGTTTTTGCTTGCTTTAGACGAACGTCAGTTTTTGAACCCGTTGACGCAAAAAGCATTTATTCAAGCCTTCTCACCGACAAAAGAACCGTACCTTCTCGTGCGTGAGACCGAAGGTCTGACCTATCGCTTGTTTGAGACGCTGCTTTTTTTGATGGAGACGTTTTTCCAATTGCCGCGGCTTGAAGAAGAAGTGCCAGAAAGCCGCAAGAAGGACGTCCTGCTAGCTTCGCTCATGACCCAGTTTTCGGCGCAGAAAAAGCGATACAGTGAGACCATCGTCCTTTCTTATGACTTGGTTGGTCCTTCCGCCTTGAAGCGTTGGATCAAAACAGAGGTGGAAGCTGCGGGGAAAGAAAGAGGCCTTCACTTCGTCGATGCTTCTTTGGTGAATCGATCAGGTGTTCTTCGCCATATCAAGGTAACGAATCAAAACCAACAAATGAGAGTGAATGGGGATATTGAATTGCCACAATTTCCTACTAAAGAAGCGATTCGGTGTATTCTATCCGAGTACTTTTAACGAGTAGACGTGTAGAAGAACAGGAACCAAATGAAAAAGTGAGGAATAGGGATGCGCGAATTGCAAATTTCTTTTATTACGAATGCCGAGATCCGACGCTGGATGCGGATCTTGACCATTATTGAACGAGAACACGACTTTACGATCGTCGCATTGAGTGAACGATTGACGATCTCCCAGCGAACGATGGTCAAAGATATCCAAGCGATCAAAAGCCATTTTGGTGAGACCATCGAATTGCGTTCACTTCATAGCGGCTTTCATTTTGATGAACGTGATCGAGTGAGGTACCAAGAAAAAAAAGAAGCGTTATTAGAAAACGAAGTTCTGTTTGAGATCATTGGTACGATTTTTTACGGTGAACCCGTGGCACTGGCCGAGTTAGCCCACCAATACAGCTATGCCGAAAGTACCCTGCGGCGGTTTTTAGTAAGAGTCGAGCCGATCGTAGCCGAGTATGGGTTGACATTGACTTTAAACCCCGTCAATTTGGTAGGAGACGAAGCCAACATCCGAAAGTTCTTTTTTGACTTTTACTATAGCAGTGAACAGACCCCCTTTACGATTCGTCCGCCCGAAGGGCTGCATGCATTGATTCTAAACGAATTGTCCGGCAAATTAGGAACCTATGAATTGGGGACAGGGACGACCGTGTCTGCCTTTTATTACCATCTGTATATCACGATGGTTCGCGTCAATCAAAACCAGTTTGTTTCCTTGCCGGAGTGGTTGAAGACCATCGATTATCAAGAAAAGGATTTTCAGCTGCTGTATTCTCTACAAGCAAGGATCCATCAGGAATACGAAATCTATTTACCCAAAGAAGAGTTTTCATGGGTTCATTTATCGGTCATTGTCAAACGAACGATCCATCGGGTAGATCATGAACGTGTATTTAGCCAGCACTTCAACTGCTGGGAAGGGCTTGAGCAAGTCACGTCAGATTATTTAGCCGATCCGTTTTTTGCACAATGGGATACCGACACCTTAAGCTATTTTATGACATCGTTTTTTGTCTCACGTCTGATCAATGAAGCGTTGAGTCCGGTATTGAATAAAGAGTTAGAAGAAGTTCGTGTCATGGTCAAGCAAACCTATGGACAGATCCATGAGATCAATTCCTACTTCTTACAAAAGCATGCACAGACACTTCGCTTTTCAGCAGTGACCTTTGAAGATGTGGCCGTCAGTTTTACGTTATACATGGATATGTTGTTTCATTATTATCAACCAGTCAAACAAGTTTTGTTTTTACTGGAAGGAGATTATTTGGTGGTGCAATCGATTCGCCTGCAAGCCCAAGAACTTTTGAGTGACCACTACAATTTACTCTTTCTTCCACTGCAGGAATTGACGCAAGAACGCCTGAATGATGCACAGATTGATCTGATCGTCACCAATTACCGGCCATACCTTTTGGATTACGCAATGGAAACCGAGTATATTTTAATGAATAGTATTCCGACGGCGCAAGACTGGACACGGGTCAAACACCAGTTGAATCCATTGATCGACCGGATCGTTTTTTAAAAGAAAGAAGGAAAAAGAACTATGGCGGTATTTACTACCCAAGAAGCCTATCTTCAAGGGTTTCAAATGACCTTGGAAGAAGCAAAAGAACAAGAAAGCCCAGTCCTGAAGGACTATATCCAGTGCCAAACGAACCGATTAGAGTCGTTAGTCGCACAAATCTCCAAAGAAAATTTCTGGCAAGTCTTACCCGAAATCTTAGGGATCGATGCAAGGCTGGGGATTGTCTCAGAATTGATTGTTTTTGATGATTTTTCAAATGAGGATATTGTTCGAATGGTAGAAACAGATTATCCTACCTATTTCAAAGAATTATGTGGGTATGATCTCAGTATGGAACCAAAACATTCTATAATTTTCAATGTTTTATGATTTATCCGCTCACGGCTAATCCTAATCGCTAGTAAGAAAAGTAAATATCCACCCGTGAAACGGGTGGCTTTTTAACAGCCCTAGAAGGGCTCACCACTCGCTAGCCCCTTAAAAGGGGCTTTTTAAATGACCACCAACCGCTCACAGCCCTATCTCTCTTTAACTATTTAAATGGATCTACATACTCTTGTTTACTTATACTATCTCTTATTCGATCATCTGCTTCTTGTTCTCGAATATATTTTTCGATTGTTTTTTGATTTAACCCAACCGTACTCACGTAGTATCCTTTGGACCAAAAGCTTTTATTCCCATACTTATATTTCAAATTCGCATGTTTTTCATGGATTAAGGTTGCACTTCGTCCTTTTAAGTAGCCCATAAAACTAGAAATACTAATCTTTGGTGGTATTCTTATTAACATATGAATACGGTCAGGCATGGCATGAGCTTCAATGATTTCAACATCCTTCATCTCACACAATTTTCTTAATATCTGACCAATACTTACTCTTAACTTTCCATAAATCACTTTTCGTCGATACTTCGGGGTGAAGACTATGTGATACTTACAATTCCATCTGGTATGTGCTAAACTTTTATCGCTAAAGCTATTTCGTCCACGCGTAGAAACGCGCGGTTTTTTTGTTTCGTACGCTACGCGAACGAAACTGACTAAAGTCATTAATAAGCAGAGTGATCAGAAAAAATTATTATTTCTGATCACTCTTTTTAATAAATAATATTCAACACCCGAATTAATTCTCAGCGTTCACTACTCACACGAAACAACAATGTCGTTGAATATATAATTTGGAGTCTTCTAATGAGATCTTTTTTGGGTCAGAAACTTAAAAGTTTCTGACCTTTTTTCTATAAATGTGATTCGCTACTCAATACCTAATTAAAGAAAAGTATAATACGATGGAGAATAGAATACCGCACGTTTTGCTTTTTAAGAGTCAAGATTACTTGAACATTTCTGTATTTATCCATAAAAATTACGGTCGATGAAATAGAATGCAATAAAAGATGATGTGAAGAAAATTTCTCCACATAGACAAATTTCATGACAAGTTTTTTAACGTAATTTTAAAACTTTTAATATGATAATAAACTGAATTCGAGCGGTGGGTCTATTTAATAAGGCATATAATTAAAGTAGGATAACGCGTTCGAATGGAAAAAAACAATTAATTAATTTTTTACTGGATATTGTTTTAACATTGGTGTAAAATAGATTTTATAAAAATTGTTTCACTATATTTTTACTTTAAAAAAACATTAGTAAAAGGAGGTATTTGATGAAGTTGAATGATGTTTTGTATAGACGACAGTATAAAATAGTATTATCTTCTGATATTTCAAGCTTAGATTTGTCTTCTTTAAACAGTCTAGGAATCTGGAGTAATCCGAAAGATAAACATTATGTTTTGACATTGAAAAATAATGATGACCCTTACAAAGATCCTGCAGTATTTGAAGAGAAGTTTAAAGAAATTACAGGATTAGGTTCGAAAGATTTTAACTTAGAAACAAAAAATGGACCACTTACTTTACAAGGTGCTGTCGATTCTAGTTGGTTTTGAAAGCGTATAATTTTTAAGTGAATAGAATATAGGGTTTCAATTAAATTTATAATATCGGAGGGATTTTTTATGAAAGATATGAAAAAAATGGAAGAAATATTTCAATCAATGGACAAGAAAGACTTAATGAGTACTACGGGTGGAGCTAAAAGAAAAATTCCTGGATGGGTAAAACTTGCAGATGCTATTGGCGGCGCATTTAACGATGTTACCCGCAATATGGGATACTAAAAGATCTATAAAGAATATGACTATATCATCTGATATAGTCTTTTTTAATTTTTAAAATTCTATTGGAGGAAAAAGATGGAAAAAGTAGATATGTTTAGTAATGAGAATATAGAGTGCTTACTTGATAATATCAAGTTATCAGAAATAGGAATCGACCGTAAAAAAATAAAATCTGAACTTTTGAACCCGCAAGTTCAAAGTGAGATTCTAAAAGAGACTACGAATATTAAAATTAACGGTGCCATTCTAGTTAAAAATCAAGAGTCTAGGATTAATAAGGCAATTGAAAGTATTATCGATTTTTGCGATGAAGTTTATGTTTTTGATACAGGTTCGACTGATAAGACGATTGATACTGTTCGTAATGCTAATTATGATTCTGTAATTTTAAATGAAGTAGCATGGGAGGAAAATTATGCTTATATGAGAAATTATGTAGACGAAAATACACCGGAGGGATGGTTATTCATTATTGATTCTGATGAAGAACTCTTATCTTCCAGTATAAAGTCTCCTGAATTTTTAATTTTTGAATTGGCGGTATTGTCTACTCTTATAAAAACAGATGATATAGCCATAAGGTTTAGACAAGTATTTAATGAAGATAATGAGGTTAACTGGCCCACAAGATTGTACAAAAAAAGTGATACTGCTAGT
The DNA here is from genome assembly GCF_051714385.1 of Enterococcus sp. AZ141. Lineage (NCBI taxonomy): Bacteria > Bacillati > Bacillota > Bacilli > Lactobacillales > Enterococcaceae > Enterococcus > Enterococcus sp. AZ141. The sequence continues at coordinate 17,887 of NZ_JBIORT010000002.1, forward strand.
TTTTTTGGATTTGTCCACGAAGAATTACGTTCCAAGAAGGACATAACGTATATCCCAACAACTATAACTGTCATAAATCACGGAACACTTCCTGACGAGTTAGTAAAATTTGATAAGGAAAAACGTTATTATAATCTTCTCAGGAAGAATATTCTTATTGAGGAAAATAATATGCAATGGTATGCTTTGTTGCCTTTTGATCGTGTAATCAAAGAGGAAAAAAATTGGTACGCTCAAAAATTAGAGTACTATGCACATGAGATTTTAAATCGAAAAATAGAATCGGCCTTCAATGAGCGCTTATTAATAAGTTACATAAAATATTTGATGAGTGAATACCGATTAAATGAAGCTATTGAATTAGCTGATAAAGCTATTACTATGTATCCCGAAAATCCTGACTTTATCTATTTAAAGTACGTAAATAGGCTTAACATCATAGAAAAAGATCTCTTATATATGATTGAAGATTTTAGAGATGAAACAGATAAACTAAAGGATGTTAGGAATGGCAAAGAAGAATGGCTTGCATACAATGCATTAGAGCTATTGCCAGACGTAATGATAAAAATACTTACTAAAGCAGAATATTATGACTATGCTATGGAACTACTAAAGGATGTAAACGTTAAAGTAGGAAAACATAATTTGATTCAACCAGAAATTGACTTTTATAATAAGTACTTAAAAGAGAAATAAAAGCATTAATATTTATTGTTTGTGCTGTGTAATTCTTAAATATTCTAAGTTGATATAGTCAAAATGTTAGGAAGAGGAACGTGAAATTTAAATTAATAAAACAACAAGATGAAAAAGACTGTGGAGTGGCTTGCATTTCCATGGTTTTAAACTATTATAAGACAGAAGTGCCTACAGATGTATTAAGAACTTACTCAGGGACAGATAACGAAGGAACGTCAGTTTATGGTTTGAAAAAATGTATTGAAAAATTTAATTTTGATTGTCAAGCTATCAGAACAAATTCTAGAGTATGGGACGAAAAAGAACTAGTGCTGCCCTTGATTGCTCACGTTTTAATTAATAATGAGTATTTTCATTATGTAGTCGTTTATAAAGTCCAGGGAGAAATATTGTACATTGCCGATCCTGATAAAGGGATGGTAAAAAAAACAGTTGAAGAGTTTGGGGAACAGTGGACTGGAGCATTATTATTGATGGCTCCAAATAAAAAGTACCGTCCCTCCGTCGAGAAAGTTAACGGTATTAGTACTTATTTACCAATCCTTTTGAATGAAAAAGGATTAATATTTAATGTTGTGATAGCTTCATTCTTTATTACTTTATTTGGTCTTTTTAGTTCATATTATTTTCAAGGAATAATTGACTACTTCATTCCAAATAATATAGCGTCCACATTTAACATTATTTCTTTGGGGCTTATTTTTATTTATGTGTTCCAAGTTATTTTGGAGTATATTCGTGGATATTTGCTAACTATATTAGGGCAAAGAATGAGTATCTCAATCATGTTAAGCTATTTTAAACATGTACTTAATTTACCTCTATCTTTTTTCTCCACTAGAAAATCAGGAGAAATTATCTCTCGATTTCTTGATGCTAATAAAATAATTGATGCTTTAGCCAGCGCTACACTATCTATCTTTTTAGATGTTGGAATAGTCATAACAATTGGGATAACTTTGTTTATTCAAAATAAAGGTTTATTTTTTATTGCACTAGGAAGTATACCTTTTTATGGAGTAGCAATTCTGTCATTTGTTAAAATATTTGATCAATTGAATGAAGATGAAATGTCTGCAGGCGCGACAGTCAATGCAAGTATAATTGAAAGTTTAAAAGGTATCGAAACAATTAAAGCATATAATGGAGAACAAAAGGTATATGACAAAGTGGATCAGCAATTTACTAAGTGGATGAAGACATCTTTTAAATTTACCAATTTGGATAATTTACAGCAAAGTTTTAAGCATTTAATCCAATTAATAAGTACAATCCTCGTACTTTGGCTTGGTTCGTATTATGTTATGAATGGATCGATAACTTTAGGACAATTAATTACCTTTAATTCTTTGCTTATATTTTTTACTGAGCCATTACAAAGTATCATTAACTTACAAACAAAAATGCAAGCTGCTCAAGTTGCTAATCGTAGAATCAATGACATATTTGCTATTAAGACAGAAAAACAAGAGAATAGTAACATTAAAAATATTGATAGTTCAATATTCAAAAGTGGGATCACTATAAAAAATGTATCTTTTTCCTACGGGTTAAAAGAACCAGTTTTAAAAAATATATCAACAGTTATAAACGCAGGAGAAAAAGTATCAATTGTCGGTGTTAGTGGATCTGGAAAGTCGACATTAGCTAAGTTAATGGTTAATTTCTATGCACCAATGGATGGAGAATTACTATATAAAAAAATAAATGTATTGGATATTGATCATGAGATTCTAAGAAATCATGTGACTTATGTTCCGCAAGAATCTTTCTTTTTTCATGGAACCATACTAGAAAATTTATTGTTCAGCTCTAATAAAGAAGTTACTTTCGAAAGAATAGTAGAAGTCTGTGAAGATGTACAAATATTAGATTTTGTGAATCTACAAGATCTACGCTTTGATATGATAGTGGAAGAAGGAGCAACTAATTTATCAGGAGGGCAAAAACAACGTTTGGCGATAGCAAGAGCTTTATTAAAAGATGCTGACATCTTGATTTTGGACGAAGCCACCAGTAGCCTAGATCCCATATCAGAGTATAACGTGTTGAGAAATTTAATGCAGCTATCCAATAAAACTATACTTTTTATTGCACATCATTTATCTATAGCTAAGGCAAGTGATAAAGTGTTAGTGCTAGATCAAGGTGAACTGGTGGAACAAGGATCGCACGCTGAACTATTGGAACAAAATGGGATGTATAGAAAATTGTGGGAAATAGATAACTAGAGGTGGAGAAATGAATAATGAGTGGAAAAACACTTCAACAATTTACTTGCAACAGTATTCTCATTACTATCGATGGATACTATACCCACTGTCTATTTTTTTCTTGGGAGTACTTTTATTTCTTTTTTTTGGTTCTTCCGAACAAGTAGTTCATGGTAATGGAATGCTAAGCGCTGAAACTATAATTCCAATTCAAATTCCTGTTGAAGCATCTATCAAAGAAAATAATTTAAAAGAGAATTTAAAGGTAAATAAAGGTGATATTTTGATAGTGTTTGAAATGGATGATCTAGTAGAACAAAAGAATCAACTGGATAGTGAAATAAAAATACTTGATGAAAAAATAGAAAAAACAGATCTTCTTATAAAAAGTTTGCAAAAAGAAGAGAATCTATTTACAGAGGAAGATTCTTATGGATATTCGAATCAGGTTGAATCTTTTCTCAATGAAAAAGAACAAGTATTACAAACTGTACAACAACTTGAAAGTAATTATCAAAATACTAGTCAGATTGCAGAAAAAAATATCTATGAACTAAATAATCAGATACAAAAAAACCAAAATAGAATTAATGAAATGAAGGAAATAAGGATTTCTTGGAGTAAACAACAGATGATTTCAGGTTACAGTGATGAGTACATGTCAAAATACACATCATGGAAGAAACAAATAGATCAGGTGCAAGAAACTGAGAAAGACCGCATAAAATCAGATGTCTTGTCAGAAATAGATCAAACTATTATGCAACTAGATCAAATTATTGATCAATTATCATTACAAAAAGAAGCAATTGAGATACCTGTAGATCCTACATCAGAAGTAAATAGTCAGATAGCTGTTATTAATCAATTAAGGGAGCAAAAAATAGCCGATGCAAAAAATCACTCCAATGAAATGTCGATTGAAAAAAAGGAGAAAGCAATTACCTTAAAAAGTATTGAAAGAGAGCTAACAAGTCAACGTATCTTAGCTCCTGATCAAGGAACTATTCACTTAAAAGAATCTTATGAGAATACAAAAGATATTGCTAAAGGAAGCGTGGTAGCGGAGATTTATAAGAATGATAATCAGAATACGATGGTAGTAGAAGCTCAGGTAACTTCAGAAAAAATGACCGCAATAAACGTTGGTATGCCAATATCAATGAGATTAGATAGTAATGATGGAAGTAAGTATGTTTTAAAAGGAAAAGTAACAGATATCTCAACAACAAGTTCAGTTACTGAAGTAGGTAATTTTTTTGCTGTTAAAGGTCAAGTGAAAATTCCTGTCAACAAACAAGAATTCTTACGCTATGGATTAACTGGTGATGTCTCATTTATAGTTGGGAAAAAAAGTTATTGGGATCAGATAATCGATTTTTTATTTTCTAACAATTAGTTTGTAGAAAATTTAGTGATAAGACAGCATGAAAATTTTTGGATAATAATCAAAAGGGTCAGAAACTTAAAAGTTTTTGACCCCTTATTTAGTCTACATTCAATCGATTATGTAATGGCTCAATTAATTATGTTCAGTTAAATAATAGTTTATGAAGTGTAATTTGAGCTATTTACTTTACAATCAATACTCAATCGATTATTCTAGAATGGTCATTCTAAATAATTGTTTGAAGTGTTTAGTAAGCATGGTTAGTAATTAAAATTAAAAAAATTTAGCGTTTATTAGAATGATTGTTCTATTAAATAGAATATGACGAAAGGAGATACTTTGTGGCTAGACAAAAAGAATTTGATACACATATTGTGTTAGAAAAAGCAATGAATGTCTTTTGGGAAAACGGATACGAGCACACATCAATGCAAAATCTTGTTGACGCTATGGGAATTCACAGAAGAAGCATATATGACACATTCGGCGATAAGCATCACTTATTTATACTTTCACTCAAACTGTATGAGGAGTTAATAATTCAAAAAATTCAAATGAGTATTCTTGAAAGTATGAGTGTGCATGAGAAATTAAAAGCAATGTTTTCGGTAATCATTAGCGATAAAGAGAATCGTTCAGGTTGTTTAATTGTGAATACGGCTGCAGAACTTTCTAACATAGACACAGTTGTTGAAAAAGAAATACAAGATTTTTTTAATCGTGAAGAGGAATTGATTTTTAATATATTGCTTATGGCACAGAAACAAAACGAGATAGCTATATCAACTGATATAGAAGCTTTGTCCTATTTTCTGCACAACGCTTTAATCGGTATACGAGTATTATCAAAAACAACCAACGACAGTGAAAAATTGAATATGATCATTGACCAAACTTTAAAAAATATAAATTAAAGGAGATATCATTATGAAATTTACAGTTATTACAGGAGCAAGTTCTGGAATTGGGTATGAAACAGCATTAGCGTTTGCAACAAAAGGAAAAAACTTGATATTAGTGGCTCGAAGATTGGATAAGTTAGAGGAATTAAAAAAACAAATCCATTCAATCAATCAATCACTTGAAGTTATTTTGAAAGGTTATGATCTATCAAATCGCGATCAAGTCTATAGTTTATACGCAGATTTAAAATCTTATGATATTGAAACTTGGATAAACAATGCAGGATTGGGTGATTCAGATTTAATTATCAACGAGGATCTTCAGAAAATTGAAAATATGCTTCGAGTAAACATTGATGCAGTAACTATCTTATCTACGCTTTATGCACAAGACTATGCTGACGCAGAACAAGCACAATTGATTAACGTTTCTTCTGCTATGGGCTACATGCTTGCCGTTGGGAATATAGTTTATTCTGCGACAAAGTATTATGTTAGTGCCTACACAGAAGGACTAGCAAAGGAATTATCTGGTCATGCTCTAAAAGCCAAAGTATTGGCTCCAGCTATTACTGAAACCGAGTTTATTGATAAAGCCAACAATGTTGAGAATTTTGATTACAGTACTGGAGTTAAAAAATATCACACGGCAAAAGAAATGGCCCAGTTTTTGATTGAGCTTTACGAGAGTAATAACACTGTAGGAATTGTAAATGAAAACTATGATTTCGTTCTAAATGATGGGATTTATCCTGTTTTACAAGGATTATAAAAAGGAGAAGCGAAATGGATAAATTATTTGAAGAAATTACATTAGGTGATATCACCTTAAAAAATCGATTGGTAATGGCACCTATGACGCGAAGTAGAGCAACTGCCGATGGTCTTCCAGGAAAGTTTGCGGCAAAATATTACGGACAGCGCGCTTCCATGGGTTTGATTATCACTGAAGGAGTTCAACCATCTGAACTAGGTCAAGGATATTTGAACACTCCTGGCATTTATACGAGTGAGCAGGCAATGGCTTGGAAGAAGATTATTGATCATGTACACGAAAAAGATGGGAAAATTTTTGTTCAACTAATGCATGTAGGTAGAATGTCTCATCCAGATAATCTAAGTACTCATAAACAAGCGATTGCACCATCCGCAATTGCTCCTGGGGAAAAAATGTTCACTTTAGGTGGTATGAAAGAAATTCCAGTGCCTACTGAAATAAAAACAGAAGATATTCCTACCATTGTCGATCAATATCGAAGCGCTGCAGCACTAGCAATTAAATCTGGTGCAGACGGTGTTGAGATCCATGGCGCAAATGGGTATTTGATTCATCAGTTTTTAGGGGAAAATTCAAATATTCGTAAGGATAATTTTGGCGGATCTATTGAGAATCGTGCTAGATTTGCTTTGGAGGTAACACGAGCAGTAGTGGAAGAAATTGGCGCTTCAAAAGTAGGTATTCGGTTATCTCCAATGAATCACTTAGGGAACGTTGATGAAGGAGAATATGGCGAGGATCTGTATCGATACTTAGTGGCTGAATTAACTGAATATGACCTTGCATACCTACACTTGATGCATGTAGGTAATGAATCTCTATTGGAAGATGTTAGAAATTTGTGGCATACACGATTGATGGTCAATCGTTCCGGAAGACCAATAGAAAATCTTACAGTTGATTTAGACAATAATTTAACAGATCTTGTTTCTGTAGGTGTTTGGTCGCTGGCTAATCCAGACCTAGTAGATAGATTAAGAAATGGTGCACCTCTTAATCCACCTGTTCCTGACACGTTTTACGTAAATCAAGAATAAATTGGTTATACTGATTATCCCACAGTTAATCCATAAATGGATTTTGGGTCATCAATACAGAGTTGTTGATGGCTTATTTATTAAGGAGTGATATTGCTATGAAAGCAGCACAGATAAATAAATACTCTAAAGATATAAATGTTTTAGTCAACGAAGTACCAAAGCCTATAATACAAGAAGATGAAGTACTTATTAAAGTTAAAGTAGTGGCGGTAAATCCATTAGAGATATTAAATATAACAGGCAGTGTAAAACTGATCCAAGATTACCAAAAGCCATTCACTTTAGGTAATGAGTTATCCGGTGTAATCACAGAAGTAGGTAGTAACGTAAAGAATTTTAAAAAGGGCGATTCTGTTTATACTAGATTACCAATTGAAAAAATTGGCGCTTTTGCAGAATTTGTAGCAGTAAATCAAGATGCGGTATGGTTTTTGCCTAAAAACTTAGATTATACCTCTGCGGCGGCCATTCCTTTGACAGGTTTGACAGCTTATCAAGCATTTACAGATATTCTAAAAGTAGAATCCGGGCAATCAGTATTCATTCCAGGAGGTTCTGGGAGTTTTGGACAAATGGCAGTGCCAATTGCCAAGTACCTTGGTTTAAATGTGATAGTGTCAGGAAATTCTGCTTCTAAAAATCGTATATTGAAAGCTGGAGCAGATCAATACTTAGATTACAAGAAAGAAAATTACTGGGAAGTATTGGATAAGGTTGATTATGTAGTAGATACATTAGGCGGAGCTGAAATCGAAAAAGAATTGACCATTATAAAGCCAGGAGGGAAGCTACTTAGCCTTATAGCTGGACCTAATAAGCAATTTGCGATTGAACAACATTTACCTAAATGGAAACAGTGGCTGTTTGGATTAGCTGGTAGAAAACTGGATAGTCAAGCAAAAAAACATAATGTAGATTATCGATTTATTTTTGTAAAATCAAATGGAGAACAATTACACAAGATAACAGAAATTGTAGAAAAAGAAAATATTATACCAGCCATCGATCCTAATACTTTCACATTAGAACAGGTGAATGAGGCAATTTCACTGGTAAAAAACGGGCGGTTACAAGGAAAAGTGGTTATTAAATTCGATTAAGGGAAGGGGAGAGAAGATGACAATACAAACAGACTATTTAACTGCACCTAATTTATTTTTAAAAGGAAAGAAAAATAAATTTGCTTATCGAGAAATGGGGGAAAAGGAAGGAATTCCTCTAGTTTTATTAACCCATCTGTCTGCAACTTTAGATAACTGGGATCCACTAGTAATAAATACTTTGGCAGAAAATCATTGGGTAATTGTGTTTGACAACATAGGTGTAGGTCTTTCTGATGGAAAAGTGCCTAAAACAATTAAAGAAATGGCTGATGGTGCATTAGAGTTTATACATGGTCTAAATATTGAACAAGTTGATCTACTTGGTCTATCCATGGGGGGGATGATAGCTCAAGAGTTAGTTGCAAAAGAACCCCTTCTTGTAAGAAAGTTAATCTTGGTCGGAACCGGTCCTCGAGGAGGGGAAGGGATTTCTGAGGTTACTAAAGTAACCAACAAGGAATTTTTGCGATCTATTTTAACTAGAAAAGACATAAAAACGTACTTGTTCTTTACTGAAACAGAGAATGGAAGAATAAAAGCTGCAGAGTTTTTAGAACGAATCAATACTCGTTCGCAAGCTAAAGATAAAAACATTCGTTTTTCGAGCTATCAGAATCAGCTAACCGCAATCAATCGCTGGGGAAAAGAAAAATCAGCAGATTTGTCCACAATCAGTCAACAGACATTGATTGTGAATGGTGATCATGATCGTATGGTGCCTACAGTAAATTCATACGATCTAGCTAAAAGAATTCCAAAATCGACATTAAAAATCTATCCTGATGCAGGCCATGGATCTCTATTCCAATTTCCAATAGATTTTTCCCAAATAGTTTCAGAATTTATTTATGCAAAATAAAAAAATCCAATGCAATATGTTTGAAAAAAATTTTTTTAAGTCATAAATCTTGTTCTTTTTTTTAATACTTTGAGCTAGAGGGTCAACAGGGTATACTCTGTTGTCCCTTCTGATTTATCAAATTTATAAATCTTTAATAGTGACCAGATAGATTGTGCAAAAATATTTCTCGAATCATAAAAATTCATGATGGATTATTTTGAAAAAAGTGCTCAATGGCCATTGGAAAATCAGAAGCATTCTTTTTTTTAGAACGTATCTTTTGAGGGGGATATTATATTCGAAGATGATTATATTGCTGACAAATTTTTGTTTGTTGAATATTTGCGAGTATCCATTAGCAAGCACAATATGGCTCATCAAAAATACGCATTCATCCCATTCTAAAAATAATTTAAAATTAATTTCAAATCCTTATGTTTAATAGTTATCATCTATTGTTTAAAAATAAACACTTGGTTCATTATAAATTGAAAGTGACACAATCGGATTCTGTCACATTCGTTAAAATCGCTCCATCCTTAGAGGCTCTAAGAGAAAATCACTTTTCTTTTAGCGTCTCTTTTCTATAGCTTGTTTAAATGTGACTTATTATCTGTTATAATCATATTAAGTAACATTTGAGAGGTGACTAAAAATGAAGAGCGTGGAACCGATTCGCGACAAAAAAAAGATCGATGCCATGAAGGCTATTTTGGCTTCCGGAAAATATGGGCAACGAAATTTGGTACTTTTTTCGATCGGGATCAATACGGCCTATCGAATCTCCGATTTGAGACAGTTGAAATTAAGTGACGTGTTAGAAATTTCCCGTGGACGGGTGATTGTCAAAGAACGTCTGGCCATGAAGGAACAAAAAACGGCCAAACACAATTCGGTCTTCATTTCGAACAAATTACGAAAAGTGATTCTCGATTATGTTCAATCCGAATTTCCTGAGCAACTGCAAGTACAGGACTTCAGCAATTATTTGTTTCCAAGTCGAAAAGGAGCAGACACGCCGTTGACCCGACAAAGCCTTTGGCGAATCATTCATGAAGCAGGAACGGCGGTTGGGTTGAAAGAAATTGGTCCCCATTCGATGCGCAAGACTTTCGGCTATTTTTTATATAAGCAAGGGACCAAAACAGAGATTATTCAGTCGCTGCTCAACCATTCTTCGCAACGGGAGACTTTACGCTATATTGGGATCACCCAGGAAGACAAGGACACCGCTGTAAAGAGTTTGGATCTATGACAGAATAACGCACTATATAATAGAAGGAAAAATTCAAGAGGTGAGAATATGAGCGAAGAAAAGCGTCCTAAATTTCCTGATAAATACCACTTATCTCGCAAAGAATCGGTGTATTTATTGAAGAAAAACATTGTGGAACTGGTGTATAATGCTATAATGCGGGGAAATTTGAAGGGTTAAACACAACGTTGTTACAAACAGAAGAGATTATTAAGTATAATCGGGCCAATAACGTGGCGGTAGATGATGTCCTGACCGTCGTTAACTTAAAAAGAGGCTTTGAAATGCTTTTAAACGACGTACAGGAGCCCTTAATAGAGACAAGTAAGCGGATTAATCGGGTAGTTGCAGCAGAAGACGCTCTTTTTTCTGGTGAAATACGAACAGGTGGGATCGCAGCATCGACTATTCAAGGAAGATCTATTCCACCAATGTTAACTGAAGCTGAGGTAGGGGATCGATACCAGGGATTAATGGATCAAAGTATATCGGAAACTGAAAAAGCGTTGTATCTGTTTTTATTTATTACAAAATATCAAATATTTTGTAATGGGAATAAGAGAACAGCGTTGTTAACTGCTAATAAGATCATGTTAAGAAAGGGTATTGGATTACTGTCGATACCTGAATCTGTTTTCGAAAAGTTTAATAAGCTCTTATCCAGATACTATAATAGTAGTCAAGTTATTGATGAGTTGGAAATGTTATCGTTTATGTATGAACACTGTATCTTTGGTATTAATTATTAGTAAATAATTTGAGAAGTAGCTGTTTTTCTCAAATTAAATGGCTATTCCTTTTTAAAGCTAATAATTAGTGAAGATTCATGAGAAATATTTGACAAAATAGTACAAAGATGAGAATATAATAGTGTAGATAACTTGAGTATCTACTATAGCTGTGATAATCTTCGGTGCGCTGGAATGCACTGATGGTTTGAGCTTTAATAGGGTTGTGTGTGTACACCTCAAACCAGCAATTAAAACACTCATAATTTAACTTTTAGAGATTTCGTAAAGAAATCTCTTTTTTTGTAAGGAAATAACAATGGAAAATAATGACATATTATATCAAGCAGCCAAAATTTTTGAAGAAATTAAATCCTATAAAATTGAGATTATAATAGGAAGAAAAGGTCATGCGGAAGTATTCACAATTGTTTTTGAAGATAGTGATTTTCATCATCTGGCTGGGCTACACAAATTAACTGACATAGTACAAGTCTATAAGCAAAATGCGAGCATAGTTTTCTCGAAAATACTTAAAAGAGAAATATGCTTAAGTGATTTAGAAGCATCCTCTTTTTATCCTGTAATAGAAGACAGAATATTAATACTCTTATCCCTAAAAGAACTATTTTTCAATATAAATAGTGTTTTTAAATTTAGAAAAGTAATGATTCCAAATAGTAAAATCCGATGGACATATCTTCTTGAGTTTACCTATAATACAACTGATTTAGGATATCTATTTTTGGAAGAATATAGAACAATGCCTACTAATTATGTGTGTGTTTCAAATTTCAAGAAAAATATAGACTATGGATTAGGGCAGATCAAGTATATATTGCTTCAAGCAAAAGCAATACACAAACTTTCAGGAGAAGAAGATGTCTGGTACAAAAATCCTGCATACAAAGAGTGACGGTACTCAATTCCTTACATAATATATAATTATGTTGCTATAGGGAAGGCCTTTTAACGTCTATATATAAATATTACTAGATAACTTAGTAAAAAAACTCGTATCATTAAGTTTTACTTTAGAAAAATAACTTATTTCTCCAAAATTACATTCTCGGGTAATGATGTGTTATACTAATTGTAGTGATATATTTTGAATCGTATTAAGAGTGCTATACTTAAATTTATACTCTCCTTTTGCTAATCAAATATTTATTGCAACAAAACGCATACTAGAGATGCACAAGGAGGAAACAATATGAATAAAGGTACAGTAAAATGGTTTAATTCAGATAAAGGTTTTGGGTTCATTACAGGAGAAGATGGTCAAGATGTATTTGCTCATTTTTCAGCAATTCAAGCGGATGGATTTAAATCTTTAGATGAAGGTCAAGCAGTTACTTTCGATACTGAAGAAGGTCAACGTGGTATGCAAGCCGTTAATATTTACAAAGCATAAAAGTGTCTTTTAACCCGTCTCAACAAGTTTGAGACGGGTTTTTCATACTTTAAAGGAGGAAAAATTATGAGCTTTTCACAATGGAAACCACAAGAACCTTCAGTAGAAGGACAAGCATTTCATAAAGACCAACACGTCTTGTTTAGATATAGGAAAAAACAAGTAGTTGGAATAATCATAAAGCTGTTAGGTAATTCGGCTGTTGTTACCTTATCGACTGCAGCAGTAACCGACACCTCAGAAAAAACAGTTATAAATTATAAAGAAATGCTAAGTATCTAAATCAGACCTATGGATCTGTCATGTCTTGGGCACGCTATAATAGTGATGTTTTATAAAGTATATCACTTGCTTAAATCCATTTTATAGCATAAGGTGTTAATTAACATGTAATACTATCTGAAGAGATTTTAAGATGAATGCTTGGGGAAGTATTTCAGACTCTGTCATAAAGAGTCATTAGCAATATTGAGTTGGATTTTTTATTAAATTCACGACTCAAAAAGAGGGCAGCTATGATCATTTTGGGTATACATATTTAATGTGAACCAGTGATTTTAGTTCTCTTTTTTAGTTTACATAAGATATATTATGCAAAGTTGATGATTTTAAACAGCTACTTATCAGGGCTTTTAATGTTTTAAATAAATTTATGTTAACCAAATGGCTTTTTATCATACGTATTATTTAACCTAATAACGCGTAAATTACCAAAGGAGCAGAAACATAAATGTCGCTGCTCCTTTCTCTATTCATTTTTCGGGGACTTAATCAGAATCTATTTCTTTATTCCAGATTTACTAGCTCTGATAATTTTTCTGCGATTTTTTCCATAGATTCTTCAGTAGTATTAAGGCCACTTCTGGAACCGAGCAAGGGACTCACTTCGCGTAAATCTTCATAAGTTGTTTCGTGTACTATTGGTACTAACAAGTCTCTAGCTAATAATGCTGATAATTCCTTATCTGCAACGCCTTCTCCAGTAATACGTTTAAGAAATGAAGGAGTGACTAGGACTATTCCGACCCTAGATTTTACCAGACCTTTATCAATTTCGCGAAGTAAAGATGAACCTAAGAGAACATCTTTTTCACTAAACCAAACAGACACGCCTTTTTTTTCTAAGAGATCATGTAATTCTTTAGCAGCGTTTTTACGATCATCCCACGCGTGACAAAGAAATACGTCTCTTAGATCAGGCAATATGGAACGTTCCTCTACTCTTTTTCGCACCGGAGTAAGTGTACGAACTTCTTCAGCTGTATATAAAATAGTAGAATTGGATGGAGCCCAACTGACCCGTTTACTTCTACTTCGGTTAGAACTGGTATGATTAGTAGTTGAGGGAGTCGATGAGTAATATGAAGGATATGAGTTATAAGAGCTATAACTTCGATAACCTCCCCCACATGCTGGGCATGCTTGTCTTCCGCTCTCAGTTCGGTGGCCCCTACTTGGTGCAGTGCATCGTGCCATATATTAATTTCCTCCTATTTACTTTTAGTGTAGCGCTTTCAATTTATTTTACCATTAGTAAGCTGACCTTACAATTGTGGTCAGAAAATTACTTGTTTCTGGACATTTCATAGCTCTTTAGTACCTCAATTAATTAGGTTAGAAAGTTACTTTTTTAGGAATCATCAGAGTATATTACTTTGTCAAAGTTCTTAGGCTTGAGTTGGTTTGACTTTATTCAAGACATTGAAATTGAGCACATAAAAAAGACAGCATGATCATCTAATCGATAATGATCATACTGTCTTCTTTTATTCGATATACAGTTTGTCTCGTAATATTATAGTCTTTTGCAATCTTTGAGATAGCAACTCCATTCTCAAGATCATTAACGATGCTTTTATAAACTAGGCGACGTTGAGGATCTTTTGCGTCTGCGCTATATAGCTTGGGCCTTCCTTTGTAAACACCATTCGCTTTTGCAATCCTAATTCCCTGTGCCTGTCGGCGTTTTGATTCAGTACGTTCTTGTTCAGCAATCATGGCTAAGATTTGAATGATCAAATCTTTGATGAATTTATCCAAGAGAGGATTTCCGATTGCTTCAGCCATGATCGGTAAACTGGTGATAATAAGTCGCACGTTTTTCTTCTTTAGATAATTAACTGAATCGATAATCTCGTCATAATTGCGTCCAAGTCGATCGATGGCTTCTACAATAAAAATATCTTGCTCTCTGACAAAATCTAAAGCTTCCTGGAAAATTGGACGATGACTAATAGTAGCTCCAGATTGTTTCTCTATGAAAATTTTTTCAGCACCAAACTTTTTCATTTCTTCAATTTGACGTTGTTCATTTTGATCGATCGATGAAACTCGGATATATGCAATTTTCAATATTTTTTACCTGCTTTCTCGAACAATATAAAACACACCCTAATCATACATTGGAAAACCATATTTTTCAATGTTATATTCATGTCTATTTAGGGTACGCTTTAAATATACAATTTGATTTAGAATGATAAAAGCCAAACACCTTATAAAAAGCATGCCCCTCCTTTTCGGTGGGATTAAGTATTTTTGATGTTCCACAAAATCGGCGAGAATTATAAAAGTTTTAAATAGTTATTTTAAAAAAATGACCATTGCAATTAAATGATGATAGGTTGTATAATTAATAATATAAGGATTTCGTTGATTGATGTCCCAGATTTTATGTTTGAACTTAATTGATCTTAATTTCAAAGGAGAGTAAAAGATGAACAATTTTTCGAAAGCTTTACGTGAAAAGAACTTTAAATATTTAGTTACATTATTCTGCAGTATGATGATGCTCACTATCGTATTCCCTCCCGTCCAAGTGAGTGCAACAGAAGCATCCAATGTTCAAAATGAAGAAATAACAAATGACCAAATTAACAAGTTAGACAAATATGTTTTGTTTAGCGAAGATGGTTTTTATAGCATATCCGAAACAGCGTCTACCGAACTTTCTTCTAATGAATATGCATTACTAGTTGAAAAAATCAATGATGCAAACAGTATGGTTGAAAGCTTACAGGTTGATTCAAAAACTGAAAAATTGTATATTGATGTTAATGAAAAAACTGTAACGATCGAAAAGACTGGTAATAACGCCTATCTTAGAGCATATAAACAAGGAAAAACAGCAATTAAAGGTTACTGGTGGGGCACGAGAATCTGGATTTCAAAAAGCGCAGCAAATAATCTTTCTACTGGAATTTCAATTGGAGGAGTTTTCATTAAATCAAATCTAATTGGTTTAGCAGTTGCTTTAGGAGGTGTCGCTTTATCAAATGTGCCTGGAGGTTTTGTATTTAACGTATCTACCATATTCGTACCTGGCATGACATTTAGTGGGACTTCAATACCGTGGGGATTTGAATGGCAATAAAAAAGAAGGTGAGCTAACATGAAAATTTCTAAATTTAAAATTTATCATATAATTTTAGTCGTTGTTTTTATTTTAGCTTTAGTATTTCTAAAATATGATCAAAGTTTGTATCGAAATATTTTTTATATAATCTTAATTATTTCTTTAATTGTAAAAATTATATATGATTATGTAAAAAAAAGTAAAACAACTAAAAAATTTAACTGATTAAAAAATAGCAATGACAAAAGAGCGAATCTATAAAAGATCCGCTTTTTTTGTTTACTACCATGTCCGGTTGTATTTTACTTACGAATATGGTCTATTTGAGCGATAAAGAAGGTAATCGAATTGAGGATTAAAAAGGAGTAAACGATTGAGATTACTTACTTTAAACGGAGAAGCGGTTGTAAAAAAATTGGTGAATCACGCAATCAGGTCTTTAAAGACTAAGCAACAAACGGAATATTTTTCTAATCTTATAAAGGATAATGAAAATATCACCTGACAATTTCTAACAATTTTTAAATTATAGTTATGAAAACCTTAATATACCTTGTTTTTTTTAAGTGCAAGTGTTGACTTTCAGTTTGGATGCTGATATTATATGTATGTGAACATTTAAAAAAAACGAGAACCTGTACCGCTTCACTTCCTTTTATAATGTATTTTAGGCAGTCAAGTATCTTATAAATCACGGCAATGATTTATAAGATTAGTTGTATCAGTTTTTCCAAGATGATTGGTACGACAGCGTTTATGAAATCCGTCAAGTCTAACAACCCGTTGGCATGACACCAGTATAGTACAATAGTTAAAAGCACCAAGAATAGCAAAAACAATGCTATAAGTATAAGTTTAAGATTGTTGTCGTTTTTCTGAGGTGGTTCAGATGACACGTTTTGGATAACCGTTATGTGGTTAACGGGTCCATAGTAATTGTTTGTATTTAACATAATAATTGCGGCACATTGTTCTCGTATTTATATGACTACCTTTCTTGATTATAACACACTTTCGTGTTAAAAGTCAAGCTATTTGTTTTTTTCACATTGTAAGTTAATTTATGTGTAATGATATTCTTAAAAAGCAGAGATTTTTCTATATCAATATTGTATATACATCAAAGATAACTGTAAACTTAAATCGCTAAAGACTTAATTAATAAAAGCCATTCACTTTGTAAAGTGAATGGCTTTTTCTTTGATGTTATTCGTTTTTCTCATAAGAATATCATCCAGCTATACACCACTTTAAATCGGTCACAGTTGATATTAAGTAATTCCTTGCAAATTCTAAATCAACAATCCAATCCTTGATCTGTTTCTTCTTTAAAATTAAGGGCATGCGGTCATGTATAGGTTGTACAGTTTTATTTGGCTTTGTTGTCATGATAATTGATTCTGTTTCGAATCCAGCACCAGTTTTATGAATTCGATAGAAGCCAGCAACATACATTACTTCAGTTTCTTCATCTGAGAAAAGGATCTTATTTTTTTCTTGATCCCACTCATAAAATCCGGTCATTGGAAACACGCAGCGACTCTCTTTAAAAGGCTTGGAAAATGTCTTTTTTTCTTCTACTGTTTCCGCCCGTGCATTGATCATGAGCTGGCCTTTTTTGAATCCTTGGAATCCCCACTTGGTAACGCCAGGAACAATTTGTGAATCTTTATTAAGGCCAAGTGTAACCACATGATTTGAAGGAAAAATTTCATTATATCCAACTCGGACTTGCTTACTGGCAGCATTTAAAACAACGTGATCATAGTAGCTTTTTAGTTCTTCTGAAGATAAATCAAAAAAATATCTTCCACACATATTCTCCCTCTCCTTTTCTAATCTGTTTAAAAAACGTGTGTCAGAGAGCCATTCTAAGGCAATTTCAAAGTCAAATGATGGACAATGATCTTCAATCGTCGTCTGCAAAGTCCTGATAATACTCATTTTTGATTAACTCAATCTCTTTTTCTATTTTACTCGCTTTTTTCTTTTGTTTGTTGCGAGAAGATTCTCCGTCCTGGAAATAATCAACTTTGAACCATTTTTCTTCTTTTTTTATGGATACGTGTCGGACATCTGTCCAATAGATCGCTTGTTCATTGAGTACAAAATAATCTTCATATGCTTCACCTAGAAATTGTCCTTCGACAGGATCCAAAAATCGCCCAAATTCGTCTTTAGTGTTTAACTGCAGCGTTATAGGTTTATGATAAAGGAAAGACTCTGAAAGTGTTGTGTCGATCTCCTCACGATTCATTAACTCCAAGCCAACAACTTCTTTCGTTGCCCAGGCTTCATTTTCTAAAACGCCTTTCATCAAATCATCCATGGCATAAGCCGTTGCCCACTTCAATCCAAATGGCCGGTCTCTGTATTGATTATAGTCCGTAAATGTTTTCTTAGTACGTTTTACCATGACTTTCAGCACCTTCAAGTCCAGACATACCGCCTGCATGCCCTCCGACAAGGCTGCTGCGAGCGATCGCACGTCCACCTTCCATTATGCTATTTGCATGAACGATCGATTTAAACCCGAATTTTTTGCGTATAGTATCTACTACATAATCGATTTTTAAGTCTTTCACTTGTTCGTCCGGATCTTCAAAGAGATCAAGCTGTAGCGCATTAGAATAAACGAGCTTTGAACAGTTTACTCCCACGTTTCGAATGTCTTGGTACTTGTAATGATGATTAAATATTTGCAGTAAGTAGTTTGCTATTTGCTTGCTGCTATTAGTTGCTGGCACCTTCATTTGCTGGTGAAATCCTCGACTTACTGATTGATCGACGTAGCCCATTGAAAAGCCAATCCACAAAGAAACGACTTCAGCTTTCGCTCCTGTACGGCGTAACCTAGTTGCTACTTGATCGGCCATTTCTTTGATTACAATTTCTATTTCTTTTCGACGTGTATAGTCCCGATTTAAGACCTGACTGTTCCCTATCGACTTAGATTTCACTTTGTATTTCTGACCTAAGAATGATCGATCGATGCCCCAGCTGTGTGCATACAGTTGAGTACCTAAGACGCCAAAATTTTGCTTCAGCTGATAATAATTTGCGTGTGCCAGATCATGCATAGTAAATATGCCCATTCTGTTCAGTCTGATTGCTGTCCGACGTCCTATCCCCCAAACGTCTGTAATGTTTTCTACAGACCAAAGCTTTTGCTGTACGTCTTCATAACGCCATTCTGCTTTCATATCTGAATTTTTTTTGCTTTCGAGGTCTAGTGCGAACTTGGCCAAGAGCGGATTGTCACCTATACCGATCGTTGTGAAAATTCCAGTTTGTCGATAAACGTCTGTTTGAATCATTCTCGCCAGCTCTCTTGCGTCCTTTGCACCGAACAGCCTTAATGAGTCTGTGACATCCACAAAGCTCTCATCAATGCTATATACGGAATGATTTTGCTCGTCAGCATACTTCTTGTAAATATTGTTGATCTCCATGTTCTTTCTCATATACAGTGCCATCCTCGGTGGTGCAATCACGAGGTCTTCCGGATACGGAAAAGGAAGATCTCGTGATCGACTGACATTAGAAATTCCATAGGCTTTTTTTGCGGCCGGACTCGATGCCAGGATTAAACCACTTCCCCGCTGAGAAGGATCGTACGAAGGATAGGACATGACAACTAACTTTGTCTTTAAAGGACTTAGACCTCTTTCTACACATTCTACGGATGCATAAAATGATTTACAGTCGATACAAAGAATATCCCTTGAAGGTTCTTTCGTGTAATCAAACTTTGGATTTACGCCAAACTGCATAACCATGCTAAATCCCCTTTTCAAAAAAGATACGTTTTATATACATATTAGAACACACGTTCGTTTTCTTAGTCAAGGAAATTAAATGATTAAAAACAGGATCATAAATTATTTGCTGATAAATTATAGTATATCTTATACATTAAATAATAAAGTATAAGATATACGTTTTTTTAGTATAACTTATACCATAAACGTTATTCTGAAATTTTATCAGAAAGATTTTTACGTCAGTCAGAACACTAATTTAAGGGATTTGTAGTACATATCTTCTATTAAATGAAATATAGCAAATATATTTAGTATATTTAGTATATCTTATACATTAAATAATAAAGTATAAGATATACGTTTATTTTAGTATAACTTATACTATAAATGTTATTCTGAAATTTTATCAGACTGATTTTTTATGTCAGCCAGAACAGTAATTCAAGGGATTTGTAGTATGGATCTGCTATTAAATGAAATATAGAAGATATATTAAATATTTTTAGTATAACTTATACTTTTTATCGACATATAAAGTATAAAGTAAATATTGATTAAAATAAATATATAAGTTATACTTTAAATAAAGATAAAAGAAAGTAGGTAAAAATATGACAGCAACTACTTATACAGTCGGGAACTTTAAAGGTGGAGTAGGAAAAACCAAGATAGTTACAATGCTAGCTTTTGATAATGCTGTAGTAAATAAGAAAAAAACACTGGTAATAGATATCGATCCGCAAGCCAACGCTTCACAAATATTAGCAAGAACTGTTGACTTAGATCATATTGATAAAACAATAGTAGATGGGATCAACGAAGAAGACCTTTCAATTTGTATAACGCCGATTATGGAAAATCTAGATTTAATTGCATGTGATACAAGTTTTAGATCGTTTTCTAACTATGTTATTGCTAACTTCGAAGATGAGAAAGAACAAATCATGGTTTTAGAAAAATTATTGGGACCTATTAAAGAGAATTATGAGACTATTTTTATTGATGTGCCTCCAACTATTAGTGCATATTCAGATAATGCTATGGCGGCATCTGATTACAGTATAATAGCTTTTCAAACACAAGAGGAATCGTTAGATGGAATTGGAAAATATGTTGGGTATCAAAAATTTATGATTAACAACTACGATATTGACCTTGAAGTGATTTCTATAATTGCATGCATGCTTGAACCAGACGATGATTTAGATAAAAGTGTATTGAGCGAGGCTATAGATTTATACGGATCCGCTGTATCGAAGAATATTGTTAATTTCCAAAAACGACTAAAACGTTATTCAAGAGAAGGAATATCTTTGAAAAAGTATCGAAACGGAAATTATGATCAATGGGATTATAGGGCACATGAACCGTTTATAAAAATACTTGCCGAACTTGAATCACGCAGAAAGATATTTGAAGAATAGCTAGGAGGGAAAGAATATGAGTGAAAGGAAAGAATTTAATGTTGATACCAAAGTTGATACAGAATATGCTGGTCTCTTACAACCAGGAATAAAAAAGAAAAAATCTGTATCAATTAGAGGAGAAAACGAATTTGGACACTCTTCTTTGATGAATAAGAAACCAAAAGCGACTACTTCAGCAGCAAGTAAAAAACGAGGACGTCCTATAGAAATTACAGATGAACGATTTAAAGTTACAAAACCAAAAAAAATATCTCCTGCTTTGGAGTCAAAACTCAACGTACTACAAGACTACGTTGAGGAACTTCAATCAGTGCAGGGGAGGATTACCTTTGAAAAACTTATTGACACTTTATCGGAAGCGTATATTACGCAAAAATTAGGTGTGGCGAAAGAGGAACACTTGAGAGAAGAAATAAAAGATGCATTTGATAAGCTTTAATTTTTTCAAGTCATTCAACAATAAAAGTATAAGTTATTATTGATTACCAAAACATAAAGTATAACTTATACTTTATGTTTTGGTATTAAAAAATATTTGTTACCAGAGAAAGCTTATTTTAAGGGTATTGTTTTATTGCCTGTTCTAGTAATTTAAAGTATAAGATATACAATAATGTCTAATTAGGTATAACTTATATGAGGTTTATTTAAGTATAACTTATACTTTATAAAAAATTCTTCTTGTACAAATTTAACTGTTTTGTTATATTCAAATAAATAATACATATAAAAAAGAGACGGATAAAAAAGTGAATTTGGCCTCACTTCTTCATCTGAATCACATACAACAACTATGTGTTCTCGCTCGTCTCATGGAAATTATGTAAGTGGCTGGAAACCACTTATGTGATTTGAATAAATCTATTCGGACTACCAATCCGAACCTATAGGTTTATTTTACCATTTTTTGACGAGCAACTCAATATATATACGCTTATTTTGTCATTCCTTTGAGACTTCTAAGCCATTGAGAGAACACAAATCTTTAAGATTATTTGTGTTCTCTTTTTGTTTAGGAAGGAATAACAGTCATGGCAGTTTCTTTGGATGTCGTATATTCGACGGTATTACAAAATGGTATCCGTAAGTTTAAATATAAAAACAGCCACTTAAAACCGGTCTCTTTTAGTGATCAGTCGGGGAAGGGGGCTATTTTTGCGTACCGTTCAAAGGAACACATGATCGAGGGGATTGGACTAGTGATCACTTCAGAAGAAGGGGTGATCGAAAACAATAATCGATTCACTCATTGGACACCAAATGTATTTCGCTATGGAACGTATGCTGATGAAGCCAGAATGTTTACGAAAGGTCATTCGGAGGACAATTTACGTCAAATCAATACATTCTTTGTTGATTTTGACACATTGGATCCAAACTTTGACTATGGAGAAATTATCTTGGCCAGTCACGAGATCGGCTTTATGCCTACAATGATTCTACGTACACCGCATGGATTTCAAGCTTTCTATGTACTAGACAAGCCTGCATACGTGACGAAGAAATCAAATTTTAAAGTGATCAATGTGGCCAAAATGATCTCAAAAAATCTAAGGAATAAATTTTCAAATGATTATCGGTTTCCTGTCGATGTAAATGCCAATCATTTTGGGATCACAAGAATGCCTTCTGAAGAGAATGTTTTATTCTTTGAACCACAGTATCGTTATAGTTTCGAAGAATGGATCGACTGGTCAATGAGAGAAGATGCGGACAAAAAAGCGGAGATCAAGAACGTTTTTGTATTACCATCTACTCAAGAATTTCGTCAAGTAGATGAACCCTGGTTCCAGCTGTTGCTAAAAAGTCAAAAAATCCAAGGTGAAAAGGGCGTATATGGTCGAAATAATGTCATATTCACCTTGTCTTTGGCATACTTTTCGTCAGGATACGAAGTAGAAGCTTGTGAATTGACGATGTTAGAATTCAATGACCGCTTGGCTAACCCTTTATCTGATCGAGAATTAACCAGAATCATTCGTTCCGCTTACTCCGGAAAATATCAAGCAGCGCACAGAGAAAAAATTGTCCTATTATGCCAAGAGTGGGTCGATGTCAATCTTTCTGAAGAGCAGCTATTCAACAAAAAACGGGGTTGGTGGAAATTCAAGAAAGAAAGAGCTGTTCGCAAGTATTCACATAGTCATGAATGGGCAGAAGATCTACTGTCCTATTTGAATGAGCAATCCTATGAAGAACAACCATACATTATTTCTACAAAAAAAGATTTAACTGAACGTTTAAAGATCCCAAAACGCTCCCTGGACAAAGTACTGAAGCAGTTAAGAGAAGAGAACAAAATTCATTTTCGTGTTCGTGCTGGTCGTAATGGAGGTATTATGCTAGCTTCGATACATGGATTGATGCGCTCCGTTATCCGGCTAAAAAAAGAAAGTCAGGGGGCTTATTTCGCTGCGATCTCAGAAGCTTTTGGAAGAGAATACACGTTTATCCAGACAGCACTGAAACGCTTGATAGAACCCAATAAGATCGGCGTACAAACAGATCTGTTCATGATCGATACAGGTTGAAACTAAAAGGTGCAAATTGCCTATTACATTATATCTATAATACGTTCCTTCTTTTTTCTCCGCCTTGCTTGCTGGTCTTAAGAAAGAGTAGTACTATTATCGCAAACGTAATAATATGGTGGGAGGTCTTTCTGACTATGAGTATCAATACCTTTGTATATCCCTACCCGATCAATGTATTTATTATTTCGCGGTTAGGTATGACAGTAGAGCAATTTTGTGAGTTGCATGGATATAAGCAGAGTACAGTAGCAAGCTGGGTAACAAGAAACCGTGCAGTAAAAACATTACCTTGTGATTTTTTATATTGTCTTAGTCTTTCTTCAGGCTGGTCGATGGATGATGTTTATCGTCATTTATTGGTATTGGAGGAGAAGTTCTTAAAGAGTATCAATCCAAAAAAAGAAAAAGAACAAATTAATTAGTTATGTCGATCATTCTTCGTTGTATTTTAGTTTTTTACGTGTTCGTTAAGTGATATAGGCAATGTAACTTAATAAATGATTTTGTCAGTTTACTTTTTTGGGAAGGTTCAAGTATCTGTATTTATTTGTGAAAGGTAATATTATTACATTTTTGTAAGGGTTATTTAAAACAGCAATCTTGTATAATTTAAATAATATTATATCTTGTCTATGTTTAAAATATCGATAAAATAAATATTCACAATATCCTATTACTAAAATATACTTGAGTTAGAAAGGGGGAACAGTAGATTCATTTTTTGAATTTACTGAAAGACATGAAAAAATCAAAAAGGAAAGTATTGACGATTGTTTTATCTTGCACAGTTTTGGTAGTACTCGGTACACTATTTTTCCTGAAAAATAATGGTAAAACAGGCATTTTTATTGAAAATAATAAAGGTGCCATAGAAGTTCCTATTACAATAGCAAGAAATTATTTGAATGATTCAGAAGTTCTTTATGAAAGTAATTCGATAAAGTCTACGAATAAACCAATAGAGGAAGCTAGTATAAGTGGTGAGAGTTCTATTTCAGTTACCATTTATGGAGAAGAGCAAACAGTTACTGGATATGTTGATAGCAATACTAAAAACTTTTCTTTATTGGTAAAAGTAGCTAGTTTTGACGAATCAACGGGTAAAATAGTATTAGATTGCAACTATGATGATGGTATGAACAAAATAGAAAAACAATTGATTTTCCAAAAATAAGGAGAACTAAAAATGAAAAAAATATTTTTAACGTTAGTTTTATTCTTTGGTATTTCAGTATCAAGTAGTATCAATGCATATGCAGATGAGATTACAACAGATGAATCAGTATCAGAAACAATATCGAATGAGAGTCTAAGCGATGAAGTAATAGATAGTTTAACAATTGATGACTTTGTTAAAGCTTATGAAATTTCGAGCTCAGATGAAGCATTTAAAGATTTATCTGAAGATGATCAAAACTTATATATGATTAAGTTATACAATGAGATGTATGAGTCAAAAAGCTATAGGGTAACAGCAAGATACCTGCCATCTGCCTACGAGAATTTGAATAGTGCGGAGAAAAAACTTGTCAAATCATATCCTGCGCAAGCAGCACAAGTGTATACTGCTTCTAGTTTGGCTACAAAAAGGACAAATGCACTATATAAAAACGGGTTGCATAATGGAAACGGAGATGCTTTTAGACATACTTATTGGAATGCTGAGATGGCAACGATGTTAGCTGGATATGGATCAAGTTTCAATCCTTCTAACGGTAAAACAAATGCGAAAAGATGGGCAGATGCTCACGAGGAGAATAAAAATCAGCCAGCTAATGAAAAGCAGATGGATCTTTTCAATAATAATGTTGGTAGATCGATTGTAAATAAGAAATATTCATCAAAGGATTTGGAGAAGAAGGCTTTAGCAAAAGTTGATGCAGGAAGTTGTAGAAGAATTGTAAATAACAAAGTAGTTGCTACAACTAAAGCAAGATAGTTTTTCGAGAAGAGATGAATAGTATCTCTTCTTTTTTTGTATTGATGATTTGGGAAAATAGGAAACTTCAGTTTTAAATACATAAAAAAAGCCCAGCAAAGAATACTAGGCTTTTTCTTATGGTTTTAAAATGTATACAGGTGGAATATGAATATTGTTTGGACGATCACCGTTTCTGTCAGATAGACGTTGGAAACCGCCATGTAGCCCTTCTACCAAACGACTTGAGGGTAATAAGTTGTGCCAATTAGTAACAATCTGATTCAATTTGCTTAGCTTTTTTTGTTTTTCATTATTCTGATTTTCCGTGTAGATGGCTAGAACATTCTCTAAGTATTGCGCCCACATTTTCAGTTCAATGGAGTCAACATGATCTGCTGTAGCTATTAATTTATCTAAAGGTTGCTTGGATTCTTCGAAATAACCCAAATCCATTAAGCAATCGGATAGGTTTCCTAAGCAGATTGGATAATACTTTTTGTAGAAGTGATTAAAAGAGTCCATAACATTGAAGTCTACTGCTATTAATTTTTTACTTACAATCTGAAGCTGATCCATTGATAGCAAGGTCATAAAATCTGCAAAGAATTGAAGATCGTAAGAAGTCAGATGATTTGTGACTAATATTTGATTCATTAATGCCTGGACTTCAAGAGTATCTATTTCAGGTATTTGTCTGGTATCATTCGCAAAATACTTCTCTAACAGCAATCGCATTCTGGTTAGCATCAAACTGTTTTTTTGATATTTTACCAGGTCTTCATAGAGAATAATTGCTTCAGCTATATCATGTGTATCAGTGACAATATTGTATCGCTTGAAAAGGTTTTTGTATTCATGATTTTCACTTCGATAATAGAGATCTAAGATATCTTCAATCCTGGCATTCAATTTTTTTGCTAGTGGCACAAGTATATATATCGGAAATTCACTTTTACCTTTTTTTATTCTTACATACGAACTTTCACTAAGAATCGTATCAACTAATTCCTTCTGAGATAATCCACGACTTTTTCTCAAATCCTCGATTATTTGCACTAAAATGATAGAATCCTCATTCACAGCTCATTAAACCTCCATAAGAAATTGCGGAATCCGCAATTTCTTAATTTTTTGTTGTAAAAATTTTACCAAGTGGTACTATTTGACTTGTAAATTTACACTATTAAAGTATCGGAGGAAAACACCTATGAGTTTAGATTGGATCTTATTTTTATTTGCTGGTTCAGGTAGTGTTCAAACACGTGATGTGCAAATTGGTACACGCTAAAATTATTTGTGAAATAAAGTTTTAAAGTCTATTTTAGAGTGATTTTGTAAACATGATCATTAAAAAAACACGCCGGCGGTAACAATACATTTTCAATGCTTACAATTTCACTCTTTTCAATCCAAACAAAAAAAGCTAGTTAGAAACTAGCTTTCAGGTGGGTAGCGATTAAATGGCGGCATATTTTCAATTTCACTGAATAGCTCCGTAATTGGAATCTCAAGTATTTCAAACAATGTCAGATAGACATACATCGAAGGTTTTTCAATGCGATTGTTTTCGATTGTTGAAAGATACGAGTAATTAATATCCGCAATTTCAGCTAAATCCCTTATTGTATATTGATGTTTGAGTCTAGCTTCTTTGATCGCTTTAGCTAGATGATATTTAATATTTGTGTACTCTTCATTAGTCATTAATTTAGCCTTTTTATTTTTGAAAATACCATATAAAGCAAAAAAATGTTTGTCTATATACAAACAAAATGGTATAATATTAATGTGAAAGTGAAATATAGTATTGTTGATGTAATAACTTAAATACTTAGTTAAAATGACCGATAGTAGAAGAAGAGACAAGGATGTTATTTTAGATTGAAAAAATAAATTGTTGTCAAAATAAATTTCTTATGCTATGTTTTACACATAAAAATAAAACAATATTTTTGTTTGACATACTTGTACGAAGCCAAACAAAAAGGAGCCCCCGAAGTAAATCTCGTCACTGCAAGAGCGCCAACTCATGCAGGAGTCATTGATAAACCTCGGTTTCCAATCAAGTGATGCAACACCTGAACGGATTGAGCTCCTTTGCGTCGTAGCTTCTCTACAACGATGTAATTATAACAGATAATGATTGTAGAAAGAAACTTCTGATTCAATGTATTATTGAAAAATGTATGTTTGATCTTTAGTTTCTTCTACAGTTGATCTAGGTGTATGATAGGCCAAATCATCATTTTTGACGCCATCTGTTATTTTCGTTGAAGAGACTGCGATTCTTAGGAGGTAAATTCATGTTCTCGTGAATTTACCTCCTTTTTGTTTGCTTTTATGTAAGTATGATCTAGGAAATGAGGAATGACAATGACAAAAGGGTTAGCAGTATACGTTAAAGATCTAGCAAGAATCAAAACAACGGTACAACTATTTAACACGCAGCATTGGATGATCGAAGGGGAAAATGCCTATCGCTATACGACTCTTTTTGAAAAAGGAAAGCCAAAAAAAATATTTTTCGGGGCTGCCAAAACGGAAACGATCTTTCCACAAATCAAACTTCTTTTTGATCAAAAGGAAAGAGTCATTGCTCAACGGTTAAATTCAAATGGTCGTCTGATAACGACACGGGAAAACAAATATTTCAAAGTCCGGAATCATCGAGCGGAACGAGCGTTAGAAGTGTATGCCTTGATCACTGCGATAGAAGAAAAGGAATACGAAGAAATGATTCAAAATTATTGGTACCAGGAGCGCAAAAGAGCATAAAAGAATTGGAACAAAAAGTAATTAAACATCTTTTGTTTGCTAGTTTCTAGCAAAATCTCTTGATATGAGTTGATAACGAACGAGTATCGAGAACTAATTGAATAAATGAATTGGGTATTAGAACGCCCCTCTAAACTAAACAGCATGGCTACTAAGGGGTTTAGAGTAACCAGGAATACAATGAACTGGTGAGCCAAAAACATTGAAGGATTTGCCAAGACCGCACGTGTGCGAGCGAATATCCGGCCTTCATAGGAGTTAGATTTCTCCGGTTGTAAAAATCTGCGACTTTTATTTTGTTCTATTTTCGAATCTGGTAAACAAAAGATGTTTAATTGGTTAATAATAAATTTTAAAAAGGGAGTGGAAGTTATGACGAAGACAAATAAGTTATTGGCAGTTGGAAAGTTTTTCTTGAAGATGATGTTTAAAGTTAGTATGGGATTGCTGAAGGTTGCTGTATTTATCTTCATTTTCACTTTCACGTTCGCTGCGATCAACGCTACTTCAACATCATTTTCTAAAAGGTGATAAAAAGTGAAAGTCTCTGAATTAATCAAGATCACGAATAAAATTAGAAAAATGGATAAGTTGAAAAGCCGATTATTGTCGACGCTGATTGTAATAACAACTTTATTTGGTATTGGAATCTTGGGTACATTATTTTTATTCGGCACACAAGGGTTGGTTATATCGTTTGTTTTAATCAAGTGGCTTATTGCAATAACTGCAATAATTTGGCTTTTAATTAGCGTTTTGCAGATCAAGATTCTCCTAGAAAAGCGGAAAATTTGAAATTACTTCTTGTCTATATCAAATATAAAACTGAAGCAGGAGGGAAATATTCTGAAGACGAATCAACTGAAAAGAATGAGAAAAACTAATCCAAGTGTATTTAAAGAGACATGGCGTGACAAGCAGATTAGATTAAAACAAGAAGAGCAGCAAAAGCTAGACAACGCTACTGTTCGAAGAGGATCCTTTTCTTGGAAGGAAGGGGAAGTCATTAATTGACAGACTTTAAATAAGATGAGTGGCAGAATGATGAACAAAGAAACCTTCTTTTTGGGAAAGACAAATGTAACAATAGAAAACCCAGTTAGTTATTATCCGGAAACAGTGAACGAAGAAGAAATTCAACATTTTTTAGAAAAAAGTTCTGAAAGTTACGATAATTCATTCAGGGAATTAGCGGAAGCAAGTTCTGCGTTTTATGAACTTGAGAAGAAATTTAACTCTCTTGAAGTACAGAAAGAAAAAGTGAATCACTATCTGGAAGTAACGGCTATCAAGGAGATAGTTAAGGACACAGGAATATCTAGGACTACGATTGCTGATTTGAAGTCAGGAAAAAGAGCCATAGAATCTACTCGTTTAGGTGTTTTTGAAATACTAGTTAAATATTCTAATGGTTTAGAAAAAGCTTGAGTTTGTAGTTGACAGAAATAATGGAATGGGGGATATGGTTATTAAAATTCTACTCTCAATAATATCATTACTAGTTTTAATAGGTTTTCCACCTGTCGTATATTTTGC
The DNA here is from genome assembly GCF_051714385.1 of Enterococcus sp. AZ141. Taxonomy (NCBI): domain Bacteria; kingdom Bacillati; phylum Bacillota; class Bacilli; order Lactobacillales; family Enterococcaceae; genus Enterococcus; species Enterococcus sp. AZ141. The sequence goes on from NZ_JBIORT010000002.1 coordinate 47,565, forward strand.
AAGTGGAAAAGTCGTAGAATTCTTAATTAATAAAAAAGGTCTATCGGTTGAGAACAAGAGAACATTACCGTACGGAAAAAGAGCTGCGATTGTAAAAGATGAAATTGAGATTTTTTATTATAAAAATATGTGGTGGAGAATATCTATAACTTTATTATCTATTCCTGTTGCAATTATAGTAGCGAAATTGCTTTTAAATTTCGCCATTAATAGATGACATAAATATTGGAATAGGAGGCAGAGTGATGATCCGATATTACTGGATACGTCTTAAAATGAAATATCATTACTACGTTACCAAAGATATGTCGAAATATGATGTTCTTTGGGAAAAGAAAAGTAAGGTAAAATATTATTCCAATAGAAAGAAGGGGACAAAAAGTGACTTTACCAATTAACGATTGTCCACATTGCGGTTGCTCTACATTCTGTCGTAATCAAGGAGGATTTTTATGGGATTTGATTTACTTGTATATAGTGGAAACAAAGAAAAGTGGTGTGAAAAATCATTCGACTGCTTCGCTCAATTTCACTCTCATTACGGGAGTAAAAAAAACGACATTCTACTTTCCCTTTTAAAAATTACTTTAGAATCAACTGCTGATGTGAAAGAAGAAGATTGGGAAGGATTAGATTACGATGGAACAACAACCCTTTCAAATGTGAAAAATGCAAAAAACAAACTGCAAGTTCAATCACAAAGCTTAGGATTAAGCCTAGAATCTAAAGAAAAAATTGAAAACTTTTTAGACACGATTATGGATTTAGCAGATTCTGAAAAACTTTACCTATTTTGGGGTTGAACAAAAGATGGAGAAATGCGAATGACCAAGAAAAGATATAGCTTCCATTTTCTGATAGAAACGTCCACTATCTACCAATATTGTTAAATCAATTAAAGGAGGTCAATATGAATAGTATTGTCTATATGATAGTAGCATTTACTATATGTTTATGTGGGCTATATCTATATGAGAAAATGTCCAATTTGGAAGATATTGACCAATACCTATCAAAAGAAAATCAAGAGTCCTTACTAAAAAATTGTTACTATGATCATTCTTTCAAGAAACACACTCTACAGGAAATTGAGATAATGACTCATCGAATCAACGCACAGTTGATGGATCTGAACGAGGATAGGCTAATAATAAGGGCAGAACTATCAAGCAAAATCGATAGTTTGAAGGCTTTGAAACACAAAATTCTTGTTGATAGTTACAATGAAAAATTAGCCGGATTATCGCCAGATCAACGTGCATTAGATGATTGGGATCGGTTTTGACCTTGTTTGAAAGAATTAAAAAAGTCTCCCTAGTTTCCGCTAGAAAGACCAAACAAACTATTATGTCCTTATTTATTATAAGTAAACAAGACAGTAAATCAACTAATTTGGTTTAGCTGTTTAACAGAATAAGAAGAGTAAGCTTGAGAATCCAATCTCAAGCTTTTTTTAATGCTCAAGAAGGAGGAAGCGTATGAAAAACGTCTGTCGCAGTCCATAAATGATAGATAAAAAATGAGTGAAGGGAGGGCAGAAATAGATGGATGCTGAAAAGAAAACCTTGTATTTAACCGTAGGAAAGGAGGTTTCCCTAAGTTTTACAGGAAACGGTGAAGCATTACAGTATATTCGCTTGAGCGTGAATAAGCTGGCAGAAATTATTAATAATGGCTTGGTCGATCGCCAAAGTATTTTTGAAATTGACGAAGTTTCACTGATCACGAAAAGTAATTATAAGACCGTTGTGCAAGTGGTCGCTGGGAAACAAGTATTACACGGTAATACGGATCATGTAGACGTGGTTATCGATAAAGATAAAACGAAACAAAAAGCCGCTGGAAAAGATATTTTCACGAATGGCGACTTTTTATTTATCGTTGATCAAGAACAACACATATCGAAACAAGAGCTGCATACGCTAAATATAAAGAACTCAAAAAGTTATTTAAACGAAGGAGACCGCCTATGATCTTATATGGCCAAGGAACAAAGAATGCGTAATCGAGCGCCACCGTCCTTTTCGAAAATCCATTTTGAAGGAGAGGATGTGAACAGGTACCAATGAAAAAGAAGCACAAACTCGTCGTTTCGTTTTCAATGATGATCATTTCTCTTCTAGCTATGGCCAACTTTCCTTATGTTTTGGCACAAGAACAAACAGATACCGCTAAAACGGATCAGGAAGTGGCTGCAGTATCGGAAGAGACCTTAAACAAAGAACAGGCATCAACCGTTGTTCAAGGTGCTGATGGCTTACTGTATGTGGTAGCAGACAAATCAGACAAAGAACAGCTGATTTCTTCAGATACGCCACAAATCGCTGAAAAAACAGAAGGAGATTTTACAGCTGTTGAAGTAGGGATTGATGAAAAACGGCAAGAAAAAGCGGATCAGGCAGATCAAGAAATCAAAGACTTTGATGAAATCGATCTAAATGATGTTGAATCGCTGCAATCGGCAGTCAATAGTGAAGATCTTCCATTTATTGAAGAAGATCAAGTTGCTGAAGAATTGTCAAAAGCAAAAGATTTAGAGGAATCCGAACAGATTTTGATGCAAACACGTTTCTTTTATGCTGAAGAGATCCTCAATCAAACGAACAACTTGAATGATGTTCCTTCTATGCTGAAAGAAAGCAAAGTTGCCTTATTAGCTTCGGTATCAAAAACAGTATCTGAAACAACTATCAATCCGCCTTCTGGTTATCCTTGGCTAATGTATATTGTTCGTAGCAATGGATATTCTTATACAGAAGACCGTGGGATTCGGCGGACGATCGATGGAAAAGATGCGTTTTGTTTACAAGCAGGGGTTACGGCAGCTAAGACGTACACGGATGCCGGTAGCAGCTATTTGAGTACTTCTCAAAAAGAAACGATCACGTCCATTATTAGTTCTTACCGTGAATTAGGCGGTTGGGCAAATAACGACGCTGGAAAGCAACGTTGGATGGCCGCACAGATTCTTGTTTGGGAAAATTCAAATGAAAAACCAAAAAGTATCACCATTACCCCGAACCACAAAGATGGTGTGACGGACTGGAAAAGCAAAATGACTACACGAGCTGGTCAGATCCGCACACGTCCGCAATGGGACGCAACGTCTAAGACGGTCTATGAAGGAGAAAAAGCAACCTTTACTGTGAAAAACAATTGGGGCGATCATAACCTCTATGTAGAATCCGTCAGCGGCGGGGCAAAAGCGACGATCAGTGGCAATAAATTAACCGTTGATACGAATGGATCCACTGCGACAAAAATCACTGTAAATATGGTGAAAGGGTCGAAAACAAACGAAAAATATCCCACTACTGTCTGGGCGAACGGTTCGTATCAAAAACTGGTCACTGGTTCTTTTTATGTTTCAACTTCCGTAACCGTGAATGTGAAGCGAAAAGGGACAGTGGATGTTTTGAAAGTAGATGCAGATACGAATAAGCCGTTAGCAAATGCGACCTTCCGCTTTACGTATGATGGAAAGACAACAGACGTAAAATCAGGAACGGATGGGAAGGCAAAGCTAGGAGAACGATTAAAGGCTGGGTCAGTAGTCAAAGTAAAAGAAATAACCGCTCCTTCAGGTTACAAGTTAAACGGAACGGAGTTTTCAATCACGGTAGGGGAAAATACGAATGTATCGAAGACCTGGACAAACGAGCGACTCGCAGGCGCTGTAGAGCTTACCAAAATCGCAGACGTCGATCAAAAGTCGTTAGATGGTGTGGTATTTACACTATACAAATCGGATGGATCCATTTTACAAGATAACCTAAAAACCGATACAAATGGCCAACTGAAAGTAAAGGATCTAACGCTTGGATCCTATTATTTCAAGGAAAAAGCGCCATTGGTTGGTTTTGAAACAGATAGTAAAAACTACTCGTTTACCATTACTGCAGATGTGACTGAAGCAAAGCCGGTGAAATTAACAATCACCAATCAGTACAAATTAAGTGCTTCAAAGACGGTATCAGACAAGAATGAGACAGGCAAAACCAGCAGTACCTGGTCAGCTGCTTCCGATGATTTTCTGCAATATGATTTAACGACAAGTACGGCAGAAAAACTAGGATCTCGTTTCTTACCAAACTTTTCGATTGAAGACCAGGTAGATTTTTCAAAAGTTTCTATTTCTACGGTTCAAGTACTTGCTCAAGGTATTGATGTGACAAGCCAATTCACAATTACGCAAAATACTGCAGAAAATAAAGTTACAGCTGTTGCGAAAGATTCTGCGCTCTCGACACCTTCTTTTTATGGGAAATCTTATACGCTGCGAACGAAGATGAAACTACTTTCCAGCGTGATCGATGCGAAAGAAAAACAAACAATCACCATAACCAAAAATGGTCTTGTCAAAGCCGGTACGCTAACTGCAACGTCAAACGCTGTTACAACTACTTTACCAGCATTCAAGCTGACAGTGAATCATGTGACAGAAACAGAAAAAGCGCTGCTTAAACAAGTCGTTGAGACCAAATACGATGGGGAGTCGTACGAGTATAAGCCGCTTGATGATCTATTCGACGTGAAAGGCAATCGTTACCGCTCGAAAGTGACTAGAAGTGGGGTCGTTGCTGGCAAAGATCTTGTCCTTGAGATCCCGTATTATCTACCGTCTTTAGAGATCAATGCCGAGAAAGTTTCAATATTGACTGGCAAAGCGTCATTGACGGACAGCTTGAAGGCGACGATCACTTTTTCTAAGTCAGCGAGTTACGAAGAAGAATTGAAAAATGTCCTTTATCGATTGACTGTAACTGATCAAAAGCAGAAGAAAACTGTCTTTACAAAAGATATTTCACTTGGTTCTTATGCTTCAAGCCTAGTTGTTGATTTGCCTACTGCAGGCTTTACTAAGGGTGAGAAGGTTCCGTATTCTCTTTCCCTTCAGGTACTGAAAAATCCTGACAAAGTAAAGGCTGAAACAGATACGATCGATTTTTCAACATTCGGCTATACAGCTTCAGAAAAAGTCCTCACCAATGCGGATCTGAAAAGCGGTAAGCTTTCCTATGGCGCAGTGAGCCAAACAGAAGCAACGAGAAAAACCAAAGCGTATGTAGAAAAGAAAGAGAACCTTCAGTTTGATTTTGAAGAACAGCGTTCGTCCAAAACGGGCTATGGACTACCAATCACATTAGAACCGATCTACAGCAGTGAGAGCCAAGATACGCCATTACTCTCGTTTACGCTTTCTTCTCCAACGAAGCTAGTCGATACCTATTTAGATCTTCAGTATGTCGAATCAAAAGGGAACATTCAAATCCCGTTAGATCGTACAGTCAATCAAGTAGCGAAACAAACGACTGCCGCTATTACTTCTACAAAATTTGAGTTTCCTCAAATAAGCGTAGAGGAGAAGACGGGTGCATTGTATACGCAAGAACAAGTAAAAAATCCAACCAAAAAAATTGCGAATAAGTTACTTGATGGGGGAAGAAAGTTTTATTTGCCGATTTGGGCAGAAAAAGGGGACTACAATCTGACGTTGCAATCGAATGTGATTGGCCGTAACTTTATTCAAGTATCGATGAACCAAACGCTTTCGGTCTACGCAAACATGTATGCGACGATTGATAGTAAAACAAAGAAAGAAGATGAATTGTTACTCACGCCGGTTTATCCTGATACGACTGTGCCAAAAGGATGGTCAAAAGCAGAGATCACTTGGCTAAGAGGAAAGTAAGGAGTTGGGCAAAATGTATGGAAGCACTGTTTATAACGTTCGTGCAGAGTTTCAAAGATCCAACAGTAGTATTCGGAAACTCGTCTTTCGATTTTTAGGATTGTTTCTATTTCTGTTTCTATTCAAACAGTTTTTAGGGGTTCCTTTAGATCTGTTAAACCAGGCGAGTTCTTCATTCTTAAATTTCGGTTCAGGAGCTGGGGGCGTTACAGTGTCTTTAACTTCTGCGATTCAACATAATCAACTGATTCAGTCTGTAATGGTATTTTTAACAGGACTGGCTGCAGTTTGTACCAAATTTTTTGATGAAATAAAAGCAATGATCACAAATTAAGAATGGTGAGTGCATATCGCTCGACGTTCTGTTTTGAAGGGAGGTGTACGTATGAAAAATATTGAAGATCACATGAATACAATCGTAGGTGTAGGTATCATGCTTGTAATCGTTGTTAGTTTAGGCGGACTTTTAATGAAATATGTACCTGAACAAGCCAATGCAATGTTAGCAAAAGTGACGAGCTACTTGAATACATTGACAATCGGTAAATAAGGATCAAAAGGCAAGAATGCAAAGGTTCTTGCCTTTTGTCTTTTCTCAAAGGAGAAGAAACTATGACGCAGTATTTTAAACACTTGACGATCATTATTCTAGGATTTGTCCTTCTATTTATGATTGTTTGGTTTTTCGCTGGTTCTCTGAAACGAGATACTGAAAGCTTCAATTTAGTAGAAGCTTTGAGATCTTCAGCCATTGCGAATAAAGACAACGCCGCAAGAATCGAGCCTGGATCATTCTACTTAGATACGAAGAACTTTGAAAAAGATTTCACTGAAATAGTCAAGAAACAGCCCGTTTATTCGAAAGAAACCGTCAAAGTAACATTCAATTATTTGAATGAACCTGAAGGGAAAGGGATCAAAGGCATTCGTGCTTATGTAGAAACAGCCGGAGGAATTGAAGAAGCTACCTGTATCTTAAGTACACCGGAAGGGGGATAAGATGGTTATTCAAGTAAAAGAAAAAAAGCAAGCAGTCGATCGAGCAAACAACCACTTGGGCGCAAAAATTACCGAGACGATTTTGAATCGTCAAATGCTCAAGCAGGTAGAGTCTACACCATTAGCTATTGAAGGAGTGCTAGAAAAATTGGCGTCCGATGAAGAAGTCAGTGGTGTTAGGGAAGATATGGTTAAAAATTATCCGGATTTAATCATGAGTGCTTTTCAAAGTTCGCAAGCTCGAAATCAGTTAGTAAAACTTGTTCAAGATGAACAACGTTATGGAAAAGAAGAAAAAGGCTTAAAAAAAGCTGAATATGTCGTAGACGCCATTGTAGGTCTTGGTTTTATCGATCAACTAATGAAAATGGATCCGACCATTACCGATATAGGCTGGAATGGAACATTTTTAACCGTTGAAAGTGCAACACAAAGAAGATTTTATTCTGCGGAACAGCTTCAGATCAAAGATCCTGAAAAAGCAGTTTTTCGGATCGTTAAGAAATTTGCGGATGCGGCCGGTAAGCCGTTTAGTCGGACAGATCCTATTTTGGATAGCGTATTAGGAAAAATTCGGTTGAACGCCATTCACAAAGTACTTAGTCCAGCTGGCACAACATTCTCCTTGCGAATGTCTAGTGATCGTTTGGCTTTAACAACAGAAAACTTCTCCGATTTTGCACCTTCTTATGTATTGGATTTTCTGAAAGTAATCACTAAAACGGGCTGTATGGCAATCGTTGGCGGCGAAACAGGATCAGGAAAAACAGAATTTATGAAATTGATGCTCTCATTCATACCTAAGACAGATCGAATTTTCATGATTGAAGACGTGCCTGAAACGCACATAAAGCACATACTTCCGGAAAATGACATTTACTCTTTGGTTACAGGTGGCATTGTGTCGATATCAGATCTGGTAGGTGCTTCTTTACGTAATTATCCCAAATGGATCGTACCTTCTGAAACAAGGGGACCTGAAGCGTATGAAATGATCCAAGCCGCAAGAACCGGTCACAGAGGAGTTACATCATTACACGGGCCAAATTGTCGCTCCTTTCCACGTCGATTGGTCACCATGTCGGGAATGGGTTATGCAATCAATGAAACTGCGGTGGAAGAAGATGTATTAACCTTTGTTGATTTCGGCTTTCATATTAAAACTGCCTATCTTGAAATTGATCGTGAGAAGCTTATCTTTCAAAAAATTCGCTATTTATCAGAGATCGTAGAATACGCTACCGATCATACGACGACGTTGTTTAAGCAGACGTTGAAAAACGGACAGTTTTTCGTGACAACTGGAAAGTTATCTGAGGATTATTGTGACAGAATGGGAGAATATTTTATCGATTTTGCTTTTCCTGAATTAAATAAAGAAGTGATTGAAAAATCGCCTGAATTGACCGCTCTTTTAGAATCAGCTGTCCATGAATCGGGAACTGCTTATGAGAATTAGTCAACTTCAAACAAAGCAGTCAAATCGTGTGAATTTAGATGAACTCCATGCCTTAAATAGTGCGTATGGTGAGCGTCTCTCTGGGAAGGATTTGATTCTTCTTATCGGTTATCCTGCTTTTATCATTGGTGGCTTAGTTTTTCTAATGACCTATCTGTGGTGGGCTGTGGTGATTGCGGCACTTGCTGGCGGCTACCTGGGCTATCGAATCATATTACCTATGACGGTAGAAAGACGCTATGAGACACAATCATTTTTGGCTAGAAATAAATTTTTGACGCTAATGACGCAAGTCATGGAAGATCAAACTCGTACGGTTGATCAATCCCTTCAGTTAGTGGTTAAACGGCTTGATGGTGAGCTGGCTAGAGAATTGACACAATTAATCGCTGCGCTAAACGTTGGGTCAGATCCACAAAGAGTTTCCGCTCTTTTGAAGGAATTAGGAGAGCGTTATTCTGCCGATTTATTTTTTGGTCAGTACTTGGATCAGTTGGAAACAATCCTTCAAGAAGGAAAAGAAAATGTCGAAGTGCTACAAGAAATTTTGACTTATCACAATAAAGTATTAGAAAAAATGAATGAGTTTCGGAAAATAAAGGATGGTTTCTTGTCAGGCGTAAAAATCATGACGATTGCCTTCTTATTACTGATCCTACTCATGCATGGGGCATCCTATATGATGAATGGAAATTTGGATCAATATATTCAAGGATTTTCTCATCATATCATTGGGTATGCTGTTGCTACGATATGTTCCGTGTCATTTTTCATAATCTTTAAAAAATTTTTTAAAGATTACTTTGATGATTCAGTCACAGAATTGGAGGTGCGAATAAGAAAATGAAACTAACTGTTCGTATTAAACAATCTGAAGCAGCACCAAAGCGTGCATTTTTTTCTCAAATATTGCCTAAAAAGCAATTTGATTACCTAATATTAATGAATAATAGCACAGGGGATATAGAAAAGTGGTCGAAACGATTGGTATTGTTACTACTTTTCTTTTTTTCATCCTTTTTACTCCTAAGTGTGTTGCTTGGCTGGCAAATGATGCTTGTAGGTTGTTTATTTATTTCTTTGGTTTACTGGTTAAAGTTAAACCGAATTACTACGACCTACTACCAATTTCGATTTGAACGTCAAGTCCAATTTTCAGATTTTGAAAAATTACTAGTCCCATTGCTAAAGCAAAGTAAAGGGGGAATCAATGTACGTTCCATTTTAGAACGGTTATTGCCCCGTATCCCCAATGAAATTGATAAGAAGATCTTGCAGAATTTGATGCTGGATATTACGCAATATCCAGAAAGTTATATGCCTTATGAAAACTTTGCTAAGCAGATGTCTGAAACAGATAGCAGTATATTATTTATGATCACACTTGCTGATCTGGATCAAGGAGTCAAAGATCTTCGTGTGATTGATCGATTGGCTAAAATCGCTATGAATGAAACGATGGAAGGCATCGATCAAATTATTGAGTATAAATTGCGGCGTTTTTCTGGTTTGTTCATTAAAATCATGTTAGTCATTGTGATTTTCTTGCTAGGAAACGGCATATCAATCGTTTTATTCCAGCTGGGTAAACTATTTATCTATTTTTAAAGGAGGGTGCTTATGGGAGCAGAGGACGAATTCGGCGAGATTATCAGTGCGTTTTTCTTATGTTTTTCAATCATTATTTTGTGTGGCGTTTTTGTTTTTGGTTATCAGATTCAAACAATCACGACGTATCGTCAACAAGTCAATTACCAAATCGAACGCAAGGGTGGCTTAACATCTGAAGCCGTTTCGGAATTAAAAGATTACTCAAACAAGCAATATCATGGCTGGTACACTGTTGAAAGTCCAGATCTTGGGAAAAAGGTTGAGTTTGGCGAAGTTGTTGACTACACCATAAAAGCTACTTATCCAGTAACTTTTTTACCAAATTCGGTAGCGATCAAGCTTGGAATCACGGGACAAGCTCCCTCTCAAGTGAGGTGAGTACATGAAATCAATCGGAAAGATCCTCATTAAGCTTTTCCGGATCGCTATTACTGTGGGTGTATGTTGTTTGATTATTAAACTATTCTTGACCTACCAAGAAACAATTCAAGGCTACTGGCAACAACTGTGGGAACAAGGAAATATCCGAATGTAAGGGGGTGATCAAGTGACAGGACAATATCGGGTTCATTTTTCGAATGTAGACAAGAAATTGTCTCGAAAATACCGTGTATTGAACAGAAAAGCGATCCACGGTATCTTTCAAGCTCAACAAGTGTTAGAACAGCTGCAACGTTCTTTAACGGAGACCACGACGTTGTCAGTGATTATTGAAAATGAACGGCAGGAATTTGCGGTAGAAGAGTTGAAAATAGATCCTACGCAATCGGCCATTCAACTGCTTGATATTTTACAAGGACAATTTTTAACGCTGCAATCAGATACCGTGGATGGTGCAAAAGTTTATATGGAAATCAATCGGCAATTCAACGAAGAACGCAAAGCATTGCCGGAAATGGAACCAAGGCAAAAGCGAACCTACTCGAAAAAATCGAGAGGTTTTTCTTTTTTTAGATAGTCAATTAGCCAGGAAGGAAGAAGCATATGGCAGGGAAAAAATCTACGGCTTCACCATTTGTAGAAGCCGCAAAAGAATTACTTTCTCAAGAAGGTATTACCTTTAAGGAATGGACGAATGATCATTTACGAGATAAAAAAATGGCCATTCTTGAAGGAAAAGACAAGGAATGGGAAGAATCAACGATTGAAAAGCAATGCGAATCTTACGTGCTTTCAAAAATCAATGCCCTTGTATCAGATAAAAACCAAGTGAAAAATGGAGGAAATAAGCATGTTAATGAAACTACAACTAGCACTACTAACGCTACCAACGAATGATTGGGTCAGTGAATTAGACAAGGCAGGAACAACGATTTATTCAGCTTTACAAAGACTATCGTTTCCCGTGGCTGTTATTACGACGATCGTAGCTGGCATCATGTTCATGAGTTCCGATCGAAAAGCAGACGTCGCAAAAAGCATCTGGTTTCGTGTGGCAGTTGGGATGATCGTGATCATGTCAGCTGTTTCATTAGCAACGTACTTCCAAGGGATTGGTAAAAAATTCTAATATCAAACGTTTAAAAGATGGGAAGAAATAAAACTTTCCATCTTTTTTCTAAAGGAGAGAACCATGGGAAATTATATTTTGCGTTTTACAAAATTACCAAAAGAAATCAAAGCTACGAAGCGATTGACCCTGAAAAAGAAGTATTCTCTTCCAGAAGCGAGAGAACTTTTTTACCAGGTTCAAGCAGATGTTGGGCCGCTGGATCATAAGATGACTTTAGAGATCCATCGTATAGAAGGAACAAAAGACTATTGGGAGTTCACTCTTCCCTTATCAAAAGATGTGCCTTTAGACCTACTGATTGACGAGGATATTATTCAGGAGCTTAGAAACTTAAAGGGAAGCCAAAAAGAACAGTTTGAGGAATTGGAAAATGATCTTTTAATCGAGTTCGATCAGCCATTTGAACCTGTCGAAGAAGAAGTCAACGAAACAAAACCCTCGTTTCTTGGCGGCTTGTCCTTGCCAGAAGTGAAATTGCCGGAGGTTGCGGAAAATTTACTTTCTCGTGTATTACCGAAAAAACAACAAGCAGCCGTACCACTGATTGAAGAATCACCTTCAGAGAATTTTGTAGAAGAAGCTTTGGAGTTGCCCGAAGACAACTATGTCCCTGATTACGAAACCGTAGAGGAAGAAGATGGAGTTCCTCTTGAAGATCTGGAAATGGAAAAAGAAGAAATTCTTAGTTCACAAGCACAAGCTTCTCAGGGCGATATTGTTCCTTCTACAGTCAAAGGATCGATTCCAGGTGTCGTTATTCCACCGTTGGACGCCTATTTGGATCTAACGACACAACCGATTTTTAGTCCTATCGAATCTCTGATCGCTAAACTAGAAGCAAAGCTGGATCGTCAGACGCAAGAATTGATCATGTATTTTGGTTTAGCCGATAAAAATGATTTTATCAGTGAGAGAAAGAAAGAATTTATCCGAACACAATACAATCCAACGTTCTACAAACAGTTGATCTCAAGCTTATATAAATTAAAAAATGACGTAGAGAACAAATTGATCAAAAAGCTGACGATCGCTTATCAAGAAATTACTGCAAACGATGGTTCTGAAGAATGTCTTGCGGAATTAGCTGCTAAAAAAGCAATTCTAAGTGAAGAATTTACTGATAAGATCGAAGCAGCGTTCACTTCTTTAGAGAATCAATTAGCGCTTGATAAAGCGAGGATCCAAAAGCGCCAACAAGAAGAACTGGAACGATTGAATAAGCGCCATCAAGACGAGCTTTATCAAATCGATGTCAAATTGCAGGCAGACAAACAGGAAAAAGCGGCACAATTCGATCAAATGAGACAAGAAGCAATCGAACAAGAAGAAGAAAAAATCACTGCTTCTTATGAAGAAAAAGCTCATAAGTCACAGTACAGCCGATTGATTGAGCGTAAGAACAGTCAACTCGAAGAGTTAAGCACGATCCTGGTCGAATCAGTGCAACAAGTCACGGATCAAGAACTGCAGTACTTACAGTCCATGAAATCAAAACTGATTGAATCACAGCCTATCTTTGAAGAGCAACGTCGGATCCATGAACAAGAGTTACGAGAAAAAACCGTACTTGCGCAACGTGATCGTGAATTGGCTATAAAAGAAAAAGAATTGTCCCTAAAAGATCAAGCCGTGCAGAATGTTGAATCGACGAAGCAACAAAATCAACAAAAAGAAATGGAAATCTCGCAATTTCTCGCAAAACTGATCGATGATCAGACCCGAAGAGGGGCTGAAAACTTGGCGACACAACAACAGCTGATGGCATTTATCCAACAGCAACAACAAGGCACGCCTTTACAGGCAGCGCCAACACAGCCAAGTGCCGTACAACAAGCAGCTGGGAAACCATCTTTATGGAAAAAAATCACTTTAAGTGGTGCGGTTTTACTTGCGGTGGCAGGATTTGGCGGCTATGTTCATGCAATAGCCCAACAAGATTCAAATCAAACAACTGTATCTGCAGCTGTTCAAACAGAAAATTCTTATGCAAGTTTCGAATCAACGGAACCAGTGGTTCCTTCTTATGATGATCAAATCAGTGCTGGCAAGTATATTGAAGCGGCTAAAGAATATCCTGAAAATATTGACCACGTGGTTCAAGTCGTCTTTGAAAAAGAGGACACAGACACCTTAAAGCAGTTAACAAAGCTAGGCGAATCTGATTATGGTTTATTGGATCTGGCCATTCTACAACAAGATCAAAAGGCCATTACGTCAATCTACCAAGAGCTTTCAGATGCGTTGAAAAAGGATTTAACCATGGGTCAAAAGCAACAGATCGCTTCTGCTTACTTGTTACAGGACAAGCCGAAAGAAGCAAAATCGGTATTGGAATAAGGTGAGCATCTATGCGAGTACGAAGTAAGAGACGCTCCTTTTTCTACCGATTATTTTCTGTTTTCGGTCTGAAAAAATTAGCCCTTTTTATCGGAAGGGGTTATTCGATAAAAGGAGAAGGACTCGCTGAAGAACAGAAGCGTCATGCGCCAATAGCGTTTCTTGGCTTTTTCAGTGCCTTCCTCTTAGTTTATTTTATGAGCAACTATCTGATCAATTTTATCGTTTCATTTCTGCCGATTCTTGGCAAAGCTTTTACACTTTCGATTAACCAAGACTTTTCAACGGCTGGAAAGATGTTCAAGACGTTTCCTTATTTTGCCCGTTCCTTGTTTATTCATGTAGGAACGAATAAGCAGCTGCTTATCACGTTGCCTTTGAGTTTCTCTTTTTCTTGGATTGTCTTTAAAAAACTGACTCGAAAATTTGATTCTTTGAGTTATGGGCAAGAAGGAGATGCTCGATTGACAACGATCCAAGAGATCAAAGAGCAATATCCGGCTGTTCCAGATTTGAAAGAACGGTTTGAAGGGATCGGCGGCATTCCTATTACACATTACATGAAAGAATTTTATATCGATCGCAATACAGTCAATTCAATCATTCTAGGGACAAGTCGATCCGGTAAGGGTGAATCGATCGTTTTTCCGTTTACAGATATATTGAGTCGAGCGGAGGAACAGAGTTCGTTGATTTTTAATGATCCGAAAGGCGAACTCTACAAAGGATCAAAAGAAACATTAGAAGAAAGGGGCTATGAAGTACAAGTACTGAACTTAGAAACACCTGATCAATCTATGAGTTATAATCCGCTGCAGCTGATCATTGATGCTTACGTAAGAGGGGATTCTTCTTCTGCGCAGATGTTGGTGGATCAATTCACTTATGCCTTGTTCAACGACCCAAACGCCGGCCAGAACAAATGGGTCTATAGCGGTGCGCAGAAGCTGTTAAACGGCGTGATCTTAGCCCTAATCGACTATTATTTGGAAAAAAACGATTTAGGAAAGATCACAATGTACAATGTGGCACAGTGGATCATTGAAATGACGAATCGAAAAGTCATTGATCGGGTCACGAAAAAAGAGTACACACAACTCGATCTCTACTTTGAGCGTTTGCCGCAAGGGCATATTGCCAAAGCACAATACTCTTCTTTTTCTTCTATGGATTCGAAGAATAAAGGGCCAATTCAAAGTGCCGTCCTGGATAATTTAACGATTTTCCAAGGATTTGAAGCGATTGCCAAGATGACGTCAAAAAATAGTTTTCGGCTGAAGTCGGTGGGTTTTCCTAAGTCGTTGTTCTTCCAATTTGATCGATCGATGTATGACAAAATTATGAAAGTTCGCTTCCTGAGAAAAGGACAATTACTAGAAATTGAAACGATCCGTCCGAATATGGCTGGTGTGGTGGATCTCAACTTTAATTTGAATTTACACTCTGGCGATCAATTAGAAGTGGTTTTCCAAGATAAAAAAGTGACCTATTTGATCACTTTATTGGAAAAAGATGGCGAATTAAATCGAATCAGCGGTGATTTAGACGAGTTGAAGCAATGTGAACTTTTCTACACAGAAAAGCCGATCGCTGTGTTCATGATCACGCCGGATTATGATCCGTCCAAAAACGTCATTTCTTCCATGTTTGTCAAACAGCTGTATACAACACTGGCACAAAATGCTGGAAATACGAGAGGTGGCAAGTGCTTCCGGCGAGTCCATTTCATCCTGGACGAATTTGGGAACATGCCAGCCATTGAAAGTATGGATAACATTGTGACCGTTTGTTTAGGGCGAAATATTTTGTTTGATCTCTTTTTACAAAGCTATGCGCAATTAGGCTCTGTGTATGGGAACGATACGGCGAAAATCATCAAAGAAAATTGTCAAAACCATTTGTATATCATGAGCTTAGATACGGATACACACGAAGAAATATCGAAACGAGTTGGTGAGAAAACGGTAGAAAAACATTCGACTGGTGAACAGGATCCACTTTCTCTTGATACGAGTAAACAAACTAATGTCGGCTCTCAACGAATACTTACCCCGTATAAATTATCTACGCTTATGATGGGAGAAATGGTGGTCTTACGCTTGCATCGAGAAAATAATAAGCGACAAAAAATCCGATCGTACTCTATCTTTTCTACGAAAGAAACATCGATGCCATTTCGTTATGAATATCTGTCAGAATATTTTGATCCAAATCGATCGATTGAAGACTTTAACATTCCCTCTGAACATAAAACCTTTGATTTAGCAGCAAACGCAATCGACGTTGATGATTTGATCTCAGAATCAATCAACCGATCGTTGCTCTTGTCTCTGGAAGAAGGCCTTCAGTCAGAAGAGGAACTGTTACAGATCGATGAAGAAACCTTTGCATCAGTCCTCAAACGGTTTGATACAAAAGATTTGGAAAACTATCGAGAAATTATCAAAGTTTCGATTGTCGAGGATCCGGAGGAATCACAAAGAATTGATTTAATCGACTTTTTGAAACAAGCGGTAACTGAAGATCTTAAACCACTTTTTAAAGAAGAAGAGCGGTGTGCGTTTTTACAACTGGCGAATTTCTATTTAAACAAGCCATACTATAAAGATATTTCTAATTTAGTCCGATTAGATACAGAGTAGACGTGCTATACTAAAATCAAATGAATAGAAAAAGAGGGGTTACTGTGAAGCGTTTAAAAACGAGTGTTTTCGGGATTTTTTTGGTAGTGGGAACTGTATTTCTTTTAAGTGGGTGTTCGAATTCACCTGAAGCCAAGCTTGCGGATCTTTTTGAAGGAAATCAAGTCTATTATTTAGCCAATTCGCCTTTAGATCAGCCAAGGTTTACGATTGAAAAAAGCTCTGAGGGCAAAGTAAATGCCTATAGCATAAAAGGCGGCATTTATGAAGAGTTGGATTACTCTGTAGAGAAAGAAGGAGATGGGCTATATCAATACCATATAGAAAATGCTGAAGGAAAGGCAATATTTGAATTGCTGGGTGGATATTCTGATACTACTGAGTTCAAAGCGTTTTACGATCAAGAACATGAAGGATATGCCTTTGTGCCAGTATCAAAAAATTATGCCCAAGCTGATTCAACAATAAAAGAAGTGAAAGCCATTTATGAAGAGGATCCGATGTATTTCATTTCAATCTATGAAGAAAAATAACTGTAATGATTAATAGCAAAGGGAGACTCGATATTGGGTCTTCTTTTTTTATGATTGGAAGGTGAGAATCACGGAAAAAGCAACGGAATTTTTACAAAAGTATAGTGAATGGATCCATGATGCGAATTTATTAGGTTATGTATTTAAATGGATCAGCAGTAGTTGGATCAAAGGATTGTACACCATGGCTTCGGGCGTGGAAGATATACTTGATCAAGTATTTAAGGTATTTGGTTTTTTAGAAAACGATACAATCGGTAAGATTTACACCAGTATGCGGATCTTATCCGGAACGGTACTGGTCATTATGATCATTGTCTTGGCCTATAAATTCATTTTAAATGAACGAGTCAATTTACAAGCTGGCTTGTTTCGGGCAGCTTTGATCGTTTGTTTGGGCATTCAACTTCCTGGCATGATCACGTCCAGTGTCGAGTTGGCCGAAAAAGTCTATGGACAAACAAAAACACTAGATGGCGGTGAAACAAGCACTTTGTCCTATAGTATCGTCAAAGAGAATTTAGCGGATCTGCAGTATGCATCAAAAAAAGGATTTGGACGGTTGAACGGGCAGGCAGGAACACCAAAGAATAATTTATCAGAAAAAGGATTCCAATCGACCGACTTAACTGAAATAATTACCCCAGATAGCCTGAAGGACATGAAAGAAAAAGCCTATAATAAAGATGATGTATCGTATTTGGAATATAAACTAAAAACAGATGAAGAAGGGAATATTACATCTGAAAAGATAAAAAATGGTACCTTTAGCTTTTTTGACGATGGGAAATATCGCTTTACCTACAAAACAGGCACGATCACGTTATCATTAGTGACCGTGTCTTTTGCGTTTATTTGTTCGGCGTTTATTATCGCTTCTTCGTTGCTTGAATTGATTTTTGCGAAACTGATGTTTCCGGTACTTTCTGTATCAGATATCGAGACCGGTCAACGTGCGAAGAAAATCTTTTTAGATATCGGAAGCAGTTTACTATCGATCATGTTAACAGGGTTCAGCTTGAGTATTTTCAAGCTGTATTTTTCGTATATCGGTACTTTGCATCTTGGCTTTTTGGCTTACTTAATCTTATGCATCGTCGGGGTTCGGATCACGATCGATGGGCCGAACTTCTTTGGGAAATTCTTGGGCTTAGATATCGGGGTTCGTTCCGGATGGCAAGCCATGGTCGGTACGGTCGTTGCGGCGAAAGCTGCGAAGTCGGGTACTGCGGCAGCTGCCAGCGCAGGAGTAAGTACGGCAAAAGCCGGAATCAAAGCAGGAAAAAGTATCAAAGAACATGCTGGCAATGCAATCAATCGGATGCGGGTCAATAACGGGGTACATGAAAGCAACAATGACAAATCGATTCAAAGTCGCTCAACGGTTCCAGGAAACAATGGCTCTTCTAGAAGCAGTGTGCAGGAATTTGCGGCCAACATGCGCCAAACGTTTGGCATGAATGACCAACAAGAGCCGGTGACACAAACGCAAGGATCGAATCGATCAGCGGTTCCAAATGATCAGATAAGTCCATCGGTTCAAGATAAGGATCAGGTTTCTGCTAATGGAGAGGTGCCTTCAGGAACCAATCTTTCACCAGAAACAACGTATCAACCAATGAACGCTTCTGCTTCTTCCAGCACTGTTTCTCAAGGAAAAGAACCAGATGGAAAAAGCATTGGCAATGTTTCAGCTGAAGCGTTGAAACATATGGGTGAAAGTGGCAATCGAACCGAATCACCGATCGATCCTATCAACGGCAATCGTGCGAATGGTTTGGCAACGGGGAAAACGGCCGCTTCGCAAAAAATCCAACGAACGACCATTCCGCCGATCCATACGCCAAGTAGAAAAGCCGCAATACAAGCAGCGACTGACAAAGTCAATCAGAACAACAATATGCAACAGTCAAACAATCCGAGTGCATCTGAAGGAAATCCGACTAACACTCAGAGAGCTAACGATCAGGAAGTGAAACGAGCAACACCAGAAGCGTCTTACGGCACTTCTGCTGTAGTGGCTGGTCAATCTGTTCAATCGAGTGAACAAGCGCCTGAAGGAGCTTCTGTGGCATTTGAACGGACTACAAGTGTGAGTCCTTCTACAGCAGCGATCGTACAACGAAGCAATCAAACGTCTGCTACTGCTGGCACTCAAATGGTGAAACAATCACCAAGTAGAGGAATTGATCGATCAACGGTGATACCTGCTAGACGTAGTGAGCCAAAATCAGGTTCGATCAAACAACCAGGACAACCAACGAACCATCGATCGGTGACTAGCCAGAAACCTGCAGAAAAATCAACGGCACCAACGTATCATATTCCAACGGTTGAATCAAAAACGAAGGAGCTTTCTACACCAAAAGAATTGGCCACCAAATACTTGAAAGAGTCGAGTGTGACACCAGAAAATGATTACTATGATATCTATCAATCCATGAATAAAGTAAATGCCGATGATTATATTTAGGAGGAGATCTCGTGTTAAATGTCCATTGTATTGAAGGCCGACTGGCTGAAAGTCCCATCTTAAAGAAAACGGAACGTGGCACGTGTTATACACGTGTCTTGTTAATATCAAAACGAAACTTCAAGACAAAAAAGGAATCTGACTATCAATCAGATTCCTTTTTATGTGTGCTATATGGCACGATCGCAAAGTCCTTTGTTGAAATGACGTGTCGAGGATCTCATGTGTCCTTTGTGGCCAGAGTCCAAGTCCGACCGTATGAAAATCAGTCAGGGGAACGGTGTTACGTGTCTGAAGATATCGTACAAAGCTACAACTTGTTAGAAACCAAAGAGGTGACCGATCGTCGGCGAAAGCATCTATCTGAAGGTCAGCCAGCAGAAGAAATGGCTTTAAATGAGTACCGTCAAGCGGTAGAACATATTCCAACCAGTTATGACGAAGCAGATTGGTACCAATAGAGGAGGAAAAACATGGATAAATACCACAATATCGTAATTCAACGAAGTATTAAACAAGAACTAAAGTATAAATCTTTGTATATCTTGGATCTTCTGATCGTATTTGGCCCCTCGATGTTCCTTTTGTATTTACAAGGGTATCTGCATTTTTCTCTTGTGACGTCGATCTTATTAGGCATTGTTTTCTTTTTTCTAGGCTTGTTTCTATGTGCAAAGCCTGCGTCAAACGGCAACAGAAGAAATTTGTATACGATCTATTGCTTGATCGTAATGGATCGAAATGTGTATGAAGTACAAAGCTATAAAAAAAGGAGAGGGTAAGGCATGGCCGCAAAACAAGTTCAAAGTTTCCGATCAATAGGACGAAAGCGCACTAAAGGGGAGAACCCTTCTATTCAAGAATTGGTACCAATCAAAAAAATGATCAGAGGAAACGTGGTCAAAAAAAATGGTCGGTACCTCTCTTTTTTGAAAGTCACGACAAGAAATATCAACGGGCTCAGTGCCAGCGAGCAATATCAGGCTATGCGACATTTTGAGAATATGTTGCGGATCTACGAAGAAGAAATGAGTATTTTATCGATGATGTTTCCTACAAATATCGATGACAATCTTGTCTATTGGAACCGACAGCTGCAGCTGGCAAGGGAAGAAAGAAACACCGTTCGAGCAAGAATCATTCGAGAACAGAT
The DNA here is from genome assembly GCF_051714385.1 of Enterococcus sp. AZ141. NCBI lineage: Bacteria > Bacillati > Bacillota > Bacilli > Lactobacillales > Enterococcaceae > Enterococcus > Enterococcus sp. AZ141. The sequence continues at coordinate 67,977 of NZ_JBIORT010000002.1, forward strand.
CAGCCGTTTGGTGTGGGTCGAACAAGAACTATCAAATTTAGAATTCTACTTTATTGTTTATGGAAAAACAGAGAAGGAGCTGAACCTTTCCAAAACGATTCTAAAACGAGCAGGCGGATCCAATCTAGGAATCAAGGATATTCCGCCGAAACAAATTGAGCAGATCTTAATTAAATTAAATAACCTGAATACCCCGATTTAGTCTGGAGGATAAAAATTATGTTAAATGAAAAAGAAATTCAAACACTTGTTAAAGAAGGCTTTGACCTCAGTTTCATCGAAAAAATCCAACCTCAAGGCGGCATTACGTTTCCTGAAGACCGAATGGTCGCAGGTGACGGTACCTATGCTTGCCTTCACATCTATCAACTAGCCAAACGGCCAGCGCCATTTTGGTTGACCACAATTATGAATAACCCAAAAACAATCACAAAATTCGATCTTGCCCCGATCGACAAAGAAGTCATTTTAAGCGATATTGACAAAGCTATGCGTGAATTAGACTCACAAGCAGAAGAAAACCGAACCCGTACCCAACGAAATGAAGCAGTCAATGAGTTTCGTTCTCTGGAACGTTACGCAAATGAAATCAATCAAGGCGACGAAGTCAGTAAAATGGTCGATATACGTATCTATGTGACTGCAGATACACAAGAAGAACTTGAAAAAGAAGTGGGTGATCTTAGACGTTCGCTCAAAGCCATGGGCTATAAATCTGTTTCGTATATTGGCAAACAAGCCCAAGAATGGCTAGCTTTCTTTCAAAGTTATTCTGAACAACAAAATGAACCAGGCAGTAAGGAGGGCATAACCGTGCCAAGTTCTGCGATCGGTGGCGGTTATCCCTTTAATCACCAATTTTTAAATGATACGGGTGGTGGCTATATTGGGAAAACAGACACAGGCGGGTCATTTATCTACAATCCGTATGCGATCACTGCACTTAGAAAATCGTTTAGTTCCATGACTCTTGGGAAACCTGGTATGGGGAAATCGACGTTACTGAAGCTTTTGGAAGAAATGTTATATGGCAAGCGGACGATCATTCGAGGGTTTGAGAAAAATCGAGATTGGTATAAATTGATCCAGTCGCAAAACGGGAAAATATATGATCTATCTGGAAAAGAAGGTATGTTAAATCCGATGGAACCACTTGCCACAATCACAGATGCTAGCGGAAAAGTGATTGATGAACTGAACAGTTACTTGCAGCATAGAGCAACTTTTTTTAACAAAGTGCGCTTCTTAAATCCCGCTATGCGTTCAGTAGATATTCTCGATTTCGGTAAGATCATGGATGATTTTTATATCTCTTACGGTCTATTACCTGAAAACTATACACAGAATCAAAAAGATATCCATATCATTGGATTGGATCCTTCAAGATATCCCACAGTTGGTGAATTCAAGCATTTCGTTGATCAATTTGTGGAAAGCGGCTATAAGGATCGTGTGACGGACGTCAAAATGGTGGAAATGGAAAACTTTCAAACGGTGATCACGTCAATGTGCGAACAATATGGATCGATCTTCAATGGACGTAGCACGTTTCGGAATATTGATGAAGAAGATGTCCTTTTCTTTGATATTGAAACGATCGGTCACTTTGACGATGAAGTCTATAAATGTATGCTTTACACCGCTATGAATATCGTTTGGAACCAGGCACTTAAAAATGGCCGCAAACAAAAAATTGCTTTGGAGAATGGCGATATTACTCCTGATGAAGTTCGATTCTTTGCCTTTTTCTTGGATGAATGTCAAGAGATCCTAAGTCCTGATACGGTATTTGTTGTTAAACAAGTCGTCAAATTTTTAAAAGAAATGCGGAAGTTTTCGGCCGGTGCTTTCTTTGCGACCCAATCACCACAAGAGCTATTACCTGAAACGTCTTCTGATGATTACATTTCAAAAATCAAACAAGTCTTTGAATTATGTAATGCGAAATTCTTTCTACAGCTGGATGCTTCAGTCAGTGAAACAATGAAAAAAGCAATGGGAAACCTGTTGACTGATGGACAGTATGAAGACCTGGCATTACTCGAACAAGGAGAAGTAATCGTCAATTTAGGAGGAAATAACAACTACAAGATCAAAACGGATCCTGATCAAGAACAGTTGAAACGATTTGCAGGAGGTCATTAATAAAATGAAATCGAAAATAATTAAATTGTTGGCCGGAAAAGCAAGTAAGAAGGAGAAAATCCAACTCTTACTTGCTTTTTTAGGTAGTTCAACCGCTGTTTTAACTGCTCTTGTTATTGTGGTAGCCAGCTTGCTTCTCGTGATCTTTATCGGTGGTGCTTCTCAGACAACATCGACTGATGGAGGTATTGAGGGGGGCGGAATTAGTGTCTCAGAAATGACAATGCAATGGAAAGATAAGGTCACAAAAGAAGCAGAGAAGAATGGGATCCCTGATATGGTGAATCCCTTGCTTGGCATTATTGAAGCGGAGACGCAAGGAAATGCCATTCGTTATCCAGATGTCATGCAGTCCAGCGAGTCACAAGGAAATGCACCTAACACGATCTCAGATCCTTATACGAGCATTGAAGTCGGTGTAAAGTATTTCGCTAGTTTGGTTAAAGCACATAAGGATATGGATTTGTTAAATCTCATTCAGGCCTATAATTTTGGCCCTGGTTTCTTGTCCTTTTCGACAAACAATTACGACTTAAATCGAGCAATCGCTTTTTCGAATAAATACGCTCACGGCGTACAAGTGACCTACACGAATCCGGTGGCGGTAAACCTCGGTTATACCTATCGTTATGACTATGGAAATATGTTTTATGCCATGATCGTTAAACAATATCTAACGCCGAAAAGTTCCGGTCTTCCTGGTGGAAGCAGTGATATGGCGAAAGTCGCTCAAGCAGAAATCGATGAAGGTTTGCATGTTGGAGGACAAAAATATTGGTCATGGTATGGCTATGGTGGCCGTGTTGAATGGTGTGCAGTCTTTGTTTCCTATGTGGCCGCAAAAGCAAATGTGAACATGGAAAAATTCGCTTACTGTCCAACAGGTATTCAAAATTTCAAACAAAAAAATGAATGGCAGCCAGTCGGTGTGGAACCAAAAGATGGTTGGGTGATCTTCTTTGATTGGGACGCAGATGGCATCAGTGACCATGTGGGCATCGTAAAAAGCTACTCAAACGGCACTGTCTATACGCTGGAAGGAAACTCAGGAGACAGCACGAAAGAGCGCAATTACGGCAAGACTAGTCAGTATATTATGGGCTATGGCACACCTAAATAAGTTATAGCAAAGGAGCATAACAAAATGATCAAAGAAGCTTTTAAACAGTGGAAACATGAACTGAAAGAAGAGCATTTACAAATTAAAATCCAAAACAAATGGTTCGAAGAACTAAAAAAAACAGACCTTTATCGACAACTTAAGAAGTACAAATGGCTGAGGAATGGATCTATTTTGATCGACTATATCATTTTAGTCGGGTGCTATCTATCTATTTACACGTTGCCAGTTAGTAAACTAAATGCTATTTTGGGTAGCCATATTACAAAAGTAACCTATCAAAATATTGTATTTATTTATACAATTTTAGTTTTATTACTGATGATTTTCTCTGTTTTCTTTACTGTAGTTCTATCTAAAGACAAGCTGAAGGATGTTCGGGTGCTAAATAATATGCTTATTTTTTTCTTGTTTGGCGGTGTAAATTATTTGTTGCTTTGTTTGGCCTGTATCATTCAACCAGCATACTTATTGTTCGTTTTAGGACTAGGTATTGTAAAAATAGTCATTCGAATATGGAAGGATCTACAAAGAGAAGCCGTCTTCCTATCTTATAACGAAGCAGAGAAAGAAGATTTGATCGGTCATTATAAGCGTCATGGCATACTATTTGAAATGGGAGATGAGCCACGTATTTATCGAATGGAATATTTTCAAGAAGAAAATAAAAATGAGGAGTTGAGATCATGAGTTATCAACGATTGAGCGGTATTTTAATACTTGGTTTATTAGCTAGCTGGGGAGTTTTTGGACTCTTTATCTGGCATTCAAGCAAACAATCAGAAGCTGTTTCAGAAACCAAAATTGAACAATCTATTGAAGAAAACCATTCGGAGCCGGACAATAGCAGCACGGTTGTTCCTACTGAAAATCAGGCATCAGAAACCGTTGAAAGTGAACAAACAAATCAATCAACGGATGAAAAAAGTGCCGTTGTGCAAGACTTTGTGACGACCTATTTCAACACAAAAGATGAACCATTTCTTAAAGATCGTGTCTCGCTATTGAACGAAAAGAAGTTGATTACTGACGAATATAACCAAGAAATGAAGCAATCGATTGGGGATATGGACAATGAAGATGCCAAAATGAGCGTAGAAGATCTACGTGTTTATACGAACGATGATCAAACCTATTTCGTCGTTTTTGATCTCAAATATGAAGGATTGGATTCAAATCAAGTCCTTGTTTATGTTGCTTCAGCTCACGTCAGTGATTCGAATCAAATCGATCATTATGAGCTGATCGCAACAAATACCAAATTAAAAAAGGGGAATGAATGATGGTTATTTTCGGAAAAATCTCTCACTTTATTTCTTCAGTAAAGGAAATGAAATCGAAAATAAAACAAAAACATTTTCGAACGAAGACACAAACATACACCAAAATATTAATGGCTTTTGGTTTTTTATTTCTATCGATCATCGGTCAAGCTGTGTTATCAAAACCAGCAAATGCGTATTCGGAATCGTCAGTTGAAAAGCCGATTCCTTTTGATGCAGGAGAGGTCACAGTACTAAAAAAACAATATTCACCAGTTAGTAAAAGTTATCGAATGGATATTTATGTCGATTCAGAAGTCGATCTTGTATCTGATGGAGAGCCAGTTACAAAGGCAATTGTCGTCACAAAAGAAGATATCAATACACCGTTAAAAGTAGAAGTAATTCCCGTTTCTGAAAATTATTTTGTTCTTTTAGCACAAAATATCGACGATGAATTCGGCGCTTTGCGGTTTGATGTTACGTATAAACGATCAAAAGATTCCGATGAATCAGCGCTTAGTCTGTATGGATCCCAAGAAAAATCGACGATCGTTAAAAGTGATCTTTCAACTTTAAGTCAAGCTGAATTGAAAATCAGCGGACTTGAAAATGATATCCGATTACAGCAGCTAAACAGAAAAGTGATTGAGGAAGAGAACAAATCTCTTGTCGAAGAAATCAAAAATACACGAGAAAAAATTGCTACTTTCACTGAAGAAAAAGAATATCAAGTCGGAGAGCAGTTAGCAAAAACGGAAGATTCAATCACCACTTTGGAGAATACGATTGAATCATTTAAAGGGAACATTTCAGATAATAAAACCAAAATTTCTGATATCGAAAAGACGATTCAGTTGATTGAATCGAAAATTGACGAACTCAAAAAAGGTGTGTGAGATAGCATGTCAAAGAAACGAATTCCGGTATTTTTAGACACGGAACATGAAGATGCTTTGAAAGAATTAAAAACCTATTTGCCCGTTGACGAGGATATTAAAGACAGTCCGATGATTCGATATGCGCTGCTTGAATTACTTAATCGGGTGAGAAAAGAAATAAATTTCGAAAAAAAAGTATTGGATTCTTTGTCTTTATTAGAGATTATGACCAATGCAAAATTGGAGCAAGATCATACCAAAATACAAGACCTTTTTTCTTCAGATGTTTATCAAGAAGCAGTCACAATGAGTAAGAAAGTTGTTCGAAATAAGAACTATCGCTTTAAAAATAGGAAGGACGAATCAAAGAAAGAAGAAAAGAAAAAGGTCAAATCTGTTCAAGAAGATGTCAAAAAAGAACGTGATTTTAATGATATTGTTTCCCAATATTTACCAAAATAATTGAGGGTTGATGGTGGCATCTAGGTGGCACTTTTTACAAAAAGTACCACCTAGATGCCATCGGTAGTGGTAGCTGAGTGCCATTAAAAAAAGGGTTGTGGTGACTTCTCTAAAGGTCTTGAAACGCAATAGGCACAGCCTATTTTCCCACTCTCTCCATGAGAGTGGTGCGTTCACCTTATGCTCTTTCATTGTTCTAACTCTTTTAGGCACTCATAAGATTCAAAATGATTAAATAGCTGGAGGTTTTTTCATGCCAAGATTTACTTTAATAGTTGAAAATGAGCCGTTGGTTGCGTACCTCGAACAGCGAGCTAAGAAACAAACCTTTAATACAGGAAAGAAAGTCACTCGAAACGAAGTGATCAATCAGATTCTTCAAAATGAAATGATCAATGACCTAACGAATAATCGAGAAGTTGATGCGATTAAAGATAGTTTGGATGATTTTAAGCACATTCTACAACAATACGTCGACACGAATAATGCGCTTTTGTATCGTGCATTTGAATCTGATGGCATTTAAATGAACAAGGTGATCACATGGCACAATCTGCTGGCTCTTATATAAACTTAATGAGCAGTTTTGTTATTTCGTTTGATTCTGAGTATGTAAAGTATATGGGTCGAGAAGATAAGAAAGTGTATCAAGAAAAAGATCTTTCTGACTTTGAAACAGCAATGACGAATGACGATCCTAGTCAATCATTTGAAGGCTATTTGGATTATATGGATCGAAAAAATGCGTTACTCGCTCAATCAAAATTGACAGCTGAAGAAAGAGTATCATTAGGTGAGATCAACAAACGTCTTGCTGATTATTCGACTTTATCAAAAGCGCAAATTGAGATCATGCAAAAAGAAACGCAAGAAAAAATATGGTCGCTGAATACAGGGATGTTTGATTTTAATAATGATGATTTGACGCAACAAGAAGTTGAACAATACAAAGAATTATTCGATCGAGCGAACAAAAATGAATCTGTATTGTTTCAAGATGTGGTGTCTTTCGATACAAAAGCATTGATTGAAGCAGGCATTTACAATCCATATTCAAATGAATTAAAAAGGGAACCGTTGATCATGGCCGGTAGAAAAATGATGAACGTCCTTTATGAGAAAGAAAAATTAAATCGATCAACAATCAGTGTAGGTGAGATCCATTACAATACAGGTCACTTTCACGTGCATTTTGCGACGACAGAAGTTGAACCTACCCGTGAAATGATTTTTGTTAAAGAGCATAATCGCTATGAAAGAAAAGGCCAGCGTTCCGATGAAACATTAGAAAAAATGAAATCGACTTTTGCGAATCTAATCTTTGATCGTTCGAGCGAATTGGAACGATTGAATGATTTGAGAAATGGTCTTCGTAGTGAAATCAAAACAGAAATGGCTGCGCCAAAAAAAGAAAGTGTTCTGTTGCTTGAGGAATTAAAAGCGCAGCTGCCGGAGAATCAAAGCAAGTGGAATAGTAAAAACCTAACGTCAGAAAGTCGAGAAACAATGAACCAGCTGATTGATTCATTGATGAAAGACAATGGCCACTTTGAAGAATTCAAACAGCTGGCAAAAGAGGAAGACATATTCAAGAAAGCAACTTATGGTGAGGGAGATCCTAGCAAAGAGAAAAAATCATTTTACGATGGCCGAATGTACGGGCCGGATGGCATATATTATCGATTAGGAAACAGTATCCTCCAAGAACTGAAAAAGGAAAATGATTCTTCCCAACAAGACAAACCTTTCCGTCCATCTTCGCTATCAGGGAAACAAAACCCTAACAAAGAAATATACAATAGAATGAAACAGGAGTACTTCAAGGGGAAAGAAACGAATGAAAGTCGATCACCGCCAAAGAGAAATCCAAGTGAGCGAACCAAACCATTTAAGGAATCATTCAAGTATCGTCGGTCGGTCACAAATCAAGTCAAACACCTGGAACGGGTGACGAGCAATGAATTTGATCAATTCAAAAATAAAGTAGCTTTTGAAAAGCTGCAGCGTGAAATCGAACAAGCAAAAATGAGTCAAGAGTCAGACCTATTCAATTAGGAGGAAGAGGAAAGTCATGGAAAATTATTACTTTATCAATAGCGTGGATCTAGAGAACCAAACGATGCGTATTCAAGAAGTGGGTGCTGGTGAAATGAGTGCGCAACAGGTACGTATCACGAAAGAAGATGCCGATGTTTATTCTTTAATGTTGGAGGAAGCAACACAAGAAGGGGAGCCGCTGATCGTTCAGCTGGATCTAAAGTAAAGTCAAAACCGGCTGTAGAAAAATTTTTTTCGACCAGTACAAATAAAAACCGATTTTCTTTTTTTAGAAAGTAGGCTTTTAATAAACGAAGCTAATTTAGTTGAAGTAGTTGTTCAATAATCGAAGAGCTGCCTGGTAAAAATAAAAGTAGACTACCTATGACTAACAAGATCCCTAAAACAAAACAGGCTATTACGAATTTGGTTGATCTAGAAACTTCTTTATTTGAAACACTTATGATCAACAAAGTTATACCGACAGCTAACGTTAAAAAATACCAAAATCCCATTATTATCGCCCACTTTCTTTGAATAGTTTTTACTTTCAAACTGTTTAATAAATTTTATCATAGACAAGAAGAACTAATCCTTGTACAAGAAAAACATATGTAAAGTTTAAACTTTATTATACTAAATAAACTAAGTATGTAGAAAATTGATCGTAAACCACCTTCAAGGAAACTGATAGAACAATTTAAAAATTGGTAGAGTTACTTTCAATTAGTAAATAGCAGAATAAAAAAGAAGATCGGCGAAAGCCGGTCTTTTTTTGGAGGGAAAGTTGATGGAACAACAGGCCAATGATCAACAAGAAATAGACAATAGTCGATTAGCAAGAGCAAAAAGAAAGTTGGAACGTCTGAAGAGAGATTACAGTGCGCAAATTTCAAGAGTCTTTGACCATCAAGCACAAACAAACGGTCAGCCGATGAATGACAAAGCAAACGGCCGGTCTTTTTTTAATAGGCAAGAGCAGCTGGAAGGTAGGGCTAGAACTTTGCTTCATGAAATAGAAGCACAAGAGGAACGGATCTCGATGCTGGAATACCAGAATGAACGCAAAGAACTCGGCCTAAATAAGCAAGGTGGTCTGATCATGAGCGTTGATAACATTCCAATGATCAAAGCAGAAATCGAACAAGCCAAGCAAGGGAACTCGATGTATTCGGCCGCAACGATTCGGAAATACGAAAAGCAACTGGTTGAGTTAGAAGAATTGAAGCGTCGATCAGAAAGGGCGGATAAACATATGAATGAACAAGCACAAAAAATGATTGAAAGTGGACGTCTGACACAATGGAAAAAAAATCCAATGATCTACTTTGTAAAAGGCTATCGAAAACTGGCCGTTGAATTAACGGAGTCGGGAATATTCGAATCTTCTCAACGGTATGCGGCAAAAACGGAAGCAGAACAGTCGGTCATTACTGATATTTTAAACGAACTAACGGGTGGCACTACAGAGGTACTCAACGCTACAAAAGATCAAGAAGCTGCCTTGAACCATTTTTATCGAGTGGAATTTAACGAGGGGTCGGAAAGCATTCGTAATTTTGAAGGAGAGATCGTTTCACAACCTTTGATCGAAGAAATCAAACGTTTAGATCGACCAATGGAAAGTGGGTATTATAAATTTTACTTTCAGGAAATTAAAGATGGAGAAATCGTCGATGCGTTTCGTTTAGACGTCGGGGACGGGGTCAATAGTAACCAAGACTATTATAAAAAGCTTGAATCGTTAGCTGTAAAAGATAAGACGAATGCCGTAACAAACGATCGTTCAAAAGCAGCTTACTATTTAAGAATTGAAAACCATGCAGAAGGGGCTTTTTTCAGAATCTATACAGATGAGGAAAATATTTTTAAAAGTACAGTAGCGTCCTATGAGTTTGATTTAAATGCGAAATTAACTGAAGAAAATATTTGGTTCAGTCAAGATCATAAAGAAGCTGAAGAGAAATTGAATGATGATTTTTTAGTAAATAACCGATTGAATCCAAAATATCTTTCCTCTTTTATTAGCCAATGGAATGACTATAAAAAACAAAATAATGTTTATATGGGCGTGCCTATTGATCATGGATTGATCGAATTTGATCCGAGTGATTACTATAAAGGAGAGCCAGAGCAGCTGACACAAGGGCAACTCAAAATGAGCAATCCAGATACTAAAAATAAAATTGAATATTCTGAAGAAAAACGGTCAGTCAAAAAAAGAAAATCAGCCGATGAATTAAAAAAAGAAACCGACCAACTCGTCAAAGATGCCATGGAAAATATCAAGAATCATTTTGATGATCCGGAAGACGTCTTAGAACTAGGTGCGTTTATGAGCAAGTTTTACAATTACTCACTAAAAAATACGGCACTGATCCAAAAGCAATTACCTCATGCTCACGCTGTTGCCGGTGCGAAAAAATTCAAAGAAGCTGGCTTTTTTATTCGCAAGGGAGAAAAAGCCATACGGGTTTTGGCGCCAACAACGTATAAATGTTTTATCAACGAACAGGGACGTTCACAGTCATTATCAAAAGCCACCAAGCAACAAAAAGAGAAGATACTCAAAGGAGAACTGAAAACAGAAGAAAGAAGGGCATTCAAAAACGTACCGGTCTTTGATATTAGTCAGACGACGGCCACAGCTGATGATCTGCCGAAAATTTTCCCTAATCGTCCTTATAACTTTGATTTGACGAAAGCCACAAACACAAAACTGTTATACCAATCATTAGAAACCTATGCCTTATCAGAAGGCCTAACGATCATTGATGATCTAACGACTGTTACGCCAGTGTTAGGAACTGCAAAAGGGGCATATGGTCAGGGTATCGATGGCTCAGAAATGCTTTTCATGAATCCTCGGTTTACACAAGCAGAACAAGTGCCAACCATGATCCACGAATTGGCACATGCAAAACTTCACTCAAAAGCGAGTAATTCGACTTATTCTAGCTCAGTCAAAGAATTTCAAGCGGAGCTGGCTGCGTATATCGTTGCCCACCATTACGGCATTGATACGAAAGAAGAATCGATTCCGTATATTGCGGCTTGGACAAAGAATGGACAGACCGTTGAGGATAAATTGGCTCAAATGGAAGAGGTGAAAGTGTTCTCTCGCCAAATGATTGAACAAATCGATACGCAACTGATGATCCATCAAGAATTGGAACAACAAGAACAAGAAAAAGCGCCCACGGTAGAAAAACAAAAGCTGACCGAATCACAAAAGACTTACAGAACGTTCTCGGAACAAATTGCTTTTGCGAAGACGGTATCGATCCTAGATATCGCTTTGAAAAATGGCATCGATTTGATCCAGGACTCGAAAAAGCAGTATCGGCTAGCTGACAATCATTCCTTAGTGATCACGACAGATAAGAACTTGTTCATTGAAAATAATGGGAACTTTGGCGGCGGGCCAATCGATTTCGTGCAAAAAGTTGTTGGTATCGAGGATTTTAAATCCGCTGTACACCATATTACAGATAGCGAGTATGAAATTTCCGATGTAGAACCGTCTGAACAACGGGAATTTATCTACAATAAAGATAATGAACGGGACTTTGTTCGTGCGAAGAAGTATTTGATCGATGATCGCTGCATTGATGAAGAAATCGTTTCTGTTCTTCATAATAAGGGTCTTTTGCAACAAGACAAACGCAATAATGTCTTGTTATTATGGAATGATCATGGAAAAATTGCCGGCTGCAGCGAAAAAGGTACGATTCCGGATTCAACCTGGAAGAAAATTCAGACAGGATCCGACAGTAAAATCGGATTTAATGTACGTAATGGCGAGCCGAAAAAGTTGAAGTTTTTTGAAGCTGGCGTCGATCTTATGAGCTATATGTCCTTGAATAAAAGCAATCTTAAAGATACCTGGTTTGTTTCTATGGAAGGATTGAAACCAGAAACGGTTTATCACTATTTGGAAGAAGCACAACAAGTCAGTCCTTCAGGAATTGAAGAAATTGCCTTGTGTGTCGATAACGATGAAGCCGGAAAAGCCTTTTTCGATAAGTTCCAACAATTTACTTTCAATCAAAAAGAAAAAGCACCGCTTGAATTTCAAGCAGAGTTTCCGCAAGCTCCGGTCGGACAAGAAACTCAAAAATGGGATTGGAACAATGAGCTGGTCTATCAAGTAAACGAGGGCGAAAATCAAAGAAAAAAGTCTCTCGAATCTGAACCAGCATTGAGCTTATAAAGAAGGTGAACGGATGAAACGAATGATTTTTACAATCATTCAGGGAATAGGGATGGCCGTTGCGCTGTCCCTTCTTAGTATGTGGATCGGCGAACAATTTTTTTCAACGTATCTTCATAGACTTCCTGAAGCAAGACACGGAATTTCCATTTCTGCCGCAACGTTCTCTATTGTATTGGCACCGATCATTGAAGAATACTTGATACGAGTCAAACTATTGCCTTTTTTGATTCGACGCACGAATTTACCAGCTGCAGTCTTTTTCTCCAGCTTCATTTTTTCTGTTTTACATGGGCAGGTTTTTCTACTGCCCTATTTTTTAAACAGCCTGGTCTATTCATGGGTTTCACTAAAAACAAAAAAAGCCTATGGATCGATGATCGTTCATAGTGCTTATAATTTTATTGCCCTGATTCCTGGTTTATAAGAAATCTAAACCATTTTTCGTTATACTGATTATCAATCACAAAAAAAGAGGTGTTTATGTATTGACTACCGTAATTTTAGCTGAAAAACCAAGTCAAGCAGCTTCCTATGCAGGTGCTTTTAAGCATAGCGTGAAAAAGGATGGCTTTTTTGAGATCCAAGATCCAATTTTTTCAGATGAGACCTTTATCACCTTTGGCTTCGGTCATTTGGTCGAATTAGCAGAACCAGGACATTATGATGAAAAATGGAAGAATTGGGCATTGGATGCATTGCCTATCTTTCCGCAACAATACGATTTTCAGGTCGCAGCTGATAAGAAAAAACAATTTAAGATCGTTTCCGGACTGTTAAAGAAAGCCGATACGATCATAATTGCAACAGATAGCGATCGAGAGGGGGAAAATATCGCCTGGTCGATCATTCATGAATCAGGCGCTTTTTCTACACAAAAAACATACAAGCGTTTATGGATCAACAGTCTTGAAAAAGATGTGATTCGCAGTGGGTTTCAAAACTTAAAACCAGGAAGGGACTATTATCCTTTTTATCAAGAAGCACAGACACGGCAAATTGCCGACTGGCTCATTGGCATGAACGGGAGTATGCTTTACACGTTGAATCTTCGTTCAAAAGGGGCAAATGGAACGTTTTCTCTTGGACGGGTACAAACACCAACGCTTTACATGATCTATCAACGCCAACAACTGATCGAGCAGTTTAAAAAAGAACCATTTTATGAAATCGAATCATTGATCAAGGCAACGAATGGCTCGTTCAAAGCCCTATTAAGCCCGTCACAACGTTTTTCTACTAAAGAGGAACTACTTTCCTTTGTTTCTTCTAAGGGCGCTACAATCGGCACACAATCAGGCACGATCAAAGATCTTCAAACAAAAATGAAGAAAACGAATAGTCCCAATTTATTCTCATTGAGCAGCCTGCAGTCAAAAATCAATCAGCTGTACAAAGCAACAGCCAGTCAGACGTTGAAAGCCATGCAAGGACTGTATGAAGCAAAATTGTTGAGCTATCCAAGAACAGATACACCATTTATTACAAACAGTGAATTTCAATACTTAAAAGCGAATTACGACAGTTATGCCCGTTTTTTATCCATAGATGAACCCATGGCACAAGATCAGCCAAGAAAGCGATATGTCGATGGTAGTAAGGTGCAAGAGCATTACGCCATTATCCCAACGAAGCAAGTCGCAAGTGAGTCAGTCTTTAATAAATTAGATGATCTACAAAAGAAAATCTATCTGCTCGTCATGAAAACAACGATCGCCATGTTTTTACCAGATCACACGTATGAAGAAACCGTAATAGAAACTATGGTATCAAATCTCTGTTTTAAAGCGACGGGAAAAGTGCCAAAAGTCGAGGGATGGAAAATCCTATTCAAAGCCGATACCAACAAGGAGAACGAAGAGAGCCAACCATTACCAGTTGTGATGATCGGTGAAGCGATTCAAGCGGAGGTAAAAAGCGTACAGAAAGAGACGCAGCCACCGAAACCATTTACTGAAGGCACGTTGCTTACAGCAATGAAAACGGCTAATAAGACCGTAGATGATGAACAAGCGATCAAGATCCTTCAGGAAGTCGAAGGAATCGGTACAGAAGCGACACGTGCGAGCATTATTGAAACACTGAAGCAAAAAGAATATATCAAAGTAGAAAAAAATAAATTGATTGTTACCGAAAAAGGAAAATTATTGTGCCAGGCAGTCGAAAGCCAGCACTTATTGACGAGTGCTGAAATGACGGCAAAATGGGAAACATACTTAAAGAAAATCGGGAAAAAAGAAGGGAATCAAGAGACCTTTATTGCCAATATCAAGAAGTTTATCGTGCATTTGATCGAACACGTGCCAGATGATGTTCAGAAGTTGAATTTCCACACCTACCAAGCGGAAGTCAAAAGAGAAGCTGATAAGCAGACGATCGGTAAATGTCCGAAATGTGGCGGAAATGTGGTGTTGAAAAAGTCTTTCTACGGTTGTTCGAATTATCCCGACTGTACGTTTACGTTATCTGATCAGTTCCGGAAGAAAAAATTGACGAAAACCAATCTGAAGGATTTGTTAGTCGGGAAAGAAACCGTGGTTTCAGGAATCAAAAAAGCAGACAAGACGACCTATAATGCAAAAATCAAGTTGAGCGATACCGGACAGATCACTTTTGTATCATTTGTCAATGCGCCAAAAAAAGCGAAGAAAGTAGGGAATAAAGCATGATCAATAACGTCGTATTAGTAGGAAGATTAACGAGAGATCCAGAATTAAAATTTACACCGAACGGGGCTGCAGTGGCCACGTTCACTTTGGCCGTGAATCGGAATTTTACCAATCAAAGCGGTCAAAGAGAAGCGGACTTCATCAATTGTGTCATTTGGCGCAAACCAGCCGAAACCCTTGCCAATTACGCCAAGAAAGGGACGCTTCTCGGCGTGACTGGACGTATTCAGACAAGATCTTACGATAACCCACAAGGACAGCGAGTGTACGTCACAGAAATCGTGGCAGAGACGTTTCAATTAATGGAGTCAAAAGATGTGTCTGAGCAGCGTGCGAATGAATCCAACGAAACAGCTGAAAAAAGCAAACCAACACCGCCACCGCTACCTAAACAAGAAACGGATCCATTTGCACAAAGCAGTTCGGCAATCGACTTACCAGATGATGATTTACCATTTTGAGA
Source organism: Enterococcus sp. AZ141 (assembly GCF_051714385.1). Taxonomy (NCBI): domain Bacteria; kingdom Bacillati; phylum Bacillota; class Bacilli; order Lactobacillales; family Enterococcaceae; genus Enterococcus; species Enterococcus sp. AZ141. Next base: position 83,229 of record NZ_JBIORT010000002.1, read on the forward strand.
AACAAAGACCTGGAATCTTTTTCCAGGTCTTTTTTGAGTTAAAAAAGAAATTATTTAGGTTCAAACGACAGCTGTTTGTATCACCTATCATGAAAAGAGGAATAATGTGCGATTATTTGATGTTCACCAATTTGAATTACCTGAAAAAGAGGTGATCGATTGGGAAAAAACCAAAGGAGAGATCGGATCGATGCTCTCTAGTTATCTTGTTTCAAGAGAAAGGATGGGATTGACGAGAATGCCGCCGATCCATTCAACGTATTCGCTCTTAGACCAAGATATACCAGAAATCAAACACTCTAGCTTTGTTCAAGAAAATCAGCAGTTCAAACAAGAGTTTCTTTATTTTCACCACTTGTTTTCTTTGGGTCTGACGGCCATTAGCCATCCATATAAACCAGAAATCACCGATCGGAGACGAAAGATTTTTTTGATGCGTTTTGTCTACGGATTATCAATCAATCATGTGAGCGATCGGATCCATTATCAGAAAAATGTGATCGTTGATGATTCTCAATCAAGCTTACTACAGTTTGCGAATGCTTTGTCTATCCTGGTATTAAAAGAACAAGAGATCTCTGCTTGATCCAGGTATTTTTTTCTATTGATCACTTCGGGTTGTGTCAACAACACGGTTTCTGAAGGAGCGGTGGTGGTGGCTGGAGCGACTGAAGGAACAAGCTTTTTGCTTGAATAATGTCGAGAAAAAAACGCTAAAAACCTTGATAAATCTAGGTTTTTAGCGTGGGTTATGGTATAATATGAGTACAGTAAAGTTTGTGACGGTGGCTATCTTTTGGAAGGTGGTGATGCTTATGAAAGTAAGTGTTCACTCTTTAGAAAGGAGAAGCCTTTTGTCTGTAGCTGAAGCATTAGGGCTAATGATTAGTTTCGGTTCTTTAATCGCAACGATCATCTTTGGCATCCTAACAGCAGTGAAAAATGACAAAAAAAAATAACCGTCTACTTTAGCGAGTCAGCGGTTATTTTTTATATATAACTAATGTCGCCACCGTCTTAAATGGTGCTGTAGGGGAGTTGTTAGCGCAACTCCTCTTTACATATTCAGTATAGCAAGATTTCAGCGAAATATCAACCTTTTGCTCTACAGACGTGCCTTGCACGTCTATTTTTTTTGCCCTCCTAAGTGGTGGAGGCGGCTGGAACGTGGAAGGCAAAAAAAATCGCTTTTCTTTCTTAAAAAAAGGTCTAAGTACCACCATTGTTCCGAAATTTAACAAACCATTTCCTCGGTATTCTTAATCCATCAGGTACTTGAAATACCTTTCATGCGCATGAAGAAACTGAGTGAACAATGGAAAATGGTACAACAGAAAATAAAGGCACCTTTTTAGATCTTTTTTCAGGAATCGGAGGATTTCGTTTAGGGATGGAACAAGCTGGCTACCGATGTGTTGGGTATTGTGAGATCGATGGCCATGCCAGAAAAAGTTATCAATCAATTTTTGACACAAAACAGGAGGTAGAAATGCATGATATCACAAAACTTTCAGATGAATTTATTCGAGGAATCGGACGTGTGGACATTATCACGGGAGGATTTCCGTGCCAAGCTTTCAGCCTTGCAGGAAAAAGAAAAGGTTTTTCAGATACTAGAGGAACTCTCTTTTTTGAGATTGCACGCTTCGCATCTATCTTGCGACCTAAGCTTTTATACCTTGAAAACGTCAAAGGACTCCTCAACCATGAACGAGGGGCTACGTTTGAGACGATCCTCCGAACCCTGGATGAATTGGGGTATGACGTGGAGTGGCAACTGTTTAACAGCAAAGAGTTTGTCGCCCAAAACAGAGAGCGTGTATTTATTATCGGACATCTTAGAGGAGCAGGTACCAAAAAGATTTTTCCTCTCACAAGAGAAGAAGGATCAGCTGATCAAAAATCAGGAAGGATCCATTTAGCTGGAACGACACATGCAGCGAATGATTTAAGTCGATTTACACGAGAAAGAACGTACTATACGGACGGTCTGATGGGGACTTTGACCGCAACGGACTACAAAACACCGAAACAAATCGTTGTTGGCAACGTCAATCCAAGCGGTGGAGGAATGAATGGCCAAGTGTATGACGCTTCAGGACTTAGTCCTACGATCACCACAAACAAAGGAGAAGGAAATAAAATTGCGATCCCGATCCTAACGCCAGATAAAGCTACTATTCGTCAAAACGGCCGTAGAATGAAGGAAAATGAAGCGCCGATGTTTACCTTAACCACACAAGATCGTCACGGAATTATCGTGGCAGGGTCGATCGATGGTTCCTATCGATCAGCTGCAGCGATCCATTCCGTAGATGGGTTATGCCCTACACTTACCACCATGAATGGTGGCGGCCACGAACCCAAAATACTGGTGAAAGAAGCCACGAAAAAAGGCTATACTGCAGCACTACCAGGCGATAGTATTAATTTCGCTTATCCTAAATCTACAAAACGTCAGGGACGTGTGGGAAATCAGCACGCAAATACCGTCGTTACAGGTGATCAGCAAGCCGTAGTAACTGATGATTTTCAGATCCGGAAACTAACACCACTTGAATGTTGGCGACTGCAGTCGTTTCCTGATTGGGCCTTTTTGGCAGCGAAATTCGGTAATAGGCAGATCGCTGAAGAAATAATCAGTAACGGGCTTGATCACTATAACTGCAGATACGATCAAGAAACTTCGGACAGCCAGCTGTACAAACAAGCTGGAAATTCGGTTACTGTATCAGTCATTTATTTCATAGCAAAACACTTTCAAATTGGCTAAAATCAACTTTTTTGACAATAAAAACGGATATTGACCCAACAAATCAATCAGTAGAATAAACGTATCAAGACTTGAATAAAAGATTTAGGCCTGAATCGTTAGGATGAACCAAATGATTCAAAAAGATACGATTTATTTTGAAGATTGTTTAGAAGGAATGAATAGAATACCAGATGGTTCGATCGATGCGATCATCTGTGATTTACCGTATGGAACGACAGCTTGTGCATGGGATAGTATCTTGCCTTGGGATCGCTTATGGGCGCAGTATTTGCGAGTCATAAAACCTGAAGGTGCGATCGTTTTATTTGGTGCAGAACCTTTTTCTACTCAACTGCGAATGAGTAACTTCAAGGATTACAAGTATGATTGGTATTGGATGAAAAATACGGCGACCGGCTTTGCATTTGCGAAAAAACAGCCGATGAGATCAGTGGAAACGATCTCTGTATTTTCCAAAGGATCTGCGATCTATTATCCTCAAGGATTGCAACGGATCCAACAACCTAAGATAAGAGTCAGAAACACCACGGAAGGGTCTATTTATCAGTCGGAATCCTTAGCAGAAAAAGCGTATGTCCAGGAATACACAGGTTATCCGAACAATATTTTGCGTTTTGATAAAGAATCAATGCACACTTTCCATCCAACTCAAAAACCAGTGAGTCTATTGGAATACCTGGTTAAAACATACACTAAGAAAGGAGATCTCATATTAGACAACTGCATGGGAAGTGGCACGACGGCGGTTGCTTGTCTAAATACAGAACGTCACTTTATCGGTTTTGAAACAAATGCCGAGTACTACACGAAAGCAATCGATCGGATTCAAAACAATGTGACCCAGCTGGATCTTTTCGAATAAAATAAAAAAAAGACGATAATAGATTGTCATTATCGGTATACCGTGGTATAATAAATACAACGGTATACCGATATATTTGATTTTTAGAAAGGATCTATAACTATCTGAAGATCCGGTATACGAATAAAAAAGGGAGGGATCACTACTGAAAAATCAAAAAAGCACTTATTCTGAGTGGGTCAGAACAAGTGCAAGTAACAAATCCTTTGACGGGAATGCTACTACTCAAAATATACCATAATTGTGAGTAGTGGCAAGTTTTAATTGTCATACTCCTTTCAGGAGGAAAAAAGATGTACGCAGATAAAGATAAAATAGAATGGTTGCTTTTTGAAAGTGGAAAATCATTGTATGAAATTCAAAAAAAATCAGGAGTTGCCGCAACAACTGTTGCAGATCTTGCTCATAAAAGGTCTTCTATAGAAAGAATGCGATTTGATAATGCCGCCAAGCTTACAAAACTTGCGGATCAATTAAAAGAAGAAACCACTGAATAATCAGAGCTTGATCTTGTAACTCCTTATCTCTAGGAGGAAAAATAATGAATGCCGTTTTAAATAAGAAAAAATGTACTGTGATATTTGATCACTATGAAGATAATAACAATGTAGCGATTCAATTGACTAAGAAAAGAAGAGGTCAGTCTGAAGAAGAGCTGGTTGTAACGGCCACGGTGAACACGAGTATCGGAATCAAACAAGATTTTGTCGCAATCAAAGGGTGGTCTGAAAATACGGGCATTGAAGAGGTACTGATAGCAGCTGGTGTCATTTGTGAGGAATCTGTAGGGGCAATTCCTTGTGGCATGGCTGTTGCAAAAGTCTTTCCGCTTACAGAAGAAGCAAAGGAAGTCATGAAAAACAATCAGTAGAAAAGAGTCCGTTCAAAGCTGCGGCGAGTGTGATTTACGCTCGCTGCGTCATTTATCAAATCTACGATCGTTTCAATGAAGGAGAGCGAGTTATGGCCATTGCAAAAGGAAATACACGTCTTCCTGTAACGCTTAATGAAAAGAGGAAGCAGGGACTGAAGCACTTGAACACCAAGTACAAGAAAAGTGAATCGAAATTAATGTGTATCGCTTTAGATATGTTGCTTGAGCAAGAAAAAGCGGGATTTGAGATTCCTGCGCTCAGAAAGTGACCGCACTTTATTTTCTATTTCATTGAAGTGCTATCACTTATCAGTGAAACCGTTATCTAATACGTGGTAAACTAAAATCAGACAAAAGGTGAAATCCAATGGATGAAAAAGCCAAAAAGAAAATCGTAAAATTATTAGCTCTTGCCAATGATGCCAATGACGAAGAGTCGATGTCAGCCTTAGCAAAAGCACAAGAGTTGATGCTTCAGCATAATATCGATGAATCAGACGTTTTTTATTATAAGCAAGAACAAAAGTCAGAAGCAGTGATCAATACGGTGATTTATGAAGGCCGGCCACAAAAATGGCTTTACCGATTAGCGAGGATCATTGCTAAAAATTTTCGTGTCCGGTATTACTATGTGTCCGGAAAACCGATTGAACTTCACTTTGTTGGGATCATGTCCGATGTACAAATTGCTCAAATCACGTTTGAGTATGCTCGTGGCAGTGCCAGCTATTGTGCAAGGCAGTTTCTTCAGTTACCTGAGATCAGACGAAAATACAAACGGAAATGGCAGTTAAAACAAGACTATTTGGAAGGATATTTGGAAGGTTTGTCGCAAACATTTCGAAAACAAGTGCTAGCAAACGGCTATGAATTGGCTTTACAAGTGCCTGAAGTGGTTCAGGCTGAAGTCGAAAAAATTGGGCTGGTACCTGGTAAAGATACCTCTCACAACGTGAAGGATCGGGAAGCATTTTACTCCGGTTATGCAGAAGGTGTCCGTTTTAAAGATAAGGATCGATTAGGTGCTTAATCGTATGTTGAAAGGAGACTTATAAGGATGGCTGCAGAAAGACAATGTTACGGTGGACAATGGAAAGTACCAATAACGCCCTACAATCGGCGCTTATACTGGCCGCCTAGTTGGATCAAATGTGATTGTGGTGAGTTAGCAAAACGAGTTTATGTAAGAAAAGGTGACTTTCTTTATCCTAATGGTCAATATTTATGTAAAGCGTGTCAACGGGAGTACCAGAAGGTCGATGGAAGAGATCACTTTATCCTGGTCAAACCGAATGAAAAATGATGTATGTGGTAAACTAGTTTCTATTGAAGATAGAAAAGAAAAAGTTTGGACAGTGATCGTTTTAAACCATTTTTCTAAGGAGTTGATGGGCTTTTTAAGTAACGCTGCGACGGTTGAAAACTTGCAATTTACGCAAAGAAAAGAAGAGTTAGGTATTTTTAAGGAGAACGAAGCAAAGACAATCCTTGATGCCATACTTGCGCTAAATGATGAAGAGGATGTGATCCGCAAAACTTTTACAGATAGCGGTCATGAAGACTGGGTATCCGGAAAGTATTTTGATTTTGAAATTGCAAAAGTGACGTTCGAATAATCACTGAAGGAACGGTCAAAACTGATTAGAGGAGGAACAATAATGGAGGAATTATTTCTAAACAAAGAACACATTGCCAGATTTAATTTTATGATGGATGAATTGAGTTTTACGGATCTTCGGGATCCTTATTGGCGTAGTTTGGTTTTTATCTTCACTGGTGATGAAAGATTATTTAACCAACGTCGCTCGATGGTTAATTTTGTCCAAAAAGAAATCAATAGTGACCTATGGTTTGATGGTACTTTGTCCGGTGGGGAGCAACGACTGGTTGCTTTAGCCTATAACTTGTTTACCAATCAAGATTTCTATGAATTCGAAGACGGGAAGAGGTATAATATTTCGCCATTAGAAGTATTTTCTGGTGTTGATGAAGCTGGTTATCAGCTGGCTAAGAATGCAATCGATATTAGGCTGCAATATTATTGATTAACTTATCGTTCTGGGAATATAAAAAGGGAACATAACTTAAATAAGTTGCGTTCCCTTTTTTTGAATTCGATGTTAAAAGTCTTGATTAGTTTGAATTTTGCATTACGCTTGCATAGATATTAGCAAATCCTGCTTGAATATTTTCATAACTCGAAATCCGCTTTTCAAAACAATACAACTTTTGATTTTGTCAATCAATAAGCTGATTAGTTATTCCGTATACTATATGTTCTTTGATTTCATCATTATAATCTCTTTGATATGAAAATTTATAATTCATACCTAATTTCTTAGCAACTTTTTCAGAAGAAACGTTTTCTGGAACAAATTGTGCTAATACTTCTTTTCCTTCTTGCTTTTGAAAGAAGTGTTGAATTAACTCTCGAATTCCTTCAGTAGCATATCCATTACCTTGAAATTCTTCTTTTACAATATATGCAATCTCAAAGACTTCTTTATTTTCAATACAAGTAGGTAAAATACCAACAATTCCAATATTTTCTGCAGTATCTTTTTTATCAATAAAATAATAGCTCGTTCCATATTCACCATATTGACTAATTATTTTTTCAACCCATAAATCAACTTCAGATTCAGAATATGTTTTCCCCCATCCTAACATCATTAAATTTTTATCTTGAATTATTGCTTTTAGTAACCCTTTATTTTCTGAATTTATTTCTTTAAATTTCATTCGATCACTTTCTAGATTCATATTTCTTCTCCTTAATCTAACATAATTAAACATCTTATTTATTTTTAATCCAAGATTATTCACTAATCTTGGAAAGTATATTTTATCCACTTTTTTTCAATATCATTATACCTTAACTCATTACTATTACAAATTTTCAATAGTTTTTATCAAATTATTTAACTCAACTCAAATGATTACTTATCATCAAAATATATTTTAAGTAAAATATAAGCTGCTGGACTGTACTAATGTATCTGACAGGATCTAATTAAATTGGAGTCTATGGATTTTTAGAACAATCCATCAACAGGGTCAGAAACTTAAAAGTTTTTGATCCTTCTTTTTTTGCAATTTGCATGATTTAGTGGATCGTTGTAGTAGTCTGGAAACATTCCTTTTTCTAGTGGAGCTCGCTTTACTTCTTCTTTATTTTATGTCCGTTTTTCTAAATTTGCGTGTCGAAGTGAAAATTTCGATTATTCATTTAATAAAGAATCTTGTAATCTAGGAGATGCAAGAAAGGTTTGCTATTGAGCCTTATTTGTTTATTCTCATGTATTAAAAACCTTCGTTTTTGGGTTTGCAGAAAAAAAGGCATTCGAACAGGTCGAATGCCAAAATAATTGTTGTTAAATTAAGGTTTCTTAGATTTGACAGATATATGGAATGACCAATCTAAAAAACGAAGATTTTTGAGACGACTATTTAAAGGAGGAGGGAAGATGCATAAAACGGTTGGACGTTTGATTGGGATGCTCGCAGTGTTTTTGGCACTTCAATTTCCACTGTCCGTCTATGGTACACAGGTCCAATCCGTCGAGTCAGAAGGATCTGTTGGATTTACCGGGGCGTACAAACCGATCGGTCCGCCCGATCCACCCCCAAGTACCAGTCCGCAAAAACCAGGTGGCTCATTACCCCAAACGAATATGACCGAAGGGTCATTTGCTGGTTGGGTCGGCAGTTTCTTAGTGGTCGGTGTCTTAGTGGTTGTAGGGGACAAAAGAAGAAGAGCAACACAAAAAAATAATTGAATGAAAGCAGGAATAAAGAATGAAATTTATCCGTTTAGCAACTGTAGCTGCATTATCAACAACGATCTTTGCCGGAGGCGTACAAGCCTTCGCTGAAGAGGATACAAAAGAAGTTCGTAAAACAACTACTGATGGTCAAATTACTTTTACACCAGGGAATGACGATACGATCGTTGATCCTGGTGATGAGGGTCCAGATGTAACTATTCCGCCAGTCACGGGTCCGGATGGAGAAAACAAAGGGCCTTTAACGATCGCCACTGTACCAACCATGAACTTCGGTTCACAAATTATCTCAACTACGGATGAGCATTATAACATGGTCGCTGAGATGCAACAAAAAACAGGCACGACCGGTGAAGAGAATAAAGTTCCTTATGTCAGTTTGGCACAAGTCCAAGACACTCGCGGTACCAATGAAGGCTGGGAATTGAGTGTCAGTCTAACGGAATTCCAAGCACCTACGGATACATTAAATAATGTGTTAAAAGGCGCAAAAATTACGTTGTTCGATCCGACCCTTCGTTACAGTGTCAATGATGACGCTCAGGCGCCGACCATTCACGCAAGCGGGTTGGAATTGATTCCAAATAATGATGCCGTACCGATTATGACGGCAGCAAATCACAAAGGTGCCGGTACCTCAACTGCTGTTTGGGGAGATCATGATGCGATCGCAAAACAAGTAGACGACGGCGCAGCTGTTGTGGAGAATGAGGCGATTCAACTATTCGTACCAGGTTCAACCGCCAAAGATGCGGTAACGTATACCTCTACCTTGACATGGGAATTAGAATTAACTCCTGATAATGAATTATAAGAAGTAAACCGTTCCTTTTCCGTGTTCTATTAGTCACTGGCAGCGTTGCAGATCTCTGTGGCGCTGCTTTTTTTAGAAAGGATTATGATAAATGAGACACAAACAAGCTATGCCAAGAAGACTGTGGCTACTAGCAGTACTCTTCTTTTTCTTCCCACTTTCGGCACAAGCCGAAGAGACTGCCTTGAATACACATGTCACTCCGCTTTTTCCAGAAAGCCAAGTAGATGAAAGCAAAGGGTATTATGAGCTGTTACTCGCTCCGGGTCAAAAAGAGACCCTGCAGTTGAAAGTCGGCAATTCCAGTTCAGAACCAATCAACGTTCAAGTAACGCCGCATACTGCTTATACCAATACTTTAGGGAATGTCGAGTATGGCAAAGATGCCAAAGCAGCAGACCCGACCTTGATCCATTCCTTAGATGATTTGATGACCCCTTCGGAGGTCATTACACTGGAGGGAAAAGAAACAAAGATCATAGATATTCCTTTACAGATGCCGAAAGACGCCTTTGAAGGGTATTTAGCCGGCGGTTTACGAATCACCGAAATAAAAGATGAGGAAGAAAGTGATGCCCCAGAAGGAGAAGGAGTCGCGATCAAGAATGAATTTGCCCATGTGATAGGTGTGGTCGTCAGTAATACCAGCGATTCTGTACAGCCAGAGTTGGAACTATTAGATGTCTTTGCGGACCAGTTGAACTATCGGAATGTGATCAGTGCGACCTTGCAAAACTTTACACCGGCTTTTGTGAATCGCTTGGAAGTGGAGGCAACAGTCAAACGAGCAGGAGAGAGCGACGTTCTCTATGAGGCCAGTAAAGAAATGATGCAGATGGCGCCTAATTCGAATTTCAACTTTCCGATTTCCTTAGAGGGCGACCGTTTTCGAAGCGGGAACTACGTGTTAGAACTAACCGCAAAGTCGGGAGACAATGAATGGTCTTGGACTCGTGAGTTTACGATCGATGCCGACGATGCCCGTAAGTTAAACCGGGAAGACGTCATGATCGACAATAGCCCAAATTGGTGGATGATCGGAACCATTAGTTTATTGATTCTATTGGTTGTGATTCTGCTTTATTTCGCTTCAAAGAAAAGAAGGCAAGAAAAAGAGTAAGGAGGAATGTAGCGTGAACTTTCGCAAACAAGCAGTAGTATGTACTACACTCTTACTATTGGCACAAGTGATACCATCGGGAATCACACAGGGCTATGCAGAAACGAATGGACCAGTAGATGAGCAGGCACTCACTGCTTTTCGCAGCCATCTACCAGATTATGTAGCAATTAGTACCAATACTGTTACACCGGTCGAGGAAGCACCACCAGCAATTCAAGAGTTTTCATTTGTAGAAAAGACTTCTCGGACAGGCACAAATCAACCGGTTATCTTACGTTTTACAAGTACCTATCCTGCAGATGAGGTTCTAGTACGGATACCGAAGGAAGGCCAAGTATTGGCAAGTTATTTTTCTGATGGGGAGTCCATCACGCATTCCCATGGAGAGTACTGGACGCTTCACACCAAAGGACAACAAACAGAATTTACTCTTCCTGTGGTGTTTGAGACAGCGGGAAACTACTTCTTGACTGTCGATCATGACGCGGATCATTTCTATTTAGAAGTAGAGGAAAGCACTCTAAAATCAGAGGTCCAGAAATCTTCTGATATAAAGGATCAAGAAAATACTGATTTCAAGGAGCCGCCACTTGAAAGTCAAGATGCAGAAGTGATGAGTGATATTCCCGTTGCAGTTCAACCAGTAATTGCAGCTGAGAAGAACCTATCGATACCCGAAGAACTAATTCAAACAGAAACAAATCGGATTTTGAAAGCCTCTGTTGATCCTCAGACAAGGTCAGCTCCAATTAGAAATTGGTCTCAATTTAGAAGTGCATGGAATGACCGAAATACTTCCTCAATAGTACTTACTGAGTCAATTTCCTTTTCTGGCTCGATTTTAGGAAGTTCATTAAACACCAGAAACACCTCGGTGAATATTATAGGCAGACCCGCAACTCAAGCTCGTGTAGTACTCAATATGTCTGGCTCTAACAATAATTTAGAGCTGAGTGGAGCAGCTACTTTAGAAGTAAGTGATTTTTCTTTATTGGGGGGAGACAGCAATGATCCTATTATTAAACATAATGGTAGCGGTCTAGTTGATATAAATAATATGCTTGCAGCATATAATAACAATGCATCTATTATTCATGCTCAATATATTAATCTAAGAGGATACTTTGACTTGTCTTCACCTTGGGTTGGTCCTGCGATATCTTTGGTTCGTAGTGGAACACTAACTATAACTCCAGCACCAGATAGAAGAAGCTATATATCATCTAGGGATGGTGTTGCCAATAATGGTATAAAACCTATTGAATCTGACTCTTCCAGCAGGATTATAATAAATGCAAATAGACTGACAATGGCAATGAATTCTTCTACGCCTAAGTCATCTTGGCATTCTGTCAATGCC
>NZ_JBIORT010000003.1:0-42460 GCF_051714385.1 Enterococcus sp. AZ141
TTATTTCACTGCGTCTTTTAATTAAATCATTTTCCTACTACTATACACTGGTGCTTTTCCGCATCAAATAAGGCTGATTTAGCATCGCATACTGTTATAAATATTTGACTGGTATGGACTAGTGGACAGTTTATGCCCCTTTTTTGCCCCTTTAAATAGCATAAACAACTAAATAATTAATCTGGTGTTCGCTTTACAACGAGAACGTTCGTTCGTATAATTTCGTTAAGGAGTGATTGATATGCAAATACCATTAGCGAACCAACGGACGTATGCTTTTGAACGCTACTATTACGAATTCATCGAACGAATGGGCCCAGCGCACTTATTGTACGATCAATTTGTTCGGACGATGGAGAACTTCGGCAAACCCTATTTTACCGTGCCATCAAGCTATAGTGGTTACCCAGAAGAATTAGCCTATGTATTTAAAAAAGACGGTGATAACTATCTGTTTGACCACGTTAGAACGCAAGACAAGATTCTCCGTAAATACGATCCAAACACAAAGTATAAGCCCGGCGGTAACTGATATGAACATAATCAGTCAATACGAGCAAGGCTATTTATCCTATTCCGAGTTTATAAATGAATTCCCGGACAGTATTTCTGAATCTCAGGAAGTTTTGTTCGGCGCAAAATGTGTCGAGTTTTATGTTGCTGTCACTTTAGGCAAAAATGATTGTCGTTATTATGTACAAGCTTACGGAGGCGATTGTTATGAAAACGATGAAAGGCAATGTATCAAAGATAAGAGTGTTGAAGATGAGCAAGACCCCTTTGGTGCGGTTCTCGCTTGATGGAGTGAACTGTTTGATTGCAGCTCATAGCTTGAACTTTCTAGCCGATGTGGATGAGGGAATGCAAATTGTGGTTGCTGGTGAGTATAATAGTAGGAAACAATTTGTTGTTAAGAAGTATTCGGTGATTGGAAAAACGAAGATTATGATTGAATTTGAAAATATCAATGTTCGATAAGCGTATTACTTTTCCTATTCAGTAAATTACTATATGATGATTATTATGATGACGGAACATAGTTCCACTTGCACAGCATATGAGAATATGCTGTGCTTTTTTTATGATTGGAACAATTTTTACTTCAAGATGAATCATTAAACAATTCTAATTTGTAATATGCAATATCTGGAATATTTTTCAAAACGATTGACATCCAATTAAATAATGGTATATTAAAAATATAAGACGACAATGCTCCCACTCCTTTAAGGCAGACGTGTATCTGATGTGGGAGTTCTTTTTATTTTGGGGTGTTTTTTATGAGTGAAAATGTACAGTTCCTAGATTTCTCAGGTCAATTATCAAGACTCGAAGCACAAGGAATAACTATTAATGATAGGGCGAAAGCTGAAAACAAATTAAAAACTATCGGATACTATAAGTTGAAAGGGTTTGCTTATCCTTTAGCCCATTCGAATAATGCGAATAAGCCTTTCGAGGGAATCAATTTCGATGATCTTGTTTTACGATACTATCAAGATAAAAATCTTAGAATTTTTTTACTTCATGCTATTGAGAAAATTGAAGTTTCTGTTAAAGTTACATTGGGTTATGTTTTAGGCAGTAAGTACGGTGCATTTGGATATATAAATTTTTCAAAATGGGTAGACAGAAAAAGGTATGCTTCCTCTAAAAGAATTGAAATGGAGCAAAAATTTTGTAAAGATCTAAAAGAAAAAATTGATCGTTCAACATTGCCAGATTTAAAAAATCCTAATAATTTAAACATGGGTTTGCCATCCATTTGGTTAGCTATGGATCTATTAACATTTGGAGACGTTGTTTATCTTTTAAAAATAATGTCACGAAGTAATCTGATTGACATTGCCAATGAGTATGGATTTAGTTACGAAGAGTTACTATCTTATATGTCTTGTTTAAATTTTGTTAGAAATGCTTGTGCACACAATGCAAATATAGTTGATATGCGTCTTAGAACCGTTCCTATTGTTCGAGATGAATGGAAACCAAACCTATATATATATCCTGATAGAAAAGAATATACTAATAGGGTTGCTATAGTAATAATGATTGTAAAATCCTTTATAAGTACTATTAATCCAAAATATTTATACAACAATATTTCAAATTCTATATTTAAAATGGTTAACAATACTGACTTAAAAGCACAAAATCTCGGCTTCTTAAATGCTGCTGCTTATAAAAGGACACTTCCCACCAAGCATTCGCATAAAATCAATAAAAGAAAAAAATAATCATTAACCTCTAAACGTCATGTTTTAGAGGTTTTTTTGCAAAAAAAAACCACTCCCGGGGAGGAGTGGCACAATTAGATGAAAAAGTTTTTTATAAGGTAAATTAATTATATTAGCTATTTCCAAATCGTTCAAACCTTCTGCTCAAAAATAACCCACCCTCAAGGAGAGTGGGCCTGAAAAAAGATATAAAATGAAATAGCCCCGGTCAAAGCTATGACTCCATTCTACAAGAACATAGTTTTTATTTCAACAAAAAGTCCACCCTATTCTGCCTAGAGTGGACCAAAAGAAAAGTAAACATATGAAAAATTGGATTGGTTGGTATGAATCTATGATACATCTTTTATTAATTAAACTGAACCAATTTATGACGATATTCTAATCAATAATATCTATTACGTTGAAATAATGATAAAATAAAAAAGAAGAGTATTAGGCGCACTTCCCCAAGTTTTCACCGCCTAACTACTCTTCATAAAATATTGCACGCACCCACTAATGTATAGGATAAACTTGGTTAATGCAAGTAAAACGAATATGATCTATGCACAAGCCCACCGTAGCGGGCTATTTATAAAAAAATACCACTCCCATTGCGGAGTGGTATTTTTGTGATTTGGATATACTAAACGATTAACTTGAAACGTCATTTTTGAACATCAGTTTCATAGATCCATCCAGAAATACCCTCAAGCTTGTACTTACGATAACTAGTACCTGTACCAACATTCACTGGTGCAATATCGATTGTATCGACTTTTTTTACACTTTTTGATTTCTGAGCAGATGTCAATAGCGTTCCCTCTACTGTTCTCTGTGCTGCTGCTTTAAATTTAACAATTTCACCGTTAGAAATATAGGTAGTTGTTGGAGACCACTTCTCCAGATCACGTTCTAAGGTCCAGTGATTAATAATTGTAGGTGTTTGAACTTGTTTTACAAATACTAAGTTATGCTCACCATTTCGACCGGTGTCGTCATACTTAACACCCGTTACTTTTCCAGCAAGTTTCTTGTCGTTATCACTAATTAAGTCACCATTAAAGTAATGAGTAGCATTGTTTTTGATATAAACAACGTCATCCACTTTGTACTTAAATGGAGGATTAGCGCCCTTTAATCGATAAAAGTATACTGGCAATCCACTATAATCTCCCATCCAATTTGTAGCTGGCGTCGTTACGATTCCATTTTTCCCGCCTCCTAAGGTACAATGAATAATATTTGTACTATCAACAAAAACCCCAGTGTGTCCATCCGAACCGCCAGAGTTTCCCTTGTACCCTGCAACAAAAATATCTCCCCGTTTCACTTCAGAACGAGTAATCGAAGTAAGCAATTTACCTTCTAACGCAAATAGTGAATCTGTATTTCCAATCCCTGTCCCCGAAGGTAAGAAACCTCCTGCAATCAATGAGAAATACACAGCCGAACTACAGTCATAACTATTAGGTCCTAAGCGAGAATTCATTGAATAAGTTACTTTACCTTCTCGATCCTTAAACC
Source organism: Enterococcus sp. AZ141 (assembly GCF_051714385.1). Classification (NCBI taxonomy): domain Bacteria; kingdom Bacillati; phylum Bacillota; class Bacilli; order Lactobacillales; family Enterococcaceae; genus Enterococcus; species Enterococcus sp. AZ141. Next base: position 3,747 of record NZ_JBIORT010000003.1, read on the forward strand.
ATTTGATCATATTTTCAATACTAGCCAATTTTAACTTCCCCTTTCTTTTCAACCATGCGTCCATGGTGAACGTACGTCCTTAATTAAAGGATAAACCATGTTAGGTATTGAAAGAGGTCAAACCGATAACCAACCTAATCTTTTTGCGATTTCATTAATAAATTCAGCATCTCTTCTCTTTATAGTAGATTCGCTTAGAAAAGTTTCCGCAGATACAACCGCTATACATTTTTTCGAATGACCATTGTAGTACTTCACATAAAATATATCTCTAACATCAAGTGTTGAATCTTCTAGAACACCATTGACCACTCTTAAAAAGGATTTATAAAACAAAATTTGATTCATTGTCCAACTTGGATTTTCTTCCCCTAATGGATACTCCATATAAGGGTTCCTATCTGTTGCAATAATATCCGAGAATTCTTTAAACGTTTTTTCGATCTTTTTATACTGCCATAGTATACTGCGAATGTGTGCTCTGGTTTCATTAGTCATTCTGACAACTCCTATCAATGGTTTGCAATTATTTGCGAAATTGGTTTAAGGTAATTTGTTGGTATTCAATGCTTTTTGCAAGGCAAATACCATGTTTGAAACCGGACTGATAATGCCATCTTGTGTAGTACCCAATCGTTTTTGGAATGCTTTGATAGTCGCTTGGCCCATTAGACCATCTTCTGTTACACCCAAATACTTTTGCAATGCCACAACAACATTTGATCCAATCAAAGAACTATCGAATTGAGCAGCATAAACGTTCTGATTAAATTTTTGCTTGTATTGATGACTTATAATGCCATCTTTACCAGCAGTATCAAAGTATTCTTGCAAGCGTCTCGCCGTAGCATTGCCGAATTGTCCATCGATTGCTAATTGAATCATCTGAGGGTTGTTTTCGGTAGGTTTAACATCGCCAGCTGCAACAATTCGATAAAAATGATGCGTTAACCTGGTACTCATGTATGAATCATGGCTATCTGTATGGATTCCGTTCCAATAATACGAACAATGAATGAAACTCTTATTGCTTAGGAAAATACCTGTATGTCCCCCTGATCCGTTGGATTGACCAGGAGTACCAGCAACAAAAATATCTCCACGTTTCACTTCTGATCGACTGATTTTTTTCAGTTTAGTACCTGACATTGCAAACAATGTTTCAGTGTTACCCATCGATCCACTAGGCAGAAATCCACCAGCGATCATGGAAAAGAACACAGCAGAAGAACAGTCGTAGCTTTTGGGTCCTAAGCGACTTATCATTGAGTAGGTAACTTTACCTTCACGATCAGTCATCCATTTAATCATTTGTTCAATGTTCATTTTTATTTCCTCCTTTTGAAAATGTTTTTTTGCTATAATCTCCTTATCAGCAAGTGGTCTGCTGAAACAACTGATAAGGAGTTGAAAATATTGGAAACATTAGTTGTCTCAATAGTTGGTATATTATCGACATTAATTGCTACTTTTCTAGCGAATAGACATTCCATAAATATTATGAAGTTAGAGTTCGAACATAACAGAAAGCTTAAAACAATTGAATATAATCAAAAAATTTTAAACGATTTTTTGTCGTCTTTAATGAACTTATCTATGCTTGAAATCAGAACTTACGACGGAAAATGGGATAATCTAAATCTTTCTAATGATTCAATAAATACTATTATTTCTGATTACAAAAAATCTTTAGGTCCTATTCTTTCAATTGTTTCAACCGAATTATTTGATAAAATTATTTACGCTGATAACAGAATAGATTCTGCAGAAGTAGTCCTTGGAATCATGGATATGAATCAATTGATCCCATTAATCCGTTCCGAGGTTGAAAATCACAATTTGCATCACTCTTAGGCAAGCTTGCATAGGTGTGTGGACATATCCTGCATAAGCTAAAACCATTTCATAAATAATTAACAAACAACCTAAAATATTTAATCTCATGGCTGTTTTTTTTATTTGTGAGAATGAAAAATACAATCGTTACTAAAATAGGAATCGTCCATGCCATTACTATTTTCGTCCTTTCTTAAAACCCAAGCCTTTTTTTGACCATTTCCATCCCCCTGTTTTCATGGGAATGGTTACCTTATTGTGTTTGCTTTCCATGTTAATCATCCTTTCAAATTAAAAAGAGTAGCTAACAGCTACTCCTTCTTGTCGGTAAACTCTTGTCCGTCCCCATAATCAGGTTTCTGTTCATCTTGATACTGGCTGCTAGCGATATTCAAGAAAACACCTGCTAAAGTTGCAGCAGCCGTGATCGTTCCAACAATAATTTCTGTCGAGAATCCATATAAACCACCTAGAGTTACGATAAACGTCGTGATACCTGGCACCCCAACGGTTAAAACTTTTTTTGCTAAATCATACTGTTTATTTGTTAACTTCATGATATTTCCTCCTAATGTTCATCGATTTCTTTTTGTTGTAAAATCCCTTCATCACGTACACTTAAATTAGATACCTTGGCACGCAATGTGTCGCCTGTTCCATTTCCACCGAGATTCTTATATGCTTCAAACAGATAATCAAAGTTGTTCAGCTCCCCAACGGTGACGTACCCACGCTTGATGTACTCATCTGCTTTATTCCATATTTGATTGTGAAGTGATGCCTTCTCGGCTTTAACGATTTTCTGGCTTCTGACTTCAGCCATCGCCTGATAATCCTCTACATTTTTTAGGCGTTTGTCTTGTTCCGTATTTGCCGTTTCTAAGGCTGTGATTGTTTGTTCCCTAAGATCATTCTCAGCCCTTTTAGCTTTAACCAGCTTAGTGACCCAAGAACCTACTCGCCAGAGAGTAGCCAGTAAACCACTTCCAAAAGCGGCTGCCCAAAAACTATTGATTTCCAAAAACTCTTTCATTTTAATTTCCCCCAACTGAACATATGCCACCTGCTTTCTACTAAAATAAAAGAGCAACCTATTCTGGCTGCTCTTTCGTCAACATATTAACAATCTTATTTTCTGCAACTACTAAAACTTCACTTAAATCAAGTGTATCTGCTGAAATAATTAATTGTCCCGTAATTGATTCGTTATTCTTATTTTGACTATCAACTGAAACATAATACTTTGTAATCTTCCCGTCTTGATCATACTCGGGTGTAATGCTTGTCCATCGCACAAATATTCCTCCGTTTCTATGGTATGTCGTATGTTAAAGCCGATATATCAACGTATTGAGAATTTCCAACAACCTTGATTTGTATAGAATTCCCGATACTTGGCTGCGCTGTCCCCAACATAGCTACACGAACTGTTTGCAATTCTGTTGCGTCTCCTGCAGCTAGCTTAAATGTGTTTCCGGTCGGCCTGATAGAAGCTGGAACGGTGCCTATCCCAAAAGGATAGGTTGTCCCTGTCATAGCACCACTTGTTCGCTCAACCTGCCCTCTGAAGGTAATTGTTCTCTTTCCCTTCATGTTATATGAGATCTGATACTGGCAGGGATTATTTTCAGAAGTCCTGAAACCAGCCGCATATGACAAATTAATCCAAGGTGTATCAGTTAGTTGTCTAGCATGTATCATTCCAGAAAAACCATTTTCTCTGTCATTTAGAGTCAAAGTATCAAAAGAAAGTGAAGCAGATGCGATCAACTCATTTTGATCTCCTGCAGCTGACCCGCTATACCTAGCCATTGATAATAATTGATGACTAAGAATCTGTTCGTAGGATTGTGTCACAACTCCTGACGAATTTCTTATAACGCCAGAGTTATTGATCTCCGCATCTTTTATTGATAAGGTACCTATAGCGGTTGTATTATCGTTATACGTTCGAGAATAATCGTTGTAGATTTCACCTATACGAGAAACAATGGCCGCCAAATTTTCAACGGAAATATTTGCAGCAATAAATACATAGATCTCCCAAGCAGATCCGTTCCAACGGTAAGTCCCATTAAGTAAGTAGCCATTATTTGTTCCGGTGTTTCTCCAAAGCATACCAACATATGGCGATGTAGGGGCAGTACTCTGAGCGATAAGACCAGTCGGGTCACCTTTCTGCCCTTGCTTAGATACCGTATAGCTCTCATTAGTATTACCATTAGTGTACGTTAGCCTTGTCCTAGTCCATAAATACTGACCTTCTGGCACTGCGGGAATAGCTGCTGTCCAACCTGATGTAGGAACAGTTGTACCGGATGTTGAGGCAACATAATTGATAGAGGTAGCTGAAATGCCATTCCCTGTTGCACCAGTTTCTCCCGATTTGCTCACTGAATATCCGGTTTTGGAAGTGCTATCTGAAAACGTCCAGATAGTTCTTGTCCATAGAAACTGACCCGCAGGTACTGTTGGGATAGCTGAGAGCCAATTTCCCGTAGGGGTTGTTGTACCACTCGATCCTACTTGATAAGTAATGTCAGTTGAGATAACCCCATTACCAGCAGAGCCTTGCTTAGATTTGGTCACAATGATTTGCTTCTGGATGGTGACTCCGTTTTTAACTGCTCGAAAAATCGTCATCCCCATATCTGCACTTGCCGCAGTGACTGTATACACACCTGTCGATGCATTTATGTTCGCCGTTATGCCCGATTGGGAAACAAGTGAATAAGCAACACCTGTGGTCTGTTGGGTTTGACCCAAGAATGTGATAAATGTGCCATTTGCAGCACTAAAATCTGTGACTGTCCCCGCTGGGTTCGCTGGTAATACAATTGCTTCATTAGTCAGATAACCGGAAAACACTTCTTGTGCATTTTCTCCGGGAGGGCCAGTTGGACCAACTCCACCGGCAGGCCCTTGTGGTCCCATGAATGGTGTCCATGGTTTGTAATCATCAGGATTATCAGACCCAACTTGATTCGTATCTGAATAGAATCCTTCGTACTTAGGATAGGCGTTTTCGTAGTCATCCGATGGTGCTGGTGTATATAGTCCGCCATCTCCTCGGGAAACTTTGAAATCTGAAACGAAAAAGTACAGCCAATCTATTCCAGAAAAATCCACAAAATTCATAGTGCTGGACCAGTTTTTCACTTCAACTGTCAATGAAATTTCTGTCCAAGAATTGTCTTGATTAAGAGTGAATCTCTTAGCTGGCGAAGGGCTGTCACAAATATCTAATGAAAAACCTGCTGAAGAATAAGATTGACTTTGACGAGCCTTGAACTTAACAGTCCAGATTCCATTCCCTTTTATAACATCCCTAATTCTAAAGCTTCCCGAACCTCCTTGAACTCCTGTAAATCGAAATCCTCTAGGCGCAGTTTCTTCCTCTCTAATAGGAAGTACACCTCCTAACAAAGATTGAAATACAGTGTTAGCGGTGTAAGTATTTTCTTCAGGATAAACCTTGGTAAATGTACCGTCTGCCATCAAATAACCACGATGTGGGTAGTATGTTTCGCCTGGTTCTCCTGGTTGTCCATCGCTACCTTTTGACAGACTCCATGTGTAAACACTTGGATCACTCGGCTGCTGATTCACTAAACTAACCGTTAAACCAGTATATTTCTTCCCTTGAGGATTCAGACTAAAACCAGTCCCTTTATCATCATCTGCATAAGCATAGAAGATGAAGTTGCTTACTCCATCTTTTCCTTTAAGCTTGTCTGCCATTGCTTGAATTTGTTCAGCGATTCCACTATCACGAATCAGATAATCTCCTAAAGTAATTTCAAATGTATCGTTACTCCTACTACGATCCGTTTTAAGAATGCGTCCTTCTAGGTAAAGTTCATCTTTATCGTTGACGATCGAAACATAATCACCAGCTTTTAAGGTACGTGGAGCATCAATAACATCGACCTCGTAATTTACCTCTGGATAACCTGTCTTCTTTAACTGAAGAATGGTTTCGTTGGCCAAAGCATTCTGTGTTGTTGCTTCGCTGTTATAGATACCTGTGTAGTATCCCTCATCTTCGCCTTGTTCGTAGGGATTAAGATAGCGACTGTACTTAGCATTTGATTCGGTATCTTTCAAAATATTTCCACTCAGAACAAATCTTGCTTTGCCGGTTTCAGGATTAATTTCTTTTTGTGCGGTGGTCAGAGAGTAGCCGTTTAAAGTTATTGGATTTTCTTTTCCCTCAGGTGTCGCACCGTAACATCGATAAGCGTTAAACATGTTTGCTCGACTGCGCTTCATTCGGATATTTTTCACTTCACGATTCATCCGAAGCTCAATACCTGTATCATTTCCTCGTTTCTTTAGGATATCGATATACTTGTGTTTTAACTCAAGTGTGTTTTCATCAATATCAAAGCGAAATTGTAATTCTGCGTTGTCAAATTGCGTAAAAATAGACTGCAGTCGATTTAACCCAGTCGCTTCTCCATCCCACTCCAATGTTCGAGTCAGATTAGGAATCTCATTAATTCCGATTTCAAATCCCGAATCTGCTGCTGCTCGTTCGATATAATAAACGATCGGTTTAGCACTGCCCGGCGATCCCCACGCTGGGAGCATCTCATTAATTAGATCCATACCCGCATCTTCACCATAAAAGTAGTGAAACATTGCTTCTTCATCTGATTCATCATCAATGACAGACCATAGTCTTCCATGGCCTTCCTGATCAGTAGTGACAAAATACGTTGCTTCCTGACCATATGCTCGCACAATATTTCGATTTTCTTCGTCAAATCCCACATAGACTTCAAAAGTCGAAGTGCCAGTTTCGACATCTTCGACTTCGTGATCATCATAGTAAGTAACGCCTTTAGGCAGTTTTGCTGAAGCTTTTCCAAGAGGGTTCCAGAAACGATCGAAAAAAAAGATAATCATAAGTAAGCCTCCTGATTGTAAAGTTTAAAACTTGGCGCTTGTGCCCAAGAGGAATAAATACACTCGATTTGATTGATCCCAGGTTCTAAAAAGAATTCTTCCCAGTCATTCCCTAAACTGCCCAAGCCTTTTTGCTCGATTCCATTTAGTGTGACAATTCCCGTACTACAATCTGCTCGCAGAACATCAGCTTCCCCAAAAAGATTCTTCACATCTCGAACCTTCTCAACTTTATCTTTTCGAAATGTGGAATGAGTGAGTTTCATATGTGATACCGGTGTGCCATTTACAGGAACTCCCATATAATAAACAACATCAGTCACTTCAACGTCCTTCAATTCATCTAATCGAATGGAATGGATAAATCCGCCGTTGGCGACTCCCCCAACATGGAATCTCAACAAGTTTCCTTCTTTAACAATGGAAAACTCTCTCCCTTTTTTTGTATAGAAATTCCACGCAGTCGGTTGAAAGGACCATTCTTTCCAATTACCTTTTACATTGATTCGAATCTTCGCATTATTATTTGAAGAAGAAAGCTTATAAAAAGTCACTGAGCACACCGCTTTACCTGAAGCATCACGCAGTTCCACAATGTAGATACCTGTTTGCCGAATATTTCCAGTTTCAAACCACACACCATGACGAGACTCAAAATCTTTTGCCCCGACATGTCCTTGTGAATCAGGCGACACCTTACGACCATACGTGATCCCTTTGAAGCCTTGTGTGCCAGTTCCGTAAGAATCCGGCGTTACAAATCCGTAGCCGCCATCTGATCCAAACTTCCTAGTACCGTTAGCATTTAGTTTTTCCGTTCCATTCCACAAACCGTCAAACTGGTATTCATTTGTTTTCCATCCCCGACTTGCTTCAGCAGAAGCAATCATGACCGTATCCCAAATGACACGATCTGATTCAGTGTAACCAACTCCATCAGCTTCATCGGGATTACCAAATTGCAAGATTTTACCCCTATTGTTGATATAAGCAATCACGCCATTGTCTCCTGGCATCGTTGCTTCCAAGATTGGATATGATTTGTATGTCCCTTTATTATTGACGGTGAATGTATCTGATTGAGTGATATAGATATCAGTCTTTGTAGCATGTGCGATTCCTTCTGGCACATAAAACGAAAGACTAATCCTCACTTGATTCTTATCATCCATTTCTCTGACAAACGATGATGAGCCATCAATAATAGCATTCCAATACCGATCTTTAAAAATTGAAATTTGCAACTGTTGGGGTGTTTCCTGATTCAGAATCAGGGCTAGAGCATCACGATCAGCAATATAATCTTCGGAAGCCATCAGGAAGCTAAGAGGGATAGATTTCCCTTGATTTCGTTTGTACTTAAATTTTTTACCATCATTTTTGGTTTGTTCCTCATAGACATTCTCAACGTCCGGAAGTATGCCCCAATCAGGAGCTTCATCTAAGTCCATTTTTTCTGTTAAATTTGATCCACTATAAATTATAGTTACATCTGATATCAACCTCTTATACCCCTTCCTCTGCTTTGTGTTCGTTCTCTTCGATTAGACTCCTCTATAATCACATCGCCTAAAACTCTACGATTCAGTTCAAATTTCACGTTTCGGAGATCCTTTCCAAAGGAAGACATTATGGCAATCAATTGATCAAGTTTGTCCGAATAGTCTTGCGTATTAACAATCGTAGTTGATTTTGGCTCTACAGATGGACTCATACTTCTCAAGTTCCGAACCAATAAGGAATCTTCCGGAATACCCACACCGTCAGCATACTTTGGAATGCCCAAGCGTCGCATAATCGATTTGGTGCGGCTTGCTTTATAAACTTTGGTTCCCCTCTTAGCATTAGGGATTAGAACATTACGTCCGACTGGAATGTACGGCTCTTTGCCTGGTTCATGTACAATTTCCTTATACAAAGGTCCGGGCTGATCATTTACGATCATATCTCCACCTTTATGGAAATTGGTTCCCTCAGCCATAAAAGCTCCAGCAGCGCCGCCAATAGCAGCTCCAGCGGTAGCAACCTTTAGTGTCTTAGTTATAACAGATGGCAAGTTTATGAATCTTTGTACAGCTTCTCTTGCATTAAAAGCATTTGAGCTGGCATTATCATCCGCATTCAGATATTTCCTAGCTGGATTGTTTCTTGCGAAAATATCTAGTGCTGTTCCACCTGTCCTAGCAGCTAGTTGCGCAGAAGATGAATCACCATTCAAAATCTTCTTAGCTGGATTATTCCCGTTGTAAGTATTTAGTCCAGATTCTCCTTGAAGTAATTTCTGAATAATATCACTATTATCCCCGAATAGTTTCTTCAAAGTAGGCAGTACATTTTTGTTGTAATCCTCAACAGAAATTGTTCCATCTTGGACTTTTGCCAGAATGTCCTCGTTATTCCCTAGCATATGTTTGACGGGATCAGGCAACTCTTTCCAAGCGTTTAAGGATTCTTCAGAAGCAAAAACCTTCGTCATCAAATCTTCGTTATTAAGCAAAATATTCTTTTGAGAGTCAGGAAGTTCTTGCCATCCTTTCCAAGACGTTTCAGAATTAAGAATCTTGAACAACAAGTCATCGTTTTCACCAAAAAATTTCTTTTCGGAATCCGGTAGTTCTTTGAATCGTCCATACATCTCATCAGATGAATAAATTTTGGTTAACAAATCGTAGTTATCAGCATAAAGTTCTTTGGTAGTATCAGGAATTTCATCCCAGTTTTTCATTTTTTCCTCAGAGTCTTTAATCGTATTTAAGAAGTTGTAGTTCTTAGCATCTAAATCTTTGATCTCTGGCTGATATTCATCCCACAAACCAAGTTTTAGCATCGTTTCAGCCATTACCTCAGGAGTGTTTGAATAAAGAAAAGCAGTCTTTGCTTCTAATGACAACTCATCCCATTTACCGGATTCGTCAAGTACTTTGTACATCGTGATAGAAAATTCATCTTGCAACACAGCCTCTTTATCACTCCAAGCCATTCCATCCCAATACCCATTGGCAATAGCAGCTTCTCCAATGACTTTTTTAGCGTTGGAATCCAAGTTTGCATCATGAACTAAGACTTTCATATCATTCCATGTTTGGATATCTTTAGTAGCTTCTGTAACTATTTCTGTCGCATTAGTTTTTACGTTTCCATCTTTATCCAAGAGTTCTAAATCATTCCAAGTTTTACCAGCTTTTGTGGTTTGATCTGCAGTCCATGCTAAGGATTTCGCGTTTTTCTTAGCGTTCTCCGATAATTTAGCAGATAGATTTGCTGAGTTTTCTAATATCTTTTGGTTCTCAGCAATGAATGCTTCTGTAGTGCCAGCGGTTTGATCAATCATCTGACCGTTGGCCAATGAAATTTTTTCTGCTAGTTCAGGGTATTTTTGTACTAGTAATGCCATTTGGGCATCCAATGCATCGGTTGATGTTTCGCGCGCATCTTCGTAAAGACCGACCAGCATGTCAATTTCTTCTTTATTCAATTGACCAGTTTTCTCTAATTTACTCCTATAGTCATTAATATCTTCAGTGTAGCTGGCTTTGGTTTGTTGCCTTTGTTGTGCCAATGATTTTATCCATGCTTCAGCTTGTTCCGCTGTTGCTGTTTCAACATCACCTGTCAAGGCAGACATTACTTCTCTACGAGCATCCGCATCAGTGATCGCTATGTTAAGATACTCTTTTGCACTCTGGGTCATAAGATCTTGAACCATTTTAGCGCCTTGGATTGTAATCTCCCCATCTTTATCAACATACTGCTGTTTGATTCGTAGAACTTCCTCATTGTTGGCTTTAACAAGTTCCATTACTTTCTGGGTTTCATCAGCTTTTTCATCAAGAATCTGACTAGCTTTTTCCTGAAGTTCAGTAGGTAATAAATCAACTGCTGTTTTGTAAGCTTCTAGTTTGTTCGTAAGGTCATTCTCGATAGTTGATCCTATTAATTGGAAGTTACTCACCATTGATGCGGTATCAGTATCAAAACCTTGTGCCATAAGATTAAATGTTCCTGATGCTTTATTTGTGTGATCCTGTACAGCTGATAGCGTAGTATCTGTAGCTTGCGTTACATCTTCTCCCCACCGTTGAACACGTTGACTAGAGTTCCAAGCTTCTTCACCGAATAATTTCCAAGCACCATATCCAACTGCAAGAGCACCACCAACACCAACGATACCAAGAATAAGAGGTCCTAACGGCCCAAGTGCCGCTGTCATTGCTCCTATACCACCAGATCCTGCCGCCCCACTGGCTGCAGCTCCAAATTGTGTCATGGTGCCTGACCCACCTGCTAAAGTTTTTAGAAAGTCATTGGCGGAAATATCTCCATCAATAAACGATTTTTTAACCTCATCGATAGCTTTTTTCTTGGCCATGTTTGCACTTAGATCAATAAAGGATTTTCCTAACCCTCCAATTGTGCCGCTTAATTTCCCGGTAATTGATAACAAAGGGCCAGCGGCCGCAGTAGCAGCTATCAATTTTACGATCATCTGTTGGGTTTTAGGATCTGCATTGCTAAACGCCTCAGCTAGATTACCGATTTGTTTGATTAGAGGTTTGCTCGATTCTAATCCATCTCTTAATGCATCAACAAAAGGACCTCCCAAATCAATAGCAGCATTCACTGCCTCATTCCTAAGCATTTTTAGTTTGGATTCCGTTGTTTCGTACCGCTTGCCAGCTTCTTCAGCAAGTGCAGTATTTTCTCCGAATGCTTTGTTACCCATTTCTACCGCCCCAGCAAATACTCCGCTGGCATTAGCTGCACGCAGCAAACTGTCTCTTAACCGAACTTCAGTTATACCCATGTCATCCAACACACTAATTGCAGACGAACCTTGTTCTTCGGCTTTTCCTAATCCTTCGACAAATTTCATAATTGCTTCAGATGGATTAGATTTGAACATTTCAGCAAATTTGTCCCCAGTCATTCCGGCAACATCAGCAAACTGTTCCAAGCTAGTTTTCGAATTGTCAGCTTCTTTATACATCTTTTTAAGTTCTGCAGATGTAAATCCCATTTCTTTGGAAACACCAGTTAGTTCTTTGCCACCATACCGCACCGCTGTTACTAATCTTTCCCAAGAAACACCTTGATCCTCGGCATGTGCTTTCAACTCGTCAAATGAGCCCGCTCCTTTTTCAACAGCTAATTGCATATTAACCATCACTTTAGAGAAGGCAGACCCACCAGCTTCCGCTTCAATACCAACAGAACTTAATGCTGCTGCAAATCCCAAAATGTCGCCTTCGGACATACCAATTTGAGCACCGGCACCTGCTAACCTTAATGCCATCGCCGATATTTCAGATTCTGTTGTTGCAAAGTTATTACCTAAGTCAACCAATGCAGAACCTAAGTTGCTAAATTTATCTTGCGACATTTGAGTAATATTAGCAAAACGAGCCAACTCAGTTGCAGCTGTTTCAGCGCTCATGTTTGTTGACTCGCCTAGATCGATCATTACTTTAGTAAATGCAGAAACATTGTCTGTTTGGATCCCCAGCTGCCCTGCAGCTTCGGCAACAGCAGCTATTTCACTATGGGTTGACGGTAGTTCATTTGCAAGATTTCTTAAACTCGCTTCAAGATCATCGTATGAATAAACAACATTACCATTGCTATCCACCACTTCGTCTGATGTTTTCTTTACACCAGCAAATGCTGATTCCCAACTAATAGCAGCGGCAGTCACAGCAGTCACTCCAGCCGCAATAGGTACAGTTAAGCCTTTTGTCAAACTAGACCCTATGTCCCCTAGTCTTTTGCCGTTGTTTATTAAAACATCGCTTGCTTTATTGATTGAACCAGTTAAACCTTCATTTCTGATTTGATAGTCAGCAATCGCTCCTGCGGTATTTTGTAACTGCAGTTTATAGTTTGCCAGTTTACCGTTAGCATCTTGTAATTGGTTAGCCAGCCGTTTCGTGGAGTCAGTAGCTTTACCATCAACAAATGAACCATCATAGGCTTTCTTGAGGGCGGTCACTTGATTTTCTTGTGCTTTGATAATCTGTGTTAAACCATCGTATCGAGTGCCTAATTTGCCAAGTTTGTTCCCTGCCAAGTCAGCAACTTTCATATTTGCTTGCATTTCTTTTGCTAGGTATTGTACTTGCTTTTTAGAATTAGCAACGCCTTTCCCAAAATCAGCATCATCCAAACCTAGCTTTATGACCATATTTCCTAATGGAGTTGCACCAGCCAAATCATCCGCCCCCTTTCACTAAATCAGCCAACGGCTTAATTTCTTTGCGTTTTTTGTTTTTCTTTCCTTTTGGCGTTTGTTTAAACATAATTTCATAAAGGTACAGCGTATCTGTATTCAGAACGTCATTGATCGTCCAATTGGGATAAATCTTCAATATAGATCTCACAACATCTAGCTGTAACTCATGATGATCGGACGAACTTATTTTCCGTCCTTTTTTCCTTTTGGGTCTTTCTTGTCGGTTGGATTTGATTCTTCCACGTCTTTTTCGTAACCTAAAACACGATACATAATGATTTCCATGATCAAATCTCTGTCCCATGCATCGATACCATCTAAAAGGACAGTTCCGGTTAAATCTTTATCCTCAAACAATCCGGCTACAAACTCAGCACGGAATTCAGTAAGCACTCTGGCTGGAGGAGCAATATCATTGCCTTCGTCATCCTTCTTAAAAAGTTTTGCTTCACCATCCGTGTAGTCCAAAGCTTTTGAATAAGGCACGTGACTTTGCGTGAAGGTCTTTCTTGTTCCATTGATCATTAGATCCAATCTGATTTCTTTTCCAATTTCTGACATGTATAATTCCTCCTATTAATCAAAAAATAAAAAGGCTAGTCCGAAGACTAACCTTTGTCATATTACTGTCCACTACCACTTGAAGGTGTAACAGCGCCACCAAGAACGGCAGCTTTTAGTTGAGCGACTGCAGCCGTCCCAAATGCACGTAAGACTTTAACAGTTTTATCATTTTCACCAATGGTAATTTTTCGAGAGATTGCGTTGTAAACATACTCGCCCGCTTCAGGTGTAAAATCTTCATCGTTTTTCGTAGCCAATGAAAACCCATCACGATTAAACGAACCTGCTACCATAGCAAAAGCAACTGGTTCACCATATAAATCTTCTGCTTCAGCGACTGCAGCCATATAAGGAGGATCCGTTTCATCACCGAAACCGTCAATACCTTCCGCCATTTTGATCAATCCTAAGATTTCTTGTTCAACTTCTACAGGCACATCCAGTAAACCAAAGTTTGCAGCTACTGATCCGGTACCTTTCTTGGACAAATAATACTCAACGTTCCCAGCAAATACTTTCACCGCTTCTTTGGATAGCCCTGTTAAGTCGAAGGCAGTAGGTCCACCTTCTTTTTGTTTACCTTCTAAAATGTGAATTTTCGCTGTTGTATCTGGTTCCAATGCTGTGGTAAGTTTTCGAACCGATAATTTATCAAAGCCATAAGTTTCCATTTATAAATTCCTCCTAATGAAATAGACACCGATTAATAATCTGTGTCGTGAATTTGTGTGTGTTTTCGATACCGCCTTGCATCCACAAAGCGCTTTGTTTCCGGGAAATATTCGTCAAGTCCACCATTTAACTGAGCATAACCAAATTCCCACATCGCAGCTTTCACTGCTTTAGCAATTTCTTTTGTCAAAATCCTTGATTGAGTTTCAACATTAATTTGATAACTGAACGTTTGCGACATCTCTTTGTTGGCAGCATAGTAAGCACTAGTTGGTGGTCCAAGTGGTGTATCGATGATAATAAAAGGTTTGGTCGAATCGAAGCTTTCAGGTACTTCATAGAATTTGATGTTCTTTGCAGTCACCTCCTTTGCAATCGTAGGATCAGCAGATAAAACATTGTAGACTTCCATCATCATATCTTTCATCGTGCTAACTCCTCCAATTCTGACCGCATCTCTTCAAATGCAGATCCTTCTGTCTTATCAACCACACCTTGCAATTTCCCCATCCCTCTAGGGCTAACGTACTTACCAAACCGAGTATAGCCAAACTCACTCAAATGCACTAAGCGCCATCTTGAACCTTGACCCCAACCAACTTCGATTGTTTTAGGCGGTCCTTTTTTCACTCCGGAAACAATAACTGTATCATGCGTTTCACCAGTATCCATGTAACTGGATACCGCCTCTTGCACATCTTGTTGCAATTTTTGACCATAGTTCTTAAGCGACTTATTCACAATCCGGTTCGTTCTTGCTGGACCTAACTTGGCTTCAAGATTCTTTAGTATCTCGTCCACGCCTTTAACTGAAACGCTCATGAGGTCACCCCCAAGATGATTTTAAGAAAATCGTTATTCTCAACATCTGGCGCAAAATCTACAATATCCCACACATCATCTTTGTATCGGAAATCATCTAAGACTACTTTATGCGCATTGTTTGGCAAATAATCTGTGAATGGATCTCGAATCTTGATAGTGACAGCTTTCTTTGTTCCTTTGCCGCTAAGAATATCTCTATCCTTAGAAGAAGGATTGTAAACCAAGCAAGTACAGTAATACAATTTCTTGTTTTCTTGTTCACCCGGTTCAGGTCCATCGTTTGGTTTTACTTCAAAAAAAGTAACCGGCGTATTCAAATCACCGGCTACAATTTCAGGTCTTTCATATTTTGTTTTAATCGGCAACTTGATCACCTACCAAGTCAATTGAAGCGTCCATGATCATCATCTGGAAGTTGTCATAAAAGTATTCGAGCGCCTCGTTTCTTAAATAACGAGTGCGCTCATAGACTAATTCTTTGCCTTTTTCATACTTTGTAGGATCAAACTCTCCAATAATTGATTTGATATCTACAAAGCCACTTTCTAATTGTTTGCCAATACTTTCATCTTCGGATGAATGAAAAATACGAAAGCGATCTTTGAATTCATCAATAAAAACTGGATCGTTCATTCGTTATCCCTCCAATAGATCAATTAATTCTCGCTTCTTAGCGCTGCTTGCATAATCAATTGCACGCTCGTCTAACAACGCTTTTAGTTCTGGAACCGTAAGGCTAGAATAGTCTACAGTCGCCATACGAGCGTTAGGCGTTGTTACTCCCCCGAGCCACCGCTAGTTGGAATAGCAATGTCGTAGACTTGCGCTGCGTAATTATCAACAGGTTTACCATTGCCCAACATGTCAATTGCATAAAGGGTTGCACGTTTCATCGCAAACGTTTCTTTGTATTCAGAAATTTTTTCAGGCTGAGACTGAGTAGCATCATAGCCATTTTCGATAAATACAATTAGTTTGTTCACAGGAACATCAACCGATTGGATAATGTGATCAGGGGAAATGAATGGCATGTTCGTCACGAATACCCCATTTGCATTTTGGATCGTTAGGCGTGCAACAATATCGTAGTAGTTGACTGGGTTGATAATTAAGTAAATCTTACCGTCAACCACACGTGTTTCATCAGTAGCATTTGTGTCACCAGTACCAATTGAATGTTTGTAAGAAGCCATTTTTTTCATAACAGATGCAAATTCAGTAACCATTGAAGGTGCGTCTTTGAATGTCAAAGTACCAACGCTGGCTTTATCCGGATAAACCCCACCAACAACGGCTCCATCTAAATCTTTCAACAAACCAATCGGTTCGTCTTTACCGGTACCAGTAACAATTTTAGTTGCCCAAGCGTCTTTAACAGCTTCTGTTAAGCAAAGGCGTACATAACGATTGATCCATCGAGCGCCTAAGTGCAATGTATCATTTGAAATTAAGAAGAAAGCAGTTAAGGCGATCTGTGTTGCTTCTTCCACTCCGAATTCAGCATCTAATTGCCCTTCAAGATCTTTATGCAATGGACCGAAAACGGCAACCCCTTTGCGGCGAGAACGAATTGTTTTAGTTAAACCAACAGTAGGTGTGAAATTCACCAGACGTAAAATAGGATGTTCCTTTTGAAGATCTTCAAATACACGTTCGAAAATGGTTACTGGCCATGTAATGTCCTTGTCGAAACCACCGGCTTTTTCTACTTCATTGTAGAATTTAGTTTCTTCTGCTGTTAAAACTGGAATGCCACGTGATTGAAGGATTTGGTTGTCAGTGACGTTCTTCAATTCTTCATATTCAGCACGTACTTGCGATCCTGCATCTTCTGCAATCGCAGTGACATAAGCTTCTAAAGCGTCGTTTACTTGTTCAGGTGTTGCATCTTCTTTTGCAGAAATAGCGTTAAAGACTTTCTTCGCATCTGCAGTTTTGTCTGTAATTTTTAACATAGTTTATTCTCCTTTTCGCAATCGTGCGATTAATGATTTTGGTTTTGGTTCTTGTTCCACTTGATTTGTTACAGGTTGACTTAAACTAGCCATAGCAACTGCAACGGCATCTTGGATCATTGATGCAATATCTTGCGGTTCTTCTTGAGGTTCGGCACGTTTTACAGAATTAGCAAATCCGAATTCGACTGCTTCGTCTGCCGTGAACCATTTTTCTTCATTCATCCATTCACGCAACTGATCAGCAGATTGACCGGTCTTATCAGAATAAATTGCCAGAATTGAATCATCGATAGTTTCTAAAGCGTTCAGTGTTTTTTGGATATCCTGTTTGTTTCCCCAAGCGAAGGTAGAAGCTTCGTGAATCATCAATGAGGTTCCAACGTTCATAATCACTTCGTCAGCGCCAGCAGTGATGAAGGTTGCGGCACTTGCTGCTAAACCAGTTACTTCGACAGTAATAATTGATGGGTGATCTTTAAGGTAGTTGTAAATTTCAATCCCTTCAAACACATCGCCGCCAGGACTATTCAGTTTGATCACAATATCATCTGTGACTTTATCCAGTGATTCTCGGATATCTTTCGCATTAATGACATCATCATCACGCCAGTATTTCTTTTGTACATTACCACTCAAGGTGAGAATGTGCTTACCATTTTGGATCTCGTTGGTAAATTGAAACGGTACTTTTTTAACTTTCGGCATTTTCGTTCTCACCCCCTTTCGATGTTTCTTCATAGTTCTTGGTCATGTTAATTTTCTTGCCTTCACCGTTTGGTAATTCATCGTAGTCAAATACGTCACGGACTTCATCCACATAGAACGCTCCTGAAGAAGCGACTTTATCTAATTGCGTTGCTTTCTCTATGATGCTGACTGGCAATACTTTAGAAACTTTGATGCGCTCCCCTTTTTGATATTCTTTTTTTGTAATGATTTTGGCCATCAACTCATCCTGAAGCTTCTTCATCAGCGGAACGATACAAAGTTTACGAAAAGCATCTAGATTAGAATCAAGGTCAGCTTTTTCACCATAAATAAGCGCCGTAGGAACTCCTATGGCGTTGGCTACATCATCGATCAACGATGTTTTCATTTTGTTTAACTCATCCAGTGATTGATTGGAAACCCCTTGTTTATTGGTGTATTCCTCATAATCAATGTTCTTCACCTTTGCCACGATCGCAACTGATTTTGTCTTAAAGGCTTGATAGATTTTATCGACATATTCTTGAAGTTTTTCTGTTCGAGTCTTGCCGTTTTCATCTTTCTTTTCGTTGGCAGTAGCAGTTGCATTGATAGACACAGATCCACGAATTTGGTTGTTTCGCATTGCAATTTCAATAATTCGCCCAAATAACTCCGAATAGTCCTCGAACAAACCCTTTGTAAAACGATCCAGTTTATCATTGTTGTATTCAATGTAGATAACGTCAGACATATTGAAGCTTTTTTGAAACACATAGTTCTTTACTGTTACGCCAGTGAACACATCATCATAAACGGCATATTCCGTACGAGAAAAATCATCAGCTATCAGCAATTGGTTATCTTCAGTAAAAATGACCAGCACTTCGTTGTCGTCCATAAGTCGGTAGAAAAACTTTTCCCAGAACGTTGCAGCCGACATATCATTGTTGGGTCGAACATTCAAAATGTATTCCCAATCAGCAGTGCCATCTTTGTTTTTGAACTTTACTTCCAATGTGGACATTGTTCTTGCTACAAAATCAAGCACTGTGTTCTTAGCCATGATTTTCAGATACGCTCGAGCGGACTCATCATCACCATAGACGAGATCAGGAATCCAGTCCGAAGGTTCTTCATTCCGGATGGACTGCTTAAAGACATCAAATAAACTCACATCTTTTCACCACCTTTCAATTAGTGACGGTCGCCTATCTGATTGACTTTAATTTGACAAAGTCATTGCCATCCAAATTGTTGTACATTTCTTCTGCTTTTTTCTTGCTAAAGAAACTAACAATTTTAATTTGCAAGATTTTCAAATAGATAGTTTTCTTGATTTTTAAGTTAATTGTCACATTCCCATGATTCTTTTCTTCTCCCACGAAAACCACTCCTTTTCCATTATTTTTATTTAACGCATAAATGCGAGATTTCAGGATCACCTTCACTTTCCGGCAAATCGCCTACCTGATTTATTTTGGACCTGTTCAGGTGGTTTCTTCTTGTAACCCAAAGGTGTTGAAGTTATTTTTGTGAAATAGACTGTATTACCAGCCATTACATTATTTTTTACACGCTCTACATTAAGATATTGAGGTTTATACATAATGATCACTCACTTTCTAAAATTTAGATTGTAAGCATTACCAAAGGTGATATAATGTCGGTATCAGCTAATCTAAAGCTGAAATAATTATAAGGAGGACGCATTGATGACTAAAGCATATTTAGCAACCTACGATTTAAATAGGCCTGGACAGAACTACGACGAAGTTATTAAACTATTTAAAGGTGAGTTGAGCAGAGCTTATTGCAAGTATTGGGAATCAGCTTTTTTATTTACTTCTGATTTAACACCATCAGAAATGATGGAAAAACTAAATCAATACTTAGATAATGGTGACAAAATGATCATTATTGAAGTAGTCAATAACAAAAATGGTTGGCTTACAGAAGATCAGTGGAAATGGATAAATCAAAACATCTTTTAAAAAAACTAATGAACAGGATAGAGAACTTTTTTCCTGTTCATTTTTTTAGAATTCAATTTCATCCAACATGTCAAAGGCATCATCGTAGTCGTAGTCAATGATTTCATCAGCACGCCATAGGCAGTATTCAAAAGCCTTGAATCCGTCTGTCTTACGACGAACCTCTTCTTTCTTCTTGTATGATTTATTCCCATCACCGTTAGTCTTAACTAGTACATTGTTCGTGTACCAGCGCATCAATGGATTATCACCAAAGATAATGTGATTATTGGCAAATGCATCTTCAATCCTTGGCGCTAGTAAATTATCTGCAGCTGTCGGGTTTCGGATCACTTCGATTTCAAATCCTTCTTCCAAAAACATTGGTCGCAATAAATCCATCCGGAAATTATCGGCTACTATTTTCGTTATGCCATATTTTTCACGTTGCTCAACAAACCAGCCGACAACTGTTTTCGGATCGATTGTGGGCCCATCTATGACCGTCAGCAACCCTTTTTCTTCCCATTCTCTTACTGGTGCAAATTTTTCTTTTGTAGTTTCAGAAGCTTTACGGGAATACCCGTAGTAAATGTCCACAAATTGCTTTCTAACGAACGAATGGGTCTTGAATACATAATCATCCCCATCACGAAACAAAAGCCCACAAGCGGCGAAATCACGCAGACTGGCATAGTCTAAACCGCCAATGGCTTGTTTGCCGATTAGGTTTGTTGGGAATGGTCTGTTTGTTGCAAGAATCTCTTCACGACTAGCCACCGATCGTTCTAAGTCTGTGACAGGTAAATTCATACGTTTAGTCATGAACTCTTCTCGGTTGCTTGGATCGTCTTCCAAATCCTCGTATTCTTCCATAACAGTTTCGTAAAGATTGTCCGCATACTCAGATAGTGGCTGATGAAACATAGGATTGGCTAATTCCCAGTTGTCAGGATCATTGACCTGCTCTTCTGAGTCCAGTTTGCAAATGAAAGGAAAAAGAGCATTGAAACGGACTGAACCGATCAACACTCTTTTCGCTTTTTCTTTCATGTTGTCCAAGAATCCCTCACGAACATAACCGTCAGTACCCACATAAAACTCCCTCGGGTTCGGGCGTTTACCAAGCCCACTAATATGGACTTTTACATCTTTGTTCGATTCGTATCGATGGATTTCATCAAAAGCTACTGCTCCATCACGCAATCCATCTTTTGTATCGCCATTACTAGTACGGAATTTTATTTTACTTCCAGTCTTTTTGCTCGTGATCACTGACTTCCCATATTCGAAAGCTTTTTGTAAAGTTTTATTCCGCTTGATTGTATTGTATATCTCTTCGAATGAAGTTTTCGCTTGATCCTCACTATTGGCAACAATCGAAACGTTGTAGTCCATGATGCCGTGCATTTCAGTCTGAAGGAAATTAAGCACTACTGATAACAATCCGTTTTTGCCACCGCCACGACCAAACATCCAAAGAAATTTACGGTAAACATTTCGGTCATTCTTTTTGAAATAAAAAAAGATAAATGCGATTAAGAACTTCTGGAATGGCTGCATTTGGAAATACCATTTCTCACCATAAGCAATGCACTTATCAATCATCGCATCATCGAAGTAAACATCAGCCCGACTAAGAACATCACGTTCTAAATACTCAATTAAATCTGCTCGCTCTTTGTTAAACTTTATTTTCCCCGATTTGAATTGTTCGATATAGTAATCAACGTGTTTTTGATGAATCATGTTAGATCACTCTCATCGTAATCATCTTGATTATCAGTGACTACTTTACCGTTCAAATCATCAAGGTTAAGGTCTTTACCAAGAGCAATAATTGCACGAGAAATCGTAACTTTTTGAGCGATTGCTGGGTTAGTTTTAAGATACGTTTGAGTGCCGTTAAAGCCTTCGACAATTGGTCCGTATTGCTTAACAGCTTTATCCATTTTTCGATAAAGCCTAACTAAATCAAGGTATCTCTCAACTTTTTCAAGTTCCATCTGATCGTTTACGTCAATCTGTCTCAGCAACTGTTTCTTTAAATCTGACATCTTCAAAGGCTCTCACCCCCCTAGCAAAAAAATTTTAGTCATAAATTTGGACAGTTGACCCCTCCCACCGGTTCCCTAGATTGGGATTTGACCCCGAAATAATTCGACCGGGGGTGTATTAGTCCCCACTTTGGTTTAATTTTTTATTCATTTTTGGGATTCTGTTTTCTTTGTTTGTCACTCACCACCACTCATCATCCCACTTTCTTTTCTTTGGTTGCCCACGATAGTTCATTCGATCATGTCGTTTGTTGTGACAGTCCTTGCATAACGTTCTTAGATTGTCTGGATCAAACGCAAGCTCTGGATTTGTTTCTAACTCTTTGATGTGATCAACTTCCAGTGTCGAATCATACTGCGTTGTCAGTCTGCCTTCTGATTTACACCACAGGCATTCATAGTGATCCCTTTCAAGTATTACTTGCCTTAAGTTGCGCCACTTAGTCGATCCGTAAAACCTAGCACGATCTGCTTTGGTTTTTACTATTGGAATCATCTAAAACTCTCTGCCGTGGATAATTGAATCTTTGGAAGGATATTTGTTTGATTGGTATCCTTCAATATCATATCCAGTTATCTTTATATACTGTTTCCCTATCGGTAAATTTCCTGTAGTTTCCCATTGATAATCAATGCTTATCAATCGGCCATTAAATAATTCGTCGCCTTTGTAATAAACTTCTGGGACTGAATCTAAATCTTTTAATCTTATTTCAAGAAGATTGTTTATCTCTTTAGATTTTTCTTCTACGTTTGGCGGAGTTCTTTCCAATTCATTTGGTTTAGTCTTATTTTCATATTGATATAAACAACCATCGCTTTCTATTAAAATCTCTTTGCATCCATGTCTTTCGAACAATTCTGAGATTGAAACAAAGCTAACCCATTTACCGTTTATATTACGAACCATACCAAATGTTAAATTATAGATTGTTAACATGCTGTGATTATCATAAGGTAAGCTTTCTATTGTTCCATGTACCCAATGTCCATCTCTAACTTTGATCATTATGTTGTGTTCTTTTTTCTTTTTACGGAACATGATATCACTCCTCACTTAGTCGTCTTAGATAACTGTTCAGAGTAGATGGTGATCAATGCACGCTGCACTTGTAAGATTCCATCTACTCCAAGCTGAGTAACATCCAACTTCATTCGTTCTTTCAGTAGCGTTGCATTGACAGGTGCCTCAAGCGATCGCTTCATCGTGTAGTAATTCAGTGCTGCAAGTTCATCTACCTTCAGTCCGTAAGCCGTTATGACTTTCCAGAACAGATCAGCAACATCATCCATGTCCTTCTTTTCTCGTAACTGAGTCAGTAACTTGATAAAGTCGTCTTGTTTTTCTGAAACAGATTTCTTTTTGTGATCCTGTGGTTTCTTCATGATCGTCTCTCCTTTTGGGCATAATAAAAACACCTGTGGTTAATCAGGTGTTAGTTAATATGATTAGTTATTTTTAATAATTTTTTTTATAGTAGGTAAACCGATAACCAACACTTCATTTTCTAGGTATCCTAAAGTATTATTATTATACGATAAATTGGTATAAGCAAAAATATACTTTTTATCTACTTTTAGTTTTAAAATTTGATTTCGACCTGGATAACTTAAACTACTGTTTTCATCAAAAAAAGATGTTAAAAAATTAAATTTCACCTCTTTATTATTATTGTATTCATTTTCTTGTTTATAATTAAGACACCTTTTCAAAGTTACATACTTTGCGTTAAAAGCATTATTTAAATAATTTTGAGTTTCAGAATAAATTCTCTTTATTTCGACTATTACTGAACGCTCAATTTCTTTATAATTTGGTTTATCAAGTAACGCTTGTATAGCTTTTTCATTAACTTTATAGTCATAATGGTATTTCAAATTTAAAGCTTTTGATATCCAAATTGACAGTAAATGCGAACTTTCAAATCCTCCGTAATCATTTATACTTTGAGAAACTGAATAGGATGGGATCCATTCAAGAGACATTGCTTGATGTATATCATCAAATCCGTACTTCTCAGACGCTTCTTCCGGACTATCAGCAATAATAAAAAAATCTAAATTTGTGTTTTTATCTTTGTATTCTCCATTCATCAATCCAAGCATATAAGCTAAATAGTCATTATTAACTTCTATATTATTCATTATTCTAACACTCCCCTTATCTCTAATATAAACATCATACCGAACAAAAGAAGAAAAGCAAATATCAAAAAGACAGCACTAGCGAATTCTGAAATGAGGAGTTTCACCTCGATTCAAAAAATTGTGCTGTCTTTATATATCCGTCAAAGAAGAATAAGCGATAAGGAGCTTTCCCCCTTTCGGTTTATGAATTATTGTGAGTAGTCCAACAACCGACTCTCCGTTTCTTCTACGCTATTACTATAACCCGTTTAAATCAAGAAATATACACAGACTTTGAGGTCGCATTTTGTGGCAATGTCAAAACAAGCTCAACTGATCCTGGTCTGCTGAATAGTAGTCCATTTCTTCTTGCTTCTTCCAGCGTTCCTCTCGCCGTGCCTCATACTCATCCACGAATGATAATGTCTTGCGAATCTCTGTATGCCGCTTTCTGATATAAGATACGCTGTAGCCTGTAGCATCTGCTATATCATAAACATCCATGTCATCAATATACTTTAACTTTACAATTTGGACATCTGCACCGCTGAATGAATCGATCAATTCTAACAGTTCGACTTTTTCTTTTTCAAGCAGCGCCAGTTCATTCTCTATGATCCTAATGTTTTCTTCCAACGATGATGATCTTGAATTCTTTTCAAGGCGCACGTTTGCTAAATCACCGTTGACCCATCGATCTAATTCCAACCTACTCTTGTTAAGATTCCATTTCATGAAGAGTATTTGTTCTTCTAAGTCTTGGTAGTTTTTAAGCCATTGAAATCTCACAAACGCCACCCCTTTATGGTAAAATAGTCTTGTCACAGGTCACTTACCCAAAAGGTAGTGGCTTTTTTTATTTATCAAAATGTGAGCCATACTGATGTTCTTCATCAATGATCAAACTCTTCAAGGTCTTACCAAGGACCCTTTTATTCAATGTTCCGTTCGCCTTGGCTTTTTCTAGCAACTTACGCTTCTTCTTTTTTACTTTCGATTTTTTCTTTGGCAATGGCTTTCTTCTCCTTTTCATCCATTTCTTTACCGAAAATCACACTAGCAAATACTGTGGCAAAAAGTGCCACGGCTACTAACACTGCAAAGTCCATCATTTATCCTCCACTTTCCATCGCATCTCGCACTAGCGGATCATTGATAATAATCTTGTACTTCATCTGCTCATGCTGCAGCTGCTGTTCTAGCTGCTCAATTTGTTTCTGCTGGTCCACTATTGTATAGGATAGCCAACTTAGACCTGCGATTGTCATCAGTATTGATACAATAGCTAGTACTGTATAGTGATTAATTTTCATTGGCTTTCAACTCCCAAAATGGTGCCAATTTATATAGTTTTCCGACTTCTCTATTGAGCGAACGAACCATACTTTCTAGTACAGTCGCCCTTGTTCCGATCGTGACATTTCGCTTTTTGGCTTTTTTAACGCTTGTTATGCCGATGTTGTGGCTGAGTTCATCAAAAATCAAAATGCCCTCATAATAGTATTTCCAACCTAAATCGTGATCGGCTTGGATCACTTCCCATAGTTCGTTAGTTACCACGAGATAGTTATAATCACCGATAAACGTTTGACTTGCCTTTGATTTCAAATCAGCTAGCGTGACTTTGATCTCATAACAGCGAATCGTGTTATCTGTTGAATACGTGATATAGTCCACTCGCTCTTTGCCGTACCAACCGATAGTGACTTCAAAACATCCGAAAACACCCATTTTATTTGTATAGTTCCATAAGCATTTCTCTGCTTGTCTGGTCAAATCTGTCTTCAATTGATCACTCCTTCAGTTTGCTATCGCTGACGATTACGGAATTCCCTTTTATATTTTTTTAAACTTTATTATTTCCTCTATACTGGCAATTAAAGTATAATTAGATAAATTTACTCTCATTAAAGCGTTTTTTTTAAGCTCGGAAATAAAATAATATTGTTTATTTTATTTTTAAGAGTATATTGAATTTTGTTTCACAATAACTTATTAGGAGCTATAAAAATGGATAAATTATTAAATCGAAATTTAGAATTAAAAAAAGTAATAGTAGGTACTCTTATAGTTTTATTAGGCCTTTGGGGACTGTTATGGGGACCATCAATAGTCAGTATACTTGCACTGACAGTCACAGGTTTTATTGCTTTTCGCTATGTTTATGGGCCGGGTAGTATAAAGTCCCTTTTTTCTAAACCCACTGCACCAATTAAAAACTTCCTTCTGTACTTCTTTTTAAATCTGATTTTGAGTTTCATTGTCTCTGTGATATTAGAACATGTATTGAAATGGGATCTCAAAGGAAATTCTGCTACAGAAGCTGTTCAGCCTTTACTTTTTCTTATTTTGCCAATAATGATATTGGGTGAAGAACTCTTTTCTATTTTCATTTTATCCATTTTCTCCAGCAAATTTCGTCTTCCAATTGCCAGCATATTGTCAGCGATCATATTTGGGCTAATACATTATTCCACTTATGATAATGGTAATATTATCCATACATTAGGTCATATCTTATTAATACAAGGAGCGGCAAGGATTCTCTTTAACCAAGCTGCTATTAAGAGTAATTCTATAGTTACCAGTTATGCAACTCATTTAATATTTGATTTCACTGCTATTTTGTTAGCTTTTTATTTCGGTTAATATTCATACTATCCAGCCTAATTAGGGCTGGCTTTTTTATTTCGTCGGATAACTGACTTGGTAAAATATGTTACAATACCTAAAAGGAGGTATTGCTTTGGGAACTTTTTTAGCTTTTATTTGGTATATTTTTATAGGATTTATGCTTT
Organism: Enterococcus sp. AZ141; assembly: GCF_051714385.1. NCBI lineage: Bacteria > Bacillati > Bacillota > Bacilli > Lactobacillales > Enterococcaceae > Enterococcus > Enterococcus sp. AZ141. The sequence continues at coordinate 30,381 of NZ_JBIORT010000003.1, forward strand.
ATGGAATCATCAGATTGGCAGTTAAACACGGAATTTCCGATTCCAAAAAAAATAATTTATGATTCTGTTGCTACTCTTTTAGGGTAGTTTTTTTATTTCCACAATTTTGGTGGATAGCTTACTTAATCATCATTCATATTTGCAAGCACGCTACCAAATATATATTCGACATTTTCCGCATCTAGCTCTTCTGGAATCTTAAAACCCACTTCTTCTACACAATATTCCCCAATTTCAACATCAATTACTATTTGCTTTATCTTTTTATCAGTCATTATCAAACTATCCTTTCTCAGTTTGCTATTTCTTCCGATTCTCAACTACATTCTTCTTTGTAAAAATCTTCCTCACCTGATTCTTGCAAATTTGCTACTAAGAAATCAGCTCGATCAGTATCAAATTCACCTGCTGCATCTTTGCGATCAGTCCAGCACAACATTGTCCCGGGAAAATATGCGTAAAGCTTATCGCTCGCATCCTCCATCACAACATAGTATTTTTTATCCAAATTATTTCCTCCTAACTAACAAATTTCTGATGAGACAACTTGAGTTCCTCGTCGCCGATCATTGAATATTTCAACGTCGTATCGATTGATTCATGACCCAAGAAGTTCATCACCAATTCGATTGGCATCCCGTGTCTTCTTGCCAAGGTGGCTGCAGTTCGTCTGAATCTATGCGGATGGACATTTGCTACACCTGCTCGATCGCCCAAACGCTTTACAAGCTTCTGAACTCCTGCTGATGTCATTTCCTTGCCTACTGTTTGTCCGAAGAATAATGGCCCAGTGATATGTGGCACGTCTTTCAGATAATGATTTAACGCAATCTTCGCTTTTGCATTCAGGTATAGCGTTCGCTGCTTATTGCCTTTACCGATCACCGTGATTGAGTCATTTTCTTGATCGTAATCCCGAAAATTGAGTGAAACTAATTCCGAAACCCTACAACCTGTGCTAAGCAATAACTCAATCACTAAAGCTTCTTTGGAATTTGCTGTTTCTGATCGCAACTTTTCAACTTCTAGCTCGCTGAATTCCTGTTTCCTACGTTTGGGTACTTTGATGGCTTCTACTCTTGTCCCAGGATCTTTTGCAATATATTCTTCGTTGCATAACCACTTGAAGAATCGGACAATACAACCTCGTTCTCTTGCGAGTGTTCCTTTGCTTACGTTGTCAATCATTTCTCGGTTTGCAATAAACAATCGAATGTCATTCGTAGTAACATCACTAAACGGCTTTCTAACGCTTCTCATGAAGAGATTGATTGTCTGCATATAAAGATTCAAAGTACCGCTTGAAAGCCCCTGTATCTTCTTGGAAACGAAGAATTGCTTATAGGCGGCAATGTCGGATGTTTCATCATAAATCACAACCTCGTTTTTCTGCTCTGTGATCGAATACTTCGTACATTCAACTGTCAAAACAACTTTTAGAGTAGCCAGTTGGTTAGAGTCCATTAACAGTTCAACATCCACTAAAATTTGGTTGATAAGTTTTTCTACACTTTTCAACAGCAGACCTCATTTCAATCTATTTGTTCAAAAAGTATCGAATAATCATCGATCTTTAAAGATTTGGCAATCTCTTCAACAGTCCGCAATTGAATGCCAGCTCTTTTCTTTCTCGCATTTTCATGAGTTTCTCTTAGAGTTAAATTTTTATTTTTCAAGTGCCAGTCAACGTTTGTCCAAAATACTTCGAGAATGTCCATTTCCCCACTCCTTCGATTCTTTGCGAACAGCAACACCACCTTTATTGCAGACCGGACAGTTGATTGCTACTGCCCGGTCAAACATATCTTTTCCCCAAATAATCCTTTCGCCTTTACATCGATTGCATGTCATGGAATCACCTACTTAATCTGCTTACTTTCCATCAAGTGAAGGTACAATAAACCAACATCGATCAATTTCTCATTCATGATTTGAGCAACTTCGCTAGGCTTAAACCCTTTGCCGAAGAGATCTTTTGCTTGGTTAATCACGCCAACTCTCCAATAGAATTTTGCATCTTCCAGAATAATTATTTTGCCGTCACTCTTCCCCATCCGAATCACCTGATAATTCTTTGAAGATAACCTCATCTTTTTTCTTGCTCCAAGTATCAGCGAATGGTGCGAAGTACTGACGAGAGATATCAATCTGATCAATCAATGCATCTTCAGACATTTCATAAACAGCAGCTACTTCGGAAATTTTCTCGCCTTCTTCAATTTGAATTAATACATCACGAGGATTGATTGTGATGCTGTCCGGTAACGGCAATGAGATAGCATTTTTAATGAATTCATCAATGGTTTCTTTGGAAACTTGAATCTCAACCATTTCAATTTCTTCGACACCATCACCGACATCTAATGAAGTTTGTTCTTCTTTCAAGACTTCAATTGTTCCATCGCTATTTACTGCATAATTCACGTTCGGACGTTTAGTCTGTTTATTGATAGGAAGCGTGTAGCCGACTGTTTCAGGTTGGATAGTAACTGATACTGTCTTGCCTAAAAAGTCGCTCAAATCGTCATAACGGCCTTTCAGCGATCCGTTGTTTACCACTAGTAGCACTTCTACGTTTCCGTTAGATTTTGATGTAGCCTTTTTTACCTCTGGTCGAAAGTTTACTTGTTTAGTCATTTTTGTTTTCCTCCAATTTTTTTATAAAAGATTTTTTCTTGATCGAATTGCAACTAGCTTTGATTTTTTCTTACTGCTGCGTTCGTTTGCCGGTCGTGTTCGCCACATCTGTTCCAGCTTTCGAGCAAGTGTTACTGCTTTCGATTCTGTACAGGTTTGGCTGATTTGATATTTGACATCGCCATTTACGTCCAGAAATTGAACATTCCATTCTTTAGACTTCTCCATCACTTGATTCCCTCCAATTTTCTCTTGTGGCGATCGCTTGCTCTTTTGCGCTGCTGACGAGCTGATTCAAAGCAACTCATTTCCTCGAATCTATTGGTTTTAGAATTGAACTTTGCAAATGTCACCGGGAAACCATATCGGTTAGCAAACATCTTCATTTTCAACATTGAGATTGCATCTTGATATCCTTTGACATCAACTACCTTAACCAGCTTGCCTTCTTCATAAATGACGAAATCTGCTCGATAATGTATTGGGGCTACCTTCAAACCATCACTATAAAATCCCTCTTGCAAGATCATATTTTTTTGCATCTCGCAAAAATTATCAGATATTGGCAGAAAGCTCATCCCTTTTTGCTTCAAAATCTTGTAGTATCTGGCTTCCGCTTTAGAATCAAAGGTAATGCCATCGACTAACACCTTACTGTTACCATATTTCGCTCTCTTGATATCTTTGACCATATTTACACCCTTTCTAGCCGCTTATCTGCTGTTTTAGAGAACAGGAACCAACATTCCTCTGAGTTCTTAAAAATTCTTGATGTGATCCGCTGGCCATACGCCTTCCCCATTTCTTTCCCAACCAAGTTCGTTGTAATGATCGTTGCTTGGTTCTGACGAGCTTCAAAAATTGAGTTGATTATGTCATTAGTGAATGCTGTACTCTCACCCGCCTTTGTTCCACCCAACTCGGCTCCTAGATCATCAACCACAACCAGATCGGCTGTTTTGATGTCTTTCATGAGTGATCCTTGAATTTGTTTGCGAAGTTCTTTGTCGTTAAAAGAAAATTTAATCTGTTCTAAAAATTCCCGATAACTAATGAACAAGCATTTTTTCGTGTAATCCGACTGTTCAATAATTGCCCACGTTGCAGCCATAGATAAATGGCTTTTTCCGCTTCCGGATTTACCGCCTAGTACCATGTGTTTCGGTTCGCCATTTAGTACCGATTCGACAAACCGTTGTGCCATCTTGGCTGCTGAAGTTGTTTCCTCATCTATTTGTTTATAATTATCAAATGTGCAATCGAACAAACTTTTATCAGTCAAAACTGAACCGAACTTGAAGAAGTCAATTGTTTTTTTCTTCAAGCTTTCTTGATAAATTCGATCAGTTTCTCTGTCTTCTTTGCGCCGCATATCATAGTAGCCACAAGCCATACAAACTGGAGAACAACGCTCTGAACCATCAGGGTTCTTTTCTTTCCATCCGTACATATTCCCCTCACAGTTTGGACACTTGCCACGAACTTCTAGCCTCTGCGCTATCATTTTCTGAATGCCTTGACCTAGCGTTTCCATATTTCACCTCATTAAAACGGCAGTTTGTTGTAATCGTAGTCTTCTTCTGATTTCAAACGTTGACCGATATTTTTCTTCATAGGATGTTTTTTCTGAGCCATCATCTTGTCATAATGTTTTCGCAAACTATCCGCAGAAAGAATATTTTTGTACCAAAAATCGTCTTCACCTGACCAAACAATCAATTCTTGAATATCCTTTCCTGGCCGTTTGTCTTTTTCAATCATAAGACGAATCGTATTTGCCCATTTATCAAGATCGGGTTCTTTGATTTCATGGTTCTTTCTGATAACTTTTAACAGAGTATTCGATAATATTTTGCAAGGGTCGTCGTCCGCGTAAACGCGCTTTTGGCGTTTTCCTGACGTACTATCTTTTACATTCTTATCATTATTAACATTCTTATTATTGTTCTGTTGCTGTTCACTTGCTGTTCTGTTGCTGTTCTGTTGCTGTTCACTTATGGTTTTTGTGTAACGCTCAAACCCTTGGTATTCCTCATAGTTCAGTACTGTAAATAGTGTTCCGTAATCGGTAGTTTCAATTTCGATTCGATTTTCCTTCACCAGTTGTTCAATTTTGCTCTTAATGGTGTTAAGAGAGTAATACTTGAATGCTCTTTTCTCCATGTAAGCCAAATCATTTTGTAAATTCCTGTACGATCTTAAATACTGACCACGATTCAGATGGATGCCTGCAATGTTGGTGCCTTCTTTGGCAAAAACAGCATTTCCATAAATGTAGAAGAAGATTCTAAACTTAACGACATCCGTCCAAATTGGGTTTTCAAATATTTCTCTACTTGTTTGAAATGCGCCTTTCACCATGAAATCACCACCTTACAAGTCGTTCATACTTGTAAATCCGGTTATTCGTTGATTTGCCCGGCAATACTCACAAGTTCCACAAGCTTCTGGTTTTTCTTCACCCATTTTTATCCGTTGAATACGATCGATGTTGTCTCTTAAGTTGATTAACTCGAATGACATTTTGTCCTCGTCCAGTGTGATCAACTTCGCTTCGCTAGGTGTCTGCTTAGAAACTGCAGCGATTATAGGAACAAAATCTTTTCCGTATTGCTGTTTGAGTAATTCGCAATATACAGCCATCTGCAAGACGTACCCAAAATTCTCAATGAAGGTGCATCGTTGGCCGTAAATCTCATTCCATTTTCTTTCATGGATGTCTTTACTTGTTTTGATATCTACGAAATAGTCATCATCGAGATTTAAGCAATCAATTTTCCCCTTCCAATCGACACCAAATAGTTCCCCAGTTACGATCACTTCTTTTTCGCCTTGGTATAGATTCAGGAACGCATCTTCTACGATCAGTCGATCAATCATCTGTTCAGCGATCTTGAAATCTTTCAAAAGTCCATAAGGTTTTCTAGAAGAAAACATCCTGTTTTTATTTTCTTCCTTAAATTTTTCATGAACAGCTAGATCCTCAAAATAAGAATGAACGTAGTTACCAACTAATAGAGCGATTGGATCAGATGATGGTTGCCAGTCACCTTTTAGTTTGGCTAAAGCAGCTGCAGGACATTTGAGAAAATTTTTGTATTGAGATACCGACATGTATTGCCAGTCCGCTTCATTGCCGTAGTAATTATCATCATTGAGCTTGATCTTAGAACGGGTAATCTTCTTCTGGGAGGATTCCTTCATCATTGGCACCTTCCTCTCTTTCAAAGTTAGGAATGATACCAGAATCACCTTGAACAGGATTTGCTTCTTTGGTTGCTTTTTCTAACGATTCCAAATCAACTGGTTGTTCGTCCGCCTCCTGATCAACAGCTTCTTTCGGTTTCATCAAGTCTTCGATTGGTGCTGATTCTTCAACTGGTTCTGCTTGCTTAATGCCCATTTTCTGTTGTAATTTATTTTCGATTGCTTGAACCTTAACTGGTTCTGCAGGTTTAATTTCACGATCATCAAATTCATTTTCAAGTGTATCTTTTGCAGCTTGAACGAATAAATCATTGTCATTGCTCGTGTTGATTAAAGCTTTAGCTGCTCGGTTGATTACCGTACGCTTTGCCATTTCTTCCGGAAATTCTTTTTGAGGTCCAGAACCCTTCATTTTTGACTTAGCCCAACTTTGATCAATTTGTTTCTTGGTCATGACCGTTGTGGTTTCTTTGCCATTAGCAAGCTTGATTACTACGTAGGCAGCAACAATTTCGTTATCAAGATTTTCAAAACTGGTTTCGTGTTTAGTTACTACCATATTTGGTCCATCCATTCCCACTTGAAAATCATCGCCTTTTCGGACCACTACAGGTGTGATGTCAGCTCCACCTGTTACACGATCAAGAACTGCCATGGTGCCAAAATATGAACGCATAAGCTGTACTTTGTTTCCATACTTGATGAAGTAGCATTGTTTCTTCGCAGGTGATAGTCCTTGAATAACCATGTCCAACAAGGCATTGGAAATTGATGTCTTCGTTTCTTGGTTGTTAGCAGCTGCTTGAAGCAAGTTGCCTGCTGTGTTATTTGTAAGCTCGAAGAAAGCACTCTTCAATGCATTCTGTGGGCTGTAATTTGGCGGCATTTCTAACCCTTGATCTTTTAACCGATCTAGATTGCCAATTACTTGCTCGTCTAATGAACGTTGCGTTGTTTGAGTTAAATCATTTGCCATTTTTAAATTCCTCCAATATTTATTTTTCTGTAGTTTTCTTTTACGTAGTCGATGATCTGATCTTCATGAACTAATCCCAAATCAGTTGTGTAGACGGTGTCGCCTTTGTATAGTGGATCGCCTTTCCAATCAACGGCGATTTGATTTGGTTCAGTTTCAGGCTGTTGACGAGCACCTAATGAATCAAAAACATTCATATAATCACCTCTTAAAATTCCCAAAACAATTTGTAACGTCCGTCTTGTTCTACCAGATTGTCCACTCCTTCGTTCTGAAGTTGAGACAAGAACCCTGGCGTTAGTCCTTTACTAGCGATCGTAATGCTTGTGCGTCCTTGACTAGCGGCAGTCATGATGCTATCGATTACTCGCTCTTGAGCGTTCCCAAGCATTGCTGTATAGATGTCATCGTTAAGTCCAGTAATAGTAATCATTTGAAAATTTCTCCTCTCGTGCTACAATGTAGCCAGATATGTTTCGTATGCGACTCAATGCTTGCCGGCGGAGTCGCTATTTTTTTGCATATAATTTCTTAATCTCCTTGAGACGTCTGCCGCATTTCGTGCAGTAGGGACCTTTCCACGGCTCACATTTTTTCAATTCTGTAGCGTTGATGAGTTTCATCCTATTGCAGCTCTTGCATTGGAACTGATGAAGCTTCTCTTCTATCAGCATTTTGTCCCCCCCTCCTTAATCGTCTTCTATAAGCAATCTCGTCATACTTGATCAACCACCACATGATTGACACTGGTAATGCTACGACCGCCCAATCTGGCAACTGTCGGTAGTTACCGAACCAAACGCCCGAGAAAAATATAGTGATGATGAATGCTGATCTTCGTAAACCTTTCATAAAATCACCTCAATTCTATTTGCCGATTAAGCCGATTCTGATAAATCAACTCTTGGTAACTCCTTAATTCCCGAATCGATAAATCTCGTTGCGTGTCAGTCAGTGGTACTTTTCGATCGTTAAGTTGATCGTGTAAGGTTCTCATCTTTTCTTTGATAAGACCGTGGATCATAAGTTCTTGTTGCAAGTTATAGTTCATGCTGTAGCACCGCCAAGCACCTCGTGTGGCGATAATTTATTGGTTAAATACTTATTAGTATCTTTCCACTTTAAGAACCATAAGAATGTTTGGTAATGAATAAACGTGGTTGAAGGCCCCGGGCGAAGTAAACCTTCTGCGAATTCAGGAATTTCGTCCATCTCTTTGCAATATTGCAGCAAAGCCGATTTTGACATTCCGTGAAATTTTTCTAAGATAAGCCCTTGCCGATACCAATCATCTGGATTTACTTCTTTTTCAGCAGATACGATCAATTCTTTTAATGTCGGCTTTTTCAATTCGATCCCTCCTAAAAGTTGTCATTCCAAATTTGATATTTTATTGCAAAATCTTTTACTGTAGATAAATAGATCTCGACTAACTTTTTGTCGCCAGCAATAGCATCGACTTGATTAAGCTTGTCTCGTTTTGATTTACTTACACCTTCATCAGCCATTCGACGGCGGCTATTTGTCACACGTATAGAAAGATTGACCCCAGCACGTCTTTCAACTTCTTTGTAAATTTCATTCCTTACGTTTCTATGTGTATCGCTGCCACCACCTTGAATACGGGCAATCTGATTGATCAATGAATTCGCATTTTTACGCCAGTCAAGTGTATTTAGTGCTACAATTTCTGATACGCTGTCTATTTTTGATTCCAATTGTTTTGTGGCAATTTCTTGCTTAGCAACCGCCGTGAACAACCCTTGGAACATTTGTAGTTCTGGACTAAGATTTGAAGTATCAATTAATTGTTGCTTGTACTGCTTTTCTACTTGAATAAAATATTGTCTAGCCTGTTTCCCTTTCTCAGTCCGCTGGATCATTGAAACTTCTTTAGCCATGTCTAGTTTCATCGTGTGATCGTTTATTGGTCTCCCACCATATGGTTTTTCACTTTTTTGTGATAAACCTATAAAATCAACGTTTTCGGCAAATCCATATTCGACCATACGTTCAAACCATTGTGTGTAGGGTGTTTTCACTTCCAAAAACTCATGCAATTCTCTACCGCTTACTAACTGTTCATCGTTATCATTTGTTGTAACTTTGATTAACTCGTACATAACTATCCTCCTTGCGATCGATTTTTTTGTTATTTAACTACACAGTCACTTGTTTTATCAATCCAATAACGAGTAAACTCGTTTTTAGTACCAAAAAAAATTTCTTCTGGATTTACATAATATAAACTTGGAATCATTTGAACATACTTTTGTTTCATTTTGTTCGAGTCTTGCTCCCAACTAGCTAGCGTTTGGTAATTCACGCCAAATTTTGAAGCAGCTTCTTTTTGAGTCATTCCTGCTAAAACTCTTGCACCCTCTAGAGAAACTTTCTTTTTCATAGAATCACCTCCTCTTCGTAAACAAATATAAACGAGTTTATTCGTTTAGTCAACTAGTAAACTCGTTTTTTTATTTAAAAAACATAGTTATTTTATTGCTGATACATTGCCAATAACGAGTTTATCCGTTAGAATGTTAGTATAATAGTAATCTTAGGAGGATCTAAAAATGGCTAGACCTGCATTAAATAACTTTGAAAAACAACTTCGTAAAGAAATATCTGAAAATCTAAAAAAAGTTACCCACGGAAAGACTCAAGCTCAAATTTCCCAAATGACAGGTATTCCAGCTTCAACTATCTCTGGTTATTTTTCTCAAAGATCGACGATAAAAGAAGAAAACGTCAAAAAAATAGCAAAAGCCTTTGGAGTTCCGGAAATTGAAATTGATCCTAGATTTGCTCATAATTACGATTTTTTAAGTTTGAAAAAAGATGTGATGAACGAGTTAAGTTCTGGAAGGAAATTTAATGAAAGTGATTTTCGCGAACTCGCAAAAAAAACAAGTGACTTAGGAATGAGTTTAAGTCAAATGAAAACAGAGAGAGGAAACAATATAACTGCTGTTTATCATGATACACATGATTATAATTTTTTTGATACTTCTGTTGCTGCTGGTTTGCCCACATCCATCGAAGCATTTGATCAAGATCATATTGAACAAATTGCTATTCCGGACTATGCGATGGGAAAATATTCTGGTATGACAGATATTTTTTTCACAAGAACCAACGGAGATTCTATGAATAATGTTATACCAAATGGTTCTCTTATAGCAGTAAAGAAAATCATGGACTTCTCTGAACTAAAAAATGAAGATATTGTAGTTTTTAGCAACGATAACGAGTTTTCTGTCAAAAGATTTTTTAATGATAGAGAAAATAAGCGGTTGGTATTTCGACCAGATTCAAATAATATATCTTTCACTGATTTGATAGTTGATTATGACGAAGCTAAAGATTTAAGAGTTTATGGAAAAGTTGTTGTTTATATTGTACAACTATAAAAAAAATACCCCAACCGAAGTTCCAGCTTCGATAAGGGTTCCTCATTTCTGAGAGATTACAAAATTATTATATCAAAGAAATGAGGTCATTACATGAAAAAGATTTACTGGTTGTTTTTATTATCCCTTATGTTTTTGAGCGCATGTGGAAATTCTTTATCTTCAGAGGATTTCGATGATTTAGGCAAAGGTATGACAAGTGAAGAAGTTAAAGAGGTTCTAGGAACCCCTAAGAAAACCTACAAAAAACAGACGGAAGTTTCTGAATTGATCGATGAAACAGTAAGTACTTACTCGCAACTACTTGCTATGACAGATGAAGACGAATTTCCTAATGAGTATAAAAAAATTTACGATAGAGCTATAGAGTTTGCCCAAGTGAAAGTGCTCCTAGAAGAAAATAAAGCAATAACTGCTTTTACTTACGAGTACACCTATAAAGATTCAGATGATAAGAACCAAAAAGATGAAAAGGAACTTTATTTTTATAACGACGGACTTATAGCATACTAAAAAAGCACGCCCCTCTTTCCTGACAGTCAGGGGGCGTGCAAACAGAAAATAACCAATAGGTTACGCCTATTGTATCAGAAAATAGGAGTTGTTAAAAGTGTGGATTGAGAAACTAGCGGATGGAAAATTCAAGTATGTAGAAAGATATAAGGATCCGTACTCTGAGAAGACCAAAAAGAAAAGTGTTATACTCACAAGCGATTCTGCTCAAGCCTCTAACAAGGCACGTAAGCTATTAGAAATAAAGATTAACGAAGCGATTAATGAGAAGAAAAAAGAGCGGATCATGTTTCATGATGCGATTGATCAGTGGTACGAAGGGCATAAAAAGCCGCTTAGAAATAGTTCCAAAATGGCGTATAACGCAACAATAAAATCAGTTAAGGGTATGATTAGTGCCGATGTTTGGGCAGACAACATTGACGCTCCCCTTCTTCAGACTGCATTCAACAAACTTGACTACTCGGATGAGTACCTAAGTACAATAAAATCTATATTCAACATGGTATTTGAATACGCTCGTAGAATGGGCTACGTGGATTTTAATCCAATGGCTGACGTTATTATCAAGAAAAGACCAAAAACCCGTGAGGACTTCAAGAAACTCGAAAACAAGTACTTAGAACGTGAAGAAGCTGAGAAATTAATTGAGGAACTTTATCGCAGGCCATCAACTTATCGTTTGGCTAGACTGGCAGAATTTATGTTCTTAACTGGTATGCGTGTTGGTGAGGCTACAGCAATGCAGCCAAATGATTTTGACTTAGTTAATCGTCAAGCTCATGTAAATGGATCAATAGACCGAACTGAAGGCTATCGCAAAGGTATCAAAGGACCCGTTAAAACAAACGCATCTTATAGAACGATTGATATTACAAAAAGGACAATTGATCTCGTTCAACGAACCATTGATGAGGTGAATTTGGATGCTATTGAGAATCCTAAATTTGAAAAATTGAACTATCTGTTTGTAACCAAAAATGGCGTTCCCGTTCAAATTAATTCTTTCAACCTCGGCCTGAAAAAAGCTGGAGCAAGAGTTGGACTTGAACATAAGAATTTATCATCCCACATTTTTCGTCACACCCATATTTCATGGCTTGCCGAAAAAGGATATCCGTTAAAAGCGATCATGGATCGAGTTGGACATGAGGACTCCAAGATTACAAATCAAATTTACACACACGTTACTAAAAATATGCGTGCAAATATCCTAGAAGATTTGGAAAAGGATGGACTTTAAACTACAATTTATTGCCCCTTTCCTGCCCCTTTAGACTATATGTATAAGACAAAACCCGTTAAAGCCCTAGAGCCTCAACGGGTTTTTAATGAAG
>NZ_JBIORT010000004.1:0-6075 GCF_051714385.1 Enterococcus sp. AZ141
AATTGGTCTAGCTATGTTGGGAACCTAAAATACTGGTAAATCAAGCTTCTTCTCTTTGGGTCGTTTGTGAAGAAACCGGGGGGGCGAGTAAAGACGGTGTTATGTTCCACGCTGGATTCTTCGCAAGATAAGCAAAATGTTGCTTTTCTAACAAGCGTAAAATGCAGCGGGCAAGGAGAAAACGGAACGATTCGCTGTTTGCCACCCCGTGACGATCGTGGGATCGAATTCATACCGTCGACAAAAATCACCCACTGATAAACCAAGGTGCCCCACGATATACGCAGTCACAGGATAGCTGTCAACATAAGCTGAAAACGACATACACCATTCATCCTTTCAACGCTATCTTAGGGTTCACGGAAAAAGTGCCACCACTTCTTCTGTCTTTCTTGTTTCGGTCGCACGACTTCATTTTCAGGAGCAAAGTTTCCTTTATGTTCTGAGGGGCTCTCATAACCGCTCTGAGGCGTTTTAATTTTTTTAGTATTATTATTCGATTCTTTGTTTAAATCGTCTGAGAAGCGTTCCTGTGACGTCAGAAGCAGTATTTGTTTGTTTGCTTGCAAAGTTAGTTGTTGTTGCTGATCAAGAAGTTTCTGTTGTTGGGCTAATAATGACTGCAGCTGATCAATTTGTACGTCCTTTTGTTGCAATTGTGCAAGCAACTTCGTTTCTATACTGTCAGAGCTTGCTGTGTCAGGAATTTCGAACGCTTCAAGCAACTCGGGACGTCCTAGCTTGTCAGCAAGGTGCAACACTCCCGACCATAGCACTGTCTTGTATCCTAGGCTATTTTTGGCAAGGAACGTTGGCTCTAGGTTGTCAACATGTTTCCTCATGGCTTGTCTACTGATACCAAAAAATTCTGCAAGTTCTTTTACTGTCAACATTTCTTTTGGTTGTCTATCCGTTGTCAAAAGGTTGTCACCTCAGTTGCTTTTTTCTTTTAGTATACATGAATTTGATTTGATTATCGATTTCTTTTAAGGCGTCTTAAAAGTGGTCATGTAAAGTCCTAACACCTTAAATTAAACGTGGGACAAACTTTTTATTACGAGGGGGTCGCATATAGGATCTGAGTGCTATATTAAAATATGCAAGGATCAAAATAGTCTATAGGGGCGGGTATGCTATACTCATTTATGGCAACTGCCCCGAGAGGGGGTGTAAATATGTTTGAGACCTTGATATCACTGATTATCGCACCACTTCTTGTGGGAATAGTATTAATACTATTTGATCGCTGGCTAGACGATTAGCCGATAATCGAAGCAGTTGCCTTCTGGCACCAACGCTGAGTCGCAACAGCGCAAAAAAAAGCCCTCCTATTCGCAGTAGGAGGGCTTTTTGGTGTAAATATGCTTTGTTCTTGATATCACTTCGCACGTTTATTATAGCAAGGAAGGATTAAAAAATCAAAATCAAGAATCTTAAGTAACTAAATACCATCGGCTTCAAAGGCTCGATACAAGAGCGCATTATTCGTGTCAATGTATTGTTGTAAAATGTGTTTGAAGTCCTCCAAACTATCTTTAAGCATATCGACTTCTCTATTTTGAGATAAAAAATTTTTCATATCATCTTCAATAATCATGTTAATTAATTGATTCCTTGAGATTTTTTTCCCTGACCGTTCGGACAATTCTTTTGCTCTTCTAGTAAGATACGTTAATGTTTCATCATGCTCGAATCGAACAACAATTTCTTTCATAGTTTCCTCCTTCAGTAAGTTCTTAATCGGAACTTAGATCATTGATTATAGATTGCAAGTCCGATAGAATAGCTCGAAATAAAGAAGAGCATAAGGTAGATACCCCCACCTTCTAGTTAGAAGGAGGAAAATAGGCTGTGCCTATTGGGTTTTAAGAGATTTCAAAGTGATATCATTACCTCGTTTTTAGTATTCTCACATGAATACTAATACGACTACTCAGGTAGTCATTTTAGCTATTTTGACTACTTCATGACTACTTTCAACATTACTTTTTCCTTTAGAAAAAATACCCGAACACTATTAGTTTTTTGGAAGGTATTGAGCAACAATTTCGTTGAAACTGAGTCCTTTTTTTGTATCTTCTTGTACGATATTGTTGTCTTTTGTTTCTTGATTAGTCTGAATTTTTTTCTTATTCTTGAACCGATAATTTTCATTTCGCACAGTTTTTTTGCTCATTGATACTGCCTCTTGGTATACGTTGGAAGAAAATAAATCTTGTATTTTGGTGTGATCTTGTTCATTTGTTTTTTGTAATATTCAATTGTTCCAAACTCATGAAAGTTTTGTTGCTCGTTTTTGTGTGTCTTTTGTACTGAAAAGTAAGTCGATCGCAGAACGTTCTCAATAAATTCTTCACTACCACAAGTAGGGAAATTAGGGGTGGATCCGATATAGGAAAATATTTCTGCGTGCAAATCCTCGGTGAACTTTTTGATAAATCTATTGCTTTTTGTCATGATATGACCTCCAAAAAAATAATTTATTTTAGAAGTCCGCACGCATATGTTAGAATAAACTAGCAATCTTCGAGGGTTGCGTACGGACTTGCCTAACTTGCTTAAATGTGAGAGGGCAAGTTCTTTTTTTATTTTGTCCAGTCATGCATTGGAATCTTTGGTGTATCAGTCTTTAGACCTGAAAACGTAAACTCCAGTTTGGCAATTTTATTGCCTTTTTTTGCTTTGATTTTTGCGACCTTTAGGTCACTGAAATAGTTTTGTAATTCCCTTAGTGCAGGCTGTAAAACTTTTTGATCGATTTGTCCCATTTGGCGATAGCTCTCAGGAATATCCATTCGTTCTTTAAAATCTTCAATTCTCACAATATAATAACCAGTAGAGCGATATTGCATAAGCAATCGGAATAATGTTTTTGCATAGGTAGAGCGAATCGAAGTGAAAGCAGATAATTTAAACCTAGAAACCTCAGTAGTTAAACCATTGATAATGTAGTCCAGTTTTGGATTAACACTCACATCGACAAACATTTTAGAGACATTAATTTCAAACCCTGTAAACAATACGAAACGTTTGATAACTCGGTCGCCATCTTCATTGATCTCATCCGTACGGTAAGACATACTTATCATTTTTTGATAGACATTCTCCAAATCATGAACGAATCTATCATTACCAGTAAACTTATATTCACTCAATTCTTTCAACTCTTCAAAAGAAAAGCGCACATTGTCTAGTCCACGCTCTTTCATACGAGCACATAATGCAAAGAACAAATCCATTTCTTTAGCGTTAAATTCTTTTAAAGGCACAAGGTTCAATTCATTTTGATATCTAACTGCTAAATCCGTTTTCTTGTCCATTCCTTTCCCCCCTCACATTAAAAATATAACAAACACTAACCTAAATGTAAACAGGTAGTGTTAGTAGTCATACAAAATGGTGTTGGTAGTCATACAAAATGGTGTTGGTAGTCATACAAAATGGTGTTGGTAGTCATACAAAATGGTGTTAGTACCATTCTGTATCGCCTGGGAGAGTAAGGCGCAACAGCCCCCTAAAAGGGTTTATAAAAGGTCTTATAAAAGATATATAAAATAAACGCGTGCGCGCGCGAGTTTTTCCACAGGTAATTTTTCCCGCCCAAATACATCATTTCTCTTTCAAGTAATCATCTTCGCGAATCTAATAAACAGCTAGTAAAGATTAAACCCTAAACACTGCATATTTTTGTGGCACATACTATTCAAAAAGACTAGAACCACAACTAAAAGACCTAATTTCAAGACCCCAAAGGAGTGATCGCTACGCTCTCACATTAGGCTTGCAGTGTTCACTACGTTCACTCGCTAAAATCAAAACATTAAATAAAGTCGGGTTGGGATAGGGTCTGGTTGCTCGTAAAAGCCTTTCTAAGACGTTTTTAGATCTTAAAGGTAATTATATTAGCAAAACGCCTTACAGGCGGTCAGGGCAAGCCCTAACAACCCCAAAACAACACGGTTGAGAACTTTGCAAAACAATTTAAATGCAAGAAGTAGGAAAATACATAAAAATAGGATCAAATTTCCAAATAATTAGCCTTATTAGGTCTTGTAAACGAATAAGTTACAAATACAACCCTATGTAAACTATGCGTTTCTTATGTTTTAAGCGGGAATTATGGATAATATACTAGAAATTCGCGTTAAAAAATCAAATTAAATGGAGGCTATATGTTATAAAAAAAGTTATTTTAGTGGGATTAATGTTTGTTGTTTTTTTTGGGTGGAAGGATATTGTATCAGCTGATAGTGTTACCGAAGAAAATGCAGTTATCAGTGAAGTAAAAGAACTTGAACAAAGCGGTAAATACGATTTCGAAGTAGTACCCGCAGAAGATATTGATCCGCAAAATATTATTCAATTAGACAGTGTAGAAGAATTAGAAAAAATTCTAGCAGAGTTTAAAAATAGCAGTGAAACAGAATTTACAATTAATGAGAACCCTATACAAACCAGAGCTGCTGGAAGTAAAACAGTCTCTCAATGGGCTCCGTTTAGTGGCTATGGAATGACTGGACTTCCTACTTGGAGAAATGTATCCTTCAATTATGAATACAAAAAAGTAAATGGTAAAAATCAATTTACTAAGGTTTCAGGAATTAAATCTTACTATTCAGGCTTACAAATTGCTGTTACTTGGAATCAAACCAGTGCATCTTCAAATTTTGTAAAAACAAATAACACTAAAGACACAGTAAAAATAAAAGTAAACGGTTATTCATTATTAGGATTTCAAGTAAAAGGATTTACGATTGGCGCAAAAATCAATGATACTTGGAATTTCTCACATAAAATTTAAATCTATTATTTTAGGGGAAGATCATCATGAAAAAAAGGTTAAATATTAAATGGTTTATTATTAGTCTTATAATTCCTCTGATAAGCGCTTTTGTGTTAAATCCTAGGGAGAATACCTCAGATGGCATGACGAGTTACTTAATGGGCTTTCCAGTTCCATTTATTACGTATCGAAGTTACGATGGTTTTCTAGAGAATAGATTCTTAATTTTGTTACCTAGCATGTGGAAGAAAGTACAAATTGATTTAGCGGTTTATTTCATATCTGTTCTGATCGTATACGTCATAATTGCACTTTTTTTCCGAGTGATAAGAATGCAACAAACTAACTTAAAACAACGCTAACTTCGTTGCTACGGAGTAAACAGATGTGTTATATACAAGATTTGATAAAAACTATACATTGAGACTACCAAAGGAATAGGAGAATTTATTTATGAAAAAAATTATTAGAGCAGTTCTTGTAGGATTGACCTTAACAGCTTTTATGGTTATTGCATTTGGAGTAAATGTTCAAGCTGAGGAACAGGTTATTGTAGAATCGAATTCAGCAATATTTGAATCTGACAGTATAATCAATAACAATGATATTTTCCAAACACAAGCTCAAGCTAAGGCTGGTCCAGTTTGGTCTACGACTTCTTTTACGGTGACAAAAAGTGGAAGAAAGGTTACAGCTGTTTGGAAATTGAAAACAAATGCTATAATTAACCGAGTGAACGCTGTTTATAATATTGGAATTTTGGGACAAACGACTTCTCCGGGAAGCTATTCCCCAAAATCTGGTGGTGTGACTATTTCTCAAACTTGGACGTATAAAAAAGGAGGAACTTATAGAATAAATGGGGTTGCTCAAATTTATACTTCAAAGGGAAATGCAAGTTGTTTTTCTCCTGTACGTGTGGTTTCAATTAATTAATATTTTTGGAGGATATGAAAATTGTACGCGATTGAATTAGCTATTACCTTAAACAAAAACAGTGAAAACTACTCTGAAAAATTTGATATTGTGGCGCTACCATTTATTCCAAGAAAAGGGGAAAAAATCCTATGGAATGGGCAATTGTATAAGATTTCAGACGTTATGTATGGTTTTGAAACAAGTGAAGAAGAGTACGGATTCATAGTTAGTCCTGAAATACAAACGTCAATTGCTTCGGATCTTTCATATAAAGTTTGGCTAGAAGAAGTTATTTAAACCCTTAGTTAACATAATCTCGATTAACACAAGACGCCCGTCAATCAAGCGATTGACGGGCGTTCTTTGTGATTTTC